>NZ_QPER01000002.1:0-2400000 GCF_009455635.1 Paraburkholderia agricolaris
ATGGCCACGAAGCGCGCGAAGAAGACAGATGTAGTCAGCCCGAGCTCGGCCGAATTACGCAAGGCCGTTGAGGCGATCGCTATCCAGCCCAAGAGCGGCAAGATCACGCTCCTTACCCGCAAGCTGTTCAACGTTCTGCTTGCGGTCGCTCAGCAAGCTGACGAGTCCGGTGACACTTATCGGGCCTTGCTGTCCGACATCGTCGCCAATTCGGCATTCGATTCGAACGACACGGCACTGGTCAAGGAGCACTTGCGGCGCATGGTGTCGGTGCAGGTCGAATGGAGCACGGGCACGTCCAGCCAGAAGCCGGGCCGGAAATGGGGTATCTCCACGTTGATTGCCGACGCGGAAATTCTCGAGGATCCCACTACTCGCCGCGTCTGGGTGGAATTCTCGTTCGCCCCCAAGATCAAGAAAAAACTGCTCGATCCGGTTCAGTATGCGCGACTGAGTCTGCAGTTCCAGAGCCAGTTGCGCAGTAGCGCGGGTCTCGCCCTTTACGAAATCTGCGTTCGCTACCTGACTAATCCGAGCCATCTGACGATGCGCGAGACATGGGAATGGTGGCGGCCTATCCTGTCCGGCACCCCCGATACCGAAGCCGGCGACGAGGCCAAGCGCGAGTACAAGTACTTCAAACGCGATTACTTGCGCCCCGCCATCGCCGAAGTGAATGCGGTCACCAACATCTTTGTCGAATTGATCGAGCACCGGGAAGGGCGGCGGGTCGCCGAGATCCAGTTCCGCGTGACCGAGCGCAAGCAGCCCATGCTTGCACTCGACGAGCACCCGAATGTGTTCGATAGCACCCTGGTCGACCGGATGGTGAAGATCGGCATTCCGTTGAAAGAAGCGCAAACGCTGTATGCCGACAGCGAAGAAAACCGGATTCGCGCGGCGCTGCAGATGACCGAGCAACGCATGCGCAGCACGTCTTTGCCGCCTGTGCGTAGTGCACCGGCTCTGTTCAAGGACGCGTTGAAGAAGGGCTATGCACCGCCGGTCGAGGCGCTGCCGTCCGCTGGCGGCAAGGCCGCAGTGGCCGCGCCGGCAGACGACTTGAAAGCGCGTCTGCTTGGCGAGTACTCGGCGGTTCGCCGCAAGGAAGCGCGGGAGCTCTACGAGGAGCAAGGTGAGTCCGAGCGGGAGATCGCCCGGAAGTCATTTGAGGACGACGAGTTGCCGGGTCTCGGCACCCATATGCGGGACGACTGGCGCCGTCGTGGGCTGGATTCGAAGATCGTCGACACGGCGTTCTTCGATTGGCTGGCTCGCAAAACGTGGGGCGAACCCACTGATGGCGATCTGCTCGCCTTCACGCTGAGCCAATCGCGCGCGGCGTAATCTGGTCATCAAGAGAAACGGCGGCGCACTTTGGTGCGCCGCCGTTTTTTTCCCTGCGGAAAGTTTCCGCTCTGCTACTTCAGCATCTTCTCAATCTGACGAAGAATGTCGTCACGCTTTTCACGCGTAAGACCCTTCAGGCGCAGTTCGATTCGATCGTCGCCATACGATTTCAGGTCGCCGACAGCAACTCCGCCAAGCTTGATTTCCAGACGCTGCGCGTAACGCTGACGCCCCGCCGGCTTGGTACTTTCCTGCGCGCTTGCCCTGCCCTTTACGATGTCCGCGACTTGTCGCGTGCTCAGGTCGTCCGAGAGGATTTTGTTGATCAGGCGTAGCGTGGCTTCGGCGCCGCGGGCAGTGTGATAGCGGCCCACCTGATACGCCATGTTCGAACCAAAGCGGTCAGGCCTCGCGACCATCTCATGCATTACCGCCTCGGGCAGCTTTGCAATCGACAGCGCCACGGCGACGGTCGATTCGTCTAGGCCAAGATGTTCGGCAAGCTCCTTCTGGCTCTGGAAATGCCGGTCGTCGAGGAAGCGTTTCCAGACGACCGCGTTGTCGAACACCGTCTGCGAGTCGCGCTGGACGTTGAGGTCATAGCCGAGCTTGTAGCTTTCGAGGCCGATCGGCAGATCGATCACGATTGCCTTCACCGATTCCTTGTTCGCTTCCTTAAGCGCCCGCACACGCCGGCCGCCGTCGCTGACGAAGTAGGTGCCGGGATTGTCGTAATCGGGAATGACGTGAATGGCCTGCTGCTGTCCCTGCTTTGCCAGATTGACAGCAAGCTCGGCAATCGACGATTTCAGATAGAAATGGCGCGGGTTGAACGGGCTGGGTTTGATCGTTTTGAGCGTCAACTCGATCACCTGGCCCGGACGGTATGCGTGCTCGATCCGCCACGCGCGATAGGCCGCTGACTCATTGGCGGTATCGGCAGCGTCGACTTCTGCGACCTCCTGCGGCGTCACCGGCTGGATGGTGCGGCTCGGTACATCGCCAGTCTTGACCATGTCGTCGATCGCATTCAGGCGGTCGAGGGCGGTTCGCTTTTCGCTGCTGGTCGTATCAGGACGTGCTTGAAAGCCTTTGGCGAATTGGGAGGGTTTCATTCAGGGTCCTTTATGCGCATAAATTCAAGGGAGCAGGGCTGCGATCTCGTTGGCGCACGCCCGTACTTCGATGGCGGCGAGCTTGGCGCCGCGATCGTTCATCTGAAGCACTGTTTGCCCTAACGCCATCGCCTGTTTGTAGGCTTCGCGCGTTGGGATCTGGGTCTTGAGCAGAGGGAAGCCGAGTTCTTCCAACGCGCGCTTCAGTTCGCGCGTCAGCATCCGTTTCTCTTCGGTCTTGTTCAGCAGAAAGACTGCGCGCAGGTCCTCGTTCATTACTTGGGCTTGTTGCACGAGCTTCACCAGTCCGACGCTTGACCAATAGTCGGCGGGCGACGACGACGTCGGCATGATCGCAACGCTCGCTGCAAGCAGCACGACGCCGGACACTTTCTCGGTGATGGAGGGCGGGCAGTCGACGACGATGATGTCGTAGTCAGCCACGAATTTCTTGATCTCGCGATGGATCTGGCTGCCGGCTTCGGAGAGATTGACAACTGGAAAGGGGATGCCGGTTTCGCCGTCGGATGATGCGCTGGCCCAATGGATCAGCGTGTTTTGACCATCTGCGTCTACGACGAGGACGCGCTTACCCTTCTCATGGAACGCAGCCCCGAGATGCATCGCGATTGTGCTCTTTCCGACCCCACCCTTCTGCTGAGTTACCGCGATGATTTCTGCTGCCACAATCTTAACCTCCTCTTTTTAGACGCAAATGGATTTTACCTGGATGAATTCTCATTTCAATCGTTTTTGTGTAAACGCGAGAAGAATTAGCCGTTCGGGATAGGTTTATGCGCATAAAGAAGGTGAGCGATAGCGCAGCAGCGATGAAGCGCGATCAGTGGGAACAAGCTGGTGGCGTCTGGGAGATGTCAGACGGTATGAAGGGGCGAAAAGTGAAGTGGCCGCGGTTGAGCACAGTGCGGCTGGCACCCTCGGATATAGCGTCCGTCGTATCCAGATTCGACGCAGCCCTTATGAACCAGATCTGGTTTTGCCATATCGCGCTTTTGCGCGGCCCAGCTGCTGGCGGCGAGGTTCACCTGCGGGACGCTTTCGTGTTCAGCGAGCCGGTTCGCCCGGTTATCTTTATGCGCATAAACCCATTGCGCTCTGCCCACACGTCGAGTCGCTGCCGCAGTGAGGGTTGACCACGCGGACCGGTATGATTTTGTCGGCACGGCACGGCACGGCACGGCACGGCACGGCACGGCACGGCACGGCACGGCACGGCACGGCACGGCACGGCACGGCACGGCACGGCACGGCACGGCACGGCACGGCACGGCACGGCACGGCACGGCACGGCACGGCACGGCACGGCACGGCACGGCACGGCATCTGGGACTGGGACTGGGACTGGGACTGGGACTGGGACTGGGACTGGGACTGGGACTGGGACTGGGACTGGCGATGCGCGAAGCCCCGCTTTGATGCACAGAGACCGGCCACCACAGCACACGAAGTGAAGCGTTACGCCGAGTGACCTATGCGGTCCTCAGTCACGTAACGACAAATTTCCACCTGCACTTTATGCGCATAAACCGATTACCCCGAGCCGCTAACAGGCAACGCGCCTGTCCCAACCAAGAGAAACTCAGTCACCCCAACACCCGCCTCACCCAGTGCACCTGCCCCTCCAGCACCCGCTAGAATCTCCGCAAGAAGCGTCACGCCACCCAATACCAACACCACCTACTCAACAACCATGATCACCATCTACCACAACCCTCGTTGCTCAAAATCTCGCGCCGCGTGCGATCTGATTGCCAACACCTACAACAGCGCGAACGAACCAACGGAAGTTGTCGAATACTTGAAGCAGCCACTCACAGTCGCGCAACTCAAACAACTCAACGCGCAGTTGGGTTGCTCAGTCCGCGAGATGATCCGTGACACCGAAGCCGAATACAAAGCGCTCGATCTCTCCGACCTCACTCTGAGTGACGCTCAGTTATACGAAGCATTGGCAAAGCATCCGATCCTGCTGCAACGACCGATCGTCGTGCGGAACGGGCGAGCCGTGATTGGCCGCCCGCCGGAAAATGTCGAAGCGCTATTTGCCTAGACGCCTAAGCACTATGGCCTAAGTGAAAATTGCCCTAGGCCTTGGCAGGTAACGCAGCATCCTTCGTCACGATCTTCGTCGGGATGATGCGCAATTCGCTAAACGTGTCGGCAATACGTTGTTGCTCGGCAAGTACGTCCGCGTCGATGGGTTTGTAGACGTGCGCGTAGTGTCGCAAACCCGCTTCGATCACTCCTGCGTCGAGCCCCTGAATCGGCGCAAGCTGGGCGGCTGCTTCACTGTAGTGGCCGCGCACCCACGCCCCCTCTTTGCCTACTTCGTCCATCACGATAGCGAGCACGTCGCCGTTTTGCTCGGCGAACGGTCGCGCGCTCAGGAAGAACTGATGGTGGCTCACGATACCTTCGGCGTCGGCAAGCAAGCGGGCGTTCGATTGGCGTTTTGCCGCCTCGAGGAACGGATCCCAGATCGCCCATGCGTCGATCGACCCGCGTTCGAAGGCCGCGCGCGCATCGGCGGGAGCCAGAAAGACGGGCTGGATATCGCTGTACTTCACGCCGCTCTTCTGCAAGGCGGCGACCAGAAACCAGTGAACATCCGAGCCTTTATTGAATGCGATCTTCTTGCCCTTCAGATCCGCTAGCGTTTTGATTGGCGCGTCCTGATGTACAAGGATGCCTTCCGCATGCGGCGTCGGGATCTCATAAGCCGTGTAGACGAAGTTTGCGCCGGCCGCCTGCGCGAATACCGGCGGCGCCTCGCCGACATAACCGAAGTCGATTGCGCCGACGTTCAGTCCTTCAAGCAATTGCGGTCCGGCGGGAAACTCTGTCCACTTGACCGTGATGCCCAGCGGCGCGAGCCGCTTCTCGAGCGTGCCGTGCGCCTTCAGCAACACGAGCGTATTGGCTGCTTTCTGGTAGCCGATGCGAAATTCCTTCGGACGCACATTCGCAGCGAAGACGGATGTCGAGACAATAGGCAAGGCCGCGGCGGCCAGCGAGGCGCCCACGCCGGCGATCAGTGCGCGGCGCTTGAGCAGCAGAGGACGGGACATAAAAGTGCTCGTTCAGAAAACGGACGCAAAACGGACCGATTGCCTCCGACGATAATTCGTCTGCAAGCCTGGACGAACCGATAAATTTGCATAAGCAAATCACGTCGAAGAGTCCAGACATCTGCGATCCCTACCTGCGTGCCTCGCAGCGTCGAGTCGGCGTGCCCCGCTACAATCCTTCATCCGCACGCAGTCGCGGCTGTGTCAATCGAAAAAAGGGACATCGTGCATCTGACGACAACACTCGCGCCGTGGTCATCCCACGACACTCAACTGATCCTGTCGTGCGTGCTCGGGCTCGCACTGATCATCGTTTTCATCAGCGTGCTGAAGCTTGCGCCGTTTCTCTCGATTCTGGTCGGCACGTTCGCGGCAGGCTTTTCGGCCGGGTTGCCGCTGGAAGCGGTGGCCAGCGCATTCAGCAAAGGCGCTGGCGCGCTGCTCGGGGACGTCGGCATCATCATCGCGCTTGGGGCCATGCTCGGCGCGCTGATGGCGGAATCAGGCGCGGCCGACCGACTCGTCTCGACTATCCTCAAACATTCCACACCTCGCACGCTCCCGTGGATGATGGCGCTGGTGGCGATCATCGTCGGCTTGCCGCTCTTCTTTGAAGTCGGCCTGGTGATGATGGTGCCGATCATCTTCGTGATGGCGCGCCGCTCGCAGCAGCCGATCCTGCGGATTGCGATTCCCGCGCTTGCCGGCATGACCACGCTGCACGCCCTGCTGCCGCCGCATCCGGGGCCGCTGATTGCCGTGAGCGCATTGCATGCCGATCTCGGTCTGACGCTCGGTCTTGGCCTGATCGTCGCGATTCCCGCGGTCATTCTCGCGGGCCCGCTCTACGGCATCTGGCTGTCGAAACGGATGCACGTGGTCGAGCCGGAAGAAATGGGCAAGCTTTTCACCGCGTCGCCAAACACCGGTGAGCCGCCGAGTTTCGCGATCTCACTCATCACGATCCTGCTGCCGGTCGCGATGATGTTAGGCCGCACGGTCGCCAAACTGGTGCTGCAACCCGAGACCGTACTGTTCAACGTGCTCGATTTTCTCGGTGAGCCCTTGGTCGCGCTCGGCCTCACCGTGCTGTTCGCGGTGGTGGCGCTGGGCTGGTCACGGGGCATGGCGCGCGACCGGGTCGGCGGCATTCTGCGCAAAAGCCTGCCGCCGATCGCCGCGCTGCTGCTGACCATCGGCGCGGGCGGTGGCCTCAAGCAGGCGCTCGTGGTGGCCGGCATCAGCACGACGATCGGCAAGATCGCAGTCGGCGCGCATGTGCCGCTGATTCTGCTGGCGTGGCTGATTGCGGTCGCGCTGCGGCAAGCTACCGGCTCCGCGACGGTGGCGACCACCACGACCGCGGGTATCGTCGCGCCGGTCGTCGCGGGTCTCAGCGCGACGCACAATTCGTTGATGGCGCTCGCGATCGGGGCCGGTTCCGTGTTCTTCTGCCACGTGAACGATGCGGGCTTCTGGATGGTGCGCGAGTACTTCGGGTTGCAATTGAAACAGACGGTGATGGTCTGGTCGGTGCTGCAGACGATCGTTTCCGTCGTCGGCCTCGTCTTGACGTTCGCGTTGTGGACCGTGCTGACCTGAGTTTTTGCATGGAGATGCACGCAACGGTGGCAGGAATTGACGCCCGGCTGTCAATTCCACGTGACCTGGTCCGCTTACACTGCTTCGAAATAGGCGAGGCGCAGTCCCGCACCTCGTTCCCCGCCGACTTGGAGCCACCATGCTTGAACTGAGACCGTCCTGCGAAGGGTGCGGCAAATCATTGCCGCCAAACGCACCTGACGCGATGATCTGCACGTACGAATGCACCTTTTGCGAAGTGTGTGCACTCAGCGTGTTGCGCAACGTGTGCCCGAACTGCGGCGGCAATTTCCAGCATCGGCCGATCCGCACGCGTGCGCAGTTGGCCAAACATCCGGCCGGCGCCACCGCGCATCCCGTTTCCGTCGACGAAGCAGCGCACGCGAGCTTTTTCGAGCGCTATCGGAACACATCGCCCGGCGAGCGCTAAACAAGCCTGGCGTTGAGGGCGGGTTCCATGCACCGCCCTCAACGCGGCCCGTCACGCTATTGCTCGACGCGCCGTCCAGATTCCGGCGCCGTTTCAGTCGTCGCCGCCGCCTGTCCCCGGTGTCGCGATCCCGCTCACCGTATGCGCTGCCACGCGCAACAGGCGGATCTGTTTGCGGTAATTGCGGCAGCCGCTGCAGGTGGGCAGATGCAGCCGGATCGCGACCCATTCGCCGGTCGTCAAACGGCGGTCGAGCGCGTCCGACAGCAGGCGCGTGATGTTCTTACACTTCCCCATTCGCATCCTCTCTGGATAGGCCTTTTTCGCTCAGGCAAGTGCGCAGGCGCAGGCGCGCGCGATAGATCAGTACGCTGCAGTGATTGGCGGTCATCTGCAATTCGGCGCAGATCGCCTCGGTGTCGAGATCGAGAAATTCGCGCATCATGAATACGCGCCCGATGTGTTCGGGCAGGTGATCCAGACACATCTCGAACAAGGTCCAGAATTGCTGCTGACGTAGCGCGGTTTCCGGCGTCGGCCACGGCTGGGGCTTGGCTTCGCGTGACCAGTGGCCGTTGTCCTTGAAGAGCTCGCGATCGAGCAGCGCTTCGCCATCGATTTCGGATTCCAGCGCTGACAGGTTCACTGTGCGCTGCCGGGCGCGCAAAGTGTCGACAAGCTTGTGCCGCAAGATGCCGAACACCCACGTCTTGTGTTCCGATTGCGCGGCAAACCGGTCGGCTTGCGTCCAGGCAGCGGCGAGAGCCTCCTGGACGGCGTCTTCGGCGGCAGCGGCATCGCGCAGTTGCAAGCGGGCGAAGCGCACCAGGTCGCGCCGCAGTTGCGTCAGGTAGACGGGATCGTCGAGCGCCGGCCCGCTTACTTGCGCCATGGCAGGCTCCGTCGCCGCGCTTGCGGTTGCAGCACGTTTTCTTCTGAATCGTTGCAGTTCATAGGCGGGTGAGTTTCCTCGCGCAGTACCCTGATGTGTGCGCCATTCTCCCGCAGGTTGCTGCGCAAGCGAATTGGTATTGAACATGTGCCCGCCGGCAAGCGATGACCTGATGAGCTTAGTCGTGCCGCGACGGAGTTTATGACTGGACTGATGAAAGCAAAAAACATTATTGCGCAAAATGAAATCTACGCTCCGGTGACAACTTGCAAGGTTGGGCGTATGGATGAGATGTGCAGTCAGGTACGCGTCAAAGCAGGTCGCAGATCCACATTAAATGCGCACCTGAATTATTTCAATATTTGAAAAAAAGTCTTCTTCTCTTCGGTGTTTTTATGCGGACACTGAATCGCTATTCTTCAGTCCATCGATCGCATCCGATCGCACACCAACGCACTGAAGAGGAGCTACACCATGAAACGCATTCTTACCGCCCTGATCGCTTCCGTCGCCCTGTTTGCCGCTGCTTCGGGCGCCGCTCAGGCCGCCGCGCCGGCTCAATGCAACGGCCCGGCATCGTACTGCAACGTGTTCTTCGGCAACTAATCGTCTGAAGAACGCAGCTGGACACATGTCCAGCGCGAGTCCGCTGACGAGACAGATTCTCGAAGCCAAAAAAGGGGCGCCGATAAGGGCGCCCTTTTTTCGTATTCAATAATCTCGAGACGTTTGACGCGTGCGTGCAAGGTATCGGCGGAGCCTGGCAAAGACCCACTGCATCGCCGTATGAGCATCGCGAAACGCAAAGCGGTACACAATACCCGGCACTCCGAAGCAACACCCGCGCCCGGCACGCAAATGCGTCTAATGCTCACGCTTCTAACGTGTTACAGTGGCCCAACAGCTTGCAGTTCTCCTGCGCGTCTTGCGCAGTCCCTCAGGCATCTGCCTCTCATCACAGCGCCCTGAATCGAACAGGGTCCTTTCCTTCTACCCTGTTTTGCGATGTCGTCGGCGTGGCCTGGCCAAGTGGCCGCTCGTCATGCGCATCGCCGATCAGCACCGTATCTTCCGCTGCAACGCCGCGACTCGCCCGGCGTCACGCCGCCCATCCATAACACGTTCCAGGCGAGATCCTTCACCGGAGACGACCACCATGAACAATACGATCAGAAGCTATCGGGGCCTTGAGATTTATCCGCTGGTTTATCCACACCAGCCGCGCTCTCCCGACGGCGCCCGCCACTACGATGCGGGCTTCGACGCCGCCGTGCGAATCTGCCGGCGCGGCACCGACGACACCTTGACCAGCAGCCGTGTCTTTCACGTGCCGAGCCGTTCGCCGTTTGGCGCGGCCGGCGACGCGCGGATTGCGTCGACAAGTTACGCGGAACGGGTGATCGACGGCATGGTTGTCGGCCAGTCGATCGCCGGCCTTTGATGCGCGCGCCGATGGCAAGTCATGTTTCCAGGCGCTCGCAGGGCGTGAATTCCCCGCCGTTGACCGGCCGCGCGAACTATCAGGTCGCGGTGTCGTCGCGTCGAACCTCCAGCGGGACGGTGCCGACGCTGAAAGTGATCCGGCTGAGCGACGAGCGCGTGATCTACCCGTTTCGGGGGCACGCGGACATGCCGTTCTTCGAAACGGCCGACGCAGCCCAGTCGTTTGCCGAGACGTATGGCTGGCAACTCGTGGATGGCGATATCGCCGTGCCGGAATGACGGTGACAAACACGCGTTTGCCTCAAATCGTCCTAGGCCGAAAGCATGCTTGATTGACAAGGCAAAAGTACCAGTTATCCACAAGGTTATTCAGTGAATCTGTGGATAACTTTAGGTGCTACCGGGTTATCCACCGCCTGTAATTTTCGGGACGGTGGTCCGCGCTGCTGAAAGCTGCCGTTTTTATACTCGTCGCCGCCATCTCGCGCGGCTTTTGCCTATGATGGACAGTTCGTACCCTTTCGCGCGTCGAGCGCCTTACTTTAAGGAAGCGAACATGGCCTATCACATCGCAGTCGTTGTCGGCAGCCTGCGCCGCGAGTCGTTCAACCGCCAGTTGGCGCAAGCCGTGATTTCACTTGCGCCCGCGGACTTCACGTTCGAATTCATCGATATTGGCACCTTGCCGCTTTATAGCCAGGATTACGACGCCGACTATCCCGAAGTTGCCAAACACCTGAAGCAGCGCGTCGAAGCCGCTGACGGCCTGCTGTTTGTCACGCCCGAGTACAACCGCTCCATACCGGGCGTCCTGAAGAACGCACTCGACTGGGGCTCGCGGCCGTGGGGCACCAATTCGTGGGGCAACAAGCCCGGTGCCGTGCTCGGCACCTCGCTTGGCGCAACCGGCACGGCGCTGGCGCAACAGCATCTGCGCAACGTGCTGGCCTATCTCGACGTGGCTACGCTTGCCCAGCCCGAAATGTTCATCAAGCACGACGCGTCGGCCATCAACGAGAAAGGCGAGATCCTGAACGACGGCACCCGCCAGTTCCTGCAGACGTTTGTCGATCGCTACGTCGCGTGGGTCAAACGTCAGACCGCTGCCTGACGGCCCGTCCGCGTACACGCCCAGAAGGGCCGCGCCGCCGTTGTCCGTGAGCTCACGGTACGCCGGCGCTGCCCCTGCATCCGCTTAGACGTGGTGATGCCCCGTCACTCTTTCCCAACCATGACGCACAGCGAGCTTGAAGCGCTCCCACGTGCTGTCCGCTGAGGTGGTTTCCCAATGACGCCGGGCTTCCGGTTCGATGTCGTCCCACTGCCGGTCGTGATAATTCGTGTCGCGGCCGATCTCCGCGCCGTAGCGATAGGCCGGCGCGTAATCTTCATAGCGCGAACTCTCGGCAGCGTATTGCTCGTCGTAGTGAGCGCGGAAATCCTCTTCGTATTCCAGGTACTCGTTCGGGATCTGGTTGCCCAAACCCGCAGTTGGCTGCCCCGTTTCGGGAACCACTTCGGCGGGTTGCAAGATCGCGCCTGAGCCCGGCATCGAACCGGCGGCAATCGCGGTGCGTCCTGCATCGTCGGCCAGCGGATCGGCGGGCAGGTTAAGCGGGTCGTGCAGCGGCCGCTCGGCGAGCGATGGCGGGATGAACGGCTCCGCGTCGGTGCCCATGAGCGGCGGCGGATAGAGCGTATCGTCCGGATCGGCAGGCCGCACGGTTGAACGGGGCGCATCGACGCCGGGCGTCGCTACGCCGGGCGTCGCAACGCTCGATGTATGCGGCGTGCCGGGCGTCACCGCGCCGATGCCGAGTTCGTCGAGTATCGAATGATCGCGACTCGATTCCGATGGTGTGTCCCAATCGGGCGAGCGCTCGCCAATGTCGGTTGCGCCCAGCCTATTCAAGGTATTGCGAGCGAGTTCCGCGTGCGATTCGCTGGCCGCGTTCACACAGACCAGCACAGCGCCGCGGCGCACGGCTTCAGCGTAACGGGCCGTGTCCGGCGCGCGCGGGCCGGCAGCAAACAGGCTTGAAAGAAAGCGCTCGATATTGGCGAGCACGCCCGAACTGGCGACCTCCTCGGTCGCGGAGTCGACGGACGGTTCCGGATTGGCTTGCAACTCGATCGTTTCGCGTGCAAAACCAGTTTGCACGAGCGTGTCGCGCGCGGTTTCCGCTTGAGAATAGGTCTCGAATAAACCAATCACAGTGTGTCGCATAGCTGCCTCCCGACGGTTTTGCTGGAACAGACGGCGCAAGAGCGCGTCGGCCTCCTTCAGAAACGTCGCAACGATCATGCCGGGCCCGCAGGATGGTCCCGCGCGCCTGCTGCTGGCCGTCGACGCCGATTGGCGTAGGTGGAAACTGCGGCGTACCGCTACTGCGCTTTTACAAGCGCTGGTAATTGATGGCGGCGCTGACCCGCCTGGATTTACCCGGCCGGATGCGACGCCGCGGCCGGATCGGCGCCCGTTTGCGCCAGATCGCGCTGAATATCTTGCAGGAGCGTTTCCAGTAGCGCGATATCGAAAGGTTTGGAGAGCACCCGTACGTTCACATGCCGCGCGCGGTCGAGTTCTTCCGCGTAGCCGGTGACCAGAATGACCTGCAGCCGGGTGTCGAAAGCCAGCACGGCTTCGGCAAGGTCGATACCGTTCATCGTGCCGGGCATGTGGATGTCCGACAGCACCAGATCGAAGGGCAGCGGCCTGCCGGTGCGTGCCTGCTTCGCGTGGGCGTCGTCGAACAGGCGCAGTGCGGTGTCGGCGTTGAACACGCTCGTGACCTGGTGGCCCATCATCTGCAGCAGGGCTTCGGTGCCGGCGGCCACTTCATCGTTGTCCTCGACCAGCAGAATGCGCAAGCCGGGCGGCGAGCTGCTTTCCTCGACGCCCGTTTCGGCCGGCACTTCGGCCTCGGGCTCGGCCGTGGCGCGCGGCAGATAGAGCCGCACCGAGGTGCCCGCACCGATTGCGCTGTCGATCGCGGCAAGGCCGCCGGAACGCTCACAGAAGGCGAAAACCTGCGGCAGTCCGAGACCGGTGCCCATGCCGGTGGGCTTCGTCGTGTAAAGCGGTTCGAAGGCGCGTGCGAGCACTTCAGGCGGCATGCCGCCGCCGGTGTCCTCGAGCGAGAGCTGCACGAAGTCGCCAGTCAGTGGAAAGCCTTCTTCACGGCGGAAGGTGATGTTGGCGGCTCGAACGGTGAAGCGGCCGCCGTTGGGCATGGCGTCGCGCGCGTTCACGGCGACGTTGATCAGCGCCAGTTCGAGCTCGGCGACGTCGACACGCATCGGCCAGATATTGACGCCGATGTCGATCACCAGCGAAATCTTCGCGCCGAGCGACGCGCGCAGCAGTTCGCGGCAGGCCGGCAGCCAGCGCTCGAGCGCCAGCGTCTCGCTGCGCAACGGCTGCTTGCGCGCGACGCCGAGCAATTGCCGGGTAAGCGACTGGCCGCTCTTGAGTGCCCGCTCGATCGCCGACAACTCGCGGTCGAGCCCCGGCGTGCCGCGCCGCCGGGCGATCTGCACGTTGGCCGAAACGACCATGAGCAGGTTGTTGAAATCGTGCGCCACGCTGCCGACCAGGTTGCCGAGCGCCTCCATCTTGCGCGACTGGCGATACGCGGATTCGATCGAGCGGCGCATCGAGGCTTCGGCCTGCCAGCGCTCCCACGCCTCTTCTTCGGCGCCAAGGCGGCGCAGCGATAGCCAGATGACACACCACAGCACGATGGACGGCGTGAACATCGACAGGATCAGCACGCTCAGGTGCCGGTACCAGGCGGCCCAGATCGCCGCGGTGCGATAGGCGCACGACACGTAGAGCGGATAGGCGCCCACACGCCGGAACGCGAGGATCACGTTGTCGCCGTCGATGTCGGAATGCATCCGTACGACGCCGGCTCGCCGCCCCTGCGCCAGTGCTTCAGCCAGTGGCGAAGCCGCTCCTATCGCGAGCGGCTCGCCGAGGCGGCGCGGATAGTGCGCGAGGATTGCGCCGTCGGCGCGCAGCAGGCTCATGGTCATCGGCGTGCTGCCGTTGCCGCCGAGCAGTTCGCGGTAGAACGCGTCGAAATAGCTGGGCCGCAGCGCGACCGACACGACCCCGCCAAACGAGCCGTCGGCGGCGCGACGCTCCACGCCGGTATTGAATAGCTGTTCGCCCGTCACGTGTCCCGCCATCACCTTCGAGACATGCTCGAGGCTCTTGCCGTCCCGAATGCCGACGAAATCGTCGCGCTCGGCAACGGACAGCACTGGAGCGGGATAGAAACGGCTGGTGGCGAGCAGGTCGCCCTCGTGGCCGAAAATCGATACGGCCGCGACCTGCGGGTAGCCGCCGCCCATCGTACGCAGCTTCTCGTGAATCTCGCCTTCCTGGGCGCGCACGCCGTTGTCGTCCAGACCTTGCGTCAGATCCACGACGCGCGCGTCCAGCGTCTCGTTCATGTCGAACACTTTCAGCGCGTGTTCTTCCGCCACGCGCACGGTGCGCAGCGTCACGTCGGTCGCGTCGGCCATGCGGGTGCGCAGATCGCTGAACGCCATTGCCGCGACGTACACGCACGGCAGCACAATGGCAGTGATCAACAACGCGATCAGCGTGATGCGGCGGACGTGGAAATTCTGCTCCGGCACGGCCGGGAAACGCGCCTCGTCCTGGCGGCTAGCGGGGCTGCGGCTCGCTTCGGGCGGGTCGAACCGGTCAGGTGTCATGGTCGATAACGCGAAGGTCGTTCGGGACGAAAGGGCCAGAAATCGGGCCGAAAATCGGTTTCATACAAAAAGCATAGACAGGTAGCGGCAGGCCGGGTATCTGTGACTCATGGTCGCGCCATGATTTGTCTGCCGTTTGAATCAGTGACAAATCGAGAAGCGCAAACGTACACAAAAGTATAAATGTAAAAGAAAGCCTTCGAAATCTACAAAAATATTTTCATAAGTAGTGTCTAATGGGAAAATCTCTTTAATCAAAGCGAAATTGGCGTATTGCCTTTCCGCCGTTTTACTTCGAAAATCGCCGTCATCACAAATAATGTGTCCGCCATGTTCGGATGCATCTACCGCGAGGGCCGCCAGACAACGCGCACAACGCGTGACCGAAGGCGTTCGCGGAATCAGGCGCGCGGCAAGGGGACCAGCCCGATCCGTGAAGCCGCGCGGATTCATCTACGGGGTAGGCTTCGAACATGCCGGTCATAGCCGTCGTCCACCGTGCTTGCACGCATCCATGCGCGCCCACGGCTTCCGTCAAAAGCGCCGCAGTGCGCTCTCTCCCCGCTCGTTTGCAAGCTGCATTCTCGCAAGCTTCAGCTCGCTTTACCGCTAGTCGACAGACTGCGCGCTAAAGAAACTGACTCTATCCGCCGTTAACGCGCAAGAGCTTATTCTGCTTACCGACCCGCCCATGCCTTTGCCCATTGTGATCGCCGACGATTCATTGCTTGCCCGCAAGGTGCTCACCAAGGCATTGCCGCCGGACTGGGATGTCGACGTGTCCTACGCGACGAACGGGCGCGAAGCGCTCGGCCTGTATCGCGAAGGCAAGGCGTCGGTGATGTTCCTCGATCTGACGATGCCGGACATGACCGGCTATCAGGTGCTGGAAGCCTTGCAGCATGAGGACCTGAACACCTTCGTCATTGTCGTTTCCGCCGATGTTCAACCGATGGCCCAGTCGCGCGTGCGCGCGCTCGGCGCCGCCGCATTCATCGCCAAGCCCGTGACGCCCGAGGCGGTACTACCCATCCTCAAGGAGTACGGGTTGTATGTCTGAGCCAGTCCTCACCGAAGACCGGCGCGACGCGCTGCAGGAGGTCGCCAATCTGGCGATGGGCCAGGCCGCGACGCGTCTTGCGCGTCTGCTCGATGCGTTTATCGAATTGTCGGTACCGCGCGTGAAGGTGGTGGCGGTGAGCCAGGCGGCAGCGGCGCTGCGCGAGATGACCGGGATCGAGGACACGGTGAGCGCGGTGCGTCAGGGTTTTCGTTCCGACATCAAGGGCGAAGCGCTGGTGATCTGCCGCAGCGACAGCATCGACCAGTTGTGTGCGCTGGTGAGCGATCCCTATTCGCGCTCGAGCTACGAGGCGGTGAGCCAGCAGGAACTCGTGTTCGACGTCGCGAACGTGCTGACGGGCGCGTGTGTCTCGTGCATTCTCGACCAGCTCGGCCGCACGCCGGTGTTCTCCGCGCCGGGCCTGCTCGGTGAAGCAATGACGCTCGACGACGTATTCCAGCCCGGCGTCCTGCAATGGGAAGTCGCGCTGCTGGTCGAGGTCAACTTTGCGCTCGAGGATCAGAGCTTCCGCGCGCACCTCGTGATGCTGATGGCCGAAGAGTCGATCCGCCATATGAACGAGGCGCTCGACGAGTTGCTGTCCAGCTTATGAATGTGCCTGTGGACTCGTTGAGCGATCTGGTTGTCGAACGTGTGGGTTTCGGCATCTTCGTGCTCGATCGCGAGATGAAGGTGCTGATGTGGAACCGCTTCATGCAGGACCACAGCGGGTTGTCGCCGGAACAGGTGGTCGGCAAATCGCTGTTCGCGAATTTTCCGGAATTGCCGCGCGTGTGGCTGTCGCGCAAGATCGAAAGCGTATTTCAGCTCGGCAGCTTCGCGTTCAGTTCGTGGGAGCAGCGCCCCTATCTCTTCAAGTTCGATCACGACCGGCCGATTACCGGCGGCGTCGATTTCATGCAGCAGGACCTCACGTTCATGCCGCTGATGCGCGATCGCGAGGTGGTGGCCGTGTGCGTGACCATCTCCGATGTCACGCACGTCAGCATCGTGCAGCGCGAACGGGAAGAAGCGGTAGCCAAGCTGCAGGAATACGCGGACCGCGACGGGTTGACGGGGATCGCCAACCGGCGTTACTTCGAAGCGCGCCTGCGCGATGAGTACACGCGCTGGCAGCGCTATGGCGGCGAGATGTCCGTCCTGCTGTTCGATCTCGACCACTTCAAGAAAATCAACGACCAGTTTGGCCACGGCGTTGGCGATACGGTGTTGCGCGTGATGGCGCAGCGGGTCGCCGAGGTGGTGCGCGCGCAGGATACGTTCGGGCGCTTCGGCGGCGAGGAATTTGCGTTGCTGCTACCGTGTACGCCTCTCGAAGACGCCATGCGGGTCGCGGAAAAGATTCGTTGCACGATCGCCGACACGCCGGTCGAAGTGCAGGGCACGAGCGTGCCGGTGACGGCCAGCGTCGGCGGCGCGGCGGCGCGCGCGGGCGTGCCGGCGTACGACGTGCTCATCAACGAAGCCGACGCTGCGCTCTATAGCGCGAAACGACAGGGACGCAACCGCTCGGTGGCTTTCTCCTGAGTTTTCCGGTCATGCCGGCGCGCGGCGCCTGGCGGGAAGGCTTGCCACCAGGCGCCCGGCCCTGCTTCCGGCCCTTATTCACCCCCGAAACTGCGGCATCTCACAAACGTTGTTATACTTTTCGCCGTTTCCGGCATCCCTGCCGGGTGTTTCGCGCGTGTCCGCGCGCGCGGGCCGTCTGCGTTGCGCAGTAGGCATTAAAACTTCTTGAACGCCTTTCAGCGGGCGCCTCCAGCGGAGATCGTCTTGGCTGTTTCCAATCTTGTCGTGGACGATACAGAAATCGACGCCGCTGCCGCCACGTCCGGCAGCTCGTTTTATCTCGCGATGCGCATCCTGCCGGCCGCGCAGCGCGATGCGATGTATCAGGTCTACGCCTTTTGCCGCGCTGTCGACGATATCGCCGACAGCGATCTGCCGCGCGCCGAACGCGCCGCCGCGCTCGAGCGCTGGCGCGCCGACATCGACGCGTGCTATGCCGGCGCACCGCGCGCGTCCTTGCGCGCGCTGACGCGGCACATTCATACGTTTCACCTGCAACGCGAAGATTTTCACGCGATGATCGACGGCATGGCGATGGATGCCGCCGCCGACATTTGCGCCCCCGACGAGGCTACGCTCGACCTGTACTGCGACCGGGTCGCCAGTGCGGCGGGCCGTCTATCGGTGAGGATATTCGGGATGCAGGAAGAGCCGGGCCATCTGCTCGCGCACCATCTGGGCCGCGCGTTGCAACTGACCAATATCCTGCGCGACATCGACGAAGACGCCGGCATCAACCGCTGCTACCTGCCGCACGAATTGCTGGCGCGCGAGGGCATCGCCGTGACGAGCCCCACGCAGATCGCCGACGATCCGTCGCTGCCGCGTATTTGCGCCACGCTCGCCGAGCGGGCCAAGGAACATTTCGCCGCTTCCGACGCGATCATGGATCGCGAGCCGCGCAACCACGTGCGTGCGCCGCGCATCATGTCGGGTGTCTATCGCGTGCTGCTCGAACGAACGCTCGAGCGCGGTTTCGATATTCCGCGTACGAAGGTCAGCAAGCCGAAACTGCGCATGCTGTGGATCGTCGCGCGTTACGCGCTCTTCTGAGCTGATGCCGAAGCTCATCCATGTGATCGGCGCCGGCCTCGCCGGCCTGGCCGCAGCGGTGCAATTGCAGCGCCGCGGCGCGCAAGTCGTGCTGCATGAGGCGGCGTCCGAGGCGGGTGGCCGTTGCCGTTCGTATTACGACGCCCAGCTGGGCGCGACCCTCGATAGCGGCAATCACATGGTGCTGTCGGGCAATACCGCCACGCTCAATTATGTGCGCGCGATCGGCGCCGCCGACGAACTGGTCGGCCCGGCGCAGCCCGAATATCCGTTCGTGGATCTGGCGACGCAGGCGCGCTGGACCGTACGCATGTCGCCGGGCCTTCTGCCCTGGTGGATCTTCGACGCGAACGCGCGTGTGCCCAATACCGGCCCGAGCGACTATCTGACGCTGCTGCCGCTGCTGTTCGCCAAGCCCGCGCGCACCGTCGCGCACACCATGCGCTGCAATGGTCCGCTGTGGGACCGTTTGCTGCGGCCGCTGTTTCTCGCGATGCTCAATGTCGAGCCGCGTGAAGCGTCGGCGGAGCTGACGGGTGCGATGGTCAGGGAAACGCTTATTGCCGGCGGTCTCGCGTGCCGGCCGCTGATGGCGCGCAATGGGTTGAGCAGTGCTTTTGTCGACCCGGCGCTGCGTCTGTTGCAGCATGGCGGCGCGGCAATCCGGCTCGGCTCGCGCTTGCAGAATATGGTGTTTGCCGATACTGGCCCAGCGCGCGTCTCGGCACTGAATTTCGCGGACGAAAGCATCGCGCTCGACGCGAACCAGGCCGTGGTGCTCGCGGTGCCGCCGGACATTGCTCAGACGCTCGTGCCCGGCTTGCGCTCACCCGCTCGCTTCGCGGCAAACGTTAGTGTGCATTTTGCCGTCGAGCCGCCGTTCGGTATGGCACCGGTCACGGGACTGCTCAATGCAACGGCCGACTGGCTATTCGCCTTCGAGGGCCGCGTGTCGGTCACCGTCAACGCCGCCGAGCGTCTGCTCGACACAGCGCACGAAGCGCTCGCGAAAACCGTCTGGGCCGAAGTGGCTCAGGCCGCCAATCTGGCGGTCGAGCCGATGCCGGCCTGGCAGGTCGTGACGGAACCACGCGCGATGTTTGCCGCTTTGCCGGATCAGGAAACGCTGCGCCCCGGCACGCGCACTCGCTGGAACAATTTGATGCTCGCGGGCGACTGGACGGCTACCGGCCTGCCCGCGACGATTGAAGGGGCGATCCGCTCCGGCCAGAAGGCCGCGGACACGCTGCTGAATCAACCGATGGAACGCCGATGAACGACTTATCTCAAGCTCAGCCGCTGGACGCCGTCCTGCCTGAATTCGCCGATGCGGCGCCGAATGTGCCGAATGTGCCGAACCTGATGCCGGATGCCGCATCCGCTGCCGCGCCGCAAGCGGTCGCGACTTCGCTCGATGCCTCGATCACGCGCGCCACCGACGCGATCCTCGCCGCACAGAATCCGGACGGCCACTGGGTCTACGAACTCGAAGCCGACGCGACGATTCCCGCCGAATACGTGCTCCTCGTCCACTATCTCGGCGAGACGCCGAACCTGGAACTGGAGCAGAAGATCGCCCGCTATCTGCGCCGCATCCAGCAGGTGGACGGCGGCTGGCCGCTCTTCACCGACGGCGCGCTCGATATCAGCGCCAGCGTGAAGGCGTACTTCGCACTGAAAATGATCGGCGACTCGCCGGATGCCGAGCACATGGTTCGCGCCCGCGAGGCGATTCTGGCGAACGGCGGCGCGGAAACGGTGAACGTGTTTACGCGGATTCTGCTCGCGCTGTTCGGCGTGGTGTCCTGGCGCGCCGTGCCGATGATGCCCGTGGAAATCATGCTGTTGCCGGAGTGGTTCCCGTTCCATCTGTCGAAGGTGTCGTACTGGGCGCGTACGGTGATCGTGCCGCTGCTGGTGCTGAACGCGAAGCGGCCGGTGGCGCGCAATCCCCGTCGGGTGCGTATCGACGAACTGTTCCGCGGCGCGCCGGTGAACACCGGCATGCGCGAGCGGGCGCCGCATCAGCATCAGGGCTGGTTCCGCTTCTTCAGCGGGGTGGACGTGATGTTGCGCATGGTCGACGGCCTGTTCCCCAAGGTGACGCGCGACCGCTCGGTGCGCGAGGCGGTACGCTTTGTCGACGAACGGCTGAACGGCGAAGACGGCCTCGGCGCGATTTTCCCGGCCATGGCGAACTCGGTGATGATGTATGACGTGCTCGGCTATCCGGCCGATCATCCGAACCGCGCGATTGCCCGTCAGTCGATCGAAAAGCTGCTGGTTATCAAGGATGACGAAGCATATTGCCAGCCCTGCCTGTCGCCGGTGTGGGACACCTCGCTCGCGGCACACGCGCTGCTCGAAACCGGCGAAGCGCACGCCGAGCAAGCGGCTGAACGCGGGCTCGCATGGCTGCGTCCGCTGCAGATTCTCGACGTGCGCGGCGACTGGATTTCGCGCCGTCCGAATGTGCGTCCTGGCGGCTGGGCGTTCCAGTACAACAACGCGCACTATCCGGACGTCGACGATACGGCGGTCGTGGCGATGGCAATGCAGCGCTCGGCGGCGCTGACGCAATCGGATGTGGATCGTGAAGCCATTGCGCGGGCGCGCGAATGGGTGGTCGGCATGCAAAGCAGCGATGGCGGCTGGGGCGCGTTCGAACCGGAAAACACGCAGTACTACCTGAACAACATTCCGTTCTCCGATCATGGCGCGTTGCTCGATCCGCCAACCGCGGATGTCTCGGGCCGCTGCCTGTCGATGCTCGCGCAACTCGGCGAATTTCCGAAGAGCAGCGAACCGGCGCAGCGGGCGTTCGATTACATGCTGAAGGAACAGGAATCGGACGGCAGCTGGTACGGCCGCTGGGGTCTGAACTACATCTACGGCACGTGGACCGCGCTATGTTCGCTGAACGCAGCAGGTTTGCCGCACGACGACCCGCGCATGAAGCGCGCCGCGCAGTGGCTCCTGTCGATCCAGAACGAAGACGGCGGCTGGGGTGAGGGCGGCGAAAGCTACAAGCTCGACTATCGCGGCTACGAGCGCGCGCCGAGCACCGCTTCGCAAACCGCGTGGGCACTGATGGGCCTGATGGCGGCGGGCGAGGTCAATCACGAGGCGGTGGCGCGCGGCGTCGAGTATTTGCAGCGCGAACAGCGCGAGCACGGCCTGTGGGATGAAACGCGTTTCACGGCGACGGGGTTCCCGCGCGTGTTCTATCTGCGTTATCACGGCTATCGCAAGTTCTTCCCGTTGTGGGCATTGGCCCGTTTCCGTCATCTGAAACGCAACGGGCTGACGCGCGTCGCGGTCGGGATGTAACGGATGACGTTTTCGACAACGCCGGCAGCCGGCATCGGCCACGGCGCGTTGCCGGTGATCGTGGTGACGGGGATGGCGTTTGAGGCGCGCATCGCGCGCGGCAACGGTGTTGAGGTGGTCTACGCGGCGCGCGCCGATCTGCTTGAGCGGGCGTTGAGCGCAGCGGTCGCGCGCGGTTGCTCGGGGATTGTCAGTTTCGGTACGGCGGGTGGTTTGGCGCCCGATCTGGCGCCGGGCACGCTGATCGTTGCGGAGGCTGTCGAGGGGCCATTTGGGCGGCTCGAGACCGACCGGCCATGGGCCGACAGGCTCGCCGCCGCGTTATCGACAGGACCGCTCGCGGCACGTTTGCGACGCGGCCTGATGGCGGTCGTGACCGCGCCTTTAGTCAGCGCCGACGACAAGGGCGTGCTGCATCGCTCGACGGGCGCTTTGGCCGTTGATATGGAATCGCACATTGCCGGCGCCACGGCCGCCGCGCATGGGCTGCCGTTTGCGGTGTGCCGCGCGATTGTCGATCCGGCGTGGCGGACGTTGCCTTCGGCTGCAACGGCGGGCTTGCGTGACGATGGCACGACGGCGCTAGGACCGATTTTGCGGGAGCTGCTGCGGCAGCCGTCGCAGCTCGGAGCGCTGATTCAGGTCGCGGTCGATGCGCGGGCGGCGCGGACCTCGCTGGTGCAGGCGCGGCATGCGATGGGCGAGGCGGGGGTTTTGCGGTTGGCGGCTGCCTGAGGGACGCCGCGTGCGCTGGTTGCGCTGCCACTCTCCGCTGGCAATTCAGCGTCTGTTGAAATGCTAAGGGAAAGCCTTGTATTTGGTGCGATTAAGGGTGGTGGGTTTTTCGTTGGCCTTTCCTTGTTTTGTTAGTGGTCTATTAGCGTTGCCCCTGTGCGGGGCGGCACCTACTTTTCTTTGCCTGCCGCAAAGAAAAGTAGGCAAAAGAAAGCGGCTTCACACCGCAAGCTCTTAAGCGGGTCCCCCGCACAGCCACGGTAGTGGTGCATCTGGAATCCGTGTTCCCGCACATTCGGCGCTAGTGACAAGGCCGTCATACTTCCGGCGGCGCTTCGCGCGCCGACACGGTACTTCTTCAAACCGTCTACTTCAGTCTGCTTTTCTTTGGAGCGCAGTGCGCTCCAAAGCATCCGATTTTGATCCTTTACTGTGTCGCCGGTACCGCAGGCGTTGCGCCCGACGCTGCTGCGGGCGCGGCCGCTGGGGCGCTTGGTGTGTCGCCCGGGTCCGTGTAGTTCGGTACGCCTGCCGGGGCGCCTGTGGCGCTTCCTGACGCGGCGTTCGGGGCCTCGGCGGCGTCGCCTGGGTCCGTGTAGTTGGGTACGCCGGTGGCTGCACCTGATGCGCCCGAAGCGCCCTTGGCGGGCGCGGCCGCGCCGGAGTCGCCACCCTCGTCGTCGTAGTTCGGGAGCGGGGCGGCGTTGTCGCTTGTGCCGCGCAGCCGCGCTTTGCGCTGCTGCGTATAGGCGTCGCGGACAAATGAATACTTGTCCAGCGCAGCCTGCTCCAGCAGGCTGGATGCGCCCAGCAAGTCGGAACGTACGCTCACGAATTGCAGCACGTACAGCGGATTGCGTACCGCCGGCTCGATGTAGTTCAGCGGGTTGAACTTCACATCCACCACCAGACCCATGCTGTCACGCACCGTGCTCGGACCGAATAGCGGCAACACAAGGTACGGGCCGGACGGGATGCCCCAGTGGCCCAGCGTCAAACCAAAGTCCTGGTGGTGCTTCGGCAAGCCGGCCGGCGTCGCCCAGTCGAGCAGACCGCCAAGGCCAAAGGTCGAGTTGAACGCGAAGCGCACGATGTCTTCCGTCGCGTCCGTGATCTTCAGTTGCAACAGGTTGTTGGCGGCGTTCGTCAGGTCGCCCAGATTCGAGAAGAAGTTGCTGACCGCGGTGCGCAAGGGCTGCGGCGTCACTTTCTGGTATCCCTTGGCGACCGGAACGGCGACGAAGCGGTCCAAACCGTCGTTGAACTTGAAAATCACGCGGTTGGCCGGCTCGAACGGGTCGCCCGGTTTGCGGTCGGGGCCGGTCGCGCAGCCAGAGATCAGACCGGTGGCGGCCAGCGCCAGCACGGTGGTTCGCAGCTTCATGCCTAGATTCCTTTCTGCTTTCCGCGACGTTGGCGCGGCTTGCCCATCAGCACGGGTTGGAACACCACCGCGCCGATCAGTGTGCAAAACAATGAGAGTGCCAGCAAGCGCCCCATACTCGACGTGCCCGGATGGTGCGATAGCCAGAGGCTGCCGAACGCCGTCGCCGTGGTCGCCGCGCTGAACAATACGGCATGCGTAAGGCTCGACTGCAAAAGGCTAGTCTGCCCGTGGCGCCACGCCATGACGAAGTAAATCTTGAATGCTACGCCCACGCCGAGCATCAGCGGTAACGCAATGATGTTCGCGAAGTTCAGCGGCATGCCGAACACCACGCACAACTCCAATGTCACCAGCGCCGATACCAGCAACGGAACCAGCGTGCGCAGCATATCGCTAAGCCGCCGCAACGCAATCCACAGCAGGATCGCGATCGACAGCAAGGCCCAGCAGGCAGCCTGCAGGAAGGCCTTGATGATCGTGTCCGCGGAATGCAGGATCGAGATCGGTCCGCCGATCGCGCCCGGTTCCGCCTTCTTCACCGCGTGGGCGAAGCGGGCGAGCATCGCGTCGTCGTTCGGATCGACACCGGGTTTGACCTTCGGCGCAATGTCGACGAGCGCATGGCCGTCTTTCGAAACCCAGTCCTTGGCGATCTCCTTGGGCAGGTTGTCGCGCGTAATCTCGGTCGGCTGCAACAGATCCGCCAGTTGCTTCAACGCGATGCGCAGCGGCTCGGACATCGCGGTTTCGGCGCGGTCGCGCGTGGCGGCGTCGGCGGCGGCCAGCTTCTGCAGCGTGGCGGACAGATGCTTGGCTTCGGCGGCGCCCGGGCCCGGGTGATCGTCGGCGGCGAGCGAGAGCTGGTTCGACGCGCGCTTCAATGCGGCGACGCGCACCGCGTCCGTGGCTTGAGGCGCTGGCTGTTGCTGCAGCGCGGGCAAGAGCTGCTGCGCGGCACTCGCAATCAGCATCAGCTTTTGCTGCTGCTCGGCCGGAACGAAGGTGTCGAGCGTGGTCACGCGGCCTACTTCCGGCAGCGTGCGCAGATGTGCGGCCTTCTGGTCCGCATCCGCCAGCGTCGGCGCCAGCACGTGCACGTTGTTGACCGCCGCTTCCGGCGAATCTTTCAGCGACAGCAGCGTCGCCATCGATTCCGTATGCGGGTCTTTCAGATGCAAAGGGTTGAAGTCGAAACGCAAATGCGTGAGCAACGGCGTGGCGCCGATCACGACGATCAGCGTGCCGATCAGCACCGGCTTGCGATGATGATCGAGGAAATCGTCGACGGGGGCGAGTTGCTTGAAGCCGGGGGAAGCGGCTTCGCCCGGCGGGTTGAAGACCTTCAGCAGCGCCGGCAGCAGCGTCATGTTGGTGAAGTACGCGACGAACATGCCGACGCCGGCGATCTCGCCCAATTCCGACACGCCGCGATAAGCCGTCGGCAGGAACGAGAAGAAGCTCAGCGCGACCGCCACGGCCGCGAGCGTCAGCGGCACGCCGATGCTGTGCGCGGTATGCATCAGGGCGGCGGAAAGGCGGTCGTCCCGATTGCGCTCCTCACGGTATTTGACGCCGAACTGCACGCCGAAATCGACCCCGAGCCCGACGAACAGCACCATAAAGGCGACCGAAATCATATTGAGCGCGCCGACCATCAGCAGGCCGAGCGCCGCGGTGATCGCAAGCCCCACGAACAGCGTGATGAACACGGCGAGGATCATGCGGCCCGAGCGCAGCGCCAGCCAGAGAATGACCAGCACGACGATGAAGGTGCCGATGCCGTTGAGCACGGCGCCGTCCTGGACCGACGCGAATTCTTCATCCGCGAGCGGCTGTTGGCCGGTCAGACGGACCGTGGCGCCGTAGCGCGTATCGAGATGCAGCGAGGCGGCGGTGGCACGGATCGCTTTCGACGCGCTCGCGCCCGGCTCCAGCGCGTCGTAGTTCACAACCGGCTGCACCGTGACGAAGGCGCGCGCCGGATCCGTGGCAACACCCTTGTCGACCAGCGCACGCCACGAGAACGCCGCCGGCTGGCCAGCCAGCACGCGGTCGAGCGTGGTGGCGCTTTGCGACAGCAAATGGCTCATGTCGGCCAACTTCACCTGCCCAAGCTGGAGCGGCAGCAACAGACTCGTGGTGAGCGTGCCGGCGAGGCCGGTCAGGCTCGGATCGTGCGCAAGTGCATTGACGAGCGGACGCGACTGGACGAGTTGCGAAGTGGTCGAGAGGACTTCATCGGTCGACGGGAACAGCAGGCCATTGTGTTCGAAGAAGGGGCCGCCGGCAGGCTGCGACACTGCGACGAACTCCTTGGAATCGGCTTTGAGCGCGGCCGTCAGCACATTGGCGGCGGCATCGGCAAACTCCGGCGCGCGGGCTTCGACCACTACCAGCACCGTGTCGCCCCGGTCGGGAAAGGCCGTGTCCATGGCGTTTTCGAGCGACGACCATTGCTTGTCGGTCTCGATGAGACGGCTGATGTCCGTGTTGATCTTGAAGTTATGGGCGACGTAGATGCCGCTCAATATGGCGAGCACGACTGACAGGGCGATGATCCGTAACGGATGGCGCACCGAATAGGCGACGAGACGGACGATAGATGACTTCAGCATGTAGGCGGAGGTGGCCTTATCACGAGTGGTGTTTTTGACGAAAGTGCACAAGTATACAGAGCCGGAGCGACTCGGCTCTACTTCGGTAGCAAGGCAGGCTCCCGGGCAGCGCGGCCGGGGTGGGAACGCAATATCGGTATACTGGTCTATCCTGCTTTCGCCGTGGGCTCGTGAGCCTGCCGGCGCTTACTTTTTGGGGTTGTGGCGAGCGTATGAAACGTTATCTGTCTGCTTTTCTGGCTGCGGCCGTGGTGTCCACGGCGGCCTATGCGCAAAGTGCGCCTGATGCCGTGGTGAAGACTGCCGTTGAAGGCACGGTTGCCGCGATGAAGGCCGATCCGCAGGCGCGCGGTGGCGATATGGCCAAGATTACCGAACTGGTTCAAACGCGCTTTGTGCCGGCTACCGATTTTCAGCGGACCACGCGGATCGCGGTAGGGAAGGCATGGAGTACGGCGACCCCGGAACAGCAGAAGCAGTTATACGACCAGTTTACGCTGCTGCTGGTACGTACCTATGCCGCATCGCTTTCGCAGTTGCGCGATCAGGACGTGAAGTTCAAGTTCTTGCCCGTCACGGTGTCGGCCGGCGCCAAGGACCTGGTGGTGCAATCGCACGTGATCAGCAATGGTGGCGATGACGCCATCGATTACCGGCTGACCAAGGGCGCCAACGGCTGGAAAATTTACGACATCAACATGATGGGCGCCTGGCTGATTCAGGTTTATCAGACGCAGTTCGCCGATCAGATTTCCAAAGGCGGTGTTGACGGGCTGATCAAGTTCCTGACTGCGCATAACGCACGAAGCGACGGCTAAACCAGCTCAGGTCGCACCAAAAGAAAAAGCGCGGTGGCAATCAGGCCACCGCGCTTTTTTGCAATATATCCAGCAGGGAACGGACAAAACTGCACCAGGAGCGGCACCCAGCCGCCCCAAGACAGCTTAGTGCGCGGAAGCGGAAGCCGCCGTCTGCACCTTCTTGCCCTTACCCGCACGCCCAATCTCTTCCAGCTTGATCTCGACGTGGCGCGAGAACACGTACTCGGCCGGACGTTGCTTATCCAGAGCAATGTCTTTCACGAAAGCGCCCGAAGTCTTCGGACCGCGCAGGCTGACCTTCAATGCCTTCAACGGGTGTGCCACCGTATCCATCACGGCAGTCGCCTCGAAGCCGCAGTGCACCATGCAGTCCGCGCACTTTTCGTAGTTGCCCGTACCGTACTTTTCCCACTCCGTGGTTTCCATCAGTTCCTTGAAGGTCTTCACGTAACCTTCGCCGACCAGATAGCACGGCTTCTGCCAGCCGAACACGGTGCGCGCCGGGTTGCCCCAAGGTGTGCACTCGTAGGTCTGATTGCCGGCCAGGAAGTCGAGGAACATGCCCGACTGGCTGAACGACCAGTTCTTGCCGTTGTTGCCGCGCTTGAAAATCTCGCGGAACAGGTGCTTGGTCTTGTCGCGATTCAGGAAGTGCTGCTGATCCGGTGCGCGCTCATAGGCATAACCCGGCGAGACGGTGATGCCGTCCACGCCCATCGGGCCGAGCGTATCGAAGAAGGCGGCAACGCGTTCCGGCACGGCGTCGTTGAACAGCGTGCAGTTGATGTTCACGCGGAAACCACGGCGCTTCGCTTCCTTGATAGCGGCGACAGCTTTGTCGTACACGCCTTCCTGCGACACCGAGTGATCGTGCGCCTGCTGGTCGCCGTCGAGGTGAACCGACCAGACGAAGTACGGATTCGGCTCGTAGTCGTCCATCTTCTTTTCCATCAGCAACGCATTCGTGCACAGGTACACGAACTTCTTGCGCGCGATGATGCCCTTCACGATCTGCGGCATTTCCTTGTGCAGGAGCGGCTCGCCGCCCGCGATCGACACAACCGGTGCGCCGCATTCGTCGACTGCGCCAAGGCATTCTTCGAGCGACAGACGCTGATTCAGGATGGGATCCGGATAATCGATCTTGCCGCAGCCATTGCAGGCAAGATTGCAGCGGAACAGCGGTTCCAGCATCAATGCGAGCGGGTAGCGTTTGTTGCCAGACATATGCTGGCGCATGATGTAGGCGCCGACCCGGACTTTCTGTAGCAGCGGAATAGACAAGACGTCCTCCTTAAACTTCGCGTGCAGCGAGTGGTTGCATCAGTTTCGATGGCAACTTGAATTCGACTTTTTCTTCACGGCCCGCCATCGTCGTGACATCGACGGGCCCCAATGCGCGCAGCGCATCGATTACGTTCTTCACCATTTCTTCCGGTGCCGAAGCACCGGCCGTAATGCCGACAGTTTGCACGTTGGCAAACCACTCCGGCTTTACTTCCGAACCGTCGGCGACGAGGTAACTTGCCACGCCGCTTTCGCTGCCAATCTCGCGCAGCCGGTTCGAGTTCGAGCTATTGGTTGCGCCCACCACCAGCAGTACATCGACCTCTTTGCTCAACTCGCGCACCGCCGCCTGGCGATTTTGCGTGGCGTAGCAGATGTCGCGCGTGTCGGGACCGACGATGTCGGTGAAACGGCGCAGCAGGGCGTCGATGATGCCACGTGTGTCGTCGACCGACAGCGTAGTCTGCGTGACGTACGCAAGCGGCGTATCGAGCGGCAGGTCCAGATGCGCGACCTCGGCCTCGCTCTGCACCAGCAGCACCTTGCCGGGGATCTGGCCGATCGTGCCTTCCACTTCCGGATGGCCGGCGTGGCCAATCAGAATCAGGGTACGACCCGCCGCCACATATTGGCGTCCTTGCACGTGAACCTTGGTTACGAGCGGGCAGGTTGCGTCGAGCACGTCGAGGCCGCGCTGTTCCGCGTCGCGCTCGACGGTCTGCGCGACACCGTGCGCGCTGAAAATCGCCACGGCGCCATGCGGCACTTCATCGAGTTCTTCGACAAAGCGCGCGCCTTTCTGGCGCAGGTTGTCCACCACGTGGCGATTGTGAACAATCTCATGGCGAACATACACGGGCGCGCCGTGTTGCTGTAATGCGCGATCGACGATTTCGATTGCACGAACAACACCCGCACAAAAGCCGCGGGGTTGAGCAAGGATGACTCGCATAAATTGGCGAACTCCGACTGACGCGGGTTTCGAAGAAGCCGGTAAATCTGACTTTATCGCCGCGACCATCTATCTAGTTGACGTCTTGAGCCCCGGCGACGAGCCGGTACAGCAAAACCAAACGCGCATTCTAACGCTATCAGGCCGGCTTTGCTCTGACAGGCCCGTCAGGGTGTTGGACTACCGCCGCGCCGCGGGTTCGCCGTCCAGCGTCGTATCCATGGCGCATGGCGGCATGATGCGGTTGGCAGTGCACGGCTGGTAATGATTACACGCTGGATTACAGGCTGCACCGGTTTAACGGAACCCTTAAACTACGTGGTCCTGCGGCACATATCGGCTGCCGCATTACAGAATGGTTTCGAGGCTCGCTGGATGGACGTCGATCAATACGAAAATTTTCCGGTCGCGAGCGTGTTGCTGCCAAAGGCGCTGCGCGCGCCTATCGGCATTATCTATCAGGTTGTCCGCACCGCCGCCGACATCGCCGATGAAGGCGACTGGAGCCCGGCCGAGCGGCATGCCCGCCTCGCCGACTTTCGCGCCGGCCTCGACGCGGTAGCGCAGCGGCGCGCGGCACCGGTGCACCCGCTGCTGTTCGGCAAGCTCGCCGGCGTGATCGCGCAGTATAAACTGCCGCTCGCGCCGTTTTACGATCTGCTCCACGCCTGCGGTCAGGACATCGACAACAACCGTTACGCGGACCGGGCCGCCTTGCTCGACTATTGCCGCCACTCGGCCAGCCCGATCGGGCACCTGATGCTGCATCTGGTGGGCGCCGCCACGCCGGAGAATCTCGCCGACGCCGATGCGATCTGCACGGCGGCGCAACTGATCAGCTTCTGGCAGGAAGTCGCCGCCGACTGGAAAAAGGACCGCCTGTATTTACCCCTCGCCGATTTGCGGCACTTTAACGTGACTGAGGCGCAGATCGCGAGAGGCGTCGTCGACGATGCGTGGGTAAAACTGATGGCCTACGAGATTTCGTTTGTCCGGGCCACGCTGGTACGTGGCGCGCCGCTCGCATTACGGATTCCTGGGCGGCTCGGCATCGAGTTGTGCGGCGCAATTCACGGCGGTTTGCGCATTCTCGAGCGGATCGAAAAAGCCGGCTATGACGTGTTTCGCGAGCGGCCGGTGCTCAACACTTTTGACTGGTGCGTCGTCGCGATACGCACTGTGGTGATGCGCCTGTCGCGGCGCGTCGGCGTAGAAGCGGGTTCACTCGAGGGTAATGCTTAATGGTGGTGGTTCTGTTTCTTCTTTCCTGTCTTTCCCTGCTGATCTGGTGCGTGTTGCTGTTCGCGCGCGGCGGTTTCTGGCGGGCGCGTCCCGCCGCGCCGCTGAAGCTCGACCCGCGTGAAACGTGGCCCGCGGTTGCCGCCGTGGTGCCGGCACGCAACGAAGTCGATGTGATCGCGCAAGCCGTCACCTCCCTGCTCGAGCAGGACTATCCCGGCGAATTCCATGTGATCGTGGTCGACGACCACAGCACCGACGGCACCGCCGACGCTGCCCGCGCGGCCGCATTGCAACTGCAATGCCCGGATCGCCTGACGGTGCTGAGCGCGAAGCCGCTGCCGCCGGGCTGGTCCGGCAAGGTGTGGGCGCAGTCGCAAGGGATCGAGGCGGTGCGCACGCTTGGCCTGCCGGCCGATTTCCTGCTGCTCACCGACGCGGACATCGGCCATCCGGCCGACGCTGTGACGCAACTCGTGGTCCGTGCGGACGCGGAAAAGCGCGACCTCGTTTCGCTGATGGTTCGTCTGCGCTGCGATTCGTTCTGGGAGAAGGCGCTGATTCCAGCCTTCGTGTTTTTCTTCGCCAAGCTATACCCGTTCTCGTGGGTCAACAATCCGCGTAACCGCACGGCCGCGGCTGCGGGCGGCTGCATGCTGGTCCGGCGCAGCGCGCTCGAAGAGGCGGGCGGCATCGAATCGATTCGTGCCGAACTGATCGACGATTGCAGCCTTGCCGCGCGAATCAAGCATCGCGGCACGGGGCGTCATCCGATCCGTCTGGATGTGGCGGCGCGCAGCGTGTCGCTGCGTCCTTACGATAGTTGGCGCGATATCTGGAACATGATCGCGCGTACGGCCTTTACGCAGTTGCATTACTCGCCGCTGCTGCTGGCGGGCACCTTGCTGGGCATGACGATCATCTACCTGATGCCGCCCGTGGCCGCGCTGGTGCTCGGGCCGCTGGGCTGGCCTGCGTGGCTCGCGTGGGCGCTGATGTGCTGCGCGTATGCGCCGATGCTCAGCTATTACCGCCGCTCGCCGCTGTGGGCGCCGTTTCTGCCGCTGGTGGCGCTGTTCTATGTCGGCGCGACGTTTGCCTCAGCGGTGCGTTACTGGCGCGGCAAGGGCGGCCAATGGAAGGCGCGCGTGCAGGCACCGGTGCAGGAGCGCTAAAAGTCGCACGTCCAGCGATTTGTCGGACGAAAAGAAAAGCGGCGCCTTTGGGCGCCGCTTTTTTTACATCGACCTTTGCCTTTGTATCAGGCCTTGCTGAGCATCATGTACATCTGGATCACCATGTCGGGTGAGAACGTGAACGGCACCCAGCCGTGACCGGTGTGGCGCATGACCAGCAGGCGATCGCCATTCGACTGCTTCTGCACGGCCATGACGGGATTTTTCGTCGAAACGAAGCGCCAGCCCGGCGGGATGCCCGGCGGCGGTTCCGGCGTCATCGAGGCACGTGCGTTCGACAACTCCTCGATCAATTGCCCGATCTGTTCGGCACGCAGCGCCACCGTCTGACCGCCGATCGTCATGGTGATCTCGTTCTGTGCGGGACGGTTGATTTCGAGTGTGGGTTGCAACTGGGCGGCCGGTTCTGCGGCGGGCACAGGTGCGGACTCCGCAGCTTCTGCCGCTGCGCTTGCGGCTTCAGGCGCCACGCGCTCCGCTGCCGCTTCGGACGCGGCATGACTGGCCGCCGGCGCTTCTTGCGCCGTGACGTTTGCGGATGTCTCGGGGATGTTTTCGGCCTGCGGGGCCACGACAGCCTGGATGAGCTGATCGACGCCCACTTCCAGCGCGCCGAGCTGTTCGTGAAGATTCATGCGAGGTTTCTCTGGTAAGACCTACGATTTTAACTGTTGCGCGTAGGCTTTTACCTGTCGCTAACACAGTGACGTTGTAACAAAATGCGTGCAGGCCACGCCGGAGCACCGGTGTGACCTGGGTGAGTTCAGTGGTGCCGCCGAAGCGGCGCGCTGCTGATTACGCCGCCGATCGGTGGTGCCCGCCTCTGGGCTTTATCAGGCCTTGTTCAAGTATCCAGCTTGCCTGAACCACTCGAGCGCATCGCTCAGGCCCTCGCGATAAGGCCGTGCGCGATAGCCTAACTCGCGTTCCGCCTTCGCCGACGTGAAGTACATCTTGTTCTTCGACATCTTCAGACCGTCGACGGTGAGAAACGGTTCGCGCTTTGTGATTTTGGCGACGGCTTCGGCGCCCGCGGCGAGCGGATAAAGCGGCCAGCGCGGCAAACTCAGCGTCGGCGCCTTGCGCCCGGTCAGCGCCGCGATATCCGCGAGCATTTGTTGCAGCGGCAGATTTTCACCGCCGAGAATGTAGCGTTCGCCGATCTTGCCGCGCTCAAGCGCGAGGAAATGGCCGGCCGCCACGTCATCCACATGCACGAGGTTCAGCCCCGTATCGACGAACGCGGGAATCTTGCCGAGCGCTGCTTCGACGATGATGCGCCCGGTCGGCGTCGGCTTGACGTCGCGCGGACCGATCGGCGTGGATGGATTGACGATCACGGCCGGCAGGCCGTCCTCGGCGATCATGCGCTCCACCGCGCGTTCGGCCAGCACCTTGCTGCGCTTGTACACGCCGATCGCCTGGCCGGCTTTGAGCGGCGAGGTTTCGTCGGCGGATTGGCCGGAGCTGGTAACTTTCAGCGTGGCCACGCTGCTCGTGTAGACGATACGTTCGACCCCTTCCTTCAGCGCCGCGCGCATGGTCGCCTCGGTGCCTTCGAGATTCGAGCGCTCGATTTCGCTCGGGTCCGGCGCCCACAGGCGATAGTCGGCCGCCACGTGCAGCAGATAGCGCACGCCGCGCAGCGCGTTGCGCATCGACGCTTCGTCGCGCATGTCGCCGACCACGATTTCCGCGTCGAGCGCCTCGACGTTCTTGCGCGGACTGGTGGCGCGCACCAGCACGCGCACCTTGAAACCCTTCTGCTGCGCGATGCGCGCCACCGACGAGCCGACGAAGCCGGATGCGCCGGTTACGAGCACGAGATCGCGATTCTGTTCGGTCATTCTGTTTCATTCCCTGCGTGACAGTCGACGGATTGTACGTGTCGCGCGCGCCGCGTGGCGCGCCGGGCGGTCCAGACGCGCGGGCGAACTGATGAAACGTGGCCGAGCATTCTCGTCGCGGCGCGACTAGAATGCCGGCTTGAAAGAATTGCGAGGAGAGGACGGCATGGCCCCGGATCTGGATCAGCGGATCGAAACGTATTACGTGCGGGTGCGCGGCACCGTGCAGGGCGTGGGCTTTCGCCACGCCACCGTGCGGCAGGCCCACGCGCTCGGTATCAAGGGATGGGTGGCAAATCTCGACGACGGTTCCGTCGAAGCGATGTTGCAGGGCTCGGCCAACCAGGTCGACCGGATGCTGTCGTGGCTGCGTCACGGGCCGCCGGCGGCGCGCGTGACCGAAGTGACCGGCGAAGAACGCGCCACCGAAAAGCGCTACGAACGGTTCGAGCAGCACTGAGCGGCTTCGCGCAAAGGAAAAAAGCGGTGCGCCATCATGGTTACGGCGCACCGCCTTTGTGTGTTGGTCCGGCCGCTCCCGTCGGCCGGCAGCGGTCGGGTGCGCTCAACGCGCGACCAGCAGGCTCTCCGCAAAGCCCCAGCCGTCTTCGATCCATTGATGGCTGCATACGAAGCCCGCATCGTCTGCGATCGTGGGCACCTCGTCCGCGCGATATTTATGGCTGCTCTCGGTCCAGATCGTTTCGCCTGCCTTGAGCGAGACCGTCAATTGCGCGGCGCCCACGTGCGCGGTGAGATCGCGCTTCGCACGCAGATGCATTTCAATGCTGCGCGCGTCCGGATTGAAGCGCGCGACATGCTCGAAGGCATCGAGCGGAAAATCGCCGTCGAGCTCGCGATTGATACGCGCCAGCAGATTCAGATTGAACGACGCGGTTACGCCGACCGCGTCGTCGTAGGCGGCTATCAGCACCGGCGTCGGCTTGATCAGGTCCGTGCCGAGCAGCAGCGCGTCGCCGGGCGCAATCATGTTGCGGATATCGCGCAGAAAACGCGTTGCCGCGAGTCTGCCGAAATTGCCGATCGTACTGCCAAGAAACAGCACGAGTAAGCGCTCGTCCGCCGCGCGGTTCTTGCTCACTTCGGCCAGACCCGCCAGATAATCGCGTTCATAACCGACGATCGAAATGCGCTCGATGTCGCCGAGTTCGCGCCTGCACAACTGCAACGCACTGCGCGAAATTTCAATCGGGCAGTAAGAAGTGGGGCGCTTTTTACACAGCGCCTCCAGAATGCGCCGCGTTTTGCGGCCGCTGCCGCTGCCCAGTTCGGCAACGGTCACGTCATGCGGCAAATGCGCGACGATATCCGCCGCGTGCTTCGTCAGCAGCTGTTCCTCGGCGCGTGTCACGCCGTATTCGGGTAGAACGGTGATCACTTCGAATAGCGCGGAGCCGACTTCGTCATACAGATACTTCGACGGCAGTTCTTTCTGCGGCGTGTGCGTGAGTCCGGCGCGTACGGCGGCGGCAAAGGTCGCGCGGAATAGATCGGGCGACGCGTCGTGCGATAGGGCTGGCTGGGTCATGCTGGCTCCAGTAGTCACATTCGATGAGCGGGATTGCCGGCCGGGCGGTGGCATGCGCGGTGAAACGAAGTTGCTGCATGCCGCGGGAAAGAAGGGCTGGCTCAAGTCCGTATGGACTGCCTTTACCGGCCCGGCTCGTTGATGCTGCAGATGACGGTTGCAAATGACGGCTGACCGTTACTACGAATATCCGCGATGTCTCGGATGAGGTTGCAAACGGCGTCGCCAGACTTCGAAGCAAGATTCGCGCTTGAGCAACTGCACGGGAACTTGCCGGCGTTGCAGTTGCAGATTGGCCAGGCGCGCGTGAAGTTATGTTCTAGTGCATCGGCGCACGATGCGCACGGGGAAAATTGCTGCTTCCTGCAATGAGCGAACGGGCACGTTGGCCGCGAACCCGTCTAGAATGCCCGCTTATGCCCGTTGACGCCCGCTTGCATCGCCTGTCGAAGATAAAAACGCAGCGCTGATTCACACCACAAGACGCGCTGCCAGATTGAGAGACTTCACTTCCAATGACAACAATTCGAAGCGCGCAGCCCCTTGCTGCGTCGCACACACCTGCACCGCACGCCAAGGCAACTGCATCACGGGCCGCGCAATGAACCAGTATGACCCAAAGCGCGGAATTGCGTTATCCGTCGGCGCGTCCGCGATGTTTGCTTTACTGTCCGCTTACGCCAAACTGCTTGCGCCGTTGAACGGCCTCGACATTTTCGCGTGGCGCGTCGTGTGGACCGTGCCCGGCGCGTTGCTGCTGATCGTATTGCGCAAACGTCTGCCCATTCTTCGGCAACTTCTTTACCGCATGGTGACGGAGCCGAGGCTTGCCATGGCGATGGGTGTCAGCGCGGTTCTGCTGGGTGCGCAACTGTGGGTGTTTCTATGGGCGCCACTGCACGGGCGCATGCTTGAGGTCTCGCTCGGTTATTTTCTGCTGCCGCTCGTGATGGTGCTGGTGGGGCGCTTCTACTATCACGAGCGCCTCGACGGCTTGCAGTGGCTCGCTGTGATCTGCGCCGCGTTGGGCGTCGCGCACGAACTGTGGATGACGGGTGCCTTTTCGTGGCCCACCTTGCTCGTGGCACTCGGCTATCCGCCGTATTTCGTGCTGCGCCGCAAAATCAACCAGGATTCGCTCGCCATGTTCACGGTGGAAATGGCCTTGCTATTGCCGGCCGCGGCTGTGTTCATCTTCATCGGCGGCTCGCTGGCGACGATCGGCGGACGTATCGATATGTGGTGCCTGTTGTTGCCTGGCCTCGGCGCGCTCAGCACGCTTGCGCTCGCTTCGTATCTGAAGGCAAGCCGTTTATTGCCGGTCGCGTTGTTCGGCATCCTCGGCTATGTCGAACCGGTGTTGCTGGTGTTTGTTTCGATCACATTGCTTGGCGAGACGCTCAATGCCGCGCAGTTGGCCACCTATATTCCGATCTGGATCGCGGTTGCGCTGACGGCATTGCATAGCGTGCGGCTCGTTCGGTTCGCGCCGCGTTGAGCTTGTGGCGCAGAAGGCGCAGCGGTTTAGCGGTGCACGGCTGCGCGATCCGCATTGATACGCGTCGCGCCGACCTGCGCTTCGATCGCTTCGCGCAGCGCCGGCCGCCAGCCGAAACCGAACAACGCTTCAGCGAGCACGAATAGCGGTCCGATCAGCAGGCCCATCACGTCGTCGACAAATGCCGGCTTGCGATGTTCGTAGGCGACATGGCCGACGAACTGAAACACCCAGCCGATCACGAAGAGGCCGATGCCCGAGGCGAGCCAGGTGAGCGTAGCCTGCGCGGCGAGCCATTGTCCGCACGCGACGCACAGTACCGACACCACGGCCATCATCACGCCGAGTGGCACGTCGAGCACCAGGTAATAGATAGTCGCCGCGACGAACAATACCCACGCGGGCGATAAGGTAAACGGCAGCGCGGCCAGGCCGAAAGCCGGCCGGCTCAACAAGACCGCGAGCGCCAGCACGATCATCGGAATACCGACGAAATGCGTGGCGATGTTGCGCCGGTCGCGATGGTAGGCCGCGTATTGCGTAAGCTGTTGTGTCAGCGTTCTCATGGATGCCGCTCCTCAATCAAAGTCAGCATAATCGCGGGCAGCGGAATTTGAAACCATCGGGTAGCCGACAATCGGGCACGGATGCCGTCCTATGACTGCGAGTTTTTCATCGAATGAGCTTGCCGCGCTGCTGGCGCGCAGCGCGTGGTTTCGCTCGGCGCCCACTGCCATGCAGGCGCAGCTGATCCAGGCGGGGCGTATCGAGCGCCTTGCTGCCGGTGAACGGCTTTTCACGCGCGGCGATTCCGACGATGGCCTCTATTGTGTGCTCGACGGCCTGATGCGAATCGGCGCGGCGAGTTCGGCCGGCAAGGAAGCCTTGCTTGCGGTTATCGAGCCGGTTAACTGGTTCGGCGAGATCGCGCTGTTCGATAACCGCCCGCGAACCCACGACGCGTATGCCGAGCGCGATGCCGAGCTGTTTCATGTGCCGCGTGCGGCGCTTGCCACGCTGCTCGAACGCACGCCCGAGTACTGGCATGCTTTCGGTTTGCTGTTGACGCAAAAACTGCGCCTCGCTTTCGACGCCATTGAAGAAGCCGCCTTGCTGCCCGCCGCACCGCGCGTGGCGCGGCGCTTGTTGCTGATGGCAGGCGGCTACGGCGAGCCCGGTGCAATGCGGCGCGTACTCAAGGTGCCGCAGGAGGACCTGGCGATGATGCTGGCCTTGTCGCGGCAGACGATCAATCAGGTGCTCAAGCAATTCGAAACGCAGGGCGCGCTGAAGTTGCGTTATGCGGAAATCGAAATCGCCGATGTGCAGAAACTCAGCGCGCTAGCCGATCTGAATCCGGCCGCAGACTGATCGAACCGGGTCGTGCTCAGGTCGCGCACGACGACGCGTCTTTATAAGCATTTTACGGCGCACCCCTATTTCTTTGGCGATTCGCTACACCAAGCCCGGTAAGGTCGAGCCACCCCGGTCAGGAAGCGAAAATATGCATGGAAATAGCGCTCTGGATGGTGTGCAAACACAACACGATCCTGGTTCGAAATTCAGCCTGAAGACCCTGTTCGCGGCAATCGTCTTCTCGCTTGCCGCTGCCTCCCACGCTGCCGACGCGCAATCGACGTTGGCCGCGCCAACTGCCGCGAGCGATTCAACGCCTGACTCCGGCTTGCCGGCGCTCAGCGATATCACCGCCATGCTGCGCGCGCAGTTTCGCGTCGCACCGTTGGAATCCATGAAGATTGCGCGCGCGGTGTTGATCGAAGCCGACCGTCACGCCATCTCGCCGGTTTTGCTGCTTGCCGTGATGTCGGTCGAGTCGAGTTTCGATCGCCACGCGGTCAGCAACGCGGGCGCGCGTGGGCTCATGCAGGTGTTGCCCGCGGCGCATCCTCAATTGATTGCGGGCACAACTGATTTGTCCGATCCGGCGATCAACGTGCGGATCGGCACGACCATCTTGCGCGCTTACCTTGACGAGAGCGGTGGCGATCTCGATGCCGCGCTGCTTCGCTACAGCGGCGGCGGCCGCGGTTACGCGCGGCGTGTCGTGCTGCGGATGCAGCGCCTGGACGCAAGTTTGCGCCACGAATGATTGACGCATTCGTGGCGCATGTGTTTCTGCTTTAGCGTTTTTAGCTCATCGCCCCGGCGAACTCGGCGCGCAGATCTTGCAACCTGTCGCGTGCAGTGCTCAGACGTTCGACGAGTTGTGCCGAAGCGCGCGTGATCGGCATACGCGTTTCATCGGTCATGGCATGGTCGAACGCCAGCATCGCCTTGATCGCGGATGGGTTAGGCGCCGCGAATAGCAGACGCAACACGGGCAGCAGGCTGGCGAACAGGTTGCGTTCATCCTGCTCGCGGTCGGCATGAATCAATTCCTGTACTGCGACCAGAAGATCCGCGCAGACATGCGCGCTGGCCAGAATGCCGCCTGTGCCGCCGTTGTGCAGGCAGTCGTCCAGCGCTTCGTCGGTGCCGCACAACACGTTGATCGGCAGGCCGCGCAGCTTGCTGAAGTGTTCCTTGACGCACTCCTTGATCGCGACAATGTTGCCGTACTCGACCAGGCGCGCAACCGTGTCCGGCGCAATCGCTACGCCGGTCCGATGCGGCACGTCGTACAGAACGATAGGGCGTTCGGTGGCGAGGGCCGCCTGTTCGAAATGCCATTGCACACCAGCCTGATCCGGACATACGTACGACGGTGGCGAAATCAGATAACCCGTGCAGTCCCAGCGTTCATAACGCTGAATCTCGTGCAGGACGTCGCGCGTATTCGAGCCGCCGACGCCGATCAGCATCGGCAAGCGGGAGCCGACGACGTCGGTCAGCGCCTGCAACACGGTGAGGCGTTCGGATTCCTGTAACAAAGCGGCTTCGCCCGTCGTGCTCAAGGCAACAAAACCGCTGATCTCCGTGCTCAGGTAGTAGTCCGCGAGGCGTTGCAACGCGTCGACGTCGACTTCGCCGTTACGCAGCGGGGTAACGATAGGCAACCAGATACCTGAAAACATGATTAGCGTGCCTTTGCGACGGCATGGCGGCGCTTCAGTGGTCCGATCAGTGCGGCGGGGAGTGTCGAGATCAGCGTATGCAGGGTGAAGTCGAGGTCGTCGAGTGCGATGTCGAGTTGCACGCGTACTTCTTCACGTACGGCTTCCGTGCTGACCACGTATACGCCGAGCGGAGAATGAAGCAGTGTGCGGAGCTGGGTGCCGGGAAGATCGTGCGACGGATGGGGCAGGGTTATCTGCAAGCGGGCGCGAGCCGTGGGGAAAGGAATGACATTGTTGCGTTGGACCGGCGGCGCGCTGAGCGGCTGCGTTTCGAAGCTGTCGATTGATTGCGTGAGAGCCATTTAATGCGGCGTTCGTTGACGCCATGGTTGATCAAGACAGTTCGAGATTAGACGTCTACGGGTAAACACAGTGCAAAAATTGGGGGCTCTGACGAAAAAAAGGCGAGTCGCGAGACTCGCCCTCCCTGAACGGCACAGTTCGGCTTCGATTAACTACGCATGCCTGGCCGGTGCGTGCCGAAAACCGATCACGTGTTATTGCGTCTTTGTCGCGTCGGTCTTTGCGCCGTCGGCTTTTGCCGGGGCATTGCTGGCCTCTTTCGCACTCTCCGTCTTTGTCTTGCTTGCGCTCGGTTCGACAGCGGCCTTCCTGGTGGCTTTATGAGCCTTCGCCGTATGCGTGGCGGAAGCCTTCTTCACATGCGCCTTCGTCGCGGCCTTTGTCGGCGCTTTCGTTGCCGCCGTGCCTTCGTCCGTGGCGCCGGTTTGCACGGCGGTGCTCGCCTTCAGATTCGCTTGACCGGCGGGTTGCGTTTGCGCGGGTTGCGCGGCCGACGGCGCTGCAGTTTGTGCGAATGCGGTCGACACGACGAGAGCGGAAGCGAGAGCAGCGAAAAGCGTCTTCATGATGTAACTCCTGTTAAACCGGTTGTTCTTTGTGTCGCGGCTGAAATGTTTCAGCGCTGCCGGTTTAACGTTGGCCGGAAGACAGCAGTTGACGGTGCTCTGGTGACAAAACGTAACGGCGGATACATATCGGGGTGCTGAATCAATCAGTGCCGTTTCGGTGAATGCGCTATTGAAACGGATTCTGCACGACGCCCGGTTTCGCGTCGGGCTCGTCCTTTACCTTGGCGGGCAAGTCGGCCTGCGCCTGCAATGTGGCTACGATTGCATCGATTGCTTCTTTCAATGCCAATGCCGCCTTCAGCCCGCGCTGGTCTCGCGTCAGTTCCAGCGTTCCGTTCAGCACCACGCGCGTGGTGCCGTTGCTGACGGTGAGTGCATCGCCCTGGATGTTGAGCACGTCGTCATCGTTCGAATAGGGTTTAAACACCTTTTAGTCCTCCCGGTCGCTGGTCTTTGAGATTCTCCGGAATGCCCGGAAAACGGATGCCCGAGGCCGCCTCGAGTTCGTGAATCGTCCGGATGTCGTAACGGTTGGTCGAGACATTGTCCACTACCACCGCGAACGCCATTTTGCGGGACGGCACGTAGACCGCCTTGAACAATTGCGTCGGCACGAAGACGCGCGTCGGTCCGATGGTCTGCAGTTGCTGGCCGCTGAAAATCGGCCCGGTGACGACATACGTATCGTCGTACGACGTCGCGATCTTGCGCACCGACGTTTCGATACGTGCCCACAAGCGCTGATTGTTCTCGCGATTTTGCGGCACCACGTTGGCCAGCGAAAACGATTGTGCCATCGCTTCCTGAGTCCAGCGATTGCCCGCCGGGCTCATATGCCCGCGATCGAAGCCGCTACGCTTGTAGTCCGCGAGCGTGGCACCTTCGCCGTCGGGCAAACGCGCGTCTTCGAAAAATTTGTTGGTGCGGACCATGTCTTTGGCGGCTTCGATATGGTCGCGCGTCAGATGCTCGGTGGACCACAGCGGACCGTGCGTGATACCCGAGTGCAGCACCGCGAAATCGCTATAGCAAAGCATGCGCGTTTTTGGTGCCATCTTCTGATTGGTCAGAACCGGCCATTGCGCATTCGGGGTGAACTGGATGCAGGAAGGCGCCGTGCTCGCGTGAGCGGAAACGGCGAATAACAGACAGGCAAACCACTTCTTCATGTGTCAGTGAGTTGAAGGATCGGGGGCGCAAGTATAGCGTCGCGAACCCTTATCGAGCGACGTGGAACGCAGCGGAACACGGGCGGGAGGAAGCCGTTTTTGCGTGGCGCCCGCAGCGATAAAAATGCTGCGCGCGGAAGACGGGAAGAAGCGGAAGAAGCGCCAGGCACAAAGCCTCAAAAGCTTTGCACCAAAAAAACGGGCCGCTTTGCAGCGACCCTAATGCGTGGATTTCCAACTCTACGCATGCAAACTTAAGAAGGACTTAAGCCGACGCAGCGCAGAGCATGGCGCGCGTTGAAGATCGAAACCGCGCACGAATCCTTCACCGCGCGGGCAGCGCGGTGCGCGTGCGTAAAAAATTCGACTAACGAAAAAAGCGCTCGAACCTAATTACCGAACACGCTATGTTCGGCGTGTACGTTCTGACGATCGACGGCTTGCAGGCGCCAGAAGCCGCTGGTCGGCGCACGCGTGGGCAACGCTGTCCAGGCTGCGGCGCCTTGCGCCGCGCTCACGCGTTGCTTGCGGTCGACGTGCAAGCCGCGCAGCGTGCACAGCGGTGCATCCGTGCTCGGCGCACAGAGGGTGGTCACGCCATTGTCGTCGTGTAATTCGCCCCAAGGGGGCAGATCGATCCCTTGATGTGCTTCCCTTGACCACCGATGTTCGTCGGTGTCGAGCCATAGCACAGCGTAATCGTGGCTGACGGTGGGATCGGAACCGTTGATGAGGATGGTCAGGCGCATGGCAGGTTCCGTACAAAGTGCGAAGTGATGCCCTAACAGTCTATGCCGCAGCGCGTGTTATGCAAGGCAAAAAAGGGACCGTGATTGGGTGCGAAAAAACGTACGCACAATGCATGCGGCTGTACGATACCCGCGTCTGAAAGACATTCGTGGAGGCGCGCCATGCTGCGTCGATTTCTGCAATTCTCGATGGTGGCGGGATGCGTGGGCGCGGGATCGACACTCACTGCCGCGGCGGATAGCGTCCCCTTCGCCGCGCCGGCGCCCATCGTCTACGTGGCCGACTTCGAACTCGGCGCGTCCAGCGTGACGCCCGACAGTGGACCAGGACAGCGTGTGCGCCGCCTGCGCGGTCTTTTGCCGGCCGGCCCGGGGCCGCTGGGCAAGGACAAGAATCCAGAGGAGCACGCGAAGGACATCGTGAACGAGATGGCGGATGCGCTGACGGCCGATCTGAAGCAAGGCGGCGTCGACGCGCGCCGCATTGCGCCTGGTCAGCCGCTACCCGCAGCGGGCTGGCAGGTACGAGGCGTGTTTCTGAGTGTCGACGACGGCAATCGTCTAAGACGCGCGATGGTCGGTTTTGGTGCGGGTCAGAACGATATTCAGGTAGCGGTATCGTGCGACAGCCTTGGCGCGGCTGATTTGCCGCCGCTCTATCAGGCCGTCGAAGAAGCCGATAGCAAGGGCAAGCCCGGCGCGGTGATCAAGCTCAATCCCTACGTGATCGCGGCCAAGTTCGTGATGGCGGGCGGCGATGAGAAAAAGACGCTCAAGAAAACCGCGCAGCAGATCTCGGATTCGGTGATTGCGAAACTGCACGGGGTGGCGCAGTGATCGATGCGCTGTCGCTCACCCCTTCGATACAGGTAAAAACGGCTTAGGCCAGGTCCAGCGTACCGGTCAAATCGCCCAGCGGGGCCAGGCCATTCTGCGCGAATGCCCGATCTCGCGCGACCACCCCATCGAGCGGCGCCAGCCCGTGCACGCGGCTAATCAGGCGAAGAATCGAATTGGTGTCGTACACCGTGTGGTCGATATAGCCCTTTCTGGCCAACGGCGAAATCACCAGCGCGGGAATCCGCGACCCCGGCCCCCAGCGGTCGCCTTTCGGCGGCGAGACCGGATCCCACCAGCCGCCGTTCTCGTCGACCGTGACGACCACGACGGTGTTGGCCCACTGCGGGCCGCGCTGAATATGTTCGATCACGTTCGCGATGTGGCGGTCTCCCGACGCGACGTCCGCATACCCCGCGTGCATGTTCAGGTCGCCCTGCGGTTTGTAGAACGTGACTGCCGGCAAGCGCCCGGCATCGATATCCGCAATCAGGCGGTTGGTGGAAGCGTCGTCGCCAAGGCCCGCGTCGCGCAGATACTTGCGCCGCGCGGCCGTGCCCGGCGCGTAATTGGCGAAGTAGTTGAATGGCTGATGGTGGTACTGGAAGTCGGGCACCGCGCCGGTGTCCTGATGCTCCAGCGCGTACTGCCACGCACCGCTGTACCACGCCCAGTCGACACCCTTGTCCGTCAGACGGTCGCCGATCGTCGCGTAGTTTTGCGGCGGCATCACGCGCGGATTCGAGGGGTCGGCGAACGCGGGATTGCCGCCTTCGGCCGGACGCACATTGCTCGGCTGGTAAGGTGGCGCCATGGTGTTGACGGCGTAGCCGTCGGGGGTAAATGCGCCGTCGTTGACGAATTTCGGCGGCCCGTCGAGCGCGGACGCGGGCGAGTCCGGCGCCAGCTTGAGGCGCGTGCCGGTCGGATCGTCGCCGTCGACCACCGAGACCATTTTCTTTGCCGGACTGTTATGGATGTCGGGATAGAAGGGCGCCTGCGCCGAGATCAGGAAGATGTGATTCATCCACGAACCGCCGAAGGCCGCCATGAAGAAGTTGTCGCACAACGTGTATTGCTGCGCGAGATTCCACAGGCGCAGTGTGTCGGCGGAATTGCGGTAGTGCCCCATCACCAGGCCGCCGGAATCGCCCCATGCGGCAAACTGATTGTTGCGCCCGGCGTTGATCTGCATCTGGTTCTGATAGAAACGATGCACGAGATCGCGGGTGATCACGCCGGTCGGCAGCGGCGCGCCTTGCGCGTCGGTGATATGAAACGGGCCGTTGCGCAGATTGGCGATGTCTTTCTGACCAATCATGTAGCGCTTGCCGTCCACTTCTTGCGCTTGCGGCACGAGGCCGCCCCAGATGGCCGGCAGACGCGGCAGCGGCGTCTTGCCGTCGCGGTCGAGTTGCAGATAACGCTCGGCGCTCACTGCATCGAGCGGATGCTGGATGCCGGGAAAGTTGCCGTACAGGTTCGCGAAGCTGCGGTTCTCGGCGTAGATCACCACGATCTGCTTGACCTGATCGTGTAGCGCGGCGTCGAGCCGCAAGTCCGCGGCACTGCGCGGCGCGGTGCCGCTCGCGGTACTTTGTTCGGTCTTGCAGCCGGTCAGTGCGAGTCCGATGCCGACCGCCGCGATCCCGGTTAAGACACGGCGGCGTTCGGGATCGTCGGGGGCGTTGTCGGGGTTCGGCGGCAGGGTGGGGTCGTTGTCTGTCATCGGTAGGTTCCGAAATTAGCGTGGCGGGCGCTTAACAATCAGATCGCCGCCGCTCGGGGCGGCGTGCGCGCGGCACTGGGGCGCGATGGATCGCTGCAAAGGATAGCACCGGGATAGCACCGCGCGAAACGCTGGCGACGGTGCGGGAGGCCGCGTGCTTCGCGCTATCATGTTGCTCTGTATCCGATGAACAGCAGAAACAGCAGAAACGGCAGCCAAGATGGCAAAAGAAGAGCAGACAGGAGCGGGACGCAAGCAAACGAAGCCACGCGGCGCGGCCGCTCCGGCTTCGCAGGACGAAGCGGCGCTGTCCCACGCGGAAGGCGCCGATTCACCCGATTCCACCGATGAAGAAAGCGCCGGCGGATCGACTTATCTCGTGCCAGGGCTGGAGCGCGGTTTGCGCATCCTCGCCGAATTCAGCGCGCGTGAGCCGATTCTGGGCGCGCCCGAATTGTCCAAGCGCATTGGCATTCCGCGCACCACCACATTTCGTCTACTGCAAACGCTCGAAGCGCTAGGCTTTCTTGAGCGCGTGAACGGCGACCGCTATTTCCGCCTGAGCGTCGCGGTGCTGCGGCTCGGCTTCGAATACCTGAGTTCGCTCGAACTGACCGATGTCGGCACGCCGATTCTCGAACGTCTGCGCGACGCGACCGGCCTGAGCACGCATCTGCTGATCCGCGACCAGCGCGACGTGGTGTTCGTCGCCAAGGCGCAAACCCATGAGCCGATGTTCAGTTCGGTGAAGGTGCATGTCGGCACGCGTCTGCCCGCGCATGCCACGGTGCATGGCCAGGTGATGATGGGCGACTTGAGTTTCGAAGAATTGCGTCAGTTGTATCCCGAGCCGCAACTCGAACGTTTCACCGAACGCACGCCCGCGACTGTCGAAGAACTATACGGACGTGTGCGCGAAAGCGCGGCGCTTGGCTACGCCGTGAGCGAAGCGTCTTTTGAACGCGGGATTTCGGTCGTGAGCGCGCCGGTGCGCGACCAGAGCGGCAAGATCACGGCCGCGTTGACGGTCACCATTCCGCGTTCCGATATCGGCGAAGCAGAAGAACGCGAGCCGCTCATCGTCGCGGTTTGCCAGGCGGCGCTCGAATTGTCCGAACGCCTCAGCTACCGTCCGCGGCCGGATGATCCGACCGCGGCTCAAGCGCGCCGCAGACTGATTGCGGCGAACTGACATCAGAACGAGTGGTGGATACCCGTCAGGAAAATCGTCTGGTTCCGCCCGCTCGACACCCCTGCCGTGAAGAACGCGGCGTCCGTATTCGAGCCCGCGCGCTCATATAGTGCATTCACGTACAACTGTGTCGATTTCGACAGCGCGTAGATATCCCCGATCATGAACTGCGTCCAGCGGTGGCCGGCTAGCGTGGTTGTCGCGGCGCCGCCCGCGACGGTGTTGAACGGCGTGAACTGGTAGTTCGCACCCACGTCGTAGCTCTGATACGTGTCCGAATGACCGGACGACTCCAGCTTCACGCGCGTGTACAAACCATGTACCAGCAGCTTGCCGAACTGGTATGACGCGCCCGCGCCCATGTTCTCGACCTTGTCCGCGCTGTAGTTCGCAGCGGCGACACCCTGGAAGGTGGTGAGACCGGTCGTCACGATCGACGGCGTACGGTTGTGCTCGTTCGCATAGGTCGCGCCGGCCTTGAACGGACCATTCGCATAACTAAGTGCGAAGCTCAGTGTCTTGCCCGTGGAGAAGTTGGTCGTGTTGCCGAGACCCATCATCGCGCCGACCGAGAAGCCGTCGAAGCTCGCCGAGCGGAACTTCACCGAGTTGTCGAACGGCACCACGCCGGTGTCCGCAAGCTCGTCGATGTTGCCCGGGTGGAACGCGTACCAGCTCGCGGCCAGATAGGCCGTGCTAAACGGGTCCAGTATGTCGAAACTGAACGGCGTCTGGTGACCCAGCGTTACCGTGCCGATCTGGTCCGAACTCAAGCCCACGAACGCCTGGCGATTGAACAGCGTGCCGGCTTTGGCGAATGCGCCCGTGTTCGTATAGAAGCCGTTTTCCAACTGGAAAACGGTCTTCAGGCCACCGCCCAGATCCTCGACGCCCTTCAGGCCCCAGCGGTCCGGCTGCATGTTGCCTTGCTCTTCGATCCACTTCGAACTGCCGCCTGCATTGCTGATATACGCGATACCGGCATCCAGGCTGCCGTATAGCGTGACACTGCTTTGCGCCCATGCGCCAGTCGTTGCGCAGATTGCCGTCAAGCCGGCCGCCGCAATGATGTGCTTCACCGTTGGTTCTCCTGATCACACGACGGATAGCTCGCGCCCATTTCGTCGTCCCTGATCCTTTGCTTTGGGTTGAATGCAGCTTCGGGTTTATGCGCCAAAACTGCGCTGCTATTTGTTCCACCTATGGGCGTTTGTATCGCCTATGGAAAAGTATAGTGAGTCTTGAAGTGGTCAAAATAAATTTTCGGACCCCGTACAAACCCGCATGAAGAGCGGTCGATTCGTCTGAGAATAATGGGCAAACCCAAGCCCCAAAAGGCTCTTCAGCCGATGCGCCGATTCATTTCTGTTCACGCAAAGCTGTGTTGTGAACACGACAGTCGGTGTTTTCCCCTACCACCCCAGATTTTTATTTTCTCGAGCCAAAGCCACTCCTATAATTATCCATACACGAACTGATGTTCCTTATATGGAACATAAGGCTTCAGGAGAAGGCGAGAAATGACTGAACAATGGCGCTGCGCCGGCCATGCCGGCGACCTGTCCGAAGACGCGCCGCTCGAGTTCAAGCTCGACGGCACGGAAATCGGCATCTACAAGGTGGGCGATGCGCTGTACGCGCTGGAAAACGTCTGCCCTCATGCATACGCATTGCTGACGCAGGGCTTTGTCGACGGCGACACCGTCGAATGCCCGCTACACGAAGCCGTGTTCCATATCCCGACCGGCAAATGCTTGAAAGAGCCCGGTGGCCGCGACCTGAAGATGTACTCGGTACGTCTCGCCGGCGAAGAAATCCAGATCAAGGTGGAATGACATGCGAGAGCAAATCGTGAACTTCAATCCCTTCCTGAAGCCGTGGCTCGCGCCGCAGCCGAACAACGTCGCCGGCAAGGGCGTGATCGAAAAGCCGGGCGAGACCGAAAACTTCATCTGGCAAACGCGTAAGGCAGAGCCGACCCAATACGAGAACGACTTCGGCGATGCGCTCGAAAAGGTTTTCGAAGCCGGCGCGAATGAATTGCAGGAAGTTGTCGACGGTTTGAACCGCGTGGGTTTCCGCACTCCGGAAGGCAACGCGTGGGACGCCGAGCGTCTCGCCGCCGAATTCCGCCTGCTCGCCGAATAAGCGCGCTTTCCCGAACACGTCTCATCGCTTTCGTTTCCGGAGTCTCTTTATGACGTCCCCCAATACAACGACTCAAGACGCGGCCGACCCGATCCAGTCTTATCTGAACCGTGGCTTGCGCAATTACTGGTATCCGGTCGCACCGAGTTGGCAGGTCGGCGACGCGCCGGTCGGCATCACGCGCCTCGGCGACCAGATCGTGCTGTGGCGCGACAAGGAAGGCAAAGTCCACGCGCTCGAAGACCGCTGCCCGCACCGCGGCGCGCGTCTGTCGCTCGGCTGGAACCTCGGCGGCAGCGTTGCATGCTGGTATCACGGCATTGAAATCAATGGCGGCGGCACGGTCACGAAAGTCCCGGCTGTTTCGAACTGCCCGCTGGAAGGCCAGAAGTGCGTGAAGTCGTATCCGGTCGAAGAGTATGCCGGCGCGATCTTCCTGTGGTTCGGCGATGACGCCCACAAAGAACCCGCTCCGCTCGAGCTGCCGGAAGAACTGGTCGGCGACGAATACGCGAGTTTCCTGTGCATGTCGAACTGGAAATGCAATTACCAGTACGCGATCGACAACGTGATGGACCCAATGCACGGCGCTTATCTGCATGCGACTTCGCACTCGATGGCCGAAGGCGACAAGCAGGCCGATATGCGTGTGCGCAAGACGGAAACCGGCTTGATGTTCGAAAAGGTCGGACAGCGCGACGTGAATTTCGACTGGGTCGAACTCGGTGAAACCGGCACGCTGTGGATGCGCCTCGCGATTCCATACAAGAAGAAGTTCGGCCCGGGCGGCAACTTCGGGATCATCGGCTTCGCCGTGCCCGTCGACGAAAACAACTGCCAGGTTTACTTCTGGCGCACGCGCAAGGTGTCGGGCTGGCAGCGCGACGCATGGCGTTTCATGTATCGCAACCGCCTCGAAGGTCTGCATTGGGCCGTGCTGGAACAGGATCGCTATGTTCTCGAAAGCATGGCGCCGAATGCACGCGAGCACGAATTCCTCTATCAGCACGACGTCGGCATGACGCGTGTGCGGCGCATGTTCCGTCAACGCGCCCAGCAGCATTTCGCCGAGCTGGATGCGTATCACGCTCAGACCGCTCAGGCAGGCACTACTCAAACCGAGGCAGCAGGCCACAGCCATGCATAACGAAGCGTCAGCGGCTTTGCCGGCACTCAAAGACCGGCGCGTCCTCGTGACCGGCGGCGCGCGCGGTCTCGGCGCGGCGTTCGTTCGCGCGCTGGTGCAAGCCGGTGCGCAAGTCGTGTTCGGCGACGTCCTGCATGACGAAGGCCGCGCGCTTGCGACGTCGCTGGTCGAGCAGGGCCACGCGGTGACGTATCTGCCGCTCGATCTCGCTGATCCCGCCAGCATCAGGCAGTTTGCCGATCAGGCCGTGGCGCAGCTCGGCGGGCTCGACGCATTGATCAACAACGCGGCGATCACCAACTCGGGCGGCAAGTTCGCCGACGAGTTGTCGGTCGATACGTGGGACGCCGTGATGAACGTCAACGTGCGCGGCACGTGGCTGATGAGTAGCGCTGCGTTGCCGTATCTGCGCGACTCGGGCCGCGGCAGCATCGTCAATATCGCTTCGGACACGGCAATGTGGGGCGCGCCGAAGCTGCTCGCGTATGTCGCAAGCAAGGGCGCCGTGATCTCGATGACCCGCTCGCTGGCGCGCGAATTCGGTGCCCACGGCGTGACGGTCAACGCGATCGCGCCGGGCCTCACCGAAGTCGAAGCCACCGCTTACGTACCCGCCGAGCGTCACCAGTATTACCTGCAAGGCCGCGCGCTGACGCGCGCACAGGTGCCCGACGACGTCACCGGGCCGGTGCTGTTCCTGTTGTCCGATGCCGCGCGCTTCGTGACTGGCCAGTTGCTGCCGGTCAACGGCGGCTTCGTGATGAATTGATCTTGTCGAATCGAAAGGAGAAAGAGATGGCGGACGCCGAACTCGAACGCAAATCGTGGGAACAACCCGCGGACGCGAGCTTTGCACAATGGCTGGATGGCCGCGTCGCGCGCCTGGAAACGCGTCGTTATGACTGGGACGCGCTGAAGTTCCAGGCCGACTACGACCCGAAGTATCGCCGCGCGCAAATGCGCTATGTCGGCACGGGCGGCACGGGCGTCGCGAAGGACATGAACACGGTGCCCGCGGGCGGCTTCACGTTTTCGACGATGGTGATTCCGGCCGGCAACATCGGCCCGAGCCATATCCATATGGATGTCGAAGAAATCTTCTTCGTGCTGCGCGGCAAGATGAAAGTGATCTGCGAAAAAGACGGCGAAACGTGGGAAGCCGTGCTCGGCGAGCGCGATCTGATTTCGGTGCCGCCGGGCGTGTATCGCACGGAGGTGAACATCGGCGAAGAAGACGCGTTGATGTGCGTGATGCTCGGTTCGCCGAAGCCAATCACGCCGACGTATCCGCCGGATTCGCCGTTGGCCAGGCTCAAACGCTAAGTATTCAGTGTTGGAAACCCCCGCGAAGGCAATCATGTCCGCAGTCCCGTCCCGTATCGCTGATAACGTCGCTCAGAACGCTACGCTCGAAGCGCGCCTTGCACGCTTTCCGGCGCAGCAGATCTGGCTCGCATCGCAACGTGCGGTGAGTTATCGCGAGGCGGATAGCGCCGCAAGTGACGCACTGCCTTTGGTGCTGCTTCACGGTATCGGGTCAGGCGCGGCTTCGTGGGTACAACAGTTTGAAATGTTGGGCGACGCGCGCCGTGTGCTGGCGTGGGATGCGCCGGGATATGGCGCGTCGACGCCGGTAGAAGCCGATTCGCCCGCTGCAGGCGACTACGCAACGGTGCTGAAAGAATGGCTCGACGCGCTCGGCATTGAGCGCTGTGTGCTGCTGGGGCATTCGCTTGGCGCGATCGTCGCCGGAGCGTTTGCTGTGACGAATCCGCAGCAGGTGGCCGGTTTGCTCCTGCTGTCGCCGGCTGGCGGATATGGCGCTTCGCCTGCGGACGTGCGCGAGAGCAAACGCGATCAGCGTCTCGCCATGATTAAGGAACTCGGCCCACAAGGTCTCGCTGAAAAACGCAGCACCAATATGTTGTCCGCGAACGCGAGCGATGAAGCGCGCGCATGGGTGCGCTGGAACATGTCGCGGGTGATCTCGCGTGGCTATGCTCAAGCAACGCATCTGCTCGCAAACGCCGATCTCGCCAGCGATCTCGCGCGCTACAAAGGCCGCATCAGCATCGCAGTCGGCGCAGACGACGCTATCACGCCCCCCGAAGCCTGCGAGCGACTCGCCCTGACGGCCGGCACCAGGTTGCAGGTTGTACCGGGTGCTGGGCATGCCGGCTATATCGAAGCACCCACCGCGTACACCGCGATCATCGACACGTTCTGTCGCGCGAGCGACGGACAACGGAGCCAATGAATGACGCCCGACACGATTAACGCCGAGCGCGCCGCGGACGACGACCGCAACGACGCAGACACCAGCAGCGAGATCAACTATCGTGTGCCGGGTCTGGAACGTGGTCTGAAGATACTGACTGAGTTCTCGCCGCGCGAGCCGGTTCTCGGCGCACCGGAACTATCAAAACGCCTGAAGATTCCCCGCACGACGGTGTTCCGTCTGCTGCAAACGCTCGAATCGCTCGGTTTTCTCGAGCGCGCCGATAAAGACCGCAACTATCGCCTCGGCGTCGCGGTGCTGCGGCTCGGTTTCGAGTACCTGAGCTCGCTTGAACTGACCGATCTCGGTTTGCCGATCATCGAAGCCTTGCGCAACGACACCGGCCTCACCAGCCATATCGTGATTCGCGACGGACGCGATGTCGTGTTCGTCGCCAAGGCGCAAAGTCATGCGCCGATCTTCAGCTCGGTGAAGGTGAATGTCGGTACGCGCTTGCCGGCCTACGCAACGACGCACGGCCAGGTGCTGATGAGCGACATGACGCTCGACGAGTTGAAAAAACTATATCCCGAGCCGGAACTGGAACGCTTTACCAAACAGACACCCGCCACCGTCGAGGACCTGTACGAACGGGTTTGCGACGACGCGAGGCGCGGTTATGCGATCAGCGAATCGTCGTTCGAACGCGGTATTTCGGTGGTGAGCGCGCCGGTTCGCAACGACACGGGCCGCATCGTCGCAGTGATCACAACCACGATTCCGCGTCCTGAGATCGACGCTTCGTTGCTCGACAGCGGCCTGATCGACAAGGTTCGCCGTGCGGCCGACGAACTCTCGCAGCGGCTCAACTATCGGCCGAAGGGTAGCTCGAACGCGGGCACGAAATACATGAAGGCACTGGGGCTCAAATGATCCAAATCGACTTGACCGGACAGGTAGCGGTGGTGACGGGCGGCTCGTCCGGCATCGGCCTTGCGACCGCCGAACTGTTTCTGCGAGCCGGTGCTTCGGTCGCGATCTGCGGACGCGACAGCGAACGGCTGGCGCAAGCGGAAGCCTCGCTGAAGGCACAGTTTCCGCAAGCGCAATTGCTGGCGCAAACCTGCGACGTGCTTAACGCGCACGAGGTTGCCGCCTTCGCGCAAGCAGTGCAAACCCACTTTGGCCGTACCGACATGCTGGTGAACAACGCCGGGCAGGGCCGCGTCTCGACCTTCGCCGACACCGGCGACGACGCCTGGCGCGAAGAACTCGACCTGAAGTACTTCAGCGTAATTCGCCCGACTCGCGCATTTCTGCCGATGCTGCGCGACGCCGCGGGGTCTGGCAAGAACGCGGCCGTGGTCTGCGTGAACTCTCTGCTCGCACTGCAACCCGAGCCGCACATGGTGGCGACTTCGTCGGCGCGGGCCGGTGTGCTGAGTCTCATCAAATCGCTCGCGGTCGAGCTCGCACCGCAGCGCATCCGCGTGAATTCGATTCTGATCGGCATCGTCGAATCGGGACAATGGCGCCGCCGTTACGCGAAAGAAGCGCAACCGGGCCAGAGCTGGGAAGACTGGACCGCCGAACTGGCGCGCAAGAAAAACATTCCGCTAGGCCGCTTCGGTCGCCCCGAAGAAGCCGCACAAGCGCTCTTTTACCTGGCTACGACGCTGTCGTCCTATACGACGGGCAGTCACATCGATGTTTCTGGAGGCGTTGCACGACATGTCTAATACAACCACCGTTGGCGAACTGATCGCTGCTTTTCTCGAGCAATGCGGCGTTCAAACCGCATTCGGCGTGATCTCGATCCACAACATGCCGATCCTCGACGCGATCCACAACCGCGGCAAGATTCGCTATGTCGGCGCGCGCGGCGAAGCCGGCGCGGTGAATATGGCCGACGGCCTTGCGCGTGTCTCCGGTGGCCTCGGCGTTGCGTTCACCAGCACGGGAACGGCAGCGGGCAACGCGGCCGGTGCGATGGTCGAAGCGCTGACGGCGGGCACGGCGCTCCTGCACATTACCGGTCAGATCGAAACGGAGTACCTCGATAAAGACCTCGCATATATCCACGAAGCACCGGACCAATTGTCGATGTTGCAGTCGATTTCGAAAGCGGCGTTCCGCGTGCGTTCGGTCGAGACCGCACTGCCGACGATCCGCGAGGCGGTGCGCGTCGCGCAGACGGCGCCGAGCGGTCCCGTCAGCGTCGAAATTCCAATCGACATTCAGGCGGCGGAAATTGACTGGCCCGCCGACCTGGCCGCGCCGCACGTCACCACGCTCACGCATAGCAGCGCGCGCGTCGCACAACTCGCGGATCAACTGGCGAGTGCGAAGCGCCCGTTGTTGTGGCTCGGTGGCGGCACGCGTCATGCACGCGCTGCGGTTGAGCGTCTCGTGGCGCTGGGTTTCGGCGTAGTGACTAGCGTGCAAGGCCGTGGCGTGCTGCCGGAAGATCATCCTGCTACGCTGGGTGCGTTCAACGTGCATTCCGCCGTCGAAAGCTTCTACAAGACTTGCGATGCGCTGGTGGTGGTCGGCTCGCGTCTGCGTGGCAATGAAACACTGAAGTACAAGCTGGCGCTGCCGCAACCGTTGTATCGCATCGACGCGGACGCGCTCGCCGACAACCGTGGCTATCGCAACGACATGTTCGTGCACGGCGACGCATCGGCGGTACTCGAAGAGCTTGCGACGCTGCTCGAAGGCCGTCTGAAGGTCGATCCCACGTTTGCGCAAGACCTCGCCGCCGCGCGCGAAAGTGCCGTCACGGATGTGGGCAAGGGCCTCGGCCCGTACAAGCGCCTTGTCGATGCACTTCAACAGGCGGTGGGCCGCGACTACAACTGGGTGCGTGACGTCACGATCTCGAACAGCACGTGGGGCAACCGCATGCTGAAGATTTTCTCGCCGCGCGCGGGCGTTCATGCACTTGGCGGCGGCATCGGCCAGGGCATGCAAATGGGGATTGGCGCGGCACTCGCCGGCAATGCCGCGAAGACCGTGTGCCTGGTCGGCGATGGCGGCTTGATGGTGAACGTCGGCGAACTCGCGACGGCTGTGCAGGAAAACGCCAACGTGATGATCGTGCTGATGAACGACCAGTGCTACGGCGTGATCCGCAACATTCAGGACGCGCAATACGGCGGCCGCCGCTGCTACGTCGATCTGCACCAGCCGGATTTTGCGCAGTTCTGCGAGAGCCTGAAGCTCACGCACTACCGCATCAAGTCGCTCGATCAGGCCGAGGAGATTATCCGCGAAGGTATGGCGAAGACGGGCCCCGTGCTGGTCGAGGTGGACATGCTGTCGGTCGGCTCGTTCGCCACCGCATTCGCGGGGCCGCCGGTCAAGGAAAAGGAGCCGGAACATGCGTGAGACCGGCTACGCGGGGCATCACGCACCCGTCGACGTCGCGATGATCGGCTTCGGCGCGATTGGCCAGGCGGTGTATCGCTCGGTCGAGTCGGATCCGACGGTGCGCGTGTCGCACGTGATCGTGCCGGAACGCCATATGGCGTCGGTGCGTGAAGTGGTGGGTGCGTCGGTCGACGTGGTCTCGTCGGTGTCCGCGTTGAACAGCCATCCGCATTTCGCGCTGGAATGCGCGGGGCACAGCGCGCTTGTCGATCACGTGGTGCCCTTGCTGAAAGCCGGGACGGATTGCGCGGTGGCTTCGATCGGCGCGCTGTCCGACATGATGTTGCTGGACGCGCTAGCCGCCGCCGCCGATGAAGGCGACGCGACGTTGACGCTGCTGTCGGGCGCAATCGGCGGCGTGGACGCGTTGTCCGCCGCCAAACTCGGCGGCCTCGACGAAGTGCTGTACACGGGGCGCAAGCCGCCCACGGGTTGGCTCGGCACGCCAGCGGAGCAGGTTTGCAATCTGCACACGTTGAGCGAAGAAATCGTGATCTTCGAAGGCAGCGCACGTGAAGCGGCGCGCCTGTACCCGAAGAACGCCAACGTCGCCGCGACCATCGCGCTCGCCGGCCTGGGTCTGGACCACACCATGGTCCGCCTGATCGCCGACCCGAACGTGACGCGCAACGTACATCGCATTGTGGCGCGCGGCGCATTCGGCGAGATGTCGCTGGAAATGTGCGGCAAGCCGCTGCCGGACAACCCCAAGACGTCCGCATTGACCGCGTACAGCGCGATTCGTGCGCTACGCAATCGCGCGGCACGCTGCGTGATTTAAGCCATTAGCTGAAGCAAACCGGAACGACCGACATGACTCACTTCGATACCAGCCTTGTGCCCACCGGCGATATTTTCATCGGCGGCGAATGGCGGCAAGGGCGTGGCAATCCGTACAAAAGCCTGTATCCGGCGGATCAGTCGGTCAACATGGAAATCTCGACGGCCAATGCCGACGACGCCCGCGAAGCCGTAGAAGCCGCGGATGTCGCATGGCGCAAGCCGGATTGGTCGGGTTTGAAGCCGCATCAACGCGCGCTGATTCTGTATCGCATCGCCGATCTGATCATGGCGCGTCACGAGGCGCTGGCGCAATTGCAGCGTCGCGACAACGGCAAGCCGATTGGCGAAACGCGTGTGCTGGTGGCAAGCGCCGCTAACACGTTCCGTTATTTCGCTGCGTGCCTTGAAACGCTCGACGAAGAAGTCACGCCCTCACGTGGCGACTATCTGACCATGAGCATTTACGAGCCGATCGGGGTGATCGCGGCGATTACACCGTGGAATTCGCCGATTGCTTCGGACGCGCAAAAGCTCGCACCGGCCCTGGCCGGCGGCAACGCGGTGGTACTCAAGCCGGCCGAAGTCACGCCGCTGGTCTCGCTCGCGTTGGCGCGTATCTGCGAAGAAGCCGGTGTGCCGAAGGGTGTTCTGAGTGTCGTGCCAGGTAAAGGCTCGGTGATCGGCGACGTGCTGGTGCGCCATCCGTTGGTCAAGAAGGTGTCGTTCACGGGGGGCACCGAAGTGGGCCGCGGTATCGCGCGCATTGCCGCGGACAAGCTGATGCCGGTCTCGCTCGAACTGGGCGGCAAATCGCCGACCATCGTATTCGACGACGCCGATCTCGACCACGCTGTGAACGGCGTGTTGTATGGCATTTTCAGTTCGTCGGGCGAAGCGTGCATCGCGGGCTCGCGTCTGTTCGTGCAGCGCTCGATCTACGACACGTTTATGAAACGTCTCGCGGAAGGCGCGCGCAAGCTGCGTGTCGGCGATCCGTCGCGCGCGGAAACACAGATGGGTCCGCTGATTACCGCCGCGCATCGCGAAACGGTTGAACGTTACGTCGCGTTAGGTCTGGAAGAGGGTGGCCACCTGTTGTGCGGTGGCGAGCGCCCGGTTGGCGATGGCCGCGAGCAGGGTACTTACTTTCAGCCGACGATACTCGAAGGCCTCACGAACGACGCCCGCATCTGCCAGGAAGAGATCTTTGGCCCGGTGCTGGTCGCGATGCCGTTCGACGACGAAGCCTCGTTGCTGAAAGAAGCCAACAACAGCGTGTTTGGCCTTGCCGCCGGCATCTGGACGCGTGATTACAAACGCGCCTACCGCATCGCTCGCGCACTCGAAGCCGGCACGATCTGGATCAATACCTACAAGCTGTTCTCGATCTCGACGCCGTTTAGCGGCTGGAAGGAGAGCGGCATGGGACGCGAGAAAGGCCGTCTCGGCATCCGCGAATATATGCAGCAGAAGAGCCTCTACTGGGGCTTGAACGACGCGCCGCTGGCGTGGGCGAACTAATACGCAAGAGGCACGGTATGACGATTCTCGGTATTGAACAGATTATTTACGGCGTAACGGATCTCGCCACCTGCCGCCGGTTTTTCGCGGACTGGGGTTTGAAAGAGATCGAGCATGACGATAGTCACGCGCGCTTCGAAACGCTGAACGGCTGCACGGTACGCTTGGTCGATGCGAACGATCCGTCGCTGCCGCCCGCCTTCGAAGAAGGTCCGACGCTGCGTGAAGTGACCTGGGGTGTGGCGACCAAAGCCGAACTCGACGAACTGCGCGGCCGCTTTGCAGGCCAACCCGGCCACTTCGAAACGGAAGACGCCGTGGGTTGTATCGATCCGAACGGTATGGCGATTCGCGTCGAAGTGACTCGCAAACGTGCGCTCGATATTCACGGCTCGCCTTCGAACGTGTGGGGGCAAACGCTGCGCGTCGATCAACCGTCGCCGATTTACGAACGTGCTGAACCGGTTGAAGTGGGTCATGTGGTGTTCTTCACGAACCAGCTGGCGGAACAGGAAAAGTTCTACCAGGAACTGCTCGGCTTCGAAATGTCGGACCGTTATCCGGGCCGTGGCGCGTTCATGCGTTGCGCACCGCACGGCGGGCATCACGACATTTTTCTACTGGCCTTGCCGGGTGGAAAGCGCGGTCTCAATCATGTGGCGTTCACCGTGCGCGACATTCACGAAGTGTTCGGCGGCGGCATGCATATCAGCCGCTGTGGTTGGGACACGCAACTCGGGCCGGGGCGTCATCCGGTCTCGTCGGCGTACTTCTGGTATTTCCAGAATCCGGCTGGCGGCTTGATCGAGTACTACGCCGACGAAGACCAACTCACGCCCGAATGGCAGCCGCGTGATTTCGAACCGGGTCCGACCGTGTTCGCCGAATGGGCGATCGACGGTGGCATCGACGGCAATACGCGTCGCCAGAAAAACGCGAAGGCGCCGGAAGGCAAGTTCATGACGGAGCGGAAAAATGACTGACGCTGCTGTTGCAAAGGCTGAAGCCGCACACGCCGGCCTGGAAGCACCGCGCACGATTGTCGTAATCGGTGGAGGCCAGGCTGCTGGCTGGGTCGTGAAGACGTTGCGCAAGGAAGGTTTTGATGGCCGCCTCGTGATGATCGCCGACGAGATTCATTTGCCGTATGAGCGGCCGCCGCTGTCGAAGGCGGTGCTCTCCGGCGAGGCGGATATCGAGACCGTGCGCCTCGTGAAGCCCGACGATTTCGATGCGCTGAACGTCGAAGCATGGCAACCGGACTGCGCGACGTCGATCGATCGTGAAAAGCGCATTGTTCGCACGCAGTCGGGCCGTGAAGTGCAATACGACCGGCTGGTGATCGCAACGGGCGGCGCGGCGCGGCGTTTGCCTGATTCGCTGGTGAATACCTCGCACATCACCTATCTGCGTACGCTCGACGAAGCCGTCGCTTTGGGCGAGCGGCTGCGTGCCAGCCAACGCGTGCTCGTTGTAGGCGGCGGATGGATTGGTCTCGAAGTCGCGGCCACGGCGCGCAAGCTCGGCGTGGAAGCGGCGGTAGTGGAAGGCGCGCCGCGTCTGTGCGCTCGCTCGTTGCCGCCGATGGTGTCGGACTTCCTGCTGCAACTGCATCGGGCAAATGGCGTGGACGTGCGGCTGAACGCGTCGCTCGTGTCGATTGCGGATCATCCGGACGACGCCAACCGTATTCGCGCGACATTCGCCGACGGTTCCACGCTTGACGCCGACTTTGCTGTCGCCGGCATCGGCCTCGCGCCGCATACGGCGCTGGCGGAAGCCGCGGGTATCAAGGTGGACGACGGCATCGTCGTCGATCATTTCGGCGCGACCGACGACCCGCGCATCTTCGCGTGCGGCGACGTCGCGAACCATCCGAGCGCGTGGTTGAAGCGCCGCGTGCGGCTCGAATCTTGGGCCAACGCGCAGAACCAGGCGATCTCGGCGGCGAAAGCGTTGCTTGGCAATTTCGAGCCGTATGCGGACATTCCATGGTTCTGGTCCGATCAATACGACGTCAATCTGCAAATCCTCGGCGACATTCCGGGCGATGCGCAACTCGCGATACGCGGTGATGTACCGGGCAAACGCGCCACGCTTTTCCATCTGGAAGACGGCGCGATTCGCGGTGTGATTGCCATCAACACGCCGCGCGAACTGAAATTGTCGCGCAAGTGGATGAACCAGGGCCGGACGATCGACCTTGCCACCCTGACCGACGCCTCAACGGCGCTTGCCTAACCACATCTACGGACGGCACCACGGCATGAGAACCATCGACAACACCATGGGGGACCGCAGCAGCGCCGGTGTCTCAGGCCCCGTGACCCGGGGCTCGATCATCGCGCGTCTCGAACGTTTGCCGAAGAACGCGATGCAGGTGCGCGCGCGCATACTGATCGGTCTCGCGACGTTCTTCGACGGCTTCGACGTGATCGCGATCGCGGCCACGCTGCCGATCCTGATTGCGAAGTGGCATCTGACGCCGTGGGAAATCGGCTTTCTGATCGGCTCCGGTTCGGTCGGACAGTTGATCGGCGCGTTCGTGTTCCCGTGGTACGCAGAGCGCAACGGCCGCGTGAAGGCGATTGCGCTGAGCTCAGGGATCATCGGCATTACGAGTATTGCGTGCGGCTTTGCGCCGACCTTCGCGGTGTTTGTCGCGCTGCGCGTGATTCAAGGGCTGGGGCTCGGCGGCGAATTGCCCGTGGCGGCGACCTATATCAACGAGATTAGCCGCGCGCATGGCCGTGGCCGTTTCGTGCTGTTGTATGAAATCGTTTTTTCCGGTCGGGTTGCTCGCATCGAATGCGTTGGGTGCATGGATCGTGCCGCGGTTCGGTTGGCAGGCCATGTACTTCATTGGCGGCATGCCGTTGATTCTGTTCTTCGTACTGCGCAAACTGGTGCCCGAATCGCCGCGCTGGCTTGCAGAACGTGAACGGATGGCTGACGCCGATGCCGCTGTGCACGCTTTCGAACGTGCCGTGAAGGGTTCGCTGCCGCCCGTCACCCAGTCGGCGGAATTCGATGCGATGGCCAATCGGCATCCGAAGCGTCGCATGGGCGACCTGTTCGGGCCGGCCTATCTGAAGCGCACGATGGCCGTGGCAATGCTGTGGATTACGTGCGGTTTCATTCAGTACGGTCTCTCGACCTGGCTGCCGACGATCTACCGCACGGTTTATCACGCGCCGCTGCAATTGGCGTTGAATCTGGCCGTGGCGGCTTCGGTGCTGGGCGTGGTGGGTTCGCTGACCTGTGCGCTGCTGGTCGACAAGGTGGGTCGCAAGCCGATCATCAATTTGTCTTTCGTGGCGTGCGCGCTTTCGCTGTTGCTGGCAGGTGTGTTCCACAACGCGTCGGTGTATGTGGTGGCGACGTGCTGCGCGTTTGCGCTCGGTTTTCTCGCCTGCGGCTTTATCACCGCTTATGTGTACACGCCGGAACTGTACCCGACCAGCATCCGTGCAATGGGCTGCGGTGTGGGCGGCGCGTGGCTGAAGGTGGCGGCGATCTTCGCGCCCGCCATCGTGTCGAAGACGATGATCGGCGGTAATCTGGAGGTGGCGTTTTATATTCTCGCGGCTGTGCCGTTCATTGCGGCGATCACGGTGCACTTGCTTGGGATTGAGACCAAGGGGAAGGTGCTGGAGCAGCTCGAGGCTTGATGTCTTTTTGGGCGTGTGATGGGTTTGGTGGGCGGTTGATGTTGAGGTTGAAGGAACCGCGATGGCAGGGAGATGAAGGGCGCACTGGGTGGTGCGCCCTTTGTTTTTTGTGGACGGCAATGGATGCGCTCTGGAAATTTAATGTCAAGTGCGGTGAGTCCATGCGGTCGGGTCACTTGCGCTCGCACAAGATCCTTCAAAGTGCGTGCCTTGTGTAGGGGATTTACTACTCAATTACAGATTCATCCTCTATGAATCCAATCTGCTTTTCAATATCTTTCTGTTAATTAGTAAGCCTATATATGAGGGATATTGATGGTCGGTTCAATTGGACGTTTGTTTCCCTCCTGTATAGGCAGTCGGCGAGAAGCTAGGCGAACGGCGGCCGGGCGTATAGCTGGTTCTTGCGCTCTGGTCTGCCTACTGATGCCTGTGATGCCTGCCTACGCCGACGACATTACCTACGGCTACGACGCCTTGGGCCGGTTGACGTCGGTCGCCGTGTCTGGCGCCACCGCGTATTACGACTACGACGCGGCGGGCAACATCACGGCAATCCGGCGGCAGGGTGGGGTGGCTTCTGCGGTGCCGGTGAGCGGCACGGGTTCTCCGCCGGCTGCGGATGCCGGTAATCCGGCATTGTCGCCGGCATTGTCGTCAATCCCGACTCAGACCAGCGCGCGCCAGGTTCGCGGCGCCTGATCTTCCGGGTTCCTTCCCCCGCCTCTCCCAGATCCTTATGCACACTATCGATGCCCTCACGGCGCGTCGGGTCCTCCTGCGCCCGTTCGTGCTGTTCTTCTTCGTGCTGCTGTCGTGGTTTGTCACGCCGCACGCGCATGCGGTCGAGTGTCCCGGCCGCTACGCGGCGTCCGGCGCGTATCCTGCCGATCCGATGTGCCCGCTCAAGGCCGCGGCCGCTGACTTCGGCGGCATGGGCGGCTACGTCTGTGGCGATCCTTCGGTGATCGCGAGCTATTGCAGCGGTCCGTCGGCCACCGACACGACCGAACCGGTTTCGCCCGAGGGCAGCATGCCGGACGACCAGGACAACTGCGCGGCCGACGCCACTGCCGGGTGCGGCAGCAGCACGTCGGGCGGTGAACCGGTCAACCTGTACACCGGCCAGTTCTACTTCTTTCGCCACGATCTGGCGCTGGCCGACACGCTGCCGCTGGATCTTGCCCGCACCTACCGCAGCGGCGCTTACGACGGTAGCGGGCGGCCGCTGGTGGGCGCGTTCGGCGTCGGCGGCGGCCTGGGCTTCGACACGATCCTGGCGATGAGCACGGACCGCCAGCGCCTCGAACTGCGCCAGGCCACCGGCATCCGTGTGCCGTTCACGCCGCGCGCGGGCAGCGGCGGCAAGGGCTGGGACGATCTGACCAGTCCCGGCGAGTACTACCGCGCCCGCATCGACGCGGCCGGCACGACCGGCCTGACGCTGACGCTGAGCGATGGCCGCATCCAGCGCTTCACGTCGATCGGCGGCGTGTACCGCCTGAGCCGTCTCGAGGACCGCAACGGGAATGCTGTCGTGATCGCCCGTGACAGCAGTACGGGCGCGATCACCAGCGTGAGCGGCCCCAATGGCCGCACGCTGACGTTCACGTCGATCGTGGGGGCGCGCGGCACGCCGCTCATTTCGCGCGTGACCGACCCGCTGGGCCGCCAGGTGAGCTACACGTACGACAGCGCGGACCGTCTGGTTCAGGTGAGCGACGCAGCCGGCGGCATCTGGAAATACGGCTGGGACAGCAACTCACGCCTTGCAGTCATCACCGACCCCGAGGGCAATCTCCAGGTCGCCAGCACCTACGACGACAACGATCGGGTCATTGCCCAGAAACTCGCGGACGGCAGTACCTTTGCGTTCGCCTACACGCTGGGCGGCGGCAAGGCCACGCAGACCGACGTGACCGACCGGCGCGGCAGCATCCGCCGCGTGGAGTTTGACGCAAACGGACGGGTGGTGCGCAATACGTATCCGCTGGGTGACACCGCGCAGCAGGTGCAGACCTTCACGTACGACGCGACGGGCCGGGTGACGAACCTGGCGGCAGGCGATCGCCAGTACACCTATGGCTACGACACGAACGGCAATCGCATCAGTGAGGCCGATCAGTACAGCACGCTGCACACGCGCACCCATGACGGCTACAGCCAGGTCCTGACGGACGCGGAAGCGGGCGATCCGCAGCGGGGCGTGGCCACCGTCTACACGTACGACGCGAAGGGCAACCTGCTGACGGTCACTGACCGGCTCGGTAAGCGCACGACTTTCACGGTCGACGCGCAGGGTCGCGTCCTGACGGTGACCGATGCCTTGAAAGGCGTCACACGTTACACCTATACCGGCGGTGACCTGACGGCTGTCACCGATCCGCTGAACCGCACCACGCAGTACACGACGGATGCGGCAGGCCGTGTGACGGCGGTGCAGGACCCGCTGGGCAACAGGACGAAGCGCACACTCGACGCGCTGGACCGCACGACCGATATCACCGATGCACTGAACGGCGTGACCCGCTTCACGTGGGACCGTAACGGGCACCTGCTCAGCCAGAGCGACCCGAAGGGGGTGACCACGCGCTACACCTATAACGCGATCGGCCGTCCGGTGAGTAAAACCGACCCGCTGGGCCACAGTGAGACGTACACGTGGACCAGTGCCGGGCAACTGGCCAGCGTGACCGACCGCAAGGGGCAGGTCACTACATACAGGTATGACGCGGCGGGGCGCCTGGTGTCGAAGGTGGCGTCGCCGTCGTCCACCGCGGGCTTCATCCGGTCGTGGAGCTACGCCTGGGACAGCGCGAACGGCCATCTGATGGGGGTCACGCAGAACACGGCGCGCGATCCGTCGGTGAAAGAGATCTCGATGAAGATCTATGCCTACGACGCACTCACCGGCAAGCTGGCCAGGGAAGACCAGACACCGATCGTGCCGGGGCAGACCATCCAGTACGCGTATTCCCCCGCGAGCCGCGAACTGGAGCGCCTGCTGCTCGACCGCGTGACGGTGCAGTACACACGCGACGCGGCACACCGGCTCACGCAGGTGCAGTACCAGCTGAACGACGGCACGGTGAAGACCTTCGGCTTCGCCTACGACGCACTGGGCCGGCGCAGCCAGGCGTCGCTCGCCAACGGCATCGCCATCGGGTACACGTGGGACGCGGCGAGCCAGTTGACGGGCATCACGTACCGTCGCGCGGACGGCAGCGTGCTGGGCGACCTGACCTATGGATACGACCTGGCGGGGCGTCGCACGAAGATGGGCGGCAGTCTGGCGAAGACGGCGCTGCCGCAACCGGTCGGAGACGCGCAGTACAACGGCGCGAACCAGCTCACGCGCTGGGCGGGCTTCACGTTCACGTACGACCTGAACGGCAACCTGACGGGCGACGGCGAGAACCAGTACGGCTGGGATATCCAGGACCAGCTGCAGTCGCTGACGCGGCAGGCGGGAGCGTGGAACGCGTCGTACGTGTATGACATGTTCGGCCGCCGGCGGTGGGCGCAGATCAACAGCCAGCGCACGGACTATTTCAGCGCTGGCGACGACCTGAGCCTGGTGAACACGGACAACGACTGGGCGCACCGCACGCGCCAGTTCTCGCTGTTCGGCGAGGGCGCATCGGACGAGTTGATGTTCCGCCGGATCGGCGACGATGCGAACCAGGACCGGTACCCGCTACGGGATGCGAACAATAACGTCATTGCGCTGACGGATGCGAACCAGCAGATCGTGACGCGGTATACGTACGAGCCGTATGGCCGGACCACGCAGAGCGGCACGGCGGATAGCAATCCGCAGCAGTACACGGCGCGGGAGAATGATGGGACGGGGCTGTATTACTATCGGAACCGGTATTACAGCCCACAAACCGGGCGGTTCATTAGCGAAGACCCCATAGGCTGGGCGAGTGGGCAGACGAATGCGTATGCTTACGTCAACGGCAATCCGGTTCAGTTCACGGATCCGGCCGGGCTGCAGTGGGCCTTCCCGATTACACCTCCTCCAGTGCCGGGGATGGGACCGAGAACGGGCGGCGGTGTTCCGTCATGGTTCAACGATCTGGTCAACGGCATTACGTCGATCAAGCCGCCGGCAAATGCCTACGATCCGAACGGACCGAAGGCGCCTGGTAAGCCCTCAGCGGCTGATGGATTTCAAGACCCGAAGGGTGGTGAAAACTGGGTACCCAATCCGAATCCAGGACGAGGCGGCTCTGCGTGGGGATGGGAAGACGCTGATGGGAACGTGTGGTGTCCGACTGGACAGGGCGGCCGGGCGCACGGCGATCCACATTGGGACATACAAGGACCGGGCGGCAAGTATGGAAACATGTATCCCGGTGGGAAATACAGGCCCGGAAATTAGCCAGCGATCTTTGGAAGTATTCGAAGCCACGCAGGAGTGAGAACACGAATGGCGGTAGGTTTTCACTCCGCAGAACAAGGAGTAACTGTGAAAAATATACAGATCATCGATGGCGCGGTTAATTGCGTGTACGACATATTTTCGGCGACAGACGAAGAGTTCGACCTGATTTTTCCTTCCGGTCAAGACGTGGCATTCATTGATGAGATATATGAATCGGGTGATTCAGACGAACTGGACGAGGCATTTGGAAGAATTTGGCGCCGCCGCATAAGGAAAGTGGACGCTCAAGGTATACACGGAATAATTTTTTATGAGTTGGAAGAGAAGAAAAATTTCTACCCTACTCGCAAGGACGAAGAAGCAATTAATCCGGATGGAACATTTCTACGAAGTCAACCCTGAGTTACAGTCAAGAGGAAAAGCCGCATCTCGGCTGGATCCTGTTGTTAGGTCTATTCGGGAAATGCAGCTACGACGTGATCGCCCAACTGCGACGATAGCGTGCCGCCGCAATACCGATGTATTACGATCGCAATCGGTATTACAGTCCGGCGACCGCACGGTTCATCAGTGAGGATCCGGTCGGGTGGGCAAGTGGGCAGACGAATGCGTATGCTTATGTCAACGGCAATCCGGTGCAGTTCACGGATCCGTCTGGATTACAGTGGGCGGTTCCGATTCCTGCTGGTCCGATGCCAGGTGGAGGGGCTGGACCGAGCACACCGTCGTGGGTTTCTCCGCCGTGGGGTGCTCAGGGGGCTAGCGACTGGATCAGGGATACCGTTGGCGGGATATTCTCGAACGGTGACGTCGATGATCCCGTTGTTTATCCGAACAATCCGGATAGTCCAGGTGATGAGAAATTCACCCCAATCAAAGGAACAGCAGGGAAGACATGCCCTAGCGATGGTTCGGTTTGGGAAAAGGACACGGCCAGTCATGGCGGAGATCAATGGAAGCGCTGGCCGAACAGGAAGGCCTGGGAAAACGGACGTACGCCGCAGAGCATCTGGCCCGATGGACGTATTCGGAAATAGGAGGAGAAACATGTCACTAACCTTTGGTGACCTATTCGCAAGAGCTCTATTGGAGTGGCCGGTCGAGATTGATCTGGGACGTCTCGTGCGGAGCGCTCCGGCATCGACCAGCTATACAGTCCGGGGGCTCGCAGAAATATCGGATGCAATCGAGGCGAGGCATATCGGTACTGCCGATGAGATAATTATGCGCAATTTGCATTACGCCATCTATCGGGCGGTTCGCGATGCCGCAGCCTACATTGTACGTATCAAGATGTCTGATTTGAGGTCCGATCCTATCCGTTATAAATTTGAAGAAGCAATTAAGGATTGCATGACAAATCTTGATTGTGGCTTTCTATCGATCGACATTGAGTTAGGCAAGCGTTACTTCTCCGAAAACGGGGAAGATGGCGCAAGCTAGCCTGCGGCTTTGAGGCAAGCGTCAGATGCTAGAAGGGCCGCTTGCGGCCCCTTCCGCATTTAAAGCGGCGTAATGATGAGCCGCTGGTGTTCGACGGTGATACGAACGATCCGGGTTTAAAGCCGACGGATCTCGATCCATCGTCCGGAGAGCTTCATCCACGAAAAGGTGAGCGGCTGCTCGCGCATATGGAAGGGCAGGCGTGCCGGTTTCTGCTTGTGCTTAAACCACCAAAGCGTATGGCCCGACGGGCGCATACAAAAACGATGACGGGTGGGCGCAGTCGATAATTTCCGGGAATCAAAGAATGCAGATTGAAATTCGTCTGAGCAGCTTCTACTCATTGGGTGATGAGCGGCGTTTCTTTAAGACACTAGAGGAGGTTGCCGCGATCAAGCACATACAGGGTGTAGGAAGGGGGTTGCTGATTGACATCGACCTGCGCTATTTGAGCGAGGATGCCTTGCGAGACATGATCGCTCTGTTCTGGCGTTATGGAATCGTACTTGTCCCATTGCAGGCGTTGGCGACCCGGAAGAGATTTGCGTGGTTAAGCGATGAGCAGGCCTATTGGCACAAGAGCATGTTTGAGACATCTCTTGCGGAGTGAACATAATTTATGGGGCATTGTGTTGGAGCTGCTAGAGAACAAGGCTTCAGTTCTTGCCACGCATCCGTGACGTGACAGAAGGGCCGCTCGCGCGGCCCTTCTGTATTTAAAGCGGCTTAATGATGAGTTTCTGGTGTTCGACGGTGATACGCACGCGCTGTCCGGGCTCGAAACCGGCGGTCTCGATCCATTGTCCGGAGGGCTTCATCCACGGAAGGTGGGCGGATCATTGTACATATGGAAGCACAGCCGTACCGATTTCCGCCAGCGCTCCAATCACTCCACAGTAGCAGACCGTTATTCCCACCCGCGGCCAGCCACCACCCCATCACCCCAACGTCCCCCGCGAGCCTCTTCTCTGCTTAATCCCATCAATAATCCAGACGCTCATCAACCCCGCGCTCACGCAAGCAATGATATCCGGCCTGGACACAGCGATCGCCAGCCAGACCATGTGCACATAACCGCGGAAAAATGCCGGCACAGCCCGGCGCAGATCATTCCAGCGCGTCGTCGCCAATACGCCACCCATCGCCGCCATCACCGTAAAGAGCGCCCACGCGAATTGCGTCGAACGCTCTTCACGTTGCAGCAGCAAAACGATCAGCGCGACGAAACCCGCAAACCACATCGCCACGCCAAACCACGCAGCGCGTGGTCGGCGTGCGAACCAGCCACGCCACTCCTGTTGCGCAAAAGAGAAGTAGAAAGCGAACAGCACGCCGTATGCGAACGGCATCGGCCATGCTCGAAGATCGGTGGAGAGCCAATGTCCGACGAAGCCAAACCCTATCGCACCGACGGCAGCCAGTATCGCGAGCTGCCTGATGCGCGGCCATCCATAGATCAGCGCGGCCCATATCGTGCATACGCCGAGTGTGCCCATTGCAACCGAGCTCAGCCGCTCGTTGCCTGCATCGCACAACGCGCCGGCCGTTGCGCCAAGCCACAGCGGAATCCAGCCGTAACGTAGCCAGCCAATCGAGCGTAGCGCCCGCAGCCGCTGTTGCTGCGGTTCTGACAGCAGCACGGTTATCGCGGCGCTGGTGACCAGCGTCACCATCAGTGTGGCAAGAAGCACCGCCAGCTGGACTGGTGTCCATTGATCTAACCATCGATCGCCGCTCAGGTTCATCGAAGCGCTGGCGAACAGCAAACCGCACCACGCGCTCAACGCGAGCGTCGGGCCGAACAGGCGTCCCGCGCCGACGCGGAACGTCAGGCAGCGGGTCCAGAATTCGACCTTCTCACTGTCGAGCCGCAAGCGCACAACATTCGGATGGTAGCGGCCGAGCGCAGTCAGCAACTGTTCCATCTCGGTGCGCATCCCCGCGCGCAGCAATGCACGCGCGCCGGTAGCCAACGGGAGCTGCGGCCCTTCGAGGAGTGCCATCGCATTCGTAAAACCTAGCCGCAACGCGCCGTAGTCCTCGTCGGCGAACACACGGTCTAGCGCGAGCGTTGCAATGGCAGCGTTGCGCCGGCGCAGATGGGCGGCGTTGTCGCGCCATCCCAGAACCGCACTCAGGTTCATGCGTAGCGTGGCCGACGCATCCTCGTTCAGGCAATGAACCAGCGCCTGCCATTCGAGTTCGTCGCGCGTCTGAATGTTGACGACATGGGAGAACAGATCCTGCAAAGAACGGCGCGACTCGAGCTTATCCCGTTGTGTGACGAAGTCTTGCCAGAGTTGGACCGCGCTTTCGAAAGCGTCGGGCTCGCGACGGCGGACCGCAGGCGATGCCTGGGCGAAGCCAGATGATGGCGACGTCGGCTCTGGCATCGGCAGCGAGACCTGCACCGTCTCAGGCGTCGCATCCGGAATCGGCACGGATTGCGGCATTCGCGCATGGGCCGAAACATCAGCGGTCACCCCGCCCGCCGCGCCGGCATTCACCATCTGCAAAGCAGACTCATACGCATACCGCAGACGCTGAAACGCCTCGGCATCTTCATCCGGACGTTGCTGTTTCAGCAGACGCGCATAAGCGCGGCGCACGGTGCGCTCGTCGGCGTTCGCTGCGATGCCGAGTACGTCCCACGGCCAGTGATAGGCAGAAGTGGTATCCATGGCCGATCAATAAGTCACGTGCACGTCGAACCGATCCAGCAGTGCGCCCAATTCGCCGCGCACACGGGCGATTTCCTCGGCGTTCTGCCGCTCGAGCAGCGACTGGAACCGCGCGATATGCGCGGCCAGATATTGCCGATGCTCACCGAGCGTCTCCTCATACACGCGATCGGCGCGCGTGAGCAGCGTGCGATTCTCCAACTGATCGCGCGGATGGATCTTGAGCGCGGCCAAGGCGGCGAGCCGCTCGCGGATTTCTTCCGGCGTCAGCACGCCGGGATTTTCTTCGATCACCATCTCGCGCTTCACGCCATCGGGGAAGGCCGTGGCCTCCACTTCCAGCACGCCGTTAATGTCGTAGGTGAAGCGCACATCCGCCCCGGCCTGGCCAGCCGGTTTGGCCGGCACGTCGAGTGTGAATTCACCGAGTGGCACGTTGTCGGCGGTCAAACGCGCTTCGCCCTGGAACACTTTGATGCTTAGGATCTGCTGACGGTCGCTCACCGTAAAAATCCGCTGCATGCGGCTGACCGGCACGATCGTATTGCGCTCGATGATCGGCAGAAAATGGCCCGGCACGTACTGGTTGGCACAGACCTGCATCGCGGTATCGATGCCGAGACTATACGGCGCGACATCGGTCAGCACCATTTCGTCGAGTCCTGCGTCGCGCGTGACTAGCCCCGCCTGCACGGCGGCGCCGAGCGCTACCACTTCGTCCGGGTTCAGATGGGCGGCGGGCAAACGGCCGAACATCTTCGAGACCAGCTTGCGCACCATCGGCATACGTGAGGCGCCGCCGACCAGGATGATTTCGTCGAGCGCATCGACAGCGATCTTCGAATCGCGCAACGCTCGCTCGACCGGCTTGCGCAGCCGTTGCAGCAAATGCTCGCAGGTGCGCTCCGCGGCGGCTGCGTCGAGTTCGAGGCCGTGCTCAGCGTCGCCAACCGTGAGCTTGAGCGTGACGCTATCGGCACCGTTTTGCGTGAGCAGACGTTTCGCACGCTCGGCCTGCTGATGCAGGCGTTGCGCGGCAATCGGCGTGAGTGCCTCGGCGCGCAGATTATTGCGCTGGCAGAACAGTGCGACGAGCGCCTCGGTGAAGTCTTCGCCGCCCAGAAAGTTATCACCCGTGCTGGCGCGTACTTCCATCACGCCTTCAAAGAAATCGAGCACCGAGACGTCGAACGTGCCGCCCCCCAGATCGAAGATCAGGAACTTGCGTTCGCTGTCGCGCCGATGCACGCCGTATGCGAGCGAGGCGGCAGTCGGTTCGTTGACGAGGCGCAGCACGTCGAGCCCGGCCAGTTCGCCGGCGATGCGCGTGGCTTTGCGTTGCGCGTCGCTGAAATAGGCCGGCACCGCGATCACGGCGTCCTGTACCGGTTCGCCGAGAAATGCCTCGGCGTCGGCCTTCAGCGATTTGAGCACCAGCGACGACAGCTCCTCAGGACGCAATGTCCGTACGCTGAGCGATACGTTGCGATTCGTGCCCATATAGCGTTTGAAGTTGGCGGCAGTACGTTCGGGATGCGTATGCAGGCGGTCGTGGGCGGGGCGGCCGACGAGGATCGAACCGTCGTCGTCGACCGAGATGCACGACGGCGTGAGCACGTCGCCGAGTGCGTTCGGAATGAGGGTGGCTTCGTTATTGCGCCAGACGGCCGCAAGGCTATGCGTGGTTCCAAGATCGATGCCGATGATCGAAGGCATGTACAGTTTCCGATTCGTTTTGCGCCCCTCCGTGAGGAGATCGCCCAAGGTCGCGTGGGAGCCAGATGGTGCTCCGTCCAATGGCGATAACGGCAAGCTGCCTGCAAACTTGAGCCGGGCGGGGAACGAATGCGGTGAGAACCGGTACAGGCAATGCGGTACGCATGGTGGCCTGGTGAGCTGCGGGACCCGAGGATGCGGCGCGTGGCCGCGCAAAACAGGCGGCCCGGAATGGGGTGATGAAGCGGGAGACGCAAGGCCCGTCAGGCGGGCCTGCTGTGGTCTGCTACAAGGACTTGCGATAGACCACGAAACCGGAATGGTCCGCGACCTTGTCGTACAGCTTCATCGCCGTGTGATTCGTTTCATGTGTTTGCCAATAGACCCGCTGCAGACCGTCTGCCCTGGCTCGCGCATACACCGCCTCGATCAGGGCACGGCCAACCCCTTTGCCGCGCTCCGTGTCCAGCGTGTAGAGATCCTGCAGATAACAGGTCGGTGCCACCATGGTGGTGTGACGGTGATACAGGAAGTGCACGAGGCCGAGCAACTGGCCGTTGCGTTCGGCGATCATCGCGTGCATCGGCTCGTAGGCATCGAAGAAACGCCCCCATGTGACCTGGGTGATCTCGCGCGGCAATGCTGTTTCGCCCGAGCGGCCGTAGAAGGCGTTATAGGCGTCCCACAGCGGCATCCAGGCGTCGAAGTCGGCGGGCGTGACGGGGCGGATTTGAATGGCTTCGGACATGAGTGTGGTTCCTTGTTGGGTGAGGGTGGCCGGCGAGTCGATCGGCCTCGCTAGGGCTGATTCGAACAGGCATAGACGGCAGCGCTGAATGCCTGTTCGCGCTCTATTTCGCCGGCGGTTGTTGCTGTAGCGGCGCCCACTTCGCTATTGCGCTGCGCCAGATTCTCGTTCACGCAGGCATCGAGCCTGGCGCGTGCCGTTGCCGCAGGCTCGAGCAGCCCATAGCCGTATGCCGCGCACGCCAGCGCCACGCACCACTTTACCGCGGCGCCATAGCCCCGGCGCGCGGTGACGGCGTGATGTGCGGGCGTGTTCATGGCATCGACCTCTCTCGCTGTATTCAGTGGCGCGTCTCTGGAACCGTCAGCATAAGAAATTTGTGGCACCATTGTTAGCACCACAAGAAAGCCAGAATTTGGAGCCACGAACTTGGACTACGGTCTGTTGATGTCGAACGTCGAGCGCGCAATGGGTGGGCGCAAGCTCACGCAGCAGGACCTGCTCTACGAGAGTCTGCGTCGCGCGATTCTCGATGGCGATATTCGTCATGGCAGCCGTCTTCTTGCTACGCGAGCGCTCGCCGAACAATTGGGCATTGCGCGCAACTCGGTGCTCTACGCCTACGAACGGTTGACCGACGAGGGCTTCATCACCGCGAGCCGGCACGGTTCTATCGTTAGCATGGTGAGTGGTTCAGTGAGCTCGATCGCCGCGGCAAGCGGCAGTGCGCAGACGCCGGAAAACCGTTTATCGCGCCGCGTCGCGGCTCTGCCGCGCGAACGCACGAGTCCGGACGATCCCACACCGTTTCGTCCTGGTGTGCCCGCACTCGATGAATTCCCGCTTGCGCAATGGCGTGCTTCAATGGAGCGCGCATGGCGTCTGGTCGAACCCGGCGAACTCGGGTACGGCAACAACGCCGGACATCCCGCATTGCGCCGCTCGATTGCGGAGTACGTGCGCGTGTCGCGCGGCGTGCGGTGTTCGGCGGAGCAGGTGTTCATCACGTCGGGCACGCAGGCGAGTCTCGATCTATGCGCGTGCATACTGGCCGACCCCGGCGACAGCGTCTGGGTCGAGGACCCTGGCTATCATGGCGCGAAGGCGGCGTTTCAGGCCGCCGGTTTGCAACTGGTGCCGATTCCTGTCGACGCCGCCGGCATCGCGCCGACGCCCGATCATTGGGAACAGACGCCGCCGCGCCTGATGTACATCACACCTTCGCATCAGTATCCGCTCGGCAGCGTGTTGAGTCTCGAGCGGCGCTGGTCGATCATCGAGAACGCGACGGCGCGCGGTGCATGGATCATCGAAGACGACTACGACAGCGAACTGCGCCATAGCGGCCCGCCGTTGCCGTCGATTCAGGGTCTCGCGGCCGACACACCGGTGATTTACCTCGGCACCTTCAGCAAGACGATGTTCCCGGCGTTGCGCATGGGCTTCATGGTCGTGCCGGCGCATCTTGTCGGCGAAATTGACGAGGCGCTCAGTGAGATCGCCCGGCAAGGGCGCGTGGCCGAGCAGGTCGCGTTGGCGGATTTCATCGATAGTGGGAAATATGCGCGGCATTTGCGGCGTATGCGGCGTCTCTATCAGCAGCGCCGCGCCGCGCTGGTGCAGGCAATCGAGCGGCATATGCATGACCTGGTGACGGTCTCGTCCGATGGCGGCGGCATGCATCTGACAATGCGGCTCGATGCGCCGCTGCGCGATCAGGACGTGAGCGCCGCAACACGTGAGCACGGTTTGCATATCGCCGCGCTCAGTGGGTTTTGCCAGCCATCCGCTGAAGATGCCTCGCGCTATAACGGCTTCATGCTCGGTTATGCGGGTATCAAGCCGCACGAAGCAGACGCGCTGGTGGCGCGACTCGCCGCCGTGGTGCGGGGGCTAGGCTAGCTGCCAATACGCGAGCGAAGGTCCTGGCGAACGATCAGGGCGCTTCCGCCCTGAGCCAACGCGCGAGCATGGCATCGTCATCCGTATCGAGCGCTTGTGCGACCCGGCGCCCGACGGCCGCACCGAATTTATAGCCGTGCCCCGAGCATGCCGATACCACCAGTGTGTTGCCGAGGCGCTTCGAAAAGAAGCGGCTATCCGCAGTAAACGTGTAGATGCAGGTTTTTACTTCGGTGACCGTATATTCGTCGATGCGGCTGAGCGGCGGTGAAAACAGGCGGCGCAGGCTGTCGCCCTCTCCGGGTGCCGCATCGCGATTGGCGTCAGGATCGGGTGCACGCGATTTGTGCACGCCGGCGCCAAACTTCAGACCAATGTCGTCGCTCGGCGGCAGCACGTAGCCGCCGCTGTCACCACCGATATCCACGATAGCGGGCGCATTCGACCACGCGTCCGCCAGATCCGCGGGCGGCTCCATATAGGCGACCGCATTGCGATAGGTCATCAGATTTTCGGCGAGTGCCGGGAATAACTGCAGCGTCCATGCGCCGGCGGTGACCACGAGCCGGTCGGCGCGGATGATGGTGTCGTCCTCGATTCGCACGGAGGCCGCATGCGCGTCGACTGCGAGCACCTTGGCATGGGTGCGAATCTCCGCGCCGCGCATCTTGAGCCACGCTTTCATATCGCGTGCGATGCGTTCGCTGAACAGCGCGCCGCCGTCGTGATCGAGGTAAGCGTAGCGAAACGTGGCGGGGTCGAGAAAGGGGTAGCGCCCGGCTGCTTCGTGCGGGTCGAGCAGTTCATACTCGAATTTCATCCGGTCGAGGCCGGTGCGGAATTGCGCGGCGCCATCGCTGGCATGTTGCGAAATGCCTAGCACGCCGCAGTTCGCATAGTGGGAGACGCCCAGGTCATTCCACAGCAGATCCCAACTGTCAAACGCCTCGCTGATGGTGCGTGCGTAGCCGTCGGCGTCACCATAGGCGCGGCGAATCATGCGGTGACGGTCGCCCGAGGCTGCGAGCGGATTCGGAATCGAGCCCTGCTCGATCAGCGTGATGTCGTGTCCCAGCTTCGAGAGCGACCATGCTGTGCTCAAGCCGGCAATCCCGGCGCCTATGATTGTCACCCGCATGCCATCTTCCCCCGAGTCGATGTATCCGGGTCAGAGTCTAGCAGTGGGAAAAATAAATCGATACGCGTTCTGGTGAATCGCCGCGCGAGCGGGCGAGGTCGATCCGGAGTGCTATCAAGTGTCGTCAAGCAGGCGGTGGTCTCCGCGCGCCGCCGTATCAGTGTTTGTGTTTCGACGTATGACGCAGCTTGTCGCGTACTTTCTTCGCGGCGAACAACGGCACGTAATCGAACACGCGCGCTTCGTGCCGGTAGTCGGCGAGTGTGTCTGCATACATCTTCGAGACCGTTTCCGCGGGGGTATCGGTTTCCTCTGCGATGCTTTTCACCACTTCGTCGACATTAGGCTCGGGTTGGGACATGGATATCTCCGGGGCAAGCGGGGTGGGCAGGTGGGGGTGAAATAAACAGGCGCGCACAACAGGAGTTTTATTAGAGGATGCGTTTGGCCGCGATACCAATTGAATCGACCTATCGTATGAACCGTTCCAGATAAATTTTTTGTCTTGCACTGCAGCAGGCGCCCGTACCGCGTGGCGGTGCGGGAAATCAATGTGTATGTCGATGATGAATATCCGGGAAATGCGCGTGCACGTGAGTGATCGGCGCATGGGCGTGCGCATGGGTGTGCGGCTCTTCGCCGTCCCACGGGAAATCGTGCTCGTGCTGGTGATGCGCATCGTGCCGATGACGATGCGTGTGGTCCAGCGGCGCGTGCGTGTGTGGATGCTCGTGACGTTCACGGATGTGCAGCCAGACGCCCAGAGTCATCAGTGCAGCGGCCACCCAGAATAGCGGCGGCGGCATTTCTGGCCACAGGAACCACGACAGGGTCACGCCGAATAGCGGCGCCACCGAAAAATAGGCGCCGGTACGCGCGGTGCCGAGATTGCGCAGTGCGACGACGAATAGCACGAGACTTACGCCGTAGCCCGCGAACCCCGTCAGCATGGCTAGCGCAACGGTTGGGACCTTAGGCCAGGTTGCACCAAAAGTGAGCGCGAGTGCCACGTTGACCGAACCGGCCACGAGTCCTTTTACGCAGGCAATGAACATGGCGTCGTTGGTCGACACCTTGCGTGTGAGGTTGTTGTCGACCGCCCAGCAGGCGCAGGCACCGATCAGCAGCAGCGTGCCTGCGGGCAGGCCGGTGGCGCCGGGCTGCCACGACAAGGCCACGCCGCCCGCGACGATTGCGACCATGCCAAGAAATACCTGGATGTCGACGTTCTCGCGGAACACGATCCACGCGATCAACGCGGTCAGGACGCCTTCGAGATTCAGCAGCAGCGAGCCGGTGGCGGCCGGGGTCGTCTTCAGGCCCAGCATCAACAGCGCCGGCCCCGCGATGCCGCCGGCCACGATTGCGCCGGCGAGCCACGGCATTTCGCGCGAAGGGAAACGGTGCTGATCGACCGGCTGCCCGTTCGCATGACCTTTCAGGCGGCGCGCCAGAATAATCGTGGCAAGGCCGATGCCGCTGCCGAGGTAGAACAGCCCGGCCAGCAGAAATGGCGACAGGGAGCCGAGCAGCGCCTTGGCGAGCGGCGTGGTGGCGCCGAACAAGGCGGCGGCGAGCAGCGCGGTGAATGCTGCATTGAAGCGGCTGGGCATGGGCGGGAAATTCGGTGAAGGCAGGCGTTGCCGACACGATACCCCGACCGGGTTGCGAACGCCTTACTTGGCTGATCTGCATTCGGATTGGGAATGCCGGCCGGGTGCATCCGATCCTGCCCTTACGACGTATAACCCGTGTCACCTTTGAACGAGGATCCGCATGCCGCCGCTCGCCGCCGCCGTGGTCGCCCTGATTGGGCTCGTTGCGATCTTCAGTGCCGTTTGGGCGTGGCAGTTGAAGACCGGGAACGCCGGCATGATCGACCCGGTCTGGGCCGGTTCGCTCGGTCTGGTCGCCGTGCTATACGCCGTGCTCGGCAACGGCGACCCGGTGTCGCGGGCGCTGACTGCGCTGGGTGGTCTGATTTGGGGTATGCGGCTCGGCACGCATCTGTGGAAACGAAATTACGGCAAGCCGGAAGACGCGCGCTATCGCAGCATTCGCGAAACGTGGGGCAACAAGGCCGCCGGCAAGATGTTCTGGCTCTTTCAGGCGCAAGTCGCGGTCTCGATGCTGCTGTCGATCGCCTTTATGGTGCCGTCTTACCGCAGCAGCCCACCGGCGATCGGCTGGATCGTGCTGGCTATCGCGTTGTGGATCGTGTCGGTAGTTGGCGAAAGCATCGCGGACCGGCAACTCAAACGTTTTGCACAGGACCCGGCCAATCACGACACCGTCTGCCGCGTGGGTTTGTGGCGCTATTCGCGGCATCCAAACTACTTCTTTGAATGCGTGCATTGGCTTGCTTACCTCGCGCTGTCGGTCGGCACGCCCTGGGGATGGTTCACGCTGCTGCCACCGGTGCTGATGGCGTTCCTTCTGCTGAAGCTCTCCGGCATCCCGCTGCTCGAAGAAAGCATGGCCAAAAGGCGCGCCGGTTACGCCGAGTACATGCGCACCACCAGCGCGCTGATTCCGTGGCCGCCGCGGCGTTGATGAACCGGCCAGGGTATTGGTGAACCTTCGGACGAGTCCGGAACAACGATAGGGAGTCAGCCTCATGAGCCTTTCCACCACCGGCCATACCATGCCGCCGCCGTCTCCCGCTGAGTCGCGCGATAGCTGGCTGATCCAATGCTGCGAACGCGGCTGGCTGCCCGATGGCCTGATCCGTTGTGGCATGCGTCAACTGATGCGCCAGCGTTTGCGCGACGAAGCGATCGACAACGGCGAGCTGCGCGCGCAACGGCTCAATCGTCTGCTGGATCACTTGCGCGCGAGTCCGATTGCTATCGAAACGCAGGCCGCCAACACGCAGCACTATGAGGTGCCGGCGTCGTTCTTTCATGCGCATCTCGGAGCGCATCTGAAGTATTCGTGCTGTTTGTACCCGACCGGCGACGAGACGCTCGCGCAAGCCGAAGTGGCGATGCTGGAGTGCTATGCCGAACGCGCTGAGCTGGCCGACGGTCAGCGGATTCTCGATCTCGGTTGCGGATGGGGTTCGTTGTCGTTGTGGCTGGCGGCGCGTTACCCGCACGCGCAGATTGTCGCGCTCTCGAATTCGCACGGGCAGCGCGCGTTCATCGAAGCGCGTGCGGCAGAGCGCGGCTTGCGCAATCTTTCGGTGGTCACGGGCAATGTCGTCGATTTCGAATTCGACGAAGCGCAGCGTGGCGATGGCTTCGATCGCGTGGTTTCGATCGAAATGTTCGAGCATATGAAGAACTACGGGCTGCTGCTTGCCAAAATTTCGCGCTGGATGCGCGACGACGCGAAGCTGTTCGTGCATCTCTTCGCGCATCGCACGCTGGCATATCACTTTCAGGTGCAGGACGGCAGCGACTGGATGTCGAAGTACTTTTTCACCGGTGGCACGATGCCGTCCGAAGCGCTCCTGCTGAACTTTCAGGACGATCTGCGGATGGAGCGGCAATGGTGGGTGAGTGGCGCACATTACGAGCGCACGGCGAATCAATGGCTCGCCGCGCTCGACGCGGCGCGTGATCGTGTGATGCCGATGCTCGTCGAGACGTATGGTGCGCGCGACGCGGCCGTGTGGCTGCAGCGGTGGCGGATGTTCTACATGGCCGTGGCTGAGTTATTCGGCTACGCGAAGGGGAACGAGTGGGGCGTGGGGCACTACCGGTTGGTGAAGCGGTGAACAGTGTCGGCGTTCGTCTAGCTGTTTGCACGGTCGGCCGTGTCCCAAATTCGTGACCAGTTCTGCTCCGTGTTGACAATCTACAAGGTCAATGTTTAACTGTCAGAAATCGCCATATTATGCGTCACGACGCCGCATTGAGGTCCGGAGCCCCTAGTGGGGCGGCCCGTCTGGTCCGATTGCGGCGGCAGGCGAGGTGGATGGGCGTCATGCCCTGAGGCGCTATGAAGGCGATCGAAACAAGTTGAAGCGTTTGATTCATGCGGAACATTGCGACTGCCGTGTATTCCATGCAAGACGAGACGAAGGGCCGAACATCGAAAAAGACTGAGAGACGCTTTCCGTAGACCCCCATAGAACTCCGCGATCTTCCGCGCTTGCTCGTCAATCGCGAATCGTATTTCCGACTCTGCGAGTCAGGGATTTTGCTGCTTTAAATTCTCGTATGAAATAAACGCCGCATACATAGGATTCCTGCTTGTTCATTATTTGAAAATAGTTGGTGTGGGACGAAATAAGGCGTTAATTCCCAAATTTTGGTTTAGAAACGAAAGCGTTGTTTATTTTCGGGGCGTTGTCATAGAATCGCCGTCAAACTAAGCCAGAAGGTGGCGCCGCGCACGGCGGGCGGTCTCATATATGAGAGAAAAGTCAGACTATTTCCATCATCGCTATGGTAAACCTCATCATGTATAGACCTTATTTTTTTAGGTCTACGAATGGATATAGTGTGAGCGCGATTTTTTAATTAACGATTCAACAAATATTTCCAATTATTGAAGAAAAATCTCATTGGACGGCACACCGTTTTAAATAAATGGGATTCGTGCGGCATCGCCTTTTTGGCTATGGCGGTGTAAAGCCACGGCAATTTCATTGGAAAACTATAAGCGAAGGCGGGAATCCCAAAGACGACCTCGCGCACAAATAACAGAAGGAGACAATCGTGAAGCAAAATTTCTTATCCCCCGTTGGCTGCGCCTTGATTTCCGCGCTGCTTTTGGCAGGATGCGGCGGAGGCAGCAGCAATCCAGGTAGCGGCACCGATTCCGGGCAGAAATCCGGTTCCTCGACCGCGTCGAGTTCGGGCAGCTCGCCTGCGGGTTCATCGCCTTCAGGCTCATCGTCGAACCCGAATACCGGCGCCAGCACGGGATCCTCGCCGGGATCCACGACAGGCTCGAATCCTGGCTCCAGCAATGGCTCTTCTTCCGGTTCGTCTGGAGGGACTTCCACCACGCCGGTTGCCGATGTGCAATCCGTCATTCATCCTTCTGCACTTTGGCAGGATGACGCCGGGAACCAGATCCAGGCACACGGCGGCGGGATGTTCCAGGTGGGAGGTACCTACTACTGGGTTGGCGAAGACAAAACCGGAGAGACAACTTCCGGCACCTTCCAGAACGTAAAATGCTATTCGTCGAAGAACTTGCAAAGCTGGCACTTCGAAGGCAACGCGCTTTCACCCCAGCCGACTGGTGACATTGCCGCCAGTCAGGTTGTCGAAAGACCCAAGGTCATTTTCAACGACACCACAAAGCAGTACGTGATGTATATGCACGTGGACAATACATCGTACTCCTTTGCAAGGGTTGGGGTCGCGACCAGCACGACACCGTGCGGCCCGTACACCTACCAGGGCAGCTTCATGCCGCCCAACAGCAGCTCAAGCCGCGACATGGGGCTGTTCAAGGACGACGACGGAACTGCGTATCTGTTGAGCGAAGATCGTGGCGTCGGGACGCATATTTATAAACTGACGAGCGACTATCTCAGCGTCGACAGCCTCGTCTACACGATAGGCGGCCCGAATCAGTGGGTCGCGCTTGAAGCGCCCACGATGTTCAAGGCCAACGGCTACTACTTCGTGATCGGCTCTGGCCTGACCGGCTGGAATCTGAACGACAACTTCTACATGGCGGCAAGCTCGCCGGCAGGTCCGTGGAGCGGTCCGACAACATTGGCCCCGTCCGGCACGAACACTTTCTCTTCCCAGTCGACCTACGTCCTGCCAGTCACAGGAAGTGGCGGAACCACCTACATGTACATGGGCGACCGGTGGAACGGAAATTATCTTCAGAACTCTTCCTACGTCTGGCTCCCGCTCGCGGTGAACGGCGGAACAGTAAGACTGCCGCAGTGGGACAACGCGTTCGGCGTCGATCTGACAACCGGATTGCTCCAATCCAACGTGTCTACCCAGGACTATGACGCAACCTCGCCCGGCACCAGTTTGTCGGGAGGTGCCGCATCCTACAACTGCTCACAATGCTTCATGTCCGGCACCGCAGTGGGTTACATCGGCGGACCGGGCAATGGCACCATGACCTTTAGTGGAATTAACGCGCAAAGCCCCGTCACCGAGATTGCGTACATCAGTTACATCAACAACGATTCCAATCCTCGATACGCCACGGTGACGACCAACGGAAACGTGAGCGTAGTGGTGACGTTCCCACCGACCGGAACCTACGGTGGCACGGTCCCTGTGCCTCTGAGCCTCATGGCCGGCGCAAATAGCGTGTCGATCTCCAGTGCAACCGTTTCAGGCCAGAGCACGAGTTACGGGCCGGATATCGAGGAGCTGTTCCTCGATAACTAGGTGTGACCTGATTCTCCGTTGCCCCTTGGGGAACGGTGGCGGACGATCTTGCCGGCACGGGACGCAGGCAAGATCGCCGCTCGACCCACGGATGGTCTGGGGCGCGGAGAAGGTTGCGTATCTGACGGAGCACAAGCGCGGAATATCGCGAAGTTCGCTTGACTGAGTTCGGAGCAGGCCTCATGAATCATTTCAGTCACGATGTATCGGGCAAGACCGTACGAGCCTGGATGCCTTCAATTTCGGGGTATTCGGGGCCATCTTATCTGGCATTGGCGAGCGCGATCGAGGATGCGATTAATGCCGGGCTCGTGCGGCCGGGAGAAAAGTTGCCGTCTCAACGACTGATGGCCGACTTTCTTGGCTTGCATGTCAATACGGTCAATCGTGGTTTGCGTGAACTGGCTTGGCGCGGTCGCACGCGTGGCAACACCCGTTCAGGCACCGTCGTGCTTTCCTTTTGCGAGAGATAGATAACCTGGGCATCCGATCGACAGGGCGCCGCCTGGGTTGAGTGACGTGCGACAGGCAGCAACTGCGTCTCTGCTCTGGAATGGCCCGGCGCAGTTCAGCGCGGTTGCGGGCACGGTTTCAAACGAAGGACTCGCTGCGTGAGCGGCGGTAGATCCCAAAGTCTTGCGAACGACGTGGTCTGGAGATCTTGTCCGGACACGTTCGTTGGTAATTTGATTTGCATTCCAAAATATATAGCGCCGATAAGGTGGTCGATTGGCAGGCGCAATTGGGAGATTGTCATGAAGCTTTCTGGTTTGTTGTTGGCGGCGGCATGTGGGGCCATTTTGATGAGTGCGTGTGGCGGAAGCGACAATTCGGAGCCCGGCGGTACCACGACGAGCGGCACCAGCGCAGGAGGCACGACGACCAGCGCCGGACCGACCCTGCCAAGTCTGCCGTCGGGAACCCCGCCGCAGCTCGTCGCGCACAAGATCGGCTGGGACCATTACACGCTTAGGGTCGACGGAAAAACTACACCGATCTGGTCGGGCGAATTTCATCCTTTCCGGTTGCCGAGTCCAAGTCTGTGGCTCGACGTCCTGCAGAAACTCAAGGCCAATGGCTTTAACGCCGTCTCCATCTACTTCGACTGGGGTTATAGCTCCGCGAAGGCAGGAACCTATGATTTCACGGGAATCCGTGACATGGATACGCTGCTCGATATGGCGGCACAAGCGGGCCTCTATGTCATTGCGCGCCCGGGTCCGTACATCAACGCGGAGACGGACGCCGGCGGATTTCCTGGCTGGCTGCTTACGCAGAGCGGCAAAGCCCGCACCAGCGCACCTGATTACCTGGCGGCCGCGCGCGAGTGGATGAGCAAAATCAATCCGATCATCGCCCGACACCAACTGAGCACGGGTCAGGGCACGGTCATCCTGTATCAGATCGAAAATGAAATGCAGGACACTAGCCAGACGGCTTACATGCAGGATCTTCATGATTGGGCCCGGTCAGATGGGATTTCCGTGCCGATTTTCCACAACGATCCGGGGCCGAACGGCAACTTCGTTCCGGCAAACTCCCCGATCCCAGGCGTGGTAACGGGCCCGGTCGATCTGTATGCCTTTGACAACTATCCGCAGACAAACTGCACCGGCAACCCAGGTGCGGGGTGGTACGGTCTGTTTAGCGCTGGAGGGGCGAAGGGCGGGGCGACAGCTTCACCTTATACGCCTGGATTCATCGCGGAAATGGAAGGCGGCTGGTTTGACAACTGGGGCTCTTCCGGCATTTATCCATGCATGTCGCAATCGGGCGCCGGCTCAAACTTCGAACGACTTTTTTACGGAACCAACATCGCGAACCGAATCGCGATACAGAACATTTACATGTCGTTTGGTGGAACGAACTGGGGCTGGTTGCCGTCCACCGGGCTGTATACGTCGTATGACTATGGGGCAGCGATAGACGAGGGCCGTCAACCGCGGCCAAAGCTGGCTACGCTTAAGGCGCTGGGCAATTTTGTTCAAAGCGTGCCTGCGATCATGCATGTGGATGCAGGAAGCGCCGTTAGCCCGTCATCGCAATCGATCCAGATTCTGCACGGCGTGGACAACACCTCCGGAACCAATCTGTACACTGTCCTGCACTCGCCCTCAAATGCGACTTCAAACGACACCTTTACTTTCCCGGTCGTTACACCTGACGGTGGTTTCACCGTGCCCCAGCAAGGGACCTTGAGACTTAACGGCGCGGATTCCAAACTGCTGCTCGCGAACTACTCGTTTGGTCAGCATCATCTCGTCTACACGACGTCGGACTTCGACGCACAATTGTCGGCTGCGTCGGGCGACGTCGTCCTGCTATATGGCCGGCAGGCAGAAGACGGAGAGACCGTACTGCGCTTCTCCTCGCAACCCACTGTGTCGGTGATCGGAGGACCGTCCAGCAATGTGAGCCAGGCATGGGATCCATCCACAGGGCAACTGCGGTTGAACTATCAACATAACGCACTGACGAGGATCCTGATAGCCGGCGGCGGCAGCACCACACCGCTGATGTTGCTTATCGCAGACGACAACACAGCGTCGACCTTCTGGAGGCAAAGTACCAGCGCCGGCCCGATACTCGCACGCGGTCCTTCGCTGCTTCGCACCGCTGCGATTAGCGGGACGACACTCGGGATGACCGGAGACACGGTATCGACTGGCTCGCTGGAAGTATGGGCGCCGGCGGCAATCAAGCAACTCTCGTGGAATGGTGCTGCTCTTGCGAGTCAATCAACCGCATCGGGAAGTCTGCTGGCGCAGAATGCATTGAGCGGACCTGACGCTGTATCGCTCCCTGATCTCACGGCGCAACCGTGGCGTTACATGCAGGAATCGCCCGAAGCACAATCCGCGTTTGATGACTCGAAGTGGCTCAGCGCTACGTTGACTTCGACCAGTAGCACGACGCCTCCGCCGTCCGGACAGCCGGTGCTCACCGCCGACGACTACGGCTTTCATCATGGCGACGTCTGGTACCGTGGGAAATTCACTTCGGCTTCGAACGTATCGTCGATTACGTTGAATTACTGTGGCAGCCAGGCCGGCCTGGATCAGGTCTGGGTTGACGGCAACTATCTCGGACAGAATGTACTGGGCGGCTCAACCTGCGGAACGTTTACTGTCCCGGTGACATTAACGCCAGGACCGCACGTCATCGCGACAATGATTCGAAATAATGGACACAACGAGGACTGGTACGCGAATGACGGCCACAAGGAGGGAAGAGGGCTCGTTTCAGTTTCTCTCGGTTCCGGTTCGACCACGAACATCGCGTGGAAGATACAAGGAAATGCCGGTGGCGAAAATCTTTGGGATACCGCTCGCGGTCCGATGAACAACGGCGGACTATGGGGCGAACGCAACGGCTGGTATCTCGCAGGATTTCCGGCTGCCGGCTGGTCGACCGCCACGTTGCCGGCCGCACAGGCGTACCCGGGCACTTCATGGTTCAGGACGACCTTCCCGTTATCGATCCCGGCTGGAAATGACGTCTCGGTCGGCATTCAGATTGGCGGCGCCGACGGCACCATCACGGGCGGAAACTATCGCGCCCTGATCTTCGTGAACGGCTGGAACATGGGGCAGTACATTGCGAATGTTGGACCTCAACATACCTTTGTGGTCCCGAATGGCGTCCTCAATCCCAACGGACAAAACACGATCGCCATTGCGGTGACCAGCAACGGCAACCCGTCCGACAGCCTCGAAAGTGTCCGGCTTGTCAATCTGGGAACGGTTCGAGGCGGCGTGCCGGTTCAACTCAATGATTCTCCCGATTATTCAGCCTGGCTATCAGCCAACTAATAACACCGGAGCGGAGAAAGTACTTTCGGTCAGCGCCGAGACCCCCTGCGGGGTCCGGCCTTGATTTTTCGGCAACGTGAAGGACCCGGCCTCGCAGGAATACGTTCCAGTTATCTCATTACCTGCATCCACATGTAGTTAGTAATCCAAAAAATACTGAAACAAAAAATTTTATCGACAGGGGCCGGATGTGCCGGCGGATCTGTCCAAAACAGACCTGTAGTAGCGGAGACATCGATGGAAAACAAACCAAGTGCAAAGCGCCGTTCCCTGATCAAGCTCGGCGGATTGTCGCCGATCCTGCCGTACCTGTACGCTTGCGGGGGCAATACCGATTCCGCGAATTCGGGTGGCTCGCAGCCAGTAACCACAGGAGCCGGCCCCGCCGCCGGCGCCGCTTCGGCACCCACGGCCGCTTCCAGTCCTGCTTCCGGTCAGGAACCCACGACTGCGAGCTTGATACCCGATGCGAACGCGTTGCAAATGAAGTATGCCTACGCTGCGGGGCAGTCTCCCGATTCCATTGGCGCCAATGCGTCGTCGTCGACGTACATGCTGTATGAAGGTCTGCCAATCGGCAACGGCCGTCTCGGGGCGCTCGTTGGCGGCGCTCCCACGCAGGAACTGCTCTATCTGAACGACATCACCCTCTGGTCCGGGCAATCCGACATAATGGATTACGCCTACACGTCGAGTGGAATGGGTTCTTATCAAACGCTGGGTACCTTGACGATAAGCTTACCCACACATACTAACTCGACCCAATATGAGCGTTTGCTGGATATCAGCAACGGGCTTGTCAGAACGACCTACTCCGTCAATCAGGTGAACTACGAGAGAACGATTTTCAGCAGTTTCCCGAATGATGTCATTGTGATTCGGCTAACCAGCAGTTCACCAAATTCCTACACTGGATCGATTGCTCTTGCCGACGGTGGCCGAGGCGCGACAACGTTCATGGATGGGAGTGCCCAGATGTTATCTTTCTCTGGGAGCTTACCTAACGGGGAACTCTATTCCGCGTGCGCGAAGATATTGCCAGACGACGGGCAACTGACTGTTAACGGTAATCAGATTATCTTCCTGAATTGCAGCGGTCTTACCATTCTGGTATCCGCCAGCACTAATTATGACGGCGTTAGTGCCAATCACTATCTGGGCGCCGGCTCACCTTTGGACACGGCCCATGGCCAGATCGCCGCTGCCGAGGGCAGCAGCTTTGGAACACTGCTCTCCAATCATCTCGCGGACTATCAGCCCCTGTTCGGAAGATTCAGCGTGAATTTTGGGGCGTCAACTTCCGCTCAGAATGCGTTGACGATTCCTGATCGCCTGCAGGCGCGTGCTGCGCCGAACAGTCCACCGGATCCCTGGCTGGAATCGTTATACGTGCAGTTTGGGCGCTATCTGAGCATTGCATCCTCGCGTACCTCCTTGCCGATGAATTTGCAGGGACTATGGAACACGACGAATGATCCGGCATGGTTCTCGGACTATCACACAGACATCAACGTCCAGATGGCCTACTGGCTTGCAGACCGGGGCGGGTTGCCGGAATGTTTCGAGCCGTTTCTGAACTTTGTTCTTAGCCAGTACAAAGACTGGGAAACCTTGACACAAAGTAGTTTCAACAGTCCGAGCAACCCATTTGCAAATTCCAGCAAGAAGATTGCGGGCTGGACAGTGGGTATTTCGGCAAACGTATACGGGTCTCAAGCCTGGCAATGGCACCCGCCCGGAAATGCATGGATTTGCCGGAATCTCTGGGAGCACTACGAATATACGGTAGATGGCAACTATCTCTCGACGATATATCCGGTCCTGAAATCTGCATGCCAATTCTGGGAGGCCCGTCTGGTCTCAGTCCAAACGGGTACGAATCCCGATGGATCGGCGTTAATGCAGCTTGTCGACGACGTGGACTGGTCGCCCGAGCACGGAAACTATTTGCAGGGCATTACCTATGCGCAGGAGCTGGTTTGGGATCTCTTTACAAACTACATCAAGGCTGCGTCTGTGCTGGGCGTCGACTCGAGCTATGTTGCGACCATCACGACGTTGCTGTCGAATCTTTATCTTCCCCAGTTGAATCCTCAGAACAACAATATGCTCGAGGAGTGGATGCAAGCCTCATACGATGCTCAAACGGAGCAATCCGACCCCACGCATCGTCATCTTTCGCCGCTAATCGGACTCTTCCCGGGGGAGCGTCTTTCGATCAACAGTGATCCCACCTTCATGAACGGCGTCAAGGCGCTTTTGACGGCCAGAGGCACCACCAGTTTCGGGTGGGGGATGGCCTGGAGAATGGCGTGTTGGGCGCAATTGCAACAACCGTCGATAGCGTATTCGATGATTCCATTGCTGCTCACGCCAGTGACCTTTTCTAACCCAGGAAACGGCAGCTTTGTGAATATGCTGGACGCTTACGACGATGGGCCCGAGGTGTTTCAGATCGACGCGAATATGGGTGGCCCCGCTGCGGTGTGCGAGATGCTGCTGCAAAGCAGAACTACATCGATCACGTTGTTGCCCGCGCTTCCATCGCAGTGGGGAACTGGAAGCGTGACCGGGTTGCGTGCCAAGGGAGGATTCTCTATCGACCTGGCATGGGCTAATTCGACACCGACCTCAGTGACGTTGACCAGCGTAGGCGGCACTTCAACAACGTTGTTCTATATGGGGAGAAGCAAACTGGTGCACGTGCCCCTGAATGGATCAGTTACCTTGAGCGCGGGAGAGTTGCCCTGAGCTGGAGAAACATTGAGCAAGCCGTATACGTGGTGCGTGTTGCCACCCGAGGGTGGGTGTTTAACACGCCCACGGAAGTACGGGTTGACTGGACTTTTTTTGTGGAGACCAATAACGGTGAACCTGTCGAGCGGGTCAATGGAGATCACCATGCCTGAAAGATCGGAGCAGACTCTGCTCGAAAATCTGCTTGCGCTGCAGACCTGGGTGCGCGCCTGGTACGACGAAGCGGTCAAGGCGGAATTTATCAACGTGTCCTATCATCCGGACGCGGAAACGGTGAGCCTTTTGCGGCATTACTTTAAAGCCGGCGTGGCGCCGGCAGAAGCTGCTCACGCGTGCTTTGCTCATAAGCACTAACCCATCGGCGAAGTCCCTCCTTCAATCGCCTGCCAGGCCTGTTATCGCGCTTCTTCGCCCCGGCCTTGGGCGGCGCGGTTGACCGGGCGTCGTTGACGGGGTAAACGTAGCGTTTCTCGAAGCACCCGGGATAGAAACGCTGGTTATGACCGTAAAGAAAGCCATTTCACTGAATCGGCTATTGCACGACATTCGCGCCTGTACGGTGTGCGCGCCGGTGCTGCCGCATGCGCCGCGGCCGATTGTCGTGGCATCGGCCGACTCGCGCATTCTGATCATCGGCCAGGCGCCGGGCGCGCGCGTGCATGCTTCCGGCATTCCATGGAGCGATGCGAGCGGTGCACGTTTGCGGAACTGGCTCGGGGTCTCCGACGAAACCTTCTACGATGCCTCGAAATTCGCCCTCGTGCCGATGGGGTTCTGCTTTCCAGGCAGAGGCGCGAGTGGCGATCTGCCGCCGCGGCCCGAATGCGCCGCGCATTGGCATCAAACCTTGCTCGCCCAGTTGCACGAGGTGCGGCTCACGTTGCTGATCGGTCAATACGCGCAGCGCTTTGGTCTCAGTGACGCGTTCGGGCCGACGCTCACCGACACGCTGCTGCGTTGGCGGGAATATGGTCCCAACCTGGTGCCGCTTCCGCACCCTTCGCCACGCAATATTGCCTGGTTCAAGCGCAATCCGTGGTTTGAGGCCGAGGTGTTGCCGACTTTGCAGACGCGCGTTGCCGCCGCGCTCAAAGCATGATTCGCTACACGCGGGCGAAATAAACGGAAACACACAATTAAGCGCCCGGCGGAATAAAACGGCACACTGGCACGTTAGCTTGATACGGCGGCGCGACCGGACCTGTCCCGGCATGGCCGAATTTTCAAATAGCTTTCGCTGAGAACCCCATTTGCAGACGGAACGACCCATGAATACCCACGCCGATGCCCTGACCGATTCGAACGGGACCTTGCAGTCGTCGCGCTATACCCGCACGGCGATGGCGCTGCACTGGCTGATCGCGCTGCTGATGATCGGCAATGTCGTACTCGGTCTGACCGCTGAATCGTGGCCTGACGACTGGGTGCGTCCGGTGGTCGATACCCATAAGTCGATCGGTATCACGGTGCTCGGCCTCGCGCTGATGCGTATTTTGTGGCGCGTGTCGCACAAGCCGCCGCCGTTGCCGCGCGAGTTTCCGTCATGGGAGAAGATCGCCGCGCATGCGGCTCACTTCCTGCTGTACCTGCTGATGATTGCGTTGCCGCTGTCCGGTTGGCTGCACGATTCCGCGTGGAAAGATGCGGCCACGCATCCGATGCGGCTGTTCAACCTGTTCCCGTGGCCGCGCATCGGCTATGTGATGCACCTCGACCCGGCGCTCAAGGAGACCTTGCACGACCGCTTCGGCGCTTTGCATACGTGGCTCGGCTATGCGCTGTATGCGCTGCTGGCCATGCATATCGGCGGCGCGTTGAAGCATCAATGGATCGATCGGAAGTCGGTTCTGAAGCGCATGGTGCCGTGAGCGCTATCACGCTGTCTTTACTCTAACAACCGCATCAACGACGGACTCAGCAGTCATTTTGAAGAAAACTCTGGAACAGGCGCTTGCCCTTGCCTCCCCGCGCATTCTGCCGCGTCCCAAGACGCTGCTGAGTTCGCTGATTCATCTCAGCGTTGTTGTGTTGTGGCTGCTGCTGTTCGCGCGCGCATTCTTTCTGCAAGGTGTGGTGGCGTGGTCGACCGGGATTGCGTACGTGGTGTACGACACGTTGCTGCTCGCGTTCGTCACGTGGAAAACATTGCCGCTGATGCGGCCTACGTTACCGCTCGAACCTGATGGACCTGATGTCGATCCGCACGCTCTGCCGAACATGGGCGTGATCGTCGCGTCGCACAACGAGGCGACGGTGTTGCCGGTGACGCTCGCGGCGTTGCTGCGCCAGACACACGGACCGGCGCAAATCGTGATTGCCGACGACGGCTCCACCGATGCGACACACGCGCTGCTCACCGAGCGCTTCGGCCTGGTCGCCGCACCCGAGGGCGTGCTGAGCGCGCCAAGTACGCTTTACTCCAATCTGTACTGGCTGCGCGTGCCGCACGGCGGCAAAGCGCGTGCGCTGAACGCCGCCATCATGGTCATGACTACCGACACCGTCATGACCGTCGACGCCGACACGCTGCTCGAGGACGACGCGACCTACGCGATGCGTGCCGCTTTCGCGAGCGAGCCGAAGCTGGTCGCGGCGGCCGGCATTCTGGTGCCGGTGTGCGGCAAATCGGTGTCGGGCCGTGTGTTCCAGTGGTTTCAGACCTACGAGTACATGCGCAACTTCATCGCCCGTTTTGCGTGGATGCGCGCAGACAGTCTGCTGCTGATCTCTGGCGCCTTCGCGTCGTTCAAGCGCGACGCGCTGGTCGACGTGGGCGGCTTCGATCCGCAGTGTCTGGTCGAAGACTATGAACTGATTCATCGGCTGCGCCGCTATTCGGTCGACCATGGTCTCGGCTGGGACGTGCGTGTGGTCGGCGACGCCCGCGCGCGTACCGACGCGCCGGATAACCTCGGCAGTTTTCTGCGGCAACGGCGCCGCTGGTTCGCGGGCTTCCTGCAAACGCAATACTGGAACCGCGATATGACCGGCAACCCGCGCTACGGCACGATGGGCATGCTGATGCTGCCGGTCAAGGCCATCGATACGATGCAGCCGATCTACGGTCTGAGCGCCTTCGCGCTGTTGCTCGGCTTTCTGTTCGGCGGGCATGGCGCGATCGTCGTGTCGATTTTCAGCGTGATCGGCCTCAAAACGGCGATCGATCTTGCGTTCTATCTCTGGTGTATCCATCTATACCGCCGCTGGACCGGACTGCGCACCGGCTCCAGTTTGCGGATGGCGGTCCTCGCGGCGATCGCCGAGCCGTTCACGTTTCAACTGGTGCGGCACGTCGGCGCACTGCTCGGCTGGCTCCATTTCCTGCGTGGTGGCCGCTCATGGGGCGTGCAACGCCGCTCCGGGCTCGTCACGCACGACGAAAGTCACTAGCCAATCGTCTTCAATCGTCTTATCTGACACGGCCACAGCGGCAAACCGGCACGCTTGCGGCCATGGTCCGCCGGGTGGGGGCAGGGCGTGCCGTGTCTGCTATGGAACCATGGGGCTTCGGGTTCTAGTAGACTGTGCAACGATACCGGCCTGCGAATTGCAGGGCGGCGACCTTCCATCCGCTCGTGCACGGAGGCCCCACACATGCATGCTGTTCCCCCGCTCGAACAAGACATCGTCGATGCGCCGGTCGATGCGTCGGTTGCTCAGGCAGCCACGCAAACCCAAGCCCCAGCAACCGGGAATGCAGGCGCGCCCAATCAGGCCGCCCCCGATGCCCCGGTGCGCGATCTGCGCCGTGTCGGTATTCACCCGGACTACTGGTATCCGCTCGCATGGTCGCATGAAGTGAAGCGGGGCAAGACGCATGGTGTGACGTTCGCGGGCGAGCCGATCGTGCTGGCGCGTACGGAGTCCGGCAAGGTGTTCGCGCTCGAAGATCGTTGCGCGCATCGTCAGGTGCCGTTGCATCAGGGGGTGGTGGACGGTGAATCGATCCGTTGCGGCTATCACGGCTGGACTTACGACTGCTCGGGTAAATGTATCGACGTGCCGTATCTCGGCCGGGAACGTTTGCCGAATGGCGTGCGTTCCTATCCGTGCCGCGAGATCGAGGGCCTGATTTTCGTCTTTCCCGGCAACGCCGAACTGGCCGACGAGCGGCCGTTACCGGCGTTCGGCTCCGTGTCCGACAAGAAGTACAAGACGCGCCGTTTCGGCCGTCCGGTGAATTGCCACTACTCGTTCATGCACGAGAACCTGATGGATATGAACCATCAGTTCCTGCATCGCCGGCAGATGGGGCAGATGCGCGCGCGTTCGTTGGGCCGGCGGCGCGGCGAAGGCTGGGTTGAAGTCGATTACACGTTTGCGCGCATGGCCGGCCAGCAGCCGATCGGCGAAGCGATCGTGTTCGGCCAGAGCCGCAAGGCGGGCGGTGACAACGACAAGGACGTCATGACGATCCGCACCGAGTATCCGTATCAGACGCTGCAGATCCGCACGTCCGAACAGACACTGGTGATGGACTTGTGGATTGTCTACGTGCCGCTCGATCGCGAACAGCGCACGAACCGCACCTTCGGCCTGCTGTCGATTCGCAAACCGGGAATTCCCGGCGTGCTCAATCTCGCGTGGCCGTTGCTCGTGTGGTTCACCGAACGCATTTTCAAGGAAGACCGCGAGATCGTCGAAGCCGAGCAGCGCGCGCACGATACGCAGGGCGCGGACTGGAATCACGAGGTGTTTCCGGTCATCAACGAACTACGCGCGTTGCTGCGTGAGAGCGGCGCGCCCGATCAGGTGGTGGGCGCGGGCACGGGCGATGCCCAGGTGATCCGTTTCTGGGATTCGCGCCACGGCAACCCATTGTCGAATACCTGATATTCGAGTTTTTTGGCGCTACAGCGGACCGTACAATCGTCGGCGACGATGAGCGGTACGCCGGCGGCGCCGGCTATAACAAGACGCATAACACGCATAAAGTGCGGGCTCATCGATCGGGAAAGCCAAAATCATAATGATTCGCTTGAGGGGTCTAGTCGATGAGTACCGAACTGCATGCAGTGATGCCGGTTGTCGTGTTGCTGGTGGGTCTCGCCGTCATGGCGGCGGCGCTGGTGAAGGGCGGTCCCAAGCAGCCGCCGCCGCTCGCGTCGATCAACGAACCCTTCAAGTCGGTCGATACTTCCGATCTGCCTCCCGTTGAACGCTATACCGCACGCGATAACGCGTCGCTCGCCTACCGGCGCTATGCGGGTGCGATAACGCCCGCGAGCGGCAGTGTGGTGCTGATTCACGGCTCGTCGGCAAGTGGCGAAAGCCTGCATACCCTGGCGAAGGCGCTCGCCGCGGCCGGTTACGACGTCTATGTGCCCGATATGCGTGGGCACGGCGAATCCGGTAAGAAAGGCACCATCGCGTATATCGGCCAGCTCGAAGACGATCTGAGCGATTTTATCGACGCGCTTCAGCCGGCCGGTCCGCGCACGCTGGTGGGTTTTTCTTCGGGCGGCGGTTTTGCGCTGCGGTTTGCGGGCGATGCACGGCAAATGGCATTCGACCGCTATGTGCTGCTTGCGCCGTTCCTTCATCAAGACGCGCTGACCACGCCGGCTTCCGCCGGCGGCTGGGCGAATATCGGGTTGCCGCGCGTGATCGTGCTGGTGATGCTCAACAAACTGCGCATCACGCTCTTCAACTATCTGCCGACCGTCGCTTTTGCGTTGTCGCCCGAGGCGGCGACCAGGCTCACGCCGCAATACTCGTACAACCTGATGCAGAACTTTCGTCCGCATGAGGATTACCGCGCGAATATTCGGGCGACGCGGCAGCCGATCGAAGTGCTGGCCGGCGCGAATGACGAGGTATTTCACGCCGAGGCATTTGCCGGGGTTTTTGCGGAAGCGGGGCGGGCAGTGCCAGTCACGATCGTGCCCGGCGTGACGCATATCGCGTTGACACTCGACGCCACGGCCGTTGCCGCCATTGTGAACACGGTGGCTGAGCGTGCCGGCGAGGCGGCGTTCTCGTAGGCTGGCTTTCCACTCGCTGGGGAATTAATCCATCTCCAGCCGGTGGGGAATTCGGGCCGTTCGAGCGGCGATAATGGCATCTGACACATACGGGTTTGCGCCAATCGAGATGCGCGGGCCGTCGACCCGTGTACCATTTCGCTTTTTCCGACCTTGAAGAATAGCTCCGTGACTACGCAACAAATCCCCACCGCATCCCGCAAGTCCCTCACCCTGCTGCAATTGCTGGGCATCATCGGCGCCGCCGGACTGATCGCAGCGATCGTGCTGAACCAGTTCGTCTGACCCCATCTCCCGCTATAAAGCGCTCGCTTCAAGCATCCGACCCTAAGCCGGCGCTCGCCGTCGGCTTCATCGATATCCCGATTTGCCATGTACAAGAAGGGCGTAGCGGTAGAAATCCAGTTTTCCCCCGAACGGCTCAACGACGGCGCCGGCGATCCGTACTGGATCGATTTGACGCAGGCCGAAGCGCAACGGCTATTGGAAAGCTTGCAGACCCGCCTTGCTGAAAGCAGCGCGGGAACGGCCGCGCCGTTGGTGGTAAGCCTCGATGCAACGCCGGCGTCGCCAGCGTCTGCTGAGACGGCTTCGCCAGCAAGCGCGATGTCCGCGGACGACTTCAAACAATGGGTCTGCGTGATCTGCGGCTGGATCTACGACGAAGCCGCCGGTTTGCCGGAAGAAGGTATCGCGCCGGGCACCCGCTGGGCAGATGTCCCGGCCGACTGGCGCTGCCCGCTGTGCGACGTGGGCAAGGAAGATTTCGCGCTGGTCGAGTTTTAAGCTTAATCCGTCCCTTGCGGAAAGTCCGCGCCGAGCGTTGTGGCTTCCCAGGCATCGAAGTCGCCGCGCATGAAGTCCAGCTTCTTGCGTGCCAGTTCGAGCGCAACCTTGCCGAGCAGCAAACGCAGCGGCGGCGTGTCCGATAGCGCGGCGTCGATGATCGCCTGAGCCGCGCGCACAGGATCGCCCGCCTGTTTGCCGCTGCGCGCCTCGGTCTGCTTGCGGCGCTCGCCGGCTGTGGCGGCGTAGTCGTCGATCAACGTTGCCGATTGCTTGATCGACGGACCAGCCCAGTTCGTGCGGAACGGGCCGGGTTCGACGATCAGTACGTCGATGCCGAGCGGCTTCACCTCGGCGGCAAGCGATTCGGACAAACCTTCTACCGCGTATTTGGTGGCGTGGTAATAACCGGTCGCGGCAAAACTCGCGAGGCCGCCAATCGACGATACATTCACGATCAAGCCACTGTGCTGCTCACGCATGATCGGCAGGACCGCCTTCGTGATATCGACGAGACCGAACACATTGGTTTCGAACATTGCGCGAACTTCGTCGTCCTCGCCTTCTTCGATCGCGGCCAGATAGCCGTAACCCGCGTTATTGACGAGCGCGTCGATACGGCCGAAACGCTGTTTAGCCTGCGTGACCACGTCGGTGATCTGCGTGCGGTTCGTTACGTCGAGCGGCAGCACCAGCGCGCGGTCGCCGTGCCCTTCGGCGATATCTTTCACTTTTGACGGGTCGCGTGCGGTGACGACCGCGCGCCAGCCACGCTCCAGCACCAACTTCGCCAATTCGCGGCCGAAGCCGGTGGAACAGCCTGTAATTAGCCAGACGGGATCGTCTCGATTCATCATTTGGGAAACTCCGGTTGATGGGCCAACGTGGCGCGGATGGATCGTCGAGCAGCGCCGTTAACACTTCTTACGTCGTGAGTGGGTTTTTAATTGTAGCCGCAGCGCCGCGGCCTCGCTTTGCAGCGCTTCAACGAACGCGCCCGCGAGCGGATGGCTTGGACGATGCTCCGGATGAACCACGCTCACGCGAAACGGCAGCGAAATGGCAAGCGGCCGGATATGCAGATTGCGCCCCGCGAAATCGAGCGCGGTAAGCGGATTGACAATGGCCACGCCGAGCCCCTGCCGCACGAAACTGCACACGGAGACGGCGGTGGGCGTCTCGATCATCTGGCGGCGTGCGATGCCCGCTTGTGCGAAGGCTTCGTCGATCTGAAGCCGGTACGGATCGTTCGACGACAGGCTGATGAATCGCTGATTCGCCAAATCCTGCAACTCGATTATGCGCTTGGCGAGCAAAGGATGCGCATCGGGCAGCACGCAGACTTCGTCCACTTCGAGCAATGGCGTCAGGCGGGTTCCGGCGGGCGGCGCGCCGTGTTCGGTCAAGCCGAGGTCATAACGCTGCGCGGTCAGCCATTCTTCGAGCAACGGCGATTCCTGCGTCGCGATCGAGAGGCTGACGCCGGGCTGTGCGCCGTGGAAACGTTTCGACGCACCAGGCAGAATCGAATGCGAAAACGCGGGCAACGCGATGATGGAAAGCTGGCCGCCTTGAAATTCGCGCAGGCTTGCGGCTGTGGATGCCACCCGTTCGAGTCCGATATATGCGCGCTTGATTTCGTCGAACAGCGTCAATGCGGACAGGGTTGGACGCAGCCGCCCATGCACGCGTTCGAACAGGGCAAAGCCGATGCTTTGCTCCATGCGTGCAAGTTCGCGGCTTACCGTGGGCTGCGAGGTGAAGAGCATGTCGGCCGCTTTGGTGACGCTGCCTGCCGTCATCAATGCGCGGAAGACTTCGATGTGCCGATGGGTGAGCGCCATGATGTCTATATCAGAAATGAATGGGTTGGCGAATAATGGGTATTTTACTGAATGGCCAGTTCTTAGCATCATGTTGGTCACAACCATGCTTTCAGATCAAGAGCCGAGCACCGTGACTACTTTCAATCCACAACAGCTTGTCGAACTCGCGCATCAGTACGGCACCCCTCTTTGGGTCTACAACGCTGACGTGATCCGCCAACGTATCGCTGAATTGCGCCGCTTCGACGTGATCCGCTATGCGCAGAAGGCGTGTTCGAATGTGCACATCCTGAAGCTGATGCGAGACGAAGGGGCGATGGTCGATGCGGTGTCGCTGGGCGAAATCACTCGCAGTCTTGCGGCGGGGTTTACGCCGGATGGCGATCCCGAGGGCGTGGTGCTGACCGCGGATCTCGTCGATCACGCGACGCTGGCTGCGGTGATCGAACATCGCATCACGGTCAACACCGGATCGCTCGATATGCTTGAACGGGTGGGACAGCATGCACCTGAAGGGCACCGGGTGTGGCTGCGAATCAATCCGGGCTTCGGTCACGGCCACAGCAACAAGACCAACACAGGCGGTGAACATAGCAAGCATGGCATCTGGCTCGACGACGTGCCGCTGGCGATAGCGATGGTGCGGCGCTACGGCCTGAAGCTGGTCGGGCTGCACATGCATATCGGCTCGGGCGTCGACTACACGCATCTAGCGCGTGTGTGCGACGCGATGGTCGAAGCGGTGCGGAGTCTGGGGCACGATATCGAAGCGATTTCGGCAGGCGGCGGGTTGTCGGTGCCGTATAGCGCAGGCGAGCCGCGGATTGACGCCGAGCACTATTTTCGTCTTTGGGACGATGCGCGCAAGCAGATCGAAGCACACCTCGGGCATCACGTGAGACTGGAGATCGAACCGGGGCGCTTTCTTGTCGCGGAAGCGGGTGTGCTGGTTGCCGAGGTGCACGCGCTAAATCGCCGGCCGAACCGGCAGTTCGTCCTGGTCGATGCGGGCTTTAACGACCTGGTGAGGCCATCGTTCTACGGCAGTCGTCATGAGATGACGGTGGTAAAAGGCAATGGCATGCGGAGTGAAGCGACTGTTGGCGCCTTCACGGTGGCCGGACCGTTGTGCGAAGCGGGCGATGTGTTTACGCAGGAGGCGGGTGGGGTGGTGACGAACCGCGCTATGCCGACGCCGGAAGTGGGAGACCTCATTGTGTTTCACGATGCAGGCGCATACGGTGCGTCGATGTCATCGAACTACAACAGCCGGCCGCTGGCGCCTGAAGTATTGCTGGAGAATGGCACGCCGCGTTTGATTCGGCGCAGGCAGAGCATGCAGGAACTGATTGCGCTCGAAACGCTGGGCTAATTCTGTCGAGCGTGGTCGCTGCGAGCCCTCACCGTGCGGGTGTACGACGCGATCATCGTCGCGAGTTCCTGGGCGGCGGGTGTGATGGGAATCGCCGCACGCTGCAGCAAGCACACGTTCTGTTCGACCGCACGCTCGCGCACGTTGATCGATGTGAGCGTGCTCGCAAACGGCCCCCGTTTCGCGACGATCGACGCCTCCAGCGACAGGCAGTCCGTCGCACTGACCAGGTGCAGCGTCTCGTACAGACCTTCCACCGTGGCGATGATTTTCGGCGGTGGCAAGCCGTGACTCTCCAGCAGATGGGTCAGGCGGTTGATTTGCGGGTCGTTGGTGAGATTGGGCGAACGCGTTGCCACCCACGTGCAATCGGCGAGCTCGGCAAGCGAGGTCGCGCCCGCTTTCGGATGACCGCGACGGCAGACAATCACGGGATCGGACGGATAGAGCGGCGTGACGGACAGATCGGCCGTGTCGGTATGTTTCGACACCAGTGCGACAGCGAAATCGAGCGTGCCTTCGCGAATCCACGAAATCATCATCCGCGACGTACCGGTGCGCAAATGCACCGCGACCCGCTCGAAGCGCGCGCGGAATTCCGTCAGCACCGGTGCGAAGGCGTCGACGAGCGGCTCGGTGGTCATGCCGAACGTGACCTCGCCCGCATAGTCGCCGCGCAATTGCTGCACTTCCTGCTCGGCCCGCTCGCATTCGCCGAGAATCGCGCCGGCCCGCTGCAACAGGCGCTGGCCGAGCGCGGTCAGCGCGATTCCGCGGTTCGTGCGGGTGAACAAGGTCGCGCCCAGCATCGATTCGAGGTGCTGCAACTGTTGCGTGATGCCGCTCTGGGCGATGCCGAGCGCCCGCGACGCTGCGCGAATGCTGCCATGCTCTGCCACAGCGGTGAACGCGCGCAGTTGGGAGATCGTCAACGCCATGCGGAGTTTCCGTGATCGGTAAAAGTGATCATGATATTACTTTCGGGACTTCTTTGAGGCGCGGCGGCGGCATAGGATGGCCCCGTACTCCGTAGTAATCCGCCCAACCCACACCCGCCTCCCATGAAAATCTCGCTGATGATCTTGAGCGCCGCGCTGGCTTTCAGCAGTGGTGCGTTCGCCGCCGACCCCGCCACGCTGCGCCTCGGTATCGATCCGAGCTATCCGCCGATGGACGCCAAGGCGCCCGACGGCAGCTTCAAAGGATTCGACGTCGATCTCGGCAACGAAATCTGCCGGCGCATTCATGCGCGTTGCCAGTGGGTCGAACTCGAGTTCTCGGGGATGATTCCGGCGCTGCAGGCGCGCAAGATCGACGCGATTCTTTCGTCGATGGCGATCACGGAGAAGCGCGAGCAACAGATCCTGTTTTCGTCGAAGCTGTTCCAGTTCAAATCGCGGCTGATCGCGCGCCAGGGTTCGGCGCTTGCGGGTGGGACGAATGCGTTGGCCGGCAAGCAGATTGGCGTGCAGACGGGGACGCAGTTTGAAGGGTACGCGTTGAAGAATTGGGCACCGCTTGGCGCGCATGTGGTCGCGTATAAGAGTCAGGATGAGGTGTTCGCCGATTTGCAGAATGGCCGGCTTGATGGCGCATTGCTCGGCACTGTCGAAGCTGACTACGGCTTTTTGCGCACGCCGGCTGGGAAGGGGTTTGCTTTTGTCGGGGAGCCGCTTTCGATGGGTGATCGTGGTGTGGGGATTGGTCTGCGTAAGGATGAGACCGCGGTGCAGGCGTCCATGAACGAGGCGATTGCTTCAATGCTTAAGGACGGTACGTACGCGAAGATCGCGAAGAAGTACTTCGATTTCGATCCGTACGGCAATTGATCTTCCTTCTAATTTTCTTTTTCAGATTCTCTGTTCATGAATAAGCAATCGATTCCGCTTCTATCGCCGGCTATCGGCACGCACCGTGAACTGGTGTCGTTTCATTTTGGCCCGGTGGATAGCGGACAGAAAATCTATATCCAGTCGTCGCTGCATGCCGATGAAACGCCGGCGATGCTGACGACGGTTTTGCTTAAACGTCGATTGCTCGAACTGGAGAAGCAGGGTGCGTTGAATGCGGAAGTTGTTCTGGTGCCGGTGGCGAATCCGGTTGGACTCGGGCAGTACGTGCTGGGGCAGTTTATTGGCCGCTTCGACCTGGGTAGTGGTAAGAACTTCAATCGACACTTCCTGCAGTTTTCTGGGCTGGTGGCGCGGGCTAAGGAGGCGTTGGGTTCGGATGCTTCGGAGAATCGGCGGATTGTTCGCGAACTGATCGCCGCTGAGTTGGCTGAACAGAAACCGTTGACCGAGTTCGAGTCGCTGCAATTGGCGTTGCTGAAGCTTTCCTTCGATGCGGATGTGGTGATCGATTTGCATTGCTCGTTGGAAGCGGCGATGCATCTCTATACCAGTGAGGCGGCGTGGCCGGAGTTTGAGCCTTTGGCGCGGTATCTGGGGGCGCAGGCTTCGTTGCTGGCGACTAACTCGGGTGGGGAGTCGTTTGATGAGACGCATAGTTTGTTGTGGTGGCAATTGCAGCAAGCTTTGCCTGCTGATAAGCCTGTGCCCAATGGGGCGATTGCTGTTACGGTGGAATGCCGTGGGCAGCGGGATGTTTCTTATGAAGTCGCGCAGGAAGATGCTGATGCGTTGATTGATTATCTGGTTTGGCGGAACGTTGTTCGGGTTGATGCTGTTAAGCCATTGCCCGAGTTATTGGCGCCTGCGACGCCGCTTGCCGGTAGTGAACAGTTCTATGCGCCCGTTAGCGGGATTCTTGTTCATCGCGCCAAGATTGGGGACACGATTCGTGTCGGGCAGGCACTGTTCGATATCGTCGATCCGTTGACTGATGAGACTACTACGCTGTGTAGCAACACCGAAGGCGTGTTTTATATGCGGCGCGCAATTCGGTTTGTGACGGCTGGGGCGCCGTTGGGGCGCGTGACTGGGACGCGGGCTTTTAGGACTGGAGTCTTGTTGGGGGCTTAAGGGTTTGGCCTGCTCGGCGGTTGGGTTGGTTGTGTGCTTATGGTGTTTGGCCTTTCCTTGTTGTGTTAGTGGTCTATTAGCGTTGCCCCTGTGCGGGGCGGCACCTACTTTTCTTTGCCGGCCGCAAAGAAAAGTAGGCAAAAGAAAGCGGCTTTACACCGCTAGCTCATAAGCGGGTCCCCCGCGCAGCTACGGTAGTGGTGCATCTGGAATCCGTCTCCTCGCACACTCCGCATCAGTGACAAGGCAGTCATACTTCCGGCGGCGCTGCGCGCGCCGATGCGGTATTTCTTCAAGACGTTGCCGTTGCCGTTGCCGTTGCCGCCGCAAGACGCTAACTTTGGTCAATCGGCCCAAGACGTCCGCAAGATTCCTACCGCGCTTCAATATTGCATCGCCAAGCCTCGATCGAGCGGCCCAACAGCAGCTACCCAACCGAGGCTCATCTACTTCCCCCGCTCGCCCTTAGCTCACCACCAATACCGGCGCGACAGCCGCCGGGTCACTGATGCTCGGTCGGCCATTCTCCACGTGCCCCGCCACACGACGCGAGAAACTGGTGTCGTCGTTGCTCGTCACCGTCAAGTCGTACCAGTGGTGACTCGATGCCAGCACCCAGCCCTCTTCGATATGCGCCCCCGCCGGCACCAGCACCGGACGCGTGCGCGCACCATACGCGTTGTCCGTCACCGTCAAGCGCGCAATACCGCCACCCTTGTTGCTGAACTTGATAAACACGTTCCCGTTCGCAACGTCATACTGCACCTTGATCTCCGGTTCCGCGGGCTTGTTGTGGCCGTGCCAACCCGCCGCCTGCGCGGTCTGTGCCGTAGCCGTCTGCGTGTTACCAGCAAACTTGCGCACGAAACCGTTCGGTCCGAATACCTCGAACGTGTACACGCCGTTCGTCGTCGTCAGATCGAAGCTCTCGCTGAGCGACTTGCCAGCCTCGACGGTGTAGCGCCACGGGCCGTCCGTGCGATTCGTCGAGTACACGTAGAAATGCGCGCCTTGACGGCCGCTGTTGGCGAACACGATCTCAAACGTGTTCTTCTTCACGTCCGCATGACCGTTCACGTGCAACTCATACGGCAACGCACGGGCGAAACGGATACCGCTTTCCTGCGGGTCAAAGGCGACCGGCGTGGTGGGCACCGTGGGTTTCGGCTGCGACGAGCACTCGTTGGCGATCTGCTGGTAATTGCTCGTGTCCGGCAGCGTCGGCACTGAGGCGTCCGGCGTGCGGAAGTCGAACGCGGTGGTCAGGTCGCCACACACGGCACGGCGCCATGCAGTGATGTTCGGCTCGTAGACGCCAAAGCGCGTCTCGATGAAGCGAATCACCGACGTGTGATCGAACACCTGCGAGCACACAAAACCACCCTTGCTCCACGGCGATACGATCGTCATCGGGACGCGCGGGCCGAGACCGTACGGCAAGCCGTCAGCAGTGTAGCTGCCGCCGCGCCCCGGATTCACCACGTTGTGAATCTCGCCGTCGGTGCTGACCGTCGACTGGCCCTGGGCCGGCGTCGTCGCCGGTTGCGGCGGCACGAGGTGATCGAAGAAACCGTCGTTCTCGTCGTACATGATGAACAACACCGTCTTGCTCCACACTTCGGGATTCGACGTCAACGCGTCCAGAATCTGCGACGTGTATTCCGCGCCGTATGCGGGCGTATAGCTCGGGTGCTCGGAGTACGCGGCGGGTGGGCACAGCCACGATACTTGCGGCAGATTACCCGCGAGCACATCGTTCTTCAGGTCCGCAATCGTGCGCACAGTCTGCGCGCGCTCGTACAGGGCGCTGCCCGGTTGCGCGTTGATAAAGTTCGCGAAGTTCTGCAGGACGTTGGTGCCGTAGTTGCCGTTCAACGGATCGGCGCCCGTCAGACCCTGCTGATACACCTGCCATGTAATCCCCGCGGCTTGCAGACGTTCCGGATACGTGGTCCACGAGAGCAACTGATAGGTCGGCGGACCGTCGTTATCGACGAAATCGTTGTTGTCGAGCAGCGGGCCGCCCATGGTGCCGGTCGGATCGACCATGCCGCTCATCAGATAGGCACGGTTCGGGTGCGTGGGTCCCGGCAGCGAGCAGAAGTAGGCGTCGCACACCGTGAACGCGTCGGCCAGAGCGTAGTGGAACGGGATGTCGCTACGCAGGTAGTAGCCCATCGTCATGTCGGTCTTGTACTGCGGCCACTGGTTGTACGCGCCGTTGTTCATCGCGTAGTGCGTCGGGTACCACGAGTGGTCGAGGTCGCCGATACATTGCGCGCTGGTCGTCGCCGTGTTCAGATGGAACGGCAGCACCGGTTGCGCCGCGTTTTCCTTCGACGGCTGGTACCACACGGGTTGCTGGCCACCCGGCAGCGGAATCGGGAAGCGGTCGTTGTAACCGCGTACGCCGCGCATATGGCCGAAGTAGTGGTCGAACGAACGGTTCTCCTGCATGAACACGACGATGTGCTCGACATCGCGGATCGTGCCGGTGCGCGAAAACGCGGGCACGGCAAGCGCATTGCGAATGGACTCGGGCAGCGCGGTCAGCGCGGCAGCAGCGCCGGCCGATGAAGCCACGGTCTGCAGGAAACGGCGACGGCTATTTGATGTCATCGAATATCACCTTCTGCGGGTGGGGGAAAGAATAGCGCGCCTCGCGCGCCGGTGGAATCAGATCAGTTGCTATTGGCGCTGTCGCCCGGTGCGTAATGCATCACGGGCGCAACTTGCTGGCTGTCGGCAGCAAGGCTGGCTTGCATGTTCTGGGTAATGGCGTCGGACGCGGCAGCGGGGGCGGCTGCGAGGGGTGCCGATGCGTCAGGCATGCCGGCTGCGGGGACCATCGTGGTGCCTGGTGCGGCAGCGTTGTTCGCGGCGGTTGGCGATGAGGACGTTGAAGACGTTGAAGACGTCGAGGCCGAAGCGGAGTCGTCGGCGCCACAACCGCTTAACGCGCAAGTTGCGAGCGCAACTAGAACGACGCCGGCGAGGCGAGTGTCTGTTCTCATGTCTGCATCCAATTTGTGGCGGCGGATGCAGTCTCCAATCCTTTCGAGAAATAATTGTGAAACGTTTGCGAGTGAATAAGGCTTATTAAATTCGTCAGTTAGACGAAAGGAAATGGAAAGCGATAAGCAGGAGAATGGTCACAGTGACGCCACGCGCCTGAAGTCCAGGCACACCGAATGAATTGCGGTTTGCATAACCCGGTACGCGCATGACACACATCGACAGACCTTTCGACATCACGCGTCTCGAAGACGAATGGCTCGAAGCAGACGGTTTCGGCGGCTTCGCCTCGGGAACCGTGGGCACGCTGCGCACGCGTCGCTATCACGCGTTGCTGCTCACGGCCACGCGAGCGCCTGGCGGGCGCGTGGTGCTCGTCAACGGAGTCGAAGCGTGGCTCGAAGCGGACGGTAAGCGTTACCCGTTGAGCATGCAGCGATACGTGCCAGACGTAATCTATCCCGATCTGACGACAAGTCTTCTTGCGTTCAATACCGAGCCGTGGCCCACGTGGCGCTTCCAACTTGATCCGCAGCGCGTGGTGACGGCCGAAGTATTCGTGAGCAAGGCGACGCGCGAAACGGTTTTGCGCTGGCGGCTGGAAGGATTGGGCGGTGCGTCTGCTTCTGGCGCGTTCACTCTGAAAGTGCGGCCTTTGCTTTCCGGCCGGGATTACCACGCACTGCACCATGAGAATCCCGCGTTCAACTTCAACGCGAGGACGAGCGACAACCCGGCCTGCGTGAGTTGGCAGCCCTATGGCGACCTGCCGGCCATCAACGTCGTAACGAACGGCGCCTACACGCACGCGCCCGATTGGTACCGGAACTTCTGCTACGTTCGCGAGCGCGAGCGTGGCCTTGATTTCAGCGAAGACCTCGCCACGCCCGGCGTGTTCAGCTTCAATCCCGTTGATGGCGAAGCGGTAATGATCCTCAGCGCGTCGGTCGCGTCCTCAGGGTCGGCAACGGTGCCGGTCAGCACCGAACCTGCTGCCGCCCACGCAACTGAACTCGCGCGCGTCGAACAGCAGCGCCGCAACGCACTCGGCTCACGTCTGCAGCGTTCGGCCGATGCCTACGTCGTCGCGCGTAACGAGGGCCGCACGATTCTCGCAGGCTTCCCCTGGTTCACCGATTGGGGCCGTGACACCTTCATCGCCATGCGCGGCCTGCTGATCGCCACGGGCCGTCTCGACGAAGCCGAAGCGATCCTGCTCGAATGGTCGGGCACCTTGTCCGCCGGCATGCTGCCGAATCGTTTTCCCGACTATGGCGACACGCCGGAATACAACTCCGTCGATGCATCGTTATGGTTCGTCGTCGCCGTGCACGACTATCTGGCGACGAACCACGCGAAAGCCGACACGCGAACGCGTCTGCGGCAGGCCGTTGAAACCATCCTCACGGGCTACACGAACGGCACGCGCTTCAACATCAAGGCATCTGCCGACGACGGTCTTCTGAGTGCCGGTGTCCCCGGCGTGCAACTCACGTGGATGGATGCCAAGGTCGGCGACTGGGTGGTCACGCCACGCATCGGCAAACCCGTGGAGGTGCAGGCGCTCTGGATCAACGCATTGCGCATTGCAGCAACGTGGAATTCGCAGTGGCGGGCGCCTGCGGAGCGAGCGTCACAAGCGTTTCATGAACGGTTTTCCGATCCGTCGACACAAGCGCTTGTCGACAACGTCGATGTGGATTTCGTCAAAGGTGCAGTAGATCGCTCAATCCGTCCGAACCAGATTTTCGCGGTAGGCGGTTTGCCGTTTCCGTTACTCGAAGGCGCGGCGGCGCGCGCCGTGGTCGATCAGGTCGAAGCTCACCTGCTCACGCCGCTCGGCCTCAGAACGCTCGCACCGTCCGATCCGGCCTACCGTGGGCACTACGGCGGCACGCCGCTTGAGCGCGACGGCGCCTATCATCAAGGGACGGTCTGGCCATGGCTGCTGGGCCCGTTCGTCGAAGCCTGGTTGCGGGTTCATGGCGACGAGCCGGATGCCCGCGCACAAGCCAAAGCGCGCTTTCTCGACCCTCTGTACGCGCATCTCGATCACGCCGGCCTCGACCACCTGTCCGAAATCGCCGATGGCGACGCACCTCACACGCCCGCCGGCACGCCGTTTCAGGCGTGGTCGCTGGGGGAGTTGCTGCGCATCGAAACCCTGCTTGTGCGGTTGGAGCCCACCGCCGCGTAAACCGCGCTACGATGTGTATCCCACCGCCAGGCCCGACGCAAGGACATATTCATGCCACCGCTGCGCGCTGCCAATCTGCTCGGTACGATCGAAGGTACCCGCCTGCACTCCGCCGACTGCCCCCGTTGGCAGCGCTGGGGGCCGTATCTCAGTGAGCGTCAGTGGGGCACCGTGCGCGAGGATTACAGTCCGGACGGCACCGCCTGGGACCACTTCCCGCACGATCACGCGCGCAGCCGTGCCTACCGTTGGGGTGAGGACGGCATTGCCGGTTTCGGCGACGACAAGCTCAACTGGTGCGTGTCGCTCGCGCTGTGGAACCGCAAAGATCCGATCCTGAAGGAACGCCTGTTCGGGCTCACCAACGCGCAGGGCAACCACGGCGAGGACGTGAAGGAGCTGTACTTCTACCTCGATGGCACACCTACGCATTCGTACATGCGGATGCTGTACAAGTACCCGCATGCTGCCTTCCCATACGACGACCTGGTTCAGGAAAACGGGCGGCGCGGCGGGGACATGCCGGAATACGAAATCCTCGACACCGGCGTATTCGACGATTTACGTTACTTCGAGGTGCAGGTCGAATACGCGAAACACGCGCCCGACGACATCCTGATGCGCGTGACTATCGAGAATCGCGCGGACGAGCCAGCCTCGCTCGATGTGCTGCCGCAAATCTGGGCGCGCAATTCGTGGTCGTGGAAAGAGAACAAGGACAAGCCGTCGCTCGTTGCGGGCCAGGACCACGACGGCGCAGTGCAGGTGGTCGGCCGTCAGCATGGCCATGAACCGATCGTCGTGACGGCGTGGTCGAAGGACGCGCCGCATATAACGTGGCTGTTCTGTGAGAACGACACCAACGTCAAGCGCCTGTTCAATATGGACGGCACCGGGCCGTTCAAGGACGGCTTCAACGACTACCTGATCCACAGCGACGAACAGGCGGTACGCCGCGACGCCGGCACCAAGGCGGGCGCGCACGCGCCGATCGAACTGGGCCCGCATGGCCGTGCGGTGGTGTACATGCGCTGGCGTCCGCAGTCGAGTCCCGATGACGCGCAACTCGATGCGGATGCGGTGTTCGCCCGCCGTATCGCCGAGGCCGATGAGTTCTATGGCGCGTTGCAGCATGAGATCGCCGACCCCGACGCACGCCTTGTGCAGCGTCAGGCGCTCGCCGGCATGTTGTGGTCCAAGCAGTACTACCAGTACGACGTGCAGCGCTGGCTCGAAGGCGACCCGCTGCAACCCAAACCGCCTGAGTCCCGCAAACACGGCCGCAACGTGGATTGGCGGCATTTGTGCAACGCTGACATCGTGTCGATGCCTGACAAGTGGGAATACCCGTGGTACGCGTCATGGGATTTGGCGTTTCATGCCGCCGCATTCGCGCTGATCGATCCCGCGTTTGCCAAGCGTCAATTGCTGCTGCTGGTGAAGGATCGCTATCAGCATCCGAACGGCCAGATGCCCGCCTACGAATGGGCGCTCGGCGACGCGAATCCCCCTGTGCATGCGTGGGCTGCCTGGCGCGTGTACGAAATCGACCGTGCGCTCACGGGCAAAGCGGATCGCGATTTTCTGGAGCTCGTGTTTCACAAGCTGCTGCTGAACTTCTCGTGGTGGGTGAACCGCAAGGATGCCGACGGCCACAACATATTCCAGGGCGGTTTTCTCGGGCTGGACAATGTCGGCATTTTTGACCGCTCGTCGCCGCTACCCACCGGCGGGCATATCGACCAGGCGGACGGTACGGCCTGGATGGCCGCGTACGCGCTCGACCTGATGCGGATCGCGCTCGAACTCGCGTATGCGAACCATGTGTTCGTCGATATCGGTGTGAAGTTTTTCGAGCACTTCCTGTATATCGCCGAAGCCGTGAGTTGCGACGACGGCTGCGATACCGGTCTCTGGGACAGCGAAGACGAGTTCTTTTACGACAAGCTGCGCCTGCCCGACGGCAGCAATATTCCGATGCGCCTGCGCTCGATTGTCGGCCTGATTCCGCTGTTCGCCGTGCACGTGCTCGAAGAACGTTTGCATGGCCACTTGCCGGGTCTGCGCGAGCGGCTCGTCTGGTTCCTCGAACATCGTCCCGATCTGGCGCGGCTGGTTTCGCGCTGGGACGAGCCTGGCAAGGGCAACGCGCTGCTGCTCTCGCTGTTGCGCGGGCATCGGATGAAAGCCTTGTTGCGCCGCGCGCTCGACGAGAGCGAATTCCTTTCCGATCACGGCGTGCGGGCATTGTCGCAATTCCATCGCGACCATCCGTTCGAGTTCAACCACAACGGCACCAGCGTCACGGTCCGCTATCTGCCGGCCGAATCCGACACCCGTGTGTTCGGCGGCAACTCGAACTGGCGCGGGCCGGTATGGATGCCGGTGAACTATCTGCTGATCGAATCGCTGTACGAATTTCATCGCTACTACGGCGACGATTTCCGCGTCGAGTATCCGACCGGGTCGGGGCAGAAGTTCTCGCTTAGCGAAATCGGCGACGAACTGGCACGCCGGGCAACCACGCTGTTCCTGAAGGACAAGAATGGTGAACGTCCGGTGATGGGCGCCTACCCACTGCTGCAGGCGGACCCGCGTTCGCGCGATCTCGTGCTGTTCCATGAGTATTTTCATGGCGACAACGGGCGTGGCGTGGGCGCTTCGCATCAGACCGGCTGGAGCGGGCTGGTGGCGTTGCTGCTGCAACCGCGAGCGATGGGCGCGTCGGGTAATGTCCCGCTTACCGGCGACCCGGACCAGGCGCCGGTGGGGGCTTCGGCGTCTACCCTCGCAAGCCCGCCTGAATCCGCGCCGGAACCGGTCGTGACCAAATAGCGTGTGGGCGAGTACGGGGCGCCGGGCAGGTTTAGTCTTTGTTTTTGAACTGTGTGGGTTCAAGCGTGGTCTGTCATGTACTGCCACGTCCGTTCCATTGGCTTCCTTAAGTGAATCCCATGTCGACTACACCGAACACCTCAACTTCCGCCAGCCACGAACCCAGTTGCAAAGTCAGCGCGGGTCCGCATGAGGGACCGTCGTCGCCGGCCGGCAAACGGCCTGCGCCGCCTTGCACGCTCGTGATCTTCGGTGCGGGCGGCGATCTGACCAAACGGCTGCTGGTGCCCGCGCTGTACAACCTCGCAGTCGATGGCCTGCTCGACGACGGCATGAAGATCATCGGCGTGAATCACGGCGAGCGCGAGACAAGCGTATGGCGCGAGGATCTGCACAAGTCGCTGCAGCAGTTCGCCGCCGACAAAGCCAGCACGTTCCACGCCGGCAAGCTCGACGACAAAGCGTGGGACTGGGTCGCGCAACGGCTCGAATACATGGCCGGCGAATTTGAAACCGACGACACGTTCACGAAGCTCAAGCAGAAGCTCGATCAAGCGCCGGGCGGCAACGTGATTTTTTACCTCGCGGTCAGCTCGCGCTTTTTCAAGCCGATCGTCGAACATCTCGGCAACGCCGGTTTGCTGAAAGAAGCCGACGGCGGCAGCGGCGGCTTCCGCCGTATCGTGGTCGAGAAGCCGTTCGGCACCGACCTTGCCACCGCGCGTGATCTGAACGCGCACATTCTGTCGTACGCAAACGAGTCGCAGGTGTATCGCATCGACCATTTTCTCGGTAAGGACACCGTGCAGAGCATTCTCGCAGTGCGCTTTGCGAATGCGTTGTTCGAACCGATCTGGCGGCGCGAATATATCGACAGTGTGCAGATTACCGCGGCCGAAACGATCGGCGTGGAGGGGCGCGGCAAGTTTTACGAGCAGACCGGCGCGTTTCGCGACATGCTGCCGAACCACCTGTTCCAGTTGCTCGGCATGGTCGCGATGGAACCGCCCAATTCGTTCGATGCCGAAGCCGTGCGCGACAAGAAGGCCGAAATTTCCGACGCGATCCAGCCGCTGACCGCCGCCGACGTCGTCTTCGGTCAATACGAAAAGGGGCCGGCGGGCGTCGGCTATCGTGAGGAACCGGACGTTGCACCAGGCAGCACGACGGAAACCTACGCCGCTGCGCGCGTGTACGTCGAGAACTGGCGTTGGGCGGGTGTGCCTTTCTATCTGCGCACCGGCAAGCGGCTTGCCGCGCGCCGCACGGAGATCTCGGTGCAACTCAAGCCGGTGCCGTTCCGTCTGTTCCGCGACACGCCGGTCGATGCGCTAACGCCGAACGTGCTGACCTTGCGCATCGATCCCGCGCACGGCACGAGCTTCGACTTCAACGTGAAGACGCCGGGGCCGCTGATGCAGATCGGCGCAGTTCAATCGTCTTTTGACTATGCCGATTTCTTCGCGGAAAAAGCCAACGTAGGCTACGAAACGCTGCTGTACGACTGCATGCTCGGCGACGAGACGCTGTTCCAGCGCGCCGACAGCATCGAGACAAGTTGGGCCGCGGTGGACGATGTGCTGCATCCGAAGACCGGCGGCGCGATGCCTGTGCATGGTTATCCGGCCGGCAGCGAGGGGCCGGCTGAAGCAGACGCGCTGCTCGCGCGCGACGGCCACGCATGGCGGCCTTTGAAGCGGGATGCAGTGGAAAAGAAGTAAATCGTGAAACGCACCAACACAACCGGGGGTACCGTGGCCACACGTAAGACGAAAGTAAAAAGCAGTACCGAGCGGATTCTGGCGATCGATGTCGGTGGCACGGGCCTGAAAGCCGCGATCATCGATGCGGACGGACAGATGAAAACCGAGCGCTTGCGCGTGGCGACGCCGCATCCTTGCACGCCCGATCAACTGGTGGATGCGTTGGCCAAGCTGGTCGAGCCGCTTGTCAAAGAGGCGCCGCCTACACTCATGTCGATCGGTTTTCCCGGTGTGGTGCGCAACAACCGCATTCTGACGGCGCCGCACTTTGGCGTTGAAGGCTGGCACGACATTCCGTTAGCGGACTCGCTGGCGCAACGCCTGGGCGGTTTGCCGGTGCGAATGATCAACGACGCCGAGATGCAGGGCTTCGCCGCGATCGAAGGACACGGACTCGAGTTCGTGCTGACGCTTGGCACAGGCGCGGGCACGGCGCTGTTTCGCGACGGCGAGTTGATGCCGCACCTCGAGCTTGCGCATCATCCGGTCAGCAAGAAGGGCGTTGCGTATGACGAGTACATCGGCGACGCGGCGCGCAAGAAGGCGGGGAATAAGCGCTGGAATCGACGGGTCGAGAAGGTGATCGAGATTCTCGATTCGCTGGTGAACTACGACAAGCTGTGGATTGGCGGTGGCAACGCGGCCCGGCTGAACTTCAAATTGCCCGCGAATGTCGCGACCGTGTCGAACGACGCGGGGATCGAAGGCGGCGCGCGCCTGTGGCATCCGAAGTCGTTGCGCGAGACGCGGCAGTTGCCGGAGGCTAATGCGCGGACCGGCCACTTCAAGTGAAACGGGAGACGCTCAGCGATGATTCGACTCAATGACGCCAGCGATCTGCGACGCCTGCTCACAGCCGGTATGTGCGCCGCGCTGGTTCTAGTTGCGGCAAATGTCCGGGCGGCGGATGGTTTTGCGCTGTCGTCGCCAGGTTTGGCCGATGGCGGCACGCTGGATTCGAGCCACGCGGCGAGCGCGAACAATTGCGGCGGCGGGAACGTGTCGCCGGCCTTGCAATGGCGGAACGCACCTGCCGGCACGAAGAGTTACGCGGTCACTCTTTTCGATCCGGACGGCGCGAAGGGATTGGGAATCGTGCACTGGGTGTTATATGGCCTCGCGCCTTCGGTGACCGGATTGGGCAGCGGTGCTACGCCGCCGGCAGGGAGTGTGGCCGGAACGAACCGGACTGGCGGTCCGGGATACTACGGGCCATGCCCGCCGGTCGGCGATGTGCCGCATCATTATGTCGTGCAGATTTATGCGCTTGACCTACCGCCTGATGCATTGCCGGCGGGATTGACGCGAGACGCGTTGCAGGCGGCTATGAAGGATCACGTCCTGGCTGCCACCAGTACGGTATTACGATACGGACGGTGATTTCTGTTGCCTTCGCGGCGGTCGGCCGGACCAGCGGACCAGCGGACCAGCGGACCAGCGGACCAGCGGACCATTGGACAAGCGGACAAGCGGACAATCGACCGACGCCGTCAAAGCTTACGCATTACCTCGCCGCATCGCCCCAGCGATATTCCAGCGTGGCCTCATCAAGCTGCGCTTTGACTTGTGCGTCGAGTACAAGCTCCGAAGCCGCCAGCGTATCGCTCAACTGCTCAGCGCGACTGGCGCCGATAATCGCCGAGGTAATCAGCGGATTCGCCAGCACCCATGCAAGCGAAACCCGGGTCAACGACTCGCCCGTCGGTGCCGCAATCGCCTTCAGTTTTTCGATCGTGTCGAACTCGCGTTTGTGCCAGTAGCGCTCCTGGTACATCGCCCCCGCTTTGCCGACGGTTTCAGTAAAGCGACCGGAAGCAGGCGCTGCATCCACCCGATGCTTACCTGTCAGCAAACCACCTGCGAGCGGGTTGTACGGCATCACGGCCAATTGTTCTTCGGCCGCCAAAGGCAGCAACTCCCGCTCGATCTGCCGGAATAACAGGTTGTAGCGCGGCTGTACCGATACGAACCGCGCTGCGCGCAACACATCGGCGCGACCCAGCGCTCGCGCCAGCCGATAGGCCAGGAAATTCGACACGCCGATGTAGCGTGCCTTACCCGATCGTACGATCATGTCCAGCGCCTCCAGCGTCTCGTCGAGCGGCGTAGCCGCGTCGTCGGAATGGAGCTGGTACAGGTCCACGTAATCGGTGCCGAGCCGCCGCAGCGATGCGTCGATGGCATCCAGCAGATGTTTGCGCGACGCGCCTTGATCCCATGCCGATGGCCCCATCTTGCCCACCGCCTTGGTCGCCAGAATGAAGCGGTCGCGTTTGCCTTTCAGCCAGCGCCCGACGATTTCCTCCGTGCGTCCGGCAATGTTCTCGCCGCCGCCGAGCGGATAAACGTTGGCGGTATCGATGAAGTTCACGCCGGCGTCCGCCGCCGTGTCGAGAATGCGATGCGAGACGTCTTCTTCAGTCTGCAGGCCAAAGGTCATCGTGCCGAGGCACAGGCGCGAAACGGTCAGGCCAGTGCGGCCGAATTTGCGGTATTGCATGTTCAACTCCGAGGCAGGACGGTTGCGGGTTGCAGTGTTGCAAAAAGGATAAACGGTGTGGCGATTTCGCGTTCGATCACCCGCGCATGCGGGCGTGATAAGTCGTCAGTATTTCGAAAGTTTACCGTCCGATGAACTGCAAGCATCGCCTTGTAATAAAAGGCCAGATATTACAAGCGAGTAATAAATAGCTGACGACGTCACATTGAAAATTACGAATGCCATACGTAGGTAATAAAACGAAATAATTCGATTACACCAGGTAAGCTTCGACGCGATTGATGGGTTTTTATGCGTATGGAATGATATCGATTCTCATTTAACCACTAGCCAGCCATCGCGTCGTCTTTGCTCTGAGCAGGAGACCGGCAGCCAGCCAATTGCGGTTTTGTCATTGATTCCATGCTGAGCATGCGGATCGGGCAAGCGCACTTCTGACCGGATTTCCCCATGTTCAATCACACGCCGCTCGCGACTGCGTTAGCGCTAGCTTTTGCCGTGCCATTCGCCACGCCCGCAGTCGCGCAGACCGCGCCGCAAACCGCATCGCAGCCGTCGGCTCAAAACGCAGCGGCGAATACGGTGGCCGATAACGCGACCTTGCCGACCATCGGCGTGGCGGCGCAAGCTGAACAACAGGACTTCCAGGCAGAACGTTCGACGGTCGGCGCAAAGACGCCTACTGCCTTGCGCGATATTCCGCAGACGGTGACGGTGATCAATAAGTCGGTGCTCGCCTCGCAAGGCGCCACGTCGTTCCAGGATGCGCTGCGCAACGCGCCGGGCGTGACCATCGGCGGCGCTGAAGGCGGTCAGATTGGCAACAACATCAATCTGCGTGGCTTCACCGCGCAGAACGACATCTATCTGGACGGGTTCCGCGACCGTAACCAGTACTACCGCGACACCTTCGACCTCGAAGAACTCGAGGTGCTATATGGGCCGTCGTCAATGTTGTTCGGCCGTGGATCGACGGGCGGCGTGATCAACCAGGTCAGCAAGAAAGCGAATCTGAAAGACTCTGCGGAAGTCACGGGCATGATCGGCACCGACGATCGCTACCGCAGCACCGTCGACGTGAACCATAAGCTGACCGACACCTCGGCGATCCGCCTGAATGCCTTCGGCCAAAGTCTCGGCTCGACGCGCGACGAGATGAAGAACAAGGACTACGGTATCGCGCCGGAAGTGCGTTTCGGCATCGGCACGCCGACCGAAGTGACGATCTCCGCGCTGATCCAGCACAACTACGACATGCCCGACTACGGCGTGCAGGCGTTGAACGGGCATCCTTCGCCGGTGCCGAAAAATACCTTCTACGGCCTGACCACCGACCGCACGATTCAGGATGTCCAGACCTTCACGGCCGGTATCAAGCACAAGTTCTCGGACGACCTCACGCTGCAGAACCAGACGCAGTTCTCGCACTCGCTGACCGATGCACGCGAAACCGCGCCGCAAGCGGTGCTGACCGGGCCGCTTGCCAGCAGCACCGCACTGACCAACGGAAATTACACGACGTTGTCGCCGTCGCAACTGTTCATCAAGTTGCAAAGCCACGACCGTGTGATCGAGAACCACTCGCTGTACAACGACACGACCCTCGAATACAAATTCAACACCGGCCCGATCAGGCACGACCTGATCGCCGGCGTCGAACTCGGCCACGACAGCTATTCGAACCAGGCGTACACGCGGAATAACTTGCCGGTCGTCTCGATGGTGGATCCGGCGTATCTGTCGTCGCCCGCGGGCGTGACCACCACGGTCGGCAACTACGCGAATTCCGGTTCGAACGAGATCGCCGGTTACGTGAACGATACGGTGTCGATCGGACAACACTGGAAGGTGATTGGAGGTTTGCGCTGGGATCGCTTCCAGGCACAGATTCACAACTCGATCACCGCGCCGCTGTACGCGAGTCAGACCAACTTCTTCACCAGTGTGCGCGCCGGCGTGATTTACCAGCCGGCCGACTGGCAGTCGTACTACGTGTCGTATGGCACGTCATTCGACCCGTCGCTTGAAGCGTTGACGGTGACCAACCTGACGCAGAACCTCGCGCCGGAGTCGACCAGATCGTATGAAGTCGGCGGCAAGTGGGACCTGCTGGGCGGCAATATCTCGGTGACCTCCGCGTTCTTCCGCGAGGAGATGACCAATGCCCGCACGCAAGTTTCGCCGACCGAATACGAACTCGACGGTGACATCCGCGTCGACGGATTCCAGGCCGGCGTGACGGGTCACATCACCGACAAGTGGCAGATTTTTGGCGGCTACACGTATATGGACGCGATCGTGCTGAAGGCGCTCGACGGCACGCAAGGGCACACACCGGCCAACACGCCGCGCAACACGCTGACGCTCTGGTCCACCTACGCGATTACGCCGCACTGGGAAATCGGCGGCGGCCCGACCTATATGTCGCCGCGCTACGCGTCGAACACGAACTACGTGCAGGTCCCGGGCTACACCCGTTGGGACGCGACCGCCGCGTATCACGCGAAGAAATACGATGTTCGGCTGAATCTGCTGAACCTGACCAACAAGATGTATTACGACGCGCTCATCCAGTCGGACGGTGGCCGTTCCGTGCCGGGTATCGGACGCACGTTGCTGGCAACGGTCGACTACCGGTTCTGAAGCATGCCTCATTGATACGGTAGGCTTGCCGCTTTCGCAAACGGCAGGCCGACGTGACGAGGCCAGGGAAACTCAAGATGCTGCTGCACATTCCGAATGTACTGAACGCCGAGCAACTGCGCCTTGTGCGCGAACGGCTCGATAGCGCCGGCGACGCATGGGTCGATGGCCGTGCGACCGCCGGCTACCAGGGCGCGCCGGTCAAACGCAACCAGCAGATCGCCGAGCATTCGCCGATCGCGCGTGAGCTCGGCGATGTGATTCTCGCGTCGATCGAGCGCAACCCGCTGTTCATCAGCGCGGCGTTGCCGAACCAGGTGTATCCGCCGCTCTTCAACCGTTACGAAGGCGGCATGCAATTCGGCAGTCACGTGGACGGCGCAGTGCGGGTGTTGCCCAACGGCGTGAAGCTGCGTACGGACGTGTCGGTGACGTTGTTCCTCTCCGAACCCGGCGAGTACGACGGCGGCGAACTCGTGATCGAAGACACCTATGGCGTACAGCAGGTCAAACTGCCGGCGGGCGACATGATCGTCTATCCGGCCACCAGCCTGCATCAGGTCACGCCGGTCACGCGCGGCGCGCGCCTTGCCAGCTTCTTCTGGGTGCAAAGCCTCGTGCGCAGCGACACGCAGCGCGCGCTGCTATTCGATATGGACACGGCGATCCAACGTCTGAACGCCACCCAGGCCGACGATACCGCGCGTCGCAGCCTGGTCGGCTGTTACCACAACCTGTTACGTACCTGGAGTGAAACGTGAGCGTCCCGGAGGTGATTGATTTCCAACCGGCTGCGGCCAGCGGCGCTGTGGCGAGCGAACCGCAGCGGCTCGACCGCGACGAATGGAAAGCGCGGCAGCAACGCTCGCGCCGTGCCACCTTCATCAAATGGCTGCGCAAAGTGCATGGCTGGATCGGTTTATGGGGCGCGGCGCTCGGCTTGTTGTTTGGCACCACGGGCTTTCTGCTGAACCATCGCGGCGGCCCTCTCAGGGTATCGACTGGCGAGCCGCAGGTGTCGGTCGTGCAGGTGCCGTTGCCACAACCGGCGCCGCCAACGCCGCGCGAACTCGGCAAGTGGCTCAAGCAGGAACTGAAACTGGCCGGCAACCCAGGGCGCGTGCAGAAAGAGCCCGCGCATCCCGTCGCGTGGGGTGAACGCAGCATGGTGCAACCCGAACACTGGCAGCTCAACTTCGCGTCGCCGCATGAAAACACCGCCGCCGAGTATTGGGTCGGCAACGGCTACGTAACGGTCAAGCGCAGCGAGAACTCGTTTCTCGCGACGCTCACGAATCTGCACAAGGGCGTCGGTTTGAGCGTGGGCTGGGTGCTGCTGATCGATACGCTGGCGGGCAGCATCATTCTGCTGTCGCTCACCGGCGTGCTGCTTTGGACTGAGTTGAACAAACGCAAAACCGTCGGCGCGGTGCTGGTGATCGGGTCGATCGTCGCCGCGGTGTGCATGGGGCTGAGCTAGACGGCGCTGCGGCAGGCGCTCGCGCATCCAGCATCCTGCCCGCCCGCCAGCGAGAAAACGGGTACTCGCGCTAGAATCTTCGCAGACCACCAAAACTGTTGGCCCTGCCGAAATTCTGCCAATGACGATATCCCCCAATCAGGTCGACGCCGCGCTGATCTCGCGGCGTTCGATCCGCGCCTTCCTGCCCACGCCGGTTGCGCGCGCCGACATCGAAGCGATTCTCGAAGCGGCCAGCCGCGCGCCGTCGGGCACCAATACCCAGCCGTGGAAGGTGTATGTGGTGACGGGCGAGTCGCTTGCGCGACTGTCGCAGGCCCTGGTAGCCGCTTATGACGATCCCCAGCGCGATGCGCTGTATCAGGAAGAGTATCGCTACTACCCGCGTCAATGGGTGTCGCCGTATATCGACCGCCGTCGCAAGATCGGCTGGGATCTGTACGGCTTGCTCGGCATCGAAAAGGGCGACAAGGCGCGCATGCATGAACAGCATGCGCAGAACTACCGCTTCTTCGGTGCGCCGGTCGGCCTGTTCTTTACGATCGAGCGGGTGATGGAGCGCGGCAGCTGGCTCGACTACGGCATGTTCCTGCAAGCGATCATGACGGCGGCGCGCGGGCGTGGTCTCGATACCTGTCCGCAGGCCGCATTTACGCCGTTTCACAGCGTGATTGCCGGGCATCTTGGCCTGCTGCCCGAAGAGCAACTGGTGTGCGGCATGTCGCTCGGTTTCGCCGACGAAAGCGCGCTGGTCAATACGCTGCGCACCGAGCGCGAACCGGTTGAGCGGTTCACGCGATTCCTCGATTGATCCCGATTGACGGGCATCCCCACTTCTCATCGGACCACAATGAAAACCTCACGCCGCGATTTTCTGATGCTGAGTGTGGGCGTGAGCTCATCGCTCATGCTGTCCCGCGTCGCATTCGCCGACACCGCGAACAGATTGAGCGAAGCCGATCCGAAGGCACAAGCCGTCGGCTATACCGAGGACGCATCCAAGGTCGATAAGGCGAAATTCCCTGGCTATGCCGCCGGACAAACCTGCGCTAACTGTTCGCTGTTCCAGGGCAAAGCCACGGACGCCTATGGTGGCTGCACGCTGTTCGGCGACAAGCAGGTCGCCGCGCACGGCTGGTGCAGTTCGTATTCGAATATGTGACCGCGCAAGCGGTAGGTGCGATTAAAAAACGCGCTGACTCTAGTTCAGCGCGCTCAGTACCAGGTCATGCGAATGACCGATCCATACCGCTGCGTCGCGGTGATCGCGTAAGGCGTCGCCCGTATTCGGGTGCAGAAAAATATCGAGCGCGCCGTGATTCAGTGTGAGCCAGCCGACGAGTTCGGCGAACTGGTCTTGCGCGAACGCGAGCTGATACGACCACATGGGATGCGGCCCGACCGGGCGTTCGTGAAATCGGCCTAATTGCAGCTTGTCGTTCCAGTGCGCTTCGATCTGTTCGCGAAAGGCCCACGCGGCGTCGCGGCTGCCTGAATCGAAGTAAACGTGGGCGTGCCAACTCTGGATGGCTGAGGTGTCGCGAAAGGTCATAACCAGGTCCGTTGCGGTTCCGTTTTTATCAGACACTCATTCTGCTTGAGTTTGCGCTGACGCGTGCGGCATGCACCTCATGTGAAACTGTATTTCGTCTTCATTGACAATGTCGAAGCCGAGGCGTTGATAGAGACGTCTCGCGGGATTGCCTTTGAGCACCTTGAGCGTGACCGGCAATACGTCGGCCTGCGCGGCCAGCAAGACTGTCCGCAGCGCTCGCTCGCCGATGCCGCGCCCTTGATGTGCCGGCGCAATCTGCAACTGCACGACGACCCACTCGGTCTCGGTGCGATACGCTTTCAGCAAACCAACCGGCGCGCTGTCGAGGCAGATCACGCGCGCCGCATCGTAGCGGTGGCGCAGGCGCGCGCGATGCTGGGCATCGTCGATGGGCTCGCCGACCTGCGCCAGATGCTCGGTCATGGTGGCCTTGCGCAGTTCGAAGAGAAAGTGCTCGTCGGCTTCTAACGCTGGGCGCAGGGTAAGGACGGGTTCTTGAGCGGACATGCGAAGGACGTCTCCGGCGCGTGGGTGGCGAATTGGAACGGTCGTGAATTGTCGCGCCAGCCGCGCTTTTTTGCCATGCATTGATGTTTCGACCCCTCAATATGGTGGTTCACGTCTGAAGAAATCGCGCGCTGTGCCGATTCGGCAAACTGGGCAGCCATTTCCCCTCGTTTCGCGCAATTGCATTCGTGCTCGCTCACATAAACTGTTTTCCATGGAGCGACAAGTCACCGCGCCCATCGACGCGGTCTTCCCCCGCGTTGTTTTGAACCGTACCGTTGATGGCAGTTTGCCGCGGTTGTTTAACGTGGCAGGGCAGTAAAGCAGTAGGAAGTCGAAGCAATGCAAACAACGCGCAGTTGCAGTATCCATGCGCGAATCAGCAGGGGGTTGCAGCGAGGTGATGTTGATGGCGAGGGACCGAGCTGTAACGCAGTAGCAGTGCAAGTAACAATGCAGCAGCAGTGCGAGCAACAATGTAGTAGCAGCGTAAGCAGCAACAGCTTTGTTTTGTTAGTTTATGGTGGGTTTAGGTCGGCAAGCATCCACGCGCCTGCACGACTGTTCCATCCTGTCAGACCCTGTTCCTTCGCGGGAACAGGGTTTTTTTTCGTCGGTGCGGAAAATGTGACTTGTATTTAGCCCGTCCGAACCTATATGGCAGCGTTGCATTTCGGCGCGGCCGTAGCGGGAAGTCTGCTCGCGCGCGGCGAGATGTCACGCGCAATCGAGACTTTAAGTTGTTTAAGTCTGTCTTAATAGTTGCTTGCCATGATGGCTACACAGACTCACATTAAGGGCCTGTCAAGCCGCCGGCGCATCGGCGGCGTTTGCCACCGGAGACCACATCATTCGGTGGCAAAGCCGAGAGTTAGCGAAGGAGGTTGAATCGATATGTCCAGTAAATCGCGAGTCCGCAAGCACACCCAGCCGGCGATGTCCCCGCTGCTGCGCGCGCTAACCTTTAGCCGCACCGCCCACGAACCGGTCACCACGGCGATGCTCCTGCAGTGCTACACCGCTCTCGATGCGTTCCAACGCGGCCGGGGCTCGCGGGATTTGCACCTGACCTTGAGCCGGCATTTGCTGGTGTCGCAAGAATTGGCGCGTCTGGGTCTCGGCGAGGACGTTCTTGCCGATATCGAGAGCGCGCATGCGGCCATGGTTCAGCTCGACACGCGTGAGCACCAGGACGGTGCCTGGAAGTTGCAGGACGGCGAATACGCCCGTCTCTGCACGGCGCTGGCCATTCTTGATGGACAACTGTCGGCCGCATCGTTGAGCGAGATCGCGAACGCGGAAGCGAAGATGGTCGAAGGGCTGATGAGATCGGCTCGCGCGCAGGCGATTGTCGAAGCAGTGGTTTAAGCGGGCATCAGCCTGACCTCGCAGCGCCGCAGTGACTAACGCGGACACAAAAACGCCCGGAAACGGGCGTTTTTTCTACTTCAGCGCAAGTTTTGCTGTCCGCAAATCCGCAGCATCCGCGACGCACCTGATTAAAGCGGCGCGGCTATAATCTCCGTCATGAAATTTCTGCGGACTTTGCTCCTCCTGTTGCTGTGCGCCGCGCTGCCCATTAGTGGGCTGGCGGCCAGCGGCTTGACGGGAGATTGTCCAATGCAGATGAGCATGAACGCCGGAGAGGGCGATTCGATGTCGGCTGACATGCCCGGCTGCGAGTCCATGCATTCATCGCAGAGCGAAAAGGTGAAGAACTTTTTCTGCAAGGTAACGGCGCAATGCCAGCTTGGCAGTCTGTATCACCCGGTCTCTCCGACCGGGATAACCCGGCCTGCCGGGTTATCGAGTACCGTTGTCTTCCACTACACGCAGTCGCTGCCGGTCCGTGAGCCGTCCGGCTTGTGGCGGCCTCCTCGCACTCTCTAATCCCTTGCTGACAGGTTCACCGCATTTGCGGTGAGGTCGTCCTGCGTCCAGGACGTGGACTCCCTTTGGGAGTTCGCCGTTGGGGTTAGAACATGCCATTCATTTTTCGCACGCCGTCAAACCGGCGTGCACCACTGCGCGCGCGCTCGCTTTTCGCCGCACTGATTCTCGCGAGCGGCGCGGCGCACGCTCAGGAAACAAGCTACACGCTCGATGCGGCGCTGCAGGCCGCAACCGACCGCTCTTCCGCCATGGGTGCCGCACAGGCATCCGTGCGCGCCAGTTCCGACGCTGCGGTGCGGGCCGGGCAGTTGCCCGACCCAATGCTCAAAGCAGGCATCGACAACCTGCCGGTGAACGGAGCGCAGCGGTACACCATCGGCCAGGACTTCATGACGATGCGCCGCATCGGCATCGAACAGGAATGGGTATCCGCCGATAAGCGCCGCCAGAGTTCGGCCCGCGCGAACGACGTGGTGGACCGCGAGCGCGCCGGATATCTGGTGCAACTCGCGAACACGCGGCAGCAAACGGCGTCGGCATGGCTGAACGCTGTCTATGCCAGGCAGGCGCTCGCGTTGCAGCAGGATTTGCTGCGCCACATGGAGCATGAACTGGAGGCGACAAAAGCCTCCTACCGTGGAGCCAGGGCAACGGCGGCCGACGTCGTACAGGCGCAGGCGATGCTCGCGCAGACGCAGGATCAGCGGCTCAAAGCGCAGCAGACCTTTCAGACCGCTCTGATCGGCCTGTCCCGCTGGACTGCCACACCCGTTGCCGATGTGAGCGGCGATCCACCCGCGCCGCAATCGTACGTCGCGTCCCTGTCGCCTGAGGCGCTTCGCGACGTCCAACCGGTGCTCATTGCCGCGTCACGGGATATCGCAGTTGCCGACGGCGATACGGCCGTTGCTAACAGCGACCGCAGTCCTAACTGGACGTGGGAAGTCTCGTATCAGCAGCGCGGCGGCCAGTACTCGAACATGGTTTCGGTCGGCGTCAGCATTCCCTTGCCGATCAATCGCAAGAATCGCCAGGATCGCGACGCCGCGGAGAAGGCGGAACTCGGCACCAAAGCGCGGCTGATGTACGAAGACGCGCAGCGGCAAGTCGAAGCGGATATCCGCACGCAGTCGGCAACGCTCGCCAGCGGCCGCGAGCGCATCACCCAGCTCACCGACTTCCTGCTGCCCGCAGCGGATCGTCGCGTTCAGCTTGCGGCGGCGGCCTATCGGACGGGCAGCGGGTCGCTCGCGGACGCGTTTGCCGCCCGGCGTGCGCTACTCGACGCCCAGCTACAGCTGCTTGATCTTCGGCGCGAGGTGTCCCAGACATGGGCCCAGCTCGAATACCAGGTGGTGCCCGCGTCGATGTCCGTCAGCCAGTGAAGGAGAACACCATGCAAAAGAAACAACGGGTACGCGCGGTCCTCATTACGTTCGGCGCCGTGGTTTTGTCAGGCGCAGGCTACGTGGCCGGCGCGCGTCATGCCGCGAAGGCGGGTTCAGCTTCCGTTGCCGCGATGTCCGTGACGTCTGCAGCGGGCGACAGGATCGATCCGAAGACAGGGCGCAAAGTGCTGTACTGGCACGATCCGATGGTCCCGAATCAGCATTTCGACAAACCGGGCAAGTCGCCCTTCATGGACATGCAACTCGAACCCGTGTTCGCCGACGATGCGGGCGTGAGCGGCATCAAGATCGACCCCGGCTTGCAGCAGAGCCTCGGCATTCGCTACGCCACGGCGCGACGGCAGGACATCGCCGAAGGATTCGATGCCGTCGGGACCACGCAATTCGACGAATCGCGCGCTGACGTCGTGCAGTCGCGCGTGACCGGCTACATCGACCACCTGTATGCGAGCGCACCGATGCAGCGCATTGCGAAAGGCGCGCCGATCGCATCGCTCTTTGTGCCAGATTGGCTGGCGCCGCAGGAGGAGTACCTGACGCTCAAACGCAGCGGTATGGACAGCAGCATGCTCGACGCCGCGCGCGCGCGTATGCGGGCGATGTCGATTCCCGACGATGTCGTCGCGAATCTCGACCGGACCGGCAACGCGCAGACGCATGTCGTGCTGAGCTCACCCGAAACGGGCGTGGTCAGCGAGTTGAACGTTCGCGATGGCGCGATGGTGACGCCTGGGCAGACGCTCGCCAAGGTCGCGGGTCTCTCCACGTTATGGCTCATCGTTGAGATACCGGAATCTCTGGCGCTGAGCGTGCAGCCCGGCATGACCGCGGATGCCGCATTCGCGGGCGATCCCTCCCAGCATTTCAAAGGGCGGATTCGCGAAATCCTGCCGGGCATCAACACTAGCAGCCGCACCTTGCAGGCTCGTCTCGAGATCGACAATGCCGCGTTCAAGCTGACGCCCGGCATGCTGATGCGTGTGCGGGTCGCCGCGCAAAAACCGGCTTCGCGCCTGCTTGTCCCGTCCGAGGCGGTGATCGCGACCGGCAAGCGCACGGTCGTCATTGTCAGAAACGCGGACGGGCGTTTGCAGCCGGTGAGTGTCACGGTCGGCAAAGATGTCGGCGAACAGACCGAAGTGTTGAGCGGTCTGACCGACGGCGATCGGGTCGTAGCATCCGGCCAGTTTCTGATTGATTCGGAAGCCAGCCTGAAATCGGTTCTTCCCCGTCTGGAGGGGAGCACAAACGCGGACCCGGTTGCGCCCGCGTCAGGCCCCGCCACGACCGATGCATCCCCAACCTATGAGACCACCGGCAGGGTCGAAAAGGTGACAGCCGACGACATCACGTTCTCTCATCAGCCGGTCCCTGCTTTGGGCTGGGGCAAGATGACAATGGCATTCGGCAAACCATCGCCGACGGCCTTCCCGGACGCAAAGCCCGGTGAGATGGTGCACTTCGCGTTCCGGCAGACGGACAGCGGCTACCAGCTGACGACGGTCGAACCGGTAGGAGGCGCCAAATGATCGCGCGTGTGATCAGGTGGTCTATCCACAACCGTTTTCTGGTGCTGCTGGCCACTGTGCTCGTGACAGTGTGGGGCATCTACTCGCTGACCCAAACGCCGCTCGATGCGCTGCCCGACCTGTCCGACACGCAGGTCATTATCAAGGCCTCGTACCCGGGCAAAGCACCACAGGTCGTCGAGGACCAGGTGACGTATCCGCTCACCACCACACTGCTGGGCGTGCCGGGCGCGAAAACCATTCGCGCGTATTCGTCATTCGGCGATGCGTTCGTCTATGTCCTGTTCGACGACAAAACCGACCAGTATTGGGCGCGTTCGCGCGTACTCGAATATCTGAACCAGGTGCAAAGCAGGCTGCCACCAGGCGCGACGGTTTCGCTCGGCCCCGATGCAACCGGCGTCGGCTGGGTCTACGAATACGCACTCGTTGACCGGAGCGGACAGCACGACCTGGGACAGCTTCGCGCGCTCAACGACTGGTTCCTGAAGTTCGAACTGAAGTCCGTGGCCGATGTATCCGAGGTCGCGAGTATTGGCGGCATGGTGCGCCAATATCAGGTTGTGCTCGATCCGGACAAGCTGCGCGCGTATGGCATCACGCAGGCGATGGTGGCCGATGCATTAGGCAAGGCGAATCAGGAGTCGGGCGGGTCTGTTGTCGAGATGGCCGAGTCCGAATACATGGTGCGTTCGTCCGGCTATCTGCACACGCTTGACGACTTCCGTCATGTCGTCCTGCGTACGGACGAAGCGGGCACACCCGTCCTGCTAGGCGATGTCGCGCGTATTCAGATCGGACCCGAGATGCGCCGCGGCATCGCGGAGTTGAATGGCGAGGGCGAAGTCGCGGGCGGTGTGATCGTGATGCGCTCCGGCAAGAACGCGCTGACGACGATCGAAGCGGTGAAGGCGAAGCTCGCCGAACTGAAGCGCTCGCTGCCCGCTGGCGTCGAAATCGTCACGACGTACGACCGCTCGCAACTGATCGAACGCGCGGTGGACAACCTGAAAGACAAGCTCGTCGAGGAATTCATTATCGTCGGGCTTGTGTGCGCGGCCTTTCTATTTCATCTGCGCAGCGCGTTCGTCGCCATCCTGTCGCTGCCATTGGGCGTGCTCGCCGCGTTCATCGTGATGCGCTATCAGGGCGTGAACGCGAATCTCATGTCGCTCGGCGGCATTGCAATTGCCATTGGCGCGATGATCGATGCGGCCATCGTGATGATCGAGAACGCGCACAAACATCTCGAAGCGTTCGAGCACGCGCATCCCGGCAGGACGATGACGTCCGCTGAACGTTGGGAGCTCATTGCCACATCGGCCGCCGAGGTCGGGCCCGCGCTGTTCTTCTCCCTGCTCGTCATCACGCTGTCGTTTATCCCGGTGTTCTCGCTCGAAGGCCAGGAGGGCAAGCTGTTTTCTCCGCTGGCCTTCACCAAGACCTACACGATCGCCGCGGCGGCGGGGTTGTCGGTGACCCTGGTGCCGGTGTTGATGGGGTTGCTGATCCGCGGCCGTATTCCGCACGAGAGCGCGAACCCTATCAATCGCGTGCTGATCCGGTTGTACCGGCCGTTGCTGGAGGCGACGTTGCGTCGCCCGTGGTTCGCGATCGGTCTGGCGGTGGTTGCGCTCGCCGCGTCCGTGATTCCACTGTCGCAACTCGGCGGCGAATTCATGCCGCCGCTCGACGAAGGCGATCTGCTGTATATGCCGACGGCGCTGCCTGGCATCTCGGCGGAGAAGGCGAGTGAGCTGCTGCAGCAGACCGACCGGCTCATCAAGACTGTCCCGGAAGTGCAGACCGTGTTCGGCAAGTCCGGCCGCGCCGACACGGCAACCGACCCCGCGCCGCTCGAGATGTTCGAGACCACGATCCAGTTCAAGCCGCGCAAAGAATGGCGGCCCGGCATGACGCCGGAGAAGCTGGTCGACGAACTGGATCGTACCGTCAAAGTACCGGGGCTCTCGAACGTGTGGGTTCCACCGATTCGCAATCGCTTGGACATGCTGTCGACGGGTATCAAGACGCCGGTCGGCGTCAAGATTTCGGGTCCCGACCTTGGGCAAATCGACAAGCTTGCCGCGCAGGTCGAAGCGGCGGTCAAGACCGTGCCCGGTGTGACGTCGGCGCTGGCTGAACGGTTGAACGGCGGCAGATATATCGACGTCGATATCGACCGGCTGGCGGCGGCGCGTTACGGCCTGGCTGTTGCCGACATTCAGTCGATCGTGTCCACGGCGGTCGGCGGCGAAAACGTCGGCGAGGTCATTGCCGGGCGGGAGCGTTTTCCGATCAACATCCGCTATCCGCGCGAGGTCCGCGATTCACTCGAGAAGCTGCGTGAGTTGCCCGTCGTGACGGAGCGTGGCGCGCAAATCCGGTTGTCTGACGTGGCGCACATCACGATTGCCGATGGGCCGCCGATGATCCGCAGCGAGAACGCCCGGCTTGCTGGTTACGTGTATGTCGATATCCGCGACACGGACCTGCATTCGGCGGTGCAGGCCATGCAGCGCGCGGTCGCTGAGAAGGTGACGCTTCCCGCGGGGTACTCGATTGCATGGTCCGGCCAGTTCGAATATCTGGAGCGCGCGGCGGCGAAGTTGCGCACGGTGATCCCGGTGACGCTGGTGGTCATTTTTGTGCTGCTCTTTCTGACGTTCAACTCCGTTGCCGACGCGCTGCTGCTGATGTCGACGGTGCCGTTCGCGCTGGTCGGCGGCTTCTGGTTCATCTGGATGCTGGGCCATGCCGTGTCGGTCGCGACCGCTGTCGGATTCATCGCGCTCGCGGGTGTGGCTGCGGAGTTCGGTGTCGTGATGCTGCTTTACCTGAAGGGCGCATTGAATCGGCGACTCGACGCAGGCGAGCCGCTGACCGAAGCGTTGCTTCTCGACGCGATCCGCGAGGGGGCGGTGCAGCGTGTGCGTCCCAAGGCGATGACGGTCGCCGTTGTGCTTGCGGGTCTCGTCCCCATCATGGTCGGACGTGGTGCCGGCTCGGAGGTCATGCAGCGCATCGCTGCACCGATGGTCGGCGGGATGATCACGGCCCCCCTTCTTTCGATGCTGGTTATTCCCGCAGCGTGGTTTCTGCTGCAACGCCGCCGCGCGAAGCGTCTGCCCGACGCGCGGCTTCCTCACGCAGTACCTTCCGGCACAACCGTGCCATCTACTCAGACTGGAGAAATTTGATGAAGAAATTGATCGTTGCGTTTGCGGCGCTTGCTAGTGTTGGCGCGCTTGCTGCGTCACCTGCATTTGCGGGTGACGATATGGCGGGCATGAACATGTCGACGAAACCGGCGGCTTCCGTGGAGTCGCCTAACGCGGCGTTGACCGACGCGGAGGTGAGGAGGATCGACCCGGCCTCCGGAATGGTCACGCTGAAACACGGTGCGCTGCGCAACGTGGGGATGCCGGCCATGACCATGGCCTTCAAGGCGAAGGATGCCTCGATGATCAAACAGATTCACGAAGGCGACAAGGTCAAGGTCCGCATTGAGGACGTCGACGGCACGCTGACTATCGTGAAACTGGAAAAAGCGTCGTGATGGGTTGTTGATGCGGACTCGCGGGCCTGTTGTTTGAGCCTGCGAGTCTGCACGTTGCTAGCAACGCGCAATCAACTCTCGTGGCGCGTGCCGGACGTCGGTGCCTTTAACAATGTAGACGACCAGTTCCGCAATGTTGGTGGCGTGGTCGCCGATACGCTCGATGGCCTTCGCGATAGACAGATAGTCGAACCCTGTCGCGATGGTCCGGGGATCTTGCGTCATGGACGTGATGAGGCTGCGCATGAACGCCACGAACTCGTTATCGATGGCTTCGTCGTCCTTGACGATCTGTGCGGCAGCAACGGTATCCATTCGCGCGAAAGCATCCAGCGCGTGACGAAGAATATCCACGGCCAGTTTGCCGGCGGCTTTGATCTCGGAGATGTTGACGGCCTGCGGCGTGGACGAACCCATCGCAATGCGACGGGTTCGCTTCGCAATCTTCCGTGCCTCGTCGCCCGCGCGTTCGAGGTTGGTGATGCACTTGGAGGCGGCCATCAGCAGTCGCAGGTCGCGAGCGGTGGGCTGCCGGCGGACGATGATGTTGCTGACTTCTTCGTCGATTTCTATTTCCATCGCGTTGAGCCGGTGCTCGCCCTGAAGGACCTGCTCAACAAGTCTCAGATCGAACGTGTTCAACGTCTCGATTGCGCATGCAATCTGCGCCTCCACCAAGCCGCCCATTTCGAGCAATCGGGTCAAAAGCAGATCGAGGTCGAAGTCAAATCTGCTGGAAAGATGCTTATCCGACATCTGCGCTCCTTGGACAAACTTGCCTGCGACTCGATGAGCGGCGGTGCATGTCCCGATCAGTAAAGGATATAAACAGTATATACAGTTTATGACAATTTCAGGAATAGTTTGACGCGGCCGCCTTGTTGCAGTGGCTTCGGCAGACAGGCCGCTGCCGTCGTTCACGACGCGGGATAAAGTTATCCCCAGATTTTGTTCGCAAGGCTGTGGACAACCCACGGGCAAGCGTCGCAAGCTGATGAAATGACTGGATTTTTACGGGGCGCGCCGAGTGCGTGCATTGGACGGATGGCCACAGCGGCCATCAGATTGCTTCACGATACCGAGCAGCCCGCGGGTTGGGGCCAAGCGGCGGTTGAATGGCTACCACGCCTTGCGCAATGCCTCGTGCGCGTGGTGCATATGATGCTTCTTCTGCTCTTGCAGGTATGCAACGGCCTCTTTGAGCACCTTCGCCTCACCGAGCTGGAACGCATACTCGCGCAGCAAGGTTTCGCTCGTGACAAGGTCGTTGAGCTTCCCGAGCTCGTCCTGCACCGCCGTCAACCGGTCAATCGCGGCCTGATGACTGCCATCGAGCGCCGGCAAAAAGAACTCCAGCAGATATCGCAACTTCTTCCCTGCTATGCGGACTTCATGCAGCGCCACGTACCCTGAATGTTTATCCGATGCCGCCTGCCTCACGCGCTTCCTCAAAGCCTTCTCGGCGGATGCCACGCGGCCCTCGGCAAATGAGGCAAGCGTGGGACAGGTGGATCGCGAATCCAGTTGCTGTCGCGCGCCTGTCAATGCGTGCCGGAGTATCCGCTCGACATCGGCATTGCCGATGGTTCTTCGACTGAACGACAAAGCGTCGGCGCGATGCTCGTCCACAGACGCGAGAAGTGCAGAGAATGTGCGCTGCGCCGACCGGTCAGCCGCAAGCAGGTCGCGCAAAATATCCCAGTCGCGAGTTTTGCCTGCTGCGTTGGCGAGAGACTTGAATTCCTCACGCTGCAGCGCCGAGTCTTTCTTGTCGAGCAAGGGTTCGTAGGCCCACCAGAGCGAACGCAAACGGCGCAGCGCGACGCGCAGCTTGTGCAGTACTTCGGGGTCCGCTTTCAAATGCAATGCGTGGGCACGCTGAGTGGCATCGGCGGAGATTGACGTTGCCAGACATACAAATCCGTCTGCCGCCGACATGGACCGGGTTATCGAATCCGGCCGCCCGCTGTCGTCGCTGGTGGCCGACGCGGACGCTCCTGCTCCCGGGCTTGCGGGTACGAAAATCTGGGCGTTCATTTCCGGGACGTCCTCGAGCACGGCAGGATGAGCAGGGCAGCAAGTGACGGATATAAGCGGCGAATGACTGTTCGCCGGGGAATTCGCAACGCGCCGTGATTGCGAAAGCTATCGGCCACTCATTGAGATCGTACAACGGCGAATTCCCGAACGCCAACGCGCATTCCCGGCCGTACCTGGATGGCCCCGGAAAATCCGTCATGCCTGTCAGTGCTCAACGACGATGCGCGACAACAGTGGACACTACGCCCGAAAAAACCTGTATATTTATACAGTATTCAGGGCGCAATTTCACAACCACGAACTGACACTTTTAATTGGAGGCTGGCCATGGATGCACGCGTTCGCAGGCCGGGTCATCCAATGCCTGAGATGGCAGCCTTTATGGCCAAGCTGCGCTCTGCTTTCGGAGACGAGACGGTTGACGAGGCAGTCAGACGAGGTAAAGCTGGCGAGCCAACCTTCTATGCCTGCGAGAATGGCAACTCGGTTGGCACAGCAAGTTCCGCGACCGGCAGCGTCTGGCTTGTCGACTCCACGATCCGGAACAGGCAATATTGCGCCGGGTGCGATGGTGGCTGCGTCGGGCAGGATGTTGGTTGCAAGGAGTGGCTGCAACGGAAAGCAGCCAAGGAGAACTCGTGAAAAGAATTGGATTGGCCGTATTGATGGCGACGCTCACGCCGGCCGTGTACGCGGCTGGCGGCTATACCGAGGTTTGGAACCCACCCGAGGCGCGGGCGAGCGCATCGCGCAGAGCCGGTGCCGCGCACAAGCTCGCAGTTCGTCCGCACGTCGCTCCTCGTGCGGTGAACGTTCAGGCGCGACGCGCCCCGGCGCCGGCACCGAAACTGGTCGCAAAGCAAAGCACGATACAAAAGAGCCCGCCGGCAAGCGAGCCGGACATGTCTGGAATTCCCCGCCAGATCACGCCTGAGGGAAACGTGCTTCGGGTTGATTCCCGTGGCATGTCGGCTGAGGTCATGCGTTGATGGAATCGGAGATCTACAACGGCTATAGCGTGTGGGGGCACGCGATCCTGCAACAGGAAGACATTCTCCAGCCGGAACGCTACGCGGCCAGCGGGACGATTACGGTAGGCGGGAAGCTGATTGAAGCGTCGGGAATCCTCGGCTATTTCGATACCGGGGAAGAAGCGCAACTTGCCGGGCGGGATTGGGCACGCGCCTGGGTCGACGCGCACGGTTGATAGCCGCCCCCTTCTAACCGGGGTCGCCTTTGCCGGTAAGCAAGCGGGTACGAACCCTCGTTGACTTTGTGCCGCCCCTCCCGTAGTGTGAAATTCGCCGCTGTGAAGAGCATCGCTCCTGCGCCCGCCGGTCGAGCTGGCAGCATCCCGGCATTCTGACCTTCGAACTTTCTCTACTTCGTCAATCGCTCTGTCAGCCATGGAAAGCAATCGCGCGCCCAGTCAAACGGATGAGCTCGCCCGCAGGCCTGCTCGCGCCGCAGATTACGCGGCCGAGAACCGGGCGCTGGTGGCACTCGCCCGTGTTCAGGCCGGCCCGCGTTCCGAGTTCCTTCAGGCTATCGCGGATACGGCTCTGTCCCTTTGTCATGCTGATAGCGCGGGTATTAGTCTGGTCGAAGGACCTGACGACAATCGGGTCTTTCGCTGGTTCGCGGTTGCCGGACTTTGCGCCGGCCTGCGCGGCAAAACCACCACATGGAATGAGTGTCCGTGCGGCGTCACATTGGAGTCAGGCGCCCCGCAACTTTTCATCAATCCGCAAGCCCGGTTTCCTTGTCTTCAGTTTCCCGGCGTGGAGGTGCCTGAAGGCATTGTCGTTCCGATTCCGGCGGATAACGGAGCGCTGGGCGCCATCTGGGTCATGTCGCATGCGCAAGATTGCAGATTCGACCTCGAAGACGTCCGGCTGCTGTCCAATCTCGCCGTTTTCGCGGGTTCTGGCCTGACGATTGTCAACGCGCGCGACAGCGGCGAAGAGAGTGACCGACGGCACAACGAGTTCATCGCGATGCTCAGTCACGAATTGCGCAATCCAATGACGCCGATCGATGGCGCCATCAGTGCGGCAAAACGGCTTTGCGTCGAAGACGAACGAGCCGTGGAAATGTTGACGGTCGCGCAACGCCAGATGAGGCATCTGCGCACGCTGGTCGATGACCTGCTCGACGCCGCCCGGCTGAAGCACGGTAAGCTCGCGATCAAGCACAGTGACACTTCGCTCAGCGAGATTGTGTTTGATGCCGTGACAGCCATCAGGCACCACGTCTTGTCCCGCAGGCACACGCTCAGGATCACCGGGCTGGACGAGCCCGTCTACGTGCGCGCCGACCATGTCCGCTTGAGCCAGGTGCTGGGCAACCTCCTGTCGAACGCGGCGAAATATACGCCTGTCGGAGGGACTATCGAGCTTAACGTGCGCGTCGAGGCAAACAATTCGAGCGACCAGTCAGACGGGCTGCTTGTCATTGACGTCGCAGACAACGGCATGGGAATTGATAGCGCGATTCAGCCGTATGTCTTCGACCTGTTCGCCCAGTCCGCCCGCGGTCGAGCACGCTCCGAAGGAGGGTTGGGGATAGGGCTCGCGGTAGCGAAGCGGATGGTCGAGTTGCATCAAGGAACCATCTCGCTCAGGAGCGAAGGTTCAGGCAAAGGCACGGTTGTGACGCTCCGTTTGCCGATACTCCAGAAAGCAATGGATACCGCGGACATCGCAGCCCGCAAGATACCCAGCGTGACGCCCGAGCCGGCGCGTCTGTTGCTGGTTGACGACAATCAGGATGCGCTTCGGGCGCTGAGCATCCTGCTCGAACTCGAGGGGCACGAGGTAACGACGTCGGACAATGGGCGTGATGCGATACGGCTGATGTCTGAAAAGCACCCCGAGGTGGCCATCGTCGACGTAGGGATGCCGGAAATGGACGGCTTCGAGGTGGCGCGAACGGTGCGCCTTAATCACCGACTCGACGACATGGTGCTCGTTGCGCTCACGGGCTATGCGTCTGAATCCGACAAGTCGAGAGCGCTGGCGGCCGGCTTCGATTTCCATCTGACCAAGCCGCTTTCGCTCGATAAGCTGCAATACATCCTGGCAAATCGTGCCGACGGCACGCTGCGAGGTATTGTCTAAGTTCGTTGGAAGTTGAACCCTTGGACCGGAGCGCGTCCTGCGCCCCGGCGGCCGATTCTTCAAGCAGTGGGCGCGGCTTTTCTCGGCTGGGTCAGCATGGCGGGTTGCAATATCTCGTCGAGCTGGGATTGACTCAGTAGCCCTTTGCTAATCACGATCTCCGCGACGCTTCGACCGGATGCAAGGGCTTCCTGTGCAACCTCCGTCGCATGCGTATACCCAATGTAGGGGTTCAGCGCGGTCACGATACCGATCGAATTTTCTACGATTGAGCGCAACCGGTCCCGATTGGCAGTGATTCCGTCGACACACCGGGACGCCAGCGTCAAACATCCAGCCCGCAGATGCGCCACGCTCTTGAAGATGCTGTGCGCGATGATGGGCTCGAACGCGTTGAGTTGAAGCTGCCCGGCCTCGGCGGCAAAACTGACGGTCACGTCATTACCAATGACCTCAAACGCGATCTGATTGACTACTTCAGGTATCACCGGGTTGACCTTGCCCGGCATGATGCTGGAGCCGGCCTGCACCGGCGGCAGGTTGATTTCCCCAAGACCTGCGCGGGGGCCGCTTGAAAGGAGCCGGAGGTCATTGCACGTCTTCGACAGTTTCACTGCGACGCGCTTCAACACGCCGGACAGTTGTACAAATGACCCGACATCCTGCGTCGCTTCGACCAGGTTGGGCGAGGTCGTTAATGGAATGCCCGTTACGTCGCTGAGGTGACGGCATGCGAGTTGTGCGTACTCGGGATGCGTGTTGATGCCCGTTCCAATGGCTGTTGCGCCCAGGTTGATCTCGCAAATCAGCCTTGACGCTTCCCTGAGGCGCTCTTCGTCTTCGCCGAGCATGACGGCGAACGTGCTGAACTCCTGTCCCAACGTCATGGGCACGGCATCCTGCAGTTGCGTGCGCCCCATCTTCAGGTCGTCCTTGAATTCTTCCGCCTTGCGTTCGAACGATGCCCGGAGCACGGCCATGGCATCGACCAGTTGCATGATTCCCGCGTACGTTGCGATTTTCAACGCGGTCGGATAGACGTCGTTGGTGCTTTGCCCGAGATTGACGTCCTCATTGGGATGAAGGATGTGGTACTCGCCACGTTCGTGACCGAGGTGCTCGAGCGCAAGATTGGCAATGACCTCATTGGCGTTCATGTTGGTTGAGGTGCCGGCGCCGCCCTGAATCACGTCGACGACAAAGTGGTCATGTGCGACACCGGAGCGAACCTGCTTGCAGGCTTGCACGATAGCCGACATCTTGAGCTCGCTGAGAAGCCCCAGGTCGTAATTTGCCAGCGCCGCCGCTTCTTTAACGCTCGCAAGCGCGTTGATGAGATTCGGATAAACCGAGATCGGGATGCCCGTGATGGGAAAGTTCTCGAGTGCGCGCAGCGTGTGGACGCCATAGTAGGCTGCCGCCGGTACGGCGAGGTCGCCGAGAAGGTCGTGTTCGATGCGTTCGATGGCCGTGAGCATAGCGATCCTTGGTAGGAAAAAACCTGGACGAAGTGCGAGGCCCGGGATCCGTGCACAGCCCGGATCGGGGGGCAGAATGATTCGACCGGCTGCCTATGGGTGGTGCGATTCCGTTGCCGCGGTTGCATAGGCGACGCACTGCCGGGCAAGTACGTCTGTAGGGTCCACCAGGCGGACCGATTTGCCATTCGAGCCGACGAAATCCGTTTGCGGAAGCAGGAGCGGCAACTCGGTGCAGCCAAGGATGACGACTTCCACGCCTTGGGCAATGAGTCCGTCGATCGCCGCGGCGATATCGGTCTGACACTCGCCGGTCGTGAATCCGGCTTTCACCCCTGCGTTGCCATAAATCGCTTCCATCACGCGCGCCTGCAAAGCCGGTCCTGGAACGACCTGCAGCAATCCTTGTGAGGTTAGCGCTTTTTCATAGACACCGCTTTCGACGGTACCCGAGGTCGCCAGCACCCCCACTGAACGCAGCGAGGGAAAGGTCTCGCGAAGGTAGCGGACAGTCACCGTCAACATGTTCACGATCGGTATGCTTAGATAGGGCTGGATACGTTCAACGAATGCGTGAGCGGTGTTACATGGGATCGCAATGATGTCCGCGTCACCGGCTTCGAGCTTCTTGCAGGTCGCGTAAAGGGAGATGGTCGGGTCGGGTCCGTCGCCAATCAGGCTTTCCGTGCGGTCTGGAATCTGCGGGTTCTGTTCGACCAGCAACTTGATGTGGTCCTGGTCGCGTATAGCCGGCGTGTTCCTGACGATCTTGTGGATGAAATCCACGGTTGCCGCGGGTCCAACCCCGCCGACCACGCCAACCTTGAACAGCGTTTCGGGCGAAGAATACTGACCCGATACGACGTATTGCGCGTACGCCAGGTTTGAATCGATGAGCGGCACTTGCAGTGGGCCAATCTCTTCGGCTACCAGGGCGATTTCGGTCAGCCCCGGCACGATGAGGTTGACACCCTGCGCGATAAGGTCCTCACACGCCTCGCGCAAAAGCTCCACCGGCCGGCCGTTCAGATTTCCGCTCTTGACGCCCTCAGGTCCGTAGATGGCCTCCGTAACGAGGTCGAGATTGTCTCGCACGCTGGGGTAAACAACCTCAAACTCAGGCGCTGAAAAATACTTCTCGAACAAGCCCTTCCGGCGCGTGTAGTCGGACGCAAGGACGCCGATTCGACGCACGGAAGGAAACTTCCGCCGGACATGGCTGCGCACGGCCTCGACCATGTCGACAATCTGAAGCGGCGAGTTCGCCTTCAACTCATCGATAAACGTGTGGCTGAGGAAGCAAGGCAGCACAACCGTCGTGACCCCCTGCTTTTCGAAGCGGCTGATCAGGTCGAAAATATAGAGCTTTCGTTGTGTCGTAGCCGCGGTCCCGGCGCTCGAGCTGCCGAACGGATGCTGCTCGAACACCATGTCGAAGTGTTCCGCGTCGCTGGCAGCAGGCGTCGATTTGACGAGCTTGAAGAATACGTCCGCGCTGGCCAACGGCCCCAGACCGCCCACGATTCCAAACTTGTGCATGTTCCTTTCCCGCACGTCCTTCATTCCGTCTCACCCGGCAGTTGAGCGAAAACCGCATCGCTGGCGCGCGTCGCCTGCGTGACCGAACGCTTGGCTTCCCACTTCGCGATGACGGCCGTCGCGATGCTGTTGCCAATCACGTTGGTGGCGGTTCGCCCCATATCGAGCACCTGGTCGATGGCGAGAATGAGCACCACGCCGGACGGCGGCAGATGGAACATCGGTGCGACAGCCGCAACCACGACCACCGAGCCTCGGGCGACACCTGCCATCCCTTTGCTGCTCAGCATGAGTACCAGCAGCATCATGATCTGGCTACCCAGTGGCATATCGATACCGAAAGCCTGCGCGATGAAAATCGCGGCGAATGCCTGGTACATCATCGAGCCGTCCAGATTGAACGCGTATCCGAGCGGCAAGGTGAAGCCGACCACCTTTTTGTCGACCCCGAACTCTTCGAGCTTTTCGGTCAGGCGAGGGTAAGCCGCCTCGCTGCTCGCGGTAGAAAACGCCAGCATTGCCGGCTCGCGAATCGCCTTCAACAGTGCCCAGATCTGTTTGCCCAGAAAGCAATAACCCACGGCGATGAGCAGCGCCCAAAGAAGCACCAGACCGACATAGAAGCTGCCGATGAGCTTGCCGTACGTGGTCAATACATCCAGCCCGTGGACCGTGATGGCCGCTGCGAGTGCGCCAAAGACACCCACGGGCGCGAGGCGCATCACGTAATCGGTCAGCTTCAGCATGGCGGGTACGAGGGCGTCTACGCAGGCAATCAACGGCGTCACGCGCGGGTCGGTCTTGATGACGCTCAGCACCACGCCAAACAGGACCGAGAAGACAAGAATCTGAAGGATGTCATTGCGGGCCATTGCATCGATGATGCTGGCCGGAAACGCATGCGTCACGAAGTCTTTGAAGTTCAGACCGGCCGTATTCAGGCCTGTCGTCACATCGGCACTGGTCTGCACCATATGAAGCCCCGCGCCGGGTTGAAACAGATTCGCGAGCACCAGACCCAGGGCGAGGGACAGCAACGACGCGCTGAGGAACCAGCCCACCGACCTGAATCCGATTCGACGCACGTCGCTCGTCCCGGTCATGCCCGCAAGGCCGGAAACCAGCGTTGCGAAGACCAGCGGCGCGATAATCATCTTCACGAGACGAAGAAAAATATCCGTGATGATTGAAAAGTATCCGGCGATGGTTTTCGCTTCAGCGGCATCCGCGACCGACCGGTGGCAGACGTAGCCGACAATAACGCCGAGCACCATGCCGATAAAAATATAGAGTGTGAGGCGATTCTTCATTTGAACCCGTCCTGGGAAGGCGTATGGCGGTCGACTGCACCGCTGTGCGCATGCGTGGCAAAAACTCGCTGGGTCAGCAGGTTTTTGTGTACGGACGGATGTTAAGGAACCACAAAAAGATATCGATGCTAGTACTGCATGTGGTTATGCGAGTTTCGCATAACCCGTGAAAACCCTATCAGGAAGGCTGCGAGGCGGCGCGAATATGTCCCCAGAGGTTCTCCAGAAACTCACTGCGGTTTGACGCATCGCGGTACACGCGCAACTCGACCTCGAGTTGCCATTCGGAGCGCCCGGCTGGCACCAGTTCGCCCGATTCGAGTTCGGTATTGATGGAGCTCCTGGGCAGCCATGCGACGCCTTCGCCTTCCATCACGAGTTTCTTCAGTACTTCCGCCATGTCCGACTCGTAATGAAGTTGCAGCGCCGGAGCAGCCGTTGCCTGTTCAAGAAGTAGTGCGAGGCAGCGGCCGAAATAGCTGGTTTCCGTATAGGAGATGAACGGTAGCGGACGGTTTGCCGTGCCCGGCAACCGGAACGCGGGTGCCGAGCGTTCGTTGGGTCGGCAGACCGGCATGAACGTGTCGACGCCCACGGTCAGATGCTGGTATCGCGCGGGGTCCAGATGCAGCGGCAACTCCGGATGGTGATACGCAAACATCAGTTCGCAGTTGCCGTTGACGAGCATCAGAATCGAATCGTGCACGTTGGTCGGAATGACCCGCGCGCGCACCTCGCCAAAGTGGGCGGTGAGCGTCTTCAACCATGCGGGCAGAAAACTCAGCGCGATGGTGTGGCCGGCTGCAATCTGCAGGCCTTTGCCGGCCATCCGTTGCTCGGTGCGAATGATGGCGCGCGTATCGAAGAGCTTCTCGAGAATGTCTTCCGCTGCTTCCTGGAAGAGTCGCCCGGCGGGCGTCAGCGTCGGAGGAAAACTGCTGCGGTCGATGAGATCGGCGCCCACCCATTGCTCAAGCGACTGGATTCGCCGGCTAAAGCCGGATTGCGTCACGTTCCGGAATTCCGCTGCCCGTGAAAAGCTTTGATAGCGGGCAAGTGCGATGAAGTCTTCAATCCACTTGATTTCCATATCGGATCCTGTGACATGCCGTAGCGCCTGCGAGACCGGGAGATTCTACGCCGGGGCGCTGCCCCGGCCATCCATCGGTGCACCGGGACCGATGTACGCCCATCATGGGCGTGACAGACTTTCTGCATGCTGCCCGGTGCGCATAGTGTCATGCCGAATCAGCAAATGCACGGATTGGCTCGACGCAATGGCGCACATAAAAAACGCCCCTGGCGGGGCGTTGTGCAATCCGGGAATCTTGCGTTTTCAGCTTGTCCAGTTCTAGTTGTTGTACTGCGTCGTATCGTAGTACGTGGTTCCATTCTGCCCGCCACCCAACTGCACGAGCCGCGAACCACCGGACGTTAACGCCGGGAACGGGCAGTTCGTGCAGGTCTGCCCGCCGGTGGAATTGATCCCCGCGTATGCGGTGTTTTGATACTGACCGGCCGTCGTGTTGTTCGGTGCGCCGATCGAGAAGCCGTAGATTGACGTTGTCGAGCCAGAGGCTGTTCCAGGGCTGGCCTGGACCTGCACGGACGTCACCGGATAGGTGGGATTCGGTCCAGTCACGACGCTCGACCACGTGAAGCTCATCGCGTACTGCACGCCGGCCAGCGCCCCGCTTGGCGTGAGGAACGGAATCGCGTCCGGCGACAGCGTCGGCCATGCGACCGTGCTGCCCGCCGTAGCGTTTAACGGACTGCCCGGATTGATGATCGACGACTGGCCGAGCTGCGCGCCGCGCTGGTCGTAGAAGGTGACGGTGTAGGTCGCATAGAGCGGCACGGCGCTCGCGTCGATCGATTGCGTCGCGTAGTAGCCGCTCGAAGCCGGCGTGAAGTTCGCGGTCGATGAAAGCGATTGCCATGACCAGCGATAAAGCTCTGTATTGCTGTTAGTCATTGCAGGGGCAACCGGTGCTGCGTTCAACGGCAGATCCGACAGACCCAGCGAGTTGCTGCCGAGCGCGTTGCGCTGCGTTAGCCAGACCGGCGCAGCGAGGCCAGGTCCCGTGACGGAAGCTGAATACACCGCCGGATTCGAGGCGGTTGGAATCGCAATCTTGAGACCCGACTCGTAACGGTTCACGTCCGCCAGCTTCGAATCGAGGAAGGTACGGCGCTGGATTTGCGACATGATCGACACGGCAAATTGTGACTGATTGCCGATCAGATCCCAGCCGAGCTGCACGCCGCTCGGGAGCGTGATGGGCGTGGCGAGCTGTTGTGCGATGGTGTAGAGCACGCCGCCTGACGTACCGTTCGCCAGCGTGACCGGCAACTGCACAAGCGCCTGCTGCTTGCCGTTGCGCGTGAAGAAAGCGAGCGTCTTCGGCGAACCGAACACCGCGCCGCTGAAGGTCGCATCGGCCTGGTTGTGGCCTACGGCCAGATCGGTCGAGCCGTTTTCGAGGAAGGTGGCGTCGATGGCCGGCGAGCATGACGTGTTGAGCGTGCCATTCGCCGCGCAGGCGGTCAGCAGGGACGCAAGCGGCTCCAGATAGTTAGCCGCCGCGGCCGGCGCTGCCAGCGTGACCGACTGGGTGGTCTGGTTGTTGAGCGCGACAGTCGTGCCCGGCGCCGCATTCGACACCAGCAACAAGCCGCCGTTGGCCGCCGACACCAGCGAGATCGTGTCGATCACCGCATCGGCGCCGGTGTGATTCGGCGTAAAGGCCGTACCGACCGGATCGAAGCCCGCCGCCTGAATACCGTTCTGCGTGAGAATTTTCGCCAGTATCGCGTCGAGCGTGATGGTGGCGACCTGCACGGACGGCAGCGTCACCTTGGCCAGCGCCGTGGTTGATGCGAGGTCGGCCGGATTACCCGAGGCCGTCAGCATGGCGGCAATCGCGGTGGTCAGCGTGGTGACGTTCGCGATAGCCGGCGCCGTGCCGCCCGGCAGCTTGGCGAGTACGGAGACGAGCGGGGCGGAGATGCCCGTGGGGTCGGTGACGACGATCAGAAACGGCGCGCTCATGCCCTTCACCGAGATCGTGTACGCGCCTTGGGCGTTGGTGCTTGTGCTGGCCTGCGCACCGGTCGCATCGGTTAGCGTGACGGTCGCGCTCGCCACGGCGGTGCCTCGCGCAACTGTGCCGCTTACCGTGGTGGCCGTGACCGTCGGCGTGCTCGATGATGACGCTGAACTGGAACCGCCGCCGCCGCAACCGCCCAGTTGGAACATGGCAAGGGCCACGGCGGCCGCTACGCCGCTGCGCACTAACGATCGATGCATGAAATTCCCCGATGCTTCGTTTATATGATTCGCTTGCTACCCCGGCAGGCCAGACATGCCGGTGAACTTGACGGTGTTCCAGGTTTGCTGCGCAATGCCGCTGGATTGAATGCCGATAATCGCCTGCGATTAATCGATAAACGGCACATTCCTGACGGGCTTTAGCGCGTTCGGAGAATACTGCAAAGCGGCGCTCTTGTGTCGTGCGCCGGGGAAGCCCTCATTCAGGTTCAGCGTTTCTTTCTTACTTGCCCAACTCGTGGCCGATAATCCCGCCGGCTACCGCGCCGCCGACCGTGCCGACTGCGCTGTGATCGGTCGCCTCGTTACCGATGACCCCACCCGCCGCCGCGCCTCCAAGGGTGCAGCCGGTCGTTGCTGTCAACAGCGCCAATACCATTGCAAGCGTGCTCAGGCCAGATAGATTCCGCATGATGTCACCTCGGATGTGTGTCGATGCAAAAGGGACAGCAATTGCCATGCCGCGTCCGTATTACGAGTGTCCGTAGAGTTCGCGATGTACTGGCGTACGGTCGGTCAAACGGGTTTGCTGGAGTGTTCCGCGCTTGCTAGACTGCCCTTCGCCACCCAACTGCAAGCGCGTTTTTGCCGTCGTGCGCCTGCCTGGCGTTCACGTCCGCGACGCAATCAATCGGAGACGCCATGTCCTACCTGCTGCTTATTGTCGAACCCCCGGATCAACGTGTCGAACGCGGCGAGCAGGCGGGGCGCGAGGTCTATGACCAGATGGTGCGTTTTGCCGCCGACCTCAAAGAGCGCGGCAAGCTGCTCGCAGTCGAATCGCTGGCCTCCGAGTCCGTGCGCGTGCAGATGCGCGACGGTCAGCCCAAACTGCTCGACGGCCCGTTCGCCGAAGCCAAGGAAATGATCGGCGGCTTCTTCCTGCTCGATTGTGAAACCCGTGAAGAAGCGGTGGCGATCGCGCAAGCCTGTCCGGCCGCGTCGTGGTGCAGCGTTGAAGTCCGCAAAACCGGACCCTGTTTCCTGTAAGCCGGCTCGCCCGTTCGCGATTATTTTCTTGGGGTTTTCCCCTGGGTCGACGACAAATATGTCGATCCGCTCGCGCATCGCTCGTCGTGCAAGTAAGGAGCCAGCCAACAGGTAAGGGCTCGCCATCTACTACACGCCACCCAAGGAGCGATTGCGATGCGATTCATGATCATAGTGAAGGCCACTGCCCTGAGCGAAGCCGGCGGGCCGCCGGACGAAGCCCTGATGGCGGCGATGGGCGCGTACCACGAAGAACTGGTCAAGGCCGGCGTGCTGCTCGATGCAACCGGTCTGCAGCCGAGTTCGAAAGGCTGGCGCATCCGCTACAGCGCGGGCAAACGTACGGTGATCGACGGTCCGTTCGCGGAAACCAAGGAGCTGATTGCCGGCTATACGCTGATTCAGGTTCGCTCCCGCGAAGAAGCCATGGAGTGGGCGCGGCGGTTTCCGGCGCCGTTCGGCGAGCAGGCCGACGGCGAAATCGAAGTTCGGCAACTGTATGAACTCGAGGACTTCGAGCCGAGCCCGGAACTGGAGCGCTTCAAAGAACTGGACGCGGCTAAACGCGGTTAAACACTAACCGCGCCATACAAGTGATCGCCATGCCAATCCGCGCGCCCCATGAGGCGCCGATCCGGCCACATCGAAAGGGATTCATCATGCTCAAAACCATTCTGATCGCCATCGTTGCAGTGGTGGGTCTTGTGCTCATCTACGCGGCAACGCGGCCCGATACCTTTCGCATCGAGCGTAGCGTGCGCATCAAGGCGTCACCCGAGCGGGTCTATGGATTGATCGACGACCTGCATCAATTCAATCGCTGGAATCCGTTCCTGCGCAAAGATCCCGCGACGCAAGGCACCTACAGCGGCACGCCGGACGGCAAGGGGGCGCGCTATGCGTGGCAAAGCGAGAAGATCGGCGTGGGGCAGATGGAGATCGTCGATACGGCGGAGGCGTCGAGCGTGACGATGAAGCTCGATTTTCTGAAGCCGTTCGAAGCGCACAACATCGCCGAATTCGAGTTGAAGCCGGAGGCGGGAGAAACCCAGGTCACATGGGCGATGCACGGACCCGCGCCGTTTCTGTCGAAGCTGATGCAGGTGTTCTTCAGCATGGACCGAATGGTCGGCAAGGATTTCGAAGACGGCCTGAGCAATCTGAAAACGCTTGCCGAGGCGAACTGAATACGCGCGATGTGCTGCGCGAGCGGGCACATAGCAGAATCAATGGATTCCATCATGCATAAGCAGATCTACGTCAATCTCGCTGTCGACGATCTCGAACGGTCGAAGGCATTTTTCAGCGCGCTCGGTTTTACCTTCGATCCGCAATTCACCAACGAGCAGGCTGCCTGTCTGGTCCTCGGCGAGAACCTCTACGCGATGCTGCTGGTCAAGGACCTGTTCAAGTCCTTCACACGCAAGTCGCTTTGCAATCCGAAGGAAAGTACCGAGGCGTTGTTAGGGCTCTCATGCGAGAGCCGGGGCGAAGTAGATGCGCTGGTCGCCAAGGCGCTTGCCGCCGGCGGCATGGTGCCGCGCGCGCCGCAGGACTACGGCTTCATGTACGGACATGGATTCGAAGATATCGACGGCCATATCTGGGAGTTGATCTACATGGACCCGAACGCCAAGGCAGCGGGCTGATTCCGTGACAGCACAGGCCACCCATCGTGCCATCGAGGCAGTCTGGCGGATCGAATCCGCCAAGGTCATCGCCCATGTCGCACGGATCGTGCGCGACGTGGGACTCGCTGAAGAGCTGGCGCAGGACGCGCTGGTGGCGGCACTCGAACATTGGCCGGCTGCGGGCGTGCCCGACAATCCGGGGGCGTGGCTGATGGCAACCGCGAAGAACCGTGCCCTCGACCGCTTGCGCCAGGAAGCACTGCATGCCCGCAAGCGCGAAGAGTTGGGCCACGATCTCGACGCAAGGGAGGCGCACCTCGTGCCGGATTTCGTCGATAGCCTCGATGCCGCACGCGCCGATGATATCGGCGACGACCTGCTGCGGCTGGTGTTCACCGCGTGCCACCCGGTGTTGTCCACCGACGCCCGCGTCGCGCTCACGCTGCGCCTGCTCGGCGGTCTCACCACCGACGAAATCGCGCGGGCATTCCTCGTGCCCGAGCCGACCGTCGCACAGCGCATCGTGCGGGCCAAGCGCACGCTGTCCGCGGCCAAGGTGCCGTTCGAAGTGCCGCAGGCGGATGCGCGTGCGCCGCGGCTCGCCTCGGTGCTGCAGGTGATCTATCTGATTTTCAACGAAGGCTATTCGGCCACTGCCGGCGACGACTGGATGCGACCGGCGTTGTGCGAGGAAGCGCTGCGACTGGGGCGCGTGCTGAGCGGACTCGTGCCGGACGAAGGCGAAGTGCACGGCCTCGTCGCGTTGATGGAAATCCAGGCATCCCGTACCCGTGCGCGTATCGATACCGAGGGTAAGCCGGTGCTGCTGCTCGATCAGGACCGCAGCCGCTGGGACCCGTTGCTGATCCGCCGCGGCCTGGCCGCGCTCGCCACCGCGCACGCGTTGGGCGGCGCGAGCGGACCGTATGCGTTGCAGGCCGCGTTAGCCGCGTGTCATGCGCGCGCACGTCGCGCCGACGAGACCGATTGGGCGCAGATCGTTGCGTTGTACGACGCGCTGGCGCAGGTGGCGCCTTCGCCGGTGGTCGAGTTGAACCGGGCGGTGGCAGTCGGCATGGCGTTCGGGCCGGCTGCCGGACTGGAAATCGTCGATGCGCTCGCAGCCGATGCGGCGCTTGCGAACTATCACTGGTTGCCGAGCGTGCGTGGCGATCTGCTGGAGAAACTCGGCCGCGTGGATGAGGCGCGCGCCGAATTCGAACGCGCTGCCGCCATGACGCGCAATGCGCGCGAGCGCGAACTGTTGCTCGAGCGTGCCGCGCGCGGCCGCACGCATTGAACCCGAAGCGTACCCAGGCAACTTACCGGATCAACTGGCGCACACCCGGCGCGACGATCAGGCCGAAAAGAACGCCACGGCGGCCGTAACCACGCCCGCTGCGGCAATGCCGAACGACAGATTGCGCAGCCATTTCTTGCGGGTCAGCAATGTGATCGCGCACAGGGCGATCGCTACCTGAATCAGGGTCGTGGCCTGGGCCCAGCGATGATGGCCGTGCAGCAGTGCTTCACTTTTCGCGTCGTTATCGACGACTTCCTTCTCGATCGCCTCAGCCTTCGCGCGGATCGGCTCCTTCTGCTGCTTGTACTTGTCGACGTCGGCGAGGAATTTGGCATGCGCGTCGGCATTGCCGGCCGATAGCGCCGCGCCGAGTTCAGCGAGATTCTCTTTCTCGCCCTTGGCCTGGTAGTAGTTCCATTGATTCGACGCTTCGGTCTTTTTAATGGCGGCTTCGTTCTTGTAGTAGAGCGCCAGATTTTCGCTGTTGCCGCTCTGGTAGGCGCACAGCGCGCCGATCGTCGCGAGGATCGCCGTCATCACGGCCATGCGGCTCGCAAAGGGATCCTCGTCGTGGTGGCCGGCGTGTTCAACCGCATGGTCGTGCGGACCATGCACTTCATATTCTTCAGACATCTGATTCTCCGAGCGAAGCTTTTCTTGTGATCTCCGGGCGGCGCGCATGGCGGTGGCCCATGCGCGGACGACGCTGCAAGTGCTGCCCGCCGGTCCGGCGGGCTCAATCTTAGCGTGCGGCGCCCGGTGATGGAAAAGCTATCGGCGCGAAGATATGTCGATGAGGGACGTCGATGAGGAACGTCAACCGGCGGACGAAGAGGCGGCCGAAGGGCGAACGTCAGTGAATACCGGCCGCCAGCCACGTCCGCACGAGCGGGATCATATGTTCGCCGGCCAGCATGCCGAGCAGGCCGACGAGCGCGACCGTCGGCGGCGCGGGCGATTTCACCTGCATGATGCTGTAGAGCAAACCGACCACGACGCCGGCAATAAGCGAGATCAAATACGCTTTCATGTTTGATAAACCCATCTGAAATGCGGGCCGCCACGCCCGCTGGTCGCTTCGGCAATTACATCGTGATGACGATCCGGCCGCGCGCGCCGGCGGCCACTGCCTCATAGGCTTCGCGGGTCCGTTCAAGCGGGAATTCCTGCGCGATGGCCGGCCCTTGCAGCTTGCCGCTTTCGAAGCCTTCCACCAGCGCGGTCATCAGCGGTGCCGATTCGGCGACGCCCAGCTTGGCGCTGTCCACGCCGAGCAATTGCGTTTCGTTGTGGTAGAAGTCGATCAGATCGAATTCCACCCGACGTTGGCCCGTGGCGCTGATCTCCAGCACCCGGCCGCGGCGTTTGACGAGACTGAGTGCGGTCTGAAACGCGACACCGCCGACGGTGTCGTACACCACGTCCGCGCCGGCGCCGCCGGTTAGCGCCTTCAGGCGCGCCGTCACGTTTTCGTCGAACGGTACGTAGTCGTCGAGCAGCCGGGCCGCCGGGGTATCGGCGGACAGCGGATGACGATCGACCCCGATCACGCGGGCGCCCCGCGCTTTCGCGATTTGCACCACCGCGCCGCCGACAGCGCCGCCTGCCCCGATCACGGTAATCGTTTCGCCCGCCTGCAGATGGGCGTACTCGACCGTGCCGAGCCACGCGACCACGAAGCTCACGCCGATCGCGGATGCCTGCGCATGGCTGAGCGTAGCGGGCTTGCGCGACAAGGCGGTGAGCGGAATCTTGATGAACTCGGCATGTGTGCCGTCGCGTGTGAAGCCGATATCGCCGCCCGTGCCCCAGACTTCCGCGCCGAGCCAGGCCTGCGGGCCATCCACCACGACGCCGCTGAAGTCGCGTCCGGGCGTGCGCGGCAGGACCGTGTGCTCGAAATGGCCAGACACGTTCTTGACGTCGCTCGGATTCACCGAAGCCGCCTTGATTTGCACCACGGCACTATCCGCGTCGGCTTGCGGCGTCGGCAGATCGACGATTTCGAGAACGCCGGGTTCGCCAAAAGTCTTGAACTGAATCGCTTTCATCGCTTGTCACTCCTGTCGGGTCTTGCGCTGCCTCGTGCAGCGGATGAGCGTAGTCTAGGTGGCCGGTACGGAGGCGTTGAGACAAAGACTTTCGAATTTCGGACAAAACATGGCGTGGGCCTGCCGACGGCCGTTGTTGGGCTGTGGAGCGGCCAGCACGCCGGGCTCACGCGTTCGTGGCGTTCGTGGACTGCCTGTCTTGCGCGGGCTCTGGCGCACTGGCCGTGTTCGCGTCGCTCAGCGTCGCGCGCGGATCGAAGCCGGTCGGCGGTGCGCCCAACTCACGCCGGAACATGTCGCTGAAGCTGCTCGGCTGGAAACCCAGCGAGCGGGCGATGCTGCTGACCGGGCGTCCCTCGGCGAGACCCGACACTGCCACTGCCAGTTGCACCTGGCGCCGCCATTCGGCAAAACCAACGCCCAACTCGCGGGTGAAGAGGCGCGCCAGCGTGCGCACGCTGGCGCCGACCGACGCCGCATGCTGTTCGAAGCTGATCGAGATCGAAGGGTTGTCGATTACCGCGCGGCACAAGGCGTCGAGCCGCCGGTCCGACGCATCGGGCAGTGCGATGCGCAGCGACGAGCGAGGCGCGTGTCCCAGCTCCAGCATCGCGAGACGATAGGCGGCGTCGAGATAGGTCTCGTCGCGAGCATAGGTGCGCTCGTGTTCCGCAATCGATGTGATGAGTTCACGCAACAGGCCGTTGATTTCGAACACGTCGCTGCGATGACTCAGGTGGCCGACGTTGCGCTCGTGGAAATAGATATTGCGCATCTCCACCTCGCTCATCATGTGGATGGAGTGAACGGTGCCGGCCGGCAGCCAGACCGCCCGCTGCGGCGGCACCACCAGCGCCTCGCGGCCGACTTCCACCCACATCACGCCCGATACCGCGTACAGCACCTGCGCCCACGTATGCGAATGCGGGTCGATGCGCAGCCCGCGCGGATAGTGCCGCGCGAGGGAGCGGGCGTCGGCGTCGTCGTGAAGTTCGGGTGGGCGGGCTTTGGGCACGGCGGTTCGCTTCGCTGTTCACGGTCCGCTCTTCGCGCATGAAGAGCGTGGACCCGGATGGTCCGTGTGCGAAGCATAGCGCGAGGCGCGCAAGGATGGATATTCCGCGCGGTTCGCCTACGTGCGATGTCCCATCACCAGCAGCAACAACGACAAGGTCGCCACCGATCCCACCGTCGACAGCAAAATCGTGCGGGAGGTGATGTGCGCCTCGCGGCGGTAGAACTCGGCCAGCATGAATGGACCGGTGCCGGTGGGCAGCGCGGCCAGCACGACGGCCATCTCGACCAGCGCGGACGGGAGCCCGAACACGCGCGCCGCGAGCCACCAGGTCAGCGCCGGCTGTCCCAGCAGCTTGACGCCGCTCAGCAGCAGCGGGATACCGCTCGCGCCGGTCTCGGACGACGGACGTTTTTCCGCGAGGAACAAGCCAAGGCTGACCAGCGCGCACGGACTGGCGGCGCCGCTCAGCAGCTTCAGAAAGGTCTCCGCGCTTTGCGGCAATGCGACGTGAGTGCTCGCCAGCAGCACGCCTGCAATCGGCGACACGATCAACGGATTGCGCGCCAGCGAGCCCAGCACTTTCAGGCCCAGCTTGTGCGGCGTGCGTTCGGTCTGTAAGCCGACTTCGATCAGCACGATGGCAAGCGCAAACAGCACGCACGCGACGAGGATCGTGGCGATCGTGGTCGGCGTCAGGCTGCCCGGGCCGAACGCGATCATGCCGAGCGGAAAGCCGATGTAGCCGGTGTTCGGATACGACGCCGCAATGGCGTCGACGCTCGCGTCGGCCAGATGGCGGCCGCTGAACATACGGATGGCGAGAATCGGCAGAAACGCGCCGAGGCAACCGATCGAAAATGCCGCGACGAAGGCCGGTTGATAGAGCTGCTGCCACGTGGCATGCGCCATGGTGTCGAACAGCAGCGCCGGCAGTGCCAGCCAGACAACGAAGCGGTTCAGTTCGGACGCGCTGTTCGGTCCGAGCACGCCGCGCCGGCGGCAGGCAAAGCCCGCGAAAATCAGGCCGAATACGGGAAGCAGAATCTCGAGAGTGGCTAACATCGGTGCAAAAGGTAGGGGCGCGGAGAACGATGCGCCAGCGTAGTGGCTTGCGTTGATACAATCCAATACTGTTTTTTGCTTCCAATAATACCTTTTCTGCATCGTCATTCAGCTTGAGGGCGTCGTGATCGATATCAAGCCGTTGCGCTACTTTGTGACACTCGCCGAGACACGCCATTTCGGCCGCGCGGCGGCGCGCCTGAATCTGTCGCAGCCGCCGTTGAGCCGGCAACTGGCGGCGCTGGAGGCGAGTCTCGGTGTGACGCTGCTCGAGCGCAGTCCGCGCAGTGTCACGCTAACCGCGGCGGGCGAGCGCTTTTACGCTGATGCGAAGGCGATCCTTGCGTCGGTGGAGCAGGCGGTCAGCAATGCCCATGCGGCGGCGCACGGCGACGCCGGCAAGCTGGCCATCGGCTTTACGATGTGTGCCGCGTACAACGTCGTGCCCGGCTATGCGCGCGCGTTCGGCGCGGCGTTTCCCGAGGTCGCATTGAATCTACGCGAAGTCGTGTCGAACGATCTGGCCGCGCAGGTGCTGTCCGGCCAGATCGACGCGGCGATCATGTTTCCTGGCGTGCCCGACAAGGGCATCGCGACACGGACGATTCTGCGCGAGCCCTTGTGCGTGGCGTTGTCGCGCAGCCATCCGCGAGCGCGCGCGCGGCGACTGACGATCGCGCAACTGGCGGGCGAGCCGTTCGTGCTGGCCTTGGCGGAAGTCGCGCCGAGCTTGCGCGCAACCATCCTCGAGCATTGCCGCTCGGGCGGCTTCGAACCGGATATCCGCTTTGAGGTGCAGTTGCAGCAGACCGTGCTCAGTCTCGTCGATGAAGGGGTGGGGGTGGCGCTCGTGCCGGCCTCGATGCGTAAGGCGCAACTCGCGGGCGTGGTGTTCCGGCCGCTGGTCGATGCGCCGCTGATCGAGCAGGTGCTGGCGTGGTCGCCGGCTAATCGCAATCCGTGTCTGGCGCGGTTTCTTGAGTTGGCGTGAGGGGGCAGGTTTTGATGGGACGGTGCGTGTGCCGCTTCGACGCCGCAGGGACTTTTGCAGCGACCCTGACGTGCAGGAAATCTGCGATCATCCTTGGCACCCTTTAACGCCTCTCAACCTCAAAGCGTTCAACCCCAGCCACCCATGCCCACCCGCCCCACGCTCCTCACCACCGACCGTCTGATCATGCGTCCGCACACGCGCGACGATTTCCTCGAGAGCTATGCGATGTGGTCCGATCCTGAGGTGATCCGCTACATCGGCGGCAAGCCGTTCACACGCGAAGAGGTCTGGGCGCGCCTGCTGCGCTACGCCGGGCATTGGGCGATGCTGGGATACGGTTACTGGGTGGTGCGGGAAAAGGACAGCGGCCGGTTCCTGGGTGAAGTCGGCTTTGCCGACTACCATCGCGACATCGAACCTTCGTTGATGAACACACCTGAGATCGGTTGGGCACTCGACCCCGCCGTCCACAATCGCGGCTACGCGACCGAAGCGGTGCGTGCAGCACTTGCGTGGGCCGACACGCAGTGGCCCGACGGCGAGACCGTCTGCATCATCGCGCCGGAAAACCAGCCCTCGTTGCGTGTCGCGCACAAGTGCGGTTATCGCGAGCAACATCACACGACGTATAAAGGCAAACCAACTATTGTGCTGCGGCGAGCGGCAGGCGTTGCCTGAATCGTCGCGCGGCGCATGCGCGGTTCGCGCGCCGACATGCAGCCGGCGCGCGAACCGGCTGCCCTATTGACCACCTTACTGACCACCTTACTGACCGTCTTATTGAGCGCCTTCGCTGGCCGCCGCCCGTTGCCGCGCGATCAGATCCACTAGCCGTTCAACCTGTTTGCCCTGGGCGTCGAAGTTGCCGGCGTCGAGCCAGCGTACATAGTTCGGGCGCAGCGCGGGCCATTCACTGTCGATAATCGAAAACCACGCGGTGTCGCGATTGCGTTCGTGATACACGATCGCCTGCCGGAAGATGCCTTCGAATGTAAAGCCATAGCGCAACGCCGCTGTGCGCGACGGCCCATTGAGCGAATCGCACTTCCATTCGAAGCGGCGATAGCCGAGGTCGTCGAACACATGGCGCATGAGCAGGAACATCGCTTCCGTGGCAACGCGCGTGCGCTTCAGGCGCGGCGAAAAAGTGACGTGCCCGACTTCGATCACGCCGTTGGTGCGGTCGATACGCATCAGCGCGAGTGTGCCGACGGCCTTCCCGGACGCGAGATCGATCACCGCGTAGTGCAGCGGATCCGGCGATGCAGCCATGCGCGTCAGATGCTCGCGATACGCGGCAAGGCTCTCAAACGGGCCGACCGCCAGATAGGTCCAGTCGCGGGCGTCGGCCGCCGAGCTATACGCCTCGTACAGGTCTGCCGCATGGCGCTCCACGTCCACCGGTTCGATCCGGCAGTATTGGCCCAGCAGCGGCTCACGGCCGGGTGCCTGAGCGCCTTTCCAGCCCGGCACGGGGGCGCCGATCGGCTGCTCGAAAGCGTTATGTCTGGGTTCCATGTGTGTTCTCCTGTGGATAGGGATCATCGTTGCTTATGGAGAACGATACGGCAAACGTGGTATGTTAAAAAGATCCAACGGAACAGCATTTGATAGGTCCAGCCACGATGATCGAGATCATTGGCCCGCTCGCCAATCCGGCCGCCGGCAGCGTCGAAAAGTCCGTGCCCCTGCAAAAACAACTGATTGAGCGTTTGCAGCAGGCCATCCTCGCCGGGCGCTTGCCGGCCGGGTCGCTGCTGCCGTCGTCGCGCCTGCTGGCCGCGGAGATGGGCGTGTCGCGCAATACCGTGGTGATCGCGTACGAGCATCTGGCCGCGGTTGGCTATGTGGTGGCCGACAAAAAGGGCACACGCGTGAGTCCGCTCTCCAGTCCGGCGGCACGCGGTGAACCGCAAACCCTGCCGGCCGCGCCGGACGTCGCCTACGCGGCACGCGTCGAGCAATTCACGGCGACGCGTACCCACGTCGACAACACTTTGCCGATGACCCCCGGCACCCCCGCGCTGGATCGCTTTCCAGTGGCCGCCTGGCGGCGCGCGCTGGAACGGTCGATGGAGCGTGCGCTGCCAGTTGCGCTCGGCTACGGCAACCCGGCCGGCGAACCGGTGCTGCGCGACGCGATCGCCGCGCATGTGCGGATGGCGCGCGGCGTGCGCTGCGAGGGCTCACAGGTGATCATCACCGAAGGCGCGCAGGAGGCGCTGAACCTGTGCGTGCGCCTGTTCACCAATCCGGGCGACATCGCGTGGGTGGAAGATCCGGGCTATCGCGGCGCCAAGGCAGCGTTCAACCTCGGCGATCTGACCATGGTGCCGATGCCGGTGGACCCGGAAGGCATCGCGGTGCCGCCCGACGCATGGCATACACATCCGCCCAGGCTGATCTACACCTCGCCCGCCCATCAGTATCCGACCGGTGCGGTGTTGTCGGTGGCGCGTCGGCTGGAGTTAATCGCCCAGACGCGCCGCTGCGGCGCCTGGCTGATCGAAGACGACTACGACGGCGAATTCCGCCATACCGGCGAGCCGATCGCCAGCATGCAGGGTTTGGTCGAGGACGCGCCGGTTCTGTACGTCGGGTCGTTCAGCAAAACCATGTTTCCGGCCTTGCGCATCGGCTTCGTGGTGCTGCCGCGCGCCATTGCCGCGCACACGGCCGTGGCGTTGCAGGAGACATTGCGTGGCGGGCATCGTCTGGAGCAACTGGCGCTGGCGCATTTCATCGACAGCGGCGAATTCGGGCGGCATCTGGGCCGCATGCGGCGTTTGTACCGGGAGCGCCAGCAGGCGCTGCGCGATGCGCTCGCCGAACACTTCGCGCCGTCGCAGATTCTGGGCGGCAATTGCGGCATGCATCTGACGCTGCGCTTGCCGCCGTCTATTTCCGATCGGACCCTCGCCGCACGCGCGCTTGCCGAGCGTCTCAATCCGCGCGCGCTGTCGGGTTTTGCGTTGCAGCAGCGCGACGAGGCAAACGGACTTGTGATCGGCTATGGCAGCACGCCGGCCGGGCAACTGGCGCCCGCTGTACGGGTTCTGGCCGGGCTCGCGCGTGGGATGGCCGGCGAGTCGAGCGGCGCGTCGGCAAATAGGGCGGAAAGCGGATCGACAGGCGGGGCGACAAGCGGAACAGCACGCAGGCGCGCCGTGTAAGTTTTTACGTTTGTCCGCGCGCCCCATGTCGCGCTATCGTGTCGTTTATGCGCGGCGATTCGAAAGTGCGCGACGTCGACGAATTGCCCGCAGGTCATGCCCAGCGCACCGCCCTGCCATATCGCATGACACGCGGCGCCCGCCTGGCCGGGCCGCTGCCGGGTTCGGGCATGAAGCATGCCTTTGTTGTGCTTATCTATGACGATCTATCTGACTGGAGACAACATGAAGGAAATCGAACCGACCGCCTGGTTTGAGCTTGCTGCCCATGCACCTGTCCGCGAAGGCTGGTACGAGGTGCAGTTGACGAGCGGAGACACGGCATTTGCGAAATATGGCGACGGCGTGTGGACCGAAAAACCGTTGCTGGTGTTCACGCACTGGCGTGGCCTGTCCGCCGACCCGTCGAAAGCGGCCGACGGCGAGGCAGAATCGATCGGCGCCGAAGCCACCGCGGCCCAGGGCGTGCGCGCCGCATGGAACGCGTTTTTCCCGGGACTCGGCGAAGAACAGCACAAACCGTTGGACGCCATGCCTAACGGCAAAGCACATTGATCATTGCTTGACGGAATGCTTGGGCGGCGGTCTAGCGGCTGCCGCTCAACGCTTCGGCCGCCAATCTGCCGATCTCTATGTCGATGTCCGGCGTCTCGCCCGTTTCGAGAATCCACGCCGCGGACAACCCCGACCACGCGAGAATCCATTGCAGCAACCGGTGCCTGTCGAGCCCGGCGATATGCGCCACGCGCTCGACGCGACGCTCAAACCGTCCCGGCACGAGCACCGATACCAGGTCCGGATTGCAGAAGATGTTCGCGTAGTCGAAACCGCGTTCACCGTACAGACCTTTCGGATCGATCGCCAGCCAGCCGCGCGCGCCGAAATCGAGCACGTTGCCATGATGAATGTCGCCGTGCAGCACAACCGGATCTTGTGGCGCGGCGAGCAGGGCTTGCGCCGCGGCGGCACTCCCGGCTAGCCAGCCGTCGTGTTGTTCAGCGGCGGGCCAAAGACTCTGGAACCAGCGCGGCAAACCGATCAGTTCGGGCAGCGGCTTATTTCGCGGTGCGTGAAGTCGTGCCGCGGCGGCGCAGAGGATTTCGATGGCGTGGTCGTCCGCTTCGCTGCCGCCGGCGCGCACCTGGTCCACTAACGAGTGATGGCTGTCGGCACGCTCCAGCAGCAAGGCGTCGGCATCATGCGCGAGCACCCGGGCCGCACCGTCGCCGTCCCACCACACCATCAATTGCGCGCCGAATTTCTCTTCGGGTTCCTGTGCAACTTTCAGCATCGCGGCGACGCCATGCTGCCGCACCGGCAAGAGCTGGCTGCTATGCGTACGAATCGGCTCGCCGTCCGGCTGCAAATTCCATTTGACGATGTACTCGGCGAACATCGCGTTTCAGGCGGCTAGCGCGGCTGCGCGCACCGCGGCGGCGAGGGCAATCGCCGGCGTGGTCAGCGGTTTCGTCCCGTGCGTGACCAGCAAGGCTGCGCCCGCCATCGATGTTTGTGCGAACGCCACGACATCCGCGCCATTTTCGTAGGCGGCATCCGTAGCGGCGGCGATGGTGGACAGATAAGCCGCCGTGTCGCCTGCTCTAAAACGCTCCCACGCGCCGCCAATCAACTGAACCTCGACATTCGCGGCGGTACGTGTGGCGGATTGAGCGAACAAGTGGGTGGTTGGGTCGAGCGTGGTGGATACGGTGCACAGCACGATAACCTTGCCGCCGCCTTCCACCGCGCGTTGAGCCAACGCGGCGTCGGCCCGCAAAATGGGCACCGGCGCAGCCTGCGCGGCGAGGGCTTCGTCCACTGACGGGCCGAGCGTCGAACAGTTGAGCAATACGGCGTCTGCGTTGTCCGTGAGCGTGAGGAGCACCTCGCGGGTTTGCGCCGCGATCTCGTCGGTCAATCCACCGGCGCGCTCAGCGGCCGCGAGCAAGTCCGCGCGGACGACATGTACAAGCTCGAGCGACTCGTATCCGGCGGCGCGGGCGGCCGCATCGAATAGGGCGATATTGCTGTCGGCGGTATGCAAGCAGACGATACGCACGGTCTCTCCAATGATCTGTGGCAGGTTTGCATTCTCGCCTGGATCGGCGGGAAATGGCGCTCGCATGTGGAAACGACGCCGATCCGGCGGTACGGTGGTTCGCCCTCGTGCCGCTCATGATGCTGCGCCACTCGCTTTGCGCGTCCCCGCTACAATCTGCCTGATCCATTTGACGCGGAACAGCACGTATGAAAATCACCCGGGAACCCGTCGCCTTGTCGCGCGCCACGCAGTTGCTGAACCATGGCCCCGTCACGATCATTACCAGCGCGCACGGTGGCCGCTCGAATGTGATGGCGGCATCGTGGGCCATGCCGCTCGATTTCACGCCGCCGAAAGTCGTAGTAGTGGTGGACAGCCGCACGCTCACCCGGCAACTGATCGAAGCGAGCGGCGTGTTCGGACTGCAACTGCCGAGCCGTGGATTTGCGGCGCAGACGCTGGCGGTGGGCACGAACGCGGGCACCGAACTCGACAAGTTCTCGGCCTTCGACCTCGAGACCTTCCCGGCACAGGAAATCGACGTGCCGATGCTGGCCGGCTGCATCACGTGGATGGAATGCAAGGTGATCCCGGACGATAGCCAGCGGCACGATCTGATTATCGGCGAAGTGGTCGCCGCCTACGCGGACAGCCGGGTCTATTCGAACAACCGCTGGCACTTCGGCGACGATCCCAATCTGCGCACATGCCATTACGTGGCCGGCGGCACATTCTTCGCGACGGGCGATGCATTTGAAGTCGAACCGGCGGCGAGCGGGTCGGGAGACTAACCGGTCCGTAGCAGCGCGGGCAAGGCTCAGCGCGCTATCTTTGCCGCAGAAATTTGCCCGCCTTTTGCTCCAGCAGCGCGACGAGCTCGGGCTGCATGAACGCATAATCGTCGGGGATATCGAGGCAAATCACTTTCTTGCCGTTCAGACACGCGCGGAACTTTGCCGACAGTCTTGCGCGATGCGCTTTCTCCATCACGAAGACAATGTCGGCCCAGCGCACCTGCTCGGGTGAGAGCGCTACGTCGGCATCCGCACTCAGACCGGCCGAATCGGTTTCGACATTTGGCCACGTGGCGAACACCTGCTCGGCCGTCGGGCTGCGCAGGCGGTTCTTGCTGCAGATAAACAAGGCGCGCATGACTCGCTACCTGGCGAGGTGTCTGTTCGCAGGCAAGCTTGCCTTACCTGTTGCCATCGGCAAACGCCGTGAGCGCGTCGCCCGCCAGCCGGTAGCGGACCCATTCGCTTTGTGCGCTCGCACCGATCGACTCATAGAAGCCGATCGCCGGCTCGTTCCAGTCCAGCACGCTCCATTCGAAGCGGCCGCAGCCGCTCTCGCACGCAATCTGGGCGAGGTGGCGGAGCATCTGTTTGCCCGCGCCGCTGCCGCGCGCGGCCGGCGATATGTACAGGTCTTCCAGATAAAGCCCCTGTTTGCCGAGCCACGTCGAATAAGAGAAGAAGTACACGCTAAAGCCGATCGGTTCGCCGTTCATTTCGCAGATCAGCGCCTTCGCGGATGAGGTCGCTGAGAACAGGCTTGCTTCGATGTCTTTAACGGTCGCGACAACCTCGTGCTCCGCTTTTTCATACACCGCGAGTTCGGTGATAAAGCGAAGAATCAGCGCGGAGTCGGGCGCGTGGGCGGGGCGGATATGGATGGTCAAGGTGAAGGGCTCGGTTGGTCTGAAGTGCGGAGTGCAGGGGCCGCCAGGCGCGGCGGCCAATCTTCTACTCGCTATAGTACGTGGGACTGAAAGTTCCGGGTAGTGACACGGGTTGCCGCGTCACTCACGATATCCATTCGCGATGGAGTTTCTCGCTGTCGCCGAGATAATCGAGCACCCATTCCAGCACCGGCGGCGTCTTGCCCCCATACCAGGCGACGCAACAGGGCGCGGGCGCTTTCGGATGCTCGACTGTTTTTTCCACCAGTGCGCCGGACTCGATATAGGGCCGCGCAAGATGTACCGGCATGTAGCCGATGCCCAGGCCCTCGGTGAAGCAATTGATCGCGCGCAGCCAGTCCGGCACCACGAGTCTGCGTTGATTCGGCAGCAGCCAGGTGGTGCGCTTTGGAATATCGCGTGACGTGTCTTCAAGACAGATCGACGGAAACGCGGCCAGCACTTCATTACTCAAAGGCGTGGTGGCGGTGGCGAGCGGATGGTTCCGGCTTACCAGGAACGCCCATTCGATCGACCCCATGTCCCTGAACTGAAAATCTCCACCAACTGGCACCGCCGTGGTCGCGCCAATCGCGATATCGCTGCGGCCGGTGACAAGCGCTTCCCATACGCCGTTGAATACCTCGATTCTCACGATGAGTTCTACATTGTCGAAGTGCCGGTAGAAGTCCGCCATTAACGCGCTGATCCGGTCGGCACACACGATGTTATCGAGCGCAATCGACAGGCTCGGCTGCCACCCGTTGGCCACCCGCAGCGTCTCGCGTTTGATTTCGTCCATCTTCTTGAGCATGCCGCGCGCTTCATCGACGAAATGATGGCCGGCCTCAGTCAATACGACGGTTCGGTGCAGACGGCGAAACAGCTCGACGCCGAGTTCCTCTTCGATATTTCGGACCGCGTAGCTGACCGCCGACGGCACCCGGTGTAATGCCTTCGCCGCAGCGGTGAAGCTGCCGGTTCTGGCAATCAGGTCGACCAGTTGCAGCGATTCTATCGACAGCACAAGCACGCTCCTCACTGTGAAACGATTTAACGGCAGAAGTGAAAATATAGCGTTTCAGGTTTTAACGGGACAAGTAGATACTGTGCCGGGTTCGCTTATACGACAGGCATACGGGCCTGGCAATCGATAAATCGCGCGTCATCTGCGGAAGAATAAAAATTCCGTCCTGTCAACTTATGCTGATGATTCGAGTGTGAATATTATGTCCGGCAATGTAATTGGATTAACAGCGGTTGCTGTACTGGGCGGGTGCGCCGTGGCCCTACAGGGTCAGTTTATGGGCGTGATGGAGAAGAGCGTCGGCACCACCGGCGGTATTTTCATCAATTACGTAAGCGGTGCTTTGCTGGCGATCGTGCTGCTTTTCACGCTTCGCGACGGGAGCACGAAAGCGTGGATGGCCGTGCCCTGGTACGCGTTGACCGCCGGTGCGCTCGGACTCGTGATTGCCGGATCAATCGGCTATACGGCTTCGCGGCTCGGCCTGACCACGGCATTCACGATCATTGTGGGCACGCAGTTCATTGTGTCGCTCATGCTCGACCAGTTTGGCTGGCTTGGCGCGACTGCGCGCCCGGCCGACTTTACGCGGTTGACTGGCGTGGGTGCGATTATTTTCGGCGTCTGGCTCACTTCAAAGTAGATGCTCAGTAGATAACAAGCGCATCGCGCTCGCCGAAACCGCGTCTCGCAACGGGCGCGGAAGCCAACCCGATCTTTCACGAACACCAGAACGTGCCGCGCGGCGCATTGCCGTGGCACGCGCGGCGTCGTGCCGGGCGCCGAAAAAGCACGACCGGTCACGACGACTTCAACTCTAAAAGAAAGCAGGAGGCCAAATGTCCCCTAGCGACGTGGCTATCGATCTGATCCTCAACACGGAAGATGTCATTGCGTATCGCGCCGAACGTTATATCGAAGTAAAACCCGGCCGACGTTCACCCATTCACATTAACTTCAAAAATACGCTGCCACATAAGCCGGTCAGGGAAACGCTGGCTAATCTGTTATCCGCGCAGATGGAGCAGGACGGCATTACTTACGTGTGTGGACTGGAAAGCGGCGGCAGTTATTTTGCGTCGCGTTGTTCGGACAATCTGGCCGCCCCGTTGTCGCTCTATCGGAAGGACGAAAAGCGGCATGCGGAAGGCGGCCGGTTGGTGGGCAGCGATCCTAAACACGGCAGCAAGATCGCGATCGTCGACGACACGCTCGTGTCGGGGCGGACTGTCGAGCCGGTGGTCGACTATCTGCGGCAGTTTGCTGGCGAGATTCATTTGTACACGATTCTGAGTTACGGCCTCGACGCGCTTATCAAGCACCGTTTGAGGGTGACGAAAATCACATCGATTGCGCAGATTGGCTGCCTCGTGCGCGCCGCTGTTGAGAACGGCAAATTCGGCTTGCAGGATGCCGAAGAGATCGAACGGTTTATTGAAAAACAGGCAAAGGAAAGCGGAGTAAATTGATATGAGCCAGGACATGATTGTTGTACTCGATTTCGGTAGCCAATACACGCACTTGATCAAGGTAGCGTTTGACTCGATCGGCGTTCCCACGGAAATCGTGCCTGCGGACCTGAAGTATCGCGACTACGTTCGCGACGGTGGGCGGCAGTTGAAGGGCGTGGTGTTCTCGGGCGGCGCGTCTTCGGTGAAGCTGAACGAGATTGCGTTCGACCGTGATTGGCTCGAAACCGGTTTGCCGGTGCTGGGGCTCTGTTATGGTCATCAGCTGCTTGCGAGTCTGTACGGCGGCAGCGTCGGCAAGGAGCAGTCGGAGTTCGGCGACACCAAAGTGGACGTGCTCGAAACCGGCGAATTGTTCGCGGGCGTGCAGCAACGCCAGATTACCGTGTGGATGAGCCACAACGATTCGGTGTTGTCCGTGCCCGACGCGTTCCGCGTGATTGCGCGCAGCGCGAGCGGCGCGATTGCCGCGCTCGAAGATCCCAAACGGCGCTTGTACAGCTTGCAGTTCCACCCAGAGGTGTCGCACACCGAATCCGGCACGGCGATGCTCACTAACTTCGCATTTCGCATCTGTGGTGCGCAGCCCGCGCAAAAGTGGACACCGCAGGCGTTCGTCGAGCAGAAGATTCCCGAGATCAAAGCATTCGTCAAGGATCGCCGAATCATCGTGGGCTTATCGGGCGGCGTCGATTCTTATGTGATGACGAAGCTGATCCGGCGCAGCGTCGATAAAGATCAACTGATTGCGATTTACGTCGATAGCGGCTTGATGCCCACTCAGACTGAATTCGAAGTCGAGCGATTCTGCGCCGACAACGATATCCATCTGCAGGTCATTCGCGAGGCCGATCGATTCTTCGGCGATCTGACGGGTGTAACCGAGTCGTTCCAGAAGTGCAGGGTGATCGGGAAGGCATTCATCGATGCATTTGAAGTGGTCGCGAAACAGCAGCGTGCCGAGGTGTTCGCGCAAGGCACGATCTGGTCGGACGTGGTGGAAAGCGGTGTCACGAAGTTCTCTTCGCAGATCAAACCGCATCACAATGTCGGCGGACTGCCCGAACGGCTGAATTTCGACATGATGGAACCGCTTCGCTATCTGTTCAAGGATCAGGTGCGCAAGATCGGCGCGTACTTCGATTTGCCCGACTACGTCGTCCATAAGAAAGTATTCCCGGGTCCGGGCTTTGCAATTCGCGTGCAAGGTGAGGTGACACGTGAGCGGGTCGCGCTAGTTCGGCAATCCACTGAGATTGTCGAGGATGTGATCAACAACTCGCCCGTGTCGCGAGACGTGTGGATGGCGTTCAGTATTCTCGTCGATGTGCCGAGCCTCGGCGTGAAGGGCGACAAACACGTTAAGAACGAACAGGCTATCGTGATTCGTGCGGTGGAGTCGACCAACTCAATGACCGCGAATTTCTCGCGAAAGGTATTCCCCTACCTGGCCGAAATATCAAAGAAGATAACCGACCAGATGGAGATTGGCCGGGTCGTCTACGACATCACGGACAAACCGCCTGCAACGATCGAGTGGCAATAAGAACGGCGCGCCGAACGGGCGCGCGATGGAGACCGGACGCTCCACTGGATTGGGTGGAGCGTCGTTAGAGAGCGTTGGAAAGAGAGGGGAGCAATCATGGTGAGCCTGTTGAAACGGATCGTTTCTGGCGGACAAACCGGCGTCGACCGTGGCGCACTGGACGCCGCACTGGATATGCAGTTTTCTTGCGGAGGGTGGTGCCCGGCGGGAAGGCTGGCAGAAGACGGATCGATACCGGACCGGTATCCATTGACCGAACTTCCGAACGCAGGCTATGAAGAGCGGACGCTACAGAATCTGCTCGATAGCGACGGTACTGTGGTGATTCACTTCGGCAGTTTGAGCGGCGGCACGCTAGAAACCTGCGAATGGTGTGTGGCGCGCGGCAAGCCGGTGAAGATCATCGACGCTGCCACAACGCTGCAGGCCGCGGCGGCTGAAGAGATCGGAAGGTTCGTCGAACGATATAACATCGAAACGCTGAACGTGGCGGGGCCGCGAGCCAGCAAGGCGTCGCAGGCACAGCAATACGCTCGTGAGGCTGTCACGCTAATGCTGGAGCGCTACGTCACGCCGTTTCTAAAGTGATGCGCGTGGGCAATGACGGTAAGCGCAGTGTTTTATACGCATGCTCCGGTGTGCTGGTTCTGAGCGCGGACACCTTGCTCGTTCGTCTGGTTGGGCCCGTGGATCCGCTTCAGATTGCCTTCTGGCGCGGCGTGCTCATGTTCGCCGCCAGCGTGGCGGCATGTAGTTGTTTTGCTCGCGGCAAAACCCTGCTGGCGAACTCCATCAAGCAACGCCTGTTCTGGATGGCGTCGCTTTGCTATGGGACCGCTTCGCTATTCTTTGTGTACGCGCTGCGTCTTACCGACGCTGCAAGTGTGCTGTTCATCATCTCCGCTGCGCCGTTGTTTGCGACGCTGCTTTCCCGTGTGGTGTTGAACGAACGGACGCCCGCGGCGACGTGGCTGGCGATGCTGGTCGCGCTCGGCGGCATCGGCCTGGTTCAGCATGGCAGCATCAATGCGGTGCAAACTTCGGGCAATGCGATGGCGCTGGCGAGCGCATTGGCGATGAGCGCCGCCTTTGTCGTATCCCGCAAGAGCGCGGCAAACATGGCGCTGGCGCCTGCCGCCGGCGGCCTGTTGAGCGCATGCGCGGTTTTACCGTTGCTCGATCGCGTGGGGTTTGTTGAAGCATCGCAATGGCACTACATGGGTATTGAAGCCGCTGTGGTGGTACCGATCGCGTTCGGTCTGATCGGATGGAGTACGCGCTTTCTGGCCGCGCCTCAGCTTAGCCTGATCCTGTTGCTCGAAACCGTGCTCGGTCCGGTATGGATCTGGCTGGTCCTGGGCGAACGTCCTTCGGCGTTCTGCCTGATCGGCGGCGCGGTTGTCCTGAGCGCACTGGCATTTAACATCTCAATGTTGGCCTCGCGCTCGAGCCTTGCGCCGCGGCGCCGTCGCGCCGGCGGAGATACATCGCATGGTGTAGCGATTCAGGCGGGTGGCGCCCGCCAGGATTGCGATTGACGTCCCCCCACAAAATCGTTTACTGTCGATCCATGGACTTCCACTCGATTCCCTTCGCTGCTGTCACCACCACGACGACCACCTTTACAGGCGGGTCGTCTGGAGGTTGCGCACGCTAGAAGCAGGAAGCTGTGGCAAACCACCAAAGGCCCCGCCGGAAACGGACGGGGCCTTTGGCGTTTCTTGACCTCCGTTTGCGGTACCGATCTGCAGTAACTGCAACATCAAACCCAATGGAGCGTCATCATGAACGACATCGACCATCGTGTGCTCGGCAACAAACTCGACCTCTTCCATCAGCAGGAAGAGGGCGCCGGCATGGTTTTCTGGCACCCGCGCGGCTGGGAGCTATACCGCGTGCTGGAAGACTACATTCGCGCCCGCATGCGGCGCGCGGGCTTTCGCGAGATCCGTACGCCGCAATTGCTGGCGCGCTCGTTGTGGGAAAAAAGCGGCCATTGGGAGAAGTTCGGCGCGGCGATGTATTCGCTCGCCGACGCGGAAGAAGGGCGCGCGCTGTGTCTGAAGCCGATGAGTTGTCCGTGTCACGTGCAGGTGTTCAATCAGCGCGTGCGCTCGTATCGCGAGTTGCCGGTTCGTTACAGCGAGTTCGGCGCGTGTCATCGTGACGAACCTTCGGGCTCGCTCGAAGGCCTCAAGCGTACGCGTGCATTCGTGCAGGACGACGCCCATGTGTTCTGCACGGAGGCGCATATCGAAGCCGAAGTCGGCCGCTTCTGTGCGCTTTTGCGTGCGGTTTATGCGGACCTTGGTTTCCCCGCCTTCAAAGTCGCGCTAGCCACGCGGCCCGCGATGCGGGCGGGCAACGATCAAACGTGGGATCGCGCGGAAGAGGCGCTCGCCAATGCGGCGCGTGCAGCGGGCCTCGAATTCGACGTGCTCGAAGGAGAGGGTGCATTTTACGGCCCGAAACTGGAGTTTCATCTGACGGACAGCCGTGAACGCAGCTGGCAATGCGGCACGATTCAGCTCGATTTCGTGCTGCCCGAACGACTCGACGCGGAGTTCGTCAATGAGCGCAACGAACGTGAGCGGCCGGTGATGATTCATCACGCGGTACTCGGCAGCATGGAGCGTTTTATCGCGATGCTGCTCGAACATCATGAAGGATGGCTGCCGGTATGGCTCGCGCCGGAACAGGTCGTGGTCGCGACGATCAGCGACGCGAATGCGGCCTACGCGCAAGAAGTGATGCAAGCGCTTGAAGACGCCGGCATCCGGGCGCTGCTCGATGGCCGGCCGGAGCGGCTCGAAAAGAAGATCGTCGACGCACGTGAAAAGCAGGTGCCGATTTTTGTCGCGGTCGGTTCGCGCGACGAGCGCGACCGGACGATCAGCATTCGCATGCGTGATGGGCAGCAGTCGACGCTTGCGCTCGCGGACGGTATCGAGCGTTTGCGGCTGGCTGCGCTGCCGCCCGCCACGCGCTGATGTCTGCCACAAACGGCTTGAGCACCGGAGGCGGCGCCCGGCATAGCGCGCGGGCGCCGTCCTCCTAAATCTCCAGCACGCCTGCGGCCATGAAGCCGCCATCCACTGGCACCGTCTGCCCGTTCACATACGACGCCTGTTCGGAACACAGGAACTGGACTACCGCGGCGATTTCCGCGGGGACGCCGTAGCGCTTCGCCGGCACCGCGCGCGTGTAGTTGTCGCGCGCGACCTGCGAATGCAGATCGAGCGTCATTGGGGTGTCGATCGGCCCTGGCGCCACGCCGTTGGTCGTGATGCCGTATTCGGCGAGCTCGATCGCCATCTGTCGCGTCAGTCCGACCACGGCGGCCTTCGACGTGCCGTAGGCGGTGCGGCCCGAACTCGCGCGGAGTCCGCTGACCGAGGCGATGTTCACGATCCGCCCCCAGCCGTTCTTGCGCATCAGCCGCGCAGCGTGCTGGCCGCACAGCATGGGTCCGGTGACGTTCACGTCGAAGACTTTGCGCCAGTGCTCGACCGGATAGTCGAGAAACGGAAATGTCTTGGCGATGCCGGCGTTGTTCACCAGGATGTCGCAGCGGCCGAACTGGTTCTCGATGGTGTTGAATGCGGCATCGATCGAAGCCGGCGCCGACACGTCGAGCTGCACGGCATACGCTTCGTGACCGGCTGCGCACAGCGAACCGGCAAGATCGTTCGCGGTATGTGCGTTGATGTCGCCGATGAAGACGATGTGCCCGGCTTCGGCAAGCTGCTGCGAGATAGCCGCGCCGATACCCGCACCACCGCCGGTGACGAGCGCGACGCGCGGATGAGTGAGGGAAGACGGGGTACGGCGGGAAGTTTCAGTATTCAGATTCACAGCGAACTCTCGAATGATCGGAAACAGCGGAAAAAAAATCGGCTTAAAAAGGGCTTGAAACTGGATGTCAAAGCACGAACATCAACGCGCATTCACTTCAAGAAACCGATCGACAGCCACGGCACGAATGCGACCACCAGCAGCGCGATGAACAGCGCGCCGAGATAACCCCACACGCGGCTCACGACCCGGTCCGGCGACACCTTGCCGATTGCGCACGCGGCATAGAAACCCACGCCCATTGGCGGCGCGAACAGGCCGAGCCCCATCGACAGAATCACGACCATCGCGTAGTGAACGTCGTGAATCCCGAGCGCGCGAGCCACCGGAAACAGCAGCGGGCCAAACAGCACGATCGCGGGAATTCCTTCGAGCACGCTGCCGAGCACCACGAACAACACGATCGATACGCACAAAAACGCGCGCGGACCGCCCGGTATCTGTTCCATCGCTGCCACCAGCGACGCGGAGAAGCCCGATTGCGTGAGCGCCCACGCCATCGCGGTGGCGAGACCGATGATCAGCAGAATTGCGCCGGACAGACTGGCGGTATCGAGCAGCAGCGAGTAGAGGCGGCGCCATTCGATCCGCCGTCCGCACAGATGCAGCAGCACGCCCGCAATCAGCGTGTACGCGATACCGATGGTCGACACTTCGGTGGCAGTGGCTGCGCCTTCGATGACCACCACGCGAATCAGCATCGGCAGCGCGAGTGCGGGCAGCGCGATCACAAAGGTCCGCAGAATCGTGCGCAAGGGGGCGCGCGTGCTGTTGCTCGCCGGCTCGTGCCGTGCGCGCCGCCAGCAGACGAAACCGATCGCGATTGTCGCAACCACCGCCGGCATGATTCCGCCGACGAACAGCGCGGTGATCGATACGCCGCACACCGCACCGATCGTGATCAGCACAAGGCTCGGTGGAATCGTTTCCGTCATCGCGCCGGTTGAGGACAACAACGCGACCAGCTCCTCGGGTTTCGCGCCGCGCCGCTGCATTTCGGGGAACAGCGCGGGTGCAATCGCTGCCATGTCGGCGGCCTTTGCGCCGGAGATGCCCGACACCAGAAACATCGCACCGAGCAGTACGTATTGCAGACCACCGCGCACGTGGCCAAGCAACGCGGCCATGAAGTCGATCAGGCAGCGCGCGAGCCCGCTCAACTCCAGCAATGCACCAAGCAACACGAACAACGGCACCGACAGCAGCACCAGATTCGCCATCCCCTCATCCATCCGGCTCACGACAATGCCGAGCGGCGCATGTGTCATCAGCACCAGATAGGCGAGTGTTGCCGTGCCGAAGCTGAAGGCGATCGGCACGCCACCCGCCACGCACAAACCCACCAGCACGACGAAGAACACGATCAGGTTCAGATTGCCGAGCGCGAGCAGATAGGGTTGCGCGATCCATAACGCGGCAGCGATCACGCCCGCGGTGAGCAACGCACCGGCGAACTGCCCCGGGCTCACTTCACGCGCGATGCGGGCAAGCGCCGCCATCAGCATCAACGCCGCGCCGACCGGCAACGCGGCGCAACGCCAGCCGTCCGGCAACTGCAACGCAGGCGTACTGACCGGCATCTGCAGGTTCATATGCTCGATGGCCGGCGTGATGATCAGCGCGACGAAGGTACAGACGGTGAGCGCGCTGACCGCTTCGAGCCAGCCGCGCCATTTCTCCGGCAAACGCGTGACGATCGCGGTGAGACGCATATGCGCGCCGCGATGCAAGGCGAGCACCGCGCCGAGCATGGCCAGCCAGCTAAACAGGATCGACGCGAGTTCGTCGGACCAGATTAGCGGCTGGTCCAGCCCATAACGAAAGATCACGCCGCATAGCAAGATCACCGTCTCGGCGACCACCAGGAAGGCCGCCACTGCGCCTACGCCGTGCATCACCCAATCGACGGCCGTCGTCAGGCCGCGCGCGAGCCAGCCGTCGTTTTCCAGTTTCTTCGTCAAGGTCAGATGCATGGCGCGTCAGGCGAGTTTGCCGGTGTATTTTTCGAGGGCGGTCCACGCGTCGTCGCCGAACTTCTTGTGCCAGTCGGCGTAGAAACCCGTTGAGGTCAACTGGCTGCGGAACGCATTGATATCGACATCGTTGAACTGGAGGCCCTTTGCTTTCAGCTCCGGCATCAGCGACGCGTTCAATTTGGCGACGTCGGTGCGTTCCTGCATGGCCGCATCGTTGACGGCGTTCTGCACGATGGTTTGCAGATCCTTCGGCAGACGCGCGAACGACTGTTTGTTCGCGAGGAACCAGAAGCCGTCCCACATGTGATTGGTCATCGAGCAATACTTCTGCACTTCGTAAAGCTTGGCCGCGGTGATGGTGGCGAGCGGATTCTCCTGACCTTCCACAACCCGCGTTTGCAGCGACGAATACACCTCGGAGAAATTGATGCTGGCCGGCGAGGCGCCGAGCGCCTGGAACATCGAGGTCCAGATCGGGCTCATCGGCACGCGCAGCTTGATGCCTTTCAGGTCGCCCGGCAGGTGGATCGGCTTGGTGCTGGTGGTGGTTTGGCGGTAGCCGTTGTCCCAGATCTTGTCGAACGCGAACACCGAGGTCTTCGCAATCTCCTGGCGCACGCGCGCACCGAGTGCGCCGTCGAGCGCGGCCCACACCTGGTCGTAGTCCTTGAACGCGAAACCGACGCCGGTGATCTGCGCGGCGGGCACGAGGGTGCCGAGAATCAGCGGCGAGAGCGTGAAGTAATCGATCGCACCGGAGCGGACCTGCGACAGCATGTCGGTATCGCTGCCCAACTGGTTGTTCGAATACACCTGGAAGTCGACCCGCCCCTTACTCTCTGAAGCAATGCGCGCCGCGGCTTCCTTCGCGCGGATGTTCATCGGATGGGTGGCAGGCAGGTTGTTCGCGTACTTGAGGGTGAATTCGGCAGCGTGCGCGGAGCGGCCGTGCAGACCGGCGAACGACGCCGCGGCGGCAAGAGAAGCGCATTTGAGAAAGTCGCGCCGGGTGGTAACGCTCATCGTCTGTCTCCTGAGTTTTATGTTTGCCGCTTCGAAGGCCGGCGGCTAGCTAAAAGCAAATTGGATGCCATTTGGCGGGAGCCGCGTGGCTATTGGCGTTAAGCCGGCAACCCCGGGTTATTGCCAGGGCGGGCACGCCGTGCAGGTGTCGAGCAAATGCGACACCTGTCGCATGCTTTGTGTCGCACGCGAGCCGGGGGGTGGACTGCGGATTCATGCGTGGCGCGAAAGCAGGATTGGAGGGTTTCGCGGCGCGCGGCCCGCATCGGCACGGCGCTCGCTTCATGCGCGCCGTGCCGGCCGGGGTCGCGATCATGAAACGATCGGCCTGGCTGGCCTGGCTTTTGCATGAAGAGCCGTCATTCCCATCCCCAAGCCAAGGAGTTATTCGCAATGCAACCGACCATCATCGGATGGAGCCATATCCCGTTCGGCAAGCTCGACGCGTTGGACATCGAACGCATGATTGCCGACAGCGCACTCGGTGCGCTCGAGCATGCCGGCGTCGAAGCCGGTCAGATCGATTCGATTCACGTGGGCACTTTTAACGGCGGGTTCGTCTATCAGGACTTTCCGTCGGCACTCGTCTTCAACGCGATTCCCGAAATGCGCTTCACCTCGACCGTGCGTTGTGAAAACGCGTGCTCGACCGGCTCGGCCGCGGTGTACTCCGCGCTCGATGCGGTGCGCTCGGGCCGCTCCGCGTGCGCGCTGGTGATCGGCTACGAGAAGATGACAAGCCTGCCGACCGCCGAAGTCGGCAAGGTGTTGCAGAAGTGCTCGTATGCGAGCGAAGAAGCGGACGTGCCGGGCGGATTCGCGGGCATTTTCGGCCAGCTTGCACAAACGTATTTCGATCGCTATGGCGACCAGTCGGATGCGCTGGCGGCGATTGCCGCGAAGAATCATCACAACGGCGTGTCGAACCCGTATGCGCATATGCGGCGCGATTTCGGCTATGACTTTTGCCGCACGCCGTCGGAGAAAAACCCGTTCGTTGCCGGGCCGTTGAAGCGTACCGACTGCTCGATGATCTCCGACGGCGCGGCCGCGCTGATCATCGCGTCACCGGACATCGCGCGGCGCGCGCGTCACGCGGTCGAGTTTCGCGCGACGGTGCAGGTGAGCGACTACCTGCCGCTGTCGCGGCGCGATCCGATCGCGTTCGAAGGCGCGCGGCTCGCGTGGAAACAAGGCCTGGCGCAAGCCGGCATGACACTCGACGATCTGTCGCTGGTCGAAACCCACGACTGCTTCACGATTGCCGAACTGATCGAATACGAGGCGATGGGTCTGGCCGAACCGGGACAGGGCGCCCGCGTGATTCTCGAAGGCGTGACCACGAAAGAGGGGCGCCTGCCGGTCAATGCGTCGGGCGGATTGAAGGCGAAGGGGCATCCAGTCGGCGCGACGGGCGTGTCAATGCACGTGATGGCGGCGATGCAGGTCAGCGGCCAGGCCGGCGCGATGCAGATTCCGAATGCACGCACGGCCGGGGTGTTCAACATGGGCGGCGCGGCCGTGACCAATTATCTGAGCATTCTCGAAGCGCGCCGCTGAAAGGCATTCGATCATCTGGACCAGGTATGCGCGCCTCTCAACCTCTCTTTCTTCAAAGCACTGGCTTATGCTGACCACCGTCATGAACCTCGGGAATCTGCTGACCGACGCAGCCCGACGCCACGCCGATCAACCCGGCTTCATTCACGCCGAACGCAGCGTGAGCTGGCACGACATTAACGCGCGCGTCGACGCGGTCGCGCACGGTTTGAGCCGGCTCGGCATCGGCAAGGGCGACAAGATTCTCGTGCATTCGCGCAACAACCTGGCGCTCTTCGAAAGCGCATGGGTCGCGTTCAAACTCGGTGCCGTGTGGGTGCCGACCAACTGCCGGATTACCGCAGCGGAAGCGGCGTATCTCGGCGAATCGAGCGGTGCGGTAGCGATGATCTACGAAGCCGGTTTCGACGCCCACGTTGACGCGGTGCGCGCGGCGTCGCCGGCCTTGCAGCATGTGATCGCAATCGGCACGCCGCGGGCGGGTGAACTCGCTTACGAGACACTCGCGCAGCAGATGGACGCACCGCCGTTCGCCGCGGTGGATGTGGACCGTGACGATCCGCTGTGGTTTTTCTATACGTCCGGCACGACAGGGCGCCCGAAAGCGGGCGTGCTTACGCACGGACAGATGGCTTTTGTGCTGACCAATCACATTGCCGATCTGATGCCCGGTTTGACGCACGAGTCGCGCTCGCTCGTGGTGGCGCCGCTCTCGCACGGCGCGGGCATTCATGCAATGGTCAACGTTGCGCGCGCGGCGGCCAGCATTCTGCCGGCGTCGGAGAAACTCGATGCCGAAGAGGCTTGGGCGCTGGTAGAAAAACACCGCGTGGACAATATGTTCACCGTGCCCACCATCGTCAAGATGCTGACCGAGCATGAATCGGTGGACCGTTACGATCACAGTTCGCTGAAGTATGTGATCTATGCCGGGGCGCCGATGTATCGCGAGGATCAGAAGCATGCGCTGCGCAAGCTGGGCAAGGTGCTGGTGCAGTATTACGGCCTCGGCGAAGTGACCGGCAATATCACGGTGCTGCCGCCTTCGTTGCACACCGCCGACGACCATGCCGCGGGCAGCCGTGTCGGCACCTGTGGCTATGCCCGCACCGGCATTGAAATCGGCATTCTCGATGATGAAGGCCATCGCCTCGCAGCAGGCGCGAGCGGCGAAATTTGCGTGCGCGGGCCGGCGGTGTTCATCGGTTATTACAACAATGCGGACGCGAACGAGAAGGCCTTCCGTCATGGCTGGTTTCATACCGGAGACCTGGGCCACCTCGATGAACAGGGCTTCCTGTACATCACCGGACGTTCATCGGACATGTACATCTCCGGTGGCTCGAACGTTTATCCGCGCGAAGTCGAAGAAGCGATTCTTACGCATAAGGCCGTGCAGGAGGTCGCGGTAGTCGGCATGCCCGATCCCAAGTGGGGGGAAGTCGGCGTCGCGGTGGTGGTGCGGCGCGAAGGCTGGGCACTCGAGGAGGAAGCCTTGCTGGCGCATCTCGAACCACATCTCGCACGCTACAAATGGCCGAAGCGCTGCGTGTTCTGGGACGCGTTGCCCAAATCCGCCTACGGCAAGATCGTCAAGAAAGATATCAAGGCGTTGCTCGCCACGCCTCTGGAAGCCGCGACGGCGGAGCGCTAGCGCTTCAGCTTGCCCGGCGCAGCCGCGTGCTGGATTAGCCGCGCGCCGGGCAGGGAAGTTGAACCGCTCGAGCCGCTACGCGTAAAACGCCGACGGCACCACGCCGAAATGCCGCTTGAACATGGCCGCGAAAGCGCTTTGGCTGGTGTAACCATGATCCAGCGCGACCGCGATGATCTTCTCGCCGTGCGCGAGCCGTTTGAGCGCGAGCAGCAAGCGCGCCTGCTGGCGCCAGCGGCCGAACGTCAAACCGGTTTCGCGCTGAAACCAGCGGTGGAATGTCTTTTCGGATACATCGAGCGTGCTGGCCCATGCGCCGATGGTGCGGTTGTCGTCGGGGGCGGCGAACAGGCTATTGCATACCTCGCGTAGACGCTGATCGGTCGGCCACGGCAGATAAAGCGGCAGCGACGGCACCGCATTCAATTCCGCCAGCAGCAAGCGCATCAGATGATCGTGGCGCGAGCCGTCGGTGTAATCCGGCGGCACGTCGATCGCCGCGAGGATCAACTCGCGCAACAGTGGATGGACCTCGACCACGCAACTGCGGGTGGGCAAATGCGCGGCCGCGCCGGGTTCGACAAACACCGTGCGCATCTTCACGTCGCCGCTCATCTGCACCGAATGATCGACCTCGGGTTCGAGCCACACGCCCCGCGTGGGCGGCACGACCCACGAGCCGGTTGCCGATTCGATCAACATCACGCCTTCGATCGCATAGAGCAATTGCGCGCGCCGATGGCGGTGCGGCGCAATCACGGTGCCGTGCGGATACCACGCGGCCATCGCCGAGACCGGCATGGGCGTGCTCTCGAACGGCACGTGCGCGCCCGGCGCGGTGGGCGTTTCGGTGTGGCGTGCCGCGGGCATTGGAGTTCGCGCGTTCATTCGTGGTGTTGCCCTTCATCGGATGGTTGACCGTTTCACGACAGATAAAGACCTTTTGGCGTGAGACGGACCTTGCATGCGAGCGCAAGAATTCATGTCACTTCGGAGCCCCCGATTCCTATCGACAATCAGTTAGAGCGTGACATGAAGAAATCCTATTTCCTGTTTCCCTTTGTGGCAATCCTGTTGTGGGCCGGCAATGTCATCGTGTCGAAGCTGTCCGCCCGCACCATCGACCCTTCGGCCATCACGTTCTACCGCCTGTTACTGGCGGTCGCGCTGATGAGCCTGTTCACGCTGAAGCCGGCCTGGCGCAATCGCGCGGCGATCGTGCCGCAACTCCCGAAGCTCGCCGTGCTCGGCTTTCTGGCAATGGCATTGTTCCAGAGCCTCTCGTATGAAGCGGCCAGGACCACCACGGCGACCAATATGTCGATCATCACCGCGCTCGTACCGCTGATGACGATGGTGGCCAGCACGCTGCTGCTCGGCGAAGCGCCGACCACGGGAATGGTGGGTGGCGGGGTCCTGTCGCTGGCCGGCGTGGTTTATCTGATCACGCAAGGCAAGCCGGCGATGCTGCTCGCCAACGGCGCGCATCTTGGCGATCTGCTGATGATTTTCGCGGCGCTCGCGTATGCGCTGTACGGCGTGTTGCTCAAACGCTGGCACGTGGGGCTGCCGTCGTGGCAATCCACCTACCTGCAGGCGCTTTTCGCGCTGGTGTTCATGCTGCCGATGCTGCTGCGTCTGCCGGCAGCCGAAGCCATGCCGACGCGCGCGAGCGTGCCGCTGATCCTGTATGCCGGTGTGCTGGCCTCGGTGGTGCTGCCGTTTCTCTGGATGCAGGGGGTCAAGCATCTCGGTCCGAATCGTTGCGCGCTCTTCATGAACGTGTTGCCGATTGCGACTGCGCTCATCGCCATCACCATGCTCGGCGAAACCTTGCACATGTATCACGTGCTCGGCGGCGGTACGGCGCTGGTCGGCGTGATTGTTGCGCAAATGTTCAAACGGCCCGCGGCGCAAGCGGCCACGGCGCGAGACTAAGCCACAACGAGGGACATCTGACGGGGCCGCGTGTTTCGGCAAACACGTCGCCCCGTTGTTGCATGCACGCGTTCAGCCGTGATCCGCCATTAGCATATCGCTGCCAAGGTCACGCACGTGCGGAATGCGAAACTGCCTGAGCTTGCGATAGAGCGACGCGCGGCAAATACCGAGTTCGCGGGACGCGGCCGAGATATTCCAGCGACTCGCGGACAGCGCACGCAGAATGTTGTCGCGTTCGCTCGGCGGCGCGACCGGCAAACGGGCCGCGTCTGCGAAACGCGCGGCATGCGATGCGGCGTGGCCGCCGCTGTCACGTGACGCGGCGTACGGCTGCGGCGCTGCCTGAAACGCGGGGTGATAGGTCGGGTGTAGACCGATTCGCCCGACCATGCCTTTACCGGGCTGAACATTGGCTGGCAGGTCACCCGCGCGAATCATGTCGCCGTTCTTCACCGCGCATGCGTACTGAAGTGCCGCACGCATCTGCCGCAGATTGCCCGGCCATTTGCAGTGCAGCAGAATCTCGCGCGCCTCGCTATCGACGTTGGCCTCGAGCGTCATACCCGGTGCTTCGCGTTCGAGGATCGATTGCAGCAGCCATGCGCGGTCGTGCCGCTCGCGTACCGGCGGCAAATGCACGATGCCCACGGCGATCCGGTAATAGAGATCTTCACGGAACGTTCCCGCTTCGACGTGCGATTCGATGTTCTGATGCGTCGCACAGATCAGTTGGAGATCGACCGCGATAGGTTCGGCCGAACCTATCGGCGTCACCTCGCGCTCGGACAGTGCGCGCAGCAAGCGGGTTTGTTGCGCTGCGGGCATATCGCCGATCTCATCGAGGAATAGCGTGCCGCGATGCGCGAGCACGACCTTGCCTTTCATGCCGGTGGAGAGCGCGCCGGAGAATGCGCCGCGCGTATAGCCGAACAGTTCGCTTTCGATAAGGTTCTCAGGAATCGAGCCGCAATTCACCGACACCATCGCCGCGTGCCGGCGGTTGCTGTAGTCGTGCAGCGCACGCGCGAGATATTCCTTGCCGGTACCGGTCTCGCCGAGAATCAGAATGGGAAGCTGCCGGTCGATGAGCAGGCGGGCACGCGATAGCGTGGCCAGCATCGTAGGATCGTCGCCACATAGTCGGCTAATAGGTAGCCCCGATGAGCGAGATGAGTCTGCACGGGCGCGGTCCAGCGGGTCGTGGGCGGTCATGGCATCTCTCTTTATGTATCTGATTGGCAGGATCGGCCCGGCTTGTGGCCCGGCGGATCGAAAAAGCTGCCAGCGGTTTGTCTCCGAAACCAAGCATAGTGCGATTCATTAATAGTCTCCAATACATTATGATGCGACGACTGATACCGATTAGGTATAAGTCGGATTCCTATTTGCGGACTTGGGGCGGGCATGGAGCTGAGGCAATTACGCTACTTCGTCGTACTTGCGGAGACCCTGCACTTTGGGCGGGCGGCGGCGCTGCTCAATATCTCCCAGCCACCGCTGTCGCGGCAGATCGCATTGCTCGAAGCGGAACTAGGCGTCGTGCTGCTGGATCGCACACGCCGCAGCGTGCGGCTCTCGGCAGCCGGCCATCGCTTCTATCGCGATGCCAAGACGGTGATGGCCACCGTCGACCAGGCGCGCGGTCATGCACGTGCCGCCGACCTTGGCGAGGAGGGCACGCTGATGGCGGGCTTCATGTTCGCCGCCGCGTACAGCATCGTGCCGGTGCTGACGCGTGAGTACGCATCGGCCTTTCCGCGGGTCGAACTGAAGCTCAGCGAAAGCATTCCCACCTTGCTCGTGGCCGACATTCGCGCCGGCAAGGCCGATGTCGGCATCATGTATCCGTCGGATTCGGCGGTCGAACTGGAGACCCGCACGATCTTCAGCGAGCAGTTGGTAGCCGTGCTCCCCGAAGGGCACCGGCTGGCGACAAGGGCGGCAATTTCCATTGCCGAGTTGCGCGACGAGTGGTTCATCATTTCCCCACATGCGGCCTCGCCGTTCATCTACAACACGATCGTCGAGCATTGCCGGCGCTCGGGGTTTACGCCACGTATCCGCCTCGAAACCAATTTTCAGCAGACCATCGTGAACCTCGTCGCGCAGCAACTCGGTGTTGCGCTCGTGCATAGTTCGATGCGCAGTACCCACGCGGATAACGTCAGGTTCGTGCCCTTGCAGCACGCGCCTTACGTCGACGTCGCGCTGGTGTGGAGCCCCGATACGTTGAATCCCTGCGTGGCACGGTTCGTCGACATTGCCGCGCAACTGGGCCTGGTTGGTACTCGCTCGGGCAGCTAGCGAGTCGCCTCGCTTCACCATATGACACGCACACGACACCTGTAGCACGGCGCGCGACAGATGTTGCTGCGCAGGCGGCGCTGTTCATGCGGGCTGAGGCCTGCCGCACCGCGTGCCTCGCGCCTCGCGTTCAAATGGCATTGAAGTTGCTATTAAGGGGTGTCGCAATCTACCTGACCCTCCCATGACGTTAAAGACAGAAGCTTTCCGCCATCCTGGCGCAGCCGCTCACCCGCGGGTGCTGGCCACGGTAGTGCGGGAGCCGCGCGAACTGCGCGTTGAAATACCCAGCGGATGCAACGCCGGCACGGTGCTGCGCGACCTGATGATGCACCACGGCTTTTGCGGCGCAACCGGCCGGATCTGCAGCGGTTCGGCGCGCGCGTTGCAATACCACGTCGTCATCAAGGCGGCGCAAGGCGAGCGGCCTTACATCTACGGCACCCCTAACATGGAGAATGACGAAGTCGCGTTGCTGCACGGCGCGGTAACGATCGGTAAGGACCGTGCGGGCAGCGTCGCGCTGCATTGTCACGGTGCGTTCGTCGGCGGCGATGGCCGGCTGCACGGTGGCCACGTGATCCTCGATCGCCTCGAGGTGGGCCGCGAACCGCTGGTGTTGCGGCTCTGCGCGTTCGCGCACGGCGGCTTCACGCAATATGTCGACGAGGAAACTCGCTATACGTTGTTTGGACCGACGGTGGAGGATGCCGCATGAGTGCGCAATCCAACTCGTCCGAGGTCAAACTCGAAGCCGGCTGCTACGGGCGCACCCTGATTGCACGCCTGAAGCCGAATGAGGACATCGTCGAATCGCTTGAGCGCCTGTGTGCGCAATACGGCATCGACCGCGCGGTGGTGCGCAGCGCGGTCGGCAGTCTGATCGACGGACATCTGACAAGCGGCGCGGGCGCCGTGCAGGCCACGCAGATTGTCAAAGGGCCGGGCGTCGAGATCGTGGGACTGTTCGGTGAGCTCGCGTGTGCCGTGCCGGGTCGTGACGAGACAGGCACGACGGAGCTCACCGCGATTCTGTCCGGCACGGACAGTCAGGTGTTTGCCGGCCGCGTGGTGCGCGGGATGAATCTGTCGTTCATCACGGTGGAGGTGACGTTGCAGGAGTGGCTCGCGGATGCGGAGGAACTGGCGAAACATGCTTGACGAATAATCAAAAGTAAAAAAATTCGTATGGCGAAACAACGCCCGTTTTCTTCTGTGATCTGACAGAAATTTCCGATTCAGATACGTCGAGATTGAACCTGGCGACACCCCATAGAAAGCCGCCTTTTGGGGTGTTGACAATTCTTTGCCGAAAACTACGACTTCTGTGCGGTTCTCTTACCTAGGATCAACTTTCGCATCCTCGGTCTTTCGTAGAATCCTGCGGCATGCGCATTCTGAGTGCGTGTCCCATGTTGCTATGGGCGCAGCGAATTTAGGCGAAAGTTCTATGAGAAGCCGGGAAATATGAAAACAAAGGGAGCCCATAGCCGGGCGTCGATACCTATCGCGGCAGCGCTAACTACGTGTCTTTCCGGGTGTGGAAATCTCGATGTGCTCGACCCGAAGGGCAGCATCGGTCTCGCCGAAAAGTCGCTGATAGGCACGGCAACATTCACGATGTTGATTGTGGTGGTGCCGGTTATTCTGATGACGCTGTGGTTTGCATGGCGTTATCGCGCAAGCAACCGCCACGCGAAGTACGCACCGAAATGGGCGCACTCAACGGCGATCGAAGTCGTCATCTGGACCGTGCCGTCCATCATCATTCTGTGCCTTGGAATTCTGACGTGGAAGACCACGCACGAACTCGACCCCTACAAGCCCATTGAGTCGGCTGTGAAACCGATCAATGTCGAAGTAGTGGCGCTCGACTGGAAATGGCTCTTCATTTATCCGGATCTCGGCATTGCATCGGTTAATCAATTGGCTTTTCCGGTGGGCACGCCGGTTAATTTCATGATCACGTCCGACTCGGTCATGAACTCGTTCTTCATTCCGCAACTGGGCAGCCAGATCTACGCGATGGCCGGCATGCAAACGCAGCTACACCTCATCGCGGACGAAGCCGGCGACTTCGCGGGTGTGTCGGCCAATTACAGCGGCAGGGGCTTTTCCGACATGAAGTTCCGTGCGCTCGCCACCAACCCGGAGCAGTTCAACGCGTGGGTGGAAAAGGTCAAGGCGTCGTCAGACCGGCTCGACATGAACGAATACAGCACGGTGTCGCAGCCGAGCGAGAAGGCGCCGGTGCGCTACTTCTCATCGGTCGATCCGAAGCTGTTCTACAACATCATTGCGAAGTACAACAACGGCCACGTTCTCGATCTGCGGAACAGCAATTGCAGTACGAAGGGGTAACACATGTTCGGAAAACTGACACTTTCGGCGATTCCGTTCGATCAGCCTATCATCATGGGCGCAGGCGTCCTGATGGCGATCATCGTCCTGGCCACGTTCGGTGCGTTGACGTGGTTCGGCAAGTGGAAATGGCTTTGGAGCGAATGGCTTACCAGCGTCGATCATAAGAAGATCGGCGTGATGTATATCGTGGTCGCGGTCCTGATGCTGCTGCGCGGCTTTGCCGACGCGGTCATGATGCGCCTGCAACTGGCACTCGCCTTCGACTCGCCGGGCTATCTACCGCCGCATCACTACGACCAGATCTTTACCGCGCACGGCGTCATCATGATCTTCTTCATGGCGATGGCGTTGATGGTGGGGCTCTTCAACCTGATCGTACCGTTGCAGATCGGTGCGCGCGACGTAGCGTTCCCGTTCCTGAACTCCCTCAGCTTCTGGATGACCGCGATTAGCGCCATTCTGATGAATCTGTCGCTCGTGATCGGCGAGTTCGCGCAAGTCGGCTGGCTTGCGTATCCGCCGCTCTCGGAATTGCAGTTCAGTCCGGGTGTCGGGGTGGACTATTACATCTGGAGCCTGCAGTTATCAGGCGTGGGTACGCTGATTACCGCGATCAACTTCTTCGTCACCATTGTCCGGATGCGCGCACCCGGCATGTCGCTGATGAAGATGCCGGTGTTCACGTGGACCGCGCTGTGCTCGAACGTGCTGATCATGGCGACGTTCCCGATCCTGACCATTGCGCTCGCGCTGCTTGGTCTGGACCGTTACCTGGGCATGCACTTCTTCACGAACGACGGTGGCGGCAACGCCATGATGTATCTGAACCTGATCTGGGCGTGGGGCCACCCCGAGGTCTACATTCTGATTCTACCGGCGTTCGGCATCTACTCCGAAGTGATCGCGACCTTCGCGAAGAAACCGCTGTTCGGCTACAAGACCATGGTCTACGCCACCTGCGTGATTACGGTGCTGGCGTTCCTCGTCTGGCTGCATCACTTCTTCACGATGGGGTCCGGCGCGGACGTCAATGCGTTCTTCGGCATTATGACCATGGTCATTGCCATTCCAACCGGTGTGAAGATATTCAACTGGCTATTCACGATTTATCGTGGCCGGCTCGAATTCACCACCCCGGTGCTGTGGACGATCGGTTTCATGATTACCTTCACGATCGGCGGCATGACCGGTGTGATGATGGCGATTCCCGGCGCCGATTTTGTCCTGCACAACAGCCTGTTTCTGATTGCCCATTTCCATAACGCCATTATCGGCGGGGTGGTGTTCGGCTATCTGGCTGGCGTGCACTACTGGTTCCCGAAGGTGTTCGGCATCAAGTTGAACGAGAAGCTCGGCAAGGCCGCATTCTGGCTCTGGTTCGTCGGCTTCTATGTGTCGTTCATGCCGCTCTATGTGCTGGGCTTCATGGGCATGACGCGGCGCCTGAATCACTATGACAACCCGGCGTGGCACCCATTGCTGATTGTTGCGGCGTGCGGTGTGGTGTTCATCGCGCTCGGCGTGGTTTGTCAGGTTCTGCAGGTGGTTGTCAGCGTGCGTAACCGCAAGCTGCCGGCGTACCGCGACGTCACGGGCGATCCATGGGACGGCCGCACGCTCGAATGGGCCACATCGTCGCCGCCGCCGGTTTACAACTTTGCCACTATCCCGGTGGTGCATGAACTCGACGCGTTCACCCACATGAAGGAAACGGGGCAGGGCCTCGGTAAAGAGGTGGCGTACCGCGAGATTCATATGCCGTCGAATACCAGCGCGGGGTTCTTTATCGGCATCTTTAGCCTGCTGCTGGGCTTCGCCGGGGTCTGGCACATCACGTGGCTCGCGGTGGCAGCGCTGGTTGCCATCATGGCGACGGTGATCGGACGCAGCTTCGGCGATAACGACGGCTATTACATTTCGGCTGAGACGGTCCGGAAGACCGAAGAGAAGGGCGGCAAGGCAGGCGAAACGAAGCGTCACGAGCGGCTTGCTGCTGCGGAGGTCAACTGATGTTGCAGAAAACCAATTTTGCCGCGCTGGGCGAGCTGGAAAGCGAGCACGCGCCGTCCCATTCGGTATTCGGATTCTGGCTCTATCTGATGACCGACTGCGTGCTGTTCGCGTCGTTATTCGCGGTGTTTGCCGTGATGTCGCACCAGTTTGCAGGCGGCCCGACCGGTAAGGATCTGTTCGATATTCCGGGCGTCGCGCTGGAAACCGCGCTGTTGCTGCTGAGCAGTATCACCTACGGTTTCGCGATGCTCGGTGCGCACAAGCGCAAGTCAGGTGTCGTGCTCGGGTGGCTGGCGATCACGTTTGTGCTGGGCCTCGCGTTTCTCTGGTTCGAGGTGCAGGAGTTTTCGCACCTGATCGCCGAAGGTGCGGGTCCTGGCCGCAGCGCGTTCTTTTCATCGTTCTTTACCCTCGTCGGCACGCACGGCTTGCACGTAACCGTGGGGCTCATCTGGATGGTCGTGCTCGCCGTGCAGATCGTGCTCAAGCCGGAAATGTCCGAGCGCGAGATTACGCGCCTGACTTGTCTGAGTCTCTTCTGGCACTTTCTAGACATCGTGTGGATCTGCGTGTTTTCGTTTGTCTATCTTGGGAGCGTGCTTTAAATGGCTCATACGCGATCACTTCATGAGGAAGAGGGGCACGGGAGTCTCTCGGGCTATATCGTCGGATTCGTACTGGCTGTGGTACTAACTGCGGCGTCGTTCGGGCTGGTGATGAACGGCATGCTCGAAGCACGCTCCGCCATGGTTGTGCTGGCCGTGCTTGCGCTTGTGCAGATTGTTGTTCACCTAGTGTTCTTCCTGCATCTGAACACGTCTTCCGGCCAACGGTGGAATGTGATGGCGCTGTGCTATACCGCGGTCGCTGCGATCATTCTGATCGGCGGCACGGTGTGGGTGATGCACAACGTGAGTATGAATATGATGTCGCGGTAATTCACACGCGGGAGAGGTGGCCGGTGCGCGCGGAAACCGATAGGCCGCCGCGCGCACCGGCCACCGCGCGCTGTGCCACGGCGAGACGTGCCGCGTGATACCGCAGTGCTACACCACGTCGGTAAACAGCTTGCCCCAACTTGCGAGTGGCGTCGTATCTACCCCCAGCATTCTCAAAGCCTTCCAAACCACAGTGGCTACCGTGTCGTAAGCGGGAATATCGGTAGCCATCTCAAACGCCCGCACCAGATGCGCGGCGTGCAGATTCGTGCAGAATGTCGTCACCGCATCGGGTCTTGCAAATGCGGCTTCACGCATCATGATCGCCAACTGCGTATCCGGCACTTCGGCAAAGCTGAAGTTGTCCTGCAAGCCAAGGTGCCGTTCCGAAACACATTCGATCCCCAGCTTCTCGTAGTTGCGCACGATCCGCTGCTGAACGTCGTCGAGGTACGGCGATACCAGACCCAGGCGCCGCACACCGGTTTTGACGAGAATTTCGTTGAGCGCCAGCACCGAGGTTGTCGCGGGGATACCGGTCGCTTCGGTGATATGGCGGCACAACGCCTGATCGCGCTCAAAGCCCAGCCATCCGGCCGATGTGCCGCTCCAGCCGATCACGTCCACACGCGCATCGGCCAGATGACGTGCGGCCGCCAGAATCCGGCTCGCGTCGAACTGACCGAGCGCCTGCTCCGATAACGCGATCTCGGTGACCGTGAAGCGCGCAAAATGCGCGCTGACGTGCGGCAGCTCGCTTAGTATCGCCGCGGTCATGGGCTCTAACGCCGTGTTTGACGAAGGCGTGAGAATGCCGAGCCGGATTCTTCTATGCTGCATCGCGACGTACCCCTTTGGTGCTTGCTTGTATGCGTAAGCGGTCTAGTCGGCGAGCAGTTGCTTCACGCCCTCGGCCGCTTCATGGCGAAGCTGCTCGAGATCGAGGCCCGGAATCACGCCGTTATCCACCACGACGCGGCCGTTCACCACGTTGTAGCGAACCCGGGCAGGTTCACCCGCCGTTACCGGCGCCACCGCCACGTCATGGAAGCCGTTGAAGCGCAGATCACTGACGTCGTAAAGCACGAAATCCGCGGCCTTGCCGACCTCAAGCGTGCCGACCGCATCCAGGCCGAGTACGCCTGCGCCACCCGCGCTGCCCCAGCGAATGACTTCTTCGACGGTGGTCGCCGACGCCCCTTGCGCCGCGCGATGCACCAGCCACGCGAAGTGCGCTTCATTGGTCATGCTGCCGGATTCGTTTGAGGCGACGCCGTCCACGGCCAGCGACATCGGCACACCCGCTGCCGCCATTTGCGGGGCCGGCGCAATTCCGCTGCCGAGGCGCGCATTGCTCACCGGACAATGCGAGCAGCCGCTGCCGGTTTCCGCCAGCATCGCGATCTCGCTCGGCTGCAGATGTACGAGGTGAGCAAACCACACGTCCGGCCCGAGCCATTCGTGATCGGCGACGAATTCCACCGGCAGTTTGTTGAAGCGCTCTTTGCAGAAGTCGACGTAGCGAGTCGTTTCGGAAAGGTGTGTGTGTAACCTCAAGCCCATCCGACGCGCCGCGCGTGCGACTTCAGGTAGCAACTCCGGTGGCAGTGAAAACGTCGGGGTAGTCGGCGCGACCACAACGCGACGCATCGAAGCGTCGCCCGCATCGTGATAGCGCGATTTCAGGCGTTCGATATCCGCGAGCATCTGATCAAGCGTTTCCGGCTTGAGCGCGACTTTGGAAAAGCCCGGATGATCGCCCGCCGCCTGCAATGCGCCGCCACGGCACAGGACGAAGCGCATGCCGAACGCGGCGGCTTCGTCGAAGAGCAGATCGCCTGTTTCGGTGTTGCCGTCGGCGTGATACAGGTAGTGATGATCGGCGCAGGTCGTCACGCCGGACAGCAATAGCTCGGCCATACCCAGTCGCGCGGCGACCCGCGCCAGCTCCGGCGTAAAGCGCGCGAGCCGAGGATACGGCACGGCGGCCAGCCATTCCTGCAAGTCGGCGTTAATGCCGGACGGCACCGCCTTCAGCAGGTTCTGGAACAGGTGGTGATGGGTGTTCACCCAGCCCGGATAAACAACGCATGAACGCGCATCGATTACGCGCTCATCCGCGCGTGGTTCCAGGTTCGGCGCAATGGCCTCGATACGGCCGTTGCGAATCCGCAAATCGACTTTGCCTAGCCGCGCCGCGTCGCCGCTCAGGCCACTCATGACCGCAACAGGGTTCTTGATCAGCAACGCTTCAGTTTGCATGCTCACGATTCAATGTCCTCTCAGATCCTTCGAAGCGGCCGCCGGTCCCAGGAAGCGCGACGGCCGCGCTCGTCTTATTGCCTCGGCCGCTTATTCACGCACCAGGTTGTTGTGGGTCTCGACGATCTTTTCGTCTTCGGGCGCGCCGTTCAGCACCGCGTTCAGTACGACCGACACCAAACACGCCAGCACCACGCCGCTATGCAGGAACGGCTGTGTCCAGTCGGGCATGTGTTTGAAGACTTGCGGCGCCATCACCGGAATCAGCGCGATGGCGATCGTGAAGCCGACAATCAGCACGTTGTAGCGATTGCGTTCGAAGTCCACCTTCGCCAGCGTTTGCACGCCTGCTGCCACCACCACGCCGAACATCGCGATACCGGCGCCGCCCAGTGCCGCCGCGGGCGTTGCGGCGACCACCGCGCCGATCTTCGGCACCAGTGCTACCGCGCACATCAGCAGGCCGCTGATCGCCACAACCCAGCGACTGCGCACACCGGTCAGGATCACAAGGCCGACGTTTTCCATGAAGGCGATAAAGGGGAACGCCGCGAACATGCCCGCAATTGCGCTCGCCAGACCATTCGCACGCATGCCGCGCACCACGTCTTCCTCGCTCACGTTCTTGTCGACGATGTCACCGATGGCGACGAACAGCCCCATCGATTCGACCATCTGCACCACCATCACGACGATCATCGTCAACACGGGCACCACCGAAAACACCGGTGTGCCGAAGTGGAACGGCATCGGCAGCGTGAACCACGGCGCGGCGCCCACGCTCGAGAAGTTGCCCATGCCGAGCACGCACGCCAGGATGGCGCCCGCGACCAAGCCGATCAGTACGGCCAGGTTGCGCAGGAACGGACCGGCAAAGCGGTTGATCCCAAGAATCACGATCGCGACGAAGAATGTGACGCCCAGGAACGGCAACGCACCGAACTGCTGCTGCGCCGCCTCGCCACCGCCGACCCATTGATACGCAACGGGGAACAGTTGCAAGCCAATCACGGTCACGATGCAGCCGGTCACCACCGGTGGAAAGAATCTTCGCAAGCGTCCAACCAGGGGTGCTGCGAACATCGTGAAGAGACCCGCGCCAATTACCGCGCCACACACGCCGGCGAAGCCGACACCCGGGCTCAGGCCGATCGCGATGACCGGTCCGACGCTGCTGAACGCGACGCCTTGCAGAATCGGCAGACGCACACCAAACTTCCAGACGCCGACGGTTTGCAAGATCGTCGAGATACCCGAGCAAAACAGCGCAGTGCTGATGAGCACGGTGGTGTCGGCCGGGGACATCTTCAGCGCCGACGCGACGATCAGCGGAACGGCAATTGCGCCGATGTAAGCCACTAGCATGTGCTGCAAACCGAGCGTGATCATCTGGCGCTTCGGCAGAATCCGATCGACGGGATGTATGGCGGTGTTCATGACGTGTCTCCTGAATATCGTTTTCTGGCCGGAGCTCGCCGCACGGTTTCGCCGTGCAGCATCACTTCGCGCGCCGGCCGGATCTCCCGTCAGGCCGCAACCGGCACGGCAAGACAGGCATGGAAGCGGTCGGTCAGCGCGGCGCGATCGAGATCGCGTCCGATGAATACAATGCGGCATGAGCGTGGTTCTGTGCCCCACACTTGTGCCGCGCGAAGCTCGATGACGTTGTGCACGCCTTGCAGCACGTAGCGGTGCGACTGGCCTTGCACAGCGAGAATGCCTTTCATACGGAACAGATTGGCGGCGTCGGACTCGCGCAGTTCGGTGAGCCAGGCTTGCAGCGCGTTGAGATCGATGTCCGCGTCGACTTCGATGCCGACCGAGGAGACGCTTTCGTCGTGCTGATGGTCGGTGTGGTCGTCGTCGAGGTGGGCCTGATCGTGATGCGCTTCGTGTTCGTCATGCTCGTCGTGGTGATGCGCGTGATCGTGGCTGTGTTCTTCTTCATGCAGCCCGTCTGCCTCCACGAGAATCTGTGAGAACTCATTCGCGCCGATGCCGAGAATCTTGTCGAGGTCGATCCGGGCGTAGCTCGATTCGACGATCTCCGCCGTGGCGTTCAAGCCGCGAATGCGCTGCGTCAGCGAAGCGATATCGTCCACCGTCACCAGATCGACTTTGTTGATCACGATACGGTCCGCGCAAACAATCTGATCGACCGCCTGGTTGTCGCTGCCGTCGAGCACCAGATCGTCCAGATGCGCGGCGATGTGTTTGGCATCCACCATCGTGACGACCGCATCCAGCGTCACCTGCTTCGCGATGGGATCGTCGAGGAAGAAAGTCTGTGCGACCGGATACGGATCGGCCAGACCACTTGTTTCAACGATGATGTGATCGAGCCGGTCCGGCCTTTCCACCAGCATACGCACGATCCGAACCAGGTCCTCGCGCACTGCACCGACGCAGCACACGCAGCCGTTGGTCATCTCATAGATCTCTTCGGTCGATTCGAGTACGAGACCACCGTCGATACCGATTTCGCCGAACTCGTTTTCGATCACCGCGATCTTGCGGCCATGCTTCTCACGAAGAATGTAGTTGAGCAGCGTCGTTTTGCCGGCGCCGAGAAAGCCGGTCAGCACCGTGACGGGGATTTTCTCGATTTCGTTGTGGGTGGTGTGAATGTGATTCATGACTCGTCTCCATTTCTTCGGTCGTACTGCGGTTCGTGCTGTTCAACTGGTCAGGCGATATGCGGTGCGTGTGTTTGCGTTTCTACTTCGGTTGTTATGTCCTGCTCCCGCCAGCGTTTGACGGTGCCCGCTTCGAGACCGAACAGATCGAGTACGCGGCCCAGCGTGTGGTCGATCATCTGGTCGAGCGAAACAGGGCGCGCGTAAAACGCCGGCACAGGCGGCGCGACGATCGCGCCCATTTCAGTAACGGCGATCATGTTGCGCAGATGCGCCAAGGTGTAAGGCGTTTCGCGTGCCAGCAGCACCAAAGGGCGGCGCTCTTTCAATGTGACGTCGGCGGCGCGCGAGATCAGGCTCGACGACATGCCGTTGGCAATTTCGGCCAGCGTCTTCATCGAACAAGGCGCGACGATCATGCCCAGCGAGCGGAACGAACCGCTGGAAATCGCCGCGGCCATGTCGTCGCAGCGGTAGGTGAAGCTGGCGAGGGCGCTGACTTCGGCGAACTTGTAGTCGGTTTCATGCGTCATCGTTAGCAGCGCGCTGCGCGAGACGGTCAGATGCGTTTCGATGCCGAGTTCACGCAGCAGTTGCAGCAGGCGCACGCCGTATGTGAAACCGGACGCGCCGCTGATGCCGACTACGAGTCGCCGCGGGGTCATTTTTGGGCTCCGGCGGTGGCATGGGCCAGAATCTCAACCGCGTGTTGCGCGGCGCGCTCGCTGATCTTCGCGCGAATGCCGTCGAAATGAGAGCCGCGTGTCGCGTCGATACCCATGCGCGACGTGGTGCCCGCCGCGGACGATGACGGATCGAGCGGACTGCCCGGCAGACCGTCGACGATAAACACGTCCTGATGCGGCTGGAAATGTGTGGCAATGGCCCACAGCACTTGAGAATCGTTGGTGATGTCGATATCGCTATCCACCGCCACTACATTCTTCAGATACGGGTCCCAGCCGAGCAACGCGAGCATGATCTGGCGTGCTTCGCCATCGCGCGTCTGATTCAGCGCGACATAGCAGTGAAAATGCGTGCCCGAGTTTGGATAATGCAGCGCAGTGACCGAAGGAAAGCGCGCCTTCAGTTTCTCGCTCATTTCCGCTTCGCGCGGCAAACGGGCCAGCGTCAGATGCTCGGCGTACGGGCCGCCTACGACATCGACGAGCCATGCATCGTTGCGCCGCATCATCGTGTCGACGCGCAGCACATTGTTGGTCGAGCGGTCTGATGAATAGCCGGTGAATTCGCCGAACGGACCTTCTTCCGCATGAGCGTCGGGATCGATCGTGCCTTCCAGAACAAATTCGGCTGAAGCGGGAACGCCGATTCCATAGCGTGGCGTGCGGACCAGTTCCAGCGGCGCACCGAACAATCCCCCTGCAATCGTGCGTTCATCCGTGCCGAAAGGCACGCGCGCCGCGGCGGCCAGCATGAACAACGGATGGGCGCCGATCACCATCGCAACTTTCAATGTGTCGCCGCGCGCTTTGGCGGTTTGCAGCATGCGCCAGAGGTGGCCGCGCGAATGCAGGCTTGTTGCCAGCGCATTGCGGGCATGGCGCATCGAACGGTGATAGCTCAGGTTCGCGACGCCCGTTACCGGATCTTCGGCGATGATCACCGCGTTGGTGATATATGGGCCACGATCGGTATCGAAGTGGCGGATCATCGGCAGTTGCGCGAGATCGACGGCATCGCCTTCGATAACCTGATCGAGAATGGGACCGGTCGGAACATAAACCGGTGCGATAGGAGCGTTCGCACGCTGCTGGTACGCGTCGAATAAGCCCGACGCATCGACGTCGAACAAACGGCCAATGCGTGTGCGTGAAGCGAAGAAGTTGGTGACCAGCGGCGTCGCGATACCGTCGACTTTCTCACAGATCAACATGTCGTGCCGCCCGCGCGCGGCCAATTCAGCGACGATAGCGGTGACGTCCTGATCCGCCGCCAATGGTTGCTTGATAGTCAGTACGTCGTCGGGAAACTGCTCGCGATACGCTTGTGCGAAGCGATGAAAATCCTGCGTGGCGCGGAAGAGGTTATCCGCCATAGTGAACTCCGTCGAAAGCGGAATGTTTGGAGTGGCAGGCGCGGGGTGAACCGCGCCTGCCGTGCAGCAAGCGCTAAACGTATTGAGCGCGTTAAGCAGGCTGCGTTACGTCATTCACGTAGGTCGCTTTCAAACGCTTCTCTGCTTCAGCCAGATCCTTCGGCGGCTTGGTCGGCTCGATACCGACCAGACGGGCGATGTTGTTGCCCATATAGTCTTCGAGACCGTCCTCATCCAGATCCATGCCTTGCGGCGCAGGCCCGCACAACATTTCGAGTTCGCGCAGCCACATACCCGGCTCGTTCGGCGGTGAATCGGTGCCGAACACGATCTTGTTGCGCGGCAGTTCACGAGCGAATTCGACGATGCGCGACTGATAGCACCAACCCGATTCGCAGTACACGTTCGGCGTATCCATCGCCATCCAGAAGGCTTCGAACGAGTAATTGCCACCCGTTTGAATCCCGAAGTGACCGATGATGAAGTTCACCATCGGGAATTCGCGGATGATCGGATAGAACTGCGTCGGAATCGTGTACGGTCCGTCGCCGGTGTGAATCAGCACCACCACGCCAAGCTCCGCGCACTTCTTCATTGCCGGACGCAGCCAGTCGAGCGCGCGATCCGGCCGATAGCCGTGCATGTTCGCGTGCAGCTTGAGCATCTTGAAGCCGTACTCCTTCACGTGGAATTCGAGTTCGGCCGCGCCGTTTTCCGGACCCCAACGCGGGTTGTACGTGAAGTTGCCGATAAAGCGATCGGGGTACTTCTGCGTCAGCTCGGCGATATACGACATGTAATCGCGAATGCCTTCACGGCCGCGGCGATTGCCGTCGCGATAGCCGGTGTTGCCGGGCGGCGGCTGAATGAAGCCCATGTCGATACGGCGGGGCTTACCGTTGATGATGTACGGACCGTCCATCATCTTCAGCAGGCGTTCACCGGTGAACGGCTCGCCGGTATGGCGCCACGCTTCGTCGACGAGATTGGTCGGGTGCAGATGGGTATCGATGATCATCAGCGGGCTCCTGCGTAGGCTGCTTGAGATGCCTGGGCGGCGTGCTTCTGCGACGCGGCGGCATGGTGTTTCAGATAGGCTTGCGCTTCTTCGACGCTTCGCGGCGGCGCGCTCGGCTCGATGCCGATCATGCGTGCGAGGTTGTTGCCGAGGTAATCCTCGAGCGTGTCTTCGTCGAGATTCAGGCCTTGCGGCGGCTCGTGGCACAACACTTCGAGCAAACGCAGCCACATGCCCGGTTCGTTCGGCGGCGTATCCGAGCCGTAGAGAATCTTGTGCGTCGGCAGCACCTTCGCGAATTCGACGATCCGCGATTGCAGACACCAACTCGATTCGCAATACACGTTCGGCGTATCGAGCGCCATTTGATACGGCTCGAAGCAATACACGCCACCCGTCTGCACACCGAAGTGCGCCATGATGAAATTCACCGACGGGAATTCGCGAATCAACGGATACCATTCGCTCGGAATGCTGTACGGACCGTCGCCGGTGTGCAGCTTCACGAGCAGGCCCAGGTCGGCGCACTTACGCAATGCGGGACGCAGCCAGTCGAGCGCGCGGTCGGGACGATACGCATGCATGTTGGCCTGTAACTGCACCATCTTGAAGCCGTGTTCCTTCGCGTAGAACTCGATTGCTTCGGCGCCGTTCTCCGGGCCGCAACGCGGGTTGTAGACGAAGCAACCGATCAGACGGTCCGGGTACTTTTGCGTCATTTCGACGGTGTACGCCATGTAGTCGTCGATCGACTCGCGGCCCGAGCGATTGCCGTCGGTCCACGTATAGATCGTGTTGCCTTGCGGCGGCTGGATGAATGCCTTGTCGATGCGGCGCGGCTTGCCGTTGATGAGGTACGGGCCGTCCATTGTTGCGATCAGACGCTCGCCGGTAAATGGCTCGCCGTCGTGGCGCCAGGCGAGGTCGACCAGATTGGTCGGATAACAGCTGGTGTCGATGATCATGTACTCGATCTCCTTGAGAGGAACTGGTGTATCCAGTTGCCGGATCGCGGGCAGGCGCATCGATGGAACGGAGCCCAGACAGGCTTGCCCATGCGGCCCTTTGCAAGGCGCCATTTTTGTGCGCCTTCCCCTCGCCGGCATCGAGTGTCACACTGATGTGCACTGCTGCTTGCGATGCAGTCTCACAAGATAAAAACGCTCTGTACAATATTTTTTAACCACGATCTTGATACGTTCCCGATATGGACATCCGGCTGTTGCGTTACTTCGCGGTACTTGCCGACGAACTGCATTTCGGCCGGGCAGCCGCACGGCTGCACATTTCGCAGCCGCCTCTCAGCCAGCAGATTCGCATCCTCGAAGAGGAGATGGGCACCGCGTTGTTCATGCGCTCGCAGCACCGTGTCGAACTCACTGAGGCAGGGAAAACACTTAAGGAGCAGGTGCCGTTGATCTTCGCGCAGTTCGAACGCGCGATCGATCTGACGCGTTGCGCGGGACGTGGCGAAGTGGGCAGTCTCGAGATCGGCATCATCAGCTCGGCGATGGTCGAGCCGATTCCGCACGCACTACGGGTATTTGCGGAGAAGCATCCGCAAGTGCAGTGGACGCTGCATGAGATGACGCCTGCCGCGCAGATTCTCGCGCTCAAGGAGCGGCGCCTGGATGTGTGTTTCTTCCGCGTGTCGCACGAGGACCCGGAGATTCGCAGCGAAGTGGTGATGCGCGAATCGGCGGTGGTGGCGCTGCCGTTAGGGCATCGGCTTGCTGCGCGTGAGGAGATCGCGTTGCGCGAGTTGGAGACCGAGCGGTTTGTGTCGTTTGGTTTGCGGCAGTCGCAGCTTGCGCGCTTTCTGCAGGACTGTTGTGTGGAGGCAGGGTTTACACCGCAGATCGAGCAGGAGGTGGTCGAGGTGCACACGCTGCTTTGTCTGGTGCGTGAAGGCCTGGGCGTGGCGCTGCTGCCTTCGTCGGCGCGGCAATTGACGACCGGTGGTGTTGCTTTCGTGTCGCTTGCGGCGCCGCGTCCTGAGGTGTCGCTGCACGCGCGCTATCGTGCGGAGGACGCGTCGCCGGTACTTGCGCTGTTTCTCGACACCGTGCGCGAGGTGGCCGCTAGCATGGGCGTGAATGCACAGAGCGACTGACCGTAACGCTAACCCGCGACGACCGCCTGCGCGACCAGTTCGCGAATCACGTCGATCAACGGCGCGACGCGTTCAGCTTTCTCGCGCGGCCAGACGGCATACAGGTTGTAATGCGTCGGGATCTCGACTTGCGTAAGTTCGACCAGCTTCCCGGCGCGTCGCGCGTCCACTGCGAGCAGACCGCGTGCCAAACCGGCTCCCACGCCTGCGCTCGCGGCTGCAATCAGTCCGGCGGCGTTATCGAACACGGCGACGGCATCCGGCTCGACGGCGGGTAGGCCTGCCGCGGTGAGCCACGGAATCCACGAGCGTTTCGTATAGCCGAGCAAGGGTAAATCGAGCACCTGTTCAGGCGTGAGCGGCAGGCTCAGCCCGCGTGCCTCAAGAAGCGCGGGCGAACCCACGGCAGTCAACCGGTCGCCGCAGATCAGCGCGTTCTCGAAGCCGTCCCATTCTCCATACCCATACCGCAACGCAATATCCACGCGGTCGAACGCGCTGCGCTCGTAGCGCGGCGTGGACAACACGGTGAGCGACGTGCCGCTCAATGCACCGAGCAACGCAGGCAAACGCCCCACCAGCCAACTCTGCGCAAGCTCGGGATCGACGTCGAGCGTGATCGACTGCTTGACCGTGCGCTCTTTCACCGACGACAACGCGCGATCGATCTGCTCGAAGCCATCCGCGAGTTGGTTCGCGAACAGCACGCCCGAGTCCGTCAGCACCACGCGGCCGCTTTCGCGCACGAACAAGGGCTGCCCGACGAACTCTTCTAGCGTGCGGATCTGCTGGCTGATTGCGCTATGCGTGAGCGACAACTGGCGTGCCGCGCTCGAAAAGCTGCCGACGCGCGCCGCTTGCAGAAAGGCTTGCATCGACTGGATGGAAGGATAGCGCTTCAGCATGGGTGTTAGCCGGACTTACGGGTGATGGAAGAAATCGTCGCTGGCGTTGTGCTTAACGGCTTTCAATAATGACCGCAAGCACGCGGCCTTGGTGGCAGGCATTTCACTGCACTTCACGCCGCGCTGCACAACAACATTCAGGAGACACGCATGATCGAGATCGTGGTCAACGACACGCGGCACTCGCTCGACAATGTACCGGAAGACATGCCGCTGTTGTGGGTGTTGCGCGACCGGCTCAAATTGACCGGTACGAAATTCGGCTGTGGCGGCGGGTTTTGCGGCGCGTGTACGGTGCATCTGGAAGGCGAGGCCGTGCGCTCCTGTTTGTTGCCGATTGCCGCGGTGGCCGGCAAGCACATCACGACGATCGAAGGATTGTCGAAAGACGGCACGCACCCGCTGCAACTCGCGTGGGTGGCCGAGGACGTGCCGCAATGCGGCTACTGTCAGTCTGGTCAGTTGATGCAGGCGGCGTCGTTTCTTAAGGATAAGCCGACCGTCAACGACCAAACGATTGCCACGGCGATGTCCGGCAACATCTGTCGCTGCGGAACCTACTCGCGGATCAGGAAGGCGATCAAACGCGCGGCTTCGGGTGATGCGGCGCTGGCTTCGGTTGCGCCGTCGTGCGCGGCGGTCTGTGCCGCGGTCTCTGCCTCCGTTCCTGCCTGTGCCTCTGCTAACGAGGAGGCTTGACATGCATAACGACAAGCAAGCGCTGAAAGACGCACACGGCACCGCGCGTCGGCGTTTCATCAAACAAAGCTCGGCCTTGTTGGCATCGGGTCTCGCAATCGGTTTTCAGTTACCTGAAGCATTCGCGGCCGAGGCGAACGCAAGCGGCGATCCGAAACCACAACCCGGCGAGTTCGAACCAAACGCATGGGTGCGTGTGCTGCCCGACGATACGATCAAGCTCGTGGTTCATAAACACGACTCGGGGACGGGGACGCGCACCGCGTTGGCTGCTGTGGTCGCCGAAGAACTCGATGTCGATCCGTTTCGCGTGGAGGTAATTACGCCGGAGAATCCGTTCTTCGGTGACTATATTCATCCGCTGTGGAAGGTGTTTTCGACGGGCGGCAGTACGAGCGTGTCGCTTGAGTATGAGCGCTTGCGGCGTGCCGGTGCGACTGCGCGTGCGATGTTGATTGCCGCTGCCGCGAAACAATGGAATGTGTCGCCGTCTGCGCTCTCGACGGAGAACGGGTTTGTTGTCGATAAGGCAAGCGGCAAACGTGCGAACTACGGCTCGTTGGCGAGCGTGGCCGCGCAATTGCCCGCGCCGAAAGATGTCGCGTTGAAAGACCCGTCGCAGTTCAAGTACATCGGCAAGCTGCAGAAGAAACGCGGTGCCGATCTGAAGGCGCGAGGGGCGTTTCCGTACAGTATCGACGTGTCGTTGCCGGGCATGCTGGTCGCGGTTGTCACGCGTGCGCCGGTGATCGATGCGCGCGTGCGGAGCGTGGATGCGAAAGCCGCGTTGGCGGTGCCGGGTGTGCGGCAGGTATTGCAGATTGCCGGCCGGCCCGATCTTCTCGGCGGGAATCAGGCGGGCGTGGCTGTGCTGGCTGATGACTATTGGTCGGCGCATCAAGGCCAGGCGGCGCTGAAGGTTGAGTGGGAAGATAGTCCGCTGGAAACTTTCGACAGCAGTACGCTCGCTGCACGTCAGGCTGCGTGGCTCGATGATCCTGTCGCGCATGTCGTGCCGACGATTCAGACCGGCGACGCGAAGACTGCATGGCCCCATGGTGCAAAGGTGATCGAGGCGTCGTATTCGATGCCCTATAAGGCGCAAAACGCGCTTGAGCCGATCAATGTCACTGCGTGGGCGAAGGACGGGCGCATTGAGTATTGGGGCGGCTTGCAGGTGCCTTCTACGGTGCAGGAAGCGGCCGAGGTGATCGGCGGCATTCCTGCTGAGCGCGTCGTGCTGCATGAGCTTGTGTCGGGTGGCAGCTTCGGTTCGCGTGAATCGAAGTACTGGCTGTTCGAAGTGACGTGGCTTGCGTTGAAAGTCGGTAAGCCGGTCAAGCTGATGAATAGTCGCGAAGATGAAATGCGCGCGCTCTTTTATCACTCGGCAAGTTATCACCGTGCCAAAGCTGCGTTTGATGCGCATGGCAATCTCACGACGTTGCAGTTGCGCGCCGTGATGCCCGCTTCGCCGGAACAATGGGAGCCGGGGTATTTCGATCGTCCTGATCGGATGGACTACAGCACCACCGAAGCGATCAGCAAGTACGAGTTCGCTTACGATGCGCCGCACGTCGACATTGGTTGGGTGCGTCATGAGACCGGTGTGCCGACCGGCTGGTATCGCGCAGTGAGTTATATCCCGAACGTGTTCGCGGTGGAGTCTTTCATGGATGAGGCCGCGCATGCCGCGCAGCGCGATCCGATTGAGTTCCGGCTCGCGTATATGAAGGACCCGCGGCACAAGGCGGTGTTGCGCGAGGCGGCGGAGCGGGCCGGCTGGGGGAAAGCGTTGCCTGCGGGTACGGCGTTGGGTGTCGCGACGAATCAGGCGTATAGCAGCTACGTTGCGGTGGTGGCGCGGGTTGTGCGGAAGGGCGATGCGGTTGTGGTTGAGAAGCTGACCTGTGTGGCGGATTGCGGGCTGGCTGTGTCGCCGGGTGGGGTTGAAGAACAGTTGTATGGCGGGCTGATGTGGGGGCTAGGGCACGCGACGGCGGATCGCATCGATATTCGGCATGGGCAGGTGGAGCAGAAGAATTTTGATTCGTATCGCGTGATGCGGATGAGTGATATGCCGGAGGTTGATATTTTGATCGTGCAAGGGGATATGGCTAAGCCTGGAGGTGTTGGCGAGTTGTCGAGTCCTTCGGTGGCGCCTGCGGTGGCTAATGCGGTGTTCAGGTTGACGGGGAGGAGGGTTAGGGAGACGCCGTTTGAACTTGATAAGGTGGCGGTGGAGGGGAGGGGTGGTGGGAAGGGGAGGGGGTGAGTGAGTGGGGACGGGGCGGTCTCGCCGGCCGTCCCGGGACGCGGTGGCGTTGGGTCTTGGGGTTGAGTATTGGGAGTTTGCAGGTCAGTCTTTGCGGACATTAGCGAGTTGCCTTGACACGACTGCTCGCGAATGCAGAACGGCCGTTCGATCAGATCCATCGAAGAGCGGCTGGTACTGGCCTCGAGGGGGTGTCAGAATTTCCGTGTTTAAGGCGTTTGGAGAATTACACGGGTGATCTGATGAAGCGATCCTGATAGAGGATAGCGAATTGGTTCATGGCCGTCTTCCAGTCGTGAGCGGCATGTCCCCAGTTCGCCGTGATATTTCGCAAGGCCAGCCAGATGAGCTTGGTGGCGGCCTCGGCACTCGGGAAGTGGCCGCGGGTCTTGATGATCTTGCGCAACTGGGCATTGATGCTCTCAATGGCATTTGTGGTGTAAATAATCTTGCGTATCGCGGGGGGAAACGCAAAGAACGGGATCACGCGGTCCCAGGCACTGCGCCAGGCCATGCCAATCATCGGGAGTTTCTGGCCCCATGGCCCATCGGCAAACGCGTCGAGTTCAGCTTCGGCCGCTTCCGCGCTGGGTGCCGTGTAGATCGGACGGATCGCTGCGGCCAGTGCCCGACGATCTTTCCAGCTCGAATAATCCAGGCTATTACGGATCAGATGGACGATGCAGGTCTGCAGCGTGGTGGCCGGGAACACGGCGGCCAGTGCTTCGGGCATGCCCTTGAGACCATCCGTGACGGCGATCAGGATGTCGTTGACGCCGCGCGTCTTCAGATCATTGAAGACCTTCATCCAGAACTTGGCGCCTTCGGTGCCTTCGATCCAGAGTCCGAGAATGTCGCGTGTGCCGTCCGGCAGCACGCCCAGTGCCAGATAGACCGCCTTGTTGCGTACCACGGCGTCTTCGCGGATCTTGACGCGCAAGGCATCGAAGAACACGACCGGATACATGGGCTCGAGCGGCCGGGTTTGCCAGGCGCTCACTTCGGCCATCACCTCGTCGGTCACCGAGCTGATGAAATCAGGCGAGACCTCGGTGCCGTACTGCTCTTGCAGGAAACCCTGAATCTCCCGGACCGTCATGCCACGCGCGTACATGGCCACGATCCTGTCGTCGAAGCCGGTGAAGCGGCGTTCATGCTTGGGGATCAATATCGGCTCGAAGCTGCCATCACGGTCGCGGGGCACCTCGATGCGGATTGGACCGTCTTCGGTCAGAACCGTCTTGGCACCACGGCCATTGCGCTGGTTCGTGGCGTGGGCCGGCCTGGCGGCGCCCGACGGATAGCCGAGATGGTGGTTCATCTCGCCACCCAGCGCACGCTCGATCAGGGCCTTCTTGAGCGCCATCGTGGCGGCATTGATGGCTTCGGCCGTCATCGGGCCGTTGCCGAACTGTTCAAGCAGCTCGGCAGGAATTGCCGGCAGGTCTACCGGCTTGGCTTTCGGTTTGCGAGGCATAGTCACTCCTTGGCGACATGTTATGCCTCAAACACGAAATTACTGACAGGCCCGGCCTCGACGAATGCATGCTTGTGACCAATTCGAATTTAAGTTTTTTGACTCAAAGCCGATATAGATAACGCGAACTTTCGATACTCAGTCGCGCTGGTTATATCGCTTCAAGCGCTCACCTGCATTCTCCCGATTACACACCCAATGACACGTCATACTTCCACCCTGTTCGTTTCAGTTGTGAGCTCAGTGCTGCTGTGCGCCTGCGCGGGGGCGCCGTCTCAGACTGCGGCAGACTATCACCCGTTAACAGAAGCCCGCGTGCGTGTCTATTGGGGGGCGAATGTGACCTTTTACTTAAACACCGCGTGCGTTACAGGTGAGGCTAAGCACTTCGTCGCGTCGAAACCTGGCTTGTCGAGCCTGTCTAACAAGACGGTCGGCATGCCCGTGCCACCCGACGCGGCTCGGTATTTTCACGAGTACATTGTCCCGGCTGGCCAGCCAATGACGGTCCATGCGCAGATTTCGACCGAACAATTTATCAACGGGAAGCGATACAGGGTGACCGACGCGGCGAAAGCGAGCACCTTCGTGCCCGTGCATGGGCATGACTACGAGATCTTGGTCCAACACAATGATGGCCCTGACGAGATCTTTGCGCGCGAACTTGTTTCAAGCGTAAGTGGCACCTCCACCGTACCGTATCCGCTTAGGTCGACGAGTTCCTGTAAGTCCTAGTGCGCCCGGTGTGTTTGATAGGCGCGAGAGGTAGAGCGTCGAATTGGTCGCGTGCCAATCCGCGCGATGCAGCTTGCCGATGCGATAACAGTATTTTGGGCAAATCGCGCGGCGTGTCGGTGCCGACTTTATCGCAATACGTTGCTTGTCCCGGCAGAGCGCCATCCAGTTTTGTCCTATTCCCCCTTATCCGTTCGGCTAAATCAAACATTTAGCCTACAAGGTTGAAGGCAACGTACGTTGCCTGCCTTATAATTAACAAGTCGTCGGGATACACCCGGTGACCAGGTTTAGCAGCCTGACGTTCCAACCGCACACCCGCTCACGCGGGTCGTGCGTCTACCTCTGCACGTCTATATTTCAATGGGCGGGCCTTGGTAGGGGAGCCGCAAGGCTCGCCGGTTCGTTGGAACGCCGGTCTGCTAACCCTACTTCGTGCCCGCTCACCCACGTTTCCAGCGAGTGTCGGGCGATCCAGGAAGAAACAGGGAGATCGCACCATGAGCAAATCCACAAAAAACCAACCGGCTTCACGTCCGCCTGTCGACGCACTCCAGTACGAAAAACTTGCGCTGTCGGCATTCGATTTATGTAACCGGCATCTGGATCAACTGAATACCTTGATCACACTTGCGTCCTCAATATGTAGGAATCCTCCCATTACGCTTGAAGAAAGACGACGTCGTCAGACGCTTCTTGAATTGCTGGTGGACACGTCTGAGCGATATCAGCAGGAACTCGAATGCGACCGCGAGTTGTATGAGGTGATTGCGCTAGACGCGAAGGGCGTTCCACAAAGCCGTATCACCGCACGCAACGCTGCAAACCTGCTTGCGGAGGAACTATTGCAGCGAACAGGAGAATCCCCAACTACTGCACCTGCGCCTCAGCGCAAAAGGTCGCCATCGGAAAACACCGCGGCATTGAGCATCGAGGACACCGCACAACAATCGGTTTCCGCACCAGCCTAGACGATCAAGAGAGACGGGCGAGTGGTAAGGGCACAGATCAGAATCGTTCTGCGATTCATGCAATGAGGCGGTTTGAGCCCGTCTCATTGCACGCGCACGCGCTGAAGCCTTCGCAGGCGATCGGCACGGCGATGATTCTCGTCGGCGTCTGGCTCGTCACGGAATAACTCACCTCTCCCCATCAAGTTTGCTACAGGCCTGCCGTAAGACAGTGTTTAACTGCTCAAGGCTCTTGACCCATGTCGTTCACTTCTCTGGAGCGCGCATTTGCCGTTACCGCCGCTGCACTCTGCCTCGGCGCCTGCGCAATGCCGCCTACGCCCCAATCGAATACGCTGGCGCCTGATGAGCGAGCACGGGCTATCGCGGCGATTTCGCATTTCATGTCGGACGGCGATGTAGATAGCTTCGATTCTGTATCGAAGGTTTTCGACGCGCCCCTGTACGAAACCGCGCGCAACACCACATTCGGAGGCACTCTCTACATTACGTACCGAGGGTTTCAGAAAAGAAGTAACGCCTTTTCCGTTGATTCCACTTACCGGCAAACCTGGAAAGATTCTTTTAGCAGACATTCGACCGTGTCGGCTGACGTGAGTTTGCACATGAGCCACGATTTCTGCCTGACGTACGACGGGTTCAGGCAAGCGTTTGGTGATCAAGTCGACCGGCTCGCTGACGTCAAAGGCAAGTACGCCGGCCTTGCGACGAGCAAGAATCTCGCGATGATCGCATTTACCGACGACGGCAGTTGCGTGAAGTACATCGACATTTTCACTCGCCACGTGTCCGCACCCAAAGCGGCGGCCATTGGGTCGCACTGAGTGACGAGGCGTCCCCATTGCCGAGTCGATATGGTGTGGTTATCTTCATCGGAAAATCGCTAGGAAGCGCCACGGCCCTCCGATTGCACCCTGGGCATCATGCTCGCAACAAAGTCGATGAACGCTCTTACCTTGGCCGGAACGTGGTTTCGACTGGGGTAATAGACGTAAAGGGGGAACGTCTCGTCAGACCAGTCCGTCAGAACTGGCTCCAGCGTGCCCGCACGCAGGTGGGCGGCGATTCCGAGGTCGATCACCTGGGCGATCCCGTAGCCTGCAACGCAGGCTCCAATTTTGGTCCCCGCATCCGTCACCGTCAGGTTCCCGCTAACGGCCACCTTCACCTTCTCATTGCCACGCCAGAATTCCCATTCGAACGGTCTGCCGGTAGCCGGATCGATGGCCTGGATGCATTCGTGGCCATCATCGAGCAGATCTTTCGGTGACTTCGGCCGACCGCGTTGTTCCAGGTAGGAAGGCGCGGCCACAGTCAGGATGCGTGGACTGTATAGCCTGCGACAAACCAAAGTTGAGACCGATGGCGGCCCAAACCGGATGGCGAGATCAAATCCATCGCTCACCAGGTCTGAGATGTCGTTCCTGGTCTCCAGCTTCAGTTGAAGAGCAGGGTGGTCCTTTAGGAACTGGGCCAACTCCGGAGCCAGGACAAGGCGGGCGAACACAGCATCGCACGCTACACGAAGTGTGCCGTTGACGACTGAGGCCTGCTCTGCGGCGCCGATAGTCGCCTCTTCAATCCCCTGGAGAAACGGCAGCACTTTTGACAATAGCTCATGCCCAGTGTCCGTTACTTCAACGTGTCGGCTGGTGCGATGCACGAGCTTCGCATGCAGGCGGTCCTCCAATCGTTGAATAGCGCGACTCACGGCAGGCTGAGTCTTGCCTAGCCGGGACGCAGCACGTCCAAAGCTCTTGAGTTCGACTACGGCTGCGAGGGCAAGCAAGCCGCTTACAAGTCCTCCGTCGAGGTCTTCCATGATCTATGCGTTCCTGTAATGGCAGCGATTACCGTTTCGCCGTAGCAGACGATGAGTGAATGTTTCACTATACGAGTCTTTCAACTATTGAGGAAAGCTAGCGATGACCCAGACCCATGCCGTAGTCGCTTTGATTGAGGATTATTTCGAGTTGGCTTATGAGCCGAAGAGCCGGGAATTCAATAAGGTCTTCCACCCGAGCTGTATTGTTCAGTGGCTTCATGATGGCCACCTGGACACCATATCGTCGCTTGACTATGCGGCACTCATCAACGGGCGGCCGAGTCCTCAATCGACTGGCGCACCCAGAGATGAGGCGATTCTCTCCATGGAGAACATCTCGGACAGCCTTTCAACGGCAACAGTGAGAGTGCGGATTGGAAAGAAGCTGTTCAACGATCACTTCGTCATGCATAAGGTGGACGGAAGATGGCTGATAACAGTCAAAGCATCTTCCCTGGTGCATACGTTCGACTGAAGACATCGCCATCGGCGAAGGGTTCAGGATTGGACCGTTATCGACGGCCGTGAGCGCGTTGGCTGGGTGATATATTCAGACACATCCGAACGCCAAACTTTAACCATGCACCGGGACGAAAAAAAACTATATAGGCAAAACACGCTTAGACGCTATGTCAGGGTCTACATTTGGTCCTGTCTCGCCCTTGTGCTGTGCTGCGCGTTTATCGGAGCGACCTTGCTTGGCAATAGGCCCCTCTGGAAGTCGACCGACGACAGGGTCGACAATCCCACCGGCTTTGAGGTGCTGGCGCTCTCCGTGCTTGGAATTTACAGTACGGTGCGCGCCATCGCGTTCTTGCGCCAAGGGATGTGGGTATCTGCGCACGCGTTTTATTTGCCTACGGTGGCGCAGGTGCGCACTCCGGTCGCGACGTTCAGCGACCCGGTGAATGCGATGCGGTTTGAGGATCTGTCTACCCGGCGCTACGGCGAGTTTCATTTGGATTTCGTGGCCTATGAATTTGAGGTGGGTGGCATATCTCAAACGAAAACGGGCCTAAGGCTATATTTCAAAGACTCGACCTGTGTCGTCAGCTCCGTTACTGGATCGAACGACGATGAGCGGGCTTTTCTCCATGCCTTCGTTGCGCAAGTCGTTGCTTTGCGGCCGGACTTGACGATGTCGCCGCAGTTGGCGGTGTATCGGGATACGGTGGCTTGAGTCTTGAAATCAAGTGTCTTTTCGATGTACTGGAATGCCTACGCCGCTTCGTCAAATGCAGTACTTCGCGTTAGCGTCTCCCACAGGTCAAAATCCTTAAGCATGGCGGCAAGCGCGCCTTTCGCCGGGTTCGACTACGGTCACACCGATGCCGAACGGCGCCATCTCCTTCGCGAGTGCCCCGGATAACCCTTCGAGCGCGTACTTACTCGCATGGTAGTAGCCGACGTTCGGAAACGTGGTGAGTCCGCCGATCGAGCTCACGTTGACGATATGCCCTTTGCCACGCTGCCGCATCCCCGGAAGCACGGCTTGCATCAAGGCGATGACGCCGTGCACGTTAGTGTCGAACTGCGCGCGGATCTCGGCATCCTCGCGCTCTTCGATCGCCACGAAAACGATGCCTCGTGCGCCGAATGATTCCGTTTGCCTAAACACGTTGCGGAAGGGCAGTAGCAAAAAAGTCCGTGGCGCGGCGCACGCGTGCCGGTACAAACCGACGTTTTGGCCAGATGAGGCTGACGTCTCTGGCCTCGCTTATAAATTCGTCGAGGACCGTTATCACGTCCGGATGTCGGAGTTCATCGGCAAGAGAGACCTTGGCGAACAGGCCAATTCCAACGCCGGCCAGAACACCAGCCCGGATCGTTTCGACACTGTTGGACGAAAGATTTCCGCGAACGGGCACGCTGAATCGCCCTTCTGGTCCTACAAACGGCCAATTCGCCGACTCAATCAGGCCGTCATACAGAAGGCAATTGTGATCGACGAGTTCGGCGGGGGTTTTGGGTATTCCGTGTTTCTCGAAGTAACTGCGGGAGCCGACGCATACGAGCGGGGTACTAGCCACGCGCCTGACAACCGCATCCGGATCGTCGACGGGACCCACCCGGATCGCCAGATCGATCCGATCTTCCACCATATTTCGTACGAAGTCCGAAAGAACAAGGTCGATCTGAAGGCCGGGATTGAGTGACAGGAGCTCGGGTATGAGTGGGAGGATGTGAAGGCGGCCAAAAGTAGCGGATGCGGCGATCCGGATCAGACCAGATGCATTAAGCGTGCTGCTTGTCAGTTCGCTGTCGGCTTCATCCATCTCCTCGACAAGCGGTTTTGTCCGGTCGTAGTATTTCTGGCCCTGGTCCGTCAGGGTCACGCTGCGCGTGCTTCGGTTGAATAGCCTCACGCCGAGGCGATTTTCCAGCGCGCCCACGGCCTTACTGATGGCGGACTGTGAATCGCCGCTTCTGCGCGCCGCGGCAGAAAAGCCGCCTGCTTCAACAACAGCCATAAAAGCGTTCAACTCCTGAAAGCGATCCATTGCAGTCCCCTCATTTGATCCATTCTCTCGAAGAATAGATCTTATGGGAAATCAGCGGATTATCATTCCTGGCGACGGCAATTACCATGAACCTGTCATTCACGAACAGGCAGAAGGTCCCAATGTCCACTCTCGCAGGCAAGATTGCTGTCATTAGCGGCGGCACTACCGGCATCGGTTTAGCGATCGCCCAGCGGTTTGTCGCCGAAGGCGCTCACGTCTTTATCTTCGGCCGTCGGCAGGCACAGCTCGACGAGGCCGCCAAACTGATCGGACGCGACGTCACCGCCATTCAGGCTGACGCCGCGAACCTTGACGACCTCGACCGGGTTGCTGCGGCAGTCAGGGACAAAAAGGGTGTCGTCGACATCATCGTGTCGAATGCGGGCTTTACGGAGCAGGCTTCAATCGACACCCTCACGCCTGAGCATTTCGACAAGGCATTCAACCTCATGGCCCGCGGCCCCGTATTCCTGGTGCAGAAGCTACTGCCGTTGATGACGGGGGGTGGATCGATCATTCTGGTCTCGTCGGGCATGCACGTCATGGGCATTCCTGGCCACACCGCCTATGCGGCGACCAAGGCGGCGTTGCGTTCTTATTCACGCACCTGGGCCGCGGAGTTCAAGGATCGCGGCATTCGCGTCAACCTGCTCAGCCCTGGCGCAACCGACACCCCGATTCTCGACGGTCAGTCGATGACACGTGAGGATCTGGTGGACATGTACCAGAGCATGATCCCGCTCGGCCGACTCGCTCAGGCTGAGGAGATCGCCAGCGCGGCGCTCTTCCTGGCTTCGGACCAGAGTTCGTACATGACCGGCGCGGATCTGATGGTCGACGGTGGTGTCGCCCAGGTCTGAGACCCGAGGGTTGCCAGCAAGGCCTTTCGATAGACAAAGGAGATTTCAATGAGCTACGCAATCATCGGGCTTGGCAAGGTGCCTTAAGCGGGGAAGCATGTGGAGAAGCCGGCCCAAGACCGGCGTGTGGGCCTAGAAGGCGCTCTTTATAACGCCTCCGTCGGCTCGCAACGCAGCGCCCGTCGTGGCCGACGAAAGCGGGCTGGCGATATAGGCCACGAGCGACGCGATTTCCTGCGGCGACTCAAATCGCTTGATGAGCGATGTGGGTCGGACCTTCTCGAAGAACTCCTTTTCAAACGCTTCAAACGATTTGCCGTCAGCCTTTGCAAGGGTCTCCACGAATTCACCCACTCCTCGCGATTTCGTTGGCCCCGGCAGCACACTGTTGACTGTGATGCCGGTGCCGGCAACAGCTTCGGCGAGCCCGCGCGAGACCGCCAGCTGCGCGGTTTTCGTCATCCCGTAGTGGATCATTTCAGCCGGAATCTGCACCGCGCTTTCGCTCGAAATGAAAATGATGCGCCCCCAGTTGGCCTGCCTCATAGCAGGCAAAAACAGGCGAGCAAGGCGTACCCCGCTCAAGACATTGACGTCGAAGAACCGCTGCCAGTCCGCGTCGGAGATATCTTCAAACGGCTTGGGCTCGAAGATGCCGAGGTTGTTGACCAGAATTTCCACGTTCGGATAGCGTCGCGCGAGTTCTTCCGCTGAAGCGGCCGTACTCAGATCGCCCGCAAATCCCTGCACGTCGCCGCCTGTCTCCGCTTTCATCCGTGTGACCACGTCATCCACGGATGACTGGGAGCGGCCGTTCACGATCACACGAGCGCCCTCCTGCGCCAACGTGCTGGCGATAGCGAGACCGATGCCGGCTGTGCTGCCGCTCACCAGCGCGAGTTTGCCTGTCAGATTCAGGTCCATGAGTGATTTCCTTTCAATGGATGAAGCAAAAATGGCGACACCGGATCCTGTACGTCGGATGCCGACAGGAGGTTCACGTACGTGTAATCGATGCGCCCCCATCGACAAGCGATGCGGTGCCGGTCACGAAGGACGAATCGTCCGACGCGAGATACAGCACCGAACGGGCCAATTCCTCTGGTTTTGCGACGCGCTTGAGCGCATGCAGCCCAATCACGAACGTCTGCGATTCGTTGCTGTCGTTCATGCCGCGATACATCTCCGTGTCCACCGCACCCGGCAACACCGCGTTGACGCGCACGCCTTGCGCGCCGTACTCGGCAGCGAGCGCCTGCGTTAGACCAATCAGCCCGGCCTTGCTCGCCGCGTAGGCCGCAGTGCCGGGAAACGCGAACGAGTAGCCGACGAACGTCGACGTGAAGATGATAGATCCACCACCGTGCTTCAGCATTTCGGGAATCTGATGCTTCGCTCCCAGGAAGGCACTCGTCAGATTGGTCGCAAGCGCGGCGTTCCAGCCAGCTTCGGAAATACCGGTGGTCGGGCCCATCTCGCCCAGCGTACCGGCGTTGTTGTAGGCAACGTCGAGGCGGCCGTACTTCTCTGCGGCCAGCGTGACGAGCGCCTTAGCATAGTCTTCGGATTGCACATCGCCAGCCAGGGCGATTGCCTCACCACCCGCGGCTTCAATTTCTGCCACGAGTGTGGCCAATTCGCTCGAGCGGCGTGCGCCGACTACGACCTTCGCGCCTTCAGCGGCGAACACCCTGGCGGTGGCACGACCGATGCCCGAGCTGGCGCCGGTGACGAGCGCGACTTTGTTGGTCAAACGTCCCATGATGATTCTCCATTTAAAAATAAGGGCTGGACCTTGGCCGCTGCTGGCAAAGCCTGAGCCAAGGCTATTGAGAAGACTGCGCGCTTCCTGAACATGATGAGCGCACGACCCTGCGGGGGATGACCACCTGACCATCGCTGGCTACCCGTGGGAATGCCAGAAGTATGGGCTTGCGCAATTTGCCGGAGTAGCCTTCAATTCCCACACCAGCATTTCGGAAAATCCGAACAATCATGAAGCTCGAGGGTATTGCGACCTTTGTGTCGGTGGTGGAGAGCGGCTCACTCAGTGAGGCGGCACGTCGGCTGCGCGTATCGCGGTCTGTGGTCAGCGAACGGTTGATGGAGCTGGAGAGGACGCTGGGTGCCAGCCTGTTGCAGCGGACGACTCGCAAGCTGACGGTGACCGAAGACGGTAAGGCTTTCCTCGCAAGAGCGATCCGCATCATGCGGGAGGTGGAGGAGGCAACTGCCGATCTGGCCGAACGCAGAGAGTCCCTGAGAGGCCCGCTGCGAATTTCCGCGCCCGTGACCTTTGGTCGTATGCATCTGGGGCCGGCGCTCTACCCATTCCTGGATCGCCATCCTGAGATACGGCTCACCTTGGACCTTGACGACCGCCGGGTGGATGCGAGCGCGGATGGTTTCGATGCAGTAATCCGGCACGGGCCAATACCCGATTCCTACCTGGTGGCCTGGCGACTTGCGACTAGCAGGCGTGTGCTGGTGGCTGCTCCCTCCTACGTCGCCCAATTTGGACTGCCGACTTCTCCTGCCGAACTGGAAGGACACCGCGGCATTTTTTACATGAACCGGGGAGGGGCGGATTGGCGCTTCGTCCAACAAGGACGGACTACCGTAGTGCACGGTCGATTCGGCCTGGTGCTGAACAACGGCGACATGATGCGTGATGCCGCCATTGCCGGCTTGGGTATCGCATTGCTGCCGACGTTCATCGTGGGCGATGCGCTCAGGTCCGGTGTCCTTATACCCATCGATATCGGCATCGAGGCGGAAACGGAGTTCATCTACATCGCGCACCCAGATGGCCAGCATCCTTCGATGAAGCTTCGTGCGCTGGCGGACTGGCTGCGCGAAGCGTTTGGAAGCCCACCATACTGGGATGCGACTTAACGCTCCTGGATTACACGAGGTAAGGCAAAAGCGGCCGAACCTCGTCCAACGACGACCGACTCAGTCCGTTTTTACCGTATCCAGAAACGCTCGCAGTTCGCGCTGCATGGTCGTTGCATCCAGAGCGATGCTCCCGCCATGTCCGGCGAACACGTCACTGAAGGTTTCGTGAACGAGCCGTTCGAGGGAACGAAGTTGGGTGGGCCAGTCGTACCAGCAGGCGTCTCGAAAGGCATGCAGAGCATGCCTGCGGAAATCCCAACACAGTGAGTCTCCAGAGAAAAGGGCGTGGCCGATGAGGAACATGACGCTTCCCCGTGTATGTCCCGCCATCGGAATGACCCGAACGCCCGGCAACAGCTCATGCGCCAGATCACCCGTGATTACGTCGGTGACGAACGGAGCGCCATCGGCGTCGTTTTCATGTATCCAGACGCGGGCGCCAAAGCGCTTCGCATAGATGCCTGCGTCCGCGACATCGTCGCGGTGGGTCAGCAAGATATGATCCAATCCTCCGGCTTCCGCGATCCAGCGCTCGATGTGGCTGGACCAGCGCGGCCCGTCGATCATCAGACGCAGGCCGCCTGCAAGCGTGATGTAGCTGTGAGCGCCGTACGAAGAGCGGGCGTTATATCCGAGCCTCCAAACGCCGGGAGCCAAGGCTTGCGGGAAGAGGCCTGTCGGCATCTTCAATCCTTTCGGCGGCCGAACAGCAGCCGCTGGACAGATGAGGACGCCGCGCCACGCATCTTCCGTTTCCTGTTCACTGGCAGGCTGGTGAGCAAACGCCGAAGCGCCGTTTCGTTCGATGAACAGATTGGGCGCGGCCGTTCGAACCGCGCCGCAGTTGAAGCAGGCTGCGCTTACGTGCCAACGATCGTCGACGTCACCTTTGTCCTCCGCCATAGCGCGCTCCCGGCTGATATTGGGTAGACGGTTCAAAGATAGCATCTTTGCGCGATTGAGAATTGAGGTGCGTTTAGTTTGCCCTCGCAACGACACGCGTTCTGGCTCGACATCTTATGCAGCGCTCCTTAGCGAAGCGCCGCTCCTACCGCCTCGTCAATTTGCATCGCAAAGCGTGCGTCAACATCGGGCACCGTGTAGCCAAGTGTCAGTTCCAGATGCGCGTCGCCTAGCACCAACTGAACGAATGTCGCTGAGCGCAATGCAGCAGTCGATTCGTCAAATCGCCTTCGCAGAATTTTTGCGGCGAAGGCACGCACGACCTTTGCCCCATTTTCGTAAAACACCTCGCCGAGTTCTGGAAAACGCGCGGCCTCAGCAACGATGGCCCGGTAAAGCCCCAAACTATCCGGCGTGATGAGGCTTCGTGCCAGCACCCATCCCAATTCGCGCAACTCGACTTCGGGTGCGCCATCGGATTGCTCGCTCTGAGCGCTGGCAAGCAGCGCGCCCACCTGAGCGCACATCACGCTCACCAGACCGACAAAGAGCGCCTCCTTCGACTTGAAGTGGCGGTAGACCGTCTGTTTGCCGACGCCGGCGGCTGCGGCCACATCGTCCATCGTTGCAAAACCGAAGCCGTCGCGTAAGAAAACGGTTCTTGCGCCGTCGAGGATGGCTGACCGCTTGCGGCATTGCAGCGGGCTCAGGCCCGCAAGAGAAAAAGTGTCCATACGAAATAAATACCAGATCGTCGAGTAGTTGACAAGACTGGGTAGTCTCGTTTAGATTTGCCAAAACGAGACTGATGAGTCTCGTTTGTGTGACTATTCAACTTCGCATCCAATCTCTTGGAGAACGCTTTGAAACTGTTCATTACAGGTGGGACTGGCTTCATCGGGCAAGCGGTCGCGCGTAAGGCAATCAGCCTCGGCCATCAGGTGACGGCGCTGGTGCGCGACGACAGCTCGGCTGCAGCCAGCGCGCTGGCACGTCTCGGTGCGACATTGCATTCCGGCGACCTGCGCGAGCCACAGTCTTTCGCTGCGGCTGCCGGTGCCGCTGATGGCGTGGTGCACACCGCATCGACCAACGATGCTTCCGCGGGTGCCGCGGATGAGGCCGCGGCGGTAGCGATGCTTTCGCAGTTGCGCCCGGGCGCGGCGTTTGTCTATACGTCGGGCACCTGGGTCTACGGCAACACGGCGGGGGAGCCCGCAACTGAAGCATCGGCGCTGAAGCCGACACCACTCATCGCCTGGCGGCCCGCAGTGGAGCAACAGGTGCTGGCGCTAGCAGCACGCCGCTCGATTGGGGCAGTGATCCTCAGGCCGGCAATGGTGCACGGCTACGGCGGCGGCGTGTTCGGCATGCTTGCCGGCATGGTCCGTCTGACGGGCAGTGTGAGGATCGTCGGCGATGGTCGCAACCACTGGCCTGCCGTTCACGTCGATGATCTCGCCACGGCCTACATGAGCGCGGTGGAGCGGGCAGCAAGCGGGGACGATCGGGTCGCGGGACAGATCTTCAACGTGGTCGCGGAAGATGCCGTTGCCGTCGCCGAAATGGGTGAAGCGATTCGGGCCTCGGTCGGCGCCGATCGCGTCGAAGTCTGGCCGCTCGACGATGCTCGCAAATCGCTTGGACCGTTCGCTGACGCATTGGCGCTCGATCAGACAATAAGCGGCCAGCATGCCCGGAGAGTTCTTGCGTGGCAGCCCCATGGCCCCGGCCTGATTGCAGACCTGTCTGCAAAAGAGCACTTTCAGCCAATCAACGGAGCATGACCATGGCGTGGAATAGTGCATCTTTCGAGTCGATTCTCGCGATGGTCGTAGCGCTTCTGTTCGCGATTGCTGGCGTGGTCAATCTCGCCGGACTCGGCGCCGTGAAGCGCGACTTCGCACGCTGGGGTTATCCGGCATGGTTTCGTTTGCTCTGCGGCGCGCTTGAACTGTTGTCCGCGGCACTTCTTTTTGGACAACAAACCAGAGTTTTTGGTCTGACGCTGGCCGGCGCAATCATGGTCGGCGCGCTCTTCACGTTGCTGCGAAACCGGGAGCCGTTCGGGCATCTCGCCCCGGCGCTGGTCTTCTCGGCTCTCGTTGTGGCTACTGTGGCGCTCCGCGGGTGAGGTAAGGACGAGTGACCGTTTGGAGGTGAGGCTCTTCTGTCCGGCATTGGGCTCGACTGCAATTTACGGCTATACACCCGAGCTTTATCCGACTGAAATCCGCGATTCAGCTAATCTGCATCTTGGTTGCCGCGGGCCATCTGGAACAAGTGGAGAAACGATGACGGTGAGAATTGCATACATTGAGGAGCCACCTTTCGGCTGGACCGGCCAGGACCATGCTCCGACAGGCGCGGACATCGAACTGGCCGACGTGGTGCTTCGGGCTATCGGTGTATCCAGTATCGAACATTGTCTGACCACGTTCGACGAGCTTCTGCCCGGCGTGCAGGAAGGCCGCTGGGATATGAACGTGCCATTGTTCGTGACGGCTGAACGCGCGGTATGCGTCGCCTTCAGTGTGCCGGTCTGGTCGATAGGCGATGGATTCCTGCTTCATCGCGGTAATCCGAAAGCGCTTACGAGCTACGAGGCCGTGGCGGCGCGGAGCGATGCACGGCTAGGCATAATTGCTGGACAGGTCCAGTTCGACTCAGCGAAGTCGGCGGGCGTGCTCGATAGTCAGATCGTCCTGTTCAAGGACCAGCCGACGGCAATAAGTGCTCTTCGCGCTGGACAGATCGATGCTTATGCCAGCACCGCGGTTGGCAATCGTGTGCTTGCAGGAAGCGCGGATAACGCGGCGTTGGAAGCAGTTGCGCACGACAGGAGCAGCGATGGATGTGTTCCTGTCGGCGCGTTCTCGTTTAGCAAATCCAATCACGGTCTTGTTCAGGCGGTGAACCAGCGATTAGGAGAGTATCTCGGTTCGAGCGACCATCGTGCCCGTATGGAAAAGTATGGCCTTACGCATACGGAGATTGATGGTGTGGTCATGAATTAATGCGCGAAATCCGCTTCTATGTTGACCACGAAAGGTCGTAGCTTGACGGTTGATCGTCATGTATGGTGCGATCAGGTTTGCGTCGACGCGATGCGAGCCGGGTGCGAGCAAATGACCTGCCCATCTTCTTTCGAACGAAACGAATGTCCCTTCAGGGTGAACTGGGCCGTTCAAAGTCACTTTAAGGCGGCACTTCTGCTCGCTGCCATCGTGTGCGCGGGTGCTGCGTGGGGACTAATTCACTACAGCGGTCAGTGGTTCTATCTGCTGCTGGTCGTGCTGGCGTTTGCCGGGACGTTTGCTGGGATATTTGCTGATAACCAGCGACTCCGCACCCCAAATCAGCCGTCCCGGCCCGCTTGAATATGTCGGTTTAGTGAATCTTTGATTTGAACCATCCGGTACTTTTCGAGGTCAGCAAAAGTAACCCGGCGACGGTTTCCGCGGCAATGCTTATTAAACCCACGATGTTGTTCTGTTCGGAGGATAGTCCGTCCGCAAAGAGATGATGGAGGTTCGTTATGATGAGGAGTGCCGTCAAAAAAAGCGCGACGTTTCTCGCCCAAATTTTTCCGGCCGAAAGGCGCATGATGGTGAATGCATAGCAGATTAAAAGTGCGGAGAGCAGCCCAAACAACGTGACCGCGGCCACTACTTCCTGGGGAGTTCTGAAAGGCGGAACACCCACTCCAAAAACGATACGGACGAAAAAAACCGAAAACGCAGCCCAATAAATTGCGACTGCGGCTCGAACCAGGTTGGGCGTATTGTTGCCGGGGAAAAAGATAAGCTTGGATTCCGCTCTCAAAAGAACCTCCGTAAATTTCCAGATTAGAGCCACCCAGTTGACCGATCATAGTACCGCTTTAAAGCTTTTTCTAGCGAGAAATAGGGAATCGCACGGCGCAGTATCCGGCCAGGAAGAGGCGCTCAACATCTATTGCATCATCGTCGATATCTACCCGTTAGCGCGATGCTGCCAGCAGCTAACTAGGAGATATTGCCGCTGTATTCCAAGCATTCCAGACATTACGAGTTCCGGAAGCAATTCAGCAAGGTTTGTTCAGAACGCTGGGATATTGCGTCGGGATGGTCGAAACTTCCAGGAGGAGTTTGTGGATGACAGAACATGCAGTCGTGATTGCCGGAGGGGGCCCAACGGGCCTGATGCTAGCCGGCGAGTTGGCGTTGGCGGGCGTCGACGTAGCCATTGTCGAACGCCGTCCGAACCAGGAACTTGCCGGTTCGCGTGCCGGTGGTCTGCTTTCACGCACGCTCGAGATTTTCGATCAGCGCGGCATCGTCGACCGGTTCCTCGCGGAGGACAAATAGCCCAGGTCACGGGATTCGCGGTCACGCGTTTAGACATCAGCGATTTTCCGACCCGGCACAATTATGGGCTGGCGCTAAGGCAAAAGCATATTGAGCGCATTCTCGCTGGTTGGGTCAGCGAGTTGGCGGTGCCGATTTATCGCGGCCGCGAATTAATGGGTTTCACGCAGGACGATACCGGCGTCACCATCGAACTGTCCGATGGTGCATCGCTGCGGGCACGCTATCTCGTCGGGTGCGACGGAGGCCGCAGTCTGGTCCGCAAGACTGCCGGTATTGAGTTTCCAGGTTGGGATGCGACGACCAGCAGTATTCTGGCCGAGGCCGAGATGACGCAGGAGCCGCCATTGGGCGTCCATCGCACAGCACTTGGTATGCATGCCTTCGGTAGGGAAGAGTACGAAATTCGCGACGGCAAAGTAGTCTTTGCCACGGAAGGTCCCATAGGCGTCATGGTGACGGAAAAGAGTGTCGGCGTGAGGGGCGAGCCGACGCTGGACGATCTCCGCGAAGCGCTCATTGCCATATGTGGAACAGATTACGGCATCCATAGCCCAACCTGGATTTCCAGGTTCACCGATATGTCGCGGCAGGCGACGGCTTACCGAAAGGGCCGGGTTCTGCTGGCTGGCGATGCCGCACATGTGCATTCTCCGGTAGGCGGAAAAGGCCTCAATATTGGTGTGCAGGACGCCGTGAATCTGGGTTGGAAGTTGGCCCAGGTGGTGAAAGAAACATCGCCGGAAAGTTTGCTCGACACCTATCACGCTGAGCGGCATCCGGTTGCGGCCCGCGTGTTGCGCACGACAATGGCACAAGTTGCATTGCAGCGTACTGATGAGCGCACTGAAGCCTTGCGTGAAGTTGTATTGGAGCTGCTTGGCATCGAGGAAGCTCGCAAACGGATCGCCGCCGAGATGTCCGGCCTGGGGATCCATTACGACCTCGGCGAGGGACATCCATTGCTCGGCCGCCGCATGCCCGACCTCGATCTGGTCACGCCTGATGGTCCTATGCGTATCTTTACGCTCCTCCACAATGCGCGGCCCGTGCTCTTGAATCTCGACGCGCCTGGCAGCTTCGACATCACGCCATGGTCAGACCGCACTAAGCTGGTTTATGCAAAATACGACGGGGCATGGCAACTGCCTGCGCTAGGCTCAGTCTCCGCTCCCACCGCAGTATTAATCCGGCCTGATGGATATGTGGCGTGGGTGGGCGACGGAACGCAGGATGGTCTGCACGAGGCGATGAACACCTGGTTCGGACCGTGAGACGAATAAATGTGTGCCGCGCAACGAATGACTGCTTTGAAGAGGGGCGCGTGACTGCAGCGAGCGAACTGAGCCGTTCGGTATCCGGCGGTGCCCGGCCAAGAACCGCCGGTCGACGGATAAGCGCAAATCGGCAACAATCTGGTTACCCACACCGCAGAGACGCATCGCCTCGCCGATGCTGGAATGCGCTGTAGGGTAGAACTCAATCGCGTGCAGCCGATCGCCTGCTCACGGGTTTGGAGCTATGTATGCCCATTGCACGAAATAGCACCTGGCCACGAACGGTCGTCGACATCGACGGCCAGATGATCGGCGGTAGACATCGCGTAGCACTGGTCTCGCTCCCCGCGCCAGCCGTGGCAAAAAGGGAGCGCCATCGTTGCCGGAATGTCGATGCGGGAGAACATCCAAGATTCTTGACGTATCTCAGGTTCGAACCTAAAGTTGGTGTGTGCTGTAGGGCGCATCGACCTTTGGGGTCGGACGGGCCATGCCCGCCTACATAACATTAACTGTTATGCGCCCATGCCCAATCTCGAAAACCTGAAGAAGCAAGCGAAGCAATATCTCCGCTGGCATCGTGAGGGATATTATCCAGTCGCCGCGCAAATCCGGTCCCTGTTGCCAAGCTACCGGGATTTGACGGATCAACAGGTGATGGCAAGTAATTTCCAATTAAGCGACGCTCAGGACCTGATCGCGCGGAAATTGACGTTCGAGAGTTGGGAGGCGCTTCGAAGAGAGGTGCAATCCATGACTGGCACTGATTCAAAACCGTCCGCCCGGTCCGTCCTGCTGGACGCCGAGCCTCAGCTTTTCATCACCGACTTTAAAACCTCGTCTGATTTCTATACGAAGAAACTCGGATTTACCGTTGCGTTTGCCTACGGCGATCCGCCGTTCTATGGCCTGGTAGTTCGCGATGGCGCGCGGCTTGCCCTTCGCTGGGTCCATACATCGGTTATCCCTTCGGAACTGCGGGACAGCGAGGATCTCCTTTCTGCGTCGGTCACGCTTGACGATGCCAAGCCTCTCTATCTCGAATATGAAGCGGCTGGCGTCACGTTCCATCAGGCTCTTCGTACAGAGCCGTGGGGTGCACGAACGTTTATTGTTCGCGACCCGGACGGAAACCTGATCCTCTTTGCAGGAAAGGCTTGACGCAATAATGGGTTCAACCGACCGGTGCAGGCGATTTCGGCGGCAAGTCAAAAAGAGCCGTTGGACACGGTTCTTTGTTTGCTGGTTCGCGGAACCTTATGTCCGGCGGTGAGGTATCCAGCTTCTGGAAATGGCCGCTTTCACGAAATATTAAGGTCTCTTTCGGGTCGCGAGCTGCCGATCGTCGGCTTGCGAATTTCAGCCTGTGCATGCCGTTCGCGACCAGCCGCTTTCGGGGAGCCCACCGAATCGGGCACAGTCGACCCGTTGAACCTCACTTACGTGCAGGTCTCGGTCCAGTTCTCTGCGCCCAAGGAAGCGGACCTGCTTGCGTTCTTCGAAGCAATCGATTCGCACCGCGAGAGGAAGCGGTGGATTCACTGTGCGTCAACCATGCGTGGTTTCGGCTGTCATCGGGCTATATCGTGTCGTCCGTCAGGGCTGGGACGTCGTGTGCGCCTTTGATCTGATGCGTGGGCTCTGGAAGCCAAACGAAGTCTGGACTTCCTTCGGCTCGGAGCCGTCGTAAAAGGCCGACTGTTGAACGCGGGCTGTCGGCCAGAACCGGTCGAACGCGGCTGCCCGCTTACTGGCGGTGCAAGCCCGAACCGCCGAAAATTCCCGCGCTGCGCCGTGTGCATATGAACCTCGCGACCGATAACCGGCCCCGACCAGGCATCGTGAGCAGCCGTGCCAAAATTCGCTGACGGATCGGAACGCCCGACATGGTATTGGATGCGGTGTGTTCTGCTGATCCACACACACGGCCGACTCGAAGAGGCCAACCATGCCGATGTTGTGTTATTCGCCAGCGGTAAAGAGGGTGTGCCGGCTGCCATCTCGGACGCGACCTTCATGGGGGCGTTCCAGCTGGATCCAAGCCGTCAGTTGATCGGTTCTATTTGTGCGGGCGCGTTCATTCTTGCGCGGCTGGGCTTGCTTCCGGAACGCCGAGCGACAACACATCCTGATGCGCGAGCGGCCCTGCAGGCAGAAGGCGTGGAATTGGACGAGAGGCCGTTCACGAGCAGTGGCAATGTCGCGACGGCTGGCGGATGTCTTGCCGCACTCTATCTGGTCGGCTGGGTTGTCGAGCGCCTGTTCGGTACACAGAAAATGCTGGAGGCATTACGGCCGGTATTGCCTGCGGGGCAGTATGGTATCTACGAAGGGTTGGTTGTATCCAGCATCGAGCTAGGGGGCACGCAATATCATGGCCGTTGATTCTTTGGGGCGTTGGACAAGGACTGAGGTGAGGCACCCATGACCAAAGCGCGCGCCGTGCCCATGCCTGGCGACAGCGTGCTTGCGCCGCTCTACGCGGGCGCAGACCTTTCAGACGCCTTTGCAATTCGACTGCCGGCAGAGGCCAGCGATGATCTGGAGGCGCTGGCACGCATCGTGTTCGAGCGGCAGGCGTGGTGGATTCGTGCACTCTTGCGTGTCCGCGATGTAGTGATGGCGACAGTCAGCGTCAAATCGTCTCACGCTGTCGGTCTTGCTGGAGCAGCGCGTGGGCCAGTTATCGGCTTCTTTCCGCTGCTGTCGAAGAGTGCGACGGAGTTGGTCGTGGGCGCGGATGACCGGCATCTCGACTTCCGCGTCACCATCCAGCTTCGCGCCGATACGGCAAATGGGCGCGAGCTGCTCGCGGGGACGGTGGTGCATTGCCATAACAGACTGGGACGTATCTATCTTGCGACGATTGCGCCGTTTCATCGCGTGATCATGCGGGCGAATCTGGAACGGGCGGTCAGAGAAATGCGGACTTGAGCATGCGTAGTGGCACGACGGGTGGACTCATGACTGGGCACTACTGAACTCCACGGTTGCTGGCGGCTGATCTCTTTCAATACCCAGCTTCGGGATTCAAACGAATGCACTCAACCTTGCATCTGTCGTTGCAGACCGACGATGGTACAAACCCAAACGAGTCGGATCACTGGCGAGTCACCAGTCGGGCGCCGCGCCAGCGAAGATGATCAAACGTAACGCGCTTCGTTGAGGTCGGCGATAAGCGTCGGACCCGTGGGATGCCAGTTCAACCGCGCCTGGGTGCGGGCGCTGGAAGCCGGCATATCGAGACCGACGAACATCGCCATCCATCCGTAATGTGCCGCTGCGTCCTCCGGGGCGATCGAAACGACAGGCAAGTTCAGGCCTCGACCAAGCGCCTCAGCGATGTCCCGACTGCTGACGCCTTCTTCGCCAACCGCGTGGTAACGTGCGCCTCGTTCACGCGCTTCCACGGCGAGCCTGTAGAGGCGCACGACGTCGGAAAGGTGACCCGCCGGCCAGCGGTTGCGGCCCTCTCCCACATAGGCCACGGCGCCTTTTTCGCGAGCGAACTCGATCAGCGGTGAAATCAGGCCCTGCTTGAACGGGTTGTGCACCTGCGGCAGTCGCACCACGGACACGTTGATACCCGCCTCCAGCAGCGCATTCCCAGCCAGTTCGGATGCGATGCGCGGATTCGGATGGCTGGTATCGAAGACGTCTTCGGTGGCCGGCTCGCCATGTTGACCGCTGCCCATTCCCGTCCCCGAGGTAATGACCAAGGGCCGGTCGGAGCCTGCGAGTGCGGCACCGAGTGCGGCGATGGCGCGCTTGTCCTTCTCGCAATTCTCGACGAATCTCGAGAAATCGTGGTCAAAGGCCGTGTGGATGACCCCGTCTGCTTTAGCGGCGCCGCTGCACAAGCTCTCGGGATCTTCAAGAGTTCCGCGATGCACCTCGACCCCGACGGCATCCAGTGCTCGGGCTCCGTCGTCAGAGCGGGTCATACCGATTACATGATGGCCTGCCTGAATGAGCTCAGGAACGAGAGCCGAACCGATGAATCCTGTCGCGCCCGTAAGAAAAATACGCATTCTGAATGCCTCCCTGGTAGTCAGAGGCTAACTATCCGGCCATTTTCCATGCGTTTAAAGTAGTGAGATCATCATATTAAGATAACTAACAGGCTGCTTAGGCCGATCGACACGCCCACCTAGACTTCCCGAAGTATCGAATTGTCTCGAATAGACCAAGAACCCGGTAGTCACGATGTTGCCGTGCGTTCTTCCGGCGCCAGAAGCGACGAGCCGGGAGCTACTTCGATAGCAAGGAAAGTCGGTTCGGCCAATGATGTTCTCTCGAACTGCGTCCCCGACAGGTCATTTCATGGTCCTGAAGGCTCTGCGGCCTCGGCCACCTCCGCCATTACCTGCCTCACAACCCGGGCAGCGCCGGGCACCAATCGGTCAAGACACGCTCAAGGTGGCCGTCGTGCAATGCGTCCCGGACAAGATGGCCCGGCACGAAAGCGATGCCGATGCCGTCAATGGCGGCGTCGGCCATGAGTGCCTGATCGGTCCTGGGGCACTTCAGGGGGCCACGTGAGGAGAAGTAGGTAGGCGAAGCAACAACCGCAAACTGCGCCACGTCAGCTACGCGTTGCTATTACGTGCCAGCCATTTGCGTTCACTGCTGTCCACCTGATGCCTACAGATCAACGGTCTGATTCTTCGCCATGTGTGCGATCCAGGTAGTCCCCAAGAGCATCAAGACGCTGGCTGAAGAAGGCCGCGAATTCATCTACCCAACTCATGACGTCTTTCAATGGTGCCGGGCGAACGCGATAAAGCCGATGGCGACCGTCTCGGCGTACGGAAACGAGTTCCGCCTCTTCCAGCACGCGCAGATGCTGCGAAACCGCTGCAAACGTAATCTTGAAAGGCTCCGCAAGCTGGGCAACTGATTGCTCGCCATCCTTGAGCGTGATCAGAATCGCGCGGCGCGCCGGATGTGCAATCGCGTGAAAGACGTCATTTTCCTGAATCGGTCGCATGACCATGCCACTCCGGGTATTGCTTAATTCGCTCGTTGAAGAGGTGCATCCAGTCTGGCAGGATGCGCCCGTCCAGTTGCGCCCCCAGGCGGTCAAGAAATACATGCAACCCAGGTAAGAACCCGCCTGCTACTTCCTTGCCTATCTTTTGGTATGTCACCACAAGATGCGTGGCGTCGCCTTCCTGCGTCAGTTCATATCGGAAGATCGCATGCTGACCGTGCGGCATCTCCGGGACGGGGGAGACATTCCATTCGTATTCGAGCACCTTGGGCGGGTCCCACACCAGAATCTCTCCTGTGGAGTGATAAGCCGGTGGCCCTGAGATCATCTCGATACGCCCACCCACGCGTCCCTCGATGACTGCGTGCGTGCACATCAGCCAGCCGCGCAGGCCATCCGGCGTAGCAATTGCATCCCACACACGCGCCGGTGAATGTCGATAAACGCGTCGGAATGTCAACGTTGCGAACTCGCCGTCCTCGACGAGCGTACCTTTATCTTGCTGCATAAGTTACGACTACATTGCCGTTACGAAATACACGTTCGCCGACGAGCCGCAACTCGCATCGCTTTGGAAACACCGATCGCCCCGCACCGAGCGCAATTGGAAGGATAACGAACTGAAATTGATCTACCAGGTCTGCCGCGACGAGTTGCGCCGCCACACTCCCGCTGCCTAGCACCGTGATGTCAGGGCCATCGCCTGCTTTGAGGGAACGTATGGCCTCGACGAGATCGCCCGTAAGCAGCGTCGTGTTGTTCCACGTGGGCGTGATCGTCTTGGATGCCACGTATTTCCGGGCCGCATTCATGCCCTTCGCCACAAGCGGCATCTGCTGTGCCGCAATGGGTGTCGGCCAGAAGGCCTCCATCATCTGATAAGTCTTGCGGCCAAACAGCAGTTCGCCGCCCGAACCCGCGTTGCCACTGACCCAATCAGCAAACTCGGCATCCTGGCTACCCGCGTGTGCCCAGGACATGTCATCGCCGACACCAGTGAAAAATCCGTCAATGGAAATTGACTCGAATACCCGGAGCGTTCTCATGTCATCTCCTTGCGATGGTGAGCTTAGTATATTTAAGTTTTATCTTTAATGTCAATCACCATTGCGCGGTTGATCGTCAAGTAGGGCAGGAGTGGTTGGATGGACCGCTTGTCCGGTCTACGCAGTACACGGGTATCAATAGGCCCAGCCACGCCCAGCCACGCCCGGTCACGTTGTCCGTTGCGCCATCAGACGTTTGTACTTGCGAGTTCGGCATGCATCAGTTGTTTGCTGCAGAATCAACGCGCGCAGCGGTGACACCTTCGGATCGGTTTTCATGCCCAGGCTTAGCTTGCGCAACTGGAACTTGACGGTAGCCATGTTCGCGAGCGACGCCAGCGTCTTGTTCTTCCAGGTGATCGGCGAAAGTTGCGGCGCAGTGTCTTTTCCGCCTTGCCAGGCCCGGGGCAAATTGGGTTCGATCGCGAGAGCGGTGCCCACGCCGACCATGTCTACACCGCTCTTGACCACCTGTTCGGCGACCTGCCGACGGCGGATTCCTCCGGTGACCATGACCGGCATCTCCGCCACCTTCCGGATGTCGCGTGCGAACTCCACGAAATAGGCTTCGCGCGCCAACGTGCGACCGTCACGAGCTTCGCCCTGCATGGCGGGTGCTTCGTAGCTGCCGCCGGACAGTTCAACCAGATCCACTTTCAAACCGTTGAGCAGTTTGACGACTTGCCGGGCGTCGTCGGCAGTGAAGCCGCCGCGCTGGAAGTCGGCTGAGTTCAGCTTGACGGCAACGGAGAACTGCGGAGAAACCACGGCACGAACCGCTTTGACAACCTCCAATAGTAGACGCGCGCGGTTCGCAGGCGATCCTCCCCATTCATCCGTTCTCCGGTTCGTGAGCGGCGAAAGAAACTGGCTCAACAGATAGCCATGGGCCGCGTGAATTTCTACGCCCGTGAATCCCGCCTGCTCTGCGAGTTGCGCGGTACGGGCAAATCGCACGATCACGTCGTCGATGATTTCCTGCGTCATGGCGAGCGGCGTATTGAAGCGTTTGGACAACTTGCCCAGGTCGAGCGGTATCGCAGAAGGCGCCCATGTCGGCTGGCCAAGATTGGCTTGCATCTGACGCCCCGGATGATTGATCTGCAGCCAGACCTGTGCACCTTTGGATCGGCCGATCTGCGCCCAGCGCGCGAATTTCGCCAGCTGCGTGTCGTTCTCCAGGACCACGCCGCTGGGTCCCGTCATGGCGCGGCTGTCGACCATCACATTGCCCGTTATCAGCAGGCCGGCGCCGCCGTTTGCCCACGCCTCGTAGAGCCGCATCAATTTCTCTGATGGACCCTGGCTGGCATCCGCCATGTTTTCTTCCATGGCGGCTTTGGCGATACGGTTGGGGATGATCGAACCGTTAGGGAGAGTCAGCTTGTCGAACACGTTCATAGGAGCACCTCAATTGATCGTGTTGCAACTCTAAGTTTGAAGTTAAGTTCAAGGTCAAGCGTTTTTTTTGACGATGGGATCAAAACAGAACGAGCCACCCGTGGGTAGCTCGTTGGCTTGCCTGCAAGCGTCAGCAGCGGCGCGATCGCGCGCGGTCGACGGCGTTATGACTGTTCGATGAACGCGAGCAGATCGGCATTGATCGTGTCAGCGTTGGTCGTCGGCATGCCGTGAGGAAAACCTGGGTAGGTCTTCAGCGTACCGTTCCTCGCCAGCTTCGCCGAGAGCGGTCCCGAATCCGCATAGGGAACAATCTGGTCGTCGTCGCCATGCATGACCAGAACGGGAATGGTGGTGCTTTTCAGGTCTTCGGTGAAATCCGTCTGCGAGAACGCGACGATGCCGTCGTAGTGGGCCTTCGCGCTACCCATCATGCCCTGCCGCCACCAGTTCCAGATGGTGCCCTCAGAAGGCTTCGCATTGGGCCGGTTGTAGCCGTAGAACGGGCCGGCGGGAACGTCGTAGTAAAACTGCGCCCGGTTTGCCGCGAGCTGCGCCTGAAGATCGTCGAATACCTGCTTGGGCAGGCCGCCCGGATTACTCTCGGTCTTAACCATGATCGGCGGCACTGCGCTGATGAGTACCGCCTTGGAAACGCGATCTTCACCGTGGCGAGCGACATAGTGGATGACCTCGCCGCCGCCCGTGGAATGGCCCACGTGTACCGCCTTCTGCACACCGAGATGGTTCACGACCGCTGCAACGTCGTCGGCGTAATGGTCCATATCATGGCCGTCCCACACCTGACTCGACCGTCCATGTCCGCGCCGGTCGTGCGCGACGACCCGGAAACCCTTGGCCAGAAAGAAGAGCATCTGGGCATCCCAATCATCTGCACTGAGCGGCCATCCGTGATGAAAGAAAATGACCTGCGCGTCACGCGGGCCCCAGTCCTTATAGAAAATATCGACGCCATCCTTCGTTGTGACAAATCCCATTTTTGCTTCTCCGGTGATGAGTTCGCAGTCAATCGGTGTCGTGCGCCTGGTCGCGGCCGGTCAGGCTAACGTACTGCTCTTTCTGCCTGATGGAGCCTGTGGACGCCTTGCTTGACCGTCTTTTAACTGTAGGATTAAAGTGAACTTCAAGGTCAACACTTTTTAAAAGTGCCATATGAAGATCGGAAAACTGGCGGAACTCAGCGGCCTGAGCGCGTCTCGCATCCGCTTCTATGAAGCGAGCGGCGTGATCAAGGCGGTCGAGCGGACGGCGAACGGCTATCGCGACTACCCTTCGGAGGCGTTGACGATACTCGAGATCATTGCCAGTGCCCAGCGCGCAGGTTTCTCTCTTGAACAGATCCGGCATCTGCTGCCAACGGATCAGGGTTCGTGGCAACATGAATCGTTAGTCGAAGCGCTGAAGCAGAAAGTGACCGAAATCGAAGAGATGCAGGAGCGCTTGAATCAGAATCGGGCGCAACTACTCGTAGCCATTGAGAGCATCGAAAACAGACCGGCAAATCTGGATTGTTCAGACAGAAAAGAGTGGGTGTTGGGCCGTCTCCGCGAAAACGGGGTTGTGCCGGAACGGAAGAAAGGCTCGCGCTGATCTACGGGCGTGAAGTTTCACCATCTGATGATTGTCGGCTTTCATGAGGTTGTGGTGAATTAGCTGTGCTGAAATGCTTGACCTTGAAGTTGAGTTGAATCTTAGAGTATGTCCTGCAGGAGGCGATCAGTTTGTTACGGCGGCCTGCAGGTCAACCATCTAGAAAGGTCAACGGATATGGACAGGCGGTTCACACAGGTCGAGTTTGGATCACACAAGGTTGAAGTTATCGAGGGCGGATACTACGACCGTTTCCGCATGAATCCGAATCTCGACGAGGTGGCGCGGGACCCTGCTGTCGGGAACATCGACTTTTTCCGCAGAATACCGAAGCATCAGGCCGAGTCACGGGGCGGCCCGATATGGGCGCCGAATTTCTACTACCGCACCAGCAGTGTCCAGGTCCTGATGCTAGCCCCGTTGGAGCGATTGCGCGCCGCGCTGCCGGCGCCTCTTGAGCCGTTGCGCGCATTGCCTGGCTACGGCTTGGTGGCGCTGACATTCTTTTCGTACGCCGTCTGCGATAACGATCCGTACGACGAGGTCTCGGTTGCCGTCGTTATCCGCTGGCCTGGCGCGCGCGGGTCCCATCTGGCCGAACTGCTCGATTCAATGCGGCGTCGAAGCTTTTTCGCGCACGTCCTTGCGCTCCCGGTTTCCACCGAAATAGCGAGAGTGCGTGGGGTGTATGGCTACCAGTTACCCAAATGGCTCGCCGCAATCACCGTTGATCTCGGTGCGGGCGTCAAGGCAGGTATATCGTCCCTCGACGGAAGGCCGGACCTGGCGCTGAGCGCGCCGCTACCCGTGCTACACAGCGCTGTGCCGCAATCTCAGATGGGGACGTCGACAATGGTGCACGTTATCGACGGTCAATGGCATCAGACTTCGGTTCAGACCAACACGTTATCGTTCGCTCAACGCATTCTCCCCCGGAAAGTAAAGCTGGTGCGTAGCGGTGGCCCGTTGAGCCAGCTTCTCGATGGACTGGGCGTCTCGACAATTGTTCGCTTCGACGTGGTCAAGGACGCGCAAGTGGTTCTGAATCTGCCCACGCGTCTGACGGCCTTTGATTGAGCTGGAAGCAATATGCAGGTCTGCGGATCCGCCGCGAGCGTCACGCAGGCGCGGAGTCCGAAATAACGTGGAGTATCGAGTCTATGAAGATCGGAGAACTTTCGGAGCGCACCGGACTGACCCCGTCACGTATCCGCTTCTACGAGCGCATTGGACTGCTGAAGACCGTCCAACGCCAGCCCAACGGGTATCGGACCTATCCCGCCGAGGCCATGCTGGTGCTCGATCTGGTTGCGACCGCGCAGAAGGCCGGCTTCAGCCTCGATGAAATTGGCATGCTGCTGCCGCCCGATCCGACGCAGTGGCAACACGGCAAGTTGCTTGAAACGCTCCGCCTCAAGGTGCAGGACATCGAAGCGTTGGAAGCGCGACTGGCGCAGAGCAAAACGCATCTCGTCTCGCTGATCGCGGAGATCGAAGCCAAACCGGCCGAGATCGATTGCACGACTAACGCGAAGAGAGTGCTGTCGCGAATGCGCCGGGGCGAAATGGCAAGCCCCGTCCTCGCGTCCGGCGATGTCAAGGCGCTAGGGAAGGCGAATCGCCGGTGACCGGTAAGGTCCCGCCAGGTCAGCGTCTGCGGTGTCCGCACGGGAACAATAAAAGGATGTTGAACATGACAAAACGCATACTGCACGTCGTCAGCAACGTCGCCAATTATGCCGACCAGGCCGAGCCTACTGGCTTGTGGCTGTCGGAGTTGACGCATGCGTGGCACGTCTTCGGCGAAAAGGGCTACGAGCAGCAGATCGTCAGTCCGAAAGGCGGTGTTTCGCCGCTCGAACCGCGCTCGCTTAAGTGGCCCCTCGCCGATGCTTCGGTGAAAGAATGGCTCAATGACGGAAGCCTGCAGGCGCTGCTTTCGGCAACCAGCCGTCCCGACCAGATCGATCCGGCGGACTTCGATGCGATCTATTTCACGGGCGGCCACGCCGTCATGTGGGACTTTCCGGACGACGAGCCTCTGCAGCGAATCACGCGCGACATCTACGAGCGTGGCGGAATCGTCTCGTCGGTCTGTCATGGCTATTGCGGTCTGCTGAACACCAGGCTTTCAAACGGCGCGCTGCTGGTCGCCGGACGCCGGCTTACCGGCTATTCCTGGGTCGAAGAAGTACTCGCGGGAGTGGCCAGCAAGGTGCCCTACAACGCTGAGCAGGAAATGATCCGCCGCGGCGCCTTGTACGAGAAGGCGTTGCTGCCGTTCGTCTCGAAAGTGATCACCGACGGCCGCCTCGTGACCGGTCAGAATCCGCAATCGGCCAAGGCGACGGCAAGCCGGGTTGCAGCGCTTCTTGATAACTGAAGTCACGACTTCGACCTCTATCTGGAACCCGTTCACGGCGCCAACGCGCAGGCTCTCCTGGAGCGTCAGCCGTTGGGCCGTGCGGGGAGTTCGCGCCTGGAAAATCTCCGGAATCGCCGCCTGAAATGAAGCATCCAGGCTATGGCGCGATCACGGTCATCCTGAACGGTCCGCCGTTTGCCGCAGCATGCGCGACGGCCTCGTTCGCGTCGTCGAGCGCAAAAGTCGTCACATCGAAATGCCCCAGATCCAGCAGCCCACCGCGGATGAGACCCGTCATCAACGTCACCGCTTCCTTCGGATACATCCACTTGCCGCGTAGCGTGATGTCGTTGCGCATGATCCACGGATAGGGCAGTTCGAGTCCCGGACCGCCCAACATGCCGACTCCGCCCATCAGCACCACGCGCCCATATGGACGAACGGCCATCACCGCGGCGCGCACCGCTGTCGCGGACACCGACGGCGGCATCAGATCCATCACGCAATCGATCGGTCCTGGTGCCGCTTGCTGCATGTGTTCGCGATCCGTGGCTTCGTCGCCGGTCAGTGCCACGGTGCGCACGCGTTCGCCGAAGCGGCGCTTGAGATCCGCGAGCGCCTTTGCGTTGCGGCCCGGCGCGACCACGCACCGCGCGCCCATCGCCAGCGCCACCGCGGTGCACGCGCTGCCGAAGTTGCCGGTCGCGCCGCTCACGAGCAGGATCTCGCCCGCGCGCAGATCGGACGCGAGCAGCCCGCCATACGGCACGAGGAGCGTGTTGAGCGCACACCAGCGGGCTGCGTCGGCCGGCTCAAGGTCGCCGATGCGCACCGCGTTCTCGGTCGGCACGCGCAACCGCTCGGCGAACGGACCATCGTGAAAGTAGCGCTGCAATTGCTTGCCACCCTCGCCGCGCGAACTCCAGCCTTGCAGCACGATGTCGGGCATCAGTGCATCGTCGCGCGAACGCACGGTCGGATCGCAGAATACCCAGTCACCCGGCTGTAGCCGCGTCGCGTCCGGACCGCTCGTCCTGACGCGACCAATCGCGCCGCAGCCGGGCACGATCGGCAGCTCAATCGGATAGCGGCGCTCGCCGCTGAACACTTCCTGCGCATAGGACAAAACCGGCGTCGCGACGACGTCCACGATGACCTCTCCAGTGCCGACCGAAGGATCCGCGATTGTCTCGATCTCGAGCGGCATACCGAGCGTCTTCAGAATTGCAGCTTTCATGGTGTTTTCCGTCCGATGGGTGAGGAACGGGACGATTCTGGCAGGCGTAAAATTGGCAACAAGGCCCGCTCCACTCCCAGGATTGCCCGATACCACCCTGCATGAAACACAAGCGATGACCGCCACGACTCGAACTCAGTTCGGCGATTTTCTGCGCTCCCGGCGCAAGAAGCTGACACCGGATGCGGCAGGCCTGAACAACGGGCGCCGCCGCCGCACGCCCGGCCTGCGGCGCGAAGAGGTCGCGGAACTGGCCGGCATCGGCGTCGATTGGTATGTGCGGATGGAGCAGGGGCGCGTCGTCAGCCCTTCGGAGTCGACGCTCGATGCGCTTGCGCAGGCGTTGCGGCTCGACAAGGCCGAAGCGGCCCACCTGCGCGCACTCGCGCGGCGCGACGAACCACGCGAGTTCGTGCGGGAGAGCGTGCCGCCCACCGTCGAACGACTCATTGCAAGTCTCGACCTGCCGGCTTATGTGACCGGCCGGCGCTGGGATCTCCTCGCGTGGAATGCCGCCGCGGCGGACCTGTTCGGCTTCGATCGCCTCGCCGAAGCGGACCGCAACATCCTGATCTACATGTTCGTCGAGCCCGAAGCGCGCCGGCTCTTTGCCGAAAGCTGGTCCGACGAGGCGCGCCGCATGATCGCCCTGTTTCGCGTGAGCCACGATCTGTATGCGGGCGACCCTGCGTTCGTCGCACTAGTGGAGCGTCTGCGCGCGAACAGCGGCGAGTTCGCGCAGTGGTGGAGCACGCACGACGTGCGCAGCGGCATGTCGGGGCAGAAAGTATTCGTGCATGCGCAGCACGCGACGCAGCGCTACGAGTACGCGACGTTTCAGTCGAATGACGATCCCGCGCTAAAACTCGCGATCTATACGCGGGTTAGCGCCGATGCCGCGACGCCGCTTACGCAGATTCCCTCTCGCCATCAAAGTGCAGGCGAGCCGCTGTGACCGCGGCATGATTTTCGTCGGCCCACTGAATCAGGACGTTCAACGCGTCGAACATCGAACGACCGAGGTCGGTCAGGCTGTATTCGACGCCCGGTGGCTTCGTAGGAAAGACTTCACGATGTACGTAGCCGTCGCGTTGTAACTCATGAAGTGTCTGCGTGAGCATGCGCTGCGAAATGTCCGATACCAACCGGCGAAGCTCACCGAATCGATGTGGGCGCTCGGCCAGCGCCATCATTAGCAACGAACTCCACCGCCCGCCGATGACATCCATGACGTCGCGTACCGGGCAATTCGTAAACGCACCGTATTTTGCCCGGGCCTCGTCAAGCCTCGTTTTGAGCGCGCCAGGCAATACCTTGGTGGTTCCCATCTGGTAACTATCTCCTGAAAAACTGCCTTCTTTACGGAAGAGCGCGGACATCCGAATATCGAGGTGCTCTCAAAACGAGAGTAACACTCAGAATGAGGCTAGTCCATGAGCGACACCATTTTCGTCACCGGTGCATCCGGTCAACTCGGTCAACTTGTTATCAAGCATCTGCTTGCACGAGGCGTGACGCCGAACCGTATCATCGCCGGCACCCGCAGCCCAGAAAAGCTGGCTGACCTTGCGGCAGCAGGCATCGAGGTTCGCCAGGCGGACTTCGAAGACCCGCACCGTCTGGCCGAAGCTTTCAAAGGCGTCGGTACTGCCCTCATCATTTCAACCGATGCCGTAGGTGGGGCCGACAGACGATTGAAGCAGCATCGCAATGCGGTGCTGTCGGCCGCTGAGGCAGGTATCAAGCGACTCGCCTATACGTCGATGCCCAATCCGGCCAGCTCGCTTCTGACCTTCGCACCGGACCATCTGGAAACTGAGCGAACCATCCAGGCGACAGGTTTGCCGCACGTGATTTTCCGAAACGGCTGGTATCACGAAAATCTGCTCAGGTCGCTCCCTGACGCGCTGAAAAGCGGCCAATGGCATTCGGCAACTGCAGATGGGAGAACGTCGAGCGCCGGACGGGAGGAGATGGCTGAAGCGATTGCCGCAGCGCTGGCCACGTCGACCTCCGATAGCCGGACCTACACGCTCACGGGCACTGAGGCGCTGTCCAGCGAAGAAATCGCCGACCTCGCTCGCCGTGCTACAGGCAAGCCTCTTGCCGTCGTCCATGTGACTGACGAGCAATTCGCGACGGGGCTGAAAGCGGCCGGTGTTCCTGATGGTTTTGTTTCGCTGTTGGTGTCGATTGAGGCGGAGGTTCGGGCTGGCAATCTTTCCATCGTCACGGACCATCTCGAATCGCTCATCGGCCGCACGCCGAAGCGGCTTGCGGATTATCTGCAAGAGGCCAAGGCGAGCTACGCGGTTTGACGATGTTCCCGAAATGCGGCCGCAACCGTACGCAAGGCCTCGCGCGACTTCGTATCCGAGAGACTCGAATGCAGCACAATTTCTGACGCAGGAAGCGCGGGCAGGCCCAGCAGCGCGCCGACTTCGACGAGACCGGGCGGCGCGACCCGATGCGCGAACGCTCCGACGGCCAGTCCGGCCAGCACGGCAGCAGTAACGGCCGCTGTACCGCCGCCGATGAACACATCGACCCAGGCAATCCCCGCTGCGTCCAACTTGCGCGTCGCCACACTGCGTATTCCACACGATGCCGAGAGCGACGCGAGCCGCAGCGGCCCCCCTTCCCGATGCACGAAGCCGGGCGATGCAAACCAGCCCAGCGGCTCCAGCGCGAGCACTTCCCCGTTGCGGCGGTCGTCCTCGCGACGCAGGATCGCAGCGTCGAGCTTGCCGAGTTCGAACGCGTCGAGCAGTGCGCGGGACGACTCGATCTGTACTTCGATCAGCAAACTGGGATCGTAGGCGTGCAGCCGCGTGAGCAGGACCGGCAGATCCGGACCCGCAACATGGTCGCTGATTCCGAGTGCGAGGCGCCGCGTGGCACCCGATAGGTCGGCGAGTGCACGCTCATGCGCCGCGACGAAATCGCGCGCAGCATCCAGAAACGCGGCTCCACGCGCGGACAGCCGCACCAGCCGCGGCGTGCGTTCGATGAGCTTGTGCCCGAGCCTGTCCTCCAGCCGCTTCAGCTTCATGCTGATCGCGGCCTGTGTCGTGTCCATCGCCTCTGCTGCGCGCGTGAAGCTCTGAAAGTCCGCGACGAGTGTGAAGGCGCGTACCGCGTCGACATCGAGGGTTGCCATGATGACCATCTCCAAACGTTATCACTGATATATTCACTCATCCCATTGAGTTATGGCAAGTGGTATCGCATAGTGCTCTTCACCGACCACCGGTCCGGTCAATCCTCGCGCCGACATCTCCATTCGACGAACGATCACACCCATGAGCACACTCGACAACGCGCGCCCGCATTCTTCGCTCGACACGCACGCAGCTGACCCGCGGCGCTGGCTCGCGCTGCCCGTTCTGTTGACGGGGGCCTTCCTGCCGATCCTCGACTTCAACGTCGTCAATCTTGCACTCCCGTCGATCCGGCAAAATCTCGGCGCCACGTCGGGTGAGATCGAATTCATCATCTCGGCGTATGCGGCAACCTACGCAGTATTCCTGATCACCGGCGGACGGCTCGGCGATCTGTTCGGCCGCAAGAGGATGTTCGTAACCGGTGTTGCCGGCTTTACACTCGCGTCGGCATTGTGCGGATTCGCGCCGAGCGCCACGGTACTCGTCGCGGCGCGCATCCTGCAGGGTCTGACCGCGACCGTCATGGCGCCTCAGGTACTGGCTTCCATCCGCGTATTGTTTCCCCCCGCAGAACAGGGACGCGCACTCGCGCTCTATGGCGCAACGTTCGGCTTCGCGAACATCTGTGGCCAGGTGCTGGGCGGCGCGCTGGTGTCGCTCCATCCGTTGGGATTCACCTGGCAGGCGATCTTCCTGATCAACGTGCCTATCGGTCTCGTGGCCCTCGTCGGCGGTCTTGCGTTTCTGCGAGACTCGCGGGCCGAGCATGCGCAACGTCTCGACATGGGCGGCGTTGTGCTGCTTTCGGTCGCGCTAGGTCTTCTGGTTTATCCCCTTGTCGAAGGGCGGGAAAGCGGCTGGCCGACGTGGATCATCGCGATGCTCGTCGCAGCGCCATTCGCGTTCGCGCTGTTCGTGCGCTTCGAAACACGTCTCGCCGCGAAGGGGGGCTCTCCCCTTGTCGAATTCGCGCTGTTCCGCGAAGCGGGCTTCGCGGTCGGCGTTGCCATGGCATTTGCGTTGTATATGCTTTCGTCGTTCTATTTGACGTTCTCCGTGTACCTGCAAGGAGGCTTGCATCTCTCGCCGCTCCAGGCAGGTCTGGCGACGTTGCCGTACGCCGTCGCCTATTTCCTGGCCTCGCTTGCCTCCGCTTACGTCATGCAGCGGCTCGGCAAGTTCGCGCTGACGGTCGGCTTTGCCCTGCAGGTGATTGGCTTCAGCGTTGCGCTGCTTGCGGCGGCGGGAACGCTGGCGGACAGTCTTCCCATCGGTCTCGCGATCGCCGGGCTGGGGTTTGGCACGGTCATGCCGTCGGTCATCAAGGCGGTGATCGGCGGGGTGGCGCCGAAGCATGCCGGCCTGGCGTCTGGAATTGTCATTTCGACATTTCAGATTGCCTCGGCGCTTGGCGTCGCAATCATCGGCGGCGTGTTCTATGCCGAGTTGGGAGCCGGTCGCGGAACAGCTGCATTCGGTCATGCATTTGCCGTCGCGCTCGGCTGCAACGTGGCGTTGCTGGTGGTCGGCGGCGTGCTTTCATTGTTCCTGCCCGATCAACGGCACGCTCTTGCAAAAGCGGCCTCCGCTGGAGCAAGCCGCGGCTAGGTTCGTCCCGTGTGGTCTTATCGGCTACGAACCCTCATTAGGTTTTTCACATGAGCTTGCGGATTCGGGCAAGTTGATACGTTCGACAGAGCCACACAGATCGTCAACAATGCGATATCTAGCTGGAAGCAACCTTTTGCATTCAGCTCGAAGTAACCGACAGCGTCGTCGATTTACTTGAGTGCCGATATCAGGATCAACGTATGGCTCGCTCTGAACGTCTTCTTAGTCTCCTGCAAGTGCTGCGGCGGTACCGACGTCCCGTGCGCGGTCAAGCCTTGGCCGAGGAGCTCGGTGTGAGCATCCGCACGCTATACCGCGACATCGCCAGTTTGCAGGCGCAAGGAGCAATGATCGAGGGGGAGCCGGGCGTTGGTTACATGATGAAACCGGGTTTCATGCTGCCGCCCATGATGTTTCGCTCCGAAGAACTCGACGCTTTGGTTCTTGGCATGCGCTGGGTGGCTGATCGCTGCGACAAGACGCTATCGGACGGTGCGCTGAGCGCGCTTGCGAAGATAGCGGCCGTATTGCCGGCGGAACTGCGTCGCGAACTGGAGGAATCGTCGCTGCTAGTCGGTGCGCCGTTGAAGAGGCACGCCTACAAAGTCTCGTCGGACCTTCTACGTGCGGCAGTCCGGTCAGAGCGAAAGCTCAATATTACTTATGTGGACGCCAGTGGTGCTGAATCGCAGCGCATAGTTTGGCCATTTGCGCTGGTGTATTTCGACCAGGCCCGAGTGCTGATGTGTTGGTGTGAGTTTCGCGCAGATTTCCGGAATTTCCGCTCGGACCGCATCCTGAAAGTCGAGGAAATGGAGGAGCGCTACCCCAGGAGACGCTCAACGCTGCTTCGTGAATGGCGCAAAGTAAATCATCTGGCTAGCCGAACGATACTGCCAGAATCTGACAGTATGCTCTCGTAGACTGAGCTTCCTTTCTTGGCCAGGAGCTCAAAATGAGGTTTGCGTCTGTTCGTGTTGTTACCCAGCATATCGAAGGTCTGGTCGAGTTTTACCAGAAGCTTTCTGGTCTCGAGGCTGCGCGGCCGGCTGATGGGTTTGCGGAAATACAATTTGAAGGGGCGGTGCTGGCAATTTCGTCTGAGCACCTGGTCAAGCTTTTCAATGCCGGCGCCGCCACTGCGGCCGCGAATCGGTCGGCGATTCTCGAGTTTGAAGTGGAGGACGTTGATGCAGTGTTCGAACGGATGAATGCGTTGGGGACCGACATCGTTATGCCGGCGACGTTGATGCCATGGGGCAATCGCTCGCTGTTGCTGCGCGATCCGGACGGGAATCTCGTCAACCTATTTTCTCGACCCAGGCGCTGACCGGGGCGGCGCCGGCAAGGCCCCTTGCCTGACGAGCCAGTGATGCCTGAAAGCCATCGGGAGTGACATGAGAGAACAGGAACCCAGCCGTACAGCATTTGCCGCAGCAACCCATCGTGCCGTCCATCAGGTGGTGGAGAAGGGAAAAATTTTTAGCGACCCGCTCGCCCTCACGATAGTGGGAATGAAGGCCGAGGACGTTCAGCATGATGTTGAATTGCAAACGTCCAGACGTGGGATTCGATTGTTCATCGCGGCTCGATCGCGCTACGCCGAAGTGGCTCTTGAGCGTGCCGTCGAGCAGCGTGGCGTACGACAGATTGTGATACTTGGTGCGGGTCTGGATACGTTTGCGCACCGTCACCGGCTCTCCGGCAATCTTCGCATTTTCGAAGTCGATCATCCGGCTACACAAGCATGGAAACGGCGGCGGCTTGAGCAAGCTGGCATAGAGCATCCGGATTCGCTGATCTATGCGCCGGTCGATTTTGAAAGCGATACGCTGCTGGATGGGCTCAATGCAGCCGGCTTCGAATCCACTCAACGAAGCTTTTTCATCTGGCTCGGTGTCGTTCCTTATTTGACGGAGAAAGCGATTGACCTGACGCTGGGCACGATTGCCAGTCTCGCTGGCGGCGCCGAGGTGGTGTTCGACTACAGCGATCCTCCAGCTTCGTTCTCCGCGGACCTGTTAGCGTTGCACGAGGCAAGGGCGGCGCGTGTGGCAGCCGTTGGCGAACCATTTCTGAGCTATTTCGATCCACCGGCATTACACGAAAAATTACGCAAGCTGGGATTCTCGGAGATCGACGATGTTATGGGTCGCCGCCTGGTTTCAAGTTTCCTTGAACCGGCAACTACAGCTGCACGATCAACCGATGTCAGTGGCGAACCACGTTCCGGTGGCGGGCACGTATTGTTCGCAGCGACGAAGTTCGTCTAGTCAGCAACGTTCGAAGCTTGCCAGAAGATCGTCGGTAATCGCTAACAGCATTGGGTGGCGCAACGCCACGTCCTCTCGAATGCTGCCAGGTCAACCTCGAGGGCATCGGCCAGAATCGCCGCAATCGTTGTCAGGCGTTCCGTTTCTGGATTTTCCGTGACGGAATAGTCATTGCGGCGACGCCAGCGACGACACATCCCATTCCCAGCCAGGCGGACGTAGACAGTGATTCCCCGAGAAAGACGATGCTTATCGCAACGCCAATGGGAACCCGCAGATAAGCTTGCGCCGTTGTACCAACCGAACCGAGCGTTTGTACAAGTCGAAAGTAAATAACGAACGCCATTGCTGTCGAAAAGATCGCGAGCGCCGTAAGCGCCGCGAGCGATTGCAACGAAGGATGGAGTGTCCACGGACGATCGATCACCAGACTGACGGGAACCAGCAAGATCGCGCCGACAATCAGCGAGCCCGCAGCGGGAGCGGCTGGCGAGAGTCCTTTGAAGGATCGTCCATAGATTGCCGCCGCGGCGTAGCAAACCGTCGCCATGACAATCGCCAGTTGAGGAACAAGCTGCCGCCCAAGTCCTTCGAATGCGCTCATGCCAACTACCAGGCATATACCGGCAAGTCCCGCGACGACACCGAACAATTTGCGAGGCGCTATTTGTTCATGCCGGGTGATAAGCCATGTTCCGAGAAATGCAAGAACGGGTGAAGCGGAATTGAGGATGGTTGCCAAACCTGCTTCAACCGAACGCTCCGCCCACGCTATAAGCGTGAAAGGAACCACGCTGTTCAACAACGCCTGCACGAAGAAGCGGCGCCACACTGCTGGATCGCGCGGCATGCGAACGCGCTGTACGCTCATCCAGAGCAGCAGCGCTGATCCGGCGATTAGCGTTCTGGCTGCGATAAGTGTAAGCGGGGGAATGGTAGCAACGCCAATTCTGATGAAGGTGTAAGACGCTCCCCACAGTGTCGAAAGCGTCAGGAGCAGAATCAGGTCCAGGGCGGCGTTTGGTCCGCTCGTAGTCGTTGCTCGTATTTGGGACAATTCGTCTGCGCCTTGACTGGATAAGGATCGGCGCCGTTCGTGGCGGCTCGCTGGAGTGCATTATGCAAGTACCCTGGAGGCGAACGTTTCAGTGTGGAGCGAAATGTGGATGCGTGCTCGCACTAACCGTCTCCCGTTCTGTTACGACGAGGGAGATATCCGTTTGATCCTGGCCGCGTGCCCGGTACGGTCGGGATAGTTGTTTGTGATGTGATTGGCCACGACTCCCCCTGATGCGACCTACTGGATATCGGCAGGAGGATCCGGCATGAAGTGGACTGCCACTATTCCGATTAGTCCCAGCGCGCACAGGAAAGCCAGGAAATAGCAGATACGCTCAGTGAGCGTCGCCCTGCGCTTTTTGCGTTTAGGGGCATTACGGTTCCTGCTGAACGTGCGAATCCCCTGATCCTCAAGCGCTTCCTGCTGTACTTCCTTGTGTAGATTGTCCATCTGTCCGCTTTTTACTTTTATTTCACGTTTGACGATCCGGAATGATCTCAGATATTTGTGAAACTTGCGTCCCTATCGGCTTGCTCGGTTTGCAGACAAAGCGGGACGTTACAACCACTCCAGACGGCGGTTTTTCACTTCCTATCCAATCCGCACCTTGACCTGGAGCGCACTCGAGGTTGTAGCGTATGTGCTATGCCCGTTTTGGAGGAACAGCAATGACTACCGTTGAAAATAAAGCCCTTGTGCAAAGGATCATGGAGGCACGCGCGCAAGGCGATCATGGGGCTTTCCGCGCGGCCATGGCGGACGACTTTGTCTGGCGCATCATCGGGAAAACCGCTTGGTCGGGCACTTACAATGGTAAGGCCGCTGTCATGGAGCGCCTGTTGGCGCCGCTCTATGCGCAATTCACAGCGCCGTCGCGCATCACCCCCAGCCGGATTCTCGCAGACGGAGATTATGTAGTCGTAGAGTGTGAGGGCGACGCCACGACCTTGTCCGGTGAGCGGTACGCGAACACGTACTGTTTCGTGATTCGCGTCGAGGACGGTATGTTGCGTGAGCTCACCGAATACTGCGACACGGCGCTCATCGACCGCGTGCTGTCCGCTCCGCCAGGCACCGCTCTAGCGTAGCCATTCGCTCATGCCCCGCGCGTTTGTCCGGTGGCCGGCATCGGCGTTCGGAGACGTCGATGTGGCTCGACCGCGGGCCGGTGGCCGATGGTGACCCACTCATCATAAAACTCGACCTTGGCATCGATCAGGGCCAGCGCATCGTTCCATGTCTCGATGGTTTCCCGCACGCGAGCCCGGTGTGAAGCAAGCAGCGCCCGGCGCTGCTTCAGGGTCGCGCTGCCCTGTTCGACGAGTGCCGTATAGTCGCGCATCTGTGCGATCGACATGCCTGTACGCCGCAGACGGTCCATGAGGTCGAGCCAGCTAACGTGGTACTGACTGTAGAGTCTTCGACCGCCATCGTCGCGCACGACGCCGGGTAATAATCCCTGAGACTCGTACCACCGGATGGCATGAACACTGCGGCCGGTGCGGCGAGCGACGTCTCCAATAAGCAGATTGTTTGGCATGGCCTGGGCTCCCAAGGTCGACGTCTGTACTCCACCTGTGATCTTCGAAACATAGCAATCATCCCACCATCCAATGATCCGGAGATACAGAGCGGCTATCCGGGAGCATCGGCATTGAAATCTGAATAAATGCTGATTGGATTAGTGTCGCGGTTTTTCGCCACAATTTATAGACCTTCGTGCAAAATACGCTCGCACGCTCATCGGTGCTCGTCAGCAATACCGATCTCGGGTGCATCCAGGCATAGAAGCGCGGCAACACCCGGGTTATGTTTACTACCAGTTCAAATATTTACTCTAAACATGAACAGCCTACCTCAGACTAACCAGCCGGTACTCATCGTGCGTGGTAGTCGTTTTGTCATGCCGTTTCTCGTGGTAGTTATGCTTGTAATTGTGGTGTGCTATCTCTTGTTCGCACAGTCGAATCCATTTTTTGGATTTGGCGATGTTTTTATGCTTTTTGCCGTTCCTCTGGTGGCACTAATAAGCATGAATTTCACGACTCGTGCCGTATTTTTTGACGATCGGTGCCGAGTGGGCCGCACTGTGATTTTTTACCAGAACATCGTCAGCGTAAATCGAGGGCGATTCCTTTTGACTATCCGGTATAACCGACCGAATGAAGCACGTGCCAAACCGCGTCGTGCCCAGTTGTCGTTCTATGAAATGCGACGATCCGAACAGGAAAAATGCCTGGAAATTTTGCGCACGCACCTCCCAGGCGCAGCCGTTTCAGACCTTTAGATTCGACGCGGGACCCAGACGAGCGACTAAAGCGGGCGGGTATTGTTTTCCGGCGGCAGGTTTCGCTACAGGCGAGGGTTTGCCTTGGACATCTCGGTAACTTATGGAATTGGAGTTGTTCTGAATGAAACGTGGGTTCTTGCTCGTCGCTATTCTTTGGATGTCACTGTTTGCTGCAAGAGAGGGGTTCGCGCAAGAGCCGGCCGTCCGGCCTCTGTATACCTCTGTGCCGCATCTCCATACAGGTGACGTCCGTTATGACTCGCCCATATTGACCATTCGCGACTCGGGACTGGCCGCAGGGCAAGGCATCGTCAAAGCGCAATTGACGCTCTTTCAATCTCCTCAGGGAGAGGACGAAGCGCTGGGATTGGCCGTGGCTTTCTATACCGAGGGCAAATGGAACTTCAACACCGCCCGGGACTATGGAAAATTTGGAATCCGCTATGAGCAGAACCAGGTCCCGGTCTTGATCCCCACGCTGAATGGCGATGGCTATGGCAATCCTGACGACTGGAGCCCGCTTGCCGATGGCGGGAAAGCGTGGCCCATGAAAGGCGGCGTCTTCGTCATGCTTGACCGCATTTATCTCAAGGCGTACGAGATCAGCGGCACTGACTTCGTACTCACTCTTTCGGATTACAACGCCGTCGATAAAGTCTTCAAGGTACGGATTCCGGCCGCCTTTCTATCGAGCTTTCTCGCCAGCATCCCGAATGACCGCCGCCTGGTTCCTCAATCACTGTCGAATAGCCCCTCGACCTTCGGCGTCCAGTATGCCGTTCTGAATGAATCCGCGAAGGCAGAGATGAAGATCCCTGGCGACGCCATGAGGGTTATGGGGATTCTTCCGGGCAAGATCGCGGATCGCGCCGGATTGAAAAATTTCGACGTCCTGCTGCGCTTCGGCGATCAGCCGCTGAAGCAGACGCAAGACTTGAGCGATGCCGTCCATGCGGTATCCAAAGGCGCGACGGTTCCTCTCACGGTTTGGCGAGATGCCAGGGAAGTCCGGTTACAGGCGCAGTTTTAAGCAGAGCAGGGACCACGAGCCTGGCCGCGATCTGATCCGTGAACCATGGATCGCTTATCGTTTGCCGGCGCGGCAGGGCGGTTCTGCCTGCAAGATGCACGATAGGTGACGTTCGATCAGCCAACTGCATGAACATTGCCAGGCCTCGCTGTCGCCGTGCTCAACGCCAGGATTAATTACCCCTTGAAACCGTCAAAATGGGACAGGTCGACATTCGCGGACAGGTCAGTCGAGATGCTCACCGCCTTCCATTCGGCGTCGGACTTCTGCCGCGCGCCCTCGGTCAGACTGACCCAACGCAAGGCATCGCTGCCTAGCAAGAGATGTTTCGGGACTACATCGCGACCGGCGAGATCGACCACAACCTTGGCCACACGCGCAGGATCGCCGATCTCATGACCAGCGTTGTTCTTGAGCGCGTCCAGAATGTTGCCGACGCTCTCCTGATATTCAGGCAGCAGTTCGGGCATGTCGCTGCTGGCGATTGAGCTCCACTCGGTGCGCAATCCGCCCGGCTCGACCGCTGTCACCTTGATTCCGAGCGCCTCGACTTCCATTGACAACGCCTCTGTAAAGCCACCCACAGCCCACTTTGCCGCAGTGTAGGCAGTCATCGCCGGAATTGCCGCGCGTCCCGCGGAAGATGAGATGTTGATGATGTAGCCGGAGCGCTGCTTGCGCAGCACCGGCAGAGCGGCGTGCGTGAGGTTGACCACACCGTAGAAATTGACGTCGATCTGAGCGCGGAAATCCGCAAGGCTGATTTGCTCGAATGGGGAGGCCTGGCCGAAGCCCGCATTGTTGACCAGGACATCCAGGCCGCTGAAGGTCCGAACCGTGAAGTCAATCGCGGCCCTGGCAGCATCTGCATCCGTTACGTCGAGCGCGAAAGTGCGCAGATTGCCTCCGTGCGCCTTCTCCAGATCGGCGAGCCGTTCCGGGTTCCGTGCGGTGGCAACGACACGGTCGCCCGCGGCCAGAGCTGCTTCGACGATGGAACGACCGAGACCGCGGGCCGCGCCCGTAATAAGCCAGATTTTCGACATTTTGATGATTCCTTGAGTGAATGGTCCAGTGAGCGCCTCCACAGTCGATGCGCAATGACACTGGTCCAGTTTGAAAATGGGTCAGCAAGAAACACGGCCGGGGTGTCGGTTGCCTGCCTCACGCCGGCATCGCCAGAAGCTATGCCGCAAATGATAAGTTGAGTGACTCGCGTTAACTTATGATGCGGGCGTGAATTTGTCAAGTCGAGCGACTTACCTTATATTTGACCGTGTGTTACGAACCAGGGATTGCCGACAAGGCAAGATGACGATGACGACGGAGATGTGCGACGGGACCTATCACCAGCGGGTCAAAGAGGAAAAGAGGCAGGCGGCCGTGCAGGCGGCGACGGATCTCTTCCTCGAGCAGGGGTACGAACGCACCTCATTGCAGCAGGTCGCGAAGCGGGCCGAAGTCTCCACGGCAACGCTTTTCAAACGCTATCCCACCAAGGCGGCGCTGCTTGAGGCGATCGTCGAGGAATTCTGGGAAGTCAGGGATACGCGCGAGGAGGAAGTGCCGTTTGGCAACCCCCGCGTCATCCTGAAGGGGCTCGGGACGGCTTACGCCCAGCGTCTTCGCGCGCCGGAGATGATCGCCATCTACCGCCTGATCATCGCGGAGACGCCCCGTTTCCCGGGTTTGGGCAAGATGCTGTTTGACAAGGGCGAGGGCCACTTCGTTGACTGGTTGAAGGGCTATCTCAACGCCGAGATCAAGGCCGGGGTTCTGGCCGTGCCGGATGTTCCGGCCGCGTCACGGAATTTCTTTGCGACGATTGCCGGTCAGGTTTTCTGGCCGGAACTCGTTCTGCCGGGAAGCGGCGGTACCGACGCGGACGTCGAGGCCGTCATTGACCAGACTGTCACAGCGATGCTGGCTCTTTATACACGGGCTGATCGGTAGATCTGCTCCGATACTTACAGGCACCGCTTTATGAACGTGCCGTTTTTCCCCTTGCGACCGCCACAAGAAAATAATCCGACACCTGTTCGCCATGGCCCGAGTGCTTCGACAACCAACTGGGCAGCTTCAAAACATCGTTTGATTAGATGTTTTACACTGTTCTCGGTATCGAAGCGGACATGTCGCCATAGCCGCCAATTATCACGATCTCGTGAAATTCGATGATTACGCAATTCGTGGTTAGGCAGGGGCGATCGTCTGTGTCGATATTCCAGTCCAATCAAGGAGAGACGGATCATGAACAAGGTAATCAGCACATCAATCGCGGCCGCCGCCGCACTCGCGCTGTCGGGCGGTGTTTATGCACAGAACAACACGCTGGCGACCCCGACCACTGTGTCGCCGGCCGCCAATGCAACGAGCGGCTACGGCACGCCTGGCGCCACCAACTCGGACAGCGGCATGGGCACCGGTTCGCTGAACTCGCGCCCGCAGAAGAGCACGAACAATAGCTCGACATCCGACACGCCGGCTTATGGAACCAATAACACGCTGGCAACCCCGACCACGATGTCGCCGGCTGCCAAATAACGGCACTTAATGACGATCACCAGGCGTAAGCGCACAGCAAACAAGCGCCTCTCATTCGCCAGCCGTCATAAGAAAAGCCGCTGTCCTCACGGATAGCGGCTTTTTTGTTTCCCCCTGGAATGGGCCGAACTGGGACGCTCGCCGCCTGGCGCCGGTCTGCCAGCTTCGGTGGTTCGATACTGCGGCCGAGATCGTTGACGATCGACAGAATCAAAGATGCCGGGTTTCCAATGGCGGGTTGCTCCAATCGTTTTGCAGGCCGTTCACGTAGACAATCGGTGCACTCAACGCTTCGTCAACGTTAAGGTCATCGACGCACATGATGTTGATATTGATGTATGGGAATCCAGTTTCGTTTGGCATGTCAACGCGATCAAATACATGGACGCCGCACTGCTTGCAGAACGGATGATGAGCAACCGGATTTTTGCCCCGATAGACCGTCAGTGCATTTTCATCGGTAAGAAGGCGGAACGCTTCCGGACGAACATTGACGAGCCAGAGCCGCGCTTTGCTGCAGAAGGTGCAGTTGCATTTCACTGTGCCCTCGCTGAAATCGATCTGAGCTTCGAACCTCACGGATTGGCAATGGCAACCTCCTCGATATGTCCGCAGCATTGAGCGCTCCTATGGATTGAGATGTGCTCGTCATGATTCGGGTTTGTCAGCCAGGGCTAATCAATATCGAGCACTGCTCAAGGCTAGCATTTCGATCCGGCACACGCAAAGCTGCGCATCACATCGCACCAAGTGGGATCAACCCGGGCGACGCGGCCTCATGCTTCGGCCTCGTAAAGCAGACCGTAGCTCCCGCTCGTTCGTTTTATGCGTGCGAAGCCGAGTTCCCCCAAATGCATCCCGGCGATCAACAGTCCCTCCGAACTGGCCAAATCCAGGAGCCGTGATCGTGTGGCGGCGGCCAGGGAAGGGTCTTGATCGAAGGCAATCGATACGGCTGGCCGTTTGATCTGGATGTGAGGAAAATGAACAATATCGCCCCAAACAAGCAGGCCCTGATCGTGGGATTCGAGAAGATATCCGGAGTGTCCATCTGTGTGTCCCGGTAGCGGCATCGCCCGGATACCGGGAAGTACTTCTCCCTCATTGAACGTGCGAAGCCTGTCGCGGTAGCCGTCGAACACTTGACGCGCTATCAGGAAGTTACCGCGGGCACGCTCGCTGGCGCGACTTAGATTTCCGTCGTCCTGCCAGAACCTGACCTCTTGCTGATGAGCAATAAGCTCCGCATTCGGAAAGCTAATGTGTCCGGCTGTGTCCACTAGCCCGCCGACGTGATCGGGATGGGCGTGTGTGAGCAGGATCGTGTCGATCTCGGACGGTTCGACGCCAGCAAGCGATAAATTGGTTCTCAGTCGACCGCCCCATTGTTTGATGCCTCCAGCCCCGCCGTCGATGAGAATCGTGCGGCCCGCTCCGCGCACTACGTAGCAGTTGATATGGACGGCGGAAGGCTCCTTCTGCCCTGCATTACTTTGCATTCTGGAGGCCTCGGACGGATCGATGTTCGAGAGAAAGTCGAGGCTGGCGGTGAGGTAGCCGTCGCTGATTGCGGTGATCGTGAAATCCCCGACTCGTTGGCTTGGAAAGCTAAAGGTGGACACAGTTCTTCTCCGGAAGACTTTCTAATTTCGGGCGTGAATGGTCGATGCGGCATACCCAAAACAACGGATGCGCGCCGTGAGACCCGTATGGCGTGCGATGGCGTCGTCCAGCGCTTCCATGAACTGGTTCATTACCGGGGGCGTGCGAAATGTCTCAAGGCGATATTGGATTTCCGCGAAAACGGGATGTCCGTGCCCATGCCGAACGTCGACATAGATGACATGAACGTTTTTGAGTGCGGCTCCCAGGACACTCGTACAGAGTTCGATGCAGTCGCTGGAAAGTTCGGCAAGCGTCTCATCAGACGGCATTTGCCCCGCAGCAATATAGAAAGTGACATTGGGCATCGCGGACCTGTTTTTACTGTTCAGTCGAAACGGTATGGGAACGCGTCAGTTGTTCTGTCATCGGCGAGTAAAGATGAATGCCTGCCGACATGCTTTCGACAAACTGAGCGTTTCGCCGGGGCACTTTTGCGAGCCAGCGGCGGTCCGGAAACTTCTCCAGCGCGACTGCTTGCATCGCCAACGGTGTGAGGCCCATCTGAATCAGAGGTTCGGGGCCGCCTGCGCAAAGCACCAGGAGTTCATCGGCATTGACTGCCGGCGCAAGGCCGATATCGCTGTAGAGATTTCGGTGCCAGTCGGTGATGTGTTGCTGCCACCTTGCAAAATTGCCACCGCCTTTCTGGCGATATTCCTCTCCCGTCAGGACATCGAGACTGTCAATCGTGTGGACGGCGAGGTAGACCGGGCAACCATCGCTTAACGACTTGAAGCGCTGCGACGTGTGGAAGCCAGTGACCGAGATGAGGGCGGGCAGTTTTTCGAAGCTGTAGAAGTCGTTCCATTCGGCTTCGCTGTTGGGATCGGCGAAGCTGCATTCCACGGTGTAGATCATCAGACTATCCTTCGTGACGGGGGAGCATGTTGCAGCGAACGATCCATGTTCATTGCAGTAACGTAATGCTAACCTGTGATTTTCCGCATTTATATCGATATATAGTCAGCCTTCAGTGACATTTGCTCAAGCTGGCGTCGGTGTATATCAATCGACGAGACCCCAATGCGACGTAAGATTCCAAGCAATTCCGCGCTCATGGCTTTTGAGGCCGCGGCTCGACATGGCAGCTTCGCTCGCGCGGCCGAGGAGTTAGCGCTGACTGAGGGCGCGGTCAGTCGTCAGATCGGTCGACTGGAGGCGTTTTTGGGCGTCGCGCTGTTCGAGCGCGTTGGAAACCGGGTACGGCTTGCGCCCAACGGCACGCGATACGCGGTGCAGGTTCGCGAGCTTCTGGATCGGCTGGAACGGGACAGCCTATATCTGATGGGACAGCCTATCGAGGGCGCGAGCATTGATATCGCCGCGATTCCGACCTTTGCCACCCGTTGGCTGATCCCTCGGCTGAAACGCTTTCAAGATCAGCATCCGAACATTACCGTGCATATTGCCGAACGTATGGACCCCTTCATTCTTGCCGGTAGCGGTTTCGACGCAGCGATCCATTTTGAGCATCCAGCGTGGGCGGGTATGCATTTACATCGGCTGCTGGAAGAGGTGCTGGTGCCGGTCTGTAGTCCGGCGCTGCTCGCGGACGCCGGTGCGAACCTTTCGCTCGATGAACTGCCACGCCTTCACCGGCGTCAGAACCCGGACGCATGGCAGCTATACGCACAGGAGGCCGGCATCGTGCTGACCAACTCGGCGGTCGGCGCACGTTACGATCTCCATTCCATGCTGATCGAGGCGGCGCTAGCCGGCCTGGGGGTTGCGTTGGTGCCGCGTCTTTACGTGGGGGCAGAACTTGAACAAGGCCGTTTGGTTGCGCCCTGGCCGGACGGCAAAGCGATTGCCAAAAACTTCTGCCTCGTTCTTCCTGAGCCGATCGAGTTGAGTGAAGCGCCACTACAGGCATTTGCGAAATGGATGCTTCACGAAGCCCGGGGCTTAGCGGCTCAAAGTAGCGCCTGACGATCATCAAAAACAGCCAGGCCTCCGCCGTTTTCCTCGCGATGGCCGACGATTCTGCTTACCTGCCCGGAGGTCGCGCTCTGGCCGACCTCGGTGCCGATGCGCCGGCGCTTGCTAGCAGCGTGCCCGCACACAAATGAATGCGGGGGCGTGTGATAGCTCCGCGTGCAGAGCTTCCGACACCGCTTGCATCTCGGCGAGCGGCTGAGGTTCGACAAAGCGATCCAATAGCCAGCCGCTTTCAGTCAATCCGTTGAGGATGTCGGAAAGAGGCCGGCGGTAAGCCTGCACGTAAGGTTTCGGCTCACCGAAGCCTGACCAGTACAGCCCGAAGCGAGAGGTCGCGAAGTATGTCCCTTCGCCACGGGTTCGTTCATCCATCCAGTCGCGCATAGGATGCGCCATAGAAAATACCAGGGTCGCGCCGCGTCGCGCGACTCGTCGGAACTCGCTGAAAACCGGTTTAAGATCTTCCAGGTAGTCGAAGGCGAGCGAACACAGGATCTTGTCGAACGATTCGGCAGGAAGCCAGTCGAGCGGAGCAGCAAGATCGCCGGTCATCACTTCGACCGGAAGTTGGGCGCAGCGATGGCGTGTGAGTTCGACCATCTGTGGTGTTACATCGAACGCGTGGACCGTTGCGCCGCTTCGAGCGAGCTGTTCGCTGCAAATGCCTGGTCCACATCCCGCATCGAGAACATGCAAGCCGTTGACATCGCCAACAAGCGACATCGTCGCGGGGCGTTCGTAGAGCGCGTTGTGCGGCTTTGTCGTAACGGCTGCCGCGTAGCGTTCTGCAAACTCGGAATACGCTGCACGTCCGATGGACTGTCTGGATTCGTTCATGTTTATTGCGCGTTGGTTTCGACGTCACTGGTCGCGATCAAGACGTCTTGAAGCTTTCGGTGCGTGCGATCAAGGCCAGTCCAATAACGGCAATACCCGCGAAGAGCGCTGGCAGCAGGAAGACATGGGGAAGCCCCAGCAGTGCGACCCCGAAACCGCTCGCGACGCCTCCTAACGCTGAGGCGAGAGCCGTGGAGCTCATAAAGATTGCCGACGCCGTTGCTACCGCGTTGGGAAGCAGGCGTTGAGCGACGATGATGCCGAGAACCATAAATACGCCCCAAACACCACCCATGAGGATCTGTCCGGCGAACATGCCCGCCGCGGACGACCAGAACGCAAAGCAAAGATTGGCAAACACCCCCATGGCGGCCGCGATGCACATCAACCATACGTTGCCAAGCTTGCGGCCCAGTCCGATGCTGAAGGGCATGATGAGTAGCTCGATGAATGGCTGTATCCCGATGACCGCTCCCCGTACGACGGGGCTTAGCCTGAGGTGTTCTTCCATGTAGATCAGCAGGAATCCGTACTTCACCGGCTCCCCTGCGTAGAGCATGACGAAGAGCCCTGTGAACGCCAGCAGGGGAAGCATGGCACGTAGGCTGGCGTGGCGAGCGGGCTCGCTTGCCGACTCCGGCTTGAGCTTGGCGGTTGGGTTCAGCGTTCCGAGCGGTGCGATCTGTAAAAGCATGCAGATGGCGGTCATCCAAAGCATGGGGCGCAGGCCATAGGCAGCCGCCACCCATGCTCCCAGCACAGGCCCGACGATCCATCCACCGGTCAGCGCCATGCGGATGATGGCAACGACACTTTCATTTGCGTCGCCGGGCTTGTCGCTGAGTTCGTCGTGAACAGCCGCAAAAATTTGCGAGGCGGTGGCGCCAGAAACGGCCAGTAAAGCGATGGCGATGATGAAGGGCATCCAGACCGAAGTAGAGAGGGCTAGCCCCGCCCAGCCCACAAAGCCCGCGGCGGCACACAGGCGAAAAAGACCGAGGCGATTTCCTGTGTGATCGGAGTATCGGCCGACGAAATACCCCGCGACTGGCGCTGCAAGGCTGGTCAAGTAATAGAATCCCGCCAACGGCAGCGAGGCGCCGAGTTCCTTCACCAGGAACAGAACGATCTGTGGTGCAGCCGCCGATGCGCCGAGACCCGACAGAAACATCGCAATCGTTGCGCCGAGAAAAAGCCTCGACGCCGCGACTTGACGCAATGCAGATTGGCTACCGGCACCGTCAGACCTCATGACAGCTTGACTACCGCTTTGGTCAGGCATCGTGAAACGCCCCTCGGTTATGTTCTTGACGCGCCGTATTGGCCTGGCAGCAACTTGGGAAGGGTGAAGCGACACCCGAAAACCGGGTACTTTTGTATTTTCACACGGTTTCGGCCGGACTCAGCGTGATGACGAGCGGCCCAGTTCGAGCCAGCGCTTATCTTCATCAGCCGGTCGGCGGCTTGCCGGTGAAAACCGCCAATTGAGCGTCGAAAGCGCGTTTGTAGGTGGGCCGCGCTTCGCCGCGGGCGACATAGGCGGAGAGGTTCGGGTATTCGCCCAGCAAACCCGATGCTTTCAGCCTGAGCAGCACCGACACCATCATCAGGTCGCCCGCGCTGAACGCACCATCGAGCCAGTCGGCGTTGCCAAGGCGATCGGAAAGCTCACGCAACCGGTCTCGGATGCGATCTTCGACGATAGGCAGGCGCTGCTCGTACCAGGTCTTGTCCGCCTCCTGAAACCTGGTGGTCTGGAGATCGAGGATCGGCGGCTCAATTGTGTTGAGCGCCGCAAACATCCATGTGATCGCGCGTGCCCGGGCATTCGCATCGTCAGGTAGCAGGCCTGCATGATGCTCTGCGATATGGAACACGATGGCTCCCGATTCGAACAGGGTCAGCGCGCCTTGTTCATAGGTCGGGATCTGCCCAAAGGGATGAAGTGCTCGATGCGCGGGTTCCTTCATTGCGCTGAACGAAACAAGGCGAACCTCGTAAGCTTGGCCGGCTTCTTCAAGCGCCCAGCGAACCCGCATGTCACGCGCCAGTCCCTTGCCGCGATCGGGCGACCGTTCAAAGACGGTGATAACGGGGATCGGTTGCGGGGGCATGGTGACTTCTCCTTTGCTGGATGTCTCGTTGAGTGCCGGACACGTGACTCCGGCGCTTATCTACCAGACGTTCGCGATAGGGCTAAATCGACATCCTCGAACTAATTTTTCTCAGGGATTGGGTCAATCGGTGTCCAGAACGACATCATCCGGGCACGAGACCGGTCTTCGCCATTTTGTTGAAAGCCCCGGGTACGAATTCGGATCGTATGCATGCGGGCCAGAATTTGCCTGAATTCCCAGGTACCATCCGAAGCGGGTCAGCTCACTTGTCGGTATCCAGCAAGGTCTCAGCGGTGATGACGGTGCAGTATTCCAGGTCCAGATTGGCAAGCGACATTGCGTGCACGTCTTCCGCGCTTCGCAGGTTGCCGTTCCAATCTTTTCGATCAAACGTAAAACAGCAATCGGCTACGAGGTAGGTTGTGAAACCCAGGTTGCCGGCCATGCGGACCGTCGCTTCGACAGAGTTATTGGTGATGACGCCGGCGACCACCAATGTGTCATGGCCTTGGGCGCGGAGTTGAGCTTCCAGATTCGTACCTATAAAAGCATTGTTGGTCCGTTTCGGAATGACCGGCTCGCCGGCGACAGGTGCGGCCTCAGGTTTGAAGTCGTGTCCGCTTTGGCCCGGTCGATAATGCGAGCCGGGTTCGGTCGAGTCGTGCCGAATGTGCCATACCGGCCAGCCATGCCGCCGCCAGTGGTCGAGCAAACGTGCAATCTGAATCTCGGCAAGCGGGTTGTTTCTGCGCCCCCAGCTTGGGTGGTCTATGGCTTTCTGAAGATCCACGAGCATAAGCACGGCGCGGGCCGGGCGTGGCAAGGCAGTCATTTTTGATCCTGCGTAAGCGGACGTTGTCGCGAAGCGATTCGATTCAGGACTTTATCGCAAGTCAGCCGCAAGCCCGCACTCGCGGCAGTTGCTCGGCTTGATGCGGCCAGGACGAGACACTTGACTAAGGCGCCTGGATCGTCAACATCCCATGAGTGCGCGGGATGGATGTATTCTGCGCACCTCTCTCCTCTAACAACCTGGCCCGTGAACAGAAATGAGCGGTTTTGTCTTCACGGAGACTCTTCAACGGAGATACGAACGATGACCTCGAAAAGCATCCGCAGAGCAACCGCAGAGGACGTGGCAGTTCTTACACAGATCCGGAACGATGCGCATGCAAAGAAGGTGGCTCATAGCGACTATGCGTGGGGTAAGGAGGGAGACGGATTTTCCGAGCGGTGGGTACGAAACAATGTCTCCCAGAAGGAAGTGTATGTCGTTGAACTGGATGGCATGCCGGCTGGAACGTTCTCATTCGATCTGGACGATGAAAGGCACTGGGGACCTCAAGAACCTATTGCTGGTTATGTGCATGGCCTTTCTGTGCGGAAAGGTTTTAACGGACGCGGACTCGGGAGTTTTATGCTTGATTGGTGCGCTAACAAGGTGAGCGGCCTGAACCGGCGTTTTGTTCGACTCGACTGCGCCGTCCACAACGGGAAGCTATGCGCTTACTACGAGTCGCTCGGCTTTATCCGCGTAGGCCTGTACCCGGAACCCGAACCCGATGGCTACGTCTGGTCGCTATACGAGAAATCGGCTGACTAACTTCAAATGATTGTGCGGGATGCTATTGCCGCCAGAATGACCGGCAACTGGGCCGGTTTTACAAAATGGTGATCGAAACCCGCCTTGAACGATTCGACCCTTTCAGCGGGCGCACGCAGTGCGGTTACCGCCAGCAGCAACGGACGGGGGACGACGCTCATACGCCGGATTTCTCTCGCCACCGCGTGACCGTCCATTCGGGGCATCTGGATATCGAGCATCACCACGTCAGGACGCCAGGCGTGGTAAGCGGCGAGCGCGCTGACCCCGTCTACAGCCGTCTGGATGGTGTAGCCGTAAGCCTCGAAGAACAGCACGTAAGCATCGACCAGATCCGGGTCGTCGTCCGCGATGAGTAAGCGCTCGGCTTTCGCAGTGGACACTTGATTCCTTTGGGTTGCCCTCTCGTCACGCAATATATGGGCCCGGTAGAGTCAGAACAGCCATTTGTGCGTAATATGGATTCACGTAATGCGCCATACTGAGTCTTTCCGCTTCCTTGAGGGTAAACATGCGACTGGCTGACTTCATCCTGCGCGACATGGAAACGATTCTGATGCAGTGGGAGACGTTCGCCGCTACTCTGCTGCCGGCAGCCGGGGACATGAAATCGCTTGCTCTGCGAGACCACGCACAACAGATTCTGCAAGCCGTAGCGAAGGATCTGTCGACGGCCCAGACAAGGAAAGCGCAAGCCGAAAAGTCGATGGGGCGAGCTCCCGTACTGATCGGGGCGCCAGAGACAGCTGCGCAGACGCACGCCCTTTTGCGGGCGCGCGGCGGGTTCGACATCAACCAGTTGGCCGCAGAGTACCGCGCCTTGCGCGCGAGCGTCCTGCGCCTCTGGATGGACGAATGTCAGCCAGAAGCTCCGCATCCGGACGATGTCATCCGGTTCAATGAGGCCATCGATCAGGCACTTGCCGAGTCGGTCAGGAATTTCAGCGTCCAGGTCGATCAGGCGCGCAATCTCCTGCTTGGCATGCTCGGGCATGACATGCGCAGCCCACTCCAGACCATCCAGATGACGGCCCAGTATCTGTCGGCACTCAACGCTGGGGAGCAGGTATCCGTAGCCGCATCCCGTTTGATAAGAAGCGGCGCTCGCATGCAGGCCCTTCTGAACGATATGCTTGATTTCAATCGAACCAGGCTCGGTTTGGGGATCAATATCGTGTCGACAGATGGCGACCTGGAGAAACTGCTTGCCGACGAACTCGACCAGTTGCGGGCAGCGCACCCGGCCTGTCAGATCGATCTGGAAGTGAAAGGGGACTGTCGGGGAGTTTGGGACGGTCGCCGTCTGCAGCAGCTGCTCGGCAACCTGGTGTTGAATGCGATCAAGTACGGCGCGCCGGATGCCCCCGTGCGGGTGGTAATGACCGGCGAAGAGCAGAACGTTCGTTTCGAGGTCCGGAATCAGGGACCGGCCATCGATCAAACGACTCTGCAACGGATATTTGATCCGCTTCAGCGTGGCCTGAATCAGAAAGACTCATATAACAACGACGGCAACCTGGGGCTCGGACTCTATATCGCGCGTGAAATCGCCAAGGCTCATGGAGGCGAGATCGAGGCGCGGTCCGACGAGGCAGAAACCGTGTTCGCTGTGCGCCTGCCTCGTCTTTCATAGCGTTCGTGCTATGTCCACAGACCGGCCGTCAGCGCGTATGCATACGTTTAAAACACGTAACGACGCGCCATATTCCTTGCTGCGCCGGAATTATCGGACGACTATAGTTAAGTCGTGCCAGAAGTTTCCAGCAGTTCGTTCTCGAAGGTAATGCCGCGGGATGCACCGCGTGACGATGTAAGCCTCCTACCGCATCAGTAGCAGGTCACCGGAGCAAACCGTGACAAGGCGCATACCTCTGGACGATGAGCATGAGTTCGCGTTCTGGAAAACAGAGCAGGAGGCCGAAGCAAAGTCCCTCCGGCGTGTTCTTGTTGGGCACAAGGACAAGGCAATCGGCGAGTCACTTTGCATTTTGCTGTCTCTTAAAGGCTATGAGGCGGTATATGCACGTGATACTGCGCAAGCCCGGCTATACCTTAGGTGCTGGGCACCCCATGCATTGCTGCTGGACACAAGACTTGACGCCGCGTCCGACTATCAATTCATTCAGACAATCCGGGCGGACGCAGCTACCGCAAATGTGCTGATTCTTGCGATGAGTAATATCTGGCCGCTTGATTCGGTGCTGGCCTTGCGAAAAGCGGGCTTCGACGGGCATTGCCGAAGACCATGCTCGCTTTGGCGCATTGTCGATCTGCTGGACGGACACTTCGTCGAAACGGTCAAACGTCGCGGCCAACCGTAGAAGAGAAAGAACTTGGGTTTAGACGTAGTTGCCGTCCCGGTTGGATCCGAAAAGGGCCACCTTATCGATTGGCAACAAAAAAACCGGCGCTGAGCCGGTCGTTCTGTTCCTGCACGCCTGCAAGGACTTAACCAGGCGTGCCTGGGTGACGAACACGCGTACGGGCGTTCCATACTCCTAGCGACGTCCAGACACGCTTTCCCCAAGGCTTCGGTTTCGGCGGCACTTCCGCGTTCATGTCCTTCGAATCCTGCGTGGGTGCGATCGCTTCGCTGTGCTCCTGTGCAAGCGCCGCAGTCTCCCTACGTTTCCTGTTTTCCTCAATTTCTTCCTTGTCCACTTGGTCATCAATCATGCTGCTCTCCCACTTTGAGAATCGGTGCGCGTACTGGCTTTCTGTCCGTACGCGGGCGGTACGGCGAGACGACTGCATGTCGAATCGTGTTTCACGTTACTGGTCACGCGGCTGGCAGGGCGGAAATGTCTGGCAGAACGCGAATCGCCGTACCCCCGGAACACACGCAATGTTGGGAGGCATCGTAGCCACGGCTGGGGTTTGGAAACTGAAGCACCGCGATCAGCTTTGCTCGCATACCGCCGAGTAGCGCTACTTACTGGCGGTTGAATCGACGTTTGAGCGGCGATCGCACGATGAGGCTCCGAAGTAAGAGGCCCATCATTAGCGACCGGCCTGCCCACTGTATACCCTTTGGGCGGTACTGATGTCTTTCTTTTCTAAAAACCTCGTAATTCAGGTTTCCGAAATATTTTTAGATGTCGACCAGTCGTCGCCGGCGTGGGTCTGGCCATGCAAGATTCTCCAGATCAGGCACGGATCATATCGATGACGGCTTGCGACAGTGCTCCGCCCACCTCTCCAAGCCTGTCGACGGCATCGAAATGGTGCCCGTCCCGTTGACGCACGATCCGCACGTCGAGACCGTGGTTATTCAGGAGCGTCTGGTATTCCGCCTGCAACCTGTGGAACTCATCGGACTCGTCTCCGCCGACGGTCAGGATGAACGGCAGAACCGTCGATGGCAGATGGAACTTCGGGCTGAAATCAGCCACCTCCCGCTCATTGAGTTTGACGGCGTTGTTGAGATAGCACAGCCGGATCGGTTCCAGGTCGTAAAGACCGCTGATCGCGCAAGCACCCTTCACGACGTTTGCGGGGAGATCATGCTTCGTCCAGTCGGTGCCGGCTAGAATCGCGGTCAAGTGGCCGCCTGCCGAGCTTCCGGACACGTAGATTGCGTCGCGGTCGAGGCCGAGCGTTTGTGCGTTTCGATAAAGATGGGCGATCGCCTGGATGTTGTCCAGAACGATGTCCCCCATTCGCACTGAGGGCGCGAGTCGATAGTTCACGACTGCCACGTTGATGTTCGCTTCCAGATAGGGAAGCGCCACTGTGCTGAAGTCGGATTTATCGAGCGATTGCCAGTAGCCGCCATGAATGAAGATGAGGACCGGACGCCCTTTGTCCTTCGCGGGGAAGAAATCGAGCATTTGTTTTTCGTCCGCGCCATAGCGCACATTTTCGTTCACCGTGTGGTCGCGACGAAACTGGGCGCTCGTTTGCGACCAGCGGGCGAATATCTCCAGATGGTCCGGGATTCCGGCGCGGACATTGTATTGTTGATCCAAAGCCTCTTGATTAAACGAACGGTAAACCGGCATCCTGTACCTCATTGAAAGTGCGTTAAAGGAGTAAGCGAACATTCGGGCGTCCGCGTCACTCCGTAAATTACAGGTGCTGTGGGCTGGCACGCTCGCGCGCAAGTGACAACATTGATTGAGGACACGCCATGTTCGGCAAGAGCGAAAACCGGGACGACTACCAACTCATCCAGCAGCGAGTCGGGGGGATGGCCCGCGATCTACCCGACAGGTTCTTCATCGACTATCACGAACATCGGCGCGGCCAGCTGATTTACGCGTACGCGGGGTCCATTCTTGTCACTGCTGAGGGCGGCTCGTGGGTCGTGCCGCCGCTGCGCGCCGTGTGGGTTCCGCCTCGGGTACGCCATTGCATGCAGGCAATTGGGCGTATTGAAATGCGCACCCTCTACTTCGATCCGGGACACACACCACTCGCCTCGACCGCATGTTGCGTGGTTTCCATATCGCCGCTGCTGCGCGAGTTGATCGCGTCTGTCGTCAAGATGCCGGTTGACTACGACGAACACGGGCGCGACGGTCTCGTGGTCGAGCTGCTGTTTCAGGAGATCAAACCGCTGCAGATCGAGCCGCTGCATCTGCCGATGCCGAACGATGCACGCATCGCACGTATTTGCCGCTGGATCGTCGCGAATCCGGCCGAGGAGACGTCGGTTACCTCCTGGAGCAAGGTGGTTGGCGCGAGTGAACGCACGATCATCAGATTGTTCCCCGAAGAAACCGGCATGACGTTCACGCGCTGGAGGCAGCAGGCCCGTTTGCTCGCGGCCGTGCAGATGCTCGCTAACGACCGCCCTGTCACCGAAATCGCCACGGAGCTCGGTTACGACAGTCCTAGCGCGTTCAGCGCGATGTTCCGCAAGGCGTTGGGCAGTAGCCCCACGGAGTATTTCCGGCGTACCGACACCGACTGAGGCGTGTCGCTTATCCCGCCTTTTATTCATCGCCAGAATGGCGTCAACGCGACGAATCCTGGCACTATCGCGAGCGTCCGCTGTGCGCTAATTGTTCATAGTGATCGTGAATGCCGCGTGGGCGGCAAACACAGGAGCTGTAATGACAATTTACGATCGCATTCGCGAAGCGGGAATAACGCTTCCGACACTTGCTATTCCCGCCACTGCATTCCGTCCCTACGTTCTTTTAGATAATCAACTGATCGTTTCGGGACAATTGCCGGTGCGCGACGGAAAGGCACTGTTTACCGGCAAAGTGCCTGACGTGGTGTCGGTAGCCGATGCTCAGAGTGCAGCGCGACTGTGCGTGGTCAACATCCTGGCGTGGGCACACCATGCTACGGAAGGCGATCTGAACCGGATCAGGAAGGTATTGCGACTCGGCGGCTTTGTCGCGACGTCGGACGGTTTCGCCGATGCCCCTGCCGTTATCAATGCGGCGTCCGAGCTTGTCACCCAGATTTTCGGTGAGCGAGGCTCGCACGCAAGAATCGCGATAGGCGTGGCAAGCCTGCCCCTCAATGCACCGGTGGAAGTCGAAGCGACGTTTGCGCTGGCGGGATGAAATGGGCGCGACGGGCGGACTGCCCGTATGCGCAGGGGAGCGCGCACCGCCATGCAGTTGCGCGCCATCCTGTCAGACGAAGATAACCGTCGTGTCTCGAGTCGGCGCCGAGGTTGGCCCGGGTCGCGCCGACAACATTCAATTCACTCCTTCACTTATACGTCGACATGACTCCCACCTACTTGTGCGCCGACATGCGCCGGACCGACCTCGCGTGGACTGACTGGCCCGCCATCGAAAAATTTCTGAAAGACGAACTGATCTGCCGCGCCGCGGTTCACGACACGCCGTATCCGTACATCACGGCGCAAAGCTTTACGTTCGTCGGCGATGCGTTCCTGATTCACTGCTCGCGATTCGGAAAATTTTCTGCAGCGATCCATGCCAACCCGCATCTGATTATTGAAATCGATCGACCGGTGGCGCTCCTTAAAGCACCCAAAGGACAAAACACCAGTCTCGAGTACTACAGTGTGATCGCTCGCTGCCGGGCGCAAATCACGCATCTGACGAAAGACGTGATCGCGCACCAGAACCAGGCGCTCGACAAATTTCGGCCGGAGAAAGACTACACGCCGATTGAGGACGGCGCGGCCAATCAGATCATCGCGATGCGATGCGTGATCGACGAGATGACGGCCAAGAAACGCATTCTCGCGGACGGTCAATATTCGCCGCCCGGTCAACCGGAAGCTCCCTATGTCCGGTACCCGTTTGCCGCGGGCGCGACCCTGTCTGGTTTGCCCGCAGACGCGTTCGACAAGAACCGCTTCAAGTAAGCCGGTCACGGCCGTTCCCAAGTTGGCGTAGACGCGATAACCGACGGCATCTTCACGTGAGCCGCTGTTCTTTTGGAGTCCGATAGTGATTTTGCAGACACCGTTCGATGCGGTGTCCGTACTTTTCGATTCGACCCATGAGAACAGGAGACACGCATGAAGATGACAGGGATGGAAGTGGTAGGCGGCAACGCGGCCAGCCGGCTGGAACGGTTACCTGTTTGCGGCTACCACCGCATGCTGTTCGTAGTCATCGCGCTGGCATTTTTCTTCGACAACGTCGACCTCGCCACGATGACCTTTGTTCTCGGGTCCATCAAGAACGAGTTTGGCCTGAGCAGCGCGCAGGCTGGAATGCTGGGTAGCGCGAGCTTCGCCGGGATGGCGCTGGGTGCATTGTGTTCGGGAGCCGCCGCCGACCGGTTCGGCCGCAAGCCGGTGTTTCAGATCAGCATGATCGTGTGGGGCGTCGGCAGCTATCTGTGCTCGACCGCTACGGATGCGACCTCATTGGGTATCTTCCGGCTGGTTCTCGGCGTTGGAATGGGAATGGAGCTTCCGCTTGCGCAGACCATGCTATCGGAATTCATTCCGGCAAAGTCCCGGGGCCGCTACCTCGCAATGATGGATGGAAACTGGCCGCTGGCGTTTATCTGTGCCGGGCTGCTTTCATACTATGTACTGGGCGCGCACGGCTGGAGAACCTTGTTCCTGATCGAATCGATGCCGGCGGTCTTTCTATTCGTGGTTCGCCGCTATGTTCCCGAATCGCCGCGCTGGCTTGAATCGCGAGGACGGCACGTGGAGGCGGCGGAAATCGTCGAACGAATCGAGCAATCCGTGATGTCGCGCCTGCAATTGAAAAGTTTGCCGGCGACTAATCCGGTCGCTATCGAGTTGCGCGACGAGCAGGGTCTCAAGGTGTTGTGGTCGAAGGCTTATCGGAGCAGAACGCTGACGGTCGGTTCGCTGTGGTTCTTCTCCCTTCTTGGGTTTTATGGATTGAACACCTGGCTGGGCGCGCTCCTTCAACAATCCGGACTCGCCGTGACGAAATCGGTTCTGTTCACCGTCTATATATCGCTAGGCGGCGTGCCCGGCTTTCTATGGGCCGCTTGGGCGGTCGAGCGATGGGGACGCAAACTGACATGCGTCATCACCCTGGTGGGCGCCGCGGTGATGATCTTCGCGTTTGGCCGCATCTCGCATCTCAGTCCGGGCCCGTCTGCGCTGATCGCAGTCGGCGCACTGATGCAATTCTTCACGTTTGGCATGTGGGCCGTGCTCTACACCTACACGCCCGAGTTGTACCCGTCGAGAGCGAGGGCTTCGGGGTGCGGCTTTGCCTCATTCATTGGACGGCTTGGTGCGCTGATTGGACCGACGGTGGTCGGCCTGATCCTTCCAGTCTGGAAGAACAACGGCGTATTCGTTTTCGGTGCCCTCTGTTTTCTTGTGGCGGCACTCGTGGTGACGCGCTTCGGGATTGAAACTCGCGGCAGCACGCTGGAGAACGTGTCCGGTTAGCAAACCATTGAACGCTTCCGGCTTCATCGTTCCAAGTCTACTTATTCGACTCGATTATCATCGCTCTGATTGGAACGTCATAACAGGAAGGGAATGACCGATGAACCGGTTTGTCGTGATTTCCGGGTGCTCGGGCGGCGGCAAGTCAACGCTTCTCGCCGAACTTGCTCAACGGGGGTATGCCGTTGTGGAAGAGCCCGGCAGACGGATCGTACGTGCAGAGACGGAGAACAATGGCACTGCTCTACCTTGGGTAGATCTGCCTGCGTTCTTACGCCAGGTCATTGCGATGGCGCTCGCAGACAGAGATGCCGTTCGCACATCGGATGATTGGGTCTTCTTCGACCGGGGCATTGTCGACGCCGCGGCCACTCTCCAGCACCTTACCGGCGAGCCGATGCTGGCGACGCTCGGACATGCCCACCGCTATCACCCGCGCGTTTTCCTGACGCCGCCCTGGCCCGAAATCTATGTTCAGGACCCGGAGCGGCGTCACGGCATCGACAGTGCCACGTCGGAATACTTGCGACTTCTGGAAGCCTATCCGGCATTGGGATATGACCTTTCCTTATTGCCGAAGGTCGGTGTGACGGAGCGCGCAGACTTCGTCCTGGAGACGCTAGGCAACTGACGATCTCGTTAGTTGCCTCAGGGTCGCGCGCAACCGGTCGACGGCAAGCAATGTCCGGCCACGAAGAGATCACCCTGAAACCCCCCGCGAGCATTTGCGAAGCCACAACGCTTGTCCTCTTGCTCAGGGCACCCTGCTGCGGTGCGGTTTTCGCCACATGAGTCGATCTTTCCTCACGCGATATCGATATTCTAATTACAATTGCGAATGATTCTTATATGCATTCGCAATATCGCGCGGATCCGCTCACTCATAGAACGAACCTTACCTTCATGTTTCCTCGGGAAAATCATTCGAATTTCGGTCCACGCACAGCGGTTTCGCTGGCCGTTCAGCGACTTCTGGTGTCGCTGGTTGCCACGGCCGTCGTGCCGACGATCGTCTTTGCACAAACTGTCGAACCACCGCCGGCTGCCATGCCCCCGGACGGGGAAGCGGGCATGACCACCGGCACTCAAGCGCAATCGACCGTGTTGCCGACTGTGTCCATCAAGGCGACGGCGCTGCCCGGCGAGTTGCCCGCGCCGTACGCGGGTGGACAAATCGCCACCGGGGGCGGCATCGGCGTGCTGGGCACGGGCAAGGTGATGGATCAGCCGTTTGCCACAACGAATTACACCGGGCAGGCAATGGAAGACGGGCAGGCGCGCACGCTTGCCGACGTCGTCGTCAACAACGCATCGGTGCGCACCCAGCAGAGCAGCGGCGGTTTCGCCGACGTCTTTCAGATTCGTGGTTTCCCGGTCCAGGCTACGGATGTTGCGCTAAACGGCCTCTACGGCATGGTGTCGGCGAGCAGGATGCCCGTCAACCTGCTGGAGCGCGTTGAAGTGCTTCAAGGTCCGGGCACCCTGATGTACGGCATGGGGCCAAACGGCAGCATTGGCGGAGCGATCAATATCGTCACCAAGCGCGCCGATGACGAGCCGCTGACCCGTCTGACCGCGTTGTATCAGTCGAAGGGCCAGTTCGGCGTGCAGGCCGACGTCGGCCGCCGCTTTGGCGATGAAGGCCAATGGGGCATCCGGGTCAACGGAATGTACAAGGACGGCCAGACGGGCATTGCCCACGGCAATCAGAGTCAGGGCGACGGCTCCATCGGACTGGATTACCGCGGCAAGAAACTGCGGTGGTCGTTCGACGCGTACAACATCTCGGAAAATACCGACGAGTTCCGGCCGCAAATCGGTCTGGGCACGGCCACGTCCGTTCCGGCCGTCCCATCCGGCTACACCAATTTCTATCCTGGCTCGAAGCTGAAACTGCGTGACTCGGCGCTCACTACGCGGCTCGAGTACGACATCAACCAGTACTTCACCGTGTACGCGGCAGCGGGCGAGCACTACGGCACGTCCAGGCAGAATTTCCCGTACGCGTTCGGCATGACCTCTGCCGGCGACTTCTCGGTCTACAACGGCTACTACGACGCCTATAACCGCACCAAAACCGTCGACCTCGGCGTGCGCTCGCATTTCGATACGTTCGGCATTCACCACACACTGGTTGCCGGGCTGACCACGTTGAACCAGGAGCAAGGCTACTTCTATGCGTTGTCCGACACGACGGCGCCGTCCAACCTCTACAATCCGTCGCCGCTTCCGATGATGACGGCGCCCCGTGGCGAGCCGCAACGCTCCAGCCATCTGCGTCTGAACAGCCAGCAGTTGATCGATACGATGTCCCTCTGGAACAACCGCCTGCTGCTGACCGGCGGCTTGCGTCGTCAGACGATCGGTGCAGACAACTACGATCCGACCTCCGGTGCCCAGACGAGCACTTACGTGAAGCAGGCAATCACGCCGCTTGCAGGCATCGTGTTCAAACCGCTATCGAACATTTCCGTCTACGGCAATTTCACGTCCGGTCTGTCGGACGGCGGTACGGCGCCAGTCGGCACGGCCAACGCCGGACAAGCCTTCGCGCCTTACAAGTCGAATCAGTACGAGGCCGGCGTGAAAGCCGACTGGGGCCGCGTGATGACAACGGTGTCGGTTTTCCAGATCTCGCAGCCGAACGGCGTCACGAATCCGGCGACCAACATCTATGCGTACGACGGCCGCTCGAAGGTGCGCGGTCTCGAACTGGCTGCCTATGGAGAAGCGTTCCGTCATCTGCGCCTGATGGCGAGCGCGACGATCTATGACGCCAGGCTGGAGGGCACGGCGGGTGGCACCACCGACGGCAACGAGCCGGTGGGCATCCCGCACTACGCGCTCAACCTCGGTGCGGACTATGACTTGCCTTGGCTACCGGGTCTGGCGGTAAACGGCCGGATCATCCACACTGGTGCGCAGTACTATGACGCCGCCAATACGCTACGTCTGCCGTCGTGGACGCGCTATGACGTTGGTGTCCGGTACAGCGCGAAGATCGCGAGCAAAGACGTGGTGTTCCGCGCGAATGTCGAGAACCTCTTCGGCAGTCGCTACTGGATCCAGCAAGGCACCTATCTGACGACCGCCGCGCCGCGAACAGTGCTTCTGTCGGCGCAGATCGATTTCTGATCCTGGCGGCAGATATGCAACGGGCGTATGCGGAGATCGAAACGCGGATCGATGGCGGCACGATTTTATTGCAGGCCGAGCATTCAGGGAGTGTTGAACATGTTGATTGCGTTCGGAGGGCTACCCGGCACCGGAAAGACAACGGTAGCCCGAATGCTCGCTCGCAAGCTCGCTGCCGTTTATCTGCGCATTGATACGTTGGAGCAGGCGTTGATCGCATCCGGGAGCGGCGGCGCGGATATCGGACCTGCCGGCTACCTGGCCGCCTATGCCGTTGCGAAAGACAATTTATGCCTCGGGTTGACCGTTGTCGCGGACTCGGTCAACGCATTGCATGTGACGCGCGACGCCTGGAGACGTGTGGCGCTCGAAGCCGGTGTGCGCATCGTCGAGATCGAGCTGATTTGTTCTGATGCGACGGCGCACCGTCATAGGGTCGAGGGGCGACGGGCAGATATCCCCGATCACAAGCTGCCGACATGGCGGAGCGTGCTTGAACGCCAATATGATGCGTGGGAATCCGAGCATCTTGTGGTCGACACAGCTAACGTTTCGGTTGAGCAGGTCGTCGAAACTATCGCTCGTCAACTGTCGGTGTTACCCCCGGAGCAAAGCGTGTCACGCTCAGTGTGACGAAACGTACGTCGCATCGTCGAACGCTGCCGGAATGGCGAAGCTCTCGCGCATACGCTTCGTCTCCGCCGCTGGCGTCAAGCCAAAAAGCCGCTTGAACTCTCGGCTGAACTGGGACGCGCTCGTGTAACCCACGGCGTGGCTCGCGGCGTCCGCAGTCAACTCCTCGCGGATCATCAGTAGGCGAGCCTGATGCAAGCGGGTTGACTTCACGTACTGCATCGGAGAAACGTGTGTGATTGCCTTGAAGTGGCTATGGAAGCTCGGAACGCTCATTCCCGCTTCTTCTGCCAACTGCAACACGTCCAGCGGCTGCGCGTAGCCGGCATGGATGAGGCGTAGCGATCTGCCTATCCGGCCGAACTGGCCTCGCATCGCCAAAGCTTCGCGCATCGAGCTTCCCTGCTTTCCGGTGAGCACACGAAAATAAAGTTCGCGTAGCAGGCCCGGGCCCAATACAGCGGCTTCAAGCGGGCGATGCATCGCCTCAAGGAAACGCAGCACGGACGCCTGCATCGCGTCATCCATCGGCGTCGACATCATGCTTTGAGGCGCCTGCACGTGTTCCGTTACGCCTTCACGGTCGATCTGCCCGGCCAGTTCGGCAGCCAAGGTGAAATCGAGGTGGAGGTACAGCGCGAGCAGCGGGCGCTGCTGCGTGGCCTCGGTTTCCATGTTGAACGGAACAGGCGCGGCTACGGCCAGGTAGTGATGCTCGTCGTAGAGATAGAGATCGTTGCCGAAATAACCTCGCTTGCGGCCTTGGCAAACGATCACGATACCGGGGTCGTAGAGAACCGGTGTGCGTGACAGAGGCCGGTTTGACCGCAAGATGCGGACGCCCGGCAGCGCCGTGAGGTTGTAGCCCTCATCGGGTGCCAACGCGCGGAGCAGCGCAATCATGCGCTTCCGGGTTGCCGCGGAAAGATCCGGATTGTCCGTAGCGGCCTGCTTCGTGCTCATAGTTTTAGGCAAGAAAAATAGCGAAATATGGCTTAGACAGCCCCGTCATTAAGACTAGTATGCACTCTCCAGACAACATTCGGGAGAGGTTTAAATGGCATCCGGCAAAACTCTACTTATCACTGGCGTCAGCAGCGGCTTCGGCCGTGCGCTTGCAGGCGAGGCGTTGGCGGCGGGACATAAAGTCGTCGGTACAGTGAGAAGCGAGCAGGCAAAGCATGATTTCGAGGCGCTTTCTGCGAACGCGGCTTTGGGACGTGTACTTGACGTGACCGACTTCGATGCCGTTGGCGGCATCGTGGCGGAGATTGAGGCGACCGTCGGACCGGTTGACGTTCTGGTCAACAACGCCGGTTACGGACACGAAGGCATCATGGAAGAATCGCCTTTGTCCGAGATGCGCAGACAGTTCGATGTGAATGTGTTCGGCGCTGTCGCCATGATGAAAGCCGTGCTGCCCTTCATGCGTGAGCGCAGACGTGGCCACATTCTGAATATCACGTCGATGGGCGGCTATATCACCATGCCGGGCATCACGTACTACTGCGGAAGCAAATTCGCGCTGGAGGGCATTTCCGAGGCGCTTGGCAAAGAGGTCAAGCCTTTCGGCATCGCCGTCACAGCCGTCGCGCCTGGCTCGTTCCGCACCGACTGGGCGGGTCGCTCGATGACGCGAACAGCCCGTTCGATTGCGGATTACGACGCTATCTTCGACCCCATTCGCACAGCGCGTGAGGAGAAGAGCGGCAAGCAACTGGGCGATCCTCAAAAGGCGGCACGCGCGATGCTCGCAGCAATCGCCGCGGATTTCCCGCCCACGCATCTTTTACTCGGCAGCGATGCACTCGGGCTCGTGAGAGGTAAGTTGTCCGCATTGGAAAATGAGATTCGCGACTGGGAGTCTGTCACGGTCTCAACCGATGGCTGAAGATCGCTGGAGCCGAGCGCAATCGCAACTAGCGCTGCGATCGTGTGGTGTGCGGTTTGGCTCGGCGAATTTTTTGTGCAGGTTCGCTGCGAGCCGGCTCTACCGGATTTTGCGCCGCCGTTGCCATGATCCAGTCTTTAAATGCAATGACGGCGTCATCGTCCGCGCGATCGGTGTTCACGACCAATGTGTAGTCCGGTCCGCGCAACACCGGCTCCGATAGCGGACACACGAGACGCCCGGTTGCGATCTCGCGCTCAATAAGTGGCAGCGACGCTAACGTCACGCCGAGGCCTTCGGCCGCTGCGCCCAGTTGGAGGAAAACGTGATCGAAGTCGAGATGATGGGTACCCTGCAGGCCTGGCGCACCGGCCCCCCGTAACCAGTCGGACCAGGCTGTGCGCGTACTTGTGGAGTGAAGGAGCGTGTGATTTCGTAAATCGGCGACCGTCCTGATCGGGTGGCTTAGCAGCACCGCTGGATTGCAGGCGGGCAGGCGCAAGTCGGGCATCAGCGTCGTTGACATGAGGCCTGTCGCGTCCTCGGGTCCCGATCGCACGCCGACGTCGAATGCACCGCCGACATAGCGCAACTTGCGTGAGGTTGTGGAGAGCCGCACATCAATGTCCGGGTAGCGAGCCCGGAAATCCGCCAGGCGCGGTATTAGCCAGCACAAAGAGAAGCTCGCCAGCGCATTTACGCGCACGACGCCCGTGATACGACGCGTAATGGATTCCTGGCGCAGCCGGGTAACCGAACTGCTCAGGCGCGCAAATGCGCCTTTGACGTCATTGAGCAGAGCAGCGCCTTCGTCAGTAGGAACGACGCCGCGTGAACGGCGCTCAAAAAGCGGAACGCCGAACCAGTCTTCCAGCAAACGAATCTGTTTGCCGACCGCCCAGTGCGTGACGTGCAGGTCGCTCGCCGCAGCCGCGAAACTCCCCAGGCGGGCGACCGCCTCAAAGTGCCGCAACGCATTTAAGGGGGGCAACTTTTCCGCGTCTTTCCCCGCTCGTTTGTCTGTGTCCATATGGTGACTTTTTCTCCCGGCTGACTCAATTTTACGTCAGTTGTGGCGTGTTCTTGACGAACCTAGACTATGGGTGTCCCGCAACAAATGCTCAAGCTGTCGTCAAGGCCTGCGCTTCTGCGATTCAGTCGAACCATGAGACTTTTCTCCTTCTCCTCCCCAACGACAGGCGTAGCCGACGGACCCGGTCAGTCGACCTCCGTCTCACGCACGCGCGTATTGTGGCTCTCGTGTACGGCGCACGCGCTGCACGACGGGTACACCGACATGATCTACGCGTTGCTTCCCGTTTGGCAGGCGGACTTTGGACTCAGTTTCGGTGCCCTGGCCATGTTGCGCGGCATCTATGCGGGCACGATGGCGACGCTGCAATTACCCGCTGGACGCCTCGCACGCACATTGGGCACGCGCGCGACGCTTGCGTTCGGCACCTTTCTGGCCGCGCTGGGCTATGCCGTCGCAGGCCTGTCTGGAAGCCTGCTGGGCTTATGCGTCGCGCTCGCCATCTCGGGAAGCGGCTCGAGTACGCAACATCCCCTGGCTTCAGGCGCGGTCTCACGAGCATATGGACGCAACGCTCGAGGGCCGCTCAGCATCTACAATTTTTCAGGCGACCTCGGCAAATCCGCGCTTCCGGCGGCTATCTCGCTTCTCATTACCATCATGCCGTGGCGCCATGCGCTTTGGGCCGTGTCGACGATTGGCGTTTTAGTCGCAGTCGTGATTGCACTTTTTCTCCCATCGATACCGAGGGACGAGTATTCCCTGGAGGAAACGTCGAGCCAGAACAGCAACGGTTCGCGATCGGGCTTCTCACTGCTGTTGACGATCGGCGTACTCGACACAGCCGTGCGCATGGGGTTATTGACCTTCCTGCCATTCCTCCTGAAAACGAAAGGCATCTCGCAACCGATGATGGGCACGGCGCTCGCACTCGTCTTCATCGGTGGCGCCGCCGGCAAGTTCGTTTGTGGCTGGCTCGGCACGCGCGTGGGGGTAATCGGAACTGTGCTCGCAACCGAAGGCGGCACGGCAGCGTTGATCCTTGCCGTGATTTGCCTGCCACTGGCGCCCGCCATGATCTTGTTGCCGCTGCTTGGCGTGATGCTCAACGGCACATCGTCTGTTCTTTATGGCACGGTGCCTGAACTGACTTCGGTCGAGCGTACCGAGCGAGCGTTTGCGCTCTTTTATACCGGTACCATCGCTTCGGGCGCACTCTCGCCGATTGTTTACGGTTTTCTGGGTGACCGAATCGGCGTACATGGCGCCACTATTGCGACGGCGATCACAGCGCTGACCATCTTCCCTCTGGCGCTTGCCCTTCGTCCTCATCTGCGCACGACGTGAGCTTGCCAGGGACGCACCCCCGCTGTTATTCGGCCCGGGCAGGATGCATTTTTTTCACCATCACGTGGAGACTCACCAGATGAACACTGTTCCGCAGGCGCCGTTGATTCTGATAACGGGTGGAGGCCGGGGCGTAGGGGCGGCGACTGCGCGGCTTGCTGCCGCACAGGGTTACGACGTAGCGATAAGCTTCGTTTCCGACGAGTCCGCTGCCCTTGCGGTGGCGGCCGATGTGGAAGCTGCCGGGCGCCGGGCTTTACCGATGCGCGCAGACAGCGCAGATCCCGGGCAGGTCGCTCAGCTATTCGCCGCGATCGACCAGAAGTTCGGCCGGATCGATGTACTCGTGAATAACGCCGCGATAATTGCGCGGCAGTCCCGGCTGGAGGATCTCGAATTCGAGCGGATGCAGCGTGTCTTCGCGGTCAACTCGATAGGTCCTATCCTCTGTGCACAGCAGGCGGTGAAGCGGATGTCGCGTCGTTACAATGGCCGCGGCGGCGCGGTAATCAACATCTCGTCGGCATCGGCACGGCTTGGCAGTCCAAACGAATATGTCGACTATGCTGCCTCGAAGGGCGCGCTGGAGACATTCACTATCGGCTTCGCCAAGGAAGTCGCGCGGGATGGCATACGCGTCAACTGCATTCGCCCTGGGCACATCTACACGGACATGCATGCTAGCGGCGGAGAGCCGGGACGGGTGGATCGCGTCAAAGACTCGATACCGATGGGACGAGGCGGTCAACCTGAAGAGGTTGCGCGGGCGATTCTATGGTTGGCAAGCGCCGAGGCGTCCTTCATCACCGGCACCTTCCTCGATGTCACTGGCGGTAAGTGAGCAATAGGGGGCGGAGGCGGATTTCCCGAAACGCTGTCGCGGACACTGTGCGTGAACGCACCCGCGATCTACGGCGTCATCATTCGCCCTTAGCAACCACCGGGTGCGAAATCGACGTCCTTACTCTCGATGACTCCGCCAGTGCGGCCCGGTGCCCGTTGATTGCTCCAGTACAGATTAGTGTGCCTGATGACGGCATCCGGCGGCGGCGCGCCCCATTGCGTCAGGTCTTCCGTCGTATGGGCATCGCCGACGAGAAGCGCGTCATAGCCGCGTACGAGTGCGCCATGCAGTGTCGAGCGAACGCACATGTCCGTCTGTGCACCCGTCACGATGAGTTTGCCCACGCTCAGGCTCGATAACACCTGTTCGAGATCGGTGGCTTCAAACGCATCGCGATAACTTTTTTCAACGATCGATTCCCCCGCTGCCGGAACGAGTTCGGCAACGATCTGCCACCCTTCGCTACCGGCTTTCAGATCTTCGTCGGCGTGACGGATCCAGACGACCGGCACCTTGGCGCTGCGCGCCCGCGCAATGAGCGTGTTGACTGTGTCGAGCACCTCATCGCGCCGATAGGCGTTCGCGACGACTTCATTCTGAAGGTCGATAACGACAAGCGCGGTGTTGGAGCGATCGGCTAACGTAGTCATGAACAGGTACCTTTCAGCAAAAAACGTATCTTAGCCGGATCTGCTGCCGGTAACACGACAGGCCGCCTGGAAAATCGCAGGCGCAATCATCAACACCGGCGGATCACGGTCTGATAATCCCGGCTTGCTCAAAGTTGCGTGACGCACGGACGTGACGGAGTGGCATCTTCATGAAACAGATCGTCGAGATACTGTGCCAGTTCATCCGCTGCGACGAACGAAGGTATCTCGAACTCAGCACGACGGCGCTTACCCTCCTGGCCAAGCTGGAATGCCACCCAGCCATCATTGTTCATGGCGACTGCAATGATCCGGCCAAAAACATCGAAAAGATATTCGTCGGGCATGTCGAGGGCTCTCCGATCGCGTATATGTGACAACACGCTATCAAGCAAGGGAGTGGCGAAGGACTGGCGGCGATTGATGCTACTCAGTCGTTGCTATGCAGGCTCGTATTCAACCCGCCCCAGCGGGAGGAATCGGTTGGCAGTACCTCGACTGCACCGGTCTGACTGTTTCGACGAAATAGCAGGCCGGACTGACCGGACAGCTGTCTTGCCGACACGACAGTGCCATCGGGCATCTTCACCTTGGTACCGGCCGTGACGTAAAGACCGGCTTCGACGATACATTCGTCTCCCAGTGAAATGCCGATTCCAGCGTTCGCTCCCAGCAGGCTGCGCTCGCCGATGACGTTCTTGCTTTTACCGCCGCCCGATAGCGTTCCCATGATCGATGAGCCTGCGCCGACGTCCGAATTTTTGCCAACCGTAACGCCCGGCGTCACGCGGCCCTCAACCATCGACTCGCCAAGCGTGCCCGCATTGAAGTTGACGAAACCCTCATGCATCACCGTGGTGCCACTCGCCAGGTGGGCACCGAGCCTCACGCGATCCGCATCGGCTACCCGCACGCCCTCGGGTACGACGTAGTCCGTCATCCGGGGGAATTTATCTACCGAGGTCACCGTCAGATGGTGGTGCTCGGATGCCAGCCGGTCCCGGAGGTCATCGAGATTCGCAGGAAAAACGGCGCCTGCGGAGGTCCAGGCCACATTCGGCAAGAGGCCAAAAATGCCGTCGAGATTGATTTCGTTAGGTTTAACCGATCTCTCGGAGAGCAGATGCAAACGCAGATAGGCTTCCTCGGTCGAGACCGGAGGGGTTTCGAGCGATTCGATCACGACATCGACGAAATCACCCGAAATGACGCCGACTTTTTCGGCGAGGCAACCGCGCTTCTTTCCGGCGCCAGTAGCGGGGAACCAGACGTCAATGGTCTTGCCTGTAGCCGTGTCGCGATACCTGTGGCCGGTTCGTTGAATAGCCATCGAAGATTCCTCTTTCGAAATGTGGCGATTGATCTGGAAACACCGGCTGCGGAGACTATAGTTTGCAACCGGAGGCTCGGAGCATCATAGCTGAACGTTCGCCCGGTGCCGGCGGGTGACATAGTGTGAACGGCCGCTTTGGCGCGGCCCCCGAAAGACCCCTGACCATCTCTGACCATGAAAGAAAGGAGAGACCTCATGCCGAGCCCTGAGCGAGTGCAGCCGGCTACGCTTGTCGACTATGTCTGGCGCGTGGTGCTTCGCCTCGGATTCCGGCTCGCTCGCGCCTGGTGGCACCTCCGGCGGCCTCGCCATGAGGGAGCGCTAGTAGCAATCTACGTCGGGCGGGCGCTGTTGCTGGTGAAGTCATCGTACCGGGCCGAATGGAATTTGCCCGGCGGCAGTGTCCGGCCCGGTGAGACACCCGATGCCGCCGCGCAGCGCGAAATGGAGGAGGAGATTGGTCTCCCGTCGCACCCATTACGCCCCGCGGGCAGCGTCTGCGGCATCTGGGACGGGAGAAGAGACCGGGTGCACTTCTTTGAACTGCACCTCGATTGCATGCCCGAGCTGCGGCTCGATAATCGTGAGATTGTCGCCGCGCGTCTGGCATCGCCGGAGGAATTGCACGGCATCGCGCTGACTGAGCCGGTCGCGGCGTATCTCCGCAAAGATCTCTGCTGTTAGTTGGCCCTGTTCCTGTCACCCTTGTCTTTGTCGTGCACGGTAAGCGTATGCGCACTGCCGTGGACACCTGTTCCAGGTACGATAGCGACCGGGCAGGTACAGTCCTTATCAGAGCAGAGCCGGCGCCCATGCTCTGCGTTGATCATTCAAGTGGACCGCAGGTAAGGCTGTTAGCAAACAGGAGAACTATGAGAGTCGTTGTGCTAGGAGGGTATGGAAACTTTGGTGCTCGCATCTGCCGTGCGCTGGCCGGCGACTCAGACATTGAGCTCATCGTCGCCGCTCGAGACGAAGAGCGTGCAAGGGGATTCGCTGCCACGTTGCCGGGGAGCTCCCGCGCAGTTCGGCTGGATACATGTGCAGCAGAATTCTCCGAGCGTCTGGATGCCGTGGGTGCCCAACTGGTGATTCATACTGCGGGTCCATTTCAGGGGCAAGGCTATGAGGTCGCTCAGGCCGCCGCACGATCTGGAGCGCACTATATCGATCTCGCAGACGGCCGCCGGTTCGTGTGCGATTTCGCTCGCACCCTCGACGCCCCGTTCAAAGCTGCGGGGCGCATCGGCATAAGCGGCGCCAGCACCTTGCCGGCGCTTTCGTCAGCGGTTGTCGACGAACTGCGAGGCCGCTTCGCCGACCTTCATTCAATCGACGTATGTATCGCGCCGGGCCAACAGGCGCCCCGCGGCGAGGCCACCCTTGCCGCAGTTCTCTCTTATTGTGGCGAAGGCGTGTCCGTGTGGCGCGAAGGTCAATGGCAGCAGTTGATTGGCTGGGCAAAACCGACGCCGGTGCATTTCGCTCACATGCCTTCGCGGCTGGGTGCGCTGTGCGATGTTCCGGACCTGGAGCTGTTTCCTCAGCGCTATGACGTCACACAAAACGTGATCTTTCGGGCGGCGCTTGAAGTCGCACTAACGCAGCGCATGTTCGGACTTCTCGCTGTGGTGCGAAGGTGGCGCCTGTTAAATGACACAGCCACGCTCGCTCGATGGCTGCATCGCACAGGACCGTGGTTTGACCGCTTTGGCTCCGGGCTTGGGGGTATGTTTGTTCGCCTTACCGGTGTTTCGCCGGAAGGCAAGCCACTGCAACTGGAATGGCACCTAAGCGCAGATAACAACCACGGTCCAGAAATCCCTTGCATGCCCGCCATTTTGCTTGCGCGCAAGCTCGCTCGCGGCGAAGCATTTCCCGCAGGCGCGTTGTCCTGCATCGGTCTGCTACAACTCAGAGAGTTTGAGCCCGAGTTCGATCGTTGGGGCATCCGAACCGAGCTTGTCGAGCGGAGCGCCTCCGGTGAATGAGCGCTCCTCAGTCAGGCTATTTTTTGACCTCGAGGCAAAAAACTCGATGTATGCGGTGTGCGCTGCAAGATCGTAGTTAACACCGGCGGATTCAAACTCATCGAGATTGCTGCGTGAGCATCAGATTCAGGTTCTGAACCGCTGCGCCGGATGCGCCTTTGCCAAGATTATCGAAAACCGCGGACAACAGGACGTGCCCGTGCTCCATGTTAGGAAACACGCTTAGGCGCATATCGTTAGTACCGTTCAGCACTTGCGGATCCAGTTGCTTCAAGACGCACGATTCGTGCAGCGGCAAGACATGTACGTGGGCCGCCTCGGCATAGTGGCGTGCAAGGCACGCGTGTAACGTAGCGCCATCCACGCCGGGGGCCAGCAGCCGTAACGCCAGGGGCACTGTCAGCACGATGCCCTGGCGGAACGAGCCATACGCAGGGACGAAGATGGGACGCTGCGCGAGCCCGGCGTGCTGCTGGATCTCCGGGGTGTGCTTATGCGCGAGTTCCAGGCCATATACCAGGTAGGAAGACGCGTTGCCGGCACCGTGCCCCTCATGCTCTTCCACGCCGGCACGCCCACGTCCGGAGTAGCCGGACACCGCATGAATGCTGACAGGGTAGTTGTCAGGAATGAGCCCGGCCTGCAACAGCGGACGCAGCAAGCCAATTGCACCGGTCGGATAGCAACCGGGATTGGTAACCCGGCGTGCGTTCGCAATGCGCTCAGCCTGTCCCGCCGCCATTTCCGGAAAGCCGTATGTCCAGCCCGGCTGCGTGCGGTGGGCGGAACTTGCGTCGATGACTCTCACGGCAGGATTAACGATGGCGTCCACCGCCTCGCGCGCGGCGGCGTCAGGCAAGCAGAGGATGGCGATGTCGCAGGCGTTGATGGCCTCTGCGCGACGCCGCGGATCTTTGCGTTCCGCGGCGGGAAGCGTGACCAGTTTCAGATCGGTCCGGTTGCGCAGCCGTTCGTGGATTTGCAACCCGGTGGTGCCTTGGTCGCCGTCGATGAAAACAACGGGTGAGCTCATGCGTGAAATCCTTCGGTGACTAGGTTGTAGTAAGTAGCGCGAGCCCCTATGTTCCATGCACGGTTAGAATAGAGAAAGTTGAATTTCACAACGTGGACATTCAGTTTTTCTGAATCTGGACGCCGACATGCGAGAGATCAGTCTGGACCGCTTGCGAACCCTGGTCGCCATTACCGACCATGGCTCATTTGCCGATGCGGCGCGTGCATTGCATCTGGCGCCGCCAACCGTCAGCCTCCACATCGCTGAACTCGAAGACCGCATTGGGGCTCCACTCCTGTCACGCAAGCGCGGACATGTAAAGCCGTCGGCGATAGGAGAGGTGCTGGTCGAGCGCGCGCGTCGGCTGCTGGCGGATGCGGAGCAGGCGTTAGACGATATTCAACGGCAGGTGGAGGGGCTCGAAGGGCGCGCGCGGCTCGGTGCGTCGACCGGTGTGATCGCGCATCTGTTGCCACAAGCGCTTGAGGTGCTGCGCCAGCACCATCCCGCTATCGACATTCAGATTGCGGTACTCACGTCGCATGAAACGCTGTCCCGACTGGCGGACGGAACGCTGGATGTTGGGCTGGTCGCGCTGCCTCAGCCCCCGGTGGCCGGACTCGTAATAAAGCCTTGGCGCCGCGACCCGGTAATGGCCTTTGTGCCGGCGCATTGGCGCTGTCCCGCCCGCGTCACGCCTGAATGGCTCGCCGCCCAGCCTCTCATTCTCAATGACGCGACCACGCGCCTCTCGCGTCTGACAACGGAGTGGTTCGCGACCGGCGGGCACCATCCTGCGCCGCGCATTCAGCTCAACTACAACGACGCGATCAAGAGTCTGGTAGCGGCAGGTTACGGCGCAGCGCTGTTGCCACACGAGGCTACGACGCCATTGCCCGACAAGCGCATTGTCATGCGTCCGCTGCGCCCGGCGTTGTGGCGTCGGCTCGGCATTGCGCATCGTGCAGGACACGTTGAGCGGTCCACGCAACACGTGCTGGATGTGTTGTGGAGTCTGCGATTGGCGTAGGCGTTGCCATTTGCCGCTGTCCAGCTTCGCTTCGCCGATGCTGGGACAGTGGCCTCATTGCACGCCCACGCGACATCTCAATCTTCCCTCGCCAGCCACACACCATGAAACCCGGCTGGAATCCGCGTCGGCAGATGTACCGTTGCGACCGGTCCTGCGGCGACGTCACACGCATCGAGTACGACTACATCGCTGGTATCCGTCGCATGCCGATACACGCAACACAGCAACCAGCCATCGTCTTCCTGCGTCGCCTCACGCCGCGGCACAAAAACCGGTTCGCTGTTCTGATCCCCTGATGGCGGCTCATATCGTTCGAGCTTGCCGCTGTGCCAGTCATGCCGCACGATTCCACGGATCTCGAAAGGCGTCGGCTGCGCGGCCGCGTACAGGTACCGATATGGCTGACCGGTCGACTGCTCGTTGATCCGCGGCAGCTCGATACCGCTGTCACCGGCTTGCCCTTCGTGCACCACCCCCGAGCTCAGATCAATCCGGTATCGCCACAGCATCCCGAGCGGATTTTCTTCGAACGCGGTTCCGTCCGGGGTGAGCCGCAGAAACCACGGATACCGGACGACATCGAGGACGATCGTCGTCTCATCCATGTCGTACGCGTTGACGACATGTTGAATGAAGCACGGCGCAATCGTGAACCAGCGCATCTGGCCGCCGTGGCGCGGGATCACGCCGAGCCGCGCGTCGCGTTCGTCATGCCAGCGCAACGGCATCCGGTGTCCGCGCGCAAGCATCGAGAAGTCGTAGGCAACGTTCAGATCGAACAGGATGCTGTGCGTGGCGGTAATCGCCAGGTCGTGCATCATCGACGGAGACTGCAGCGCAATCTCGACATCGACGATCGGCTTGCCCGTTGCATCGGCCACGCCATAGCGCAGGAATGGCGCATTCCAGTCGGCGCGGAACAGCACAAGCTCGCCGGTGCGCGGATCGATTTTTGGGTGGGCGGTCATGCCGCCTGTAATGCCCGGATGCCGGCGCGCCGGTCCGAGCGTATCGAGCGTTGGCGTGATTGCAAGTGGCGCTCCACCTTCGGCCAGCGCGAGTATTTCGTTTGCATGCCGGATCACGTTGACGTTCGGATTGGTATCCGGCCATGACGTCGCACTCTCCGGCACGTGCGCGCGTGCCCATCGTTGCGTGCGCAGCCAGCGGTTGCGATAGCCGGTCGCGCGGCCGCGCTCGAAGGTGATTCCGTGAAGCATCGCGGCCTCTGGCCACCATGAAAGCACGCCGCTACCCTCGAAATGTCCCGACACCGGATTGGGGCCGTTGCGCACGAGCACGCCGTCGAGATCGTCCGGCACGGTACCCGTCACGCTGAGTTCGACGAGATCAATTTCATGTGCGACCGGCGCAATTGCGCCGGCATTCAGGTCAAGGGCTGTCATCGCAATCGGTCCGAAGTCGAAAGCGACAATTTATATCCGGGTAAAATTATTGTCAATATTATCCGGGTATAAATAATATCCAACATCGGACCGAGGGTTGTGTGCCGCACGTCATGCGGCCGCCGTGGCGGTTTATTCGCGACCGCCGATGGCCACCCGGCGGCGCAGACCAGGGCGCGCTTCCCGCACGCCTGGATCCGAAGAGAAGGCCAGCAGATTTCGACACTGGATCTGTTTGGCGACAACTACGCATTGCGTGAGAAACGCTGCCCCAGTTCGCGCAGCCATGTCAGAAAGGTATTGATGGCGGGGTCCTCAAGGCGTGCATTGTGGACGTAGCTGCAGTAGCGCCATGCAGGCAAGGCCGGCCCGTCGAACGGAAACACGAGACGGCCCTCCTCGACATCGAGCGCTACAAGCGCGGTCGGGCCCATCGCAATACCTAAGCCGTCAATGGCGGCCTGCAGGGTCAAATAAAAGTGATCCAGTTGCTGCGAATGACGTGCGGCAAGCTGAGGGTTGCCGCACGCCGCAAGCCATTCGGCCCAAAGGCCGGGATAGGTTGCCGTGTGCAGCAGGGTGTGATGCGCCAGGTCTGAGACATGACGTATCGGATGAGACTCCAACACCTTGGGCGAGCACACCGGCAAGCGGACTTCCGACAGAAATTCGCTAACTACGTACCCTGCCGGTTTCTGCTCGCCGCCGCGAATCGCCACATCGCATTCGTCGCGTAGCCTTTCGATCGGTTCAGCCGAAGTAGTCAGCCGGACTTCCACCGACGGATTGATCAACTGGAAGTTGGAAAGCTGCGGCAATAGCCATCGCAACGCGAAAGTAGTCGGCGCATTGACCCTGATGATCTGCTGCCGCGTGACCCGGAGCTGTTCATTGGTGGCCAGCGCGATGCGGTCGAGCGCCGCCGATATCTCTGACAGATAAGTGCGTCCCGGTGCGGTCAGTACGACCCTTCGGCCGCGGCGTTCAAACAGGTTGTGTCCGAGCCAGGCTTCCAGTTGCCCCACTTGCCGGCTAACGGCCCCGTGCGTGACGCACAGCTCGTCGGCGGCGGCTGAAAAGCTCTCGAACCTGGCGGCGGCTTCGAACACGCGCAGTGCGTTTAACGGTGGCAGGCGACGTGGCATGGCCAATCTCTATGTGATTTTTCCTGACAAGCGTGATGAGTTTATATGCATTTTCGTGAGCACTATAGTCCCCTATATTCACCTGGTTGGCAGCAGATCGGGTTCTCGATCTGTTCAATTAAGTCACCAGGAAGACTACCGAATGTCGAATGTTGTTGTGGTTGGCGCGCAGTGGGGCGATGAGGGGAAAGGCCGGATTGTGGATTGGCTTGCCGAGAAGGCGGACATCGTTGCCCGCTACAACGGCGGCCACAACGCCGGCCATACGCTTGTGGTCGACGGTCAGACGTACAAACTGGCGCTGCTTCCCAGCGGTATCGTGCGCGGCAAGCCGGGTCTGATCGGCAACGGTGTTGCCCTTGACCCGGAGGCGCTGCTCGCGGAGATCGACCGCATGGCCGCGCTGGGCATTCGCGTAACGCCCGAGGTGTTGCAGATCGCTGAAACGGCCACGCTTGTGCTGCCGCTTCATCGTGCGATCGACGCCGCTCAGGAACGCTTGCGCGCCAAGCCGATCGGCACCACGCTACGCGGTATCGGTCCGGCATACGAAGACAAGGTTGGGCGCCGAGGCTTGCGCGTTTGCGATCTTGCAGAACCCGAACTGTTCGCCGAAAAGCTCGATGCATTGCTTGAGCACCATAACGCGTGGTTCCGCGGCCTCGGTCTGGAGCCTTTCCAGCGGGATCCAATGTTGAGCGATCTGCTTGCCATGGCGCCAAGAATCTTGCCCTTCATGGGACGCGTCTGGGAGCAACTCGACAACGCGCATGCCTCGGGCAAGCGCACGCTGTTCGAGGGCTCGCAAGCCGTGATGCTCGACGTGGATTGGGGCAGCTATCCGTATGTGACGTCGTCGAGCACTGTCGCCGCTGGCGCGGCCAGTGGCACCGGTATCGCCCCTTCTCACCTTGGGCAGGTACTTGGCGTTAGCAAGGTCTATGCAACGCGTGTTGGCGAAGGCCCGTTCACGTCTGAAGTCGACGGAACACTCGGCGAGGTGCTCCGGCAGCGCGGCGGCGAGTATGGCGTCAACACCGGCCGCCCGCGTCGCTGCGGTTGGCTGGACACAGTGCAACTGCGGCAGAGCTGCAAGGTCGCCGGCATCAACCTGCTGGCGCTGACCAAGCTCGATGTGCTCGATGGCTTCGATTCGATCTACGTGTGCGTAGGCTACGAGCTCGACGGGAAGCGCATCGACTACATGCCGTTCACCAACGCCGGGCAGCAACGCCTGCAGCCGGTTCTCAAGCGTTTTGATGGTTGGGACGGTTCGACCCGGGGTATCCGCTCTTATGGCGATCTGCCGCGTCAGGCCGCGGCGCTGATTGAAGCGATTCAGCAGGAGGTTGGCATTCCGGTGTCAGTGGTCACCACGGGCCCGGAGCGTGACGACGCGATTGTCTTGCGATCCCCATTCGCGGAAACGGACGGCATGGCAATCTGATCGACTCACGCCGGCGATTTCGATCCGGTTGACGGACTCTATTGAATCAACTTTCTTTCAGCGGTCGAGTGCCCCAGAACAACACCGCCTCGATCGCGAAAAATACAACGAGTGGCGCAATCGCCCCTGCCGTCCCCGCGATCTCATACCCAAACCGGCTCGTCACATAAAGCAGCACGATCATGCTGATCGCCATGCCCGGAGCCCCAAGCCCGCGCAGCGCAGCGCTGTGGTGATAGCCGATCCAGAACGCGCCGCGCGAGACGATCCACAGCACGGTCGTTGCCACGACCGCGCGCATGGATGAGCCGTCGGGGCAGTAGGCGGCCAGGCCGAACAGCGCCGCCGCAAACACGATGATCTGCTCCACGGTGTTCTGCAGGTACCGTTGATTGATGCGTAACCTGCGTGTCTCGAAGCCCACCAGCGGATCGAACGCGGGCGAGGTCAATCGTTCGTGCGCCACGGCTTCAACACCTGTCACCAGACAGAACAACACTGCGGCACAGCAGCATTTCAGCGTCAGCAGCATCCGCGCGCCGAGGGTCTCCATGCCCGGCAGCGGCGACATAAAATGATCGACAGCGAGCCAGAGCCCAGAGGCAAACAGCGAGGCGATCGCGATGCCGGCAATGCCGACGGTACGCTGCCGGCGAAAGTCGGACGCGGGATGAACCGGGGCGGTCATGGATGTTTCCTCCAGGCGTTTTCGTGCAGCGATATTGTGTCATTGTCGTGGCCGATGATACGGCTGCAACCCAAGGAAACTAACGAATGCAGAAAGACGATCGCACCAGGATAATTTACGGCAGGACGCCGGAATCGGCGGCCATGGTGGCAAACGTCAAACGGGCAACGGCGCTCACCGCCAGACTTAACCGTTTGACGTTCAACGAGGCGGACGAAGTCCGGGCCTTGTTCAGTGAACTGATTGGTAAAAAGGTCGACGAGAGCTTTTTGCTGATCCCGCCGTTTTATACGGCCGGCGGAGACGAAATCCGCGTCGGCCGGAATGTCTTCATCAATCAGAACTGCACTTTCTATGACCTTGGCGGCCTCGACATTGCAGACGATGTGATGATCGGGCCGAACGTAAGCATCATCACGACGGGTCATCCCCTTGAACCCTCGCAGCGGCGCTCCGTCACCATCGGAGCGCCCATTGTGATCGGGAAAGGTGTGTGGATCGCGGCGGGTGCGACCATTATCGGTGGCGTAACGGTCGGCGAGAATTCGGTCGTCGCGGCCGGGTCGGTCGTCACCAAAGACGTTCCCCCGAATACGCTTGTTGGGGGCAATCCGGCGCGGGTCATTCGTTCGATTGCTGGCTAAGGGGGCGTCTGTTGAGGCGCACTATGCGAAACGACCGGTTAATTTGGCTCACATACTCGCGAGAATTTCTGGCTTGGTGAACGCTTTAACACGGGACTATGCTTGGGGTAGGGCGCGCTCGCGCTGTGTAGCGTTGGTCCAACCTGACTTCAGGGAGACGGCATGATCCAACCGGTCGATGTTGGTGCGGTCGCGGGTGGCACGCTCCAAGGCTATTCAAATCAGATTCTGACGAGCGTGAACGACCACGACGTTCATTTGAGCGTCATGGACGGCCCATATTTCTGGCACCTGCATCCCGATTCGGACGAAACATTTCTGGTTATCGAAGGCGTGCTCACTATCGACTTCGACGATGGGTCGGTCGGCCTGTTGTCCGGCCAGTTGCTTACTGTGCCTGCAGGTATGCGCCATCGCACGCGGCCGCACGGTGCACGCTCGGTTAATCTGACGGTCGAGAAGACCGATGCGACTACCGTCAGGTGCGAAGCCCCGCGGGGTTGGCCAGGATCGTCCTGAGTTGGGCCTCGGCTAGTAGCGACCGCTCAAAGCGGCTGCTCACGTAGCGCCTGGTCGGTCCTGCTCGGGGTGACGAAACCGCGAGCGAGGAATTTCAGCGATTGCCGCGATCTCGATCATCAGTTCATGCCGGTATAGACGTTCGATCTGGACGGTCGTTGTGACTGGATAGGGCGCGGCAAAAAACTCTTGCCGGATGTCTCCTGTGGTCATGAATGCCTCGATGTCCGTTGCATAGTGAACCAGCGAAATCACATCCGCCATTTGCCCGCCCATCGACGCCAGAACGTCACGAATATTCTCCAGAACCTTGCGCACCTGCGCCCGCATGTCGTTTTGCCCGACGACTTGCCCGTGGCGATCGAGTGACACCTGCCCCTTCAGGTGGACGATCTGGCCATCGCCCTGGATGACGGCCATTGAGAATGCGCCGAACGGCGACCAGACATTAGTCGGGTTCACTGCATTTACCATTGCCGAACTCCTATGGCTAGTTGTCCGTAGAAATTATGCCCCACCCAGGATGCGAGCGCCGATTGGCCGCGATGGCGGCAGTTTAGCGCTACTATATTCGCGGCCATGCCTTCAGCCGAATACATGCGAGACACCCTATGCATCCCGATCCCCGCCCTGCCATTCTGGCCGACTGTCAAGCTATCGAGGAAATCGTTCGAGATGCCTACTCGCCTTATATCCGTCGTATTGGACGGCCGCCGGGACCGATGCTGGATGACTATGAATTCCTGATCGACAAGGGCAGCGTCTATGTTGTCGATCAGGAGGGCACGATACAAGGCATTGTTGTGCTCATTCCGGAACAGGATGCGATGCTGCTGGACAACGTAGCCGTGGCACCTTCCGCCAAGGGGACAGGAATAGGGCGCCGCCTGCTGGAGTTTGCCGAGCGCTCAGCGAGAGCGGCAGGTTACCGTGTCATCCGGCTCTACACCCACGAGACCATGACGGAAAATATCGCGCTGTACTCTCGCATCGGCTATACCGAGACGCATCGGGCCGAGGAGAAAGGCTTGAAACGGGTCTTCATGGTTAAGCATCTAGACTGATCGCTGCTGATGTCTGCCGGCGTTCGGCGTGACCAGGCGTCCGGTTTGTGTTCGTGATCCGGCGAGCTTAACGTCAAGCCGGTGGCACCTGCTGGCATTCCGCCTGGAACCAGCGGTCGACCTGGCGCTGTGCCGCCTGCAGATCCCCCGGATAGTATGGGTCGTACCATCTTGACGGGTCATAGCCCGCTTGCCTTAAAGCCGCCAGTTCGCTGCGATTTCGCTCCGGGGTCGGAGGCGCATTGTTCCTGAGTGCGGCCAGGTCGTGGCATTGCAATGTACTCAAATGCGCCGTGCTTTGCGGCACGCCACCCGCCGCGCAGCCAGCGAGCAATATAAGCAACGGAGAAAGCCTCAGCCACTTTCGCGGTTGGTTCTTCATATTACGTCTCACTCCATTCAAGCGACACAAAACAACAGCGGCAAACGGTCAGAAGCGGTCTGCTGAACCAGCGAACCCTAGGTCACTCAACGAGCCCAGGTTTGCTCCGGAGCAGACGTCGAGCGTCTAGGCGAGCAACTGCAAAGCATCCGCGAGCGACAGCACCGTGGTGCGCGAATCGAATGCGGTGGAAAACAGATGTTCATGCACCACCTGATCCGGGTCGTAGCAGCAATCCTTGACCGTGTACAGGCGGAAGTCTGCGTCGCTCGCATAAGCCACCGACGACAGCATGACGCCGGTCGACGCAATCCCAACCATGATCAACGAATCGATACCTTGTGCGGAAAGCCGTACCTGCAGGTCGGTGCCGAAGAACACACTGGCGCGATGCGCGATGATGACCGGTTCATGGGCCTGCCGACCCAACTCCGGCGAGATCAGGTCGTCGACGAAGAGGCCGAGTTGCCTGATTCCCTGCCCATTCTTGTTCAATGGGCTGACTTCCGGATAGCCCGGGCTGAACCGGAGGTTGGCGAAATAGACGCTGACACCTTTGGCCCGCGCGGCGTCGCATAGTTTGCGCGTATTGGCGAGCAACGCGGGTGCGACCGATGGAAAGAGCCCGAGAATGTCGGTCTGATAATGCATGACGATAAGCGCGGTGTGCGCCGGCGTGATTGCCGTTGGCAACGCTGCCTCCATTTAACCGTCTCCTTTCTTCGACACGCGATTCATATTCTCAACCAGAGAGCGCTGAGCGTAGCGAAGCATCTATGGTCAAAACGACGCTTCGCTGCCGTGGAAATAATACTTCATGTCGTCACGCCGGTGAGCCGACCAGAAACAAGCGCGCGGGATGCTCCCATTCTGTTAGGGAGCAATGCGGACCATTGACGGCATCGGGATCGCTATTCAGCGGATTTCGAGGAGTCTACTCAATCACTGCCCGGCGGACTTTATGCAAAGCATCGCCGGAGAAGCATTTTGTTTTGCTGCAAGGCGAGATTGCAGCCGCGATGCAGCAGTGCGAACTTACGAACCGGTACACGCCTGAGCTGTGACGCGGGACCGGCCATATGCGTGCATCAACATGAAGCTGATCAAAAAGCTGAAGCCGCCAACAAGAAGCAAGCCGATTTCTCCAAGCGTCGGAAGCAGATTGGTCAGGAAGCCCGTAACGACCCATGCGACTGCCATCACTGATCCGGCAACGCCGAGCGCCCACCCCTGGCGCTCTTCACTCACCGCATCGGAAAAGGCGGTGTACATCGTGGTGTAGGCAACCATGTCGAAACAGCCGACCAGCATCGCGAGACACCACAACGCAATTTCGTGCGGAAACAGCGCGGAGAGTATCTGGCACACGCCGGCAACCAGTAGCCCAGTCTTCGCAATGTCCATCACACTCCAGATGCGGAGCATGAACCGCACGACGAACAGCAGGCCGAAGGCAAAGCAGAGACCGATCAAGCCGCTGAATAGTCCAAGTTGCGCGCTCGTATAGTGGAGTCTCGTCTCCAGCAGAAGCATGATCGTTTGCAGATAAAGCCCATAACCGACCTGCATCAGAAAGAAGACGACTGACAGGAAGGCGACTTCCTTGTGCGTTGCGGCCTGATAGATGATGCGCAGCGGTAGCATAAGGTCGACGCGGGAATTTCCCGATGCCGGAATTGTGTTCCGGTAGGAATACGCAGTCCAGATTGCGCAGATTGCCGATAGGCTGCCCACGAGTAGAAACGGTGTGCCGTAGTTGAAGGCTGGCGCAATCGTCCGGTCCGACGTAACGCCGCCGATTACAGGGCCGACAATCACGCCGGCGCTGAACGCAAGCGACATGATGCTCATGTTGTAAGCCTTGTTTTCGGGTGTACTCATGTCCGTGATCGCGGCCTGTGCGATGCCCTGACAGCCGGCCATCAGGCCACTCAAGCCACGTCCGATCAACAATAGCCACAGGCTCGGCCAAAGCGCGCCGAACGCCATCAGGAAATAACTTACGGACAGGCCTGAAGCGCACAAAAGCAGAATTTTCCGGCGACCGTATCCATCCGAAAGCTCGCCCATCAGCGATGAACCAAAGAACATGCAGAACGGATAGATGCCGTAGCCAAGTCCGAGGTAGAAGGTACGGAGCTGAGGACTGGTATTGGCAGCCAGAATCCCGGCCTGCGGATCGTTGAATATCGCTGACATCATTGGATAAACCAGACCGAATCCCATTGCGTCGATAGCGATAGCGAGCAGGCAAGGGCCGAGAAGTTTGAGGTTGAGTTTGGACATGGGTGCTTTGCAGGCGAAGACGTAGTGCTCGTTACAGTAGCGTCCTGCAATGGCCTCGCGGTAGGCGGCTTGCGCCGATAACATCTATTGGCGAAACTGATACGATACGGCGCATGGATCTCTTGGCGGCGATGCGAATCTATGTGCGGGTGGTTGAGCGCGGCAACATGTCGAGGGCCGCGCGCGACCTCGGAATAGGCCAGCCTGCGGTCAGCGAGCGTATTGAGCGGCTTGAGCAACATCTCGGGGTAAAACTGCTGCGCCGTAGTACGCGCGTCGTATCGTGTACGGACGAGGGCAATCTCTTTTATGAACGCAGCAAGCAGGTAATCGACGCGGCGGATGATGCCTGCGCCGCCGTCTCGCAAGACGATCGCACCCTGCGAGGCCTGTTACGTATTGCTGCGCCTCAGGGTCTCGGCGAAGTCGTTCTGCCGCGTATCCTGCTGGGTATCCGTGAGCAGCATCCGCAGCTCAATATTGATCTGATATTGAACGACCATATCGTCGATCCCATTACTGAGGGGGTTGATATCTCGTTGCGCCTGGGAGAGTTGAGTGCAGGCAACTTTATCGCCCGTCCGCTAGGTCATGTTCGGCGCGTGCTGGTTGCCGCGCCCAGCTATCTGGAACGGTACGGTGTGCCGGATCACCCGAACGATCTGGTCGCGCATTCGTTTATCCGCGTGATGAATCTGTTCGGCGACGGCATGCTAAGGCTGCTTGATGAACGCGAGTCGTTGGTAGCGGCACCGGTCACGGCCACAATCAGCCTGAGCCATTGGCGGCCGGTGTATGAGTTGCTCATTGCGGGTGGGGGCATTGGCGTGCTCCAGGAGCCCATGTGTGCCCAGGCCATGGAACGCGGTGATTTGATTCGGCTGCTGCCTCAGTACACCGTGCCGGGCTTCGACCTGAATGCGTTGCTTGCGCGCCCCATTCCTTCCAGGGTGCGTGCGATCATGACGATACTGGAAAAGGCCTTGCCTGCAGTGCTCGGTAAGCTTGATCTCAACGACACTACGGTAAATCGGTAGGCGATCTTCATCCGTGAGTTGAAGACGTTAGTGGAGGTTGGGCGTTTCAGGTCGCAAGCTGCCAGCTTGCGACCGATAAGCAGACCTCGCTTCACGCACCGCGAACCAGGGCATCGACAAAGGTCGCCGCAGATTCTTTAAGCTGCTCACGGTTATATCCAGCGCGTTCCATCACAGCGAGTCCTCTCGTGAAGGTTACAACCACACGAGCAAGTCGATTTGCATCGATCACTGTCAATCTGCTGGGGGCGCAACGGATTGCTTCGCCTATCAGCTGCTCAAGTCGGCTAAGCATACTTTGCACGCGCTGGCGCACCGCTTTACTCGAAATAGTCGCGTCGAGCGCGGTGCGTGTTGACAGGCAACCCCGCGCCGGCGATCCGCGCGTCATATTTGCAATGATTACGTCGAATAAATTCTGCAGCCTGGCCGCTGTGTCGCCTTGTGCCAACGCGTTGCCGGCCGTTTCCAGGAATTGCCCGGCGTACTGGTCGAAGGCTCGCAGAAAAATTGCTTCCTTGTTGCCGTAGGCGTTGTAAAGACTGCCGCGCTGAACGCCTGTCGCCGTGGCAAGGTCCTGCATGGTCGCGTCGTGGAGACCTTTCCGCCAGAACACATCCAATGCGATGGCGATCACCTCTTCCTCGTCAAACTGGCGTGCGCCTACCATTCGATTTGCTCCTTATGTCTATTCTTGACACTATTGTCAAGATTGACGATAGTGTCAAGGAAGGGGTGCATAGCGTCGATTGGAGGAGTGCGGAATCTATCCGCGACGACCGAATGGACGCGTGTCGCGCACAGGGCAGGATCTCTAACGTCTTCACAACGAAGGGAGCGTTTCAATGATCACCGTCATCACATCGTTTCAGTTGCCAAAGCCGATTACACGGGAAGAGGCACGAAGCCTTTTTCTGAGCACTGCGCCGAAGTATCGGGGCGTAACCGGTCTGCTCCGTAAGTGCTATATCTTGTCGGAAGACGGGAGCGCTGGTGGCGGAATCTACCTCTGGAACTCCCGTGCTGAAGCTGAGGCCATGTACACCGAGAATTGGAGGACTTTGGCGCGGGAGAAATATGGTGCCGATCCTTCGGTCACGTACTTTGAAAGCCCCGTCGTGGTTGACAACGTCACGCACGAAATTCTCTCGGATGAGTAGCCTGGATCTTTAAGGTCTGCTGCTCGCAGCAACAACACGGAACCCCGGCGAGGAGCGGTCCTTGAACCCTGGCAGCCGAAAGTCGTCATTCAGCGTATATCATCAAGGCTCCGTACGAACCTGAACACGCAGGAGAGCGTCTTGCAGGAAAATCGTCTTTGCCTATATACCGATACTCAGTTTGCAAGTCCCTACGCCATGTCGGTTTTCGTTGCGCTTGCCGAAAAGCGATTGCCGTTTGATCTATTTACAGTAGATCTCGGCACTGATGCCAATCATGAGGCGGGTTATGCAGCCCAATCCCTGACGCAGCGCGTTCCCACGTTGGTGCATGGCGACTTTAGCTTGTCGGAGTCGTCGGCAATCACTGAATACCTCGACGATGCATTTCCGGAAACACCCGTCTATCCACAAGATAAATTTCTTCGGGCCAGGGCACGCCAGGTGCAAGCGTGGCTTCGCAGTGACCTGATGCCCATCCGGCAGGAGCGTTCGACGGAGGTTGTGTTCTATGGGGCACAGGGTGCAGCGCTTACTCCTGCAGCCGAGGCTGCGGCACGGAAGCTGTTTTATGCGGCTGAAATCTTGCTTCCCCGAGGTGCGGAGAATCTCTTCGGGGCGTGGAGCATCGCGGATACCGATCTGGCGTTAATGCTGAATCGCCTCATCATGAATGGCGATGCGGTGCCTGCCAGGTTAGTTGATTACGCTAAGCGTCAATGGGAAAGAGCGTCCGTGCAACGATGGGTTAAGTTGGATCGTCCTCCCCTTTGAACGGGCGAAAGATGTAGCGGCGAGCCACGATCTTGCGAACGGCAAGCACAAGCCGAACGGTTGGCTTGTACCTTGTTGACGGCCTTGCTCGCATACTGGAAGCGACGTGAATGAGTATTCTCGCGACTATTGCAATGGCTGCAGCCATGCAATCTGGAATCCCGCTCCACGTGGTACGGGCGGACATTGACGCGCCGGGTCCTGCAGGACCGTTGCGAGGCACGCTGCTATCGCCTGCCGCTCATGACGTCCCGGTGGTCCTGATCGTACCGGGTTCGGGCCCAACGGACCGGGATGGCAATGGCCCATATACTCATGCATCGACATACAGGCTGATTGCTGAGGGGCTGCTCAGTCGTGGTATCGCATCGGTTCGAATCGACAAGCGAGGCATGTTCGGCAGCGCGTCGGCAATACCCGACGCAGATAACGTCACACTCGACGACTACGCGACCGACGTGCACTCGTGGGTGACGGCCATCAGGCAGCGGACGGGCACCCCCTGCGTATGGGTGTTGGGGCACAGCGAGGGCGGATTGGTATCGCTGGTTGCCGCGCAGCATACGGCCGATATTTGCGGTCTGATCCTGGTCTCCACGGCCGGACGTCCACTCGGACAGGTACTGAGGGAGCAATTGCAATCAAACCTCGCAAACAGCCCTCTGCTGAATAACGCAATGTCGGTGCTCAACGATCTCGAAGCGGGGCAGCCGGTGGACGCGACAAAGATCGATCCTGGCCTGATGCCATTGTTCAGACCGCAAGTGCAGCGCTTTCTCATGAGCGAATTGGCGGCTTCCCCAACTACTCTTCTGGCAGGTTACAAAAAGCCGGTGCTCATCGTGCAGGGGTTGCAAGACCTTCAGGTCAGTCAGCAGGATGCGCAATTGCTAAAGCATGCGAATCCGCAAGCCAAACTCGTGCTTGTCGCCAATGCCAATCACGTTCTCAAAGCGGTGCGAACGCGGGACCGGGCAGGGAATCTTGCCACTTACTCGGACCCAGATCTCCCGCTGGCCGACCATGTTGTCGAAGCGATTGCGACGTTCGTGAAGAAGCCGGATGCGGAGCACCGTTAGGTTCGATTACCTCGCCCGATAGCGTGACATTAAGTACAGGGCGACAAAAATAGACGATCGGTTTCAAAGCATGGCGTTTATTCATAACGCGTTGGACCGGCTCGTCGTAGTTGAGAAGCGGCAGGCTGGAGCCGAAGTCTGGCTGACCCGTCGCAGGCACGGTGGCCAACCGCCGTATCGGCATGGCCGCCAGGCTCAGGACGACGAGTATTACCTCAGCCGATCCTCAACATAATGAAATCCGATTGTTGTTGATCTCGATTTTTCTCGTTTCTAAGATGGCCCAACTGTAGAAAACCGGTAACGCGGAGACACTGAATATGGATGCGCATGCGAAGCCCGAACGGGCGATCAAAACGGTAGAGGACGCAATTGCCCTGGTAGAGGCAAGCCGCCTGACGCATATCAAAGTCGGTGTGTCCGATGTCGACGGCATTCTGCGCGGAAAATATTTACGCAAGGATAAATTCCTTGGTGCATTGCGCGCCGGGTTCGCTTTCTGCAACGTCGTATTGGGTTGGGATTCTAACGACCAGATGTACGACAATACGAAGTACACCGGCTGGCATACCGCCTACCCGGATGCCATGGTGCGCATCGTGCCGGAGAGCTGCCGCCGTTTGCCGCTTGAGCAGAGCGACGGCGAGGACATGCTGTTCTTCCTTGCCGAGTTCGTTGAGGATGCCGCAGCAATTTGTCCGCGTGGTTTGTTGCAACGCGTACTGAAGCGCGCCGACGAGATGGGATTCGAGGCCCTGGCCGCGCTTGAATATGAGTTCTTCATGTTCGACGAAACGCCGCATTCGGTGCGCGAGAAGAATTATCGCGACCTGAAAAACTGGACACCCGGCAACTTCGGTTATTCGGTGCTGCGCAGTACGGTCGAAGGGGATTTCTACCGGCAGTTGCTCGATATGTGCGAGCAGATGGACATGCCGATCGAAGGCCTGCATACCGAAACCGGTCCGGGTGTGCTGGAGGCTGCGCTTGCGGTCGATGGCGCGGCCGAGATGGCGGACAAGGCCATGCTGTTCAAAACCTTCACCAAGGCGCTGGCCCAGAAGAACAATCTGATGGCGACCTTCATGGCGAAATGGTCGCACGACCACCCGGGACAAAGCGGTCATATCCATGTGTCCCTGCGTGAGGCGCGTACCGGAAAATCGGTGTTCTACGACGACAGCCGTCCCTACAATATGAGCGCGAGGCAAGCCAGTTTCATGGCAGGGGTGCAACGCTACCTGCCCGAATTCATGTCGATGTTCGCGCAGACCGTCAACAGCTATTCCCGTCTGGTGCCCGGCTACTGGGCCCCGCTCGATGCAACATGGGGCGTCGAGAATCGAACCACGGCCTTGCGCCTGATCCCGGGTTCCGCAAAGTCCCAGCGCGTGGAAGTTCGCATCGGGTCGGCCGACGCGAATCCCTACATTGCATTAGCGGCTGCCCTGGGCGCCGGTTTGCACGGTATCGAACAGGGCCTCGAACCGGGCCCGATCGTTCAGGGGAACGCCTATACGCAGGAGTTTCCGGCCCACCTGAAATTGCCATGCACCTTGTGGGAAGCCGCTCAGCGACTCCGCGATTCCGAAGCAGCGAAGACCCTGTTTGGCGAACCGTTTGTCGAGCACTTTGTGGCGACGCGTGAATGGGAAGAACGGCAGTTCCGTCGGCATGTGACCGATTGGGAATTGGCCCGGTATTTCGAAATTATCTGAGTCCAAGAGTCCAAGCCCACCATGATGAAACAAGAACTGATTACGATTAGCCCGATCGACGGCAGCGAGTTCGTGCGCCGGCCTTATGCGAGCGATTCACATATCGAGCAGACGCTGCGCCGTGCGCATACCGCCCAGAAAGCATGGGCCGCAAAACCGCTGTCGGAGCGCGTGGCGTTGGTTGGCCGTGCCGTCGAACACTTTGTCGAAAACAAGGCCAATATCGCCGAGGCGATTACGCGCCAGATGGGGCGCCCGCTGCGCTACACCGGCGGCGAGGTGGACGGTTTTGCGGCACGCGCGCGCCATATGATGGCGATTGCTGAAGACTCGTTGAAGCCCGTGCAAGTGGCGCCGCAAGACGGCTTTACCCGCTTTATTTCGCGTGAACCGGTCGGCGTGGTGTTGACCATCGCGCCGTGGAATTACCCGTTGCTGACCGCCGTCAATAGCATCGTGCCGGCGCTGTTGGCAGGTAATACGGTCATTCTCAAGCATTCCGATCAGACGCCGCTATGCGCCGAACTCATCCATCAGGCATTTGTTCAGGCCGACTTGCCTGAGGGCGTGTTTCAGTACCTGCATGTGGATCACGAGCGCGTGCGTCGACTGATTCAGGCAAAGGAAATCGGTTTTGTCTGCTTTACCGGTTCGGTGGGGGGAGGCCGTATCGTCGAGGAAGCCGCCGCAGGCCGTTTTATCGGGGTTGGACTGGAGTTGGGTGGTAATGATCCGGCCTACGTGCGAGGCGACGCCAATCTCGACCATGCCGTGGAAACGCTGGTGGACGGCGCATTTTTCAACTCGGGCCAGTCGTGCTGCGGTATCCAGCGGATTTATGTGGCTCAGCCTCTGTACAAGGACTTTGTCGAACGTGCGGTGGCGCTGACCAACCAGTACGTACTCGGCAATCCGCTCGATGCACAAACCACCTTGGGGCCGGTCGTGCGTACCGCGGCAGCCGACGGCGTGCGCGCCGTGATTGCCGATGCACTCGCCAAGGGCGCGAAGAATCTGATCGACGAAAGCCAGTTTGCGCTGTCGCGCGTTGGCACGCCTTATGTTGCACCGGGCATCTTCGTGAATGTCGACCACGGCATGACGCTGATGAACGACGAATGCTTCGGGCCGACGGTCGGCATCATGCCCGTGTCCGGCGATGAACAGGCAATCGAGCTCATGAACGACAGCCCCTACGGTCTGACGGCCAGCGTGTTCACAAGCGACGAGGACGCGGCGCTATCGATCGGCCGGCGTGTCGAAACCGGCACGTTCTTCATGAACCGCTGCGATTATCTCGACCCCGCGCTGGCCTGGACCGGCGTGAAGAATACCGGACGTGGTGCGACCCTGTCGGCAATTGGTTACGAGCATCTGACGCGACCCAAGTCTTTTCATCTGAAAACCCGTCTTTGAACGGGACTCTCGAAGGAACTCGCATGTCACTCCCCACCGCAAACTGGAATTATCCGACCGCCGTCAAAGTCGGTGCAGGCCGCATTGGCGAATTGGCTCAATGGTGCAAAAGTCTGGGCATGCGTCGGCCGCTATTGATTACCGACCCGGGTCTGGCCGCGTTGCCGTTGATCGGCAGCGCTGTGGATCAGTGCAGGTCCGCGGGCCTGGAGTGCGGACTGTTTCACGATATCAAGGGCAACCCGACCGGCAAGAATGTCGACGACGGCGTGGCGATATTCAAGGCCGGCGACCATGACGGCGTGATCGCCTTCGGTGGCGGCTCGGCTCTCGATGCGGCCAAAGCCGTCGCGCTGATGGTCGGGCAGGATCGTCCGTTGTGGGACTTCGAAGATGTCGGCGACAACTATCTGCGTGTCAATGTGGCCGGCATGGCGCCCGTCGTCGCTGTGCCGACCACGGCGGGAACCGGTTCGGAAGTCGGACGCGCATCGGTGATCACCGACGACGAATCCCACGTGAAGCGGATCATCTTTCACGCGAAGATGCTGCCCGCGGTGGTCATCCTCGATCCTGAGCTGACGGTGGGCTTGCCGGCAAAACTGACGGCGGCGACCGGCATGGACGCTCTGTCGCATAACCTTGAAGCCTATTGTTCGCCGTTTTATCACCCAATGGCGACCGGCATCGCAGTCGAGGGGATTCGCCTGATCAAGCAGTTTCTGCCGCGCGCCGTCAAGGACGGCCACGATCTCGACGCGCGCCTGCAAATGCTGGTGGCATCGAGCATGGGCGCTACGGCATTTCAGCGTGGTCTCGGTGCAATGCATGCCTTGGCCCATCCGTTGGGCGCGCTGTACGACGCCCATCACGGCATGCTCAACGCGATTCTGATGCCGTATGTGCTCAAGGCGAACGAATCGGCCATCAAGGACCGGATCGAATTGCTGGCGCGCTATCTGGAACTGGCGCAGCCGTCGTTCGCATCGTTCCTCGAATGGGTTCTGACGATGCGCGAGTCGCTGGGTATTCCTCATACGCTGCAGGACATCGGCATCGATGCGCGCGACGCGGTGAAGATCGGTGAAATGGCCGTGGCCGATGGATCCGCCGGCACCAATCCGATACCGTTCAACGCCGCCGAGTACAACCGCATTTTCACGACCGCGGTAGAAGGCCTGCTGTAACGCCAGGGCGTCAGTCAGAGTGATCGAGGGAATGTTGTGGCAAGAATCGGGATCGCTGGTTTTCTGCATGAGACCAATACGTTCGCCGCCAGCCGGGCGAGTTTCGCTACGTTCGTCGAAGCGGATGCGTGGCCGGGCTTGCTGGTTGGCGAGGAAATTTTCGGTGCGGTCTCGGGCGTCAATCTGGCGATCGACGGTTTTATCCAGGCTGCGCGGCCAGCACACCAGTTAGTCCCGTTGCTGTGGGCGTCGGCTAACCCGAGCGGTCCGGTCACGCAGGACGCGTTCGAAGCGATTGCTTTCATGCTCAACCGGATGATTCGCGATGCCGGTCCGCTCGACGCGCTGTTCCTCGATCTACACGGCGCGATGGTGAGCGAGCATCTGGAGGACGGCGAGGGAGAGTTGCTCCGGCGCTTGCGGCACAGAGTCGGCGCCACGATGCCGATCGTGGCGGCGCTCGATTTTCACGCCAACATCACGCCGGCCATGATCGACCATGCGAGTGGGCTGCTGGCGTATCGCAGCTATCCGCATGTCGACATGATGCAGACCGGGCGGCGCGCTCAGGTGCTGCTGGATAAGTTGCTCGCCGGCGCGACGATGTGCAAGGGCTATCGCCAGCTTCCCTTTCTGATTCCCATGCCGTGGCAGAGCACCTTGACCGAGCCGATGCGCGGCTTGATGGCGCTTGGTGAGTCTCTCGCATCGGAACAGGTTTTTGCCGCCGAATTTGTGCCGGGTTTTCCGCTTGCCGATATTCATCACAGTGGCCCCAGCGTGATTGCCTACGGCGCTGATCCGATCGCGGTCGACGCAGCGGTCGACGCTTTGACGCAAGCGGTTCTGGCCCGACAGTCTGATTTCGGCGGACGCCTTCACGCACCGGCCGATGCCGTCGCGCACGCGCTCGAGCGAGCGCTGCGGCCGGGCGGCGGCAGGGTCATCCTGGCCGATACGCAGGACAATCCAGGCGGTGGCGGCGGCGGTGACACAACCGACCTCCTGCACGAGTTGCTACGGCAAAAAGCGCAACGCGTATGCGCCGGTGTGCTGTGTGATGCGGAATTTGTCGAAGCGGCAGCGCGCGCGGGCGTCGGCGCCGTTATTCATATACCGCTGGGTGGCGTTAGCGGCATGGGGGCCGGCCCGCTGCACGTGCCATTCGAAGTGCTTGGGCTCGGAACTGGCCGTTTCACCGGCACGGGACCGTTTTATCTCGGCTGCCAGATGGATATCGGGCCCATGGCCCGCGTGCGGTGTGGCGGCCCACTCGGTGTGGAGATCGTCGTATCGAGCCGCAAGCAGCAGGCTGCCGATCAGGCGATGTTCCGGCACGTCGGCGCCAACCCGTCCGACTACCGCATCCTGGTACTCAAGAGCTCGGTGCATTTCCGGGCCGACTTTGCCGCGTTGGCGAGTGAAATTCTGGTGGTGGCGGCGCCCGGCATCAATGTGGCCGATCTGCACCAGTTGCGTTACGAAAAATTGCGACCCGGCGTCAAACTGCTTTGAAATCAGCCCAACACGATGGACGGCAGCAACCAGGGGGCATTCGCTTCGATGATGGGCAGGAAGCGATTCCTCAGCAAGCGCACGCTGTCTTCGGCGAGTTGCTGTGGCAGCAAGCCGAGATCGTCCTGACGGGCGACCATGGTGAGTTCGCGAAAGAACTCCTCGCCGGGAATCGGGACCAGGCGAAACGCCTGAGAAAACTTGTTGTCCGGGGTCAGTCCGGATTGCAACAGGCACAACGGCGTCGTGATGGTCCAGCCGGCATTGGCCATCACTAGTTGCATGATCGCAAACGAATTGTCGAGTTGCAGGCGCAGAGGCGGTTGAACGCCCCATTTTTCCAACTGGGTTTCAATGCTCCGGCCGATCACGGTGGAATTGCTGTAGCGAATGAAATCATCTCTGACGAGCAGGCTGCGCAGAGAGGGAACGGGTCCTTTGAAGTCGCCGGGCAAAACCAGCACAAATGGTTCACGCAAGATGCGCTGGCGGTACAGCAAAGGGTTTTTCAACACCAGATCGTCGGAAACGATGATGTCCACCCGCCTGGACAGCAATGCTTCGGCATGCTGATGCGACTGGCCGGTCACCATCGACCAGTTCGTGGTGCGTTCCCGTATCGCGCTCAACAGTTCAGCGCCGATGCTGGTGGCCATGGAGTCGACCAGTGCAATGCGAATGTGTTTGAGCGGTTCGCCGGGAGGCTTGTGGAATTCCTGACTCAAGTGCCGGGCGTCATCCAGCAGCGTGCAGGCGCGGTTGTAAAACTGGCGGCCCGCGGGTGTCAGCAACGGAGGCCGTTGCGAGCGATCCAGCAGCTGGAGATTGAGTGCCTGTTCCAGGTTCGACAGCGTTTGAGAGACTGAGGATTGCGTGATGCTGAGCCGTTGACCTGCCGCCGTCATGCCGCCGGATTCGACGACAAGCACGAAGACTTCGAGCGCCTTCAGATCGAAATGAATGCCATTCTGCATAAGACCGCCTGATTGACCGCGACGGCAAGTGGCCGGGAGCGCGAGGGTGCGATATCTCGGAGTAGTGTACCCACTGTTGGCTTCGCTACAAAAAAGCGACATCAGAATCGGATAGACAAGCCTATGACTTTCCCGTCTGCTGCTTCAGAGCCTGACGCGGCTTATGACGTACCGTTTTCGGGCTCCACGGCGCCGGAGATTCCCAACGGTTTTAGCGTCAACACCCGGGTCCTATCTGCGAGCAATCTGGCTCAATGGTGTACGGCGCGATCTGGTGTCGACCCAGGGAGGGGCGCCAAGAACGGTGCAAAGCGTGGCGGCCGATTGGGGCTTCTGGCATTTGAGCCAGTTCGCGACGGATTATCGCAAGCTCTTTGGCAAGCGCCCTTCGGAGTCCTTGCGCGAAGCGCTGGTGATTCAGTAGTTCAACGCGTTTCACCGGCACGCCAGGCCATGAGCGCCGCCTTGATCGCACTGGCCGTCTGTATCGGTGTGAGTGTCGCGTTATCAAGAAGGAAATTCGTGAAGCGTCGGTCGGCATAACCTTCCTCGTACATTTCCACGATTCGCGTGCATTCCGCTTGAGACAGCGCTCGCGTGCCGCGATTCCTCAAACTTTCAGCCAACGGCGGAGACAGGGTCGCGACGAACACGCCGGCGCCGCGCCGGGCGGCAGCGGCGACAATGCGTGCATAATCTTCCGCGCGCAGCGGATAGGCGACCACAAGATCTGTATTGGCGTTGATGATCAACGCCTCGATGCGAGCGAGAGAGACGCTGATCCGGGTATCGAGATCGGCGTATTCGGGAGCGTCATGGTCGTCGCCTTCAACGAATTGCGCTTCTGGCAGCAACTCGCATAGACATCGTCCGACCGTCGATTTTCCGGAATTGATAGGGCCGTTGATACATACGATATCCAAGGCTAGCTCCTGTAACTATCGAACGGAATCGCTAAAGTTGTTGCCGTTTATCCGGCGCGCATTGACAGGCATTGACGTCCTGTGCCGGATTATCTTCTACTACGAAATCTTGCTGGAAGCCTACCTGTCATGACGATTTCTCGTAGTCATGCAGCAACACCGAATGGAGAATCCAGATGAACTTCGATTGGCATTCCGGGCATATAACGCGGACTACACTGGTCGACAAGACCTACAGAAATACCCAGAATGTACGTCGTTTTCTGACGCTCGAGTGTGGGCCCGAATTCAAATTCGACCGTGATTTCATGGCATGGATTCGCAACGGGACGCACAAAACCATGGGGGACGTCGCCGATGAATGGTCCCGTCGGCGCTGAAAGCGCGAGGATAGGCTCGGGTATTATCGGGACTCCGACTGCCGCGTAACGTGAATACGCATTCAGCGTGACGCCGGGGGCACATCTCACCAGGGAGCCGTGCATGCCCAAGATCGACATCGCCGCTGTGCCCGTGCGTAACGGTTCGGGCTATCCGTCTCCGTTCGACGCGCCCTGTACCGCGCGAACACGGCGGCGTCTCGGAGAGGCGGGTGGACTTCGCGATTTCGGCCTTAATCTGATGACCTTGCCGCCGGGCAACTGGTCCAGCCAGCGCCACTGGCACAGTCATGAGGACGAGTTCGTCTATGTACTCGAGGGCGAAGTGACACTTGTGGAAGACGGCGGCCAAACACTATTGCGCGCGGGCGATTGCGCGGCGTTTCCGCAAGGCACCGGCAATGGCCATCACCTGATCAATCACTCCTCTGCAATGGTCGTTTATCTGGAGGTGGGGTCGCGCAACCCGAATGATCTCACCACCTGTTCCGATGTCGACATGATGAGTTCCAACGCCGACGGCCGGTTTGTGCATAAAGACGGTACGCCTTATCCCAAGTGATAACCTGGTGCGCGATCTATGGCGGCGAGAGTCGGTCCATCGGAAAGCGCCGCATCATCTTCCGCCGGTTCGTTCACTCCCGCTTCGCGCAGAAAATGCGCGATCGTTTCTTCGATCACCGACCTGGCGAGCCCTTGCACGATGAACACGAGCCGTGTTGTGTGATCGTCGTCAGGCCATGCTTCAAGCCGTATCGGTTCATGCAGCAACTGCTGCACGCCATGGAACACAACAGGCCGCGATTCGCCGATGAAATTGCCGATCCCCTTGACCCGCAGGATGTGTTCGCCGTGATAGCCGAGCAATACCGTCAACGCGGTTTCGAACGGCTGCATGGGCAATGCCTGCGAGTAGGTCAGGCAGAAACTGTCGATGTCCGGATGAGCCGCACGTGACGCCGCTGCGCCACGCATCAGCAACTTGCGTGGCGAAGGCTCGGCGCGCAACCAGGGCCGCAACGCACGCGGCGTCAGAATATCGAGCAGTTGCTGTGCTTCAATCTCGCCGTTGTGCACCGGGATGCGCGTCGCACCCGGATTCAGCGCTTCAAGCGCCGCTTCGAGTTCGGCTAGCGCGGGCGCATCGACCAGCTCAGCCTTTGTCAGCAACAGCCGGTCCGCGACCGCCACCTGCTGACGCGACTCTTCATGCCGGGCAAGTTGCGCGGCGCCGTGTTTCGCATCCACGGTCGTCACGATGCCGTCGAGCTGCAAACGACCTTCAAGCGCCGGGTCGCCGAGCAGCAGCGAGATCACCGGGCCGGGCCGCGCAAGGCCCGTGGTCTCGATCAGAATCCGCTCGAAGGCGGGAATCTCGCCGCGCGTGCGGCGCTCCAGCAGATCGGCCACGGTCGCAGCCAGTTCGTCGCGCACGCCGCAACACAGACAGCCGTTTTCCAGCAGCGCGATGGTCTCGTCGCGCGAGGTGCTGACGAACAGATGATCGAGACCGATCGCGCCCAGTTCGTTGATCACCACGGCACAACGGCCCAGCGCCGGTTGCGGCAGCAGGCGATTGAGCAACGTGGTCTTACCCGAACCGAGAAAGCCGGTCAGCAATGTCAGGGGAATCGCGGCGAATTGCATGGTGGCTTGTTCCGGCACTCAGATAACCTGCAGATCTTTTCCGACGATGATCTGTCCGTCGAAATGCTTGCGCGCATCGGCCGCCCACATCTCGTCTGTGATCGCGGGATCGCCACCCGGCACGAAATGGCTCAGCACCAGCGTCTTGACGCCCGCCGCCGCGGCGATCCTGCCGACCTGTTCCGTGGTGGTGTGGCTCTTCATGAGGTGATCGAGCAGCGTCGGCGCGTTGTCGACGGTCTTCATCAGTTTTTCGAGCGCGGGCAGGTACATCACTTCGTGCACCAGTACGTCAGCGCCTTTCGCGAACTCGGCCAGCGCCGGGTAGTAGGTCGTGTCGCCAGAAAAGACGACGGTGCGGTCCTTGGTCTCGAAGCGGTAGGCGAAGGCCGGCTTGATCGTGTAGTGATCGACCAGTGTCGAGGTGACACGTACACGCTCGTCTTCCATCACGAGGCGCGGGCCGTCGAATTCATGGATGTTGATCAGTGGCCGGAATGGCGGGCGGCCTTCTTCGCGCATGCGTACGTCGAGATCGATCGCGTTCATATCGACAAAGTCGTCGATCATCTTTGTCATGCGCGGCGGCCCGTACAGATTGACGGGCGTGCGCAGACCGGTGGCCCAGGCGAGAAATACGAGGTTGCCGAGGTCGGCGTTGTGATCCGAATGATGGTGAGTCAGGAAGATGTCGCGGATGCCCGGCAGCTTGATGCCCGCCTTGGTCAGTTGCAGCGCGACGCCGTTGCCGCAATCGACCACATAGGGCTGGCCGTCGACCACCAGCACGTTCGCCGGCGCGGCGCGCAGGTCGGACGGTGTCGGGCCGCCCTTGGTGCCGAGCAGGATCAACTGGGTGCCTTTTGCCGAATGACCCGCGACGGGCGCTGTGCTTGCGGCGTTGGCCGGTGACTGCGCATGGGCGTCCTGCATCCACGGCAGCGCGGCGGTGGTGCCTGCTGTAACGGCGATACGCATGAAATCACGACGGGAGCGGCCGAACGGCTGATCATTCATGGGGCTGTGTCTCCTGAGATCTTTGATGGGGTGCCCGATTCTAGCGCCGGGTGCTGCATCTGCTTGAGCGCTTTAACGAAGCTTAAATCATCATCCCGCCTTTCAGGACGTTTGAAGATACTTGCCCAGGAAGTCGACGAACGTCCTGAGCTTCACCGAGAGCTGGTTCCGTTCCAGATAGATCGCATGGATATTGGCGTCCGGCAACGCCCAATCGTCCAGCAAGGGCACGAGCTCTCCGCGTGCGAGATAACCATCGATCTCCCACTGGGAGCGCACGACAATGCCGCGTCCTTCGAGTGCCCAGTGGAGCACCGCACCCCCGTCGTTGCTCGACAGTGCCCCGTCGACCTTGACCGCTTCCGTTCGCTTGCCGCGTGAGAGGTGCCATGTGCCGTAGGCCGAGTCGTTCTCGCGCAGCACGATGCACGCGTGGCGAGTCAGATCGTGCGGTACTGAGGGCTTGCCATACTGCTCGAGATAAGCCGGCGAAGCGCACACGATGCGCCGGTTCTTCAGCAGCAAACGCGCATTGATACGCGCGTCGGGCACCTCGCCGAAGCGGATGCCCACATCGAAACCTTCATCCTGCAGGCTCATTGGCCGGTCGGTCAGATGCAACTGGATTTTCATCGCGGGAAAGCGCGCGACGAAATCCGACACCGCCGGCGCAATGCGTGCCCGCCCAAACCCGAACGACGCATTCACGCGCAGCAGCCCGGTCGGCTCGGCCCGGCTGCGCATCACCAGTTGTTCCAGCTCCGACAGTTCGTCGAGGATGCGCGAGCCGTTCGAGAGGTAAAGCTCGCCCTCCGGCGTGAGGGAGAGGCGTCGCGTGGTGCGATTCATCAGCCGCACGCCAAGGCGCCGCTCCAGTTGCGCGAGCCGCTTGCTGACCGCAGGCGGCGTCACACCCAGTTCGCGCGCCGCAGCGGCAAGATTGCGATGCCGCGCCACGAGCGCGAACAGGTTCAGATCTGAGAAGCCATCCATTGCACTACTCCCTCGTATTGCTTGATTCGTTCCTGAAAGTTACGACCGGATTGCTTTTTCGGAAACCCAATCGTCTATTTCATGAATTAGACTTCAAGCAACGTCGGGAGGCAACCATGTTCGAAGGTTTTACGGATGCGTCGACCTATGTCGACGGCATCAGGATTCACGCAATCAAGGGCGGAAGCGGCCCCGCGCTTTTGCTGTTGCACGGCCATCCGCAAACGCACGCAATCTGGCACAAGGTTGCGCCCGCGCTCGCCGGGCATTTCACTGTGATTGCTGCCGATTTGCGCGGCTACGGCGACAGCGGCAAGCCGCGAGGCACCGCCGACCATGCCAACTACTCGAAGCGCCGCATGGCGCTCGACCAGGTCGAACTCATGCGTAGCCTTGGCTTCGCCTCGTTCGCGGTGATCGGTCATGACCGAGGCGGACGTGTCGCCGCGCGCATGGCGCTCGATCACCCGGACGCTGTGACGTGCCTCGTCACGCTCGACGTCGCGCCGACGCTGGCGATGTATGAGAAGACCTCGTTCGAGTTCGCGCGCGCCTACTGGCACTGGTTCATGCTGATACGCCCCGCGCCGTTCCCGGAAACACTGATTCGCGCGGATCCTGACCTGTACCTCAAGCAGACGATGGGCGCGCGCAGCGCGGGTCTTGCGCCGTTCACCGCGGCGGCTTACGCGGAATATCTGCGCTGCGTGTCCGATCCCGACACCGCGCACGGCATCTGCGAGGACTACCGCGCGAGCGTGACGATCGATCTCGAGCACGACCGCGCAACGCTGGATGCGCAACAGCAGATCGCCTGCCCGTTTATGGCGCTATGGGGCGCAGACGGCGTGATCGAGCAATGCTTCGATCCGCTCGCGGAATGGCGGGCGTATGCGCCGCACGTGCAAGGCCAGGCGCTGTCTTGCGGTCACTACATCGCCGAAGAAGCGCCGCAGCTCCTGCTGGACCACCTGCTGCCCTTCCTCACCACCCAGGCAATCACGGCCTGAGCGCGCTGGCTCGCAACCGGCCTCAGGATGAACACCATGTCGAAACGAACCCTCTATCAGAAGCTTGTCGATTCGCACCTCGTATCGCGAATCGATGAACAGAACGTGCTGCTGTACGTCGATCTCCATCTGATGAACGAGTACACCAGTCCGCAAGCGTTCAGCGCGCTCGACGCGCGCGGGCGGAGCGTGCGCCGGCCGCGTCAGCAGATGGCCGTCGTGAGCCACATCATTCCCACGCACGCCGAATCGCCGCGGGTGATTCGCGACGCCGCGTCGCTGCTGCAAGCGCAAAACCTCGCACGCAACTGCGAGCGCGCCGGCATCCGGCTGTTCGCGGCGGACGACCCGCTGCAGGGCATCGAGCACATCGTCGCGCCGGAACTCGGACTGATCCGCCCGGGCATGGTCGTGCTGTGCGGCGACAGCCACACCACGACGTATGGCGCGCTTGGCGCGCTGGGGTTCGGCATCGGCACCTCGGAGGTCGAGCATGTGCTGGCGACGCAAACGCTTGTCTACCGGGTGGCGCTGACCATGCGTATCACGGTCGACGGCGCATTGCCGTACGGCACGTCGTCGAAGGATGTGGTCATCTGGCTGATCAGCCAGATCGGCGCCCAGGGTGCGCGCGGCTATGCAGTCGAGTTCAGCGGGTCGACCATTGCATCGCTCTCCGCCGAGGCGCGCATGACGTTGTGCAACATGACCGTTGAAGCGGGCGCACGCGCCGCGCTGATCGCACCTGATCAGACCACCTTCGACTACGTGCGCGCCCATACGCCCTCGCTCGATCAGGCGGCCTGGCAAAACGCACTCGACGACTGGCGCAACCTGTATTCCGATGCCGATGCCAGCTTCGACGCCGAGTACCGCTTCGACGCGCACGACATCGCGCCGTTTGTCACCTGGGGCACGAGCCCCGATCAGGCCGTCGCGATCGATCAGCCTATTCCCGACGAATCGATGCAAGCGACACCCGAAGCCGCCGCATCGCTGCGCCGCGCGCTCGACTACATGGGGCTGTCCGCGCGGCAAGCGCTTGCGGGTACGCACATCGACCGCGTGTTCATCGGCTCGTGCACCAACGGGCGTATTGAAGATTTGCGCACGGTCGCCGCGCTCGTGCGAGGCAAGCACGTTGCTGACGGCGTGCGCGCGATGGTTGTGCCGGGCTCGGGCAGCGTGCGCCGCGTCGCCGAACAGGAAGGCATTGCGCAGACGCTGATCGATGCAGGCTTCGAATGGCGTGAGCCGGGCTGCTCGATGTGTCTCGCGATGAACGACGACGTGCTCGAAGCCGGCGAACGCTGTGCTTCGACAACCAACCGCAATTTCGAAGGCCGCCAGGGACGCGGTGGCCGCACGCACCTGATGAGCCCGGCGATGGCGGCCGCGGCGGCATTGACCGGCTGCATCACCGATGTCCGCACTCTGGAGACACAAGCACCATGACGCGACTCACGATCATCGAGGGCAGCGCTGTGCCGCTGCCGATCGACAACCTCGACACCGACCAGATCATGCCCAAGCAGTTTCTGCGCATCATCGACAAGGCGGGTCTCGCGGATGGCCTGCTATACGACCTGCGTTTTAACGAACACGGCGCGCCGCGCGCCGACTGCGTACTCAACCAGCCCCGCTACGCGAATGCGCGTGTCCTGCTTGGCGGCTCCAATTTCGGTTGCGGATCGAGCCGCGAACATGCGGTATGGGGCTTGCAGCAGTACGGCGTTCAGGCGGTGATCGCGCCGAGCTTCGCGGAGATTTTCTATTCGAATGCGATGAACAACAGGCTGCTGCTCGTGCAACTCGAGCGCGGCGTTGTCGATGCATTGCTGCGCGACGCGATCGACGCTCCCGGCACATCGCTCGCGATCGATCTCGAACGACAAACGGTGACGTCCGCGTCGGGGCACGTGTATGCGTATCCCATCGGCGCGCGTCACAAACGCATGGTGATCGAAGGTATGGACACCGTCGATCTCACCCTGGCTTCCGTCGCCGAGATCGAGGCATTCGAACGCGGGCATTTCGTCCGGCATCCTTGGGCACAGGTGATGTAACGGGCCGCCGCGCTGTCATACGAAACACTGAAGTGCAGAGCGTGGCCTTGTTTACGGCGGCTTCACTCACCGTCCCACAGCGGGGCGAGTTATTCGTAGCGTGTCGAAGCCAGTTCGCGGAACTAGCCGATGCGGCCACGGCGATGCAGTTGTGTCCCAATCTCCGCGATCCTGGCTTCCCCCGCACGCAACGCCTCTGCCGACGTATGTACCGAGTAATAGCCAAGCACAAGTTCGTGCGGATGCGCGACCGCGGAGCCGAGGACGAACTCCGAATCTCCGTTGGCGGTGAACGTCAGGACGTTTTCGGACTCGTCAAACACGACAAGTTCGTTGGAAACCGATTCATCGGCGACGCGCAGGGCACCACGTTGGATACCCAACCACGCGACGGTGTGGCCGGCCGGCGGCGTGTACTGCCACTGCTCGCCAGCCGAAAGCCGCACAAGCAGATAGTTGATGCCTGCGGGTGAGGGCACCGGGCTTTCGGTGTTTTCGTAACGACCCAGGATAACGCGCGCTGGACCCGTTTGCGGGACCTCGCTCACGGATAAATACTGGCTGAAGGGTGTGCCCAGTTCGAGTTCGGGCGGCAACGCGACCCACAACTGATAGCCCCGCACCGGCCCATTGCCTCTCGCCCGGCCGTCGTGCCACACGCCTTGGCCCGCATTCATCCATTCGACGCTGCCGGCGGGCATGATGCCCGATGCGCCCGTGGTGTCTTCATAGTCGACTTCCCCTTCCAGAAGCACGGTCGTCGTGGCAAGCCCCGAATGGGGGTGCATGGAAAAGCGCATTCCGGCTTCCACCGAGCTATCGAAATAGTCGAGAAAGACGAAGGGTTTCAGCACCTCGCCAAGGTCGGACGGGCTGACAAGACGCTTCACGGGGCCGTGTTGGCGACCCGCGGTTCGTGTGACTATCGATCGTCCGCGCCGCGGAACGCTCGAAGTATGAGCAACAGGTTTCATATCGAGCAACGCGCCATCTTCTGCAGAACCTTGCGATGGGGCGCTCGACGGGATCGTTTCGAAAGACATGGTGTTGACTCCCACGGGTACACCGACAACAGAGAAACATCACAGCGAGACGAGCGCCCACTGTATCGGGTAAGCGCCGCCTCGACGCGTCCATTTTCCTAGCTCGCCTTCAGGGGCGAAACACGCAAAGCGACCCGGCCGGAACGCGCGTCCAGGCTGAAAGCGCCGGCGCCGAACCAGGTGATTTGCAGGAGGCCGCCGGCCATCATCACGTTCTTGAGGAAGTGAATCATCTGGTTCTGATCGGCGAAGTTGTGGTGAAAGAACATTGCAGTGACCACACAGAACACCGCCATCCCCAGCGACACGGCGCGCGCCCTGTAGCCAGAGATCAGCAGCAGGCCGCCGCCCAACTCGGTCAGCACGGCGAGAACGAACGCCAGTGGCGGAACAGGCAGCCCCATGGCGGCGATATAGCCAACCGTCGCCCCATACGCTGCGAGCTTGCCCAGCCCGCTCATGACAAACGGCGCACCGATCAGAATGCGGCCTAACAACGGAAGAAATTTAAAACGTTCCATGACAATCTCCAGAAATGAATTGACGGAGGTGGATGACAAGAAAGGGAATTAGCCGGCGTCCACCATCACCAGCTCAGAATCTTCAAGAGCGGAAATCCGTGCGGCAGCGACCTTCGTGATCGCCACGCCGTCTAGCGGGCCAACGGGCTCGCCGTTTACTTCGATGCGTCCCGATGCCACGACGAGGTAGGCGCTGCGCGCTGAACCCAGTTCGTGTTGAACGCTTTCACCTGCCTTCAGCATTGCGCCGAGCACACGTGCATCGGCGCGAATAGGCAGGGCGCCTTCATCGCCGTCGAATCCGCTGGCAAGGACAACGAACCGCCCGGACCGGTCGCTTTTGGGAAACGGCTTGGTATCCCATGCAGGTTCGCCGCCGGCTTCACGCGGCAGGAGCCAGATCTGGTAAAGCTTGAGCGGTTCCTCGCCGCGGTTGAACTCGGCGTGGCGTATGCCCGTGCCGGCACTCATGACCTGGACGTCGCCCGTGTGGATCGTTCCCTCGGAGCCCAAAGTGTCCCGATGTCCGAGCAGGCCCTGGCGCACATAGGTGATGATTTCCATGTCACGGTGCCCGTGCATGGGGAACCCGCTGCCGACGGCGATCTCGTCGTCGTTCCAGACAATCAGGGGACCGAGGGCGGCGTGCGCGGGATTGCCATCGGCGCTGACCGCGAAATGGTGTTTCGCGCGCAGCCAGCCGAGATTTCCCCGATCCAACGATTCCCAACGCCTGTGTGTGAGCATGTCCGCCTCCGTTTTCCGCCATCGCCAATGCGACGCTTGTTACCTGTGCTATCTGCCGAATTCGGCTCTGGTGCAGGCCGTGAGACGAATGCTATATTTGCAATGAACGTGCGCATAGATGCTGGATTAGAACGCATCGTTGTCATGGATAGAACGATTGGAAGGAGTGAAGCCTGCCATGAACACAATCACTGACCTCAACGATCTCCGGCTCTTCTCAGAGGTGGTCGAGCATGGCAGCTACACGGCGGCCGCGCGCAGCCTCGGCTTGCAGACGTCCAAGCTCAGCCGGCGCATTCGCGCGCTGGAAGAGGAACTTGGTGTTCGCCTGCTGAATCGCACGAGCCGGAGTCTGTCGTTGACGGAAACCGGGCGGCAATTTCATCAGCATTGCCTTGCCCTCGTAGCGGAAGCGAAGGCTGCCAGAGATATCGTGGACCGCACGCGCTCCAAGCCGCAGGGCACCGTTCGCATCGCCTGCCCCGTGGCCTTACTGGAGTCCGGCATCTCCGCAGTCATCGCGCGATACGTTGAAGACAACCCGGATGTCCAGGTTCTGCTGGATGCAACCAACCGTCGTGTGGATGTCGTCGAGGAAGGCCTGGACTTCGCCATCCGGGTCAGGCTTCCGCCGTTGGAGAACACCGATCTCGCGGTGCGTCAGTTGGGTTTGTCGATCCATATTCTGGTTGCGAGTCCCGAACTGGCGGCGCGCCATCCGGCGCCGGGCTCGATCGAATCCGTGAAGGGATGGCCCACGCTCTCCATGGCCAGCAGCAGCGAGCGATTTGTCTGGAACCTGCTCGACGCCGAGGGAGAGGTGACATCGTGGGCGCATCAGCCGCGCCTCGCCACCGACGACCTGGCCAGCCTTCGGGTCGCGGCCATATCGGGTGTTGGCGTGGCACTGCTGCCGAGAGAGCTGGTTGAGGCCGATATTCAGGCGGGTCGGTTGCAGCACCTGCTGCCAGGTCTGGCTACCGCGCCCGGCCTCGTCCATGCGATTTTTCCCACGCGCCGTGGCATGGTTCCCGCCGTGCGTCACCTGCTCGATGCACTTGTTTCGGGATGCGAAGATTCGAACTGGCAGCGCTAGCTTGGCCACCTGCTCCGGGTTACTTAAAGCCTCGCATGCCGGTCGAGCATGCGTGCCAGGCGCAGAATGTCGGCAACTCCGAAGTCGTCATGAATAAAGGCGCCGCGGGTGCGATCGCTGCCGACGTCGCGAATGGTCTCGACAGCGCGTAAGCGCTCCCGCAACAGAGCCTCCAGGGCGTCAACCAGCAAGGCCCTGTCGCGGGCGCACAGTTCGTCATGGTTCTGTACTGTGCGAGACATCTTCCCGCGAATCTGTGTCGGCATATTCATGTAAACGCTGCTCGTGGTGGTCTGCGATGGACTAGTACCCTGCAGTCGCCTTCAACTCCAGATAGTCGCTCAGCCCGAACTCCGCATGCTCGCGACCATTGCCGGACTGCTTGTAGCCACCGAAAGGCGCGCCGGCGTCCCAGGGCGCCTCGTTGATATAGACGTTCCCTACGCGCAACCGCGCGGCAACACGACGGGCCTTTTCCTTGTCGGCGGTCTGCACATAGCCGGCCAGTCCATAGATGCTGTCGTTGGCGATGCGGATCGCGTCTTCTTCATCGCTGAAGCCGATGATGGACAGCACCGGGCCGAAGATTTCCTCGCGCGCTATGCGCATGGTCGGCAGCACGTCGGCGAATACGGTCGGCCGCACGAAATAGCCTTGCTGGAGACCGGCAGGGCGGCCTGGTCCGCCCGCGACGAGCGTCGCTCCCTCCTCGATGCCGCTTTCGATCAAGCCTTGGATATGCTGATACTGGCGCGCGTTGACCACGGGTCCCAGTTCTGTATCCGGCAGCTCGGGCGCGCCGGTACGAATCGATTCGGCTTCGCGAGCCGCTATTCGCGCCGCGTGCTGCATCATGTCCTTGGGGACGAGCATGCGGGTCGGTGCGCTGCACGACTGGCCGCAGTTCAGATAGCTCGCACGCACACCATGCGCGACAGCGCGTTCGAAATCGGCGTCCGCGAAGATGATGTTGGCCGACTTGCCGCCGAGCTCCTGATGCACGCGTTTCACCGTATCGGCCGCCGCTTTCGCCACCGCCACGCCGGCGCGCGTCGAGCCCGTGATCGACACCATGTCGACCTCCGGATGTCTTGCGAGCGCGTCGCCGACGATTGCGCCATCGCCATTCAGCACGTTGAAGACGCCGGGCGGGAAACCGGCTTCGTGCACCATCTGTGTAAAGCGCAATGCGCTGAGTGGCGAGAATTCACTGGGTTTGACGACCATCGTGCAGCCGGCCGCGAGCGCCGGCGCAACCTTGACGACGAGCTGGTTCATCGGCCAGTTCCACGGCGTGATGAGCGCGCAGACCCCAATCGGCTCGCGGCTCAACAAGGTCTCGCCGCGCTGTTCGGTAAACGCGAAATCGCCGAGTACGCGGATCGCCGTTTCCAGATGCGCGCGACCGAGTGCGATCTGCGCGTTGCGGGAAAAGCTGCTGGCTACGCCCATTTCCGTGGTCATCAGCGCGGCCATCTCGTCGGATGCCGCGTTGTAGAGTTCGAGCAGGCGGGTCAGCAAGCGCTTGCGTTCTTCGCGCGAAGTCGCGGCCCAGCCGCCGAACGCTGCTCTGGCCGCGGCAACCGCGCGATGGGCGTCTTCAACGTTGCCCATTGCCAGGCTGCCAATCGGCTGTTCCGTGGCTGGATTGATCAACTGAAAACGGCCGTCCCCCAGCGGGGCGACCCACTCGCCATTGATATAGAAACTGTCTGCCCTGTTCATGCGATGCCTCCAGGTTCGAGACGCGCGCCGCACGGGTCGCGCGCTGAACGATCAGTGAAAATAGATGCCGCCGCAGACGTTGAGCGCCTGGCCGGTGACAAATGCCGACTGCTCGGAGGCGAAAAAGCACACCGGTCCGACGATGTCCTCGGGCGTGCCAAGGCGTTTCAATGCAGCGACCTCTTCCCAGTGCCGGACGGCTTCGTCGCTACCCAGATTGTTGCGGCCCATTTCAGTCAGGATGATGCCTGGACAGATCGCATTCACGGTGATGCCGTCCATGCCTGCCTCCTGCGCGAGCACGCGGGTGAGCGTGATGACGGCCGATTTGGTGGCAGCGTAATGACCCTGGTTGGCCACGCCCTGGCGCCCGGCGATCGACGCGATGTTGATCACGCGCCCCGACTTGCGTGCCCGCATGTGCGGCACGACCGCCTGGCACATCAGCAGCACGCCTTTTACGTTGACATCGAAATGGGCGTCCCACGTTGCTTCATCGAGGTCCTGGAGCAGGGACAGCTTGAGGATGCCGGCGTTGTTCACGAGCACGTCAATACGCCCCGCGTCGCGCAATGCGGCTTGCACCGTGGCGTCGACCTCGTCTTTTTTGCTGACGTCGGCAAGGTACGTATAGGCCTTGCGATCGAGAGCGGTAATCAGGCCGGCGGTTTTGCGCAGATCGGCCTCCTGACGTGCGAGGTCGGTAATCACCACGTCGTAGCCGGCTTGTGCCAGACCAACGGCGACGGCCTGGCCGATTCCGCGGCTTGCGCCGGTGACAAATGCGACACGGCGTTGCTGGGTATTTTGCATGGGTTGTCTCTATCGATCAGAGTTGATGAGTTGCTGTGAGCGTGTCCTGGCGCACGGGCAGCGAGGTCATGGCCGCAACGGTGTCGTCGAACGATTTGAGCTTGCCTTGCGAGCCGAGGCCCATCGCGACCCTGGCCGCGACGGCCGAAGCGAATCGCGCGGACTCTTCGAGCGACCATCCTTTGATGATCCCGACGATGATCCCCGCGGTAAAACTGTCGCCGCACCCTGTCGTATCGGAGACGGGCACCTCGAAGGCCGGCAGATGGAACACGCGGCCGCGCTCGGACGCCACGTAGACGCCGTTTGCGCCCAAGGTCAGGATGCAGTTCTTGACGCCGCGCGAGAGGAAGAAATCGGCGACCGCGGGCACGCTGCTCGTGCCGGCCATCTCGGAGGCTTCGTCGATACTCGGCACAAAATAATCGAGGTAGGGTAGGCATGGTTCGACCAACGCGATCGTCTCCGGATTCGCCTGAATCAGGTCGAACGTGGTGATCCGCCCCAGCTCCTTCGCACGACGCAGCAATGCAACGGTCGGCTCACCGTCGAACGCTTTCAGCAGGCCGGTGCCGCCCACATGAATGATGCGTGCATCAAGCGCGGTGTCGAGATCGTCTGGCGCGACTTCGAACACCGTCGCACTGCCCGGTACGTGAAGCGCGGGCCGCTCGCCATTGGGGCGTACCGGCAGGATTGTCGCGGATGTTTGCACCGACGACGTGCGTTTGACGAGCGAGCAGTCGACACCATAGTTCCGCATCTTCGACACGAGGAAGTCGCCCATGTCGTCGTCGCCCACGGTGGTCACCGAGCGTGTCTTGATGCCGAGGATCGCGCACGCAACCGCGGTGGCGCCGGCGGTGCCGGCCACCGTCATGCAGATTTCGTCGATGAACGCCGCGCGGCCGCCCGGCGGAATCGCGGTGACAGGGCGGCCAAGCACGTCGAGGACGTGAAAGCCGATTGAACTGACATCGAAAGTAGTCACTGTCTATCCTCTTATATTTAGTGTGAGCGGCGGCGCATTGCGAAACTGGCCGCGAGCACGACGAAAACCAGAATGCCGATTCCAACCTGTTGCCAGTAGAAGTTCCATCCCACCAGCAGCAAGCCGTTCTTCATGGCGGCCAGCATCAGCACGCCGAGCAGAGTGCCGATCACGCTCGGACGGCGTTCCTGGCTCAGTGTCGTGCCGATAAAGGTCGCGCCGATAGCGTCGAGCAGGAACGCGTTGCCGGACAGCGGCACATACGATTTGACGGTAGCCGACAGCAGGATGCCGGTGATGCCCGCGAGCAGCGCGCAGGCCACGTAGACCCATGAAAGCTGACGGGCGACGCGAATGCCCGAATACCGCGCGACGCCAGGTTGCACACCGAGCGCGACGATTTGCCGTCCGAACACCGAACGGTGCAGAACGAGAAAGACGACGACCGAGCAGGCTAGCAGTACCCAGGCCGGAGTCGGCACATGCAGCAGCGCCGTGCGCGCGATCTGATCGAACTGGTGCGCGGGTTCGCCAGTGATCAGGTAGATTGGCTGGCCGCCCGCCGTGGCGAGCTGTTGTGTGCTTTGGCCGATGAACAGCATGCCGAGCGTGGCGAGAAACGGGCTGATCTTGAAGCGCGTGATAAGCACCGCATTGATCAGCCCGACCATGGCCGCCGCGCCGAGACCAGCCGCGACGCCGACGACGCTGCCGTAACCTGCGGCGAGCAGCATCACGAACACCATGCTCGACAGGTCGACTGCAACGCCGACCGACAGGTCGATCCCGCCGGACGATACGACAAGGGTCAGGCCGAGCGCGACGATCGCGAGCAGCACGACATTGTTCACCAGCACATTGAACAGGTTCGCCGGCGCGAGGAAGGTCGGCGTGACAATCGAAAATACGATGCAGATCCCGATAAACACGAACAGCAGCGCGTAATTGCCGAGCAGGCTGCGCACTTGCTGCATGTGGCGGGACGGGATGTCCGCTGGGGTAGGCGTTGTGCTCATCGTCCACTCTCCGGTTTGCGGGCGAAAGAGGTCGTGGCGACCACCAGCAGGATCAACGCGCCCTGAAAACCGTTGACCCAGTAGCTCGAGACGTTGAGCAGCTGGAAGCCGTTCGCGAGGCAGCCGATGAACAGCACGCTCAGGATCGTGCCACCGATAGTCGGCACGAAACGGCGCGAGAACACCGTGCCGAGCAGCGCGGCGGCGAGCACGCTCAGCAGCATGTCACCTGATCCGGGTGTGCTCGAACTCAGCCGCGAAACCATCAGGACGCTGGCGATCGCCGCGCTCAGTCCGCTGAACAGGTAGGAGAACATCACGTAGCGTGATACGCCGATGCCCGCCGCGCGTGCCGCCTCCGGATGTCCGCCCACCGCGTAGAGACGTAAGCCGAAGCTGGTGAAGTGGACGAGCGCAATCATGAACAGCGAGACGGCGATGAGAATCCACGCGAGCGCGGAGATGCCGAATAGCGACCACGAGCTCATGACGGTGATCAACGGCGACGTCACGCTCAGCACGGTGTTCTGCGTGACGGTCAACTCGACGCCCGCCGCGATGTTCATGACCGCGAGTGTGGCGAGCAACGGCAGGATGCCGAGCCATACCACCGCCACGGCATTGAGCGCGCCGATCGCAAGGCCTACCGCCGCGACCGCGATCAAGGCGGTACCGTCCGAATAGCCGAGCGTCAGGAGCTTGGCGAACACGGCTGCGCAGACACCCATGTTCGCAGCGATAGAGAGGTCAATGCCGCCCTCGGTGACGTTCGAGCCGCCCGCAATGATGACGACTGACATGCCGAATGCCATCACACCGAGAATCGCGGACTGCTCGACGATGTTGATCAGATTGCCGGGCATCAGAAAGCCCGGCGCCAGCACGGCGAAGTAAAGCAGGATCAGGGCGAAAGTCGCGACCGCGCCGATACGGATCGCGAATGCGCCTATCGACCGGCGGCGTGCGCGGCGCGGCGTGGCCACGCCGGCGCTACCGTCGGCGCCGGCGTCTGCCGGATCATGCACGAGAGGACGCTGAATGGCGGTCATACGGTGGCTCCTTCATTGAGCTGCGCGCCCGACGATGCCGCCAGCAGATGATCGCTATCGAGCCGCGCGCCGCTGTACTCGCCGACGAGCGCGCCGCGATACACCACGAGCACGCGGTCGCAGAAATCGGAGAGCTCCAGCAGGTCGGACGACAGCATCAGGATGGCCGCGCCTTCCCCGGCGAGCCGGTTCAGCAGCGTGTAGATTTCGACTTTCGCGGCGACATCCACCGCGACGGTGGGCTCGTCCAGCACATAGACTTTGGACTGGCAGCTCAGCCATTTGGCGATCGCCACCTTCTGCTGGTTGCCGCCCGACAGATTGCGCACCAGCGTTTCGCCGCCGGGTGTTTTGATCGATAGTTCGCGAATCAGATCCGTGACAATGGAGCGTTCGCTGCCGCGCCGCATGAAGCCAAGCTGGCTGTAGCGGCCGAGGCTCGCGAGACTGACGTTCTCCCGTACCGAAAGGCCGAGCGCGACGCCGTGCGCGCGGCGGTCCTCGGGCAGCATGGCGATGCCGTGGCTTACGGCCTGCATCGGCGAGGCGAGGGTGACAGGTTGGCCTGCCACGCTAATCGTGCCGCTATCCGGCTGTTTGAGGCCGAACAGGCACTGCACGATATCCTTCGCGCCGGAGCCGAGCAGGCCGGTCAGGCCGACGATCTCGCCGCGCCGCACGGTCAGGCTGATGTCGGCAAAACTGCCCTCGCGCGTGAGGTTCGCAACCTCGAGCATCGGCGCGCCAATCTCGCACTCGCGGGGCGGGAACATTTCGCCGACGTCGCGCGCGATCATCATCGAAATGATGTCGTCCATCGGCGTCTGTTTCGGCGAGACGACGCCGACGTCCGTGCCGTTGCGCATCACGGTGACGGTGTCGCACAGCGATTCGATTTCCTGCATGTAGTGCGAAATGAAAATCACCGCGATGCCGTCGTCGCGCAAGCGGCGCAGCACCGTGAAGAGACTGTCCACTTCTTTCTTGACGAGCGCCGCCGTGGGTTCGTCGAGCACCAGCACGCGAGCCTTCTGGGCGAGTGCGCGGGTGATCTGAACGATCTTTTGCTGGGCTGTGGTCAGGTCCTGCACGAGCAGACCCGGATCGAGTTCCAGATCGAAGTACGTCTTCAGCAATTCGGCGGCGCGGCGGTCCATCGTGCGCCGGCTGATGAAGATGCCGGCGCGTGGCTCATGACACAGGAAAACGGCCTCGCCAATGGTGGCCGTGGGCACCAGCAAGCGGTCCTGATGGATGAAGTGGACTCCGAGCCGTTCGACGCTCGCCGGATTCAGGCGGCCGACCGGCTCGCCCATGATCTCGATACTGCCGCTGTCCGGCGTGACGATGCCGGCCAGTACCTTGATGATCGTCGACTTGCCGGCGCCGTTCTGGCCCACCAAACCGTGAACCGTGCCGCACGCCACTTCGAGATTCGCGTCGGCGAGTGCCTGCACGGCGCCGAACCGTTTCCCGATGTTTTTCATTGAAATGGCAATGCGCTGTTCGCCTGTGCGCATACTTCCCTCCTTAAATCGCGTGGCCGCGAGGGCGACGCCGGATCTCTGCCATGCTTGCGCGCCGTGATAGGACGCGAACGCATGCATGACGTCCGGCGCGGGCTCCTGCGGTTACTTCGCACCGACCTTGGCGGCGTCGTCGAGCAGCGGCCTGGACGTTGTGGCTGCATTCTCCTTGCTGACGAGAACGGACGGCACGAACGTGAACGGCGGCACCTTCTGGCCCGACAGATATTTAGCGACATTCATGGCCGACGCGCGGCCGATTTCATACGGACGTTGTGCGCCTACCGCGCCGGCCGGAGAATTCGGGTCGGCGACCATCTTGATCACATCCGGGCTGCCGTCGATCGCGTAGGTGCGCACCTCGTTGCGTTTGGCCGCCTGAACCGCCTGCGTCGCGCCGATCTGCGGCACGTCCCAGCACGCCCAGATCGCGTTGATCGAGCCCTTCGCCGGATACTTGGTCAGCATGTCGGTGACGTTCGAATACGCGCTTTGAACCGTGTTCGGAATCACGTCGCGCAACTCGGGCTCGATGATCTTCACATCGGGGTAGGCGCTCAGCACGTACTTCATCTGGTCATAGCGGATTTTGCAGACCGGCACGCTATAGAAGCCGTTGAACACCAGCACGTTGCCCTTGCCACCCATGTCCGAAACCATTTGTAGCGCGACTTCCGAACCCAGCGAATAGTTGTTCGAGGTGGTGACGTTCAGCGAATACGGCGTAGCGGTGTCGACGGTAAAGAGCGGGATGTTCGCCGCGCGGATCTTCGCGAGCCATGGATTCAGCACGCTGACGTTGCCGAGAATCTCCACGATCGCATCCGGCTTCTGCGCGATCAGGGTTTGCAGTTGTGCGATCTGCGTCTGATCCTTGCGGCCGGCATCGAGCGCGATGGCCGTGCCGCCCAGACGTTTGATCTCGTCCTGCACGCCGCGAAATGCCATCAGGTCCCAGTAGTGATCGGTGCCCGTAATCGATACGCCAATGCGCTTGCCCGCGAGCGACGGCTCCGCGTGGGCTGCCTGAGCGAGCAAGCCGGACGCGAGCGCGAGCAGTGTCGCGAATGAAGCGATGCGCAAGGCACCCGGCGTGCGTCGTGCGGCGGCCTTAATAGTTTTCATGCCTGTCTCCTGATTGTGAACGTGTCTGGTGTTGTGGCCTGCTTGAGAATGAAGCGAGGCCTTGGTTAGACATCCTTTTCCTGACGTGTGACGCGGTGCTTTATTTCTGCTTTATTTCAACAGCTAATCCTGATGACCATAGTTCGCCATCCGCGAAATAACCCGCTCGATTTCCTGCTCGGACAGCAGCGGCGGTTCGGTGATCTGCAGGCAGGTCAAATACTGACGCGCGAGTGTTTCCACTTCAACCGCCAGCCACATGGCCTTCTCGAGCGAGGTGCCGGTGGCGATCATGCCGTGGTGCGCGAGTAGACAAGCCTTACGGTCCTGCAGCGCGGCGACCGCGTTGGCCGACAGTTCGTCTGTGCCGAACGTCGCATAGGGGGCGCAGCGAATGTCGCTGCCGCCCGCGACGGCCACCATGTAGTGGATCGGCGGAATGCGTTGCTCGAGGATCGACAGCGACGTGCTATACGGCGGGTGCGCGTGCACGACCGCGTTGACGTCGGGGCGCGCGAGCAGAATGTCCAGATGGAAACGCCATTCGCTCGATGGCTGGCGCGTGCCTTGGCATTCGCCGTCCAGCGTCATATACACGATGTCCTCGGGCGTCATCGCGTCGTAGGGCATGCTGGTCGGCGTGATGAGCATGCCGTCGGGTTCGCGTACGCTGATGTTGCCCGACGTGCCCTGGTTGATGCCAAGTGCGTTCATGCGGCGGCACGCGTCGATGATCGCCTGGCGTTTCTGGATGTCGTTGTGGTTCATGGAGTGAGCCTGTTAGCCGGAATTACCAGGAGGTGTAGCCACCGTCTACCGGGACGATGGAACCCGTCATATACGAGGACGCGGGAGAGGCGAGAAAGACGACCGCCGCAGCCACTTCGCCGGGCTCACCGCAGCGGCCCATCGGCGTCATGTCCATCCACACGTCGAAGAGTTCGGGCCGTGCGCGCATGGCAAGCGTCATTTCGGTGCCGATATAGCCGGGCGCCAGTGCATTCACGCGGACGTTGTCGCGCGCCCACTCGGTGGCCAGCGCCTTGGTCAGCATGTGAACGGCACCCTTGCTGGTCATATAGGAGGCCGCGGTTTGCGGCCGGTTGACGATCAGTCCGGACATGGAGCCGAGGTTCACGATGCTGCCCGAGCGGCGCGCAACCATGTGCCTGCCGAACGCACGCGAGGCCCAGAAAAGACCGTTCACATTGATGTCCATCACCTGCCGCCATTCTTCATCCGGCGTATCGAGGGCTGCGTTGAGGCGGGCAATGCCTGCGCTGTTCACCAGCACATCGACCTGTCCGTGCTCGCTGACCACCCGGTCAGCCACGCTTTGCAGCGCGGCCGGGTCGGTGACATCGACGGCATGCGCCGATGCCGCAAGTTGTTCGTCGCGCAAGGTCTGAACGGCGCGGTCCAATGATTGGGTATCGCGGTCGAGCAGGACGACGCGTGCGCCGCATTGCGCCAGTGCCCGGGCGGATTCGAGGCCGATCCCGCTGGCGCCGCCTGTTACAACCGCGATCAGCCCGTCGAGAGCGAATCGGCTCCGGTAGCTGGTGGCATGGTTTTCGATGCTGACGACTTGTCCGGTTTCAACTTGCCTGCTGCTCATGATCTCCTCGTATCGATGCCGACGGGTCTCGCTCCTCGATGATTCGCCCTAATTTCTGTACCGACCGAACGGTACAGATTAGGTCGCCAGTTTGCGCTTGAATGCCGGTCATGCCATGGCAACGGGACGCTTTCGATCTACTGGATGACGACGGGGTGAGACTACCGAATTCAGTGCTTGACGTGGTTAGTACCAGCTGGTTATAACCAGAATAATGGTCGGTGGCCGGAGCAAAGTCAAGACGCTTTTTTCGGGTTTTGCAAGGCTCAGGGTTGTTCCGTATGCCGGATAATCGAAGCGAATCCATCTTGGTCAGTCATGTCAGTTACCTCTGAAAACATCGATCTCCACGACCTGTTGCGCGAAGCGCACGCACTCGATCGCGACAGCCCGTTGCCGCTTTGGGTGCAGGTCAAGAACACCCTCGAGGCCGCCATCGGCCATCCGGGCATTGGCCCGAACGCGCGCGTGCCGTCGGAACAGAACCTGTGCGAATTGCTAGGCGTCTCGCGGCCGATCGTTCGGCTCGCGCTCGACGCCATGGTCAAAACCGGTCTCATCACCAAAGTGCCGCGGCAGGGCATTTACGTCACGCCCCGAAAAACGGACGTGGAGTTCGCTTCGATGAACGAGAGCCTGTTCGGCGAAATCAGCCGTGGGCACCGGGTTACGACGCACGTGCTGTCCCTGTCGCGCGACAAGCCGACGCAGCACGAGCGCGAGGTGCTTGCGTTGCCGCCGGGCGCGGACGTTCTGCGGCTCTACCGGCTGTACTCGGTCGACGACGTGCCCACCGCATTGTCATGGCTGGTGCTGGCCGGACATCGCGTGCCGGGTCTCGAGGCGCTGATCGCCGATAACGTCTCCGCCTATGACGTGATGTCCGAGCGCTACGGCTTGCGCATCGATTTTTCCGAGCGCTGGTTCGAGGCGGCCGTTCCCACCGCGGAGCAGGCGGCGCTGCTGCAACTGTCGGACGGTCAGGCGGTTGTCGCGATCGAGTCGATTGGCCGCACGGGCGACCGCTTGCCGCTCGAGTACTACAAGTGCCTCTACAGCACCGCATACAGCAGGATCCACGTGACGGCGCACGCTCGCGCCGGGGCGTAGCCGTCCGCGGTTCCGGCGCCTGGCTCGCGACGGCGCATGCGTCGTGGTGAGCCAGGCAATTCGGTAATCCGCACGGCAGCTTGTCGTAAACCCGGGCGCAAAATGTTTTGACAGGGCGAAGCGCGCGATTTACTGTACCGATCAGTCGGTCCATATTTGGCCGAAAGACTGTGATGTGCCGATCAACGCCGTGCCCACGATTCAAGCCGTCGCAGACATTCATTGGAGACGTATGAACAGCGATACCGCGCCGCTCTGGCAACCAGGGCATGACGAACTGACGCGCTCGAACCTCGCGCGCTTCGCGACTGCGTATGGTTTCGATCCGGCCGACTACGCCACGCTGCATCGCTGGTCGATCAGCGAACTCGACGCTTTCTGGAACGCGGTTTGGGACTTCACCGGTGTGATCGGCGAGCGCGGAGACATTGCGCTCGAGCGTGCGGGCGAGAGCGAGATGTTCGGTGCGCGTTGGTATCCGCAGGCGTCGCTCAATTTTGCCGAGAATCTGCTGTGTGGCGACGACACGCGTCTGGCCGTGATCGAAGCAGGCGAAGACGGCGACTTACGACGCGTCACGATGGGTGAACTGCGCGCGCTCGTTGCACGGGCGCAGTCCGGGTTGAGACGGCTAGGCGTGGCGCGCGGCGATTGTGTCGCGGGCATTTTGCCGAACAATGTGGACGCGCTGGTCGCGTTGCTCGCTACAGCTTCGCTCGGTGCAGTGTGGGCGTCCTGTTCACCGGACTTCGGCGCGCCCGGCATTATCGACCGCGCGGGCCAGGTGAATCCGAAGGTGCTGATCGCCGCGCGCTCATACGTCTACAACGGCAAGCGTTTTTCACTCGACGAAAATCTCGCGCTGGTGATGAAGGGACTCGGCGGTCTCGAGCATCTGGTCGTGACCGCCGACGAACCCGGTCCGCTGGCGGCCTGCGGCGTGAACTGCCAGACCTGGAAGGCCATGTGCGATAACGCCGGCGCGACGCTCACATTCGAACGCGTACCGTTCGCGCACCCACTGTACGTGATGTTCACCTCGGGCACGACCGGATTGCCGAAGGGCATCGTGCACACAACGGGAGGGGTGCTGCTGCAACATCGCAAGGAGCACATGCTCCATTGCGACGTGCGTCCCGGCGACGTGATGAGCTGGTACACGAATACGGCCTGGATGATGTATCACTGGGTAATTTCGGGCCTGGCGAGTCATGCGGCCGTGGTGCTGTACGACGGTGCGCCGATCGTCAAACGGGACGACGGCCTCGACCATGGCGTGTTGTGGCGTGTCGCCGAAAAAGCCGGGGTCACGCACTTCGGCACAAGCCCGCGCTATCTTGCGTCGCTTGCCGAAGCGCAGTACGAGCCGGGTCGGCTGCATGATCTGAGCGGGTTGCGCAGCGTGTTGTCGGCCGGCGCGCCGGTGTCGGCGGAACAGTTCGACTGGCTTTATCGGGCGGTCAGCAAGGACATGATGTTCGCGTCGATTTCGGGCGGCACGGAGATCATCGGTTGCTTCGTGCTTGGGTCGCCGCTGCATCCGGTACGGCGCGGCGAAATTGCGTGCAAGGGACTCGGCATGGCGGTCGACGTGCTCGACGAACGCGGGGCGTCGGTGATCGGGCGCAAGGGCGATCTCGTTTGCACGGAGCCATTCCCGAGCGCACCGTTGACCTTCTGGGGTGAAAACGGTAACGCGCGTTTCCACGCCGCCTACTATGAAGCACGCCCAGGTATCTGGACGCATGGCGATCTGGCCGAGCAGACGGCGCGCGACTCGGTGATCATCTACGGGCGTACGGACACGACGCTCAAGCCCGGCGGCGTGCGGATCGGCACGGCGGAGATCTATCGTGTCGTCGAGGCGCAGCCGGAGATTCAGGACTGCATCGTGTTCGGCCGCGCGATTCCCGACGACGAAGAAGTCGTGCTTTGCGTAGTGATGAAGGACGGCTACGCGATGGATGATGGGTTCATCGCCAGACTGCGCAGCGAAGTACGCCAGAAGGCGTCGCCGCGTCACGTACCACGTCATGTGTATCAGGTGAGCGCCGTGCCTTATACGATCAACGGTAAGCGGGTCGAAGGGGCGGCGCGCTCGATCGTCGCCGGCAAGCCCGTGAAGAACCTCGGTTCGCTTGCCAACCCCGACTGTCTCGACGAGTATGCCGCGCTGCGTATCGAGGAGCACGCATGAACCGTCGATCGATGGGCGCAATCGCCGGCATCGGTGAGTTGAAGCCGATGCGGCGCACCGAAGGCGCCACGACGCTCGAATTCATTGCGCAAGCAGTCCGGCTTGCCGTTGCCGATGCCGGTCTGGACAAGGACGCGATCGACGGCCTGCTGGTCGGTCCGCAGGTTGGTGAAACGCCGCAGCATGTGCCGGCCACCGTTGCCGAATATCTCGGCTTGCAGCCGCGTATGTCGAACGTGGTGGACCTGGGCGGCGCCAGTGGTGCGGGCATGGTATGGCGTGCGGCGGCTGCGATTGCCGCCGGCATGTGCGACGCAGTGGTTTGCGTTCTCGCGAATGTGCGCGAAGCGGAACAGCCGCGTTCGCCGAATCGCAATCCAATCCGTGAGTTTGATGTGCCGTTCGGCGCGTCTGGCGCCAACATTTCCTACGCGTTGCCCATGCAGCGGCACATGGCTGAATTTGGCTCGACGCCGCGGCAGTTCGCGCGCATTGCGTCGCTCGCTCGACAGAATGCGCAGCTCAATCCCGATGCGATTTTCTACGGCCAGCCGGCTAGCGTCGAGGAGGTGCTGGCGTCGCCGGTGATCGCCAGTCCGTTGCATCTGTTTGAGATCGTGATGCCGGTGGCAGGCGGCGCGGCGGTCGTGGTGGTCAGTGCGGAGCGCGCGAAAGCGCTGAAGCATCCCCCCGTGCATCTGTTGGGCGCCGGCGAAAAGCTCACGCATCGCGCGATCAGTCAGGCACCTTCACTGACCTCGGGGCCGTTGAAACCCGCGATGCAACACGCGTTGGCACGTGCCGGACTGAGCGCCGCCGATATGAGCCTGCTGTCGTTCTACGATTGCTACACGATCATGGTCGCACTGACGATCGAGGACGCCGGCCTCTGCGCACCGGGACAGTTCGGCCACTGGATGGACGAGCATACGTTCGGCCACGCCGGCGACTTTCCGTTGAACACGCACGGCGGCCAGCTTGGCTGCGGACAGGCGGATCTGGCGGGCGGCATGACGCATATTGTCGAGGCGGTCCGGCAACTGCGTCACGAGGCAGGCGCGAGGCAGATCGCCAATGCGCAGACGGCGCTTGTTACCGGCAACGGCGCGACTGTCAGTGAAGCGACCGCACTCGTTCTGGGAGCTGACTCGTGATCGAATCCTATGACGGCCTGGTCGTTCCCGGCCCGATAACAACCCATATCAGTGCACCGTTCTGGGCTGCGGCACGCGAAGGAGAACTGGCGTTGCAGCAGTGTGACGCGTGCGCGCAATACTTCTTTTATCCGCGTGCCTTTTGCCCGCATTGCTGGAGTGAGCGAACCACATGGCGACGCGCCAGTGGTGAAGGCGTTATCAAGAGTTTCTCGATCATTCATCGGCCGGGCCATTTTGCGTGGACCGAGGCCGCGCCGTACGTGATCGCGCTGATCGAGCTTAAGGAGGGACCGACGATGCTGAGTCAGATGGCCGGTGTAGGCATTGAAACAGTTCAGGTCGGCCAATTCGTGCAGGTGAGTTGTACGCAGGTTGGCCAGCACATCCTGCCGTTCTTCCGCCTGCAAACTGGGTCCATCGGATCGACAGCCGGGAGCAACGAAGCATGAGCTGTGATGCGCGAGAGGCCTATCTGCTGGACGGCGTGCGTACCCCGTTTGGAAAGTATCGTGGCGCATTGGCCGCGCTCGATTCGTTGCAACTTGGACAGCATGTGATCGGTGAAATGGTCGCGCGCCATCCTTTGGCCGCACGGCCCGATGCGGCGCTGTTCGGCGTGGTCGTGCAGGCGGGGCTCGGGCAGAATCCGGCACGCATTGCGGCGGTGCGGGGCGGCGTCGATCCGTCGACACCCGCACTCACGCTCAACAGCGTGTGTCTCGCGAGTCTTGAGGCAGTGTGCGACGCAACACGCCGGATACGCGGCGGAGAAGGAAACCATTACCTGGTGGGCGGATTCGATTCGATGTCCCGCGCCGCGCGGCTCGCGCCGGGCGAATTCGATCCACCGGACGCGCCGCTGCGCAGTGCGTTGCATAACGACGGCCTGAGTTGCGCGATCTCTGGTCTTTCGATGGGCGACTTATCCGAGCAGTGCAACCGGGCGCTCTGTATTGGCCGGCAGGAACAGGATGAATGGGCCATGCTGTCACAGCAGCGCGCGGCGAGGAGCATGGCGTTTCGCGAGGAAAACGAGCTGGTGCCGATATCGAGCGGCGGCGTGCTCGTGTCATCGGACCAGGGCATTCGCGGCGATGTCTCGTTAGCCGGAATGTCCGCGCTGAAACCCGCTTTTTCTCCTGACGGCACGATCACGGCGGCCAACGCTTCGCAGATGTCCGATGGTGCGAGCGCCGGCATTGTAGTGAGCGGCGCGGTCGTCGCCCGGCAAGGACGCGAACCGCTTGCCCGTATCGTCGACTGGGGCTGGGTGGCTGGGCCAGATGCGACCTTGCATCTGAAGCCGGCGGCGGCGATCCGATTGCTGCTGAAAAAACAGAACCTGCGTGCATCGGATATCGATCTCTACGAGATCAACGAAGCGTTTGCGGCGGTGGCGATTGCATCGGCGCGCGAACTGGGTTTATCGACGGACGTCGTGAATGTGAACGGTGGCGCGATCGCGATTGGTCATCCACTCGGCGCATCCGGTTTTCGCCTGTTGCTTACGCTGGCGCTGGAACTCAGGCGGCGCGGTGCGCGGCGTGGCATCGCTTCGCTATGCGGAGGCGGCGGGCAAGGTCTGGCGGTGTTGATCGAGAACACCGATTTTCAATGAACACGAAGGAGCGGAAATGAGCGACAGGAATGGATGGACCGGCACGATTCGCGGCATGCCCGCCGTGGGCGCGGTAGCGGAGCGCAACAAGACGATGAGCATGCGCGACATTGAACTGTTCACCGAGATTTCGGGCGATCGCAACCCGCTGCATTACGACGAAGCGCTGGCGCGTGACTCGATGTTCGGCGGCTTGATCGTGCAGGGCGGCGTGACGACCGGCATTCTGAATGCGCTCGTCGCCGAAGATCTGCCGGGGCCCGGTACCGTTTTTCTCGGCATGGAGTTGAAATTCTCGAAAGCGGTGTATGTTGGCGATACCATTACTGGGCGCGTCGAGCTCAACACGGTTCGCGAGGATAAGCCGATCTGTACGATCGAGATATCGATCAGGAATCAGAAGGGCGATGTCTGCGTCAGCGGTACCGCGACCACGTATACCACTGCGCTTCTGAAAGACTAGCGAGCACGCGCCGCGCTAACCGGCATCAGCCGAATCGGCTCCGGCGCCCGTGTGTGCGGATCGCTATCTTTTGCTTTAGCAGGTACCTACGCCAATAATGAACCTGTCAAAACCAGTCAGCGGGCGATCGCTTCATCATGTGCTGACTCGATGGCCTGGACCCGTGGCGACGATCTCGCTCGCCCAACTGTTTGGCACGTCGCTGTGGTTCAGCGCTAACAGTGCCGCCGCCGATCTGATGCGGGCATGGCATATCAGCGCATCGGATATCGGGTTGCTGACAAGTGCAGTGCAACTTGGTTTTATTCTCGGCACGTTGACCCTGTCGCTGACCGGATGCGCGGACCGTTTTCGCGCAAGCACGATCTTCGTGTGCAGCGCGATCGCGGGCGCTGCGTTCAACGCGGGATTCGCCTGGCTCTCCTCCGGGTTGGTTTCGGCGGTCATATTCCGCTTTCTGGTTGGCGTTTCGCTCGCCGGCATTTACCCGTTGGGAATGAAACTGATCCTAAGCTGGGCACCCGAGCGTGCGGGCGCCGCGCTCGCTCAACTGGTCGGCATGCTGACGCTCGGCACCGCGTTACCGCATGGCCTGCGGCTCATCGGTACAAACCTGCCGTGGCAGGAGGTCATTCTCGCTTCGTCGGTCCTCGCGCTGGGCGGTGCTGCGCTGATTTATCTCCTTGGCGACGGTCCGCATCTGAAGACGCTCGCGGCCGCGCGCGAGCAAACGCACGACGGTGGCCGGGGCGTGTTGTCCGCGTTTCGCCTGCCACAGTTCCGTGCGGCGGCTTTCGGCTATTTCGGTCACATGTGGGAGTTGTACGCGTTCTGGACCGTGGTGCCGCTCTATGTCGCGAAAGCCGCGCTCGCGCAGCACTTTCATGTCGGCGGCGTGCCGGGATTGTCGTTTCTGATCATCGGTTGCGGTGCACTGGGCTGTATTCTCGGCGGCGCGCTCTCGCGCCGTATCGGCAGCGCTCGCGTGGCGGCGGGCGCACTGGCGTTGTCGGGCTTGTGCAGTGTGGTGTTCGTGTGCGGATGGCGCACGCTGCCTGCGGGCGCGCTGCTCACCGTACTGCTTGTCTGGGGGGCGGCGGTCATTGCCGACTCGCCGCAGTTTTCGGCGCTCTCGGTGAAGGCGTGTCCGCGAGAGTGGGTGGGCAGTGCGCTCGCCATCCAGAATTCGATCGGTTTCGCGCTCACCGTGGTATCGATTGCGCTCGCCACGGCGCTGTTCGAACGTCTCGGCCTCGATTCCGCATGGCTGCTGCTGCCCGGTCCGCTATTGGGTTTGTGGGGATTCTGGCCCGCGCTCAGGCGGACTGGCAGGTCGCTGGACTGACCGGTACAATCGAAGTTCGAAGCTTGAACGTTCGAAGCTTGGACTTACGCCTGCGGTGAGTTCAAAAGAGGCGCAACGGAGGCGCAACGTGCGCTGGGCAGAAGGGAGGGGAGAACAGAACATGGATACCGTTGAACGGTCGGCTGGTCAGTCGCAACGCGAACGCATCCTGCAAGTCGCCGCGCGTCTGTTTGCGGAGCGCGGCTATCACGCTATCGGCATCAGCGAACTCGGCGATGCGGTTCAACTTGGCCGCGGCGCGCTGTATCACCACATCAAGAGTAAAGAAGATCTGCTTTACGACATCTCGAAGGAATACATCGCCGACCTGGCGGATTTCGGGGAGCGAGTCGCGCGCGGGGAGCCGGACCCCGCGCAGCGGGTGCGCATGCTCGGCAAGCAGCTCGTCCTGAAGATCGCTTCACATCAGGCTGAACTGACGGTGTGTTTTCGCGAGATCCAGTCGCTGACGGAACCTCGCCGCTCGGAAGTGCTGGCACTGCACGGCAAGTACGAGAAAGTGTGGCGCGACGCAATGGTGGATGGCGCGGATCTCGGCCTGTTCCGCCCGTACGATCCGATCGTGCTGAAAGGCGTGCTGGGCATGTATTTCTACAGCTATCTCTGGATGAAACCGGATGGCCGTCTGACACCGGCTAGCATTGCAGAGCGTCTTAATGAAATGGCGCTGAGGATGCTCGACATTCAGGGGCCTGTCGCGTAGGTCTTAACGCGATGAGGCCATTCATTCCTCGCAGCGCACATCCTTCCTTCGCACATCGATAATCACCGGATATGTCCCGTGGTCGAGTTCCACGCGCGCCACCACGGCCATCGTCTCGTTGTCGATATCATCGTACACGCTGACCTTTTCATTCCGCAGATTGGTGACGCCGGTACAGCCCGATGCGCGGCCTTCGTCGGAGACCTTGCATTGAATCGGGTTGTCGGCGAGGTAACGATATTTGTCTCGATCCGGCGTCGCAATGTATTCGCGGAAGCTCTGTTCCGCGCCCCCGATACCGGTGACATACCCAATGGCGCACTGCAATTTGGGGGTAGCGGTGCTTCCGGATGTCTGGGCTATCGCGGCCGTACTGGCGGCCGCGATAACCACTGCGAATGTCGATGCACGAAGGAGTCTCATGGCGCAAATTACCGTTTCGGCTAGAAGTGCTGGATTGTAATGGCATCTTGCCCAGGAGGTCAGAAAGCGAAGCCAGGCTGACGTTGCCGGACCTGACGTTGCCAGACAATTGCCAGGTTCGAAGCGCGATTCGAATACAGCAAAAGACGTTTCGCGCCGGTTGTCGTCTATGGCGCCATAGTCTGTCGTGTTCCGGCATTAGACTGCCTCTTTCATGTTGCGCCCGGGAGGCCAGTTGACGATCTTCGATGTCATCGCGGCATCCGATGCCCCGCAGCATTGTCCCGTTCCGTGGGCTCGCGAGGCCGAAACGAGTTTTCTTGTCACAGCGGATCAAATGCACTGTCTGCTGACGGAACAAGGATTTCGGCCGATCTCGTGGGTCGATCGCATGCAGGCCGGTATCGCCTGGTTTGCTGAGCGGCACAAGAGCGGGGGCACCGCTATCAGCCCCATCGGTGCTCGGCCTCCATCTCGCAATGGGTCCGGGCGTCGGCGAAATGACAGCAAACCTCGCGCGGAATAGAATTTTTCCAACGTCCGGGATGGAGGATCACTCAATGTCAGCTGCGAATAGGTACTGGTTTCCAGCGAAACGCTACGGTTGGGGTTGGGGCTTCCCGTCGCGCTGGCAAGGATGGGTCGTGCTGGTCGTGTACATTGTGCTGATGTGTCTGGATGCCCGCTTCTTTCGTCCGGACCAGGAGCCTTTCATTTTCGCGTTGTTTGTCGTGCTATTGAGTGCTGCCCTTCTGGCCGTATGCTGGCTCAAGGGGGAGCCGCCTCGCTGGCGGTGGGGCAAAGACTGAATCCTCGCGGTCTCCGAATGAGCACAAGTAGATCGCACCAGGTTGATTCGCCGCCACACACCTACCCAATTTGACAAACGTATTCGTCCATCGCAGGAGTGAGCGACATGCTTGTGCATATTTTTCGAGGACCCGGTCGGGTGTTCGGTTTTACGGCAGACGCCACGGCGGCGAATCTGCCGGACAAGTTCGCTCCGTGGGTTGCATTCAAGTCAGTGGAGCTGAGCCGGGACGAACCGACCCCGGGTGTCCGCGCGGGCGAGTGTCTCGACGACATCGAGAAGCATGGGTTCCATATTACCGATGCTCACGTTCGGATTACTGACCAGGTTGTTTGATGCGATCCCGTCATGTCAGGCCCGCCCAGGTTATACCCACAACCGATACATCCAGAACGATTCGTCTTCGATAAAACGTTGCGCGAATTCGCTCGGTGAGAAGCCGGTGATGCGCTTCACTGCACGGCTCAGGTGAGCCTGGTCGGCAAAGCCTTCGTCCTGAGCGATCGCGGCCCAATCGAAAGCTTGTCCTGTCTCGTACTTCTCCCGTGCAGCGAAGAACACGCCTTCTGTTTTCACAAGCGATTGCCACTCGCGCAACGATCGCCCACTGTACGATTTGATGCGGCGTTCTACCTGACGCGGACTATGCGTTTGCCGCCATTCACTGGCTTGCCTCGCGAGACGCCCGACCCAGTGACGGCCGGCCTGACGTAGCGAGGCAATCGCGGAACCTCGTCCGCGAACCGTTAGCCAGCGCGGCGCGAGATGCTGTTCCAGCACTGCCAGCGTAGCGGCGTCGTCGTTGGCGTTGAGCAACGCATCAAGGAAGGGCCGCCAGGTATCGCCCAGCAGGTCGGGAGCAGAAAGAAAACGATCGTTGACGGCGGATAGTTCGACGCCGAGTAACGCCTGGGCCGCGTCTGCGCTGAAACACACCATGCCGCCATGTCCGGTTGTCGGCGCCCAGCTTGCAGTCGGCGTGGACTGACTGCCCGAAAGTGTGAGTGCTGTACCGAACGGGCGCCACAGTGAGCCGTCCGGGGTCTGCTCCACAAGCCCTGCATCGAGATCCCGGTACCACGAGAGGCATACGAGCTGCGACGCTGGAAAATGGCTTAAACGCTGGGCATCATTCAGTTCGAAACCAAGCGTGTCCCGGCAGATGATTGCCACGATGGCGTCTTGCAGGGCGGCGGGTGGGAGATATAGCCGTGAATGAGGGCTCTTGCCGTCGTCGAACACTCGGGTGGCACGGTCGGCCAGGGCGGGGCACGGCGGCAATGTGGGTATCGGATTGGCGGACATGGCCGGAAAGTATAGCGTGGGATGTCTGTCGATGTCGTTTGCGTTCAAGACGTACCTGCCGCCCGCATGGACAATGCCGCACATGGATACCCGACCTTCATCCCCTTGCCCATTCCACGCGGACGCGCAGCCCCCCGCGCCTGTACGACACCCACTCGGCGTATGGCCGCCCGGGCCGCGTGCGGCCTTGACCGGCTGGGGGCTTTTGCGCCGCATGTCGCGCGATTTGCTGGGTGCGCTCGCCGAATGGCGACAGGCGTTTGGCGACGTGGTGCATCTGCGTCTCTGGCCGGAGCATGCGGTCATGGTCGCCGATCCGCAACTCGTGCGCGAGTTGCTGGTGACGCACCACGATTCGCTGCGTCGCTGGGAGCGGGCCACGCATGTATTTGCGCAACTGCACGGGCACAGCGTGCTGATCGCCGAAGGCGACGCGTGGCGCGACAAGCGGCACGCGCTGCAGCCGAGCTTCACCCCGAAGGCCGTGCAGACGTTTGTTTCGACCATCGCCGCCGCGACCGGTAACGCACTTGCGCAGTGGCCGGTTCACGACCGCCACTGGCCCATCGAAAGCGCGCTGACGTCTCTGACGATGGACGTCATCTTGCGGATGACGTTCTCGGATGAAATCGGCGAGGAGGCGCGAGATGTGGACCAGGCGATGCGCACCACCAGCGAGGCAGCCAACGCCGAGTTCTATTGGCCCGTGAGTTCGCCTGACTGGGTACCCTGGAAACGCGGCAAGCGACAAAGCCTTGCGGTGCTCAAGGGCTTGATCGATCGTCATCTGCAGGCTCGCGTGAGTTCACCGGAGGACGCGTGGCCCGACGATCTGCTGTCCCGTCTTCTGCGCCTGCATCGGGACGATCCTCAGAAATGGCCGTTGCAGGCGGTGCGTGACGAATGCATGACGACGTTTCTCGCCGGACACGAGACCACGGCGCGGACGTTGATCTGGTGGGCGTGGTGCATGGCGTCGAACCCGGCGGTACAGGCTGCCGCGCGTCACGAAGTCGAGACGGCGCTGTGCGGCGGCACGCCAACGACGGACACGCTGCCAGCACTGCGTTATCTGACGCAAACCCTTGAGGAAACGCTGCGCCTTTACCCCGCCGCACCCGTACTGATCAGCCGTCGCGCGTCGGGGCCGATCGCTTTGGGTGATTGGCATTTCCCCGCCGCCACGTTGTTCATGCTGCCGGTTCAACTATTGCATCACGACCCGCGATGGTTCCCGGAGCCCGCGGCTTTCCAACCGGAGCGCTTTGCGGCCGATGCAGCGCGAATTCCGCGCGGCGCCTATCTGCCGTTCGGTGCGGGTCCACGCGTTTGCCTTGGGCAACACCTTGCGATGGCCGAGATGACGGTTATCGCGGCCATGATCCTGCAGCGCTTTACCCTGTCCGTTCCCGATGGCATGGCGCATCCGAGCCCCGTCATGAACGTTACCCTGCGGGCAGATCAGCCGGTGCACCTGGCACTCGCACCGGCTGCTGCTGGGGCAAGCTGATCTGAGGCATTCGACGTTGTCCTTTGCCGGCATCGCGATCGGTGCCGCCCACGCGGGCAACGGACCCTTCACGCCTTTTTGGTCTACGATCGTGACTGGTCTGAGCCATCAGGCGATAAGGAGGCCATCGTGAGCGAACCGGATCTGAGCGTGCTCTACCGCAACTACCTGGATTGCCTGAACCGGCGGGATTGGGCGTCGCTCGGCCAGTTCGTCGATGACAACGTCAGCCACAACGGTCGACCGTTCGGCTTGTCGGGCTACCGCGAAATGCTGGAGCGGGACGTCAGCGAGATACCGGACTTGCGCTTCGACATCGAACTGCTGGTGACCGAGCCGCCTTTCGTCGCGAGCCGTCTGCGGTTCGACTGCTCACCCCAGGATACTTTCCTCGGATTGCACGTCGGCGGCAAGCGAGTCACTTTTGCGGAGAACGTGTTCTACAGATTTCGCGGCGAAAAGATCGCAGAGGTATGGTCGGTGCTCGACAAAAGCGCGATCGAAGCACAACTGTAATCAGGGTCCGCCAGTTAATGGGTTATCGGCGGTAACGGGGGCCAACAGGCCCAAGCGTTGGTCCTTCGTCGCAAGGCAAGAAATTCCCGGCCGACGCGTTCGACGAGATTAACCGGATTGAGACGCGGCAGAGGTTCAACGAAGTCGTCAAGACCGGCAGCCCCGGGTTTATTCCGCGACGTCCGCAATAGCTTGACGTGACCGATATCGGAGGCATGCCATGCACGAAGAAACCGTACGTGAAGCGCTGAATGCACACTGGCAGGCATCGGCGGCCGGCGATCTCGACGCGGAACACGATATCTACGATGACGACGCCATCTGTGACTATCCACAATCAGGTGAGCGAATCGTTGGGCGAGTGAATTTGCAGGCGCTGCGGGGTCATCATCCAGACAAGCCGTCCGGTTTCGAGGTCAGGCGAATTCAAGGAGAAGGCAATCTCTGGGTCACGGAATACAGCATCACCTATCAGGGGCGAGCGGCCTACACGGTGAGCATCATGGAGTTCCGTGACGGCAAGGTCGTTCACGAGACCCAGTACTTTTCCGATCCCTTCGAAGCGCCGGCCTGGCGCAGCCAGTGGGTCCAGAAAATCGTGTGAAGTGGAGGCCGGCAATTAACAACATGCTTGCCGGCCACGACATCGCTAGCGCTTGCTGCAGAACCAGCGCGGCTCCTCTATCGCAAGCGCGTGTCGGCTCGCTCGCCTACTTGGTCGTATAACCGCCGTTGATCAGAATGGTCTGCCCCGTAATCCACCATCCGTCGCTGACCAGATGGCGGATGAAGGGCACCACGTCCTCGATGTCGGTCAAACCTGTCGTGGAGAACGGCGAGAGCGCGGCGGCGGTCTTGTGGTACGCCACCGCGTCCGCGCCTTCGGCGGGATAGAAGAACGGCGTGTCCATAGGCCCCGGGCCGATGGCCGTCACGGAGATGCCGCGCGCGCCGAACTCCTTGGCTGCCGCGCGCGTGAAATGTTCAACCGGCGCCTTGGTGCCCGCGTAGGCCGCGTAAAACGGCGTGAATGCACCAAGCAGCGACGTGACGAGCGTGACGATCTTGCCATTGTCGTTGACGTGCTTGCCGGCTTCCTTGAGAAAGAAAAACGCAGACTTGGAATTCACCGCCGTCATTTCATCGTACTCGGCCTCGGTGATGTCGACGAACGGCTTCTTCAACACCTTGCCTACCGTATTGATTGCGATATCAGGGCGGCCGACCGCGGCGACAACATCCGCAAACAGCTTCTCGACCGCGCCGGCCGAACTCAGATCGGCCTGGAAAGCGACGGCCGTGGCACCTGCCGATTTGATCGCGGCAAGTGTTTCGTCCGCTGCCGCCTTCGAACTCGCGCTGTTGTAGTGGATCGCGACCGCCTTGGCGCCCTGGGCAGCAAGATCCCGCGCAATCAAGCCACCGAGATTCTTCGCCCCGCCCGCAATGACGACGGTTTTGCCTTTGATGCTGTGGTCTGCCATGGTTCATCCCCAGTGCCGAAGCCGCCCGATGCAGCCTCTCATCCTGTTGGATGATATATTCCAGGAAATTCATTTAAACCTACTGTTTCTGACATCACTGGTCAGAAAAGTCGAACAGTGGTGGGAGCGAGCGTGGATCGTATTGACCTGTTTCGCGTCTTCGCACGCGTTGTCGAATGTGCGAATTTCACGCGCGCGGCGGACACATTAGGTTTGCCTCGCTCGTCGGTATCCGCGGCGATCCAGGAACTGGAAGGACGGATCGGCGCACGCCTGCTGCACCGGACCACGCGTAAGGTGTCGCCGACACAGGACGGCGCCGCGCTCTATGAGCGCTGCCTGCGCCTGATCGCCGATGTCGAGGAGACCGAGAACCTGTTCCGGCAGACCTCGGTAGGGCCGGGCGGCATGCTGCGCATCGATGTGCCGGGCCGTATAGGCCGGTTGATCATCGCACCGGCGCTGCCGGAATTCCTCGGCGCCTATCCGAAGATCGACATCACACTCAGCCTGACCGATCGCACGATAGATCTCGTTGAAGAAGGCGTCGACTGCGCGCTGCGCGTAGGTAAGCCGCACGATTCCGGCCTGATCGCGCGTCCCATTGGCAATCTGCCGCTGATCAATGTGGCGAGTCCGCTTTACCTGTCCCATCACGGCACGCCTTCCACGCCCGGCGATATGACGGCTCACCAGATCGTTCAGTACGCGTCGCCTTCGAGCGGACGCATTGCGCAGTGGGAATGGCTCGACGGCGAGACCGCAAGGACGGTGGCCACGCGAGGCCGCGTGAGCGTCAACAGCGCGGAGGCGTATATCGCGTGCTGTCTTGCAGGACTCGGTTTGATCCAGATTCCTGCCTACGACGTGCAGCAGCATCTGCGTGCGGGCGAACTGATCGAGGTGATGCCTGAATACCGGGCCGCGCCCATGCCCATGAACCTGCTCTATCCGCATCGGCAACATCTGTCGCGCCGGGTTCAGGTGTTCGCCGACTGGCTCGACGCGCTGTTGAAAGCTCAGCTCGTTGGCGATTCGGGTGGAAGAAAATGAAGCCGCCGATTGCAGTAGCGGGCTAGCCCCGCGCCGCCCGGGCCGCACTCATATCGCGGGTCGAGCGAGTGGTCACATGGAAGGACGCGTGCTACGGTTTTACCGCGTAACGCACCAGTTCGGTTGCGGTGGTTGCGGGCACACCCTTTCCACCCATGCGGCCTTGAAACTCCTCGCGGACGACGCGCTTGGCGCTTGGGGCGTACCACAGCGTCTCTTCCATCGGCCCACCTCCGGCGCCAGATTGCGGCGTCCAGACGCCCTTCATTCTGATCCTGATCGCGGAGAACGAGCCTGCTCTTGTCTTGATCTCCTCCACACCTTCCACTTCGCACTGGGCTCGCCGCAGCACCGTCGCGCCGGCTGCACCGACTGCCTGGCAGTCCGCCTCATAGTGCGTTCCGGCTCGCAGCGGAAAATGAAGCGCGATACCGCAGGCGTTCGGCGCGGCCCCGTTGGGAATTACGTTGGCTTCTGGGGTCAGTTCCAGTTGCCTGCCTCCGGGCCCTATCTGAAGAGAGGCGCTCCCATCGGCATGGACGGACGTCACGGTTTGCGTGGTGGTTCTGCTCGTTCGGGATAGCAGGTCGGACCACTGATAGGTCCAGTTGTCCCCGGGCCTGTAGTGAGGCGCATCCTGAGGCAGAAGGGCGGACTCCGCAGCGGCCGCGGAACCGGTTGAAGCGGCAAACCCTGCCGCCAGCAGGCAGACGGTCGCCAGGGAGCCGAAATGCACGGACGAACGCCTGCTTTCGATTGCTTTCATGCCTACCCCTCCTATGTACGGATACGGGTTGAACAGACGCGAATCGAATTCGACCATCTGCGCAATCAACCGTTCCGAGGTGAATGGATCGCGTCATATAGCGATGAAACTACCGGGTGATGCCAGCCTCCATAACGAGCGAACCATCAACCGATTCAATGCGCATAGATGCCGGATCATTCGTCCCATGGTCACAAGACGATCACCCGGGCGACGGTTCGCAAAGCGCCTGGAGGCAATTATTTGCCGTGACATCGGCGTCGCCTTAGGTCAAGATTTGTGCTTCGGCCGTGGCAATTGACTTCGACAGGTTGGTAAATTGGGGCAGACAAATGCGCGCGCTGCATAATCCAGATGATGCGGCGTGAAGCATCAAAAGTTTCAACGCCGGAACCTTGCCTGAGAGACGCGGTAAATCTTTTATTCTGGAAATAATGCACGCAACGAGAAATCCCCCGCGGGGCGCCCGCACGTTGGTGCCGATCCGTCTATTCGTTGCCCAGGTGTTCGCTCCTGCCTTGCGAAACCTGCAATACGTGAGCCGCCGGATGCGCCCGTTCTCGATCATTGCGATCGTCGGTTTCCCGCTTTATTACTACATCTGGCACGATCTTTTTCCGCAGCCGTACGAAAACCTGCCGCTGCGGCTGATCGGCTCCGCGCTGTTTATTCCCATTGTATTTTCCGACCGCTGGCCGTCGTGGGCGAAAAAGCTCATGCCGTACTACTGGTACGCGACAATCTTTTACTCACTGCCATTCTTTTTCACGTTCATGCTGTTGAAAAACAATGGCTCGAACGTGTGGGTCGAAAGTGCGCTGATCGCTGCATTCGTGATGGTGTTGCTGCTCGACTGGCTCATGCTGCTGCTCAACTTCCTGCTCGGCATTGCGCTTGCGTACCTCGCCTATTGGGCAACAACCGACGTTGTCAGTATGAACACGTCGTACCTTGTTCATCTGGCGATTTTCTCGTTTGCGATAGCGATCGGCGCCATCGCAAACTATGACACGGAGCGCATCCGGGTCGAACAGGAACGGGCCATGCTGGCGACCGCCGGCAGCATTGCTCATGAACTGCGTACGCCGCTACTCGCCATTCGCGCCGGCGCCGCCGGCCTCGGAAGCTACCTGCCGTTGCTGCTCGAAACATACGGGATCGCTCAGGACAGCGGGCTGCGCGTGCCCAGGATCCGCTCCGTTCACCTTCATTCCATGGACGGCGTACTCTCCCGTATTGAGCAGGAGGCGGTTCATTCCAATACCATTATTGACATGCTGCTCGCGAACGCGCGGTTTACCGATGGGCACTCCCAACAGATCACAGACTGCTCGATCAGACAATGCGTGGAGACCGCGCTCGCCCGCTATCCGTTTCGCGAGGGAGAGCAGCAACAGGTACTCACGGATCTCATCAATGACTTCACGTTCGAAGGTTCGAGCATGCTGGTGGTCCATGTGCTTTTCAACCTGCTGAAAAATGCGTTCCGCGGCATGGCAGATGTCGATAGCGCGCTGATCTCGATCCGGCTTGCACCTGGCGCGCGTGCGAACCGGCTCCTCTTTCGCGATACCGGTGTAGGCATTGCGCCCCATGTACTTCCTCACATCTTCACGCGCTTCTATACGTCGTCGGCCGAAGCGGATGACGCCTCCGTCGGCACCGGCATCGGCCTCGCATTCTGTCGCGACGTCATGCGTGTAATGGGCGGCTCCATCGACTGTACGTCTGTCGAGTCTGTGTATACCGAGTTTGTGTTGACCTTTCCCAAGCCATCATGATGGATACGATCAAACCATTCTACTTTCCGACGACGGTCACGTTCGTCGACGACAGTTCGGCATTCCTGTCGAATCTGTGTCTGCAACTCGAACCGAACCTTGCCTTCCGGCTCTTCAGTTCGTCCAGGGAAGCGCTGCACTTCGTGAATGAACGCCCTCGTCACGGTGCGCCTGAGGAACAGATCTTCGCGCCGTACCGGGACCGAACCGACGAGGACGAGGCTCATCAGGTCATCGCAATGAGTGTCGACGCCGTCCGCAATCAGGTGTTCGATAACGACCGGTTTCAGGCGGCGTCGGTTGTCGTCGTGGATTACGACATGCCAGGGCTGAATGGTCTCGAATTCTGCCGTCGCATAACGGACCCCGCAGTACGCAAGATCATGCTGACCGGAAAGGCGGACGAGCGTATCGCGGTGGAGAGCTTCAACGAAGGCATCATTCATCGTTTCATTCGCAAGCAGGACACATCGGCCATCAGCGCCTTAAATCGCGCGGTGCGGGATATGCAGCATGCGTACTTCGACAACCGGTGCCAGTCCATTCTCGACACGCTGGTGACGTCGGAATATACGTTCTTGCGTGACGAAGCGCTGGGTGCGCGGGTAAAAGAACTCTTTGAATCGCTCGGTATTGTCGAGCATTACCTTTCCTACTCGCCAAACGGGCTGCTCATGTTCGACAGCGCCGGCAAGTCCTATCTGCTGATTGTCCACACGAACGAAACGCTGCGGGGTGTGCGAGAAATAGCCGACGTACAAGGCGCGCCAGCGGCTTTTTTCGAAGCCCTGGACAGCGGCCGGAGCTTGCCGTACTTCTGGCAAACCAGCGGGTACTTCCCCACGGACGGCATTGCGTGGGAAAGCTATATGCACCCGGCAACACAGTTTACGGGGCAACGGCCTTACGTTTATGCCGTGATTCCCAACCCGCCCGGGTTTGATCTGGGCCACGTGCTGAGTTACGACCGTTACCTCGAGTGGCTGGACCGCGACATACAGAAGACATGGAGTTCACTCACGTAAACTCCATGTCATGCCGCTATCAGACTGCTAATGCACTATCCGCGGTGCTTTGCTCGTGGCTATGTTTGCGGGACGACGGCCGCTCGCCGAGACGACGGCTGGAGGGCCAACTGTCGAGCTCAACCTCGCTGCGAATGTCACGGCAAACGCTCACAAGCCTTTCGATCTGGGCGTCGGTCAGCGCAGCGTGGATCGACAAGCGGATCAGTGCACGATTGCGCGCCGTTGCCGGTGCGCAAAACACGGAACCGAAAATGCCCCGCGATTCCAATGCGTCGCGTAACAGGATCGTGCGTTGTTCCGTACCTGCTTCGAGCGCGATGATCTGGCTCTCACTGGCATTCAGGTTATATCCAAGCGACGTCAACCGTTCCCGCAGCCACGCGGCATTCGAGGCGAGTCTCCTGCGCCGCCGATCGGCGCCTTCAATCACCGACAATGTCGCGTCCAGTCCGCTAATCTCGTGAGGCAACAGCGTGGAGCTGAAGATCGCAGGATTCGATTCGAACTTGAAGTACTCCTGGAAACGGACCGGACAACTGATGAATCCGGCGCGGCCGGCAAACGCCTTGGCAAGACTTGCGGTGCGGAACGCGACGCGAGACTCGAGTCCAAGTTCGACAACCAGTCCCGCGCCACGCGGACCATGCGTGCCGAGCGAATGCGACTCGTCGACCACGAACACACACTCATGCCGGTCACACACCTCCGCGAACGTGACAAGCGGGCATACGCTACCGTTCGTGCTGTAAATCGAATCGACCAGCACGACGCCTTGCCCGTACCGCACGATCTGCTGTTCGAGATGCGCCGCGTCGTTATGCCTGAACGGGACCGGAACCGCGCCCGCACAGCGGATGCCTTCCCACAACGACATGTGCGCCATCATGTCTACGTAGACCGGTGTTCGTGCCGAAGCGATCGACTGGATCAGCCCGATGTTCGCCGCATAGCCGGACTGACACAGTACGCCCGCCTCTGCATGCATGAACGCCGCCAGCCGGTTCTCGAACTTCAGTTGCGGGCAATCGCCGTGCAGGAAGATGCCCGACATCAATAGTCCGTTGCCGTCTGAGCGCAATGTCCGGCTCATACTGCGGATGATGTCGGGGTGGCGCGCGATCGCGAGATAGTCGTTACTCGACAGATGCAACGCATCCGGTCCGGGAATGCGGCCACGCATGATGTGGCCGCCTCCCCACGTATCCGTTACCCGCTCGCTGTAATATTGCTCGACGCGCGACGCCACAAAGGCCGGGAGCGATGGTGAGGGTTGGTTCTTTCCCAAGCGGTCAAAAACGGCTTTCATTTTGGCTCCTTAAAGGTTAGCTACTGCCCATAGCGGACAGCAGACCCATAGTGAGCCACTCGTTTTTCCGCGTGTGTCATGTCACTGCTGCATCTGCGAGTAATTCAGCAGCGGCCCGGTGAATCGACGCAACCTGCGGTGGACTTTTTATTCATTCAGCATAAAACCGTGTCCGGCCAGAATCGATCGGGCGATGCTTATGCCGGAATCGCTGGTAATCACGGGCGTTTTTAGATTGAGACGGCATAAGCCGACATACCGCTGATAAGGACAGGAAAGTGAATGTGACATTCGCGGGTACAACGCACAGCGATGCCGAGGCGCTGGTACAGATACGCATCGAGGCCATGCGGGAGAGTCTGGAGCGTATCGGCCGCTTCGATCCGCAGCGGGCGAGAGATCGATTCCTGTCGTCGTTCGATCCCGTGTTCTGCAGGTTCGTTATTGTCGATGGCGTATCGGTGGGCTTTGTCGTAGCGAAACCCGCCGACCATCATCTGACACTCGAGCACCTCTATATCCGCCCGGAATATCAGGGCAGGGGAATCGGCTCGGCAGTACTCGATTCCATCTTTGCCAGCGCCGATTCCCGATCGATTCCGGTCAAGGTCGGTGCGCTTCGCAATAGCGACTCAAACCGCTTTTATCAGCGGCATGGTTTCCTGAAGATTGAAGAAACGGAGTGGGATATTTACTACCTTAGAAATCCCGAAGCGCGCGATAGCCGGGATTTCTGACAACCGGGCATCTGACGATTTCCGCCGAACTGATGCGCCCGAATACGCTTGAGCACATCCAGGGCATACCGATGGGCATCGTCCCGCATCCGTGCGGGGGTACACCGATCAGCTACGCGCGCTGATTGTCGGGGCGATCCCACGGCAGCGCATCGGTTGCGCGTGCGTGACAACGGCTCAAGCCGGCGGCGACTGCACGATCACGCCATACCACCCCAAGCCACGATAGCTCTCGTAGCCTGGAGTGGCGGCGAACGATACGGTACGCCCATCAGTTAGCTGATAAAAGCCCGCAGGACGGCCGCCGGTATTCAGACGGAACTGTTCGTCGAGCACACCCTTGTCGTCCGAACTCGCGATCACGCGATGCTGTGCGTTGACGATCATGCAGCGCGTGCGCCGCCATTCCTCATCCGTGAGCCGCACGCCTTTGACGACGGCCGACGCCTGGGGCGCCCAATCGAAAAAGATCACCAGCGCACCGAGCGGCGCGCCATTGACCGCACCGTTTTCGCGGATTGCCGTCGCGTAGGTCGCGACGTGTGCGTGCTTCAGAAGCGCGAGTTCTTCGATATCGCCCGCAACAAAGTCCGCGCCCGAAGGCGTTTTCATTGCGTCGCGGAACCAGCCGGCTTCGGCCACGTTGCGGCCGTGCACCGCGTACGTATCGGGCCGGCCATTCGCGACGACGTTGCCCGCCGCGTCGATGATCCATAAATCACGGTACACGGTATAACTGTCGAGAATCACCGACAAACGGCGTGAGGCGTACGCCCGCGTGTCGACACTCGTATTGGCGAGGCAATCGACCACCGCGGAATCGGTGGCCCACCAGCGCACGTCGCACGAGCGCTCGTACAGATTGCGGTCGATCACGTCGATCATATTCAGCGCGAGGTCGGCGCAACGCTGACCTTCGTGCGAACGTAGCCGTTCGATCATGCTGTCGCCGAGATCGGTCAGCCTGGTCAGCGAGCCGGCGAGTTCGCGATTGAGCACCGTGGTGATTTCGCCGATTCGCGCCGACACATGCTTGACCTGATTCGCCACGACCGCGAAGCCGCGGCCCGCATTGCCGGCGCGCGCCGCCTCGATCAAGGCGTTGAGGGCGAGAAAGGTGGTCTCGCGATTGATGTCGTTGATATCGGAGATTTTTCCCGTCGCGAGTTTCCTGACGTGATGCGTCAGCTCGACGATTTCGAGTGGATTCGACATGGCATGGCCCCCGTGGCTGAAGATTGTTGTGCCTACATAAAAGCAAGCATCGGGCCGGGTTGATTCCACGGGCGTTACGGCCGTGGGCATGCACCTCGCAAACGTTTGACGATGCATGTCATGGTGCAGACACAATCGGCGATGGCGGGCGACGCACCGCATACGTGCATCGCCGGGAGGGAGGGCAGCGGTGCCAGAAGTGGGGATACACCAAACTGGAACTAGTCATGTCATTGGCGTGAAGCTTTCCGGCCACGTCGCCTGGCCGTTGTTAGATATCAAGCGGCAGCGATAGTCCAACCTTGACCTTCGACATCACGACCATGGTTTCGAAGTGGCGAATATTTGGGTTCTGTCTAAACACACGCGTCGAGAATTCTTCATAGTGATCGATGTCACGCATCGAGATCATGATGACAAAGTCCGCCCGCCCGGTGACGACGTAACACTGCATAACTTCAGGCAATGACTTGAGAAAGCGCTTGAATTCATCGAGCAGATCAACACGCTCCCGTTCAACCTGAACCATCACCAGCATCATCAGCGGCAAGCCGACCTTATTCGGATCGACGACCGACACGTCCTGCTGAATGTACTTCTCGTCTCGCAACCGTTTGACTCGTCGCATACACGCGGGTGGACTCAATCCGATTTCCGCGGCAAGCAACTGGTTGCTGATCTGATTGTTACGCTGGAGGATCGCAAGGATCCGCAAATCGAAATCATCCAGCGAATTAGCTTGAGTAGTCATTGGATTTCTCAAAAAGCGAGACGAAGAAATTCTTCGACGCTTATCGGCCCGGATAGTTTTTTTGGATTTCTCGGTGCGTCCATACAATCGTAGCATCAATCATCGATACGGAAAGCGCGAAACAGAGCATGTGAACCGGGCGCCTTCTATCCATCGGGAGGCTATGTACGCTGGTCTCGCCAGCGTATGCAGACGACACGATTCCGGTCAGCCTCGCCGACTTGATTACCGCTACACAAGCTCATTGCGGCGATAGCAGCGATCGGTTGATTCACTGAGGAGTGCAGCGTTTCAGGCCGCATTGCGGTGTGACTAGCGAGTCGATATCTGTTCAAGCGATCGAGGTTTCCGTTCCCCTTGTCAAACGTCTTTTCTATGAGTTCCAACACATCGCAATTCACCTTCGACGGCCCGGATTGGGGATGGCGTGTGCCGTTTGTACCAGGTACTGCAATCATCGGCATTTTCGGTTTCTGGTTGCGTCGCAGTGTAGGTGAATCGCCGCGTGGTGCCGTGCACGTCGAAAAATCAATGTCTTCCCCGATACAGATCGTGTGGCGAGGTCATCGTCGCAACCTGATTCGCACGTTTGGAGTGGCCTCTCGGGATGCGCTCAGCTACAACTTCGCGGTAACGGTTTTTGGGGGCTTCGCACCGTTTGTTGCAACGTGGCTGATTAGCATGACAGGCAACCCGTTATCGCCCACCTGGTATATCGCAACGGGCGCCCTGATCAGCCTGGTCGCTGCTCGCCTATCGCGCGAGACTGCGCAGACGGTGTTGCGGTAGCGATGGGATGTCGAACCGCACGAGAGATTGATGACTTTTCAAGCACCGTTGCGCCGAATTCAATCGAGCATCCAGCGAGGCGAGTGGCGTGCACTTCGGATTTCGCGCGAGCCCCAACAAAAGAAATTTCCTAATGTTTTTCCGCGTCCATCGTTTTTTGGATTTCGTAGCGTGTCCCTAGAATTTAGGCTTCAATTCAACGACTCGGCAATGCGGAGAAGAGAATGCGACCAAGGCAGCTTTTATACATCGTGACGCTGTGTGTCCTCACGGCACCGGCGTACGCGGACAATACGATCGTGGTCGGTTTTGCCGGCGCGCTCACTGGCGGTCAGGCTCATTACGGCAAGGATAGTGAGCACGGCATCCGCCTCGCGCTTGAGGAAATAAACGCTAAGCATCCAATGATCGCTGGCAAGCCGGTCACATTCGCACTCGATGCGCAGGACGACCAGGCTGATCCCAAGACCGCGACAACGGTCGCGCAACGCTTCATCGATCAGCACGTGAGCGCCGTCATTGGACATCAGAACTCGGGCACGTCGATCGCCGTCGCACGAATTTACGCCGCCGCAAATGTCGCGGAGCTGACACCGTCGGCGACCAATCCGCAATTCACTCACCTCGGCTACCGGACGACCTTCCGCATGCTGGCCAACGATAACTTTCTCGGTCAAGCCGTTTCGCGTTATGCAGTCGAGCAGTTGCACGTGCGGCGCGTGGGCGTCATTGACGATCGCACGGCATATGGACAGGGCATCGCCGACGTGTTCGCTGACGACATCGGCAAGGCTGGTATCGCTGTTGCCGCACGTGATTACACAACGGACAAAGCGTTCGACTTCGGTGCTCCGCTCACATTGATCAAGGGCAAGCGGCCAGACGCGATCTTCTTCGGTGGCATGGACACCCAGGGCGGACCCATGCTTAAGCAAATGAAGAAGTATCAGATCGAGGCGCCTCTGATGGGGGGCGACGGCTTGTGCACCGAAGAAATCCAGAAACTGGCCGGCGAAGCGCTCAACGGTAATCTCTATTGTGCAGACGGCGGCCGCAGCCTGGCAAAGATGCCGGGTGGTCCAGCCTTTGCCGAGCGCTTCAAGGCGAAGTATGGCGAACCTGTACAACTCTACGCACCCTATGCATATGACGCGATGATGGCCATCTACCATGCTGTCATGCAGGCGCAGTCGGGCGACCCCGCGAAGATAGTCGATGCGCTGCATAGGGTGGACTTTCAGGGCGTAACCGGCAACGTTTCATTCGATGCGAACGGCGATCTGCGAAACCCGGTTGCCACGATCTCAACATTCAGGGGCGGCCACAAGGTGGCGCTGTCAGAGGTGTCGAAATGAGCTCACGCATTCTTGCGGTCGGAACGGCTTCACTTCGCGAGATCGCGAAACCGGTTGGCGACGTTCACGATCCCGTTGTGCGGGAACAGGCACGCGCGCTGACCGAAGAGATCAAGGCGTTTCGCGAGGAGCACGGATTCGGTCGAGCGATCGCGGCGCCGCAGATCGGCATTGGCAAACGGATGATCGGCCTTGCGCTGCCCGGCTGGCCGGAGGTGATCGTGAACCCCGAGATCGTCTGGTGCAGCGCGGAACGTATGACACTCTGGGACGATTGCTTCTGTTTTCCGGAAATGCTCGTGAAGGTCGAGCGACACGTTTCCGTATCGATCGTGTACACGACGCTTGAGGGCGGTGTTCATGTAAAGGAGCGTCTACCGCCGGACCTGTCCGAGTTGATGCAGCACGAGATCGATCACCTCGACGGAAAACTGTCTTTCGACCATGCGACCGGACCCAACCCGCTCGTGCACCGTAGTGTCTTCGAAGCGGATCTCGCGGCATTCGCCCGACTCGTCGACTACTTCCCTCACACAACCTGAGAGTTCCTGTATGCCTGTTCAAGACATCGGCCGCATCGACGGCCTGACCTATCCTACCGGCGTCGCGTATATGGCCGGTAAGTTCATGCCAATTTCGGAAGCGCGTATCTCGGTGCTCGACTGGGGACTTCTTCACTCAGACGTAACCTACGACACCGTACATGTCTGGAAAGGGAAGTTCTTCCGTCTCGATCTACATATCGCGCGGTTTCGCCGGTCGCTGGCCAAGCTGCGGCTGAACGTGCAATTCAGCGATGAGGCGCTTCGTGACATCCTGGTCGAGTGCGTGAGGCGGTCAGGGTTGCGCGACGCATACGTCGAAATGCTTTGTACGCGAGGGATATCTCCGACATTCAGCCGTGACCCGCGCGAGGCGATCAATCAGTTTGTCGCGTTTGCAGTGCCGTTCGGGTCGGTTGCCAACGCGCGGCAACTGGAAGAAGGGCTACATATGCATCTGATTGACGACGTGCGCCGAATTCCAGCGGAGTCGGTCGATCCGCAAATCAAGAACTACCATTGGCTTGACCTCGTGACCGCGTTGTTCAAAGGGTACGACGCCGGCGCCGAAACCGTGGTCATTAAGTGCACGGACGGCAGTCTCGCCGAGGGTCCGGGATTCAACGTCTTTATCGTGAGCGACGGGGTGTTGCATACCCCAGACCACGGCGTACTTCATGGCATCACACGCCAGACGGTGTTCGATCTCGCGGATGCGGCAGGTTTGCGCTCACGTACAGGGGCGGTTAGCGAAAGCCAGTTGCGCAATGCTGACGAGGTATTCATCACGTCAACGGCCGGAGGCATCATGCCGGTGACGCGGCTCAACGGTACGGCGATCGGGGACGGCAGGCCCGGACGTATTACGCGCGCATTGTTTGACGCATACTGGGCTCGGCACGACGATCCGGCATGGAGCCTGGCGGTCGACTACGGGGACCAGCATGCTTAGCAAGACGCTCGTTGAGCGGCTTCAGGAAAAGCACAATTCACTCAAGGTACAAGGATCGGTCAAACGCGAGTTCGCGCTGACTTCGGCGCAGTCGGCTCATATTTTCGCGAAGCCAACTTCCGGGTCGGCGGGGCGGCGCTATCTGAATCTGTGCTCGAACAACTACCTAGGCCTCGCAGACGACCCTCGTCTCAAGGAGGCCGCCCGTGAAGCCGTCGCGCGGTATGGTTTAGGCATGGCGTCCGTGCGATTCATCAGTGGCACGAACGAGTTGCACTGGAAACTGGAATCAAAACTCGCGGCCTTCATGGACACCGAGGCGGCGTTGCTGTTTCCTTCCGCGTTCGATGCGAACGGTGCGCTATTTGAGGCACTGACTGCCGAAGGCGATACCGTGGTGTCCGATGAACTGAATCATGCGAGCATCATCGACGGTTTGCGACTTTGTCGCGCCACGCGGCATCGATATGCGAACCGCGACGTCGCCGCCGCCAATGACCAGTTGCGCCAAAGCGGCGGGCAAGGTGCGAGATGGGTTGTCACCGATGGCGTGTTTTCGATGGACGGGTTTCAGGCGCCGCTGAATGAACTGGGTGAGATTTGCCGCGCATCGGAGAGCATGCTGATCGTCGACGACTCGCACGGCATCGGCGTGATCGGCGAAACCGGTCGAGGCACGGCTCAATCGCAGCGGGCGCACAACGCTGTGGATCTGTATGTCGGCACGCTTGGTAAAGCATTGGGCGGGGCAGCGGGTGGATTCGTCGCAGGTCCAACGCTTGCGATTGAGACGCTTCGGCAATTTGGACGTCCCTATCTATTCTCCAATGCACTTATGCCTGCGATCGCCGCGGCTTCAATTTGCGCACTGGATATCCTCGCTGGCGACGAAATCGACTTTGCCCGGTTGCGCGCGATGAGTGACTATTTGCGCTCTGGCCTCGAGGCACAAGGGTATGAGGTATTGCCTGGCACTCACCCGATTGTCCCAGTGATGTTTCATGACGCGGTTCGCGCACAGTCTGTCGCAAGTTCGCTTGCCGAGAAAGGCATCCTGGCAGCAGCCTTTTCATTTCCGGTGGTGCCCAGAGAAGCCGCTCGACTTCGGCTCCAGTTGTCCCTTGCGTTATCCGATTCGGACGTGGAGGACGTGCTGCTCGCATTTAAAGCAATTCGGATCTGATTTCTGTTTGCCGGTACTGTCGCAAAGCGACGCTTGAAGAAAGTGCCGCGTTGCTCGGTTACAGCAACGGCAGCGTCAGTCTGATGTGCTCCGCAAATGCCGTGGTCAGATGTGAAGGACGCTCCCGCTCGAACTTCAGCGTAATACCTACCGCGGGCAACGACGGTAGCGTGGGATCGCCATTGAGTATCGTGAGATCGGGGGCGACTGCAGTCTGCGTGATGACGGCAAAGGCCTGCCCCGAGCGGACCAGCGCCGTGAGCCCGGCAAGACTGCTGCTCGCATAGGCGATGCGATAGGCCCTGCCTGCGCGTTGCAGCGCATCGCAGGCCGCCACGTGGTCGAGCGTGTCCGGATCGGAAAGCGCCAGTGGCAATGGATCGAAATGGGCGGAGTCCAGTCCCGGATAGCCTACCCAGACCAGCGGCTCGCGGCGAATGATATCGGCATTCGGCGCGTCTTCCGGCAACGAGATCATGGCAAGGTCCAGCGCATGCATCTCCAGTTGTTCGAGTAGTCGCGGGGTAGGGGCGCACATGACCTCCACCAGCGCATGCGGGTGCTGGCTTGAGAACTGACGCAGCAAATGCGGCAGAAAAACGGCGGCGTAGTCTTCCGGACAGCCGAAACGGATCGTTCCCGACAACCCTTTGCCGGACAGATCGGCCATCGCTTCGTCGTGCACGCGCAGAATGCGTTGGGCGTGGATCAACAGCCGTTCGCCGGGATTCGTCAGCACCACCCCACGACCCGTGCGCTGGAATAGCGGCTGGTCGACGATTTCTTCGAGGCGCTTCATCTGCTGACTCAGCGCGGACTGGGTCCGGCCAATCCGGTTAGCCGCGCGACTCAGCGCCCGGACCTCGGCTATGACGATAAACGAACGCAGCAGATCGATTTCGAGTGAAAGGCTCAAGATATTAGGCTCGCTTCTAGCTTCCATAAGAAGTATTCGATTCTATGAAAGCAGAGTGCCCTCTAGACTGCAAGTTATTCCAGCCACCCGCCAAGGGAGAAGCAACGTGTCCGGGAACAATGACGCAGTTTTCTGGCGCAACGCCAGGCAGCACCTCATCCGCTACGGCGGCACCTTCGAGCCGATGATCATCGAGCGGGCCCAAGGCAGCTTTGTGTATGACGCGGACGGCCGCGCGATTCTGGATTTCACGTCGGGGCAGATGAGCGCGGTGCTTGGGCACAGCCACCCGGAGATCGTGTCGGTGATCAATGAATACGCCGGCAAGCTCGACCATCTCTTCAGCGGCATGCTTTCGCGACCGGTGGTCGATCTGGCAACCCGGCTGGCCGACATCACGCCTGACGGACTCGACCGGGCGCTATTGCTCAGCACCGGCGCGGAGTCGAATGAGGCCGCCATTCGCATGGCGAAACTGGTCACCGGCAAATATGAAATCGTCGGCTTTGCGCAGTCGTGGCACGGCATGACGGGGAACGCGGCATCCGCGACCTACAGCGCCGGCCGCAAGGGCGTCGGTCCGGCAGCCGTCGGCTCCTTTGCGATTCCTGCGCCGTTCCTGTACCGTCCGCGCTTCGAGCGCAATGGCGAATACGATTACCTGGCGGAACTGGACTACGCCTTCGATCTGATCGATCGTCAGTCCAGCGGCAATCTCGCCGCGTTCATCGCGGAGCCGATCCTCAGTTCGGGCGGGATCATCGAACTGCCGCCAGGCTATATGGCCGCGCTAAAGCGTAAATGCGAGGAGCGCGGCATGCTGCTGATCCTCGATGAAGCGCAAACCGGCGTGGGCCGCACGGGCACGATGTTCGCCTGCCAGCGCGACGGCGTCACACCGGACATTCTCACCCTGTCGAAAACGCTAGGCGCTGGTCTGCCGCTCGCGGCGGTCGTGACCTCCGCGCAGATCGAAGAGCGGGCCCATGAATTGGGTTACCTGTTCTATACGACCCATGTGTCCGATCCGCTGCCTGCCGCTGTCGGTCTGCGGGTGCTGGATGTGGTCGAGCGCGAGGGGCTGGTTGCGCGTGCGAACCTGATGGGCGAGCGGCTCAAACGCGGCTTGCTGGATTTGATGGAACGCTTCGAGTGCATCGGCGACATTCGCGGGCGCGGGTTGCTGCTCGGTCTGGAGATCGTCAAGGACCGCCGCACGAAGGAACCGGCGGACGGGCTTGGCGCGAAGATCACCCGCGAGTGCATGAACCTGGGGCTCAGCATGAACATCGTGCAGTTGCCCGGCATGGGCGGCGTGTTTCGCATCGCCCCCCCGTTGACTGTCCGCGAGGAAGAGATCGACCTGGGGCTGGAGCTACTAGGGCAGGCGATTGAGCGTTCGCTATAATCGCCCCGCTATTTATCGATGAGCGGCGAGCGGCCGGACCGCGCCCGGCACCCTGGGCAACGTCAGTCCGCTTGCGAAAGCTGAAATACGTTCCCTTCCGGATCCTCGCCGTCACACATCAGTTGGGCAAAGCCGTCGAAGCGCTTCAGGCTGCGCATCGGTACACCGGCGTTCACCAGTTTCTCGCGTAGCTGCGGTAATCCCGTTTGCACCGAGAAAACCATCTTGGCATTCGACGTATTGGCGGCGACTGGCCGGTCGCGGTAAGGTTCGCCGACACGGTGCAGGGCAATCTCCATGCCGCCTGCGTTGAGTACAACCCACTCACCTGCAATTTCTTCTGTGACGGGAAGATCGAAGTGTTGCTGATAGAACGACTTCAGCAATGCAACATCGCGGACGTACAGTATTAACCTCGTCATAGAGACGGACATCGGATTCTCCGAATGGGATTGGCGATTGAACTTCCGCTTTGACGGCATGCCGCCGCCCGTATCTTAAGACATGCCCCTACCCACACATGACGAACGAGCAGGCTCCCTTGATTACCACACGCATTAGCCAGGCGCTCCTGCGTGGCGCCCTCGGACTCGAGCAGACCGAACGCGGGTTGATGCCGCACCGCTTGCCTGCCTGGGCGCGCGCTCAATGCACCGACCCTCAGTTGGCGATGGCCGAGTCGCAGCCCTCAGGAGTACGACTGGCGTTTCGCACCCCGGCGACGGATATCGAAATCGATGTCCTGCCGACACGGTACGCGTATGCGGGTGTCCCGCCGCGGCCAGCCGGTGTGTATGACCTGCTGGTGGACGGCCGCCTCGTCCATCAGAGTAGTGCAACGGGTGGCGACACCGTGACGATCGACATGGCCACCGGCACCGTGTCGAAGCAGTCGGGTTCGCTGGACACCCTGCGGTTTAGCGGCCTGCCCAGCCATGACAAGAAAGTCGAACTCTGGCTGCCGCACAACGAAATCACGGAGCTTGTCGCGCTGCGCTCGAACGCCCATGTCGAGCCGGTTGTCGACGAGGGGCGAACAGTCTGGCTGCATCACGGCAGTTCCATCAGCCATGGCTCCAACGCACAGAGTCCCACTTCGATCTGGCCCGCGCTTGCCGCTTCCCTCGGCGACGTGGAGCTGGTCAACCTTGGATTCGGCGGCAGCGCGCTACTCGACCCCTTCACCGCCCGAACGATGCGCGACACGCCTGCCGACGTGATCAGCCTGAAGATCGGCATCAATCTCGTCAATGCGGATCTGATGCGGCTGCGTGCTTTTACGCCGGCGGTGCACGGTTTTCTCGACACCATCCGGGAAGGCCACCCAGACGCGCCGTTGCTGATCATCTCACCGCTCTATTGCCCGATTCACGAGGACACGCCGGGCCCTGGCGCGTTCGATATGAATGCGCTCGCCGCAGGTAAGGTTTCGTTTCGGGCCACAGGTGATCCGGCCGACCGCAAGGCCGGAAAGTTGACGCTGACCGTCATACGGGATGAGTTGCGACGCATCGTGCAGCAGCGCGCGGCGAACGACCCACATCTGCACTATCTCGACGGACTTGAACTCTACGGTCAACAGGATTTCGCCGATCTGCCGCTGCCCGATCAACTGCATCCGGATGGGCCCGCGCATCGCCGCATTGGCGAGCGGTTCGCCAGGCTCGCGTTTGGCGATGGAGGTCTTCTCTCTACTGAGCGATCAACACGGTGAAGCCCGCAAAGGCTGCATGAACGGACATCCACGCCGACGGGTCAGCCGTCTGAAACCTTGAACAGTTTCGCGCACATAAAATCGACGAACACTCTGAGTTTCGACGACAACTGCCGGCTCGACGGCCATAGGATCGAGAACTGTCCTGGGGCGATCTGATGCGCGCCGAGCACCGTCGTCAGCATGCCCGTCGCGATTGCATCGCGAACCAGGAAGTCCGGCATGTAGCCAATGCCAAATCCCGCGATGACAGTCTCGCGTAACGCTTCCATGTTGTTGCAGGTCAGCGCCGTGCGCAGATTCGCAGGCTCACTTCCATCCGCCAGCAATTCCCACGGCTGCAGCTTGCCGGTTGTGCGAAACCGGTAACGCACGCAGGCGTGCGCTTCCAGGTCGCGCAGTGTGGCCGGCACACCCGCTTGCGCGAGATAGCCCGGCGACGCGCACAGCACGAAGCAGAATGCGCCGAGACGGCGCGACATCAAACTCGAATCGCTCAGCGTGCCGCTGCGGATGACGGCATCGAACCCGCCTTCGACGACGTCCACGAGCCGGTCGTTGAAATCCAGATCGAGCTCGACGTCGGGATAGCGTCGCGTGAATTCCGGCAGCACCGGCAACAGGAATCGATAGCCGATCGCGGGCAGGCTGATACGCAGCTTGCCGCGTGGTGTTTGCGCGGCCTCCGACAGCATGGCCTCGGCATCGCGCAGATCCTCCAGTATCCGGTGACAGCGATCGTAGAAATGACGGCCTTCGTCGGTGAGCGTGACCTTGCGTGTGGTGCGATGGAAGAGCCGCACGCCGAGCGAGTGTTCCAGCTTCGCAATCGCCTTGCCGACCGCCGACGCCGAGATGCCGAGCTTGTGCCCGGCGGCGACGAAGCTAAGCGCCTCTGCCGTGCGCACAAACGCGACGATTCCGTTGAGGTTGTCCATCCCGTTCTGACACCCGTAAAGCCGATTGAATTAAGGAATTTAACTCCTTTATCATCGGAATTCCACGGTGTTTTTATTTGATTGAATCCGAATTATCGTTGATCGCTCTGCCGGGAGTGCGCGCACAGGAGGTGTCGCGCGGACCGGCTTTCTTTGGGGAGCGTCGATGAGCAACACTTTTTCGTCCGTTTCAATGGGACGGCCAGTCGCCATTCTGACGGCCGTTTGTCTCGCAGCGCTCGCGCTGCCGCTCAGTTTTTCGGCGGGTGCGCTGGCAACGCCCGCGATTGGCCGGGAGCTCGCGGGCGGCCCGGTCGAGATGAACTGGATCACGAACGCGTTCATGCTGACCTTTGGCAGCCTGTTGATGGCGGCGGGCGCACTCGCGGACCGGTTTGGACGCAAGCGCCTGTTTGCGATCGGTGTCAGCGGATTCGCGCTGGTCTCGATGCTGCTCGGCTTTGCACCGTCGATCCTGGTCGTCGATCTGCTGCGCGCCGTGCAGGGTGTTGCCGCCGCGGCCGCGCTGGCGGGCGGCACTGCGGCTCTTGCCCAGGAGTTCGACGGTCGCGCGCGCACCCGCGCGTTCAGTCTGCTCGGCACGACCTTCGGGCTTGGGCTGGCATTCGGACCCGTGCTGGCGGGCTTCATGATCGAGCGCTTCGGTTGGCGAGCGATCTTCGCGACGGGTGCCGTGGTGGGTGTCCTCTCGCTGCTGTTCGGCGTGCCGCAGATGCGTGAATCGCGCGACCCGGATGCGCGGCGTATCGACTGGGCGGGAATCGCTACGTTCACCGGGGCGTTGTCGTGCTTCACGTTCGGCGTGATTCAGTCCTCGGAGAGCGGCTGGTCGAACCCGCTCGTCGTCGGATTTCTGGTGGGCGCGGCATTGCTGGGCACTGCGTTCTGGGTCATCGAAACGCACGTCGCGCGGCCCATGCTTGATCTGTCTCTGTTCCGCTATCCGCGTTTTGTCGGCGTGCAGGTGCTGCCGATCGCGACCTGCTACTGCTACATCGTGCTGCTCGTCGTGCTGCCGTTGCGTTTTGTCGGTGCCGACGGTTACAGCGAGATCGAGGCCGGCTGGCTGATGCTCGCGCTGTCGGCCCCGATGCTGGTCGTGCCGCTCGTTGCCGCAACGCTGACGCGCTGGATGTCGGCCGGCGTCATCTCGGGCATCGGCTTGTTGATCGCCGCGGCCGGCCTGTACTGGCTGACCATTGTGTTACGCGACGGTGCGAGCCATGCCGCGATCGCTCCCTTGCTCACAATCGGCGTCGGCGCGGGAATGCCGTGGGGATTGATGGACGGCTTGTCGGTGAGCGTCGTGCCGAAGGAGCGCGCCGGCATGGCGACGGGAATTTTCAGTACCACGCGTGTGGCAGGTGAGTGCATTGCACTCGCAACGGTCAGCGCGATTCTGGCAGCGCTCACGCAGGCTCGCGTGCAGTCGATCGTGAGACCCGATGCTCGATCCGCCGACGTATCCGAAGCGGCGGCACGTCTCGCAGCGGGCGATCTGGAGCGCGCATCGGCGCTTCTTCCGCATGTCAGCCACGCGGCATTGCAGCACATCTATACCGATGCGTTCGGCCTTTTGCTCGCGGGGCTGACTGTCGTTACGCTGCTGTGCGCGATTGCGGTGTTCGTGATTCTTGGCCGGACTCGCACCGACGACGATTCATCAACGGATCGTGAGCGCCGTGCAAGCGTGATGGCGAGTGATCGGGAACCTGCTTGACGTGTCGTCTATTTATTCAATCGGCATTGCCGGCTTGCGCCTGAAGCACGCCGACACTTCGCTCAGATGTGAACTTCAGAGCCGCTCAGATTGCGGGAAAGGGGGCGAGAGTAATTGTCTGAGCAGCGAGACGGTCGATGCTCTCGTTCCGAGGCAAAAAGCGGCATAAAAAAAGCCGCAGACGACGCTGCGGCTAACAAACACACACGCCGAACGTTGGGGAACGCTGACGTGTTTCCTGATGCTATCGAAGCTCGCTGCAACTGCAAATCGGGTATTTTGTATGAAGCATTCGATCGCCTTGCCGGACAAGCCTGTTGTCGTAATTGCGCCGAGCGGGAGTCGCGAAAAAACCACATAGGACCGCGTGTGGCCGCGCAAGCGCTCGGCGGGCGCGTGAGCGCCTCGTGAATCGGACTTCAGTTCACGCGTGCCACTGGCGGCGGCGTCCACGATCCGTCGGTTATCGCAGCCTGCGGCCAGTACGCGCGAATGTACAGCGAGAACACGTCCTTGGGCGCTGGAACCCAGTTCGATTCCTTGTCCTCTCCCGGCGAGTCGCTCTGGAAATACAGCGTGAGTGAACCGTCCGCGTTGTACTTGAGTGATTTGCTCTTGGTGCCGAGCGAGAAACGGTTCAGCTTGTTCGCTTCAAAAAGGTGTTCCTTGTTGTAGACCGTCAATGACCAGAAGCCGTTGACCGGTGGCGTTTGCCCTTTCGCGAAAGTCACCGTATATCGATTGGCGCCGTTCAGGCGTTGTCCCGTCGAGTCGAAGTCCGTATAGATGTAGCGCGTTTCTTGCGGCGCGTTGTCGTACATATTCGACTTCGCCGATGCGGTGCGGGACAGGTAGTCGGTGCCCCAGCGCGCGCCATTGGGCGGAGACGTCCAGCCATTTCCCACCGGCCGGCCATTGTTCCGGAATTCGAACAGCGGGCTGATCAGATCCGCCTCCGCGGCTACCGCGGTTTCCGTCAGTGTTGCCTTGATCTGCGGGTCTTTGGCCGCGGCATCCAGTACGGACTCAATCGTGCGATAGACGGCTTCCTCACCGGGCAGTGGGGGCACCATTTTCATGACCAGCGGGAGTTCGTCGAAGTACTTCTCCGGAATAACCCATTTAACTTCTCCCTTCCCGTCGGTAGTGGGAGGCGGAAAAGAAGGGGTGATCTTCCAGTCTTTGGTCTTCATCTTCCCGGTAAATTCGCTCAGCGGATAAACCATGACCTGGCTTAGTAAAGGCTGAATTGCGGCCTTGTCCTCTGGCGTATCGTCCTGGAAAATACGCGGGAATATGGCGACCAGGTTAGTCGGCGAGCGATGTACCGCGACAATTCCAGCCGGAACCTTGCCTTTCCAGTCCGGGCCCACCAGAAGATGCAATCCGGGTTTGGTGCCGTATTGCGTGCCAATTTGACCGAATGAATCCGTGCGTGCGTCGGAAAGCTGATAAGTGTAAAAGCGCTTGCCGAAATTCGGTACCTGAATGACAACCGGCGTTTTATCAAGCTCCATGAAACCCGCACCGTACACTGTGTCCTGGTTGGGGCATGTCACAAAGTTTTCGGCCGAGTCGATATAGTCCGTCAGCATGGAAACCTGGTTATGCGGCGAACCGGGAATCACGCCGCCAATCCGGCCTGGTTCCGGCAAGTCCTTGACAGCAAGTGAGCGGTTGTAGTTGTTCACCAGCGTCCAGCCCCAGAGATAGGCGAAGCGCCCCACTGTGGCGACGTACTCCTTTGTCATCACCGTGCCCGGTGGCGTACCCATGATTTCCGCTGCGGATTTTGCCGGCGAGCCTGGCTGCGCCTGCGCGGCCATGATGAACGTGGTCGAGACCGCGACACCCAGAATAACGTGCTTGAGATTCACGCCTACTCCTCGTCAAGAATGGTGAGTCATGCCTGAATACGCCAGCAGAGCATTAGGAAATGCTTGTGGCAACGTACTTGTCGAATTGAGCAAATTCGCAACAGGCGAAGCAATAGCGATCGATAAAATCGTGAATGCCAGAGCCGAGCCCGCTTATCACAAGACAATGAATTATTCAAACCCGAAAAAGCTTGAATCTGTTGCGCACTCCCAGTCAAAAATAGATGACTAGTCTTTGTTATTTGTCAAAATATCCGATTTGCATGCAATTCACGGGATATTCGTCTTGGCTGCGTTGCCACTCTATCAACATTTGCAGGTTCCATGTAAGCTTTACCGCACCCATTCAGACAGGGCCAATTAAATGATGAACACCATGAAAGCGCCGAAGTGGACTTTTCCCTGGATCGCAGCGGGTTTAATCGGATTAGGCCTGACGGCCTGTAGCTCGTCCGGTACGAACCCGTCAACTAGCGCGAGTGCGGCCGCGTCCGTTCCTTCCGACGAGCAGATCGTGTCGTCCTGGCATTACCTGTATGGGCGCTATCTGGTGCTGCAACAGGAGAACTACGACATCAACGTCGAGAAGGTTGGCTACAACAAGATCAAATACAACCCGCTGGGCTCCGCGCAGTTTGTGAATCCGAATCTCGACGTGGCCTACCTGGAAGCCTGGCTTGCAGCTGACAAGGATCACGCAGTTATCCTGAACGTTCCCAAAGTCACAGGGCGCTACTACACGGCCCAACTACTCGACGGATGGGGCGAGGTCATTACCAACATCAATGAGCGCACCTATCCGGATCACCCGTATGGCAAATTTGCCCTGGTGATCAAGGGCACCAATCCGCCGGTGCCGGATGGCGCGGTCAAGATCGAATTGCCTTCGGCCAAGGCGAAATTGCTGGCGCGCGTCGAGCTCAAGGGCTCACCGAAGGTTGCCGTGAAGTTGCAGCATCGCTTCACTGTCGATGCGTCGCCCGATACCCAGATCGATCCGCCCTTTCCCGTGCCGTCCTTCACGCCGGCCGCGCCCATTGGCGGTGAGATATTCGACCACGTAAGCGAAGCGCTGGCCACCTATCCGGATGCCATGCCGAAGGCGGCCGAATATCAGGCGGCGGCACTCAATGTCGCCAACTATGCGAAGAGCAGCGACGCTGCCCACAAGCGCGTCAACGACGTCGTCAAGGCCAAGGCCATTCCGGCTTTCCTCGCGAATGCCAAGGGTTTCGGCACACAAAGGGATGGCTGGTCGGTGACTTATGTGGCCGGCAATTTTGGCAATGACTATGTGGCGCGCGACATCGTCAACTACGGTGGTCTGTGGGCCAACGTGATCAGCGAGGCCATCTATTTTGTGGGGCTGAGCGACAGCGACAAGCAACCGCTCGATGGCAGCAAGACCTACGAGATCCGCTTCCCGAAGGGTGAAAAGCCAGATGGGCATGTCAAGGGATTCTGGTCGGTGACCTTGTACAGCGTGCCGGACTATCGCGTTGTGCCCAACGCGTTGCATCGCTACAACCTGAATAACGTGTCCCATCTGAGGGCAAATGCCGATGGCAGCACGAGCATCTGGCTGGCACCGGTTCGACCGAAAAACGTAGCTCAAAGCAACTGGTTGCCTACGCCGGAAGGCAAGGGCTTCTCGCTGAACTTCCGTACTTATGTTCCGAAGGACGAGGTTCAGCAAGGTGACTGGTTCCCGGCACCGATCAAGGCCGTGAATTAACCGTTATCGAAGATAGCGGCATCGAAGGTTCAGTCTGTCCGGGCTTGCTTCGGGCAGACTGAACTGGCTACCGTTCAACGCGTCCTGGCGCCAGTAAGCCCGTGTCTGCAGGCCGCTTCGGCTCCAATCATAGTAGTTCTGGTCTCAAAGCCGGTATCGCTGGCTCTCTCCCTGTCTGGCCGACCGTCAATTAATATCTTTTGCGACCTAATTGCGCCGCAAAAATATATTGGACGTCTTACCGGCCTTCTCGCACTATTCGTATATTCCCAGCTCACCCCGTGCGCGCTATCGCGAGCCACCGCTTGCGGGCTATCGGCATGTCGTCGCCGTTCTCAACGGTGCGTTAGCCGGGCTGGGCACAATTCTAATTTTGACGACCCCAATACCTGAGGATACAGATGCCTGACTATCGTTCACGAACCTCGACCCATGGCCGCAACATGGCCGGCGCCCGTGCCTTGTGGCGCGCCACCGGCATGAAGGACGGTGATTTCGGCAAGCCCATTATTGCGGTGGTGAACTCGTTCACCCAGTTCGTGCCGGGCCATGTCCACCTGCGTGACCTGGGCGCGCTGGTGGCGAGCGAAATCGAAGCGGCTGGCGGCGTGGCGAAAGAGTTCAACACCATCGCGGTGGACGACGGCATCGCCATGGGTCACGGCGGCATGCTGTATTCGCTGCCCTCGCGCGAACTGATCGCCGACTCGGTGGAATACATGGTCAACGCGCACTGCGCCGACGCCATGGTCTGCATCTCCAATTGTGACAAGATCACCCCGGGCATGCTGATGGCCGCCATGCGCCTGAACATCCCCGTCGTTTTTGTTTCCGGCGGCCCGATGGAAGCGGGCAAGGTCAAGTCGCCGACCGATGGCCAGGTGATCGCCAAGATCGACCTGATCGACGCGATGATCAAGGCGGGTGACTCCAGGGTCAGCGACGCGGAAGTGGCGGAAATCGAGCGCAACGCCTGCCCGACGTGCGGCTCCTGCTCGGGCATGTTCACGGCGAACTCGATGAACTGCCTGACCGAGGCAATTGGCCTTGCGCTGCCCGGCAACGGCACGATCGTCGCCACGCACGCATACCGCAAGAGCCTGTTCGAACAGGCGGGCCGTCTGGTCGTGGATCTGTGCCGCCGCTACTATCAGGAAGAAGACGCGTCGGTCCTGCCGCGCAGCATCGCCAACAAACAGGCATTCGAGAACGCCATGGCGCTCGACGTGGCCATGGGTGGTTCGACCAACACCGTGTTGCACCTGTTGGCAGCCGCGCAGGAAGGCGGCGTCGATTTCACGATGTCCGACATCGATCGCATTTCGCGCAAAGTACCGTGCCTGTGCAAAGTGGCGCCCGCCACCGACAAGTACCATATCGAAGACGTGCATCGTGCTGGCGGCATCCCCGGCATTCTCGGCGAACTGGCCCGCGCGGATCTGCTCGACCTCTCGTGCAGCAACGTGCATAGCGGCACGCTGGGCGACGCGATCGCCAATTGGGACATCGCCGGCGGTGCGGGTGAAGCCGCGCAGAAACTGTTCCGTGCGGCCCCGGGCGGGATTCCGACCACGGTCGCGTTCAGCCAGGAAGCCACGTTTGCATCGCTCGATACTGACCGCAAGACCGGCTGTATCCGCAGCAAGGAAAGCGCGTACTCGAAGGACGGCGGACTCGCGGTGCTGTACGGCAATCTTGCTGAGAAGGGCTGTATCGTCAAGACCGCGGGCGTCGACGAATCGCAATGGGTCTTCTCCGGGCGCGCGCGCGTTTTCGAGAGCCAGGACGACGCCGTCGAAGCCATTCTGGGCGACAAGGTCGTGGCGGGCGACGTGGTTGTGATCCGTTACGAAGGCCCCAAGGGCGGCCCCGGCATGCAGGAAATGCTGTACCCCACGTCGTATCTGAAATCCAAGGGCCTGGGCAAGACCTGTGCGTTGTTTACAGATGGCCGTTTCTCGGGCGGTTCGTCCGGGCTCGTGATCGGACATGCGTCGCCGGAAGCAGCCGAAGGCGGCACGATCGGTCTGGTGGAAGAGGGCGATGTGATCGAGATCGATATTCCGAACCGCAAGATGCACCTGGTGGTATCGGACGCTGACCTGGCGCGCCGTCGCGAAGCCATGGAGGCACGCGGCGACAAGGCCTGGCTGCCGGCGAATCGTGAGCGCGTGGTGTCGCAGGCGTTGCAGGCATATGCCGCACTGGCGACCTCGGCTGACCGTGGCGCGGTGCGGGATATCTCGCAACTCAAGCGCAAGTAAAGTGAAACGGCCCTGCCGCCGTGAGGCGGTCAGGGCCATTCTATGTCTTCGCGTTGTTGACGGATTGGGGCGCTCCCGCGTTCCAGGCACAGCCCAAAAAATGCAATCGTCGATCGAGGGTGCCGCATGATGCAGATTGAGACTGGAGACTTTGCCGTCAACGGGATCGAGTTACGCGTGGACATTGCCGGCAGCGGTATGCCGGTTCTGCTCTGCCACGGGTTCCCTGAATCGCGGCATTCCTGGCGCCATCAGGTGCCGGCGCTCGCCGAAGCGGGCTATCGTGTGATCGCACCCGATATGCGGGGTTACGGCGGCAGCAGCGCGCCGCAAGCGATCGAAGATTTCACGATCCTGCATCTGGTGGGCGACATGGTCGGCTTGCTCGATGCGCTCGGGCATCCGCAAGCGGTGATCGTGGGTCACGATTGGGGCGCACTGGTTGCATGGTCGGCAGCCATGTTGCGGCCCGATCGATTTATTGGTGTCGCGGGACTTTCTGTTCCGTTCGTCCCTCGCACCGCCTCTGCGCCCCTCGCGACTCTGCACCTCCGGGGGCGGGAGCGTTTCTACTGGCTCTGGTTCGAGCCACGGGGTCGCGCCGAAGCCGAACTTGACGCGGATCCGGCGGAAAGCCTTCGCCGCATGTACTGGGGCCTCTCCGGCGCCGCGCCCGATCCGCTCTGGAACGGTATGGTCTCCGAGAGCGGGTTTCTTGCGACCTTCCCGGCACCTGCCGGCTTGCCGGACTGGCTGACGCCCGAGGACCTCAGCCTGCAAACAGCGGCCTTCGCTCGTGGCTTTCGTGCGCCGCTCGACTGGTATCGCAATCTCGATCGGAACTGGGCGTTGCTCGGCGCGTTTGCCGGCGCGCGCATCACACAGCCGTCGATGTTTCTCGCGGGCGCACGGGACCCTGTGTCGAATTGGCCGCGCGACGCCGTTGCTGCCCATGCGCAGAACCTGCCGGGTCTCGTCTCCAGCACATTGCTTCCGGGCATCGGTCATTGGATACAGCAGGAGGCGCCGGAAGCGGTCACGGCGGCGCTCCTCGACTTCCTGCGGACAATCAAGGCCGCAGGCTAGCTGCCAGCGAAGGACGTTTGATCGACGCTCAGGCGAAGAGCTTCAGATGTTCGGCCAGTATGGTGCTGCCGATTCCGATCAGCACGACACCGCCTGCCATCTCCGCGCGCCTGCCCGCGACGTGGCCGATGACACGGCCGAGCATGACGCCGATCGTGACCATCGCCATGGTGGCGAGGCCGATCGCGGCGGCCGTCGAATAGATATTGACGTCGACAAAGGCGAGGCCCGCGCCGACCGCCATCGCATCGATGCTGGTGGCGAAGCCCGTCAATGCCAGCAGCCAGAACGAATGGGCCGCCGGTTTTTTCTCGTCGACATCTTTGGCCGCAAAGCCGTTCAGGATCATGCGGGCACCGAGCACGAACAGCAGCGTAAACGCGATCCAGTGATCCCACGCGGAAACATACTGAGCGGCTGCTTTGCCCAGAAACCATCCGATCAACGGAGTTAGCGCCTCGATGACGCCGAAGATGAGTCCCGTCCTCAGCGCTTCGCGCCAGTGTGGACGATTGAGCGTGGCGCCTTTGCCGATTGCGGCTGCAAAGGCATCGGTAGACATGGCGAAAGCAAGGAAGAGCGTTGCGACAGGATTCATGGAAGGAGAGGCTCAAGGTCGGGCGGAAAACCGCGACACACCGCCGCGCCCGACCGGTCGCGTGGTGTGTCGATGGTCTTGCCAACCAAATGGCTACCTGCACCACGGTCTGCGCGACCGAGAATGTTGACGCAGGCGCTTCTGGGTAGAAGCCGGCTACTCCCCAAAGACAGAGGCGAGCATATCACGGCAGAAAGGCTTTAGTAATAATCGCCGCAAGCTTTCGGTATGGCGACTTGCTTATGTGGCACACGGCACGATAGAATCGCGCCTGCTCATTGGGGAGTAGCCGCCTCGAACGCGATGTTCGGGGGCGCATGTCAACATACTTGGCGAGTCGTAAGACCCGCTATGGCGTGCGCAGCTAAATGCCTGGCAAGACCGATGACACGCATTCCGACCTAACCGGGTCGCCGGAATGCGCGTCATCGCGTGCTTTCAGCGCGGCCCGGGTACAACAACCCCATGCAATCCTTCCTCGTCTCGACCAGTGTGGTCGGCCTCGCTGAAATCGGCGACAAGACTCAACTGCTATCCCTGGTACTGGCTGCGCGCTATCGCAAGCCGATCCCCATCGTCCTCGGCGTGCTTGCTGCAACGCTCATCAACCATGCGGCATCCGGCGCGCTGGGGGCATGGCTTGCGAGCATTCTGAGTCCGGGGATCCTGAACTGGGCGGTGGTCGCGTCGTTTGCTGTCATGGCGGTGTGGATTCTCGTTCCGGACAAGCTGGACGACGCCGACGCGGTATTGACCAAGAATTCGATGGGCGTGTTCGGCACAACGGCCGTGACGTTCTTTCTGGCCGAAATGGGCGACAAGACTCAAATCGTGACCATCGCGCTCGCTGCGCGCTTTCACGAGTTCTTCGGGGTTGTCGCGGGAACGACGCTGGGCATGATGCTGGCGAATGTGCCGGTCATCTATCTTGGACACAAGTTCGCCGACCGCTTGCCGACGAAGGCCGTTCACATTCTTGCCGCCATCATCTTTGTCGTACTCGGTGGGCTTGCTTTGAGAACGGCGCTCTATCCGACGGCACATCCGCTGTTCTGATTCGCCTTATGTGCGGCCCGGCTTCGATCGTCGCGCGCGTCCGTGCGACTGCGCTTGAGTGCCGGGTTGCGTATCCAGCGTGCTGAGAAGATGATGGCGCCCCTCGTCGAGAATTTCATCCGCGAGCGCCGGGTCAGTGTCAGCGACAGCACGCGAAAGCAGTAGCGTACCGACCATCTGGCTAAACACAGCGATCGCCTTCCTGCGACTGCCTTCGCTCACGCCCTCTCTCTCTTCGATCACCTTGGCGAACAGTTCGAGGTTCGCTGCGAGCCCTTCCGCGTAAGAGCCGCGCGCCCCGTCGCCGAACCGGCGGGCGTCGCCCACGAAACCCGATAACGGGCACCCCGCTTCGATGTTTTCGCGATGCTCGGCGGACAAATACCACTCGATGTTTTGCTTTACCGGGTCGGCGTCAGTCGATCTGGAGCTTGCGAACTGGGTGGCAAAAACCTCTCCCCCTTCCTCCATCGCCTTTTCCATCACGGCGGCGACCAGTGCGTCTTTTGATTTGAAGTGGTTGTAGAAACCGCCCTGCGTGAAGCCCGCCGCCTTCATCAACTCGGCGAGCCCGACCGCATCGACGCCGCGCTCGCGAAACAGCTTCTCGGCGGCGGCCACGATCGCGTGCCGGTTTTCAACCGCCTGTTGCCTGGAAACACCCACTCTCCCTCCCTTCGGCCGACCACGGCCCAATCAGACTCATCGAAAAATACAATGTCGATCACCATTGACATTGCTGAGGCGGACGACCACAATCCATCGCAATGACAATGTCATTCACCATTGTCTTAAGTATAGCCTTCTTTGCCGGAACGTCCAGGCAGATGAGGCACAAGGGCTATCCGACGCCTCAGCGCGTCGTCAACTGAATCGTTAAAGAGGGACCCAAGATGGCGAAGACAACCCCTGAACAGAACAAGGCGGTCGCGTTGGAAGCATTCGACACCCTGTTCAACAAGCGCGATTACGCCGCGGCCGAGCGCTTATGGACCGACCATTACATCCAGCATAGCGCCCATATCGCACCGGGACGCGACGGCCTGTTCAATCTGGTGCGCGCATTGCCGGACACCGCGCGCTATGAGAACCATCTGATGGTGGCCGAGGGCGACTACGTGGTCGCGCATGGACGCTTCTCGGGGATCGGCCGTCCCGCCGCATGGATTGCGGCCGACGTTATCCGCTTTGAAGACGGCAAGCTTGCCGAGCATTGGGATGTTCTGCAGGACGAAGCGACTCAGGCCGAATCCGCGAGCGGCCTGCCGATGTTTGGCGAACGGTTCCCTGCCTGAACGCATCAGCCTTACCTACCGCGACTTCAACTTCAACTGCAATTGCAACATCACAGGAAACGATCATGAAACTCACTGGAAACACGATCTTCATCACGGGCGGCGGTTCGGGCATTGGCCGTGGATTGGCCGAGGCGCTCCATAAGCGCGGCAACAAGGTCATCATCAGCGGCCGCCGGCGCAGCCATCTCGACGAGGTGGTGGCGGCGAATCCCGGCATGGCAGCAATCGAACTCGACATTACCGACCCGGCGAGCATCGAGAAGGTAGCGGCGCAACTGATCGCGGACTATCCCGACCTCAACGTGCTGATCAACAATGCCGGGATCATGCAACCGGACCAGGCGGCCGGTCATATCGACGACGCGTTGCTGGTGTCCACCGTCACGACCAACCTCATGGGACCGATCCGCATGACATCAGCGCTGATCGACCATCTCAAGAGCAGAAACGATGCTGTCGTCGCCTATACCAGTTCGGTCCTGGCTTTCGTGCCGCTGGCGGTGACGGCAGTGTATTCGTCGACCAAGGCGGCACTGCATTCATACATTCTTTCGCAGCGTTTCATGCTAAGGAATACGAAGGTTAGGGTGCTTGAAATCGCCCCGCCATGGGTGCGCACAGACCTCATGAACAGCCGCGAAGCCGAACAGGCAATGCCGCTCGAACCCTTCATCGACGAAACGATCGCTGTGCTCGGAACGGATGTGGATGAGGTGCTGGTTGAAGGTGCGAAGCAGTTTCGTGGAAATCCGGGGCCTGGCGAGCATGCATTCGTGAACGGCCTGAATGCGCAGATGGTGGAAGTGTTCGGTGGGTGAAAGTTTGCTTGCCGGATAGATGACGGGGCGTGGCTGCGGTTTCGCTTGCCGCGTCCCATTCATCACGGTATTATTTTTGTATGAACAGATTCCACCTCGCGTCGATTATTACCGCCGTTACCCTATCGGCGGAATAGCTCTCGACCTGAAAGTTCGCAAGCAACCCGCCCAGAAGGCGGGTTTTTGCTTTCTGGGCTCCTACCAGAGGACCTGGAAATCATGAGCAAGAATCGGAGTAGTTCAGGCGAAGCAGCCGTGCTTCATATGGTCTGCGGCAAAATCGCATCAGGAAAATCAACGCTGACGCACCATCTGGCGCGCACGGAGAATGCCGTGATCATCAGCGAGGATAGTTGGATGGCGCATCTCTATCCAGGAGAAGTCCACACGCTGGAGGACTACGTACGTTGCTCGGGACGCATCAGGCGGGCGCTCTCCGGGCACGTTCAGACACTGCTGTCGGCGGGGATGTCCGTGATCCTCGATTTTCCCTTCAACACCATCAATAGCCGGGCATGGGGGCGCGAGCTATTCAGTGGCGCCAGTGTGGCACACCGGCTTCATTACCTCGACGTCAGTGATGAGATCTGCAAGGCTCGGCTGAAGGCCCGGAACGCAGCGGGAGAGCATCCGTTCGAAACGACCGACGCTGAGTTCGACCAGATAACCCGGTACTTTGTCCCGCCTTCGCCAGACGAAGGGTTTCAGATCGTGCTGCACGCTGCCGCGCCGTAAGCCGCGCTCGATCACTTCGAGCGAGCGAGAGAGCGGGCTTCGGGGCAGGCTGCGAGCAGAAGAGCACAGCTCACGCAACGATCGTACTCAGGTCGTATTCTCTCGCTTCGAGTGCGGCAAGCAGAGGGTTCGGATGGGGCACCCGCTCGCGTCCTGCCGCATGGGGCACAAGGCTTCGGATGAAATTCAAAAGTTTCGTCGTCGAGGCCCCAAGCGGTGCGGCTTTACGTATCTCAACGGCTTGAGCCGCGACCATGAGTTCCATCGCAAGGAGCGACTTGCAGAGTTCCATCGTTTCGCGAGCGCGGCGCGCTGCGACAGTAGCCATGCTGGCGCGATCGAGGTTGCCGTTCGAATGGCTGGAGCTAGCCAGTTCGGTGACCACCGGTGCGGCGAGCAGGCGCGCTTCTGATGCCAATGACTTGTGAAACTGCGCCAGTCCGTTGAATCCGGGTAAGCCAACGCTGTCTTCCTCGATCAAGCCCGTGGGGAGTCCGGACCAGAATGAATCCGTTAATTTCGCAACGCGCTCCGTGGAGCTGGTGACGACGGGCGACAAGGCGAGCCTGACGGTATCGAGCGCCATCGACAGTGACAGCATGTCGAAGTTGGCGACCGACACTAGCGTATCGTCCTCGATCGAAACGATAGGGTTGTTCTGACTGGCATTCAGTTCGATGGAGATCTGTTGCTCGGCGAATGCGAAGCTATCGAACGCATTTCCAAATGTAATCGGCAGCGAACGAAAACAGAGCGGGTCTTGCAGGTGACGGGGACCGCCGCTTTCCAGAATGTAGCTGCCGTCAAGCTGTGCACGGATCAGCCCGGCGGCGATCCGCAATCCTTCGAATGGCCGCGAACGGATCGCAGCGGGCGAAAGAATCGACGGGTTGGCCGCGAAACCTTCCATACTCAACGCCGAGGCGATCGTCCATGAGTTCAGCAGGCGCCGCAGATCGTCGATGGCCAGAGCGGCTGTGCCAAGCGAGAGCGCGCTGGAATTGAGAAGCGCCAGCGCTTCGCCGGAAGTCAACGTGATGTCGGCGTAAAGCGCCAAAGCCAGATCGGCCACCGGCGACATGTCGCTCTGGCCTATCGACCCCCACAGGTGTACGCGAAACATTCGGCGGCTATTGAGCGCCTCGACCAGCATTGTGGCTAGCACCGGCCGAACACCGAGTCGACCCGAGGCCATGGAGTTCACGAGAATGACCATCATCGCGCGCACAATCTCGTCTGGCGCCGTGGGGCCGTGGCCGAAGTTGTGGGTCTGCAAAAGCCGGCGGTTGAACTCCTCGATACTTGCGGGTTCGAGCGGAACGCCTGTCTTGGCGCCCACGCTGGTTGTCACGCCGTAAATCCGATCGCCGCGGCTGACCGCCTGCTCCACGACGCGCCGGGCGGCGTGCATGCGTTCCACGGCTTCCGGAGCAAGCGCGACAGGTGCGTCGAACCGTGCAATCTCGACCACTTGCCGCGCCGTTAAGGTTTGACCATCAATGGTCACCGTTTTGCTCATTTAAAACTGCCTCCGGTGTGTAGGGATCTGATGCACCCGTTCGTCCAGCCGTGATCATCCACGCGAAAGAATTGAGCCTCGTCAGATCAATTTGCCTTCCGTACAGATTGGCAGGCTTGCGGAACGAGATCAACGTCTTTCTCGGAAAACTCGCGATCGTCACGATCCGTTAGAGCCGTACTTATGTCGGATTCCTTATAGAACAGCAATGAAACCGCGCCGAGGATCAGAAACCCAACCAGATAGTGAGCCGGCATCAGCTTGTCGCCGGTTTTCGCGACGAGCCACGTCAGCAGAAACGGGGTGAACCCACCCAGCAATGAAGCCGCCAGGTTATAGGTAATCGACAGGCCGGTCGAGCGCATGTGCGTTGGGAACAGTTCTGCAAGGGTTGCCGAGACGGGACCCAATGTGGCCGCCATGAGCAACGCGAATACCAGTTCCATGATGAGTAGCGACGTGGTTGTCGGATACATGTTCAACCAGATAAACGCTGGGTAGATCAGCAACGCGAAGAGCGTGAGCGCTACCCCCATGATGATTTTCCGGCCAATTTTGTCAGACAGGTGACCAAAGTAAGGAACGAGTGCCATTCTTACCAGTAGCGATACCGTGAGAACGATGAACGGCGCGTTCAAGGAAGTCTTGAGAGACTGAACCGCGTAGATCGGAAGGTAGGCGATCAGTACATAGACCATGATGTTCGTCACCGCGCTCAGTGCGAAAGACACGAACAGTTCCGCCGGGTAGCGCCGAAATATTTCCGCAATCGAAACTTTCTTGTGCTGCGCTTCTTTCAGGAAAATTTCGGGTTCCTGCAAATTTCGGCGAATGTAGAAACCGATCGGCCCGATGATCAGACCAAGCAGAAACGGAATTCTCCAGGCCCACGACGATAACGCCTCCGTGGTGAACACACTCGTTAGGAGAGCACCCATGAGCGTCGCCAGAAACACACCGATCGACTGCGAGAACATTTGCCAACTGCCGTAGAAACCTCGCCTTCCGGGCGGCGCGTATTCGATCAGTAGCGCGGTGGCGCTGCCGAACTCGCCACCGACCGAAATGCCCTGCAATATCCGTGAGCAGACAACAATGATCGGGGCAAGAATGCCGACCTGGCTATAGGTCGGCGAGAATGCCAGCATGGCGGTTGAAACGAGCATCAGGAGAATTACGAAAGACAGCGCGGCCTTTCGCCCGGCACGGTCTGCATAGATGCCGATGGCAATCCCGGCTATGGGCCGCACGACGAAGCCCACGCCGAAAGTAGCCGTGGTCAGAAGCATCGAGGTAACGGGATTATCGGCAGGGAAAAACTGTTTGGCGATAATGACGGACAGGTATCCGTAGACCAGAAAATCATACCATTCCAGCGCATTGCCAACGGTAGATGCGACTACCGCTTTCCATGGAACTTCTTTCTTGATCGCCACAGTCTCCTCCTTATCTGGATCTTGATTACTCTGTCCAGAATTTAAATTGACGAATTAGAAGATTGATAATGAAGACACTGGATCAAGCCCACGGCTTGCTCCGGAATACCCTGTCTCCGATTGAATATCTGCGGGGCAGGCGGAGCCGAAAATAGATGGACTACATGTCCGCTGCCAATGAACTGGAATTTGTCCAACAATACTCGCGATAAACTCTTCTATTCGGGAAATAGTACGTTCTGCCCCGGCTGCAGCCAAGCACAACTCCGCGGAATTCCACCTGCCGAAATGGGCGTGACGTGACGCGCGAATGTGACTGGCCGATAGCCGCATGACCGCCGCGCGTCATTCACTAATTCTCTAACTGCTCCGAAATTCGCCGTGACACGTCGAGCAATTGGTCCAGGTACCGATCGACCACTTTCTCCGTTGTAAGCGCGGAAGAAAACCACGTGAGCCCGATAGATGCGACAACGAATTCCTTCGCCTTCACCGGCACGGCGATGGTGCCGGACACTGGCCGCACAGTGGAATCGCGCAGCGCGTATCCGCGCTGGCGAGTTTGATCGAGCATCGCCTGGACCGCTTCGCGATCCTGCGCGAGCCGGTCCTCCGGGTGATGACTTTGCCGCACGACTTCGAGCAGCATCTCCTGTTCTTCAGACGAGCAGAACGCGAGATAGGCCCGTCCCAACGCACGCGAAACGAGGCTTAGACGCATGTTGATCGACGAATGCAGCAGCGAGAGCGGCGAATACGGAATCGTGCTGTAGCGTACGACTAGCGCGTCGACGTCGAGCATGCCGACGGCAATCGGCCACTTGATCTCTTCGGTGAGTTTGCGCACGAGCGGCGCGGCGATTTCGACTACGCGCGGCACATGGTGATAGCCCGAGTTCAGTGCGTTGACCCCGTCGAGCAGGCGGTATTCGCCGGGTCGCGCGCCGCGCGCAGCGAGACCCAGTTCTTCGAAGGTCCGCAGCAAGCGGATCAACGTGGGCTTCGGCAGTGAGGTCAACTGATGCAGGCTGTCGAGCGTCGAAACGGGCATCTGGTTCAGGGCACGCAGAAGGGTGATTGCCCTTTCTACCGCCCGGATCGAAGATTCGCGTTCCGTCATCGTATCGCCTTGCCTGGGTGGTCGGGCGCACGTCGATCAATCTGACGCTTGCCCGTCAACAAACCCGGATTATCGCAGTTTTTGATGTACCTGGACCGGCCGTGCCGAGCTCGGTGGCCACGCCACGGATTTGGCCCGCAATCAGGCCATCAACGTCAGTGCGCCCTTGCGAAGCAGCGACTGATCCGATCCGATCACGAACCACGTCGCGCCCATCTGCTCGAATTCGGCGCACTCGTCGACCTCGCCGACGGCGACGCCTGGCGTCTTGCCGGCACGCCGTGCGATATCGAGTACCTGGACGGTAGCCTGCATCACTTCGGGCGCACGGGCGCTGGTCAGGCCAAACGACAAAGCCAGATCAGCGCGGCCGACGAAGAGGCCGGATACGCCGTCCACGTTCGCGATTTCATGCGCGGCGGCACAGCCCGCGCGGCTCTCGATCTGGCACATCACCACGGTGCCGTTGCCTGCCGCGACGGCCTTCTGCATGCCCATCGCACCGTAACCGGCAAAGCGGGGCGAACTGGAGAAGCCGCGTTCACCGTCGATAAAACGCGTGCGGGCGACCAGCGTGCGCGCGTCGTCCGCGGAGTCGACGTGCGGCACCAACAGTCCCGAGGCGCCGAGATCGAGCGCGGACTGGATCGTCGCGGCGCTCATGTCGGGAATCCGCACGAACAGCGGCAAATTCACGGAGCGCGCGGCGATCACCATCACGTCGAGCGTGGCACGGTCGAACGGCGCGTGTTCTGCGTCGATCACCGCGAAGTGGAGTCCCGCGCCACCGAGAATCTCGATGATCTGTGGCGCGCCGGTTTTGACGAAAGTGCCGATCTGGCGCGTGGAGGTGTCGTGCGTGCTGGTAGACATGGATGATGGATGAAAGCGGATTGGAAGCGCCCTATCGGGACGCGGTCTGGTTGACCGGCGCATGAACTCGCGTAGCCTTCAACGCGAGCGCGGTGCAGCCGAGCAACAGCAGGCAAAGGGCGGGCAGCAGCATGGCGTAGCCGGGATGGCCGAACGCCTTGTCGATCCACGGCATCGCGTTCTGGGCGAGAAAGCCGCCGAGGTTGCCGATGCTGCTAATCGCGGCGAGGCTGGTGGCGGCGCGCCGTCCGCTGAAATATTTCGACGGCAACGACCAGAAGCACGGCAGCAGCAGCGACGTGCACGGCGTGCCGATCACAAGCGCGACATAGCGTGCCACCGGATCGCTCACCAGCAGGCTGGCCACAAAGGCCACACAACCCACCATGCCGATGGTCGCGGCGGCCAGGCGTACCTGGCTTTCATTCTTCAGCGTGCGCGGCACGATCAGCAAAAGCGCGGCGGTCAGTGCCCACGGAATCATCGTGAGCAGACCGTTGAGCGAACTTGAGACACCGAATCCCTTGATCACGGTCGGCAGCCAGTAAATGAGGCCGTAAAGCGACGTGAGCAGACACGTGTAGCCGAGCGCAAATGCCTGCACCTTGCGGTCGCACAGCACGCTCCAGACACTGCCTTCGTGATGAGCGGCCGGCGCTTCATCGGCGACCATGCGCGCAAGGTGACTGCGCTCCTGCGGGTCGAGAAACGACGCTGTCTCCACACTGCGCGGCAGGTAGAACAGCACGATCGGCGCGAGCACGAGCGCAAGCAGGCCGGTGACGATAAACACCCATTGCCAGCCCGCGTGGTGCCAGACGCCGTCGAGCGAGAGGAGCAGGCCGCCGAAAGCCGAGCCGAGCATGTTGCCAAGCGCACTGCCGAGCGTCAGAAGCGCGATTGCGCGCACCTGGTAGCGGCGCGGAAACCACACGGTCAGGTAGTAGACGATGCCGGGATACAAGCCGGCTTCCGCCGCGCCGACCAGAAACCGCAGCGCCGCGAACATCGAACCCGACGAGATGTACGCGATGAGCAAGGTCGCGATGCCCCAGCTCAGCACAATGCGGAAAATCCACTTCGGCGCGCCGAAGCGATGGACGCCGAGCGCGCTCGGAATCTCGAAGATCAGATAGCCGATGAAGAACAGCGACGACGCCAGACCGTAAGCCGTTTCGGTCATGCCAATCTGATGCACCATCTGCAACTTCGCGAAGCTGACGTTCATCTTGTCGATGACCGACACCAGATACGTGACCAGAATCAGCGGCATGATGCGCCACCATACGCGCCGGATCAGGCGTTCGTCGTGCGTCACTGCCTGGCTAAGCGCCGGGGCAACCGAAATCTCCATCTCTCCTCCAACGTAGCGCGCCGGTTGGTCGCGCTTGAGGTGCGCGGCGCCGGCTTTTATCTGGTGGCGAGCCCCTTCTGAACGAAGCCGGACCCAAGGTGAGCAATCCTATGTCCCGCCGACGCCGGGATTCAAGCATGAATCAGAAAGATTTCGCATGGCGGAATCCATGCCGAACCGGTCATTTTTTCAGGGCCAGGTGGCAGGTCGTGCTTTTCGTTCTGCGGAAAGTTTCTGAAACGCGCTTGGACCGGCGCGTATCGCGTGGAACCATACGAGGCGTCGAACGTGATAGCCGCCAATAGCGTGCGTTCGCCGACTTTGAAAAGCCGAAAAACTGACAGTCCGTGACGCAACGCGAACGGGCCAAGACACGGAGGAGACCTCGATGAAAAAAACATTGTCCCTGATGGCAGCCTGCGGTATCGCCTGCACGGCACACGCGCAAAGCAGCGTGACGCTCTACGGCATTGTCGATGCCGGTTTTCGCTACAACAGCAACGCGGGCGGCAAGTCTCAATTCGCGATTGCCGGCGGCAATGAGAGCGCATCGCGCTTTGGTGTGACAGGCAGTGAAGATCTGGGCGGCGGCTACAAAGCCGTCTTTACGCTGGAAAGCGGCTTCACCACCACGACGGGCGCCATGCAGGCGGGGTTGATGTTTGGCCGTCAGGCTTTCGTCGGCGTGGCCACGCCTTACGGAACTGTAACGCTGGGCCGTCAGTACCTGACGCTGTCGACCTACTTGGGACCGTTCTCTTCCGGCAGCGATTGGGCGGCGCGCGGCGCCGGGTGGGGCTACCATCCGGCCGGTCTCGACGACGTCGACGGCACCGAACGCGCCAACAACGCGATCAAGTATGTGAGCCCCCGTTATCGCGGATTGCAGTTTGGCGCCACGTACAGCCTCGGCGGCATTGCGGGCAACACGACGCAGAATCAGATGATTTCCGCGGGCGTCGATTACGGCAACGGGCCCTTCAAGTTCGCGGCGGCCTATCTGTATGTGAAGAATCCGAACTACTCGCTGTTCGGCAACAATGCGACCAGCAGCACGACCGGCAACAACTTCTCGAGCCCGGTTTTCAGCGGCTATGCGACGGCCGCATCGCAACAGGTCGTGGGCGCGGGCGCATCGTATGCGATCGGTTCGTTCACGCTCGGCGGCATGTATACGAATACGAAGTTCTTCAACATTGGCGGCACGCCGGTCGCGGGCGCCAAACCGCCGGCGGGCGAAATCGGCGCGACCGCCACGTTCAACACGGGTGAAGCGAATCTGAAATACAGTATGACGCCGTCGCTACAGTTCGGCGTTGCCTACACGTACACGCGCGCGAGTTCGTATAACGGCGAGAGCGGCGCCAGCTATCAGCAATGGAGTCTCGGCGCTGACTATCTGCTTTCGAAGCGGACCGACCTCTATTTCGTCTTGCTGCGCGAGACGGCGGGCGGCTTCGATTCGACTGGACACCGCGCCGTGGCAGCGTTGACCTCGGCGACGCCCTCGGCGACCGATACGCAGAACGCCGTGCTGCTCGGCATCCGCCATCTTTTCTAGCCGCGACGCGTAGCGGGTCAGCTATGCGCCTTTTAGCAACCTACACCTCCCTGGAGGAGACATGCCTTCCCAGCAAGACCCCACGAATTCTCCTGCCGGTCAAACCGTCAAACTGTTCGACTCGCACGCGCATCTCGTGGCCGACGACCAGACGCGCTACCCGCGCAATCCGATGAAGCGCTCGCCCAATGCGCCGCCACGCCTGCCCGGCGTGATCGGTCTGCCGGGCGGCAAGCATGGCCTTAATCCGATCAATGAAGTGCCGGACGTCGCGCGCATGTTGCAGTGGATGCAGGACGAACGCGTCGAAGGCGCGGTCGCCGTGCAGAAACGTATGACCTATCGCTTCGACAACAGCTATATCCTCGATTCGTCGGACGCGTATCCCGACACGTTTTCCGCCGTCGTCATTCTCGATGCGGAAGACGCAGGGACGCCGGCGCTGGTGCGCTCGTACATCGAGAAACATGGCCTCGCGGGCGTGCGCCTGTTCGGCGGACGCGAAGCCGACGGCACCATGCCGTGGCTGAACTCGCCGCGCGCGCTGGAGACCTGGGCCGTGGCGAACGAATACGGCATCGTGATGGATCTGGAAGTGCTGGCGATCGGCGGCGGCGGCCCGTCGGTGCCGGCGATCATCGAACTGGCGCGACGCTTCCCGAACTTGCGTGTCGTGCTCGACCACATGCTCGAACCGGAAGTCGAGGACGACAACTACGGTTTCGACGCGCGCTTCGTGCCGCTCGCCGCCGAGCCTAATATTTTCTTCAAGTTCACTTCGATCAACCTCGACATCTACCGCGAGACGGATACCCCGGCGCGTGACGTGCTGCGCCAGGCTGTCGATATGTTCGGCGCCGATCGCATCATGTGGGGCTCCGATATCGGCACCTCGTCGGGCACGTACAAGGATATGGTGCAACGCATGCTCGACGCGAGTACGTTGCTCACCGACGCGGAGCGCCACGCCGTGCTCTACGAGACGGGCAAGAAGGTGTTTGTGAAAGGCGGCGTGCGCCGCTGAGCAATCCGAGTCGTACAAGGAGATAACGATGTTTCTAGACCCCGCGACCACGCCGGACTTCAAGCGCACGCTATTCAACGCAATCGTCGCTCCGCGCCCGATTGGCTGGATCAGCACGATGAACAGCAAAGGGCAGGTGAATCTCGCGCCGTTCTCGCATTTCAATCTGGTCTCGACCGCGCCGCCGGTAGTGATCTTTTCGTGCAACGCGCCCGCCGACCGGCACGAGAAGGACACCATCACCAACGTGCGTGAGACCGGCGAGTTCGTCACGAATCTGGTGACGTGGGATCTGCGTACCCAGATGAATCTCAGTTCGATCGACGCGCCTTACGGCACCGACGAGTTCGAACTGGCCGGTCTCGACAAGGCCCCGAGCGTGATGGTGAAGCCGCCTCGCGTAGCGGCTTCGCCCGCCAGCATGGAGTGCCGCTTGCTGCGCATCGTCGATATCGAACCGACGGGGCCCGGTGAGACGGCCAGCAATGTGGTGTTTGGGCGCGTGGTCGGCGTGCATCTGGACGAACGTTTCATCGGCGAGGACGGGCGTTTCGATACGGCCCGCACCGAACCGCTGACCCGCCTCGACGGCAACCGTTACGCCACTGTCGGCCGCATGGACGTGCTGGGCCGTCCGAGCCCGCGGCGCGACTGATCCCCCAATCAAGAAGGAACCGAACATGACCACTACAACCGATACCAGCGTGCGGGAAACCGCCGTCTACGATCTTGCGCCAGGCGGCGTGACGCGCGGCCAGAACTTCTTCGTGCAATGGCTGCAAGGCGATGGCAAGACCTTCGAAGCACGCAGTGCGCACGAAATGCTGCTGCTCCTGCCCGACGAAACCGGCGCTGAAGTGCGTACTGCCAAAGGCGTCGCGCAATCCGTACCGGGCCGCAGCGTCTGCGTGTTGCCCGCGGGCGACGTCTCGGTGAAACCAGAAGGCGCTGGCCGCGCGGTGCTGATCGCGTCGTCACGTGTGGATCTCGCGCCCGGCGCAGCAATCAACGAACATGACTATGCGTCGGCTGACCCGCGTATCGTCGGCAGCGATGCCGGTTATCGACGTACGCGCGCGAACGGCGAATTGCAGGTGATCAGTATCGACGGCATCCGGCCGCCTGCCGACAAACCGCGTCTGAAGATGCTGCAAACCGACACGCTCAGCATCAACTGGGTCGAGTATCAGGATGCGCGGGACCGCTCGGCGCTTAGCCCGCATAGCCACACGAGTTTCGAACAGGGGTCGCTCGCGATCGACGGACATTTCATTCATCATCTGCGCGTGCAATGGGGCGCCGACGCGAATCAGTGGCGCGACGATCAGCATCTTGAAGCCGGTCCGGCATCGATGATCTCGATTCCGGTTCATCTGATCCACACCACCGAAGGCGTTGGCACTGGCCGCCATCTTTTGATCGACGTGTTCTCGCCGCCGCGCACGGACTTCATCGACAAGGGCTGGGTCGCCAACTCGGCCGACTATACGCGCGGCTGACCGTTAGCGAGAACCGGTATGTCCGCCATCGAGGCCCGCCTGCGCCGCACGCAAACGGGCGAGCGCAAACACCGTCTGCATGAGGGGCACGGCAGCATCGAGCCGTGCCGCGCATTCCAGCGGCGCGCCGAGAATCGCGTCGAGTTCGACGCGGCGGCCGGCCTCAAGGTCCTGCAACATCGAGGTCTTGATCGCGCCGAGCTGGCGCGTCTGGGCGATGCGTTGCGCGATGTCGATCTCGAGTGCGAGACCGGCACGCTGGCCGAGCGCGAGGCACTCCGCCATCAGGGCTTCGAAAATGGCGCGCGTGCCGGGATCGTCGACCAGACGGTCGGTACTTGCCTGCGTGATGAGGCTCAACGGATTCGCGCATACGTTGCCGAGCAGCTTGAGCCACAGATCGCGTCGCACGTCGTCGCTGGTGGTGGTCGGCAGGCCGGCGGCCGTCAGCAATTGTGCCCAGTCGCGCGCTCGCATGCTGATGCCACCGCACGGCTCGCCGATCACGATCTTGCCGCCGCTGTGATGACGGACCACGCCGGGTGCGGGCGAACTGCACGACGCCATCACGCTGCCGCCGAGCACTTGCTCGAACGGCAGCGCGCGCTCAATGGCGCCGTCCGGGTCGACGCTTGCGAGGCGCAGCCCTTCGAGCGGAATGCCCTGAGCGAGAAAGTACCACCACGGCAGACCGTTTCCCACTGGCAGCACGACGGTTTCGCGGCCGATGAGCGGCGTGAGCGACGCGGCAATGGCGGGCAGCGCGTGCGACTTCAGCGCAATGATCACCAGATCCTGCGGACCCATGTCCGCGCAACTTGCATGAGCGTCTACCGCGATGATCTGTTCAGCTTCACCGGGACACGTATAACGCAGTCCGGATGTGGCAAGCGCATCCAGCGTGGCGCCGCGTGCGAGGATCGATACGCGATGCCCGGCGAGCGCGAGGCGAGCGGCAAAGTGGCCGCCGATCGCACCCGCGCCGATGATGCCGATACGTCGCGCGTGCGTGGGGAAATCGTTCATGGTGGATTCGCTGTGATCAAAGGGAGCCACTTATTGTCGCCACTGCGCCCAGTCCGTCTAGTTCTTTCTGCCCGCTTTTCTCCTGCCGGAATCTTGCGCGAGCCCGCGAGCCATTGGTTCGCAGTGGCGGGCCGGCAGGTAAGCAGACTCCGTTTCATCTTCAGGAATCTCCACGATGCCGATTAACAGCACGATCATCAAGCGTGTCACCGCACAACTTTACGAACGCTCGCTGAAAGCGATTCCGGACGACACGCGCGCGTTTTTGCAGCAAGCGTCTGGCGCCGAGTCGGATCCGACCGGCAAGGCGACGCTCAAGATCATGCTCGAAAGCGCCGACGGCGCACGGCGGAACGGCACGCTCGTTTGCAGCGACGTCGGCATTCCGACCTACAGCATCAAGATCGGCACGCGCGTTCAGTTCGACGGACCGGTGCGCGCCGCCATCCGCGAAGGCTTTGCAGAACTGGCAGCGAACATCTCACCGCCGATCCTCAAGATGGTCACGAATCCGCTGACGCACGAGCGCAGCTATGCGGGCAAGGACATGCCGATCGTAAGCTTCGACGTGATCGACGACGCCGACTACGTCGACATTGTCTGCGCGCCGAAAGCGATGGGCACGGGCCGCTGGGAAGCCATCGACGCGTTCGTGTATCCGACTCTGGAACAGATCGAACGCTTCGTGCTCGACACGATGCTGCGCGCCGGGTCACAGCCTTGCCTGCCGCTCGTGATTGGTGTTGGCATCGGCGGCACGTTCGACTATGCGGCCCGTCTCGCGAAAGAACAGATGCTGCGACCGTTTGGCCAGACCAACCCGGAGCCCATCCTTGAGCGCATGGAGAAGCGCCTGCTTGGCGCCGTCAACGCGATGGGCTTCGGGCCGATGGGAACGGGCGGCGACACCACGGCGATGGCCGTGCATGTCGATTACGCCGCGAGTCATGGTTTCGTGCCAGTTGCCGTGTGCTTCAACTGCTGGATCAACCGCCGTACCGCGGCGCGTATTCACGGCGATGGCCGCGTCGAATTCATGGAGTGCTAACGATGAGCCAGATTCACGATTTGCGTTTGCCGCTCACGCGCGAGAGCGTGCTCGATCTGAAACTCGGCGACATGGTGCGGCTATCGGGTGAGATCACTGTCAGCATCGGTTTGCCGACGCATCGCCGGCTCGCCGAAGCCGTGGAGCGGGGCGCGCCGCTGCCGGTCGATCTACGCGACGGCGCGTTCTTCCATTTGAGCACCTACGTCGACGAAACGGCGGACGGCCCCGTTCCGCTCTATCTGAACCCGAGCACCAGCACCCGGTACAACCCGTGGATGCCCACGCTGATCCGGGGTCTCGGCGTGCGCCTCGTAGGCGGTAAGGGCGGACTCGACGAAGCAAGCGCAGCGGCGATGCGCGAATGCGGTTGTGTGTATCTGTCGTTTCTGGGCGGCGGCGCGCATCTGCTGTCGGCTGCGTTGCGCCGGGTCGTAGCGATGAACTGGACCGAATACATCTCGCAGTTCCGCTTGCTCACGCTCGAAGTCGAGCAACTCGGACCCGCGACCGTCGCGATCGATGCGCACGGCAACAGCCTTTATACGCAGTTGCACGAACGCGCGGTGGCGCGGATGCCGGAGATATTGCGGGTCCTGGGTACGTAAAGTTCAGCGCCCGTCGCCAATCCGCGCAAATGCTTGCGAGAGATCGGCGATGAGATCACGCGGGTCCTCCAGGCCGATATGCAGACGCACGATGGGGCCGGCATTCGACCAGTCGACGCAGGTGCGAGTGTTCGCGACTTTGGCGACGGTCGCCAGGCTTTCGAAGCCGCCCCAGGATGCGCCGATGCCGAAGAGATCGAGCGAATCGACGAAGCGTGTAGCCGCGGCGGGATCGGCTTTGGCGAACTCGAAGGAGATCAGACCGTTCGTGCCGGTGCAATCGCGTTTCCACAGCGCGTGGCCGGGGTCATCGGCAAGCGCCGGGCAGTACACGCGTGCCACGGCGGGATGGGCCACCAGCCAATGCGCAACTTCGAGTGCGTGACGTTCATGCATCGCCAGACGGGCGGCCAGCGTGCGCGTGCCGCGTAACACCAGGTAGGCGTCGTCGGGACTGACCGCAACGCCTTGCGCGTCGCACATCGTGGCGACCGCTTGCCAGGCGTCCTGGGTGGTCGTCAACGTGCCCATCATCACGTCCGAGTGTCCGCCGAGGTATTTGGTCGCCGCCATCACGGAGACGTCGGCGCCCAATACGAGTGGCCGGTATTGCATGCCCGAACCCCATGTGTTGTCGGCAACCAGCAACGCGCCGTGGCGATGCGCGATCTCGGCTAGCGCCGGCAGGTCGCACATCTCGTAGACGAGCGAACCAGGGCATTCGACATAGACCAGCTTCGTGGCCGGCCTCATCTGCTGCGCAAGGTCGCTGCCGTCAGCGCGAAAGTAGGTCACTTCGATACCCCACGGCCGCAGGAAGGTGTCGACGAAGTGGCGCAGTGGCTGATAGACACAGTCGGCGATCAGCACATGATCGCCGGGCCGCACGAATGCCATGAACACCATTGAAATTGCAGCCAGTCCGGTCGGAAAGAGTCGCGTGCGATAACCGCCTTCGAGCTGCGCGACGACGTCTTCCAGTGCGAAGCCGGTGGGGTTGCCGCGCGCGCCGTAGGTGAACATCCGCTCGTTATTACGCCTGTGGCGTGCGTCTTCGAGCGCATCCATCGATTCGAACAGCACGGTGGACGCCCGCACGATGGGCGGATTGACGGCGCGTCCGCCTTCGAAGACAGGCGACGTGCCGCCCTTGACGAGGCGAGTGGCCAGACCTTGCGATGAGGATTTCGATGACATGTCTGTTCCGGTTGTGATGACCGGACGTCGAGCGTCCGGCAAATTCGATCTCATGTTCGCAGAGGTAATCGATGGCTACAGCGTAGCGGCATGCGCCCCGATCTTGAAGCCAGCCAGCTCTTCCGCATCGAGTTGCGCGAGCAGTCCGGTTTCCCAGGCAAGGTACTGCCGGGCCGCCGCCTTGTTGCCGTCGTGCCGGTCGTGCACGAAGAACAGGTAGTCGATGCATTCGCTGTCCGGCGGCAACTCGGGTGTCGCTTCAACCGGCTGATCCGCTGCCGTCCACGCGGCAAAACCGCCGGCCAGCAGCATGAAGCGCGCGTTGCTGTACGGTGCATGCCGACGCCAGTCGGCGGCCGCGAGTTCCGCGATGCGATCGTCGTCGGCCACCAGCACGATATCAAGGCCGGCTGCGAACACAGGGGGGCGCGAGCGGATGACCCACGTCGAGCCTGGCACGTGCGCACACCGATAGGCCGTGCTCGGCCGCAGATCGACCACTTGCGCTGTTCCGGCCGCCAACGCATCGGCAAGGGCCTCGACACTGACCGAGGACAATGCTGGCAGTACGACCGCAGTGGCCACGGGTACCGATGCCCCGCTCGCGATGCCGTCACGCAGTACGTAAGCATCGTGTCCCATCAGGCGCAACCAGCTGGCGACAATCGCGGCACGCACGCCGTCGGCATCGAAAAGGACGAGACGCGCGTGACGTACGCCGACGTACTGATCGGTCGCCTGGATCAACTGGCCGCCCGGCGTATGCTGCGCACCGGGCAAGCTACCCTTGGCGAATTCCTCCGGCGTGCGTACGTCGCACAGGAACAGGCTGTGCGTGCCTTCGTCGACCCAACGCGCGAGCGTGGCACGGTCGATGTCGGGAACGGTAAAGCGTTCGGCGAGTTGATGACTTGCGTGCCGCATGTCTTCGACCGCCGAGGGCGTGACCGCATCGGGATAGCGGCGCGTACTGCCGTGCTCAAGCTCGAAGTCCTCAAGGAACCAGCCCTGCGTGCCGTTCTCTAGCGCCATGACAGGATTCGAAATGCCCAGATTGATCAGCGTCTGCGCACCGATGATGCTGCGCGTGCGCCCTGCGCAATTGACGACGATGGGTGTATCCGGATTCGGCACCAGTTCGCGGATACGGTAACCCAGTTCACCGTTGGGGCAGCAGATCGACGACGGAATCGTCATCTTCAGGTATTCGTTGACCGGACGGCCATCGACGATGACGACATCGGCGCCCGAATCGCGCATCGCCGCGAGTTCTCGCGCGGTGACGCGGGGCGTATGAAAGGCCGCTTCGACAAGTTCACCGAAAGCCTTGGATCGCACGTTCACGCCGGCAAACAGCGTATAGCCCGCGCGCGTCCAGCCTGATGCGCCGTCCCGCAGTACGTACACGTCGGTATAGCCGAGGGCTTCGAGGCGCTCGGCGGCTTCGAACGCGACGGTGCCATCGCCGTCGTACACCACGACGCGAGCCGTGCGGCGCGGCGCGAGACGCGGGGCGTCGATCTCGAGCCGGCTGAACGGTAAGGGCACGGCGTAGAACAAATGGGCTTCGCCGTACTGGCCGTGCTCGCGCACATCGAACAGCGCGATTTCGGCGCCGTCGTGCAGCCAGGCTTTCAGGTCTTTTGCGGTAACCAGCGATGTCATGACGATAAGAGATCGGATCGAAAGGATGAGCGGGGCCGCACCGCGAGCAACGCTGCGGTGGACGGCAACAGGGTGTGTCAGGTAAGGCGGGTTCCGGAGCGGCAGCGCTGCCGTTCCGGAACGCGCGGGAATCAGCGGCGCGTTTTAACGCCGATATCCATGATCTGGTACCGGCCGGTGGCCAGATCGAACGTGATGCGTTCGGTCAGCGTTTCGAGCGCGCGACCGTACATGTGGAGATGGCGGATCGGCGCGTCGCCCTTGATCTCGACGGCGTGGATGTCGTCGGCCGCGAGTGCTATGCCGTGACCCGGATCGACGACCACGGTATCGGTCACCTCCAGAGTGCCGACGCCGGGGATAGTGCCGTCGTCGGTGCGGCGATAGACGTAGTTGTATTCCGTTCCCTCGACCGCGGCGATGCATGCCCACGTCGTATGGTTGTGCGGCGTGATCTTCTTGCCGGGACGCATGACATTCAGGTACAGCGCGTAGCTCTGGTTCGCGTCCTCCGAAATCAGATAACGCGCCTGCAACTCGCCTTCGGCCGGCGCCGGGAACTCAGCGTCTTGCCAGAACGTACTGTATGCGGCGAGGGCCTTGACCTCGTCGAGCACGGCGGCCAGCGCGGTGCGAGTCTCGCCCTCGCGTGCCAGCGTGGCCTTCATGGCGGCAATCGAAGCGGCGACGGCGGCCTGACGTTGTTGAGGAACGGACAGCGTGGACATAACAGGATTCTCCGAACGGTATTGAGCAAAAAATGAGTCGTTAAGTCGTTAAGTCGTTGAGGCGATCAGGGGTTCAATCGACCAGCGTGGCGGCGTGCGACGCGGGGCGCAGCACGTCCTGCAGAAAGCGCTGCGCGCGCGCATGCGCGGGACGATCGAAGAACTGCGCGGGCGGCGCGTCCTCGAGTAATTCGCCCTGGTCCATGAACCAGACGCGGCTCGCGACTTCCCGTGCGAAGCCCATCTCGTGGGTGACGATCATCATCGTCATGCCTTCGTCGGCGAGCGAGCGCATCACCTGCAATACTTCCTGCACCATCTCGGGATCGAGCGCGCTGGTCGGTTCGTCGAACAGCATGAGCGGCGGCTTCATCGCCAGCGCGCGCGCAATCGCCACCCGCTGCTGTTGGCCACCGGAGAGATTGGCCGGCATCGCGTCGATCCTGTTTGCCAGCCCGACTTTGGCGAGCAGGGTCTCGGCCTGAGCGACGGCCGCGTCACGCGACATACCCAGTACCTTGGTCGGCCCAAGAATGAGGTTCTGCCGCACGGAGAGGTTCTGGAACAGGTTGAAGCTCTGGAATACAAAGCCGATTCGCGCCCGCAGCCGGTTGACGTTGCAGTCACGCGCGACGACGTCGCGCCCCTCGAACAGGATGCGTCCGCTCTGGATGGCTTCGAGACGCGTCACGGTGCGGATCAGCGTCGATTTGCCGGAGCCTGACGGACCGCACACCACGACCACTTCGCCTCGGTTGATCGTCGCGTCAATTCCCTTGAGCACGTGGAAGGTGCCGTAATACTTGTTTACGTTCTCGAATGCGAGCATGGTGTAGGGGTCTCCTGATTACGCGAGCCCGATGCGATGACGGGCGACGCGGCGCTCCAGCCACCCGGCGAAACGGGAGATTGCGAAGCACAACACGAAATAGAAAGCGGCGAGCACCAGGAAGGTTTGCAAGGGCTTGGTCAACGTGATCGCATTCACCTGGGCCGCCGAATACGTGAGTTCAGGTACGCCGATCACGTAGGCGAGCGATGTCGCCTTGATGATCGACACGGACTGATTCACGATCGACGGAAGCATGTTGGTGAGCGCTTGCGGCAACTGCACATAGCGCATGCTCTGCAGCCATGAGAGGCCGTTCGAGCGTGCCGATTCCATCTGGCCGCGCGGCAGGCTTTCGAGGCCGGCACGCACGATCTGCGCGAGAAACGCGCTCTCGTAGACGATGATCGCGCACACCGCGGTCGTGAAGGCCGAGACTTCGGCGCCCACCAGCAGCGGTACGGCGAAATACGCCCAGAAGATGATCAGCAGCAACGGGATGCCGCGTACGAAGCGCGTCCATACGCCCGCACCGGTCCGTAGCCAGCGCCACGGCGAGACTTGCGCCATGCCGATAGCGATCGCGAGCGGAAACGATGCGACGAGCCCGAGCGCCGCGAGGATCAACGTGTTTGCCACGCCGCCGAGCGGGCCGTTTGGCCATGCGCCAACAAGGAATAGCGCCAGATGGTCATGCAGGATTTCAAACATGACGTCAAACTCCTGTGGGCGCCGTACGGCGTTTGACAAAGTGTTCCGAAAGCGCCATCAGCGCCAGCGTGCCGATCAGATACAGAACAGTGGCCACAAGGAAGATGTCGAAGGTGCGGAACGTGAGGTTGTCGATCTGCTTCGTGCGATAGAGCAGTTCGTGCACGCCAATGGCCATTGCCAGCGAACTGTTCTTGAACAACAGCAATGCCTGGTTGAGCAGCGCCGGGAGCGCGGCCCTGATGCCCTGCGGCAGGATTACGTAGCGCAATGACTGCAGATACGTGAGGCCGATTGACCACGCAGCTTCCTGCTGGGTATAGGGTATTGCGCGGAGCCCGGAGCGGATGTCCTCGGAGACGAAAGCGCCCGAGTTCAACGAAAGCGCGACGGCGGCGAGAAAGAACTCGGTATTGCCCGCGTTGATCCACAGCTTGAGCGGCTCAGGCAGGATCTGTGGAACCCCGAAATACCAGACGAGAATCTGCACCAGCACCGGCACGTTGCGATGGTATTCGACGATCACCACGACAAGCGCCTTGCAGAAGCGAATCGGCAGCGCGCGCAGCGTGGCGAGCACGATACCGATCGCGCTTGCCATCAGACCCGAGACGACGAACAGGCGCACCGTGGTCAGCACGCCGTTTCGTAGCAGCGTTAGGTAACCGTCGTCGAGAAGGAACGAGAAATCGAACATTGTCTTGGGATCACTGTGCCTTGATGGGCTCGACCTTGTAGTCGCGCGTGAACTTGTAGACGGAGTTCGTGCCGAGCCACTTGTCGAAGCTCGTCTGCAGGCCGTTGGTCTTGTCGTAGTCGAGGAGGATCTTGTTGACGGCCGCCATCAACGCCGGTTCGTTCTTGTTCATCACCACGCCCCAGCGCTCCTCGTACACCGGGCTGGCGAGCAGCCGATATTGCTGGCCATGGTTCTGTGCCGCCTCGTTGGCAAAGCGCGCGAGGATCAGCTGACCGGCGACCAGGCCGTCGACCTTGTGTTGTTGCAGCGCGAGATAGGCGGACGAGATGTCGTGAAAGGTCAGCAGGTTCGAGTCGGGCAGGCTTGTCACGGCGACCGCCGCTGAACTGGAGCCTTCGGACGCGGCGATCTTCTTGCCCGCGAGTTGATTGAGCGTCTGAATCGGCGAGTCGGCGCGCACCAGCACACGAATGGGCGCGACGAAGTACTGATCGCTGAAGTCGACCTGCGTGGCACGCGCCGGCATCCACGCCATGGCGGCGGCCAGCAGGTCCACACGATGTGTCTTGAGTTCGGCGATTCGTGCGTCGGTCGAGAGCGCGCGTTGGTCGAGTTTTACCCCGAGTCCCTGCGCGAGCGCGCGGCAAACATCGACATCGAAGCCGACGATCTGCCGCGTGGCGGTATCGGGGAAGGCATAAGGTTCGCTGGCATTCTGCGTGCCGCACACGAGCGTGCCGCGCGCCTTGATGTCGGCCAGCGCGTCAGCATGCGCGACGCCTGCGGTGGCAGTCGTTGTGAAGATAAGGACAGCCAGTTTTCGTTGCCACATGGTCTTTCGTCTCCGATTGAATGAAGCTGATTCCCCGCTTCGGCGCCTTGCGGGGGTGACCGCGACGCGCCGACGTTATCGCCAATTCCTTAAATATTGCTTGAGTGTCAAGCAGGTTATCGCGAGAATGACCGGCAACAATTTAATTTTTAACGCGAAAGCATTAGAAATTCTGAAGTGAGCGAAGCGGGTGATGCGAAACCTCGATATCGATTTGTTGCGTACTTTCGTCGCGATTGCACAGCATGAAACCTTTGCGGCGGCGGCCGAGCGCGTGGGCCGCACGCAGTCCGCCGTGACGCAGCAGATGCAGCGGCTCGAGCAGGAGATGGGGTGCTCGCTGTTCGAGAAGCGTGGTCGGCACAAGTCGATGACGCCCGACGGGACGCGGCTGATGGCCTATGCGCACAAGATCCTGGCGTTGAACGACCAGGCGGTGCAGGTGATACAAACGCGCGGGCCAATCGAGAAAATTCGCATTGGCTCGCCGCACGACGTGGCGGACTCGATCTTGCCGAATCTTTTGCGGCGTCTGTCGAAGCTCTCGCCCGAGTTGCAGATGGAGATCAACGTCGGCCGCAGTCCGTTCCTGATGGATGCGCTGCGCGACAAGGAACTCGATCTGGCGATTTCCACGCGTTATGACAATGCGTTTCCGGGAATCAAGCTGCGCACTTCGCCGATGGTATGGATCTGTGCGGAGGACTTTATCTTCGACGCAACCGCGCCCGTGCCGTTGGTGATGGCCGACGAGCTGAGCCTGTTTCGTCAAGTATCGATTTCGTGTCTGGACGAGCGGCACATTCTGTGGCGAACCAGCTATATCTCACCGACGCTCGTGGGGATCAAGGCGGCTATCAGTGCTGGCTTGGGTGTGACCGCCCGCACGACTGAATTGCTTGACGCGAATATGCGTGTGTTGACGGAGGCGGATGGTTTGCCGCGTCTGCCGGAAGTCGCGTTTTATCTTTATGTGCAGCCCAGTTGTACGAGTCCGATTCTGCGTGAACTGTTCGATTCGAACGAGCATATTGCGACGCGGTTTGGGCCGCAGTTTGTGTGAGTGGTGGGGTGGGGGTGGTGTGGTCACGATAGCGCGATGCCGATGGGTGGGTGGCTGCGTTGACGGACTGTGCATGTCCTTTGTCCTACCGCTCCTTATCCTTTAGGCCAAATCAAACATTTGGCTTGCACGGTCGGATTCAAGCGCGGTGGTCTGCCTTATAATTGTCGAGTCGTCGGGATACACCCGGCGATCAGGTTTGACAGCCTGTAGTCAGAAACCGCACACCCGCTCAGGCGGGGCGTGCGTCTACCTCTGCACGTCTATATTCCAATGGGCGGGCCTTGGTAGGGGAGCCGCAAGGCTCGCCGGTATGTTTCTGACCCGGTCTGTCAACCCTACTTCGTGCCCGCTCACCCACGTTTCCAGCGAGTGTCGGGCGATCCGAGAAGTAACAGGGAGATCGCGCCATGAGCAAATCCACTAAAAAACAACCCGCTTCACGTCCACCTGTCGACGCACTCCAGTACGAAAAGCTTGCGCTGTCGGCATTCGATTTGTGTAACCGGCACCTGGATCAACTGAATACCTTGATCACACTTACGTCCTCAATATGTAGGAATCCTCCCATTACACTTGAGGAAAGACGGCGCCGTCAGACACTCCTTGAATTGCTGGTGGATACGTCGGAGCGGTATCAACAGGAACTCCAGTGCGACCGTGAGTTATACCAGGTGATTGCGCTCGATGCAAAGGGCGTTCCGCAAAACCGCATCACCGCACGTCATGCGGCGAACCTGCTTGCGGAAGAGGTAGTGCAGCGAGGTGGGGAGTCTATTGCGACTGAAAATGCGTCACTGGGGGAAAACGGGTCGGCAGAAGGTGCCGCGGCGTTGAGCGCTGAGGATGCGGAAGAACAAGCGGTTGTCGCAGTTAGCTAGGCGATCGTCGACGATTCACCTCGTCGGTTCTGCGGACTGCGCTTATGTGGTGAGTTGCAGCGGAGCACCCCGCAATGAGGTCCCGACGCGTCGCGGGGTGCGGCGCGTAGATTAGTTTGCAGAGGAACTCCGCCTGCAACATCGGGGACGGGTCTGGGCAACGCGATTCGATTTAAACCGGTTTGCGATCAGGGTTGAACGTATAACCGCTCGCGCTTGTACCGCGCAATTATAAAGATGGATCTGCCGTATTGCTTTCGACAACTGAAAATGAGGATCTTTTGGATACCCTGTTCGAACAACCTTCCCCAACAATCAGAACGGCCGGCTTTTCTTCTGGATATATATTCGTGGGTGCGCGAACTACTTGGCGAGTACTATTTTATTTTGTATAGACACATCCGTAGTGGAGACCCCTCCATGTCGAATGGCAAAATCTGATCATTAAATACAGAGGCATGCCGTACAAGCGGCTTAGTGGTGCAATTCGCCTGTAGCAGGATTTGCATATTCGATGTCGAGGTTCGGCTAAGGCCCGTCAGTCACCTACCCAACTCGCCGCGAATTTCCCTTGTCGGCCATTTCGGTCCTTCCGTCTGCTTTAAAGCCGTCCCTCAAGAAGTGCCATTGCGACAAGCGGATACGAAGATCTCCACAGAGGCATGCGTGTCGACCGCCTACGCCATTGACGCTAGATTCGTAAGCAGCCGACGAACACACCTCGGCTGCTAATTCGTGCCGGTCAAGCCACGGCGGGGAGCCGGGCTGTTCGAATCAGACCGCGCTGATGGCGGCGCCGCACTGGCTGGGTCGAAGTGAGCCGGTGAACGACCCACTGCGTGCATCGCGCTCAGGTATGCGGATGGCATTCCCAATTGTTGTAGGTCGGGGGATTGATCGGCGTGAGTCCGGGAATCATGAAAACCGAACAGCTGAATCTCCTGCCTTTCGCCGTGGTTGCGTCATAGGTTACCGGCACGCCGCCGAGCGCATTGTGCTGCCCATACTGCACGTTGGAGATTGTCAGTTCGTCGGAAGAAGCAAGTCCCAACGTCTTCGCGGTCGAGTTCTGTACGTCAATTGTGTTGAGTTGCGTGGTACCGCATGCGGCAAGTCCGACAACTACCGCACTGGTCAACATCACTGTAGTTAAACGCATCTTGTTCATGATGGGAGTTCTCGTGCAAATGTTGAAGATGAGTACTGCCTGTACGCCCAGATGTTTGCGGCGAAAGGAGTATAACCGGTATTCATGCGACAAAAGTGATATCCGTCTGCCAGCAGGAATGGGCAGATCGGCATTAATGCGCACGCCGGCGCGGGTGCCAAATGTGGCATCGGCAACAGGCATCGCCCGCAGGTCCGAACCTTTAATTCAAGCAGCGATCGCGCGGGTATCTGTCATAAAACTCGAGAATAAGATGTTGGCGCACGGCGTCAGCAGTTCGGAATATCTTTGACGGATCGGCGACCTGTCGATATTGCCGATTTGCTAGAATGAAATGAAAGGAATTTGAAAAAAAGCTGGTCAACTATTCTATTGATTCCTTCGAATCGGCCTTAACGCCGTACGCGGCGGCTTGGGTCACGCTGGGCAGGGTCTACGCCGAGTTCTTTCAGGTGGGTGCGGAGTCGCTGGTTGTCCGCAAACAGCCCGGCAAACGCCAGTGCGAACAGCAGTAGATAGAACCACTCGCCTGAGTAATGAATCAGTCCCCACGCGGCACCGGCACACGCGATGGCCGCCAGCAGAAGCGCTGCCTTATCCACTAACCAGTTCATACCGCCGCCTGAATGGAGCCAAGCAGACTGCCAGGAGCAGGCCAACCCAGCGCGCTCATGTTCGCTGTAAATCTATTGCCAAAATCGCCGTGGGTAGTCGCCATAGCCCGTGCGCTGTATTCAACTAGGGAGCATCGATCTTAACTGACAAATAAGGCGAATTATCTGGCGCACTGCAGTTGATGCGGCATGCGTGAGCGCTAGATTGGGCACGGCTTGAATCCGGGAGACTGGACTGAAACTGGGCTATCAGACAGGCTTTGCACCAGTCATTCGACCCTGAACCATCGCCGCCCGAGACCTTGCAATGTGACTTTGAACGGCTCAGTTCGACCCAGAGTGTGTGAAAACGCGTTGATTGCCAGCGCTGTACCGTCCCGTTGCCGCGATCGCGAATAGCGCCACCGTCACCATCCCAGCGGCAAGTAAGGCGCAAGCGGAAGCAGGCTCAGACAGACGCCTCGGACGCGCGTAACCAAAGCAACACTGAATCGCCCCTCCTCCTCCGCAAGGCACCTTACCAAGTGAAATCACGACTTGCGTTCGAGCATCGTTCGTGGTCGAATCACATATCGGAATCTAATTCCGAAACTAAATTGTCGGCGATGATGCCGATGAAACTGCAGTTTCGATCTGAAAGGAGATGATGATGGAATCAGCGCAAGATGACCTCGCGCAGTTTCACGCGATGACCGACGGTACGTACGACGACTGGCAGAAGATCGGCAAGGCGATGAAGCCCTTTGCAAAAGCTTTACCGGATCGGTTGATTGCCCACCTCAAACTGTTACGCGGCGACTACGGCGGCTTTCCTGTGGACCGGCTCGAACATTGTCTGCAGACGGCAACTCGCGCCGCCGAAGCCGGCCGGGACGACGAGTACGTGGCATGCGCGCTGGTTCACGATATCGGTGATACGTTGGGACCGCGCAATCATGCCGACCTTGCTGCAGCTATCGTCCAGCCATTCGTCTCCGAGCAAAATCACTGGATTGTCGCCAACCACGGCATCTTCCAGGGCTACTACTTCTTCCATCACCTCGGACTCGACCGCGATCTGCGCGAGAAACATCGCGGTCATCCCTACTTCGATGCGACCGAGGAGTTCTGCAGACTCTACGATCAGAACTCATTCGATCCGGGTTTCAAGTCGATGCCTCTCGAGGAATTCGAGCCGCTGATGCGACGCATATTCGAGAAGCCGCAGCGATCCATCTACGTCGCGCCGAAGCCCGAGGCGGCCAGGCAAGCGATATAGCTTCCACCAGGCAGAGTGCCGACTATCGAATGATCCACGCTTTGCGCACCATTCGCGAACGCGTGGACACAGAGTTGCGAGCGAAGATGTTGAACGCAAAAGCCAGGCGTTAGTATTCGTCGCACCTTACGATTCGTCGATCAGTCTGAAATCTCATATCCACCGAGTTCCAATGAAGGACGCGGGGCACTCGATGAGAGTCATAGGAGACGTCATGGAAACATCAATTTCGCAGCCGGAGTCCGTATCGACACAGGGATGCAGCACTCCTGAAAAAGAGCTTGTCTACAGGAAAATTGCCTGGCGACTGATGCCATTCATTTTTTGCTGCTACCTGTTCAACTATCTGGACCGTGTCAATATCGGTTTCGCGAAACTTCAGTTTCTCCACGACCTTAAGCTAAGCGACGCAGTGTACGGGCTCGGCGCCGGCCTGTTCTTCATTGGCTACGTGGCCTTCGAAGTTCCAAGCAACTTGCTGATGGCCCGCATCGGCGTACGGGCAACCATTACGCGCATCATGGTTCTGTGGGGGGCGATCTCAGTCGCGACAGCGTTCGTCTCGACTCCAATGCAACTTTACCTGGCCCGGTTCTTTCTGGGCGTCGCCGAAGCCGGGTTTTTCCCGGGCATCATCCTGTACCTGACCTACTGGTTTCCGGCGGAGCGGCGCGGGCGCATGACAGCGATTTTCATGTTGGCTCTGACCTTTGCCGGCATCGTGGGTAACCCGATCTCTGGCTGGATCATGGCTGAGATGGGCGGTACGTGGGGTCTGAGGGGCTGGCAGATGCTGTTCATTCTGGAGGGTTTGCCGGCGGTGCTGCTAGGCGTCGCCGCGTGGTTCTATCTGGCCGACTCGCCCGCACGTGTTAGCTGGCTCGCCGACCATGAGAAAGCGATCGTGAATAATGACCTCGCACTGGATCGCCGGAATTGCGCGCACGACAAGTCGTCATTTGTGCACGCATTGCTCGATCCGCGCGTGTACGTGGCCGCGTTCGCTTACGGCACCATGACTGTCACATCCGTATCGATTGCGTTATGGGCACCGACCTTGATCAAGAGCACCGGCATCGATTCCGTCAAGACGGTTGGTGTCCTCATGTCCATCCCCTACATTGCCGGCGGACTGGGTATGTACTTTGTCGGCCGTAGTTCCGACAAGCGGATGGAACGCCGCTGGCACACTGCGCTCGCGACTTTTGTTAGCGGAGTTTCCCTGCTCCTCCTACCGCTCGCGGCAAATAGCGTCCTCGGAACAGTCACTTTGCTGGCGATCTGCGCAACAGGCCTCTTTGGCGCAATCGTCGTGTTCTGGACGATTCCGTCGAGCTACCTGAGCGAATCGGCAAGAGCTGGCGGTATTGCGTTCATAAGCAGTCTCGCCTCGCTCTGTGCATTTTTTGGGCCGGCGATCGTCGGCTGGATCAAAACACAGACGGGGAGCCTTTACCTCGGCCTGTCAGGGCTCGGCGCTGTCGTCATATTCGGCGCTTTCGTGCTGATCATAGGCTTTCCGCGCCGGCTCCTAAGCGAGCACGTGTGACGAAAACTTCGGCAAGAGGTACGAGCGCAACAAAGGGAAGCCATCGCGGAACAACGCGTCACGCATCGGATCTTGTTCAAGGCAGCAAGCTACGCTGCCTGTCCCGATTATCTGGCGCGTATCCCGAGGGCGTCCTCGTCTGCCGCCGTGAGAATTCCCGCGACTTTGTGGACGAGATCAACAAGTCGTGGTGCGATGTCGTCTTTCAGTCGCGCGGGCGTCACGAGATGCGAAAGACCGCCTACGCTAAAGATAAAATGCGTCGCATGACGCGGCGACCAAACCGCCACCGCCACGCCGTTGAGGTTGGGAATCCATTTGCCGCACGACACGACATAGCCACTCTTCTGATACGACTTGATGTCGCGCTGTACCTCCGGCAGCATCTCGGGCCAGCCCGGTTCATCGCGCGTCTCGAGTTCCGCGAATAGCTCGGCACGAGCTTCCTCGCTGATCGCCGCTATGTACGCATGGCCCGCAGCCGTCTTCAGCACAGGAATACGCGAGCCGACACTATGCCGTAGTGCCAGCGGCTCGTCGGACTGTACATGCTCGATGTAGACGATGCTTTCACCGTCGTAGATTCCAATGGAGCAGGATGCCGACGAAAAATCAGCCAGCTCCTTCATGTAGGGACGCACCGTCAGGCGGAAATCGAGGCCACGAAAGATCGACCCGCTAAGTGCGATCGCGCGCTCACCGATCTTGTACTTCGACTCGTCCGGAAGGTAACTCAGATAGCCCAGGCGCGTCATCGTGTAGGTGAGGCGCGCGACTGTTGCCTTGGGTAAGCCAGTGATTCGCGCGATGTCCTGATTGCCCAGGCGCGACTGCGTACCGTCAAAGGCGAACAGCAACTCGAACGCCTTGGCAACTACATTGACGAAGGCTTTGTCTTCGTTGGGCGCCGGAGCACGCTCGCCCTGTGGCGATTCCATCATTTCCGTCAGCATGCTCGATTTGCGAACCATTCCCTCTCCAGCCCTATGGGTTCCAACTTGAAAGTATCCGAAACGGCCAGGCTCCGCAGTCCAGAATCGCCGATGCCAGGTCTACCGGCGGACGAGACGCGACACCTGGCACCGCGGCAAAGCGATCGCATTCGAGCGAAGTCGATCTCGTCCTGTCAGTGCCGCAAGCAAGTTTTATGTGAGAGATATTGTAACCTGCCAAACCCCCGGTCCATGGGCGACAAAACCCAACGACATACCTTTCAGCAGCGATCAGAAGTCGAACTTTGCTCTCTCGATCGTGTGTAGATATTGGCGGCGTATGCCTCGCACGGGTAGTCGTTAGCTGGCGAGATGAAAGGATGGACGGATGGAGGGATTGATCGTCGACCCGCCGACGGCGGATCTATCTTGCAAGCGTGGGCCGCATCGATGGCCTGTGACGCGTATAGCGCGAGCAGAACACCCGCCTGCCGATCTGCAAGCGCTCACGGGACGAAGCATAAAGAGTACTTCGCGGTACCGGATGGTCTGAACGATCGACCGGGGGCGATGTCCAGACCATCTGAGGGAATCAGTTCAGGTGAATGAGCGCATCCACAGCAACCGCACCATCTTGCTTCACGAGGACAGGATTCAGATCGAGTTCACCGATCTCGGGATGCGTAGCGATCATGTGTGAGGCTGCCGCGATAACGCGAGCAAGACTCTTTGTATCGCGAGGTGCCTGTCCGCGCACACCTTGCAGTAGTGGATACGCCCGCAGGCTTCTGAGCATTCTCTCCGCGCGTTCGGGCGTCACCGGGGCCGGGCAAAAAACTACATCTTTGAGAACTTCAACGAAGATGCCACCCAGACCCACCATTACAAAGGCGCCGAGCACCGGATCGCGCTTTGCACCGACGATCACTTCGACGCCGTCGGCGACCATCTCGGACACGATAACGCCGCGGATTTTAGCGTCCGGAACCTTTGTTCTCACGGCAGTAAGGATCTCATCCGCCGCTTTGCAAGCTTCTTCGCGGGATCTAACGTTCAGAACAACGCCGCCGACATCGCTTTTGTGCAGGACGTCGTCCGAATCGATCTTGACGACGACCCGCTCGCTGTCGATACGGTCAAAAGCCTGCATGGCAAGACTCCCGTCCGTCGCAGGTTCATGCCGAGGAACAGCGACCTCCATCGCCTCCAGTACGTCGCGCAATTCGGATTCGCCCAGTATCTGAGAGCCGGCAGCTGTTGCGTTCTTGATCTTCTCGGCCAGGAGTCTGGCGGCAGCGCCAGAATACCTCTGGTGGGAACCCGAATCTGCGACCGCGAATTCACTGAATTCGACCAGATAGCGTGCGGCCCGAACTGCACGCGCCGGATCCGCGAACACGGGAACACCTCCCTTTGCCAGCAGCCTCGTGCCGTCCGGATCAGACGCCACCCAGGAGACAAGCAGTGGTTTGGGGGATTCATGGGCGATACGCGCAAGGTGGTCCGTGAGTGCCTTCACATTGACCATCTGGACACCGAAGGTCACGACAACCACGTCCACCGACGGGTCATTCACAATGTGTTCGATATGCGACGCGACCGTGTCTACGTCCGTATGGGCCTGTAACGTCACGTCCACCGGATTGGACGCTGCGCCGAATTCCGGTAGCCGTTTTGCAATGGCTGCAACCGTCGCATCGGAGAATTTCGCCATTTCGAGATTTTGACGAAACACATCATCGGCGCAGAACACGCCGAGCCCGCCCGAATTGGTCAGAATGCCAATCCTGCGACCGGCCGCCACTGTGGATACCTGCGCGAACGTCACAGACGCATCCACCAGTTCTTCGATGCTATCGACAAGAAATACACCCATTTCCCTGAGGGCCGCGTCGTACAGTTCAGCCGATCCTGCCAGGGAGCCAGTGTGCGAAGCAGCCGCCTTCGCCGCCTCAGGGCTTCGCCCGACCTTAAGAATGACGATGGATTTCCCGTTGAGACGGGCGCGTGTCGCTGCCTCGCGAAACGAATCGATATCCCGGATCGATTCGAGGTATCCCGCGATCACTTTGATATCAGGATCATCCGCCATGTAGGCGACGACATCGGAGAAGTGCATTCCAGCTTCGTTTCCCGTACTGACGAGATAGCCGACACCTAGTTCACGCGCGAGGCACTCGAGGACCATCAGCCCACCGATCAGACCGCTCTGCGAGACGATTCCCACATTGCCTGGCAGTACCGGGGCAACGCTTACCGAGGAAGAGAAGTTGACGACCATGCCATTTGAAAAATTCGCGATGCCCTGACAATTCGGCCCACAAACGATAAGCCCAGTGTCGGCCGCGATCTCCCGGATTTGCCCTTCGACAATCTCCCCTTGCGGTCCCATTTCTCCAAAGCCACTTGTGTAAATCACAAGGGCGCCGACTCCAAGTCGCGCGCTGTCTTTCACTACCTGAAGGACATGCCGTGCGGGAACGGCTACAACGACAAGATCAGGAATCTCCGGCAGGGCCTGCAGATCAGCATAACAACGATAGCCGAACAGTTCGTCGTATTTCGGATTGACAGGGTATACGCGCCCGACAAACTCATACTTTCCCAGCAAATCAAGGGGACGTCCGCCGACTTTCGTTGCCTGATCCGACGCTCCGACAACGGCCACGCTGGCGGGCTTGAAGAGGCGATGTAAATTGGTGCGCCGCGTTTCCTTGATGGATTTATCTGCGATCATTTTCCTGTCTCCATTGATGCGTCACCAACCACAACGGCTGTTCCATCGCTCTTCTTGATCTCGAACGATAGTTTGGTTGCATAGGGCGTGGATTCCGTCACGAGAAGCTCCACACGCGTCGCTTCACCGGGGCGCGTATAGGAGATGAACCTGGCGTCGAGCGCGCCACAGCGAAGCCATCGGTCTACGCCGAACAACACGCTCATCGCATCGTGGAGCGGTGCCGTAACAAGGCTTGCCTGTACGACAGGCCCCTTCAGGAAAGTGCTTCTGGCAAAGACGGGGTCCGTGTGGATGGGACCGTTTGTGCCGAGTAGTGCGCCATAAGCGTTGACTTGTTCCTGCGAAATGGCCGGCACGTTCAGTACGAAACCATCGCCCTTGTTTAGTTGATGCATGATCGCCTCCTATCGCGGCCACGTCAGACGACGTTCGATGTTCATGATGGGCTGCCGGTCTGCGACGCGCGTTATCGCCAACTCCAGGATGACAAACCGCTTATCGTTCTTCAGATACTTCGACTTCACGGAAAGGACGGCCTCCAGCGCTTCACCGACAAAAGCCGGCGCCTGGAGGACTATCTGCTCGCGCGCGTGCAGCACACCGTTGGGCATGTTGATCGCTGCTCGCATTGCCTTAAAGGTATTGAGCATGAACGGCGACAGCGGTGCCCTTTCTGCATCCCCCTCTGCGACGACCGCCGTGCCGTCGGCTCGGGTCAGCGATGGGATGCGGACACATTGGTTATAGATCGCCTCATCATCCGCAGACGGTGTGAAGCAATACGGTGAAAAAGTCTGACCTTCTTGCAGGTCAGCGAACAGGGTTTCCGGGTTGGATCCCATATCGGTGTTCCTCCATGTCGTGGACGCGCCAGCGGCAGCCTCCGTGCTCATCAATTCTAATTTCGGAATTAGATTCCGAAACTATTTGAGCACAAGTTCATGTGGCTTGCAAGCGCGGAAGATCAGCGCCGCTCAGCGCCAAACGCCTTGACAGGGTGCGCTGGAAAGGCATTCGCCTCGCGTTTAGGGACTTTCCCTCGGTCGCTCCGTCCAGCGACCATCCAGCGAGAGATGCATTGAGACGCAATCGTTTTCCGACCTTGGCCCCTGCCTAGTCAGGCACGCCGGACGCCATAGCCGGCAAGAGATGCTTTGCACCAGCAGATCACGCGCTCACGGGATGAGCTTCATAGAGGCCGCGACGGGCGACACCGGAAACGAGCCATGTCAGTCTCCGGTCGGGGACAAAAGAAATTGCACGAGACAAGGGCGCTCGCTTCGTCGAGCAGGATATCGCTGGGCCACGCACGGAAGCGCACTGGGACAGCTACATGGACCCGTTGACGCTGCAACTGGGACCGGGCGACGAAAAGTTTGTCGACAGTCTGATGCCTGCTGGACATGCGTCGACGGTCGGCTATACGGACCCGAGCTATCCGGTTGAAGGCCGCCGCGTGACCGGTTGATCCGCCGGCAGAGAACACTGCTGACTACCGTACCTGTACGAGTTGAGGGAATTGATTGTGAATATAATTTTTGAGAACAAGGTTGCACTCGTCACGGGTGCGGGCTCCGGCCTTGGTTTGGCGACGGCGAAGGCGTTTGCCTTGTCGGGGGCTTCGGTTGTGCTGGCAGACTGGGATAGAGAGACCGTGGAGTCGGCGCCCGACGAACTGAAGGACCGCGGTTGTGCGGTCCTCGCTGTGCATTGCGGCGTGGCGAACGACGCACAGGTAGAGGCAATGGTCGTTCGCACGGTACAGCGATCGTTAGCGGGCTTCCAATTCAGCCCAGCGGCGCCCTATCTGTTGCGGCCTCGCACGATCTCAGGCTGACTCGGGCTGCCTCATAAAGCCCGGGCCGACATCGAAGCCTAGTGCCGTCGACGCGATCATGATCCAAGCCTGGCAGCTCCGACTCACGTAGCTACTGGAACGCCGGACGAGTGCGAGTTCGTAGGAAAGCTTGGGATTGATGAGCGGGATTGCAACCAGCTCTGGCAATGCAATCTTGTCCCAAAGTGTTTTTGGAAAGATAGTGACGCCCATCCCCGAGCGGACCATCGCAATCACGAGGTCCAGGTGACTGCTGCGGCCTGCGGTCCTCGGTGCGAATCCATGGACACCGCAAGCGCTACGAATCAGATCATTGATTCTGAAATCCTCCGTGAACGTCACAAATGATTCCGCCGCGAGGTCCGCCACACGCACTTCGCGCTTTCGGGAAAAACGATGCTTGCGTTCAACGACCAGCATCAGTCTGTCCACCGCGAAGCGCTGGATCTCGAACTCCTTTTCGTCGAGGGGAAGCATTGCTGCGGCGACCTCGACGAGTCCTTCTCGTAGCGCACTTTCCATCTGGTTGGAGCCCAATTCGACGATCTGCAGATCGACAAGTGGGCAGCGTGCGCGAAACGCCGTGATCACCTCGGCGAAGAACGTGGAACCGATGATGGGTGGCAGACCCACGCGCAACGTATCGGTCATGGCAGCGCTCGCGTCGTGCAGTTCACCTCGAAGATTGTTCACCTGCTGAAGGATGAGCCTGGCATGACGGAGAAGAATCACGCCTTCGTCCGTGAGGCGAACGCTCCTGGGCTCCCGAATCAGCAGCCTGTGACCCAGTTCATCCTCCAGTTCCTTGATCCCGCGGCTGATCGCCGGCTGGGTCACATGCAACGTTTCGGTTGCCCGCCCGAATCCATTGTGGCGCACCACCTCGACGAAGTACCGAAGCTGCCGAATATCCATGGCTCGACCCATAACGAATGGTAATCGCATGGATGATAACAAGGAATTTCCATTATCGCGGCGGGTCGCCAATACTGGGTCCGTCGGTCATCAATCTTCCTTTTGCAATGGAGAGAATCATGGGCAAGACGGTTATTCAGCACGTTCTTTCGCGCTTGAAGGAACTGGGCATCAAGGACGTTTTCGGCGTCGCGGGCGATTACGCGTTCCCAATCGAGGACGCAGTGTGCGCAGACAACGAAATGCGGTGGATCGGCAGTTGCAATGAACTCAACGCTGCTTATTCGGCGGACGGATATGCGCGCATCCATGGCATGGCGGCGCTCAGCACCACCTACGGCGTCGGTGAACTCAGCGCAATCAACGGGATCGCCGGCTCGTTCGCAGAATTTCTGCCCGTATTTCATCTGGTTGGCATGCCGGCGAGCAACGTGCAGAAAGCGCGCCGACTCGTCCATCACACGCTGGGCAACGGCGAATTCGACATCTTTTATGACATGGCCGAACCGGTTGTTTGCGCGCGCGCCATCATGACGCCCGACAACTGTATCGCGGAAACCGAGCGGTTGATCTCGGCAGCGCTGCGAGAGCGCCGACCGGTCTACCTGGGCTTTCCTTCTGATTACGCAATTATGCCGATCATCGGTGCGGTCGACCCCACTCCTGATCACCCGATTAATCCGGCGACAGATCCAGTCTCGTTGAATGCAGCGGTTGCAGCGATCGTCGATGCATTGGTTCCAAGCAAGACAGCATGCATTGTCCCGGGGATTCTCGTAGCGAGATCCGGATTGGCAGACAAAGCACTGGCTGTCGTCAATGCTTCCAACTTGCCGTTCACGACGATGTTCATGGACAAATGCGTCCTCGACGAGTCGCACCCGAACTACATTGGCATGTATAACGGCAAGCTGATGAACGAACAGGTAGGCGTCTTCGTAGAAGGATGCGATTGCGTCGTGGGCATCGGGGCCATGCTGACAGACTTCAACTCCGGTTCGTTCACCGCACAAATTGACCGCTCGAAGAGCATCAATATCTTGCCCAATACCGTTCGCGTCGGCAACGCGTCCTATGACAATGTGCGCATGGAAGACCTACTGACGGAACTGGCCCGGAGAATTCCCCGCAAAGAAGTGTCTGCCCCCACAGGGCAAGGACTGGAAGCACCAGTCGGCAATCTCGAAGGTCCGGTCACCGCCGGGTATCTCTATCCGCGGTGGCAACACATGCTAAAGCCGAACGATATTGTGATCGCCGAGACGGGAACAGCATCGATGGGGCTCGGCTTTGCTCACATGCCCAGGGGAGCGACCTTCCAGAACCAGACGCTATGGGGTGCGATCGGGTGGGCGACACCCGCAGCATTCGGCGCCGCGATCGCTGCCCCCCATCGCAGAACGATTCTGGTTACAGGTGAAGGATCTCATCAACTCACCGCGCAAGAAGTTAGTCAGTTCCATCGATTCGGTCTCAAACCGATCATCTTTGTGTTGAATAATGATGGTTACCTCATCGAGCGGCTACTTTGCAAGGACCCCGAGTCGTACTACAACGACCTGGCAAAATGGAACTACTCGAAACTTCCGGAGGCAATGGGTTGTGATGGCTGGTTCACTGCACGCGTGACAACGTGCGCAGAACTGGATCAGGCTATCGCCACGGCGGAATCATGCGGCACCGGGGCCTACATCGAGGTAATAGCAGGCAGGTATGAAGCGTCGCCGCTTTCGATGAAACTACACGAGTCCGTCGATACGCTCTATTCCGCGTAGTGCTTCGTATAGCACCTTGCCCTTGCGGCACGGTTCTTCTAGTGCAGCCGATCGCTGCGACCGGCTGCGGCAGCCGAATTTCGCATCCGGCCGAAAGTCATCGAGTACATGCACAGTACTTTTCTTCCCGTAAATCAGCGTGTCTGCTATCAATGCGGAAGAGACATTTGACTGACGGCAACTTCGGCTCATCGAGTGGCCGTTGCTGGCTCGAACTCCGTCCGAGGACGAACGAGGCTGTGTGAAAACACGTTACTCTGGTCCATCAAGTAACTCGCTAGTCATCGGTGCCGCTGGGCTTGAAACGAAGGGTGATGGTTGTTTCGCTCATTGAAAGGAACGCGCATACTTGCTCGGCCGCGTCCGGTGACAGCCCCGGATACTCTTCCTGCAAGTATTCAATGGTTTGTTCGGGCAGCCAAGGCCCTAGCGAAGCCATGTAGTCTTCGATGTCTTCCTGAATTTCTTGCCACGATACGTATTGCTTTCGTGACAGCAGGATCCGGTTGTCTCGTGTATAGATCACATGCAGGTTCACTACCTTCTCGCCGTAAGTTCTCGATTCAACATTCTCGCATCAGATGGCCTGGACTGAATTGACTCATTCAGCGTGGGTGACCGGATGAAGCGATTCATAGAAGGCGAAGACCGCAAGCAGGTAACGCTGTTGCCCGAATGCCTGGATGACTTCGTTGCCGAGGATAACCCGGTGAGGATCATCGAGGCCCTTGTCGAAGAGCTCGAACTGGAATCGATGGGCTTCGATGACGTCACACCATCAACGACGGGTCGCGCTGAGCGCGTATGCAAACGCAATCTACGACACGGATGGGATCAACAACACCTATCGAAGTCAGAACTCAGTGAAGTATATGAGCCCGACCGTTGCAGGCCTGACCGCAAGCGCCCTCTACGGCTTCTCGAATCAACCGGGTGCGTTCGCTAGCAATCGCACGTGGAGCGTCGGCGCGAACTACCTGAACGGCCCGCTACGCTTCGACGCCGCATACGCGAAGCTGACCAATCCGGCCAGCAACGGAAATGGTGCAATTGCATCGGACAACTACTTTTCCAGTGCCACTTCCATCATCACCAATGTCAGCAACAACCGCGTGTTCGGCGGCGGCGGCGCCTACACGTTCGGGGCTGCAACGCTTGCCATGCTATACACGAACGTGCAGTTCGACTTGCTGACGGGTGGCAGCCTGCACTTCGGCAACTACGAAGCTAATCTGCGTTACCTGTTGAATCCTGCGCTACAGGTTGCGGCCGGCTATATCTATACGACGCAGCGTAGCAATTCATCCAGTTACGCGAACGCTCACTATCATCAGTTGGTGATTGGCACGAATTATTTTCTGTCCAAGCGGACCGATATTTACATCAACGGCGTCTATCAACGCGCGTCCGGCGCGAATGCATGGATCGAACTCACCTCGGCCCCTTCCAGCGACAACCATCAACTGGTGGTGGTCGTCGGAATCCGTCAAAAGTTCTGAACCCTTTGCCGCAGATAAATCTGCCGTGCAGATGCGTGGCACTCACAACCCATGGAGGACAAGATGCCCATTATTGAAAATATGAATGCACACCTGAATTACGAAGTGCATGGTGACGGATATCCCGTTTTCTTTATCCACGGCGGCGGCGGCAATACAATGTGCTGGTTCCAGCAGGTGCCGTATTTTGCCAAAAAGTACAAAGTAATCACCGTCGATCTGCGCGGCTTTAAAAAATCCATTTGTGACCCGGAACTGGTTCATCCACGGTTCTTTGCGAACGACATACGAGCGATCATGGACGCCGAGGGCATCAAAACGGCTGGCTTCGTCTGTCAGTCGCTGGGCGCCTGGGCGGGGCTGCCGCTCGCCGTACAGTCTCCTGAGCGCGTAGCTTGCCTGTTCGTCACTGGCTCGCCCACGCCCGCCTTTTCGGAGGAGAACTGGGCGGTCCTGCGCTCGTCGGGAGACATCTACAATAGCGGAAGGCTGGGCGGCAGCGGCCGCAGTGTAGGCGTGGGATGGAATCGCGAGATTGTCCGGACCCGCCCGGAACTTACGTTCCTGTACAGCCAGATCAAACTGCTGAACGGGCCCTTCGACGCGCGTACGATGCAGGACGACATCGTACAGCTCCATCCGTCTGCCTTTGCGAACTACCAGGTGCCGACCATGGTTGCGGGCGGCGCACACGATGACTTTCTCACGCCCACGAGCCACCTGCATGTGGCAAGTCTGATTCCCGGCGCGCACGCGCACACGTTCGCCAACGCCGGGCATTCTGCGTACTTCGAAACACCGGACGAGTTCAACCCAGTCGTCGACGCGTTTCTGCGAAAGCATCTGAAATAACAAGCTGCTAATTGCAGTCGCAGCGGGACAGCGAGGCACGCTCGTCCCGCGCTGAAACCTGGGAAACCGTGGTCCGGCATGCGATCGCTCAAAGCCGAGACCTTGCTGCAGAAAAGGGCACCGCTTATGTATGTTTTTGATCGAAAGCGGTCGTTCCTATTGGGGAGCGGAACGTCCCTAAACGGCCGACCGCTGCCCGACGCGGCGGACCGTCATCGACCCGGAGGGGACAATGAGTGTGCTCTACAACGGACATTCAGGGGGAGTCGGTACTCGTGCCGCGCCGACGCGCGTCAGACGCCAGAGGGAAGCCTTTCTATCTCGCGCGCAAGCGCTTCATTTTTTCTTGCGACCCACAGGAAGAGAAGTCCAAGAACCCCAAAGATGACCACCAATGCTGCGAATTCTGCTGCAAGAACACTGCTCGGGGATTTGGGGTGGATTGCCAATCCCACACCCAGCACGAATGGGAAAACGAACAATATCCTGCCAAGCCAGCGCATTTGTTTTCCTGTTGCTAGCAACTTCTGCACTGAAGCACCGTTCTCCAACGCGAACTGCGCTGGACTCAACCCCCGCGCCTTTGCATTTCGGCAGCGGATCGCTCGAAGCACTCCAACAAATAAAATTCCCACTGCAAGAAATATGTTGTATGAGGCGTGCATGGTTCGCAATTGATTTTTAGACGGCGATTGGACGGAGCCGGAGGTCAAGATTGTCGGCGATTCGCGCCGGCCTGTCGAATGACCGAAATTGGCCGAACTCAGCCCGACGACGACCGGTTCAGTTCGACCCAATGCTGAGTTTTGATTTTCTCCGCACCGCACGCTCGTGGAATGAGCATGCCCATGCGACAACAGCGCGGCCCATCCCTCTTGACGTCCGCTACCCGTGCGGTGTGTATCAGTCTTGTACTGGCAACCCGAGAACATGGGCCAGAGCGCCGTCGCCATACGTTCGAATGACCTCGGAAATAATCACCTGATAGCCGGCCAACCAATTTGACTGCGCGGCTTTCGCCTCGATATGAGCGGGATGTTGGATTAGCATTTGAAGCGCTTCAAGCGACTCCCAGTAGTACACGTTGGACGTCAATCCGGTGGAAGCGTTTTCCCACGCTTCTTCGCCCAGGTAGCCCGGGATTGTCCTGGCAGCGTCTGCGATTGTTTGATCAAGCCGATGAAACTCATCGTCGAACTGCTTGGTCGCAAAGATAAACGTGGAGGAATACATTCTGTTGATTCAATTCGAAAGTTACTGGTTCGACAACGGACAGGTTTCGCTACGCGATCCGACTAGCACACGATTCGAGTTGTCTTCTGTCGGGAGCGCTGTCTCCGATTGTCGACGATCTATCACACAGTGTCGAACGTCTTAAGCTCGCCGGTCACGAGTTGACGGCGATCGGCGGCATTCGTTCCGAAGCAGCCGGCTGAAGTCACTGGTGACGGACGTTCGAGCAGGGCGCGGCGCCAGCGAATACCCGCAGCCGATGCTACTCTCGATATATCTGCGATCTCGCCATAACCCTGACAACCCATCGAGTGAACATTCGAGTCGCCGCGAGCGGGGACATTGCATCGCTAATCATGGTTCGAGAAGGTGCGCGACGTAAGGGAATCGGGATCGCGATTCTGCGCGAACTGGCGTCTCAGTGCCGGGGCGTCAAACTCTTTACCTCGACCCATGCATCGATCAACCGGATGCTCCGCCAGGAAAGACCTCCCTCTTCGCCCCGATGGATACACGCTGAATTGTCGATAAATCGGGTATTCCCAAATCCGCGCAAATCGGTAATCTGCGAGGTTTCAGTGAACGAAAGAGCCTCACTGCCTGAATGCAACCATTTGCAACCATTCGGATCGTCCATGACTGAGCCTCGACTGACATTCCTTGACCAGAATGAATGGGAAACCTGGTTGACGCAAAACGGCAGCACCTCGACCGGAATATGGCTGCGCCTTGCCAAAAAGGGCGCCGGGCAGGCAACCTTGACTTACGAACAAGCGCTGGAAAGTGCCCTTTGTCATGGCTGGATCGACGGCCAAAAACAGACTGAAAGTGAAGAATACTGGTTGCAACGTTTCACTCGGCGCTCCGCCAAAAGTATCTGGTCCAGGCTCAACAGAGACCGGGTCGAAGCGCTGATCGCCGCAGGCAGAATGCTTCCTTCGGGCATGCGGGAAGTCGAGAAAGCCAAAGGGGATGGCCGCTGGGAGGCCGCTTATACGTCGGCCAGCAACTCGGTCGTGCCGGACGACCTGCAGGCCGCGCTGGCTGCCAATCCCAAGGCCAGCGCTTTCTTTGCGACGCTGAGTGGCCGAAACCGCTACGCCATTCTGTTTCGGATACAGAATGCCAAAAAGCCTGCAACACGGGTGCGCAAGATCGAGGAGTTCATCGGCATGCTGAATCGCGGCGAAACCATTCATCCCTAGACCAGGAGGTTACGGTTTCTTTATTTCTTTGGCCGCTATTGGCGTGCGACCGGCCGTTACGAAAATCCGGCTGAGCTTCGGATTCTGGCTGAACTCAGCCCGACGGCGACCGGCTCAGTTCGGCCGACTACCGCCTGACGCGAAACCACCTGCAAGCGGACATTCATCGGCAATCCCGCCCGGCGATGAACGACCGCAATGGCAGACGGAACTGCCGGATGCCGATTCTGCCTATGCGGCGGATGGGCGACCGTTGCCGCCACTCAGGCATCGCTGTCGGCGAGGCCGTTACGTGTTTTGTTCCTGACGTTTCGCACGTGGGCCGCGAGTCACTCCACAGATCATCGACCGAGCGATCGCAGAAGAAGTCGAATGCTTCTTCTCAAACCTTATCGACCTCCGCCGCCAGCAACCGCCGCACAAGCTCCGGAAACCGGGACGCGTTGATATCCTCAACAAAACTCGCCCGCAGCGCATCCGCTGCCGGACTAAGCGATCGTCCCGCAAGTTCGACAAATCCCACGGTGCGCTCGATGCGCGGCGCGTCGAGCGGGATGAAGCGCAGCGTGTCCCGATAGCGTTGCTTCGCAAGATAAGGCAGCACGGTGAGCCCGACGCCGCTTTCCACTGCGGCCAGCAGCGTGGTTGTATTGGCAATGAAAATGTCGTCCTGCTGGGCCGCTGCTTCACGCACTGCGGAAGGCAAAGCGCGCATTGTGCCGTTGCCGATCAGCAGATACCCCGACAGATCGCTCCATTCGACCCGCCGCTGCCTGAAAAGCGCGTGCCCGGAATTCACGACCACGCACATGACGTCCGCGATCAGCGGCGTAAAGCTCAACGCTGATTCGGACTCGGAGGCACTGGCGATGCCGAAATCGATCGCGCCGGAGCGCACGCGATCGTGGATGTAAGCGGCCGTGCCGTCTTCGACATGAAGCTGGATGCCCGGATAGCGTGCGGTGAACCGGCTGATCGCGCGCGGCAGCATTTCGTGAGCGACCGAGGGCACGGCGGCGACCCGCACGCTGCCGCCACGCACTCGCGCGACGTCGATGGCGGCGGCGATCGTGCGTTCGTAGTGCTCGACGAGTTTCCGCGCTTCGCGATAGAGCATGGTGCCGAACGGTGTTGGCGTCGCATGGCTGCCCTTTTCAAAGAGCGGGGCGCCAAGCGCGGTTTCCAGTTCCTTGATGGATAGCGACAGCGCCGGCTGGCTGCGGAACACGGCCTTCGCCGCAGCCTTGAAGCCGCCATGTTCGACGACGGAAACGAAGTGCCGCAACTGCGCGATTTTTACATCCGGGAACCGGTCCATGGCTTAAATAAGTTTTACAAATAAATTTATCAAAACAATTGGTTTTGATTATTTTACAGCTATTTCTAGAATCGGTCTCATGTCAAACGCATAGAGATCGAAGATGAATCCTCAGACTTTTTTGAACTGGATCGACGGCCATTGGGTGGCCGGCGAAACGGTTGTCGAGAACCGCAGTCCGTCCGACACGGACGATCTGATCGGCTGCTACACGCAGGCCACCAGCGGGCAGGTGCACGCAGCCATTGCAGCGGCGGCCATCGCGCAACCCGTCTGGGCGGCCACTGGGCTTGAAAAGCGGCACGACGTGCTGCGGGCTATCGGTGACGAACTGATCGCGCGAAGTCAGGAACTGGGGCGGCTGCTGGCGCGCGAAGAGGGCAAGACGCTCGCGGAAGGCGTCGGCGAAGTCTACCGTTCAGGACAGTTCTTCCATTACTTCGCCGCCGAGGTGCTCCGTCAGTTAGGCGGCAAGGCCGATTCGGTCCGCGCGGGCATCGAGATCGATATCCAGCGCGAGGCGCTCGGTGTCGTCGGCGTGATCACGCCCTGGAATTTCCCCATGGCAACCGCGAGCTGGAAAATCGCACCCGCGCTCGCGTTCGGTAACGCGGTGCTGTTCAAGCCAGCCAATCTGACGCCCGCCAGTGCCTGGGCGCTCACGGAAATCATCAGCCGGCAGGCATTGCCTGCCGGCACCTTCAACCTGCTGATGGGCGCGGGCGCATCGGTTGGCAACGAGCTTGCCGCTTCCCAATCGGTCAACGGCATTTCCTTTACCGGCTCGGTGGACACCGGCCGGCGCCTCGCGGGTGTCGCCGCGCCGAACCTCATCAAGCTACAGATGGAGATGGGCAGCAAGAATGCGCTCGTGGTGCTCGACGATGCGGATCTCGACCTCGCCGTCGAATGCGCGTTTCAGGGCGCCTATTCGGGCACGGGGCAGAAATGCACAGCCTCGTCGCGGCTGGTGGTGACACACGCGGTGCATCGGCCGTTCGTCGAACGGCTCACCGCAAAACTGCGCAGCGTGAAGGTGGGACGCTCGCTCGACGATGGCGTGCAGATGGGCCCGGTGGTCGATGCCCGCCAACTCGAACAGAATCTTCGGTACATCGAGATCGGCAAGCGCGAAGGCGCGCGGCTCGTGCATGGCGGTGAACGTCTCGCGCAGCCCGAACGCGCGTTTTGCATGTCGCCGGCCTTGTTCGACGATGGCCGCAACGACATGCAACTCAATCGCGACGAAGTGTTCGGCCCGATTGCCTGCGTGATCCCAGTGCGCGACTACGACGAGGCGCTGGCGGTTTCGAACGATACGCCCTTCGGTCTGACGGCGGGCATCGTCACGCAATCGCTCAAGCACGCCACGCATTTTCGTCGTAACGCCCAGGCCGGCTGTGTGATGGTGAATCTGCCGACTGCGGGAACCGACTATCACGTGCCATTCGGCGGTCGCAAGTCTTCGAGCTACGGCCCGCGCGAGCAGGGTCCTAATGCAGCTGAGTTCTATACGACGCTGAAGACTTCTTACACGCGCGCCTGAACGGACGGGGAAACGCCATGAGCCTCCATAACGCTTTGCTTGTCATCGACGGCACGCAGTACTCGAACTGGAACCGGCAGATCTTTGAAGAGATGCGTGCCGGCGGAGTAGCCGCGGTCAATGCGACGATTGTCTACTGGGAGAATGCACGCGAAACGCTGTCGCGTATCGCCGAGTGGAACTCACTTTATGAGCGCCACGGCGATCTCGTGATGCCGGCGCGCACGATGGACGACGTTGTACGCGCAAAGCGCGACGGCAAGATCGCGATTCTCTACGGATTGCAAAACTGTTCGCCGATCGAGGACGATATCGGTCTCGTCGAAGTGTTCCGCGACCTCGGTGTGCGCACCATGCAACTGACGTACAACAACCAGAGTCTGCTTGCGACAGGCTGCTATGAGTCGTCCGACAGCGGTGTCACGCGGTTTGGCCGTGTGGTGATCGAGGAAATGAACCGCGTCGGCATGATCGTCGATATGTCGCACAGTGCGGAGCGCTCCACGTTGGAGGCGATCGAGATTTCCGCGCAGCCGATTGTGATCAGTCACGCGAATCCGAGCTTTTTCCACGAAGCCAAACGCAACAAATCGGACCACGTATTGCGTGCGCTCGCGTCGCGCGGCGGTTTGGCCGGATTCAGCCTTTATCCCTTTCATCTGAAGAACGGCAGCCGTTGCACCGCCGGCGAATTCACCGACATGGTGGCGCGGACCGTCGATCTGATCGGTATCGACCATGTCGGCATCGGTAGCGATCTGTGTCAGGGTCAGCCGTATAGCGTGCTCGAGTGGATGCGTAATGGTCGCTGGAGCAAGGAGACGGATTTTGGCGAAGGCAGCGCGAACAATGCGGCATGGCCCGAGCCGGTCAGCTGGTTCCGATCGAGCGCGGACTTTCCAAACCTGACGGCCGCGCTGGAGCACGCAGGTTTTGCCGACGCCGACATCGCGAAGATCATGGGCGGCAACTGGATGCGGATTCTACGTGACGCGGAAAACAGCCGTTACGCGAGTACGCCCGAGACAGGTGAAGCGCAACGCTGCGCAGCGGCTATGTCCTAGCCGCACCACTGCTTCGTCACAACAATTCAAACGGCGCCCCCTTCATACAACAACGTACCGGCGCCATAACGATTTATCCTCCTGGAGGAGACATGGAAATTCCAACTACGGCAAGCATTGCAGCCAAAGGTCATGCAGTGGCTCATCGCAAAGGAAGCATCGACTGGCCCATTTTCTGGATCAGCGGTGGCTTCTTCCTGCTGTTCCTGATCGCCGCGCTGGTCAATCTGCCCTGGCTAACCACGGCGGTGGACACGGCTTTCACCTGGGCCACAAGAGGGTTCGGGCTCTACTGGCAAGTGCTGATGCTCGCCACCTTCGCGGTCAGTCTTGGCATCGCGTTTTCGAAGCTGGGGCGTGTGAAACTCGGTGGCATCGCGCAAAAACCGTCCAATTCGACGTTCAACTGGGTGGTGATCATCATGTGCGCGCTGCTGGCCGGCGGCGGTGCTTTCTGGGCAGCCGCCGAGCCCTTGATGCATTTCGTCAACCCGCCGCCCTTCTACGGGGTGCCAGGCAAAACCTATGCGGGCGGTGTCGCGGCGCTTGCGCAATCCTTCCTGCACTGGGGCTTTCTCGCGTGGGCCGTGCTGGGCAGCCTGCTGAGTATCGTGTTGATGCATTTGCACTATGACAAGGGTTTGCCGCTCGCGCCGCGTACCTTGCTGTATCCGTTGTTCGGCGCACGGGCTCTCAAAGGGCCGATTGCAGCGATAGCCGATGCAACGTCGATCATTGCGGTTGCTGCGGGGACAATTGGACCGATCGGCTTTCTCGGTCTGCAGATTGCCTACGTGCTCCATTCCGTCTGGAACGTACCCGACACGATCACCACGCAGGCCCTCGTCATTCTTGCGGTCACGGCGATCTTCACGGCGGCTTGCATTGCCGGTCTCGAAGGGCTGCGTTTTGTCTGCAAGATCCACGTGTGGCTGATGCTTGGACTCGCTGCATTCCTTTATGCATTCGGGCCGACCGAATTTCTGACGACGGTCTTTTTCAAGGCGTTCGCCACGCACATTGTCGATTTCGCGCAGACCGCCATGTATCGCGGCGATGGCAAGTGGCTCAATTCATGGACGCTCTTCTACTGGGGCTGGTTTATTGGCTACGCGCCGATCATGGCGATCTACGTCGCGAAAGTATCGCGCGGCCGCACGATCCGCGAAGTGGTGGTGCTGTTGTCGGTCGCGGCGCCGCTGATCACGATGCTGTGGTTCACGCTGGTCGGCGGCACCGGAATCGGTCTCGAACTGAAGTCGCCCGGCGTGGTAATCGGCCATGGCACGCAACCCGAGGCGCTGCTGTTAGGCGTTGCTCAGGCGATGCCGTTGCGTAACCTGATTTCCGCGTTGTTCCTGTTTCTCAGCTTCTTCTCCGTGGTGACGAACGGTGGCTCGATGGCCTACACCATCGCGATGGCGGTGACCGGCGATCGCGGCGAGCCTGGCAACTGGTTGAAGATCTTCTGGGCGGTCGGCATGGGTCTGGTGGGCGCCGTGTTGATTACGATGGGCGCCGGCGGCGTGAGCGCGCTACAGTCGTTCATTGTGATTACGGCCGTGCCTGTGTCGATCATCATTCTGCCTTCGTTGTGGGATGCGGTTCGCATCGCCCGCACGATGGCCGCAGAGCAAGGAGTGAAATGATGGCGCACGACGCGATCATGGAAGAACAACGCGAGCACCTTGCGGGATTCGGCAAACCTGCGGACCCCGCGACGTATCCCAGCGCACCGCTGCGCAGTCCCGACATCACGAACCGCACCGAGCGTCTCGGCGCGATGCACGGCACCCGTCTGAGCTTCGTGCGTTCGCTTGTGCGGCGGATGGCGCACGACAACTGGCGGGTCCGTGTCACCCACATGGATCTCGATGACAACGGCTACGGTGTCTGCATCTATACCATCGAAGCCTATGGCGAGCGCTACAGTCAGGTGATTTTCTCGCAGCATCTCGACGACGCCGAGCGGACCGACCGGGTCATCGCCCAGAAGTGGGACGTTACGTCAGCGCTGATCTGCGGAGTCCCTGGCGCCGCCGACATCGAGTACTTGCGCGGGAATGTCCCGTTGCAGGAAGCGGGACGCCTGCGTGCAAATGACCTCGTCCTGTGCCGCGCGAACAAGAGCGTACGCAACTTTAGCTACGTGGCGGAATGCCTTGCCGCGGGCAGGCAACCCGATCCCGCCATGTTCGAAAGGGTCGGCTATCTGATCCGGACGACCGCGGTGTACGGCAACGGAAAATTCGGTATTGCGGACTATCCACGGCTCGTCGATAGCCAGGCTTTCAATCGCGGCTTTTCCGCGCAGATGTGCGCCGTCTTCGTGCTGCGTGACTTTAGCGTGCGGCTTGTCGAGCACGTTGCGGCGCGACGCAATCCGCGCGCAGCGGTCAAACTGGCGCACAGCTTCCGGCGCTATCTCGGCGTGGGCAATGCGACCGGGCTTGGCATGGCGCCGTTTCTCGTACGTCATCCGATTCAGGTCGATCAGTGGATACGGGCACGCGAGACCGCGCTTGCTCGCGTGCTCGGCGTTGAATCAGTCGAACCCGCTGCATTCGGACGCTGTATGGGATTGATCGCGCGTGCGGCACGCCACGTTTCGCAGGTTCACACCGATCATCCGCAGGAAGCGGCCCGCAATGCGTTGATTCTTGCAGAGTTGCCACGGCTGGAGCGTGAACTGCAGATACGTTACGAACGAAAAGACACGTTCCGCTGGAGCGAGTTGTTTGCGTGGACGGCTCAGGCGCTTTCCTGTGCGACGCAGGAAGTCTTCGTCACTGTGTTGCTCGAGCTTTATCCGGCCTTGGTGGATTCGATCGAATGTGCGGCGCCCGTGGATGATGCGCAAACGCTCGATCCAGACATGTCTGTTGGCGAACTGCTCAAGATTGTCGAACAGGACTACCGATGGGTATTCGAACAGCCCGAAGTGCAACGTGACGACGATCATTTCTTCTGGTACAGGTCGGCGGAAAAGGAAGAGCCGCGGCTTGGCGTGCGTGTCGAGGAGAGAGGGGCAGAGCGGGAGGTCCCATTGGATATCGCGCGTCAGGTGCTGCGGCTGCACGCGAAGCTGAAGGCGGAAGCGGACGGCTTACGCACTGTCGCGGAGTTGGTAGGCGAGGCGCCTGAGCATCGCGCCATCGTGCGGCGAATTCAGGCGCTCACATCGCACGCTTACGGTGAAATCCGTCACAACCTGCTGGCGCGAGACATGCTGCCGATCGATCTGATGCGAGCCAAGCTGTCCATGTTCGGTGCGAGCAAGTTCGATCCGAAGTCGAATCTCTGGGTTCGGGTCACGCTCTTTCAGGGCGCCCCGACGCTCGATGATCTGTCGCCGGAGATGGTCGACGATTGGGCGTTTCCGTGTGTGCCGGGTGGCAACGAAGTAGGGGGGCTTTAACGTGAAAATGGCAATCAACGAATTGAGCTCACTGTGCCGTAGCGCGCTGGAAGGCAGCGGCTGGGCGCAAGGCGACTATGAGGACGCTGCGCAAGCTGCGGTATGGCTGCAGGCGATGGACTTCGACGGCATGGATGCAATCGGCGCGTTGCTAGGCGCCGCGCGGCAGGAGGCATATTGTGTCGAGCCGGTGCTTGCGGGCACGCGGCACACAGGTGCACAGGGAACCACCTCCTGTGCGGGGCTCGCTGGCTGCCTGCTCGCATTTGAGCTGGCGTGGGCGCGGGCGACGCAGTGTGGCGTGGGTGCCGTGCGGGTATCCAATGCGTTGTCGCCGCGTTTGGCTCTATATGGGCTGAAGGTCATGTGCGAGCGGGGTCGCCGGTTCGATCTTTCGTGGACAGACGCTGCAGGCCGGCATTTCGCCACCGCTTCCGGACACGACGAATATCCAGACTACCTGGGTTTCAGCGCCGGGGCAGCGACTACGGCGCCGGAACTCACGGTTTGCTGCAGGGTGGGCGAGGCGGCATCGAAGGCATCGCCTGGCCGGGACGTACCGCTCGCCGGAGCAATCGATCAGGCGGAACTGGAGGCGCGCTATCGCGATGCCTTGTGGCGCGGTATCGAGGTCCATGCTTCGCATCTCGACCGGTTGGTTGCGTGGAAGGAGAAGGTGCTTGTTCCAGCCACGCAGGCGTCGCGAGAACACGGTGCAGGAGGCGCGGATGACGGATTCTAAGGTGCACGCGGAACGTGATGGTAACGTCAACGTCAATGATGTCAGCGTAATCAGGACCGGTCTGCCGCAAAGTGCCACGCAGGTTTTCGAATGGGCGGTTCTCAGCAACGGCACGCTGTATACGGCGCAGATACCGGTGGGTGCCGATGGTGCTGTCGTTGCGGGAGGTATCGAGAAACAGGCACAGCAGGTGTTCAAAAATTTGATGCAGACGTTGGCCTCGGCCGGCGCGTCATATCGTGACGTCGCGCAGGTTCTCATCTATGTGACGGATCGGGCGTGGTTGCCGGCCGTCAACGCGGTGTATCGAGAGCATTTCTCGGCGCCGTTTCCAAACCGCGCATCGTTCGTCGTGGCCGGCCTTGCTCGTGAGGAAATGCTGGTGGAAATTGTGGCGTATGCCTGCGCGAGGCCGCAGGCGAATAGAGAAGACGGTGAGATTCGAATCACTTCGGGATGATTCGTTGCGTAGTCGTGCTGTATGCAGAACGCGAAGCTCTGTGTCCAATAAGGAATCAAAAGCAGACACTTCAGACCTTTCGACAGGTCACATTATTCTGACGTAGCACTCCTTTTTCTCCACCTGTTCGAGTTTGAATCCCTTCTGGGTCATGCATGAAGAGATCTCGTCCGGGAACGGATTCAGATTAAAAATCCGTTGGTCGATTTTGGAGGGAATTCCATGATCGAGTTCGTCTTGCGCCTCTGCGCAGGACGCCTTCGCGAGCCCGATCCTGACGGGTTCCCCGGTGATGCGGTTGCGAATTTTTTCATACTCTCCGCTTTCGCAAGCCGAAATGGCGTCCTTCAGATGTTGTGTGTAGAGGACGTCGACGCATGCATTGTCTTCCCGGTCCGCATCCTTGAACACCGCCGCGATGGTCTGGGACTTCCACTCGGATTCGTAATGCGAAGTCTGCTCAAGCGGCCAGCAGCCGCACCCCGTCAGCGTCAGCATCAAGGCAACCATGCCCGCGCGGGAAAACCATCGCTTTCGTACTTGCATAAGCCCGGCTCTTTTGAAATTGGAATGGGTTAAGCAGGATGCGGGTTGATTGTTGATCTATTGTACCGGTGCCGTTGCCTTGAGCATTCTGGGGACCCGGCGGCGCGCGTGGATTATCGGCTTAGGGCGGCTTGGGCCCGTTGCAGCCACTCGCTGTTATGTTCGAGGGCGTGGCGTGGCCAGTGCCTCGCATCCTGCACAATCTCGGCGTAGAGTTCGCGCGCACGCTGATGGTCTGCCTCGTCGGGCTGCGCCGCCAGCCAATCGGCGTACAGGCAACGCGGTGCGGCGTCGCTTGCGCTCGCGAGCGCAAGCTCGAACGCGGCGCGTGTGCCTGGCGCGCCAATCGCTGCTAGGGCGCGTGCATACAGCAGAGCAGGCTCCGACTGCCGGCGTGCGAGAGGATTGGCGGCGAACAGTTTTTCGAGCGCGTCCTGCGTGGCCGAAGCATTGCCGTTGGCAAATTGCGCACGCGCGAGCCCTTGGAGTAGAGCCGGGTCGGACGAGAACGGTCCGCTCGCAGCCGCCTGGTAATGCTCCAGGGCTTCGGCGGCATTTCCTGCATCGAGCAGCGCCGCAGCCAACCGCATGCGATGCGCGACAGTCGGCGCGCGATCGAAATCCGTGCGCGCCTCGCGTACCGCCCGATTGGGATCGACAAGCTGCGAGATGGCCCTCGTTGCCGCTCTTGCGCCACGCGACTGGCGCAGGGAGGGCAAGTAAATGACAAAGAAGTAGACCGCACTCCCGAGGCCAGGGAAAAGAAACAGGATCAGCAGCCAATACATGTTCTGCTGGTTGCGCACGGCATGCACCGCAAAGAACAGAGCGATGATGACGTAAAGACTGATTCCGAAGATGCGCATTGACGAGAGGGTTAGTTATGGGACGTTGCCGACGGGACGTCAGCGAAACGGTAGGGTGCTATTGTGACAGAAGCGCGCTAACCAGAACGACCCCGCACCGGAGGGAGCATCCGGTTGATGCAATGCTTCATCAGCGATGTTCGCTGCTTCCAGTTCTAGAAGTGCGGTGAAGGTTAGCTTATCGACGTGTACAGCGGTCTTCCAACATGCAAGATCGCATCGGTACCGAATTTGCGGACTTCATGTAGCAGTTGCTCAAACATGAACACGCCTCTCGGTTGACGGTGATCTGGTTTGTGGTGTTGAGCGTTTTCAAATGGCTGAGCCCAGAAGTTTGGTTACCGCGCGTCAGTACACTATCCAACCGCCGCGCGAATTCCCCTTATCGATCCATAGCCGACATTTGCGCTTCTCAATTGCTGTCACTCGCGCATTGCTTGGCCGCATGCTCTGCTTGCTGGCCGATGTCAGCGTCCGTTGCGCTCGTCAGTAGGAACTAATATCCTCCAAAGACAAGACCAGGCGAGGATTAGCCTCGTTAGTTTCAAAGATTACGAAATTGGCGCACAAGTCGCTCCATTTTCCATTTATCGGCAAATCGTAGTCGATGGTTGCCCACAGTCTTGTTGAATTTGACTTATACCGAGTGACGATTTTTCGAGGCTGCGGGTTGCCACCGATGGCTTGTGCTTTCTCCGTGACGCGAAAATCGTCGACACAGGGAAAGAATGTGGAGGAGCGATATTGTCGGATTTCCCGGCGAATACATTCTGCAGGCGGCTCACCGTACGCCACGGCATACCCGAGAGCCGAAGCAACCGTTTCATAGTCCTGCTTGGCAAGGAGGTCTATCCAATTGCCAGCGATTTCCAGCAATTGGCTATCGGTAGCGCATCGAGATACCAAGACCATATCGGTGTCGTCCTTCCTACTTTTGGTGGCCCAGTCAGCGTTGCCCATCACCCTCCGGGCGTGGCATTACGAGCTGCTGCCTCGAAAAGCGTTTTCTCACGCGTGACCAGGAACAAACCGGGTGTACCTGAACCGAGCACGTGCAGAGGCTCGAACTTGACGACCTGCCTCCAGAATTCTTCCGTGTACGTGTCATCGACGTTGAGCGGACTAAACCCTAAGCGATTCACGAAATTTGCATGGGGTTCAAATTTTATAAGCCTGTCGTACACGTACCACTCATCAAAGCCTGGCATCGGAAGCTGAGATATCACCTTGACTAACGGACTGACCGCGAGTTCGCCGATCTTTGACCATCCCACCGTGAATTCCTCATCGGTCGGCGTATATGGGCCGCTGTCACAACTTGCGATTGCAACATATCGCCCGAGCACTAATTCCGGAAAGCGTAGAACTAAGTCCTCGATAGCCCCGTCAGTCCCGTCGTTCCATTCGACGATCTGATAACCGGCACGTTCGCCTGTTCGCGTTACTCTCTCCTCGCTCTCGTCCGTCAGATTATCGATCATCTTTTCCAGTAATTCCCGCACGTGTGCTTCCGCTTCTTCGCGCGTGCCCTTGAAGTCCAACCTGCTAGCGCCGTTTCCGAATCGACAATCAATTGCCTCCTGCACTACTTCGTAGCCGAATATGAATGTTCCGTCGTTGCGCCGATATACGTGAAAACCAACGTCGTACGTGAGGCCGTGCGCATTTTGTCGCACATACCGAAACGTCTGTTCATATCCGGCCTGGAGTTTCATCTGGTTGCCTCCGTTCGACAGCAATTGAGACTTACGGTCTGGATCTTTGTGCGGTTCCGTGATCTTGCGACGGACGATGCGTCTGCTTCTTCGTGCAACATGGCGAATACCTTCGGCAGATATCCTTGATACTCATCGCGTGCCAGCGGGTTGTGTGCAATCCCGATCGGATCCCTGACGTAGTACAAGACTTCATCCACTCGTCGGTACAAATCCAGTTCGGCGTTGGTCAATTGTCGTTCCACAGGTGCCTCATACGTTTCACGTGACGGTCAATGACCAAAGACAGTAAATCAATTGTCAACGTTCTGGATACTGATGTCGACCGGCCGCTTGTGGCCGGACAGCGCCTTGGACCTTCGATTGCGCCGAAGGCCGCCTCCGTATCGGGCTTTTTTGTCTATGCCGCTCGCTGTTTCCGGTAATGCAGCAACGCCCGGTAACCGGCAAAGATAAATCCACCGACCAGCAGCGTGGACACTACCCAGTACAGAAGTAGCGCGAGCATTGCCATGTCGTCGGGGTTCGCCATATCGCTGTTGCCGGTCACGGACAGCACGAAGCGGACGAATGTATCTACCGGCTGCGGCATTTCGATTGGCAACCGGCTGTAAAAGACCGCCACGTACCAGGCCCCTATCACCGACACGACGACGAAGGCGACGACTAGCAGCGCTTTTACCGCAAACTGTATTTTCATTTCACTTCAACCGTTCCATACGCCTTCATGGTCGTATCCGGGACCGTTGTCGTGAGCCCCTGTGACCGGATGTATTTCTGAAGTCCATCAAAGGCGTCAGGGGTGACGACCATAATGCACCCTTCGCTTAGCCGGAGCGGACCCGTGGGATGCAGTCGAAAGTTTCCGCGTTTCACACCGTTGACGTTCGTCGTGTCGCCAGTCGCAGGATTCAGAGTATGAACCACGCGTGCCTGTCGGTTGAGCCATAGCCGTATTCATTCCATAGATCACGCATGAACTCCACGCACCCGCCCGATTGGCGGTCTACGAGATAGTAAATCCCTTTAGGTAGCGGACCGATATCTCCATCGCCACGTCGTCAGCATTGTCGCGGCCCTGTGCGGTTCCAGCGAAAGCGGCGACGGGTGCGGTCCCAGGGCACGAGAGAACGAACGTTTCTGCTTGTCAAGCACAAATGCGCACGTAGCTGGCGCAGGGCTGATCCCGCAGAGCGTAAAGCGCCGATTTTAGTCGAGACTTAGGAAAAAAATCGCCAAAAATTCTCAAACACCGTGCTCGATGCGCGATGCATTTTTCGCGCACCGTTTTTTCTCGGGTTCGGCCATCACGCGCAGTGTGGGGCATTAGCCCTTAGCCACTGCACCTCCGCTGTTGTCAACGATCTCCCCGCAAGTGCCGAGCGGCCGAAAGTGCCCGACTAGCGTCTGAAGACTACGCGGAAAAATCATCCGGGGCGCATCCAATTTAAGAGGCATAAGCCGATGTGACGTGATCTCTTGTGGAGCAGGAAGCGCGTGGCTAGCTCATACCGCCTGGCTTTCTACCCAAATAGGTTCATCAGGATGATGCTCTCGAATGACATCGATTGCGTGCGCCAACGTTTCTGTATTCTCGGGCCGAACCTCGTGTGTGAATTCGGTCACACGCACTCCGGTTAAGCGAAGCGTTGTGAGTTGCTCATGGGTCAGGATGTCTCCACTCACCCACAACTGGCAATCGAGATTATCGCGGCTCAGTTTTTCAAAGGCAGCGACTCCAACCGTGGACCACGCGAAGAAAATCATGTTTCCTCTGCAACGACGCGACGATTGTCAGACTTCGAATCTAACGAGGGCTCTAAGTACGCAACGATTGTCGGTCATCTAGATATCAAAGTCGACGGCCCGTTTTTGGCCGAACTCAGTCCGATGATGACCGGCTCAGTTCGACCGAGGCTGTGTGAAAACGCATTGATCGCCTAAACTGAATCAACGCGTTTGGGTCGGGGGATTCATGAAGCGATTCGTTGAGGGCGAAGACCGCAAGCAGGTAACGTTGTTGCCCGAATGCCTGGACGATTTCGTTGCCGAGGATAACCCGGTGAGGATCATCGATGCCTTCGTCGAAGAGCTGGAACTCGAATCGATGGGTTTCGATGGTGTCACACCATCAACAACAGGTCGCCCCTCCTACCATCCAGCAGTGCTGCTGAAGATATACATCTACGGCTACCTCAACCGGATTCAATCGAGTCGTCGCCTGGAGCGTGAATGTCAGCGCAACGTTGAGCTGATGTGGCTCACAGGCCGTCTGGTACCAGACTTCAAGACGATAGCCGACTTTCGACGGGACAACGGCGCCGGCATCCGCAACGTTTGCCGCCGGTTCGTCGTTCTGTGCCGCGATCTGAAGCTGTTCTCACAGGCACTGGTTGCCATTGATGGAAGCAAGTTCAAGGCATCGAACACTCGCGACCGCAACTTCACGACGGGCAAGATCGACAAGCGGCAGCAGCAGATTGAGGAGAGCATCCAGCGCTACCTGAGTGCACTGGAAACGGCCGACCGGACGCAGCCCCCCGAGCTCGAAGCGAAGACCACCCGGCTGCAGGAGAAGATCAAGCAATTGCGCGATCAAATGCATCGCCTCGAGCAGATCAGGGAAGAACTCAAGACGCAACCGGATGGCCAGCTTTCGCTGACTGACCCCGATGCGCGCTCCATGGCGACGAGCGGCAGGGGCTCGGGCATGGTCGGCTACAACGTGCAGGTGGCCGTAGACGCCAGGCACCACCTCATAGTTGCTCATGAGGTAACGAACTCCGGACACGACCGGGTGCAACTCAGTCCGATGGCGCAAGCAGCCCGTGATGCCATGGGCAGGAACAGACTGAAGGTCATCGCCGACCGTGGGTACTACAGCGGTCCGCAGATAAAAGCATGTGCGGATGCGGGCATTGCCGCCATTCTCCCAAAGAACCTGACGTCAGGCGCCACAGCCCATGGCCGCTTCGACAGAGCGGACTTCATCTACATTGCCCGGGATGACGAATACCTTTGTCCAGCTGGACAACGTGCGATTTACCGCTTCACACGCGAAGAGCATGGCATGCAATTGCACCGCTACTGGAGCAGTGCCTGTCCTCGTTGCGATATCAAATCACAATGTACCCCGAGCGATTATCGACGCATCACGCGATGGGAACATGAGTCTGTACTGGAAGCTGCTCAGAAGAGACTGGACAGAATGCCGAATGCGATGATGGTGCGAAGGCGAACCGTTGAACACGTCTTCGGAACGTTCAAGCACTGGATGGGCTACACGCACTTCCTGACGCGCAGACTGACCAACGTAAGTACTGAGATGAGCCTGCATGTGCTGGCGTACAACCTCAAGCGCGTAATAGCGATATTGGGATTCTCGCGAACCATGAGGGCAATGCGGCTGGTGGGTGCGTGAAGCACCTGAGCCTTCCAACATATGCCGGGCAACAGCTTGCGTTAAGGCGGCGGAGCCACCCAATATCTCTCAGTTGATCGATTGACTGCGAGAGCGCAACGCGGCTATATAGTCGCCGAATCAGATTTTTTGCACATCAAATCTACGTTCCGCGTTTCCACACAGCCTCGACCCACACGCGACCGTGGTCTTTCCACAAAGCGGTCGTTGCTGCTCGATCCCATACTGAGGCGTACGTACATGCTACGTTCGATGATCCCGAGCGACTCGCCGCATTATCCACAGTCCCACCCCTCGAAGTAATTCCCGCTTCGCTTGTCTAAATGAAAGGCAGAGGAACATCTACGCCGCTCTCCGCAAACCTTAGTAGACGGATCTTTTCTTGAAGAGATGCCGGTCTTCTTCAAGCACAAAAGCATCGACAAAGTTAAGGTCAAAGCCCAAATCGTTTCTGCAAAATTCACCTATTCCTTTAGAGCAGCTGTAGCCAAACAGCCCCCAATTTAGTGCATGCCCTAAGAAATACTGCGTTCTTTCTGCGGTCAAGGTGCTAATGCGGGTATCGCATCGCTCCCACCAGCGGCCATCTTGGGTTTCTTTAGCTATAGCCGCAATGCGAGGACTATAGGGGGCATAAGTTTTAAATACCCATGAAAAACTCTTTTCTTTAGTTTGATATAAATCAACTGAATATACCCCCTCACTTGATCTCCAAACCACGAAAGCTTCGGGAATGCCTTCAAGGTGTTGGCGAACAATTTGAACTTGAGGATATTTCAGCGCGAAGGTTTCGACTATCTCTGTCCACTTCAAGTTTGTACTTCCGTACACGCTTGCTTTAATTTGATCTCTGAGACGCGAAAACATCATTCCCCCGTGGTCGTATTTTGGTATTGGCGAAGTATAAAGTTGGAGTGGAGGGAGCGCAAATCGCGTCAGACCTGGTCGTTTTCGGTATTGTTCGACGCCTCACGTCAACGTCTCATGCACAAGTCTGACGGTTTCGCCGTTGGCGTACGTAAACGTCCGAAACTTGACGGCACCCCTAGATACCCGACAGCGCCATGGGTGACGTCTTGGGGTCGTCACAACCTACAAAAGAGCGGTCACCCGCGAGGATGAGAGACCAAAATTTTCTACCGCTACGGCATCGATCGGGCGTTCGTTTGTCGATTGAAAATCATCTAGCGGACCTCCAGCCGACCGCGTCGAACGTCTCAAACTGGCCGGTAATGGGTGCCGGACACGGCCGGCCGCAAGCAACGTCATCGACGTTTCGCGCCCTTCCGAGAACGGCCGGTCTTCCGCGCTATCCGCAACATTTGGACGTTCAACGAAACCGACGGCGATTCATTTTTAGGTGAGTGCTATCCCTTCACGTCCAGAATGCGCTCCGAACGAGAAAAGGCTTCGGCAATTGGGTCAAGCCGTGTTTTTCCGGATTGGAGATCTCGTACCAATTGCGCACTGGCATCCACGACTTGTGTCAGTTTTCCTTCCTGCGCAAACTTCTGTGCCGTTTCTTCGGTGACGCCATACCCTCTCGCGTGAAGCTCTTCAATCCGTACCGACCTTTCTGCGCGCAATCCCTGCAAAGCTGAGTAGCATGCTCCATAGCGCTCCAGAGCCTGCACAGGTGCTTGCCGTCCATAGCGTGATTCGGTATCGCTCAACCCCCGCCGTGCGGAACTGGTCTGGTCCGCCGCAAGCGTAATCAACTCTTCAAGCTCACCGAGCTCGACGATAGATCGCAGCACTTCCGGGCTAAACTGTTTGCTTCGCGTCCGCTCGACATAGACGTTTTTCTTGTCATACAGGGCGAGGTATACGAGCGGCCTGCTATCCCAGATCGTCGCTGCGTCGTTGACTGCTTCCTCAATGTCACCTGCGTCCACTTTGACGCTCTTCCGTTTCCCGTCGTTCGATACGATCAGCAAGTTCAGACCCGGAACCCGAACCGGTTGCGGTGGAACAATAACCTCTAACTCCACGACCTGCGGTGAGGATGCCGGCTCAATCTGCTTTGAGTAATACGAAAAGGACAATCCACTCGAACGTGCTGGTAAGTCATCGTAATCATCATAGTTTGCACCGATCTGATTTAACCGATTATCCTCGCTCGCATCGTACGCGGGATTGTTCGGATTCATGCTGTCGCTGCGATCATCATTCGGACTTCTGGCCATAGGTTCTCCATTCAATAGCGATGCCGGGGATTTTGAGCGCCTGAACGGCACGAGCGCCGGGTGCTTATTATCACGTCAGGCAAATGCCACTTGTGCTGTTGGTGGTCTATGCCGTTTCGCCTTGCAGTTTCACGTACTCTAACCGCTGTGATTGTCGACGATCCAGGCGGCGTTGTCGAACGTGCCCTCATGGCCGAACTCAGCCCGATGATGACCGGTCCAGCTCGACCCACAAGCAACAGACATCGCCCCCCGAACCGGTCATTCGCCAACCCTGATACAGTTGGAATGCTTTGCGCATCAGCACGGTGGGACGTGTCAGAGCGTGCCCCTAGTCGCTCGTCCACCAACTTGTACCGCCCCGTTCAGATAACGGGCCAAGAGCGAACACGGACGTCCGAGCGCGTCGCCCTGCAACACCGTAATGCTCTGTTCAAGCACTAAGGCAAGTGCGCCGGCCGCCACCCCGGTTGCGGCATCTTCCAGATGCGACTCCAGGTGATTGAAATTGCGTCCAGCATAGATATCGTCGTGAAGATGACAATATGCATACACGCCCGAAACGCCATGTTTGCGGCTCCAGTGAGCGATGGCTGTCAGATCGGGGCGCAACGCATCAAGCGCGGATTGCCCCGCCATCTGTACCAGCAGCTTTGCGCTCCCAACCGATGCGAGTCTAGGAACGCCGATCAGAGCCGTCGGTTCGATGCGAAGTAAGCGGGCTATTTCCGCGAGATCAGCACTCAATGCTGGACACGGTTGCGACTTCACGCCGATGAAAATGCCCCGATCAAGGCGCTCGACCTCAAGGGTCTGCCGATGCATGCTTGTAACGAACTGAATCCGCCTGTTGTCTGGGTAGCGTTCAAAGAAAACGGCGCTCGCTGCAAGCGTCGCATGCAGGCAAAGGGGGCTGCGCGTGTGCGGGTAGTAATAATCGAGCCGCACGCCAGCAGCATCGGTCTCTACAAACACCGTAGCGTTTGCGTCTTGCTGCTGAGCAAACTTCAGCCGTTCCGATTCAACCAGGTGTGAGTCCTCGACCACGATCGCAGCATTGCCGCTCTCATCATTACGGCCGAAGCAAAGAAAACGATGGATGTTCATTGTTGTTAGTGCGTGCGACGTTGACTATACACAGAAGGAAATGCGCGCGACGGGTCTAATCGATGATTGTCATCAATTCACATGCTTTTGTCGAATGGCCCTTGTTGGCCGAACTCAGTGCAGGGAAAACTACTCGCGTCTAAAACTGAGAATACCCCTTCCCATTGGATTTCCTGACACTAACGGATTCGGCATCCAGGCCGTACGGACGTCGAGTGTGTCTCCATCCAGCTTGTAGAATCGTTCCTGCTCAGTGCCGTTCCAGGCTTCGTTCCAGGATGAGTCGATCTTTGTGATGAACCTATCCCCATCGATCCGATACCGTCCCGTATAAGCCATCACCGTACGGAAAAGTGCCACCAGTTTCTCATCTGTATTCCCTGGCTCCCGCGCTTGCGCGGTAACTAGCACCATCATTCGCCCACCAGCGTCGAAAATAAGGTACCCGTTGGGATCGGCGCCCCACGGTTGAGTACGCTCCTTTGAATCCTGAAGCTCGGTATCAAAAGAAACCAACCGCCAGCAACCTTGGAGCTTTGTGTCGCGCTCAGACATATTCCCTCTCGTAGTAGTTTGACTGAATGTTCCCGCCTGCCGAATGTTGGGTAAGTTGCCATGCAAATTGCAATAACACCATCTAATTCGCGGGATGCGGTTGCACCATCGTGCACTACGAGGACAACACCGCGTCTGCATGACGATCTCCTTTCAAGTGAAAGTCGAGCGTCATCACGCACGCCCCCGAATTTCCCTCGCTGAAGTCAATGCCTGTTGCGAGTGGGCGACATTGGCACCGAATTATTGCGACATTAATTGTCACGAAATATGATCGCCACACGGCGCGTCAGGCTTGCGCCACTCACGTCAGCGCACGCTTACGTGCAGCTTTCGACATGACAACAATCGGGATACCTCATGAAAAAAACACTTGCGGCAGTCGGTGCAGGTCTACTCGCCCTTTCGGCTCAGTCCACCTTCGCACAAAGCTCGGTCACTCTGTATGGCCTCGTTGACACAAGCGTGCGTTATCTGACGAACGCGAATTCGAATAACGATTCTCAGGTGTCGATGGGTGAAGGTGTCGAGACACCGAGCCGTTTCGGTTTGAAAGGCACTGAAGATCTGGGCGGCGGTACGTCGGCGGTCTTCAAGCTCGAGAACCAGTTCCAGCTCTGGTCCGGCAAACTCGACAACAGCAACAACACACTGTTCCAGCGCAATGCGTATGTCGGACTCTCGAACAACCAGTACGGCACGCTGACCTTCGGCCGCCAGCAAACGCCATTTTTTGACGTGATGGGCAACACGTATGACCCGCTGACCGTCGGCGACTTCTGGCAGGACAGCTGGATCTATAACCCGGTAGGGCGATATCTGTTCACCAACAGTTCGGCGAAGTACACCGGCCAGTTTGGCGGTCTGCAAGTGGAAGGTATGTACGGCTTCGGCGGCGTGCCGGGTAGCACCGGCCAGAACAGCATGTACGGCTTTACAGCGTCGTATGCGCTTGGCCCCCTCTCGGCCGACGTGGGCTTCCAGCAGAACGATAACGCCGGCAAGAAATTCAACCTGGTCAACGTCGGCGCAGTCTACGCAATCACACCGTCGGTCAAGGTCCTGGCGGGCTGGTTGCATTCGCAGGACAACACCGGGCTTGTCGATGGCGACGAGCAGCAAGCCGGCGCACCGGTGCTGACGCATGTCAGCCCGAACCGTATCGACGACAGTTTCTACGTCGGCTCGACGTGGCAAGCTACGCCGGTGCTGGCGCTTACGCTGGCCGGCTACTACGATCATGCACGCAATGCGGCAACGCTCGACGGCACGCTCGGCGCCGGTATCAATTACTCGGGCACGCTGCTCGCAGAGTATTCGTTGTCGAAGCGCACCGAGGTATACGGAACGGTCGACTTTACCCGTGGCACCGGTGCGTTTCTAGCGGACTACCCGGGCCGCAACAACCAGACCGGTGTTGCAATCGGCCTACGTAACATCTTCTGATCGCACGGCCCGGGTTGCCGGGCTTTCTGCTCAGAATGGACCGCGCGTGTCGTGAGACGCGCGCGGTTTTTTTTGCGTCGACGAAATACACTGATCCACACTATTTTTCAAGCGACGTTGAGCCAACTACGGCCGAACTTCCTGGAACGATTGTTTTTGAGGATCCCACGCAAATGTGGCCCCCACGCACGCACCGTTTTCGACCGCCACCCCCGCCACGCTTACCTGCGGAGTAGGTCCGTCTTCTTTTACTTTCACCGTATCGATGCCCCAATCGCACAGCGTTCCATGAGCGGGGGCCAGCGCCTGGACAAGATCGCCAGTTTTCTTGTCCCGCACCTCGATCACGCGATTGAGCGTCGCGATCGATGGAATGACGAAGTACCAGCGATCCGTGGATGCCGCCTGGAGTATGGGAACCGGCTCGGCACCGTAAGTGCTGTAGGCGACGAGGTTCAAATGGATAGGCAGTTTCTGTCCGGTGCGATAGCTGATCCAGGTGCCCTCGTACGACTTCGGCGGAAAGATATCACTCGGCAGTTCAAGCTGGGCTACCGGCAACCCGCTGGCGTCGAGTTCATCGATGTGGATGTTCCCCGAGGTATGGAAGATCGTGGGTTTGAGTCGGATGGGGGTGCGGTGCCGGTCGTAAAAATAGATCCCTGTGGTCACAGTATTGCTGAGCGACAGGTACAACGTAACGGGCTGCTTTCCAATGGTCCCTTGAAACAGGGAATGGGCTTGAGCGGCTGGCGCGCTGATTCCCAGCAGTGTCACGCCCAACAATGCCACGATGGCTTTAAGGCGCTTGATCATCGGTTCATGGGTCCCTTGGTGCTGCCGGTAAATACCAGTGTTCCGGGCGAGGTGAACCGGTAGTGGTTCCAGGTCGCCAGGCTATTGCGATAGTCGACGCCCGACTCCGCCCTGACGTCGATCCGACCACGGGGCAAGAACCAGAGTGTTCCGTCCTCTGCCAGCTGATCGAGTGGGGGGAAGTCGCGAAACCCGCCGTCCAGGAACAGGAAGTAGCTCTGGCTGCCGGTGGAGCGATTGCCGCTGCTATCGACCGCGAGCCGCGACACACGGAAGTCCGTACGCCCATCTCCGTTGTAATCGCCGAACTGCAGCGTGTCGGTGTAGTTGAAGTCCAGTTGCAGGTGATCCAGGGTCTGGACCTTGTGGCCACTGGCGCGATCGTAGACATCGATGCGATCCACCAGGCCGCCGTATTCACCACGGGCCTTGTGTGCGTGTACCCGGAACAGATAGCGGCCACTTTTCCCGGTCTGCAGCAGGTCGCCGTCGTAGGCCACGGAGGCGCCGGACTCTCCGAACAAGGCCGTCTGCCTGAGTTGGAACGCGGTGCGGATCCGGCTTCCCAGATCCACCCAGTCGCCGGCCAGTTTATGGTCCGTCCAGCGGAAGGCATGCAGCACCAAGGTTGCGAAGGACTGCCCCTTCGCATTTTTTACGTTAATAGAGAGATCGGGTGTCGCCTGCGGGCCGTCCACCAGCGGCGTCTCCTCCAGGGTCAACAGCAGGCCGCCGTTCTGCTCAAATACGTAGCCGCTCAGGCTGGGACCATGACTGTCGAGACGCAGGATCAGTTGTACGGCCTGACCGCCAATGCTGCCTTCCTGCACCTGGGTGTCTACCGCCTGGGCGGATGCGAGGGAGGTGAGCCATGGAGCAATGCACAGCGTCAGTCCGGTTGCCCATCTGGAAAATTTCGTCATCGGTACGGGAGCATTCAAAAATCATTCTGGTTTGAGGACGTTGCCAAGGCAACATGACTCAAACAAATCGGTTTCTTGGAAAGGCCATAAACAGCAGTGAGTTGAAATGCGGTTTCCACATCGCTATATGCAGTTGGATAATGCATGACAGGACGCACGCAGCGGGACAGATTGTCTGCGATCCAGAAACGGATGTCGATCATCCGTTTCTGGCGGCCCACTACCTCATGCAGGATGCATGCGCAGCCCGAACCCGCAAGATCGCAAGATCGCAAGATCACGATTGGCAGTACGGGACTCACAGACAACCGCCCTTTCGCGAAGCGGTCGTTCAATTGACGCGTGATCCTGTTTGAAAGCCGACATCCAGGTCCCTTCGGCCGCGCGTGTCTGCGCCGCGGGGGAAGCCTATATTCATGCTGAGGGCTCAACGAGACCGGGCGCTTCGGTGCGTTGAACCAGAATTCGTACAGTGCGTACGAGGTCACTGTTTATCGTCGGAATCAGTGACGTAGGAATGTCATAGGGGCCAGCGGTCCGGAAATCAGCCGCATGCATAATGTGCCGCAAGCCTATGTTGAACTGGACAAAGGCCTCAATGCGCGAGTCGGCCTGCATCGCCTGCTTCATTGCTTCGTCATCCAGCCCATGAGGCGAATGGAGCGTAAAGGTCGGGGCGTCAAACGGCGGAAGTGCCCGGAACCCTGCGTGAACGAGCCAGTCATACTGCGCTCGGTCTACTTTGCAGATGAGCGGAGCGCCGTAAAGAGTCACACCGCTTCTGGCCAGATGGTCAATCCACCAATCATTCTGCCAACGCTCGTAGCCAAGCAATGCACCTTCGAGGCGCTCCAGATTTTCAAAGCCGTCGCCCTGCCTGTTGATATGTTGTCGTATAAACTCAAGGGCGGGGATACGCCACTCTTCACCTTTTAGCGTATAGAAGATTTGCCCGATCTGATGTCCCGGGCGGCTCGGACGACCAGCGACATCAATAATTTCTTCCTGCGAATGTAAGAGACCCTGGGCAACGTACGTGTCAAATTGAGCCTTCAGGCGGACTGAGGTTGGTCTGCCACTGTGAAAGTCGATAAAGCCGAAAGGCTTACGCCTTTGGACCATCAACGCTAACTCATAGCCCGTGTGAACCAGGTAAGGGAAATGAATTCCGTTATCGACGTATTGAAAGAGAAATGCTTCACGCGGGCCGTGCTCAAAGTTGATTTCGAAGGCAACGCAAACGGCCTCGACTTGGGCTGGAGTCAGCAGGTAGAAATTTTCGGGGCCGAGATGTTCCGAGGGATCTAGCTCGAGGAGTCGGCGCAGCGTGTCAAAGTCGTCGGTTTCGAAACGGACTTCAAGCCAGGGGCAGAGTAAGTCAGGATCAATGGCAGACAGAATGAAACAGGCAGCCGGGTGGCGCATAGATAAGTCTCCAATGTTGTCGCTCTAGTCTGTCGAGATAATGGCTGGCTTAACACGCGCGTTGATTGTCAAGGATTTAAGTAGCGTCGTCGAGTGGCTGCTTGTGGCCGGTCACTGCCTGGCGGCGATCGGCGGCACTCGTCCCGAAGCAGCCGGTTGAAGTCACGGGTGCCGGATGTTCGAACGGGGCGCGGTGCAGGCGAATACCCGCAACCGATGGACTGGCTTCTGTCATCTCCTTGCGCACGCGGCACTTAGCCTTGAGCGGCATGTGTCGATGGATGCAATCGTGCAGTGCCGAACTCGGTCTTCTCGCCGTGCCACCGGACGCAAGCCGCGACAGCGCCGACAAAATCCGAACCTGGTCGACCAGGCAGTCGAGGAACGCCCTGATTCTTCCCGGGATATGTCCACCTTGTTCAGGATAGACAGCACAAAAGCCCGTTTGAGTCCGGATAGTTCAAACACCTTTGGGCCTGAACGGTGGTTTCCAGTCGACCCGCCTACCTTTGTTCCACGCATCAGGGGCTTGTTCGGTATTCGTGGCACACTCCTACAAGAAGGATGGGGGAGACCATGCTCCGGCGAAGGTTCACAATCGTTCCGATTGCTGCCACTGGAGCATTCCCAGCCGGCGTGGCTCGATGGCGGGTCCATACCGGAACTTGCCGGATCGGTAACGGGGCTTCCCGGCCGATGCCGTTGCAGGTGGCTTTCGTTAGAATCTGTTTCCGATTCATTAATTCGTCCATTACCGGAGGCGAACGTGCCAGGCTTACTTCCCGATGTCGACCGCGAGGGACTCCTCGAGTATTCGGTCGTGTACACCGACCGATCAATCAATCATATGTCGCAGCTTTTTCAAGGAGTCGTGCGCGATATTTCCGGCGCCCTGAAAAAGGTCTACAACGCGAAGTCGGCGGTTATCGTCCCGGGCAGCGGGACATTCGGCATGGAAGCCGTCGCCCGGCAGTTTGCGACGGGCAAGAAGTGTCTGGTCATCCGCAATGGCTGGTTCAGTTTCCGCTGGTCGCAGATTTTCGACATGGGCAGCATTCCATCTGAATCGATCGTGTTGAAGGCGCGTCCGGTCGAACAAGGAAGGCAGGCCGCATATGCACCGCCGCCGATCGAAGAAGTGGTCGCCGCGATCAAGGAGAACAAGCCGGATCTGGTCTTTGCACCGCATGTCGAAACGGCCTCCGGGATGATGCTGCCTGATGCCTATTTGCGTGCCGTGTCCGACGCTGTTCACGCCGTCGGCGGCATGTTTGTACTGGATTGCATCGCTTCCGGCACGGTCTGGGTCGATATGCAGACTAGTGGTGTCGATGTCCTGATCAGCGCACCGCAAAAAGGGTGGAGCGCGTCACCGTGCTGCGCACTCGTCATGCTCAGCCCTCTTGCCCGCGAAAGAATCGACGCGACAACCAGCACCAGTTTCGCTTGCGATCTTCGCAAATGGCTGCAGATCATGGAGGCCTACGAGAACGGCGGGTTCGCGTACCACGCCACGATGCCCACGGACAGTCTCGCGACGCTGCGCGACGTCATTAAGGAAACCGAGGCATATGGCTTCGACAAAGTGAAAGCGGAGCAGCTTGAACTCGGCACGCGCGTTCGCTCACTCTTGACGGCCAAAGGTTTCCGAAGCGTGGCGGCGGAAGGTTTTCAGGCTCCAGGCGTGGTGGTCAGCTACACGGACGATGACGGCATACGATCCGGCAAGAAATTCGCCGATGCCGGTTTGCAGATCGCGCCCGGCGTTCCCCTTCAATGCGACGAGCCTGAAGACTTCAAGACTTTCCGCATCGGACTATTTGGCCTCGACAAACTGCATGATGTCGAAGGCGCGGTCGCCAGGCTCACCAAGGCATTGGACAGTATTCTTTAGCGCCTTTTTCCGGCGCATGTGCGCATGGCTCGCCCTCGCAAGCGCATCGACCGGAGGGCCCCGGAACCTGTGGGAATAGCTATGCGCACGCTTCGGTCTTTGCCGCCATTCGACAAACGACAACCCCGTGTCGTGCCGAAAAACGCGGGACAGCGTGCGACGGCTGGCGCACAGTACGCCCACGACGTCCGCCACCTGGTATTTCCGCAATCAGAACATTGCTTCGCCTACGGTAAGCCGTTGCCGAAGTTGACAGTGTGACGTCGAGTGAAGGATGAGCGCGATGCGCCGGACCCCTATGCTTTGACAGGCAATCTCGGCAGTTGACATCGCCGAAGCATACCGCCTAACATCGCTCAGGATCACCAGGAGAAAATTCAGCATGAATGCCACGTTTATCATCGTACTAGGAAGTCGGCGCATGGTCCGGTAACGGCACCTGGCCGTCCCCATGCGCCCCCGACAAGTTCGGGGGCTTTTTTTTGCCCTGCGCGAAATTGCTTTCGATCGGAAATGCCGATGACTTCAACACGACCGCTTCCCACGCTCTCCACGCTGATTCTGCTGTGTGCGCTCTCTGTACTGCCATTGAGCATATTCCTGCCTTCGCTGCCGAACATTGCGATGGATTTTCACGCCGACTACGCGCTCGTGAGCTTGTCGCTGGCAGGATATGCAACCGTTGCCGCCGTGCTGGAACTGGTCATGGGGCCGCTGTCCGATCGCTTCGGGCGGCGGCCAATCGTGTTGACCAGCCTGACCGTATTCGTGGTCGGGTCGCTCGGCTGCGCACTGGCGGGCAATATCTGGGCCTTTCTGGCTTTCCGTTTGCTTCAGGCTCCGATCACCTCCTGTTATCCGGTGTCGATGGCCGCCATCAGGGATATGACCGGGAAGGAGGGGGCCGCAAGCCGGATCGGCTATGCCGCGATGGCAGCGGCGCTCGCCCCAATGCTGGGCCCGACGGTCGGCGGCGTTATCGACGAAACCAGTGGCTGGCGAGCAATCTTCTGGGGTCTCGCGCTTGCCGGCATAGCTTTGTTTGCCGTGTGCTGGTTCCGCCTGGGTGAGACCAACAAGTATCCATCGGACACCATCAGGCAGCAGTTTCGGGCCTATCCCGCGCTTATCCACGAACGTCGCTTCTGGGCCTACGCGCTGTGCATGGCGTTCTCAACGGGTACGTTCTATGCCTTTCTGGCCGGTGCTCCATTGGCCGCGAAAACGGCGTTCGATGTACCACCGGCAACGCTAGGTTTGTACATGGGCACCATCACCGCCGGTTTCGTGCTCGGCAGCTTCCTGTCGGGTCGCTACGCCAGCCGCTATCCGCTCGCTACGACCATCACCGTGGGACGTGTCGTTGCTTGTGCCGGTCCGTTGATCGGCTTGATGCTCTTCTTCGTCGGAGCCAGGCATGCAATAGCACTGTTCGGCCCTTGCATGCTAGTCGGCGTCGGTAACGGCCTGTCAAATCCGTGCGCCCATGCCGGAGCGCTCTCAGTGCGGCCGGAGCTGGCGGGAAGTGCATCCGGGTTGGTCGGCGCGATGACCATTGCCGGCGGCTCCGCCCTTTCCTCGATGACGGGAGCCGTATTGACGGAGGGCAACGCAGCTTACGCGCCGCTTTGCCTGATGCTGTTCTCCTCCGTGATTGCGATGTTGGCCGCGTCATATGTGCGCATGTTGGACCGGCACGAGGCGTATCGATGAGCGCGCCTCGACACTTCGCATTTGTGAACCGCCGGCATCATTTTAAGTGGTGTCGAACTCCCGCACGTGATAGCGAAATGGCAGATGAGGGATGACAGTGGCCGGCATAGTTCAGTCGCCTGGCAGCGCTACCGTTTTTCAGTGGCGATCAACGTCGATATTTTTGACCATTGATCTGCGCGGCGCAATCAGGCGGCAACCGCTAGAATTGCGGCTTTAGCCCGGAATACGCCAATGTCTTTTGCCTCGCTTGGCCTGATCGATCCCTTGCTGCGTAATTTGCAGGACCTCAATTACCAGACACCTACGCCGGTGCAGGCCAAGGCGATTCCCGCTGTGCTCAGTGGCAAGGACGTCATGGCTGCGGCACAGACCGGCACTGGCAAGACGGCGGGTTTTGCGCTGCCGCTGTTGCAACGGCTGGTGCAACACGGCCCGGCGGTGTCCAGCAACCGCGCGCGTGTTCTGGTGCTGGTGCCCACGCGTGAGCTGGCCGAACAGGTGCTGCAAAGCTTTATCGACTACGGCAAAGGCCTCGACTTACGATTTCTGGCCGCCTACGGCGGTGTGAGCATCAACCCGCAAATGATGAAGTTGCGCAAAGGCGTGGATGTGCTCGTTGCCACGCCGGGCCGTTTGCTGGATCTGAATCGCCAGAATGCAGTGCAGTTCGACCAGGTACAAACGCTGGTGCTGGACGAGGCCGACCGCATGCTGGATCTGGGCTTTTCGCGCGAACTCAACGCCGTCTTTGCCGCGTTGCCCGCTCAGCGCCAGACCCTGCTGTTCTCTGCCACGTTTACCGATGACATCCGCGCGATGGCGGAGAGCATTCTGCGCGGCCCGGTGAATATCAGCGTCAGCCCGCCCAATGCCACGGCCAGCAAGATCAAGCAGTGGGTGATACCGGTGGATAAAAAGAACAAGCCTGACCTCTTCATGCACCTGGTGGCTGAGAACAACTGGGAGCAGGCGCTGGTGTTCGTCAAAACTCGCAATGGCGTGGATTATCTGGCGGCCATGCTGGATGAAGCGGGCTATTCGGTCGACACCATCCACGGCGACAAGCCGCAACCCGCACGATTGCGTGCGCTGGAACGCTTCAAGACGGGCGAAGTCAGTATGCTGGTAGCCACCGATGTGGCTGCGCGCGGGCTGGATATCGACGACCTGCCGCTGGTGATCAACGTTGATCTGCCGATCGTGGCGCAAGACTATGTGCACCGTATTGGCCGTACCGGCCGTGCGGGTGCGAGCGGCGTGGCAGTATCCCTTGTGTGTGCCGATGAAGCGCCGCAACTGGCCGCGATTGAAGCGCTGATCCGGCAAACGCTGCGCCGTGAAGAAGAGCCGGGTTTTGAAGCCGAACACCGCGTGCCGCAAACTAGCGCGACGGGCGAGATCATCAAGAAACCTAAAAAACCCAAGAAGCCGAAAGTGCCACAAGCTGCGCCGGGCGCCGTGCAAGTGCCCGGCAAAAAACCGCGCCCGCAAAGTAGCGAAAACAAACGCAAGCCTGCGGCGCAGCGTGCTGTGGCCGCGGGTAAAGGCACAAGCTTGTCCAGCGGTAGCCCATTCAGCGTGCAAAAACCACGCGGCAAACCCGCCAGCAAGCCGGCTGCGGGTTCACGTAAGCCGGCTGGCAAACCCGCTGGTGGCCGCGGCAAACGCCAACCCTGATCCGTGGGGACGAGTAGTCTCCCTACGTAGAAAAGACTCAGCCCGCTTTCAGTGCGGCGCGCACAAACGAGACGAACCGCGATGTAACGGGATTCTTCCTCGCATCCGCCCACACAAGCCCGACACGCCACTTCGCGCATTTTCCGCGCAGCGGCAGGACGGTAGCATCCCGAAGCAGATGTTGCGCACCCGAGGGAACGAACGCGACGCCGACGCCGGCAGCAACCGATGCCAGGACGGACTGCACATCGTCGGCCTGCTGAGTCACGTTCGGTACAAAACCCTGTTCGCGACACCAGCCGTCGACCTGTGCGGCGAGCCCAGGCCCGCGCGCACGCCGCAGGGCCAGAAAACCCATTTCATTCAGCTTGTCAAAATCGGAAGGAAGACGCACGCGCTCAAGGGATGGAGGTAACGCCAGCGCCAGGGTCTCATCGATCACACGAAGAGACGAGAGGCCCTCGACCGAGGGTGCGCGCATAAAGCCCACATCCAGTTTTCCCGCCAGAAGGCGGCGGGTTTGCTCGGCGGACGACAGGTCGCTCAACGCGATGGCAATGCCCGGATACTGCTGACGGAAGTCGGCAATGATTCGCGGTGCGATCATCAGCACTGACAGACAAATGCCGATCCGCAAATGCCCACGCTTGCCACTGCCTGCCTCTCGCGCACGCGCGAGAATCTCATCCGCGTCGTAGACGAGCGCTTGCGCATCGGGCAGGAAAATTTCGCCGAACCGCGTCAGTTCCGCGCCATGCCGCCCCCGTTCAAACAGCTTCGCGCCCAGGCTCGCCTCCAGCGCGCCAACCTGTTTGCTCAACGCCGGCTGGCTCAAGTGAAGCGCCTGCGCCGCGCGTCCGAAATGACGCAGCTCGACGACCGACAAAAACGTTCTCAGCAGTTTCAGTTCCATTCTGCGTAGTTATCGTTTCGATCAAATCATTCATTTTACTAATCGATGGGCGAGCTGTTCAATACGGATATGTCTCTCAACACGGGATTGTCCATGGCCTCACCAAATCCTAAGCGTCGCGCAAACCGCACGGACCGTGCAGATGTGCCGGTTGACGACGCCGCCGGCAATCCTGAGCCTGCGCAGGCGCGGTTAGTGGATCGGGAGCGCCGCCCCCGGTTCGCTGACGTCTTCCCGGCAGACGATGGCCGGATGCAAGGGGGTTCGATCGCCGTGAGCTTTGCCGTTGTCTCTCGCCGGCGATGGCCGCGCTGAACCAGACCGTTCTGCGGACCGTTATCAATTTCAGCGGGGCGGGGATGCCACACGGATTCGCTAGCCGAGCTTACTTTCGACCAGGCGACGACAGGATTTCCGTGTATGCCATAACAAAATGGCCGACCGCATCAGGAGGCGATCGGCCAACAGCAGAGCGTCGCGCCGATTGCGCGAATGACTGCCGGGCGCTGCGGAGCAGGTCAATTATGCCAATTGGTCATAACGCCATTTTTGAACCAGAAATACAAACGATCGCTATAACCTTGCTTATCGTGAACATCCGCCAAAGACGCGGCTTGGTTTGCCGTTGACATCCCGGGAATCATGCCGCTCACGGCAGATATCACATTGCTTCCCGACCGATTCTTGCGATATAACCAGGTATCGAAACCCTTGGCGTCAGTTGTCTTGTTATCCGGATCCCCGTATAGGCTGAGGATATCTTGCTGCGTTGTCTTACCGACCACTACGTGTTGCTTGATCCAGTCTGGATCGAATTTCTCATTGCCAACGCCCACCGTTTGCCCCAGGCTCTGACAAGCAGCTAAAAATATCACCAGGACAATCGAGAATATTTTTTTCATCGTCGTTTCCGTCTGGTTTATTTATGTCAAACGATCGGTTTGATTGAAGTTTTGGCTAATTGCGGACTTGCCGCGGGAAAAGCAGGGGCGCCACGATAAACGTGGCCATACGGGCCACCCTGAATGGAGTAGCCATAGTCTCGTCGCACTCAGAATTAACAAATAGGAGTGTGACGGATTGGGGTGCAATACCAGTATAAAATCTATTGGTTTGATTGAATTTCCATTTTTTCACATGATATAGATCGTTCTACTCTGAAGTCAATGAAATTTCGCGTGAGCCACGAAGCAGAAAAGTGCGTCACCGGACCGACATCTGGAAAGCGGCACACGTGGGTGCTCGCGTTAATTCGCTTCAGGTAAAAGAGAAGCCGCCGTGGGGTTCGGGCCGCCGAATTACAGCGACTGACGACACGTTTCAGCGACTGTAAAAAGCTAATGCGACTCGCGTGGCCTGCCCTAGGACACCAGATGGCCGAATTCGCCCTCAAGGATGAAAGGCCGTATTGCCGTCTTCGCGACGAGGCTGCTCCGATGGGGGCGAAGCTGTGCCCGGATTGAGTAAGAACTTAGGAAAACATTCGACAGACGAGGGACAAAAACGCACTGCCAGCGCCGGGCGTAGATCCAGTGGCGCGCCGATAACATTAACGTGACGCTGGTTCGCGTCCGGATACGGAATGGAAGTCGAAACCGAACTGCATCAATTCGCCAAGGCTCAACTCATTCGACGTTTCCCGCAAACCTCTCAGCCAATCGCTGCCGCTCGAACGCTTCGACAACGAAGTCGACAAACACCCGCACAAAACCGTCCCCGCGGTGGCCTGCTCAGCCCCGTTCCGCCATCGCAAGGATGCGCTGCGCCATCCGCACGTTAGCGAAATCGACCAGCTTGCCATCGAGCGAAATGGCTGCGAGGCCCGCGGCTTGCGCTGCTTCGAGCGCTTCTACGGTTCGGCGGGCGGCGCGCACTTCATCGTCGGTCGGTGAGAAGGCCGAACGGGTCGGCTCGATCTGCCCGGGATGGATGACCTGCTTGCCGTCGTAACCCATCGCCGCGGCTTTCAGCGCCCAGGCTCGCGTCAGGACGAGATCGCGAAACGCGCCACATGGACCATCTATCGCACGCAGTCCAAAAGCGCGTGCGGCGACCAGAATCCGCATCATCGGGTACGTCCAGAGGTCGAGGGGCGTGGCGCTGTAGTGCCCCGCTTCATCCTTGAGCGTCACGGCATAACCGGCATGTGTGCCGCCGATCTCGACGTTGCGCGCGCCAATGGACGCCGAAAAATCGCCGACACCGAAATGCAAGGCGGTGAGCCGGCTACTCGCCCCGGCAATGCTATCGACATTCATCACGCCGCGGGCCGTCTCGATCAACGCCTCGATTTCGAGCGGCGCGAACGACCCAGGCCGAGCGCTCAGCAACTGCTCCACCTGTGCAATGACGTCCGCCGATTCCACCTTCGGAACGAGAATCGAATCGAGCCGGCGAGCTTCGGCGGTCAAGGTCCGGACCTCGTGCGCGTCGATGCCCCGTTCGTTCGCATTGATCCTGACGCTGACAGTCTTGTCGCCCCAGTCGAGTTCGGCGAGTGCCTGCACGGCCGTTTTGAGCGCCTCGTCTTTTTTGTCGACAGGGACGGCATCCTCAAGGTCGATGAACACTGCATCGGCCGAGCAAGCCGCCGCCGATTGCAGCATGTTGAAGCGATGCCCAGGCACCGCGAGCACGGTGCGCGTCGTACGTGGGCGCCGCTGCGGATTCGATTCGTGTTGACTCATGCGCCGCTCCGTTGCGAGTGTGTATCCGCTGCGATTTCCGCGAGAATGGCGTCGGTATGCTGGCCGACTGCCGGTACCGGACCCATGACCGGTTCGATCCCCGGGATCGTCACCGGCGGAAGGAACATATCGTGGGGACCGCTCTCGGTTTCAACACTACGGTAGCGATTGCGCTCGCGTAGTTGTGGATGATCGAGGAGTGCTTCGACGTCGTTCATCATGCCGTTCGCAATCGACGCGCGATCGAGCCGTTCCAGTACCTGCGCGCTGCTCCACGCGGCGAAGCGCTCCTCGATGGTCCGTTCCAACGCCTCGCGATTTGCAACCCGTAGTGAGTTCGAAGCATAGCGCGGCTCGACCGCGATGGCCGCGTCGTCGAGTACGACCGTGCAGAAGCTGAGCCATTCGCGTTCGTTCTGGATACCGAAGAAAACCGTCTTGCCGTCGCCCGTCGCGAATGGACCGTACGGAGCGATGGTTGCGTGCCGGGCGCCACTGCGCGGCACTGGCTCGCCGAGGCCGCGCGTGTAGTACGCGGGATAGCTCATCCATTCGGTCAGCGCATCGAACAGCGAGACCTCGAACGCCATGCCTTTGCCGGTACGCGAGCGTTGATGCAGGCCCATCAGGATGCCGTTCAGCGCGTACATGCCAGTCGCGATGTCGGCAATCGCGAGACCGCTTTTCGACGGTGTCTCGGGTGTGCCGTTGATGGACAGGAAACCGGTTTCGCACTGCACCAGCAGGTCGTAGGCCTTCTTGTTGCTGTAGGGGCCGTTGGAGCCGTACCCGGAAATGTCGCAGGCGATCAGTTGCGGGAAGCGCGCGACCAGGGACTTTGCGTCAAGCCCCTGGCGCTGCGCCGCGCCGGGCGCCAGATTCTGGATAAAGACGTCGGCACGGGCGAGCAGTGCTTCGAGCGTTTCCTGCCCGGGCCCGGTCTTGATGTCGAGCGCGAGACTTTCCTTCGAGCGATTGGTCCAGACGAACTGGCTCGACAGGCCATCCATCGCGGTATCGTAGTTGCGGGCGAAGTCGCCGACCTCCGGGCGCTCGATCTTGATGACGCGCGCGCCCCAATCGGCCAGATGCCGGCTTGCCAGCGGCGCGGCAATCGCCTGCTCGATCGAGACGACCGTGATGTCGTTGAGTGGATGGTTCATCTTCTGCATATCCTCACTATTTCAATGCGTAAAACAGGTGCTCAGGCTTTTCTTGCTACACGGCACCACACACGGCACCACACACGGCACCACACACGGCACCACACACGGCACCACACACGGCACCACACACGGCACCACACACGGCACCACACACGGCACCACACACGGCACCACACACGGCATGACACACGCTACGGCACCGCGGTGGCCGGCCCGATTACGGCACCATCCAGCCGAGCACCGGCGTGGACTGGAGGTAGACCAGCAGGCTGAGCGCCGCGATCATCAGGACCGTCCAGCCAGCCACGCGTCTGAACAACACGCCTTCCTTGCCCATCATGCCGACGGCCACCGCGCCGACCGCGAGGTTCTGCGGCGATATCGCCTTGCCGACCACGCCGCCCGACGTATTGGCCGCGGTCAACAGAATGTCGGACAGGCCGGTGTGATGGGCGGTGGTGAGTTGCAGCATGCCGAACAGCGCATTCGCCGATGTATCCGAGCCGGTGAGGGCGGTTGCGAACCAGCCGAGAATCGGCGACACCGGCGCGAAAGCGGGACCCGCCTTGGCTGCCCAGATGCCGAGCGTCACGATCTGGCCGGACAGGTTCATCACGTACGCCACGCCGACTACGCAGCACACCGTGAAGACCGCCCAGCGCAGTTCATGAAGATTCTTCAGATAGGTCCGGGCGGCAACCGGCGCGCTGACCTTAAGGATCGGCGCGGACAGCAAACCGGCGATCAATACGATCGAGCCTGCGGAAAGCAGCCATTCGAACTTGGCGCTGGTAGCCGATACGGCGGCCCCTTTCGGATCGACCACGTGCAGGCCGGGCCATGCGAACGTCGAGGTGACGACACCCAGTGCGTGACCGATAAAGCCGATCTGCGTCGCTGCGACGACCAGGATCACGGCGGCGTAGGGTGCGAGCGCGCGCAGGATCTCGGCGCGCGAATCGGGCGCCTGGGCAGTGTCGGCTGATGCATTGCCGCGCACGGCGGCCGTGTGATGGAACTGCGTGCCCGAGCCCGGCATCGGCATAGTCATGGTGGCGCTGTGGGGCGCACTCGCGAGGCCATGACCATGGTCGGCGTCGGCACGTTGATGGCCACCGGAATTGACGACGACCGCTCCGGCGCCAGCCAGGTCGGCGCGCAACACGCCCGGCGACCAGACACGCAGGAACGCGATGGAAACGCCCGCGCAGATCAATGCGGCGACGATGTCGACGAGTTCGACCGGCAGCAGCATCGACCCGGCAAACTGTGCGAACGCGAACACGATCCCGGTGACGAACGCGAGCGGCCAGACTTCCTTTATGCCACGCCGGCCGTCGACGATGAATACGAGGATCAGCGGAATGAAGAGCGACAGCAATGGCGTTTGCCGTCCCACCATTACGCTGATCTCATGGACCGGCAAACGGGTGATCTTGGCGAGCACGGTAATGGGCAAACCCAGTGCGCCGAACGCGACCGGGCTGGTATCCGCGATCAGGCAAACTGCTGCGGCTTTCAACGGCTCGACACCGATCGAAATCAGCAGCACCGCGCAGATTGCGACCGGTGCACCACCGCCAGCCAGCGCTTCCAGCAACGCGCCGAAGCAGAACGCGATCAACACCGCTTGCACGCGCTGGTCGGCGCTGACGCGGGCGAGCGCGCGCCGCAGCACGTCGGCGTGGCCGCTTTCCTGAGTCAGCTTGAACAGCCAGATTGCGTTGATGCCAATCCAGATGATCGGGAAGAACCCGATCGCGGCACCTTCGAGTGCGCCACTGGCTGTTTGTCCAGTGGGCATCCCGTAGACGAAAATCGCGACCGCCACCGACACCGCGAGTGAAGCAAGTGCAGCCCAGCGCGCCTGCAAGCGCAGGACGCCGAGCAGGACGAACAGGGTGAGCAGGGGAAGGACGGCGAAAAATGCGGAAGCCCCTATCGAGTGCGCGACGGGGTCGAAAATCTGGGTGTACATGCGTCTCCTTCGGGCTCTGTGCGAGCATCTCTTATCGACTGCGAAGGCCACAATGTAGACGCGTGCCGCATCGGCGTGAAATACCGATTGGAGCTACCGGGTATAGGTGACGCCTATAGCTATGCCGTGCCGGCGTCGTTGGGGTGCAGCACACCGGACCAGACGCCGCTTTCGACCAGCTCGGCGACAAGGCGTGTGACCACCTTCTGAATCGCCAGTGAGGCGGCGCTGGTGGGCAGCGCATTCGGCACACACAAGCCGACGGGACGGCTGATCTCCGGATCGATCAGCCGATGGATCAGATGCTGGTCCGCGGTGTTGCGCCCGAATGCATCCGACGAAACGATCGTCACCACCTCGCCCTCGCGCGCGATGGCGAGCATGGTCGGCAGCGAATCGACATCGGCGACGATATCGGGCTCGATGCCTTCGCGTGCAAAGGCGCGCTCGATCAGCACGCGCAAACCATTCGCCGCGCTCGGTAGAACCATCGGCACGTTCGCGAGTTGACGCAACGTTACGTCATGCGCCGGGCCGATGCCGGCGATCTGTCCGAACACGAACAGGTTTTCCTCGAACAGCGGATGTACCGAGACGCCTCGTGTTTCCGATTCGCGAAACAGGATGGCCATATCGAGGCGCCCGTTCGCCATCAATTCGGCGAGGTATCCGCTCATGCCTTCGACGATCTGCAAACGGATGCCAGGATAATGACGCCGTACGTAGTTGAACATGGGTAGCGCGAACACGACCGCGACGCTGGTCGGCAAGCCAATCGCAACCTGTCCGGATTCCGTGCCGTTGACCTGCACCGCGAGGGGAATCTGCGCCATCTGACGGAGCACGTCGCGAGCGCGAAGATAGAGTGCGCGACCGGCTTCGGTCGGCTGGACGCCCTGGTGACTGCGCAACAGCAGCGTCGTTTTCAGTTCGGTTTCGAGTCCGGCGACCTGCTGGCTAAGCGAAGGCTGCGCCACACAAAGCTGTTCGGCCGCCTTCGAGAGGCTGCCGCAATCGACGATTGCAACGAAGTATTTGAGCTGGCGGATATCCATGCGGGTAGCTTAACGCATGCCTCGAGATATGCCGCGTCGCGCGGGCAGGCGGAACGCGCGTGCCAGGTTTGCCCCCCAATGGCAAAGGCCTGGAATCTTTTCCGCGCGGACCTTTTCTTCAATCAGCCGCTTTTTAACGATGGACTATCGCTACTAGAACCCCCAGCCGCTCACATAGTGTCCGCACGAGTTCTGGTTTATTGCCCCATTGGTTTTCATAATATAACGCGTGATGGCTCCAGACTTGTCCGTAAAGAATGTCATCACGCAGTCCGTATAGGTCGGCACATAATCGTCGTAGGAGCCTTCCTCGATAATGCCGGGGGTAAGCAGAGTCCGGTATCCCTTGGTGACGTAATGTCCCGGATGGTAGCCGAAGGTATAGACATACGCGTTTTCCTGGGCGTTCACCTGATAGGCGTTGGGCGTCGCCCCCTTCCAGGTTGGAAGCATTTCCTTAATGTTATGGCCGACCAGGGCATCCATAGCGTTCCTCGTCGGTGAATAGGGCGATAGCCCCATGCAGCCAGTGAGGGTCAAGGCGGCGATAGCCGCGATTAACAATGTGAGCTTTCCTGTCAGCATTATTTTTCTCTCAAAAGGCGCGCCGTTGGCTCGGAAAGCCAGATAGGGTAATTAAAGTTTTTTACCTATCTTAAGTATATAGATCGTTCTACATTGATGTCAATGAAGCCATGTCAGGCTTGTTTTAAGACCCGCCGAGCATAAAGTTGACGCAGTATTTTCGATTCGCAGCCGGGATGCCGGATGCGGATGCAGAACTATCGCCATCCGGACAATCCTTGCGGTTCCCGGATGGTAAAATTGTTAAATGGCTTGCAAAAGGGGGAAAGGATGTCTGTGACCAAGCGCCAGCAGATAGTGAACAAGGCGACGGATCTGTTTTCAAAACATGGCTTTCATCCCGTCGGCGTTGATTGGATCATTGACGATTCGGGCGTAGCCAGAATGACCATGTATCGGCATTTTTCGGGCAAGGAAGATCTGATCAGGGAAGTTTTGGAGCAGCGCTACAGCGTTATCGTGGAGGGCATTGCGCAGCAGATGGCGCCGGCATCGGACGCCACCTCCCGGCTGAAAGCCATCTTTGACTGGTATGAGATATGGTTCCGGAGTCCTGAATTTGCAGGATGTCTGTTCGAGCGTGCCCTTGCCGAATTCGGCCCCACCTATCCCAAGGTCTCGGAAGTGGCGCTTCGTTACCGCGAGAAGTTGCAGGGTTGGATGAGCGAGATTCTGCGGGAGATCGTACCGCCACCGGCGGCTGACCAGTTGGCTAGCGTTTGTTTAATGCTGTTGGATGGCGCGACGATCGAAGCTCGCGCATTCGGCGACCCAACCGTTGCAACGCGGGCCTGGCAGGCAGTGGACCTTCTTCTGCGTCAGACAAAAGACTCACGTCAGTAATCGAATGTCACGCACCCTTCACCTGCGCTGACTCGCTCAGGCCGATTCACGCGTATCTTCGGGTTCGCCGAACCAGCGCGACGCGATCTGAGCCGCTTGTTCAAGGTCAGGGAAAGCCTCACCAGCCCAGGCGACGACCCCATCCGGCCGCACGAGCACCGCGCTCAAGCCAAGCCGATCTTTGGCATCACTTGCGGCATACGTGATCCGGCCGCTCCAGCGGCTCGCCAGAGTCTGAAGCGATGGTCGAGAGTCAAAGTCCAGAAGCAAGCCTTTTCCGTTTGTGAGAAGTTCGCCGAGCTTCGTCCCGTCGAGCAACTCGAAATCGGGAGCGCTGCGGCCCACCAGCGGATGGCCGCCGCCAAGCTCGTAGCATAGAGAAACGCCCCACACGCGCCCGGCGAAGTAAGTCGCGCCGTCACGCGTGTCGATAAGATCGCGGATGATGGCTTCGAGCGCGCGCGAATGCCGGCTCGGCCGCATGAGCGTAACCTGGGCGCGTGACCAGTCAAGTACTTGCGCCCCCACCGGATGCCGTTCGCTCGAATAGCTGTCGAGCAGACCGGCCGGCGCGTCGCCGCGGATGGTGGCCGCAAGTTTCCATCCAAGGTTCATCGCGTCGCCAAGCCCAAGGTTGAGCCCCTGGCCGCCCAACGGAGAATGAATGTGCGCGGCGTCGCCCGCGAGCAGCACGCGTCCTTTGCGGTAAGTCGTGGCCTGGTACGCGCGATCCGTCCAGGTGGTGGCAAGCTTTAGCGCGGTCAAGGTGACGTCGGCGCCGGAGACACGGCGCAACACGGCCTGCACGTGCTCAAGTGTGAGCGGTTGGGTTCGGTGGGAAACACCCCCGTCGAACTCGGCCATCGCAATCGTCCCGGGCCGGGACTGAAAATACATGCCCGTCGGCGTGTAGTTGCGGCCTAATTTGAGTTTATCCGGATCAGCCATCTCGACCAGAACGGAGTAGCCGGTAAACTCAGGATCGGTGCCGACGAACTCAAAGCCGCTTATCTTGCGCACGGTGCTGCGGCCGCCGTCACAGCCGACCAGCCAGCGTCCGCGAAAGGTCTCGCTACCGGCGCGAACGGTGACTTCTTCGTCCGACTGCTCGAGGTCTTCAACACCGGCGCCGCGCCTGATCTCAACCCCCAGCGCCTTTGCGCGAGCGCCCAGGGCGGACTCGATGTGCTCCATATCGGCCGCCATGCTGGTGCCGACCGGGCCTGGCAGACGATACGTCCACTTCGAGACATCGATGTTGTCGTTGTCGAAGGGAATGCCGGCGAAATGGCCGACCTGGCGGCGCGGCTGTTGCGCGCCTTGCCCCTCAGCCGAAACGCTGCTGCGGGCCGAGTCGTCTTTCGCGAGTTGGGGCTGCGCAATGTCGTTCAGCAATCCGCGACGGTAAAAGGCTTCGATGGTGGGTACTGAAAGGCCGCGCATGCCGAACGGGAGTCGCTTGAAGGGCGAGCCCGGATCCTCGGCTAGCTCCAGCACTAACACCGAGAGCTCTGCGAGCCGCAGCTCACAGGCCAGAAACAGGCCGACGGGGCCGCCGCCGGCAATCACGACGTCATAGATCAAAGAGAAATTCCTTTAAGTGCCTTGGCCGCAATCCTGCGGTGTCAAAAGAGGCTGCGGTTTCGCCGACGATGAGTGGTGATCAAGCCACACACTTGCCGTGCGTGCGCTCTTCGACGGCATGCGCAACGAGAGCGACAAGCTCCGCTGTACGTGTATTTATCCGGGCGGCCGGGACCCGAGTAGAAGGATATCGACCAGCCTTTTTGCACTTTGCTGCCAGTCTGGCGCAGAGGCGACATTGGAAACACCAACCAGCGCGCGCAGGAGGTCCAGTGGCTCGAGATCGGCACGAATGTCGCCGCTGACGACGGCGCGCGAAACAAGCGACTGGATCGCGTCCTTGATCTGGGCCCCTGACGATTCAAACAGTTTCGTCGGCCCCCCGACGATTGAATTCAACGCGGGCGCGATGATCTTCTTGGTGGCGATGTAGTCGATGAAGAGCATCATCCAGGATCTCAACGCATCGAGCGGGGGCAGGGAGTCGGCCAGCTTTAGCGCGTCGTCCGCAAGTTTTCCCACCTCGGCACGATAGACACTTTCGAGCAGTGTGTCACGCGTGGGAAAGTGCCGATATAGCGTGCCTACGCCAACGCCCGCCTGACGGGCGACGTCTTCGAGGCTGATATCGCCTCCTGCGCGTGTAAATGCCGTTTTCGCTTCTTCGAGGATGCGCTCGCGATTGCGTTGCGCGTCGGCCCTGGGTTTTCGTTCTTTTGGTGTCGAGTGATTCATTCGCAGCTTGAGTGCTTGCAAACGGAGGATGGCTCCGTTTAGTATATTAGAAAAGCGGAGGGTTACTCCGTTTTTATCCCGGACGGGGAATGGCGTCAACCCTATTGTGATGGAGCGGCGGAAATGGCTGAGAAATTTGGTGCAACTTCGACGACGGACGACGTGCTCTCGGGCGTCGATCTTCACGGCAAACGAATTCTTGTAACGGGCGTCTCGGCAGGGCTTGGCGTGGAGACGGCACGGGCGCTCGCGGTGCACGGGGCGAGTGTGGTTGGCGCTGCCCGAGACCTCGAAAAGGCGCAGCAAGCGATTGCCGAAGCACGGCGCAATGCCGCTGCGGCAGGCGGCAGCATCGATCTGGTTGAGCTCGACCTCGCGAACCTCGCGAGCGTCCGGGCTTGCGCCGACAAGCTGTTGGCGCAAGGTCAACCCTTTGACATCATCATTGCGAATGCGGGCGTGATGGCGACACCTTTTGGCAAAACAGCAGATGGATTCGAGATGCAGTTCGGCACGAATCATCTGGGGCATTTCGTGCTCGTGAATCGCCTGGCTTCGCTGATCCGATCTGGTGGGCGGGTGGTCGTCCTGGCGTCGTCAGGGCACCGTTTCGCGGACGTGGATCTCGACGACCCCGGTTTCGAGCGTACGCCCTACGATCCGTTCGTCGCGTACGGACGCGCCAAGACGGCGAATGTTCTCTTTGCCGTTGCTTTCGATCAGCGACATCGCGTGCGTGGCGTGCGGGCAGCCGCCGTTCATCCGGGCGGAATTCACACGGAGCTGGCTCGTCATATGGACGAAAGCCAGATCACGGCACTGCTCGAGAGAATCAACAGTCAGCTTGCAGCGGAGGGACAAGGGCCGTTCCAGTTCAAAACGATCCCGCAGGGTGCCGCGACTTCGGTATGGGCCGCGGTAGTGGCAGCAGCCGAAGACGTTGGTGGCAGATACTGCGAAAACTGCCACACGAGCGAAGTTGTCGCGGACGATGTTGTCATTACGCCCGTCAGCGAAGGCGTTCGACGTTACGCGCTCGACGCCGCACATGCTGACGCCCTCTGGCGCAAGAGCGAAGAGATGGTGGGCGAATCGTTCTGATCCGGCATGTCGAACGTCATTGCAGCCGTGCTCTGATACGCGTGGATCAGCGCCGCTGAATGCCTCGAGTAGTTTGTCGCGACCGCAAACTTTCTTCCGGGAAAACACGGCCACCATTCGGTCCTTCCACGGCCTTCAGTTGGTGCATCATGCCGCTTGATATCCGCGGACGACGCTTTCAGCCGGTATGAAGGTGTGCGGCAGCGTTCACAAGGAGACGGCGGCCGGCGAATATCTTCATACGTCGCAGGCCAACGTGTCCTCATGGATTCGCGGACTCGAAAGTGAGCTTGACGTGCTGCTGGTCGAGCGTATCGGCCCTACCGGCCGTACCGTTACGCTGACGCTCAAGGGCCGTGAGTTGCTCGCACATGCCGAACGTGTGGCGCTCAGCGAAGCGCCGGCGCCGCTCGTCAACGCGTTCGTGGCGGCATGCGCGGCGTAGCGGTTCCGAACTAGGTCTTCAACGGCAACCAGATCTCGAGCCCACCCATACCGCTGACCGGATCGAATTTTTCGTCATAGCGCTCGAAGTTCGGTGCATCGGCGGGAACATGTCCCGATTCCGGCAGCCATTGATTCCAGATCGCATTCCACGTGTGCCGCACGGTCGAGACATGCTCGCGGTGAATGAACACCGCGTAGCGCTGCGGGGCAATGCGCAAGCGGCTCAGTTCGGCAGGCAAGGCTGAGAAGTCGCTGACTTCGACGCCGCATAGATAATCGATATTGCCGGCGTCGTCGGCGTTATAGCAGACGCCATACGCGAGGTTGCCGACCTGGCCCGGCACTCTGCCGAAGTGGTCGCCAAAGCGCTGCCACTGCGAAGGAATCGCGGCGGTGGTTTCGCATGTATAGCGCTCGCTGAGCCCCGCGACGAGAAACGGTTTGCCGTCTTCGAAACGCGGCGGTTCGAGATGCGTGAGAAAGGGTTTGTCCATTCTGATCGGCTCCACGATAGCAAGGTTGTCGAGGTGACCACGCGCACGCAACGCTTCGGGCGTGAGCCCGAATTGCTCGCGAAACGCTCGCGTGAATGCTTCGTGAGAACCGTAACCGGCATCGACAGCAACCGCCAGGATATCGGGGGCACCGTCGGTTAGGTGTCGTGCCGCTTCGCTCAAGCGGCGCGCGCGAACGTAGCGCATCACCGAAAACCCGGTGGCTGCTTCGAACGCACGCGCCAGATGAAAGCGCGATACGCACCCGCCATTGGCGATTTCGTCCAGCGTCAGCGCGCGGGCAAAGTGACTTTCGATAAACCAGAGCGCTTTTCCGACGGGATTCATTTCGGCTCTCATGTTTGCATGAAGCCAGCATAGCCAGGCAAGATACGGTGCATTTGATCGCGCTTGCGGTTTTGCGGCCGATGTTGCGGATGGCCTGGCGATCCACCCGCATCGGCCGTCATGGCGTGTTGTTCAGGTGGGCGACACGTCTTCGGCCGACGAACCGAAATACACCGTCACCTCGACAATCTGACCATTCCTCGTGCGAAAAAACTCGGTGTTGCGAAACGGCGTGCGGCCTTTCGGCTTACAGACGTATGTGACAAACGCCTCGTTGCCTTCGACAAACAGCTTTTCGATGTGGAAGTGTTCGACCTGTTCGTTGAACGGCCAGCAGCGTTCGAAGTAGACCGCTTTGCTGATGTGATCGTCACGCGGGCTGCTGAACGTGAAGTCGTCGCTGAGCAGCGGCTCGATTGCGCTGCGGTCTTTGCGTTCGTACGCGGCGTAGCAGTCACGGATAAGCGTGGAAACGTCGGTGCTGGTGGTCATGAGGTGAGCTCCTTCGTATGCCTGCTTCGTGTTTGCCCCGCGTTGCTCCGGTCAGTAGTTTTCTGTCGCCGCCTCATTGCCGGCGGCGCGAGGCTGATCCGATGCCGACGAGCCGTGTCCGAGCTCATGCGTGTCCGCAGGAGCGCCGCCAGCCTGCCCGGGACGCAACAACAACCCGCCCAGCACACCCGCAGCCGCCGCGAAGATCGCACCGAACAGAAACGCCACGTGGTAGCCGCTATTGAGCGCGGCTGTGGCGCTTTCAGAAGCTTGCATCGCGTCGCTGCGCGCGGCGGCAAGACTTGCCAGCACCGCGAGACCGAGCGCGCCGCCCATCATGAACGACGTATTGACGATACCGGACGCGAGGCCCGAATCGCTCGGGTCGACGTCGCTCATGGCGGCCAGCAGCATGGGATTGAACGCGATGCCCGCACCGAAGCCGAGCAGGATCATGCCGGGCAGCACGTCGAGCACGAAGCTGCCGTTGACCGGCGCCCGTGCGAACAGCGCGAGGCCAACCGCCGCGACCAGCAACCCGGCGGCCAGCGGAAGGCGCAGACCGAAACGCATCACTACGCGCGCCGACAGGCCCAACGAAAAAAACGCCATGATCAGATTGGCCGGCAAAAACGCGAGCCCGACCTGCAAGGGCCGGTAACCGAGCACGCGCTGCAGATACAACGCGGAGATGAAGAACCACGCGAACATTGCCGCCGCCCAGAGTACGCCGACCACGTTGGCGGTCGCGACATTGCGCAGACGGAACAGTCCGAGCGGCATCAACGGATGTTGCACGCGCGCTTCGATAATAAGAAACACGGCCAGCAGCACGAGTGCGGCGAACAGCAGACCCAGCGTTTGCGCCGAGGTCCAGCCGGCTTCATTGCCGTTCACCACCGCGTATACGGCGAGCATTAGCGAAGCCGTGACCGTCACCGCACCGGCTACGTCGAGCCGTTCGCCATGAGCGTGACCGCGCGCGGACGGCAGGAGCGCGACACACAGCGCGTAGACGGCGATGCCAATCGGCAAGTTGACGAGAAAGATCCAGTGCCAGCTCAGCAGGTTGGTCAGCAGGCCGCCGAGCAGGACGCCGATGCTGCCGCCACCCGCGCAGACAAAACCATACACGCCCATCGCTTTGGCCCGTTCGCCGGTCTCGGTGAACAGATTCATGATCAGTGACAGCGACACAGCGGAGACGACCGCACCGCCCAGGCCCTGCACGGCACGCGCGCACACCAGCAGGATTTGCGAGTTCGCCATGCCGCAGGCGAGCGAGGCCAGCGTGAACAGCGTGATGCCGCCTAGAAAAAGCTTGCGGTGGCCGTACAGATCGCCGAGCCGCCCACCCAGCAGCAGACAGCCGCCGAACGTGAGCATGTACGCATTGACCACCCACACCAGCGAGGTCTCGGTAAAACCGAGGTCGGCTGCGATCGACGGCAATGCAACGTTCACGATCGTCGTATCGAGCACGATCATGAGCACGCCGAGGCACAGAACGATCAGTGCCAGCCAGCGCTTGTTGCCGTGGATGGAATGGGTCATGCGGGGACTCCTTTGCCTTGATCGAACGGGTGCGATCGGGTGCGCGCGGATGCCGGACGTTCCGCCGCTCGGCACGAAGTTGGAAACCCGGGCGGCAACCCGTTGATGGCAATGGGGGAATTTAGTCTAGCACTCGCGAGTTTTCAGTCACAACTACGAATTCCTGGGCGGAGCCGGGTGTCAGTCGCCGCCCAGCAGTTCGTACTTGCCGCCGCGCTCCAGCGCCCGCTGATAGGCCGGCCGCGCGTGAATACGCTTCAGGAAATCGACGACAGCGGGAATCTGCCCTTCCATGCCGCCACGTGCGGTGGCGGCTTCCAGCGGAAAGCTCATCTGAACGTCGGCCGCTGTGAAATCGGTGCCGACGAACCAGCCCGTCGCGCCCAATTCCTTATTGATGTAGCCAAGGTGCAGCTTCAACTGCGGATCGATGAAGCTCGACTGCAGCGTCGCGGCGATCTTGCGGGCGATCGGTTTGGCAAAGAAGGGCATCGGCGCGCCAGCGATACGCAGGGCGACCAGCTTGAGCAGCAGCGGCGGCATTGCCGAGCCTTCCGCATAGTGCATCCAGTAGGTGTAGCGCAGACGCTCGGGCGTGCCCGCGGCGGGCGCGAAGCGGCCTTGACCGTACTTGTCGACCAGATACTCGATGATCGCGCCCGATTCGGCGATGGTCTGCCCCTCGTCCACAATCACGGGCGACTTGCCGAGCGGATGGATCGCGCGCAATTCGGGCGGCGCGAGCATCGTTTTCGGGTCACGCTCGTAGCGCTTGATCTCGTACGGAACGCCGAGTTCTTCGAGCAGCCACAACACGCGTTGCGAGCGGGAGTTGTTCAGATGATGGACGATCAGCATGGGGCGAGGGAGGTTGGCCAGTGAAGAGTCACATCATAGGGGTGTTGCGCCGAGGTAGGGCTCTAGTTGCGCCTTGCTGCTCGACCCGGGCAAAACCCGCCAAACCCGGTCAAACGTCACACCCGCGACTTCGTACCCATTAACTGATTCGACGGCAACGTCTCGTCAAGCAGCTTGCGCGCGCTTTCTATGCCGGCCACCGGCAGTCCCTCGGGATTCAGCAAGCCGACCTGCACGAGCACGGAAGCCTGATCCCAGTAGATGTGCTCGTTGTACAGCTTGTCGCCGCGAAAGCACACCACGGCCAGCATCGGCACCTCGAAATACTTGCCGGTTGGCACGACGCCGGGCAGCAGCCAGTCGATTTCGCAGCTATGCGTGCAGCTAAAAATGAACTCGTCGACAATGCGATCGGCGCCGATCGTGCGCGAGATTGGAATCAGCTTCGTATCGGCAGGATTCGAATTGACGAAGTGATGCGTGTAGAAACGCTTGAGCTTGTCGTGGCCTACGCCGCCCGTCATGGTCGGGACGTGATTGACGTAGGGTTGCGCGACCATGGTCGGCATGACCGCATCCACGTCGCGCGTGGCGAACTCGTAGTAGCAGTGAGCCTCCCACAACGCGTTCAGATCGTAAACGGGACCCAGCACTTTGCGCAGCAGCGCGAGCGTGCGCGAATAGGCCATCATCGCGGCCGGTTTGTCGTACTGCGGGCGTGACGGTGCGGCGAACGCATGATCGCAGCCCGGGTACACGTATTGCTCGATCTGTGGACGCGTGCGCAGCGCCGCGCTGATTCGCTCGCGCGTTTCGGGCGGACAATGCGCGTCGTTTTCGGGGAAGTGGAACACCATCGGGCAGCGTACGGCCGGTACTTCATCCAGATTCGCTTCGAGGCCGACGCCGTAGTAACTGACCGCGCAGTCCACGTCAGTGCGTGCCGCGCTCAGGAACGCGAGCTTGCCGCCAAGACAATAACCGACCGCGCCTACCTTGCCGGCCTGCTCGGGCAAGGCACGCAGGGTCGCGACTGTTGCCGCGATATCGTCGACGGCCAGATCGACATCGAAGCGCCCGAGATAATCGAGCGCCTGCTTCATATCGGCCTCGCCGTAGCCGAGCGAAATGCCCGGCTTGATCCGCCAGAACAGATCCGGCACCAGCACCACGTAGCCTTCTTCGGCGAAGCGATCGGCCATCGACTTCATGGTCTCGTTGATGCCGAAAATTTCTTGCAGCAGCACGAGCCTTGGACCCGAGCCTTGCGCCGGACGCGCAATGTAGGCGTTGAAACGGCCGCCATCCTGAGCGACGACTTCGATGAAAGAGTCAGCCATGTGGTGTGTCTCCGATTCCATGCAAATAGTTGCCGCGGAAAGAGGGGCTACTTCAGTGTGCGCAATTCAAAGCGCTTCAGCTTGCCGGTTTCGGTGCGCGGCAGCGACTTCAAGAATACGATGGTGCGCGGATATTTATACGGCGCCACGCTATTCTTCACGAAATCCTGCAGTTGCGCGACCAGTTCGTCACCTGGCGTGTAACCGGGGTTCAGCACCACGAAGGCTTTCACGATTTGCCCGCGCGTTTCGTCGGGCACGCCGATCACGCCGCATTCGGCCACCGCATCATGCTGCAGCAGCACGCTTTCCACTTCCGGACCGGAGATGTTATAGCCGGCGGAGACGATCATGTCGTCGGCGCGGGCCTGATAAAACACGTAACCGTCTTTGTCGAGATAGACCGAGTCGCCGGGGAGGTTCCAGCCGTCGCGTACGAACTTCATCTGGCGTTCGTCGGCCAGGTAGCGGCAGCCGGTCGGCCCGCGCACCGCGAGTTTGCCGATGGTGCCGGCGGGGACAGGCTGCATGTCGTCGTCCACGGCTTGCACCACGTAGCCCGGCACCGCGCGGCCGATCGCATGCGGGCGAATCTCGTCGCCTTGCGCGGAGATGAAAATATGGATCAGCTCGGTGCCGCCGATCCCGTCGATCATGTCGATGCCCGTGGCGTCGTGCCATAGACGGCGTGTCGAATCCGGCAACGCTTCGCCCGCCGAAACCGTTTTCTTCAAGCTTGACACGTCGTGATGCGCGACGAGCGGCGCCATTTGCCGGTAGAAGGTCGGCGCGGTGAACATGATCGTTGCATGAAAGCGTTCGACGGTTTGCAGCAAGGTTTCGGGCGTGAGCCGCTCGATCAGTACCGTCGACGCGCCGACTCGCAGAGGAAAGCACAGCGAGCCACCCAGTCCGAATGTGAAGGCGAGCGGAGGTGTGCCGCAAAACACATCGTTCGATGAAGGCTTCAGAACGTGCCGCGGAAACAGATCGCACATGGCCAGCACGTCACGATGAAAGTGCATGCAGCCTTTCGGTGCACCTGTGGTGCCGCTGGTGAAGGCGATCAGGCAGACGTCGTCAGCGGCGGTGTCGCACGCGGTGAAGTGGTCCGGTTTGTTGCGCGCGAGGGTGTCGAGCGAAGCGGCGGAATCGTCATGAAACAGGCGTGTCTGTTTGAGACCCGCGCAGTAGAACTCGTCCTGGGGATCGTTGCAGCGTGCGAGCTCATCGGTCAGGCGTGCGTCGCATAGCGCGGCACCGACTTGCGCTTTCTCGATGATCTGCTTGAGTTCTTTTGCCCGCAGCAGCGGCATGGTGGGCACCACGACGAGACCGGTCTTGAGCGCGGCGAGCGCCGCCACCGCCATCTGCAAGGTGTTCGGTCCGCGCAGAAGCACGCGGTTGCCCGGCTGCAAACCCATTTCATCGACCAGCACATGCGCGCTGCGATTCACCATGGCAAGCAGTTCGCCGTACGTGGTCGCCTGCGGCTTGCCATCCACGTCGGACCAGATCGCCGGACGGTCGCGATGCCCCGCTTCGATCGTTCTGTCGAGCAGTTCCGTCGCGCAATTGAAGCGCGCCGGGTAGCTAACGTCCGGGTTGTCGAGCAGAAAGACAGGCCATTGATCCTGCGGCGGAAGATTGTCGCGCGCGAAGGTATCGACGTGTGCTGACGGTTCCATCATGGTCTCCCGGGCGTTGAGCCGGCTGAAGGCGCTTCGGTTGGCTTGGTGGGTGGCGTGTTCGTGTGCTTTGCTTACTGGGGAATCACGGCCGTTGCTTCGATCTCGACCTTGGCTTCGTCTTCGATCAATGCAACGACCTGCACCGCGCTCATCGCGATGTCGTAGTCGCCGATCAGCTCGCGAAAGGCGCGGCCGATATCTTTCAGCGAGGCAAGGTATTCGCGTTTATCCGTGACGTACCACGTCAGGCGAACCAGGTGCTCGGGTTTGCCGCCCGCCTCATGCAATACGGCGACGACGTTCCTGAGCGCCTGAATTGCCTGTTGCGCGAAGTCGGCGGTCTGAAAACGCGCCTGTTCGTCCCAACCGATCTGGCCGGCAATGAACACTTGCGTACCGGTTGCGGCAACGCCGTTCGCGTAGCCGCGCGGCTTGATCCAACCAGCGGGAAGGAGAGCTTTTTTCATGAGCGATGTGCCTCGATGGGTTCGGGCTGTGGAGCGAATGTCGCGAGTGCGCTCGCGATGTCGGCGGGAATGTCGATGGAGGTGCCGCTTTCGAGCGACGTGGTCACCAGCACCTGTTTCGCACTGAAGCGGATTTCGTCGCCATGCTGGCCGACGATCTCGATGCTGATCGAACGGCGGCCCACCTTGGCGAGTTTGAGCGATAGCGTGATCGTTTCGCCCATCTGGCTCGGCCGGGAAAACTCGCAATCGAGTTTGACGATCGGCAGGCCGACACGGCGTTGCGCGATCATCTGTGCGTAGTCGATCCGCAGGCCTTCGTTGAACCAGTCTTCAACTAGCGCGTTGGTCATCACCAGATACTGCGGGAAGAACACGATGCCGGCCGGATCGCAGTGCGAAAAGCGGATGCGGACCGGTCTTTCAAAGGTCGGGCTCATTTCGCTGCGTCCTTGCCGGATTCCGCCGCATGCGCTTTCAGGAGATCGCGGCCGACAATCAACTGCTGCACTTCGGTCGCGCCTTCATAGATCCGTAAAGCGCGAATTTCGCGGTACAGCATCTCGACAGGGGTGCCGCTTTGCACGCCCATTCCGCCATAAAGTTGCACGGCGGCGTCGATCACCTGTTGCGCGCCTTCGCTGGCGTGCCACTTGGCCATCGCGGCTTCACGCGTGACGTTTTCGCCCTGATCGCGCAGCCACGCCGCGCGATATACCAGCAACGCGCTGCTGTCGATCGTCAATGCCATCTGCGCGAGCTTGGCCTGCGTCAGTTGGAAATCGCCGAGCGTCTGGCCGAACATCTTGCGCGACGCCGCACGCGCGAGACCTTCAGCCATGGCGTGACGCGCGAATCCCAACGACGCGGCTGCCACCGACGTGCGGAAGATATCCAGCGTACGCATCGCGAGCTTGAAACCTTCGCCGGGTGCGCCAAGCATCTGGCTGCGCGGCACGCGTGCGCCGGCAAAGTGCAAACGCGCGAGCGGATGCGGCGCGATTACGTCGATGCGTTCGGCGATTTCCAGGCCCGGCGTGTCGGCGTCGACGATAAAGGCGGTAATGCCGCGTGCGCCCGGCGCTTCGCCGGTTCTGGCGAACACCACGTAGAAATCCGCGATGCCGCCGTTGGAGATCCACGTCTTGTCGCCGTCGAGTACGTAGAAGTCACCGTCTTCTCGTGCTGAGAGAGCCATTGCGGCGACGTCCGATCCTGCCTCCGGTTCCGACAAAGCGAAGGCGGCGAGAGCCGACCCGTTCGCGACGCGCGGCAAGTAACGCGTCTTTTGCTCATGTGTGCCGCCGAGCGAGATCGCACCGGAGCCGAGCCCTTGCATTGCCAGTGCGAAATCCGCGAGACCGGAATGTTTGGCGAGCGTTTCGCGCAACAGGCACACGGCGCGTGTATCGATGGTGTCGCCATGTCCGCCATAGGCCACGCCGCCAACACCGTATTTCAGCCAGCCTGCGGCACCGAGCTCGCGGACCAGCTGGCGGCAGGTCGCGTCGACGTCATCGTGCTCGACGTGCGAGAGATTGTTGCTGCACCATGCTTCGATACCCTTGGCCAGTTCGCGATGGCGCGGCTCGAAAAAGGGCCACGCGAGCGCGCTGTGCAGATCCATATCGCTGTGAGTGCTCAATTCAATCTCCCTCGAACACAGGGCGCGACTTCGCGGCAAACGCGTTATATGCACGTTCGAAATCGCGGGTGCTCATGCAGATGGCCTGAGCCTGTGCTTCCGATTCAATTGCTTCGTCGATGCTCATGCTCCATTCCTGATGCAGCATCTTCTTCGTGATTCCGTGCGCGAAGGTCGGACCGGCAGCGAGATCGGCGGCGAGCTTTTGCGCTTCCGCGAGGAGCGCCGCCGGGTCGCACAGGCGGTTATAGAAGCCCCATGCGTGGCCTTCGTCGCCACTCGCCGAGCGGCCGGTGAACAGCAGTTCGGCGGCGCGTCCCTGACCGATGATGCGCGGCAGGATCGCGCAGGCGCCCATATCGCAACCGGCGAGGCCGACGCGTGTGAACAAAAATGCGAGTTTGCTGCGCGCGGTGCCGAGCCGCATGTCGGACGACATCGCCAGAATCGCGCCCGCGCCCGCGCATACGCCGTCGACCGCCGCGATGATGGGTTGCGGACAGTGGCGCATTGCCTTGACCAAGTCACCCGTCATGCGGGTGAACAGCAGCAGTTCCGGCATCGGCAGATCGATCAGCGGCGCGATGATGTCGTGCACGTCGCCGCCGGAGCAGAAGTTCTCGCCCGCTCCGTGGATCACGACCGCTTTCACGTCGGTTGCGTAGGCGAGTTGCCGGAACAGATCGCGCAACTCCGCATACGATTCGAAGGTCAGCGGATTCTTGCGCTCGGGGCGGTTCAGCGTGATCGTCGCGACCTTGCCGGCGACCGACCAACCGAAGTGCCGCGCTTCGTAACCGGCGAGTGTCAGGCGGTTGCCGGCCAGCAGCGCGTCGGCATTGGATCGTGTCATGAGTGTCTCCTACAGTGCGAATCAGTCTTTCAGACTGTCGAGCAGATGTTGTTTGAGTTTGCCGAGGCGCTGATGGGTGCGCGATTTTTCGTCGAGGCTCAAGCCGCCGAACAGTTCGACGACCCATTGTTCATGCGCCACCGCCATCTTGTCGAACGCCTTGCGACCCGCGGGGGTCAGGCATACGCTGATCGAGCGGCGGTCGTTCGGATCGGTGTCGCGCGAAACCAGCCCTTCTTTTTCGAGCTGATCCGTAATGCCGGTCACGTTGCCGCCCGTCACCATCAAACGGCGCGACAGCTCGGTCATCTTCAACCCTTCCGGATGACGTTCGAGCTGTGCCATCAGGTCGAAACGCGGCAACGTGGTGTCGAATTCGTTGCGCAGGCGTTTGCGCAATTCGGCTTGCACGAGGTTGGTCGTGGTCAGCATGCGCAGCCACAAACGCAGGCCCATATGACTATCGGCGCCGGTGCTCATTTCCAGATCCACGACGTTCTCCGCAGGTTTGGCAACGCCTTTGCGCGCCGGCTTGGCCTCGGCCGATGGGGGCGTTTTGATATTCGATGACTTGGTCACATTACTTCTCCACCGGAGATGGAAATGGATTGGCCCGTGATCGCGTCCGAGCCGGGCTGGCAGAGCCAAAGCACTGAGTTAGCGACTTGCTCCGGGCTCACGAACCGACGCTGCGGATTCGAGCGAAGCAAGGTTTCGCGCGCTTGCTGTTCCGTGCGCGAGGTCTTGCTGGTGATCTGTTCGAGCGACGCGTGCAGCAGTTCTGTTTCCGTATAACCGGGGCAAACGGCATTGACCGTGATGCCTTTGGTCGCGACTTCCAACGCGAGCGAACGCGTCAGGCCGATCACCCCGTGTTTCGCGGCACAGTACGCCGCGACGTACGCATAACCGATTTGCCCCGCCGTGCTCGCGACATTGACGATGTGGCCGTGACCGCGTTCGAGCATGCCGGGCAGCACGGCACGCGTGCCGAGGAACACGCCGGTGAGATTCACGTCGAGCATGCGCTGCCAGAGCGCCATATCGGTGTGGGTGAAGGGGGCAGCCTGCGCCTGACCCGCGTTGTTGACGAGGATGTCGATTGCACCGGCTTGTGCGAAGGCTTTCTCGACCGATTCTTCGCTGGTGACGTCGACACTGATGCAGGCAACCTCACCGAGCCCCTGGAGTTTTTCCCGCTGCGCATCGAGACGTTGTGCGTTACGGCCCATCAACGTGACGCGGGCGCCGCCCCGCAGCAACGCTTCGGCCACGGCTGCACCGATGCCGCTGCCACCGCCGGTGACGACGGCATGCTGCCCTGCGAGCGTCAAGGTTGGCGTATTCACGTGGTTCCTTCAGCGCGTTGCGCGCGTTCCTGGGCCGACAGACCCGCGTTCGCCGCGGCCTGGGCGCGTTCGCGTTCGAGATTGCGCTCGAGTTGCGACTTGGCCGCCGTATAGGGCTTCGGCCATGCCACGTCGAAGTAGCCTATTTTTGCGGCCTCATTCAACGTCCAGGACGGATTGGCCAGATGGGGCCGCGCTATCGCGCAGAGATCGGCCCGGCCCGCCGCAATGATGCTGTTGACATGGTCCGCTTCCGAGATCGCACCAACGGCGATCGTGGCGATGCCGGCTTCGTTGCGCACGCGGTCGGAGAAGGGCGTCTGGAACATGCGGCCGTACACGGGTTTTTCCTGCTTGCTGACCTGGCCCGACGAGACGTCGATCATGTCGGCACCTGCCGCTTTGAAGGCGCGCGCGATCTGCACGGCGTCGTCGGGCGTGGTGCCTCCGCCGACCCAGTCGTTAGCGGAGATGCGCACGGAGATCGGCTTGTCTTGCGGCCAGACCGCACGGATCGCCTTGAAAACCTGTAACGGATAGCGCAGACGGTTTTCAAGCGAGCCGCCGTATTCGTCGGTCCGCTGGTTGGTCAACGGCGACAGGAAGCTCGACAGAAAATAGCCATGTGCGCAGTGCAATTCGAGCCAATCGAAGCCTGCCTCTGCAGACATTTTCGTAGCGAGTACGAACTGCGCTTCGATTTCATTGAGTTCGTCCCGGGTGGCTTCATGCGAGGTCTGGCTGATACCGCTTAAATACTGTTGGGGCGAAGCGGACACGAGCGGCCAATTGCCTTCGTCAAGCGGCTGGTCGATGCCTTCCCACGCGACACGTGTCGAGCCTTTAGCGCCCGAGTGCCCGAGCTGAATGCCGATTTTCGCATCCGACTGATGATGTACGAGATCGACAATACGCTTCCACGCCGCCAGATGTTCCGGCGCGTACATACCGGGACAGGCGGGCGTGATGCGCGCTTCGGGCGACACGCAGGTCATTTCCGTCATGACGAGCGCGGCGCCGCCCATGGCGCGGGCACCGAGATGCATCAGATGATAGTCACCGGCTACGCCGTCGACAGCGGAGTATTGCGCCATCGGTGAAACGACGACGCGGTTTTTCAGTGTGACGCCACGCAATGTGAAGGGCGTGAACATCGGTGGAACGGAGTGTTTTTCAGGCGCGCGATCAATGCCCGAGCGGTGCGCGAGCCAGTCTTCGAACGTCGATAGATAGCTTGCATCGCGCTCCCGCAGGTTTTCGTGCGAAATGCGCTGCGAGCGCGTAAGCAGCGAGTAGGCGAACTGTTCCGGCTCGAACGACGTATAGCGATCGACATGCTCGAACCATTCCGTCGAATTGCGCGCGGCATTCTGGATGCGCAGCACGTCGATACTGCGCACGTCGGTGTAGTGCTGCAACGCGGCGGCCAGGTCACCCGGATGCGCGCCCATGCTGTTGGCGAGTTCGATCGAATCTTCGAGTGCGAGCTTGGTGCCCGAGCCGATCGAGAAGTGCGCGGTGTGCGCTGCATCGCCCATCAGCACGATCGGTGTTTGCGTGCCGTCGGCATTGCTGCGCCAGTGCACCCATTCCTCATTGACGACGCGCGGGAAGCGAATCCATTGTGACGACCCGCGCAAATGCGCGGCGTTCGAGAGCAACGCGTTGCCGTCCAGGTATTTGGCGAACAGCTTCTCGCAGAACGCGATGCTGTCTTCCTTGCTCATTTCGTCGAGTCCGGCGGCACGCCAAACGCGCTCCGGTGCTTCCACAATAAACGTGGAGGTTTGATCGTCGAAACGATAAGCGTGAGCCTGGAACCAGCCGAACTCCGTTTCTTCAAAGGCGAACGTGAAGGCGTCGAACAGCTTTTTGGTGCCGAGCCAGACGAAGCGGCAATCGCGCATGTCGATTGCGGGCTTGTAAGTCGCTGCATACTTTTGACGGATCGCGCTGTTGGCGCCGTCACAGGCGATGATCAGGTCGGCTTCGTAGGTGGTGTCGTCCGTGACCAGGGTTTCGAAAACCAGCTTGACGCCCAGTTCTTCGCAACGCGCCTGCAGGATATTCAGCAGACGTTTTCTGCCGATGCCGCAGAAACCGTGGCCCGACGAGCGAATCTGGCTGCCGCGGAAATTGATCTCGATGTCGTCCCAGTGATTGAAGGCGTCGAGAATCGCGTCCGCGCTCGGGGCGTCGGCGGCGCGCAGGTTGCCGAGCGTCTGGTCGGAGAACACGACGCCCCAGCCGAAGGTGTCGTAGGGGCGGTTGCGTTCGACCACCGTGACGTCATGCGCCGGGTTCCGGCCCTTCATTAACAGGCCGAAGTACAAGCCGGCCGGGCCGCCGCCGATACATACGATACGCATGCTGACTCTCCAGTGGACTTTGCTCTGGAAAGTAATTTAGGCTTAGATAGTTTAAGTGTCAAGTAAATTGACGGGGTAATCGTATGGGTGGGCTTGGGGTGATCGGAAGAAATAAAGTCGGTCGGGGTGAAATATAGACATCCAACCGTCCCGTTGCCAGCAACTGGAGAGTGCCGCGAACGATTGAAATGAGTCTCGATCGAGATCGCGCCGCCATAAACACGGTCCCGGCGTTCAGCGCGGCGTTCCGGTCAAGCTCCTCGATGGGCCCGATGCCGGGCGCAAGAAAACGGTCGCCGCTTTGCTGTTGAGCTAGCGCGGGCCCATGCGCCGGCGACGCAGTAGCACGGCAGATTGGGAGGGGGCGCAGGTGCGTGCCGAGAGGTTTGGCCGATAGGTTTCGACGACCGCGGCATACTTGAATCGAAAAGCACCGAACAACAGCGCATCCATGCTGAATTCACTGCGGCGTGCCGTGCAATGCGGCATCAAATTTTTACGGAGCTTCCATAAAATGAATATCACAAAACGGAGACTCTGCGATGACGAATCTTGCCCTTCCTCCTCAGTTCGCTTTACCCCAAACCGCCGCACCGGTAGACGACGATCCGCAGGAAACGCTTGAGTGGCTTGAGGCGCTTGAAGCTGTCGTAGCGCATTGTGGGCAGGAACGCGGCCTTTTCCTGCTGCGCAAACTGCTTGACGCAGCGCCGCTGCTGGGACTGACGACAACGGTGCCAAGCAATACACCCTATGCCAACACAATTTCCGTTGAGCGCCAGCGACCCTATCCAGGTAATCTGAAAATCGAGGAGCGTATTACGGCTATTGTGCGTTGGAATGCACTCGCTATGGTGGTACGGGCGAACAAGGCCTATGGTGAGCTCGGTGGACACATCTCGAGCTATGCATCGGCGGCAGACCTCTTCGAACTCGGTTTCAATCATTTCTTCCGCGCGAAAAGCACGGTCGGCGGCAGCAACCAGGGCAGCGACCTTGTCTACTTTCAGCCCCATTCGGCGCCCGGCGTATATGCCCGCGCATTTCTCGAAGGGCGTTTGTCGGAACAGCAACTGGAGAACTTTCGCCGTGAGACAGGTGGCAAGGGGTTGTGCTCGTATCCGCACCCTTGGCTGATGCCCGACTTCTGGCAGTTTCCCACCGGGTCGATGGGGTTAGGCCCGATCCAGTCTGTCTACCAGGCGCGCTTCATGCGCTACCTCCAACATCGAGGGCTGGCGCAAACGGGCGAACGGCACGTATGGGGCGTGTTCGGCGACGGCGAGATGGATGAGCCGGAGTCGATCGGCGCCATCCCGCTGGCAGCGCGTGAGAAGCTCGATAACCTGACCTTCGTGATCAACTGCAACTTGCAACGTCTCGATGGTCCGGTGCGGGGCAATGGGCAAATCGTGCAGGAGTTGGAAGCGCTGTTTCGCGGCGCGGGCTGGAATGTGATCAAGGTGTTGTGGGGCAGCGCGTGGGATCCGATTTTCGCTCGCGACCACTCGGGCGCGTTGCTTCGTGCATTTGCGTCGACAATGGACGGCCAGTATCAGACTTATAAGGCGAAGGACGGGCAGTACGGGCTCGACCATTTCTTCGGCCAGAACGACGCGCTGAAGTCGCTCGTCACCCACATGACACCCGGTGATGTTGCGGCACTGAACCGCGGCGGACATGACTTGCGCAAGCTTTACGCAGCCTTCGACGCGGCACGCAAACACAAGGGGCAGCCCACCGTAATCCTCGCGAAGACGATTAAAGGTTACGGCATGGGTCGCGCCGGGGAGGCGCAAAACACGACGCATCAGCAGAAAAAACTCGATGTCGAGGCCCTGAAGGAGTTCCGCGACCGCTTCCAGCTTGGCCTCACGGACGATGACCTCGAGCACATGCGCTTTTACAAGCCGGCCGACGACAGCGAGGAAATGCGTTACCTGCATGAACGTCGCGAAGCGCTCGGCGGTTATCTCCCGGCACGGCAGAAACGAGCGGAGGCGGTCGCTGTGCCGCCGCTTGCGCAACATGCCCAGTTCGCATTGGCAGCGAGCGACAAGGAGATGTCAACGACCATGGCGATGGTGCGGATGTTGACCACACTCCTGAAAGACAAGGTGCTTGGGCCGCGTATCGTACCGATCGTCGCCGACGAGGCGCGCACCTTCGGGATGGCAAGCCTGTTCCGGCAAGTTGGGATCTATTCGTCGCAGGGGCAGTTATACGAGCCGGAAGATGCGGGTTCGATTTTGTACTACCGCGAGGACGTCAGCGGTCAGATTCTCGAAGAGGGTATTACCGAAGCCGGTGCGATGTCGTCATGGATCGCAGCCGGCACGTCCTACAGCACGCATGGTACCGCGATGCTGCCACTCTATATCTACTACTCGATGTTTGGCTTCCAGCGCATCGGCGATCTGATCTGGGCGGCAGCCGACCAGCGCGCGCGGGGGTTTCTGGTAGGCGCCACGGCCGGTCGCACGACGCTCTCGGGCGAAGGTTTGCAACACCAGGATGGCACGAGTCACGTCATGGCGGCAACCATTCCCAACTGCCGGGCGTACGATCCGGCGTATGCATACGAGCTGGCAGTGATCGTTGACGATGGTATGCGCAGAATGATGGAGCGGCAGGAGGATGTCTTCTACTACCTCACGGTAATGAACGAAAACTACGCTCAGCCGACGATGCCGGAGGGAGTCGAAGAGGATATCGTGCGCGGGATGTACCGCCTTGCGAGCGTGCAACCTGCTCAGTCACGCGGTAAGGTTCGTCTGCTCGGCAGCGGTACCATCCTGCGCGAGGTGGAGGCCGCCGCGCAGCTTCTCGCCGACGACTGGCAAATCGAAAGCGAAGTGTTCAGCGTAACGAGTTTCTCCGAACTCGAGCGCGACGCACGCGAGACTGCACGTCAGCGCTTGCATCATCCGGATGCGATCACTCCGCGTGCGCACCTCGAGACGATGCTGGCGGGCAAGGAGCCGGTGATTGCCGCCACCGACTATGTCCGGGCATATCCGCAATTGATCGCACCGTATCTTGCTGCTCCGTTCTCAGTTCTGGGTACCGACGGATTTGGTCGAAGCGACAATCGTGCTTCATTGCGCCGCTTCTTTGAAGTCGACCGCGCCTACATCTGTGTGACGTCGCTGCGCGCGCTTGCCGATCAGGGGCTGTTGCCGGCATCAGTCGTGAGCGACGCGCTGATCCGGTACGGCATGGACGCAAACAAGCCCAACCCGGCTACGGTCTAGCGGGACGGACAAGCATGAGAATCCTGTCGACTCTCAAGGAACCTGGTGTGAAAGAAAAAATCCTGATTACCCGCAAGGTGTTTCCGTCCGTGGTTGGGCGCCTCCGGGAGCATTTTGACGTCGAAATCAACGATGCGGACCACATATATGCGCCGAAAGAATTACGCGTGCGTCTACAGGGCAAAGTCGGGGCACTCGTGAGCGCGACGGAAATAATCGACGCGCCACTTGTGCAGGATTGCTCAACGCTACGAGCCGTTGCCAATATTGCGGTCGGATACAACAATCTGGATCTGGCGGCGCTGTCGGCGGCTGGCGTCGTGGCGACCAATACGCCGGACGTGCTGACTGAAACCACGGCCGATTTCGGCTGGGCGCTCCTCATGGCGACCGCGCGCCGCACAGGCGAAGCAGAGCGCTGGTTGAGGCTGGGTCTATGGGACAAATGGGCCCTTGACATGTTTCTCGGGGTGGACATTCATGGCACATCGCTGGGTATTCTCGGCATGGGTCGTATCGGGCGCGCGGTGGCGCAGCGGGCCCGCGGCTTCGGTATGACGGTGAGGTATCACGATCGCGGGCCTATCGCGTTGGCAGACGAAGGCGGTGCGCAGTTTTGCAGTAAGGAGGAACTGCTGGGCATGTCGGACCATCTGATCATCACGATGCCGTATGGCCCGGCAGCGCATCATACGATCGGGCAGCGTGAGCTTGCGTTGATGAAGCCGACGGCCACACTCATCAACATCTCTCGTGGCGGTCTGGTCGACGAAGACGCGCTCGCCGATGCGCTAGCCGAGAACCGGCTGGCAGGAGCCGGCCTCGACGTATTCGAACGAGAGCCCTTCGTCTGTCCGAGGTTGCTTGCCAACGCGAAGGTGGTCGCCACACCTCATATCGCGAGCGCAAGTCTGAAGACGCGCCTTGCGATGGCCGATCTCGCCGCCGACAACCTGATCGCCGCCTTGGGGTACGGAGCGTGTGCCGGCCAGCCTCCGTCACCATTGAACCCGGAGGTGTTGCGCGGCTGATTGAGGGCGGGCGTCCAACGGGTGCCCGGTGCTCCATGCGTTAGAATGCGTCACTGGAAACATCCAGACGGATCATTCGAGGACGGATCCTGTGGCGCACACCGGGCAGACAAAAACGAAACGCTCGCGCTCCGAAGTGATGGACGCGATACGAAATGCAGCGATCGCGGAGTTCGCGCTGCATGGGCTGAAGGGGGCATCGACCCAGGGCATCGCTGAGCGTGCAGGCTTATCGAAGCCACAACTCCATTACTACATCGAGAGTAAGGAAGACCTGTACGAAAAAATTCTTCAGCACGTGGTCGAGGAATGGACTCGTGTGTTTTCGTTTGGCGAAGTCGACCGCGGTCCCCAGCAGGTCCTGTCCGATTACATTCGCAAGAAGCTGGATTTCTCGTTCGACCAGCCGCTCCTGTCTCGTATCTTCGCCAACGAGATGATGCGTGGGGCACCCGTCTTAATGCCGATGATGAGCCGTCCACGCATGCGTACCGCTCAGGCGGTTGCATGCATCAATAGCTGGATCGAGGCGGGTCTCATGCGGCCACTCGATCCGATGCTCCTGATGATGAATATCTGGTCTCTGACCCAGCACTTTGCCGACTTTGAATTTCAGGCGCGCTACATGTTGCGCGTGAAAGAGGGGCAGCCGCTCGATCGCGAACACATCGTCGCGGAAGTGACCGCATTCGTCATGCACGGTTGCGGCATCACACGCTCTGCGTAATACACCGCCGTTCCGATTCTTAGGGCGGCGTCACCTTTTCCCAACATCCCTCTTTCGTCGCTAGTCGACACACGCCGCCGCCGATTTCCGCGGCGCGTCAATTCACCCTTTCACGTCTTCCCGCGAGTCACTTGCGCCCGCCGCGATTCTTCTGATGATTCAACGCGGCAGGACTTGCTGCGCCGCACGATTATTTCATTTGGCATCCTACCCAAAAGACATTGCAGCCAAAAACAATGTCAACCGGAAAATAAATGACCATATGGTTTGACCGATTGGTCAAATCGTCTATCATGATTTCGAAGCCAGTCGTTGCAGCACAGATCTGAGCCAGCGGGAGCCCTCGCTTCAACCGGCTCGCGAAACCAGGCATTCGGTGAATGCCGAGAAAAGAGGAGCAGGAGATGTCGTCGATCACCAAGCGTTTTTGGGCCGAATACACGAGCAAGGAGTTCTCCCGTCTTGACCGCGAGCGGCTGATCGCGGTGCTGCCGGTCGCCGCCATCGAGCAGCATGGGCCGCATCTGCCTATGTCTGTGGATACCACGACGATCGATGGACTCGTCGAAGCGATCATTCCGCGTCTGTCCGGCGAGTTGCCGGTGGTGTTTCTGCCGACTCAAAGCATCGGCAAGAGCAATGAACACGCTCGCTATCCTGGCACCTTGACTTTTTCAGCCGAGACCTTGATTCGCATGTGGAGCGAGATCGGTGCCTGCGTCGCAGCGGCCGGCGTGAAGAAACTAGTGCTGTTCAACAGTCATGGCGGACAGGGGGCCGTGATGGATATCGTCGCGCGCGATCTGCGTCAACGTTTCGGGATGATGGTCGTCGCGTCGAACTGGTACACGCTCGGCATGCCCGACGCGCTCTTCAATGACGAGGAAATGAAACACGGGATCCACGCGGGCGACGTCGAAACGTCGATCCTGCTCGCCATGCGGCCGGAGCTTGTTGCGATGGACGAAGCGCGCCACTTCGTTTCGCTCACGAAGGAAATGAGCGAGCGCTACCGCTATCTGTCAATTGGCGCGAGCGGCAAGCTCGGATGGCAGACGCACGATCTGAATCCCGCCGGAGCCTGCGGCAACGCCGCGGCCGCGACCGCGGACAAAGGACGACGTGTGATCGATCACGTCGTCACCCAGTTTATCGAGTTGCTGCGTGAAGTCGACGACGCGCCGCTCGCATGGCTGGAAAACGAACCCGAGTGGCATTGAACGGCTCTTTCAACTGATCGGTGACGGCATGGAGACAAGCATGACGCAGGCCCCGTTAGTTCATCTAAGGGACGTACACAAAAAATATTCGAACGGCACGATCGCGCTTAACGGCATGTCGCTCGAGGTGGGAAGTCACGAATTTATCAGTTTTCTCGGACCGTCTGGCTGTGGCAAGAGCACGGCGCTGCGGATGATCGCGGGGCTGTCGTCGATCTCTGGCGGCACGATCGAATGGACCGCGAAAACCGGGATTGAAGATGCACGTACGCATGACATCAGCTTTGTTTTCCAGGAGCCAACGCTGATGCCCTGGTCGTCGGTATTTGAGAATGTCTACCTGCCTCTGAAGCTGCGAGGCGAATCGCGGGAGCGTGCACGTCCCAGGGTCGAGGAAGCGCTGGCAATGGTCGGACTGTCGCGTTTTGCGAATGTCTATCCGCGTGAACTGTCGGGCGGCATGAAGATGCGGGTCTCAATTGCGCGGGCGATGGTGACGCGTCCGCGTCTGCTGTTGATGGATGAGCCTTTCGCGGCTCTCGACGAAATGACCCGCATCAAACTGAACAACGATTTGCTCAAGCTTTGGCAAGAGCACAAGTTCACAGTGATCTTTGTGACGCACAGCGTCTACGAGTCAGTCTATCTCTCGAATCGCGTGGTGGTGATGGCAAGTCGACCGGGGCGTGTGATCGACGAGATCGCTATTCCGGCGCCCTATCCGCGTGGTGAAGCGTATCGCGAATCAGCGCAGTACACACAGTTATGCCGCGAAACGTCGACTAGCCTGCACCGGGCGATGGACTCGTCCGACATCGATCATTGAATGAGAGAGGAATCGGTATGTCTTCTTCAGTACAAACCTTGAAGGTGGACGTCTCGTCCAATGCGACCGCAATCGCGGATGCAGCCAGGCAGCGCGTACGGCGCGAACGCTTCCTGCGCTGCGCGGTGCCGACCGCCTGGTTGCTTGCCGCAGTGCTGCTCTGGGAAATCCTGGTGCGTGTGAATCACGTGCCTGATTACATCATTCCGGCACCGAGTGTGATTTTGCGCACACTGATTGAGAACTGGGGTTCATTGTCGTTGTCGCTGCTGTTCACATTGAAGCTGACCTTCATGTCGCTTGCGCTTGCGATTGTGGGGGGCGTTGCACTGGCCATGTTGTTCGCGCTCTCGCGTTGGGTTGAGCTTAGCTTCTTTCCGTTTGCAGTCATCTTGCAGGTCACACCTGTCATTGCGATCGCGCCTCTGATTCTGATCTACGTCGACAGTACATTTTCCGCGCTGTTGATTTGTGCATGGATCGTCGCCTTTTTCCCGATCCTGTCGAACACCGTTATCGGTCTCCGAAGCGCCGACCACAATCTGCGTGACTTATTCGGGCTGTACCGGGCGACACCGTGGCAGCGTCTGCGCTATCTGCTTGCTCCGAGTGCGCTGCCGTACTTCCTGGGCGGCTTGAAGATCGCCGGTGGTCTCTCGCTCGTCGGCGCCATCGTGGCCGAGTTCACGGCAGGCGCGGCTGGCCGTCAAACGGGTTTGGCGTCGCGCATCCTGGAAGCGACGTTTAGAAACGAGATCCCGAAGATGTTTGCCGCTCTCCTGCTTGTCTCGCTGTGCGGCATCAGTATCTTTTTGCTCTTCAATTGGCTTTCCAAGGCGGTGCTTAGAGGCTGGCACGAGAGCGAAATCGATCGTGACGCATGAAGCAGAACCGACATTCGGCATCAAGGATAGAAGATATGAACAACAGAGACATTGATTGGGTCCGGTTTGCCGGTGAGTTGAATGGAATCCGGACGATCGCAAGCGGAGGCCAATTGCGTGGGCGATCACGTGATTTCTCGTGGTATAGCCCAATTCTCAATGCGCAATTGAAGGACTGCGTTGCAGATCTGGTTGTCTTTCCGCGTAATGAAGAGGAGGTAATCCGCATCGCGGCGGCGGTGTCGCGCCGGGGGGTGCCCCTAACCATACGCGGCGGCGGCACCGGCAACTATGGCCAGTGCGTGCCGCTGCAGGGTGGCGTCGTGATGGACATGACGGAACTGAAAGCAGTGCGGGAGATTCGGCCCGGTTCGGTACGCGTTGAGGCGGGTGCGCGGATCGGTGAATTGCAGGAAGCGGTCAGGGCATCCGGCCAGGACCTGCTGATGTTTCCCTCCACATTGCGCGTCGCGACAATAGGAGGGTTCATTGCAGGCGGCTATGCCGGTGTCGGTTCCATCCGGCATGGCATTCTCAAGGACACGGACAACGTCCGCTGCATTCGTGTCGTTACTGTGGAGGAGATACCGCGCGTTGTCGAACTGCGTGGTGCCGATATTCAGAAGGTGCATCACGCGTTCGGCACGAACGGCATCATCACCGAGCTCGAACTGACACTGAAGCCGGCGCTCGACTGGTTGCACACGATCACGCTATTCGAGCATTACGGCGATGCATTGCGCTTCTGCAAGGCGGCCAGCACGCCGGAACTCGATCTGTTTCTGCTGACGTCGGTGGAGAAGGGTTTCGCACCGTTTTATGAACACCTGGGCGAACGCTTTCCGGACGACCGTAACGCTGTGTTTGCGATGGTCAGCCCGGCATCGATCGATCAGTACCGTAGCTTGGCGACCTCCCATGGTGGGATGGAATCGCTCAGCATGAATGCGGATGAACTCGAAGCGAGCGAACTTCCGCCTGCGTATGAATGCGCGTACAACCATACGACGCTGCAGGCTCTGAAGATCGACAAGCAGTGGACCTATCTTCAGATTGCTCATCCGCAACCGTTCGACGTTGAGCTTTGCGAGCAACTCGCGCAGCGATTCGGTGACGAAATTTACTGGCACCACGAGTTTGCGAAGCAGTTCGGCGAGTACCAGGTGTTCGGCATTCCGTTGGTACGTTTTACCACCGCCGAGCGTCAGTACGAAATCATGCGCATCTTCGAATCACTCGGCTGTGCAACCTTCGACCCTCATGTCGTCACGATTGAGGACGGCGGTATGAAAGAAATCGATCTGTCGCAAATCGACTTCAAGCGGCAGGCGGATCCGAAAGGCTTGCTTAATCCCGGAAAGATGCGCGGCTGGGAGACGGTCGTGGCCGAATAGGGAATCGAGCGTCGACAACGTTTTCGTGATCCTACGATATGGAGCAGAACCCATGAAAAATATTGTACGGGCAGTTCTATTTGCCGCCGGACTTGCCGCGACCGCACTCATGGCGTGCGGGCCGACTTGCGCCTCAGCCGAGGACAAAGTGATCCTTGGCACCGACTGGAAAGCTCAGGCTGGTCACGGCGGCTTTTACCAGGCACTCGCCGACGGAACCTACAAGAAGTATGGGCTCGATGTCGAGATTCGAGAAGGCGGTCCACAGGTGAACAACCGTCCCATGCTGTCCGCCGGCAAGATCGATTTTCTGATTGCCGGAAATTTGCTGCTGTCTTTTGACAATGTGAAGAACCATGTTCCGACGGTGGTGGTGGCGGCCGTCAATCAGAAGGATCCGCAAGCGTTGATGGCGCATGAAGGGGCCGGATTTAACACGTTCGCCGACTTGAAGAAAGCCAAGGTCATTCTGGTTTCGAAAGACGGGCAATTCAGCTTCTGGCAATGGATGGTTGCGGAAAAGGGCTTTAAGGACGAGCAATTGCGTCCTTACAACTACAGCATCGCGCAGTTTCTCGCGGAACCAGGCGCGGTGCAGCAGGCGTACGCGACAGCGGAACCACTTTACGCCGAAAATGCGGGCGTCAAGACACGTACATTCCTGCTGGCCGACGAGGGCTGGAATACCTACTCGTCGACGATCGAAACACGTTGGGACATGGTGAAGAACAAGCCCGACGTCGTGCGCCGCTTCATCGATGCGTCGATTATCGGTTGGTACAACTTTCTCTACGGGGACCACAGCGGCGCTTACGGGCTGATCGAAAAAGAGAATCCCGAAATGACCCAGGCGAAGCTCGATGCGGAGGTCGCGAAGATCCGACAGCTTGGACTGATCGATTCCGGCGATGCGTTGACGAAGGGTATCGGAGCAATCGATACCGATCGCGTGAAGAGTTTCTACGACAAGATGGTCAAGGCTGGTCTCTACAAAGCGCAGGACGTCGACATCAGTAAGGTCGCAACTAACCAGTTTGTCGACAAAGGAGTCGGTCTGGATTTGCGCAAGAAACTGGTCGGTCAAAGCGTTGCTTCGGCAAACGCGCGCTAACGGAGAAAGACGTATGAGTTCGACAATTGCAAAGCCGCTTGCAAAGTATGCGCCGTACAAGCGCAAAGGCAACCTCATCTTTCTGTCCGGCATCATCGCTGTCGATCCTGAAGCAGGGAAGATCGTACAGGGCTACGGCGACGTTCCTCACGACGTGCGTGAAAAGATCGGAAAGACCGGGGAGTTCTCCGTCGATATCAAGGAGGGTCAGATTCGGGCGCAGTCCTGGTATGTGCTCGACCGTATTCGCGCGACGATCGAATCGGCAGGCGGCAGCATGGCTGATGTATTCAAGCTTGTGCAGTATTTTCGCGACCTTCGTGACTACCCGAGCTACAACCGGATCCGGGGGATGTTCTTTGATGGCGATCCTCCGGTGTCCACGGTGGTGCAGGTGTCGGCCATGCTGCCGGACGAGTCGATTCTGGTCGAGGTCGAAGCTACTGCGTGGCTGCCGGAATAATGGAGGCAAGGATGGAGAGCACCCTGCAGGTACGAGTCGCGGAAGTGATCGAAGAGACCGCCGAAATACGTCGTTTTGAACTCGTGGCAGAAGGAGGCGGGGAGCTCCCCGCCTTCGAGGCAGGCGCACATATCGACGTGTATGCGGGCAGCACAGGCATTCGGCAGTATTCGTTATGCAGTGCGCCATGGGAGCGGCACCGTTACGTAATCGGCGTAAAGCGTGAACCGCAAAGCCGCGGCGGCTCGGTGTGGATGCATGACACAGTGCGGCCGGGCGCATCGATGACGATCGGGATTCCCCGCAATAACTTTGCGCTTGAGACAGCAGCGGACAGACATCTGCTCTTTGGAGCCGGTATTGGAATTACCCCATTGCTTGCAATGGCGGAAACCCTCGCGCGAAATGATGCCGAATTCACGCTTTACTACTTCGCTCGCTCGGCTGCGCACCAGGCGTTCAAGACGCGCCTGGCGGGATCGCCGTGGGCTTCCAGAGTGCGCTATCAGTTAGACGACGGCGGCCCGACTATCGACCTCGCCGCGGAACTGGCGGCGGCGTCTCCAGCAACGCATCTGTATATGTGCGGTCCGCAAGGTTTCATGGATGCGGTCAGGCGAGCTGCTTCGTCATGGCCGGACGAGAATGTCCATCTGGAATACTTTGCCGCGGAGCCCGTCGAGCATGTGGACGGGGACCAGCCGTTCGAGATTGAACTGGCCCGTAGTGGCGAGAGATTCCACATTGGCCGAGACGAAACGATTGCGCAGGTTCTGCTCGATGCCGGCGTCGATATCATGACGTCCTGCGAGCAAGGCGTATGCGGCACCTGCGTGACGACTTATCTCGACGGTGAGCCGGAACACCGTGATTTTTGTCTGAACAGGCGAGAACGCGAGACCAGGGTTGCACTTTGCTGCGCTCGCGCGAAGACGGCCACGCTGGTGCTAGACCTGTGACGCGTCAGAAGCCATTGCGTTGAAGGGCTAAGCGGCGCTGAAACGATAGCATTCTGGTTATCGTGTCTCTTATAGAAATCTGGTTTTATTAATAAATTTAGGATTACTTTTTGTAGTGATCTGTAGTCTGAATTTTTGTCTGTCAGTGTTGGATGATGAATGCAATAAAGAGTGCGTTGCATCGCAACGCTAGCCAAACAAAATGTTGAGTCAGGGACTAACATGAAGGCTTATGCACCACGCGCCGTCTGCTGTCGAATCGGCTTGCAGATAACGCTATCGGGGATCTTGGGGTTGCCACTTTCTGTTTTAGCACAGACGGCGGATGTAACCGTTCCCGCTTCAGGTGTGGATTTCGCAGAGCAAAAGGGACAGGACACTGTCGAGCATGCTGCCGCTGCCGCCGCTTCTCAGGCCACGCCTCCCAGTCATGGGGATGCGGCGAATCTCGTAGAGATGTTCACGAAGGGTCAGTTCTTTGGCGATATCAGAACAATCTATTTCTCGTCGCACAATGCTTTCTACCAGTCCGGACTGAATCAGAATACCGCTAGCTATGGCGGCGGAATCGGCTACAAGACCGCTAACTTCTACGGATTTTCCTTGGGTGTTAGCGGCTACATCCAACGCGGCATTGATCACTCGGATGATCCGACGAAAGTCGATAGCTATCTTGGACCCAACATTACGGCGTTGGGTATGGCCTACCTGAGGTGGGAGCATAAGGATTTCAGCGTGACCGCGGGTAATCAGGAGTTGGACGTTCCGTTCGCATCGACGTATGACTGGCGGATGGCCCCGCAATTGTTTCAGGGCGTGACGGCAAAGTACGGGGACGCGGACAACTACGTCACCGCTTTCCGGATGTTTCGATTCAAATCCTATATCGACAACTCGTTCACCAGGCAGACTACCTATAACGCCAACATTGACCCGTACTCTCCCGTTGGCAATCAGGAGACCAACGGATTCTATGGCATAGGAGGTGTTCGCACAGTTCCGCTGGATCCCATAGCGCTTAAAGGTCAGGCGTGGTACATGGGCTATCTGGACTACGCCCGCATGACGTATCTGGAGGGGCAGGTGAACCTTACGCAAGGTGCGATCCAGCCCTTCGCAGCTGCCCAGTTCTTTTATGAAACCGGTGACGGCAAACAGTTACTTGGCCCGATCAACAGTCAGGTGTACGGCGTACAGCTTGGACTCAAGCGCAACTCGCTGTTGCTTAGTTTCGGGTACGACTACATCAAACCTCATGGCGGCTCCTATCTCAATGGTGCACTCGTGACGCCTTACGCGCACTACGTTGCATCGGGTCCACTGTTTGCCCAGCCGTTCTTATCCAGTACACAGGATCTTGGCGCGGGGAGTGCTTTCGCGATCGACCTGAACGGTGCGCCGACTTCCAACCTGTTTGTTGGTTTTCGATATTCCTTCATGGACCTGAAGAACAGTCCGGGTGCGGCGAGTCTGGACCAGTCGGAGTATCTCGTCTACGCGATCTACTCGCTCGGCGGCAAGTTCAAGGGTTTCAGCATAGCGGACTTTCTTGCCTATGATAGTTCGCCGACCTACAAGAGCAAATTCGTTCAGAACCGGTTGACACTTCAATATGCCTGGGGACCACAGTAAGGTTCCCGGGGGAAATACCATGATCTCGCGCGAACTGGAAACGTTGAATCAGGCGGGTGCCCACGACGGCTACTGGATCTGCAACGCTAGCGTGCCGCAAGCGTTGATCCACGAAACGGCATCGGCCCATCGCGAGAAGAATCCGTCGCAGCCTGTGCCGGTCGCACTTAAGCTGCGTGGCGACCGGATCGAACGAATCGTGCCCGAAGCGGTCGATGACGGTTCTCCCTGCTTCAATCTGGACGGCGGCCTGCTTTTGTCAGGATGGGTGGACGCGCACACGCATCTCGACAAAGGCCATATCTCACCGCGTGCCGGTGTCAGCGGCGGCGGGTTACTTGCCGCGATCGAGGCTACCCGGGGTGACTTACGGCACTGGACACATGATGACCTTGAAAGGCGGATGTCGTTTTCATTGCGCAGTGCGCTGGCCTATGGAACGCGCGCTATGCGCACGCATATCGATTGGGAGCAGTCCGCGACGCCATTAGCGTGGGATGTCGCGCAGGGGTTGCGCCAGGAATGGGCAGGCCGCATCGATCTGCAATGCGCGGCCTTGCTTCCTCTTGAGATGTTTGGTGACGTTCAGACGGCTGAACACGTCGCACGCACTATCGCCGGCGGCGGGGTACTCGGCGCGTTTGTCTATCCGATGGCGAGGCAGCGCGAGTATATCGAGCATATGTTCTCGCTAGCCGAGCGTTTCGATTTGTGGCTCGACTTTCACGTCGATGAACACCTCGAAACGAATGTGGAGGGCATCAGATCGATTCTCGATGCGGCGCGACGCCGGCAGATGGGAGGCCGCGTGCTGTGCGGACATTGTTGCGCGTTAGCGGTAGCACCTCTCGACATCACTCGCGACGTACTGGCGGATTTTGCGAGCCTGGGCGCGACTGTGGTGAGTCTGCCATTCACGAATCTTTATCTGCAGGACAGGCGAGCTGGCGTCTCGCCGCGGCTACGCGGCATTTTTCCGCTGCTCGAGGCTGCGGAGGCGGGCGTGCGAGTCGCGCTGGCGTCGGACAATCACCGTGACCCGTTCCTGCCGTTTGGCGATCTCGATCCGTTGCAGACGTTGACGCTCGCGTCGTTTGCTGCGCATCTGGCCCAGCCGTTGGAGTGTTGGAGTTCGACTGTGACGACGACGCCAGCCACGGCGCTGAACCTGCCATGGGACGGCGTATTGCGTGAAGGCGGCCCGGCTGATTTTGTACTGCTGCATGCGCGTGATAGCACGGAGGCCTGCTCGCGTTGGCAAGCTGACCGGATGGTGGTGCGCGGTGGACGCTTTATCGATACCCGCTTGCCGGACTACCGGGAACTGGATTCTTGATATGCGCCAGCGGGAACCGTGGCAAGCAGTTGAAGCGATAAGCCACGCTAAATAAAATTCAGGAGACGAAGGCGACATGCAAAATATCACCAACATCGAAGATCTGCGGCAGGTGGCAAGACGCAAGATACCGCGCGCCATATTCGACTACGTCGATGGAGGTTCATATGACGAGCGCACACTGCACGGCAACCGCGCGGACCTTGAGTCGATAAAGTTGCGCCAGCGCGTGATGGTGGACGTATCGAAGCGCTCGCTCTCGACAACGATTCTCGGCCAACCCGCCGCGCTGCCACTGGCAATCGCACCAACGGGTTTGACGGGGCTGGTGCGAGGCGACGGTGAGATTCTGGCCGCACGCGCTGCGCTTGCCGCAGGCATTCCATTTTGCTTGAGCACGATGTCGATCTGTTCACTGGAAGATGTCCGTGCCGCGGTTGACCGACCATTCTGGTTTCAACTGTACGTGATGCGTGATCGCGGTTTTAGTCAATCATTGATCGAGCGAGCCCGTGCAGCACACTGTTCCGCCTTGGTATTGACCGTCGATTTGCAGATTCAGGGACAGCGGCACCGGGATATAAAAAATGGGTTATCCGTTCCGCCTCGACTCACGCCGGCCAATGCACTCGACATCGCGATGAAACCCGGCTGGGTGCAGCGCGTGCTATGCGGAAAGCGCAAAACGTTCGGCAATCTTGCCGGACACGTGCCGGGTTCGAACAATCTGAACACCGTGTCGCAATGGATCGCGGGTCAGTTCGATCCGTCGCTCAGTTGGCGAGACGTCGAATGGGTGCGCAAGCTGTGGCCCGGCAAGCTGATTCTCAAGGGCGTTCTCGATCCTGTCGATGCAAAACTGGCGACCGAAGTGGGTGCCGACGCGATCGTCGTATCGAACCACGGTGGACGCCAACTGGACGGTGCGCCGTCTTCAATTGAAGCGCTCCCCGCCATTGCCGAGCGCGTGGGCGAACAGTGTGAAATTCTATTTGACGGCGGTGTTCGTTCGGGACAGGACATTCTGAAGGCGCTTGCTTCAGGCGCTCATGCCTGCCTGACGGGCCGGGCTTTTCTGTACGGTCTCGGCGCGTTCGGTGAAGCGGGGGTGATGCGCGTGCTCGATATCTTGCGAAGCGAGCTTGATGTCAGCATGGCATTGAGCGGTTCCACCGACGTTCGCAACGTTTCGCGCGACATTATCTGGTCGGCGGCAGCACGCGCTCTAAACAGAATCGAGCCAGCTCCCGATGCTGTCGAAGCGTGAGATTAGCTAACCTAAGGAAATGCTATGCAATACAACCGTCGTTCGAAGAACATCACGCAAGGCGTGGCACGCTCCCCGAACCGCTCGATGTACTACGCACTCGGCTATCAGAAGGACGACTTCGACAAGCCGATGATCGGCATCGCCAACGGTCACTCGACCATCACGCCATGCAACGCCGGCCTGCAGCGTCTGGCCGACGCGGCGGTGGCCGCAGTCAAGGGTGCCGACGCGAATCCACAGATCTTCGGCACGCCGACGATCTCGGACGGCATGTCGATGGGCACCGAAGGCATGAAGTACTCGCTGGTATCGCGCGAAGTGATTGCCGACTGCATCGAGACGTGCGTGCAGGGGCAATGGATGGACGGCTTGGTCGTGATCGGCGGCTGCGACAAGAACATGCCCGGCGGCATGCTCGGCATGTTGCGCACCAACGTGCCGAGCATCTACGTGTATGGCGGCACGATCCGTCCGGGCAACTGGAAGGGCACCGACCTGACCATCGTGTCGTCGTTCGAAGCGGTGGGCGAATTCACCGCCGGCCGGATGTCACAGGAAGATTTTGAAGGGATCGAGAAGAATGCGTGCCCGTCCACGGGTTCGTGCGGCGGCATGTACACCGCCAACACGATGAGCTCGTCGTTCGAAGCGCTGGGCATGTCGCTGCTGTATTCGTCGACGATGGCCAACCCCGACCAGGAAAAGGTCGATTCGGCCGCCGAATCGGCGCGCGTGCTGGTCGAAGCGGTCAGGAAGGACCTGAAGCCGCGCGACATCGTCACGAAGAAGTCGATCGAAAACGCCGTGGCCGTGCTGATGGCAACGGGCGGCTCGACCAACGCGGTGCTGCATTTCCTCGCCATCGCGCATGCGGCCGAAGTGGAATGGACCATCGAAGACTTCGAGCGCATGCGCAAGAAAGTGCCGGTGATCTGCAACCTGAAGCCGTCGGGCCAGTTCGTCGCGACGGATCTGCATAAGGCGGGCGGCATTCCGCAAGTCATGAAGATTCTGCTCGACGCAGGTCTGCTGCACGGCGATTGCCTCACGATCACCGGCAGGACGATCGCCGAAGAACTGAAGGACGTGCCGGGCAAGCCGCGTGCCGATCAGCAGGTGATCTTCCCGATCGAGCAGGCGCTGTACAAGGAAGGCCACCTCGCCATCCTCAAGGGCAATCTGGCCGTTGACGGCGCAGTCGCCAAGATCACCGGCCTGAAGAACCCTGTCATTACCGGCCCAGCCCGCGTATTCGACGACGAGCAAAGTGCACTGGAAGCCATTCTGGCCGACAAAATCGTCGCCGGCGACGTGGTCGTCCTGCGCTACCTCGGGCCGAAGGGTGGCCCCGGCATGCCGGAAATGCTCGCGCCGACCTCGGCGATCATCGGCAAGGGGCTCGGCGAAAGCGTCGGCCTGATTACCGACGGCCGTTTCTCAGGTGCGACGTGGGGCATGGTGGTCGGTCACGTCGCGCCGGAAGCGTTCGTGGGCGGCACGATCGCGTTCGTGCAGGAAGGTGACTCGATCACGATCGACGCGCACAAGCTGCTCCTGCAACTGAATATCGACGACGCCGAACTGGAACGCCGCCGCGCCGCCTGGCAACAGCCGAAGCCACGCCATATACGAGGCGTGCTGGCCAAATTTGCGGCGCTGGCAACGCCAGCCGACAAGGGCGCAACGACCGGTTAATGTCTTTGCGATGAGCCTGGGGTTCCGTGGTGAGTCTTTGCCACGGAACACGGGCACGATTGATCGCAGCGCGACTCGTGGCATGTGTCGAGCGCGTCGATGAACGCGCTGTATTGAGGAGGTGAGCGATGGCGAAACATGAACTGGATGAAATCGACGTCAGAATTCTCGAGGAACTACAGCATGACGGTTGTATAACGAACGTCGAACTTGCATCGCGCGTCAACCTGTCGCCGTCACCCTGTCTCGCGCGCGTGAGGTCGCTCGAATCGCGCGGCATCATAAAGCAACGTGTCACGTTACTAGGCGCGGAGCAGCTTGGACTCAACGTGAACGTATTCATCCAGATTTCGCTCGACAAACAGGTGCGCGACGCCCTCGACACGTTCGAACGTGCCATTCGAGGTCTACCCAACGTCATGGAGTGTTACCTGATGTCCGGTGACGCGGACTATCTCATTCGCGTCCTCGTCCGTGACGTTCATGCGCTCGAGCGGCTCATCGTGGACCAATTGACGCGCATCCCCGCTGTGTCGAATATCCGCTCAAGCTTCGCGCTGAAACAGGTGATGTATAGCACCGCACTACCCGTCACGTCCGTGCGGTAAGGTCTGTTGCATCGTGGCGTGCGGCGCATGCTCTGACGAATCGCCCGTTTTGGCACGCTGATGCTGCTCATAAGGCGGGGGATTCACAGTTCGTGATTGATCCGCGCGAAGTGGGCCACGATAAAACAGGTCGTGATCAGCGAGATCGGTCGCCGGCGGAACTCGCGCGGCAACTTCAATTTGTCGCGTCACTGACCCGCACGCAACGACGCCGTTCGCCATCGACTACCAGGCGATCCTGGGCATCGGCGCGTCTTACACACTCGGTAACCTGATCATGGCCGGCGATTTTAGCGACACGACGTTCCACGGGTTTGGCCGCTCGTCGTCGATGAAAGTCTTCGAACCCGGTGTGCGATATCAGATGACGCCGTCGCTTTCGTTTGTTTCAGCCTATCGGTACACCATGTTCGAGGGACACCATTGGCATGAGGTCGCACTGGCGACACATTATCTGCTGTCGAAGCGGACCGAACTCTATACGTCGGTCGACTGGATGCGTGCGTCGGAAGGTGTGGATGCGGTGATCGGCTACAGCTTTACGCCGTCGACTACGCGCAATCAGACGGCTGTTCGGGCGGCAATACGCCACGTCTGGTAGAAGCAGGCTCGTTGCGCGGGGAGATATGGGCTAGCCGCGAGCGCAAGCGAAACTCTGACAGTACACGTTCGTGGCTGAACCTTCCCGCGGTCCGATTGGGGCGGCTGGCTCGCAAGGCGTCTCGGTATAATCACCCAACCCTTCCGAGACCGGAGACCGACCTTTGTCGAGCATTGCGAAACTGCTGTCCATCCTCGAACTTCTGTCCGAGGTCCGGCCCGTCCTTTCCGCCGAGGACGCCGCCGCCGAACTGGATTGCTCGGTGCCCACTGCCTACCGCTATCTGCGTGAACTAGTCGAGTCTGGCATGTTGCAGCGGTTTGTCGGTGGTGAATATGGTCTCGGTCCGCGCATCATCACGCTCGATTACCACTTGCGTGTCTCTGATCCACTGCTGAAAGCCGGTCAGCCAATCATGCGCGAGCTCGTCGAGCATTCGGGATTCGACGCCGTCATGTCGCGTTGGTATGGCAACGATCTCGTCGATACCCATCGCGAAACGCACGACCTTACGCTTGATCTGCGCTATGGCCGGGGCCGCCCACGCCCGCTCTTCCTGGGCGCGGCGCCCAAGGCGATTCTCTCGACCTTTCCCAAGGCGAAGCTCGCCACATTGTTCGAGCAGTACCCCGCAGATATTTGCGCAAGCGGTCTCGGCGACTCGCTCGAAACATTCCGGTCCAGTCTGCTAAAGATACGCCGCGCCGGGTTCTATCTGTCGAAGGGCGAACTGGAAGCGGGCGTTTCGGCCATCGCGTCTCCGCTCTTCGTCGACGCATCGGGTGAAGCCGTAGCCGCGCTTGCACTCGTCGTGCCCGATCACCGCCTCGAGTTCGTGAACCAGGAGCGGATCGCGGGCGCCGTAAAGGAGGCGGCCGCGCGCATTTCGGCTCGCGCGAGTCAGCTTGAACTGTGAGCAGCGCCCCGATTGACTGTTGACTGCGTGCGGTCTATCTGTTTACCGGTTGTGGGCCAGCCCGCGCTCGGTGTTTGCATGGAGGGTATGGTCGGCAACACCTCCCTCATGCAATGCCCATGCGAGCGGCCATTTCTCTCTCCCAATCCTTGCGTGGCCGGAAACCGGGCAGCGTGCGCGCGTGCCGCTCGACGTCCGCGAGCAGTTCGGCGTCTGGCAGCGTGAAGTCGACCGGCATCCGCATTGGTTGATCGACGTACCACGGCGTGTCAATGAATATCTCCAGCCGGTTGCCTTCCGGGTCGCGCGCATAGAACGAAATCGCGTTGCCGTGCGTAACCGGCGTGATCTCCTCCATCTCTTCCTCCACGAAGCGCCGATGAAAGCGCTTGAGCGTGGCGAGGCTGTCCGCTTCGAATGAAATCTGATTGATCGGGTTGAAGGGTAGCGTCTCGGGCCGCCCGCTCGCCAGCACGATCTGATGATGGACCGCCGGGTCGCGGCTTAGAAACACGAGAGCAACCGGACCGCGCGGCGTCGGCAAGGTGCCGCGGTCCGTGACCGTGAATTCGAGCACCCGTGTGTAGAAGTCTTCGACCCTGGCCATATCGCATACATAGAAACCCATGTGGCTCAGTGAGAGGCCTGTTCGTCTAACGTTCGGTAGAGACATGCTGTCTTCCTTGGTAGTGATAAACCCTGGCAAAAATCGGATTGTGTGTCGCTTGTTTGTGAGTGTATTATCAAATAACGATAAATGCACAAGAAAAATGTCGAAATTTAGAGATTGGGTTCACACTTTTATCAACGGAGCATCATGAAACTCGCCAGCTTTTCTACCCAGCAACACCAGTCGTTCGGTGTCGTCCGCAACGGATCCGTGTTCGACCTGCGCAAGCGCCTCGACGGCCAATACGTCGATCTCAAGGCACTGATTTCAGCCAACGCGTTCGCCGAGGCACAGCGCGTAACGAGTGAGGGCGAGGGCGACTATCCCCTCGCCGAAGTCACACTCGAACCGGTCATTTCCAATCCGCAGCAGATCTTTTGCGTCGGTTTGAACTACGCAGAGCACGTGAAGGAAACCAATCGCGAGACCACGGAGAATCCAGTGATCTTCATGCGTCTGCCGGCGTCGCAAGTGGGCGCGGGCCAGCCGATGCTGCGTCCGCCAGAGTCCATGCAGTTCGATTACGAAGGTGAGATCGCAGTGATTATTGGGCGCGGCGGGCGTCGTATCGCCGAGGCCGACGCGTGGAACCACATCGCTGGCTATAGTTGCTATAACGATGGATCGATCCGCGATTGGCAGCGCCATACGGGTCAATGGGGTCCCGGCAAGAATTTCTTCCGCACGGGCGCGTTCGGACCATGGATGGTCACGAGTGACGAGATCGAACCGAACGCGGTCATGACGCTAGTCACGCGTCTAAACGGTGTGGAAGTGCAGCGCGCCACCACCGAAATGCTGATTCATGGCATTGCGAAACAGATTGCCTATCTCTCTACCTTCACGCCGCTGTTTCCCGGCGATGTGATCGTCACCGGCACACCCGGCGGCGTGGGTGCGAAGCGCAATCCACCGCTTTTTATGAAAGCCGGCGATGTGGCCGAAGTCGAGGTCGACCGCATCGGCACGCTTTCCAATCCGATCGCCGACGAAGCGTAAGAACGAGCGCGCCGCTTGCCTTGGCACGCGGCATCGTCAACCCTGATGCAGGTAAATGTGATGAAGGATTTCGTCGAGACTTCGGCGAGCGCGGCGCCGGAATATGATGTTGCGATCATCGGCTTCGGACCGACGGGCGCGACCCTCGCCAATCTGCTCGCGTTGCGCGGCTTGAAAATCGTGGTGTTCGAGCGCGACAAGGACGTCTTCGTCCTGCCGCGCGCCGTGCACTTCGACGCTGAATGCATGCGCGTATTTCAGACCATCGGCATTGCCAACACAATGCTGCCCAATCTATTCGTCGGCCCCGGCATGAAGTTCGTGAACGAAGACGGCGAACTGCTGATCGACTGGAGCCGGCCGTCAGGCATCGGCCCGCACGGCTGGTGTGCGAGTTACAAGTTCCACCAGCCGGACCTCGAACGCGCGCTGCGCGCTCAGCTCGCAACGAGCGGATGCGCGGACGTACGCCTGCGCCACGAAGTGTTTGCTCTCGACGAGCACCACGGCGGCGTACGCATCCGTTTCGAGGACACGGCGCAAGGGCGCATTTCGCATACGACGGCGCGTTACGTCGTGGGATGCGACGGCGCGCGCTCGACGGTGCGCCGCTTTCTCGGCACTGAACTGGCCGATCTGAAATCGCACGAACGTTGGGTCGTGGTCGACGTGCTGCTGGAGCGCGAGCGCCCCGACCTCGGCGACTACTCGATCCAGTATTGCGATCCTGGTCGCCCCATCACCTACACCCGCGGCCCGCACAACCGCCGGCGCTGGGAAATCATGGTGATGCCGGGCGACGACGAGCGCCGCATCGCTACATCGGACTGGATCTGGGAACGCCTCGCGCGCTGGATCACGCCCGTCGACGGTCAGCTTGAGCGCTCAGCGATTTACACGTTCCATTCGGTGATCGCGCAAGGTTGGCGACGTGACCGCTTGCTGATCGCGGGCGACGCTGCCCATCAGACGCCGCCGTTCATGGGGCAGGGCATGGCGGCGGGCATCCGCGATGCGTCAAATCTCGCGTGGAAGCTCGCCGATGTGATTGAGGGAGCATTGCCCGAGTCGCTGCTCGATACCTATGAAAGCGAACGTCAACCGCACGTGAGGGAGTTCATCGAAACGGCCGTGCAGCTTGGCGCTGTGATTCAGACGACGGATCGCGATGCGGTTGCCGCGCGCGATCGCGAGATGACTGCGGCTATCCGTGAGTTCAAAACACCGCAACCGCGTCTTGGCGTCGGCTGGCACGCAGGGGAAGCCGGTGGGCAGATTGGAGCGCAGCCGTCGCTTGTCGATGGCTCACGTCTCGACGATGTGGTCGGCTACCGCTTTGCGCTGGTCGCCGAGGAAGCGGTCGCGCAGCACGCCTACCAGGCAATGACTGACACGGAGCGCAAACGGATCGCGATTATCCCGGCCACGGTCGGTGCGTTGCGCGAATGGCTGGCTTCGGGATTGGCTTCGGCGGGCGCGGGCGCCGTGCTGCTGCGCCCCGACCGTTATATCGCCGGAGTCGCGAGTGATATGGAGGGCGTGGACGCGCTGCTCAAGCGCGCGGGTGCCCATTGCGGATCTGTGCAGCGGGACGAGGCGGCGTAATCGTCGGCGGAGCGGTCCGGCAGCCGGCCGCTTCGTATAGTCGCGGGCACCGGGCAGAGATTCCGATGTGCCGTATGAGCCGTTATATAACATTCAGGAGAACAAATGGAGACGAAACCCTCGCGCATACGTGTCGCGGCATCAACCGGCACGCCTGGCCTGAACCGCGCCCAATGGAAGATGATTCTGATCGCGAGCCTGGGCGGATCGCTGGAGTTCTACGATTTCGTGATCTATGGGTTCTTCGCCCATTACATCGCCGCCCGTTTCTTTCCCGCTACCGATCCACTCGTCAGCATGTTGCTGGCGTTCTCGGTGCTGGCTATCGGATACGTCATCAGGCCTGCGGGCGGCATCGTGCTCAGCAGCCTCGGCGACCGCATGGGCAGGCGCCCTGTGTTCATCGCTTCAATCGTTATCATGACTTCGGCGACTATCTGCATTGGTCTGCTGCCAGATTACGCGCAATGGGGCGTTGCCGCGCCCATCGCGCTCATCACGCTACGCGTGCTGCAGGGCTTCTGCGTGGGCGGTGAAATGCCCGGCGCGATCACGTACGCGGTGGAAGCAGCGCCGCACCGCGCGGGCCTTGCGGCGGGCGTGATCATCTGTGCGGTCAACACCGGCGTCATGCTCGCGACGATCGTGAACCTTGTCGTGCAATCGGCACTCTCGCCCGCCGACGCAGCCAATTACGGCTGGCGCATCGCGTTTCTCGTGGGCGGTCTGTGCGGTGTCGTGTCCTATTTGCTGCGCCGCAATCTCGACGAGTCGCCCGAGTTCAAGCAGATGCACGGCGCCGTCGTCAAACAGCCGTTTCGCGAGACCCTGCGTCATCATCGCGGGCCGGTGGTGGCCGGCGCTCTCTCGATCGCCGTGATGGCGGGTTTCAACGGCGTGCTATATGGGCACATGCCCGCGTATCTGATCGAAACGCTGCACTACCTGCCACGCGAGGCCGCGGTGGCTCAGAACGCGTATCTGGTCGTCAGCTCGGTAGGCCTTCTCGGCGCTGGTTGGGCGGGAGATTATGTGCCGCGTCGTTATTTGCTGCGTTTTTCCTGCGTATTGCTCGCCGCGCTAGCGTGGCCGTTCTACAGCGCACTCGCTGCGCACACCACGAACCTCACGCTGCTCTTCGTGCTCGCCGCGCTGGTGTTTTCGCTTGCGAGCGGGACATGGGCCGCGGTACTTGCGGACTTCTTTCCAGTGCAAATCCGTTTCAGCGGTATTGCGCTTGCGTATAACGTTTCCGTGCTCGTGTTCAGCGGCTTTGCCCCGCTTCTGTGCGCGACCTTCATCCGCGCGACTGGCTCGCCTGCAGCGCCTGCGTGGTACGTGACCGGCTGTGCTCTCGTCACGCTGGTTGCAAGCCTTGCGCTACGTGCGTCCTCGCGTGTACCGCAACCGGGCGCCGGCGTCACGCAAACCGGGTGATCTGGCGTTTGCTGCGCGCCAACCTGGCTCGCTAAACTCATGCATTCGATATTTAGCCGGCAATCGCAGGGCGAACCCGCAAGGTTCGCCCGTTTTTCTTTGAGGGCGATTGAATCGCCCTGTTCAAGTCGCCACGACCGTTCACCCCAGCCTCCAAAGCGAGAATGCTGGCGGCAGCGCTGGATGAAACGCCTGCTCTAGTCGGCGCGATACGTGCTGCAGCGATGCGAGGGAATGCGTCGACGCTATTTCCGAGATTGCAGAAGCAGGCGTGCTGGTGCGGAAATACCGGTGCCGAGGGAGCAATGCCTCCAAGGAAATCGATTCGACTCCCTACGCTGCGTCAACCAACCCGGCGACCTTCGATCGGATACCCCGGATCTGTATACCCCGGCGTCGACGCATGGCCGGGCGGCACCAGGCTATCGACAAACTTCTCGTCTTCGGGTCCCAGTTCCACATTCAGCGCTTGAACATAGCTGTCCCAATGTGCCTCGGTGCGAGGACCGGCGATAGTGGAGCTGACGAATCGGTTCTTGAGCACCCACGCCACGGCGAAGGCAATTGAATTCGTACCGCGTGCCGCGGCATGAGCCGCGAGCTTCTGCGCGATCGCCAGCGATTCGGGGCGCCATTCGGTCTGCTGGATGCGCTTGTCGCCGCGCCCCGCGCGCGAGTCGGCCGGCGGTGCGCCATCCAGCGCATATTTGCCGGTCAGTACGCCACGAGCAAGTGGGCTATAAGGTATGACGCCGAGACCATAGTGTGCCGCCGCGGGCAATTGCTCGATCTCGGCGGTGCGATCCACCATGTTGTAGAGCGGCTCGCTTGCGACCGGCCGATCGATGCCGAACTGATCGGCCAGACGCACGATTTCGGCGATGCGCCAACCGCGGAAGTTAGACAGGCCGAAGTAGCGAACCTTGCCCTGGCGAATCAGGTCGCCGATCGCACGTACGGCTTCGTCGAGCGGTGCGTCGAGTAACGCGCGATGGAAGTAGAGAATGTCGATGTAGTCCGTGCCCAGGCGTTTGAGGCTTGCATCGACTGACTGAATGATCCACTTGCGCGACTGCCCCTGTTCGTTAGGGCCTTGAGTGGTCGGGTAGCCGAACTTCGTGGCGATCACCCAACTGTCGCGTTGCCCGGCGACCGCGCGTCCCACGATCTCCTCGGAACGGCCGGCGTGGTAGACGTCCGCCGTATCGATGAAATTGACACCCTGATCGAACGCCTTGTCGATGATGCGCTTCGACGTGGTTTCGTCCGTTTCGCCGCCGAACATCATCGCGCCCAGACACAGGGGCGAAACTTTAAGGGCGCTGCGGCCCAGATATCGATAGTCCATTACTTTTCTCCGTGCAGGTTTTTCCCGTGGTTTAGATCATAGAGACTCATCGTCTAGAGATTAAGTCCATTAAACCGCATGCTGTTATGAACCTGATTCATAAGTGCTTGCGGAATTTAGCGTCTAGTCACGCGCGCGCGAGATGATTAGATTGGTCATGAACCCGCGGACATCCCGCGCCACGCGCCCGATTCGACCGCTGCTCACCTCATCTACAGAACGGAATCGCAAGATGAAATATTTTGCCGTAGCAGCGACGGTGCTTTCTTTGGGGCTTGGCGCCTGTTCGCAAATCGAAAGGACAACCGATATGACGAAAGTAGCTTCTCTTCCGCCGACATCCACACTCGATGCCATGCGCACTATCTCGCCGGCGCTGGAGCATTACACGAACGGCGTACTGCTCGGCGATCTCTGGAAGCGCCCGCAACTGTCGGCCCGGGATCGCAGCATTGTTACGCTAGCGGTGCTGATTGCGCGCAATCAGACCACCGATATTCCGTTTTACCTGAACCTGGCGCTCGACAGCGGCGTGAAGCCGGATGAGTTTTCCGAAATCGTCACGCATCTGGCGTTCTATTCCGGTTGGGGCAATGCGGCGTCGGCTGTGGTGGCCGCAAAGCCGGTTTTCGATAAGCGCGGGATCACGCTATCCGGGCTGCCGGCGGTTCCGGGCGAACAGCTTCCAATCGACGAGGCCGCGGAAGCTCAAAGGGCAACAGTCGTTGAGAAGAACTTCGGTGCGGTCGCGCCAGGTGTCGTGCACTACACGACGCAAGCACTTTTTCATGATCTCTGGCTGCGTCCGGGCCTCAAGCCCCGAGATCGAAGCCTGGTGACGGTCAGTGCGCTTGTCGCCACGGGGCAGTTCGCGCAACTGACGTATCACCTGAACCGTGCAATGGACAACGGCCTCACGAACGCGCAAGCCTCCGAAGTGATGACGCAGTTGGCCTTCTACGCGGGTTGGCCCAACGTATTCTCCGCGCTGCCGGTTGTAAAAGACGTGTTGGAGAAGCGGCCGGGCTAGTACAGCCGCGATTGGCATGACGAATTTAGTCAATGCGCTCACGTGTGACTAGTGGTTAAATCCCACCAACACCCATGAGATCGGTTCATCAATGCCACGCGAAAATTTCAACGATCTGCTCGCCTTCATCGCTGTTGCGCGCGAACGCAGCTTCACCCGCGCGGCCGCGCAGCTAGGTGTGTCGCAATCCGCGTTGAGCCATACCATTCGTGCACTCGAAAGCCGGCTTGGCCTGCGCTTGCTGACGCGGACCACGCGCAGCGTGTCGCCTACCGAAGCGGGTGAACGCATCCTGCAGAGGGTGGCGCCTCGCTTCGTGGAAATCGAAGCTGAACTGATGGCGGTAACCGAACTCCGCGACAAGCCTGCCGGGACGATTCGCATCACGGCGACAGATCACGCCACCAACACGGTTCTCTGGCCCAAGTTGTCCAAAGTGCTGCACAAGTATCCGGAGATCAAGGTCGAGATCATGACGGACTATGGCCTCACCGATATCGTCGCGGACCGCTACGATATCGGCATCCGCCATGGCGATCAGGTCGCGAAAGACATGATCGCGGTTCGCATTGCCGCGGATATGAAGATGTCGATCGTCGGCTCGCCGGCGTACCTGGAGAACAAGCCGCAGCCGAAGAAGCCTCAGGATCTGATGCAGCACAACTGCATCAATTTGCGTCTGCCGACACTCGGCGGGTTCTATGCCTGGGAGCTAAAAAAGGGCAGTCGTGAAGTTCAGGTGCGCGTGGAGGGTCAGCTCTCATTCAACGGCAGCTATCACATGCTCGACGCCGCGCTGGCGGGCTATGGCCTTGCCTACCTGCCATCGGATCTGGTGCAAGCTCACGTCACGGCGGGACGTCTTGTTCGCGTGCTCGACGACTGGTGTCCAACGTTTCCAGGTTTGCACGCGTACTACGCGAGTCGCTCGGAGTCCTCGCGAGCCTTGGCGCTGGTTATCGATTCGCTGCGTTATCGTCCGAAGACGGATTGAAGGTGGCGCAGCGTCTCCGGGATTCATGACTATGGTTCATGAGGGTTTGCGGTTTCATGGGCTTAATAGAAAGAACAACTATCCCTATCATCTGGCTTACTAAACGATTGAAGCGAGCCAGATATGAACATCACTTTCGAAGGTCAGGTCGCGCTTGTGACCGGCGCGGGCTCCGGCATGGGGCTGACCACGGCTCAGGCATTCGCCGAAGCCGGTGCTGCGGTAGTTCTCGCGGACTTTAATGAAGCGGCAGTTCGTTCCGCTGCCGAACAACTCGTATCCGAGGGGCACAAGGCCATCGCGGTGCGATGCGATGTGGCCGATGAGGCTCAGGTCAAGGAAATGGTCGATCTGACTGTAGCCACCTTCGGCCGTCTGGATGCCGCGTACAACAATGCCGGCATCAATAGTCCGGTCGCGGAAACGGCCGATGCCAGCAGCGAAGAATACGAGCGCGTGATGGCGGTCAATCTGCGCGGCGTCTGGAACTGCATGAAGTACGAGTTGCAGCAGATGCGCAAGCAGGGCAGCGGCGCAATCGTCAATTGCTCGTCGCTGGGTGGACTGGTGGGTATTGCGGGCCGTGGCGTATATCACGCATCCAAACATGGCGTTCTGGGACTGACGAAGAGCGCCGGCCTCGAATACGCTGCACGAGGCATTCGCATCAATGCGATTTGCCCCGGCATTATCGCAACCCCGATGGTCACCGGCATGATCGAGCGTGAACCTGAGGCGATGGATGCGTTGATGAAAGAGCAGCCCATTGGACGGCTCGGCCGCCCCGAAGAAATTGCCTCGGCGGTACTCTGGCTGTGCAGTCCTGGCGCCAGCTTCGTGATCGGTCATGCGCTCGCTGTCGATGGTGGCTACACGGTACGTTAAGGGGCGTGAGCCTGGATAGCAGAATGCCTGAGAATCTGACTGGCGAGTCGCGTTTGTTTCCGATCATTGGAGACCCGATCGTATTCGTCAAATCGCCGCAACGCCTGACCCGTGGCTTCGCAGCACGAGGGCACAACGGCATCTGCATCCCGATGCAGGTGGCGGCAGGCAATCTGGACGTTGTCATGCGGGGGCTCACGAGCACGCCGAATGTCGACGGCCTGCTGGTTACCATGCCGCACAAATTTACGGCGTTCACGTACTGCGCCAGTAGCTCCGGGACGGCGAGATTGCTCGGCGGGGTGAGTGTGATGCGCCGCAATTCAGACGGGACCTGGCATGGCGCAATGCTCGACGGGCTGGCTTTCGTGAAAGCGCAGATCGACGCGGGCGCGAGGCCCGAGGGCGCGCGAGCGCTGCTGGTCGGAGCCGGCGCCGCGGGCAGTGCGATCGCCATCGCGTTGCTCGAAGCAGGCGTTCGCGAACTGATCGTTCACGATGCCAACGCGTCTCGCGTCGAGCAGTTGATAGCGGTGCTAGGCAATCTGGGGCGCGGCCGGGTGCGCGTCGGTCCGGCAGACCCGGCGGGCTGCGATATGGTCTGCAATGCGACGCCAATGGGTATGGCAGCCGGCGATCCGTTTCCCGTCGCTGCGAAGCTGCTTACTTCTTCCATGTTCGTGGGCGACGTTGTCGCCGGGCATGGCGTGACGCCATTCCTGCGGGTAGCTCAGACCGCTGGCTGCAAGACGGCGAATGGTGTACAGATGGTCGAGGCTGTACAGGACATGATGCTCGATTTCATGCTCGGTCAGTGATCGCGAGCGCCGATTTCACAACAGCGTGAGTTCAAACAACTTGCGTGTCTCTTCCTGCTTCTTCCCGCGAAGGAATGCCGCTCCCGGTCATTGGAGCAAGGTTGTCCGGCGTTCCGGTGGTAGTCTCTGCATGTCAACAGCTCGCACCGTTCTACACACGCGGGCTGATGCATTGAGCGACGGCGAAGATTGTTTCCACATCGGCGCGCGTGGTCGCGCGGATGTGGTTTATCAAATGTAGGGGGAACATCATGAATATCAATATCGCACCGGGCGTGACGCTCGGCAACACGCTGCCGTTCGTACTCTTCGGCGGCCTGAATGTACTCGAAAGCCTCGATTTCACGCTGGACGTGTGTGAGAAGTATGTCGAAGTCACGCATAAGCTGAACGTGCCGTTCGTATTCAAGGCCTCGTTCGACAAGGCGAACCGCTCATCGATGCATTCGTATCGCGGGGTTGGGCTGGATGAAGGGCTCGAGATACTAAGCGCGGTGAAGCAGCGATTTGGCGTTCCGGTCATTACGGACGTGCACGAAGTCGCGCAGGCGCGCCCGGTTGCCGACGTCGCCGACGTGCTCCAGGTGCCGGCGTTTCTTGCCCGTCAAACGGATCTGGTGGTGGCGATTGCGGGCACCGGTAAGCCGGTCAATGTGAAGAAGCCGCAGTTCATGAGTCCGTCGCAGATCAAACACGTGGTGGCGAAATGCAATGAGGCTGGCAATCGCCAGGTGATTCTGTGCGAGCGTGGCAGTTCGTTTGGCTACGACAACCTCGTCGTGGATATGCTGGGGTTCCGCGAGATGCGCGACGCGAGCGACAACTGCCCGGTGATATTCGACGTCACGCACAGTCTGCAACGCCGCGATCCCGCGAGCGAAGCATCCGGCGGCCGTCGCCGCCAGGTGGTCGACCTCGCTCGCGCCGGGATGGCAGTGGGGCTGGCCGGGCTCTTCCTCGAGGCTCACCCGGACCCTGATCGTGCGCGCTGTGACGGTCCAAGCGCATTGCCGCTTCATCTGCTCGAAGCTTTCCTATCGCAGATCAAGGCGATCGACGATCTCGTGAAAAGCCAACCGGTGCTGGATATCCAATGAGCGCTCGCGCCGGAGGGTGTCGTTCGTGCTGCGCTGCGAATCGACACTTTCCGGCCGGGCAGAATCAGGTGCAATCAGACGGAAGATAAACCTGAAAATCAAAACAATACATTAACAAAAACTGGCTGAGGCTCGATACGATAGTGGAAAACGCTGCCTGTCACGCATAACGCTGGTTGTTAGCAACAGGCATCTATTCCCTTTCCAAACAAGCATCAACGCCTCCTATGCCACGCCCCATCGTTGCGCAGATTCATCCCGACGCAGTTGCCCATAATCTCTCCGTCGTCAAACAGCGGGCACCTCGATCACGGGTTTGGGCCGTGGTCAAAGCCAACGCATACGGACACGGCATCGAGCGCATTTTCCCGGCGCTCGCGAGTGCCGACGGCATCGCGCTACTCGATCTCGACGAAGCGGTCCGCGTGCGCGAGTTGGGTTGGACCAGGCCGGTGCTTCTTCTGGAAGGTATCTTCCGGCCGGATGATGTGCAGATCGCTCAACAGTTCGATCTTTCCATAGCCGTGCATTGCCGTGAGCAACTCGATCTGTTGCGCCTGTCGTCGTCGGGCAAGCGCGTCAACGTGAATCTGAAAATGAACTCCGGCATGAATCGCCTCGGCTTCCGGCCCGACGCATACCGCGCCGCGTGGGACGAAGCGAAATCGATTCCGGGTATCGCGGACATCACGCTGATGAGCCATTTCGCGAATGCGGACGAAGGCGACGTTGCATGGCAGATGGATCGTTTCGATGCGGTGACTCAAGACATACCGGGTCAACGAAGTCTCGCGAATTCCGCAGCCGTTCTGTGGCATCCCCAGGCGCATCGCGACTGGGTGCGCCCGGGTGTCGTGCTCTACGGCGGTTCGCCCACCGGTCAGTCGCGCCACATCGACGACGTGGGCTTGCGCGCTTCAATGTCGTTCAGAAGCGAAGTGATCGGCGTGCAGTCGTTGTCGGCGCAGGAAACAGTCGGCTATGGTCGCGCCTTCGCCGCGAATCGTGAAATGCGCATTGGCGTGGTTGCCTGCGGCTATGCGGACGGTTATCCCCGGCACGCATCCACGGGTACGCCCATCGCGGTCGATGGCGTGATGACGCAAGTGGTGGGCCGTGTTTCGATGGACATGCTGACCGTCGACCTGTCGCCTTGCCCGCATGCGCAGATCGGTTCAAAAGTCGAGCTATGGGGTGACCAGGTCAGGATCGACGAGGTCGCCCACGCTTCGGGAACGATCGGATATGAACTGATGTGCGCGTTGGCAAAACGGGTGCCGGTGGAAGTCGTTTGAGCGGCACTGTCGTTGCACAAGTTTGATGAGTCCGGAGCAGGGCTGAGGCTTTGCACCGGACACTTTTGGTTTACGTGATAATTGCGCGGGGTGTTCCACTAACCATTAAAAATGCGCAGGTCATGGCTTTCAGCGAACCAAGGTCTCCATTTTTTAAATGGGTAGTGTCCTCCGCTCAGAATCTGAGCGCTGACAATCGGCAAATATTGCTTGCCAATCTGTTCACTCGAACCGCGTCGATTGTATTTGCTTCGATTTGCGAAATCAGTGTTTGCGCGACCGCCTACTACCTGTATCCAACGGCCCTTTACGCGGCGTGGGGCTGCGCCGTGGTCGCGTTGCTGATTGCGCGTCTCACGCTGATCTGGCTATCCGACCGGCGCAGCGCCCGCAATCTGCCGACTCCTACCTCAGCCTTTCTCCTCGCGAGCCTGCTCTGGGCTGTCGTATTCGGCATTGGCACGTTTTTGTGCAATATCAGCGGAGACCAGACGCTTTTTCTGCTCGGCAACGTTTGCGCGGTGGGTGTGATCGGCGGACTGGCCGGACGCAACGCGGGCACGCCCCGGCTCGTGCTTCTGCAGATTTCGTTCATTCTCGGGCTATTGGCTTGCGGGGCGGCGCTTTCTCCCGGTTCCGGCAAGCTCGTGCTGCTGTTCCAGGCGCCGTTTTGCGCCGCAGGTTTTTTTACTGTGGCGTTGCGCAGCAATCGCGACATCGTTGCGCTACTGCTGGCGCGCGAAAGCAGTCACCGGCTCGCCCACCATGACAGTCTCACCGGCCTGCCCAATCGCGCGCGCATTAACGAGCTTCTGCTGGAGCGCACCGCGGCAGGCTCGTTGCGGCAGGACTATCGATTCGCGGTTCTGCTGATCGACCTCGACGGTTTCAAGGCGATCAATGACAGCCTGGGCCACGCCGCCGGCGATCAGATTCTTCAGGAAGCCGCGATTCGATTGCGCGAAGTGCTGGCGGCCGGCGGCCTGGTCGGACGCCAGGCGGGCGACGAGTTTGTCGCCATTACCGACGGCACGGCGTCGACCCGCGACGTCGATTTGCTGGCGGACCGCATCGTCAAAACACTCGCGCGTCCTTTCGCACTGACCGAGGCATTGGTGCACATCGGCGCCAGCGTGGGCGTCTCGCTCTATCCGGAGCACGCAACCACCGGGCCGCAATTGCTCATCTGCGCGGACCGCGCGTTGTACGCAGTCAAGCGCAGCGGCAAGAGCGCCTTCGCGATCTTCGATGCGGTTAGACACGCCTCCGACGAAAGTTTGAGCTTGCTGCGCAGCGACCTGGAAGGCGCGATGCAGTCTTATCGCGATCTGCGCATGGAGTACCAGCCGATTGTCGATCTCAGCGACGACACGATTTCCGGCCGCGAGGCGCTGCTGCGCTGGACCCACCCGACCCGCGGCGAGCTTTCTCCTTCAGCCTTCATTCCCACTGCCGAACGTACCGGCCTCATCCTCGCACTCGGCGAGTGGGCCTTGCTGCAATCCTGCACGGAAGCGGCCACCTGGCGCGATGCGGTGAGCGTCGCGGTGAATGTTTCGCCGGTGCAGTTGCGGGAGGAGTCGTTTGCGTCGACTGTCGCCGCGATTCTTGGCAAGACGGGATTGGCGCCGGCACGTCTGAATATCGAAGTCACGGAAACGGTGTTGTTGAGCGACGATAGCGTCACCCGGCAAAATGTCGAGAAGCTGCGTGCGTTGGGAATCGGCCTCGCGCTCGACGATTTCGGCACGGGTTTTTCAACCATGTCGACACTCGTGCGTTTCTCATTCGACAAGCTCAAGATCGACAGTTCGTTCGTCAAGGAGTCCGTACATCGGCGCGAATCCGCGGCTGTGGTTCGCGGGATTGTGGCTTTGGCACGGGAAATCGGCATGCCGACCACGGCGGAAGGCATCGAGACGCAGGAACAGCTGAATTTTGTGCGGGTTTGCGGATGCACGCATGCCCAGGGTTTTCTTCTCGGCAAATCGGTCCGGGGTGAGGAGATCCCGCAGCTCGAAAAGAACCTTGCCGCGCATTCCGCCGATAAGGTGTGAGCGGTAGCGTTGCAAGGTTCAGGCGTCTATGGCGCTGGCCGGGCTGTCACTGAGCAAGCGCGTAACGGGAGCCTCTGCGCGGGCCGCCCGTGACTTGTGCAGACCGTTCGCCGCTCCCCAGATAGGCATCGCGCAATACATCCAGTTCCAGCAGAACGTCCGCTTTCCCATGCGCGACCACGCGACCGCCTTCGAGCACATAGCCGGACTGCGCATAGCGCAGCGCGAGCGCCGCATTCTGTTCCGCCAGCAAAAAACTGACATCGTCGTCGCGATTGAGCGCCGCCACCGTCTCGAAGATTTCCTCGACGACTTGCGGAGCGAGGCCCATCGAAGGTTCGTCGAGCAACACCAGCGAGGGCCGCGCCATCAACGCGCGGCCGATCGCAACCATCTGCTGTTCTCCCCCCGACGTATAGCCTGCCAGCGTCTTACGGCGCTCCTTGAGCCGCGGAAAGATCCCATAGATGCGTTCGAGCTCCGCCTCGAGATGGGCACGCGGGGGTCTTCGTACAAAGGCGCCGAGCCGCAGATTCTCCTCGACCGATAGATGGGCGAAACAACGCCGCCCCTCCAGCACCTGCACGAGCCCGCGTTCGGCGAGTGTCCATGGGTCCACGTCGGTAATCGCGTCGCCGCGATAGGCGATGCGGCCCGACGTCAGCTCGCCCCGTTGGGCACGGATCAGGTTCGAGACGGCTTTCAGCGTGGTCGTCTTGCCCGCGCCATTGCCGCCCAGCAGGGCAACGATGGCGCCGGTGGGCACCGTCAGTGAGACGCCGCGCAGTGCCGCAATGAGCTGGCTATACGTCACGGCGATCTCTTCGACCTGCAGGATCGGGGCGGCGCTCATGCTCAGAGGTCCTTGCTGCAATCGCGCGGTGTAATGCCCTTCTCCTTGGCGTACGCATTGGCCGACTTCTCGATGATCGGTCGCAGCAGCGCACGATCCGCCTGGACCCAGCCGCTGATCACCTTCCATTGCTGGCCGTCCCATTGCTGGAAGCGCACGGCGCCGCCACCCTCGTGATCGGAGCACGACAGTTTCAGCGGCTGAACCAGGCCGTACGCGCCGAGCTGCTTAAGACGCGCGTCGTCGAGATTCAAATGCTCGAAACCCCAGCGCACCTGTTCGCCAGTTAGCGGTTTATTGCCATACCTGGCCTGCGCGACGCGCAACGCTTCGACATTGAGAATGCCGTTGACCACGCCGAGGTTGTAGTACACGGTACCGAAGCGCGCAGGATCCTTCAGGTTGCCGTTGCCAGGTTTGATCACATACTGATTGATCGCCTGAAGCACCGGGAAATCGGTGCCCGACGGGTGCGTGGTGATCGAAATGAAGCCCTTGGCGGCGTCGCCGGCCGGGCGCGCGTCCTCTTCCGAATTGCTCCAGATGTTGCCGATGATGTGATTCGCCGGGAAGCCGACCTTCTGCGCCGACTTCAACGCGACCGGATTCATCACGCCCCAGCCGCGCAGAATCACCCAGTCCGGATTGATCCGGTGGATGGTGAGCCACTGCGAGCCCTGCTCGTTACCCGGATGCGGGACTTCGATCTGCGTGAGTTCGAAGCCGTACTTTTTAGCGAGTGTGTCGAGCACCGGAATCGTCTCGCGGCCATAAGGCGAGCCGTGATAGAGCACCACGATCTTCTTGCCCTTGAGCTGGTTCAACCCGCCTGATTGCTGACCGATGTAATTGACGATTGCCGAGACTTCGCTATACGGATTGAGCTGGAGCGGAAAGACGTACGGGAATACCGCGCCGTCGGTGGAATCCGTGCGGCCGTGATTGATCGTGACGAGCGGAATCTTGTCGGCAGTCGAGCGGTCGAGCGTCGCGTAGGCGATGCCGACCGAGAGCGGATTGGTGGCCGCAGCCGGTGCGCCGTTCAGGCCGCCTTTGAGCCGCTCGTAGCACTCCACGCCTTTCTCCACCACGTATTCGGTTTCGCATTCGCTCCACGTCAGCTTGACCCCATTCACGCCGCCATCGCGCTTGTTAATGAGGTTCATATAGTCGATGAACCCACCGAAGAACCCGCTGCCGCCGGCGGCATACGGTCCGACGCGATAGCTTTGCAACGGGAAGTATTCTTCGCCGGCGGCTTGCACGGTGGGCACAAACGCGGCGGTGAGCGCAAGCATCAGGCTCGCGGCAACGGCGGCGCGCGAGACTGTCCCACGCCTTTTGAAGGAGTCGATGAAATTCATACTAAATGAGCCTTGAGTGGATAAGCGACGGTTTACGGAGTGGAAAACGATGGATGAACCCGGCGTCATGCGCGCAGCGGCCAGTCGCGCAGACGGTTCTGCGCGGTCTGAACCAGTCTTGCGAGCCCGTCTGGTTCCTTGATGAGAAAAACGATGATCAACGTGCCGAAGAGGATCTTCTGCAGGTTCTGCAACTGACCGGCTTCGATGCCGACGCTGGCGAGCGTGCCTGCCGCGTTCGAGAGAAGAATGGGCAACAGCACGATGAACGCCGCGCCAAGAAAATTCCCGCCGATACTCCCCATGCCGCCGATGATGATGATGAACAACACCTGAAACGACAGATTGAGATCGAAGCCGTGGGGCTCGACCGTACCGAGATAGGCAAATGCCCACAACGCACCGGCAATGCCGATCACGAATGAACTCAGCGCGAAGGCGAGCAACTTGGTGCGGCCGGCCGGAATGCCGATCACGCGCGCTGCGGTGTCCATGTCGCGCACCGCCATCCAGCGGCGGCCGAGTTCGCTGCGCACGAGGCGGCCCGCAAAAATAAACAGGACGGTGGTGACGCCCAGCACGAGCAGATAGCGGGCGGCCGGCGTGTCGATTTTCCAGCCGAACGCGGTGAGGCGCGGCGCGCTGAGTACGCCTGAGGTGTCGTCATTGGAAAACCAGCTAACCCGCGTAAAAATCCATTCGACAAAGAACTGTGCGGCCAATGTCGAGACGATCAGATAGAAGCCCTTGATACGCAGACTCGGCAAACCGAACACGGCGCCGACCGCGGCGGTGATCAGTCCACCCAGCAACAGATCGACGATCAGCGGCAGGCCGGGCACCCGCACCATCAGGTTGTAGGTGGCATACGCGCCAACCGACATGAACGCCGCGGAGCCGAGCGAGAGCTGGCCCGCGTAGCCGGTGACCAGGTTCAGGCCGAGCCCCGCGAGAGACAGCACGAGGAACGGAATCAGAATGGCATTGAGCCAGTAATCGTTGCCGAAGAGCGGCACGGCGATGAACGCGATCAGTACGAGCAAGGCTGTGAGCAATGACTTCAGCAGCGGCAATCGCAGCGAGTGTGGCTTGAACTTGCGTGGTGCGTTCAGGGTGGCGCGAGCGGATGACATGGCGGTCCTCACACGCGTTCGACGGCGGGTTCGCCGAACAGGCCGACAGGGCGCGCGAGCAGGAATAGCATCGCGAGCAGATAGGGGAACCAGTTTTCTATGCCGCCGCCCAGCAGGCTGCCGACATAGACCTCGGCAAGTTTCTCCGATGCGCCGATCAGCAGGCCTCCCACGATCGCTCCGCCAATCGACGAGAACCCACCGATAATCAGCACCGGCAGCGCCTTCAACACCACCAGCGAAAGCGAGAACTGCACGCCGAGCCGTGCGCCCCACAGCAGCCCCGCCACGAGGCTGACAAAGCCGGCCAACGCCCAGACGATCGCCCATACGCGCGGCAGCCGCACGCCGATGGCGAGCGCCGCGAGCGGATCGTCGGCGACCGCACGCAGCGACAAACCGAGCCGCGTGCGATTGGTCAGCAGCGACAGGCCGATCACCAGCACGCCGGCGGTCGCGGCGGCAAAGATGTCGAACTGGCTGATCATGACGCCGGCCACGTTGAGCGGCTTGTCGTCGATGCCGAGATCCAGACCGTGCACCTGCGCGCCCCAGAACAACTGCGCTGCGCCTTCGAGAATGAAACTCAGGCCGAGTGTCGCCATGAACAGGACAATGGGCGGCCGGTTCACCAACGGCCGCAACACCAGCCGGCCGATCAGCAACGCAATCAACACCAGTGCCGCTAGCGTCGCGCCGAATGCAAGCACGGGGTTCACATGCCGTTCGACGAGGCTTACATACGTGAGCGCGCCGAACAGCACCATCGAACCCTGTGCGAAGTTGAAGACGCCGGAGGCTTTGTAGATCAGTACGAAGCCGATCGCGACCATCGAATACATCACGCCGGCCAGTAAGCCGCCGACGAGTACCTCGAGAAAAAATCCCATAGTGTTCAGTCTCTCAGTGACGGGTGCCGAGATAGGCGGCCAGCACGTCCGGGTTGGTGCGCACGTCGGCAGGGGCGCCGTCGGCGATTTTCTTGCCGTAGTCGAGCACCACGACGTGATCCGACAGGTCCATCACCACGCCGATGTCGTGTTCGATGAGTACGACGGTCACGCCGAACTGCGTGTTGGCGTCGAGCACATAGCCGGCCATGGCGTGTTTTTCGTCCGCGTTCATGCCGGCCATCGGTTCGTCGAGTAGCAGGAGGCGTGGCTCGGCGGCGAGGGCGCGGGCCAATTCGACGCGTTTCTGAACGCCGTACGGCAAGGTGCCGACGGTGCTATGCCGATAGCGCTGCAAGTCCAGTGCTTCGATCACGACCTCCGCATGGTGGCGCTGCGTGGTCTCATCGCTGCGCGCGCGGCCGACGTTCAAGGTCTGCTCGAGCCACGTGCTGCGCCGGTGCAGATTGCGCCCGGTGAGGACGTTGTCCAGCACGCTCATCCGGCGAAACAACGCAATGTTCTGAAACGTGCGGGCAATGCCACGGTGCGCGGCGTGATACGGATTCATGCGCCGATAGGCGTGGCCGTCGAACAGCACACGGCCTTGCTGCGGTTGATAGACGCCGTTGATCACGTTGAGCAGCGAACTTTTGCCCGCGCCGTTCGGGCCGATCAGCGCGCAGATTTCACCCTTGCGCACAGCGAAACTGATATCGGTGACAGCTTTCACGCCTTTGAACGACAGCGAAATATGATCGAGCGAGAGCAGGGCGGTTGCGGACGAAGTCATTGAAAATTGGCTCATGCATCAATAGGCCGGCTGTTGGGCCGACTCTTGGGTCGGATCTTGCAATCCGCTGTCCGCCGCATGGCGTTGTGGCGCCGCCGCCTGACGCCTGGGTTCGACGCGACGCCAGTCGCCGGCATCGGGCCACGCGCGCACATCGACGCGTAAGGCTTCGAATAGCGCGGCGGTTTTCTCGTCGAGCGGCGGCCCGATGACGAGCGCGGCATGGGTACGCGAAAAACCGATCACCGCGCGCAGCGGACGCGCAATGAGCCACCAGCTCAAGGCACGAACGAGCGGCCCACCCTGTCTGCGTTGCGCGCGGCTGATCAGGCGCCGTCGCCATGAGCGCGCGGCGGGCAAGCGGTCGTCGACGAGTTGCGCCACGCGGGCATAGGTTTCGCGCGTGCCGGCCACGAGCGTGGGCGCGAGTTCGCGGCGATCGTTGTCGCGGGTCGCGAGCGACTCCGGAAAATTCAGGCGAAAGCCGCTCGACACCCAGGGTGCAATCAGGTAGCGCGCCTGCGAGGCGGCGGCGAAAGCACGTGCGGCAAACGCTTCATCGTACGGGCTCAGTTTCTCGGTGGCTGCGAGTTGCTGTGCTTCGCGCACCAGCCTTGCATGTGGGAGACGCTGCTCGACGAGGTGCCCATCGGCATCGAGGCGCACGAAGGCGAACGCGTCGTCGTGGGGTTGGGCGACGGACGCAAAACCGCCTTCGCGTTGAACGGCCAACGTGCGATAGCCAATCACAACCGGATGCGGATGCGGCGCCAGATTGCGCGGATTGGCGTCGACCACGCGCAAGCCTTCATGGGCCAGCAACCGATCCACCTGACTGTCGTCTTCGGCGAACGCGAAGCGCGGGGCGATCTGCGCAAGCACCGGGCGCAACGTGTCGCCGGCGAGTTGCGGATCGAGCGGTATCGCGACGCCGCCGTTCCACTGCGCCGCGAGTGACAGCAGCAACGCCTCCTCGCGTGGGTGGCTGACCAGCAGCAGTGCGTCGCCGGCCGCAAAGCCGTGTTGCGCGAGACCGGCGGCCAGATGTTCGACCGCGGTGGCGACGTCTTGCCACGACAACGCATGCCATGCGCCCAGCCGCTTGTGCCGCAGTGCGACGGCGTGCGGCCGGTGCTGCGCCTGATGGCGCAGCCAGTCCGGTAACGTCGACGGCTGTGCGTTTGTCATGATCAGGCGGCCTTGGCCTGCTGTTTGAGTTCAAGCTCGCGCACCAACGGCAGGACACGCTTGCCGAAATACTCCACTTCTTCGATGAAATGAAGAAAACCGGTCAACACGAGATCGACGCCAACCGACTTCAACTTGACGATGCGCTCGGCGATCTGCTGCGGCGTGCCGATGAGATTGGTGCGGAAACCGTCGTTGTACTGCACGAGGTCTTCGAAACTCGATTTGGCCCAGTTGCCTTCCCCTTCGGGTGAAGCCTTGCCGGCCTGTTTGACGGCGTCGCCGAAGGCATGCACCGCTTCGACGTGGGCATGCTTGATGATGTCGGCGAGCACGGCCCTGGCTTCTTCTTCGGTATCGCGTGCGATCACAAAGGCGTTCACACCGATACGCACCTTGTGATTGTTCTTTGCCGCCTTCGCCTGAATATCGTCGATCTGCGCCTTTAGGTTCTCCGGCGTATTGCCGTTGGTGAAGTACCAGTCGGAGACACTGGCGGCGTTGTCGCGCGCGGCGCGTGAACTGCCGCCCTGGAAGATCTCCGGATGCGGTTTCTGTACGGGCTTGGGGCTCAGCGTGTAATCGTTGAAGCGGTAGAAATCCCCTTTGAAGGTGAAGTTGTCCTGCGTCCAGATACCCTTGAGTGCCTGAATAAACTCGTTCGAACGGCGATAGCGTTCGTCGTGCTCAAGCCACGGCTCGCCGATCGCGGTGAACTCGCCTTTGAACCAGCCGCTCACCACGTTGATCGCAATGCGGCCGTTCGAAATATGGTCGATGGTCGCCAGTTGTTTGGCGACCACAGCGGGGTGCCATGGACCCGGCAGAATCGCAGCCAGCACTTTGAGTTTGGTGGTCGCGTGCAACAGCGCCTGACTGAACGAAACTGATTCGTGCTGATATTCCGCGCCGTATCCGGCGGTGAAGCGGATCTGGCTCAACGCGTATTCGAAACCCGCCTGCTCCGCGGTTTGTGCGAGCTTCTGGTTGTACTCGAGACTCCAGTCGGTGCGCTGCTCGATCGTGCTGACGACCAAACCGCCGCTGACGTTGGGTACCCAGTAGGCGAACTTGACGGTGTCGTCGTGAGAGAGGTTCTGGCTCATGATGTTCCTGATGATTGGATGTTGGGATCTATGCAAGCAGCGTGGCGGTTTGCGGGAAAGAAGCGGGCACGCGTCCGGCATGCAGCCACGGGAGCGCGCGTGCTACCGCCAGCGCAATGCGCTCTTCCAGGACGGGGTTCGAGATCGCGTAGTCGCTGAAATCCGCCTCGGACGCGTACACGCCGATCGGCAGCGTGCGAGCCTGAAAGAAGCTGAACAATGGACGGAGTTGATGATCGATAACCAGCGCATGACGATCGCTGCCGCCGGTCGCGGCGAGCAGAACCGGTACGTCGAACAGCGTTTCGTGATGCACGAGATCGAACAGATGCTTGAAGAGTCCTGTGTACGACGCTCGATAAACCGGGCTCGCCACCACCAGCAGGTCCGCGGATTCAACGGCTGCGATGTGCGCTTCCACATCGCCGGGAACCTGCGAGCGATGAACCGCGCCGGCGAGGCGCGTGGCGATCTGTCCCAGTTCGACGAGATGCGTATCGATCGGCAGCGCGTCGCCGAGCGCGGCAAGCAGGCGTTCGACCACGACGAGAGTGCGCGATGGTCGTTGCAATCCGCCGGAGACGGCGACCACTTTCAATCTGTTACCCATTCGAACGATCCTTTCAGGCGAATGAAAATTAATCGGGAGTGCAGCTTATTTAGCGAATACCGTGCCATCCAGGTTTTTTGCGGACCAGACGGACGAGGATTGAAAATCAGGATCGACGCCGATCGCACGCTGAGTCAAATGGCATAACCGTTTGCGGGTTTTGCGGCCGCGCATATCGCGGTGGCATGGAACCATTGCAGGCTGACGTATGAAGCTGGCGAAGCAAGATGGCCTCAGCCTTGCTGCTGGAGAAGCAGTTCCTTGATCCGGCCGTGATGTGCGGGCTTTCAGTATTCCGACAGGTCTGCTGCGGGGGAGGCGCTTAACAGCAGCATGCTGATGCAGAGGCAGCATCCATAACGATGCTGCTGCGTAAGCAGCAATTCGACTTTGGTTACCACAACAAAATGCATCGGAATTTGCGGGAGGTGGTCAGAATACGTCTCTCAGGAAGCAACGCATGATCGATGCCGTTCACCACCCGTCAGCCGTCAGATGACGGTCCACGTCCGCGCCAAGCGGTGTGAGTGCCCTTGTTCATATGAATTCGACCTACGTACTGCCGGACGCACCGGCTTCCGTGCTACTCGACGCGGAGCGTGCATCGCTAACTGAAACACCTTTGCAGACCGCGCAGCGGCTCGCGGCCACGTTTGCGATAACCGCCGCCGAACGCGACGCGCGGGGCGGTACGCCGAAGGCCGAGCGGGACGCATTACGCGCCAGCGGTCTGCTGTCGATGAGCATTCCCGAGGCGCACGGCGGCCTCGGGGCCAACTGGCGGCAGACGCTGGATGTGGTGCGCACGCTCGGTCGAGCCGACAGTTCGCTCGGCCATGTATTTGGCTTTCACCATCTGATGCTCGCGACCGTGCGTCTGTTCGGCTCGCCGGCGCAGTGGCGTGCCTGGTTCGAGCAGACTGCCCGGCGCCAATGGTTCTGGGGCAATGCGTTAAACCCGCTCGATGAGCGAGCCGTGAGTCACTCGCACGCGGATTGGCGGGAATTCAGCGGGCAGAAGAGCTTTTGTTCCGGCGCGCTCGATTCCGAAATGCTGATTGCCTCCGCGCGAGACGCCGGCACCGGCGCGTTGCTGATCGCGGCGATACCGACCGGGCGCACCGGCATCTCCGTCGCCGAGGATTGGAACAATATCGGCCAGCGGCAAACGGACAGTGGCACGGTGACGCTGGAAAAGGTGCGGGTGGAGAGTCACGAGATTCTGACCGACCCCGGGCCGTTGTCGACGCCTTTTGCCTGTCTGCGTCCTTTGCTCGCTCAGCTCATCCTGACGAATGTCTATCTGAGCATCGGTGAAAGCGCGTTTAACGACGCCCGCCATTACACGCTTCATGAAGCGCGGCCGTGGCACACGTCCGGCGTGCAAACCACCGCGGCGGATCCTTATATCCTGGGCCAGTACGGCGAGTTCTGGGCGGGGCTCGAAGCGGCGCGGCTCCTGACCGACCGCGCGGCTGATCGATTCGACGCGGCCTGGGCCCGTGGGGATGCGTTGACCGACGCCGAGCGCGGCGAAGTGGCGTTGGCGGTCGCAACGGCCAAAGTGGCTGCCACGGAAATCGGGCTCACCATCTGCACCCGTATGTTCGATGTGGCGGGCGCGCGTGCGACGCATGGCGCGCTGAGGCTGGACCGTCACTGGCGAAATCTGCGCACTCATACGCTTCACGATCCACTCGCCTATAAGCTCCGGGAAATCGGTGAATGGGCGCTGACGCAACGATATCCGACGCCGAGCTTCTACTCATGAACTATTCACTCGATCACGTGTTACCGGACCGGGCAGCTATCGCGCGAGCGGAAGCCCCGCCTTTGTTGACGATGCCCGACAAGCGCGCGCTGACCACCTCCATTCGCGCCACCGCCCAGATCTTCTCGGACCCGCAATCGGTGGCTTTGCTCGAACGCATTCGCATGGTCGCGCCGAGCGAGGCGAACGTGCTTGTGATCGGCGAGACCGGCACCGGCAAGGAACTGGTTGCACGTCATGTGCATAACCTGAGTGCTCGCAAGGACGGTCCGTTTGTGGCGGTCAATTGCGGAGCATTCTCCGAGTCGCTGGTGGAGAGCGAGTTGTTCGGCCACGAGAAAGGCGCGTTCACCGGCGCGTTCTGCGCCAAACCCGGCTGGTTTGAAGCGGCCAATGGCGGGACGCTGTTTCTGGACGAGATAGGCGATCTGCCGCTGTCGATGCAGGTCAAGCTGCTGCGCGTACTACAGGAGCGCGAGATTGTGCGGCTCGGTTCGCGCAGGAGCATTCCGATCGACGTGCGCGTGCTGGCGGCCACCAACGTGCACCTTCAGGATGCGGTGGCGGCGGGCCATTTCCGCGAGGATCTGTTTTATCGCCTGAACGTCGTGCATCTGGCCGTGCCCACGCTGCGCGATCGGCCCGGCGATATATTGCCGCTGGCCCGCTATTTTATTGACGAGTATCGAAGCCGGCTGGGTTACGGCCCGGTCGGCATCGAGCCGCGCGCGGAGCGAAAACTGCTGGAGCATAGCTGGCCCGGCAACATTCGCGAACTCGAGAACGTCATTCACTATGCGTTGCTGGTGTGCCGCAGCGATTCGCTAGGCGAGGGCGATCTGCAGATGTCGTCGTTCGGGATTCACGCCGCGCGACGCGCGAGCGCCGACCCGGTTGCGTCGACACCGATCGAAGAACTGGAGGGGGCGTTGCGTCATCTCTTCGATCAGGCGGAAGGCAACCTGTTCGAGCAGATCGAAGACACGGTGATGCGCGTGGCGTTCGAGTTCTGCTACCGGAATCAGATTCAGGCGGCGCGCCTGCTGGGCATTAGTCGCAATGTACTGCGGGCGCGCCTGATTCGGGCCAAACAGATTTCCGCGCAGAAGTAGGCTCACGTGCCACGATCTACGTGGCGGATCTGCTGTTGCCGATCTGCCAGACGAAGGGCGGCTGGGTGCCGTTGATTTCCCAGTCGCCCACGATCCGCTCCTTGTAGATCAGCGGATTATGCGACGCAGCGGTACGCGCGTTTCGCCAGTGGCGGTCCAGTAGTTTGTTTTCGCTCACGCCTGACGCCCCGAGCGCATTGAACAGATCGGTGGTGGCCTGCAGAATCAAACTGGCCACGGCCACTTGTGCTTTGGCCGATTCGATTTCGGCTGCCACGTTGGCGGCCTGTTCGGCATCGCGGTCCGTGCCGAAGCGCGTTTCGTACGCGCGTTGCGCGGGCTCGGCGGCGCGCACGGCAGTGGCCTCCGCCGCATACACGCGTGCCGCTATTTGCCCGACCACCTGTTGCACCTGGGCGTCTTCGCTGACGCGCGGCGCGTTGCCGTGGCTATAAACCCGGGTGCGTTTGCGTACTTCGTGCGAGATATCGCGCAATGCGGCGCGACCCGTTCCCGCGATCACGGCTATCAGCACGAGTTGATAGAACGCCGTCTGGTACTTGAAGCGCGTGGAGAAATCGATGATGTTCTCGGCGTCGACCACGGCGTTCTCGAATACAGACGTCCCGCTTCCGGTGGTGCGCTGGCCGAAACCATCCCAGTCGTCGCTTTGTCTGACGCCCGGCTGGTGCGTGCTCACCGCTGCGATCACATCGGCGCCGTTATCGTCGCGCTGCGCGTAGACGTCGATCCAGTCGGCAAAGATACTGCCTGTGCTGTAGTACTTTGTTCCGTTGACGACCCACTGGTTGTCGTGGCGCGATACCCGCGTGATCACATCGCCTATCTTGACCGCGCCGACTTCGGTCCACGCATTGCCGACGATCTCGCCTGTCACGAAGCGCTGCAGCCATTTTTCCCGTGCCGCGCCGGGCGCTGCGTTGATCCGGTCTTCAACGAACGCGAAGTGGCCGCGCAACGCTTGCGGCAAGCTGGAGTCGGCCTCGGCCAGCTCGATCAGCAACTGTACGAGTTGCGCAAGCGATGCCCCCGCGCCGCCGTATTCGCGCGGCACTCTGACGGCGCCGAAGCCGGCTTCCTTCAACCAGACAATCGGCTCATAGGGAAGCGCACGCGTGCGCTCGCGTTCGAGCGCACCTTCCGCGATCCGGTTGAAGATCGGCTTGAATCTGGCGAGCAACTGTTCGTAGTCGGCGCCGTATGAAAGTGGCAATGCTTCACGCTGGTTGTGTGCTGTCATGCGCCTGCTCTTGAGTCGATAAGTGGAATAAGACTGAGCGGTTAGGCTCCTCTACGTATGAACTGAAAAGCACGAGCCATGCCATCGGGACGAGCGCGCCGTCTTGCCGATCTACACGTCAGGGAAGATGTTTTCTGCTGCTGGACCGGGAGCAGTGTGCTGATGGGCTGCTGGCCTGAAAGCAGCCTGAAGCAGAGGTGCCGGGGTGTTACCGGCTAACGCGAGCGATGCCGTTGATCGATGCGTCGCTTTGAAGGATTGAAGATCGTCGAGTACTGTGCGCCGCGAGTCGTTCTCGCGCGACTGAACGAAACGATGCGCCCGCTGAACGCAGCGGGCGCTGGCCGTCGCGGGCTGCTGTTACTGACGCAGTTCCGGCGTGTCCTGCATGGCGGCTTGCAGCTTCTGCACGGCGTCAGTCGTCGCGCGTTGCGCGGCGAGACCGAAATTGCGTTTGAATTCGCTAAACTCCGCGTGACCGTTACCTGTCACTTCCTTTTTCGTCACGAGCTTGCCGCTCGGATCGGTCACGGTACACACGAGCGTCACCGAAAAATCGGTCGGCGGCCAGGTCAGAAGGCTCGGCGACGAGGACGTCGTCGAGATGGTCGGCGTGACCACGTAGCTCAGATTTTTTGATTGAACCGTTGCCTGATCCGGCGCGGTATTCAGCTTCACGACATTGCTGAACACCTGGCTCAGTTCGACATAGATCGGCAGTTCCAGATCGCGATACGGTTTGTAGGCCACCTTGTCGCCACCGCCGCCCGGCGTAACGACTTCCTTGGTGCGCAGTTCGTCGGTAATCACAAGCCCGACCGTCTTGTTGATCGGCGGCGTTTGCGCGCTCGCCGGTGCCGTCGCCTGTGGCGTGGCCGTTGCCGCGGTGGTGGTGGCCGCCGTAAGTGCAGCCGGGTCGCCGGAGATGGTGATGTCGTGTGCGCAACCTGCGAGCGACGCGATTGCGCCAGTGACCGCGATACTGCGAATAAGGTGCATCAGTTTCATGATGATTTCTGGTCTGTGAGAAATGGAGGGTTACTGGATGGCTTGCATGAACGCGGGATCCGCGTAGAGCGACGCGAGCAGTTTCTGGACGATCAGCGGATATTCCTGGGTCGCCCGCGGAATCGCGATCGCAGCTGCGAATGACGAGTCCCATTGCGTCGTTGCGGTTTTCACGCTGTCGTATCGCACTTCATCGCCGCGCTTGACGATGAAGCGAGCGGAGATCGTGCCGGTGGCCGTGCCGATGTTGGCGTCGACGTTATTCTTCAGCAGCACGCCGCTCAGTTCGACCTTGGCATCGGGCGACAACGCGCGGGCGATGGCCAGTTCCTGCTGTAAGGCGCCGGAAAGATATTGGGCAAACGAATCGCCAACCGGCGAAGTCATACGGTTCGCACGCAGTTGCACGGACGAATGATCGCCGTCGGCTTTATCGTTGGTGAACGTGCCGAGACGCGTTGCCAGAGGCGATGCGTTCTTGAGTGTCTGGATATTGTCGACGGAAGCCGAATAGGGCGGCGCGACAACCGAGCACGCGGCGAGCGTGGCAATCGGAATGACGAGGAGAATCCTTCGCAAAGCAAACATGGGCTTCTAAATGCCTCTTTGGTTATGGTCTGAATGAGGTGGCCGCCCGCCTCGGCGCTTATGCGAAGGCGGGTTCACGTGTTATCGGCAAGTCCGCAGAGAAATTGACTGAAGATTGATTCTCTTTTGATTTGAAAGCAGATCGTAATTAAATCGCGCGAGAACCATTGGCGAGTCGATTCAGAATTAACCGGTCTATAGTCGCCATTGCATGACGGCCAATAGCGCCGGCTTATTTCCACTAGCGCATGCTGCTGGCGCGATACCGAGGTCGACATGGCACTCACCTGGCAATTCCAGCTAAGAATCACCGTCACGCCCAAACTTGCCGCCGATCTGCGCGCCAACCCGCAGGGCGTTTCGCATGCCGCGCTTCATGAAGTGCTACGCCGGCACCACGCGAGCTTGAAGTGTCAGTTCGACGCCTTCGCGGATTACGTGAGCGAAGCGGAAAAGCAGGGAACGGAAAACTATCCGCTTTATCAATGGACCCGGCAGACAATCGAGAACCCGGAGAAGCAAGCAAAGTACTTGCAGTCGTTCACACTCTATGTAAATGGCGAGGAGATATACGGCAAAGAAATCGCCGACGTGATGGAAGCTGAATTGCTGGCACTCGTCAGTGATGAAGGCATTAAGAACGTCGCCCGGTTCGATACCAATCCGGCGAATAATCCTCAGCCGCCGGGGCGCTAACGGTTATCCGTAGTTCGCCTGTTTTTCACCACGACACTCGCATGTAATAAAGCGTAATTATCTTCTCGGCACTGCTGGCGCATGAGCGCGGCGGTTGCCGACGCGCGCTCGCGTCCGTCATTCATTTCCATGGAGACACTCATGCCGACTTCGGCATTCCGGCTTCTTGCGCTCGTCGGTGCGATTGCCGTGACAACGCTTCTTGGCGCGTGCGGCGACGGCCTGTCGTCGCCTGCGTCGACGCCCGCTGCATCGGCGAAGTCAGCATGCGGCAACGCCACGCTCGCCAATGCGCGCATGAGTTGCCCGCCGGGTTTCGTCCCGCCCGCCTCCTGAGCCCGGAATTCAAACTAGGTCCATCGCATGGTCACCAAAACGCGCCGAGATTTTCTGAAGCTGTCCGCCGGACTGGCGGGCGCGACAGCCGCCACTACCCTGTTTCCCGAATCGATTCGCAAAGCGCTCGCAATCGAGCCGGCTTCGGTGACGGGGACGATTCAGGACGTGCAGCACATTGTTGTCTTCATGCAGGAGAACCGCTCGTTCGATCACTATCTCGGTCACCTGAGCGGCGTGCGCGGGTATAACGACCGCTTTCCCGTGACGCTGCCGAATGGCCAGCCGGCGTGGTTCCAACCGCGTCAGGAGGATCAGACGAAGGTGATCGCGCCGTTCCGCTACGACACGACCAATCCGAACGTCAACGCGCAATGTATCGGCGGCCTGCCGCATACGTGGGCCACCACGCACGGTGCGATCGACAGCGGCCGCGCCGACAAATGGGCTGTGCAGAAGAGCAATATGACGATGGGCTATCACGTGCGTGAGGACATTCCGTTCCATTACGCGCTCGCGGATGCCTTCACCGTGTGCGACAACTACTTCTGTTCGATCCCTGGCAACACACACCCGAACCGCATGTATCTGATGACGGGGATGGTCGACCCGCTCGCCACCGGTGGCGGCCCGCTGCTCGACAACACCGATTTCATCGACAACCAGTTCGACACGATCAAGCTGCAGCCCTTCAACTGGACCACCTATCCCGAGCGGCTCGAGACGGCCGGCATCTCGTGGCAGATCTACCAGCAAGGTACCGGCTTCGACAATTTCAGCGGCAACTACGGCACGAACATGCTGGCCTCGTTCCAGAACTTCGTGAATGCACCGGCGGGGTCGTCGCTGCAGAATCGCGGCATGAGTACACGCACGTTGACGCAGTTGAAGGCCGACGTACAGGCTAATGCGCTGCCGCAAGTGTCATGGCTGCTGCCGCCCGCTGCGTATTCGGAACATCCGAAATTCACACCGCTCTACGGCGCCAATTACATCTCGACGATTCTCGATGCGCTGACATCGAACCCCGATGTGTGGAGCAAGACGGTTCTGTTCATCATGTATGACGAGAACGACGGTTTCTTCGATCACGTGGTGCCGCCGCAAGCACCCACGTTGCCGGGTTCGGGTATGAGTACCGTGGACATCTCGCTCGAACGGCATAGCGTTGTGACCGCGACGCAAGCCGGCACTTATACCGCCGACAATCTGCCGTACGGTCTCGGTCCGCGCGTGCCGATGACCGTGGTGTCGCCGTGGTCGAAAGGTGGTTTCGTCTGCTCGCAGGTATTCGATCACACGTCGGTGCTGCAATTCATCGAGAAGCGTTTCGGCGTGATCGAAACCAACATCTCGCCATGGCGCCGTGCGATTTGCGGCGACCTGTCTTCGGCGCTCGACTTCTCGAAGTCCGACGCTACCGTGCCGTCGCTGCCGAGTACCCAAACCTACGTTGCACAGGCCGATTTGCAATGCGCGCGCGCCACGGCGCAGGCCGCGCCGGCCAGTACCGCGCAGCAGCTGGTAACGGCGCAGGAGCCCGGCACGCGGCCCGCGCGTGCGTTGCCGTACGAGCTGCATGTGAACGGCCAGGTGCAGTCGCAAGGCTATGCGCTGACGTTCGCGAACACCGGTAAGCAGGGCGCGCATTTCTGGGTGTACACGGGTGATCCGACCGCGATGCCGCGTCGCTACACCGTCGAAGCCGGCAAGCAATTGTCCGATACGTGGGCGTTCGACACGAATGGCAATTACATGGTGAACGTCTACGGCCCGAACGGATACTTCCGGCGCTTCGCGGGTTCGTCGACCGCGGATGCAGCCGCAAAGCCGGATGTCGTGACCTGCTACGACGTGGCCAACGGCAACGTCTATGTCACGCTGTCCAACGCGGGGAGCACCCCGCTCACGGTCACCGCGGCCGACGTCGCCTATGGTCAGGCGCCGCTCACGGTGACGGTGCCGGCGGGCAAGAGTGTGGAAGCGCATTGGGACCTGTCCTGCAGCAGCCAGTGGTATGACTTTCAATTGACTGTTGCGGGCAATCCAGGCTGGTTGAGGCGCATTGCGGGTCACGTCGAAACGGGGCAAATCAGCGTTACGGATCCGGCTGCCACTGCGCCGGTAACGAAGCCGATTTAAGCCTGTGGATTCGACGTTTCTTTCAATGTCATTTCGACTTCTGGGCTAACTGGTAAATCAATTTTACATTTGGCGACAACGCGTCGAGTTCGTGAGAGGATGGCATTTCACTTTTTCTCGCGGAGGGCGAAATGGGACTCTTGGACGAAGTAGGCAAGATCGCTGGCGCAGTAGCAGCCGTTGAAGCAGCAGAAAAAGTCGATCCGGATGCAGGTCTGCTAACGAAAGGTGTTGCAGCGGTAGCAGGCTTTGAAGGTGCCGGTGCATTGGAGGGGTTGGTCGAGAAGAAAGACGGCGAGAAGCAGGACGACGCCGCCAATGCTCAAGCCACCGACGATACGAATCCTCAGACGTGATTGAATGCGGTAAGCGGGCCAGTCCTTCGCGGGACTGGCCCGTTTTTTTTGGGCGAATCGGATATTGCGCATTGCACCGCCAAAGCCACAAACAAGGTTGAGCCGTTGCATTCCGAAGAAGAAGTCAAAATTCGAATAAAAGGAACGATTCTGTGAGCATTTCCGCAACCCGCAGGAGCTTGACGCTCGGATTGCCTCTACTACTCGGTCTCGGCGCGACGGCCGCACGCGCCGCCAATGAGGTTTCGCTAGCCGATGTCGAACGCCGCCATGGCGGACGCCTCGGTGTGTTCGCGATCGATACCGGTTCAGGCCGAACCCTGGCTCATCGCGCCGACGAACGCTTTCTGATGTGCAGCACCTTCAAGGGACTGCTCGCCGCGCAGGTGCTGGCCCGCGTGGATGCCGGCAAGGACGATCCTGGCCGCCTTGTGCGGTACACCGAAAAGGACCTTGTCTTTACGTCTCCTGTGACGAAGGCGCATGTCGCTGAAGGTGCGATGCCGGTCGGCGCGTTGTGCCAGGCTATCGTCGAAGTTAGCGACAACACGGCGGCCGTGCTGTTGATGAGAAGCGCCGGTGGTCCCGCCGGTCTGACCCAATTCGTTCGCGGTCTCGGCGATACCGTGACGCGTTCCGATCGGTACGAGCCCGAGTCGAACCGATACAGCGGCGTGCTCGATACCACGACGCCACGATCGATCACGAACTCGGCGAGCAAGATTCTTTTGGGCAATGTGCTGAGCCCTCAATCGCGTACGCAACTTGAAAAGTGGATGACTGCCTGCAAGCCGGGTCTGAACCGGCTCCGCGCGGCGTTGCCACCGGACTGGGTAGCGGCTGACCGACCTGGAACCAGCGTGGAAGAACAAACCAACGACTATGCAATCGTGCGTCCACCAGGACGCGCTCCACTTCTGATCGCAGCCTATTACGATGCTCCCGCGCTTGGCATGCCCGCTCGCGAGGCTGTCCTGCGAGAAGTCGGCGCCGTATTTGTGAGGTGGACGGCGGCTCGGACATGATGAGCATTGGCCGGCGCAACGCCCGGATCGACGTGATCCGCGGCGTCTCGATTCTGCTTGTCCTGTTCCATCACTTCAACATTGCGTACCGTCTGAACGACACGTTTCTGGCGCAAGTATTCGGCTGGGATGCGGTGCGGGCGGTTGCTCGAAACGGTAACTATGGAGTGACGATGTTCTTCGTCATCTCGGGTTATCTGATTACGTCGAATGCCGGGCGTCGTTGGTCCGGGCTTGACGGCATCAACGCGCGGGCATTCTATCGATTGCGTATTGCGCGCATTGTCCCGTGCCTCGTGCTGCTGCTCGGCACGGTCAATCTGCTCGCGCTGGCGGGCGTCGCCATCTTTCAGAATCACGCGCCGGGCGGCACAGCGGTTTCTTTCTGGCTCGTCAATCTGGCGTCGCTGACTTTCTGGATGAATGTGCTCATCGGCATGCATGGGTGGGTCAACTACCCGTTGGGTGTGCTGTGGTCGCTGTCGGTGGAAGAGGTGTTTTATCTGTTCTTCCCGATCCTCTGTCTCGTCTTGCGGCGTGAAGCGCGCCTGCTGATCTTCTGGGCTGCGATCATTGTTATCGGTCCGGTTTCTCGCTTTACCCATCAGGGGGATGAAGGCGGTTTTCTGTACGCTTATTTCGCTTCGTTCGACGGCATCGCTATTGGCTGCTGCACGGCTTTGCTCGCGAAACGGATAACGTTGCACGGTCGCGCGGCAACCCTCCTGCAAGGCGTTGTGGCGGCGGCCATGGTGGTCCTGTATCTGGGTGGGCCGATTGCGGAAACCAATGTCCTCGGTGTGACGGGAATGGCCTTGGGAACGGCTGTGTTGTTGTTGGGCGCGTCTGGCCGGGCGGCCACACCTGCCGTTGGTGTCGGCCGGGTTCTGCTGGGTTTCGAGTGGTTCGGGCGGCTCAGCTACGAGCTTTATCTTTTCCACCTCATCGTGCTTGGCGCAATGCGAACACTGTGGCCGCCGCGCGTTGTGACTGGCGACGTAAAACTGCTGCTATTGGCGGGATTTTTTGTGCTGTCGGCAGCATTGAGTGCGGGTATTGCCCGGCTTTATTCCGAGCCGCTGAACCGCAGGATCAGGGCCTGGCGCACGGCTGAGTAGATGCTGCTGACGCCGCCGGTTCTCCGTCAGCTGGTACGGAGTCGCTGGGCGAAACGGCATCTGATCCCGCGCTAACGGGATTTGCTCCGCGCACTCTTCTTCGCGGTCGTGGCGCGCGGCGCGTCTTTCACCGGCAACGCGCTGCCGCCGTTCATCTGCTCCATCCACGATAGGGCGTCTACGTACGACAGAAACTGCTGGAGATAGCCCGGCGACAGTTCGCGCATCAACGAGAGCGACCGATGCACGAGGCTGCTCGAATTGAGCGGCCCGGCGTTATCCGGCGCTTTCTTGAGCGACTGCCGCAACTGTTTCTCGGACCGGACCTTGGCCCACGTCTGCCTGAAGTAATCGAGCACCTCCAGTTCCGGATAAGCGGAACGCCGGGGCATGGCGTTAGCCGCCGCCGGGCCGTTGCCGTCCGCCGGCGTAGGGTTCGACATGTAGCCGACCAGGCCGGCCAGCGTGTCGAGCGCGGGTTCAGTGAAGGATGCCGCACTGCCCGGGTCGACAGCAGTCTCGGCCGCGTTAGATGCCGTGCGTTCGAGATCCCCGGCATAGGCCGCGATCAATCCGGACAGCCGCTCGTCCAGCAGACGCCGCGCCTCGCCGCAGTGGGCGGCGGCCCGTCGCTCCAGCGCCTCGATGAAATGAAAGCGGATCGGGTTCAGCCGATCGGCGCCGCACTCACGCCATGCATCGAGCGTGGCCCGGGCGCTGCCAGTCACATCGCTAGCGCTACCGTCCGCACGAGTCACATTACTCACGAGGCTTCACCGTTGCGCTCGAAGGCCGCGGGACCGGTGCGATTTCCACGCGCCGGTTTTTGGCGCGGCCCTGGTCGTCGGCATTCGAGCTGACGGGCTGCTGGGAGCCGAACGCGGCTGCAAATACGGCCGAGGAGGGCACGCCCTCGTCGATCAGCGCACGGGTCACCGTCAACGCGCGCTGGGCCGACAGTTCCCAGTTGTCGGCAAAGCGCCGGTTAGCCTCGCGCACCTGCCGGTCATCGGTAAAGCCGCTCACCATCAGGATCTGGTCATTGGCCCGCAGGTAGGCGGACAACGGCCCCGCCAGACTCTTCAGCACGTCGCGGCCTTCGGGCTGCAACTGATCGGAGTTGAGCGCGAACAGCACGTTGCCGTTGATGCCGATGCGGCCGTTGACCAGCGTTACCCGGCCCGCAGCCAGCGGTCCTGCCAGTGCCTGTTCCAGGGTCTTGCGGCGCTGCGTTTCCATTTGCCGCTGCTTGACTTCCTGCTCCAGCCGGGTCGAGAGTTCCAGTTGCACGCCGATCACGCTCACCAGGATCAGCACGAAGGCGCCCAGCAGCACCGACATCAGGTCGCCGAAGACGGGCCAGATGGGCGCCGCCGTTTCCATGCCGCCGTCGATTTCCTCGCTCATGCCGTTTCAGCTCCAACCGGCGCGCGTTTGCCCGCGAGATGCCGCAGGTCTTCGACGATCTGCTTCTGCGACATCATGCTCAGGTCGATCACTTCTCTCGCCTGCGCCACGTAATAGGCCAACTGCTCGTCACTGCGCGCGAGGGACTTGTCGAGCGCCGCTTCGATACGTTGCAGATGCGCGACCAGCGTGCTGTTCGATTCGCCGAACAACTGCACGGCCGCGCCGAATGCTTCGCCGAGGCTCGCTACTTCGACGGCGCTGCCGGTCACCTGCGCGGCAATCGCGCCCAGCTTGCCGGTTTCGAGTTCGACCTTGTCGGTGAAACGGGTGCCGACGCGATCCAGCAGATCTGCCGACGTCGCGATCAGCGCGTCGACGGCCGAACGCTGTTCGGTGGATGCGTGGTTCACGGCATCGAGCAGGGTTTCCAGCGTTGCCAGCATGCGGCTGCGCTCTTCCAGCATCGCGGTGTCGCGCACCATGCTGTCGGAGAGCTTCTGACGCAATTCGGCGACGACTTCCGCCGCGGCCTTGGGCGCTTCCGATGCGGCCTGCACGAGTTGGCCGATCTCGGCGATCGTGCTGCTGGCGTGCGCCTGGGTCTGGGCCGAGATGTCGCGCGCGGTTTGTTCCAGCGTGTCGCAGATTTCCTGTTGCCGGCTCGCGGTGCGCGCGCCGACCTGCTCCCATTCCTGGCTCAATGTCGTGGCCATGGAACCGAGCGTCTCGGTCCAGGCTGCCAGTCGCTGTTGATCTCGCGCGGCGAGTTCCGCCTGCAAATCCGCTGCGGCCTTGGGAGCTTGCGCCGCGGCTTGTACGAGCCGGTCGATCTCGGCGATGGTGCTGCTTGCGTGTGCCTGAGTCTGGGCCGAGATGTCGCGTGCGGTCTGTGCGAGCACGTCGCAGATTTCCTGCTGCCGGCTCGCGGTGCGCGTACCGGCCTGCTCCCATTCCTGGCTCAACGTCGCGGCCATGGAACCGAGCGTTTCTGTCCATGCCACAAGTCGCTGTTGATCGCGCGCGGCGAGTTCCGCCTGCAAATCCGCCGCAGCCTTTGGAGCTTGCGCCGCGGCTTGTACGAGCCGGTCGATCTCGGCGATGGTGCCGCTTGCGTGTGCCTGAGTCTGGGCCGAGATGTCGCGTGCGGTCTGTGCGAGCACGTCGCAGATTTCCTGCTGCCGGCTCGCGGTGCGCGTACCGGCCTGCTCCCATTCCTCGCTCAAAGACTTCGCCATCGACCCAAGCGTCTCGGTCCAGTTCGCCAGACGCTGCTGGTCTCGCGAGGCCAATTCCGTCTGCAAATCCGTATGCGATTGCCCCACCGTGCGCAAGAGCGATGCCGAATGCTGCTCGAAGGTCGCTGCGGCCGCCGCCAGCGCTTGCTGATTGCGGTCCGCCAGCTTCTCGCTGACCTGGTCCTGCCGCGACAGCGCTTCGTTCCATGCCGCCGTCACGCTGCCGGCCGTTGCGTCGAGCCGTGCGGAGATGCCATCCAGCAGGCCGGCCGAGCGTTGCTCGAAGGTCTCGGTGAATCGATTGAGAGACGCGCCCAGATGCTCGGTGAGCGCCTCGCCCGATTGCTGCTGCTTCTCCAGGGCTTTGTTCCAGATGTCCGTGACGTTGCTCGCGGTGGTCTCGAACCCGGCCGAGAGTCCGTCCAGTTGCCGTTGCACCGCGTGCGTAACGGTGTCGTGCAGCGCGGCGCTTTCGCGCGCGAGACCGGCCATCGTGGCCGTCATGACCGGCTGCAACGCCGCGCTGGCGGCGCGGGTGCTTTCGGCGACGCTTTCCTTCAACGACTGCTCCACAGAAGCGGCAAGGCGTGTATAGGCTGCCTCGGCCTTGTCGTGGAAAGTGGTCTGGCTGGCGATCTGCCGCTCGTTCAATGTGTGGCTTTGCTGCTCGATGGCGGCCATCATCGCCTGCAGACGGTCGACGAGGGTCGGCATCACCTCGGCCTGCTGCTGCAACAGCTTGAAGCTTGCTTCGCGCTGATGGCTCTGCGAGTAGATGCGCAAAGTCGTTGCGATTTTCACGTCGAGCATTTGCGCCGCCTGAATCCGCTCGCGCCGGCTCAGCGCCGAAAGCAGCCCCAGCATCGCGGAGGTGGCCACGCCCGCAATCGAGGTGCCGAACGCGAAGCCCAGGCCCTTGACCGGCGCGGCGAGCGAATCGCGGATCGCTTGCAGGTCCGTCGCGCTTTCCAGCGCGATGCCGGTGCCTCGCAGGGTCGCGACCATGCCGAGGAGCGTGCCGAGCATGCCCAGCAACACGAGCAGGCCGACCAGGTACGGCGTCAGCGCCGGGCCCGGCATGGCCACGCGCTCACCCTCGACGCGCAGGCGCACTGCATTGCGCAGGCTGGGATGCAGCGGTTCGAGCCAGCTGCCGAGGCTTGGCGGCGGCGTGGACAGGCCCGCGACCGCATGCGTCAGCGTGGCCGTGGCCTGGCCGTAGCGCTGCAGTTCGAGCGCGCCCGCCAGATAGCAAACGCCGATCAACATCGTGACAGCCAGGGCGAGGGCGTTCGAGCCGACGTAGCCGCCACCGATCCAGCACACCGCGGCCAGACCTACCAGAAAAACAACGAGATTGAGATATCTGGACATAGTGTCCCAGTTAGCGGGTGCGAAGGGCTGCGAGCAACCCTTCGACCGGTTGTAAACGAACATCCAGTTCGGCCAGCAACACGCTCTGCATATCCTTGCGGAACGTGTCCAGCCAGGTGCCGGGCGTGACGGCGGGTGCGGCCGCAGTGGTCACTGGGGCCGCTGCGTCGTCCGCCGGGGCTTCGGCGTCGGCCAGCATGTGTTGCTCCGCTTCGCGCAAACGCTGGAAGTGCCCGGCGAGTAAGCCCGGCACGGCGGCCAGCAGGCTCCGCTCGCGCTCACTGAGCGCGCGCTCCATCACGGCATCCACCACCGCAAGCCGGGCCATGGCGGGCGTTTTGGCGGCCAGCATGGCCCGCAGGCGGCCGCGCAGGTTGCCGACCCCCGTTTCCATCGTCTGCTGCATGGAGAGGTAGCGTTGCCGGAACACCGCGTAGTCGACCGGCGCATCGTCGGAGCCACTTTGTACCGGCGCGTGCGCCCCGGAACCGCGACGCCGCGCGGCGGCAAACACACTATCGCCGACGATGGCGTTCGCCAACGACGTGCGCGCGCGGGCGCACTCGCTCTCCTCAGCGTCGCCGAAGGCGCGCGCGCCGGCGCCGACGGCCGGCGGGTTGTTGTTTAACGCCGAGGACAACGCGATCGCATCGGTCCAGCCGAGCCACTGGCTCAGCCGGTCCGACAGCGACTGGCTGGATTCGGGAACGTCGACGTCCGTCAGGCTGGCAAGTAAACGTATGAGCGCCGGGCCGCTGAAAGCTGTGCGCTGGGGGACTTGCACCATACCACCAGAGTCAAAAAAGTCAGCAGTTTACACGCCGGAGGGGTGGGGGATGCAGACCCTTAATGAATCGGGCTGCCGGGCGTGGTATTTCGGCGTGTCCGGCAGGCCGCTCGCGATGCCTGAAGATGAGGCGCCGTGCCGGTTTTCTGCGCGCTTGGAAGGCTTTTGCCACCTTGTTCTGGATGGCCGTTTCATCTGGCTGTCATAGCTTCGCGACTAGGATGCGCTGTCACTTCAGTCGTGCCCTGGTACGGCCCGGCACGCGCGGCCAACATCGCACCGTGCGCCAACTGGCCGCCGTCCGCTTCCGCATGGGCGACCTTCCACCCCCCCTACAACAACACCCGACATGACAAACAAGAAAATCGTCAAGGACTTGCCGACCGATCAGGGCGCCAGCATCGTCTCGCGCCGTGGGTTTCTGAAGTTGGCGGGCGCATCCAGTTTCGCGACGGCCGCGGGCACGCTCGCGTTGACGGCGCGCGGCGCCAACGGCGCGCCCGACGGCACGCCGGAGCAGATTCACCTGACCTGGGGCAACGACCCGACGAGCGAGGTGACCGTGTCATGGTCGTCGCCGGCGCCGGCGGTCAACCCGCGGGTGCGTCTGAACGGCGCGGGCGAGACGGCGCAGACGGTGCACGGTGTCCAGAGCACCTATACCGATGGCATCAACGGCGAGGTCGTGTTCACCTATCACGCGCGTCTGCGCGGCCTGAAGCCCGATACGGGCTACCAGTACGAGGTGAGCGCCGATAACGACAGCAACGCGGCTCAACCCTTTACGGCAAGCTTTCACACCGCGCCGCGCGGCCGTGCGCCGTTCCGCTGGACCAGCTACGGCGACCTCGCGACGCCCAATACCGGCTGGGTCCTGTCGTCGCCGCAGAGCCGTTTCGCGGTTCAGGCCGTCGAGCGATTCGAGCCGCTGTTCCACCTGCTCAACGGCGATCTTTGCTACGCCAATCTGAACCCGACGCATCAGCCGGACGTATGGCGCGATTTCGGCAACAACTGCCAGACTTCGGCGTCGAACCGGCCGTGGATGCCCTGTCCGGGCAATCACGAACTCGAATTCAACAACGGCGAGCAAGGCCTCGCCTCGTATCTGTCGCGCTATACGCTGCCGGAGAATCACACGCGCTTTCAGGGGCGCTGGTACAGCTTCCGCGTGAGCTCGGTGCTCTTCATTTCGCTCGATGCGGACGACGTGGTCTATCAGGATGCGGCCGCGTTCGTTGCCGGCCCGAGCCCGCTGGTGCCGGTGGCGAGCACCGGCAATCCGCCGATTCAGCCGGGCACCTCGCTCTATGTGCGTGGCTATAGCGAAGGCGAGCAAACCCGCTGGCTCGAGAGGACATTGCGCCGGGCGGCGGAAGACCACGAAGTCGACTGGATCGTCGTGCAGATGCATCAGGACGCGCTGAGTTCATCGAAGACCGGCAACGGTTCCGACAAGGGCATTCGCGAGGCGTGGTTGCCACTGTTCGACCGCTACGGCGTCGATCTGGTGCTGTGCGGACATGACCACGATTACGAACGCAGCTATCCCGTGCGCGGTTGCAATCACAACAAGGGCACCGATATCGCCACGGGGCGCGTGGTCGATACCTTGCAGCCGCGGCCAGTGATGTCGGCGGTGTCGTCGGGGGCGTCGACGTTCGATACGAGTCACGGCACGATTCACCTGATTCTCGGCGGCGGCGGCACGAGTGCACCGCTCGACGTCTACGGGGTGGATGCCGGTACCGGTTTGCCGCAGGCGCGAATTTTCACGCGGCCTAATCGTCCGGTTGCGGGCACGGCCGCGGGAACGTTTGTGCGTGCCGGCGCGGACGCCGTTGAAGATGCCATCTGGTCGGCGCAACGCGACACCGGCACGGGCTACGGCATCGCGGTGTTCGATCACGACCCGGGACAACCGGGTGGCGAGACGACGATTACGATGAACTACTACCACGCGCCGGGTGCCGACCAGACACCCACGCAAAACTATGAGTTGTTCGAAACGATCGAGTTGAAGAAGAAACGGCGCGGGTAAGCCCGGCGCTATTTCACGCGACGCGATCTGAAACCCGGCAGCGTTCGGGCGTCGGGGCTCCACGCCAGGTGGACAGACTGCTCGACCGCTGCGTTGAACTGCGACTCGCTCGTCCACATCGGAATGCGTGTGCGATAAAAATCCGCCCACTGGAACTCGGCGAAGGGTTCGGGCGTTTTCAGATAGCCGCCGGCGTCGCGCACGAACGCGGCGAGGCTGCGGTACGGGTCGTCGATAAGGGCGGAGATCTCGTCGGGAATCGCGGAAATGGCTCGCAGAATGCCGCGTTCATCGACGGGATGCACCCAGCGTTTTGCAATCACGGTGTCCCAGAACTTCTCGTCCGGCAGTTGCGACAGGTCCGCTACCACCTCGGCGAACGCCTTCGTGATGCCACCGTCCCATAGCGCCCGCGCGAGGTGGTGATGGTCGATGACATAGTGCCTGTTGCGCTTGCCAATGACGGTTGGGATCGGTGCGCTCTTCAGGAAGGCTTTCAAAGACTTTGCATCCATGGCCAGAAGGCGCTTTCGCTTTGCATCGACTTCCAGCATGCCGACCGTTGCCTGCAGCGGGCGCAGTTGTTCAATGTCGATGCTCGTTATGCTTGCCATAGGATGACCCTCCGTGTCCGGAGCATTCTACTGCTGCATCCAGGTCAGGTCACGGTGGACTCTCGCTGGCAGACACGGTAGGCTGTGAGTGCTGGTGACTCTGTTTGGCTATGCTGGTCTTAACGACAACGTGGAGCCTGCACATGGACGTAAGCACGGAAACGCTGGTGGAACTGCTGCGGGAAGTGGAAGCCGACGACCCGATCGACTTCGCAGACCTCCCATTCGGTGAGCAGGAACTCAGGCGGCTTGTCATGAGTTCACTGGTCGAGCGTCATCACCTGGTCGAAGCAGGCAACATGTCGATCTCCGACATTCATGCGCTGTATCTGCTGAGCACCGCGAAGCTGGTTCTCGAGAATCTGGTGCTGCATGCGAGGCTGCTTCTGCTCCAGGGTCAGCAGGTCGACGTACGGTCTCTGCTGGCGCCGTTCACCCTCAAAGGCAAACCTTAACGGCCGCGCGGCGATTCCGATTCTGGTTCCGTTGCCGGCAGCGCATCGGCGCCGGCCTGGGCGACCTGTGCGTCCTGGTCGGAGCGCATGCCCGACACACCTATCGCGCCGACTACGGCGCCATCGCGAATCAGCGGGATTCCTCCATCCAGCGGCACGAGGTTGGTCATGCCGAGCAGACGCAGATGGAGCCCGCCCTGCGTGAGGGCGTCTTCGAAAACGCGCGTCGGGCGCCGGAATCGCACGGCCGTTTCGGCTTTCTGTCTTGCCACCTCGTAACTGCCGAGTTGCGCGCCATCGAGCCGCTGCTGAAGCACCAGGTGTCCGCCGCTATCCACCACCGCAATCACCATGGGCCAATCGTGACGCAGAGCTTCCTCTTCGGCTGCGCGCGCAACCTGGCGTGCATCGGCGAGGGTGAACCGGTCGCTGTATTTCATCGGCATGCCATTCTCGTTTCGTTGAATCATTCATCGCCTCCTTGGGAATCAGCCGGGTATCGACATGGCTAGAATGTAAGGCGGTGAGCGGCTCCCGGCTAGCGGTGCGAGCCGTCAGAGATTCTTCCGGAAAACGAGAGAATGACGGGCATGAACAAAGACGAATATGAAGTGCTGCTGGCTATCCTCGACGAAGGAAGCCTGACGGCTGCGGCGCGCTCGCTGGGGCGAACGCTGCAGTCGGTGAGCCGTGCTATCGCGGCGCTCGAGCGCGAGTTGAACACGACCTTGTTTCACCGTACGACGCGCCGTGTCGAGCCCACTGCGGCGTGCCTGAAATTCGCCGCGCGAATTCGGCCTGCACTGGGAGAAATCAGCGCAGCGCGCGACGAACTCGTCGACCAGGCCACACAGTTGCGCGGCAGTATTCGTGTCGGCGCGCCAACGGCATTCGGCGCTGAGTTTGTCTCGCCGATTCTTGCGACGTTTCTGGCGATTCACGAGTCTGTCCGCGCCGAACTCGTGCTCGCCGAGCAGCATCTCGACCTCGCGAAAACCGGTATCGATCTCGCGGTTCGCCTCGGACGTCTGCCGGATTCGAACTTACGCGCGAAACAGGTGGGCACGTTGCGACGGGTGGTGTTCGGCACGCCGGGCTATTTCGCCGCGCGCGGCTACCCGGTCCATCCGTCCGATCTTGCCTCACACGACTGCATCCTGCGCCAGCATGCCGAGCGTGAGACATGGGCGTTCGATCGGGCCGGTGGCGCTGTCGAGGTCACGGGGCGGTTCCGCTCCGCCAGCGCGCTTGCGTGCAATGCCGCGGCTGCGGCAGGCGCGGGTGTCGGCCGGGCGCCGATCTTTCAGGTGCAGAAACTGCTCGACGCGGCGCAGGTGGTGACGGTGCTGGACGCGTTCGAACCCGAGCCGGTTCCGGTGCACCTGGTGTGGAGCGCTGGCCGCCCGGTTCCGCGCCGCATCCGCACGCTGATCGACTTCATGGCGGCGCGCCTTGTTTCCGGAACGGGAGGAGAGGCGATCTGACGGACCGGCGAGGGAGCGCGGTCTTCCTGTCTGCTGTTTGCGAACGACCGGGTCAGCGGTGTTTGCGCGTTATTTTTCGAGCCAGCTTGGACTACTCTGTCCGAAGGGACGCGATTGAACCCGCGCCGCGCCCCTCTTTGCAGAAATGCTAAGAGAAGCGTCGCTCAATTTAAGGCGCAACCGAAGAAGATGATCGGTAATTGGTTGGGTCTCGCCGGTCAAACTACTCGCAGTCATCCCGGATTGCTGACGCAGAAAGCAGGGTCAAACACATTTCCGTCAATGTAACGAGCCTCTAGCTCGTTGCCGACAAAAATCTGACCGATCCGGACGAGAAAATTACCTTTCTCCGACCGGATGTTCCACTACATCGCGCTGTGGTCCCTGCTGGCATCGGGCACGCAGAATGCTCGCGCATTGCGGACTAGTTCGCGTGGTCTTGTTGCGCTCAGCACGGATTGTTTTTTCGCATTAGCATACGTAGCATGTCCCGTGCCGTTTGGTGGCGTGAGCCGCCGGACCCCTCCCGCTGGACACGTCAACGTGTGCGGGCCGCGCAAATCATCCCCACATCAACCCGTCGCGGGCCCAAGCCGCGAACCAGCCGTCCGATGCGTTCTTTGAGCGGGCGGCCGTCATCAATCCTGTCGCACCGATTGAACGAATCGTTGGTTAATATGAGGAATGTAAGCAAATCATTGATAGTCGGCGTGCTGCTCATCGAAGTGGCGTTCGGCGCTTTCCTGCTGTTGCAGGAAAGAGATCACGCAGCGGCCGATACCGAGGTCCCCAGGGACAATTCAGCGGAATTGGCCGCGACTTCTTTCCAGGCTACGCCCCAACTGGATGACGCTCATGCTACAGCGGGAACTGTGGTTGGCGCAGCACCACTGCCCAGCCCCCCAGCGACCGATCCCAATCAGGTTGTGAGCGGAACCGTGGTGACGCAATCCGGCTCGCCGGCGAAAGAGGTCGTGCAGGCACCACCGAAAGCGGATACGCGACCACGTGAACCGGTCGCGCAGCATGCCTATGTAGCGCCGCGCCCGGTCCCGGTGACGCGAACCGAAACCCGGCGTGACAGCCTGAATCGTGACGGCTCGAATCCAATTGCTTCCGCAATGACGGATGCGCTGGTCAAACAGTCCGCGCAACTCGATCCGGCATTGCCGCCGCCACGGCCGCAATCTCAACCTCAACCTCAACCCCAGTTCAGCCGCAACGATCCATATCGTCCTGGTTCGAATCCGGTTGCGGCTGCGATGACCGAGCAGTTGGTGAGACAGTCCGCGAAACTCGATCCGGCGCTGCCGCCGCCGAACCAGCCCAACATGAAGTAAGCGTGCGGCGCGCAGCGTGGTCGGCCTAGCGGTAGAACACGTAGTTCGCGAGATAGGGCGAGCTTCCGGATTCATGCTCCGTCGAGCACGGCGCCGTGGGCGCTAACCCGCCGACGGTATGCGCGCGTTGCACATATCGTACTGCTGACAATGTGCCGCTACCGGCAGTGCTATGTGTTTCGAGCAATAGCTGGGGAATGCTCGCCGGTGTTTCGCTGGGCTTCTGCGCGAGCACGCGGCCTACGACCCGGCTGCCATCTTCCGCCTCCCAGGACGGCCCCGCGCCATGCCGGACCGCCGCGTGACCGCTTGCATCGTAGAGCGTGGCTTGTGGGCTCCGGAACACCCATCCCAGATGACCCTGCGCGTCGAGTTCGCACGAATAGTTCTGCACGCCCGATGCAGTGAGCGTCATCACGCGCTCGGCCTGAGGCGGATCGAGAGATGCACTCGGCGGACTGGCGGGCGGCATCGCACAAGCGCCTAGCATGGCGATCGCGACGGTTGCGAAGCTGGCTTGCGAAAGATTCCTGAGCATGGATATCACCTCGAGTGAAGCGTGGCGCATAGCGGTTGCGCCGTTGAGTACGGCCGTCGATCCGGACAGACGGGATAGTACGCGTGATCTGTGTGGTCTGCGTGGTCTTATAGGCAGCGGGAATTTGCGTGTGCGTCTTCCCGGTGTATCCTCGCCGTGCAAGACTTTGTGCGCCTGTTATCCGGACATGCCGCATACCTTGGCGCGAAAACCGACCACGCCGCTGTCCCGCAAGGCGAGCGAAAGGAAGACAAGCCAATGAACGATCAACAGTCGTACTCCTGTCTTTGCTGCAGTGACTCTCCGGGCGCGGTGTTGAGCCGTCGCCGCTTCCTCGCTCTGGCCGCCGAAAGTGCTGCGGCGCTCGCTTTGTTCCCCAGTCTCGCCTACGCGGAATCTGTCCCGGGCATCGCTTACGAGTCGGTTCCCAATCTGCTGCGTCTCCCAAACGATGTTTATCTCGGCGAGTGTTCGGGCGTCAGCTTCAACTCGAAGGGACATATTTTTGTGCTCTCGCGCGGCAACTCGATTGGGCCGGCCTACGGCGCGGCTGCGGCCCAGCTTCTCGAGTTCGCACCGGACGGCCGCTTCGTCCGCGAAATCGGCCACAACCTGTACGCGTGGTCGTTTGCGCACACGGTCAAAGTCGACCGGCACGACAATATCTGGGTGACCGACAAGGGTTCCGACATGGTGATCAAGTTCACGCCGGAGGGACGCGTAGCCATGGTGTTCGGCCGTAAGCAGGAGGCGGCGGACGAGGCAACCGGTCCGCTCAAGCATCCGAATCCGCCGCTGCCGGCAGAGCCGGGACGCTTCAGGCAGGTTACCGATGTCGCGTGGGACAGCGCCGACAACACCTACATTAGCGACGGATACATCAACTCCCGCGTGGCGAAGGTCGACAAGGACGGCAACTGGCTCAAATCGTGGGGCGATCGTGGCACGGGTCCGGGTCAGTTTCATACGCCACACAGCATCGCGGTCGATGCGAAGGGTCTCGTCTATGTTGCCGATCGCAGCAACCGCCGCATTCAGGTGTTCGACGGCGAAGGCAATTTCCAGCGGCAGTTCACAATCGACGTGCCGGTGCCGCCTGGCGCTCAACCGGCAATCGGCAACGTGCCGGACGAAGCCGCCATAGCCGAGGGCACGTTTGCGCCTGGCTCGCCGTGGGCGATCTGCATTTCGCCGGGCCCGAATCAGGTGCTCTACAGTTCCGATGCGTTTCCGGGACGCATCTACAAACTGACGCTCGAAGGGAAACTGCTTGGCGTGCTGGGTCAATCCGGCAAGCAACTGAAGCAGTTTGGCTGGATTCATCAAATGGCTTGTCCGTCCGAGAACGTGCTGTTTGTGGCCGAGCTTCTGAACTGGCGAGTCCAGAAGCTGCTGTTGCGACCGTCTTGATGGAGAGGCCGATAACGTAAACGCTATCGGCCCATCCGGTTTCCTCATTGGAGCCGACGGGTTCCGGTCCGTACACTGGTCGCTCGGTGGCCGCTTAATTGCCACGTAAGGATCACATAAGGGCCACACAGTGCATGCACGTGAGCATCGTGCTGCGTAGCGCTCAAAGATGCCACTGGCGACAATGAATGGCCGCATAAGGCCATCTGGACGGAGACACGATTTGAACAAACCCATCATTCCGGTACCGGCCGCCGCGGCGCCGTCCACTCACCTCAATTTCCGCTGGCACGTGCTGATCTGGCTGCTGATCGGCGGGATCATCAACTACATGGATCGTGCCAGTCTTTCGATCGCCGCACCCGGCATGATTCAGGAACTGGGGCTGACACGCACGCAGATTGGTCTGCTCGGCAGCGTGTTCGCGTGGACCTATGCGGTCATGCAGTTACCCGCGGGCTGGGTGATCGACCGTTTCGGCGCAAAGCGTGCGTATGCGCTCGGCATGATCTGGTGGAGTGTCGCGACCTGGCTGACGGGCGTGGTGGGTTCGATCTCCGGTTTGCTGGTGATGCGTGCGTTGCTCGCGGTGGGGGAGGCGCCGTGCTGGCCGACCTCCGCGAAAATCACAGCGGCGTGGTTTCCTGCCAAGGAGCGCGGCTTCGCGACGGGCGTATGGGATTCATCGTCGAAGTGGGGACCGGCGCTCGCGCCCGCCATGCTGGTTGCATTGATGGTCGCGTTCGGCTGGCGCTCGCTATTCCATGTGACCGGCGCCGTCGGGATCGCGTTCGCGCTGCTGTTCCTGCTGCTGTATCGCAATCCGGTCGACAGCAAGCGCCTGTCGAAAGACGAACTGGCCTACATCGAAGCCGGCGGCGGTGGTCACGAACGGTCGCTGGCGAACTCCTCGCTCAAATGGCGTTCGCTGTTCGGCCGCCGCAGCGTGTGGGGCATGATCCTCGGCTACTTTTGCACGATCTGGCTGTGGAACATTTTCCTCGTGTTTTTGCCGCTCTATCTGCTCGACCGCTTCCACATCTCGTTCGCGCAGCTTGGCGTGGTCGCGGGTATTCCGTGGGCGGGGGGCGCCGTGGGTGAAATCGCGGTGGGCTATCTGGCGAAGAAGATCGTCGATCGCCATCTCGCCTCGGCGATCGATGCGAAGCGGCTATTGATTGCCTGCTGTTCAGTGGGCGCGGCGGCGTGCGCGATCGCGTTGCCGTTCACCCACGTATTCAGCGTGACCATCGCACTGTTCACCGTCGGCCTCGCCTTCATTGCCGCCGTGGTCGGCTCGGCGTGGGCGCTCGCGGCGGATATCGCGCCGTCGTCGATGATCGCGTCGGTGAGCGCGATCCAGAATTTTGGCGGCTACTTTGGTGGGGCATTCTCGCCGGTCGTCGCGGGCTTCATCGTCGATCGCACGGGTTCTTATGCGCTCGCGTTCATCTCCGGCGGCATCATTGCCGGATGTGCCGCGCTGTTCTACTGGTTCATGGCTCGCCAGCCGATTGTCGACGACGCTGCCGCGCCGGCGGCCTAAGCTATGCTTGCCGCGCGACCCGGGCAATCCGGTCCCGGACTACGCCAATCGCCTGTTTGAGTGCATAGACGTCGTGGATATAACGCTGTGGCATCTTGATCTGGTTGGCGTTCGCATCGATATGCTCGATCTCATCCTGCCATTGCGCAAGCTGGTCCGCGGTGGGATGGCGGTTTTTCCATATTTCATCTTCAAGCGCCTTGATCTCGCGATACCAGACCACCAGGCGTTTCTTGATGCGGGCTTCCGCCATGCGCGGCAACGCCTGCAACAACCCGAGCAATAACGCCATGAAGGGAAGCAGGATCAGCAACCGTCGTTCGATAAAACTGGCTAGCCAGAACGGCAGGTAGCGCTGGAGAAAAGGGCGCCCCGTTTTGAAGTAACGCTCGCTCTCTTCAGAAACAGGGAATTCTTCGGTGTTCAGATTGGGAAACACGCCAAGCCGCGTGAAGTAATCTTCGCCGCCGTGGACGGTTTTGGCCGCGTCCAGCAACAGGTAGACCAGCGCGGGGTGCAGCGTGTCTTTTGCGACGAGCAACGCGGTGGCGGCGAGCAGTGTGACGTCGGTCTGCGGCAGATCGTTGACCACACTGGTCGACGCGCGCGGAAAGATCACCTTGGATAGCGACGGGAATTTCTGCACCAGCGCATCGGCCTGCGCAAAACTCATCAGCTTGAGATCGCTGTTCAGCAACGTTGTCTGCATGGGCGCATCGGGTCTGCCGATAAAGAAGGCCGCATCCAGCTGGCCGTTTTCGAGCGCTTGATAGGATTGGGCCGCGTCCATTTCGAGCAGCGTTGTATTGTCCCGTGTGACGCCGCTGTATCCGAGCAATACCTGCGAAACGTTCAGCAGGCCGCTGCCGGGAACGCCGATCGAAATCCGCTTGCCACGCAGTTGCGCCAGCCGGTTGACGGTGGGCTCGCCACGGTAGAACACCCAGATCGGTTCATAGGAGACCGCGGCGATTGTCTGCAGGTGATCGGTGTCCTTGGGGCGGGTGGTGCCGGACTGGATAAAACCTACTTCGTATTCGCTGTTCGGGTCCGTCAGGCGCTGATAGTTTTCGCTCGAACCCGACGAGCTGCGGATATCGAGTTTGATGCCGTCGCGTTTCAGGAGGGGCGCATAGCGGTCTGCAAAGCCGCGATAGATGCCGTTGTCCGCACCGGTGGTGATGACGATCGTATGGCGGAAGGCGGGTTCGAGGATCACCGAGAGTCCCCAGCCTAACGCCGCTATCAGCAGTATCGCGCCGGCGATGAGAAGCCGCCGGCGGCCCGGTGTCATGGGGACTTTTTCGTTGCGATGAAGCGCTGGGTTGTGCCTGGGCATTGTCGCCTCTCTGGTTCGGCGCTGCTCGCCAGCAAGGATAATGCAGTGCCTTGAAGGCCTTGTCCACATCCAGGCTCAGCGTTGCGATCGTCGCGGCAAGCGAAGCATCAGTGCCTCGTGGACTGCTGCGCGCCATCCGGCACGAACACATAACCGTGACTGCGCACGGTCTGGATGAAGCGCGGAGAGGAGGGGTTGCTCTCGAGGATTCTGCGCAGCCGCCACACCTGGACGTCGATACCGCGGTCGGTATGATCGTCTTCCGGGCCATGCAGCAGCTCGAGCAGGCGCTCCCGGGTCAGCGTGCGCATAGGGTTGCTGACGAAGACCTTTAGTAGCGCGAATTCTCCGGCCGACAGCGTGAGCCGGTTGTTTTCCATGATCAGCGTGCGCAGTTGAAGATCCAGCGTGAATGGGCCGAATCCGATCACGGCGTGTTCCTCACGCGCGGTGCCCGGCGCGGCTTGGGTTTGTCGGCGCAATACGGCTCGCATGCGCGCAAGCAGTTCGCGCGGATTGAATGGCTTGCCGATACAGTCGTCCGCGCCCATTTCGAGTCCCACGATCCGGTCCATGTCGTCGGGCCCCGAGGCCAGAATCACCGGGACCGTGTTGCCCGCGGCGCGGAGTTTGGTTAGTGCGGCTAGACCGTTTACGCCTTGCATGATCTGGTCGAGGACAATCAGATCCGGCGGGTTCCGTTCGATCTGATCGCCAAGCGATCGCACCTCGTGCAAAACGGAGACCGCCATTCCTTCTCGTCCGAGAAAGGCGGCCAGCGAACCAAGGAGTTCGACATCGTCGTCAACGACCAGTATTTGAGTTGTCATAGTAAGGGAATCGAACGCATGGGCCGGAAAACAGGGGGCAATAACGTTGGCCGAGCCCTCACGACGGCTGGTTGGCTGTGCCAGCTTTCAGTGTTGTCAGGATGTGGGTGATTCGCGAACGTTGTGCTCCAGTCTCTTTAACGGAGCAAGCCGCGGGAATCCGTCGCCGCATATTGGATTTTTTTATTTTGGCGGCGCGGCCGCGCTGGAATGGGCGGCCGGCGTGAAGGTCAGCAGGCGCCTGGACTTTCCGGCGCCTTAGCTAGTCAACGGGCTGGTCAACGGGCCGGTCAACAGGCTGTTCAACGGGTTGGGCAAATGAGCTGACGGTTTTTCAGGGTCGGTCGGCCGGAACGCGGCGGATCGGCGGATAGTGAAACTTCCTGTCGAGATGAAGCGCGCCCGGTATGTAGATGCGCAGCATGATGTAGAACAGCCCGTCCGGCGCGGGGAGCCAGTTGGCTAGCGCGGCAGGGTCAAGCGGCGGTGTTGCCGACAAGGTCAGCGACAGGCCGCCTTGATCGTAGCGAAGCTGCGGTGAGCGATCGCCGATCGAGTATCGCTCGATCGCGTTATCCACCAGCATGCGCGATGCCTTGTCATACATCGTGATCGACCAGAATGCCTGCGAGTGGGGCAGGCCGTCAGGCGGAAACGACAGTTCGTACGCGTGGCGTCCGTCAAGCGGTTGTCCTTCGCTGTCCCGGTCGGCGGTGACGTACATCGCTTCCTCTATGCCGAGTGCGCCGATGTAGTTGCGGCTGACGTGTGCGCGCTTCAGATAGTCGTTGCCGAACGAAGCGCGGACTTCCACCGGCAGGAACCATCCGCCGCCGAGCGCCGACGGCTGGGGCACGCCCAGTTCGCCGATCACCTGCTCGAGCGCGCTGCCGAGCGCGGCGAGTGTGGGCGCCGGGAGCGTCGATACGTCGATGTTTGCGCCGATGCCGACCGCGGCATAACGGGTGACGAGTGCGGATTCGGCGGCAGGCGGAGGATTGCGGGCGAGCGCGGCGTTGACCGCCGCTGCATAAAAACGCGGATCGCCAGCCGCCGCCCCGCGCGCCATGCCGACATCGAAACGCCGTTGTGCGGGTTGACCGCTGAGCGTCTTCACGGCGAAGCGATCCTGCAGGGCATGTGCGGCGGCCAGGTCGTCCATGCCGTCGACCAGGATGCGGCCGATCATCCAGACCTCTCGCGTTGGGCAGGCGATCGCTGCGAGATCGTCGTCGGCGAGCGGCGGCACATCGCCGTAATAGAGAAGAAAGCGCCGCGCGCCGTTGCCCGTTGTGCGCGTGCCAATGGATTCGAACGGGTTGGTGTAGAAGTCCAGCAGACCGAGTACGTAGTAGCGGTCCGCCGTGTCGGGTACTTCCAGCACCAGCGGTTCGTCGCCGAGGTCCAGCCACGTGCTGAGGTAAAGCGTGTCGTTATTGGGCGTCACGACTTCGCGGTTTCGCGGGCCCAGCAACTGACGGCCGCGCACCAGCTGATTGACCCAGCCGAATGTCGAAGCCGGACTGTCGCCGGCGAACTCGCCGTTGTCGTCGCGGCGGGGGCAGGTCGCCGCGCGCGTTCGCGCCATTTCGAATAGTGGCAGGGTATAGATCACCGCGTCGCGGGCGAGTGCGGTGAGGTTTTCGCTTGCAAAGCCAGACATGGATACCGCTCCGGTTATGGACGGGAAGGAGTGGGATCGAGCCTACCGCGCCGGCCGGATAACGGTACCAGGGTTTCGCTATGTTAAACACTCGCGCGCCGGCCGCTGCCTATACTTTGCGCTCCTCAGGCTTGCAAGGGGATCCCGCCATCCCGCCTCCCCGTACGTGCTGCTCGCATGCAAGCCGATCCTCACGGAGTTTCTCGAATGACCATAGGCAATGCACAGCAGGAATGGGCGTACGTCGCAGGGGTTCAGGCATTCATATACGGTTATCCGCTCGTCGAAATCGTGCGTACGTGCGCGCTCATGACCGCCGTCGACGAACCGCAGAACAACGGGCGTGCGCCGATCAACCAGTTCTCGCATTGCCCGCGGCCGTGGACCCACGAAGACCGTGATGTCGTCACACCGGCCAATGACCTGCTTTACTCGATGGCCTGGCTGAATCTCGCTGACGGTCCCGTCATGTTTTCGACGCCGGCACCGACCGGGCGTTACTTCGTGATGGAGTTCATCGACGCGTATAGCGACAATTTCCATAACCTCGGTCCGCGTGTGATGGGGCCGTCAGCGGCAAGCTTTGCCATCGTCGGCCCCGACTGGTCCGGCTCGCTGCCGCCCGGTTCGATCGAAATCCGCTGTCCGACGAACCTCGTCTGGGTGCTCGGCCGTGTATTGATCGATGGTGTTGAAGACATGGAGGCAGCGCGTGCTTTCCAGGCCGGTTTCACGCTGCGCGCGACGGCGCCGGCCCGCTTGCCGCGCGCGGTCGCGGCCTACCAGCCTTGGAGCGGGTCAGGCGAGGCGTTCTTCGCGAACCTGGCAAGAGCGATGGCCGACAACCCGCCGCCTGCGGTGGATATGGGTCTCGTCGCCCAGTTTTCCCGTCTCGGTATTGCAACGGAGCGGGCGTTCGACGCCAGGGTGCCCAACGACACACAGGTGGCGGTTTTGCGAAGGGCGGTGGCAGCGGGTATCGAGATCGTCGATGGCCATACCCGTAGCCGTCGCGCGCGGCCATGGTCGATCAACTATGCGGGTGGCCGATTGGGCACGGACTATCTGGCGCGCTCCTGTACTGCGATGAAAGGGCTCGGCGCGCTCGCGAGCGAGGAGGCGCTCTATGCGCTGGGCGACTTCGACAGCAAGGGCGAGCAATTCGACGGCACGCATGACTACGTGTTGCGCTTTCCTGCTGGAGGCTTGCCGCCGGTGGATGCCTTCTGGTCAGTATCGATTTACGGCAGCGACTTCTGTTTCGCGGATAACCCGATCCGGCGCTATGCGATCGGCGATCGCACGCGCGACCTGCACTACGGCCCGGACGGTTCGCTCGACATTCTGATCCAGCACACGCAACCGCGGCAGGGGGTCTCGAACTGGTTGCCGGCTCCCTCGGGCCGGTTCTATCTCATCTTGCGCCTATACCATCCGCGCGAGGCCATCCTGTCGAAGGCCTACACGATTCCGCCGGTTGAGCGTATCGACGAGGATGCGCAGCAGTAAGCCGAAATGCAGCCTGTCCGCCGGTGGACAGGCTGCGCTCCCGATTGAACGTTATTCCGTCAAGCCGCCTCCTCGCTGGCGGACGATCTCGTGGCCACGTCGTTGCGAATGCTGCCGGCGCGAGCGTGGAAGTGCTGCAAAGCGCGCACCGAGCGTTCGGGATCCAGTAGCCAGATGCCGAGCACGCCGCACGGCACCAGAATGCAGCCCAGCATGGTGAAACCATGCCTGAAGCCTTCCGCGATACCCTGTGTGTCGCTCACGAAGTGCCCCATCAACGCCGGCGCGATGAGACCCGCCAGCGTACCGAGCGAAGCATTGATGCCGAGCCAGGCGGCGCGCTGTCTGATGGGCGTGACTTCGCCGATCATTAATGGACCGAAGAAAAAGATCAACTGGCTCAGCACATTCGTCGCGCTCAGACACAACACCTTGAGCGCGGGACTGAGCGCAAGCGTCGTGCCGAACAGGGCGAGGCCCGCGAGCGCGACCGGCACGCTCGTCATGACACCGCGCGATAGGCGCGAACTCACGCCCCTGCCGCCAAGCCACTGGGAAAGGAACGACGCGGCGAGCGTGACGGGAATGCCTGCGCTGACAATCAGCGAGAACAGCCAGCCGGCGTCGGCCGCCGGATAACCGAGCGCGAGCCGCAGGTAGGCCGGAAACCAGGTGAATCCAACCGACAGCACCGAATAGCCGACAAAGGTCAGCAGGATGCAGCCCGCCAGCGTCGGATCGGCAATCAGCCGCCGGTAGGGAATGTGCTGGCCCGGCGGCTGTGCGGTCTGCGCAGCCGCCGCATCCGCCGTTTCGTCGACCGTACCTTCGGCGCCCAGCAACAGCCACAGCACGGTCCACACACATCCGGCAATGCCGAGTACGAGAAACGCCCGATGCCAGTCGTAGTGAATGATCAGATAGGTCAGGCACGGGCCGGCCAGCAGCATGCCGGTGTTGGCGCCTTGCAGGACGATCGCGCTCGGTATGCTGCGCTTGCTGTTATCGAACCATTTGTAGGTCGCGTGAATCGCAAGCGGGTAGGCCGGTCCTTCGCCCGCGCCGAGCAGAATCCGGCAGAGGATCAACAAGGGAAACGAAACCGTGCCGACGAGCGGAAACTGCACCAGCGCCCACGCGAGCGCGAGCACCGCCAGCAGCCACTTTGCCTTGATGCGGTTGGCCGCGAAACCGAACAGCACACCGGCCGTTGAAAACAGCAGAAAGAAACTACTGCCGACAAGGCCCAGTTGCTGCGGCGTCAGTCCAAGGTCATGCATCATCGGCACCGCCGCGAGACCGATGACGGCTTTGTCGGCGAAATTGATCAGCATGAACAGGAACATCAGGGCGACGACGATCCATGCGCGCCATCGGGGGCTTATGGGGAACATGTTTTCTCCGTTGAGCGGATTGTTGCGAGCGCATCGACGGCGCACGAAAACTGGCCTTTGGGCCGCGCGATGAACGGATTGATGTCGATCGACTCGATGCTGCCGGCGTTGGCCGCGGCGAAACGCGAGAGCGCGGCCAGCGTGTCGGCGAGTGTGTCGACGTCGACCGGCGGTTGACCGCGCACGCCACCCAGCACGGGCCACGCGCGAATCTCGCGAATCATCCGATGCGCTTCCGCGACGTCGAAGGGCGCCTGCCTGAACGTGACATCCCTGAGCACTTCGACGAGAACCCCGCCCAGTCCGAACATGACGACCGGACCGAATACCGGATCGCGTGTCACGCCTAGAATGCATTCCACGCCGTGCTGGATCATCGGCGCGACCAGCACGCCTTCGATATGCGCATTGGGCGCGGCGCGCGCGGCGTTCTCCGTGATACGCGCAAAGGCGGCCCGAACCGCCTGCGAATCGGCCAGCCGCAGTGCGACGCCGCCCACATCCGATTTGTGTGCGATGTCGGCTGACAGCACCTTGAGCACGACCGGAAATCCGAGCCGGGTGGCTGCGTCGGAGGCCTCGTCGGCGCTTCTTGCCACGCGGCTCGAAACCACCGGAATGCCGGCGTCGGCCAGGAGGCGCAGCGCGTCGGCTTCGTCGAAACGCGCAGGCTCGATGGCGACGGGTTCCGGCAACGCAATCGGCGTCCGCTGCCGCTCGAAATGCCGGCTAAATGCGTGTAGCGCGGCAATCGCCCGCACGGCGGCAGCGGGTTCCTCAAACGTCAGGCAGCGGTGCGACTCGAGAAAATTGCGGTTCTGCTCGTCGAAGAGCGAGACGACGGCGATAGTCAGGTCCGGGTGAGCGGCGCGCACGCGCGCCCACAATTCGGTGACCAGCGGTCTGTGTTGCGGCGAAATGCCGGTGACCGCCTGGAACGACACGATCGCGCCGTATTGGCCGTGCTCCAGCATCGTGTCGACGGTGTCGCCCAGCAACGCGGGCTCGTTGAGTATCTGGCCGGTGATATCGACCGGATTGACGGCGGACGCGAACGGCACGCGCTGGAGAATCGCCTGCTGTCCTGCTTGCGCCAGCGGGGGCACGGAGAGCCCTAGCCGGTCGGCTTCGTCCACCATCAATACGCCGGCGCCGCCGGAAAGCGACACGATGCCAAGCGCCTCGGACGCAGGCAGCGGTGCGACCGAACAGGCATAGCCGATATCGAACAGTTCGTGAATGTCTTGCGCACGGTACACGCCGTACTGGCGCAGCACGGCGTCGTAGATTTCATCGCAGCCGGCAAGCGAGGCGGTGTGCGACGCCGCGGCTGCGGCGCCTTGCGTGGTGCGGCCAACCTTGCACATCACCACGGGTTTGCGCTGCGCGCGAGCCAGTTCGAGCGCGGCGCACAGTTTCTCGCCGTCGCGCGCGCCTTCGAGGTAGCAAAGGATCACCGAGGTGGCAGGGTCGAGCGCTTGCCACGCGAGCGCGTCGGCGAGTTCGATATCCGCTTCATTGCCCGTGGAGACGAAATGACTGATACCCAGACCGCGACGCTGCGCGAGCATCAACGCAAAGATCCCGAACGCGCCGCTCTGGCTGATCAGCCCGATGTTGCCGCGCAGCGGCGCGGCGATTTTCAGCGCGGGGGTGAACGTCGCGTACACGCCTTGATGGTTGTTGACGAAGCCGAGGCAATTCGGTCCCAGCAAGCTGATCGCGCTGTCCTTCACGAGCGCGCGGAGTTCGTTCTGCGCGCGCACGCCGGCTGCACCGGTTTCCGCGAAGCCTGAGGAAAACATCACGATCGAGCGGACCCCGGCGGCCGCCGCATCTTCCACTGCGGACATAACGCCTGCTGCGGGCACCGCGCAGATGGCCATGTCGATTGGCGCACCGACGTCGCGCAGGGTCGGGTAAGACTGCAGACCCTGGATGCGATCCTGTTTCGGGTTGACCGGATAGATTGCGCCGGGATACCGCTGGGTCAGCAGATACTCCACCGGCAGGCCACCTATTTTGGCCGGATTCGAAGAGGCGCCGACAACGGCAATCGATTGGGGATTGAACAGCGGGCCGAGCGCCTGCTGACAGGATGACAAAGGCATTGAGACCACTCCGCGTAGACCTGTAGGGGTGGCTCAGCCTAGCAATCTGGCAGGATGGCGGTACCAGGGTTTCGCTATGTTAAACACGGATGGAGGCCGGCTAGCGAACGTGCTCCAATTGGCGCAAGCACGCCCCGAGCGTTTCCTCGCATAAACGATGGCACCGAATCCACTCCGCAATCCCCAGTTTGCCACCACGCTCGCGCACGGCCTCGCGTTATTGAACTGCTTCAAGGTGGGCGACGCAATTCTCAGCAACAAGGACTTTGCCGAGCGCACGGGCCTGTCGAAAGCCACGGTGTCGCGGCTCACGTATACGCTCGCCGTGCTCGGCTTTCTGCGCTATGACAACAGCGCACGCAAATATCGGCTGGGCTCGGCGGCGGTGTCGGTCGGCTATCCGTTTCTGCAGGGCCTGCGGATCCGCGAACTGGCGCGGCCGCTGATGCGGGAGCTTGCCGATGTGGCGCGCGGTTCGGTGTCGCTCGGAATCCGCGATCGCTCGCACATGGTGTATGTCGAGACTGCACGCGGTCATGAATCGCCGGCGTTTCGTCCGGATACCGGTGCTTCGCTGCCCATACTTGCCTCCGCGATGGGCCGGGCGTGGCTGGGCCGCGCCGAGCCCGCACAACGCGCTCTCGTGCTCGAGCAGGTTCGCACCCGGGACCCCGCGCAGTGGGACGCATATCACGCCGGGTTGAAGGGCGCGCTGCGCACGTTCGGTAAGTGTGGCCTCGCGCTGGGCGAAGGCGATTTCGAGCCTGAAATCCATGCGGTCGCCGTACCGTTGCGCGAATCGATCGATTCAGAAACTTTCGTCTTCAATTGCGGCGTGCCGCGGGTGCAACTGACCGGCAGGATGCTTGTCGACGAGATCGCGCCGCGTCTGGCGGCGATGGTGGAAACGGTCGAACGCCAGCTCGCCTTGCAGCCTGCCGCCGACGACGAAGCGCGACCCTCGCCGGGTCCATTTCCCGGGCGGCCGACCATGGATTCGTTTCCCGACGACGACGACCGTCAATTCGCTTTCACGCTCGCGCGCGGTCTGGAAATTCTGCGCTGCTTCCGGCCCGGCGAAGCGGCACTCGGCAACAAGGATTTTGTCGAGCGGACGGGTTTGTCGAAGGCCACGGTGTCGAGGCTTGCCTACACCTTGACCGAGCTCGGCTACCTGCGCCATGACCAGGTGGCGCGCAACTATCGGCTCGGCGGCGGTGTGCTGTCGATGGGCTATCCGCTGCTGGCCGGCATGCGCATCCGGCAGATCGCGCGGCCGTTCATGCGCGAGCTTGCGTTGCAGATTCGCGGGTCGGTGTCGCTTGGCATGCGGGATCAGTCGAATATGGTCTACATCGAATGCTGTCCGGGCGACGAGCGAATTCTTGCCCGGCCCGACGTCGGCGCGGTGCGTCCGATTCTGCGGATGGCGATGGGCCGGGCGTGGCTGGCGGCGGTGACGCCGCAGGAGCGTGAAGTGGCGCTGAACCGGCTACGCGTCGCCGTGCCTGAGCAATGGCAACTTTATGGGGCGCAGGTGCAGCAGGCGCTGCGCGACTACCGTGAAGCCGGCGTGTGCTTTTCGTACGGCGATATGCAGAAGAACGCGTACGGCGTCGCTGCGCCGTTGTGCGCGCAGGTGGACGCTGAGACGCTGGTGTTCAACTGCGCGGTGCCGGCACAGTCGGCGCAGGGACGTCGTTTGATCGACGATATCGCGCCACGGCTCATGGCGATGGTCGCGAACGTCGAAATTGCGGCCGGCTTGCGCTAGCGCGCGCGGCATTCGCATCGCGCTGCTTGTCTGAGGCGCACGCGGCAATACCAAGTGGCGTAGCATGGCAAACTCTTCGTGCCCATTGCCAAGCTCCGATGCATTCCGCCCGCTCATTACCTCCGCTCCTGTCGCTACGTGCTTTTGAAGCAGCCGCGAGGCGTCTGAGTTTCAGTCATGCGGCACAGGAACTGTTCGTGACACAAGGTGCTGTCAGTCACCAGATCCAGAAACTGGAAGCCGACCTGGGCGTTGCGTTATTCGAGCGGCGCACGCGTGCCGTCGAGCTGACCCCGGAGGGCCTGGCATACTACGCGAAGGTGCATGCGGCCTTCGAACTGCTGCGCGCCGGTACCCGTGAGGTTCGCGTTCATCCCGGCGAGCGGGCCACCTTGACGGTCGGGATACTGGCTTCTTTTGCAACGCGCTGGCTGGCGCCGCGCTTGCATGCTTTCTCCGCCGCCCATGCCGGTATCGATCTGCAGTTGCGGCCCGAGATCGCATTGGCCGACGTGTCGGGCGGCGAGGTCGACGTGGCGATCCGTTACGGCCGTGGCGGCTGGCCGGGCGTACGTTCGCAGCAACTGATGCCTGAGCGTTTGTCGCTGGTTTGCATCCCGTCCCTTGTCAGTGGCAGAAGCCGCCCGCGCAAGCCGCAGGATCTGCTGCGCTTTCCGCTTCTGGCCTCGTATTCGAAGCATTCCTTCGAGTGGGAGCTCTGGGCGAATCGGTTCGGCGTGGACCTTAGCCGGGCGCAGCATGTGCAACTGCATGACTACAACATCGTCGTGGAAGCGGCGCTCGCCGGGCAGGGCATCGCGATGGGCCGCCATCGGCTGATTGGCCAGCAACTGGCGAGCAAGGCGCTGGTGGAGGCATTGCCCGACGCGGTGCTGGACGAACCTCGCGTCGGCTGGTGGCTCGTCACCCCCAAGGGCGGATTGAGCGATGCCGCGTCTGCTTTCCGCGCGTGGATCACGCAGACCGCCGCGCAAGACGTGCTGGTCGGTACGCATTAGTTTCGCTCATGCATGGCGTGTAAAAATTGATTGGTCACACCAGGGCGGGGCCCATAGGATGGGTTCTCCCTTACGATCGGATGCTCCTGATATGACCTCTTCCATCTCCGCACGTGTCGCCGAACTCGGCCTGACGCTTGAAGCCGCAGCCTCGCCCGCAGCCAATTACGTGCCGTTCGTGCAGGAAGGCAATCTTCTCTTTATATCCGGCCAGATATCACGCAAGGGCGGCCAGCCGGCCTGTCTGGGCCGCCTCGGCGACGAGCTCACGGACGATCAAGGCATCGAGGCGGCGCGCCTCTCGGCACTGGGCGTCCTGTCGCAGATTGCGGCCGCCACAGGCGACCGGCTGGACCGCGTGGCGCGTGTCGTTCGCCTGGGTGTGTTCATCGCCAGCACGCCGGACTTCAATCGTCATAGCGCCGTTGCCAACGGTGCATCCGACCTGATGGTCGACGTGTTTGGCGCGGCCGGCCGCCATGCGCGCAGTGCGGTCGGCGTCGCGTCGCTGCCTGCCGGTGTGGCCATCGAAGTCGAAGCCGTGATCTCTCTTACATCAGCTTGAGCCCAACGTCCGTCATTGGAATAACTATGCCATCTCCTCTCTCGCTTGCCGACGTGGAGGCGCTGCGCGCCCGCACGCCCGGCGCTCACACCGTCACGCATTTCAATCACGCGGGGGCCTCGCTGCCGTCGTCCGCCACGCTGGAAGCGATACGCGCCCAGCTGTGGCTCGAAGCCACGACGGGGCCGATGGAAGCCGGGGTAACGGGACGTGAGCAAAGCGAGCGCGCGCGCCTGCTGGCTGCGCGCCTGCTGAACGCCCGGCCCGCGGAGATTGCGCTGACGACAGGCAACTCGGCCGGCTGGGGTGCCGCATTCGCGGCACTCGCGCCCTTGCGATCCGGCGAGCGGATTCTGGTCGGGCGTCATGAGTGGGGTGGCAATCTGGCCGCCATGCGTCTTGCGGCACAGCGCACAGGGGCGACGATCGACGTCATTCCGTCCGACTCCAGCGGCGCCGTGGATCCGCAGGCGCTGGAGGCCATGCTCGATGATCGTGTGCGCCTGATCGCGCTGACCTGGATGCCGGCGAACGGCGGACTGATCAATCCGGCCGCGGCGATCGGGCAGGTCGCACGCCGCCATCGCATCCCGTACTTCATCGATGCCGCGCAGGCGCTTGGGCAACTTCCCATCGACGTCGCCGCGGTGGGTTGCGACGTTCTGAGCGGCGTGTGCCGCAAGGCGTTGCGAGGCCCGAGAGGCACTGGTCTGCTGTACGTGCGCGAGGATTTTCTGCCGCGCCTGACGCCGGCCTTCGTCGATACGCGATCCGCGCCGCTTGGCACCGACGGCGAACCCGTCTTGCGCAACGACGCGGCGCGCCTGGAGTTGTCGGAATCGTCGCTGGCCCTGCATTGCGGCGTGGCCAATGCGTTGGAAGAGGCGTTGGAGATCGGCATTGAAAATATTCGCGCGCGCATCGACAGCATTGCTCAGGCTTTGCGCGTGCAACTCGCGGAGATCCCCGGCGTGACGGTGCTGGATCAGGGTCGCGAACAGTCCGGGCTGGTGGCATTCAACGTAGCGGGTCTGGAGCCGCTCTCGGTGCAGAGCAAACTGGCGGCGCAGGGCATCACGATCGGCAGTAACGGTGTGGGCTACACGCCGCTGGATATGGAGCCCAGAGGACTTAAACAGATTGCGCGTGCGTCGGTCAGCTATCTGACCACTGAGCCTGAGATCGACAGATTGCTGAATGCAATACGCGCGCTCAGAGGCGCGTGACGATCGGCGCTTTCCGTTGTTTATGCCTGGTGAGTCATTCGCAGACTAACCTTGAGTTTCCTATACTGGCACGCTAAATTGCGGCTCGCGGAGTATCGCGATAACCCGTCGGGGACGTGGTGCATCACCCGGTTTGTAACGTGTTCGTAAGGAATACTGATGTCGGATCGGCATGCCGACGAAGAAAGCGATCTGGGCGAGCTATCGTCCGGACGTGGCGAAGCTTCGTTGACGGGATGGGTGGCCCTGGGACTTGCGGGCCTGCTCGGCATCCTGAGCCTTTTGAAAACCCTACCCGTCGATCTGCGCTGGAGCGCGGTTCTGGCGAGCGCGTGCCTGAACGTGTTCGTTGTCACGATATGGCCGTCGTCGTGGGCACGCACGCCGCGTGATCCGGCACAGGAATCGGGCTGGAAGCAGGGCGTAAGTTTCATCCGGCGACTGCTTTGGCAAGACGCCGAGGCGCCGCCCTTGCGTCTCGCCATCAGCGCTTTCCACTGGCAGCGGTGGGGCGTGGTCATTGGCAACTGTCTGTCCGTGGCGCTCGCCGCGATTGCCTTGCAACCCCTGCCGCCCGCCGCGCTCATTCACGCGATGGTGTCGTCGTCCTTCGTGATCGTTAGCGGCGCCGCTGCGCTGACGCTGGCCTTTCTCACACTCGTCGCCGAACGGTTCTACGCACAGGATGCGGAGCAATCCCATGCTGCGCTGTCGGCGTCGCTCGCCGGCATGCTGCGCGTCCTGGTGGTGTGCGCGCTCGCTGCGGCGCTGTCGGCGGCGTGGCTTGTCTACCTGCACACGGCGCTCGATTGGCTGGTGCATGTCGCGGCGGTGTTCACGGCTGCGATTGCCGTCGAAATGATGATCCGCGCCACGCTTCTGTGGTTCTTCGCACCGCGCCCCGGCAGAAACGCGGCGCGAATCCCGTCGAGCCTCATCGCGGGAATGTTGCGCTATCGCCGCTCATCGCTCTCGTCGATCGGCGCCGAGTTGCACGACCGCTACGGTATCGATCTGCGTCAGAACTGGGTGCTGCGCAGTTTTGTACGGCTGTTGCCGGTCACCGTCGTGGCGATGGTGGCCTGTGCGTGGCTATTGACCTCCGTCGTCGTGCTAGGCCCGTCCCAGCGCGCGGTCTACGAACGGTTCGGTGCGCCGGTAGCGGTTTGGCCGCCGGGCCTTCACTTCGGTATGCCCTGGCCGTTCGGCAAGGCTCGCCTCGTCGACAACGGCGCGGTGCATCAGATCATCGTGTCGGGCGGCGCCGACGACAGCAGCGTCGCGGCGCCATCCACGCCCGCCGACGGCCCGACGTCCGAGCAGATGAATCGTCTCTGGGACGTCCCGCATCCCTGGGACACGAGCCAGGTGATCGCGGGCGCCACCGGCGAGCAGCAGAGCTTCCAGATCGTCAACGCCGACGTGCGGCTCGACTACCGCGAGGGTTTGAGCGACGCGGCGGCGCGCGCGGCACTCTATCGGTCGGTCGATCCGGAGAGCACGGTGCGCTCGATCGCCAATCGCGAGGCGGTGCATTACCTCGCGTCGCATACGCTGCAGGCGTTGCTCGAGACGAGCCAGACCGCCATGGCCGAGAGCGTGCGCCGCGCGGTTCAGCGGCAACTCGACCAGCTATCGAGCGGCATCGAAGTGGTGGCCGTGGTGATCGAAAGCGTGCATCCTCCCACGGGGGCGGCCGCGGCTTACCACGACGTGCAGGCCGCGCAGATTCGCGCGCAGGCGAGCGTTGCCGAAGCGCACGGTTTTGCGGCGGGATTGCTTGGCAATGCGCAGCAACAGGCCCAGGCAAGCGTCACCCAGGCGAGCGCGCGGGCAGCCGACACGATGGCGGCGGCGCGCGTGCAGCAGATCGACTTCGAAGCCGACACGGTGGCCTACCGGCTCGGCGGCCCGGCTTTCCCCTTCGAGTACTACCTGAGCAAGTTGCAGAAAGGCTTGCAGAACGCGCGCATCACGGTGATCGACGACCGGCTGAGCGCCGACGGCCGGGCAACCATCGACCTGCGCTCGTTCAGCGCGGCCGATCTCACCGGCATTGCTCATGGCAATTGACGTCCGGGCCCGTCGTACACGTGTGGCACATGAGTCGTACGAGCGCTGTACAGGCATTCCGCAGAGAAGCACGCCCAATGTCGGCGAAGCTGTTTTTAAGGTGACGATATGAGTTTGTTCCATTCGCATGCGGAAGGCCACGATCACGGGCACGGTCATGGACATCACCATCATCATCACGATGGCGGCGATGCGCAGGCCGCGCGTGGCGGCCCGTTCTATGGCCGGGTGCTGCTTGCGTTGCTCTGCGTGGCCGTGGCGTTCGCGGTGGCGAGTTTCATCTCCGTGCGCGCGGGCGAAGCCTCGGTGATCACGCGGTTTGGCCAACCCGTGCGCGTCCTGCTCGAACCGGGCCTTGCGTGGCGTCTGCCTGCGCCGATCGAAGCGGTGGTGCCGGTCGACCTGCGTCTGCATACGACCTCGAGCGGCTTGCAGGACGTCGGTACGCGAGACGGCTTGCGGATCATCGTGCAGGCGTATGTGGCGTGGCGCGTCGCGGCGGACCCGAACGACGTGCGCCGTTTCGTCCGGGCCGTGGGCAACCAGCCCGACGAAGCCGCGCAGCAAATCCGCTCGTTGCTGGGCTCGTCGTTGCAAACCACGTCGGCGGGATTCGACCTTGCGTCGCTGGTCAACACGGACCCGTCCAAGGTCCGCATCTCAGCGTTTGAAGACGCATTGCGCGCCCAGATCGACGCGCAGCTGTACTCGGCTTATGGCGTGCATGTCGTGCAGGTGGGACTGGAGCGCCTGACGCTGCCGGCCGTGACGCTCGCGGCCACGGTCAGCCGGATGAGCGCCGAGCGCGAGACGGTCGCCGCTCAGCGCACGGCCGATGGCAACCGCGAGGCCGCGCAGATCCGCTCGGATGCGGATCGCGATGCCCGGCTTGCCGTTGCCGATGCGAATGTGAAAGCGGCGCAGATCGAGGCGCAGTCCCGCAAGGACGCTGCCGGGATCTATGGCGCCACCTATGCCGGCAATCCGCGGCTCTACACGATGCTGCGCTCGCTCGATACCCTCGACGCGGTGGTCGGCAGCAATACGAATCTGATTCTGCGCACCGATGCCGCGCCGTTCCAGGCTTTGGTGCAGGGTCCCACCGCACTCGGCCCCGAGTCGTTGCCGCAGGCCGGTGCCGGCGCAGCGTCCACGTCGAAAAAAATCAGGCCTGCGCGATGAGCACGGACGCCGACTTGCCGCCGCTCGGCCCGGGCGCCCAGGCGGTACGGCTCTCGTTCTGGTTTGTCGCCGCGCTGGTCGTGCTCGCCGCCTGCGCATGGGCCGGCTCGAACATCCGGCGGATTCCGCCGGATAGCCGCGCCGTCGTGTTGCGGTTCGGCTCGTTCGTGCGCACCCAGGACGCGGGATTGTTGATTGCCTGGCCACGCCCGTTCGAGTTGACCTTGCTGGTGCCCGGCAGCGCGCGGGTTCTGGAGCAACGCATCCAGTCGCTCGAACGTGATCCGCGTGCGCGTGCTGCGGATATGGCGGTGCGGGAAGCTGCGCCATCGGCGCAAGCACCCGCCGGAACCGGGGCCGTGATCGGGCCGGACGATGGCCCGCCCAACCCACCGGTCACGCCGGACAACGCAGGAGGCCCCGACGCAACGCCGCCCGTTGCGCAATTGCCCGATGCGTTAGCCGGCTCCGGTTACGTGCTCACCGGCGACAACGGCGTGTTGCAGTTGCGCGCCACGTTGTACTACCGGGTTGTCGATCCCTATGCCTATGTCCTGCAACAAGACCGGCTCGCCGCGGCGCTCGAGCGGATCGTGTCCGCCTCGGCGGTCGATGTCGTGGCGCAGCGCGATCTGGATGCGATTCTTGTCGCGCGTCCCGAGTTGCTGTCGGCGGATCAGCAGGTCGCGATAAAGCGCGAGCGTTTGCGCGGCGATCTCGCGCAGGAAATCGAACGCCACTTGCGCCAGCTCGAAGCGCAGCATGCGGGACTCGGCGTGGAAGTCGCGCGTGTCGATGTCGAAGTGGCGTTTCCGGCTGCCGCCGTCGGCGCGTTCAATTCGGTGCTGACCTCATTGCAGGTGGCCGAGCGCAGCATGGCCGAGGCCCGCACGTCCGCTGAAAAGACCCGCCAGGATGCGCAACAGGATGCCGACCGGATCGTGCAGAATGCTGAGGCGAGCGCCGTTGAACGTGTCGCTACCGCGCAGGCTAAAACCATGACCATTCAGCAACTGGAAGTACCGCTTCGCACCAACAGCGATCCCGGGCTTCTCGCACGCGTGTATCGGGACCGCGTTCAGTCGGTGCTCTCGAAAGCGGGCAGCGTGACGACCGTCGGACCGCACGACACATCGAATCTGATCCTGCCTGGAAATGCGCGATGAGCACCGGAGTCGAGCACACCACGCACACAGGCGAGCACGCCCACGCTCACTCGCACGGCTCGCACGCCGACGAAGCGAACGGCATCGCCCAGGGGCGCGCGATTGTTTTATCGGCAGCCGAGCAACGCGGCGTGACGCGGCAAGTCGCGCTTGCATTGCTGGCCGGCGCACTGCTGATTCTGTCGACGGCATGGCACTACTTCGACCCGGCGGATGAAGCGCTTGCGCAGGTCCTCGCGGGCCTCGCTTCGCTGGTGGTTGCCGGGCCGGTGTTCGCCGGCGCGTGGCACAGCCTGAAGTCTCCGAGTCTGCACGGGGTGACGGACCGCCTGATCGCGCTCGCCATGCTGGCGGCATGGGCGGTGGGCGACATGGCGACGGCCGCGTTGTTGCCGATCGTCATGACCTTCGGACATGCACTCGAAGAGCGCAGCGTGCTCGGTTCGCAGGAGGCGATCCGGGCGCTCGGCAGGCTGACCTCGGGCAAGGTGCGGCGCGTGAAAGCCGATGGCTCGATCGAAGAAGTGCAGTACGACGCGGTGCGGGCGGGCGACCACATCGAAGTCGTCGCCGGTGCGCGAATTCCTGCCGACGGTGTGGTTCAGCATGGCGATTCCAGTGTCGACAACGGGCCGATTACCGGCGAGTCGGTGCCGCTCGACGTCGAGCCGGGCTCGACCGTATTCGGCGGCGCGATGAATCTCGACGGCCCATTGCGTATCGAAGTCACGCATGCGGGCAAGCAGTCGACGCTCGGCAGAATCATCGAGTTGATGCAGCGCGCCGAACAGGCCAAGCCGCCGATTACGCAGATACTCGAACGCTACATGGGCGGCTATTTGTGCCTCGTTCTGTTGATCGCGGCGATCGTCTGGTTCGTCTCGGCGAATGCATCGGCGATGCTGGCCGTGATTGTCGCGGCGTGTCCGTGCGCGCTGGTGCTCGCTGCGCCGTCGACGGCCATTGCCGGCATTGCAGTCGGCGCGCGTCATGGCATCCTGTTCAGAAGCGCCGCGTTTCTCGACAAGTTTGCACAGATCGATTCGCTGGTGATCGACAAGACCGGCACCTTGACCTACGGCGAATTGCGGGTCGAAGACGTGCTGCTGGCGCCTGGTGCCGACGCGGCGCAGGTACTCGAACTCGCGGCGCGGCTTGGCGGCAGCAGTGCGCATCCGGTGAGCCGCGCGCTGCTGCACTACGCGACAGAAACCGGAGGCGCCGGATTCGAACGGGAGCCGTTCGAACACGCACGTGAACTACGCGGCTTGGGCGTTCTCGCGGAGACGCCGCAAGGCGTCGCGGTACTGGGCCGCTTCGGCTTGCTCGCGCAGTACGTGCAGGCTTTGCAGGAACCGCGCCGCGAGATCGAAGGGCCTTGCGTCGGTCTTGCGTTGAACGGCCGATTGCTCGCGTGGTTCGGCTTTGCCGACGCACTGCGTGCGGAAGCCGGGGACGCGCTGGCCGAGTTGCGGGAACTCGGCTTGACGCGACAAACGCTGTTGACCGGAGATCGCGAGCCGGTGGCGCGCAAACTGGCGGCGCAAACCGGGATTGCCATTGTGGTCGCGCAGGCGCTGCCGCACGACAAACTCGACTACGTGGTGCAGGAAATGGCGGCGGGCTATCACCCGCTAGTCGTGGGCGACGGCCTGAACGACGTGCTCGCCATCAAGGCCGGCCCTACCAGCATTGCGATGGGCGAGCGAGGCATCGACATTGCGGTAGCCTCGGCCGACGTCGTGCTGCTTGGCGACGACTTGCGCCGTATCCCGACCTGTGTGCGCCTCGGGCGGCGCTGCCTGCACACCGCGGCGGTCAATGCCGCGATCGGATTGGCGTGGACGGTCGCCGTGATCGCACTGGCCGCGACGGGCGTGCTCAGCGCCGTGTGGGTTGCGCTTTTGCATAACCTGGGGACCTTCATCGTGATCGCGAATGCGGGCCGGCTGCTGCGAATGGACGAGGAGGGTATCCAGCCGTAAAGCGGCGGAACAAAACAACGCGAATTCTCGTAAGCTGTCGATTGATAACGTGAACGGGATGCCGCATGCAGCAGGCGAAAAATAAAATGACGCTAATCGACGAGTTTTTGCCTCGCTACGATTTCCGCGAGCGGCACACCGCGCTCATCAGCGCACCGGCGGACATCATTCTGGATTGCGCCGCTCGTCAACGGGCGCAGGATGACCCGCTGATACGACTGGCGATTCGCCTGCGCGAACTGCCGTCGCGACTCATGCAACGCTCGCAGAGACCGCCACTGGATCTCGACGATTTCACGTTTCTGGGCCGCGATGGAGACCGTGGCCTGGCGTTCGGGCTGATCGGCGCCTTCTGGCAGGCGGACTACGGCCTGCTCGACATCGACTCGCCCGAAGCGTTCAAGGCAACCGTCAGAACAGATGTCTGCCAGCTTGTCATGGACTTCAATGTCGATGCCACCGCGTCAGGCGCGTCCATGCTGAGTACGGAGACGCGCGTGTTTTGTCCCAGCTCGGCAGTTCGCCGCCGATTCGCGCCTTACTGGTTCGTCATCCGTCCTGTCAGTGGGCTTATCCGGCAGCGTACGCTCGCCAGGATTCGGCGAGAGGCCGAAAGCCTTGTCGCAGGAAAATGAAGCGCGTCAGCTTCAGGTTTCCACACTGACCCGGCTGTCCGAACGATCAAAGCCCACTCGGCCGGCGCATGCCGCACGGCCCCGAACGAACTGAAGCGTCGCTTCGGCAACACGTGCGCCGAGGTAACGCGCCGTGGCAAGATCCGCTTCGGGCGGCGCGGCATCGGGGCCCTGGTCGGTATTCGATTGCGCGCCCGCCCCCAGCCAGAAACCCAGCCGGTTCAGATCGTCTGGCGAACCCGTGGTTGAGTTATTCGCGGGAGGCAAGCCAAGATTGACCCAGTGCATACCGTGCTGGGCGGCAAACAGGGCGATCTGGACAAGGGTGGCCAGCTTGTCTCCGGCGTGCGCGCCAGAGTTGGTAAAGCCGGCCGCGATCTTGTCCTTCCATAGAAACCCCTTGGTCATCACCGCAGTCGAGGTCGCTTCCTCGAAGATTTTGAATTCGGCTGACACCCCGGCCATATAAGTCGGCGCGCCGAAAATGATCGCATCGGCTGCGGCTAGTTCATCCCAGCGCGCCTGCGCGTCTTCGCAGGTAACGAGGATGCCCCGCGCGCCGGCAGTCCGGTCGATACCTTCTTTTACGGCTGCGGCTTGCCGTGCCGTATGTCCATACCCGCTGTGGTAAACAATCGCGACGCTTGCACTCGACATGCATTTCTCCTGGAAATTGATTCCGTTCTCTCGTTTCAGTTGATCCCGTGCGTGATGCCCGCCTGGTGCTCGGGCGGTGCTCGATCGGTTCCGTCAAAGTTCGACCAGCACCACGCCTTTGAGCTTTCCCTCACAAGCCTCCTGCAATGCCTTTGGCGCGTTGTCGAGGCCCTTGAAGATCGTCGCGGGGAGGCAGACCGTGCCTTCATGCCGCCACGCGTCGAGGCGCTGCATCCATTCGGCAAACGCGCCAGGATCGTCTTCGCATGCGCTATAGCCGCGCAGTGTGATGCCTTTGATCGGAAGCTGAAACGAATCGATCTCAGTCGGTGCGATGGCGCTGGAGCCTTGCGCATTCAGCTCCGCAATGAGGGCGCCCAGGATCACGAAGCGCGCACCTTCTCGTGCCTGCGAGACCGCGGCTGTCAACTGTTCGCCGCCGACCATATCGACGAACACGTCGATACCGTGCGGCGCGGCTTCGGCCAGTTGAGCAGCGAAGGGCCGGCCGTCGCGAACGATCACCGCGTCATAGCCGAGCTCATGCTTCATCCATTCAACCTTGCCGGGGCTGCCTGTGCTGCCGATGACTCGCCCGGCGCCGAGCCTGCGCGCGATCTGCCCGGTCATCGATCCGATCGCACCGGCGCCGCTGGAAACGAGTACGGTATCGCCGCGATTGATGTGCGTGCCGCGGGTCAATGCGGCATACGCGGTCCAGCCGTGACCGAGGTAGGCGGCCGGGTCGAGGCGTTCGCGCGGCAACACCGTGCATTGACGTGCGTCGGCCACCGCATAGTCGCGCCAACCCAGCGAATGCGAGACCGTGTCGCCCACCTTTAGCCCGGATTCGGGCGTTGCGGCGATCACCTCCCCAATTGCCCCGTCGGCAAGAGCATCGCCCGGCCTGAGTGCGGGAAATGGAATACCTTTGATCTCTTTGGCATCGCGGCTGGCCATTAAGCGGGTTGACACCGAGATACGGAACCATCGGTTGCGTAGCAGTACCTGGTGGGGCGCCAATGACGGCAATGGCGTTTCGGCAAGGACGAAATCCGTTGATCGCAGTTTGCCTTCCGGGTGGGCAGCGAGTTTGACTTCTTGGGAAACACGGGGCGGCTGCTCCATGTCGGACTCCTTTTATTAGGGGATGACGGTGGCGCCGTGCGCCACGCTTTCCTGACGCGGGTATATTTGAATTTTTGCGTGGATCCACGGCCATGGCTACTCGCTTTTCCGCCCCCCCTCGACCGGCCCGCAGGGCGCCTCGGCAGCAGCGTTCGCGAGCCACTGTGGATGCGTTAGTCGAAGCGGGCGCTCACGTTCTCGCCGCGCGCGGCTGGACCCGATTCACAACCAATGAAGTGGCTCGCGTCGCCGGTGCGAGTATCGGCTCGTTGTATCAATACTTTCCCGACAAGCTGGCGCTGGCCGAAGCGATCCGCACGCGCCATCTCGACGCGGTACTCGCCGTGTTGCCCGAGCCCGGTGAACCCAACGATGCAATCCGGCCCGAGACGCGGGCCGCTCAGGCGATCGACGGCATCATCGCGATCCATCTGGATAGTGAGCGGCTGCATCGGGTGCTGCTGGACGAAGTGCCGCTCGCGGAGCGGGCGAGCCTGGATACGTTCGAGGTGGAATATCTGCTGCGTTATCAGGCATTGATCCTGCCGGGTACGGAGCGCGTCGCCACGCCGGCCGACGCAATCGCAGCGCAGGTTCTCGCTTCGGCGGTTGAAGGCGTCGTTCATACGGCCGCGTTGCGCGGCAAGCTCGGCACGCCTGAGGTGAGGCGCGAACTCAATGGTTTTGTATGCGCTTACCTGCGTGAGCGTTTGCGTTGATCTGCAACGGGTCCGCGTAGCCTTCCTTGAAATTGTGCATCGAATTGATATCGGCACGCTGGATCGTTGTCATGCGTATCGGATATCCTTATTGCCGCAATGAATGGTGCGGAGCCGGAACACGAGGCTCCCGACCACATATCAAGAACTACGGGGCCAACCATGCTACGCCACGAGACATCGAGTTTTCGACGCGCTTTCGCCGGCTTCATGCTGGCCGCGATTTTCAGCCTGATCACCGGTTGTAGCGACCGGATATCGGACAGCGACGTCGCATTCGTTACCGCCGCGACGCCGCCCCAATTCCAGTCGCTACGGATGTACGGCGCAGCCGCGAATAGCGCTCCCTTGGGCAGCAGTGGCGTTCATGCGGCGGGCGGGCTTCGCCAGGGGTGTCAGGCGGTGATCAGCGCCGGGGGCCGCGACATACGTGAAACGGTGATTCTCGAAGACGAGCCGGGCGCGAACTTCGATCTGGACGCTACCCGCACCGCCGACGGATGGAACGTGACCTCGGATGGACTCACGCCGCCGAGTACCGATCCTGTCGGTTTCCGCACGCGGTTCACCCGCTGCGTGAACGCGCTCCGTGACAAATATGCGGCTGAACCGGAAAAAGCGCCCTTCAGCTAGGCATTATTCGTCGCGAATCCGTAGCGGCAGCGCAGTTTTATATTCGACGCGACGAAGCGCGACGGATGTGTGAATGTCGCGTACGCCGTCAACCTTCGTGAGTCTGGTCATGACGAAGCGCTCGATGCCGGCAATGTCGGCCGCGACCACCCGGAGCATGTAGTCGAAAGCACCGGTCATCAGGTAGCACTCCATCACTTCATCCAGGTTCGCAATCGCGCGCTCGAACGCCGCGAGCCGCGCCTCGCTCTTCTTCTCGATTGCCACGGACACGTACGCATTGACGGGAAACCCCGCCTTCTCCTGATCCAGCAGCGTCACGTACTGGTTGATGACGCCGGCCTCTTCAAGCATCCGGATACGCCGGTAAAACGGCGACAGCGAAAGACCCAGCGACTCCGCGAGGTCGGCGGCTTTCGTATGGGCGTCGAGCTGCAATGCGCGCAGGATGGCCACGTCGGTACGGTCAAACTTCATTGGCTAATTTTCCCTTAAAACGGCTGAAAATCGGCGCGACTTGCCAATTTCAAGCGATTGTGGGACTCAGTTTGGCACGAATCGCCTCTATCGGCTACCTAAAATGGCTCGCATGCCACCCCTACAGGCAGAGGAGACAAACAATGAATATGCGAGCAGTGGAGCTGGGGCGTCCGATCGACATGGACTACGGTCTTGAGGACCGCTACGTCAGAGAGAACGGAACCGTTTTCCTGACGGGCACCCAGGCGTTGGTGCGAATTCTGGTTGAACAGGCTCGCAGCGATCGCGCCGCGGGCATCCGGACAGGCGGTCTGGTGTCGGGCTACCGCGGCTCGCCGCTCGGCGGCTTCGACCAGGAACTGTGGCGTCAGAAGAAACTGCTCGCGGACCACGCGATCCGCTTTGAACCCGGCTTGAATGAGGACCTGGGCGCCACCATGCTGTGGGGCGCGCAACAGGTCGACGCCTTTCCCGGCAAGCGTGTCGAAGGCGTTTTCTCGATGTGGTACGGGAAGGGCCCGGGCGTCGACCGAACTGGAGATGTGTTCCGCAACGCGAACATTGTGGGCACGTCGAGGCAAGGCGGCGTGCTCGCCGTTGCGGGTGACGACCACGCGGCACAGTCGTCGATGTTCCCGCACCAGACGGACCATGTCTTCGAAGGCGCGATGATGCCGATTCTGTTTCCGGCGTCGGTTGAGGAATATATCGAGTTTGGTCTGGCGGGTTACGCGATGTCGCGTTTCTCCGGCCTGTGGGTCGCTTTCAAGGCCATCACCGAAACCGTGGAAAGCGGCCGTTCGATGACCGTGCAGGCGCACGACGCCGGCGCGGCGCCTCGTTTCAGATTGCCGGCCGACATCCACGTACCGGAAGGGCGCGGCTTCAACTACGACCCGAATCTTCGCTGGCCGGCCGAACGCAGCGAACTCGAACGACGCATACTCGATGAGCGTTTGCCCGCCGCCCTCGCTTTCATGCGTGCCAACCCGCTCGATCGCACGCTCGTACGGCCGCGCGGCGCACGGGTCGGTATCGTCACGGTGGGTAAGGCGCACGGTGACGTGCTGGCGGCATTCGCGGCCCTTGGGCTGTCGGCGCAGGAGCTTGAGCGCCTCGGCATCGGCGTCTACAAGATCGGCATGATCTGGCCGCTGGAGACCGAAGGCGTCCGCGCCTTTGCGCGCGGCATGCAGGCGCTGGTCGTGGTCGAAGAGAAGCGCTCCTTTGTCGAGCGTCAGATCAAGGAAGCGCTGTTCAATCTGCGGCCGGACGAACGTCCCGCTGTGTTCGGCAAGGACCTGGGCGAAGCCGGGCCGCTGCTGCCCGCCGCGATGGAGTTCGCACCGGACCAGATCGCGGCCGCGCTGAAACGGTTTTTTGCCCATACCCAGGTCGAACTCAAGGTATCCGTGCCGCCTGCTCCGCTCGTCGCGCCGGTTCAACGCAATGGCTCGCGCGTGATTGCGCTCGCGGCGGCCGGCAAAGATGCGCAGCCGCTGAGCCGTAAGCCGTTTTTCTGCGCCGGCTGTCCGCACAATACGTCGACTCGATTGCCGGATGGTTCGTACGCTGCGGCCGGCATTGGTTGCCACATCATGGCCTTGGGCGAAGCGGGCGACACGGCGACGTTCTGTCAGATGGGCGGCGAGGGCGTGCAATGGATCGGCATGTCGACGTTCATGGATCTCCCGCACATGTTCGTCAACCTGGGAGACGGCACCTATCAGCACTCGGGAAGTCTTGCGATTCGCCAGTCGGTCGCGGCGAAATCCAACGTCACGTACAAGATTCTCTTTAACGACGCGGTTGCGATGACCGGAGGCCAGCCCGCCGAAGGCAGCCTGACTGTTCAGCGCGTGGTGGCCCAGGTGGTCGCCGAGGGTGTTGCCAAAGTGGTGGTCGTTTCCGACGAGCCCGAAAAGTACGCCGGTTCCCTGCGTCTGCCCGCGAACGTCGACATCCAGCATCGCGACGACCTCGACGCACTCCAGCGTACGCTGCGTGCGGCCAAAGGCGTCTCGGTCATCGTGTACGACCAGACCTGCGCGGCCGAGAAGCGCCGGCGCCGCAAACGCGGCAAGCTGATCGACCCGCCCCGGCGCGTGGTGATCAATCCGGCGGTTTGCGAAGGCTGCGGCGATTGCTCGGTGCAGTCGAATTGCATTGCGATCGAACCGCTCGAAACGGAGCTCGGCCGCAAACGTGCCGTCAATCAGTCGAGTTGCAACAAGGACACGTCGTGCCTCAAAGGGTTCTGCCCGAGCTTCGTTACGGTTGAAGGGCTGCAACCCAAACAGCCGGATCAGAAGCGGATTGGCGCGATTGAGGCCGAATGGCGCGCGAAACTGCCTGCGCCGGCGGCTGTGCCGGCCGATCTGGACGCGCACGCCAGCATTGTCGTCACCGGTATCGGCGGCACGGGCGTGGTCACGATCGGTGCGATTCTCGCGATGGCCGCGCATCTGGAAGGTAAAGGCGCCTCGACCCTGGATTTCACGGGTCTCGCGCAAAAGAACGGTGCCGTGATCAGCCATGTGCAGATTGCGAGCAGCCGCGCGCAAATCGTGACGTCACGCATCGGCGCGCACGCCGCGAATGTTCTGCTTGGCTGCGACGCGGTGGTCGCGGCGTCAGCGGGTGCGCTCTCGCGGGTCGCTTCGGGCGTGACGCGGGCCGTTGTGAACGAACGGATTACGCCCACCTCGGACTTTGTGCGCGATGGCGATCTGCCCGTGAGCAAGGCCATTCACCAGCGTGCGATCGAAGGCGCGCTCGGGTCGGGCTCATCCGCGTTCTGGGATGGTTCGGGCGCTGCCGAGATTCTGTTCGGCGACGCGATTGCGTCGAACATGATGATGGTTGGGTATGCGTATCAACGAGGCTTGATTCCGCTTTCGGAAACGGCCATTTTGCGGGCTATCGAACTGAACGGCACGGCCGTGAAGATGAACGGGCGCGCGTTCTTCTGGGGCCGCTTGCTGGCTCACGACGCGAGTGTGATCGAGCGGGTTTCCGGCACGGTTGCGGCAGCGTCGGGCGAGTTTGAACTGGAGCGTTTCGTGGCCGACCGCGTGCGCGATCTGGAGCATTATCAGAACGCTGCCTATGGCCGCCGCTATATGGCGCTTGTCGAGCGGGTGCAGCAGGCCGAGCAGCGTATTGCCGGGGCCGCCGGTGAACTTACCGAAGTGGCGGCGCGCAACTATTTCAAGGTGCTCGCGTACAAGGACGAGTATGAAGTCGCGCGTCTGCATACCGACGGCAGCTTCCATTCGTACCTGTCCAGCGCTTTCGATGGCGGCGGCAAGAAGACCTTCTACATGGCGCCGCCGCTTTTGACGCGTCGCGATCCTCGTACCGGCCGCAGAACCAAGATTGCCCTTCGCGCGGCGTGGCTCGATCCGCTGTTGCGCGTGATGAAGCACGGCAAGGTCTTGCGCGGTACCGCCTTCGATCCGTTTGGCCGCCAGAAGGATCGTGTCATCGAACGTGCGTTGATCGGTGAGTTCGAGGAAGACGTCGAACTCGCGCTTCAACGGCTCACCCCGCAAACGATCGAATCGGCGCTGGCCTTGTTGCGGGTGCCGTCGTCGATTCGCGGCTTTGGCGTGATCAAGGAACGCAACTATGAAAACGCCCGGCCCGTGCGTGAGCAGTATCGCGCGATGTTGCAGACGAGCGGCCGGTAAGCGCTCCCGCGCGAACTGAACGGATCAGGCGTGGAGCGAGCTGCCTTTAGAACCGCTCCACCCTGAACGGCCGCGTGTCCACGAGCGTTTCCTCGTGGGTCATCATCTGCGCAATCAGCCGGCCCGTGACGGGGCCTAGCGTCAGCCCGTGGTGCGCATGGCCGAACGCGAACCACAAGTCCTTGTGATTTCCAGCGGGTCCGATGATCGGCATCATGTCGGGCGTGCAGGGACGCCGTCCCATCCACGCTTCGTTGTCGAGGCGCTCGCCCAAGGGAAACAGCGTGCGCGCGACCGGTTCGACCGCGGCGAGTTGCGTGGGTGTTTTAGGCGCGTCGCAGTGCGCGATTTCCGCACCCGTGGTCAAACGGATGCCTTTTGCCATGGGTGCCAGCACGTAGCCCTTCTCGACGTCCAGAACCGGATGATTCAGACGGGCTGCCCCCTGCGGCGCATAGTGCATGTGGTACCCGCGTTTGACGGCGAGCGGCAAGCGATAGCCGAGCCGCGAGCTCACACGATCCGACCACGGTCCCAACGCGACGACCGCCGATGAAGCGGTGATGGTTCCGTCTTGCGTGTCGACCGTCCAACCCTCACGAAACGAGTCCGCGTCGCCGATGAAGAAGCGTCCGCCGAGCGCTTCGAAATACTTCGCGTAGGCGGTGACGAGCGCATTGGGATCGCTTACGGATTCGGATGCCGTATAACGCAGGCCGCCTAACAAGGTCTTGTTGAGATCGGGCTCCTTCTGTTGCAGCCGGCCCGCATCCAGCGATTCGAATTCGACGCCATATTCCCGGTGCCACTGTTCAGCCTGCCGGATTTCTTCGTCCCACACCGCCGCCGTACGGAACACCTTGATCCAGCCGGTTGGGCGCAACAACGCGCTCGCGCCGGCGTCGGCAGCCAACGCGCGGTGTTCGTCCACGCAATGCTCGATCAGGGTGGAGTACGACCTCGCGATAGCGGCGTGTTTTGCCGGATGAGAATTGCGCCAGTACTGCCACAGGAAGGGCGCAGTCTTGAGCATGGCGTCGGCATGGTAGCGAACGTCGGGCGACTGGTTGCGCGCGTACCGAAGCAAGGTGCCGAGGTCGCGTGGAAACGCATAGGGATAAACACCTTCGCGCTGGATCAACCCGGCATTGCCGAACGAGGTTTCGTTGCCGGGCAGCTTACGGTCGACCAGCGCGACCTGGCGGCCGCGCTTCTGAAGATGCGCGGCAACGCACACGCCGACAATGCCCGCGCCGAGCACGACGACATCGAATTTCATGGTGCTCATGAACTCACCTGGTGATGGGGATCGTTGTTTTGACGGCGCCGCCCTGACCGGACTCGATAAAAGAGGAGGTAAGCACCGTGAGTTATCATATACGAGAAAAATAAAAATTCTCGTATGTGAGAAAAAAATTTCCACCAAGGTGAGCAAGATGGTCAAGGCTGTGAAGAAAGAGCAGTTGGCGGATACACGCGAGGCGCCGCCCGAGCTCGACCATAAGTTGGTGGGCGGCCATTTGCGGCAGGCGCGCAAGACGCGCGGGCTGACGCTGGCGGAACTGTCCGAGCGCTCAGGTATTGCGGTGTCGACGATTTCCAAGGCGGAGCGCGGCGATATCGCGCTGACCTACGACAAGTTTGCGGCGCTCGCCCACTCGCTGGAACTGGAGTTCGACGCGATCTTCGGGCGGACCCGCAAACCGGCAGCCGGTCCGATCAAGCCTTCGTTTACAGCCGCGGGCAAGCAGCCCGTCTACGACACGCCGAACTATGAGTACGGCATGCTCGCGAACAAACTGACCGGCAAGCGCATGATGCCGATTCGCGCGCGCATTCATGCGCGTGCCGTGTCGGATTTTCCCGAGTACATCCGGCACGCGGGGCAGGAGTTCGTTTTTCTGTTGAGCGGCCAGTTGGAGTTGCGCTTCGAAAGCGGCAAGGCGTTCAGGTTGCTGCCCGGCGACAGTCTGTACTTCGACAGCTCGGCCGGGCATGTCTACCTGAGCCTCAGCGAGGAGGAGGCGGAGGTGCTGGTGTGCTGTGTCGATACGGACGAACATCGGCCGGCGAAACTCGATGCAACGGCAAAGCGCCGGCAACCGTTCTGAGCGGGCAGGCGATTAACCTTGGTTGGTGTTTCGGCGGCGCGGGTTGCTTTGCCCGTTGGATAGCCTATTCGTCCACAGACTCGGCGGGAAGCTCGGCGCCTCGGGCGGGGCGGCGTACCGTTCGCACTTTCCCGCTGCTTGCGCCGCCGCAGAAGAACTGATCGCCGCCATCGGCTTCGAGTCCCGACACGTAGACGCCAGGCGGCATCTCGAGGCTTTCCAGCACTTCTCCGGTACGAGGATCGATTCGCCTCAACTCGCTCGCGTCGTCTTCCCAGGTGCCGTGCCAGAGTTCCCCGTCGTTCCAGGTGACGCCGGTGACGAAGCGGTTGGACTCGATGGTGCGAAGAATTTCCCCGGTTTGGGGATCGACCTGATGAATCTTCCGGTCGCGATAGCGTCCCACCCAGAGCGATCCTTCGGCCCACGCAAGCCCTGAGTTGCCGCCACCGCCGGGCGCGGGGATCGTACCCAATACGCGGCCGGTAACCGGATCGATCTTCTGGATGCGCTCGTCGGCGAGCTGAAACAGGTGCTGGCCATCGAAGGCCGTGCCGGCCCGCGCGACCACGTCGATCGTGCGCAGCATTGCTCCGCTCGCCGGATCGAAGGCGTTCAGCTTGTCGCCGCTCGCGATCCAGACATGCTGACCGTCGTAGGTCACGCCATGTACAGCGTCGACGCCCGGAAAGGGTCCATATTCACGCACGATATTGGCGGCTGATCGTTTCATGGTGGCATCCTAATCGTTTGACAGGGGCGCGGGGAGTAACAAAGTCGTCGTGAATCCGGGCATGGGCGGTGTCATCCAGCGCCGCGCCCGCCCGCGGCCGAACGACTGCACCTTGTCGGCGGCCGCCAGCGTGTCGAGTGCCCGCTGCATGGTGCGCTGGCTGGTGTCCAGCGCAATCGCGAGCGCCGAGCTCGACCACGACTCACCGTCGGCGAGGAAAGCGAGCACCATGGCGTGCGGCTCTTCCACCGGCCGCGCGAGTACGACGACCTCGCGCGCGCCGTGCGGCACTAGCGCGAAACCCCGCTTCGTTGCGCTGATGCCGGCCAGCGGCCCGAGCAACGCGCGAAGCCGCCCGACTTCGACACGCAATCGCGCACGATGCGTTTCATCGGCGTGCCTGGTCCGGAATGCGCGCGCGATAAGCGTGTCCCTCGACACGTCTTCAGGCCACGCTTCGGCCAATGTGCGGGCGAGTGTGAACAACACCGGGCGCCGCGCAAGCGGGACCACGATGTTGGCTTCACGCACGACATAGCGGCACGCGTCCACCACGAGCGCCTTCGATGCCAGTAACGCCTCGACCTCCTCGAGCAGGAGGGGCCGCTCCTTGCCATGCGCAAGCAGCCGCGCCGCGGGCGTGTTCAGCAGAAGGCGAGCGCTCTCGATTTCCGCTATCAGCGACGCAATACCTGCCTCGCGCGCGGCGCGCTCAGCCTTGGCGAGTGCGGTGCGCGCTGTTTTTGTCTGGAGGCGGCGCATTGCGATTCCCGCGACGACCAGCTCGTGAGCGGCTCGCGGCGCGGGTGGGAAGGGCGTGGGATCGAGCCTGGCAAGCAAACGCTCGGCCTCGTCGAGGCGGCCGATCAGGAGCAGGCGCCGGACTTCGAGGTACCGCGCATGCGCGGCATTCAGCCGGTCGCCGTGGGCTTCGAGTGTTGCCCGCGCGGCGTCGAGCGCCTTGGCGGGCCAGCCCAGATCGCGTGAGGCGAGCGCGATTTCGGCCTCGGCGACCACACATCTGGCACGGGCTACCGGCTCTTTCGGACCGAAGGCGCGCGCGGCGCTTCGCACCAGCACCTTCGCTCGAGCGAGATCGCCGAGCTGCGCCATCGCGATGCCGCGCAGCGCGAGCGCGGCTGCGTCGTCGCGCAAGGCAACCCGGTTCAATGCACCGAGCGGGTCGCCTGCCGCCAGCGCCCGCGCTGCCGCCGTTACTAGCGCGTCCATGGTGTCATGGTCTGTTTGAATCCCGCCACACTTGTCACTCCCACCGTTCGGGTGCCCGTGACTAATCTAGCACGACCACCAACCCGTACGTCGTATCGACAACTGAGCGAACGACGCAGGACGCCCAAGGAGGCAAGCATGACTACGACACATACGACCGGAACGCGTGAAGCATGGCTGGACGCGCGGCTCGAACTGCTTAAGGCGGAGAAGGCGCTCACACGGCAGAGCGATGCGGTGGCGCAACAACGGCAGGCGCTGCCCTGGGTGCGCATCGACAAGCAGTACCGGTTCGAAACCGATGCGGGCAGTGCCTCGCTGGCCAACCTCTTTAAAGGACGCTCGCAGCTTCTCGTGTACCACTTCATGTTCGGTCCCGACTACAAGGCGGGATGCCCGTCATGCTCGTCGATCGCGGATGGGTTCGACGGCGTCGCGGTTCATCTGGCGAATCACGACGTCACCTTGTCGGCGGTGTCGCGGGCGCCGTTCGAGAAGCTGCAGGCGTATCAGCGCCGGATGGGGTGGACGTTCCCCTGGGCGTCTTCGCACGGCAGCGACTTCAACTTCGACTTCAACATCGCGTTTACCGAGGCGCAACAGCGTGAAGGGAACATTGAGTACAACTACGAGCGCGGCGGCCACGCGATGGACGAGGCGCAGATTCCGGAGCCCGTCGCCCGGTTCGCGGCGACCTGCGGCACCGACGCGGCGACGTACACGCGCGACCGGCCGGGTTTGAGCGCGTTCGTCCTCGAGGACGGTGTGCTCTATCACACGTATTCCACCTATGCGCGAGGCGTGGACGGCATCTGGCCGATGTATCAGTGGCTCGACCGCGCGCCGAAGGGGCGCAATGAGACGGGCGTCTGGTGGAAGCGCCACGACGAGTACGAGACGCGCTGAGCCCCGCGATGGAACACGTGAGCGCAAGCGCGGGGCCGCCGATGTCGCGGCGCCCGATCGGCGCGCCCGTTTCGCAGCGGGCGTTCTTCGGCGTCTCGGCGCTGCTGTTCGCCGTCAGCGCGGCGGTGACGACGGTGAGCGCCACGTCCATGTCGGCGATGGGCGGGATGCCGATGCCAGGCGGCTGGACGATGTCGGCGGCGTGGATGCGAATGTGCGGACAGACGTGGCTCGGACTCGCGGCGTCGTTTGTCGGCATGTGGATCGTGATGATGGTCGCGATGATGCTGCCGTCGCTCGTCCCCATGCTGTGGCGCTATCGCGTGGCCGTCAGCGCAATCGGTGAGACGCGCGTCGGCCGGCTGACGCTGCTGGTGGGCGCGGGGTATTTCTTCGTATGGAGCGCGCTCGGTGTGGCGGTATTTCCGCTGGGCGTTGCGCTCGCGGCGCTCGAAATGGAACTGCCGGCGCTGGCGCGCGCCGTTCCGCTTGCGGCCGGTGTGATTGTGCTGATCGCCGGGGCGTTGCAGTTCACTGCGTGGAAGGCACGCCGTCTTGCCTGTTGCCGTACGCCGCCGGGGTGCTGCCAGATGTTGCCGGGACGGTCTGCCTTGCCCGCTCTGCCCGCGGATGCCGCCACGGCGTGGCGGCACGGCTTGCGCCTCGGCCTCCACTGCAGCTACTGCTGTGCCGGGCTGACCATGGTCCTTCTGGTTGCCGGGATCATGGATTTGCGGGTGATGGCAGTCGTGACGGCGGCTATCACCGTCGAACGCGTTGCCCCGCATGGCGAGCGCGCGGCGCGCTTCATTGGGGCCGGGATCGTCGGCGCAGGTGGATTGCTGATCGCGCGGGCCGTGGGCTTGGGGTGAGGCGCGCCAGGCTTCACAGCGATGCCGCTCAGTCTGTCACGCCACCGTAGGCGCGTTGGCCGCGCAGACGCATGGCGATGCGGCCAAACGCGCGCCATTGCTGGGCGATCAAGCCGTTGCCGTAGGAGCGCCCGGCGCCGTGCGGTGCCGGCAACTGGTCGCGAATGCCGGTCGGCTCGACGGTGTGGTCCCACGACGCGGTCTTGAACATCATGTCCCACCACGGAAACAGCACGCCGAAGTTGCAGCCGTAGCGCGTGCCTTCATGACCGTAGCCGACAGCGTGATGACGCCGATGAAAAATCGGACTGACGATCGTGCGTTCGAGCAGCCATCCATACGGCAGGCGCGCGTTCACGTGCTGCACGCTCTGCATGAAGTTGCCGACGGCGACCAGCACCACGAACTGGGTCGGCTGCACGCCGATGAAGAGCGATATCGCGGCGAAGAACGCAGCCTGAATGATGTCGTCGAGAAAGTGATTGCGGTCGTCGGCCCACAACGACATCTGCTGCTGGCTATGGTGCACCGCGTGCAGTTCCCACCACACGCCGAAGCGGTGCTGCCAGCGGTGATACCAGTAGCCGAAGAAATCGAGCACGATCAGATAGATCAGGAACGACACGACCGGTTGATCGGTGACGCCCGGCCACAAGCCGTCGATGTCGATGTTCGGCACGTTGTAGATCGCCATCAGGCTCTGCCAGTGATCGAACAATGGCTGCAGCATGAAGAAGAACGCGATATTGATGATGCCGAGCTTGGCGATCCACGTGTAGATCACGTCGGCTCGCAGCGCTTTTCGATCCGACCATGCCTCGATGGGGCGCAGCGCTTCCAGCGGCCGCAAGGCGATATACGTGATCAGTATTTCCAGCACACCGATGATCACCCAGTAGAGCGCGTCATAGGTGTCCTCGTCGTAGCCCATCAGGCCGAAGCGATAGAACAACGGCTGCACCACGTCGACGTACAGAAGTGTCTGCAACGCCGAGACGCCGTTGTCGAGTTGCGCGACGATCTCGTGAATCATCGAAAACCTCTTGAAATTGCGGATGCTGTCATCAAAACGAAAGCCTGGTCAGTCTGGATTGGGCGCGTACACGGGGGCACGGTTGGCAAAATACAAACCATGCGGTGAGCGTCCGACAGCGATTGTGTCGATAAGTTTATGCGTCGTCAGATCGATGATGCCGACATGCCGCGCAAAACGGAATGTGACCCACAGATAGCGATGATCCGCGGAAAGTTCCATGTCGTCAGGACCAGGCATGAGTCCGGTGATGTCGGCGGTTTTCGTCAGCGTGTTGTAATCGAGAATGCTGATCGTACTTTCCACGCGGTTCGTGACCGCCACGTGATGGCCGTCGTCGAGGTTGCGGAAGTTGTGCGCGCCGCGCCCCGTCTGGATTTTCTGCACCACTTGCTGCTTGTGCCAATCCACCACGGCGACGTCGTCTTCGCCCGTCATGCCGATCAACAGATAGCGGTCGCCCGGCGTCATCCAGAGGCCGGCGGGCGTATTGCCGACATGCAGTTTCCACAGCACCGATTGCGTCGCCAGATCGATCGCGGCCACTTCGCCGGTGTCTTGCAGCGTGACGAACACGATCTTGCTATCGGACGAAAACGTCATGTGGCTCGGCGTTTTCGAAAGCGGAACGCGTTTGGCGAGCGTCATGTTCTGGCCGTCGTAGTGGTACACGTCGACACGATCCAGCCGCAGGCCGGCGGTGACGAACCATTTGTGATCGGGCGAGAAACCGAGCTGATAGGGGTCTTCGATATCTTCGACCTTGCGCTGCACGCGGCCGGTGTGCGGATCGAGAAACATCAGATCGTTCGAAATCGAATCGGCGACGATCAGCGAGTGACCGTCCGGCGTAATCATCAGATGATGCGGTTCCTTGCCGGTCGGCTCCGTGCCGATGACCTTGTGCGTAGCCGGATCGACCAGCGTCAGTTGGGCTTCGCCGGAGTCGAGCACGATCACGTTGTCGGCTGCATGAGCCGGCATCGCGATGGTGAGCGCGCAATAAGTCAGCGCGGCAAGCGCGCCGGTTTTTTTTAATCGAAACGAATGAAATTGGCATCTGAACGATAAACGGGCAGGGAAAACAATTTGGGGAAGCATCAAGGCGGCGTGCGCAAGGCGATTTAGTGCATGCACGCCGCGCATCAAACCGTTAATGCTGTGCGTTACTGGTGGTGTATTGGTGCCGCTGGTTATTGCCGCTGGGTTACTGCTGCTGTATTTGCGTTAACGCGGCAGATCGCCCGGCCGATGACACGCGGCGCGTTGTTATTTGTCTGAAGGGTTTGGCGTTGGCATGAGGCCTGGCCAGGAGAGATCAAGAGAGAAAAACGAAAGGGCGCGGCTGATAAAACAGCGCGCGCCCTTGATTCGATACTAGCCGCCTCGTTCCGGTACTTGCGGACACGTTCAGTCGAAATCGAACATGTCGAACAGCGAGCGCTTTTTCTTGTGTCCCCGATAGTCCGTGCGGTGACTGTCATACGAGCGGTTGTTGTCATACCCACGGTTGCGGTCGTAGCCATGCTCGCTGTTGTGTGAACGGTCGCGATCGTGGTGGTCGTTCCGGCTCGGGTGTGCGGCCGCGCTCACCGGCGCTTCGTTGCTGCCGGCATCCTGCGCGATCAGCTTGTCGAGTTCGCCGCGATCGAGCCAGACGCCGCGGCAGACCGGGCAGTAATCGATTTCGATCGAGCGTCGCTCGGTCATCAGCAAGTCAGCGGTCTTGCAAACAGGACATTTCATTTCGTTGCTCCTTAAGGATAAAAAGTTGGTGGACGCTCATTGCTCGACGCTAAGCGCCTGCTTCGATTTCGCCCGGCGCACGAGCATGTTCAATGCTTCGACAAACGCGGAGAACGCCATGGCCGCGTAGATGTAAGCCTTCGGCACGTGGGTGCCAAAACCTTCTGCGATGAGCGTCATGCCGATCACTAGCAGGAAGCCGAGTGCGAGCATCACGATGGTCGGATTCCGGTCGATAAAGCGCGACAGCGGGTTGGCCGCGAACAGCATCACGGTGACCGCGGCGATCACGGCAATGAACATGATCGGCATGTGCTCGGTCATGCCGACCGCCGTGATGATGCTGTCGACCGAAAACACGATATCGAGCACCAGGATCTGTCCGATCGCGGCCATCGCAGTCAGCTGCACAGTCGTGCTTGCCTTGTCGCGAACTTCCTCTGAATGGACGACGTTGTGGTGAATTTCACTCGTTGCCTTCCAGACCAGGAACAGACCGCCGCCAAGCAGGATCAGGTCGCGCCACGAAAACGCGTGGCCGAGCAACGTCACAGCGGGCGCGGTCAGCTGCGCGATCCACGCGACGGTGCCGAGCAGGCCGAGCCGCAACACGAGCGCGAGCATGATGCCGAGGCGCTGGGTACGCGCGCGCTGGGCTTCCGGCAGCTTGTTGCTGAGGATCGAGATAAAGATCAGGTTGTCGATGCCGAGCACGATTTCCATCACGACCAGCGTGAGAAGCGCAGCCCATGCGGCGGGGTCGGCAGCGAGAATGAGTAAGGAATCCATGGGGTCCGTAAGTAATGAGTGACGGGCAACTTCGGTATGCCGCTATCATCGCCGTCTTCATGGTTCGGATAAATCAGTGATAATCTGATCGATATATCGGTTTTTTCGAACTATTTACTGCCCATGCTCAACTATCGCCATCTGTACTACTTCTGGATCGTCGTGAAGGAGGGCGGCTTCGCGCGTGCGGCCGAGCGCCTCGACATGGCGGTGCAGACGATCAGCGCGCAGGTGCGCGAGCTGGAAAAATCGATCGGGCGCCAGTTGCTGAAACCGGCCGGGCGCGGTGTCACCATGACCGAAGCCGGCGAGACGGCATTCAATCGCGCGGAGCAGATTTTTCAGATTGGCGAGGCGCTGCTCGACGAGATGCGCGAGACGGGCAGCGAGCGCATCGCGCGGCTTGCCGTGGGGCTTTCCGACGGCATCTCCAAGCTCGCGGCGCACGCGCTGCTGGCGCCGGTGCTCGATACGCCCTCGCTCAGGCTGTTATGTCACGAAGGCGAGCACGCGCAACTGTTGTCCGAACTCGCGCTCCATCGGCTCGATCTCGTTCTCGCGTGCCAACCCGCGCCGCACAACGCGGATTTGCGCGTTGTGAGCCAGCGCCTGATCGGTTCGCCGGTCGACTGGTACGGTCCGGCGGAGATTATCGGCAAGGCCGCCCGTGCCGGCTTTCCGCAGTGCCTGGCCGATCTGCCCGTGCTTCTGCCCACGGGGCACGGCGCGTTGCGCGCGCGGCTCGACCGCTGGTTCGAAGCCACGGGAATCCGGCCGCGGATTGTCGGCGAATTCGAAGACAGCGCGCTGATGGCGGTGTTCGCCGCGCGTGGCCTCGGCGTGTTTCCGCTCGCGGAACTCGGCGCCGGAGACGTGGCGTTGCTGCGCGGACTGCGCCGGCTCGGCCGGGCGGAAGGCGTGGTCGAAGAGATCCACGCGATCCGTTCGCGGCGCGGGCAACATCATGCGCTCGCTTCTCAGGTGGTCGCCGCCGTGCGTGCGTGAGCGCGCGGTGCGCTCAGCAGCGCGACGTGCCGGTTCGTGGTCTGGACCGGCTGAGGTCCCCACGCCCTGAACACGGCGGTGAGCAAGGCGATTTCGCCGTCCGCCAGATAGTTGTCCGCGACGGTGACGGCGAGGCACAGCCGGATCACCTTGCGACGCAAGGCGGTGTCGTCGATCTCGCCGAACAACGTGGTGAGCTGGGCCGCATCGAGCTGGCCGACCGCCGGGGTGTGCGCGACCGATTGGTCTTCGCACATCGTCTGTACGATCTGCGCGAATTGCGCCGGGGCGAGACCCAGCTGGCCGGCGATATCGAGGCTTTCGAGTGCACGCTCTTCCGAGCTGCTGACGTGGCCGTCGGAGATGAGCGCCAACGCGACGATACGGGCGGCGGCTTGAGGACTGTTGCGCGGATAGTTACGCATGTCGGGGCTCCTGGCGCGGACAAGGTCCGCAGTGGTGGTGAACCTCAGTCTGCGTCAGGTTGAGGAGCGGATAAATCTGCTAAACCGGGAGCGATAGTTCGAGAAAACCGAAGTTTGCGCGATGCCGGGCCTTGCGGCACGCCGTGCGTTGGGCGCGATGCGCAGCACCCTATCGGATAAGATACGGCTCGCCGTATTTTTCCGAATAGAAGGAGTGTTTTCAGTGATTCAGCCGAGCAACGTGTTCAAGGACAACCTCGCCCAACTGCCCGCCATCGGTGGCATCGAACGTATCGATCTGCTCGACGGCAAGGGCGCCGTAGTGGCCAGCATCGAGAACAAGCCGGGCAAGCAGGGTTCGCTGGCGGTGTACAACTATCTGCAGCAAACCTTCGGCACGCTGGACGCCAAGGCGGCCGAACACGGCCTCGCCGTGTTCGCCGAGCATACGGCCGACGCGCGCAACCGTCCGGGCGCGCACCCGAACGTCGACCATTTGCTGGCAATTGCAGCCGGCGGGGAAGCCTTGCGTATCGAGGTCGTCGCAGCCGGCTGAGCGCGCTGTCTCGGGCGGGTTCAAACCGTCACGACAATCTTCCCAAACTGTTGGTTCGACTCCAGAAAGCGATGGGCGTCGACGATCTGGTCGAACGGGAATGTCCTGGCGATGACGGGATTTAACGCGCCCGAGGCCAATCCGTCGAGAATGAAAGCCTTGGCCGCTGCGAGGCGCGCCGGATCGCCGATAATCTCGTGCACCAGATAGCCGCGCAGCGTCAGCGCCTTGCTCAACACGGTGAATAGCGGGAAGGGTGTCGGCTCAGAACTCAAGGCGCCGTATTCCAGCAGGATGCCGCCATGAGACATGGCGTCCGTGAGCGGCTCGAATATCGGGCCGCCGATTGGGTCCAGCACCACCCTCATACCCTGCGGTCCCGCGATTTCCTTCAGGTGGCCCGCCAGGTCTTCCTCCGCGGAAGCGACGACATGGGCGGCGCCCAACTCGAGTAACGCCTGCCGCTTGGCCGAGGTCCGCGTGACCGCAATGGGCGTGGCGCCGACCCGGTTGGCAATCTGTATCGCGGCAAGGCCGACGCTGCTCGACGCCGCGGTCACGGCAACGAAGTCCCCCTTACCCAGTTTGGCGATGTCGATCAACGCACCGTAAGCGGTGAGATATTGCATCCAGACTGCCGCGGCCGCTTCCCAACTGAGCGACGGCGGATGCTTGACGACAAACCTGGCGGGAAAGGTGACCACCTCACCGTAAGCGGGCCAGCGCAGCATGGTCGGCGGCGGCACGACGCTGACGGCGTCGCCCGGCGCGAATCCTTGCACGCCTTCCCCGACCCGATCGACGATACCCGCGGCCTCGTACCCAAGACCCGAAGGCAGCGTAGGCGTTTCGATGTAATTGCCCGCGCGCAGCATGGCCTCGGCGCGGTTAAGGCCCAACGCCTTCACACGGATCTGAACTTCCCCTTGAGCGGGCGGTGGAACTGCGACGTCCTCGATGCGTAGAACCTCGGGGCCGCCATGCTGATGAAAGCGAATAACACGTGTCATAGGATTTCAACTCGAAAGTGATGGGAATGAATGAACTATGACGGTGATGCATGACGAGATAAATAGCGCTATAACTAGAACAGTCGAAACCAACGGTTATCAATATGGACCGTCTCACGAGCATGGCCGTGTTCGTCAAAGCTGTCGACCTGGGCTCGTTCGCGGCCGCGGCGGACGCACTCGCTTTATCCGGACCGATGGTCGGCAAGCACGTGCAGTTTCTCGAGGAGCGTCTGGGCGTGCGCCTGATTACCCGCACCACGCGGCGGCAGAGCCTGACGGAGTTCGGCCGCGCCTACTACGAACGCTGCCGGGGCATACTCGCCGAAGCGGACGCGGCGGATGCCCTCGCGGCCGATCAACTGTCCGAACCGCGTGGCAAGCTGCGCGTCTCGATGCCCGTTCACTTCGGGCGGCGCTGTGTGGCACCGGTCCTGCTGGCATTTGCGCAGCGCTATCCGAGGCTGGAACTGGATCTCTCCTTCAACGACCGTTTAGTCGATCTGGCAGAGGATGACTACGATCTCTCCATCCGGACCGGCGGTCTGGAGGACAAAGCAGGGGTGATCGCGCGTCGCATTGCGCGCCAGCACATGGTGGTCTGTGCCGCTCCCGCATATCTGGCCGCGCACGGCCATCCTCGGCTGATAGAAGAACTCAGCACGCATCAGGCGATTATTTACCGGCGCTCGGGGCGTATTCGCCCGTGGCTGTTTCCGTGCGCCGGGAGCTCTCCGGTCGAGGTCACCCCGCCAAACAGGTTGCGGCTCGACGATCTCGATGCGATCGCCGACGCGGCGGTGCTCGGGATGGGCCTTGCGTGGCTTCCGTACTGGCTTGTTCGCGAGCGCATTCAGACCGGCAGTCTCGTGCGATTGCTGCCGGATCAGCCGGAATATCTCTACGACGCCTACGCGCTCTGGTTGCAAACTCCGCACTTGCCGCTGAAGGTGCGTCTGGCTGTCGATGCGTTGGCGGAGGCGTTGCCGGGACTCATGCAGTACAACGCCTAGCCCGGCGTATCGCGCCTCGTGTCGCGCCTATGGCCGACTATCCGGGTCGTTGGTGGCGAGAATGAAGTCGACGAATGCCCGCAGCGGCGCCGGCATATGTGTCCGGCTCGGGTAGTACAGAAACGGTCCGCTGAAGGACTGACACCACTCGTCGAGTATCGGCACGAGCGTGCCTTGCTCGATTGCCGGCCGCAGAAACTCGTCGAACGAATAGACGATCCCCAATCCGTCGACGGCCGCGCCTCTTTGCAGTTCGATCACGGAGGCGATCATCGGCCCGTTTGGCTCGATCCGCACAACCTCGTCGCCCCGTTTGAATTCCCAGGTCGCGAGTACGCCGCTGTCGAAGCGGTGGCCGATACATGCGTGGTTCAGCAATTCGCCCGGGTGCTGCGGTACGCCGCGGGCCGCGAGGTAGGCCGGCGAAGCCGCCGCGACGAAATGCTGAACGCGCGGGCCGATCGGCACGGCGATCATGTCGCGCTCGAGGCGTTCGTCGTAGCGGATGCCGGCATCGAAACCCGCTGCGAGGATATCGATGAACGTGTCGTTGGTCCCAACGTCCACCGTGATACCCGGGTGAGCGGCAAGGAAGCGGGACAGGAGCGCGGGCAGGATTTCTCTTGCCGCGATCGACGGAACGTTTAACCGCAACGTTCCGGTAGGACTCTCGCGAAAGAGATTCACCGCATCCAGCGCGATGGCGATTTCCCCGAATGCCGGCGCGAGCCGTTCGAACAGACGCTGCCCGGCTTCCGTTGGTGTGACGCTGCGCGTTGTGCGGTTGAGCAGTCTGACGCCGAGATGCTGTTCAAGCCTTCGAACCGCTTCGCTAAGCGATGAGGCCGACACGTCGCTGGTCAGTGCGGCATGGCGAAATCCGCGAGCCCGTGTGACGGCGACGAATGCTTTCAAATCGGAAAGATCGGGTTCCTGCATTGTTCGCTATTCCGCACGGGTCATCCGGATTGAGGCGGATTATCGCACGCTGAAATTGGGCCGATACTTCAGGTCAAGCGCCTTTCTTGCGGCGTCACTACCAACAAGGAACGTCATGAAGCAACTTCAACTGGGTAAGACGGGGCCGCTAAGCTCGGCGATCGGTCTTGGCTGCATGGGCATGTCAGGCATGTACGGTCCGTCGGACCGCGCCGAAAGCATTGCCACCATCCACGCCGCGCTCGAAGCCGGCATTACGCTGCTCGATACGGGCGATTTCTACGGCTCCGGCCACAACGAAATGCTGATCGGCGAGGCGCTGAAAAGTGCACCGCCGTCGCGTCGCGACGCGGCGATCGTCAGCGTGAAATTCGGCGCGATGCGCGACCCCGCCGGCGGCTGGTCGCTCTACGATGCACGTCCCGCCGCGGTCAAAAACTTTCTCGCCTATTCGCTGCAGCGGTTGGGCGTGGATCATATCGACATCTACCGTTCCGCGCGACTCGATCCCAACGTGCCTGTCGAAGACACGGTGGGCGCGATCGCGGACATGGTCAAAGCCGGCTATGTACGGCACATCGGTTTGTCCGAAGTGGGCGCGACGACCATCCGCCGCGCGGCAGCGGTGCATCCGGTGAGCGACTTGCAGATCGAGTACTCGCTGATTTCACGCGGCATTGAAGACGAGATCCTGCCGGTGTGCCGCGAACTCGGGATTGGCGTGACGGCCTATGGCGTGTTGTCCCGCGGCTTGATCAGCGGTCACTGGAGCAAGGAGTCCGCGGGGAAAGGCGATTTTCGCGCAATGAGCCCGCGCTTTCAGGGCGACAACGTCGATCACAATCTCGCGCTGGTGGACGCGCTGCGCAAGGTGGCCGATGCCAAAGGCGTTTCGGTTGCGCAGATCGCGATTGCGTGGGTGGCGGCTCAGGGCAGCGATATCGTGCCGCTGGTTGGCGCGCGCCGGCGCGATCGTCTTGCCGAAGCACTTGGGGCGGTCGATGTGACGCTCACCGCGGACGATCTGGCTGCGATCGCGCAGGCAGTCCCGCCTGGTGCTGCCGCGGGTGAGCGCTACGCGGCGGCGCAGATGGCGCATCTCGATAGCGAGCAGGGAAGCCACGGTCAAGCGGGCTGAGGTGTTGCCGAGGGCGTACTAATTGGATGAGCCACGCGCTGTTGAATGCACGGCGGCGTGGCTCGACCCGTTGTTTTTGCAGATTCGATCTATCCCGCGAAAGGACGTACCGAAGCATCGGCTCGCCAGTTTTTATCGACGAGCCGGAAACACAGCGTCTCGACTCTCAAGCTCCGGCGAAGGCACCATCTGTTTGAGCCTCGCGACGAATGGCGCATCCGGTTTCATAAGGAACGTCATCAGCACGCCGCAGGCCATCACACCGATGGACAGCAGGAAGGTGACGTTCCAGTTCCCCAGGCGGTCGATCAGATAGCCGGCCATCACCGGACTCACGATCGCCGCGGTGAAGCCGGTACCACTCATGATGCCGCTGGCCGTGCCCGAGCGGTCATAGGCGATATCCATTGGAATCGCCCACATGGGCCCGATATTCATTTCGTTGAAGAACATCGCCGCGGCGAGAAAAATCAGCGAATACATCGGATCGTGTATCAGCACCACGGGGATCAGCGATAGTCCGGTCATGGTCATGCAGAATGCCACCAGGTAGCTGCGCGCGAGTTTGAGATTAGCAGTACGGCGAAGCAGTTTATCGCTGATCAGGCCGCCCACCAGATCGCCGAATACACCCGCAACGAACACCCCTGACGTGAAGATAACTGCTTTCTTGATGTTCAGATGGAAGCTATGCATGAAGTAGAGCGGCATCCAGTCCAGCATCAACCAGAGAATCCAGTTGTAGCAGAAGTAGACGCCGGAGACCGGCAGCAGGCGGCGATAAAGACGAGCCCATGTGCCTGGCATTTCTACCGGACGTACCGTCGGTGGTGGCAGGCTGTTGATTTCATCGGCGGTGATGCGCGGATGATCTGCCGGTTTCTCGGTGTACGTCACGTACCACAGCACGAGCCAGCCGAAACTCAGTGCGCCGAGCAGGTAAAACGAGAATCGCCAGTTGAACGCTGTCATGAGCGCCAAAACCAGCATCGGTGCCACGGCGTTTCCGAGGCGTGCAGAGGAATGCGTAATGCCCTGAGCCATGCCGCGCTTATCCTTTCTCACCCACGAGGCCATTGCGCTGGTAGAGGCGGGGAACGTGGCGCCTTCGCCCAGGCCCAGCAGCAGTCGCGCCGCGACGAGCGTCGCGAAGCCGCCTGCGAAACCTGTCAGCGTGGTTGCCACCGCCCAGATGGAAGCGCAGGCGATCAGCGTGCGCTTGGCCCCGAAGCGATCGCTGACCCAGCCGCCAATGAACTGGAACAGTACATACGGATAGGCGAACGCTGAAAAGATGAAGCCGAGTTGCGTGTTGCTGAGTCCGAGTTCGGACTTGAATTGCCCGGCGGCCGTGCTGATGTTGACACGGTCGACGTAGGTGATGAAGTACATCAGGCACAACATCAGCAGGACCCATGTTGTTGCCCTAGGCTGTAATCGTTTCATGTCTCACTCCACTTTGTTCGTGGTTATTTTTTTGACGCGCCTGAGGTGAAAGCCGCTACGGCTTCCCTGAAGTTGGTGCTGCCGTATACCGCTTCGATCAGATCTTCGTCATCGAGCCGCTGTTCAACGACGATGCGGCGCAGGCTCTCCTTAACGGCCTTCTGCGTGACCGGAGAAAGCGTCATCAGCCGCTGCGCGAGCGTATGAGCAGTTTCCTGTAGCGCGTCTTGCGAACACACGTCGTAGACATAGCCGCACGCCAGCGCTTCCTCTGCCGTGACGTAGTCGGCGAGCAGTAACATCTTCTTGACTCGCGGCACACCGAGCGCGGCCTGCAGGCGCGCGATATTGCGCGACGACAGCGTGTTGGAGAGCGTCTTCGCGATCGGCGCGCCAAAACGCGAGCCCTCGCTACAGACGCGGAAATCGCAGGCCGTCGCCAGCGCGAGGCCGCCACCTACGGCCCAACCGTCGATCACGGCGACTGTCGGGACCGCAATGCGTTCGACCGCGTCGATCACACGCTCGACGAATGCCTCGTAAATCACGCCATCGCGGCCGTCGCGGAAGTCCTTGAAACAGGCGATGTCGGTGCCGGAAATGAAGGACTTGCCGCCCGCGCCTCTAAACAGAACGCAGCGCACGCCAGTGTTCTGCCCACATTGAGCGACAAGCGCCAGCAGAGACTCGTACATGTCGAGCGTCATTGCGTTGTGACGCTCGGGGCGATCGATCACGATCTCCGCTGCACCGGACGGGTAGACCGTGAGCTTGACGGGATCGCTCATGGCGCTGTCCCGTTGATTTCGGCAAAGATTTCCTCGTTATGCTCGCCCAGCAGCGGCGGATGACGGCGCACCGTTTGCGGCGTACCGAGCATCTTCACAGGAAAGCCGATGTTCTTGACCTTGCCTTCGTTCGGGTGGTTGATTTCCATGCACATCCGCCGGTGCGTGGCATGCTCGCTTTCGAACGCCTCGGGATAGGACAGGATCGGGCCGGCTGGAATGCCGGCGGCGAGCATCGCGTCGACCCATGCGTGGCTGTCGCGCTTCGCGAATTCCTGTTCCAGGGTTTCGATCAACGCCTCGCGATTCTTCAGGCGCAGCGACACGCTTGCATAATCCGCGTGCGCGACGAGGTCGGGACGCGCCAGCAGTTCGCACAGTTTCGTCCATAGCTTCTGGTTCGTCGCGCCCATCACGAAGTAGCCGTCCCGCGCCTTCACGGCCTGGTAGGGCGCACTCATCTTGTTGCTGGTGCCGAGCGGTGTCGGCGGCACGCCGGTGCCCCAGTACTCCGACATGTCCCAGATCGAGAAGGCCATGATCGAATCGAACAACGAGGCGTCGATGTGTTGACCCTCGCCCGTTTTTTGCGCGCCGATGTAGGCCGACAGCAGTCCGTAAACGGCAAACAGCGCGCAGCCGATATCCGCCACGGGCACCCCGGCCTTGACGGGTTTACCGCCCTTGTAACCGGTCACGCTCATCACACCCGACATGGCCTGTGCCATGAGGTCGAAGCCAGGTCGCGACGCCCACGGTCCGCTTTGTCCGAAGCCGGAGATGCTGACGTAGACGATCTTTGGATTGATTGCCCTGATCGACTCGTAATCGATGGCGAGCCGCTGCACCACGCCCGGACGGTAGTTTTCGACGATCACGTCGGCCGTTTTTGCGAGCTCGTAGAAGAACTCACGGCCTGCGTCGCTCTTGAGGTCCAGCGTTAGCGAACGCTTGTTGCGGTTCATGTTCAGGAAGCCCATGCTGTCGGGCCCCTTCATCCTGAAGCCCATCGCGCCGCGGGTCTGGTCGCCTTCGGGCGGCTCGACCTTGATCACGTCCGCGCCCATGTCGGCCAGCAGCATGCAGGCGAACGGGCCGGCCATGACCTGGCTGACGTCCAGCACGCGGATGCCTTGCAGCGGCAGATGTTTCGAATCCGTCATTTCGGGTTTCCTCTGTAGAAGGTGTGAGTCGAACCGCTCGGCCATGTCGTGCGTGGCCGGCAGGTTTTCTGCCCTCACTGTCCGCTACAGACCAGGCTGCCGCAAGAATGCCTGGAGCATGTCTGGTTTCGCGCGTTGCGAAACCGGGCCGCGCGTGCCGACCGGAAGCTAAGCCGGTCCGCCGAGAAGCTCGGCCACCACGTTGTGCAGGGTTTGCGCCTGTGCGTGCCCCTCGACGCAGGACAGAACGTAGCTGCGCTGGTGCCAGTCGCCCGTGAGCGCGACCGACGCCAGCGTCGCCTCGGGATGAAAGCTGCGCAGAACCTCGGGTGGCATCAGGCCTACGCCGAGGCCGTGGCGCACCATCGCCAGCATGGTGTCGAAACCGCTGACGGTGAAGTTGTTGGCGAATTGCCGCCCGCGACTGCGGTACGCACGCTGGACGGCGGACAAGACCGCGGAACCTTTGCCGAGACTCACGATAGGCAGATCGAGAATGTCGTCGATCCCGACGGGGGCATCGGGGAACTGGAAATGCGGGCGGCTGTACACCAGCACCAGTTCGTCCTCTCTATAGGGTGAGTTGGCAAGATCGAGGAAGCCGCTTTTCTTTTCGTAAATGCCCACGTCGATCACTTTGTCGCGTAGCAGTTGCTGCACGATCTTGCTGTTCTCCTCCACGATCTTCAGGGAGATCCCCGGATACTTGCGTTGAATTTCCGCAATCTCGCGCGCGAGGAACTGGATTACGACGGCCTTTGGCGCGCCGATGATAATGCGGCCTTCGAGCCCCTGGTTGAGCGCTTGTGCGTCGCCTTCAAGACGATCGATCAGATTGTCGATCTGCCGGACGTATTCCAGCAGCTTGGCACCCGATTCGGTGATCGCCACACCGTGTGGCACGCGCTGGAACAGTTTGGCGCCGAGTTGCGCTTCGAGGTCCGATACACGCCGTGATGCCGCCGCGACAGCGAGGCTGAGTTTGTCGGCAGCGCGGGAGATGCTGCCTTCTTCAGCGATGGCGAGGATCAGCCGGACGGTGGTCGTATCGAATTTCACGCGGGTCTCCAGTTTTTATTGATCCTGATTGGCGGCGTGCAAAAGTGCGTTGGGCGCGGATGTGTTTCTCGTGCTGCCGCGATCTCGCTCATGATAAAGGCTGAACGTATATCGCCACTCGAATTGCGACCTGGATTTCTCTGTCATTGCGGCGAATTAATTGTCGATTTCGTCGAGTACCTGGGAAGTGACACCATGATGACACTTCTCAGGAGAGCGGAAGTGTCGCTCGAATCTCACTGCCACGCGTTCTCACATTCAGACGAAATTCGCATGCGCTCGAGCGCGGTTGTTATCGAAGCGTAAGCGACCACGCGCGCTCAAACGGTGCATCGTCCGCCGACCTGATGCCACCCTCGAATACATTGCGCAAAATGGGAAGCTTTTCTTGGGGTCGAAGTCAGAAAGATGGTGACCATCCAATCCTATGATCATCATGAGAAAGCAGGGATCTTTGCGATGCGCCAACCTAATAGAAATAATCTTACTATTTGTCCGAAAATTACTATTTCTTGTGGGACCGAACAGGCATTCCGGGTACGATTTACCCCAGTCGCGGCGAGTGAGTGGAAGAAATTGCGAGTAGCAGAAGGAAGGCTATTCGTCTGATCAAACGTTTGCGCATTGTGTGGTGGCAGAGTTTTGAGTAGCAGTGAAGTAGCGTTGTCAGGTTGTCTCCCATCGGTTTCTAACGCAGTAGGACGCGTATGTCGGATCGCCACAGCGATCGGTGACGCTCGTCCGCTGGATAGCCGCATCTAATCGAGTCTTGCCTCGGACCGTTTAATCAGGCTTTGAACTGCGCCCGGAATACGCAAGAAGATCTTTTTCCATAATTAGGATCGCGAAGTAAACCGCGTTATCTATAAGCATTCTCTGATTCGAAAACTCTAAAAATCACTATTTATATTTTTATCGACAGTGGAAAATATTCGGCCATGGTAAAACGACGTCAATTTATGAGCGGGCTAGCGGCCCTGGGTGGAAGTTATCTTTTGAGCGCCTGCGGCGGCGGTTCGGAAGACGGTAGCAACGGCACGGCTGTATCGGCTGCCAGCAAAGCTACGGCGCACGCGAGTGCTGCATCCGCGAGCGGTACGACAATCCCCCCGGCAGCTTCGATTACCGACAGCAGCGGCGCGGTATGGACGCTGTCGGGCGGCGTGCTATATCAGAACGGCGCGGTAGCAGGGGTTAACTACAACGTTGTGCTCGCGCTGTGGATCAATGGCAGTATCTATCACGAAAACGCGAGCGGCCAGTTCTATCAATGGAACGGCTCGGCGTGGGGAAGTTGCATCGATCCGCGTCTGGGCACCGTCTCAGCCGACGGCACCACGCTGCCTTCCGCGCCATACATCCTCGATAAGTCGGGTGCGAAATGGACCCTCGTGAACGGCGTCGTCTATAAAAATGGCACGGTGGTAGGCGTCAACTACAACGTATCGCTCGTACTCTGGTATGGCGGCAAGATCTATCATTGCAACACGAGTGGTCACTTTTACGCGAACGCGGAGGTTTCCTCTCAATGGTTGGCCTGTACCGATCCTCGTATCGCCGTCGCGCCGGCCGCGGGTAGCTTCTTTGGTATCAACGGGCACTACGACTACACCTACACGCCGGCGCAACTGGTCACGACGCTCAAGGCAATGGGTTGCACCAGCTATCGTGTTGGCTGCACGTCCGACCCGACCCAGATCAACGCAGTGGTCAAACTGGCGCAAGCTTTCCAGTCGGCGGGGATCAAGCTGCTGGTGTTGATTAACCAGGGGCTCTACGACAGTACCGGCAAGCTCTTCAGCGGTGAGTCGACCGCTTACAGCGCAGGCTACTCAGCGGGCTCAGCGGTTGCCGGAGCGCTGATGGGGTACGGTGTGACCATGTACGAGTGCGGCAATGAACTGACGCGCGATGGCGCGATCATTCTGGACTCCACCAACGCAGGGACCAAGGCGCTCGACTTCAACAACGCGAACTGGCCGGTCTTGCGCGGCGTGATGCGCGGCATGATCGACGGGGTGAAATCGGTTCAGTCTTCCGCGAAGTGCGGTATCAACTTCTGTGTGAACGACGTTGGCGCGTCCGATGCATTGTGGGAGGGTACTCAACCGGACGGAAGCAGCGGTTATCCGGCGGTGCGCTGGGATATCACGACCTGGCACAACTACGAAGTCTACGGCGATATCTTCAACATCGGCACAGACGGCGCAGGTCCTGGCTTCGATCTGCCGACGTATTGCAAAGCCCGCTACGGCGTGCCTTTCATCATCTCCGAGTGGAATACGGGCCCGGAGCAAACTGAGGCTTATCGGGCAAACTACATCACCACGCAACTGGGCCAGTTCTATCCGGCGAGAAAGACTCACAACATCCAGTCTGTGATGTACTACGTGCTTGATAGCGGCAACGAGACGTTCGGCATTATGATGAACGGCTCGCCAATCAACCCGTCGTACAGTGCATTTACGAGCTTTACCTCGGCCAACGCCGACAACTAAGCCGGTAAGCATCGGGTTACGCAGTGAATCCGGTCTCCTCCTGAATGTGCAGGGGAGACCGGGTATCTTTGGTTTTCCCGCTACTCAACCTGGTGTGCGGTAGAGATCACAAAAGCCGATCGATATCAGTCTCATTGAACTGAGCGATGATCGCTTCCGAATCATTGACACCAATCCCGACCGCTACGGTTCCATTGTGAACCGCCAGCCCGCAGCAGAATTCCACGCCGTACTGTTTCCAGTAGAACGGTTCGGAAAGCACGGCATTCCAGTTCCGGTCAAAATAAACAAACCGGTGCTTGTAGAGATGCTTTTTTCCTCGACTGCGCTCGTGTACGACGCACAGCCAACCTTCCTTCCACTCGACTAGCTGGGATGATCCCAGCAGGCCTTTCGGCACCTTCAATGGTTTCGTGAGCGATACGGTTGCGCCATGTTCGCTGATCTCGACAATGGTCAACGGGTTCATCGTATGTACCGCGTAGAGCTTGCCTTCGGACACGAAAGGCATCCAGTTCTTCTCGCGACTGAAGCCAAATGGCGACTCGATCAGGTAGCTCTCCACAACACGCTCGCCAGATATTTTCTGAAGCGCCATCGTGTTGGTGTCGCCCGCGTTGCTGCGCGCGCTGCCCAGACACCACAAGGAATCTTTCCAGAAGAAGGTCCGCAGATCTTCGAAGCCATCGCGAGATTTACCCGGTACATTCCTGAACGCCGTGTCTTCCAGAGCGTTCATGCGTAGAACATTCAGATTCGCGGACAACTCGCCGATGTAGTTGACGGTGTCGTAGTCTTGACCATGTAACTTCACGCCGCCGCTTTCCATCAGTTCGTAGTTAACCGAACGAACAACGACGGTGTAGCCATTTCCGTCAAAGCACAGCGATGGATTGCAGGGGCGGTATTCACCCGGAATCCTGACTGAAACGAACGTCGGGCGCAGAGTATGGAACAGTCGTTCTTCCTGAGGGCGCTCGGTGACGTATCGATACAGAATAGTCCTGAGCCGTCCCGGAACCAGTTGTGAAGTGAGCATTCAGGTCTTTCTCCCGCGCATGGTTTTACTGAGTCTGAAATAGAGCGCTTCAACGCCGCCTGGACATCAGGTTCGCTGAGCGATGTGCCGCTGCCTGCGCTAAACAACGGGCTTCTCAACCGCGTCCCGGTGGCCTTCAACGGCCTCAAAGAACTGCTCGTAGCGCCGGCAACAGGCGTTCCAGCCGAATTCGTCGATAGCCAGATTGCCCGGGTTGCGGGCAAGCGCCGGCCACGATGCGTTAACCGAATGGACAATTGCGGGGAGTTCGGAGATGTCATTGAACAGAATGACATTGTCGAACTTCCTGGCAGCCCACACCATGAAAGGGGTTGCGCGCGAGATCAGCAACGGCACGCGTCCAATGGCTTCGAAGAACGCGCCACTCACCAGCATCGAGTCGGCCGCGTGCGGCAGGATCAGTACGTCGCTATCGGCAATGCTCTGCGCAAACTCCGCGTCGGTCAGGAACCTCGCGTCGAGCTGAACGACGTTCCGCAGCGATCGTCTATCGATGATTTCATTCAGTGTCGCGAGGTAGGCCTCAGTGCCGTGTCCGGCAATATGCAGCTTGCACTCGTCTGGCCAGACGTCGAGTAACGCGTCAATCTGCTTGTATGGGCGGATCACGCCGAGCAACGAATACAGTGGCATCGCGCCGTCCTTCCTCGGTGTGGTGGGTGCCTGTCCAGGGGCGTCCCAATAGAGTGGATGCGGCAGGTACTGCGCGTTGTACTGCGCCTGGAAGTCTGGCGCGTGGACCACGCGGAAATCCGCCAGGCGGCGCACGAGCGCAATGATTCGCATCGACAAGCGCCTGTTGAAGCCAATCGTATCGTGGACCGCGTGATCGTGGATGAAGTAAACCGCCTTCGCCCGCCCGATCAGCATGAGCGAACAGTAGAACGCGAACAGCAGCGACCCTGTCAGGCTCAACCGGGCAGTGCCTTTGTCACGTTTGAATGGCCGGTACTCGAGCCAATGGAAAGCGAGAATGTTCCCGGGTTTGAACAGTTGGAAGAACCCGCCGTTGAGTAGGCCCTTGATGGAAAGCGGCACGACGTCGTAACCGATCGAGCGGTAGAGATCTTTCTGAATCTGTATATAGCGATTCGTGGGGTTGGTGAAGGGGCACATCATCACCGTGGGCCGTGGTTTGTCCGCCGTCCTGGCGTCCGCCGTGCGGGGCACTTCGTCGCTAGCTTGCGTCATCTGTACTGCTCCGGTCGGGTTGAGGGGTGCAGAGACATTGGGTGAAGCAGGTATGCAGGTTAGAAAATACCTGCTCAACCCAGCAATTTTCCCCACTCGTAGTCGATGCTGTCGGGCGTAAAGGGCAGTACACCCGCGCCCGGTGTGAAGGTCAGCTCACCGAAGAAGACCTGGTTGTCCGGCGCATATAAGTCAACACGGACATAGTCGAAGTCTTCACACAGCGTGGCCGCGATGTCCAGCACGGATGCCAGATTCTTTGGGCGCGGAGCAGGCTTGGCGCTCCGTTTGTAGTAGCCGATGGCTACATCGAGATGGTTCCAGTCGACGTCGTACACGTCGCCGTGCGTCGCTTTTCCGAACCTGTCGGATATCACCAGGATGTAGATGATGGGGCGCCCCGGCCGGCCGCCAAAACAATGCAACTTGTAATCGGCGGGTATCTGGCCCGATTGGTCCAGAAGGAGTTGTTCAAAGAAGATTCGCGGCTTGATCGTGCGGTAATGCCTCTCGCGGGCGACGTAGTAGAACTCGGTGGACAGCCACTGCCCGGCGAGAAGTTGCAGTTTCTCGAACGAAGTCTCGGACTTGTCTCTGACGATTTCGACGAAAGTGCTGCCGTGGTTCGCCTTCATGACGAAAGAACCTGGCAGCGCGTCGAAAACCTCGCGCGTAAACACCTCCGGCGCCGAAATCAACGGTATGAGGTGCTTCTCTCCTATCTTGGCCGCTATGTACTCCCGCACCGACAGTTTGTCGGTCAGGCTAATGTAGCGAGGATCCGGTCTGAGGTTTCGTTGCAGGATCTTTTCGTTGAAGGTCGCCGGGCGGAGAAGATTCGGATAGCGGCCAATGCGCTTGTGATGCAGCATACTCAGGAACAGGGAATCAGGGAGCATGCACTTTGCCGCCTCCTTGAGCCGTCTGACCGTGGAAACTGACTGCGGCGTTGGCCGATACGGATCTTCCTGTACGAGGTTCGCGTGTTTGGCCACGATGATTTCAGAAGGCGGTGCTTCCTTGTGTGCTGGCGTGGACGTGGCGGCTTTCTGGTCGAACTGTGCGGACTTGGTGGTCGTCATGTTTCGATCCATGGCTGATGGCGTCGCAAGGCTGCAGTCCGAAAATCGGCGCGCTTATCGCGCGATCTCAGTCGCGGTATTCCAGGCTTCCTCGGGCGTCGACCATGGCTCCTCGGAATCAATGTGCTGTTGCGCGCGGAATTGCGTGGGCGAGACGCCGTAGCGCTCCTTGAACAGCCGGCCGAGTCGATTGCCGTCGCCCATGCCGCATCGTCTTGCGATTTTGTCGACGGGCAGATCGGTGTTTCTTAGCATTGCGCGGACAACGTCAAAGCGCGTACGCAACAGGTATTCGAGAGGGGTCATGCCGAATTCGCATTTGAAGCGACGCTGGAAATTGCGCTTGCTCATTGCAGCGAATTCTGCTGCTTTGGCGACTGAGATGGCCTGGCTGTAGTTTTCCTTGATCCAGCGGGCCGATTCGCGAATCTTCTCGGTTGTTGTGACGATGCTTGCATCGTCGAGATCATGCGTGTTTCGTTCAATGTAATTCGGCTGGAGTGCACGAGCGATCTTTCGCGCGGTCTCCGAATCCAGGTCGCGCTCGATCTGCGCGAGTGCCAGATCGGCGGGCGCGACGCCGCCGCCGGTGCTCGCACCACCGCCGCCATCGTCAAAGAAAAAGACGGGTACGGTTGACTGCAACGGGTTCCTGCATACCACAGCAAGGCTCGCGCCTTGCTGAATGCCACGGGATGCGATCGATCCGTGGCGCGAGATCCATGAAAGAAAGCGGCCGTTGGACTCCGCGGTTCCAGTGGTGTCGCGGCAGGCGACAAAGAAGGCGTGGAAATCGGCCAGGTTGTATCGTTCGAGGCTTTGCGTCCAGATCAGGATACTCGATGAGCTTGTCACGAGTCCGCCTTCGTCGGACAGCACTGAGAGCCGATACGGAGGCTCGTCGCCACCCGCTTTTTCGAACTCATTGGCAAGCCGGAAAGCATCGCCGACCGCGCCGGTGGTCAACATGGAACAGTCCTGGAAAATCAGGAGGCCAATATGTTTCACCGCTTTCATTCCATTCTGACACTCATTGATGCACGACGTAAGAAAACTCCTGGAAGTCATCACGCTAATTTCTCCAAACACGCAATCACGATACGTAAAGAGATTAGCGCATCGAAATTTTCAGAACGAGCTTGGCCGATGTTCCAGGTGTTTTGGCGTAATTGTCATGATCGGGGAAATTCTTACCTTGAAATTTCCACAAAAAGCACTTTAATAGTATTCCCGGTCAGAAACTTTTTCCGTGCGTGGCGACCAGGTTTGCATCAGGCCGATCGTCGGTTGAAGGCCCATCTGGCCCGTCTGGAAAGGGATCCCGCCCGTCTCAAAATTTCAAACGTGCGTTTTCGCGTGTGAACTGTCACTAAACTTCCGTTACAGCATCGCACTCGAATTGTGCAACTCTGTTACAGCAGTTACAGATAGCAACAACGCTTTCTGAATTCATAGCGTTCGTAATGCACTCAACTTAATCGGCCATTAACACCCGAATTTATGCCGTCGGCGATATGGTGCATTCTTTTCGAGCTATGCTTCACCGCAACATGAATAGAAAAATTCGCACGGGAGTTTGTGTTGAATTGTGAATCTGTTCGTTGGGTAATTTGCTTGAAGACGCCGTCCAGCCGCTGTGGCAAGGGCAGACATATCCATTACCGATTACCAGGACCGCAGAAGGCCTTGTATGGTCAGCATGCGCGAAGTCACGAAGCAGGTGCCTGATCGCGCGTAGTTGCACTCATAGGGTTCCAGCGGTATTGCGCTCGTCGTCTCGCGCTGGGCGTCCAGGTCAGCGGATGTCTGGGACGCCACGCGCGCATACAAAAGATTGACCTTGCAGGTGGAGACCGGCAGTAGGCGGGCTTGTCCATGGCGAGGCTTTCTCACGAGATGTCCGTGCGGCCTGATGCCGGCGTCGTCGAAATCAAGTCACTCACTATGGTCATGTCCGCCTGTTGTGGAAACGGCGTGGCTGCTTGTTCGTAATGCACCGCGAAACCGGTTCATGGCGTGTATTGACAATACATGTAGTAGTACGAATGCACGAGGGCTTCGGCTCTTCCACCCAACCTGACCCAGCACGTAACTTCGAGGTGCTGCCGGCCGTGTTTCATTCACGTTCGGCGGCGGTTCCAGATCACGAACTGGTGGTGCAGCAGAGCGGTAACGAATCATTACTCTGCCCATCGAACATGGAAGGATCAAACCGGTGGATTACTACCCTGCAAATTCGTTCTCTCCCGCTCCCAGCACGGAGCGTGGTCAGCTCAGCGCAGGCGCAATGCTCACGCTGATGCGCGATCACATCTGGGAGATCGTGGGCACAGCTGTCGTCGTGCTGGGTCTGGCGGTGGTTTATCTGCTCATCGCAACGCCGATCTACTCAGCGGATGTTCTGTTGCGTGTCGATCCTCCCGAACCTAATGCGCTCGGACTCGCCTTGCAGAATCAGGAGAGTCTTCCTCCGCCGGCACCGGCGCCCGTGACTGAAATGGCCGTGATACGCAGCCGCGCGGTACTCGATCCGGTCATTGAGAAATTCCGCTTCGACGTGTCAGTGACGCCGCATAAGTTTCCTTTACTCGGGGATATCGCGGAGAAATTTGCCACACCGGGAGAACCGGCGGCGCCGTGGCTCGGTTTGAAGTCGTTCGCGTGGGGCGGGGAGCGCATGGAGATCGGCGCGCTCGATGTACCGCAGGATCTCGAGGAAGAGAAGCTGACGCTGGTTGCTCTTGGAAATGGCGCGTACGAGTTGCGTGGTCCGTCGGATCAGCTTCTTGTAAAGGGTGTAGTGGGTGCGCCCGTCAAGAATAACGGTGTTTCCATGCTTGTGAAGCAGTTGGACGCGCGACCGGGCACGAAGTTTGAAGTTATTCGCTGGAACGAGATCGACGCAATCAAGCGATTTGGAACACTGGTCAAGGTCGGCGACAAGGTAAAGGACTCTGGCCTTATCCAGATCGAGTACACGGACAAGAGCCGGGATAAGGCCACTGAAGTCGCCAACGCGTTGGGCGATCAGTACCTTGCTTATGCGATCGCCGCCCGGCAAGCCAACGACACGACTACGCTGGCGTTCATTAATGGGGAACTGCCCCGTTTGCTGGCGGACCTCAGAAAGGCCGAGGATGCGTTGAAGCGTTTCCGTGGGGCTTCGCAATCCATGCAGCCGACGAGCGAAGCACAAGCGTATCTCCAGGGCGGCCTGGACATCGACAAGCAGATTGCGAGCCTGCAGATACAGCGTACGCAACTCCTGGATCGCTACACGGCGGATAGCCGCTGGGTACAGACGGCCGACCGGCAGATCGCACAGTTGCAGGACGCGAAGGCGCAATTCGACGGCCATTTCAATGGCATGCCGTCGTCCGAGCGTCAGAGTGTCGATCTGATTCGCGCGCAGAAGGTGGCGGAAACAATCTACCTAGGGATGGTGCAGAAAGCCGAGCAATTGCAGGTTCGGCGCGCAAGCACGACAGGCGGTGCACATATTGTCGACCCCGCGATCAGACCTCACCGGCCGGTCAAGCCGCAGCCCGAAATCGTGCTTGCGGGTGGCGTGATACTCGGACTCCTGTCCGGCGTCGTGCTCGTATTCATGCGCCGTCACGTGATGACCGGCGTAACCGATCCGAGGTACGTGGAAAGCCGCATGAGCGTGCCGGTCTTCGGCGAGATTCTGTTCAGTCAGCAGCAACTGCTGCTTGACCGTCACGGCGTGGGCCGCAAGGCACTCCCTGGTGTGGGAGGACGGTCCAGTCAACCGCTTGCGCGAAGTGCCGCGGATATGCAGTTTGTTGGCGGCGCCGCCGGAATGGGGGTTGCAGGATCCCGGAGTGATGACAACACCAGAGTGCTCGCCGCACGGTTTCCGAACGACATGTCGGTCGAAGCGCTTCGCGCTGTGCGTACGTCGGTGGCGCGCGACCTCGCGCACGCGCGCAATAACCTCCTAATGGTTATCGGACCGACGCCTTCCGCGGGAAAGAGCTTTGTTGCGGCGAACCTCGCAATCCTGCACGCGGAGGTCGGCTCGCGCGTTCTCCTGATAGACGCCGATATGCGCCGGGGTCACCTCGCCTCGTTGTTCGACGGAAACAACCGTGGCGGTCTTTCGGAGGTGCTTTCGGGGCAGCTAGGTTTGCGTAATGCCTTGCGCGCAACCGGTATCGACGGTTTGACGTTCCTGTCCTGCGGCGCGCGGCCGGAGAACCCCGCCGCGTTGCTGATGAAGCCCCAGTTCAAAGAGTTGCTGTCGCGACTCACTGGCCAGTACGACATGGTGATCGTCGATACGCCACCGTTTCTCGCCGTCACCGACGCTTCCATTATCGCGAGTGAAGCAGGCTCGGCGCTGCTGGTATTGCGCTCGGGAATGCAGAGCGAGCAGGAAATTGCGGACACGGTCAAGAAGATGGCGCGCGCCGAAGGGCGCATTGCCGGTGCCGTCTTCAACGGCATTCCGCTTCTGCGAAGCACACGGAATTACGACTACGTGACGAACTATGGCAGCGATTTCGGCGATCTCGAAGCAACGCATTGATGAGGTACCGGCCGCGGGAAGCTTGCGGTCAGATGGTTTGTGGCACCGTCAAACGGAGAAGCCGATGGCCTTTGCAATTAACGGAAAGTTCACTTCGCAGGCAGTCACCGGTGTTCAGCGTGTGGCGTATGAACTCACGCGGGCCATGCAGATGAGTGCAACGCCTGGGAATGAACTGGAAGTTTTCGTGCCTCGGAACGTTGTCGAGCCGGGCACGCACCTCAAGCGGAAACGGTGCTTTCCGTGGCTGCGCGGCACGCTTTGGGAGCAGATCACGCTGCCTGTCGCGGCGCGAGGAAGGACGCTTCTCAATCTGTGCAATACCAATCCGCTTCTCAAGCGCGGGCAAATCGTCATGGTTCACGACATGGCGATCTACGATGTGCCGCAAGGCTTCTCCCGGAAGTTCCGGCTCTGGTATCGCGTTTGTTTCGGCATGCTGCGGCGAATGGAGCCGGTGCTTCTGACGGTTTCGGCATACTCGAAGATGCGGATCTGCCATCACCTGAAGGTCGATGAATCGCGTGTCACGGTTATCACGCCTGGCGCGGATCATCTGGATCGGGTCATATCGGATCCGGCCGTCATGACACGTCTGGAACTTGTGGAAGACGCGTATTGCGTGATCGTCGGCAGCCTTGATCCACGAAAGAATCTGCAACGTGTTCTGGAAGCGATCGATAAGCTCGGGCATCTGAAAGACGTGAAGTTCGTCATTGTTGGCGGCCGCAATAAACGTATCTTCAGCAGCGAGGAAAGGGCACTGCGGACCGATTCCAGCCAGATTGTATGGGCGGGCTTCGTGTCGGATGGCGAGTTGAAGTCGTTGTATGAGAATGCCGCCTGCCTCGTTTTTCCCTCCTTGTACGAAGGATTCGGACTGCCGCCGCTCGAAGCGATGTACTGCGGCTGCCCGGTGATTGCTTCTTCGCGGACCTCGATCCCGGAAGCATGCGGCGACGCCGCCATGTACTGCGATGCGACCTCGGCGGACGATATCGCGGCGAAGATCTCCCAGATGATGGCCGATAGCGAACTGCGGCAACGTTACCGGACCAGGGGCGTGACTCATGCACGTGAGTTTCGCTGGGAACACTCGGCGCGACAGGTGCTGCAGATTCTCTACGGTCACGCCGGCGCTCCGTTGCCGGAACTGGCGCCCAGCGCGTCGGCGAGCTAGCCCATGTTTGTGACCAGGCGAATCATGCGGGTCACGAGCATCGCCGGCAGACGGCGGGCGTTGCGCCTACTCGCCGCGCTCGCCGCAGCGGGGACGCCCCTCGCGCGTGGCAAGACTGCGCCTTCGCTCACGCCCGGGTCGCGATCGCAGGGCCTGCGTGGCCGAAGGATGACGGAGTTGATTGGTTCGAATGGTTGGGCAGGTGCGGCCAGCGACGTTCAGATGTGGCGCGCAATGGGCATCAGTTGGGGGCGAGGCTCGGTTGGCCCGGGTCAGGCGGACGGGCCACAAGACGTCATGCGCATCGACAAGACCAGTTCGGCGTTCGACGCCGAACTGCCGCCGGCGTTGCTTGCAAATGACCGCAACGGGATCGGCTCGCTCCTGCTGCTCGGCTATACGCCGGGATGGAACGCGAGCGTACCGGGCGACGGTAATTCGGCACCAGTGGATGTGGACGCGTGGGAACGGTACGTCGAAGCCGTGGTTCGCGCCTATTCCGCGCCGCCTTATAACCTGCGCTATTTCCAGATCTGGAATGAGGCCGCGGGCAGGTTGTCAGGCGGACTGGCCCAGGCGACTTTCTGGCATGGCCCGGATGCCGACGGCAACGTAAAGAGTTCGAAGCCCTATGCGCGTGCCATGCAGGATTACGTCGAGCGCATCCATATCCCGGCGGCCCGCATCATCCGCAAGTATCACGCGTACGTTGTGTATGGCGGATGGCCGGACCAGGGCGGTCTCGACAACTTCAGAACATGGCTCGAATACAGGAGCCCGGTGTTGAAGGAACGGATGCTGGATTGGGTCGATTACATCGACACGCACTATCTCCCTGTCGCCGATCTGGATTCCCTGTATCAGCAATACGTGAGAAACGGTCCCGCGCGCGGCATCTGGCAAACGGAGATCGGTGACGAGTACATGAAGGACCCGCACTATTTACCGCGCTATTTCTTCGACTTCGCCGTGTGGGCACTCGACAGAGATTGGGACCATCCGAACAAGTACCTGTCGATGATTTACCACTGGGATGGTTACGAGCCGTTCCGTCTGACGCATCGCGGGCCGCCCAGACGGACCTACAACCCATCCGGGCGAAGCCTGGTTGTTCTGAATCAGACAGCGAACGGATCGCTTGCAAGCTTTGCCAAGCCGTTGCAATTCGATCCGGGAGCTTCTGGAAGTGCATTGCTCTCCGGCCATGACGTCGTGATGCAGGTCAGTGCGGCGCCGGGCTGGCAAAGCGTCGCGGTGGCAGGACTCAAACCGCTTGCTTCACGCAATGCGCGGGTGGAGTTCATCGACGCGCTGAGCGGCACGGCGAGTGCTCAGGACAATGTTGCGCTGGCGTGGAACGAGCAGACCCTGAAGATCCGCTTCAAGGTGCCGGATCGAGTCAACGGGGCTGACAACAAACCGCCCAGGCATCTTGCCTATGTCGTTGTTCGTGGGGGCGCTTAACTGAACCGGATCAATACAGACGATGTTCAACTCGTGCGAATTTGAGTACTTGCAGCATGCATCGGTCGTTTCACGGTCGTCGAATTTCGGCTGATCGAACCTCTGGATAGCGTCGACATATCATGAACCATGTCACTGTCGTGATCTGCAACTACAACTACGAGAACTATCTCGCCACGGCGATCGAGTCGGCGCTCGGGCAGGACTATCCGGCGACGCGCGTCATAGTGATCGACGATGGTTCGACCGACGGGTCGCGCGCGATCATCGAGACGTTTGGGACGCGGATCTCTTCGATACTCAAGGAAAACGGCGGCCAGGTGTCCGCTTACAACCACGCGATCCAGGTGCTCGAAACGGACTATGTGATTTTCCTCGACTCCGATGACGTGCTGTATCCGGGCGCGGTTTCTGAAGTGATGCGGATCTTTGCGACCGGCGATTGGGTCAAGGTGCAGTTTCGTCTGGACGTCATGGACGGCACGGGCGCGTCGACCGGCGCCTATGTACCTCACGTCGATCCGCCCGCCGATTGCGGGAAGTTACTGCTGGGCGGCTGGCTGTATCCGTCGCCGCCGGCATCCGGTAACGCATACAGCGTGAGCGCGCTCAGACGCATTTTTCCGGTTCCTGAGGCGGGCATCAATCGCTACGGTGCGGACTTTTACGCAATCTACGGTGTAGCGCTGGTAGGTCGTGTCGCCGCGGTACGAAAGTCGTTGGGGGGGTATCGCGTGCACAACGCGGGCGGCGCGACGGTGTCGTTCGCCAACTCGGAGCAGCTCAACAAAGCGCCGGAAGCCGTCAACCTGAGATGGGCAATATTGCGGGATATCGCAAGGGCCCGGCTCCAGGTGGAGCTTGCACCGACATTTCACGACTTTGCACTCGAGAAGACGCGCTTCTGCTCAAGCGTCTATCGGGCGACGCTGCAAACGCGGTGGCGTTGGATGTTGCGGGATTCGGGTCACTATTTCCACACCATCGTCGCGAATCCCTTCTGGAGTCTCAAGAAGAAACTCGGCACGCTTGTTCTGTCAAGCCTGTGTCTCGTCCCTTACTCGCCGCTTTCTGACTTCGTGGTGCGGTATATCGCCAACCCGCTTGCCCGTCGTCGCGCGGTGGGGCGTTGAAGTCCGGAAACGCCAGCACGGAGAACGGCATGGATAGACGAAAGAGCGTTCGGATTATCGGGTTTGTCTACGGCGGCTATCTGATGAGGTACGTGTACCTCATCATCGTGGTGCCGTTCTACGGAAGGATGCTCGGCGTGGCCGGCTACGGCCGGGTACTGGCGTCGATGTCGTTGATGAACGTGATATGGATGCTCGTCAATTACGGTTTTAGCCCGGTCGGCATGCGTGACGTGTCGAAAGCGCAATCGAATGAAGAATGCAACGACATCTTCTCATTGCATGTGAGCGCCCGTATTGTGCATGGCGTGGTTGGGGGGAGCATCGGCCTGATTGCCACGATGTGTTCACCCATCCTGTCCGAGCGTCCTCTGATCGGTGTACTGGCTACGCTGCTGGGGATCGTGTCGGGGATGAATCTCGGTTGGCTGTTTCAGGGGCGTCATCAGTTTCGAACGCCGATCATTATCGAAGTGTTCGGCTTTCTCCTGAGCCTTGTGCTGGTTTTGAACTTCGTAAAAGGACCCGATGACGCGGTGTGGGTGCTGGCAAGCCTACTGATTGCCGGTGTAGCGTCCACGATCGTTTCCTACGGTTTGACGATCTACCAGCTGGGCTGGCCGCGTATCAGGCTGGCAGGCATCGTTCCCCTCGTGCGCAACTCGACGATGCTGTTTCTTTACTCGTCCGGGTCGGTCGTATTCACGGCGTCGTCCACCTACCTGTTGACGCTGTTGTCCACGCCTGATCAGGTCGGCTATTTCGGCGCGGCGGAACGCTTTGCGACGATCGCGCTCGCGCTGATGGGGCCGGCCGCGCAGGTGTTCATTCCCACCATCACGCGGCAGCTCGCACAGGGCGACATGCAAGGCGCGCATGAAACGACCCGGCGCGGCGCGACCTTGCTGATGGGATACGGATTGCTGATCTTCTGCGGCGCGCTAGCGTTGTCGCCCTTTGTGCTGCCTTTGATTCTTGGCGCCTCCTTTGAACCCAGCGCGCACGTTCTGCAGATCTTTGCGTGGATGTTCCCATTCGCTGCCTTTAACGAGTTCGTGGCGGGCTATGTGTTCGTGCCGCGCAGGAAGGATCGTCTGCTTGCCGGCGTGGGCATTGCGTCGGGATTGATCAATCTGGTTGCGGCGCTCATTCTTGCGCCCCGATACGGTGCCACTGGTATCGCACTCGCCCGCGTGATCGGCGAGGCGATGCTATCGGTCATGTTGATGGTGGTGGTCATTCGCCTCGAGCTGGTTGGGCTCGTACCGGGAGGCGAGCGGGCGTTGGGCATGGTTCGGGTTGCGTGCGGTTTTCGACCGCAGACGCGTGCAGCAAAGGACGAGTGAAGCCGGTGGTGGAAAAAGGAAAGAGGTCAGTCGCATTCTCACGGGAGGTTGAAGTGAAAGTCGCTATTGTTCACGATTGGTTGGTGGTTTCGGGCGGCGCGGAAAAGGTGCTGAAGAACATCATCGAGTGCTTCCCGAAAGCGGATATCTTTTCGGTTGTCGATTTTCTGGAGGACCGCGACTGCGTGAAGGGGAAATCCGTCAAGACCTCCTTCATTCAGAGGATGCCTTTGGCGCGCAAACGCTATCGTGCGTACCTGCCATTGATGCCGATCGCGATCGAGCAGATTGACCTGTCTGGCTATGATCTTGTCATTTCCAGTTCGCACGCGGTGGCGAAGGGTGTGCTGACCGGACCGAACCAGGTTCACGTCAGTTACGTACATTCCCCCATTCGCTATGCGTGGGACCTGCAGCACCAGTATCTCAACGAGTCTCATCTGAACACCGGTATCAAATCCATCATGGCGCGCGTGCTGCTTCACTACATCCGTGGATGGGATTCGCGCTCGGCCAATGGCGTGGATCATCTGCTGGCGAATTCGCATTTCATCGCCCGGCGGATCAAGAAAACTTACCAGCGTGAAGCAACCGTCATTTACCCGCCGGTCGATCTGGCGAACATGAAGATATGTACGCAGAAGGACGACTTCTACGTGACGGCCTCGCGCATGGTGCCGTATAAACGCATCGATCTGATCGTGCGGGCGTTTTCACAGACGCCTGAGCGCCGCCTTGTAGTGATTGGCGACGGCCCCGAGATGAAGAAGATCAGGGCAGTGGCCGGCGAGAACGTCACGATCCTGGGTCATCAACCGTTCGATACGCTGGTCGATCATTTACGGCGCGCGCGTGCGTTCGTGTTTGCAGCAGAAGAAGACTTCGGTATTTCGGTGGTGGAGGCGCAGGCATGCGGAACGCCGGTTATCGCATTCGGCAGAGGCGGTGCGCTCGAATCTGTTATCGGTCTGCCGCTTGAGCGGCCCACGGGCGTGTTCTTTGGCGAACAGACGCCAGAGTCGTTGCTGGCCGCGGTAGGCCGGTTTGAGCGCAACGCCGGCCTGTTCGATCCGCGGGCATGCCGTAGAAACGCTGAGCGTTTTTCGTCGGAGAACTTCAAGACGGCGCTAACCAGCTTTATCGACTCACGGCTCCCATACGGAGGCCTCGAACACTTCCTGCCGTATCCGGTCGCGAGCCAGCAACTGCCTGTCAATCAGCGCCAGCATGCTGATGTCGTGTCGTGAGTGTGAATGTCTGCGCCGGCGAATCTGATCAAGGACTGTTCGCCGACGCCCGCTAGCAATCAGAGCAGCGCGTGCTCTTTTGCCTTCTGTTGAAGATGGTCGATCGCGGCGTTGTTGACCGATCGCGCGGCCAGCAGCAGGGAAATGACGAGCGCAAGGATCAGCACATTCGATGGCGAAACCAGACGATGTTCGGTCGCGGCCATGACAAGCAGGCAAACAGATGAAATCTCAACGAACCTGAAGGCGGCGAAGTTCTGTCCGCCGCCAAATAGCGCAGCGGCGGCCGCGCCGTGTTTACACCACTCAATCAGTCTCCAGTAGAAGCCCAACATCAGGGCAAGCCCAACTACGCCGAGCTCCGCAAGAATGTTCAGGTAAGAGTTGTGAGCGTGCGAGTCGCTATGCTCGATGATCTTGTCTGACGCGATACCCAGCAGATGAAAATAATTCGTCACGCTGCCGATATGGTCGTCAAACGAGCCGAAACCTATCCCTACGATCGGGCTCTGCTCGAAGTACGTCAGCGCTCGCGGCCATAGCCATTCATAGCGAATGTCCAGATTGGCGACCTTGGCATCCTGATTCTCGATCGTGAAGGTATAGCCCATATAGTCGACCCGCGGGTCCATATGGTAGATCGCCATCCCAATGGAGCCCGCGATAAGGCCGGCGATCAGCGTTGCCAGCATCCAGCGCTTGCGGCCGAAATAGAGGTAGGGAAGAACGACAAGAACACCCAGCAACGAACCTCGGCTATAGGTGGAGAACAGCATCAGTGCATTGGCGGCCAGCAGGGCTAGCAGCAGTTTGCTGCGCCTGTGCAGATAGCACGCGATGCCGAGGCACAACAGCATGGCGAAGAAGCCCCCAGCCGCGTTGCGCGCAATGAAGTAGCTGCCAAAACTGTTGTCGGGACTCGCAAAGATGCTGAGTAGGCCGTTGTGAACGATGTAGTAAGCGTAAGGCGGCAGATTGATCATCACGGCGAACACGAAGAATGTGCGAAGAACTTTATTCAGATCCCAGCGGTGCGTATACAGGCAACCGGCAAAAATGGGTGCATACGAAATGAAGAAATTACCGTCGCGCCGATAGAAATCGAATTCCAGAAATGACCTGGGATCGTAGAGCAGGGTAGAGACGATGACCAGAAGCGTGAAAGCGGTAAGCGGCGTCATGAACGCGGGGTAGCTGCGTCCAAAAAAACGCCACGGACAAAAGGCGAGCGGCACCAACCCAACCGCACTCACGGGGACCAGATTGGTGACTGTCAGGAATAGTGCGAGTAACGATATGTAAGCCATTGCGGCTCCAGATAAATGGATGGCGTATAGCGGATGGCGTACCAGAACATCAACTCGTTCACGTCAAAGGTATCACGGCGATAAGTTGATTTCCAACCTGCTTGTCTCATCAGACACGCAAATCAGGTACTCGTTAGCGTGCTGGCGAAAACAGGTCCAACGACCTGGGCCAAAACCTCAACGGTTCGCGCCAGAAATGCTGTGGTGCAGCGTAGTCTGACTATGATGAAGCTCATCAAGTACTGCTCTGTGGCGCTAGCTTGCCGGTAGGAGTCGAGGCGTGTCGTGTTGCTTGAACGACATGCAGTTGCGATCGAACCACAAGACTATCCACGCTTTCCGGTCGGGCCAGATTGACGGTCAACGCGGGCATCTTTACCGCCGCTAATTGAACTACTGGCTTTGTCCGTCTGACACAGTCGTCCTGTCATTGATCACACAAGAAACCAACGGCGCGATTGACGGTGCAACGCGTTGTGCGCGGACGTGAGGATTTCGTCCACCGGCTGGTTTCAATGTAAAGGAGCTTTAAATGAGCAAGGTTACGGTAGTTGCCGGCGAGCTGGATAGCGAAGCGATCGATCAGGTTGTAGTGGACTATCCACCGCTCGTGCAAGTGATTCTCGCCGGTGGATCGGGTACTCGCCTGTGGCCGGTGTCGCGCGAGCAGTTTCCGAAGCAGTTGATCGACGTGATCGGTAACCAGACTTTGCTTCAGGCCACGATGGGGCGAATGGCGGGTTTCAGTACGACCTGGGAGATCGCTGCGGATCCGCTCATCGTGTGCGGGGCGGAACACTACTTCGCGACTTACGAACAGGCTCGGGAAATTGGCGTGAACGCGCGCATTATCGTCGAGCCGGCTCGCCGGGATACGGCGCCGGCTCTTACGCTTGCCGCGCTGGCGGCGTGTGCCGATGGGCAGGATGCCATTCTGGTCGCCATGCCCGCGGACCATGCCATTGCAAATCTGGATGCGCTCCACCAGTCGATCGATATTGCAGCACGTCATGCGCTGAAGGGCGAGATCGCTACACTGGGCATCCCGCCTGATCGGGCCGATACGGGATTCGGTTATATCCGCCTCGGTGAGGTATTGCCGGATGGCGCGCATCGCATCGAACGTTTTGTCGAGAAGCCGGCCGCAGAACTTGCCGCGCAGTACATTGAATCTGGCAATTACTGGTGGAATAGCGGCATGTTCGTGGTTCGTTCGTCTGTCTGGCTAGCCGTCATCGAGCGATTCCAGCCGGAGATCCACGCTGCGTGTGTCGAGGCGTATCAGGGCGCCAAGAAAACGGACGAATGCATCATTCCCGATGCTACCGGGTTCCTGCGTTCGCCATCCGATTCGATCGATTACGCGGTGATGGAACACGTCGCCAAACCCGATTCGCCCTTCAGCGCGATCGTGGTGCCGCTCGACGCGGGCTGGTCGGATCTCGGTTCGTGGGATGCGGTCTGGCAGGCGATGGAAAAGGACGAGTGCGGCAACGCGTCGAACGGGCGTGTGCTGTTCGAAGGCGCAACCGCCACTTATGCGCGTTCTCAGGGAGGGCGATTGGTTGCGTGTGTCGGCACGAACAACATGATCGTGGTCGATACCGACGACGCGGTGCTGGTCGCGGACCGTTCGCATGTGCAGGACATCAAGGGCCTGGTGTCACGCATCAAGCGCGAGAAGTCACCGGAAGCCGACGCGCACAGAAAAGTGCGCCGGCCGTGGGGTTTCTACGATTCGATCGATCACGGCGACCGCTTCCAGGTGAAGCGCATTGTCGTCATGCCCGGTGCGCGCCTGTCATTACAGATGCATCACCACCGCGCGGAGCACTGGGTTGTCGTGAGCGGCACCGCGCTTGTCACGCGCGGCGAGGAGCAATTCCTTCTCGGCGAAAACGAGTCGACCTACATTCCACTCGGCATACGCCATCGTCTGGAAAATCCCGGCTGCGTACCGCTTCAGATCATCGAGGTTCAGTCCGGAACGTATCTCGGCGAAGACGACATCGTCAGATTCGACGACAAGTACGGACGGTGCGGTTGAATCAGCTCTGGTAACGGGGTACGTGTACTAAGGGGCTGTGATGCGATTGATTACTGGTTTACTGGCAAGACTATTCGACGTGGCGATGATTCTGACGGGTGCACTGGTTGCCTCCAGTATCCGCTTCGACGATGCGTCTCAACGAGGTTTCTATTTTGCGTTCGTGGCTTTCGCCGCCGCTTTTTCACTGGCTGTGTTTCCGGCGCTTGGTGTGTACGAATCGTGGCGCGGACGCTCCAAAAGAGCGCTGGTGGGGCAAGTCGCGCTCGGCTGGCTGGTCGTGCAGGCCTGCGCAATGGCACTGATGTTCTCGTTGCATCGAATCGACTTTGTCTCGCGTCTCTGGTTTGCCTACTGGACCGGCATATCCGGCGGGCTGATGATTGCCGGCCGCATGATGACGCACATGCTGCTTGGCCGGGCGCGCAACGCGGGCCTGAACTTGCAGCAGGTGGCCGTGGCGGCGTGCGGCGATCATTGCGACGAGATCATTCGCAAGATGGAGATGAATCCGGCTGCGGGGTTTCGGCCCAACGCGCTGTACAACGTGCGCGCTGACACCACTGCGGCGGCCACGACGGCGGTGCGTGTCTTTAAAGAGCATGCAAGCTTTGCTCGATACGTTCGGGAACGGCAGATCGGCGAAGTCTGGCTGGCGTTGCCATTGACCGAGGAGCGCACGATCCTCAAGCTGGTCAATGAGTTTCGCAACGATCTGATCAATATACGGTTCATGCCCGACGTGCGCACGTTAGCGTTGTTTGAAGGCAGTGTCACGGACCTGCTGGGCGTGCCGACCATCAATCTCGCCGCGTCGCCATTGCCGCCCAATGCACTGGTGCAGAAGGAGTTGTTCGACCGTCTCTTTGCGCTGGGCGCGTTGATCGCGGTATCGCCTATCCTGCTTGCCTGTGCGATTGCGGTTAAGTTGAGTTCGCCCGGACCGGTATTTTTCAAGCAATGCCGTAAAGGGGCGGATGGCCGTGTCTTCACCATCTTCAAGTTTCGTACCATGCGTCTGCATGAACAGAAGCACGGTGTGCTCGAACAGGCGACCCGTGGCGACCCGCGCATTACCAAAGTGGGTGGATTCCTTAGGCGTACGAGCCTTGATGAATTACCGCAGTTCTTCAATGTGCTGCGCGGCGATATGTCGGTGGTGGGGCCTCGTCCTCATGCGCTTGAGCACGACGATCTCTACCAGAACATTGTCTCCGGCTACATTCATCGTTACCGCATCAAACCCGGCATTACCGGCTGGGCACAGATTAACGGCTTTCGCGGCGAAACCGATCGCATCGAAAAAATGGAAGGCCGTGTCGCGCACGATTTGTATTACCTCAGGAACTGGTCATTCAGACTTGATGTAAAGATCATTTTCGCGACTGTATTCAAGGGGCTTCATCATCCTAACGCTTATTGAGCTTAGATCGAGGCCCCAGTAATACGGTACAGGGAGTAGGAATGGCCTCATTCGATGTTGAACGTGTGGTCAGGCGGTCGTTAAAGAGGGTGGCGCAATTCAGATTCCACCGGGATCATGGCGCCCAGGCAGGGCGCGTGCTGGAGTTTCTGGAGCGGACGTATGGAAAGGCCGATCCGGCGCATCTGAAGCTCGCCGATACCTACGCGCGCGATGTGTTTGGGAGTATCGTCTACGCACCGTGGCTGCGTGTCTACACGGCGTTCAGCGGAACGTTCAAGGAAGGGTGGATTCCGGATAACTATTACGGCAGCGTGGTCGTGCCGAGCATGAAAGGCTCGTACGGCAAGCTGTCCGCGCTGAAGCCGTTATCGCGGTTGATCTTCGATAGCAATGCGTTTCCGGATATCGCTTACTTCGCCAATGGCCTGTTCTTCACAGACAGAAGTGTTGTGATTCCAGAGCATGATCTCGAGAGCCTGGTGTTCGGGCAGTGCGACAGGGTCGTATTCAAGCTGGACGGGTCCGGTCAGGGCAAAGGCGTGTACCTCTTTGATAGAAAGAACTTCAACGGCGAAGTCATCAAATCGCTTGGCAATGGGGTGATTCAGAAATTCATCACTCAGCATCGCGTGTTCAATGCTTTTGCGTCAAAGCCGGTTGCCACGTTGCGCTTTACGACAGTTGTAGACGATGCTGGGAGCGTTTCTATTCGAGCCTGTTTTTTCCGGCTCGGTAGAGCGGACGATACACACGTTCAGAGCGATCACGATATCTGCGTGCCGGTCGATCTGGTTACCGGTGAGCTGGGTCGTGAGGGTTACATGAACGATTGGGGTGCGATTGCAGAACATCCCGATTCCGGAGTCCGTTTCTCAGGTGTGACGATCCCGGCATTTGCGCAATGCGTTGCGATGGTCCTCGATCTGCATCGGAAAATTCCTTTTGCTCGATGCATAGGATGGGATGTGACCGTCGATGCGGACGAGAACGTTCAGGTGATGGAATGGAACGGTGAACACAACGATGTGAAGTTCAGTGAAGCTACCCAAGGCCCGTGTTTTTCAGATTTGAAGTGGGAGCGGCTAAGAGCGGTGGCTTGAATACGGAGACAGGAAGTGAGCGAACGGTTGTGGTGCGTTCATATCGAAGGACTTAACGACTTCATTGTCGCCGACTCTCAGCGAACGGCCGAGCAGGAGGCGTTGGCGATTAACGCGTACATAGACAGCGCCGAAACGGGTCCGCGCGCGGCGGTATTGAGAGCGGTGGTGGTCGAATGGCCATTCGACGCCGCCGATCATGCGCGCGCGTTGCAGGAAGACTGGGAGGATCTCCAGCGCATGCCGCACAGACGGGCGTCTGCGAGCAAATCCGACGGCGTGTTCGTGAGTATGGCGCGACGTGTAAAAAAGCTGGTGTCGGTGGCGCGCGGCAAGTAGCGCCGACACTACGTCGCGCGGACCTGTCCTCACAGGTGAGACTGTCCGTTGACTCAGGGCACCGGCGGAAAGTGCCGCTTACCGGTGGGAACCCGCAAACGGCGGAAGCGTTCTTTTTTATGCTCTTCGTCGAAGTGAGCGAGAGACGGCTTAATCAGATCGCTGCGCGACACGATACCGATCAGCTGCAACGTTTCGGTATCCGCAACGACCGGCAAGCGTTCGAGCCCGTGCACCGCCAGACGTGTTGCGACGAGCCGGCAGGTTTCACTCGGCAATGCAAACGCGGGAGAGCGCTGGCGCAACACGTCGCTCAGGCGCGAGTCGAGCGTATGCGCTGTCTCGTCATCGCGAATCTTTTCCAGCACCGCGCGATCCACCACACCCGCCAGCGCGCCTTGGTGCACGACCGGATAGGCGCGATGTGTCTGGGTCGTGCCGAAGTACGTTTCCAACGCCTCGCCCACGGACAGCTCGCCGTCGATGGTCTCGACCGTACGCGACATCACTTCGTCGACATGGTGGCGCTCAAGTGGATCGACGCCGTATTCCCGGTAAATGTGATAACCGCGCCGCGCAATTTTCTCGGTCATGATCGAACGCTTCATGACGACCGTTGCAAACCCGTGCGCGATCAGCGTTGCGGCGAGCAGCGGCAGCAAGGCGTTGCTGTCGTGAGTCAGGCCGAAGGCGAACACGATTGCGGTCAAAGGCGCACCGAGCGTGGCGCCGAGCGTGGCCGCCATGCAGACGAGCGGCCACAGGGCAGGGTCGCCGCCCGGCAGCACGTGACCGAACACCACGCCGAGTCCTGCGCCGAGCATCAGCAGCGGCGCAAGGACGCCGCCCGAGGTGCCGGAGCCCAGGGCCACGACCCAGATGACCGCTTTCACCACCAGGATCGCCAGCGCGATCTGGATGGCAATGTGCTGGTGCAACAGGTCGCCGATCACGTCATAGCCGACACCCAGCGCGCGAGGCTCGATAAAGCCGCCGATACCGACAACGAGGCCGCCGAGCGCGGGCCACCACATCCAGTGGATGGGCAGCTTGCCGAACAGGTCTTCGGTCTTGTACAGCGCGGCTGACAGACCGGATGCAAGCGCACCGGACATCAACCCGGCGATGACGCAGGACACGAGCGACAGCGCGCCGGGAGGCGCGGTCTCAAGCGGAAACAGCGCTCCCGTGCCGAAGAATGCCGCACGCGCAAACCCTGCGACCGCACATGCCAGCGCGACCGGCAGAAAACTGCGCGGGCGCCATTCGAACAGCAGCAGTTCGACCGCCAGCAGGACGGCGGCCACCGGCGTGCCAAAGACCGCGGTCATGCCGGCCGCCGCGCCGGCCACCAGCAGTGTCTTGCGTTCCGCGGCGGTGACCTTCACGCATTGCGCGATCAGCGACCCCAGTGCGCCGCCTGTCATGATGATCGGGCCTTCTGCGCCGAACGGGCCGCCACTGCCGATCACAATGCCGGACGAGAGCGGTTTGAGAATTGCCACTTTCGGCGACATGCGGCTCTTGCCGAACAGAATTGCTTCGATCGCTTCGGGAATACCGTGACCGCGAATCTTCTCCGATCCATAGCGGGCCATGAAACCGACGATGAGACCGCCGATCACAGGAATGATTACCACCCAGATACCCAGCGTGTTGCCGGCCGGCGAGCGGTCCGTAAACGAAAACTGCTGGAAGAAGAACAGATTCGTGAACAGATGAATCAGGCTCAGCAGCACGAACGCTGCGAGCGTGCTAAGCGCGCCGATTCCCGCCGCGAGTGCGGAAATGCCGGGAAGCCGTGCGTTGGTGGAGAAATCACGCTTATGGTTATCGAGACTCATGGTGACTCAAAAATCAATACGGGGGACGTTAAATGCGCCTTCGAGCGACTTCAGTTCGGTGCGGTGCATCTCGGCAAGACGGGCAAGCACAAGTTCGCCTGCTTTCAACAAATGAACCTCGACCTGGCGGCGATCCGTCTCACTGATCTTTCTGCGGACCAGATCGAGCGCTTCGCAGCGGGACACGAGCGCGACCACGCCGTGATGCTGCGCCTGGAGCCGTTCTGCCAGCTCGCCGACGGTGGCCCAGTCGCGCTCCGGATACCCCTTGATATGCAGGAGCAGCAGATACTGCAACGGGGTAATGCCTTCGCCCTGGGCGGCCTGCTCGGAGAAACGCTCGAAGCGCCGCATCTGGTAGCGAAACTCCGACAACTGCTCGAAGTCCGCCTTGGTCAAGTTGCGAGTGAGTGTTTTCATCGGCGTTTCGTGAGGAAATAGGTGAGGTGAAAATTATATCATGACGTGATATTTGTGACCGTGTTTCAGCGCAGTGTCCGTTCGTAATAGTGCTATGCCGCGCGTCGTTGCTGGGCGTAAGCCTGGCGGTACAAACCCGCGATGAGGTCGGCCTGCGTGATCATTCCGGCAAGCCGCCGGTTGGCATCCAGAACCGGGATGTGGTGGTGTCCGTAGTTCGCGAACACTGGCACCAGTTCGACGATCGGCGTCGTCGCGTCGACCGTATGCACGTCGACGTTCATCAGGGCACCGACCAGCGGCGCCGGGGTGATGCTGCGCTGGAACCAGCGTTGCAGCGGAGACGACAGAACGGTCGCCTTGCTGACCGCGCGTTTGTCCACAAGGTCGGCGCGGGTCACGATGCCGATCACGTGCTGCTTCTCGTCGGTAACCGGGAGTGCCTTGATGTTGCGCTGTTTCAGCAGGCTCCATGCTGCCGACGCCCTCGTGTTTGCCGACACGGCGACCAGCGAACGCGACATGATGTCGGCGCACGTCAGCTCATTGAACGTGCGGGCATAGGCCTGCAACTGAACGTCGCGCAACAGGGATTCCAGGTCGTCCGTATCGATATCGAGCAGTTCTCCACGCTTGCTCAGCACGGACTCCAGGTCCGCGCGCGTGAAACCTTCGTTCGCCGCTGCCGGTGAGGTCGCCGGGCCTTTGACCGAACTCTGGGCGACGTGCGGGTATCGATGCCCGGTGGCTGCGTGGTAGGCGATGGCCGCGCCCAGCAGGGCGACCGACTGGATCGCGATCGGTTCGAGCACGAAGCGGTAGCCGAGAGCATGGACGACCGGACCGCCCAGAACCGCGGTGAGGGCAACCGCGCCCGACGGCGGGTGCACGCACCGCAACGCGAACATCGCGCAGATCGCCAGCGCGACGGCCAGCGCGGCGGCGCCCACCGGATCGGCGATCCAGTTTGCACAGGCAACCCCTACCGTCGCTGAAACGAGATTGCCGCCGATGATGGACCACGGTTGCGCCAGCGGACTGGCCGGCACCGCGAACAGCAGCACAGCCGACGCCCCCATGGGCGCCACGAGGAGCGGAATGTTGGCTGCCGGCCCGAGAAGGACGTGCATGCTCCCGCCGGTGAACGCGATACCAAGCAATGCGCCGAGACACGACCTCAAGCGCTCCGGCCATCGGACGGCAATAGGGTGGGGGGCAAAGCTGGAAAGCCAGCGAACAAGAGCGTAGCGGGACAAGGGATGAGTAGGAAAGTAGGTGGGTATCACGTAGGACGGCAGCACACCTTAAGGCCAAATTCCTACGAAGCGAAAGAACATTTCGACGTGATTGTATCCCATTGTGATATAAAACTGTGTTCCGAATCGCCAGAGTCCGACAGAATCGCACTGACAAGGGAACTCAGGACGATCCAGCATGTGACGCCGAAGTAGCCGTATGGCACGCGCCCGCTACGCCCGATGTTGTGACGCTCAAAGACCTCGCCCAATATCTGCCGGGTCTGGTGAGCAAGCGATGCGGCACACGCGGGGTCAACCGCCGTGATGAACTGCCGCGGTTCTCGCTTACGCGCGCACGGAGGTTTCCAGTTCCGCGAGACGCTTGCGCAGCAAGCGGTCCTCCTGGAAGCGGCTGGTCTCGTCGCGGATCACGGCAACAATACCGGTGAGTTCGTTTTGCGGCGAATGCAGCAATGCAACCGTAAAGGCAATCGAGAGCGACCGCCCGTCCTTATGGATGGCAGGCACACGCAGCACGTCGTTGCCGTAACGGGTTTCGCCCGTTGCCATCGTCTTGTGATAACCGTCCCAATGGCGGCCGCGCAAACGTTCCGGAATGATCAGATCCAGCGAATTTCCGAGCGCCTCGCTTTGCGTAAAGCCGAACATGCGTTCTGCCGCGGGGTTCCAGAATGTGATGCTGCCGCCGGCATCTGAAATGATGACCGCGTCGCCGATCACATTGACGAGTTGCTCGAAGTCGGTGCCTGTTTGCATGATGCTCCCCCGAATGTAAAACGCAGATCGCTGGATTGGATACGGCGCCCGCGAAGGACGCCGTATCCGCACGCCCGAGCATACACACGGGCATGCGGGGAGGCACGCTTAAACCGCTTTGATTTCGCGCAGGTTGAAAATATCCTGCCGGCTGTAACCAAGACTTGCCAGCACCTCGTCCGTATGTTCGCCGAGCAGCGGCGACGCGGTGACCTCCGGTTTCATGTCGGAGAACTTGATCGGACTGCCAACCGTCAGATATGAGCCGCGCTTCTTGTGCGGCACTTCGACGATCGTACCGCTTGCACGCAACGACGGATCGTTGGCCAGTTCCTTCATCGTCAGAACCGGCGCACACGGGATATCGAATTTGCGCAAGATGTCGACCGCTTCGAATTTGGTCTTGTCGGCGAGCCATGCCTCGATGGTGCCGAAAATCTCGAAGATATGCGGCTGACGTGCCTCAGCGGTCTTGTAGGCTGGATCGTCGATCCACTCAGGTTTGCCGAGCGCCTTGCAGATCGGCTCCCACGCATGGCCCTGGATCGTGAAGTAGATGTACGCATTCGGGTCCGTTTCCCAGCCCTTGCACTTGAGCACCCAACCCGGCTGACCGCCGCCGCCCGCGTTGCCGCCGCGCGGCACCACGTCGCTGAATTCGCCGTGCGGATACTGCGGATACTCTTCGAGATAGCCCACGCGCTCCAGCCGCTGCTGGTCGCGTAGTTTCACACGGCACAGGTTCAGCACGCTGTCCTGCATCGATACCGCAACCTTCTGGCCTTTGCCGGTTTTGTCGCGTCCGAGCAGTGCGGTCAGAATGCCGATGGCCAGATGCATGCCGGTGTTGCTGTCGCCGAGCGCCGCGGCGCTGATGGTCGGCGGACCGTCCCAGAAGCCAGTGGTGGACGCCGCGCCGCCTGCGCATTGCGCGACGTTCTCATAGACCTTCAGGTCGTCGTAGTGGTGGCCGTCGCTGAAACCCTTCACCGAAGCGACGATCATCTTCGGGTTGAGTTCGTTCAGGCGTTCCCATGAAAACCCCATCCGGTCCAACGCGCCTGGCCCGAAATTCTCGACCAGCACGTCGGATTCACGGACCAGTTTTTCGAGTATTTCCTTGCCTTCGGGCTTCTTCGTGTCCAACGTCAGTGACTTCTTGTTGCTGTTGAGCATGGTGAAGTAAAGCGCGTCGGCGTCGGGGATGTCGCGTAACTGGTTGCGTGTCACGTCGCCTGAACCCGGCCGTTCAACCTTGATCACGTCGGCGCCGAACCAGGCGAGCAACTGGGTGCACGCAGGACCGGCCTGAACGTGGGTGAAGTCGATGATCTTGATGCCTTCGAGAGGTTTGGTCACTTTGGTTTCTCCGTGGTTATGCTGGATCACTTTTTCATCGCCGCGCTTTGCGGATTCAGATTGGTCAGGCGGCCACTTTCCGTGCCGGCCGCTTCGTCGATCACGGCGTTGATCAGGCTTGGTTTGCCGGATGCGATCGCTTCGAGCAATGCCTTGGTCAGTTCTTCCGGTGTGGTGGCGTGGTAGCCAATACCGCCGAATGCCTCGATCATCCTGTCGTAACGCGCGCCCTTCACGAACACGGTCGGTGCGACGTCCTTACCGCCAGTCGGGTTCACGTCGGTGCCGCGATACACGCCGTTGTTGTTGAACACGATGGTGCAAACCGGCAGGTCGTAGCGGCAGATGGTTTCGAGTTCCATACCGCTGAAACCGAAGGCGCTGTCACCTTCAATCGCGACAACCGGTTTGCCGCTCGTCACTGCCGCGCCGATCGCGAAACCCATGCCGATACCCATGATTCCCCACGTGCCGGAATCGAAGCGCTTGCGCGGCTCGTACATATCGATGATGCTGCGCGCGTAGTCGAGCGTGTTGGCGCCTTCGTTGACGACGTTGATGTCCGGGCGTGTCTTCAACACATCGCGGATCGCGCGCAACGCGCTGTGGAAGTTCATCGGCGACGGATTCTGGTCGAGCGTGGCAGCCATCTTTGCGAGATTCTTGCTCTTGCGCTCGGCGATTGCGCCGGTCCACTCCGCGCCCGGTTTCGCGAAGCTCGCATCGAGGCCGGCGCGCAATGCCGCCACGCAAGAGCCGATATCGCCGATCACCGGCGCGGCAATCGCCACGTTGCTGTCGATCTCGGTCGGCGAGATATCGACCTGAACGAATTGCTTCGGCGCCGCGCCCCAGGTTTTGCCCTTGCCGTGCGAGAGCAGCCAGTTCAGACGCGCACCGATCAGCACGACAACGTCAGCTTCCTGCAGGACAAACGAGCGCGCTGCCGACGCCGATTGCTCGTGCGTATCGGGCAATAGCCCCTTGGCCATCGACATCGGCAGATACGGAATGCCGCTTTGCTCGACGAACGCGCGGATTTCCGCGTCGGCCTGCGCGTATGCGGCGCCCTTGCCGAGCAGGATCAGCGGACGCTTCGCGCTCTTCAGTACGTCGATCGCGCGCTTCACCGATTCCGGCGCAGGCAACTGACGCGGCGCGGCATCGACGACCTTGACCAGCGACTGCTGCGCCTTCACGGCATCCATCGTTTGCGCGAGCAGCTTGGCCGGCAAGTCCAGATACACACCGCCCGGCCGGCCCGACACCGCGGCACGAATCGCTCGCGCCACGCCGATGCCGATGTCTTCCGCATGCAGCACGCGATACGCGGCCTTCGCATACGGCCTGGCCGCATTTAGCTGATCCATTTCCTCGTAATCGCCCTGCTGCAAATCGACGATCTCGCGCTCGCTCGAGCCGCTGATCAGGATCATCGGGAAGCAGTTGGTGGTCGCGTTGGCGAGCGCGGTCAGGCCGTTGAGAAAGCCTGGCGCCGACACGGTCAGGCAGATCCCCGGCTTCTGCGTCATGAAACCGCTAACGGCCGCTGCGTTGCCCGCGTGCTGTTCATGACGAAAGCCGATGAAACGCATCCCTTCCGCTTGTGCCAGCCGCGCGAGATCGGTGATCGGAATACCGACAAGACCAAAGATGGTGTTGATCTCGTTCAGTTTCAGCGCGTCGATGACGAGATGAAATCCATCGGTCGTCTCGGCTGCCTGTTGCTTCGGGGTCGCTTCTGTTGCGGGCCTATCGGCTTCTGCCATGATATGTCTCCTTGGTCACGGGGCTTTGTGGGATTCGTCGTGAGTGGCGCGCTCACGGGGTCGTTTATTCAGGCGAACCGCCAGGCGACGGCTGAAGCCGCGCTTCGGCAATGACCGCGCCGGCCGGCGCGCCCGAGTTCTCGATCCAGCGCTTTCTCATGGGGGCGAGGATGAACTTCGCGGATACGGCCGCAGCGATCGAGATCACCGCTGCCGAGATGAACACGGTGCTCCACCCGCCGTTCGCCGACAGCACCGAGGCGACCGGCACCAGCATCGACGCGGTACCCTTCGCGGTATAGAGCGTGCCCGCATTGGCCGCGGCGTACTTGCTGCCGAAGGTGTCCGCGCAGGTTGCGGGGAAGATCGAGAAAATTTCGCCCCAGCACAGGAACACGGCCGCGGCGAAGAACATGAATGCGTAGGGGTTGTGGCCGAACTGCATGAGCCCGAGCAGCGCGACGCCTTCGCCGAGAAAGATCATGAACATCGTGTTCTCACGGCCGATACGGTCCGACAGAAAACCGCACAACGGACGCGTGAAGCCGTTGCACAGATTGTCGATCGACAGCGTCATGGTGAGCAGCGGCAGCGTGATGCCAAGCAGACTCACCGGCAGCTTCGCAAAGCCGTATTCCTTCGCGATCGGCCCAAGCTGCGCGGTCGCAATGATGCCACCGGCCGCGACGAACACGAACATCAGATACAGCACCCAGAAGAGCGGCGAACGGATCATCTCGCCGGGCGTGTAGTCGATCTTGCTTGCCACCACGCGTCTCGCCGCGATCGCGGTTGCGGGCGGTTTCGGACGGATCAGCATGGTGGCGAGCAGCAGAATGCAGACGCCCTGGAAGATGCCGAAGAACATGAAGGTGTGCTGGTAGCCCGAGCGCTGGATCATGTCGGCGATCGGAATCACCGTGACGGCCGCGCCGGCGCCGAAACCTGCCGCGGTCAAACCGGCCGCGAGACCGCGTTTGTCCGGAAACCATTTGAGCGCCGTGCCCACACAGGTGCCATACACGCAGCCCGCGCCGATGCCGGCGATCACGGCTGCGACATAGAGTTCGGCGAGACTGCTCGCATGCGCGTCGATGATCCAGCCGAGCGCCGCGCATAGCGAACCGCCTATCACGACCGGACGAGGTCCGAACTTGTCGACGAGCCAGCCTTCGACGGGCACGAGCCAGGTTTCGGTGACGATGAAAACGGTGAAAGCTGTCTGGATGGCTGCCTGGCCCCAGTGATGGGCGTTATCCATCGGTACAACGAATAATGTCCACGCATATTGCAGATTCGCGACCAGTCCCATGCACACGATGCCGATCGCAAGTTGCACCCAGCGGTGATGCCTGAACGCCGTACTGCCGCTCTGGGATACGTTGGAATGTCCCATGTCATTCGTCTCCTATAGTTCCGTCACGCTCGATTGGCGCGTTGGACTGACGTGATCGAATCGCTTCTGTGCCGGCTGTCTGCGGGCAATGAAGCGCCAGTGGTCGGCCAGGGGAATTGCCCTAACGAAAAGCTTTAGCCGTCGATCTCACGACAACTGGGTAACAGGTGTTTGGCGTGGAGCGCGTCTGAGGGGATGCTGCGCGAGAACAGCGATAAGTAAAAATTAAAACATTTTATGGTTTGCATTCGGCATAGCTAATGGATGGGCTTGCGGCTGCTGACCAAGCGGCGCCGGGTGCGCGATACAGCCATCCAGGCATGCCAGGGCGGACTCCGTGCCGCAGAAAAATCGATGTATACAGAAAAAGCTATCGTTTTTCGAAAAAACTTTAACTATTGTTTATTGATTCCTCCTCCTATTCTTGGTCATGCCAATTTCCTGAGGGAGACGATCATGACCCCGTCCCAATTCGACGTGTGCGAAAGCACGCAAGATGTGGAAGTCGAAGCGCAACTGTGCGCGTACAACAGCGCATTCGATGAACTCGGCCTGCGTTTCCGTTGGGATGCGAACACGCTCGCGCTGCTGGCGATGATCGAAGGCGAGGAAGCGCGGATTGCTGCGTACATCGAAGCGCATCATCCGCACTTGCTGAAGGCGTACAGCCCAGGGTTTTTAAGCCGGGCCATTCTCGAGAAGAAAAACGCTCGCTATCCCGTCAGCCTGCCGAAGCGTGCTGGAAGCGCGGTGGATCCAGGCCACGCGGTACGTCAGCGGCGTATTGGCAGCCGGCGCGAGCGCGCGTCGTACGAGATCGATCTGCCGGCGTTGGCAGGTGTCTAGACGCGGCGCGCGCGGGCTGATTAGCAGCGTACGCCGCTAATCAGAGCGTGCCGGTTAAGGTCTCACGCCGATTGCATCCGGCGTTGATGCATTAAAACGTGCTGACGTATCTGGCTTGTATTCAGAAGCCGGGTCAACTGCAATGTTCCGTATCGCTTCGCTGCCCGGATACATTGCAATACGAATCACGGGTTTTCAGCCAGCAAGGCCTTGATCTTTGCCTCGGTCTGTTCATAGTCGCCTTCGCCGAAGTGCGTGTAGACCACGTGGCCTTTCTTATCGACCAGATAAAACGCGGGCCAATACTGGTTATCGTAGGCGCGCCAGGTTGCGTAGCTGTTGTCCTGTGCGACCGGATAGGTAATGTCGAAGCGCTTGATCGCGGCCTTGACCTTGTCCGTGTCGCGCTCGAATGGATACTCGGGCGTATGGACGCCGACCACCACCAGACCCTGGTCCCTGTATTTCTGATTCCAGCTTTTGACGTACGGCAGCACGTGGATGCAGTTAATGCACGTGTAGGTCCAGAAGTCGACCAGCACAACCTTGCCACGCAACTGCTGGATGGTCAGGGGATCGCTATTCAGCCACTTGTCGATGCCGGTGAATTCCGGCGCGGTCGTGCGTTTGTTCAATTGATCTGTGGTGGAACTGTCAGCGGCGTTGGCCACGGGGCTTGCGATGAGCGTGGTGAGCGCGGCGGCGCCGGCGGTCACGGTTGCCGCGAACAGGGCGATGGCGGCGGTGGTTTTGAGTCGGGAGAACATGTCGACGTCCTTTAAGTGATGAGCATGGCTGCATTGGAACGCCCGTTCGTATCTGGCTTGTGTCGGCGAGGCGGTTCGGCTGCAATGTTTTGTGTCAGGGGAGCGCCCAGATACATTGGGATACAACGCTTCGCGCGGGCTGGGCTATAAAGCAGCCATACCTGCTACGGAGCACTCCATGAACACTGAATTGCTGAAAGGGTTCTGTCATTGCGGGACCGTGAAATTTGAAGTGCGTACCGACGTCGTTCCGGCAGCGCGTTGCAATTGCAGCCTGTGCCGGCGCAAGGGCGCGCTGATGACACCACCGTTCGCCGCCGGCGAACTGAAGATCCTGCAGGGTGAGGAAGCGCTGACGCTCTATCAGTTCAATACGCACACTGCCAGGCACTACTTCTGCAAACACTGCGGCATTTATCCGTTTCACCAGACACGTAGGGATCCGCAACTGTGGCGGGTCAACATCGGTTGCCTCGAGGGCATCGATCCGTATACGCTGGAGGCCAGCGTGGCCAATGGCGCCAGTCTGTCCGTCGTGGAGGACGCATGAGACGGCTGATGGCGATGCTTGCCTTCCTGGCGGGCGGATTGGCGGCGGAACTCGCACACCCCGTGCACTGTTCGCTGGTCAACGTGAACCGGGTGCGCGTCAATCGTCGAAAGGATTGATCCATTGATGGAAAACATCGACTATGTCCTGATCGTCGACGACGATCGCGGCATCCGCGAACTGCTCGCCACCTATCTGGAGAAAAACGGTATGCGCGTTTCGCTGGCCGCCAACGGCCGGCAGATGCGCGCGGTGCTCGAACAGGGGGCGCCGGATCTGATCGTGCTGGACCTGATGCTGCCCGGCGAAGACGGTCTCGTGTTGTGCCGGGAACTGCGTGCCGGCAAGTTTCGCACGGTGCCGGTACTGATGCTGACCGCCCGCAGCGAAGAAGCGGATCGTATTGTCGGACTGGAAATGGGCGCCGACGATTACCTGTCCAAGCCGTTTGCGGTGCGTGAACTGCTGGCACGCATTCGCTCCGTGCTGCGCCGCGCGCGGATGTTGCCGCCCGGCATGCAGGTGACGGAAACCGCGCCGATGATCGGCTTCGGCGACTGGCGGCTCGATACCACCGCGCGCCATCTGCTCGACGCCGAGGGCACGATGGTCGCCCTGAGCGGCGCGGAATATCGCTTGCTGCGTGTATTTCTCGATCATCCACAGCGCGTGCTTACGCGCGATCAATTGCTCAATCTGACCCAGGGCCGCCAGGCCGATCCATTCGACCGCTCGATCGATCTGCTGGTCAGCCGTTTGCGGCAACGCTTGCAGGACACTGCGCGCGAACCCCGTTACATCAAGACGCTGCGCAGCGAGGGTTATGTCTTTTCAGCAGCCGTGACCATGATCGAAGGCAGTCCATGAAGCTGCGCACCTTGCTGCATTGGCCGCGCACGTTATTCATGCGGCTTGCGCTGATTCTGTTTGTCAGTCTTGCGCTGGTGCAAACGCTTTCGGTCTGGCTCACCATGACGGAACGCGACCAGACCATGACGAACGTGATGATGGGTTACATCGAACGCGAGGTCACCAGTTCCGTCGCGCTGCTCGATCATCTGCCTGCTAACGAACGCGCCGAATGGCTGCCGAGGCTGGCGCGGCGCACCTATACCTTCAATCTCGGGCCGGGGGTTGCCGGCGCGCCGCCGGATGCAACGCTCTCGGCGAGGGTGGCTCAATCTATCGCGGACGGCATCGGCAAACGCTATCCGCTCACGGCCAATGCCGTCCCGGGCGACCCGGAGCGCCTGCAGGTTCATTTGCAGTTGAGCGACGGCACGCCGCTGACGATCGACTACCACCCGATGCCAGGCGCGCCGCTGTCGCCCTGGTTGTCGTGGGTGCTGGTGTTGCAACTGGTCGTGCTGGCCGTCTGCTGCTGGCTGGCGGTACGGCTGGCGACACGTCCGTTGAGCCAGTTGGCGCGAGCGGCCGATACACTGGGCCCCGACCTGAAAGCGGAACGCCTGCCCGAAGACGGGCCGGACGAAGTGGCGCGCGCCGCTCGGGCGTTTAACGCCATGCAGGACCGCATCAGGTTGTACATGACCGAGCGCTTGCAGATTCTTGCGGCGATTTCGCATGATCTGCAAACGCCGATTACCCGTATGCGGTTGCGCGTCGACGTCATGGACGACAGCGCGCAAGGGGCCAAGCTGCAGCAGGACCTGCAGGAAATGGAAACGATGGTCAAGGAAGGCGTCACCTACGCACGCACCATGCATGGCGCTAGCGAGGCGCCACTTCGTATCGATCCGGATGCGTTGTTCGACAGCCTCGTGTTCGACTATGTCGATGCCGGCAAGGACGTTTCGCTGCATGGGCGAATCGGCACGCCATGGGTGACGCGTCCGCAGGCGTTACGCCGGATCGTGGGCAACCTCGTCGATAACGCGCTGAAGTTCAGTGGGTCGGCGGAGATCAGGGTCACCGCTTTGCGGGAAGGACAGGTGACGGTCTCGGTACTCGATCGCGGGCCGGGTATTCCGGCTGAGTCGCTGGAAGCCGTGTTCGAGCCGTTCTATCGGCTGGAAGGGTCACGTAATCGCGGCACCGGCGGCACCGGGCTGGGTCTCGCGATTGCACGGCAGCTCGCGCTGGCGATGGACGCAGTTCTGTCGCTGCATAACCGGCCCGACGGTGGCCTGGAAGCCAGGCTCTTACTGAAAAGTTTTGACTAGATTCCGTCGCCTCCCAACTGTCTTTTGTATCTCAATGTATCGACGCTGCCGACAGATACATAGGATTGCGCTGCTGCTCCTTGCCGACACAAGTCAGATACGTTCAGGGGTTCTAATACTTCCTGGCTAATCTAAAAGGAGAATCAGCGATGCCGGATCAGATCAATACGCGACGTCGTCGTCTGCTTGGGACGACAGTTGCGGGTCTCAGTTTGATGGAGTTGGGTTTGAGCGGACTTGCCCAGGCGCAGCCGAACGGCACGCCACCCAATCCGAAAGCGGAACCCCGCGTTGCTTCGTTCGACAACATTCGCCAGGTCAATGCTGGAACACTCAGTATCGGTTATGCGGAAGCCGGTCCGCAGAATGGACCGGTGGTCATCCTGCTGCACGGCTGGCCCTACGATATCTACAGCTTCGCCGAAGTCACGCCGATGCTGGCGGCCGCGGGCTATCGGGTGATCGTGCCGTATTTGCGGGGTTACGGTTCAACGCGGTTCCTGTCCGTGGATACGCCTCGCAACGGTCAGCAGGCGGTGGTTGCGGTCGACATCATTGCATTGATGGACGCATTGAAGATCGACCAGGCGATTTTTGGCGGTTTCGATTGGGGTGCGCGCACGGTGAATATCATTGCCGCGCTGTGGCCGCAACGCTGCAAGGCGATGGTCTCCGTGAGCGGTTATCTGATCGGCAGCCAGGAAGCCAACAGGACGCCGCTGCCGCCGAAAGCGGAACTGGCCTGGTGGTATCAGTTCTATTTCGCCACGGAGCGGGGCTACGCGGGGTATGAAGCGAATCGCCACGACTTCAACAAGCTGATCTGGCGTCTCGCGTCGCCGAAATGGAATTTCGACGACGCGACGTTCGAGCGTTCGGCTGAGTCGTTCAATAATCCGGACCACGTCGCGGTGGTGATCCACAATTACCGCTGGCGTCTCGGGCTGGTCAACGGCGAACCGCAATATGACGGACTGGAAGCGATTCTGGCGAAGGCACCGGCCGTCCCGGTTCCGACCATCACGATGGAAGGCGATGCTAATGGCGCGCCGCATCCCGATCCGGCAAGCTACGCGAAGAAGTTCACCGGCAGGTATCAGCACCGGAATATCGACGGCGGTATCGGACATAATCTGCCGCAGGAAGCGCCGAAGGCATTTGCCGATGCCATTGTCGATGTCGCTCGCTTTTAAGTAAGCGGACGACAGAACTCCGTCGAGTTGTCGGGCGGTAGGTCAAGGTAGCGGTGGGTGCAAGCGTTCCTCCTGAAGCCGTTGTACACGCATGCGGCCCGGTGGTTCGAAGTACGTTCCGAACCGCACCAGTCCCGCTTTCTTCAGGTGGCACGTCATTTCGTAACTCACCAGCACGCCGGGATCGGGATTGTCGATGTACGCCACGTCGATTGAGCGGATACGCGGTTCGTACACCAGCAGCGTCGATTCCATCTGTTGCTTGAGCAGATGCGCGGAAGCGGGCAGCGCCTTGTAGATGTTCGTCAGGTCGGGTAGTCCGTAATCGGGCAGGTGTTTGAGTGCGCCTGCCCGTGCGTTGAGAATGCGGCGGACGTTCTGCTGGATGCTCAGGATCTCAAGAGTTCTGTCGTCGTACGCATCCAGCGGTTCGCCGCCGATCTGGCCAAGCAGCTTGTCGTAGAGGGAAGGGCCCACTGGTATGACGTACTCCTTCAGGTGATCGGTGCCGGCCGCCCGGCGAACCTTATGAGCGTTCGTTCCAGCTGTCGGCGTGAATGATGTTGCCGTCCTTGTACGACCACGTGATCTTCTCGTAGCGTAGTTCAACGTCTTCGAGATGGTTGTGTTTCTCGTAGGCCGGGTTCTTGATGTCGAGCATCCTGGGTTTGACCGCGACCACTTTCACGTTGTCGAGGCGGGTGTTGAAGTATTCCTTTTCTTTTCCCGCATCGTCGATCTTGTACCACTTGATTTCGATCGACTTCAGCGTCTGGCCGCTTGTCACTGCTTTGTACAAGTAAGGCGTCGCCGCGTCGGTTTCCTTCGTGAAGGTGATCGGAGCATGCACGCGCGTGCCGGTTAGTTTGCCGGTATTCGAATCTGTCGGGATATTGACGCTGTGATCGAGCGCGACCACTTCGACGCTGCCTTCGCGGCCCTGAACCGTGACGGAACCCTTGATGTCGGCGCCCCCATCGTCCTTGATCCACATGTATGCCGGAATTGCCATTTTTTTACTCTCCTTGGTTTTGACTGCAACAAGCGTCCGGGGTCGATCCCGGACCGCGGATTCCCCGAAGCCATGCTCCGGGTTTGAACTGCTTCGAGCGTCGGCCGGTGTTCTGCCCAGGTGTGAGGCGGATCGGTCGCCCCAACGGCGTTTCCTTCGGTGCGACTCTCAAAGGGGGCTGCGGGCTGTCCGGTACCAGGATGATCTCGACGCGCCGGTTCTGCGCACGTCCGGCATCGGTATCGTTGCCGACAATCGGGCGGGTGTCGCCATAACCCTGGATCGCGAACTGCGTGACCGCGATGCCCGATGCGTCGACCAGCCAGTCGCGCACGGCCCCGGCGCGCGCGATCGACAGCTTCAGATTGCTGCCGGCGTCGCCGACGTTATCCGTGTATCCGGCGACCAGAATCCGCCTGTCCGGATGAACCCTGATTAACTCGAGCGCGCGGACCAGCGCACGGGTAGATCCTGGTTTGAGCTGTGCCTTTCCACTGTCAAATAGCGACATGTTGTCGAGTGCGATCAACACTGCTGGCGAGGGTGGCGCTTTATACGAGGCGATCGCCGTGTTGAGCACGGGCACGAGCGCCGCTCCGCGATACATACCGAACGACAGGCGCAGCGGTACGCCGAGACGTGCGTAACGGTCGATCTGGTCACGGTCCGCGACGAGTGCCTGCAACGCGTCGCGGCGTGCGGTGTCATGCCCGGGCGGAATCATCGAGAACCGGCCGAGATGGGCCCCGATGTGAGTAAGCAGTGCATGGTTGTTTTCTGCCGAGCCCCAGGTAGCCAGTGCGCCAGCGCAGGCGAGCAGTGCGATTGCGTGAGCGAGCGCTGCGAGACGCGGTGACACCCAGCGCCGTCGCGGCGTGGCGTCGATCAGCGGCTGAGGCAGTGGCCACGGTGCGGGCGATGCGGCCATCGGCGGCGGCATGACGCGCGATTGCGCAAGGACGTGCCGCGCCCACGGTGAGACGGGCCCGCTCGCCGGGCCACAATCGATCCACGCGATACCGACGAGCGCACACGGCACAGACGATTGCAGATGACCGGTCAGCGAACTGATCACAATCTGTCGTGTCCAGCCCATGATCGATGCAAGAGCCGCCGCACGGTGTGCAGGAGCAGGATCGTTTCCGGCCTGCTGCACTTGCGCTTCGGCAGCCCGCATCACTGATTCGAACCGTTGGATGTCTGTCTGCCTGTTTGTCGCCGACACGCCATACCATTGATGATTCGTCGCGGGCAATGCGGTGAGCCGCTGGTAGATGGCTATGTTGGCGGGTAACGCTGTGCTGAGCATTCGTGAGGCGTCGCTGATCGACTGGCGCGCGCTGCGTAATGCCTGCGTCAGCGCATCTTCACTAGCATGTAAGGCAGGTGTGATCGACAGCACGACACTATCGGGTGCGCGGCCGTCGCGCCACCGCTTCACGGCAACACCGATTAGTGCCAGGTCGCGTGGGTTGTCGACCCGCAACCAGATCGCTCCGTCGCCAATGTGTGCCAGCTGTTCCTCGTGCCCGCCACGATTGAACAGTTCGGGCAGCGAGTCCCCCGTGACCAGCACCAGCGGCATGCGCGTGTGCAGGCCTACGGGCAGATCGGCTGATGTGGCGCCCAGCGCGGCCAGCGCGTGCAAGCCTTGCTCGCTCGCACGATTGCGGTGCAAGGTGCACAGGACGACAGCAACCAGTGCCATCAGCATCACGCCCATGGCAGCCATCCAGGCCAGTCCACGGCTGACCGGCAAGATAGTAAACAGCACAGCAAGCGCTAACACGGTCGCAAGGACGACCATCGCGCGGAACGGATACCCCAGGCGCAGATCGGACATCACGGTTTCATGGCGCGCGCAGACGCTACCAGATGAGCGAGTTGCGCATCGAGCGTCTGGTCCCAGATCAGGTAGACGAAAACCGCCGCGATGCCGCAGATTCCGGCAATTGCCCATGGCGAGACGCGACAAAACCAGTCCGCCGCCCGCCGGCCGGTGCGATCGGCGATGAATGTCCGCTCGACGGCGGGTCGCAACTTTTCCAACCGGGCGTTGAGCGTGGCAATCAACGCCGCGCGCTTCGTTTCCCCTTCACGCGCGTAGCGGCCCTTGAAACCGAGGCCAAGAACAGCGGCGTAGCATTCGAGTAGATCGACGTTGGGCGGCGTTTCGCGCAAGCGTTCCGCGAGCCGGTCAAAGACGTGTTCGCCGGCGTCGAGCTTGCCGAATCGCTCGACCTGCAACGGGTGCGCTTCCCAACTGGCCCTGTCTTCTATCGACGGGCAGCGTAGTACTGTTTCGTCGAGCAGTCCGCACTGGGCATACTGCGCGTCCTCCCGAACGTCGGCGGGAAAACCGCGCTGTTCGAGCGCGGAGGAAAAGGTAGCGATTAACTGCACGCAACGCTCGCGTAACTGTTCCAGTGGTTCGGTCTCACCGCCTCGCGTCAGCATGCTGACGAGGAGTGCCGTGTCGCGCAGCAGGTCGCGAATTCCCGCGCCGGTTGACCGGTCGCAAGACAGCTGTGCCCCCATCAAGGGGATTGTCTTCGGGATACGGGCGATCGTTTTCATGAGCGGATCACCGCGTAAAGTTCAAGCGAAGGATCGGCCACCGTTGTCGGCAGATAAATCTGGCAGGCCCGCGCAGCCAGCATCCGGGCGTGTGCAGGATCGCTATGGTCGAGTGCGAAGTACAGGTTGTCGAGACGCACCGGAATGGCGGCCGGGACGCGCTGGACTGCCTTGAGCGGGATGCCTGCAAGCGCGGAATTGACGATGTGCCCGAGGTCGTCCGGCGCACCGATCTTGCACACCTTCGGGAACAACTCGGCCAGTTCGAATGGCGCGAGCGCGGCGTTGACTGACAGGTAGTAATCCGCGCCGGCCACGAGCCGCTCGTCCTGAAACTGGCCCATCCACATAGTCGGACTCTTGCGTGTCAGGCCAATCGAAATCACACGCGATGGAATGATCGAGTCGAGCAGATCGCGGATCATTGTTTCGAGCTGCGCGAAAATCTCGTCGGCCCGTACGTGGTCGTAGGTCGGGATCTCGTTCAGTTGGGCGCAGGTCGAAAACGTCATCAACACACTCGCCAATTGGGCTAGCATCGAATAGAGCCGTTCAGGCGGCTGGTTCGGGTGCGTGGCGATGAAACGAAGTTGTGGCCAGTACGTGTGGATGCAGTGGAGCAGCCAGAACAGCGAGACATCGGCGACGCCGTATTCCACAACGGCCTCGATGCGCTCGCTCTTACGCGCGCCCAACGTCGCGCTTTTCGCCTGCAGGATGTCGGCAAGACGTTTCACCCGCTCGACATGCAAGGGGTGACCGGCCAGTGTCAGACACGGCGGCACGTAATAGCGGTCTAACTGGAAGTGACCGCCCGTGCCACGCGTGAGACGGGCGATTGCGCAGATTGAGTCATCCGCCTGCTGTTCGAAGTCGAACAGCAGACGCACCGCGTGGCGTTCGGCGGCCATCTCGGCCTCGCCTGTGCCGTTCAGATCGGTGACTTTCACAAACTCCCGATACGAGCGGCGCGGCCGGGCGAGTGTCGTCTCGTCGAAGCGGCAGTTGCTGCCCGTGGCATTAATCAGCGGCAGGGCCGCCAGCATCACGACGCTTTGTATCTCGGGCGGAAAGCCTCGCGTCAGATCGCGGGCGGGCGGCAGCGCGTCGCTCACGGACGTGTCGAACGCCGTACCGTCAGGAAAACGAAGTTTCAGACGCGTGAGTTTGAGGCGTCCGTTTGGCAGCGCCTCTTCGTCGATCTCCACGCCGAGCGTGCCCCACGGTTCCACGATTGCGGCCGAGGCGAACTGCCGGTGCACGAAATCCGTCCACCGGTCCTGTTGCTGGAATTGCTGCTGGTTGAGGATCAGGCCTTCGTGCCAGAGCGGTTTGTCGATCCGCATGTGTGGTTTTCTCTCTGATTATTTTCGGTCTGGATGGCGGATTCTATACGCGGTAAATCACGTCGGCATATCCCATTGATAGGTGTTTTTATATTCAAAGGTGAAAAATCATTAATCGCTTGTTTCGTTGCTTTGAGTCAATAAGTCGGTGGGCGATGAACCGCGCTGAATATCTCATTATTATTTTGTTGGATTGAAGTCTTGCCATGTGCCGGGGATCATGATTGGCATGGCTGTGGTGGGATTGATTTGATGGGTTCTTAGGGCTATTTTTTGAGAAAATCGTTGAGGGATTCTGATTTGTTCTTAATTTTGTGATTATTTTTTTGGGTAATTTAAATTAATGTATTTGCAATCAGGCGACAGGTCTTTTGACTTGATTGTCGAGTTACGTGTTTAATTCGGGTCGAAATGAAAACAATCGCATAAGTAAGCATGGATCACGTTGCTGCGATACCAACGTGATCCTCCTTTTATAAAGGACTACATAGTGGACAGCTTCCAGCACGAAATTCCGAAGTCAAGAGTGTCGATCACATTGGACCTGCATACGGGCGGCGCCCGCAAGAAGGTCGAGTTGCCCCTCAAGCTGCTCGTTGCCGGTGACTACAGCGCGGGCAAGGAGCAGGCCCCGCTTGCGGAACGCAAGAAGATCAATATCGACAAAAACAACTTCGACGCGGTTCTGTCCGATCTCGCACCAGAACTGAAGGTCAATGCCGGGAACACGCTCGCCGAAGACGGCTCCGGGCTGCCCGTAGCGCTCAGCTTCCAGTCGATGAAGGACTTTGAACCCGAGCAGGTGGCGGCGCAGATTCCCGAATTGCAGCCTCTGTTGGCGATGCGCAATCTGCTGCGGGACCTGAAGTCGAACCTGCTCGACAACGGCACATTCCGTCGCGAGTTCGAGAAGATTCTGAAGGACCATGCACTCTCACGGCAACTGCGCGGCGAACTTGCACTGATCGCCACGTCGGCTGCGCAGCCAGAAGGTCACGCGTAGGTCGAGGACGGCTTTCACTGTATTCCGGACAACGAGCCACGCGCGTCCCGATGGGACGGTAGAGATAGGATCCAACATGTCACGTAACGAATCCCCGCAACGCGGCGCGATTGAGACAGTCGTGCTCGACGCCCCTGACGAAATCCCCGTCGGCGATGGCAACAGCGTCTATGAATCGTTGTGCAACAAGATCAACCTGAAGCCGGTGAGCGCGGCTCGCCCGCTTGAGGCGTTCCGCGACAACGACCTGCTCTCCGAGTCGTCGGCCGACGAGCGGCTCGCGCGGGGCATGAGTGCCTTCCTGCAACTGGTGGGTGAAAGCAGCAAGCCGGTCGACCGGCTGGACAAATCGCTACTCGATTTCCACATCGGCCAGCTCGACCGGAGGATCGGCCGTCAACTGGATGCGGTGATGCATACGCCGGAATTCCAGGCACTGGAAGGACGCTGGCGCGGCCTCAAGATGCTCGTGAGCCGCACGGACTTCCGCAAGAATGTGCGCGTTGAGGTGCTCGATGTTTCGAAGGACGCGTTGATCCGTGACTTCGAGGATACGCCCGAGCTCATCCAGAGTGGCCTGTACCGCCTCACGTACATCGAGGAGTACGACACGCCTGGTGGTCAGCCGATCAGCGCACTGATCAGCGACTTTGAATTCGCCAATTCACCGCAGGATATTGGTCTGCTGCGCAATATCTCGAAGGTGGCTGCCGCGGCGCACATGCCGTTCATCGGTTCGGTTGGGCCGGCGTTCTTCGGCAAGCAATCCATGGAGGAAGTGGCCGCGATTCAGGATATCGGCAACTACTTCGACCGCGCCGAGTACATCAAGTGGAAGAGCTTCCGCGACACGGACGACGCCCGTTATGTGGGGCTCACCATGCCTCGTGTGCTGGGTCGTTTGCCATACGGCAGAGATACGGCACCGGTGCGGGCGTTCAACTACGAAGAGGCGGTGAAGGGTCCGAACCACGATCGCTATCTGTGGGTTAGCGCGTCGTTTGCGTTCGCTGCGAATATGGTGCGCAGCTTCACCAGCAACGGCTGGTGCGTACAGATTCGCGGTCCGCAAGCGGGCGGCAAGGTCGAGGATCTGCCGGTTCACCTGTATGACCTGGGCACCGGTTATCAGCCCAAGATTCCGACCGAAGTGTTGATCCCGGAGACGCGAGAGTTCGAATTCGCCAAACTCGGCTTCATTCCGCTGTCGTTTTACAAGAATCACGACTTTGCGTGCTTCTTCTCGGCCAGCTCGGCTCAGAAGCCGGCACTCTACGAGACGAAAGAAGCGACCGCGAACAGCCGCATCAATGCGCGTCTGCCATACATCTTTCTGCTGTCGCGTATCGCGCATTACCTGAAGCTGATTCAGCGCGAAAACATTGGCACGACCAAGGACCGGCGTGTGCTCGAACTTGAGCTGAACGGCTGGATCAAGGGTCTCGTGACCGAGATGAAAGATCCGGGTGACGAGTTGCAGGCGTCGCATCCGCTGCGTGAGGCGAAGGTGACGGTCGAAGACATCGAGGACAACCCCGGATTCTTTCGCATCAAGTTGTTCGTTATCCCGCACTTTCAGGTGGAGGGGATGGACATCGGTCTGTCGCTGGTGTCGCAGATGCCAAAAGCGAAAAGCTGATTCGCTGTAGTCAATGTAACCAGCTGACGTATTTCGTCAGGATGCGAATGCCCGCGTCCCGACGTTGTCGTCCTTGATGTCGCACGTGTTCGAGGGAGTCGTTGATGGGGTCCATGGTTCTGCCGTCGCAGGCTTACGAGCTGAAACTCGCGCCGCATCCGGCGCCGTTCTCGGTGCTGAAGTTCGCAGGCGACGAAGGTGTCAGCCGTCTGTACCGCTACGACATCGAGTTCATGAGTCCTGTCGCCGATATCCCAATGGATCAGGTGCTGGGGCGGCCCGCAAAGTTCGTGATCGACCCTATCGATCCAAACGCCGGCTATCTGCGAAAGATGTTCGGCGAGAACGCGTCGAAGTTCAGCGAGATGCCTCCGGCGCGGACGATGCACGGCATCGTGACGCAGTTCGATCAGCTCGATACATCTGCGGACGAGACGCGCTACAGACTGCTCGTCGAACCACGTGTTGCCGATCTGGCCCGCACGGTGACCAGCCGTCTGTTCCAGAAGCAGTCGGTGCAGGAACTCGTCACCGACACATTGCGCCACTACGGATACCGCGAAGGCGTCGACTTCAGGTTCAATCTTCGGGCGCAATACAAGCGGCACGAATACATCACCCAGTACCACGAGACTAGCCTCGCTTTCATCCAGCGCATCGCCGCGGATGCGGGTATCTGGTTTCGCTTCGAACAGGCGAAGGATCAGGAGGTCATCGTCTTTGGCGACGATCTCGATGCGTATGCTCGCAGCCAGCGCGTCGTGCCGTTGCGTCGCCACTCGGGACTGGCCAATGCCGGAGCCGAGTCAGTCAGGTCGATTGAACGCCGGATGCGGCGCGTGCCCGAAACGATCCAGCTAAACGACTACAACCACCGCCAAGCGGGTGTATCGCTGCTCGTCGAGCGGAACGCGGCGCGCGATGACAGGACCACGAACGCGGTTGACTACCGCTGGGGCGAGCATTACGAAACGCCGCAAGAGGGGCAGCGCATTGCGCAACTGCGTCACGAAGCGCATCTGGCGCAGCAGATTACCTTCAAAGGCGAGGGCAATGCGTTTGCACTCGAATCCGGTGAGGTATTAAACCTCGACGAGCAACTCGCTGACGCACCGCACGGGTTGTTCATTGTCTCTGTCTCGTCCCATGGTGGGCGCAGGCAGGCGTACTCGAATACGTTTACCGCGATCCCGTCCGATCGTGTCTGGCGCACGCCGGTCATTCCGGCCGCGCGACCGGTGATCAACGGCATCCTGCCTGCACGTATCACATCGCCCGCGCACTATAAGCGAGCCTATCTGACGGAGGAAGGCTGGTATGTGATCAAACTTCCGTTCGACCTGGACACGTGGAGCCCGGGCGGAACCAGCCGCCCTGTGCGGTTTGCGAAGCCGTACAGCGGTGATAACTACGGTCATCACTTTCCTCTGATTGATGGCGCAGAGGTGGCGATTATTCATACGGATGGCGATCCGGATCGACCCGTCATTATCGGGGCGATGCACGACAGCCTGCATCCAGACCTCGTCAACAACCTGAACCACACCCGCAACCTGATTCGTACCGCCGCGCAGAATGAAATGCGCATGGAGGACGAGGAAGGCAGTGAGCACATTCACCTGACCACGCCGTTTCGGGCCAGCGAACTCAATCTTGGGCACATGGTCGACGGCGAAAGCAAGGAGCGCGGGCAAGGCGCGGAACTGCGCACTGACGAACATGTCGCCGTGCGGGGCGGCAAGGGCGTGCTGATTACCGCCGAAGCTCAACCCGAAGCGACGGGACCGCAGCTCGACATGCAGGATGCTGATGCCACGCTCCGCCAGGCGGCGGACCTGATGCGCTCGCTGAACGACTCGGCCAAGGCGGCGAAGGTCTGGCTTGCCGAGATCGATCAGCAGCGCGTGCTTATCGAGCAGAAGCTCACGGACCTTCAGAGGCCGGTGATTGTCGCCAGCGGGCCCGAAGGCGTCGGCATTGTCAGTGGACGCGAGTTGCAGGTCGCTGCGCGAAAGCAGATGTTCATAACGGCTGGAAACGGTCTGGATATCGGAGCGCTCAAGCGCATTACCGTCGCTGCGGGCGAAGCGGTTTCTCTTTTTGCCGCGAAGCTCGGCATCAGGATTTTCGCCGCGAAGGGCAAGGTCCAGATTCAGGCGCAGGGCGATGCGATGGAATTGATGGCGCTGAACAACGTCGCGCTCAGTTCATCGACCGGCGAAGTCATCATTACCGGTTCGAAGGGCATCACGCTGGGCGATGGGGCGGGTGCGTATCTGAAGATCGCGAACGGCAAGATTGAGATCGCGAGTCCAAACGAGGTGCAGGTGAAGGGCGTGTTGAATGTCGAAGGCCCGGCGAGTGGCAATTTCACGTTCCCCAGTTGGTCCGACGTCCCGCTGAAGGATTTGAAGGGAAAGATGAACTTCGGGTTTTCTGAGTAAGCGCGGTCATGGCAAATACGACACCGCCGCCTCCGGTCAACCCTCCATTAAAACAGTCGAGCTTCGCCTTTCCGTTCCGAAGGAAAGGGCAAGGCGCAACGGCTTCGTCCACGGATTTTACCGACGAGCACGAGTTCTACAAGGTCCTCAAGACCGAACCTTCAGGTAATTATTCGGTCAGTGCGAAGGGCATGTGGCACGGTGGAATTCACGTGACCGAAACTGGGGCAGGCCGTTCACTGGATCTGAAATACGGGGTGCGCTGCCTTGCTGACGGTGAAGTGATTGCTTATCGTGTGGACCGTGCCTACCCGCTCAGCGAGCTTCCCGCACAGAACGACACAGGCGCGATTAGCGCACCGTACAGCACGGGATTCACACTGGTGCGTCATTCGATGGAATTCCCGCGAGGCACCACGCTCACGTTTTACAGCCTGTACATGCACCTGCAGGATCTGGCGGACTACGAGCGTGATACGACGCTGAGCCGGCCTGCGTACTGGTCGAAAGAGTTCGAGGTCACGGCATTTGCGCAGGACCTGCCCGATGCCGGGGCAAACGGACAGCCGGCGCCCTCTGAACAGATGGGGTTACGGATACGCGCAACCAGACGAACGGGCACGATCCTCGGCATTCTGCCGCAGGGGGCGCGGGTGGTCATTGGGGCGCGCGCGGACGGCTGGGGGCAGATAACCGACTCTCACAGAGCCGACCTGTATCCGAAGGTTGTGGGTGATTTTGTCTCTCCGGATGTCGCGACCAATGGGTGGATTTTTCTCGGTAAGGAGCACGGTGGTCCAGTCGTGACGGAAGTCATGCCCGAGTCGTCATTGGACCAGGTGGTCGTGCTGACGGAACCGTTCAGGATCAAGGCGGGCGAACTGATTGGCCATCTCGGGCGCTATGACTCATTGAGCCAGCAGACTTCGAACCGTATGGTCCACATCGAGGTGTTCTGCGATGACACCGTCAAGACGTTCATCACCCAAGGGCAGGCGTGGATCGCCAGTAACGGGGCACACGAACAGGCGTGGAAGCAGTTAGGACTGTCCAAGATCCCCACGATCCTGCGCGTTGACCGCAATACGACGCTGTACCACCTGCCAGGTCAGCAGGGGCAACACGCGAAGCAGACGGGTGTGATCCAGGTCGCTTCGTTTGCCGGATTGGCCCGCCGACCGAACAGCCCTTCCAGGGAGGCAACGGCGGGAACCGATGGCCGGAAGCTTAACTGGTGGCACGTGGACAGTGCGGACGCGCTGGGTCATGACATCAGCGGATGGGTGCGCGAAGATAGTTTTGCGGGTGGCCGCGTGACGCGTGAATTTGCACAGAAATGGGTGGACTTCAGGACCCTGGGGGATCCGCACGACCCAACGCATACGATGTTTGCGACGACTCAGGCATACGTTGACTATTTGACTGGCGCAGACGTGCCGGATGCAGGCTCGCGGGACAAGCTGAGTCAATTGATGCAGAAGATCTACGACACGCTGCCGCTGACGGGAGACCGTAATCAGGCTGCGGACAGGCTCTACAATGCGGCGGAAAATCCGTGGATCGCATTGCGTATGTCGAGACTGATCATCAGGCACGAGAGCGAATGGGCTAATCCGGACAAGTGGAAACGGCTCATTGCTGAAATTGAAAAAAAGACCGGGCCTCAGCCGCAGCACGAGGCGGAGCTGGAACGCATCGAGAAGCTTGTCTGGTGGGATGACGTCAAGGCCGGCTTGGCGGATCTGCCTGCGCCGGACGTTTTTCATATCCATCCGATTGCGTTGGTGGGGAATTTTCTCGTCGGACAAACTCCTTGCGCGTGCGGATGCTGTCTTCAGGACGTGTTTAAGGTTACCCGCTATGGACACGCTCCGAACACGCACTATGGTCCAGTGTTCTGGGGCGAAAGGGCACTCGACAGATCGAAAGTGCTGACCGAAATGCGAGTTAGCGGCGTGATTTCTGAAAGTGAGTATCGAATCATTGTGGCGATGTCGAAAAACGAGGGAATGCTTGACGCTGTTCAGTCATACGATAGTGAGGCGGTGACCGCGGGGGCGATGCAGAAAACAATCAACTCTATGGGCAAGGGGGAATTTCCGACCCAGGTTGCGGAATTCAAAGCATCCAATGCTTCGGAATACAACGAATTGTTTGAAAAATGTGGTTGGACAGTAGAAGGAGTAGGACCCGGCGCCAAGATGTTTTATTCGCATTCCGAATTGACGCAAGGTCAAAAAATCACTGCGGGACCTCTAAAAGATTTAATGAGGCGAGGCTGTTCGGCCGCGAACTTCGGGCAGAAGGTGAAAAGCGTCCCACTCGCAGTTATCGCACACGCAATCACTTCCAGGTCATACGAGACAAAGCAACTTATGGACTTCCTGTCTCGTCTGCGGGACAAGGTCCTTCCTGCGACGCCGCGTGGATACCACTACACGATAGCCCAATACTTCCAATCTGACCTGGGTCGGGCCGCAGCCCTGGACCAGAGTGTGAATCGACCTGGATACGTGACCCGGGACATCGGCAAGTCGCTGGACGTGCTGTTTTCGCACCATCCTGAGCTTTCGAGAAATCCGGATGAGTGGGGTTCGAACCGCGCTCAATATGAGCGTGAGGTGGTTGGCCACTATGGAAACAGGCGGGAAATGTCTCGTGACAGCAACGGATTGAATTCGGCGCCACGGCGATTTGGAAATTTAACTGGCAACTTGGGCTAATGAGAACTCGTATGTTGAAGTGCAGCTATAAGGGATGGGTCGTCGCGCTCGTATTTTTATCAGGGTCTCCCGTGCAAGCAAGCGCGGATAAAAGTGCCGAGCGAGAAAAGATAGATTTTCGTGGAGGGTCGTCTTTGATTTTTTCTCTACCACTAAAAGGCAGAGAGGCGAAGACCTTCGGACCCGGATGGAAGCGCGCGGTCCTGGAAGAAGCGTCTGGACGTGAAACTCCCCTTTTTCCGATGGAATCGTTCGCGTCGATGGGCGGTGTGATATTCGCCCACGACTATTCCCCGCGAGTTTCTCCGTCGGGCAGGTATGCGGTTCTGGACGTTTTCCGAGCCGGGGTTGTCGACCCGGGCCCCTCGGGTACGGCGGAGGACTCCGGCAGGCAATATTGCCCGGTACTGGATACCGCGTCGGGATGCATAGTCAGTATGCAAACCGGTGAGCTTTGTGGCGGCAATTGGTCCGAGAAGGCCGACGAGTGGATCGTGACCGGATACGAATACGATGCCACCAAGGTGATGATCCAGTATGAGTTTTCTGGGGCAAACGAGCTATGGAATCAATTCCAGGAATCCGTCAAGTTGAATGGCTCAGTATCGATCAGGCAGCACCTCGTTGACAGTGCCGGTTTGATAAACATTATGAAATGCGAGCCACCAAACACGAGCAACAGAGCTTCTTACTCTTTGATTGCCCGTCAGCTAATCAGGGAAGGTGATCGGAACGATGCCGCATATATTGAAAAAGAACTAGGTTTCAAAAACTATGAACGATGAAGGAATCATCGAAACAAAAAAACTTGCATACGAAGGCGATAGCACAAGCCACGGTGGAAAAATTCTCACCGGTTCAGATCGTATCAAGGTCACGGGTCGTCGCGCAGCGCGGGTCGGCGACATGGTGTCCTGTCCGATCCACGGCAACAACGAAATAGCGGAAGGAAGCAGCAGCATGAAAGACGCCGGCGTTCCACTCTCAAGGGATGGCGATCATACCCAGTGCGGCAGCTTTCTTATTGCGACATCCGACGGCGCGACGGTTCGATAGATGCCGATTGATTTTGCGCGGGTACCGCCGCTGGTTGTGGTCCCGGAGCCGCCGCGGCCGTCCACGCTACTCTGGGCAATGCTGCTCATCGTGGTTATGTGTCTGGGGAGCGCGCTTGCGATTTTCCTGTGGCCTGCGGGACGACCGACCAACACCGCATGGTTCTGGTTGTGCGTCCTCGGCTATCCGGCGCTCGTATGGTTTTTTTTGCTGTGCTCCTATCTTGGTTACTCGTATGCCCGGCGCAGCGGTGCAATGGCTCACAACGTGACGAGCGCATGCGAGGAAGAAAAATGTCACAGACTTGCCAGCAAACCTCTCGTTATCCTCGGTCATGGCTGGTGCTATTCAGCGTATGACAAGGAGAACAGCGTCGAGCACCTGATCACAGGTGGCGTCAGGATGTTTCCGCGTCCGAGCAGGGCGGTGCCGGGTCTGGATGTCAACGCACGCTGGCTGGAAATTCCTGGCATGACGTTCCATGCGGGCAATGAACTGACCGAACATGCGCGTCATCTCGCTGTATGCGATTGGCTTGTGGAGCGACTGGTCGGTTGTGTGTCCGCCGGACTGGCAGCTCTGCCGGCGCGCACGGCTCTTCACGTGGACCTGACTCTGCAGTCAACGCTCGATCTGTCCCACGTTCATACCCGCTTGCAGGAGTTGCTTCGCGCCGAAGCACCGACGTTGCGCCTGACCGTCAACGCAAGCAACGATCCTCTGTCGCTGTTCGAGACGGACGCCTGGCACGACCGCCTCGACCCGCGCGACGCGCAAATGCTGGTCGCGATCGGCTTGCGCAACGCGGTCAGCGAACGACTGCAGGACGGCGTGGCCGAGGTCGGCATAGCGCTACTGCTGGCACGCCCGGGCGTTGCCCGCAGCGCAACGACAGACGTGCTGCACCTGTATCGCCCCGCTATCGGTCCGGCGGGCGACGTGGGTAAGACGCTCGGACTTGCTGCTCGTTGGGGGTGGGCAGAATCAAAGCGGTTGACGACGGTCTGGAATAGTGGCCTTTCCGAAAAGCTTGCGCGAGTGGTCAGGTCGTCAATCCCATCTGGTGACCAAACGCAATGGATCGAGCTTGATGCAACGGTGGGGAACTGCGCAGTCGCGGGGGGCTGGCTCGCCACCGCGCTCGCTGCGGAGCACGCGACGCATACCGGCGAAGCGCAACTGGTCCTCACTCAGGAAGGTGATGAGATGGCCGCCCTCGTCTGCAGAAAACAACATGAATGAATCTAAGCCACAACCCACAGCGATCTTCATAGGCATCGCGGTCGCCGTTGTCTTCATTGCGGTGGGCATTGCCGTGTGGTTTGAAGGGCCTCGATACGGCTGGTCCCGTAACACAAGGATCATTATCGAGCTGAGCCTGCTGTCCGGGTTGCTTCTGTCGCTGCTGTTCATCAAATACTTCGAGGCAGTCGTACTCTGGATCGCTTCGATGCGAATTGCCAGGTGGCTTGCGAGCTACGATCGGCACAGGAACATCCATAACGGAACTGGGCAAACCTCCACCGCCGCTGCACGAGGATCGGGGTCATTCGTTGGACTGTGCGACGCGCTTCGCGAACGTCATGGATGGCGCTGGCGGTACAGAGATCGATGGGTACTGGTTGCGGGGGACGACCCGATCGTCAGGCGCCTCGCCCCCGATCTTGCGCAGAACGGTTATAGGATCTCCGGCAACACTCTGCTGCTCTACGCAAGGCAGACTGGTGGACAGATGGATACCACGTCGCTGGATCAGATCCGGCGCTTGCGCCGGAGGCGACCGGTCGATGCCATTGTGGCGGTCTTTCGGACGCATACCTCTGGCAGCCAGCCGTCCGATGCGGAGTACACCGCCCAGCGGCTCATCCGCCATGCGCGCGTGCTGCGCTGGGCGGCTCCGGTGTACCTGCTGAATGTGACCGACGCTGGCGACGAGACGTCCGGCCCGCACGAAGCGATCGGCTGCACATGGTCGAATGCCGGCGTCCGTCCGGACGAAGTCGATGCCTCGCTGCGCGGGCTGTCCGGCGAGCTGGCCAATGCGGGTGTCATGCGTCTTGCGAAGGACCCTTCAGACCGATATGCAGCCGAGCTGTCGCAGCATATTGCCCGCCATGGCAATTTTCTATCGGACCTGGTCGCGCGGATTGGCCAATTCCGCATCTGGCGCAGCGCGATTCACGGCGTGCTTTTCACGCCGATCTTCAGGGAGCGCGTCAGTGAAGCGTCGGACGTTCCGACGGAGGATGGCGAAGGCGATCCCATCCGGCAACAGCTCGTCTGGCAGACCGTTGCCGACCATAGCCGCCGCATCCACGGCCGCCGCGTTGGTTTCTCTCTCCCGACGACCGCCGCGTGGATTGCGACCACACTGATCGGATTCTGGATCGCGGGCACCATGCTGTCGGGCTTCACGAACCGGTCGACAATCCAGATGGCGACCAGCACGGCGACAAAGCTCGCGGCCACTCAGGACCCCACGGAAGCCGTCCTGACCCTTGACAGTCTGCAAAAGCAGTTCGATACCCTCGAAATCCGCCAGCACGACGGCGCGCCGTGGCATACCCGCTTCGGCCTGAACCGCGACGCGGCACTCCTTACCACCCTGTGGCCCGTCTACGAAGGCGGAGCCGCCCGCCTGGTAGTCGCGCCTATCCGCGCCAGGCTAGAGGAACGGCTACAGCAACTGGCCTCGCTCTCAGACGCGGACATTGCAAGCGGTGGGGACGCGCAGATCAAGTCCGCGTACGACACACTGAAGACGTATCTGATGCTCGCGAAACCCGAGCGCGCCGACACGAAATTCCTCACGCAGCAACTGTTAGCAACCGGAGAGCCCGCTCGTCCCGTCAACTCATCCCTGAGCGACGGTGCATGGCAGGATCTGCGTGAGCATCTGGCCGCGTTCTACGCGAATCACCTCATACAACATCCGGCGGCCAGCGGCACGTCGCTCGCGATCGTTCCCGACGCATTGCTGGTCGGTGCAGCACGCGAGACCGTGATCGGCGTGAGAGGCATCCAGAACTCGACCGACACCGTCTACCAGCAGATCGTGGATGACGCAAAACCCAAGTATCCGCCGGTGTCCTTGTCGACCCTGCTGGGCGACACGAGCAGCCGCGGACTGTTCAGCACGACGGCAACCGTGCCAGGGGTTTTCACACGGGCTGCGTGGGACGAACGGATTTCTAAGGCGATCGATGACGCAAACGAACAGGGCAGCGTTGACGGCGACTGGGTACTGTCCGACAGCCGGACCCGTGCCACGCCGACGGCATCGCTCAAGACCGAGTTGAGGCAACGCTATTTCGACGACTACGCTCGCGCGTGGCAGACATTCCTGAACAGCATCCGCTGGCAGCCGACGGCAACGCTCTCCGGCACAGTCGACCAACTGACCCTGCTCGGCGATCCGCAACGCTCGCCGCTCGTCGCATTGATGAATGTCGTCGTGTACCAGGCTGAAACCGGCGCAACGGCACAATCGCTTTCGGACACGCTGCTCAACAAGGCGCAGCAACTGGTCGGTGCCGATGAGAAGGACCCATCGAAGATTGCCCAGCCGCAAGACGCTGCCCCGCTGGCGGCCGCATTCGGCCCCTTGGTGCGGCTGACAGGCAACGATCTGGCCGCGGGAGGCGCCGGTAACAGTAAGGCGTCCGCGCGGATGGCCGCAGCAGGCGATCTGAGTCTGGCGCGTTTTCTGGAGCGCGTCACCGCAATGCGGCTGAAGCTCCAGCAGATCATGATGAGCACCGATCCGGACGCGATGTCACGCTCGGCAGCCCAGGCCGTGCTGCAAGGCAAGACCTCGGATATTGCCGACAGTCGCGACTACGCGAGCCGCGTGGCCGCAAGCCTCGGGCAGCAATGGGCGGCCTTCGGCGACCTGTTCCAGCAGCCGTTCGAGCAGACGTGGCAGGTCGTCCTGCAGCCGGCGGCATCGAGCCTGAACGATACCTGGCGCAGCGGAATTCTCGCCGACTGGAACCGGAGCTTCGGTGGTCGCTATCCGTTCGCCGACTCCGACAACGACGCATCGCTGCCGGAAATGGCGCGCTTCATGCGATCGGACAGTGGTGTGATTACCCAGTTCGTCAGCACGCAGTTGGCCGGCGTTGTCGAGCGGCAGGGTGATCGCTGGGTTAGCACGCACGGATCGGACGATAACTTTCTGACGGTCGACCCGGCCTTCCTCACCGCGTTGAACACGCTGATGCGTGTGTCGACCTCGTTTTTTCCATCGGGCGATGCGCGCGTGCGTTTCGAGCTGCGTGCAGTGTCCACGCCAGGCATTACCGACATGAAGATCGTGCTCTCAGGCCGCGAGCTGCACTACTTCAATCAGAAGGAAGAGTGGACGCCGTTCATCTGGCCGGGCGATGCGCTGGAGAACATCTCGCGCATCGAATGGCAGACGCAGGAGGGCGGCCTGCGCTCGGCGCTCGATACGCCGGGCCGATTCGGATTGATTCGCCTCCTCGAACGCGCGAGGGTCACGCCGCAGGACAACGCACGCTATCTGCTTGCGTGGATGCCGGACCCGACTCAGGACATCCCGCTAAAAGTGCAGCTACGCAGCGAAGTCGGGGCGGGACCGCTCGACATGCTCGCGCTCCGGCATTTCTCGCTGCCGCAGCGCATTTTTTTGACGGGGTCGTCGCGTGGTAACCAGAAGGGAGCCCTCGACGAACTTCCTCCACTGCCGGCGTCGATGACGGCGGCAGCGGCCGCAGCGGCGTCGTCGCCTACTTCTACGGCCACGCCGGTGGAATCCCGCGACGACGGCAAACCACCGTCCGATTCGAATCCACCCGTGGCAGGCCGCGTGAAAGCGGGATTAACCCGCGCGAATCGCCTGCTAGCCGATGCATTTGTTTATTGAGGTCGACGTGTGCTAACTCATTTCGTCAAGAATCTGCTGGGCACGAACGCGGCTCTTTCGTTGCCGCGCGCACGCGCCGACGTCTGGTCGTCATGGCTCGTGCCATTTCCCGGCGAACATCCCTGTGGCCGCGATCCTGGCTACGAGGATGCGTTCTTCGAACTGAAGGACGAAGCCGCGAAGCTCACGGGTATCGATGACACCCTGATCGTGCGTTCCTGTGAGCAACTGATCACGGGAACCGGCAAGGATCTGCGCGTGGCCGGCCACTACACATTCGCGCGATTGCGCCAGCACGGTCCGGCAGGTTTTGCGGACGGTCTGGAGCTGATCGCGACGCTGGTTGAGCGCTTCGATGCAGCACTACTGCCCGCACGTGCTGAAACGAAGAAAGGGGCGCTTGAAATACTCGCGACCACGCGCATGGTCGATCTGCTCGAAAGCCGCGGTGAGTTCGCACCCGCGGATCTTGAGCGCGCGATGGCGGCACTCAACCTGCTTCTCACGCGTACCAGTGAGTGGCCCGAAGCGGCGCGCCCCAACCTGCAACCGCTCGTCGCGTGCCTGGAACGCAACCGCGAGTCGACGCGCAGTGCGGATCAGGAGACAGATTCACCCCAGCAGGCACTGCAGGGCGCCACGGGCAAAGCAACCGGCGCCGTGTCTTCCACGCGCGATCTGCTGGACCAGGCGCGCACGATGGCAAGCTGGCTGCGCGATCAGGAAAACGGCTACCTGCCATCGGTGCGGCTCGTGCGCAGCGTTCGCTGGGACACCCTGCACGAGGTGCCACCCGCCGACGCGCAGTTCCGCACACGTCTCGTCCCGCCGCGCGCCGAACTGCGCCAGCAGATGAAGCGCCTCGTATTGCAGAAGCACTGGCACGAACTGCTCGAACGCGTTGAAGGTGCATTCATGGAAGGCGTGAATCACCTATGGCTCGATCTACAGTACTTCCAGCATATTTCGCTTGATCGCGTCGGCGCACCGTATAACGCGTGGCGTGAACTTCTGCGGGCGGACTTCGCACTCTTTCTCGAACGTCTGCCAGGAATCGAGCGGCTCGCATTCAACGAAGGCACGCCGTTCGCCGACGACACTACGCTCGAATGGATCGCCCGTCATGCGGTTGTGCGTGATCTTGAAGCGGGCGAGACGGTCGCCCCACTATCCGTCTCGGCCGAAAGCGAGGACGGTGCGGCTGGCGATTGGCCCGAGATCGAAGCGCAGGCCAGGGATCTCGCCGCAAGCCAAAGCCTCGAGGCCGCGTTCGCGTGGCTGGAATCGCTGCCCGGAGTCAGGACCGAGCGGCAGCGCTATCTGCAACGTTTCGTCATGGCACGCCTCGCCGATCACGCGGGCCGTATCGATGCCGCGTTGCCGTTGCTCGTCGAACTGGATGCCGCGACGCAAACTGTGCCGCTCGTGCGCTGGGAGCCCTCGCTCGCCTTCGAGGTGAAGCAGCAACTGATCAAGGCGCTCAGATCGGTGAGCCTTCGCAAGGACGCGGACAAGCCCATGCTCGCCCACCGCATCGACCAACTCCAGGGAGAGCTGACCGTGCTCGACCCTACACGAGCCCTCGCGCTATAACAACGAGTTTTCATGGACCAAGACGATTCAATCCTCCGCTACTACGAAGCCGAAATGCGTTACCTGCGCGAGGCAGGCAAGGAATTCGCGCGAGCGCATCCCGATCGCGCACGCATGCTCAATCTCGATCGCGTGGGGGATCGAGATCCATCCGTCGAACGGCTTTACGAAGGCTTCGCATTCCTGACGGGTCGTTTGCAGCAGAAACTCGACGACGAACTGCCGGAGCTGACGGAGGGACTGGTGAACCTGCTGTGGCCGCACTATCTGCGCATGATTCCGTCGCTGTCGATCGTGGAGTTCTTTCCGCTCGTCGAAAAGTTGCAGAAGACTGAAATAGTGTCGGCCGGCGTACCGGTGCGCTCGGCTCCGATCGTGACCCCAGCGCCACCCGGCATGGAAGGCGCCGCGCCGAAAACCGTGCAATGCGTCTACTGCACGACGCAGGCGGTGACGCTCCAGCCGATGCGCCTCACCCATGCGGGGCCGGATGTTCGTCACGACGGCCGATCGGTGATCCGGCTGCGCTTCGAGATCGATCGTTCGGCTCGGCGTGAGGCCACCGATCTGTCGAAACTGCGCCTGTACCTGAACGCGGATCTGCCCACTGCCTTCGCAATGCACCTCGCGCTGACCCGTCAGGTGGACTCTGTCTCGTTGCGGATTCCTGAGTCGCAGCAAGGCAACGTGCAGTTGCTTGAGGGCCTGCGCATCGAGCCTGCTGGTTTTACGCTGGAAGAGCGCTTGTGGCCGAGGGCCGAGGCAGAATTTTCGGGCTTTCAACTGCTACTCGAGTATTTCGCGTTCCGGGAGAAGTTCCTGTTCGTCGACCTGTGCAATCTGAATATCGCGAAGTTGCCGGCAGATACCTACAGCTTCGAACTGGAAATCCTGCTCAAGCACGCTTACCCGTCCGACCAGCGCTTCACGGTGGAGAACGTGCGGCTCTTCTGTGCGCCGGTTATCAACCTGTTTCCGCTCGACGCCGAACCGATCGACGTCAATCACCACGAGACGGAATACCGGGTTGTCGCTGCCGGCCACCAGGGGGCCAACATCGAAACGTACTCAGTCGACGCGATCGAGTCGTTCGATCATGCTAATGCGCAGCGTTACGAGTATGTGCAGTTCGCGACGTTCCGGCACCGCGGCGGGATGTTGCGCCATGAGGCACCGGAGCGGTACTTCCACACGCGCGTACGGCGGGGTGTAAACGGGCTGCATGACACGTGGGTCATCCTCGGCGGCCACGCGTGGGAGACGATGGAGGATCTGCCGGCAGAAAATCTGTCGCTACGTGTGACGGGCACGAACGGCATGCTGCCGAGAAAGGGGCTGCGCGAAGCGAGCATTGATGAATTGGGCGAGAGCACGCCGAACGTGTCGGCGGTGCGCAATCGGGCAGCGCTAACGCTACCGCTCTATCCGCCCACCGGCGACCGCTTCCAGTGGCGGGTGCTATCTCACCTCGCGCCGAACTTCCTGTCGATGATGGACGCGGAAGTGCTGCGCGGTGCCTTGGCGCTTTACGACTGGACCAACGACGAGCTGAACCGCCGGCGCCTGGCGGGCATCCTGCACGTCTCGGAGGAACTGCTCGAGGAGGTGTCGGGCGGCTCGGTCGAGCGGGGTGTGCTGATCGAGGTTACGCTCGACAGTCATGCGTTCGCAGGCGTCGGCGACGTGATGCTATTCGGCGAACTGCTGCATCGTTTCTTCGCGCTTTATGCCGAGATCAACCTGTTCACGAAGCTTGCGATAGTGAGCCTGCCGTCGCGGCAACGCAATGAATGGCCGCGCAGCAAAGCGCTACGCTCCTCGCTATGAAGTTAAAACCGCAAGCGCTGCCCAACAGCCTGGAGCCGCTGGTTGCGTCGCTGCTCGCACGTGCACCGACGATGAACTTCATGCAGTTGTGTCAACTGCTCGAAGTGTGTGTGCCGGAGCGTCCCGGCTTCGGTACGCGCGACACGCCGGAACATGAACCCGTGCGATTTCGCCCCCTCGCTCGCGTCGGTTTTCCGGCTGGCGAAATTGCCTTGGTCGAGTTTGACGAGGAGGGTTGCACCTACGGACCGAACACGCCGCCGACCGTGCGCACGACGTTCATGGGGCTGTACGGGGTGGACGCAGCCATACCCTCGCACATGATCGACGACATCGTGCTGCGAACGGAAGGGCACGAGGCGCTCGAAGCATTTCTCGACCAGTTCAATCACCGGTTCGTCACGCTGCTGTATCGCGCCTGGAAAAAGTATCGTTACCCGGTCGGCTTCCGTCCGGGCGGCACCGATGCGCATTCACGCAGGCTATTGTCGCTGGCAGGTTTCGGCTGGGGTGACAAGCCCGCACGCGCCGGCCTGCCCGACTCGCGAGTACTCGCGCTGCTGGGGCTGCTGATCCAGCGCACGCGCACGCCTGAAGGTCTTGCCGGTGTCGTGGCACTTGCCGTACCCGGTGTCGATGTACGTGTCGACGAGTTCTTCCCGGTTCTCAGGAGCGCGGGCAAGCCTCAACCGCTCACGTCCGCGAGCGGTGCCGCTGGTGTAAGGAGCGAGGGCAAGCGTTGTGGCCTCGGTGGGGCTTACGTGTTGGGCACGCGTCTGGTGTACCGGAGCCGCGCCGCCCGTGTGACGTTGCGGCCGGCGAGCGCGGAACAGGCCCACGACCTGTTGCCCGGTGCGTGGCTGCACCGCGAACTGATGGCCTTTATCCGTCTGTATGCGGGGACAAAGGCCGACGTGTTCCTGCGCATGGAAGTATCGTCGCGCGTTGCACCCGCGCCAGGAATCGGCACGGCGCTTGAACGTCACACGCCTCGACTTGCGTGGACCACTATTCTGCCTTCAGACGAAGAGCGTTTGATAACCATTGCGCTTGGCGCTTACGAAGCATTTCCGGCACCGGGGCCGAATCCGTTCCTCGTGCCGTCTGTCTGAATCTGGAGTGCTTATGACTTTCCGCCTGATTACTTCGATCGCTGCCCTCCTTGCCGCAAGTCTGATGCTCAACGGATGTGGTGCATGGCAGACGGTGTCGGATTCGACCTCGAGTGCGTACCACGCTGTCTTCTACAAACAGGTCAAGGTGCTGAACGTCGACCTCACCGCGCGCGCGTCGATCAATCCCGACGAAGCCATGCGCTCGACGTCAGTCGCCGTGCGCGTGTATCAGCTCAAGGATCGACAGCGCATAGACAAGGCCTCATATGACGATCTGCTGAAAAACGACAAGACTGTCCTTGCGCAGGATCTGCAGGACAACATGGCGACGATAGTCAGCCCCGGTGCTTCTGTAAGCGTTTCGCAGCCCATGCAGCCGGATACGCAATATGTAGGCGTTGTGGCGTTCTACCGGAACCCTGATTCGCACGGAAGCTGGCGTCGTGTGATTGCCAGGAAGAGACTGTCGGCGGATGCGCCACTGAAGCTTGAACTGGTCGAGCGCGATCTCGTGATGCCTGATGACAGGGCGAAGGTGAGGCCGGAGTAACGACGCGCGCGCCATCTCCGAACGTGTGGCCGCGGTTCTTTGCGTTGAGTCATGTCGGCGCACCGGCATGTGCCGGGCCTGACGTCGCGAGACTGTGACGCCGGTCAGGTCCGGCCGGGTTGCTTGCTATTGCACCCACGAGGTCTCGCGCGTGGTGCCCTTGGAGGCACCACGCGCGGCAGGTTAGTGCTTGGGTGTGGTCGACGTCTGCGGGATGCTGCCGCCGAGTCCACCTGTGAGGCCGCCGAGCAGGTTCGTCAACGGAGCGAGCGGAGACGACCCGCCACTTGTGCCACCGAGTACGCCGGTGATGGTGCCGACCAGGTTGGTCAGTGGCGCAACCGGGCTGGCCGAGGAGCCAGTCGACGAGCCGTGCGAGGTACCGCCTCCCAGGCCGCCGGTTAGTCCACCGAGCAAGGTGGTCACCGGTGCGAGGGGGCCGCTGCTGCCTTGCGAGGTGCCGCCGCCCAGGCCACCGGTCAGTCCGCCGAGCAAGGTGGTCACCGGCGCGAGCGGGCCGCTGCTGCTTTGCGAGCCGCCGCTCACCGAACCTACCGACAGGCCGCCGAGCAACGCGGTCACAGGTGCCAGCAGGCCGCCGTTGCTATGTCCGCTCGAGCCGCCTGTCACGCCCTTTGAGCCGCCGATTGCGCCGTTGCCCACACCATTGCCGTTTCCGCTGCCGCTGTTGTTGCCTACGGTGATCGGCAAGATAGGCACGCTAACCGCGCCGACACTGACGACCAGATTCACGATCGGGTCAAGAAGGCCGCTGGTGGTCTGGTTGCCATTACCGGCACCGGCTCCTGTGGAACCGCCGGAGCCGCTGGAGCCGCCATGACCACCGGTTCCAGTGCCGCCACCGTTCCCACCGGAGCCGCCCGATCCACCGGAGCCGCCCGATCCACCGTGGCCACCGTCTCCGGAACCGCCGCCGTTCCCACCGCCCCAGCCGCCATGGCCTCCGTTTCCAGAGCCACCCGAACCGCCCGAATTCCCCGAACCACCCGAGCCACCCGAGCCACCCGAGCCACCCGAGCCACCCGAGCCACCCGAGCCACCCGAGCCACCCGAGCCACCCGACCCACCCGACCCACCCGAACCGCCCGAGCCACCCGAGCCACCCGAGCCACCCGAGCCACCCGAGCCGCCCGAGCCACCCGAACCACCCGAACCACCGTGGCCACCATCCCCAGATCCACCACCGTTCCCACTACCCGAACCGCCGGATCCGCCATCTCCTGAACCGCCACCGTACCCACCGCCATACCCGCCATAACCACCCAATCCACCACCTGCAAAACCGCCTCCGTACCCCGAGCCGGAAACCGTCACGCCGCCCCAGGTCGTGCTGCCGCTAAAACCGGAGCCACTACTCACGCCCGAACCGCTGCCGGTCCATCCGCTGGGCGCGCCGCTGCCTCCTGTCCATGAGAATCCCGATCCCGGTTGCCCGGTGCTCGTCCATCCGCCGCCTTGCGTCATTGAGGGAGGAGTGGGGGCGGTGACATCTCCAGCGTGAGCCGGGGTCGCTAGCGACCACCATAGGAGTGCGCTTGCCGACGCAACGAGAGTGCGTTTGAAGGGAGCCATGATTAGTCCTTTCGCGATGAAATCGCGTCCTGATTGGTCAAAGGTGTAATCAGTGCCCCCGGAAAACCGCTGATCGGTCTTTCCTGAACGGTTGCTTTGAGCCCGACACCGCGCGTGTGTGCGCGTCGCCTTCGTATCGTTCTTCTGGAGCTGGCTGCGGTAGCGCCATGCTCGGATATGGCTTGCTCGGGCATTTGGCCGCTGCAAGTTCCGAGCCAATGCACTGGTAGCTCAACGCGGTACGCTCCGCGTATCGACCGTGCCGGAATTGAGTGGCGCGTGGTGCAGCGGGGCCTTGCTGGACGAGCTACACGAGATGCAGTGCGAAACACCGTGACGGCGCAGCGCAGCGGGTGTTAAGTCCTGGATGTTACGTGTTCCCATCACGTCGAACGTAACCTGCCGTTACGCTATCCGGCTGCGCAGATAGTTCAGACAAAAGCTTCTGCCGTCATAATACGGACTCCGATCTATAAAGCCGCATGTTGGAAACACGCGTTTAGATTTACGCTGACTCCGTGATTCTCCAAAGCTGCAGCGGCACAGGCCGTATCAGCCGAACTTGAACTGTGTTCGCAGCCGGTTCTCACGGCGCAGGATCGGCGGCTTCATCTTTTCACTGGCGGCTGGCTGATATGCGTTGCATGCATGAAGTGATTTGTTTAATGCATTTGTAAGGATGGGCGGATTAAGGTCGAATGTCGGGCGCTGCGCGCCGGATGCAGTTCTGGCAACGGGCCCCGGCGTGACGGCGTGCTTACCGCACGTTTGCGATTGTTCACTCACGTCGCGCATTTCTTTAAAAGAATGACGAAAGGAAAAACATGAAATCCCTGCTTGCAACCCTGACGATGGCGCTGCTCGCGGTATCGTCCGGCAGCGCCATCGCGAAGGATTGGTCGACCGTGCGCTTCGGTGTCGACGCGAGCTATCCGCCGTTCGAATCGAAATCCGCCGACGGCAAACTCGTCGGCTTCGACATCGATCTCGGCAATGAGATTTGCCGCCGCCTGAACGCGCAGTGCGTGTGGGTCGAGAATGCGTTCGACGGGATGATTCCCGCACTGAAGGGGCGCAAGTTCGACGGCGTGCTATCGACGATGTCGATGACACCCGCGCGCCAGACACAGATCGCGTTCTCGTCGAAGGTATTCCGTATCCCGACACGCCTTGTCGCGAAGAAGGGCTCGACGCTCCTGCCGACGCCGCAGGCGCTGAAGGGCAAGCGAATCGGCGTCGAGCAGGGTTCGATCCAGGAAACATATGCGAAGACGTACTGGGAACCGGCCGGCGCGGTGATCGCGTCTTACCAGGATCAGGATCTCGTTTACTCGGACCTGATTGCCGGGCGCATTGACGGATCGCTACAAAACGCCGTGCAGGCCGAGGTCGGATTCTTGCACACACCGCGAGGCAAGGACTTTGCATTTGCCGGTAATGCGCTTTACGACGCGAAGACGCTGGGAAGCGGGACCGCGATCGGTTTGCGCAAAGAAGATACCGACCTGAAGGCGAAGATCGACAAGGCGATCGCCGACATTCGCGCGGACGGCACGTACGACAGAATCGCGAAAAAGTATTTCGACTTCGACGTCTACGGTCAGTGACAACAGACAGCCCGGCTCACGCGCGCGATTGAGCGGTGAGTCGGGTTGTGGTGATTCGCTCGCAGCAGCCGTTTGTGCGGCCCGAACAGCAGTGAAGTTATCGCCCGGACTTGAGTTGCGTCCACAGCCGGTTCTGAAGGCGCAGGATATCGGCCGGCAACGGCAATGACAGTGTGAGCGATTTCATCTTGTCCCCGCGAGGGTAGACCGCTTCGTTATCGAGAATATCCGGCTTCACGTAAGCACGGGCAGCCGCGTTAGCGTTGGGATAGAAAACCTGATTGGTGATCGCCGCGCTAACCTTGGGCTGAAGGATGTAGTTGATCCATTGCATGGCAGCTTCAGGGTGAGGCGCATCTTTGGGAACCGCCATCAAATCGAACCACAGCACGCCATCGCCTTTGGGAATGACGTAGCGAATCTCGTAGGCGCGATGGGCCTCTTGCGCACGCCGCTTCGCGATCCCGACGTCGCCTGACCACGCCAGCGCAATGCAGACATCGTTATTGGCCAGATCGTTGATGTAGCCGGACGAATTGAATTGCGTGATGTACGGCCGAATTGTTTTGAGCAGCTTGTACACGGCCTGATAATCCGCGGGGTTGGTGCTGTTGGGATCCTTATGCAGGTAGATCAGACCCACCGAAAACGCATCCTCCGCCGAGTCGAGTACGGAAACACCACAGGTTTTCAGCTTCGATACGTATTGCGGATCGAACAGCAGGTCCCAGCTATCGTAGGGGGCGTCCTTGCCTAATATCTGCGTCACTTTCGTGACGTTGTAACCGATGCCGTCCGTTCCCCATGACCATGGCACGGTGTACTGATTGCCAGGATCGGCTGACGCAAGCATCTTCATGAGCATGGGATCGAGATTAGCCAGATTTGGAATCTTGCTCTTGTCGAGCTTCCGGTACACCCCCGCTTCAATCTGCTTGCCGGCATAGCTGGACGACGGCACCACGATGTCATAACCCGACGAACCGCTGAGCAACTTTGCCTGCAAGGTATCGTCGCCATCATAGACGTCGTAGCGCGTGTGAATTCCGGTTTCCTTTTCGAACCCCGCTACGGTGTCGTCGGCAATATTGTCCGACCAGTTGTAGACATTCAGTTCTTCGGCTTTGGCATGATTGGCCGTCGCGGCCAGCAGCCCCGATGCTGCGAGGATTCCAGTGAGGACAGTGATGAGCGGGCGGGATGTCATAGTGACCTTTCGGTTTTAATGAAGGAATTCAGGCAAGGGGAAGAAGCGTTAGTCAGTCAGCGAACGGGCGGATTGCATGATCGGCATCGCGGCGCCAGCCAACCTGTTGCAGTGCTTTCAGTAGCCGGTCGACGCCGAGCGCGGGAACATGAACGTCTCTTCCATGCATATCTTCAGCAGCAACAAGTGCGTTGAGGATGGCTTCTTCGACTGCTTCCGCAGCCGCGACGAATAGCGGAGAGATGAAATCGTGGCTGACGCTGCGCAGGTTGATGACAGGTTCGCCCTGGTTGCCGTAATCCGCCGGCGGTATGCCGTGGTTGCCGACCGAGAACGCGATGAAGATGTCGCCGCTGGAATATTCCGTGCCGCCACCAACCCGGGCTAATCCAATGCTTGCCCGCCGGGCAAGCTGCGTGCACTGATGGGGAAGAAGCGGTGCGTCGGTGGCAAGCGTCACGACGATCGACCCCATGCCGGGCACGCCCGCCTGACGTTTGTCGAATGGCGACGGCAGATCCCGCAACACCTCCCCAACCGGATAGCCGGCCACACGCAATGCGTCGCGACGCCCGTAGTTCGCCTGGACCAGCGCACCGACGGTCCAGCCGCCGTCTTCTTGAGCGAGCTTGCGCGAGGCGGTTCCGATACCGCCTTTGAACTCATGACAGATCATGCCGGTGCCACCGCCAACCGACCCTTCGGCCACGGGTCCGCTGCGGGCCTTGGACTGCGCCTCGTGGACATGCGCCGCGGTGACGTGCTGACCCCAGATGTCGTTCAGTACGCCGTCGAAGGTTTCCAGCACCACCGGCATGCACCAGTACTGGCTATCGCCAACCAATGCGCGTTCGGCGGCGACGAGTGCATCGCGAACCACGCCAACGCTGTGCGTATTGGTGTACGCAACGGGCGTGGTCAGCAGGCCGGATTCGCGTATCCACTCGAGACCGGTGGCATCGCCGTTTCCATTGAGCACATGACAGCCGGCAAAACATGGCTCGAACCGGGCGATGCCAGGGCGCGGTTCGATGATCGTCACGCCGGTTCGAATCGACGCTTCTGCGCGATTTTCGACCAGGGTACGATGGCCGACTCTTACGCCTTGCACGTCGGTGATGCTGTTAAACGGACCGGGCGTGCCGTGGCCAACTCGAACGCCAATGTCTCTGATACCCATACTTTTCTCCTGTGTTGCTCGTTGCGAGCAAACCTGTCGACGCGCATGCGGCGGGGTACGGAGATGGTAGGGTGGAGGGCAACGAGTGAAAATCAGGCCGAAGGGCTAGAACGATAATGCGGCCTACCCTTTAAGGGGTAGTTGGGGGAGACCGGCATGCAGCTTGAAGTATCGGACGTCGCGTTTCATCAGCGGCTTGGACGTCTGGTCGAGAAACTCGACGACAAACAGTTCTGGCACGCGCTGATCGACCTGTTGCGCAAGGTGGTCCACGTTGACAACTGGGTGGTGGTGATTTTCTGGCCCAACGGAACACCCCAGTTGGTCGCGGAAATCCCGGCGCGCGCGCCCCACGACGAACTGTTCAAAGGGTATTTGAATAGCGTCTATTTGCTGGACCCTTTCTATCAATTCAGCCTGGGCGCGATCAGCCCGGGTGTGTATTGCCTCGACGAAGTGGCGCCCGATCATTTCCGCGAAACCGAATACTTTCGCCGCTATTTTTCGGTGAACGTGCTGGAAGACGAGGTGCAACTTCTGGCGCCATTGCCTGCGGGCGGCACGCTATCTGTATCGCTGGGTAGTGAACGCCGCTTTAGCTCGACTGAAATCGGCACGCTCTGTCTGTACGGCGCATGGTTGCTGCCGTTGATGTGCCATGCGCTGTCGGCGCAGACAGCGCTACTCCCGCCGCCGGTGCATTCGTCCACAGAAAGTGACCGGCGCCTTCACTTCGAAGAGGCGTTGCGCAAGCGCTCCAACGCTTCGCTGACCCATCGTGAGATTGAAGTCGCGCTGATGATTCTGGCCGGTCATTCGACCAAAAATATGGCAAAACTGCTTGGCGTGTCACCGGCCACCGCAAAGGTTCATCGGCGCAATCTTTACAGGAAGCTGAACATCTCATCGCAGTCGACGCTATTTCTACTCATCATGGACGGAGAATCGGAGACAAGCTGAAGCGGATGCTTTGAAACGCGCCCTTTTTTTTATACGCTGTTATCGATAGGCAGGCCGCAGATCAGCTCATGGCAGGAGACGGGCCGCCTGGCGCTTGCGGGACGGCGCACCGTTCGTTGGCGGGGCCCTCACTCACTGAGAAGGAGCCATTCATGGAATCGTCTTCAGGTCCGCAAGCGGGCGTCCAGGCCGGCCACGTCGGAGAACCTCGCCACGGGTCGATGCCCAAACTGGCGCTGGCCGCCATTGGCATTGTGTTCGGCGACATCGGCACCAGTCCGCTCTACACCATGAGCACGGTATTCGATTCGGGCCACGGACTGGTGCTCAACCGCTTCAACGTGCTGGGCGTGGTCTCGCTCATCATCTGGTCGCTAATCATCGTGGTGACGCTCAAGTATGTGACGCTGATCATGCGCGCTCACAACCACGGCGAGGGCGGCATCATGGCGCTGCTGGCGCTGGCTTCCAGTTCGGTGATGGACCGCCCGCGGCTGCGCAACGGCTTGCTGCTTGCCGGTGTGTTCGGCGCGGCGCTGTTCTATGGCGACGGCGTGATCACGCCGGCTATCTCGGTGCTCAGCGCGGTGGAAGGTCTGCAAGTGGCGGAGCCGCAGCTCAAACCCTACGTGGTATCGATCGCGCTGGTCGTGCTGGTCGCCTTGTTCCTCATGCAGCGGCGCGGCACGGCTGGTATCGGCGCGGTGTTCGGGCCGGTGATGGTGTTGTGGTTCGGCGTAATCGCGGTGGTCGGGTTGCTCAACATCGGTCGCGCGCCGGCCATCCTGGACGCTTTCAATCCGCTCATGGGCCTCGAATTCCTGCTGCGCAATGGCTGGCGAGCCTTTGTGTCACTCGGCGCGGTGGTGCTGGCGCTGACCGGCGCCGAGGCGCTGTATGCCGACATGGGCCACTTCGGCGCGCCGCCGATCCGCCTGTCGTGGTTCGTTCTCGTGCTGCCCGCGCTGGCGCTCAACTACCTGGGTCAGGGTGCGCTGCTGTTGTCGGACCCCAAGACCGTGGACAACCCCTTCTTCCACCTGTTCCCGTCGGCGACGCTGTTCCCGATGGTGGTGCTAGCCACGGTGGCGACGGTGATCGCGTCGCAGGCGGTGATCAGCGGCGCGTTTTCTATGACCAGGCAGGCCATGCAACTGGGCTTCATGCCGCGCATGGGCATCATCTACACCTCGGAACGCGAAGTCGGCCAGATCTACGTACCCGCCATCAACTGGCTGCTGCTGATCGCGGTGGTGGGCGCCGTGCTGGGCTTCGGTTCCTCTACGGCGCTGGGTTCGGCCTATGGCATCGCCGTAACGGGCACCATGATGATCACCACCTTCCTCACGTTCTACGTGGTGCGCTACGCGTGGCACTACAACTGGTTGTTGTGCGTGCTGGCTACCGGCTTTTTCTTCGTCATCGACCTAGCGTTCTTCTCGGCCAATCTGCTCAAGTTCGTGGATGGCGGGTGGTTCCCGCTGCTGCTGGGCGCGATCATGTTCACCATCATGTCCACCTGGCATCGTGGCCGTGGGCTGATGATCGACGAAGCCCGCAGCCATGCCGGCACACAGCCGCTCGGCACCTACCTGGATTGCCTGTTCGCGAAGGAAACGATCCGCGTGCCCGGCACGGCAGTGTTCCTGAACATCGACGTCAACGCTGTGCCGCACGCGTTGGTCAACAACCTGGAGCACAACCATGTGCTGCACGAACGCGCGCTGTTCGTGCACGTGACCAACCTGGATGTGCCCTATGTGCCACGCGAGCAGCGCGTGACAATCACGTCGCTGGGCCACGACTGCCATACCATCGTCGTGGCCTACGGCTTCAAGGACGAGGCCAACCTGCCGCAAGCGCTGCGCGACTGCGAGCCGAAGGGCCTGGTGATCGATCCGGCGCAGGTGTCCTATTTCCTCAGTCGTGCCACTGTGGTGGCGACCGGAGGCAAGGGCATGCCGGTGTGGCGCGAGCGATTGTTCAGCGTAATGGCGCACAATATCGGTAACCTCGCGGCTTATTTCAAGCTGACCGCGAACCGGGTGATCGAACTGGGCTCGCGGGTCGAAATATGAGGTGACGGTTGCTGCACTGCGTGATGAACGTCTCGCAGGACGAGAAGGACCACAAACATGAAAAGACTTTTCGTTTGCTGTGACGGCACATGGAACTCGGATAGCGACGAGTTTCAGGGGGTGCCTGTTCCAACTAACGTTGTGCGCTTTTTCAACGCGTTGAGCGAGCGCGGCGAAGATGGCATCGAACAGCTTCGGTACTATCACGTCGGCATTGGGGCCAACGAAGGCAGGGTGCGCCGCGTCATTGACGGTGCGCTTGGATTAGGACTCTCCCGGGACATTCGAACCGCATACAAGTGGCTGTCCGACCACTACGAAGAAGGTTCTGAAATCTTCGTGATCGGCTTCTCTCGTGGCGCGTTCACGGCGCGAAGCCTGGTGGGCATGTTGCATCACTGTGGGTTGCCGCACGGGGCAACCTGGGCGCTGGTCAAAGAGGCATGGAACCTGTACCGGCTCGACCCGAAAGTACCGGAAAACGTCAGCCGGCAGGAACGCTTCCGCCTCGCGCACGGCAAACCGCCGCCCATTCGCTTCCTGGGCGTATGGGAGACGGTGGGCGCGCTCGGCATCCCTGAAATTGCGGAGTTATTCGGCCTCGGCAGGCAGCGTTTCGAATTTCATGACACGACGCTGTCGCCAGAAGTTGAACGCGCGGTACAAGCCCTTGCGATTGATGAGCAGCGCAACAACTTCTTTCCAACCCTGTGGACGGATGCGGATGGCTGCGACCCGGTGCGCGTGACCCAGTTGTGGTTTCCTGGGGTGCACGCTGATGTCGGTGGCGGCTACAAGGAAACAGGGCTTTCCGATGCCACACTCAAATGGATGATTGCCGAGGCCGCGCGATGCGGCGCGGTGTTTGAGTCAGCCATGCTGGAGCAGTTGGCCGATGCGGATCAGTTGTCGCCGTCCGCGGTACATGGCGTACTTCACAACTCACTGACTGGCTTCTACAGGAGAATCGGCTTTCGTCCGCGATCCTTCCCGTATCTGGCGAAGGATTCGCGAATATGCTCTGAATCGATCTCGGCTCTGGCATTGGCACGACAGGCCGATCCACCTATCTTTCAGGCACCTTATCGACCGAACATAAACCCAGCCGTGCCGGTTCAGGTGCGGGTTTTCGCCAGCCCGTTGTGGAACTGGACAGGCATTTTCATGAAGGAGGGCGTGCGTTACCGGTTCAAGGTGCCTGACGGTCAAACCTGGCTGGATGGGGACAGCGCGTCGGGCGCGGAGGGAACGCCGGGTAACTGGATGCAACGCCTGCTGGCATGGTCCAAACGGGTCAAAGGGGCGAACTGGTTCGAACTCTGCGGTGCAATTTCATACCCGGGGGAGTCGGGGGAAGCCGGCGTGCCGCCTGAACCCTTCTACTTCAGAATCGGTCGAGAGGTGGAGATCAAGGCACCCCACTCAGGTTATCTGTATTGCTTTGCCAACGATGCCAGCTGGGCGTATTGGAATAACCAGGGCAGTCTGCGGGTTGAGATTGTCGAATCGAACGGCGTGCCGGCCGGCAAGGCGGCATACCCGGCTTCAGACGAAGATCTGACCGCGCCTGCAACAGCGCCCGGAGGTTATGGAGCAGGCCAGCCGTCGTGACGCGTCAGGCATTTGTCAGGCGTCGATGACTTTGCGGGTGTGATCGCCATCACTGAACCCGCGACTCTGCTCGCCCATGCGGTATGGGCAAACCCACGTCCTTTCATCGGCAATACGCTCGAATGCGGTAACGTATTGGGTACTCTATTTTCTGGCAAGCCATATTGAGCTTTGAGGCACTTATGTTCACGGACGCAGACACAATCACGGACGAACGGGTCGCGCAAATCGCGGATCGTATGGTCGAGGAAGGCCGGAAAGTTTCCCCGGTGACCATTTGGCCGGAGCTTCCCGGCGGGTCGATTGTTGCCATTGCAGCGGCTTTGCAACGCTGGCGCGAAGTGAGGCAGCCCGTTACGCCGCCTATGCAGGTGCAGGCTGCATTGCCGGAGCACATTGCCGAAACCATGATGAGCGCCGCGGATCGGCTCTGGATGGCCGCTCAAGGCGAAGCCGACAAGGCGGTCAGTCAGCACCTGAGCGCCGTGAACCAGCAACTCGACGCTCTCCGGGTGGAACGGGATGAGGTGCTAGTCGAGTACCAGAAGTCGGCCGAAGAAGTTGCGACCGGGCACGAGCGGCATATTGCGCTGACGAATGCGCTGAGTGCTTCCGAGGCTATGTCCGCTCGGCTCACAGCGGAACTCGCGGCCGCGACGAGCTGGGCCGAAGCGGGCGAGGCTCGCGCGGAAGAACTGGCGCAGCGTGTGTCGACGGAACAGGCCGCGCTGGAGCACACCAGGGCGGAACTCGACGAGGAGCGCAAGGCGCGCGAAGAGCTGGCCACCGCCGTGTCGAACCAGAACGACGAAATCGCGCGGATGAAGCAGGAGCTCGATGAGGCGCGGCAGGAGATTTCCTCGCTGGGCTTCGATTGTCAGGCGAAGTCGGCCGAAGCGGATAAAGCGTCGCAGGAGGCAACTGCGGCGTCGGCGCGAGCGGAAGCGGCCACGGTGCAGGCGAGCGAGAGTCTCGCACGTGTCGCCGGACTGGAAGCCGAAAGGGATGAGGCGCGTCACGCACTTGAAGCAGAGCGCCAGACAAGCGCAGCGCGACGTGAGGAAGCCGCGATTCAGTTCGACGAATTGCAGCGCGTGAGCCGGGAACTTGAGGCGGCGCGGGAGCAGGCCGGTGCGATGACCGAAGCGAAAACGGCGGCGGATGCTGAGCTCGCCAGGATTTCGCAGGAGGCGTCGGCGGCGAGCGCTGAACTGGCGCGAGTCTCGCAGGAGGCGTCGGTGGCGAAGGAGCAGGCGGCGGCTGAGATCGCGCAGATCTCGCAGGAAGCTGCCGCCACGAGTGCCGAGTTGGCGCGGATTTCGCATGATGCGTCGGCGGCGAAGGAGCGGGCAGAATCGGCGGAACAGCATGCCGCGACGTTGGCGCAGCGACTTGCGGACCTCGAACAGGCGAAGACGGTTGAAGCGGAGCGGTGGGCTCAGGAATCGAGCGCGGCCTCATCGCGTGCGGACGCCGCCGCGGCGCAGGTGAGCGAGAGCCTGGCGCGGGTCGCCACATTGGACGCCGACCTGACTGAGGCGCGCAACGCGCTTGCAGCAGAGCAGCAGACGAGCGCAGCGCGGCGCGAGGAAGCGTCGGTTCAGCTTGGCGAACTACAGCGCGTGACGAGCGAACTCGAGGCGGCGCGGCAACAGGTTAGCGCCATCACGGAGGCGAAATCCGCTGCGGATGCTGAACTGGCTCAGCTTGCGCAGAATGCGTCGGCGACGAGCGCCGAACTGGCCCGGGTTTCACAAGACGCCTCGGCCGCAAAGGAACGGGCGGAGGCCGTCGAACAGCATGCCGCGGCGTTGCAGCAGCAGCTTGCCGACCTCGAGCAAGCGAAATCGGCCGATGCGGAACGCTGGGCGCAGGAGGCCGGCGCGGCCTCGTCGCGCGTAGAAGCGGCCACGGCGCAGGCACATGAGAGCCTGACGCGGCTTGCTGCGCTTGAAGCTGAACTGGGTGAAGCGCGCAGCGCGCTCGCGGCAGAGCGCGACGCAGGCGTAGCGCGGCACGATGAAGCGTCGCTTCAACTGGGCGAACTGCAGCGTGTGACGAGGGAACTCGAGACGGCGCGCGAACAGGTCGGCGCCATCACCGAGGCGAAAACGGCGGCGGAAACTGAGTTGGCTCGGGTATCGCAGAGTGCGTCTGCGACGAGCGAGGAACTGGCCCGGGTTGCACAAGCCGGTACCAGCGCAAAGGAACGGGCCGAGGCCGCCGAGCAGCACGCCGCGATGTTGGCGCAACGTCTCGCGGAAGTCGAAAAAATTCGCGCGGAAGAAGGACGACGCAACCTTCAGCTTGCTACTCAAGCGTCCGAATCTGCGACGGCGGAAGAAGTCGCCGAGTTGCAACGCCAGATCTCGGCGCAGGCCAAAGCGCATGAGAAGGCTTTTAACGAGCTTAGAGCGATCGCGGAACAGTGGGTCGCGCATGCGAAGGATCTCAAGGAAAGGCTCGGTTCGGCAAACGAGAAGCTTCTGTTTATCGACTCACGCAGTACAGGAGAAGTGGCGCTCATCCGCAAGCTCTCGTCCGAACTTGAGCGCTTCAAGCCGGATAGCGATCTGATATCCCGGGACACGCAGCAAAAGCTGATCGGCGCAACGATGGCCGAGCGGCTTTCGCAGAAGGGTTACCGGTACGACCCGACGACGGCGGTGATGTCGAAAGTCGAGCGTTGATTGGCGGACTGCAGCAATCTAACTTCCCGCCGATAACAGATCAGTGCGTTTGCGCTGCAGGAACCGGCGCGCAGCCGGATCGCGCTCGAGTCCGATCGCGAGGTCGTATGCGCCAAGCGCTTCGGCGGTCGCACCGGCACGTGCGAGCAGATCGGCACGCGCGGCCCAGTACGGCTGGTAGTCGCTCAGTCGCGGATCGTCCGCGTATGGCTCGAGCGCGTCGAGTGCCGCCTGCGGGCCGTCCCGTTCCGCCTGAGCGAGCGCACGGTTCACGGCGACCACCGGCGACGCTGCGATCGCGAGCAGCGCATCGTAGAGTTGCACGATCTCATCCCAGTTCGGGCGATGCGTCCAGCAGCGGTGGACGTGCGCCGACTGCAGCGCGGCCTCGAGCTGAAAACGTCCAATGGTGTTGAATGCGCTTGCGCGTCTTAGCAACGCGCTGGCGGCATCGATCATCGGCGCGTTCCATGTCGCCGGATCCTGAGCCGACAGCGGCACGTACTCGCCGGCTGCATCGCGTCGCGAATCGCGCCGCGCCTGCGCGTACAGCATCAGCGAGAGCAGACCAAGCGTCTCCGGTTCCTCGGGCAGCAGTTCGACGAGCAGTTGTGCAAGAAACAGCGCCTCGCCGGCGAGATCGCGCCGCTCGGTATCGCTGCCGACCGGATCGGTCCATCCTTCCGCATACGCTGCATAGACCGCTTCCAGCACCGCAGCGAGCCGCTCGGGCAACTCCTCGCGCTCCGGTACGCTGAACGGAATGCCGGCTTCGCGGATCTTGTTCTTCGCTCGAACGAGACGCTTGGTCATCGCGGCGGGCGACATCAGGAACGCGGATGCAATCGTCTTCGCTTCGAGCCCCAGCACCACCTGCAGCATGAGCGGCGTGCGAATCGCCGCCTCGAGCGCCGGGTGCGTGCACGCGAACAGGAGCGCAAGCCGCCGGTCGGGCAACAGGCCGGCTTCGCGCTCGTCGATCTCGTCGGCGAGGATCGCGAGCTGGTTCACCACTTCATCGCCGACCCGGCGATGGCGCGCGCCGTCGAGCGCCCGGCGGCGCGCAACCGTCATCAGCCACGCTTCGGGATTCGCGGGGCAGCCGCGCTTCGGCCAGTCCGCGAGCGCGGCCGCAAACGCATCGGCCAGCGCGTCCTCGGCCGCGGCGACGTCGCGGGTACGCATCGCCAGCAGCGCGACGAGCTTGCCGTAACTGCGGCGAGCGACCGCCTCCGCAATCGAATGTGCGGCGCCGTCAGCGTCACGGTCGCCGCCGGACGGGTTCATGCAACAGATGGCGCGTCGTAGGGGGCAGTCCAGACCGGGCGCACTTCCATGAGACCGTGCGCCGCGCCGGGACAACGCGACGCCCACGCGATTGCCGCGTCCAGATTGGGCACGTCGATCAGGTAGTAGCCGGCGAGCTGCTCCTTCGAATCGGAAAACGGTCCGTCAAGCACCTGCGGCTTGCCGTCGACGAGCCGCACCGTGGTGGCTGTGCTCGTGTGCTGCAACCGGTTGGAGCCCAGCAGCACCTCCGCTTTTTTCAACGACTCGGTGTACGCCTGATAGGCGGCAACCCCTTGCTGCCGCTCGTTGGCGGTCATCTTGTTCCAGCCGTTCTCTTCCGAATAGATCATCAATAGATATTGCATATGAGCCTCCGTCATGGGGTTAGGGCGGGCGAATGACATTGAGCCGCCATTACAATGACGCTCGGGCCGCATGCTGACGGACAGGTGGCGTCGAAAAAATCGCGAACGGCAGTTGTGTGCCAGGGGAATGCAGCAGTATCGGGCCAACCCAGGCTACTGGAGGCCGCCATGGGAATTATCGGCCTACAACCTCAGGTGCGTCACGAACTCTTCCGACAAAAAACGCAGCGGCCACGCAATGTGGCGAGCCCGCTTTCCTGTGCGCTATCCAACTGCGCTATTGCCCATCGTTTCGCCGATTCGCGCCAATCCAGCGGACCTTTCCGTTAATAAGCGTGATGAAGCGAATCAACACATCAAGCGCTAAACGAACGGCTGCCGCCGAGCCTGGATGAGTACGCAGAAAGTCGGCGATTGGAGGAGACGTGCGGTAATACAACTGAACCATCGCCCGGCCAGCGGATGATCGATTCAGGACGTGATCGCGGAAGTCTCTCAGCAAGCGCACCTGCGGCGCGTCGTAATCGCCATACACGGCCGTAGCGAGAAAGCAGCCGAACTTTCGATAGGTCGTGCCACAGAAGGGACAAACGGATTTCTTCGGTTCTCCGCGATAGGTGATCATGCGCGGGACCATTCGTTTCTGACAGGCTGCGCAAACCACGCGATCGTCCGTGGCCCGTGCGGGTTGCGCGGCACTCGCAGCGCGCTGGATAACGGTGACCCTGGTGGCGCGAGACGCACGCTTTCCTTGTGTGACTTCAAATTCGACGGTGTCGCCATTTGCGGGGAGTGTCACACCTGAGACGTCTCGCACACTAACGTGATACTCAATATCGTCTTGCCCAACAATAAAACCGTATCCCCTCTTTTGGGAAAACCATTTGACCGTTCCACGCATTACGCCACCTTCCGTTATTCGTCTTCGATTGTGTCTAAGGCATAGATAGATCACCCCGTATTTCCGCAGCCCGCGACTCCCCGAGTATCGGTAATAATTGGTAACACCTGAGCGGTTTCGACAATAAAAGACAAAAGTCCACATTGCGGCGGCCGAAAGTCCGTTGCCTACCCCGGACGGCGCTCGTCACGCGCGGATAGCGACCCAGGCCGATGGATTGTGTACGCCCATGTCGAATTGCGAGTGCATTTGTGGAGTTTTGTCCTGGAGTGCGCAGGATGTGCAACGCATAAGCTATGCTGCGCGTCGAGCAGGCTGGCGCGGCGTCGTTGCTTGTTGGCCATGCATCGCGCCATGCCGTTGCCTGCCGCTATTCAAACAACTCGTCGTGAACGATTCGTGCCATGCCATTCCGGATCCTGTTTGTCGAAGACGATGACCGCCTGTCGGCGCTGGTCACCGACTATCTGCGCAAACGCGAATACGAAGTCGAGGCGGTGCTGCACGGCAACGAAGCCGTGCAGGCCATTCTCGAGCGTCGTCCGGACCTGGCGATTCTCGAAGCGAACCTGTCAGGCAAGGACGGTTTCCAGATTTACTGCGACGCGTGCGAGCAGTTCGACGGGATGATCATCATGGTGCCCGAGCGCAACAAACAGTTCGCCGAAGTACTGGGCCTCGAATTCGGCGCGGACGACCCCATACATCAATCCGTCGAACCACGCGTGCTGCTGGTGCGCATCAAGGCGCAATCGCGCCCCGTGACCACGCGTGCGGCGGAGGCTGCCCAACCCGAGCGCTATACCTTCGGCAAGTTCGAGATCTGCCGGGCAAGCCGGATGGTCAAGCTCCCGGACGGCAGCCAGCCCGATCTGACATCGGCCGAGTTCGACTTGCTGTGGGCATTGGTGAGTTGCGCGGGCGAGGTGGTGAGCCGTGACGAGTTGATGCGGCAACTGCGCGGCATCGAATTCGACGGACTCGACCGTACGATCGACGGCGGCATTTCCAAATTGCGCCGCAAGCTGCACGACGACGCCGGTACGTCGCAGCGCATCAAGACGGTCCGCGGCAAGGGCTATCAGTTCAGCAAGCTGGCCTGGGATTGAAGTCGTGTGCCGCGAACGCGGTGTTGTTTGAGCAGGCAGTCTGCTGCGGACCTGTAGGCGCCACAGGTTCGCTCCTGAGATCGACAGACAGGGTGCGAGGATGCGGTTCAGTAGGCACAGTAATCGAGGTTCAACCGTGGAAGCAAGCAGATGGTTTGCGCCAGGCGATCACCCGCGAGTGGAACGCCAGGGGCAGTTGTGGGCCGTCGCCACACCGGAGGGTTGGCGCAAGGTGAACCCAGGCGACTGGATCTTGACGGATGGCACGGGAAACTCGTGGCCGATGGGGGATCGCGAGTTTCGCTATTGCTACGAGCCTGTTGAAGACCGGTCGCCGGATCTTTGAGTATTGCGGGTTGTACGCCGGTTGTACACGGTTCCGGCTCTGGCCCTCGGAGTGGGCCGGAACCCATTTAGCCGGCCCGTATCGGGCCGGCTTTTTTTTTAGGCACTTCGCGGAAAGCAGTAGCCGTTGCGCTCAGGTTGGGGGATCAGCTTGCCGCTGCCCGCATCGCGCGATATTCGCGCCGCACGATATCCATCAACTCCTCAACCGACGTACTCGCGGCTTCCCGCTGGTACGTGACACGCCCGCGCTGCATCAGCATCACCCGGTCCGCGATATCGAGCGTCTGCGCGTAGTTGTGCATGATCATGATGATCGACAAGCCGCCTTTGTTCTTCAGCCGCAGGATCAGGTCGATGATCAGGCCAGCCTCGCGGGCACCCATGGCGGCGAGCGGTTCGTCGAGCAGCAGAATCTTCGCATTCGAATTGACCGCGCGGGCCACCGCGATAGCCTGTCGCTGTCCGCCGGACAACTGCTCGACCGGCAGATCGACCGACGGCACATGCACGCCGATTTCTTCAAGGCACTCAGCGGCGCGTTCACGCATGGCGCGATTGTTCAACAACCGAAACGGCCCGCGCCGGATGATCTCGCGATTGAGAAACATGTTGTGATAGATGCTTAGCGAATTGGCCAGCGCCAGATCCTGGTAGACGCATTCAATGCCGAGCGAACGGGCATGGTCGACAGAGCGAAGCAAGGTTTCCTCGCCGCCGACAAAGAGCTTGCCGCCGGTCTGCTGATGAAAGCCCGTCAGGATCTTGATCAAGGTCGATTTGCCGGCGCCGTTGTCGCCCAGCACGCCAAGGATCTCGCCCTGTCGGAGTGTTAGCGACACCCCATCGAGCGCGGTGACCGCACCGAAACGCTTGACGATATCTTCGCCGCGCAGCGCCTCCAGCACCTCGGACATCACAGCTCTCCCTTGCGCGCGAGACGAACCACGTGGATGTTGAAGATCATGGCCCCGAGGATCGCCGCGCCGAGAATCATGTTGAAGGTAAAGGCGTTGATGCCGATCAGCGTGAAGCCGTCGTTGAGAATGCCGAGCACCGCCGCACCGATCAACCCACCGATGATCGTGCCTGAGCCACCGGCGAGCGGCGTGCCGCCAATCACGGCCGCGGCAACCGCAAGAAACATGATCTGATTACCGCCCGCTTGCGGATCGATCGAGGTGATACGAAAACCTTCGAGTATCCCGGTCAAACCGGCGAGCACCGCGGCAAGAATGAAGTTGCCGAGTTTCAGGCGTCTGACCTGGATCCCCGCTTCGCTCGCGCCCAACTGATTCGCTCCCGACGCGATCGTATGCAAACCCCAGCGTGTATGGCGCAGCAACACGTGCATGAAGGCAGCAATGGCAAGCGTCCAGATGATTTCGCTGTAACCCCATCCCCCCATGAACGCGGCCAACGCGGAATCCTCCGGCGGCGAAACCGGCGTACCTCGCGAGATCGTCAGCGTGAGGCCGTTCACGAAGAACAACGTACCCAGCGTGGTCACGAAAGAGGGAATGCGCAGGTACACCGTCACCGCGCCATTAATCAGACCGACAAGGCCCGCTGCGATCACGCCGATAATGATCGCGAGCCATGCGGGCACACCGGCCTCGATGGCGAAATACATGATGAAAGGCGCGAACGCAAAGACCATCCCGGCGGAAAGATCGATTTCTCCGCCGATCATCAGCATGATTTCGCCGAAGGCGATGATCGCCACCGGGGCGATGAACTGCGAGAGATTCTGAAGACTCGCGCTGGTCAGCAGGAAGTCATGGTTGACGCTCTCGAAGTAGATGCTGAGGATCAGCGCGACCGCAAAGATGCGAATTTCGCTGGAACGTCCGAGCGCGCCTGACCAGCGCCTCGGACGTATCGCGGATTTTTGAACGTCCGTCACGGGAGAGTTCACCCTTTGATCGCACCCGTGCGTGGCACGATCTGGGCTTTCGTGCTCTTGCCTTCATAGCGCGTCGATGTGTTCAGGTACGGATCGACCGTGCCCTTGGTGACGAACTTCAGGCCCGTGTTGACATTGGCGGGCCCAACCAGCCCACCGGAGGCGAGAAAGATGAACGCCTCCACGACCGTATAGAAACCCTGCACGTAGGGCTGCTGATCGATCGTGAAATCGAGGAAGCCATCGTGAATCAGATCGACCGTGCGCGGCAACAGATCGAAGCCGCCGCCGTGGACACCTTTGGACGGCAGGTTGGATTCTTTCATCACCTCGGCCACGCCCTGGGTGCTGCCCGCATCCACGGCGAACATGCCCTTGAGATCCTGGTGGCCGAGATAGAAGGACTTGATCTTCGATAGCTCTTCGTTGACGGTCGCGCCGGTTGCGATGGTCTGGACGTCGATCTTCTTGCCCGATTTCTTGATTGCGGCGGCGGCACCGTCAAGCCGTGGCTGAATGTTGAGCTGCCCTGGCGTGGCGATAAAGAGTGCGACGAGGCCGCTGTCGATCAGGTTCGAGATTCGCTCGCCCATCTGGTAGCCAGAAAGATAGAGATCCTGACCGATATACGCAAGACGCGGATTCGTCGAACCCGACGGTGCATCGGCGTTATAGGCGAACACGGGAATGCCCGCGTCGAGCGCGGCCTGGATGGGTTTGTCGAATGCTTTCGGGTCGACGATCGGTACCGCAATCGCGTCGGCTTTCGCGGCGATCGCCGCATTCACTGCGTTGACCATTTCGCCGATGTCGGCATTGGCCGAGCCGGTCCACTGGTAGTCCATCCCCAGCATGGCCGTCGCATCCTGAATGCCGTATTGCGTGGGAACGAAGAACGGATTCGTTGTGACGTGATTGACGAAGACGATTTTCCAGCGCTTGTGGCCGGGGAACGAACCGCCTTCCGCCGCCTGGGCCTGCGTGATCATGCCACCCATGCCGCCCATCCCACCCATTAACGCTAGTGCAGCGGAGAGGCCCGCGCCTTGCAACAATCCCCGACGCGTGCCTTGCACTTCGTCTTTGTCTTCCTTCGCTTGCGCCATTTCAATCTCCCGTCTCTCAATTATTGAACACTTCACTGTCCATGACGGCGCAAGCAGGAAAAGCTCCGGCAAGAGAAACACCGGAGCCGGGCATCATTCCTTTCATGAAACCCACGTGCACGCGCGTACGCATGACTACCCACCAGAAAATGCTATATCACGCTCTTTTGCCTACTAATCGATGTATACCCTTAACTAGTCGGACTAATTAAATTTTTGCGGTGCAGCGCGGCTTTCCGTATTGGCTTCAGGCGGTGTGGCGCAACACGATGATGGAGCAGACGGGCATCGTTCAGCGTGGATCGTGAAGAGTCGAATCGCTCTGCACGATATGGCGCTTTAATAGTATGACTATCGGGTTGCTGAATGAAAGAAGCGGAGCGCGGGGGGACGTCAGGCGTTCGCTGCGTGCGGGTCAGGGTTGCGTCTGAAACTGGCCGCCGGTTTCCAGCACGCTTGCGGCGTCCGCGCGTGCATTGTCGAGCTGAACCAGACTTGCCTGCCGGGCACCCAGCGGATCGCGGCTCTGGATCGCGGTGAGAATCGCCTTGTGACGAGGCAGCGACAACGCATGCGTGTCCGGATGGCGACTCGTCAGCTTGATCGATTCGGACAAGGCAAGCGACAGCATGTTGCCGATATAGGCCAGCAGGTCGTTGTGAGTGGCTGCCATGATGGCGCGGTGAAACTCGAGGTCCGGGTTCAGTAGCGCGCTTGCGGTTTCCGCACGTTCCATCTGATCGTAAGCCGATGCGATGCGCGCGAGATCCTCGCTGGTCGCCGCCGTGGCGGCGAGTGCCGCTGCCGCGGGTTCGATCACGCGGCGCACGGTCAGGAGCGAACCGAAGAACTCGCCCTCCGGCACACTGTTGATCGTCCAGAACAGGACGTCGGGGTCCAGCATGTGCCAATCCGCGCGAGGTTTCACCACACTGCCCACACGCGGTTTCGACACCACCAGACCTTTTGCCACCAGCACGCGAGTCGCCTCACGCAGCACGGGGCGGCTCACGCCATAGCGCTCGCACAGGACAGTCTCGGCAGGCAGGCGCTGGCCTGGCTGTACTTTCCCGCCGACGATATCCATGCCGAGCTCCTGCACAATGCGGCCGTGCAAGCTCTTGCGCTGTTGCAGATGACGGTAGTCCATGGTCGGCGGTCGCGATCGTGTCCGGCTCAGTCTTGTGCCGACCCGTGCAGCGTTCTGGATGGCGCTTACCGTGTTGTCGACACAGATACGGGTTGGTTTCTTGCAAAAAGGTTACCGATTCAAGCATAGCACGCAGGATTTGGCGTGCCCCCTGGTGCCGATGCCGATGCCGGTCCCGCACACGACCGGCGCTGCAGCGGCGTCGCCTGGTTGCGGCGTGTGGGTGAGCGTTCGCTCACGACCTAACGAAGCAGGGGCTCAGTTTCGGCTCGCGCCACCTGCATATCCAGTGCGGTGAGGCCGGCAGCGGATCGAATCCGCAGCGTTCCGCCCAGCCGCTGCGCACGCGCCTGCATACTGCGCATGCCGGTTCCCGCATGCTGCTGGAGCGCGGCGGGATCGAAGCCGATTCCGTTGTCGCGAACAGCGAGTGCGAGTTCCCGCTCGTCGCTGTGCAGGTCGATCTCCACCTGACTGGCGCGGCTGTGTTTGAAGACGTTGGTCAGGGCTTCCTGAAGAATCCGCATGACGTCGATGCTTTTCGAGGGCGGCAGGTAGCACCGGTCAAGACCGGCGATCGACCAGCGGCATTCGATGCCGTGGCTTTCCAGCAGGCTCGTGAGCCGGTGCCGCAGCGGACCGATCTGATCGGCCAGCGGAGATTCGCCGGGCTGCTGGTTCGAGGCGGTATCGATGATGATGCGCAGGTCGTCGCGCAGCTCTTTCAGAATCGACAGGAAGCGTCCGGACGGGATACCGTGCGGCGCGTGCTCGAGCGTGGCAATGCTGCTGACAAGCGTGCCGCCCAGCCCGTCATGAAGGTCGTGGGCGAGATTGAGCCGTTCGTTGAGCCTGACGTTGGCGACTTCGAGTTCGTGCTCGCGGTGCAGCGTGTTCGCCAGTTCGGCCCTGGCTGCGTCGACGGTGATGTTCAACTCCTCGTTGAAGCGCTCGATATGGCGCAGATTGGCGACGAAATTCCAGGCGAGCACCAGCGCCATACCGATCATCTGCAATTGCGACGTGAGTGCGGAGTAGTAGCGATTGTCGTTGAGGATGCCGAGAAACGTCAGCAGGTCATGCACTCCGGCGATCAGGAAAATGGCAATGCAGATCGACAGAATGCGATGATCGGTGCGACCGTGACGCCACGCGACGTAGAGAAAGGCAAAGCAGGTCGCGAAGAAATTGCAGGCCTGCGCCACGGCCAGAGCGGCGCGCGTCATGCCCATATGGCTGTGCGGCGTCGCGAGCATGACGATCGTGCCGACGGCCACGAGTAGCCAGAGTACGGTCTCGATACGTGGCAAACGCCGTTCGCAAAAGCGTATGGAGAACATCGTGAATGCCGCGCTGTAGATAATCAGCGCGATCGAGTTGGCGCTTTCCCACCCGTCGGTACTGGCAAACGGCCATGGGCTTGTCGCCACCTGGTTGAGCGCCACCCACCACCAGGCGAGCGACATCAAACTGAACCAGCCATAGACGGCTTCCTGCCGACGCATTAGCCATAACGCGAAAAAGAAGCACCCGAGCGTGGCCGTCACGGCAAGGCTGGACAGTTGCAGATCGTGGCGCAGCCAGTATTCGGTTTCGTAGCTGCGCTGGAGCGTGTCGGGATCGCCGATCGACACGTTGCCAAGTCCGGGCTGATACTGCGACAGCCCCGACACGCGTATCAGCAGCGTATTGGTGCCTTCGCGCAGCAAGGGCGGACTCAGGACCTGATAGTGTGGCGCGTTCCAGGCGCGCGTCAACGGTTCAAGCAGATGCCGGTCGCGCATCAGCAAACTGCCGTTGAGATAAATCGCACCGGCCATGTTCAGATAGTCGAGCATCAGCGCGGCAGGATGCGCTACGTCTGCCTGTTGCCATGAGAGCCGATACCAGACGACACCATCGAATTCCGGCCAGCGTGAAGACCAGTCGTCGGGCAGCGATACTGTAACCCAGCCTGCCGATGGCGGGCTATCAGACTGCCAGTCCGAGCGGGCCGCTTCGATGCGGGGATGCGTAAGGGTGTCGGCGTGCGCCGGCACGGCGGCCGCGGTACTGGCGTGCAGCGTGGCGAGGGCACAGATCAGGGCAACAAGCCATGCGTGCGCGCTTCGAACACGGCCTGAGTGCGAGAGTTGACCGCCAGTTTCTTGTAGATGTTCTTGACGTGACATTCGACCGTTAGCCTGGACAGGGATAGCACATCGGAAATCTCGCGATTGGTGAGCCCTTTGTTGACCAGCACCAGGATTTCGATTTCCCTCGGACTGAGCGGCGAGCGCGTCGGCGGCTTCGCGCTGGTTGTGCTGGCGCGCCTGGCGAGACCGGTCAGATCGAGAATGCGTCTGGCAACGAATGGGTCGATGGGCGCGCCGCCGCGCAGTGCGCTGCGGATCGACATCGCGATTTCAACGTCGTCTCGCTCCTTGAGCAGGTAGCCGGTTGCGCCCGCCTGGAGCGCGGTCACGATCACCTGCTCGGTGCTCCAGGCGGAGATTACCAGAAGCGGCAACGCCTCATCCTGTCCATGCAACGCACGTATAAGATCGATGCCGTTGCCGTCCGGCAGGCCGACGTCGATCAGCACGAGCGCGAACGGCTGGTTGGCCAGTAGCGCGTTGGCTTCGGCAATGCTGCCCGCGAATGACAGGATGTCGTCCGTGTAACCGAGGGTGGCGAGAATCGCGCGCAGCCGGGCCTGCATCGGTGGCTCGTCCTCGACGATCAGGAGCGGGCCGGGCAGCACGGATTCGAAAGTATCGGACGATGGTTGCGCCATGGGGCCGCGTAGAGGGGAGTGAACCGGTGGGGGGATTGCCGGAACGGCCGGCAACGCTCAACCGACGACAGCGGCAATAGTGACATGGATTCACGACGGTATTCCAGTCGCCTGGTGCTGGCTATACCTGGAATCAAGTATCTTCAGCTTCGTGATGACGCGACGTTTTGGGTAGCCCACGTGACCAGCCTTTCTGTGAGCATTTTTTGAGCGGTGAATAGAACATGTTAGAGCAGACGGATCGTCCGGCTTTGTTGCGCGGACGTATCGAGAATCTCAAGCGCACGAAAGTAACGCGTGATTTCATGCGCACAGAAAACGAAAAAATCGCCACCGGTGCCGGTACGGTTGCGTTGGGCCTATCGGGCATGACCGGGCTCGCCGTTGCCATGTCCACCGTGGCGGGCAGCAGCCAGGAAGAGGTCGACAAGATCTCCTTCGAGATTGACGGCGTGCACGTCGAGGGGTGGCTATGGCGATTCCCTTTCCGTGAGAACGACGAAGTCGAAGTCGTGGCCGAGAAATCAGGTGTTGGTGTGACGTGCTTTGCGGTACGGCGAATAGAGGATGAGTTGGTGGCCGTGTACCCGCACTGTACGAGTGGCCGCCAGGCGTATCTGAAGACAGTGGTGAAGGTCTGCGCCACCTTGTCGATCGTCTGGGTGGCGGCGATGAGCTTCCTGTTCTTCGTAAAAGCGCCCGTCCTGACTGCGCCGCAGAAGTTCTATTTTCTGGGGGTGACATCACTTTTTCCTGCACTTTTTCTATTGTTTTTTGCAGTGTCGGCTTATCGGAAAGACAAGTCGTTTATTACGCTATCGGAACGGATCTTTGAGACGTTTGGGTGGGCCGACCCGACCGGCATCAATCTGAAAAAGACATCGAAAGGCAGGAAACGAAAGGGCGATGGTTCCGGCTATGGACTGTGGGTGTTCCGGTACTGAACGCGGAGCAGTGCTGGCGGCAGCACTTGCCAATGGTCCCGAAAGCGCTTCACCAAAAGCCATCGGATCATTTTGTTACACCTCTTACCGGGACCCTAACCGCCAGGTTACAAAAACCTTTCGTGAGGCGGTTATACTCGGCGCCGTCCCAAAAACTAAAGACCTTTTATGTCGAAGAAAATCCTCCAGATTGTTGCCATTGCAGCGCTCACCGCTGCAGTGTCGTTACCGGCGGTGGCCGGCGATATGAACAATGCCCTTGGCGGCGCGCTCGGTGGCGTAGCCGGCGCTGCACTGGGTGGCGCAATAGGCGGCAGTACGGGTTCCGTCATTGGCGGTGCAGTTGGCGGCGGTGCCGGCGGCGCAGTCACGTCAAACCGCAGGGAACGCACGGGCGCTATCATCGGCGGCGCGCTCGGGGGCGGTGCCGGCACAGCGGCAGGCAATGCGATGGGCGGCCGCACCGGTGGCCTCGTCGGCGCGGCCGTGGGTGGCGGCGCGGGTTCGGCGCTCGGCGGGAACATGTCGCGGTCCAATTCGTACGCGGACGACTACGGCCGTGGCTACCGCTCGGGCAAGCGCCATCACAAACATCGCCGCTACGACTGAACGTTGAGCAAAGAACGGCGTGGTTCACTCAAAGGTTAGGCCCGAAACCCGAAACGCCGGCGACCTTTCGCCGCGCTGCTCGGGCGATTTCCATGCGAGCCAGAACCGGCGCGTGATCGACCACGTCGAGCGAGGTTATGCAGACTACCCCTGACGCCTCTGCAGCGCCTTGACGAGCCTGGTCCAGAGGAACTCGGCCGCGGGTGACAGACGCCTGCCAACCCGGCGTATGACCTGGCTGCCGAATTCGCGGGCGATCGCGTGGTCGATCTCTATGGGAACCAGTTTTCCGGCGTCCAGATACTGGCGCGCCGCATCGGTCGACATGAAAGCGACACCCAGGCCCGCAGCGGCGATCGCTTGCGCCGACGAAAACAGATCGCAGCGATAGGCCGGCGTCAGATTGAGCCGTTCCGCACGAAGCAGCGAATCGACATACTGCTGAACGCCAAAACGCGACGGCATGAAGATCAGCCGGTGGTCGGCCAGTTGTTCAACGCGGATGCGCCGTTCGCCCGCCAGCGGGTGCTGCGGACTGACGAGCGCGCAGAGCGGCGCGGCGCGAAAGGTTCGCGCGCGAATCGCCGGATCGCTGATGCCGCCTGCGCACAGTCCGAGATCGACCTCGTCGTTGCGCACCATGGCAACGATTTCTGAGGTCGCCGCGCCGCGCAGTTCCACCACAATGTCCGGGAACTGCAGGCTGAATGCCTCAAGCACGCTGGCGAGCAGCGTCTCGACGAACCCCTCGCCGGTGGCGATCTCGATTCGGCCCCTGCGCAAGCCCCGATAGTCTTCCAACTGCGCGAGCATCTCCGCGTCGCGCTGCGCGCTTTCACGGAAATGCTCGACGAGCGTGCGGCCGATCTCCGTGAGCGTTACGCGCCGACCCTGCCGCTCCAGCAGCGCCACCCCATGCAGGCGTTCGAGATTCCCAACCTGGCGGCTGATCACCGAAGCGTTGATGGACAACGCGTCCGCGGCCGCCCGCACGCCGCCGTGCAGCTCGATTTCGTGCAGATAGCGCAGGCTGCGGATATTGAGCGCGGTGTCGCGCAAACTTTCGGGGTCGCTCGGCATGGCTGATTCGTTGACATGGAAGTCAACATTATCGACCGTAAAACGTCATTGATTGGCCTTTTTTGCGGCGAAATACTGCTCCTCTTTCTCACTCCCTTGCAGGCGCGAAACCATGTCAGGCACCCAGGACTTCTGTTCCCTCGACGACACGCTGGATCTGCGCGATGAACTGAGCGGCATTCGTCATCATCTTCATCGTCATCCGGAACTGGCCTACAAGGAGTTCAAGACCTCCGATTTCGTTGCACAGAGCCTCGAAAGCTGGGGCTATGCCGTGACACGCGGTCTGGGCGGCACCGGCATGGTGGCCACGCTCAAGGCGGGGACGGGCGCGCGTGCGGTAGCCATCCGCGCCGATATGGACGCTTTGCCGATCAGCGAGGAGACCGGCCTGTCCTACGCCAGCGCCGAGCCGGGGCTGATGCATGCGTGCGGGCACGACGGCCACACGACGATGGTACTCGGCGCGGCCCGCCATCTGGCCCGCACGCGCCGCTTCGACGGCACCGTGCACCTCGTGTTCCAGCCTGCCGAGGAAATCGGCGCGGATAGCGGCGCCAAACGCATGATCGAAGACGGCCTGTTCGAGCGCTTTCCGTGCGACGCGATTTTCGGTCTGCACAACCATCCCGGCTATCCCGCCGGCACCTTCCTGTTCCGCAGCGGGCCGTTCATGGCGGCGTGCGATACCGTTGAACTGGTGATTCACGGCCGTGGCGGCCATGCGGCGCGGCCTCATCTGGCCGTCGACCCGATTGTGATCGGCGCCGGCCTGGTGAGCGCGTTGCAGACCGTCGTGTCGCGCAGTGTCGATCCGATGCAGGCCGCCGTGGTGACCGTGGGCGCTTTCAATGCCGGGCACGTCGCGAACGTGATCCCCGAAAAAGCTCGCCTGCAGATCAGCGTGCGTTCGTTCGACGCCGCGGTTCGTACGCTGCTCGAAACGCGCATCCGCGCGCTCGCGCAGGCGCACGCGGATGCTTACGGCGCGCGGATCGACGTCGACTATGTGCCGGGATATCCCGTGGTCGTGAATAGCGTGCCGGAGACTGAACTGGCGCAGCAGGTGGCGCGCGAACTGGTTGGCGACGAACGGGTGGTCGATGGCTTTGGCCCGATTGCCGGCAGCGAGGATTTCGCCTACTACCTCCAGGAAAAACCGGGCTGCTTCCTGCGTCTCGGCAACGGCGAGGGAGCCCCGATGCTGCACAACGCGTCATACGATTTCAACGACGACAACCTCACCGTGGGCGCAGCGTACTGGACGCGCTTGGTCGAGCGTTTTCTCGCTGCGGCATCCTGAGCCTCACCGGCGCCACCGCCTTCGATCCAGATCAAGCCTCGCGTGACCGGCGTCGTCACGCGAAATCCGAGCACAAGGGAGTACCCATGTCCGCCCAGCCCGTTGCGCAATCCACCGCATCTCCGGCATCCGCCGTGTCCACGCCCGCGTCTCAACGCAGGATCGTCATTGCCGCGGTGTTTGGCAATCTGCTCGAGTTCTTCGACTTCACCGTCTACAGCTTCTTCGCGCTGACGATCGCGAAGCTGTTCTTCCCGGCGCACGATCCGGTCGTCTCCACGCTGCTCGCGCTGTCCGCCTTTGCGATCGGATTCGTCGCGCGGCCCGTGGGCGGCTTCGTGCTCGGCCACTACGCGGACAAGCACGGCCGCCGCGCGGCGCTGACGCTGACGATCTTCCTGATGGCGGTCGGGTCCGGGATGATCGGCCTTGCGCCCGATTACGCCACGATCGGCCTTGCCGCACCCGCATTGATCGTGTTCGCGCGCCTGCTGCAGGGTTTCGCGCAGGGCGGCGAGTTTGGCGCCGCTACCGCGACCTTGCTGGAAACGGGTTCGGCGAAGGGGCGCGGCTTTCGGGCGAGCTGGCAACTGGCGAGCCAGGGTGCTGCCGCGCTGCTCGGCTCCGGCATGGCCGCGCTGCTCACCTACCAGCTCACTGAGCCGCAACTGCTCGCCTGGGGATGGCGTGTACCGTTTCTCGCCGGCGTTCTGATCATGCCTGTCGGGGTGTATCTGCGCCGGCATATCGTTGAAGAGCCGCCGGCTGCGGGCAAAACGAAGGGTTCGAAACTCGAGCCGGCGCTCGTGCGCAAATGGTTTCTGACCGTGTTCGCGATCATGGGCATGACGGTCGCGACTTACGTGCTGATGTACTACATTCCCACCTACGCAATCCAGTATCTCAAACTGCCGCCGAAGCTCTCCATGCTGGTGTCGATCGGTGCAGCGTGCGTTTCGCTGACCCTGTGTCCGGTGTGGGGCGCGCTCTCGGACAGGATGCAGCGCCGCAAGCCGCTCACCCTCATCGGCCGCGTTGCGTTGATCGCTCTGCTCTACCCGGCTTTCTGGCTGATGAACCATTTTCCGGCGCTGCCGGTCGTGTTCGGTCTGATCGTACTGCTGATGATTTTCTACACCATGGGATCGGCGCCGGCGTATTCCCTGATGCCCGAGAATTTCCCGAAACATGTCCGCGCCGGTTATCTGGCGAGCGCCTATGCGGTTGCGGTGTCGGTCTTCGGCGGGACCTCGCAACTGGTCGTCGCATGGCTCATCAAGGCGACCGGCAATACGATGGCGCCGGCGTGGTACATGATCGGCTGCGTGATCGTTTCGTTGATTGCCGTGTCGATGCTTGAAGAAACCGGGGGACGTGATCTGGACGCGGGCTGAGTAAGCTGTTTCGGAAGCGGCAGGTTGTGGCGTGCGGTAGCTATTCGCCGGCTTTTGACCTGCTGCACCAGGCTGGCGTCACAGACGGATCAAGGCACGACGGGGGGATGGAAGGTCAGTGTCCCCGCAAGAATCCATAGCATGAAGATCACGAGCGGAAGATGCACGATGAACTGGGTAAACGTGAAGCCCACCACGTCACGAGCCCGCAATCCCAGCACGCCGAGCAACGGCAGCATCCAGAAAGGGTTGATCAAATTCGGCAACGCCTCCGCCGCGTTGTAGACGGTTACCGCCCAGCCCAGATGAACCTGGAGTTCCTTGGCGGCCGCGATCACGTACGGTGCTTCAATGATCCATTTCCCGCCACCCGACGGCACGAAGAATCCAAGGACGGCAGAGTAGATGCCCATCAGCGCCGGAAACGACGCATGCGAAGACACGGTGACGAAGAAATGAGAAAGATGATCGGCCAGCGGTAGTCCCGACGGCGCGGAGGCTTTCGTCAGCATGTACGCAATGCCCCCATAGAGAGGAAACTGGATCAACACGCCAGCCACAGACGGCACCGATTTCGCCACGGCGTTCAGGAAGCGGCGCGGGCGCCAGTTCAACAACATTCCGGCCAGCAGGAACACGAAGTTGTAGGTATTGAGATTCGAGATGGCCAGCACCGGATTTTTCGTGGTGAATTCGTGCCATGCCCAAACCGAGCCGAGTGCGACGATCAGGATTGTGATCAACGGGCTGTACTCGAGCCAGTCGCCGGGGCGTGAAGGCGCTGCGACTTCGAGTTCCGCTTCGTTCAGCGAGATGCCCAGAGACTGCGCGGTTTTGGCGCGTTCCGCGCCGGGCGCCGAGAGATACGCAATCAAAAGCGATACGACGGTCAGAGCGGCGACTATCAGTAACGACTGGGGAAGAAAAATCGTCTCGGAGAACGGAATGACTCCGGTGATCGCCAGCAGCGCTTTCGGCAAACTGTCCGGATTCGCCTGCAATTGCGATGCTGACGAGCTCAATCCCAGCGCCCAGGTCGCGCCCATGCCGAGATAGGCGGCGGCACCCGCTGCCCGGTAGTCCATACGGAGCCCGGTGCGACGAGCGAGCGCACGAACCAGCAGGCCGCTGAAGATCAGGCTGATCGCCCAGTTGAAAAGCGACGCCGAAATGCTGACCAGCGCGACGAATGCCACCGCGGACTTGCCGTTCGACGGCAGGCGGGCAAGCCATGCGATCAATTTCGCGGCAGGCGGAGATACCGCGACCACGTAGCCTGAAATGGCCACGATCGCCATCTGCATCGTAAAGGGAATCAGGCTCCAGAATCCGTCTCCGAAGGCAATCCCCACACGTTGTGCAGGCGCACCCGTCGCCAGGGCGCCGACAGCGACGACGACGACCGCGATCGCCGCGAATATGTATGCGTCGGGAAACCACTTTTCCGACCAACGGGTCACGGCTGCGGCCATACGCTCGAGCCCAACTGCATCGTCGGCTGTCGAGGCTGCCAGGTCTTGCTGACGGTTCAATTCCTTCATCATGGTCTCCGACGCTTCGAGTGATTAAACATGCTTTTCATAAACCTGCGTTGCCGCAGCCAGGTCTTCGAGTGCGGTCCCCACCGCTTTGAATACCGTGCGCTCGCTGCCGTCGAAGCGCCCGCCGACGTCGCCCCGGCACAAGGCGGCGAGCGTACCGTTCAGGTCCGCCGGCGAAATCACGTTGCGCGACAACGGCCCTATCAGGTCGCCGGACTTCTGCAGTGCCTCGTCCGTATCGACAAACACGCGCGCGTTTCGGAAACAATCGTCGTCAGCCTCGCGCATCTGCGGCGTGAAGCTTCCGATAAGATCGAGGTGCGTTCCCGGTTTCAGCCACGCGCCGCGTACGATCGACTCGGTAGCGAGCGTCGCGCAGCTCACGACATCCGCGCGCGCCACGCTGTCCGGCAGACTGGAGACCACTGCCGCATTGAAACCTTCGTCTCGCAGTTGCTGCACGAGTCGCGCGGCCGACTCCGGATAGATGTCCCAGACCTCGACATGCGTGATTGGCAACTGGCTTCGATACGCTGCCGGCACCAGGCTTGCCACGCGTCCGGCGCCCACCAGCACCATGTGCGAGGAGTCGTCGCGCGCCAGAAGGGTGGCAGCGAGTGCCGAGGCGGCGGCGGTGCGGCGTGAGGTGATTTCATTGCCGTCCATCTGCGCGAGCGGCTCACCCGTGCCGGCGTCGTACAGCACGTAAGTCGAGTGCAAGCCGGGCATTCCGCGGCCCTGGTTAGCCGGGAAAATGTTCACGGTCTTGATGCCGAGATATCGGTCCGCCTCCCACGCCGGCATGATCAACACGGTGCCGGTGTTGCCGTCGCCGCTATTGATCGTGTGCGAGTGTCGGAGTGGAACCTCACACCCCTTGATGAACGCCTTCTTCAGCGACGGAATCAGCGTGGCGAAGTCCAGCGCCTCGCGTGTCGCTGGCGTGTCAAAAAATTTCATGCTCGATTTGCTCCTCGTGAGTCGTTCACGCTTCAATGGAAATATCGGTGGCCGGGATCGCCTGGCAGGCGAGGCACATATCGGCTTCGTCCGGCCCATGCCCTGTCATATGCGACACCTTGCCCGCCAGGACCTTGACGGCACAGCTCTCGCATTGCCCGACCCGGCAGCCGCTGGGCATGCTGATGCCGAGGCTCTCGCCGAAGCTGAGCAGGCTTCCCCGTTCGGGTGCCCATTCAGCCTTGATCTGCGACCGCCGGAATTCGACGGCAAAGCGCTGTGATGGATCGAGGGCCGGTTTTGAAGGAGACCGAAAGGCCTCGCTGAAGATATCGAACGGCGGCACGCCCCGCTCGACGAGGCCCGCCGTGATGGCGTTCATCATCGGCTCTGGGCCGCATAAATAGAATCGCGCGCGGCGCTGTATCAATGCGTCGTCCACGACGTCCGCAGTGAGGTAGCCCTGCATCTCGAAGTCGCGTCCGAGTATTTCGTCGCGCGGCTGGTTATAGCAATTTACGATCTTGAGCGTTGGCAACGCACGCTGCAATTGCGCAATTCGATTCCGGAACGCATGAGTCGAGCTATTGAGATTCGCGTAAAACAGCTGGGATTCGGGCGCTTGTGTGCCCAGCTGTCCGATCGTTTCCAGCCACGAAATGAAGGGCGTTATTCCAATCCCACCCGCGAATATGACGACCGGTCGCTTCGAAGCCGGCGGTACGATGAAGGTGCCGCTGGGGGCTTGAAGCAAGACCCTGTGTCCAACTGCCAACTCGCGATGAATATACGAGGACATGACGCCCTCGAACTGCTCACCATCGGCACTTCGGCCTCGCTGATGGCGCACGGAGATCGAGTATGTCCGGCGATCGTTTTCAATCGCATGGCCAGTGAGCGAATAGGCGCGCGTCGTTCCTCCTTCGCACAATTGCGGAATATGGATCGTCACATGCTGTCCGGGCAGATAGTCGGGGAGCGGTCCGCCGTCGGCTGCGCTGAACGTAACCGTGCGAACGCCTTCGGCTTCTCCATGCACGGCCGACACGACAAAGTCCCGGAATCCTTGCCATGCGCGTCGCGCGGGATCGACCGACGGGTCGAGCGTGACGTCGCACGGCACGGCACGAAGCGGCGACGAACCGCTCAGCGGATCGGCGATGGCGGCGGACACGATGCTGTTGTAGTTACTGTTTGTGCTTCCCAGGGCCGTCGACGATTCCATGCCGATCTCGTCGCACGCCTGCCACCAGCCATACTCCGCGACTACGACATCCGGCGCGAGTTCGGGGACCACTCGCGCACGAAACCGCGCGGTGCCGCTGGTACTGGCGACGCGTATCCAGTCACCCTCGACAATGCCCTTGATGGCCGCCAGATCGGCGCTCAGTTCCGCGACGGGATACGGGGCACGGCGACGAAGGCTTGGCAGCCCACGATGCTGGCTGTGGCAGTAGTAGCCGTTCTTGACGGAAGTGAGCGTATACGGAAAGCGTCGACGGTCGGCTGCGCGTGCTCCTTCTCCGCGGCTCGGCGGGACATACTGCGGCACGGCCGGATAGCCGTACCGATGCAGCTTCTCCGAATAGAACTCGACGCACCGCGTTTCGGTCGCAAAGCCTCGCGGGCCATTCGGCGTCGTGCAGGCGTATTGCTTTTCCTGCTGCTTGAGCGGCCGGTAAATGCCCTCGGGGTGCGAACGCAGGGTCGCGACGTCCAGGTCCAACGGTTCGAGAACATGGTTCCATCCTTTTTCGACGTCGCCACCGAAGAATTGATCCCCCATCCCGAGCCTGACCGCCAGGTCCAGCACGATGTCGTAGTCTGCCCGGCTTTCCCCGCGGGGCGTCACCATCCGCTGCCGCAGCTGGACCAATTCGACGGCCCGCTCATTGATCTCGAAGCCGAGACGTAGTCCTTCCCGTTCCCAAGGCGTGTTGACCGGAAGGAGGATATCCGCATAGCGGGCGGATGGCGTTTCGAACAGGTCGCAATGAACATGAAAATCCAGCGCGCACAACGCGTCGTGCGCCAATGCGCTGTCGGCTTGCGACATCAGCATGTTGGTGCCGAACGCGACAAGCGCGCGCACCCGATAAGGCTTGGCCTCGAGAATCGCCCGATAAACATCGCGCGCGGTCACCCATCCCTGGGCGGGCGGACCGAGTGGTCGCTCGTCAAGTCCGAGTGCCTTTGTTCGCTGCTGAGGACTCAGCATGGCGTAGTTACTGAGGGGGTTTGCCGGCTGCTTGACCAACTCGCGGTTTGAACCCCGCGTATCGAATGCACCTGTCAGTGCATACAGCGTAGCGATCGCCCGCTCTGTTTGCGTCGCGTTCGTGTGCTGTCCCACGCCAGACCACGCGTGATAAGCAATGCGCTGGCGTGGGCTGAGCATCGCCGCCACGACTTCGATCGCCGAGACGTCGACACCGGTGATTTCGCTCACGTGTTCGGGCGTGTACTCAGACAGCGCACCGCAGTACAACTCGAAAGCGGGCGTACACGCGACCTCTATTACGCGACCCGTCAGGTCGAATACGGAAATCTGATAAGAGCCTGAAATCGAAAGGTCGGACGGCGACGTGCGCGCCTCTTCTCCGACGAGTTCGAGTCGATTGAGCGCGCCATTCCAGACCGCATATCGATTGTTCGACGACTCCGGATCGATGTCGCGTTCACGCAAAAAATGTCCGCTGTCGCGACGAACCAGGAAGGTGCCATTCGTCCACGCGCGGACAAATGTATCGTCGATATTTCCCGTCGCGATCATTTGCCGGGCAATTCCCATGGCAAGCGCGCCGTCCGTGCCTGGCTGCACGCGCAGCCATATATCGGCTTCGCGCGCGAGCGCCGTGGGTCTCGGGTCCACGACAATCAGCTTGGCGCCGTTGCGCCGACCCGCTGCAATACTGTCCGCCTGGGCCAGCCACGTGTTGGCGGGATTCGTACCCCAAAGCACGATGACGTCGGAATTCCGGTAATCGGCCGTTGGCATGCCGCAGCCGAAGGTAAACACGTGCGCGAAATCCTTGTGCCAGTTGCAGATCTCGGTTGCGTAGCAGATATTCGGACTTCCGAACGACCAGACGAATCGCTCCACCCAGTCGATACTGTCGCTCATCGGCGTACCGCTCGGGGTGGTCACGCCGAACACCACCGATTCGGCGCCGTTTTCACGTTTGACGTGCGCGAGCGTGGTCGCGATCTCGTCAAGCGCCTCGTCCCAGCTGATCCGTTTCCAGCGCGGGTCGGCCGCCCCTTTTGGGGCAGTGCGGCGCATGGGATACAACACCCGGTCGGGGCTGTGTACGAGCTCCGGCGCGGCCTTGCCTTTCATGCACATCGCGTTGCCGGTCGGGTGCGTAGTGTCGGGGCGCACCTTCAGCAACATGTCGCCGCGGACCGCGTTGATCGTGCCGCATCTTGACCGGCATAGCGTGCAGTACCCCTTCTTCTCCTGCGTCTCCATCATCGTTCCACTGTTTCCTTTCATGACGGGATGCTATGCAGCCGAAATTGCCCTGCCTAATTCATATTTCATGCCTCGCGATATATAATTTTTCAATACCTCAGATTGGTCGTCGGTTCGCGCCGTCGGATTGCACGGCGCCATATCCCAGCGGAGTAGGTCAACGTGGCCACACACATTACGCTTCGCCAGATCGAGTACTTCATCTCGGTGGCTGATACCGGGCAGATTTCCAGATCCGCCAATCTCTGCGCCGTTTCGCAGTCGTCGATGACGATCGCGCTGAAGAATCTCGAAGACACCGTGGGGGTGCCGCTGCTGCAGCGCCACGCGAGGGGCGTCCGGCTGACCCGAGCCGGCGAGCGATTTCTTCGGCATGTGCAGAGCGCGAATGTGTCCATCGGGCGCGCTGTAGTCGCGGCCCAGGAGGAACCTGAACAGATTTCGGGCCACGTTCGGGTCGGCGTCACGGAAACCGTCTCGGCTTACCTGATGCCGTCAATGCTTGCTACTGTCGCGCAGCGCTTCGAGCACCTGAGCGTCGAGGTCATCGAAGACGCGCGCGAGGATATCGAGCAACGTCTCGTCGACAATCAGCTTGATATCGGTCTGATGCTTGTGTCCAATACGGCCGACGTGGACGAGCTGAAATATGAAACGATTCTGCGCTCTGTGCGCCGGCTTTGGACCCATCCGGATCACCCGTTGCAAGATGCACAACAGGTCACGCTACAGGACATTGCACAGGAGGACTACCTTTTACTCGACATGGACGAGCATGTCCGCACTGTTCGCAAGTATTGGGGAAAGTATGGCCTCGAACCGCACGTGCGTATCCAGAGCAAGTCGATCGAAGCCGTGCGAAGCATGGTCGCGCTCGGGTTGGGCGTCACGATTCTTTCGGACCTCGTCTATCGTCCGTGGTCGCTCGAAGGGAACCGGATTATGAGGCGTGATCTGAGCATTCCGATCCCGACCATGGACGTCGGCGCCGTCTGGCACCGGAAGGGCATCCTGCCGACGCCCGCGAGAGTGCTGTTAGATCTCTTCCGATCCTGGAAGAAGACAGTCCAATAGTCGATCCTGCCTGACGGGCATAGCGGACGTTCGTGATCACCTTCGCAGCCGTGGCTGCTGACCGGCCGCTCCGAAGGAAGAGGCGGCATGCAACATCGGTACGCGAGCGGCCATACGGCTGTGGCCAAAAGGGCGCTTCTGTTCATGACCTGTCCCAATACGGCTAATTCGAATTGGGACAATGCAGCATTCGTTGCCCATGAAAAAACACCCCAAAGATCGGACCAATGTCCAACTTTTGGGGTGCAATTCACTACCGGGATTTTTTGTCTGGGGTAGTGCGTTCACTACCCCAGACTTCTGAACCGGCGATTAGAACCGGTGGTAGATGCCAACGTTGGCTTGAACCTGGTTGCCGCCCGATGCGGTATTGCCGAAGTCCGCAGCCGAAGCCTGAGCGCCCTGAGCATGAACGTAGGCACCCATGGCGTATACCGACGTGAGCTTCGACAGTGCGTACGTAGCACCCAGCGACGCCTGGTTGATCGAAGCCATCGTGCGGCCCTCGGCGGCTTGCGCCTGCGTGGCTGCCGAACCGTAGACGTAGGTGTACCCAGCAGCGAGCGACAGCGCCGGGGTTGCCTGGTACTGCAGAAGGGCGCCCACCACGTTGAAGTGGATCGACTGTTGGCCATCGTTACCTTGGTACTGCGCGTTCGAGTAGCGCAGGCCAGCCGTGTACGGACCAAACTGGTATTGGCCGGCGATTTGAGCGATGCCCGCGCTCTTGAACGCATTGCCACCGTAGTAACCCGAGCTCGGATAGCCCAGCGCACCACCGAACGACGGTTGTGCCGTTGCGTTCTGCCAGCCGTTCGCACCCTGGTTTGCCGCATGGAAGTAGCCGCCGGCGACCGTCAGACCGCCTTGAGCGTAGTCCGTAGCCACCGACCATGATTGACCCGAACCCGTAGCACCGGCAACGCCGCCGAACGAGTACGCGCCTTCAGCCTGGAAGCCGTAGAAAACCGGCGAAATGTACTTGATGGCGTTGTTCTGGTTCGTCGTGTTGTCGTTGTTGTCCACGTCGCCCGGGGTCGAGAACGTCGAAGCCGAAATGGCGTCGCCCGTCAGGCCTTGAACCATTTCCGTCACGGCATCGATCTGGCGACCCAGGCGCAGGGTACCGTACTGGTCCGAAGCGAGGCCTACGTAGGCCTGGCGATTGAACAGCGAACGCGAGGAGCCAATGGGGCCCTGGCCGCCGATGCCGCCGGTTGCAATGTTGAAACCATTTTCGAGCTTGAAGACCGCCTTGAGGCCGCCGCCGAGGTCTTCCTGACCCAGGAGACCCCACTTGTTCGAACCTGAGGCACCGCCAACGAGGGCGTAGTCCGAGTGGCCGTTAACGTTCGAGGTGTAGCTGAGACCTGCGTCTAGCATGCCGTACAGGGTGACCGACGACTGTGCCATTGCTGCCGAGGATGCGGCGAAGGCGGCAACAGCGGTAACCGTTGCCTTGAAGGTGATGTTCTTCATCTGTAATTCAGTGTCCCTGAGTATCTTTTGGATGGTTTATTTATTACTGCGCGCCGGAGGATAAGGCACCTCCTGCAAACTTAAGAAAGGAAAAAAAAAGACTGTCGCGAAAACGTAACAAAAGGAGCAATGTCTTGCGCGGCGGGCGACCGCTTTCCGGCTGCCGCTGACGGTTTGTGGCAGACGCTTCAGGGCTGTGTGGAGGCTCATGCGATTGGCATAGCGAGGCCCCGAGTCGTCATTTGAAAACCTGGATAGTGGGCACTCAAAGATGCGCGACAAACGTCACTTATATTTCCGAAAAAGAGTTATCGGAGGAGGGCGACGAGGTTCCCAACTCAGCAACCGAGTGAGCAGCGTCGCGGACGGACGGTTGCAGGTGACACTCAAAATGCATCAGGTCGTGCCAGATGCCATGAAGCTTCATGCTGCGCCGAGCGGTCCCGTACACGGTAAATCCATTGCGTATTAGAACGCGAGGAGATGCCTGATTTTCGGGTCTGACAGTGGCCTCGATTCGCCATAGGTCAAAGTCATCGCGAGCTTTACTTAACACTAGCTCAACTGCTTTGGTCGCATATCCACCACCCGCGAAGCGCTCGCCGATTCGATATCCGAGCGACGCCTTGTTAAAGTAAGGGCGGTTATCGAGCTCGAACTCAAGCAGTGCCTCTGCATCATCTAACGTCGGGTGATGGATCTCTATCATGAAACTCTCTTTCAAGGTCCAGCTCGATGGTCGTGTCACTGCATATTCGCGACAATTGTCCGTGATCTGAACGGCAGTGTCGAAGGACGATTCCTGGTCGAACCGGGTCTCATGGCGGAGAGCAGAATCGATTCATCGAGATTGACCGGCGTCGGGCTCAAATCGACCCTGAACGGCCAGTCAGTTTTGTCGATAGCAGACGTTCGAATCTTCGCATCGGTCTCTGCTCACCCAGTGGCCCGGACGTGCTAATGTGACGCCCGCGCGATCTGTTTTTACTGTCACAGTTTGCCGTCTCAATTTAAGGGGCGTTTGACCGAATAGGCAATGGATCAGGAGAGGGTGATGAACGAATTGGACGAAGTGACGCGAGTGTTGTTCGTCGGCCTGGAGCCAGAAACAGTCGACTACTCCGATCCTGCGTTGCCGCCAGGGCTGGACGCGACGAAAATTCATGCTGGAATCGCACTCGGCATGCAACTAATGGCAGCACGTGGATGGCGTGCCGATCTCCGCCTCGTGCGACCCGACGAAACTGCCGCTGTTGCGGTCGAGCGCCAATTAGCAACCGCAACTTACGATTGTGTCGTGATCGGTGGCGGAATACGGATTCCGCCAAAAAATTTGTCGCTCTTCGAGATACTCGTCAATACCGTGCATAAAGCGGCACCCAATGCGTCCATCGCGTTCAATACAATCCCCGAAGATACCGCGGACGCCGTGGCTCGTTGGTTGAAAGCTGAGTAACCGCATGTGACCGCCCTGTATGCGTTCACAACATGGCGTCGGGTGGCTCAAGTTGGCCGACCGCCGCCTCATGCAGATGGCATGAACCGACCCACAAAAGCCGGCCGGATTTCTCGAAAGTAGCCGCTCGAACCGGGACCAACGATCTGGTCGGTCCCGATCCACCGGTCTTGCGGTAACTGCTAGCGAGCCCGAGCGCTACGCATCATCGCAGCCAGGATATATCCGGCAATTCGCGGATTCTCCTTAATTCGCCGGGTGCTGTAGTCATACCAGTCATGACCGTATGGCACATAAACGCGGACGTGAAATCCTTGCGCAAGCAAAGCGTCACGCTGCGGTTCGCACACGCCTAGCAACATCTGAAACTCGAATCGTGAGCGGTCAACTCGCTCGCGTTGCAGCCAACTGGTCAATGCATCGATCAATTGCGCGTCGTGCGTTGCAATGCCCACGAACGATCCCGCCTGTATTGCGCTCGATACGTGCCGAACGAAGTGCGCATTGATCGCGGCCCGATCCCTCGATGCACCGTCGACGAGATGCTCGGTTGACTCTGCATAAATCCCTTTGCAAATGCGCATGCGGCTCTTGCGCGCCTGCAGGGGAACGATGTCGCCGTTCGTGCGCGTCAAATACGCTTGCAGCGCGATCCCAACTGGATAACCGTCGGCTTCGAGCTCCCGGAACGCGTCGAGCGTTTTCTGGGTGCAACTGATGTCTTCCATGTCGATGCACGCGCTGATTCCGTACGATGCCGCCGCTCGCAAAACCATAGAGACTCGTGCCATGCACGCGTCTTCGTCGAGATGCAGTCCGAGGGCAGTCAATTTTATCGATAGCTCGGTGGGTTGATTTTCTGCGCCTAGCGTCTGGACGAGATTGAGATAGTCGCGAGCCATCGACTCCGCCTGCTCGGACGACGACGCAGTCTCGCCCAGCACATCAATGGTTGTACGGAAGCCTGCTGCGTGGAGCGCGCGGATGCGCGTGCAAACATCGCAGAGCGTTTCGCCAGCGATATAGCGGCGGGAGATCTTACGGATTAGCGAACGGGGAACGAGCGGGATGGCGCGAGCCGCCATCGTATTGAGAATACGCATGTTGTGGTCTCATGAAAACGCAGTCGCACGAATCTGGATACGAAAAGTCGATTCGGGCGACATCACCGGACTGCCTATCACAACAGGTCCGGGACGAATGCCAAAGTAGATGCAATCACTGCATCGACACAGGCTTTCAGTGCGTTTTCGAGGGAGGCCAGGCAGCTGCGTACATTGTTCGAGCGAAGTCTTTTGCGGTTAACTACGGGTGAGTCAAAGCCTGATTTCTTTATGTCAGTCAGGCATTGGGAATCGTAGCATGAACGAACAAGCGGTGGTGGTGAGCCGATCCGCGCTGCACCGAAGCTTTGATTGTTGACGATCGGCGTGTCCCCGCCGAATGTCTCAAAGTGGCTGACTACTGTCCCATTCAGCCGCCCCAGTTCGACCCCGAAGACACCTTCAATACGCTCCAAACCGGTCGTTGGCCAACACTATCCGGACTCAAAGATTCTCAGGCCGTCGCGGACCCCGGCAAAGTGGGTCCGCGTCGCTTACCACTAAAAAGAAGTAGCGCTACGCCGAGCATAATTCCAACATCCGCCAGGTTAAACACGCCCGTTCGCAAACGCCCGATTCCAATGTTCAGGAAATCGAAGACCTGGCCATGATAGATCGAACGATCGAGCAAATTGCTGAGTCCTCCGCCGAGAATGCAGGCCATAGCGATGACATCAATACGGCGAAGTCTTGAAGAGCGCCCCAGCCACCAGAACAAGCCGGCCAAGATAGCCAGAACACCGTATATGAAAACAAGGTTGCGGGTCGTATCAGACATTCCAGCCCCAAGGCTAAGGAACGCACCGTGGTTATAGATGGGCAGGACCAAAACACTTCCCGCGAACAGTGGCACTACCTCGCCTGGCGTCAATATTTGTTTGAATAAGGCCTTTGTCAGCTGGTCGATGATGATCCAGGCAAGCGCACCGAGAAGCGCAGTGATAAATCTCTGTTTCGTCGTCATTCGAAAAATAGCATGTAGAGAGGCGGGACCACATTCTAGCCGCGTCAGGATCCTTGCATTGTCGGCAATCTGAGACTCGTTGCTGAGCGGCCGTTCGTGGCCGATCGCGCTTATTCTGCCGTCGGCCATTCAAGGTATTGGGAAATCGAACCGCATTCGGAAATCCACGGGCGATCGTGCGACGTCCAAATGTGCATCGCCGGACTTATGCCGGGATCATCGTCAAGCGTCGGAACCCTCAATATTACGTACGGCTGTTCGAGTCGCTCAGCAAGAACGTGCGTGCCGCATGATGAACAGAAGCGGCGCAGCTTCCCCGGCGACGATTCGAAACTGGACAGCTGCCTTTCTCCGCGTGTCCACCGGAAGTGCTCTCGTCTAACCCGGGCGGTTGTCGCGAATGCAGCAGCGTGGGCCTTCTGACAAGTATGGCAGTGGCAATGCGAGATTGAAGTCGCGAGCGCATCTATCTCATAGCCGATCGCCCCGCATAAGCAGCTACCTTTCATATCTTCCCCGATTTTTGCTGGTTGAACGCGAATGCTACAAATGGCCTGAAGAGAGCGACATGCTATCCGCCGGTCGTTCGTCGAATTGTTGACGATTCTGAGGAAGCCGTCGAGGGTCCGAAGTTGGCCGAACTCAGCCCGATGATGACCGGTTCAGCTCGACCCACAGCGTTCCTTTCGGCTCATGTACATGCACGGCCACTTAGGAATCGAAAGCGGACGTTCCGTTTTGATCAAAACTTGCGACCAGAGTCATCGATGCTCGGAGCCGGATTGGAGGTGATGAAGATGCTGAGCGACACGCAGGTGCGTCGGTTCATTGAGGATGGCTTCGTGCGGCTCGACGACGCATTCCCACGCGCGATAGCGGACAGCGGTCGTGCGAAGATTTGGCAGGCGATCGGGATTGATCCCGATGATTCCACAACTTGGACCCGTCCAGTCGTCCGCATCGGGGCTATCAACGACGAGTACGGAACGCAGCCACCCTCGTTCGGTGAGGCCGTCAACACACCCACCCTCTATGACGCGTTCGACAAGCTGGTCGGGCGTTAGCGCTGGCAACCCCGTCCCAATGTGGGAACGTTCGTCGTACGCTTTCCTTCCACAGCCGATCCGGGCGATCTTGGGTGGCACGTCGACCTCAGCTTTCCCGGCGCAACGGGCGATCCCACTGGCCGCGACTACTCGGCCTGGAGGGTGAACATTACCTCGCGAGACCGCGCGTTACTCATGCTGTTCCTGTTCTCGGACGTTGGCGAAGACGATGCGCCCACACGCATCAGGGTCGGCTCTCACGCCGATGTGGCGCGCCTTCTCGCGCCCGCCTGAGAGGCCGGGCTGGCGCACCTGCAGTTGCGCGACGTCGGGGCGAACCGGGACGTTGCGCTCGCGACCGGTGCGGCTGGCACCGTCTATTTGTGGCCGGTCGCTGTCTCATACGATAGGTATAAGCGGCCCGCATTTGTGAACCATGCGCGCCGGTTATCTTGTGAGAAAATCCGAAGCTCCGAAGCAAACGGGGTCGCTCGATACGATGAACACTCAAGTGGACATACCGGACCAGGAAGCATGGGATGCGTGGCAACCGGCCGAACTGGCTCAACGGTTGAGCGATACTAGTTTGCCTTGGTGTGTCGCGGGTGGATGGGCACTCGATCTTTGGCACGGTGCCCAGACTCGCGAACATAGCGATCTGGAATTCACAATATTGCGAGAGAATTTCAGCACCTTTCGTCGGGCGTTCAGTGATTTGGAGTTCTACACTGCTCACGCCGGCGTAGTCGCAAGTCTGCCGGCGGATCGGGACCCGCCGACTGAGGTTATGCAATTTTGGGGTTTTGACCGCGCTGCAGAATGCTGGCGGATCGATATGATGATCGAGCCGGGAACTAACGAATTCTGGGCCTACAAAAGAGAGCCATCGTTCAAGCGACCGCGTGCCGAAATGGTGATGAGAACCGCTGACGACATCCCCTATCTGAACCCGTCCGCCGTGCTTCTGTTCAAGGCTAGGGATCGGCGCCCAAAAGATCAGCAAGATTTCGAGAGAGCATTGCCCAACTTGCCGGTTATCGAACGCGCGTGGCTGAAAAACTGCCTTGATGCCCTTCACCCCGGAAATGAATGGGCGCGAGCGCTGTAGAGCGTTACTTATTGATCTCTCCGTATAGATTGTCCACGATCCGGCCACGTGCATCGACCGTCGCTTCATGGCCGACAAGGGAAATTCGCGTCGAGGTTGGCAGGTGACCGACGAGCGCGGGCCGAACTTCCGGGTTCGGCCAGGTTCAGCCGTTCGCGTCGCTTCCCGGATCGCCAACAGTTGGCATCTGGGCACGATGATCAGTATGAATTTCGATGATTGGAACTGCCATCTTTCGATGGCTACCTGCGCACGATTGCTAACAGGTGACCAACGAATCGGCGCGATTAGCAAGCTTCGCGCCGATTAGATAACGGTTCAGCGGATCGTGCGCTTTGTTCAGCCTGTCGAGGCTTTCTTGGTAATGGCAGCCGCAACTGCGTCACCCATCGCGCATGTGCTAATCTTGGCCGTGCCTTCGGAATAAATGTCTGCCGTACGCAATCCCGATGCGAGCACATCCCTGACCGCGGATTCAATGCGGTTTGCGGCGGCAGCCTGATTGAGCGAGAAACGCAACATCATGGCAGCAGACAGTATCATCGCCAAAGGATTCGCGATGCCCTTGCCTGCGATGTCTGGAGCGCTACCGTGACTGGGCTCGTACAGCCCCTGGTTGCTGGCATTCAGGCTCGCCGATGGCAGCATGCCGATGGAGCCAGTGAGCATTGCGGCTTCGTCACTGAGGATGTCTCCAAACATGTTGCCGGTGACGACCACGTCAAATTTTTTGGGTGCCTTGACCAGTTGCATCGCCGCATTGTCGACGTACATATGGTCAAGCTCCACGTCTGGGTAATCCCTGCTGACTTCGGTCATAATGTCCCGCCAGAACTGGGAGGTTTCCAGTACGTTCGCCTTGTCGACGCTAGTGACATGCTTGTTGCGTTTGCGGGCGGCCTGAAAGGCGACATGAGCGATGCGCTCGACCTCGGGACGCGAGTAGCGCATAGTGTCGAAACCTTCTTCCGTACCGGGGAAATGACCGTCCACAGCGGTGCGGCGTCCACGCGGTTGACCAAAATAAACGTCGCCGGTCGCATCCCGGATGATCAGTATGTCAAGACCTGAGATCACTTCGGGCTTGAGGCTTGAAGCGCCGACCAGTTGCTCGTAACAGATCGCGGGGCGGAGATTGGCAAACAGACCAAGATTCTTACGGAGTCCGAGGATCGCTTGCTCGGGACGAAGGGGGCGGTCCAACTGGTCGTATCTCCAGTCGCCCACGGCGCCAAACAAAACCGCGTCGGCTTCCTTGGCAAGCTTCAGTGTGGCTTCCGGCAGCGGGTGATTGTGTGCCGCGTAGGCCACGCCTCCGGCTAGAGCGAATTCCGTTTCAAGTTTCAGGTCCAGGACATTCAGGACCTTTATGGCTTCAGCGACGATTTCGGTTCCGATGCCGTCACCCGGAAGGATTGCGATTTTCATGGACAGACTTTCTGTGGGCTGAATAATTCAATTGGTCATCTCAGGTCTTTCTATACGACCGGAGTGTATATTTTGCTCAAGGTCCCAGCCGTGGCGTGGACGATTTGAAGCGATATGCGTGCGGACTGGCCTCGAACCGTACGTAGAAGACTAGGTTGGATGTTTTTGGTATCTAAAATGAGCTCGCGGCGGGTGAATAAGAAAGCATTGTTTATCCACTTTTAAACCGGAACAAGGCAACTGTTGATACGGGTATAAGTAATCCCGTGATCGCCTCTGACACTTGGCGAATGCAGGAGCTTCCAAACACGAAGTTCCTCATCGGAGTATTGCAACCGTAGGGGCAATGCACGTTGGACGCGGTTAGCCTGTCCGCGGCGGCATGCCCTTGAGTGCGACATGAACGACTGCTTACGGCAACTCTGAAGGTCCGTTGTGGGTCGGAAGTGTGAGTTCCCCGATGCAGAAAGCTACCGTTACGTTGCGTGGTGCCGTGACCGGCAGCAACCCGGTGCATTGCTGACATACAACCCGAACTTCCCCAATGTCGGCAAAGGCCGATGAACCGCCATCGACTGCCAGGTCCTAGCATTGACGAAACCCGCTACGCGTTCGTACTGACCGTCAACGTTGAAGCAACTAGCCGCCTGCTCGGCCGCGATCCCTGGATTAGCGACAACCCATCGCGCACCGCCGATGCCTTATCCAATCAGCCAAACGCAAACACTTAGCCCGCCTGGTTGATCGCTGCACCGCTGCCATGACTTATAATCATCAAGCCATCGGGAAACACCCGGCGGTCAGGTTTGGAAGCCTGCTAGCTAAACCCGCACACCCGCTCAGGCGTGCGTGCGTCTACCTCTGCACGTCTGTTGTTTTCCAATGGGCGGGCTGTGGTGGGGGAGCCGCAAGGCTCGCCGGTTTGGTTTAGCGCCGGTCTTCCAAACCCGCCATGTGCCCGCTCACCCACTTCCTTAAAGCAAGCGAGTGTCGGGCGATCCAGGAAGTATCAGGGAGGTCGCACCATGAGCAGCAAACCTACAAAACAATCTCAACCCGCTTCACGCCCGCCTGTCGACGCGCTCCAGTACGAAAAGCTTGCGCTCTCCACCTTCAATCTATGCAACCGGCAGTTGAGCCAGCTCAACACATTGATCACACTTGGGTCCTCAATATGTAGGAATCCTGCCATCACGAGTGACGAAAGACGACGTCAGCAGACCATGCTTGAATTGCTTGTCGATACAGCAGAGCAATATCAGCGGGAGCTGGAGTGTGACCGTGAGCTATATCAGGTGATCGCACTCGACGCGAAGGGCGTCCCTCAAAGCCGCATCACTGCGAACCGTGCAATGCGCCTACTTGCAGAGGCATCACAAATAGAGACGAAGGAAACGCCAGCAGCCACAAAGCCGAGCCCGGGCAGACAGACGTCAGTCAAACCCACGACAAGCGCAGAATCAGACGCGGACCAACAACCGGCTCCAGCGCAGCACTAGCCATCAAGAAGGCGTGCAACTTCAGTTGCTCAGATTCGCAGGATGCCTGCCCTCCATCACGAGCATGGCCGAGCGCCACACGCAAATGTGGGCAGGCATCCAACAAACCTGAACGAAGTCAGCCTAATGCGTGCTCTTCCGATCGGCGATTTTTGTCCGGTCCAGGGTCGTTCTGGTCCATCCATGAGCCGGTCGAATCACGGGCCGGATGGGGGGGGGCGTGCCCTCAACGAGCCGGGTAATGAATGGGCCGGGACGTTCTGGGCGCGTTCCCACGCTGAAACCATGACCGTCTACTACGAGTTCGTTTCCTACGAAAATTACCTCGTTAAGAGCGATGTCGAGCATCAACCATATTCACGTGCTGCATGCGAGCGCCAACGCATATTTGAGACACGCGTCCAAGCCCTCATCGGGCCCAGTAGAAATCCATGGGGATAAGCTCGACGACCCATCCACCTTCTTCGCCCAGCGTGGCCGCCGGGTGCATGGAGGCGATGCGCAACGCCTCGTCATGGGTATCCGCCTCGATGATGAACAGGCCGCCCACGACTTCCTTCGACTCGGTATAGGGCCCATCGGTGACGTGCGTCTTGCCACTGCGTGGGCGGAGCGTCCTCCAGCTGTCCAGATCGCCAAGCGATGCGGAAATCAGTACCTTGCCGGTAGCCCGCATCTTGTCGTCCAATGCGGGGCATTGGCTCACCAGGTTCTTGACGTCGTCTGGCGCCATCGCGGCGAATTTATCGGGGGTGAAGTAGGCCAAGCCGAGGTATTTCATGGGAGATCCTTTCGGTGTGAATAACCTGACGACGAAGCTGATGATCGAAAATCGACAATCTTCTGAAAAAAAAATTGTAACGGGTCTCGCCAGACTGTCCCCCTTTTTTGGGGGTGCGGTGCCGACCGCCGGGCTCGTGCTGCACATGCGGATCGCGTGAGGTAGCGGTCGGCCAAGAGCGGTCATCCGGAACATGCGCTGGAATCGCCGACAATTAACTTTGCCGTTCCGATCCTGTGTGACCTTTACTGATGCGACTTGATCGTGGCAGATGGCACACTTTACGGTAAGCTTTGGCGACACCCTCTCCGTGTACAAAACCCAGAAACCACTCCGCGGCCTAAATCCTTATGCCTATCGACTATCGCTTGATCTGGAGCACTCGCCACGTAAAGCGCAAACTAACTGAGCGCAATATTTCGGACCGTGCGACGTTCTGCTACTTCTTTGCGATCATCGCGTTCGACTGGCTTCAGTTTTCGATCGGCAGCTCCGTGCCCGCGCTGTCTTTATCGCCTTGGGCCCTCGCGGGCACTTGGCTTAGCTTCGCGACGACCGTTGGCGGTCTCCTCTACCTGTTTTCATGCAACGGCAACCGTGGCGAGCAGTTTCTTCCGCGCTACTTGCCGCTGTCCGTTACCGTCGGATGGAAATTCGCCATTGCATCGTTAGTACTCGCCACTGTGATCGACATGACCTTCGGTGTCTACGGTCGCGCTGTCGCAGGTTGGGCCAACACGGGAGTCCTTACCGTGCTTAACCTTATGATGTTCTGGCGGATCGGCGAGCATCTGCGCGATTTGTCCCGAGCAGGCGACTGACGAGAACTGTTCATCTTGCCAGCTCTAGCCATGCTTCGCGTGCAAGGGACCTGTGGGGCATGGCAAAACCCTACGTGATCGACCTCGACGCCAACCTGGTCAGGTTCTGCTGTCGAAGCGGCGGCGTCGAAATCCCTTGAAGCGACGTTCAACGACCGATTCGAATGGCCGTTATGGATGATCGCGTGTGTCACCTTTGGATTGACAAGGTGAATTCGCGCGACGGTTGGGTAAGGTACTGACGCGCGGTGGCCGAGCTTCTGGGTTCGGCCAAGAAGAGACGGTCGACCTCCTGCGAGAATCGTCAACAATCGGTACTCGACGCCAGACTAGGATCATTTGACTGGAAACAACATGCGCGAAGTTCAGTCTACGCAGACTTCCTGGGAAAGTGCCGACCGGCCGCGAGCCAAAACGTCAGGCCCGCAACAGCGCCCGCAAACCCGAACACAGGCGCGACCGAATGAACCTCCGACCAAAACCCAAGCAGTGGCGGGGGATTGGGAGGATCGGTGTACCACGTCCACCCAGACGTCAGGGAGATAAATGGGACGACAGCGAGAAGCGCCAGGCCGCATCCCACAAAAACGTAAAAGAGCGGGCTTCGGAGGCGGTAACGGGAAGCAAGTAGGTTAAGCAGCACGCATGGCAGAGCGGAAAAAAACGCCGCTGGAAGCCAAATGATGACGATGAAAGAGCAGTCCGAGAGGAGAACGAGGATTGTTTGCCAAAGTGGGTATAGCAGTCCACTCGATGCCCTCTGCGCAATCACCTGCGGAAACTTGGAGACGACAATATAGGTGCTCGCGGCAGTCACGGCTAGCAGATAAGCCAAGCTGACGCGTAGGGCCGAGGGCCGCAGAGGTAGGCTGTTCGGGTTCATCATCCGCTCGGATTCGATCGTGATTGCGATGATAAATCGAATGTCCGTTATGCCAAAAGCTGAATGGCAGTTTAGGGTCGAACTGAGCTGATCATCATCGGACTCAGTCCGACCATGAAGCGTCATTCGCTCGCCCCGTCGCCCGGACATTCAGGTGTCGGTCCCACTAGGTAAGCGGTCATTCAATTCGCGATGTTGAACGTTGCTTCATCGGCCTTTGCCGACATTGGGCAAGGTCGGGTTGTATGTCAGCAATGTACTGGATTGCTGACGGTCACGGCACCACGCAACGGAACGGTAGCTTTCTGCATCGGGGAACTCACACTTTCGACCCCGAGCGGACCTTCGGGATTCCCGATAACGGCCATTCGAATTTGCCATTCAACGTCTCAGTCTGGAAATTCCATCGGTCGCTGTAAGGCCATGCATGATTCAGGAAATGCGGAGCGCCGGGTTGTCATTGAATCACATGTCGTCTTAATCAGATTGCTTTGACAAACGCCATGTCGTTTCTCATAACTTTCACCTGATGCTGCTTCTAGTCGGGATGGTCCGAGGTCTTTGCGTGGGCAAAAGCCCGGCTCGAGATCGAGATCGAGTTTCCGTCGGGATCTTTGGCGTTCGCGAAACAGTATCCGTCCGCTTTATGTGTGGACCCAAAATCAAGCCCCTGCATCGAACACTGTTCCTTGAAGCCTTCTACGTCTTCGATGTCAAAGACAAGCTTAACCGTTACCTGTCCCGTCTTAACGCTTTTAGCGGCCTGATGCACCATCAGAATCGCCCCGCCATTCGGAGACTTCAATTCTGTGATTCGATCATCCGGATCCGACGAACATGTGAATCCGAAATGACGCTCATAGAAGTCGCAAGTAGCCTCGACACTCCTCACGTACAGCATGATCCGATTGAGCGACGGTTTCATATCATTCGTTGGTTGATTTAGTGGCTGCATTGATGAAAGAAGGCGCGGCGATTGTCGTTGAGAAGCATTTTTTTGTCGAGCGGCTGCTTGGGACAGGAAGCAATATCGACTGACCGAACCTGGCCGGACAAAGACGAATTGCCAGCCACCGACCAGCACCGAGCTTCCGATCACCGCCTTATGCAAACGGCATGGGCCGTCCGAATGTCACACGGTCGCGATCGGCAGCACGCGCCACGGAGCGGACTTTCTACCTTCTCCTTAACGGACTGTCACGAGCGGGACCGCACGAGTTCAGATGCTCTCGCACTTAGAGTACAGGTCGATGAAATGGATAGGCACGCTCCTTCTGGTCATCTCCTATCCGGAGCCCCATGGACTGGGTTGGAGTAGGCCCCAGCACCGACATTGCATCTCGAATGAGAGGTTGATTCGTATAAGCGACTCTTAGCGCAAGGACAGCGCGAGCGACCGCCGACCAGCCAACACAACAACCCGGCCAGCATTGAAGCGCCCCACGAACAGACCATACAGGCAGCTAATCCACAAAATACTGCCTGCGGCAAAACACGTGGCAGCATGATTGGGCACGGCTGCGGCGAGCGCGTGAGCAAGTGCCACCGCAAGCAATGCGAGGCCAGTCAAGTAATGCGGACGGTGCTGCACAGCCTTGCCAAGTGCGAGGCAGGTGAGGCCTGTCAGTGCCATGAGGATCGGCAGCAGCCAACCCGGATGGCCAAGCAGTGCCAGCACGAACACCAGATTGAACAAGAGCCCGGCGCCGCACAGTAGACCTTCCAAAGCGGAGCCCACAGCTGATCCGCGCGCAGATTGAAAACGGCGCGCGCCGGGCACCTTGACGCCACTGTGCGCGGTACGGTGATCGCACCAGGCCCACAGGAAGATCGCGGCACCAGCTAGCAACACCACGCATAGCGTCGACAGATCCTGTGCATGCTTTTGCAGACACCAACCCAGCATCCAGAGCGAGCCGATCGCACTGAAGGCCATCTGGTCCGCTGTCCGCATCGCTTGAATCGATTCTCTATATTTCATCGCAACTCCTGACGAGGATGAGATGCAGCCCGGCAAATCCTCTACGCGTCGCCGTCGAGGATGCTTCGCAAGTGATCGACATACTGCTGAAAGGCCCGTCGCCCCGCCGTGGTCATCGCAACCCGGGTGCGCGGCTTCTTGCCGTTGAAATCCTTCACCACCTCGATATAGCCGGATTTCTCCAGCGTCGTGATGTGTGCCCCGAGATTGCCTTCCGTCGCACCGACAATCTCCCGCAGGCGAACAAATTCGATCTGCTCGTTTTTAGGTAACGCCTTCAGGGCCGCCATGATCTTCAGTCGAACCGGCTGGTGAATGGTCTCGTCCATTTGTGTCATTCAGGTTCTCCTCAGCCACAAGCCGGCGAGAATTAGAGAAACACCGCCCACCACCGCCATCCACAAGTCGTAATGCGTGCGCACCTCGTAAAAGCCATATGCAGTCAACGCTGCCAGGGCTATGCCCGTCCATCCCATTCGTGAACTACCCCACAAACCGCGTAGCACATAGAACATCGACACGATCAACATCATCAGAGACACGACCTGGCGCTCGGCCGTAGGCTGCATAACCAGTTGAACCGCGACGAAGAACGCCATGATGGTGAGGATCGAGCCCAGCCAGCGCCAGATCTGGTTCATCTTGCTCAGACTTGGCTCATCGCGGGCGTGAGGGTTTCTGGTAGCCAGATAGGTGCTGCATGCAATCCCGAGAATGTCCAACGGAACCCAGACCAGATTGATGTGGCTGGGGAAGAAGTCGTTCAGGCTGAAACCCACCAGCCAGATCAGGCCCCACAGGAAAAGATGCGGCGAGGCTTTCTGGTACCCATAAAGGGTGCTGCTCAGCGCACGCGTCTGCTCTACCTCGCGCAACGCTTGTGCTGCCTGTTCCGATGAAATTGGCATCGCTTGGTATCCCTGTCGTGTTGATGCAGATAACTCTATAGTACAGAGTATTCTGTTGCAAGCAGGATTTTAAGGTCTCTCAACGGGGCAAGTGGTTTATGGCAAGTACGCGACCACACTGATGACCAGGACAATGTGGCCCGTGTTTGTCGGGCTAGGCCTGAAGTTGGCAACAGAGAAAATCTAATGACGTGTGCGGATCGTTGACGATCTGGCGCATGATGCCGAACGACTTAAACTGGCCGAACTGAGCCCGACGGCGATCGGCTCAGTTCGACCCTGAGCGGTCGATCCCCTTCCCGCATAGCCGCCATTCCATCGTTGCGAGTTGATCTAGTGACGCGCTGATTGCGTGCACCAGTACTTCATGAAGATTGGTTTGCGGCCCGACGCCGCCCAGTGCGTACAAAGTCCACGGACTTTGCCAAAACCAGAATAGAGATCGCTAGATTTATGGCATCCCCAAGGTCAAATGTCGCCCGATCCAGAACGGAGCGTGACGGGTTGCTCGGATCGTAGAATGCGTGGACGGCGGAACCGACCGGCCGCGAAAGACCATCGCGTGCCGCGACTGGCTCATATCGATACCAGTTCACGTCGAAGCCGTGAGCGATGTGGGTACTTTGGGCACTGTATGACTTACCGTCTACGATGTAGGTATAGGTCCATGACGGTGCCCACAACCGGTTTCCGTACTTCAGAGGTTTCGAGATCGTATCTATGGAGGTGATGGTTGCCCCAGTCTGAGCCCATGTCCGCTCCACTGCGAGGAAGTAGAGTTTCGATCCGACAACGGTACCGGTATATCCGAGTATGCCGACCGCGAGTAATGCCAGCAATGCCAGAATCACTGTGCCGAAAATCTTGAGTTTCATGGACTCTTCTCGGGGGAACCGTTGAATGGTTGCCGGATTGTCTACGATCTACGCGACGATGTCGATCGTCAGAAAGTGTCCGCACTCAGTCGGATGATGAGCGGCTCAGTTCAACCCGTTGCGGTCATAGCCCATTTGTAATTCACTGCCGCAAAACGGTCCTCCAGGAAGGTTTGCGCAGCGCAGACTACCTTTCTGCGGATCAATCGCCAGACGTTGATTCGCCGCTGCTGGAAGGAAATGGCCGAAGTGTTTCTTCTCGCGGCAGCTCTTTAGGGGCATCTGCGGCGAGCCCGTAAACCTCAATGCCACTTAACACGCCTTCACTCTCGAAAATAAATATCCCGGCGGGCTCATCGTTTGGTCCAAAGAAAAATTCTCCGAGGACGCGCACTCCTGGGGGCGCAGGTTGGCGGCCCTTGATCTGGAAATTGACGCTTGCGCAGCCGCACGAACATTGCCAAGGAGTTATTTCTGCCGCCGCGAGTTGTTCGAGAAACTCTCTCGCCTCCGGATGGCCGTGCTCCAGCATCCACCGAGCGAGCGAAAATTCCGCGGCGGACAACGGACGGTTTGTTTCGCGAGTGCTCATAGCGTGCAATTTCGGTTCGACACTAAATCAGCTTAGCACGGGAATGCCGGCCATCTGGTCAGTACGCATGCCAAAATCGGTCCGTCGCGAACGTCTCAATTTGGCCGACTGTACGCGTTCGGCCCATTCACCGTGAGCCGCCGTTCGAAAGCTTGCACCCTAGGCCAGCGGCAGCTTTAAGCGTCATTTCCCAGCGGTTGCAAACGGCCAATTTGAGACATTCGACGGCACCGCTTAAACTGTTGACAATCATTGCTCCCTGACACGCACTGAACGAAATGAACCCGGAGGCATTTGTTGACGGCTTGGATGATCCAACCGCAGCGGGTGGCCCGATTCCTTTGCCCGATGGCTCGACCGTCGCACGTCTGCCCAGCACTGTCCGATGGATTTGGGACGGCGACGTTAGCGGCGCAATCGGATTTCGTTGGCAAGCTGGAACTGCCGAGTTGCCGCCGTACGTACTCGGACATATCGGTTTCTCAGTCGTGCCGTGGAAGCGAGGCAACGGCTACGCCAAGCAGGCGCTCAATTTGATGTTGGGCAAAGCGAGGCGGCAAGGTTTGTCCTACGTCGAGCTAACGGTTGATCCCGAAAAATATAGCTTCGCAGCGGGTGATCGCAGCATGCAATGGTGTCTTGATCGAACGCTTCAAAAAGGCGGCGGCCTATGGAGGTGCGGAGTCTCTTCGCTACCGCATTGAGCTACACGATTGAGGAACCTGTCGGACCCCGTTCGGCCATTTTCAGCCAGTGGGGATCTGCGTGCGAGCGTCCGTCGACTGATGTTGAGCGGACGCTCGCTGCGCGGATATGTGATCAGCTTCGAAGCGCGGCCGTTGGCCTGCGGCGCTCGAAACGACCGTTCAGGTCAGTTGGTTTTTTGGACTGGCGGAGGCGACCACTGACCTTGCATGATTTCGGCCTTAGGCCAGTACGCCCGAATGAACAACTCAAAATCGCCCGTCGGCGCGGGCAGCCAGTTAGCGACTTTGTCTTCGCTCGGGCGTTTGTTCTGGACGTAAAGCGTCAGGGAGCCGTCCGGCCCGTATTTGAGGTCCTTGTTCTTGGTCCCCAATGAGAAGCGGTTGAGTTCGTTCGGCGCAAAGAAGTGAGCCTCGTCATACAGCGTGACCGACCAGAAACCATTCACGGGCGGAAGCTCGCCTTTGGGGAAAGTGACCTGATAGACGTTTGCGCCGTTCAATCGCTGATTCTGCGTATCGTATTCCTGCGCGAAATACGCAGACTCTTTTCGCGGATTGACAAAGATGTTCGCCTTGGCAGCCGCCGTGCGGCTGAAATAGTCCGTGCCAAATTGCGCGCCGTTCTGCGGTGCGATCCAGTTGTTCCCGACCGGCACGCCTGCGTAGTAATAGCTGTGCATTCCGGCGACCAGTTCCTTGTCCGCGTCAACTGCCGACTGCCTGAGCGTCTCGGCGACTTTCGGGTCCTTTGCAGCAGCGTCGAGCAACGAGTTGATCCACGCGTAGAGCGCTTCCTCGCCGGGCTGCGGAGGGACCGCCTTTATAACCAGAGGCAGTTCGTCGAAGAATTTTTCGGGCTTCACCCATTGCGTTTCGGCGCCACTGCCTTGGGTTCCGCCAGCAGGATCGGAAAACTTCGGCAGCGCGCTCCAGTCTTTGGTCTTCGTCCTGCCGTTGAACTCGCTTAACGGATAAGACATGATCTGGCTCACCACCGGCCGGATGGCCTGGCGATCTTCCGCCGTATCGTCCAGGAAAGCGCGCGGAATGATGTAGGCGATATTCGTCGGCGAATGGAACACGCCCGTGATGCCCTTCGGAACTGTACCCTTCCAGTGCGGCCCGACCACCATGTAGAAACCCGGCTTGGTGCCGTACATCTTGCCTACGCCGCCGAGCGTGTCTGTGCGCTGATTGCCAAGCTGGTAGACCCAGAAGCGGCTGCCGAAATCAGGCACCTGGAAGACAACGGGTTCCTTTTCGAGTGAAAGAATACCGAAGCCATAGACGACGTCCTGATTAGGCGTTGCAACAGCACGCTCCTCGGGCTTGATGTAATCAACCAGCATCGTCAGCCGGTTCAATGGCCCAACGGGCAATACGCCGTCACCCAGGCCATTTTCGGGCACCTTCGAGAAAACCAGATACCGGTTGTAGATGTTCACCATCGGCCAGCCCCACAGATAAGCGATCTTGCCCATCTGACTGACATAGGCTTCGGGCAGATGAGTGCCGACGACCGGGCCAGGCGGAAACTTCGCGTTGGCGGTGGGTTCGCCTCGCGTTTGTGCGACAGCCGGCTGGGTTAGCGCGGCAAACGCCAGTGCGCCGGCGGACAGAAGAACACGGACGCGAAAATGCTTGTTCTCTTTGATCATATAACGCTCTCGGTAGGGAGTGGCCGTTCGCCGGAACACGGCAACGGCCTATTGCCAGAAAATGGGGCGGTGCTTCGGTTCGTTTGCATCGCGAAGATCGATCCCTGCCGCCTAGCTGCCCGCCAGCTCCTTGATGTCCTCCAGCTTCCACGACTTGTCGAACCACGGGGCGAGCGGACCGTACAAACGGAAAATTGTGAACCAGCTTTTGCCCGGGATTGTTTGAACCCAGTTGCTCTCATGTCCAGCGGGTGGCTTCGGGCCAAAATAGACGTCGTAAGAGCCGTCGGCATTCTTCTTCAGGTCCTTCTGGCTCGACGCACTCGGGAACTGCTGATCCGTTTGCAGCATCGAGCGGGTCTGTGTGTCGTAAAGAACTATCGACCAGAAGTCTTTCACAGGAACGTTCGGCGGAACGTGCAGGACGTAGTTTTTCGAGCCGTCGAACGGCTTGCCGTTGTTGTCCAGGTTTGACGAAGCGTATTGTGATCCGATACCCGGCATGGCTACCGCCATCGCAGGCGTGTCGACGGTCGCTGCATAGAAGAACATCGTGCGTGCGTCGAAGTTGCGTGCGCCATCGTTAAGCCACTGATAACTTCCACCGATAAATGGCGTGTTCCAGTGCCGGTCCGGGTAGATGGGGGCTGCCTTGTCGCGGTTTGCGAAGTCGATGGCGCGAGCGGTCGCGTTGCCCACGGCAGCCGCGTCGATCAGGATTTTTTTCATCCTGTCGTCGGGTGCGAAAGGCTTACCTTTTTCGATGCCGATAGATCTGAAAATCCCCGTCATGTCGGGGCCATATGCGCCAGCGGGCTCTTCCTGGATGATCTGGTTGACTTCATCGTAGAACGTTACATCGTTCGCGTGAACCGTGTTCATAACCATGCCGGACGCGTTGACGAAGTGAGTCGGTGGTGGATTGTCCTTTTGCGCGTACGGATAGACACGCAGATGCGCCTTGATGCTGTCGGCAGCCGGACGGGCCGAACCGTTTTGCAGGAAGCCACGCCCTACCAGCCAGTTTCCGTAGGTCAACGATTTGACGATGTGATAACCCTCGTCCGGCACCGGCCCCTTGTAATCGGGTGGGACAACCAGATACTTCCCGCCCTTGCCCTTATCCGGTCCCGCGTTACCGTAGTCCGCCACATACCGGAACCAGAAGTCGTCCACTACGCCGAGCACATTGGGTGGTCCTTCAACGACCACAGGCCCGTTTTTCAGATCGAGCCAGCCAAAGTAGTAGACCGACTCGGTGTTCGCTGTCAGGAATAACGACTTCGAATCCATCAGCGTTTCGAAAAGTGCGATTGTCCCGTTGTCCGGCCCGAGCTTGCGCAGACCTCTGCGCATGGCGACCAGTGACGCGCCAGGGATGCCACTGAGGAACGCCTCGACACCGCGCTGAAAGTCGAGGTTGTCATAGACGAGTTGTGCGGTTTGCGGCGTCGGCACGCCGTCAGTAAATTCAAGCTTGCCGAGGCGCGTCTGGGCCGAAGGTGGCGTCAGAATTTGCGGGGGAAGTGGGGTAGTCATCCGCAAATTGCCTTGGGCGCAAGCGGCGGCCGCAAAGGCGAACGTCACAGAGAAAATCGAAACGTTGCCAACACGCGAAATACTATTTTTCATTCTTTCTCCGCAGTCAGTGATGTTTGAAAGCCGCCTCAATCCGATTCGTCCGCACCCCCTGCTGAAGTTCGAGTCGGGGGACGCTGCTCGAGTCTACTTGAATGCATAACGTAATGTTCGTCGCTTTAAACATTGACGGGCGTTTATTATGCTTTTTGCATTTATCTGTTTATCGACGAATTCAAGTGAAATAAATACTGGTTCCGCTTTAAATCGCTGACTAAAGAAATGAATTTGGTATTCCGTCGGCTTGGCAATGGCGAACTGGACGGGCCGGGATGGGAGGCGAAGCCGACATTAACGTTTTCAAATCGGATGTCACGTTTAGGTCGTTCTGAGTCGATCATCATCGGACTCAGTCCGACCATGAAGCGTCATTCGCCCGCCCCGTCGCCCGGACATTCAGGCGTCGGTTCCACTAAGGAAACGGCCATTCAATTCGCGATGTTGAACGTTGCTTCATCGGCCTTTGCCGACATTGGGGAAGGTCGAGTTGCATGTCAGCAACGTACCGGATTGCTGACGGTCACGACACCACACAACGGAATGGCAGCTTTCTGCATCAGCGAACTCACACTTCCGACCCGAAGCTGCCGGTCAATTTGACGACAAGCGGTCACTTATATTGAGTGCGCGCGATATCGCCCGTACGCGAGCAGCACAAAAAACACCAATGAGGCTAAAGCACCGACAAGCAGTGCCGCCCTTGCTACGCCGGCCCAGTTATCAATTTGTGGGTCGTTCAGTGATTTATAGTCACCGCTCACCAGCCAGATAATCGGCGCGTAGTTGAATTTACCGTCATCCCCGAGGCGCGCGCTTTCTCCCGGATAGTCTCTCTGCAGTTTGGCGGCGATTTTGCTCTGCATAAGGCCGTAGGCTACCAGGCCGATCAGGGCTAGAGCGATAAGCGCCTCGAAAATGTGCATAACATCGGCGGAATTCATGTCGTGAAATTTTTCCTGAGTTGCGTTGCCTTTGCTAAGGAAGATTATCGACGATTTTCATATCAAGGCCGACTGACCGCTTATGGCCGGGAGCACGCATTCGCCGCGTCTACCGGAAAGCTGCCGTTGACGAGTCCAACGGCGGCGCTAGAGAGCGTTCGCCGAACCGGTGCTATCGGCCAGTTTGGGACGTTCGGTGGCACCGCTTAAACTGTTGGCAATCATTGCTCGCAGACACGCACCGAACAAAATGAGCGCAATTGAATTGTTGAGACCTACGACCTCATTGCTGCCGAGCTACGTTTCGGCTCTTGAGACGGGATGGCCATCTGACAATGTCCGTAAGGAAGTCGCCGCGTGCGAACAATTGCACGCCATCGAAGTGAACGCGGAGGCATTTGTCGATGGCCTTGACGAGCCAGCCGTATCGAGCGGCCCGATTCCTTTGCCCTCTGGCTCAACCGTCGTCCGTCTGCCAAGCATTGTCCGATAGATTTGGGACGGCGAGGTTAGCGGCGCAGGTTGTTCAAGCTCTGCGACGCTAGCAAGTCCCGCGCCGGAAGCCGACGCGGCTACGAAGGCAGCTTCGCCGCGAGTACATCGATGTTCATAATTTCCGGCGGGTTAGCGAAAAGATCCGGAGCCCTCGCCATCAGCGCCTCGGCTACTTTGCCCGCCAGGTGCGCCTGGCGTCCGGCGTCGTCGGGGAACGCGTCGAATATGCCGTACACCGATGGCGCGATTTTCAGCCCGAACCACGCGATCGTCGCGGGTTCCTGCTCGACGAGCGGCAGTCCGCCCATCAGGAAGCTTTCGACTTCCTGCTCCTTGCCCGGCTTCGCTTCGAGCCGGACGAATAACGCTGTCTTGACCATGCCTGCCTCCATGTTGATGCCGCTTGCGGATATCGACGGGAACTCCCCTATGATCTCTTCACGCATGCGTGGCACGCGCCCAAACTGTCGCCAACGGCGTATTGATTAGAAGCACCGTCGCACCAGGATCTAACGATGAGCCTACTACTAGTTGACGCTGTAGCATAGCTATGATCGAAACGTGACTAACGCCTCCCTTTCGGCTGCTATGGAGAAACGTCCGTGCCTCCTTCGGGTCAAACTGAGTCGGGCACCATCCGAGCGACGACGGCCCGTTCATCTATTTCGCAACGGACCGGGTTCGGCCAGTGCCGATAATGGGCTTGATCGAAGCCGCCGTCGCTCATAGCTTGTCCGCATTCGACACCCGTCTGTGGTTGCACAGGCAATACCATCCGCAGTCCGGAATACCCGTACACTAACGACTCCGGACGAGTGTCCGCTACGCGAGGCTCGCGCATGCCGACGATTGCCCTAATTGTCTTGACGGTCGCGGTAACGCTCGTCGTCGTGCTGGTGATCGCGAACCTGACGAGCGGCGAGAAGAAGCTCGAGCACAAGATCGAACGGCTGTACGCAAGTGACGATCCGCAGTTCATTCGCTCGATGGGGCTGCTGCTCGGGCCGCCCGTCATTTCGGGCAACCGCTTCGAGGTGCTCCTCAACGGCGACGAGATCTTCCCGTCGATGCTGGAGGGCATCCGCTCGGCGCGGCACACGATCACCTTCGAAACCTTCATTTACTGGTCCGGTGCGATTGGCGAGGAATTCGCGCGCGCTCTCTCCGACAAGGCGCGCGCGGGTGTCGCGGTGCATGTGCTGCTCGATTGGATCGGCTCGTCGAAGATGGACAGGCGCTATCTGCGGATGCTGCGCGAGGCGGGCGCGGAAGTCGTTCGGTACCACAAGCCGCACTGGACCGGTCTCGGCCGCATGAACGACCGCACGCACCGCAAGCTGCTCGTGATCGACGGACACATCGGCTTTACGGGCGGCGTGGGTATCGCCGACGAGTGGACCGGGCACGCGCAGGATGAGAAGCACTGGCGCGACATGCACTTTCGCGTCGAAGGCCCGGCGGTAGGACAGATGCAGGCGGTTTTCATGGACAACTGGATCAAGTCGATGGGAAATGTGCTTCACGGCCGGCAATACTTCCCGGAGATCGACGCCGCAGGCGAAGGCCTCGCGCACATGTTCAGCAGTTCGCCCTCCGGCGGCAGCGACGACATGCAGCTGATGTACCTCATGGCGATCACCGCGGCAACGCATTCCATCCACTTGGCGAGTGCGTACTTTGTGCCGGACAAGCTGACGATCAACGCGATCGTCGAGGCAGCGAAGCGCGGGGTGAAGGTGCGCATCATCACGCCCGGCAAACGCATTGACACCCACACGGTGCGCGAGGCGTCGCGCGCGTGCTGGGGCGACCTCCTCGCCGCGGGCGTTGAGATGTACGAGTATCAGCCCACGATGTATCACTGCAAGCTGATTGTCGTCGACGAGTATCTGGTGTCGGTCGGCTCGACTAACTTCGACAGCCGCTCGTTCAAGCTCAACGACGAGGCCAATCTCAACATCTATGACCACGATTTCGCGCGCCAGCAGACGGCCGTTTTCGACGGCGACGTTGTCAACGCGAAACGCATCACGCTTGACGACTGGCGCCGCCGTCCGCTCCGTGAAAAGCTGCTGGAACGGCTTGTCGCGCTGCTCGATTCGCAGCTTTGAGGTTTGGAGCCGCCCGAGCGAACGATGACAACAGATACATACGATCGAGCGGGATGATTCACAATTCTCCGGTTGGATCGGGGCGTCGTCAGGGCGGCAATCTGCCTGCGCTCGCACTGACGGCGAGAACCGTTTTGCCGTCACTGGCAAGGCCACACTCGTAAATGATCGGTGTATAGACGCCGATGTCATTCTGGAACTCGGCCTTGTCGCCAATGTATGTGATGGCGCCGCCCGGACTATCGCTCCAGCGAAAGCGACTGAACTTCACCTCGTAGGGGCCGCCCGTCCATCTGACGGTGCGCGTCGCAAGTCGCTCGATCGGACCCTTGCAATAGATGCTGGCCGCAGCGTTCCCTTGATCGCCGAGACATTGCAGATCGTCCTTGCGACACGACTGGGCTTGATTCGCTGCGTCGCTGCCGTACCTGGCGCCGTTGTCCGAAACGCAACCCCAGGTGATCAACGAACCGACTATAAGCATTCCCCAGCCGCCCAACGTTCTTCCCGCGCCGGTCTGCCGCTTGACCACAGGCGCGCCGCTCTTGACGCACGACGTCGCCTTGTCGCTTATCTCTTTCCCGCGTTGCTTGCGTTTGAGGACCGCCATGAATTCCTCCGATCATTTCCCACATCTCGTCGACACGGTCTTTCTAGATTAGGACAATCTGCCGATCGGGCAGGCACGCGTTCACCGTCCGTGTCAGATCGCGTCCGTGTACATCAAAGATGGCGGAGAAACTCAATCAATGCCGCGTTGACGAAATCCGGCGCCTCCTGTTGCAGCCAATGCCCTGCTCGCGGAACGATTCGCGAGGCCGACAGCCTGGGCACGATCTGGGTCATGCCGTCGATAATTTCGTGCATGCCCGGCATTGCCAGACCGGTGTCTCGCTCTCCGACAAGGTACAGGGCGGGAACCTCGACGAGCAGGCCCTCGAAAGCCGATTGCACTTCCCAGTTGCGATCGAGGTTGCGGTAGTAGTTCAATCCACCGCGAAAGCCAGAAATGCTGAATCCTTGTACAAACTTGTCGAGGTCGGTGGGTGTGAGCCACGCGGGCAACAAAGGTGGATCAATCAGAGCGTCAAGGAGTCCACCACTGCGCGGCACAAGTCCGAATGGATTGGGCGTATTCGCATCGCGGGCCCCGACGTCGCCTGATGCGGAGTAATAGATCTTGCGCAATGTCGTGGCAACGTCACGCTCAAGTTCGGCTTCGGCCAAACCAGGTTCGGAAAAGTAATGCGTATAGAACCTCGTCTGGTCGGTCTGCGGAAAAAGCCGGCTCGGGGTCATCGGCGCGCGGCCCATCATCGGCACCCCAAGCGCAACGACAGCGCGAAAGCGGTCAGGCCGAAGCAACGCGGCTTGCCAGGCAATGGTTGCCCCCCAATCGTTTCCCACAACAACTGCGTCGCGTTCTCCGAGAATGTCAACGAGTGCCACCAGGTCACCGACAACGTCTAACGTCGTGTACTGTCCGATTGCCGTTGGGCATTCGCTTGATCCGTAGCCACGCAGATCCGGTGCTATTGCGTGGAAGCCGGCGTGCGCAAGTGCCGCCAGTTGATGGCGCCAGGCATGCGAGGTCTCAGGAAAGCCGTGACAAAGGAGCACCAACGGGCCATCGCCCTGTTCAGCGACATGCAGGCGAATTCCGTTGGCTTCAACAAAGGTTTGGCGGTATGCGGTCATGGTTGCTCTGGCAGAGATGTATGCACACAAGAATCCCGAGATAGCGTAACATCAAAAGTTGCGCATTACCAAGCTTCCGAATATGCAACGCGATACCCGATTGGCTCGACTTCTGCACGTCCTCATCCACATGCATCTTCGAGGAGGCGCGACTACCTCAGAGACGATTGCGCTGATGCTGCATACGAACCCCGTCTTTGTCCGCCGAACGATGGCTGCGCTACGCGAAGCGGGGTACGTAAAGTCGACTGGTGGTCCAGGCGGAGGCTGGGCGCTTGCCTGTGACCTCAACGATCTTACGGTGAGAGATGTCTACGAGGCCATTGGACATACCGCGCCGTTTGTGATCTGCCTGGCCGACGACAATCACACTTGTCCGGTGGAAGCGGCGGTAAATCGCCACATCAATGAGGTGTTGGGTTCAGTGGAAAATACGTTACTTCAATTGCTTGGTGACAAGCGGCTCTCCGAGATCGCGCACGACGTGACGTCGTCAAAGTCGCGCAAAAAGACTAGTTAATCTCGCGGAGCAACGGAGTGGGTGGCAATGGGTGCAAGCATCAAGGGTCTGGCCGATAGCGATTTGCGGCACGAACGTGTGGGAGCTTCCGACCCGTTGCTGCCAGCCGTACGGTCGGCAGATCAAGGGCCGCTGCCAGAGACGTTCGGTCATCCACGCCGACGTATCGGAGACAGCAGTTCGGTCAAAGCGGACCAGGTCCTCCGCCCGGAGGGCATGAGTCCGGTCCCTTTTCATCCCTTGCCGAGGGGTGGCCGACTGGGGAATCCCGCCATATTGCTCAACTGAGCCAGCTCATTCGCTGCCCCGCGCAGCAGTACCGAGTACTCGTGAATCTTCTCGGCAGTCAGCCGCACCCGCAGACCGGCCAAGCTGATAACGCCGACGCAGCGCGAACCACTTATTACAGGCACCGCCATCGCTGACATGCGCGGGGCAAACACCTCGTCGATCATCGCGTAACCACGTATGCGAGCAGCGTGCAGGAATCCCAGCAGCGCTTTGATTGTCGTCGGCGCATTGGGTCCGAACTCATTTGGCGGTCCGAAGCCCTGCTTCAAAACCAGTGCGATCGCCTGTTCGTCGGTCATCGTCATCAGCCACGCGTGCCCGGTCGACGTGCATGAAAGTCGCGCGGCCTGGCCCATGTCGGGGTCGTAGCGGAAGCCGATGCGATGCCCGTCCGCCTTACCCACCCAGATAATCGCTTCACCGTCCACCAGCGACAGCCGCGCCAGTTCACCGGTTTGCGCGGCGACGCGCTCGATGATCGGCTGGGCGATATCCGCGATGCCCGTGAGGCTCAGGAATTCGAGTCCGTTCGACGTCATGCGCATGGTCAGGATGTACCGGCTGTGATCGGTCAGTTGACGGACATACCCGCTTTCAACAAGTTCGGCGAGCAGACGGTGGCACGTGCTGCGCGGCAGGGACAAGGCATCCGCAATGGCTACGAGGCCAACGCCTTCGCCTTGCGACGCCAGCAGATCGAGAATTCTCAGACCGTTTTTGAGTGACATTTCCCGTCTATTTTCGCAGTGTGAAATGCAGTTCCGGCGCGGAACGGCCCGTCTTTGCAGCGCAAACAATAGCACTGGTTCGTCGCCAGAAACGAACGTTTCAACATATCGGGAATTCAGGAGACAACATGTTATTTTTCGCTGATTCAGATCTTGCCGCACAAGAACAGTCCGCGCAGGCTCACTTGATGGCGCGCCGGGCGGTGGCAGGCGCAACCGTCGGTACAGCGCTCGAATGGTTCGACTTCGCACTGTATGGCGTGGTCGCAGCCACGATCTTTCCAAAGCTATTTTTTCCGTCGCTGGACCCGACCGCCTCGCTGCTCGCGTCGCTGGCTAGCTTCTGGGCCGGGCTGGCCGCACGCCCGCTTGGCGCGGTGATCTGCGGGATGCTCGGTGACCGTTGGGGACGCCGCAAACTGATGCTGATCACCGTTTCGGTGATGGGTGCGTCATCGTTCCTGATGGGGTTGCTGCCCACCTACCAGCAGGTTGGCATCCTCGCGCCGACGTTGCTGGTGTCGCTGCGCATCATTCAGGGTTTTGCGCTCGGCGGCGAATCGACGGGCGCGCAACTGATGGCGGTGGAGCATGCGTCTGCTAACCGCCGTGGTTGGTATTCGGGGCTGCTTGGCATTTGCTCGCCACTCAGTCAGATTCTCGCCAATTTCTCGCTCTTTACTTTGGCCGCACTGCTTTCGTCGGAGGACTTCGATTCTTGGGGATGGCGAATCCCATTCCTCGCAAGCTTTGTGCTGGTGCTGCTGGGCATTTACATCCGCAGGAAGGTTAGCGAGACACCGGCATTCGAGGCGCTCAAGCAGACTGGCGCTCCCACACGCGCCGCCAATCCACTCGGTACAGTCTTCAAATATCACTGGCGCACCGCGCTTCGCCTGACGCTGTTCTTCTGCGGCCCGGCCGCGCTGTTTTATCTGATCGTCGTTTTCTCGCTCAGCTACCTGACGAAACACCTCGGCGTACCCAAGCAGACGGGCTTCATGCTGCTAATGGTTGCGAATGTCTGTGCCATCGTGGGGGCGCTGGCGGGCGGCTATCTGAGCGATCGGATCGGACGCAAACGTGCGCTGATGATCGGCTCGTTCTGCACGTTGATCTGCTGCCTGATCTACTTCCCGATTCTCAACCAGAACTCAATCGCCATGACCATGGCCGTGATGGGCGCATTCCTCGGTTTCACACAGTTCCAGAGTGGCATCCAGCCGGTCTGGTTCGCTGAGTCCTTTCCGACCGAGGCGCGCTACACGGGGTCCGCACTGTCGTACTCGGGAGCCAACCTGCTCACCGGCGGCCCGATGCCGATCGTCGCCGTGGCGCTGCTCAATGCCTTTAACGGTTCTCCATGGGCCATCGTAGCGGTTTGCGGCTCGCTGAACCTGATCTCCTTCCTGATGATCGCAATATCCCGTGAAACCAAAGGCACGTCCCTGGAATGTTCTTCTACACATTGACACCATGACTCGCAAACTCTACATCCTCAATGGCTCCAATCTGAACATGCTGGGCGCAAGGGAGCCGCACATTTACGGCACCACCACGCTCAAGGACATCGAAGAGAACTGCCTGACGCTGGCCGACACGCTCAAGTTCGACTGCGTATTCCGTCAGACCAACAGCGAAAGCGAGCTGATCGACTGGATCCAGGAAGCGTTCCTGCAGGACGCAGCGCTGATCATCAATCCCGCCGGTTTTTCGTTCGGCCGGATTCCGGTGCTCGACGCAGTCAAGCTCGTCCGCCGGCCGGTAGTGGAATTGCATATCACCAACATCCACCGGCGTTCCGAAGAATATCGCCACTCGACGATCTCGGTGGCAGCCACAGCGGTGATCTGCGGAGCTGGTGCGAACGGATATTTGCTAGCGATACGTGCGATTGACGATCTGTGGGGCAACCAGACTTGAGCCTGCCTGCCACTTTATAAACCATGCAGGCTCCGCGACGGAGCCCGCGTCGGCCGACATGTGCGTGTCGGGCATCGGGCAGGATTCCGAGCGGACCAGCTGTTCGAGTGACCATTGCATGCCTTTGGCGAGTGGCCGAAACTGGCCGGTCGAGGACCGACGATGCCGTCGGGCCCGCACCGCCTGTCGCCCGACGCGCGGACGGCAGTCTTCGACCCGTTCCGGTCCTTCAACTGGTGTTCGCGAATGCCACAACTGTGATGGAAAGCAGTCGGTCTGAGTCAATCGGGCGGGGGGACGCAACTCGATATCGCGGATTCGACACCGCTCCATCCTTGCCCTCGGGGAACTTTTCGAGAATGGCGATCGGTTCCTGGACTGACGCCTAGTCACTTCAGCGAGACACGAAGTCGAGGCTCCGTCGATTGGTCTTCGGACCAAACACGCCGATGGTAATCATCACGACAATCATGACGGCCGTGATCAGGGCGAAGACGCCGGACGTGCCAAAACTGCGAAGCGTGAAAGCGATAAAGAAGCCGGAGAACATCGCGGACAACCGCGACAGGGAATAGACGAAGCCCACTGCGCGAGCTCTGATGCGGGTGGGGTAGAGTTCGGCCTGATACGCATGATAGCCCGCCGACAGCAGCGTATTGCAGAGCGTCAGCAGCACGCCGAGCGCGATCAGAAAAACACCGGACTGCACGACCGCACACATCCCACCGAACAGTGCAACGCCCGCTGCCGACAAGACAATCAAAGTCTTGCGTTCTATCCGGTCCGCAATGGCGAGTCCAATCAGCGGCCCGATAGGATTGGCGAATGCGATGATGAACGAGTACAGCAGGCTATGGGTTACCGTGATGCCTTTGGCCACTAGCAATGTCGGCACCCATGAAGCGAAACCATAGAAGCCGATCGACTGGATCAGGTGAAACGTCAGCAGGACAAGCGTTCTTCTAAGGTATGGCGGCTGCCAGATCTCGCTGAAACGCGCCGGTTTCTGCACGGATTCGATGTGCGCACCAGACTCATTTCCACTGTCCTTCACCGGTATGCCAATTTTCGCTTCGAGCGCATCGAGAATCTGTCCGGCCTCCGCAAGCCTCCCGTGCTGCGCGAGCCAACGGGGACTTTCCGGAACCCGACGACGAATCGCCCAGACGGCGATAGCGCCCAACGCACCGAGTCCAGCGGTCAAACGCCAGCTCGCGATGCCGCCGACAGGATGCTGTTCGAACCACCACGCGAAAAACGCGACCGAGGGAACTGCCGTGTACTGCACGAGGTGGACGAACGCAAATGCCCTTCCACGAAAGTGCGCCGGGACCAGCTCACTTACATAGGTATCGATCACGACTAGCTCCACACCGACGCCGATTCCCGCGATGAGTCGCCAGATGTTGATCGCCTGGGCGGAATCCTGAAACGCCATGACAAGCGTCGCTACCGAATACCATAGCAACGAAGCTGTAAATACGGTCCTGCGCCCGAACCGATCGGCAAGACCGGTCAACAGAAATGTGCCGATGAACAAACCTGCAAATGATGCCGCCACGAACGCGCCCAGCCCGCTGAAACCGAAAAACGACGCTGTAGTCACCGAATACATTCCGCTCTTGACCAGACCTGGTCCGACGTATGCCGTCATGAAAAGGTCGTAAAACTCGAACCAACCTCCGATCGATACCAACAGCACCAGCATCCACACGGGCCGCGTGGCAGGAAGCTGATCGAGACGTCGGCTGATCCCCGAAGCGGATTCGGACGTGTGACCAGGCGTCACCTGTGCCTCCGTCACTGTCTGAGACGATATTGCATACATCAATGCTCCTCCTGGCGCTTTGACAGCGCGCCGCTTATAGGGTGATCGTCACCCGGATTTGGTTTTGTAATTGCAGTCTCGCAAACACGGCGATGCGTCGAGCCGAGTTCTGCTTTAAAAATTCATCGGATGACGCATGAAGCCATGCGCGATTCGCTGCTTATCGTTGCGCCTTGATCTCGACGAAGGCTTTCGACCCAACTGCCCCAACCAAGTAGTTCAGCGTCTCCGTTCCACTTGCCTACCAACTGAATACCGAGAGGCAAACCATGACGGGACCGCCCAAAGGGAATATGCAGACATGGCCATCCGAGCACCGACCAGACTACGTTGAATGCAGAGGACCCCGTAGCCGCAAGTCCCAGCGGCGCTTCACCGGGCACGCTAGGAGCGAGAATCAGATCGGCGTCGCCGAAGTGGAAATTCCATGTATCTCTTAGCGAGGACTGAACGTCCTTCATCCCACGATATTGGCTGCGTGAGATCGCAAGACCCTGCCGAACACAAGCCAGCAATACCTCACTGAGCCCGCTGCGTACTACTCTCGCGACTGACGCCAGGCTGCGTGCGAACTCGTACTGCATGATGGTTCGATGTGCTTCCACCAGCAGCGCGAATTCCCGTGGAAAGGCAATCTGCATACAGGTTGCGCCGTGATCTACCAGCGCACGTTCGGCCATCGCGAGTACCTCTCTCGCGTCTGCATCCAGAGCATGCAGCGAGGTGCCGTACATCACTGCGACTCGCGGACGTCTCGCCGGCGATTGCAACACGCGCTCGTCGGACAGCAGCACGTCAGCAATGGCACCAATATCGCTGACCGACGTTCCGTACCATCCGACCACATCCAGCGATTCGCACGACACCTTCATGCCGTCTCGCGGTACAGCACCGAATGAAGGTTTGAAACCCGCCACGCCGCAGAACGCCGCGGGCCGGATTATGGAACCGCCTGTCTGCGTGCCGATAGTCACGGGTACCATGCCGGCAGCAACCGCTGCAGCCGAGCCGCTAGAAGAGCCACCCGGCGTGCGCCGGAGGTCGTGGGGATTACGCGTCGGTCCCGGGTGTTTATAGGCAAATTCGGCTGTGACGGTCTTACCGATCGGCACTGCTCCTGCGGCACGCAACATGCCCACGCATGCAGCATCAAACTCTTCGGCGCGACGCGCGAAAAGCTGTGCGCCGTACGCGGTTGGCATGCCGGCAACATGAAGCACGTCCTTGACGCCGATAGGCACGCCGGCGAGCGGTGCTGCTGTATCTACTGCACTTGCTGCTTCGATTGTGTCCGCACGTGGTGCGATGCAAGCCCACGCACGTATTTGCGAATCCAGCGCTTCGATTGACGCCAACGATCGGCGAACAAAGTAGTCTTTCGGTCTCTCTTTTCGTCGAACCTGCCCGGCGATCTCGCGCACGCCTAATTGTCGGATTTCACCTTCCATCTTTCCGTTCCTGGGTTATCTCGCACCACCTCTTGTGATGCTGTCCCGAAGCGTATATAACGGATTATTCATAGTCCAATTCATAATTAACAGACATTTATGTCGAAATCTGAATTAATGGCGGCCAGCGTCGACGCGAAACTGGTCGCGACATTCTGCGTAGCGGCCGAGGAATTGCATTTCGCGAGGGCGGCAGAGCGCCTTTTCATGAGCCAGCCGGCGCTGAGCCACCAGATCAGACGGCTCGAAGAAACGGTCGATGCGGAGTTGTTCACCCGCACCACGCGTTCGGTCCAACTGACACCGGCGGGCGTCGTGATGCTCGAGCATGCGCGGGAGCTTCTGAGGGACATGGAGCGCATGGTGCGCCGTGTCAGGCAGGCGGCACGCGGAGAAACGGGTAGGCTATCGGTCGGGCTGACACCTACGGCAGCGTGTTCTCCGCTCGCGGAGGCGCTACATCAGTACCGGCTGGCGAACCCAGGAATTGAACTGGACCTGCATGAACTGAACTCCATCGAGATGCAGAGTGCGCTGAGACTGAGAACGATCGACGTCGCGCTTATGCGGCCCACCGCAGTGGACGCAGACATGCGCGTCGAAGTGATCTATCGTGAGCCGATGTATGTGGCGATGCGATCTGATCACCCGTTGACGACAAAATCCAGTGTCGATCTGGCAGAGCTCGCTAGCTATCCACTCGTCGGATACCGAGCCGATGCGTCGCCCTACTTCCGGAATCTCATTCACTCGGCCTTCTCGATTGCCCGCGTAGTCCCTTCTTTTCTCCAGGATAGCGTATTACCGACGTTACTAACGCTAGTCGAAGCAGGCGTCGGCCTTGGCGTCGTGCCGGAGTCGGTCATCAGCGCGCGCGGCGGCAATCTGGTCTATCGCAAGTTGCCCAAGCGCGAAGAATTGACTGCAAAGATAGTAGTGACTGAATGCCAGGCGCAGCCGAATCCCGCAGCACGACCATTCATCATTTCCATTGCAAATCCGCCACCACAAACCGATATCAAGGAAGAGCCCACGAGTTGAATAATCAGGCGTTATGACGACCTCAACGAATGTCCAGTATCGTGGACCGCAGAGTTGGGACTTTGCGTGTGTCTCCGTCGACGGGCTCAGGTCGACATCCCGCTACATCGAGTCCACTCTCCACACACCCATCGCTAAGGTTGCGCCGATAAGAACGACCGCTTCAGGTTGGTCTTCGGCCACTCGCGCCGCCTTTGTCGAGCGTCCCGTCCTGGCCGAACCCGGAAGTTCGGCCCGCGCTCGTCAGTCGCCTGCCAACCTCGACGCGCACTTCGCTTGTCGACCCGTCTCGGTCATCCAGACACGATTCATCTCCGTCCGCTTTCGAAGCATCTACGGTCGAAGGTCGCAAAGTGTGCGACGACAGTTGGCGGCCTTTGAAACCAATTCTTTGACGGTGCCCATGGCGAAACCGGCAAAGGGCTTGGCGCCTCCTCTTCGCCGGTGATCGAGGCCTTAGCCAATGAGGTCGGCACCTGTCGTGAGGACGATCTTTCCAAAGTGCGTGCCGGAATCGATCAGCTCATGCGCGCCGCAAGCATCGGCAAGCGCAAAGGTCTTGTAGACGACTGGCTTGATTTTGCCGCTCTCGATAAGCGGCCAGACCTGCCGCTCCAGTTCGTTGATGATGGTCGCCTTATCCGCGGCTGTGCGCGACCGCAATGTCGAGCCCATATGCGTCAGACGTTTAGTCAACATCGGCACGATGTTGAGATCTTTCGCCGGCCCCTTGATCACACCCACCTGGACGATCCGTCCGTCCATGGCAGCGGCTTCATAGTTTCTGCCCACGTAGTCCCCGGCAATGATGTCGAGGATCACGTCGACGCCTCGCTCATCGGTAGACCGCTTCGTTTCGGCGACGAAGTCGTTCTCGCGGTAGTCGATGGCGACGTCTGCGCCCAGTGCGAGGCTGGCCTCCCGATGCGCCTGCGAGCCCACGGTCGTGATGATTTTCGCAGCCCCAAACGCCTTCGCCAGCATGGTCGCCGTTGTACCGATACCTGACGCGCCGCCGTGGATCAAGAGCGATTCGCCGGCAGCCAGCTTGCCGCGCTGGAACAGGTTAAGCCATACCGTCATAAACGTCTCCGGCATGGCCGCCGCTTCTACCAGCGTCAGGCCTTTGGGGATACGCATGGTATTGCAGGCGTGCGCGACTGCGTACTCTGCATAGCCCCCGCCTGGAATCAATGCACACACCAGTTCGCCGATGCGGAATTGAGTCACGTCTGCGCCAACAGCAACTACTTGGCCCGCCACTTCAAGCCCTGGAATGTCCGAAGCGCCGGGGGGCGGATCATACAGCCCCTTGCGCTGAAACACGTCCGGACCGTTGACGGCTGCTGCGTGGATGCGAATCAGCACCTCGTCGCCAGCCGGCACCGGCACCGGGCGCGTCGTCGGCACCAGGACCTCCGGGCCGCCGGGCTGCTTGATCTCGATGGCCGTCATCGACGACGGTACGTGAAAAGTTGAAGCAGACATGAATACCACCCCTTATATGGATGAGGCTCGCTTGATCCGGGCGGATCAGTGAACGAGGAACTCTTGAAGTCAGTATAGGTCTCGACATTGATGAATTCGCGCAGCATTATTCACATCGTGCGATGCGAATTTGCATCAGGAGGCGGCGATGAACTGGGATGACGCGCGAGTGTTTCTCGCGGTGGAGCGGGAAAAAACGCTCCGTGGAGCGTCCAGGACGCTCAATCTTGATCAGGCAACGGTCGGCAGAAGAATTGCGGCGCTGGAGCACGCGCTGCGTGCAACGCTCTTCCTGAGGACCTCCGACGGCTATGCGTTGACCACTGCCGGCGAGGCCGCGCTGAAATCGGCGGAGAAAATGGAACACGCCGCGCACGAACTCGTCAGACGAACCCAAGGCACGGATACACGGCTTGCCGGAGACGTGAGAGTCACCAGCACCGACTCGATCGCGCTCGAATTCCTGCTTCCCGCTATCGAACGGCTACACGCTGCGCATCCCGAAGTGCGCGTCCTGCTGGACACCTCGACGCGCATGCTTAATCTGGCAAAGCGTGAAGCTGATATTGCGGTCCGATCAGTGAGGCCGGATAACCCAGATCTTGTCGCGCGGCGTCTCGCCCGCTGGCCCATGGCGCTCTTTGCCTCGAATGCCTACATCGAGCAGCACGGCAAGCCCGCTGCTGGTTCCGCCTTCGCGGGGCACGATCTCGTCGTCTATCAGGGAAACTGGACTGGCAATCGTTCAGCGACTCTAGCTGGCGAACCGATACACGCGGGGCGCATCGTATCGACCTTCAATACCAGCCTGATGCTGCGCAGCGCGGTAAAGGCGGGTCTGGGCATTGGTGAGTTGCCGGTACATCTGGCTGAACACGACGGGCTGGTGCAGATATGGCCTGAACCTGCCCGTGGGGCGGTCTACGAAATCTGGCTCGTCACGCATCAAGACCTGCGGCACACCGCGCGCATCACAGCGATGATTGAGCAGATTGTCGCCGCATTCGAGGATCACACAACTCACACAAAATAGGCATGCACGGCGTAATCCCGATCGAACGGCTGATTTATCCAGCGTGCCAGCCGTTCAACGCGACGTTCTGACCGTCGCCCTGTGGCCGGTAGTACACGTTCGCAGAAACCGCAGATAAGGAGCCGCCGAGGATCCAAATGTCCGGTCCGGGGACGATCGTCGAACTGGCGCAATCGGCCAGGAACGGTCATGCGCTGGTCCCGGAGAAGTGGCATGCACTGGTCGCTTAGACTGCAAAAGCGGCCCCTCGTGATTTCGCAAATTTCCAGCCAGCCGAACACCACGCAGGCGATGTTGCTATGAGGAAGGGCCGCAGATCGCAAGATCGTACAAGCCACCCAAGTTCGGCTCGATTACCGTATCCTCCTTTTCTGGAAAAAACAGGACCGGTCGGATGGTGACACGAAAAGTATTCTGGGACGAACCTTACCAAACAGCGCTGGACACAATCGTCAGTCAAGTGGACGGTGAGCAGGTGCAGGTCGAGGCGACGATATTTTTTGCCTTCTCTGGCGGCCAGGAAAGCGATCGCGGTTCACTTGCCGGATACCCGGTTATCAAGGCTGAAAAGCTTGGCCTGGAAATCGTTTATACCTTGCCGCACGACCATTCACTAAGCGTGGGGGACTGCGTCACATGGCGCATTGACTGGGAGAGGCGGTATCGACTGATGCGCCTGCACTTTGCCGCAGAAATGGTCTTGCAGTTGGTATATCGGCTGCGCCCGGGCATCGAGCGTATCGGCGCCCACATCGCACAAGATAAGGCGCGCATCGATTTCGCGAGCGATGTCAGCCTCGCGCCGTTGTTTCCGGAGATTGAATCAGCGGCAGCAGATTTGACGACACGCGATCTCCCTATCCTCACAGATTTCAGCGATGTCCAAACACAGCGAAGATACTGGAAAGTTGATGGCTTTGCGATGATGGCCTGTGGAGGCACGCATCCAAAATCGACTCACGAGATTGGTGCAGTGAAACTCAAACGCAAAAATACGGGTCGAGGAAAGGAGCGAATTGAGGTCATGCTGGAGGGACACTAGCATGTAGACAACCTACCGGCTGAGCGTCCCTTGTTAACTTTAAACCCGCCATCAAAGGGTCTCAATTCCACTGACCGAGAGGGGTCGAAGACTGCCGTCCGCGCGCCGGGCGACAGGCGGTGCGGACCCCACGGCATCGTCGGTTCTCGACCGGCCAACTGCGGACATTCGACATCGCTACCTGAGTCGTCGACAATCCGACAAGAATGGTTCTATGTTTACGGTGCGCGTTAGGTACCATGTGGTTTCGGTCAAACGGATAACTGCATGTACGCCACCGGACGGCCACTTGAACCCTCGACATTACGACTTAGGCCGTCGACAATCAGTCCTCGTCAGAGGATAAAACGATGAAACTGAGGGGTGCAGGTTTTTCTTGCAAAACCGTAAATGACGATTGAAGACATTGAGAGCTGGGAGGGTTGATGAATAACGACGTGATGCGGACCGGGTGGGCGACGGGAACATCAAGAAACGCAACCAATGGTCGCGTGACCATCTTTCGGTATATCAAAGATTTCGACGAAAATTTCGATCGCCTCGATTATCCCATCCGAGTCATCATTGTTTGGGAATACGATTCTGAAACTGGAATGCCAGCCATCGACGTGCGAGAGCGGATGGACGCCACGGAAGATGCACTGAGTTTAGTTGTTGAAGAGGATGGGTTTGCAATCCTCGCTCTCGTTTCTACCGGAGAAAACTTGAGGGAATGGACATACTACGTGGCCTCTGAGACCGAATTTATGACCCGACTCAACCAGGCGCTGGCGGGCCGCCCAAAGCTTCCCGTCAACATCCACATTGGCGAAGACGCACAATGGGCGATGTATGACGAGTTCAAGCGGAACATTCGGGAATAGGCTTGTACAACGGGATAGACTTGAATGTACGGTTTCAGAAATTCCAGGTGTCCGTTGTGGGTCGTTCTGAGCTGATCATCATCGGACTCAGTCTGACAATGAAGCGGCATTCGCCCGCCCGGTCGCCCGGACAATCAGGCGTCGGTTCCACTAAGGAAGCGTCCATTCAATTCACGATGTTGAACGTTGCATCGCCGCGTCACGTAATTGCCGCGACTGGGTGCCCGTCCACGCGTCAGCCTCGCCCTCTCGTCGACGCCTCCGCTTCATGCAAATAGGTTGTGAACCCGTCTCTGGCCGGTGAAACGGCGTTGAGCAGCATCAGGGCGCTGACCTGGCCGCGGTGGCCAGTGCCGTGGTTGATGACGTGCATGAGCATTTCCTCCCGGGACATGCAGCCTGGGGCGCCATCGGTGAAAACGAAATCGATCCGTTCCGCAAGGGCGCCGCGATCAAGCCCGGACACGTACGTGATGTATTCCTGATCGGACGTCCTGATGTCTGCAGCCAGATCGTCCAGTGTTGGCAACTCGCTCAGGTTGGCCGACGTATAGGGAGGAGCCTTTCGCTGCAGATGCGCGGCGAAGATCCGGTCGACTACATAGCTGTGGCTCAGGGCTTTGATGGCCAGTCGGGTAAGGATGAGTCGACGCAAGGCCCCAAGTCTGGCTAGCGCGGTCAGCAGTTCGTCATTCGCCCAGGCCTTGTATCGAAACAGGTGTTGCAACGTGTCGTGCATGTCGTGCCTCCCTAAGAGTTTTGCGCGTCGCGCGCGTCGCGCAAGGTGCTGCCTTGCATTTCCATGCTGGGTAATGTACGAGCTATCATTCGCTTTTCATACTCGCATTGGCGACATGGGAAAATGGCACGCAGACCGCTCGTAAAACCCAGGAAAGTCGCCACTCAGCGGCGATCGCGCGCGACGGTCGACGCGCTGATTGAAGCGACTGCTCGCATTCTCGTCAAGGAAGGATTCGACAAGGCCAGCACCAACCGCATCGCAGCAGTGGCGGGAGTAAGCGTTGGTTCGCTTTATCAATATTTCCCCACCAAGGAGGCCCTCGTTGCCGCCGTCATCGAGCGCCACCAACAGGAGATCACGCAATTGGTCCGGCGCGAGCTGGCGGGGGTTTTGACCGAATCGGTCGACAAGGCGGTGCACAAACTCGTCGCGGTTGCGGTAAAGGCTCACCGTGTCGATCCCAAGCTGCATCGCGTGCTCGCTGAGCAGATTCCGCGCGTGGGTAAGCTCGAGAAGCTGGAAACGTTCAACCGTGAGAACTTCACGCTGTTCAGTACTTATCTGGAGAGGCATCGCGACGAACTGTGTATCGACGACCTGGGGCTCGCATCATTTGTATGCGTGACGGCCATTGAGGCGTTGACGCACAACGCTGTGCTGCACTATTCCCAGATGCTTTCGGACGAAGCGATGGAGGCGCTCGTCGAGGAGACGGCGCGGCTCGTGACCGGGTATCTGACTAGATGAGGACGTGTCGCACTGCGCCATTAGCCGTACTGAGGGGGGGCGGGAATCGTACACAGCGCGCGTAGCGCCCCTTCACGCTTTTTTGCCCGCGCGTGACACAGAGCGCTTACCCGCACCCTTTGAAAAGCGATGACGATTGCCGAGCAGCGCCCCGAGTGCGATCACCAGCTGAGCGATCGGCCCGCCAAATGACGTCAGACCCAATTTCAGGAAGACCTTGAGAACATCGAACACGTCCATTAGTCGGCCGCTCGGTCGGCGCGATATGTCGTCTACCACACTAGCCAATCTGCTCCGGCACGCGCCAGGACGCTGCCTCGGAGCGGATCATCAGCGCCGCGCTCGATAGCAGCAAGCGGATCAGGTCCGCCTGTCGATTCACGCCGGTTTTTGCGAACACCTGTTTCAGATGCGCGCGCGCTGTCTCGTAGGCGACTTCGTATGTTTGCGCATATGCCTTGAGATCCTCGCCGCGCATCAGCCAGCCTGCAAGCCTCGCCTGGTGACGGGTCAGCCCGTAGATCTTGCAGAGCAATTCTTCTGGTGTGCGCAAACCGTCGTCTGGATCCGACGCGAATACCACCACCGCCGTTTCCTCATCGATATCCATCGTCGCCTCGTGAACGGGCGTCACCATCGCCGAAATCCGAGTCACTGAGCACAGCCGTGCAAGACCGAGCGCAGTACCGATGCGCGGTTGTTGTTCACGCACGCCTGCAGCCAGTGCGAGCGCGCGCTGCAATTTCTCGTCATCTTCCGGTAGTTGCGCATGTAAGTGCCCGGCCACATTGACGCGGAGCCCACGCTGCGCATCGGTCATCGCGCGCGCAGCGAGGTTCGCTGAGAGTACTTTGCAATCGGCACCGCACATCCAGACCGCCATCGGCATCGCGTCGAGCGCGTGCCTTTGCCCCGCGTTTGCGGTGCGCAATGCGCGGAACTGCTTATGGATTTCGAATGCCTGACACAGGTGCGGCAACAGGGCCGCATAGAGCCGCAGCGCGTCGTCGCCAAACACGCCCGCATGCCGTGAGCGCATCGCAGAGAATTTGATTGCCTGGCTACCCGTCTTTGACACCACGCCGCCGAGCGCGTGAGCGAGGCTCTGCGGCCGCAGCCAGTCGCCATAGAACTCACTACGCTGCAGCGCCGAGAATGGCACAAGCATTTCCGACGTGATCGCCCGGCCGGGCGGCATTTTATCCTCCGCCTCGGCCCAGACATTGCACCGCGCGAAGTAGGTGCCGTAGGACGCGATGAAGGCAGGATCGCAGCGCACAGTCTCCATCAGCGCGGTTTCGCCGTCCTGCTGCACGACCGTCGAATCGCTGAAATCGTGCATGAAGAGTACCGTGCCTTCGGCACCCACCGTTGTCGCGAATCGGTCGAGAAAGCGGCGCCATTTCGATGGGTCCGTCGACGCAGCGTAGATCAGCTGAATCAACGTCGAAAGCGCTTCCGCGTCAAATTGGCTCATGGCGTGCTCCGTCTGCCTGTCCTGTTCACGCCGCGCGGTGCGTTTAGTGCAACCCGCCCGTGGATCCCACGCGCCATATGACCGACCGTGCGAGGTGGCAAGAGTGCACCAACTGAAGCGCCGACACACAAGTGATTGCCCGATATCCCTCTCAAGATTCGCGCGTCAGAATCGCTTTGGCAATACAGGTTAATCTCGATCGGCAGGCGACGCCGCGGTGGCGGATCGCACACTTTCGATTCGCGTAATGCGAAGACGTGACTCGATTCGGCAATGGCTGCGAGCCTCGACATTCTTCAAGCCTTGATCGACTATGCGGCGCGCAAAAAGATAGAAAAATGCAATGTGCGCTGGCGCACATAGGCGGCAGCCCTCTACCCCAAATGAGGCATGACATCGCACTGCCGGGCGCGCAAGAATCTGCTCAACCGTTTTCAAAACAATCACGGAGGGTAATGGCGAAAGAAAATGGAAGGTGCCATTACATGCTTATGTGAGCACTCTCATATTTGGGAATCTGGGTGGGATTCTTATGGAAAATAATTTAATTAAAATCTGCCGTTTCAAATGATGTGCGGGTTGCGATTGCGCTGATTATTAAATTTTGCCGACCGCTATCGAAATGAAATGAAGGAAAACCTTGTGAGGGGCAAATGAAACTATTCGCAAGTATACTTTGCCTTGTGCTGATTTCTGGCTGCGCGGCCGGCAATCAGTGGATGACTGACGATTATTATCAGAAGCGCACGGCGGAATATAATTCAGCTCCCAAAAATAAGGCCATGGCTTTCGGACAGATTCAGCTGCAGCATGGCGGCAAGAGCATAACGACAATCTCGAGCAGCGGAGCTACGGAGGATTCTGCCAAAACGCAAGCGATGAATGGCTGCACTGGTTTGATGGGTTCTTTAATGGCCCCTGACGCTAAAGTTCAGCACGAGTGTCGAATTGTTAAGGTTAACGATGAAGATATCGAAGACTTATACAAATATACCGTCGCTTACGCCAACGAACAGCAGGAATCCTCTGCTTCTATGTGGAGTGGCATTGCCGAGGCTTTGTCAGCGGTGGCAGGTGCAAGCAATGCAGCCAACGCTCAACGGTCGGCCAACAATCTGGCGGCACAGCAACGGCAGCTAGCGGCGCAACAGCGTGCTGCACAACAAGCAGCCCAGCAGCAAGCAGCCCAGCAGCAAGCCGCGCAGCAGCAAGCCGCGCAGTTGGCGGCACAGCAGCGCGCAGCCCAACTCGCAGCACAGCAAAAATCAACCGCTGCCGTCAGCACCGGGGGTACTGCGAAACCCGTCGCGGTGCCTGCGACCTTGAGCAAGGGCAACTCGGGCGGCAGCACATCGAAGCCAGGCGGCGGCACTACAACCACAGTGGCTTCCGGAGGCAACACCGGAGGAGCAACATCCCTACCTTCTCAGGCTAATCCCCCCGCTTCCGTGGCGGGTAAGCCTGCCTCGCAGGTGTCCTTCTCCTCCTCGGGCTCTATGAGCGCCGCGGGCGATACCTACGTCCTCAATGTCAATAACACGGGAAATGTTGCGATTAACTGCAGCACATACGTGCAGTATCAGGATGGAGACGGAAATACACTCACGGCCACGCCTTCCGTGAACAATATCCGCCCAGGGACCGGTGGTTCGACGTGGGTATCTGTCATGACGGCACCGCTGCAACTACTGAACGATCCGCAATCGCAATTTACCTGTAACGCGATCTAGTGGAGGCCGGCTTTTAGCGCTGAAGCCCCGCGCGTGAGACAGAGCGCTTGCCGGCACCCTTTGAAAAGCGATGACGATTACCGAGCAGCGCAACCAGCCGCGTCTCGCATTCGGAAAACGAGTACCCACGCCGCTGCGAGATCATGAAGGTGAGGGCGCGCATATGCCAGGCGCGCCGTTGGAGTTCGATAAGTGTTCCGTCCGCGAGATCGTGCGCAACCACATGATGCGGCATGTGCCCCCAACACAAACCACCCCTTAGCAAATCGTGCTTCGCGCCGAGGTCGTTGACCAGCCACTGGCGTTCACTGGCGACCCCGTGTTGAGTCTTTTCCGCATCGGGCTGATTGTCGGTGACGACGAGCTGGATGTGCCGGCCAAATTCCTCCCGCGGGATCGGCCCCGCGATAGCGGCCAGAGGATGCGATGGCGCACAGACGGTCACCATTTGCGCTTCACATAAATGCTGCCTTTCTATGGTGGCCGGGCTCAGCTCCGGCACGTCGGTGATCGTCACCGCCAGTGCGCACGTTCCTTCGAGAACCAGGCGCTCGCCGCCTTGCATGGTCGTCATGCGCAGATTGATTGCAACGGTTGGAAAGTCCGACTGCAGCCTGCGCAGGCATTCAATCAGATGCGCGCGCGGAAAATAGGTATCCACTGCAATCGAAACCTGTGGCACCCCGGCTTCAGCAATCGCAACCGCGCGCATCTTCATTTCCTCGGTGCGTGAGATCACCCCACGAGCATCAGGCAGGAGGCTACGGCCCGCTGCTGTAAGCGTGGCTTTGCGGGCGTTGCGTTCGAACAGCAACACATCAAAGGCACTCTCGAGCGCGCTGATCGCGTGACTAATCGCCGACTGTGCGCGCCTCAGTTCCCGCGCAGCCCCCGAAAAGCTTCCCTGGTCACACACGGCCACGAAGGCCCGAAGTTGATTGATGGTGACGTTGTCGAGCATATATCTAAAAAATAGATGGGATCCATAGATATTCGGTCAATTGGCTTCATGGATCAAGAGGGCCAGAATTGTCTTTCCCGCTTCTGTTTCGAAGGACGAATGACATGCAAAGACTGAATGGAAAGACCGCAGTGATCACCGGTGGCGCTACCGGCATCGGCCGCGCCGCAGCAAAGCGCTTCATCGAGGAAGGCGCTTTCGTCTTCATTTTCGGCCGCCGGCAGGACGCACTCGACGCCGCTGTCGCCGACCTCGGGCCCAATGCCCGCGCGGTGAAGGGTTCGGTCTCCGATCTGGCCGATCTCGACCGACTCTACGCGGCGGTGAAGGCCGAGCGCGGCACTCTCGACATCGTCTTCGCCAACGCCGGGGCGGGAAGCCCGCTTCCGCTCGGGCAGATCACCGCCGAGCACATTGACGAAACCTTCGACACCAATGTGAAGGGCACGATCTTTACGGTCCAGAAGGCGCTGCCGCTGATGAGCGCGGGCGGTTCGATCATCCTGACCGGATCGAGCGCCGGGACCACGGGCGCCCCGGGATTCACTGCCTATAGCGCGAGCAAGGCAGCGGTGCGCAACCTCGCGCGGTCATGGGCGCATGACCTGAAGGGCACGGGCATCCGGGTCAATGTGCTCTCGCCCGGGGCGACGGCGACCGAACTGGCGAAGAGGTCGCTGGGCGAAGAGGGCCAGAAAGCCTATGGCGCGATGACTCCGCTCCTACGCATGGCCGATCCGGCAGAGATCGCAGCGGCGGCCGCCTTTCTTGCATCGCCGGACAGCAGCTTCATGACCGCAAGCGAGGTTGCCGTCGACGGCGGCCTTGCGCAACTCTGACACGCTACGCCCGCCGGTCACTCCGTTCGATATTCGGAGCCGGTAGGGCGTCGCACACCAAGGAAACTATATGAGCTACGCAATTATTGGCTTCGGCAAGATCGGCCAGGCGCTGGCCAAGGCGTTTGCACGAAAAGGCATTGAAGTATCCGTTGCTACCACTCGCGACCCGGAAAGCTTTGCATCCGCTGCGGCCGCTATCGGACCCGAGATCATTCCCAAAAAACTGGCGGAAGCGGTCAAGGCGGACATCGTCTTTTTGGCCGTCGGTTACAGGTCGCACCCGGATGTCGCGAAGGCGCTGTCCACCTGGCAGGGGAAGACTATCGTCGATGTCACCAATGCCTACGGCGTGCCCCCTGAGGAAGTGGGTGGACAACCTTCTTCCAGGGCCGTCGCGCAGACCTTCGCGGGGAGCAGGCTGGTCAAGGGCTTCAATCATTTGGGTGCTCGCGTCCTTGAACAGGACCCGGGCGTACACGGTGGCAGGAGAGTCGTGTTCCTGGCGAGTGACGATGATGGCGCCGCAGAGGAGATTGGTGCGCTTGCGGAAAATCTCGGTTTTGCGCCGATCAAACTTGGCGGCCTGTCGGAAGGTGGACTGCTTGTGCAGGGACTGGGAGATAGGTGGGGTCAACTGATCTTTAAGGACCTGGTCAAATTCGATTGATGAATCGTGGTCGCAAGTTTCGATGCGATCCTGTCCCGTGGACCAAAGGCCAGCCGAGCAATATTGCTAATGACTCGTGCGTCTATCGGCCGCTGTGTACTTGACGGCGAAACTTACGCGAAGGGGAGTGGACCTTCGAAACGTTCGACGTAACACAAGTGGGAGACCGCCGGCTGACCTCGACCTGTCCAGCGATGCAGCATGTATGCGGGTGGTTCGAGAAAAGAAGCGGGCTGCGCGTCCGCTTCGACGCGCAGCGCGATCTGTGTGGTCGTGCTCGGGCACGTGAGGACGGGAACGCGTCCGAGACGCGTCTGCATCGACCGATGGACGTGTCCGGCGAGAATTCGATCGACGTTGTTGTGGCGTGCAAGAACCGTTGCGAATGCATCCGCATTTCGCAACCCGTAGATGTCCAGATAAGGGATGCCCGTCATGAACGGTGGGTGGTGCATGACGATGACCACAGTCCGATCTCGATGCTCAGTGAGTTCGGTGTCGAGCCAGGTCAAGGTTTTGGCGTCCAGTTCACCGTGATGCAGTCCAGGAACGGAAGTGTCCAACGCCACGAGGCGTAGTGCGCCCACGTCTAGCGCGAACGAGAGTGCGCCCTTGTTCGGAAGCCACGCGTGATCCGGAAACGCGGCCCGTAGATTGCCACGGTCGTCGTGATTACCCGGCAAGACCACGAACGGTCGTCTCAGCCCGACAAGTAATTCGCGAAGCTTTTGATACTCATCCTCGGTACCGTAGTCCGTCAGGTCGCCAGAGATGACGACCAGGTCTGGCTCGGGTTGGATGCGGTTCAGCGAATCGACGGCTGCCGAAAACATTGCATTCGAGTCCACGGCGTCTTGATACAGGGTGCCGTGAGGACGGACATGAATATCTGAAACTTGCGCGATGACCGTCACTCGGCTCTCCGTGGGATTCGACCGGCTCGTACTTGGACCGGAACGATTCTAGACCGGACAAAAATCGCCGATCAGCGGAGCTCGTATTAGGCTGACTTCGTTTAGGTTTGTTGGATGCCTGCCCACGCCTGTTTGTGGCGCTCGCACATGCTCGTGACGGAGGGCAGGCATCCTGCAAATCTGATCAACTGAAGTTGCTCGCCTTCTTGATGGTTAGTGCTGTGCGGGAGCCGATGGTTGGGCCGCTGCGTCCGTTTATGCGCTCGTAGTGGGTTTGGCTGACGTTGGCTTGCTCCGGTTCGGCTTTGTGGCCGCTGGCGTTTCTTTCGTCGCTATTTGTGATGCCTCTGCGAGAAGGCGCATTGCACGGTTCGCGGTGATGCGGCTTTGAGGGATGCCTTTCGCATCGAGTGCGATCACCTGATACAGCTCTCGGTTACACTCCAGCTCCCGCTGATATTGCTCTGCTGTGTCGACGAGCAATTCAAGCATGGTCTGCTGACGTCGTCTTTCGTCACTCGTGATGGCAGGATTCCTACATATTGAGGACCCAAGTGTGATCAATGTGTTGAGCTGGCTCAACTGCCGGTTGCATAGATCGAAGGTGGAGAGCGCAAGCTTTTCGTACTGGAGCGCGTCGACAGGCGGGCGTGAAGCGGGTTGAGATTGTTTTGTAGGTTTGCTGCTCATGGTGCGACCTCCCTGGTACTTCCTGGATCGCCCGACACTCGCTTGCTTGGGGAAGGGGTGAGCGGGCACGTAGCGGGATTGGAAGACCGGTGTAATGCCAAGCCGGCGAGCCTTGCGGCTCCCCCACCACAGCCCGCCCATAGAAATATAGACGTGCAGGGATAGACGCACGACCCGCCTGAGCGGGTGTGCGGGCATTACATGCAGGCTTCCAAACCTGGCCGCCGGGTGTTTCCCGATGGCTTGTTGATTATAAGTCATGGGAGCGGTGCAGCGATCAACCAGGCGGGCTAAGTGTTTGCGTTTGGCCAATTGGATATGGTCATCGGTATGACAGAGGACACAACAACGGCACGCATGCTCTCTGCTGCTTTTCAGTATGGGGTGCAGCTATACCCGAGACGATAAACGAAATTATCACGCCGCACATACCGAGGTCATAAGTGCGAAGCAGGCGTCAAGTAAAATGGAGTTAGATCGTCGCGTAGGGGGGCGTTGGCCCGAATTTTGTGTGCGCAAGCGGCACACTTAACTGTATGGGTCGCAACGCGGGAGAGACAGGCGGCGCTAGTTCATTTCGTCGTTTCCGACTCGATGGCCGTCTTTGCGGGGGAAGAAAGCCAACGCAAAGCCGCAGCGCGGTGCGCCAAAGGCCCCGGCGCGAGGTTCAATTTGTTCCGTTGGATCGCTCCAATGGTCGGTCGGAGATAGTCATTGATGTGCGCCTCCGCGCATCTTGCGGCATGGCTTGCACGCCGTTGGCCGGCACTCGCAGACATCTTCCGAGGGCCGCATACACGAAGCGACATCGGTTGTTCGCCGGTTATAGTTTCTAAAAACCACAAGCCGGTAGATGAAAACTGCGAGGCACTGAAGTGCCGCTAATTTTTGTCAAATTCGCGACTGTGCGCTACAGGTACTGTCGTTGGACGCTGCGTGTATGTCCGGTTGAACTTGATGGGGTCTATAGCCCAATCGCGTCTGCCGGGATCATTTTATTAGGGGGGGTAGTGGCGGCTCGGCTGGGTGTTCAGTCGCCGCGTTGATCTAAGGCATTCGACAATACGGTAAACCACTAACGGACTTTTTTGCTGCCCTTGCAGGCAAGGGGTTGTTTTTTCCGATTTATTAAGATATTGTCTGTTCAACCAAGCGTACTGCTTGGGCTGAATGCCTTTGGTAATTGTTGAGTTTCGAACGGGAAAATCTAGGTCTCGCATGAGACGTTCTGTTGGCATTATCTTCAGGACATGACCGTGGCGTTGCTCGGGAATGCGGCCGTGCGAGATCGATCGCATGGGCACGGGATTCGCGGGATAGGCGCGGTACGGTTGATGAGCAAAATGCGTAGGTACCTGAGCAGCGGTTGGTTGTTATTTCCCGTTTTTCCTTTCGGTGATGAGCAGTCGTCGGCCATTGTGGCCAGCGGCACAACCGAAAAGGAAAATGATGATGTCCACAAAGACAAAACCGAACTCAATGACCGGCCGTGTTCGCACTGCCCGGAAGGCCCATATCGTTAAGCGAGAGCAAAACGACTATGTGACCAGCGCTAACCGTCTGCTCAGCGTCGCCATGCTTATTAGTAAGCTTTGGTGGCTGCTAGAATCTTTGCCGTGGGATAAGCTGCACCATCTCACGTAAAGTAGGTACCTACCTTTTTTATCAGCGCAATGCGTCCATTTTATAAAAAGAAACCGATCGGTTCCGTGAATGCGCTCTGCGCTGCGCTTCGAATTTCGGAGTCGGCGCTAAAGCATTTGGCTGCAAACCTTGACCGGCACTATACGCCCTTCGAAATCCCCAAGGACAACGGGAAGCGTCGAGCACTGCTTATTCCGAGCTTGCACCTCAAGACGCTGCAAAAGCGAATCAATCGTGAGATTTTCAGTCACGTCGCTTATCCGGCATACCTGTATGGCGGCGTAGAAAACAGAGACTACGTGAAAAACGCTTCGGTGCATCAACGCGCTGAAGTATTGATTGCGCTTGACGTGAAGGATTTCTATCCTTCTATCGAAATGAAGCAAGTAGTTAGTATCTTCCAGCATCTTTTCAAATTTCCTAAAGAAGTTGCAGATATCCTCGCTCGGTTAACGACTTACGAAGGAAAGGTGCCGCAGGGTGCGTGTACGAGTTCGCACATTGCGAATCTCGTCTTGCATGACGTCGAGTACCACATAGCTCAGGATTTCCACAACCGGAATTACGTTTACACTCGTTTACTTGATGATATTTGCGTTTCGTCGCTAAAGCCGCTGAGTCCAGAGAAAGTTGAAGATGTAATCAAAAAAGTCTCGAGTATGGTCAAGAAGAAGGGACTCAAGCTGAGAGCGGCGAAGACCAGGATTACTTCGCGATCAAATCCCGAGTCGCTTATGGAGGTTACTGGTCTTTGGCTCAATCGCGGAACGCCACGGGTAAATCCGAAACAGCGCAGGTCAATTCGATCCGCCGTGTATCAATGTCAAAAGACGGCCATGAGCGACAACTCCTCGTTGACCTATCACGTCGAACATGCGAGTGCATCGGGCAAGGTCGCGATGTTGAAATACTTGAAATATGGTGACGCAACTCGCATGAGAACGATCTTGCAAGGGATTGTCCCTGTTTATGACAAGGCCGAGCTCACCAAGACAAAAAAGATCGTCGATATGCTCTGTCGCACTTCACACCGTGATCGGGAAAAATACGCATACTCGCTTGGATACCATAAGGCGAAGCACCGTATTAACATCGTTTCTAGGACTGAGCCGATGTTGGCGCATGCGCTGCGCGCCAAGCTGAAGAAATGTCCGCCGACTAAAACTCGAAGCGAAATGATATATGACGAGTCAATCTAGCGAACTCAATTACGGCACAATCAAGGCCTACTATGCTTTCAAGGGCTTTGGATTCATAACCCGTGAAAAGGGCAAGGACGTATTTTTCTATTTCAAGGATGTCCGAGAGGAATCCGATATCTTTGAAGGTGCGAAGGTAAGTTTCAACATCGTTAATGAAGGACGTGGACCAATGGCGAAATGTGTGACTCGCGTCGGTTGAGAGTGTTAGTCAGCATTGTTGAGCAGTATTAATGGGTAATCGATCGGCGCAGATATCCTTGCGCCGGACCGTGGGAATGATTTTCCCGGGTTGGTTAGATCTAAAACCCGTGGTTCTGGGGCAGCGCTTCGCGGCTGTCTGTCAAGTCATGTGCTGCTGTCCGCGGGCAAGTGTAGTTGGCGTAGAGCGCAAGCTGTGGCCGGGCCGATAGCCCTACCTGCACCGGGCGGAACTGCTTCTGCCTTCTTCCACGCCCCTCACTTCTCCATCCCTCACTTCACCGCCCCCAACGCCAGCCCCTTAACCAAAAACCTCTGCAACCAGGCAAACACAACAGAAACGGGCAGCGTCGCACAAAGAGTAGCGGCCATCACCAGATGCCACTCCACAACATACTTCCCAGCGACCATGTCAGTCACTTGAACGGTTAAAGTCTTATTCTCCGGCGACCGAATCAACGTATAAACCACCGCAAACTCATTCCACGCATTAATAAAAGTAAAGATCGCGGTAACGACAATTGCCGGCACAGCCAACGGCAAAAACACCTTAAAAACAGCCCTAGTCCTCCCACACCCCTCCAACCACGCCGACTCCTCCAAATCCCTCGGCACAGTCTGAAAGTACGAAGACAGCATCCAAACCGCGAACGCAATATTAAACGCCGCATAAGAAACGATGACGCCAATCTTGGAGTCAACCAGATTCCCATCCCCATAAGGAATCATCGCCGCCAACCGGAACAACCCAACAACCAGCAGGATCGGCGACAGCATCTGCGTCACTAAAAGAAACTGCGAATAAAACCCCTTCCCACGAAACGGAAACCGCGCCAACGCATAAGCCGCCGGCAAGCTCACCGCCAACGCCAGAGCAGTCGACAAAAAGCTGATCACGCAGCTATTCCTCAGCGCCACGCCAAAGTTAGCCGCAACCCACATATCCGAAAAGTTGCTCCACTGCCAATGCACCGGCAACCATCTCGCCGGATAAACAAAAATCTCCGTAGCCGGCTTCAAAGCAGTAAACAGCATCACAGCAAACGGAAACAACACCGCCACAATCAGCGGCGAAAGTGCCAACCAGCACCACAGCGAGCGCTTCATCTTGACGCTGAGACTCATGACGTCTCTCCTTCTTTCGCGGGCTGCAGGCGCAGATAGATCATCGAGAAAACGAACAGCATGACGAGCATGATCAGCGACACCGCCGCAGCTTCGCCGGGACGTCCCAGCCGGAACCCAAGCTCATAGAGATACGTAACGAGAATATGCGTGCCGTTATCCGGCCCGCCTTGCGTCATCACCCAGATGATCGGGAAAGAATTGAACACGTAGATCACGTTCAACAGAATCGTCATGTTGATGAACGGCCGCAAGAGCGGCATCGTCAGCTTGCGAAACTGCTGCCACGCACTGGCGCCATCCATGCGCGCTGCTTCGTAAATGTCACCCGGCACCGACGACAAGCCGCCCAGCAGAATCGTCACCGTAAAGGGAATCGACACGAGAATACCCACCGCGATCTCAACCGGAAACGCGAGCTCCGGCGTAGCGAGCCAATGAATCGGACCGTTGATCAACCCAAGCCGCTGCAACGTGACATTGACCATGCCGTAATCATCGTTGAAGGCCCAGCGCCACACCACGGCGGTCATCGTCAGCGAGACGGACCACGGCAGCATCACAATCGTGCGGGCCACGCCACGTCCATAGAAATCCTGATTCAGGATCAGCGCAACCGGCACCGAAATCAGCACCGTGCCGCCCACCACGCACACAGTCCAGACAATCGTCCGCTTGGCGGCAGCGAGAAACGCGGGGTCGGTGAAAATCGTAATGAAGTTCTGAAGACCGGTGAAATCGCGGATCGCGCCGAAGCGCGAGACCTCGTGCAGCGATTGCCACACGATGTTGAAAATTGGATAGCTGATGATGAAAAGCGCCAACACCAGACTCGGCGCAATCAGTAACCAGGGCGCCTGCAGGCGCGAAGAAGCGGAACGGCTCATGCGTGCTCGATCGTAAGACGCGTCCCCATTAGAAAAGAGGCGCGACGGGATGGGCCGGATAGTGCATTACATCCATGACAACCGAAACGCGCACCGCCTTGGCAACGGCGGCGCGCGTTCCGTGTTCAGCAGATCACCTCATGACTACGTGTGTCACTTACCGAGCGACTTGTTCGCTTGCGCGGCCGCGGCATTCAACGCGTCAGCAGGCTTTGCCTTGCCCAGGTAGATCGATTGCATTGCATCGGTCACAGCCTTCGCAGTGTCTTCCCAACCGGTCACGGTCGGCGCGAAGTGAGCCGTCGGCAGCAGCGCGACGAAAGCTTTGGTATCCGGATCGTTGAACGCCGGATCGGTCGCCTCAGCCTTGGTGGTCGGCAGGAAGCCTTCGGTCGTCGTGAACTCGACGCGCGGTTCCTTCGTGAACAGATAGTCGAGGAACTTCCAGGCCGACTTCTTCACCTTCGAGTTCTTGAACATCACGATCGAGTCGGTCACCGCGTAGGTGGCGTGCGTCGTGCCCATCGGGATCGGATCGATACCGTACTTCAGATTCGGCGCTTCCTTCTTGATCTGCTTGGCGAGGAACGGGGCGGAAATCATCATCGCCACGCGGCCTTGCTTGAACAGGTTCTGCACGTCTTCACGGCTGTAGCCGGTCACGCCAGGCTGCGTCAGGCCCTCGTCGATCATTGTCTTGTAGAGCGTAGCGGCCTTGATGCCGGCCGGCGAATTGAACGCCGCCTTGCCGTCCTTGCCCACTACGTCGCCGCCATTGGTCCACAGCGCGTAGTAATAGTAGACGTCGGTTTCGATTTCCTTGCCTTGCAGACCGAAGCCGGCAATGCCCTGTGCCTTCAGTTTCTTCGACGCATCGATCACGTCATTCCACGTTTTCGGGCCGTCAGGATAGCCGACCTTCGCGAGCAGATCCTTGTTGTAGTAGAGCCCGCGTGCGGAAGCGGCGATCGGCAGGCCGTACACCTTGCCGTTGATCTCACCCGGTGCGAGGAACGGGCCAATGAAGCGGTTCTTGAAGCTCGCGTCCATGTAGCCGTCGAGCGGCTCGGCCACGTCGTCCTTCACGAAGTCGAGCAGCCAGCGCGTGCCGACGATCGCCAGGTCGGCGTTGGCGCCGCCGGAGATGTCCGTTTGCAGTTTCTGTTGCAGCGTGTCCCAGTTCACGTCTTCGATCTTGATCGTTGTGCCGGGATTGGCCTTCTCGAAGTTACGGGCCATCTTTTCGAAGTACGGCGCGGTCGCATCGCTGTAATGCGCGACCGTCACGCGAACCGTGTCGGCGTGCGCCGCGACGGCGATACCTGCAAACGCGAGCGCTACGGCAACTTTGCCGAGCGCGAGTGAAGCACGGGCATGCAACGACATTTCTCTCTCTCCTGTGTCGATCGGAGTTAGCGTTTTAGCGCGTAGTCCGGTCCCATCCGATGATGGTGGGGGGGTGGTCTGCTGCCGTCGCCGGCCGCGTTGGTTAAATTGTTTGAAAAAATCCTACATGACGCAAAATAGCTTGTCACGTAGGGTCTGCCATATTTTTTCTCGGCGGGTTTTGTGCATAAGATGCTGTAAAGCAGGGGTATTCTGCGTAACGCGAAGTCACGGATACCCAATCTTCGGGATGACTAGACAAGTGCGCAGCGTCGGGTTTGTAGGAAACTTACACGCCAGAATGACGGTGCGATGCGGTTAGGAGCGAGGGCGGACATGAATCGTGTGGTGTTGGTGACGGGCGCTTGCGGCGGGATTGGCAGCGTGTTGTGCAAGCGTTTCGTGGAGCAGGGCGACACGGTGCTGGCGCTCGATATCGACGCGGCCGCGCTCAGTGCGCTAGTGGCGCAACTCGGCGAGGCACACGTCACGCCGGTCGCGGTCGACCTGGGCGATGCTGCCGCAGTGCAGCAAGCCGTTGCCGACGCAGTGAAAACGCGCGGTCCGGTGGACGTGCTGGTTGCCAACGCGGGCGCCGCCAAAGGAATGACGCTCGCCACCACCGATGCCGCCAGTTGGCAGCGCGACATCCATCTGAATCTGAACGGCACGTATCACACGGTGGAAGCAGTGCGTGCGTCGATGATCGAACGGCAGAAGGGCGCACTGGTGTTGATCGGCTCGGTGAACGGCATGGCCGCGCTCGGGCATCCGGCGTATAGCGCGGCGAAGGCCGGGCTCATCAGCTACACGAAAGCGCTGGCGATCGAGCTGGGCCGCTATGGGATTCGCGCGAACATCGTCTGTCCAGGGACGGTAAAGACGCAAGCGTGGCAGGCACGCGTCGACAAGAATCCGCAGGTCTTCGAGGATCTGAAGAAGTGGTACCCGTTGCGCGACTTCGCGACGCCCGACGATATCGCCGACGCGGTGATGTTCCTCGCCTCGCCGATGGCGCGCGTGATTACCGGCGTCGCGTTGCCGGTCGACGGCGGGCTGATGGCCGGCAATCGCCTGATGGCGGAAGAGCTGACGCTGGAATCGCTTTGAACTGGTTTGAATGGTGGTGACCCGATACCCCATACCCGATAGCGCGCCGTGCTCCTTTGCCCGAACACGCAAGACGGCACGGCAGCAAGACGATGCAGTAAGACGATGAGGACAGCATGGCAGCAGTGCAACTGAGCGGCATCTTCAAACGCTACGGCGACACGCAAGTGGTGCACGGCATCGATCTCGACATCGATGACGGCGAGTTCGTCGTGCTGGTCGGCCCGTCGGGTTGCGGCAAGAGCACCTTGATGCGGATGGTCGCGGGGCTCGAGGAAATCAGCGGCGGCGATCTGATGATCGGCGGCACGCGCGCGAATACGCTTGCCCCGCAGCAGCGCAATATCTCGATGGTGTTCCAGAGCTACGCGCTCTATCCGCATCTGTCGGTCTACGAAAACATCGCGTTCGGGCCGCGGATTCGCAAGGAATCGTCCGCGAGTTTCAAGCCGCGGATCGAAGCCGCCGCGAAGATGCTGAACCTTGGCGGTTATCTGGATCGCTTGCCGCGCGCGCTGTCGGGTGGCCAACGTCAGCGGGTGGCGATGGGCCGTGCAGTGGTGCGCGAGCCGTCGTTATTTCTATTCGACGAACCGCTGTCCAATCTCGACGCCAAACTGCGCGTGCAGATGCGCACGGAGATCAAGGCGCTGCATCAGCGTCTGAAGAATACGGTGATCTACGTCACGCACGATCAGATCGAAGCGATGACGATGGCCGACCGCATCGTCGTGATGAACGCGGGACGGATCGAGCAGATCGGTCGTCCGCTGGAACTGTACGATCATCCGGCAAACCTCTTCGTGGCGAGTTTTCTCGGCTCGCCGTCGATGAATTTCGCGGAAGGGGTGCTGGTCAATCGGACGGAAGGGCACGGCCTGGCGTTGAAACTCAGCGACGGTGGCGAGATCGTGCTGGAAGGCGCGCCGGCGTCGGCGGCGCCCGGCGCGAAGGTCACACTCGGTATCCGTCCCGAACATATCGAAACCATGGCTGACAAGCCGGACGCCACGATGGAAGTCGAAGTGGTCGAGCCGACTGGCGCCGAAACCCACTTGTACGGGAAAATAGGCGGCAGCACGTGGTGCGTGACGACTCGCCAGCGCTCGAAAGTCGAGCCCGGCCAGCGGGTCACGCTGCGTCTGCCGGCCGGCCATATTCATCTGTTCGATACGGAGAGTGGACGCAGGCTGGTCTGAACCGCGTGTTGCCGCTTGAAGTCGATTCAAGCTGATTGAAGGATTGAAGCTGCGACGCGACGCGGATTCATTTAACCCTTAAGGAACACCGGGTGTCCGCACCGAACTTGATTCCCCACATCCGCGGCGCACTGGCCAATTTGCGGCCCGCCGAGCGCAAAGTTGCCGACATGGTGCTGAGCGACGTCGACTTTGCGATGCGCGCGAGCATCACCGAGCTTGCGCAGCGCGCGGACGTGTCCGAGCCTTCCGTCACGCGCTTCTGCCGCGCGATCGGCGCGCATGGCCTGCGTGACTTCAAGATGCAATTGGCGCAAAGCGTGGCGGGCGGGGTGCCGTATGCGTCGACCGCGGTGGCGCGTGACGACGATGTGCGCACGTTGATGGACAAAGTAGGTGAAGCCGCCGTCGACGGGATTACCCATGCGTGTGGTGCACTGGACCCGGCCGTGTTCGAGAGCGCGGTTGCGGCGTTGTCGAGCGCGGGGCGGGTGTTCTTCTTCGGCGTGGGTTCGGGGTCGGGACTTGTCGCGCAAGATGCGGCGTTGAGGTTCTTGCGGCTGGATATCGCGGCTACCGCGTTTACCGACGGTCATTTGCAACGTCTCTACGCGGGTCTGATGGAGCCGGGCGATGTGGCGTTTGCGATTTCACACTCGGGCCGCAGCGTCGAAGTGAACGAAAGCATTCAGATCGCCAAGGAGCGTGGCGCGACCACGATTGCGCTGACTAATGTCGGCTCGCGGCTGGCGTGGCTGGTGGATATTCCGTTGCTGCTGCGCGTGCCGAGTCCGATCGATCCGAATACGCCAGGCGTGTCGCGGCTGGTGCATCTGTGCATCATGGATGCGCTGGCGATCGGCGTCGCGTTGAAGGCGCGGCCGAAAACCCTCGAAAAGATGCGGCACGCGAAGGCGCGGTTGTCGTCGCATGAGCCGGAGGCGGCGGGGGACTGATCCGGTTAGTCCGCTTCCGGAGCCCTGCGACGAACGCCTGAAGCATGCCTGAAGCATCACGCTGCTTGAGGCCGCCAGGCGATCATCCCCGCCGTGCGAGCGCGAACTTCCGGTGACGCTAAACAGGTTGCAACGGCCTCGTATCCCGGCGTGCCTGGATAAGGGGCGACGAGCGTGGGCGGGCTGTGATTGGCCGGGCACAGAATAATCGATTCATCCGGGCCGATTGCAGTCAGATCCAGGATCGCCGAAGAGCGCGTCATCAGAAATAGCGGGCGGCCGCCTGCTTTGGCGAGTTGACGCAGACAGGCGATTAACGCCTCCTGCGTGGCCTGATCCAGCCCTTGCTCCACCATGTCGACCACAAGCACGGCAGGCCCTTCGGATTCCAGTCCGGCGAGCAGGGCGATGAGTGCTTCCGATTCAGACGCACCTTCGTCGACGAGCCACGCCAGCGTCCGATCCACGCGCGATTTGAGCGCGGCATCCGTTTCCAGACGCGCTACGGTCGCAGCATGGCCATCGTGTATCCGGTCGAGGCCGAGGAAGGCGGCATTCGGCAGCTTCTCCGCCAGGCAGCTCGCCAGCCGCGTCTTGCCGCTTCCCAACGGGCCGATGATGTAGTTCAGCGGCCGGATCTCGCGAAGTTCGAACCGTTCGCCACCCCACGGCCAGGGGAGATCGAAGGCTGTGCCGAATTCCGCGCCAGGATTGAGCAGACGCGCCAGTTCTCCATCGGCCGGCGCCTGACCCTTGGCGAGACCTGCCCGAAGCCCCCTGACCTTGGCGATCGTATCCACGAGCTGACGAATGCCGGCCTCGAGCTTCGCTTCGTGCGTGGCCAAGGCGGGCTCCAGGCTTCGCGGGTCGCCTTCCAGCACCTGGGTCACCTGGGCGAGGCTAAGGCCAAGCGCTCGCAGGGACACGATTTCCGCTGCACGCGCCATCTCGGCGGGACCATACGTGCGATACCCGGCGAGCGTGCGTGACGGCGTCACCAGGCCGCGCTGCTCATAGAGCCGCAAGGCCTTGGTCGAGACACCGAGCCGCCGCGCCGCTTCGGACGCATTCAGATAGGGGGTGGAACAACGCATGAGTCACCTCTGTGTTTGCTGACCACTCGCATCATGAGGTTGGCCCTTGGGGCCGAGTCAACAGGATATTGACAGCGTGGCATCGTTTTCGCGTCATCGTTTTACAACGAACGGCGCGCACCATAAAATCCGCCGGACTGGCCGAATCCGCCAATGCACCACGCATTGGAAAAATCGCATTGCCAAAGATACCCCGAAGGGAAAATGAAAAAACTCATCACGTCGGCCCTGTTGTGCCTGCCCCTGTTCGCTCACGCCGGTACTGACGCCACCGCCGACTGCCAGTCGCATCTGTCCACGTGGATGAAAACCTTGCACCCCGGCCGGCAACTCGACACCGAGCACGCGGCGTGCAAGGTCTGGCCTGCTGACCCTTCACTGACGCTGGCCGTGCAGCCACTGCCGAAAGCGGGCAACACCGACGACGAAGGCGAGTACGACGTCGAAGTGCTGGTCGCCGACAGCAAGTCGGGTGCCATCATCGCGCATACCTATGAAGCGGCTGCGATCAGTTCGGACGCGATCCGCTTCAGTCAGATCGACCTGGACACCGCCCGCTATCAACTCACCCCGCAATTGCGCGCATTCGGCGTTCGCGTGACTTACGAGGGTGCGTCGCGCGTCAATCCGTACGAGGCTCAGGCGTTGAGCCTGTATGTGCTGGACGGCCACACGCTGCGCCGCGTGGTCGACGATCTGGCCGTCGAGAACAACACCGGCGAATGGGACGGCAATTGCGCCGGCACGTTCTCGGCGATCACACGCACGCTCGCCCTCGGTCCGGCCAACAGTGCGGGCTATGCGACGTTGCGCGTCGGCGAAACCGCGAAGGAAACCGTCAGCAAGCAGACGAGCCAGGACTGCGTATCGACCGATCGTTCGTTAAAGCGCACTACCACGACGCTCGAATACGACGGCACCGCTTATCGCGTGCCCAAAGCCTTGCACTATGAATGACGGCAGTGCAGCGCCGTGGCGGCGGCGAGTGCGTGGCGCGCTCGCCGCTTGCGCCGTGTCGCTGCTGGCGTTGACGCTGATGCTGACGTTCGTCGGCGCTTGCAGCAAGCCGCCCGCACCGTTGCCGAACGACGCCTATCTCTGGCAGCGTAAATGGGCGCCGGCCGTTGCGTCGGCGCTCGAACAAAGCCGCGCTTTCGTCCAGACGTGGCATGTGCTGGCCGCGGAGAAAGACAGCAAAGATGATTGGACCGTCGTCTCGCCCGATTGGACGATCCTCGCCGCAATCCACGCGCCTGTAAGCGCGGTCGTCCGGATCGACGGCCAACTCGACGATCTGAACACGTTGCCGGTCGCGCGCATCGTCAAGCTCGCGGCGGACTGGAAGCAGCATGGCATCCCGCTCGCGGCGATTGAAATCGATCACGACTGCGCGACGTCCAGGCTCGCCGGCTATGCGCGCTTTCTTGCCGCTCTACGCGCGCAACTCGATCCCACCGTCAAACTGACGATCACCGCGCTGCCCACCTGGCTCGACAGCCCCGCGCTCGACGCGCTGCTGGCCCAAGCCGACGAATCCATCCTGCAGGTGCACGCGGTCATGAATCCGGTGCGCGGGCTGTTCGATCCGGCGCAAGCGCGCGCATGGCTGCGCGAATTCGCGCCACGCACCCGGCGTCCGTGGCGCGTCGCGTTGCCGACTTACGGCTCGCGCGTGACATGGGGCGACGACGGCCGCGTGGCCGGCATCGAAAGCGAGCGGCCGATGTTGCTCGCCAACGGCTCGACCCAGGGCGTCGTGCATGAACTTGTCGCGCAACCCGAGCACATCAGCGCTTTTGTCGCGCGGATCGAACGCGATGCGTTGCCGGGACTCAAGGGCATCGTCTGGTTCCGTCTACCCACCGATGCGGACGAACGCGCATGGAGTCTAGCCACCTGGCGTGCCGTGCTCACGCGCGCACCGCTGACGTCCGCGATTGCCGCCGACGTGCGCCCAAGCGCGCAGCAGCCGGGTCTCTTCGACGTCTCGCTCGTCAGCGGCGGCAACACCGACGCACCGTTGCCCGCGACCGTGCGCGCCGATGCCTCATGCGCAGCCGCCGATGGTATCAACGGCTACGCCCTCGACTACGACGCGCGCGGCATGCTGCTGCGTCGCGTTCAACCCGGTTTGCTGCGCGCGGGTATGCGCCGCGATATCGGCTGGCTTCGCTGCGGCGAAGTCGATAACAAAAAGGTCTCTGTTCATGTTGAACCGTAAATATCTTGCGCTCGGTGGCGGGGTTGCGTTGTTGGTCGGCGCGGTTATCGTCCATGCGTGCGGACCGTTTTTTCCGCTGCAATTGCTCGACAATCGCGCGGGCACGCTATCCGGTACGCCGAACAATTCGTTTGCGTATGAGGTTTCGCATCTCGTGACGCCTGCCGATCATCTGTTCGCGCCTGAAGCCGTACACGTTCCGGCGGGGCAGCAACCGGTCGATCCTGCCAAAGCGATGTCGGCGGGCCTCTCGCCCGAACAGATCGCCACGCTGGCCGCGATGGCCAAGGCCGCGGATGGCGACACCGCCTACGCAATGGGAGCGAGCGTGCCGGAGGCGCAACGGCTCTTTGCAGCCGCGGACGTCGATTTCGGCCACGCGCTGGCGGCCTGCACGAGCGAGGCAAGTGCGGCGCCGGATGCGCCCGCATCCAGCGCAAATCCAGCCGCCGCTGATGCAGGCGCATCCGGCGCTTCGCCCGCGACCCATGCAGCAGACACCACAGCCGCCCAGTCCACCTGCGCTGCACGCGAAGCGCTACTCAGCCGCGCGGCTACCCGGCTCGATGCGGTTCTCGCGTTGCCTGCTGCAACCGGCGCCCCACGTGCGGTAGCCGCGGCAACCGAACTCGCGGCGATCGCCCAGGCACGGGCGGACGACTGCACGAGCGGCGACGCGTGCGCGGCCCTCACGGCCGCACTGCCGGCCGCTTACGCGAAACCGCGCACGCTCGCAGCCAACGGAGCCCCCGATCCCGAAGGTCTGGCGGTAGCCAGTTTTGGCGACGAAGCGCTCACCTATCTGCAGGACAAACAAACCGGCAAGCAATGCGACTACCGCAGCTTCCTGAACAGCACGCCGTGCGCGGCGGCGATTGCGCCGGCGGATCTCAAGCAGGCGATCAACCTGTACGCGCAGGAGGCTGCACGCGGTGGCAATAGCGGCCTGCAATCTCTGCGCTTTATCGCAGCGTGGGCGCTGGAGCGGAAGGCGCGCGTCGCGTCACTGATCGACGATCCGCTCGCGCAACGTTTGCTGGTTGCGTATGCGCTCGCGCGTGAAGGCGACATCGTCAACGATCAACCGGCGAGCGCGTTCGAATACTACGGCGGCTACGACAACAGTTACGGCCCGACCGGCTATGCCGATGCCGCTCGCGGCGACAAGGGCATCAGATCCAACCCGGCGTTGGTGTCGCTGGTCGAGGCGATTCGGCAACGGGGCATCGATCATGTGGCGGGCGCCGACCGCCTCGCCGCGCTGGCGTATCGTGTCGGCCGCTACGATTTCGCCGGTGCGCTGGCGGCGCGTGAACATAGCGCGCTCGCTAGCTGGGTGAGCGCGAAATTGGCCTTGCGCCGCGGCGATACGGCGGCTGCCGTGCAGGCCTATGCGCAGGCCTCCAAAGCATTTCCCACCGCCGATTCGAGCGTCGAACCGGCCGGTGCGCTGTTGATTAAAGGCGAGCAAGCGGTGTTGACGCTATCGCGCGGCCAATATATCGAGGCGCTCGGCTATCTGTTCGACGCGGCATCCCGACAGGACAAGACGGGCCTGGACGACGACTCCGTCTCCGAAGTCGCCTACGGCAGCGACATGGCCTATATCGCCGAGCGCGTGCTCACCACGGACGAACTGAAGCACTTCGTCGACTCGCGCGTACCGGCATCGGCGGTGCCTCCTGTGCCGGCGTCCAATGCGAGTGCGGATGCCTACTCTGCGTTGCCCCAGACCACCGCCGATTCATTGCGTTATCTGCTCGCGCGCCGTCTAGTGCGCGATGGCCGGATTGACGATGCGCTGCCGTATTTTCCCGCCGACAACGACCCGCGCTACAGCACCTTCAGTTGGGAAGGCGGCCAGACGACCCGCAAGCAATTGCAGCTTCGCAAGCTCGCGCGTGACTATGCGGCCGCGCTGGACGAGGCGCAGCATGCATGGCTGGGTGCGAACCGCGCGCATGGCTGGTTCGACGCGGCGACGCTCGCGAAGCAGCAGGGCATGGAGTTGATGGGTTATGAGCAAGGACCGGACTATCGCGATGTCGACGGTGCGTTCGCGGGCGGATCGGGACGTTCAGGTGTGATCGGTGCACGAGTGAATCGCACTTCAGATGCCGGCGCGGCCGCGACACCGGATACGCCGGATACGCCGGCGGCGCGCGCGGAGGCGGATCTGGCCGGACCGTTCGTGACTGCTGACGAGAAGCGCCGCTACGCGGCCAGCGAGAGCAAACCGTTGGTGCGTTTTCACTACCGCGACATCGCCGCCGACTACATCGCCAAAGCGGCGGACGGCTTGCCGCCGCGTTCGCAGGCATTCGCCGCCGTGCTTTGCCGTGGGACGGACTGGACGCACAACGACGATCCGTCGCGCTCGCTCGCGTTTTATCAGCGCTATGTCAAAGAGGGGGCTTACGTGGATTTCGGCGGCCCGTTCGGCACGCTGTGCCCGGCGCCGGATTTCCGGGCCGCGGCGACGTTCACTTATACGCAGGCCTGGCGCGACGTGAAGCGCGATGCAGGGCGTAATAAGAAACCGGTGGCGTTGATCGGGTTGCTGATCGCCGTAGGTGTGATCGGCGTGGGGGTGTGGCGCTATCGGAGGGGGCGAGCGCAGCGTACCGACGCCAATGGCAAGTGATCGTGTTTTCAGGCCCCGCCTGCCGCCGTCATCCACCCAAAGCGCCGCGACAGCCTCAGGGTGGCGGCGCGCAAAGTCTGCGCGGGGCCGCCCGCGAGTTCGCTGTCGAAGCTGCCGCTCGGCCCCATCACCGCGAGCACCAGGCAGATGCTGCCGGTATGGTCCAGCACCGGCGCAGCCAGGGTGTCGATGCCTGGCACCGGCCGGCTCAGTGCGGTGTCGATGCCGTCCGCGCGGATTTGCGCGAGGCGTTGGGTGTAGGCCTTTGTCTCCTCCGCCTCGGCGCCCGCCAGCCGCAAATGATCTTGCGCCAGCAGGCCGTGGCGCACATCGTCCGCGACGTGAGCAGCAAACACGCGCCCGATAGCGGTATTCACCAGCGACATCACCGTGCCGACCCGCAAGCTCACATGCAGCGGCCGCGCTGATTCTTCCAGGCGCACGACGGTCGGCCCGAGTGGCCCAAGCACCGCCATCGCGACGCTCATTCCCGTCGACGCCGCCAGTTCGACCACTTCCGGTTCGGCTTCCCGCGTGGGCGACAAACGCTGCAAGCCGATCAAGCCAAGCTCCAGTGCTAAAGGCCCGGCTTCGAAGCAACCAGCGGCATCGCGATTCAGCAAGCCGATCTTGAGCAGACTCACCAGATGCGGAAACGCTTTAGCCGGCGGCATGCCGGCTAAAGCCGCAAGATCGCGCAGGCTCAAGGGCCGCGCGGCTGCTACCAGCGCGCCAAGCAACTCGCCGGTGCTATCGAGCGACTGGATGCCGCGCTGCGGTTTCGCATCGGCGGAAGCGGCCGACGCAGCAGAAGCGCCGGTGCCTGTGTAAGCGGTGTCGAAGGAATCGGTCACGATGCGGAAGAAGCCAGCAAAGAAGGCGCGGCCGCCAGTTCAGCGCCAATGTCATGAGCGGCAGCAAGCAGTGCGCGAGCCGTCGGACCCTGGGCGGTGACGTCGATCGCGCCGGTCGAGCCGATCACCGTCAGCGCGAGGCACAAGTGGCCGCTGGCATCGAGCACCGGCGCGCTCAAACTGCTGATGCCCGGACTCGGCGCGTCAACGCTGAATGCGAGTCCGCGCGCACGGATGTCGTTCAAAGCGGCCTCGAACGCGGCGCTGTCGCCAGATGGCGTCATGGCGCTATCGCGCGAGCCCGACTGATTCGCCCACATCGCCGCCAGCGCTTCGCGTGGCAGATAGGCGCAAAACACGCGCCCCGTCGACGTGGCCGGCAGCGACATCACCGTGCCCACATGCAGATTCACATGCAGCGGAAAGCCCGCATGTTCATAGCGGACGATGGTCGGCCCCTGCGGCCCGGCAATACAGATCGCGACGCTAAACCCGATTGCCTCGGCCAACGCCGCCACGCGCGGCACGGCGGCGCGAAACGCCGGCTGGTTCTCCAGATGCATCAAGCCAAGCCGCAACGACAACGGACCGGGTTCATAACGGCCCGACAATTCGTCGCGTTTGATCAGACCTAAGCGGCTCAAGCTAACCAGATAGGCGTGCGCCTGCCCCGGCGCAATCTGCGCGGCGGCGGCGAGATCGGACAAAGCGAGCGGACTGCGCGCCTGCGCGAGCGCCAGCAACACGCGGCCGCCCACTTCGACGCTCTGAATTCCGCGCTGCGTCTTGCCGCCGTCTGCCGTCTCGCTGCCGCCCGCGCCCTTGCCGGCGGCCGATTTCGCTGCTGTGCTCACACCCGCGCTCGTCCGTAAAAAGGGTCCATGTTAGCCGATGCCCCGTGCGAAAGCCCGCGCCATCCTGTCCTTATCTTAGACGCTCCGAGATTTGCGTATAGCGATACATTTCGCTATTGACAAATAAACTGGCACGGCCATAAGATGCATTCACCCCGACATACCGGTGCAGTCACAGAGTCAAAACGGGGCGAGACAACCCCCAATACAGTCAGCCCGCGCATCTGAAATCCGTACGCGCAGCCGGCCGTCTCGCCTCACATTCCACTTTTGAGGGAGACAAGCATGGCAAAGGCATTCGCATCCCAGGCAGACCTGGAAGTCAAGAAAGTCACTTGGACCAAGCTGTCCGAGAACGCTTACGCGTACACCGCTGAAGGCGATCCGAACTCGGGCGTGATCATCGGCGACGACGGCGTGCTGATCGTCGACACCACCGCCACGCCGGCCATGGCGCAAGACCTCATCGCGAAGATTCGCAGCGTCACCGACAAACCGATCAAGTACGTCGTGCTGTCGCACTACCACGCGGTGCGCGTGCTGGGTGCGTCGGCGTATTTCGAAGAGGGCGCGCAGGAAGTGATCGCGAGCCGCGGCACCTACGAGATGATCGTCGAGCGCGGCGAAGCGGACATGAAGTCGGAAATCGAACGCTTCCCGCGTCTGTTCGCCGGCGTTGAAACCGTGCCGGGTCTGACGTGGCCCACGCTGGTGTTCGAAAAAGAAATGACGCTGTTCCTCGGCAAGCTGGAAGTGCGTATCGCGCATCTGGGCGCCGGTCATACGAAGGGCGATACGGTGGTGTGGCTGCCGTCGCAGAAGGTGCTGTTCTCCGGCGACCTGGTTGAATACGACGCAGCCTGCTATTGCGGCGACGCTCAACTCGAACAATGGCCGGCCACGCTCGAAGCGCTGCGCGCGCTGAAGGCCGAGAAGCTGGTGCCGGGCCGCGGTCCTGCATTGACCACGCCGGAAGACGTCAACAAGGGCCTCGATTACACGAAAGACTTCGTGACCACGCTGCTCCAGCAAGGCCGTGAAGCCGTCGAACAGAAGCTCGATCTGAAAGCCGCGATGGCGCATACGCGCAAGGCAATGGACCCGAAGTTCGGCCACGTGTTCATCTATGAGCATTGCCTGCCGTTCGACGTTTCGCGTGCGTTCGACGAAGCGAGCGGCATCACGCATCCGCGCATCTGGACCGCGCAACGGGACAAGGAAATGTGGGACGCACTGCAAGCCTGATTGAAAATCTGACCACCGCATAGAAACGCCGGAAAGCGTCAAGCAGAGCAGAGAAGAGAAGGACGGAGACACAAGATGAGCATCAACTACCAGACGCTGTCGTTCGAGTATCGGCCGTGCCGCGAGCAAAGCGGCGCGGAGCAGGCGGGTTATCCCGTGATCGTGGTCGGCGCGGGGCCGGTGGGCCTCGCTACCGCGATCGATATCGCGCAGCAGGGCGTGCCGGTCGTACTGGTCGACGACGATTGTTCGTTGTCCACCGGATCGCGGGCGATCTGCTTTTCGAAGCGGTCGCTCGATATCTTCGATCGGCTCGGCTGCGGGCAGCGCATGGTGGACAAGGGCATTAGCTGGAATGTCGGCAAGGTGTTCCTGAAAGATGAACTGGTGTACACGTTCAATCTGCAGCCGGAGGCGGGTCATCATCGGCCCGCGTTCATCAATCTGCAGCAGTACTACGTCGAAGGTTTTCTGCTCGAACGCGCGCAGGAGATGCCGAATCTCGAGATTCGCTGGAGGAGCAAGGTGGTCGGCGTGCAGCAGAGCGGCACACCAGGCACGCAGGACGCCAGCGTAACGCTGACGATCGACACGCCCGATGGTCAATACCCGTTATGCGGCCGCTATGTAGTGGCCGCCGACGGTTCGCGCAGTCCGATGCGCAATCTGATGGGACTCGACAGCAAGGGCGTCACTTTCAAAGACCGTTTCCTGATCGCCGACGTGAAGATGGAAGCGGAGTTTCCAACTGAACGCTGGTTCTGGTTCGATCCGCCGTTCCATCCGAATCAATCGGTGCTGTTGCATCGCCAGCCGGACAACGTGTGGCGAATCGATTTCCAGTTGGGCTGGGACGCCGATCCGGTGCTTGAGAAAACACCGGAACGGGTGATGCCGCGTGTGCGCGCGTTGCTTGGACCGGACGCGAAGTTCGAGCTGGAATGGGTCAGCGTCTATACGTTTTCGTGTTTGCGCATGGATCGGTTCCGGCACGGCAACGTGTTGTTCGCGGGCGATTCCGCGCATGGCGTGTCGCCGTTCGGCGCGCGCGGCGCGAATAGCGGCGTGCAGGATGCGGAGAACCTCGCATGGAAACTGGCGATGGTGCTCGACGGTAAAGCGTCCGATACGCTGCTCGACACGTATGCAAGCGAGCGCGAATTCGCCGCGGATGAAAACATCCGCAATTCCACGCGCTCGACCGATTTCATCACGCCGAAGAGCCCCGTGAGCCGCGTGTTCCGCGATGCGGTGCTGAAGCTCGCACGGCACCACCCGTTCGCGCGGCAGTTGACGAATAGCGGCCGGCTGTCTGTGCCGGCGGTGCTGCGTGATTCTCCGTTGAATACACTGGACAGCGAGAGCTTTGAAGGTCCGATGGTGCCGGGCGCATCGTGCGTCGATGCACCGGTTCGTGCAGACGGGCAACCTGCATGGCTGTTACAGCAACTCGGCCAGCAATTTACGGGCGTGCTGTTCTGCGGCTCGCAAGGTATGGATCAGTCGACGCAAGCTGCGCTGGACGCATTGCGAAGCGGGCCGGTTCCGCTGAAGCTCGTTGTGGTGACGAGTGGCGATGCACAGATCGCGTTGGCTTCGGATGTCAAGGTGGTGCATGACGTCGACGGTCTTGTCGCCGCACGTTATGACGGCCAACCCGGCACGTTCTATCTGATCCGCCCCGATCAACACGTCTGCGCGCGTCGTCGGCAACTGGACGTGAGCTTTGTACAAGGCGCATTGAAGCGGGCGTTGTGCGTGGAAGGTACGGCCTGAAGCAGGGCACCCGCAGCGCACCGGCAAAAGAAAATAGCAGGAGACAGTCATGGCATTGAACACGCAACCCAATCTCGCCCGCCCCGACGATTTCTACGAGGCGCTGATCGACATGCATCGCGATCTGGACGACGCGCAGAGTCAGTCGGCCAATGCGCAACTGATCCTGTTGCTGGCCAACCATATCGGCGATCACTTGACGTTGCTTGAAGCGATGCGGCACGCACGTGCAGGCGTGGTTGATGTTTCGCTGCAAGGCGCACCAACGCATTCACTGGCCGCCTGAGCACGAGTGACGGCAGGCCGCAGTAATTAAAACGCTTACGCGCGTGGCCGTTCGAGCCACGCGCAATTCACCATGGCAAGTGGCGTACCTATAGCGCCGCATGCCGTTCCGTTCCCGTAGCAAACAGACAACGCGGCGCATCGAGACGCCGGACCCAGCGGGTCCGTTGGACCCTCACGTTTGGAGATAATCGATGAGCCAATCCCTCGCCCCCACGCTCGCACCGGGCGTATCCGCTGCTGTGCAGGACGACTTGTTGTATCGCAAGGTCTCGATGCGGATTATTCCGTTTCTATTCCTGTGTTACGTGGTGTCGTTTCTCGATCGCATCAATATCGGCTTCGCGCAATTGCAGATGAAGCACGACCTCGGTTTCAGTGACGCTATGTACGGTTTGGGGGCGGCGGTTTTTTACATCGGCTACGTGCTGTGCGAGGTGCCGAGCAACATGTTGCTGGCGCGTTTTGGCGCGCGCCGAACGTTCACGCGGATCATGCTGCTGTGGGGCATCGCGTCGGTCGGCATGATGCTGGTGTCGAAGCCCATGCACTTTTACGTGCTGCGTTTCATGCTCGGCGTGTTCGAAGCGGGTTTCTTTCCCGGCATCGTGCTGTATCTGACCTACTGGTACCCGGCGCGGCGGCGCGCGGCCGTTCTGTCGATTTTCTTCGCGGGCGTCGCGGTGGCGGGTGTGCTCGGCGGCTTGGTGTCCGGCTGGATCATGCGCGATATGGGCGGCGTGATGGGGCTGTTCGGCTGGCAGTGGATGTTCGTGATCGAAGGCGCGCCGGCCATCGTACTTGGCTTGCTCGCCGCGTTTTATCTGCTCGACGGCCCGCAGCAGGCAAGCTGGCTCACCGCCGCAGAAAAGGCGCAACTGATCGCGCAGCGCGATGAAGATCGCCGCGCGGCATTCGACGCACATTCGGACGCACATTCGGACGCACATTCATCGCGCTCTGTCATGCAAGCGCTGCGCAATCCTCGGGTGTATCTGTTTGCGTTCATCTACTTCTCGCTCACCTGTGCGTCGCTGACGCTGAATTTCTGGATGCCGTTGATGATTCGCGACTTCGGCGTTCACGATGTGCTGGCGATCAGCCTGTACACCGTGATTCCGAATGCCGTCGGCGCAGTGGGCCTGATTCTGATTGCGCGTCACTCGGACCGCCGTGGCGAACGACGCCGGCACTTCGCGGTTTGCACGATCGGCGGCGGTATCGCGCTCTCGCTTCTGACACTTCATCTGAGCAGCTTTCCGGCGATGCTCGCGATTCTCTCGGTGGCTGCCGTACTGATCTTCGCCGCGTTGCCGATTTTCTGGACCGTGCCGTCGGGTTATCTGTCCGGCGCGGCTGCCGCCGCGGGGATTGCGCTGATCAGCAGCATCGGCATTACGAGCGGGATTGTCAGCCCGTGGGTGATCGGTCTGATCAAGACGCACACCGGCAGCATGGATAACGCGCTGTATCTGCTGACCGCGCTATTGTTCGCCAGCGGCGTGGCGTTGCTGCTCGGCGTACCGAAGGAAATGAAGCGCGTCTAAGGGCGTCCCTTGCGAGGCGCCGGTCAGGCGGATGGCGCGCGGCCGTTGATCATCCAGCAGGCCGCCGTGTAGCGAACTTCGGTGCCGTGCACGTAGGGGTCGAAGGCGGCGCGAACCGTTTCGATCACTCGGGCGCGAGTCGGCTCGTCTGCCGTTTGAAGGCTCAAACCGACGGGGCCAAGCCGGGTGAAATAGCCGATCAGTTCGTTCTCCGGAAACGCGCACTCCACGTCGAGTGGCTGGATGTCGATCCCGGTCCATCCGCTCGCCTCCAGAATGGATGACACCTTGTTCCGGTCGGCGAAGGCAAACTGTCCAGGCGCACCCGGCTGGCGAACGGGCAGACTCGGCAACAGCGGCGCGGCGGCGCGCTCGGCGGTACTCATGAACGGATTGTCCGCGGCACTCCGCCAGGCAATGCAGCGTAGTTCGGCGCGATCGCTGGCGGCGCGCCGCAGATTCGCGAAGGCTGCGACCGGATCGTCGAAGAACATCACGCCCAGGCGCGACATGATCCAGTCGAAGCACGCCGGCTCGAAGGCGTAGGTCTGCGCGTCGGCACAGATGAAGCTTGCCGTCGAGCGCTCCTGTTCCGCGCGCGTTCGGGCGACCTCGATCATCGGTGCTGAAATGTCGGCGCCGATGCAATGGGCCTTCGCACCCAGCCGCCTTGAGGCAGTCAGGGTCGTGCTGCCCGTGCCGCAGCCGACGTCGAGTACTCGCGTTGCGGACCCGGCGCGGATGCCGTCGACGAGCAGATCTTCGAGCGGCTTGAACATCTGGTCGAGCACCTGCTGCTCGGCCACCCACGCGCGGCCTGAGCTGCCGTTCCAAAGCGCTGCCTGTGTACTTGCGTTCGGGTGATTGGCATCCATGGTCGTTGTCCTGTGTTTGCTCCCCGGGAGCGGAAGCTACACTATGCAAGTTCAAGTCGACTTGAGGTCAAGGGATGATCAGGCTAGACATCGCCGAGGTGGCGCAGCAATCCGGTATTCCTGCATCGACACTGCGATTCTATGAGGAAAAGGGGCTGATTGCGTCTACCGGCAGACGCGGGTTGCGCCGCCTGTTCGACGGGGACGTGCTGGACCGGCTGGCACTGATCGCGCTGGGACGCGCTTCGGGATTTTCGCTGGAAGAGATTGCGCAAATGTTTGCGCCGGACGGGCAGCCGCGCATCGACCGGCAGATGCTGGTGATGAAGGCAGACGAACTCGACAGGACAATCCGCCAACTGACCGCCATGCGCGATGGCCTACGGCACGCTGCTGCCTGTCCCGCACCGAGCCATATGGAATGCGCCACTTTCCGCCGCATCCTGCGGGCCGCCGGGTCCGGTGCGATTGGAGGGGCGCGAAAGAAGAGGGTGCCACAACCATCGTTGAATGTCGCCGCTTTGCGAACGCCTGTTCGGAGTAGGAGATAGAGCCGGTTTGAACGTCATATCGGGTAGAGTCGCGTAAAGTCTCTTGCTTGTGCGCGTCCAACGTCCGAATCCTCGCGATGTATTCAATCGAACCTGTTCCACTACCGCATGAAGGCCCATCCGACGTTTCGTTGTGGCGGGTCGATTTCGCTTTCGAAGCATCGTTGGAAGATGCCGCGTTCGCCGCGCTTAGCAGCGACGAACGCACGCGAGCCGGCAACTTTCACCGCCACGAAGACGCGCTGCGTTTTGCCACCGTGCGTGTGGCGTTGCGCGAGCAACTCGCGCGACATCTCGGCATGACCGCACACGCCGTCCGATTCAGGCTCGATGAAAACCGCCGTCCCTGTCTCGCCGATTCCAACGCCTGCGACTTCAACGTCTCGCATGCGGGTGCGCACGGACTGATCGCGATGTCGCCGCGCCAGCGTGTCGGCGTCGATATCGAGCAATGCAGCGATACCTTCGATTGGCGTTCGATCGTATCGCTGACGCTCGACACGAGCGAGGCGGCATGGATCGAGCGGCTGGACGCCGCACAGCAGATCAGTGCGTTTTACGACGCATGGGTCGCGAAAGAAGCGCTCGTCAAAACAACGGGCGTGGGCATCACGCGTGGCTTGCAGCATCTCACGGTGCTGCCGCGCGACGGTCTTCAAGTGACGCTACGCAAGCAGATTCCCGACGACATGCGCGAGCTTGCCGCGCATTGGATCGCGGCGCCGGAAGGCTATATCGCCTGCGTGGCGTGGTCGACGAAAACGTTCGCGTAATACGAGGCGTGCGTGGCGCCAGGCGTCTACTTGCCGGGTTCGCCAAACACCATCGCTTTCGGCCATCCAATCGCCTGCACCCGCGTGACGGGCTGCGCGAGTGCAACTGCCGCGCGAATCTTGCCCGACATCGGTAAATCGAGCACATGCCAGCGGCCATGCTCCGCCAGATCGAACGCGCCGACGGCGGTATCGCTCGACAGCAGATCCAGGTCGAGATCGACGGGCGCATAGCGCAACGCATTGCACAAGCTGCCGTAACGCGCGCGTCGGCGTGAGCCTTCCGGCGTATCGTCGGGCGTGGCGCCGGGCGAGGGGACGACGACGCTCAGACCGAGCGTGGCCGATGCAATGCCGATCACGATCCAGATGCCGGCGTATGCGATATCGATTGTGATGCCTCGACCGTCATGCGGATGGCGCGCGCGCAGTTTTTCATGGCCGTCGTCCTGCAAATCGACGGCCTGCGGTTCGCAGTCGAACAGATTGGCGACGATCCAGCGTGTCACCACGCGCGCGCTGATAAAGCGTTTGCGCAGCGCCGAGTTCGGATGAAGCCGTGCACGTTCGCGCTCGACCTTCGAGAGCCACGCTTCGCCTTCCTGGACCGGCACCGGCAGCCACTCGCAGCGAAACCGCCACATCTGCAATTCACCCGCGCGCGGCGCGGCGACACTGGCCGGATAGTGGCGCGTCAGCGGATGCGAGACGAATTCCGGCGCGACGGCATGGACGATAGCGTGGGTGCTTCGAGCCGGTTGATCGGCGTGCAGGACGTTGGCGCGGTTCGCCGTCTGCGGCTCGATGCTGTCGCGCCCATGCGAGGACGTGCGATAAGCGAGTTCCATCGGCATACGCTTGGGCCCTCAATGCATATACGTGACGCGGCGCGCTTGCACGTCGAGTTCGACTCCGGCGTCGAGCAGGTCGATGGCGAACCAGCGAATCAGCTTCAACACACCACTGACAGCCGGCGCCGGCAGCCATTCGTTCAGCATGCGCAAGGCCGCGCCGCTGTGCGTTTTTTGCAGCAGCGCGATGGTTTGCAGAATCACGGCTTCGTCCTTGCCGAGATCGCTGGCGCAGCGGCATCGCATGTCGAGCGGGCGATAGGACACGTGCATCAGCGAACGCATCAGCAGATCGAAATGTTCGATGCCGTCCTGCCGCAGTCCCACGCCGCTCAGGATGTCGCGCCAGTGCACGCCGCCGCGCGCCGTTTCGCACGCTGGCCGCAGCCACGTGCGTACTGCGCTGAGGACCGTGCGATCGGGTGCATTGGCGGTGTCCGCCACGTGGTCGTCGACCAGTTCGGGACGGCTGCTGTATTGAGAGCGGAAGTTCATCGATGCTCCTGAATGGACACGGTCCAATGAGTCGCGCCGGCCTGATCGGATGAGAGCCGCGTCGCAGGCCAGCGCATGTCGCTTGCGACGGATAGGCGATGACGCAGGATTTGCGTCAGGGCGTGCTTCAAGTCTTTGCGGGTTGTGCCGGCAGCCATTCGCGTACGTGCTCGCTGCGCGCCGGACGTGCCGGTGCCTGGCCGGGCGTTTTCGGCGTGCCGACAAACAGGAATCCCACTAGCTGCTCGTTCGGCGCGAAGCCCAGCGCCTCGCGCAGTTGGGGTTCGTAGCAGTCTGGTCCGGTGGCCCAGAAGCCGCCGTAGCCGAGCGCGTGGATCGCATTCAGCATGTTCATCGTGGCGGCGCCAACCGCCAGCAACTGCTCGGTTTCGGGCACTTTCGAGTGGGCCGAGAGCGCTGCGCCTAGCGCGATCACGAGGGGCGCTGCGAATGCCTTCTGGCGCCGATGCGCATGCGCTGAGCGCGGCTCGCCGGGCGAACGGGCGCAGGCGAGGTCGACCAGCACGTCGCCCAGTTGGTCGCGTGCGTCGCCGCGGATCGTCACGAAGCGCCACGGCCGCAGATTGCCGTGATCGGGCGCGCGCAAGGCAGCGTCGAAAATCAGATCGAGCTCGGTGCTTGCCGGTCCCGGCTCGGTGAGCGGCCAATGAGACTGGCGCGACAGCAGCACCTCAAGCGCGGCCGTCGCCTTGGCGCTGGCGGCGGACTGAGGCGCGGTTGCTGTGCGTTCGCTTGCGGTTCCAGGACGGCTGATATCGAGCGTGCTCATGATTTTGGTATTCGGCTGATGGTATGGGCCGTATGATGAGCCAATTTTCCAGTAAATGCAAATCATTCGCATTTAGAAAGTGAATTGGACAGCGCATGGCATCGCGGATTGGCACACGCTGCGGGTGGTGCGGAGGGCTTGCAGCCGAATGCCGGGCTCATACTTGCAACTAACGGTCAACCGCGCGAGGCGCCCCCGGCTATGATGGCGAAATGCCGCAGCAAGCCTGCGCATCCTTGTCTACCCACGCTAGCCAATGCCAATAAAAACTCGAGACATCGCATCGACCTCACACCCCATTGAAGCGGCGCAGCGCCTGCCTACCTTGATGCTGGCCATTGGCCTGTCGTTAGGCAGCGCGATCGCGCTGGGCCTTGCCCGTTTTGCCTACGCGCTGCTGTTGCCGTCGATGAAACTCGACCTCGGCTGGAGCTTTGCCGAGGCTGGCGCGATGAACACCGCCAATGCGCTGGGCTATCTGCTGGGCGCGCTCGCCTTTCCGCAACTCGCGCGCCGCTGGCCGGCCGGTGTACTGTTCGGCGCCGGCTGCGCGGTCACCGCGCTTCTGATGGCGATCAGCGGTTTGCTGGCCGACACACATTCGCTGCTCGCGTTGCGTGTGGTTACCGGCGTGAGCAGCGCGGCGATTTTCATCAGCGGCGGCGTGCTTGCGGCGCGGCTTGCATCCGCGAGACCGCACGAGGCGGGATTGGTGCTCGGCCTGTATTACGGCGGGACCGGCTGGGGCATCGTCGCCTCGTCGGTGCTGGTGCCGTTGACGATTGTCGACGCCGTGCATGGCTGGCAGTTTGCGTGGTTCGCGCTCGCGGCGGCGTGTGCGGCATTTGCCGCGATTGCCGTCGGCGCCGCCAGGAAGATCGACAAGGTTCATGCGCCTGGCTCGTCCGCCGCACATGCTGCCGATACCGCCGAAGCGCCGCGCTGGCCGCGTTTCAGCCTCGCGCTGGCGGGCTATGGATTGTTCGGTGTCGGCTATATCGGCTACATGACGTTCATCGTCGCGCTGCTGCGCAACGCGGGCATGAGTGCGGCGGTGGTGACCGGCTTCTACCTGTTGCTCGGTGTGGCGACCGTGGTATCGGCGCGCCTGTGGTCCGGTCTGCTCGACCGGATGCGTGGCGGGCATGCGCTCGCGATACTCAACGCGTTGCTCGCGGTGGCAACGCTGCTGCCCGCGTTGTTCACGCAACCCTGGGTGGCGTTCGTCTCCGGCGTGTTGTTCGGCGCGACGTTTCTCTCGGCCGTTGCGTCGACCACGGCGTTCGTGCGCCACAATTTGCCGGTGAGTCACTGGGCCAAGGGCATCAGCGCATTCACGATCGTGTTTGCGTTCGGACAGATCGTCGGGCCGATGGTGATCGGCTGGGTCTCGGATGGCGCAGGTCTCGCCCGCGGGCTGGTTTATTCCGCGTTGCTGCTGGCGGCCGGCGCGGCGCTGGCGGCTTGCCAGAAGCCTTTACGTGAAGCCTGATTGAATTGTCCTAAGGAATTACCGGAATACCGGGTGACTATCTCCACAACGTACACTCGGTCCCTTGTTCCCTGCGCAGAGAGAAATCGTGCCCGTCATCACCTGCATCGAAGATTTACGCGTGCTCGCTCAACGGCGTGTGCCGCGCATGTTCTACGACTACGCCGACAGCGGCTCGTGGACTGAAAGTACCTACCGCGCCAATGAGAGCGATTTCCAGCGCCTGAAGCTGCGTCAGCGCGTGGCGGTCAACATGGCCGGCCGCAGCACGCACACGGAAATGGTCGGTCAGGCGGCCGCCATGCCGGTGGCGATCGCGCCGACGGGTTTGACCGGCATGCAGCATGCCGACGGTGAAATCCTCGCGGCACGCGCGGCCGAGAAATTCGGCGTGCCGTTCACCTTGTCCACGATGAGTATCTGTTCGATCGAGGACGTTGCCGCCCAGACCACCAAACCGTTCTGGTTCCAGCTTTATATGATGCGCGACCGCGATTTCATTGTGCGGTTGATCGAGCGCGCTCGCGCGGCAGGGTGCAGCGCCTTGATGCTGACACTGGATCTGCAGATTCTTGGGCAACGCCACAAGGACATCAAGAACGGGCTCTCGGCGCCGCCCAGGCTGACCCCCGCGAATCTCGTCAATCTCGCGACCAAGCCGCGCTGGTGTCTCGGCATGCTCGGCACCCGGCGGCGTACCTTCGGCAACATCGTCGGTCATGCGAAGGGTGTGGGCGATCTGTCCTCGCTGGGCTCGTGGACCGCCGAGCAGTTCGATCCCACGCTGAGTTGGGCGGACGTCGAGTGGGTCAAGAAGCAGTGGGGCGGCAAGCTCATTCTGAAAGGCATCCTCGATGCTGAAGATGCGCGCCTTGCCGCCGACAGCGGCGCGGACGCGTTGATCGTCTCCAACCATGGCGGGCGCCAACTGGACGGTGCACCCTCTTCGATCGCGGCGCTGCCCGAAATCGCACGCGAGGTCGGCTCGCGCATTGAAGTGTGGATGGACGGCGGCATTCGCAGCGGACAGGACGTGCTGAAGGCGGTTGCGCTCGGCGCGAAAGGCACGCTGATCGGGCGCAGCTTCCTCTACGGCCTGGGTGCGATGGGCGAGGCGGGCGTCACGCGGTGCCTCGAGATCATCCACAAGGAACTGGACATCACCATGGCCTTTTGCGGGCACACCGACATCCGTCAGGTAGACGAGCGAATCCTGCTGCCTGGCACGCGTTGAAGGCCGGCGGCTGACGACTGACAATTGACGATTGGCGGCGTGCTATGTCGTGAGCACATGCTTACGCCTGCGCGCCGTCCGCACTTCAGCCGCGTACATTGTTTGCGGAAATAGAACGCCACCGACGCGAGTTAAGAGAACTCAGCTCTTTCTGGACGTCTTCGCGACAAAGGGTGTCGGCACGTGCTGACAGGTCTCGCTTCCGCACTTCGGGCAGAGCGGATGAGCGCTCTCATGTTCAGCGAGATGTTCAGCGTGCTCGAACAACTCGCCGCATTTCTCGCAGCGATATTGGTACGTCGGCATGGTTTGTCCCTCCAACACACGTCCTACCTGGGCTGGACAGGTGCGGTTCGCCAGCACGATCCAGTACGGTGAAAATTCATTCTAGTGCAGCAAATGCGCAGTCATGTGGCACATCTTGCCCAACGTTAGCGGGTAGTGATGACGCCACCCTGCGGCCCGCACTTTCGCTGATGGCGGGTTCGTACTAGGCTTGATTGGGGAAGGCAGCCGCGGGCCGGCGAAACGCGACCAACCGGGATTCGCTGACTTCGTTGACTTCGTTGACTTCGTTGACTTCGCTGACGAAAGCAGCCTTCTCCAAGTGCTTCCGGCGCAACCGAGCGAGGTCCGCTATGCAACTGCTTACGGTAACAATCGTCAAACCCGAGGCGACGAACTTCATCCTGGGGCAAAGCCATTTCATCAAATCCGTCGAGGATCTGCATGAGGCCATGGTCGGTACCGTTCCTGGTATCAAGTTTGGTCTGGCCTTTTGTGAAGCGTCGGGTAACCGGCTTGTGCGGCGCTCCGGCACCGACACTGACCTGATCGAGCTGGCTTGCCAGAATGCGATGACCATCGCCGCGGGCCACTGCTTCGTGATCTTTCTCGGCGATGGTTTTTATCCAGTCAATGTTCTGAACGCGATCAAGGCCGTGCCGGAGGTCTGCCGGATTTTCTGCGCGACGGCGAATCCCACCCAGGTTCTGCTTGCCGAGACCGACCAGGGGCGCGGTATTCTGGGTGTGGTTGACGGGTTCCCGCCGCTCGGCGTGGAAGACGAGGAGGGCGTTCAATGGCGCAAGGATTTGTTACGGGCTATTGGGTACAAGGCGTAGGTGTGCGGCTTACTCCTGTTCAGCGACATGCGCGCTTGCGACGTGCGCGTTCGCGACACGGGCACCGGTCTGCCTGAACTGTGGGACATCCCCCTCTCCAGCCCGGCACCCTATGGCCGGCTATCCTGTACCAGACCGAGCATGCGCTGCGGTGCGGCGCGTTGCGGCCGATCGAGACAACCCAGGCGCTGATCGAAGACCGCGGCGTACGGTTTCTCGTTCGCCAGGTTTCAAGCCTCGCTCGCAAGGAGGAGGCGCGCCAGGCGCCCAAAGATCACAAGGCCGTCAAGACCGACGGAGCCGCGACGCGCAGCGCGATCAATCCGTTCCTGCCTTATGATCCAGACCTCTTTGTGGCCGATCTCTCGGACACGCACATCGCGTTGCTCAACAAATTCAACGTCATCGATCATCATCTTCTGATCGTCACACGTTGCTTCAGATCGCAGGAAACGCTGCTCGATCTGGCGGACTTTGCTGCCTGGTTTGTCTGCCTGGCCGAGTTCGATGGCCTGGGTTTCTACAATGGCGGCGCGCAGGCGGGTGCGAGTCAACTCCACAAGCATTTGCAGATCGTGCCGTTGCCGCTTGCGGAATCAGGTCCGCCGCTTCCCATTGAGTCTGTTCTTGGGTCAGTACGCATGGAAGGTCGGCTTGGCAAGGTACCGGGTCTGCCGTTCCGGCACGCCATCGCCTGTCTGGAACGGGCACCTGCCGCGTCACGCCACGCTGCACAGGAAGCGCTCGATTGCTACCACGCATTGCTCGACGCGGTGGGCCTGCGCGCAATCGAAGCGAGTGGCGAACTGCACCCGTCGGCACCGTACAACCTGCTTGTCACCCCGCGATGGATGCTGCTGGTGCCACGGACCCTGGAGCGAGTAGAGGGCATTTCGGTGAACGCACTGGGGTTCGCGGGATCGCTCTTTGTGCGCGACACAGCACAGATGCAAATCATCAGAAGGCTGGGTCCGATGACCGTGCTGGAACGCGTCGCGGTTCCTATCGTCATGGGACAATGAAAGCCGACGTCGCTATTTCTCCAGTCGCCTAAAATATAAGCATGGTTTCGCCTCAAAGGAGGTTGCCATGACTGAATCGATGATGAGTTTCGTAGTGGGAATCGTGGTGGTGTGCTGTCTTGTGATATTTACAGCGGTACGCTACAGGCGCGAACACAAAGACCAGTTGAACGACCAGCCGGTTTCCCGCTGGCTGCACGCCCATCCGCTCAAAGACTGGCTGCATCATAAGCACTGAAGACCTGGGCGTTCCGTTGCGCGGCAGGCAGGCGCCGGCGTAGCGGCAACGCCCCCGGTCGAGAAACCGGCGTAGTCCCGCTTAAATCCTCAACTCAGACAGAATCTGTTCAGCGAGAAAATCGCAGGGCGGCCGTGCCGAGCGGGCACTGCGCGCAAGGACCACTTCGAGTTCGTTCAGGGGCGGCAAGCCTTCATTCTGCGAGAGTTGAACAAGGTGCGCCGGAACGCTGCATCGTGCGAGCGGCGCTATCGCGAGCCCGGCTTCGACCATGCTGATAAGGCCCAGCAAACTCGGGCTTTCGTAGGACATCCGATACTTGATATTTTCACGCTGAAGCGCGCTGACGGCATAGGCGCGTGCTGTACTGCCGTGTTCGAAAACGGCAATGGGAAGTGGCCGCTCTTTCCACACTTTCCTTGCGGGCGACCCGGCCCACACCATCGGCTCGAAGCGAATAAATTCGCCCACCACGCCCCGCGTTTTCGTGAAGCAGGCCAGGTCGAGCGTGTTGTCTTTCAGCAAGGGAACGAGCGCATTGCTGGGCAAACCGATGACGCGAATCTCCACACGGGGATGCGCAACCGCGAACTTTCCCAGAACCGGAGGCAGCAACGATGAAGCGTAGTCGTCGGGCACGCCGATCGTGACGCGGCCCTTCATCTCCGGGCGAACCACCGAAGCCCACGCTTCCTCCCGCATGGCAAGCATCCGACGGCCATAGTCCAGAAGCGTCGTGCCCTCGGCGGTAATCGCGACGTTGCGGGTGCTTCGCACGAAGAGCGGTTTCCCCAACGCATCTTCAAGTGCTTTGATCTGCATGCTCACCGCCGACGGTGAACGGTGCACGGACGCCGCCCCTCCCGCGAACGATCCTGTATCGGCGACCGCCGCCACCATTTCCAGCACGTCGAGATCGAGTTTTTTCACTTTAAGCCGCTTTCAAATTCGTCAGAAAATCTGAGCAATGGGTTCAGTTTAATTCGTTTTACTGGCGTATGCATATCGGCCGATACTGATGCCACTCATGCTGAGCCCTTGAAGGGAGCCCGCGACAATGCACGGTACGGTATCGATTTACGGATTTCTGGCGGTCGGCGGCATGCTTGCTGTGACACCGGGTCCGAACATGGTCTACGTCATGTCGCGCTCGATTGCGCAGGGACGCACGGCCGGGCTGATATCGCTGGCGGGCGTCATGCTCGGATATCTCTTCTATATGTTCGGCGCGGCGTTTGGCATCACCGCGCTTTTCCTGAGCGTGCCTTATGCCGCCAGCGTGCTGGGTGCGGTGGGCGCGGCGTATCTGTTCTATCTGGCGTGGCAGGCGGTGAAGCCGGGTGGCCGCTCTCCGCTGGAGGTTCGTGAGCTGCCGCGCGAACGGCCGCGCCGGCTTCTGGCGATGGGGGCAACCACCAGCCTGTTGAATCCCAAACTCGCGATGATCTTTCTGTCGCTCCTGCCGCAATTCATCGACTATCAGGACGGCAGTGTTTTCAGGCAGTCGCTCATGCTCGGTTCACTGCTGATTGTGGCGTTCGCTTCGGTCAACGGGCTGGTGGCAATCTGTTCCGCCAGCATGGCGACGTTCCTCTCCCGTCGTCCAGGACTCCTGCTGGCTCAGCGCTGGATGATGGGCGTTGTTCTGATTGCACTCGGTGTGCATATGACCGTCGACGCGTTGAAGCTGGCAGGCATCGCCTGATCAGATCGCGATCGACGGGATGCTCTTCATGCAGCGGAGGGCAAACATCGAGCGGCTATGGCGGATGCCGGCGATCTTGTAGAGCTTCTCGCGTAGAAAACGCTCGTATCCCGCCGTACCGTCGACCGCCACTTTCACCAGGTAGTCGTAGTCGCCCGACACCAGATACGCTTCCAGCACTTCCGGCAACATCGCCAGTTCGGCGCCGAAGCGGGCGAGGGCATCGTCGTCGTGACGGTCGAGCGTGACTTCGAGCAGCACTACGTCGGCGAAGCCGAGTTTCTGCTGATCGAGCAAGGCGACATAGCCCCGGATATACCCCTCGGTTTCCAGTTGACGCGTGCGATTCCAGCACGCCGTAGTCGACATGCCGACCAGATCGGCGAGCTCGGCATTGCTCAGGCGCGCGTTCTTCTGCAACTCGCGCATGATCTTCCGATCCTGGTTATCCAGTGGACGATTTCGGGTAGACATGGCATCAACGGAAGTTTATTCAGATAAATACCATTCTAAAGGAAGATCGTTCTGTGTGCGGCGGATGATTGCACCGCTTTAAGAAGCATATCCAGCCTGCCTCCTGGTATATTTTCAGGGTGCATTCATGCCCGGGACAACCGTCCGGGCCGCCGGCCCCGGGCCGGCGGTCTTGCGCGGCCACAAGCTGCCATCCGGTGTCTCGCTGCCTTCATAGGAAGACAGCACGCGGGCGAATTCCGGCGTCACCCGCGCCGGAAGACGCGCTCGCCGGGCATGGTGCATTTTCTTAACCGAATGCTTGCCGGCACCGGGCGTCCATCCGCTGTCCTTGAACGATCTTCGAGCGCGGCGATGGCGCGCACGACTGGTCAAGCCGCAACCTGGCCCACTGATGTCGATCCAGCTGTACGTTTCATTTCTCCTCGCTTCTCTCGTACTCGTTTATTCCCCTGGTCCGGTCAATGTACTGACGATGAGTCAGGCGCTCAGCGCCGGCTGGCGCGCCGCGTTGCCCTGCGTGTGGGGCGGCACCTGCGCCGTGCTGCTTCAGTTGGCGTTCACCGCGCTCTGTCTGAACTCGCTGCTGCTGATCGACGCGCGCGCATTGATCGGGTTGCGCTGGGCCGGCGCGATCTATCTCGTGTATCTCGGCTGCAAGCAATGGCGTAGCGGCAGCCTGGCGGCTTCCGCCGGCGCGGATCAGCAGCGCAGTCTGTTCTGGCGCGGGTTCGCTACGTCCGGGCTCAACCCGAAGACGCTGTTATTTTTCCCGTCGTTTTTTCCGCAGTTCATCAGTGCGCCTTCGGATGAGGTGCACTGGTCCGCGAATCAGCAATATCTGCTGCTGGCCGTGACGTTTGCGCTGGTGTTCGCATTGGGCGTGGCATCGACGGCGGTGTTTTCGCACCGTCTGCGCACGGTGCTGCAACGGCCGAAGCGATTGCGCGTGGTCAATCGCCTGATGGGCAGTTTGCTGGTCGGCATGGGCGCATTGATGGCGGCGGTTCGCTGATCCCGTTCAACTGGGTTTGCCCGGCGCTCTGACCGCGCTTTGCACAGCGACACTGCGATAGGCGTCGCGACAGAATTGCATGCCGCCTTCATGCGTACCGTTGACGGCAGCGGCGATATGCACGGAACGTTCCGGACTTTCAACCCGTTCCGGCGTTGCGGGATTGACGAGGGCTGCGTTGATGGCGAGCGGATCGGTAGACGAAGCCCGCATGATGCCGATGCCCTTGATCGTCACGGCGAGACAGGGGTCCGGCACTTGTGGGCCATGAGTGGCGGCGACGTTGAAATTGATGTTCAGCGTCCAGAAGCCCTCATGAATGTTCTGATGAATGATCACTGCCCTCACCACGTCCTGATGTGACAGCGTGTATTCGTTGCTTGCCATCGGTCCCTCCTTGCTCGTACGCAGTCTGTGCGTGCGTGTGCAGATATGGCATTTTGCGCGGACTAGGGGACCTAGTTTTACGCACCGTTTTGTACAGTGCAAGTGAAAAGGAATAGGTGCCGATCCATCACTGGTATCGATGGACGGCGACACGGGGGACGAGGCCCTCGGGAAACGCGGCTTGCCCGGACAGGCAGCGCCGCGTGGACCGATCTTCAGGTGAACTGTCTATGCTGCAACGAGTTAATGGAAGATGAGGTACAGGATAATCAGCACGATAAGCGGGACGCCAAGCAGCCAGCCGAGAAGGTAAGGCATGATGTGATCTCCTTGTGTATCAAAGATTGAATACGCTGGAGACTGAGCATCCGGCATGCCTGACGTGATTCGCCGTCGCGGACCTGCTGGCAAGTTTCAAACCCTCGCTTCAAACCCCGCGAATCAAGGCAAATTCTCCCTCAGTACAATACTGAACTGCACGGGTTTAACGTCACTCATCGCCTCGCGTTTTTCCCGTACGTTGCGGAAAATGCGCAAACAATTCCCCACCATGGCCTGCGGTGTTTGTGTGATCAATGCATCCATCGTCCCGTCGATCAGGAGGGCTCTCGTGTCCGGCGTCAATCCGTGCCCGACAAACAGGATCTTCTGCTCGGCACGGGCTTCGACAATCGCGCGAGCGACCCCGTCAGATCCACCGCCACTGTTGTAGATTCCCGCGAGATCAGGATGCTGTTCCAGCAGCTTGCGCGTCTGCGCATAGTTGCGCTCGCTATCGTCGTGCCCCTCTCGCAAACCAATGACCCGCACCTGCGGAAACGTCGATTCGATCAGGTGCAGAAAACCGATCTCGCGTTCTTCATGGCCACGATAGTTGAGGCTGCCCGCCAGCATCGCGATCTTCCCACTCGGCCGTGGTCCCATGAAGCGTCCCAGCAGCAACGCTGCCGTTCGTCCGGCTGAGCGATTGTCGATGCCCACGTACGCCAATCGCCGCGCGTTCGACAAATCTGAAATCAGCGTAATTGCCGGTACACCTTGATCGGCAAGCGTATTTACCGCATCGCGTACGACGGGATGCTCGAGCGCCATGAACACCACCCCGTCCGCACGTTGTCCGTAGTGCAGCAGACGGTCGGCGAGTTCTTTCGGGTTGAAACTCTCGACGTAGTGGACGCGGCATTTCATGTCCAACGCATTCCATTGATCGTGCGCGAAGTCGATGTAATCGCCGAGCATGTGCAAATAGCGATTGGTGCCGGCGGGCAGAAGAAACGCAATGCGCATGGGTTTTGAAGCAGACGCCGTGGGTGTTTCCGGCGTGAGCAGATAGCCGAGTTGCGCGGCCGCCTGAAGCACACGTTGCGCGGTGACCGCGCGTACGCCTTCGCGGCCATTGAGTACGCGATCCACCGTGGCGGTCGAGACGCCGGCGGCGCGCGCAATGTCGGGAATGCGCGCCCGCGTGGCTGCGGTGACGAGAAGCGGTTCGGACATAGCCGTCCTTCGCAGAGTGGAAGTCCATCAAAAACCATCAAGTTCGCGGTTTGACAGCAATTGCCGCGCACGCCTAGTCTTGCAGCTATCACACGACGGCTGACACGCAGTGACCGGAAATCAGGGCAGTGTCAGCGGATGATGATGGTTTTTGATGGATTCGACAGTCACATCAATTATAAGCAAGGAGACACCCAAATGACCAACCTCGCGAGACGCACGTTGCTGCGTGCCGCTGCCGCCATGCCGGTAGCCGGCGCGCTGGGCTTTCCCGCGATCGTGCGCGCGGCGTCCGGCCCGGAATTCGTGTTCAAGTACGGCAACAATCTGCCGCTCACGCATCCGCTGAACGTGCGCTCGCAGGAAGCGGCCAACCAGATCAAAGAGGCGTCGAAGGGGCGCATGGAGATCCGGATATTCCCTAACAACCAGTTGGGCGGCGATACCGACATGCTCGCGCAGGTGCGTAGCGGCGGCATCGAGATGTTCACGCCGTCCGCACTGGTGGTTTCTACACTCGCGCCATCGGTCGCGATCAATGCGGTCGGCTTTGCGTTTAGCGACTACAACCAGGTGTGGAGCGCGATGGACGGCAAGCTTGGCGCCTACGTGCGCGCCGCGATGCAGAAGGCCGGGCTCGAGTCGTTCGAAAAGATGTGGGACAACGGTTTTCGTCAGACCACGACCAGCAACGGGCCGATTGTCAGCGCGCAAAACATGCGCGGTCTGAAGATCCGTGTACCGGTGAGCCCGCTTAGCATCGACATGTTCAAGGGCCTGGGCGCCGCGCCGACCAGCCTGCAATTCAGCGAAGTCTATTCGTCGCTGCAAACGCATATCGTCGACGCACAGGAAAATCCGCTGCCGATCGTGCAGGTCGCGAAACTCTACGAGGTGCAGAAGTATTGCTCGTTGACCAACCACATGTGGGACGGCTACTGGTTCGTGCTGAACCAGCGCGCGTGGCAACGTTTGCCGAAGGACCTGCAAGGGATCGCCAGCGATGCGTTCAATCAAGGCGCGCTGAAACAACGCGACGACGTTCGCAAGCTCAATGAAGCTGCCGTCGCGGATCTGCAAAGCAAAGGCCTCGCCATCAACCGTCCTGCGCCGGACACGTTCCGCGCGGCGCTGCGCCAGGCGGGTTTCTACGCCGAATGGAAGAGCAAGTTCGGCACGCAGGCGTGGGACCTGCTCGAACAATCGGTCGGCAAGCTGGCTTAACCGCAAGCGATGAACCTTGAGTTCCGACCGTGCGGCACATCGATGAGCATGACGCGAAGCGCGGCGAGCGGCCGCGAGGAGGCATCCGTATGTCGAATCACGCATTGAATCCGGCCGAGGCAGCCGTCGCGCTGCACGCGGCGAGCCTGCCGCGCCGCTGGCTGCGAAGCTTCGATCGCGGCTTGATCGCGCTCGTCGAGGTCTGTGCGGCGGCACTGCTGGCGGTGGAGATCGTCGTGCTGCTGGCGGGCGTGATCTGCCGCTATGCGCTGCACCAGCCGCTGGTGTGGTCGGACGAACTTGCCGGGATTCTGTTCCTGTGGCTCGCCATGCTCGGCGCCGTACTTGCGTTGCGGCGCGGTGAACATATGCGGATGACGGCTTTCGTCAGCCGTCTTTCGGCGCAGCGGCGCGCATTCGTCGATACGCTGGCGATCGCCGCGTCGATCGCCTTACTCGCGCTGCTGATCGGACCCGCCTACGACTATGCATCGGGCGAGGCGGCGATCGTCACACCCGCACTGGAGATCAGCAATGCATGGCGCGCGCTCGCGTTGCCGATTGGTGCAGCGCTTATGTTGACCGTTGGCCTGATTCGTCTTGCGCAGGTGAGTCGCTTGCGCGACGTGCTGATCGTGCTCGTGATTGCCGCGCTATTGGGCGTCGTGGCTGTATTCGCCGGTCCGTGGTTCCAGACGCTTGGTAAGGCCAACCTGGTGATCTTCTTCGTCGGCGTGGTGGCGATCGGTATTTTTTCAGGCGTGCCCATTGGCTTTTCGTTCGCGCTTGCCACGTTCGGCTATCTCGGGCTTTCGACCTTCACGCCGCTCGAGGTTGTAGTGGGTCGTATGGATGAGGGGATGTCTCATCTGGTGTTGCTGGCGGTGCCATTGTTTGTGTTTCTCGGTTTGCTGATCGAAATGACCGGCATGGCGCGCGCGATGATCGAGTTTCTCGCGAGCCTCGTCGGGCACTTGCATGGTGGTTTGTCGTTCGTGCTGATCGGTGCGATGTATCTGGTATCGGGCATTTCCGGTTCGAAAGTCGCGGACATGGCGGCGATCGCGCCGGTGCTGTTCCCGGAAATGAAAAAACGCGGTGCTTCAGAAGGCGACCTGGTTGCGCTGCTTGCCACCACCGGCGCGCAAAGCGAAACCATTCCGCCGAGCATTGTGCTGATTACGATCGGTTCGGTGACCGGCCTGTCGATCTCCGCGCTTTTCACTGCGGGGATGCTGCCAGGCGCCGTGCTTGCGTTGATTCTGTGCGTGGTGGTGTGGTGGCGCTACCGCAAGGAGGACCTGAGCGGCGCGCAGCGTTTCAGCAAGCGGCAGATCGGGCGTCTGTTCATTGTCTCGCTGCCGGCACTCGCGCTACCGTTCGTGATCAGAATGGCGGTGGTCGAAGGTGTGGCGACAGCGACCGAAGTATCGACCATCGGCATTGCGTATTCGATGGTGATCGGGCTGCTCGTCTACCGGCGGTTTGAGTGGAAGCGCCTTGGCCGCATGCTGGTGGACGCAGCGACCCTGTCCGGTGCGATCCTGTTCATTATCGGTTGCGCGACGGCCATGGCGTGGGCGCTGACGCAATCCGGCTTCTCGCAGGACCTCGCACAACTGATGGGCTCGATGCCCGGCGGCGCGTATGGTTTTCTCGCCGTGTCGATCGTCGTATTCGTGATGCTCGGCAGTGTGCTCGAAGGGATTCCCGCCATCGTGCTGTTCGGACCGCTGCTGTTCCCGATTGCGCGGATCGCGGGCGTCAATGAAGTGCACTACGCGATCGTCGTGATCCTGTCGATGGGTGTGGGTCTGTTCTCGCCGCCATTCGGAGTCGGCTACTACTCGGCGTGTGCGATCAGCAAGGTCAATCCCGACGCGGGTATCCGTCCGATTGTCGGTTATATGGCGGCTTTGATCGTCGGCCTGATTCTGATCGCGGCGATTCCCTGGCTTTCTATCGGTTTTCTCTAAGGTCTCTTTTAAGTCTCGTTACGGGTTCGACATTCGGGCGCTGCGTTCCCGCTGCGCCGGGGCGTCGCTCGTCTTTCAAAACTGGCAGCATTGGGAGAGTTTCATGAGTCGTTTCTTTGGCGAGATCCGTCAGGCGGGTTATGTAGTGCGCGATATCGAGGCCGCGATGGACTACTGGAGCCGCGTACTTGGCGTGGGTCCGTGGTTCTACAACGAACGCGTGCCAATCGAGAATTACACGTACCGTGGGCAATCGTACGACGTGCATAACTCGGTGGCGCTGGCGAACTCGGGCACGCTGCAGGTCGAGCTGATCCAGACCCGCAATGACGCGCCGTCCATGTATCGCGACTTTCTTGCCGCGGGACACACCGGTTTGCAGCACAACGCTTACTGGACCACTTCATTCGATGCCGATCTTGCGCGTTTGCAGGAGCAAGGCTTCAAAGTCGCGATGAGCGGCGAGGTGGGGCGTAATGGGCGTTTCGTTTACTTCGACACTGAAAATCATCCAGGCACGGTGGTCGAGTTGTCGGAGATCGCGGGGCCGAAGGGCAAACTGTTCGACATGATCTACGCGGCCTCGCGAGATTGGGACGGTCGTGATCCGGTGCGCCGCTTTCCCGATCTGAGCACGCTATGAACACGATATTGCGGGCGCAGACCGTCACCGACGAGTGCCTCGAAGCCGACTATCTGATCGAGACGCCGCTCGATCCCGCGCGCGTGGCCGACGTGATGGCCGGCGAGCAGTCGAGCGGCACCTTCGTGCGGGTCGCGAATGAATCCGACGCGCTACGCGCGCGCAGTCGCGCCAGCGTGGTGCGAATCGACGAGCTCGAGCCGGCTTCGCAGCCCAGCTTGCCGAGCGCGTGGCTGGCGCGTCAGGGCACGCAAGGACCGTGGCGGCGCGCTCGCGTCACGTTGTCGTTTCCATTGGCCAACATCGGCGTGAATCTGCCGACGCTTGCCGCGACCGTTGCCGGCAATCTGTATGACCTCGGTGAAGTGACCGGCATGCGGCTGTTGTCGCTGCGCTTGCCGGCCTCATATCGCGCGCGCTTTGAATTGCCGCGTCATGGCGTAGCCGGTACGCGGGCGCTGACGCAAGTCGCGGACAGGCCGATGATCGGCACCATCATCAAGCCGAATGTTGGTTTGAGTGCCGAAGAAACCGCGGCGCTGGTGCGCGAGTTGTGCGAAGCGGGTGTCGATTTCATCAAGGATGACGAAGTGTGTGCGAATCCCGCGCATGCTCCGCTTGCTGAGCGCGTGCGCGCGGTGATGAAAGCAGTGCGCGACTATCGCGAGCGCAGCGGCCGCCCCGTCATGGTCGCGTTCAATATCACCGACGATCTCGACGCGATGCGCCGTCACGCGGAACTCGTCGAGCACGAAGGCGGCAGTTGCGTGATGGCCAGCATCAACTGGTGCGGCTTTTCGGCGATCCAGACGCTGCGCCGCGCAACGCCACTCGTGCTGCATGCGCATCGAAACGGCTACGGCATGATGTCGCGCGATCCGGCGCTCGGCATGTCGTTTCAGGCGTATCAGACGCTCTGGCGATTGACGGGTGTCGACCATATGCACGTGCACGGTCTCGCCGGTAAATTCGCGCAAAGCGACGCCGAGGTGATCGAATCCGCACGCGATTGTGCTGCGCCACTCGCACCGGGTTGCGACGATGCCGTGTTGCCCGCATTTTCGTCAGGACAATGGGCGGGCACCGTGCCGGCGACGTTCGATGCCGTGCACTCCACCGACGTATTGTTCATGTCGGGCGGTGGCGTTCTCGCGCATCCCGACGGTCCTGCGGCCGGCGTCACAAGTGTTCGGCAGGCATGGGAGGCGGCGCAGGCGCACACGCCGCTGGAACGTTACGCCGAACATATGCCGGAATTGCGGCGTGCGCTGGAGTTCTTCGGCAGCCGACCATGAGCGACACGCGGGAGGTGAATGGCATGAGCGGCATGAGCAGCGCGGGCCCCGCTTATGGTTTCTACGGCGACGACTTTACGGGCGCGACCGACACGCTCGCTCATCTCGCCCGCGCCGGCTTGCGCACCATGCTGTTCTTCGCTCCGCCAGATGCCCAACGGCTGTCGATGCTGGGCCGGCTCGACGCAGTGGGTATCGCGGGCGCCGCGCGCACCATGCAGCCCCATGCGCAACATCAGGAGCTGGCACGGGTGGGGGCCGCGTTCGCCGCGCTAGGCGTGCGCGTGATGCACTACAAAGTGTGTTCGACCTTCGACAGTGCGCCGCAGACCGGCAGCATCGGCGTGGCAATCCGCACATTGCGCGAGTACTGTGCGAACTCGCTCGTGGCCGTGGTGGGGGGGCAACCGAGTCTGCGTCGCTATTGTGTATTCGGCGAACTGTTTGCGGCTGGCGGTGAAGACGCTCATCAACAATCGGTCTACAGAATCGACCGTCACCCGACCATGAGCCGTCATCCCGTCACGCCGATGAATGAAGCGGACTTACGAGTTCATTTGCAACGTCAGGGATTGAAGAATGTGCAATCGGTCGATTGGCGTTGTTACGCGCGCGGGGACGCGGCGCTGCAAACCGAACTGGATTGCCTGCTCGAATCGAAACCAGATGCCGTGCTATTCGACGTACTCGACGACTCGCATTTGCAAGCGATTGGCGGTTTGATCGCCCGTCATGCCGCGATCCGCTCGCCACTGCTTGCGGTTGGGGCGAGTAGTGTGGCGCAGGCTTATGTCAGTGCGCTCAATGATGTGGTGGACCGAGGAGAAGTCAGTGCCGTGCCTGCGCCGCTGACACGCGCACGGGGCCCGGTGTTCGTGCTGGCCGGCAGTCTTTCCCCTTTGACGGAAGTGCAGATCGCCGCGGCACAGTCTTATCTGCGTGTAGAACTGGACCCGCAGCAAATGACCGGCAATGCGGCGCCGGATTATCTGGCTGAACGCGTCGCGGCAATCGTCGGGCCGTTGCGCGATGGACGCAATGTGCTGGCTTTCACGACCCGGCGCATGGCGCATCCCATAGCCGACGCTGCACGCAGCGTGATGCCGCAACTCGCTAATGCGAATGCCGCATTGCTGAAAGCGGTGCTTGGCAAGGTGAGACTGCAGCGCATCGGGATCGCAGGTGGGGATACATCGAGCATCGCCGTGCGCGCGCTCGATGCATGGGGGTTGTCGTATCTTGCTCCCTTGTCGGCGGGCGTCACCGTTTGCCGTCTGCACGCTGAGCGGAGTGAACTCGACGGCATGGAAGTCATGCTCAAGGGCGGTCAAATGGGCGATGCCGATCTGTTCGAGCAACTGCTGAACGGCTATGCCGGCGATGAAGCAGCCGACAGCTAGCCGCTCTTAAGCAGCGCAATACCGGCTATATGACGCCAGTGAGGACCAGCACAATCACGACGATCACTACGAGTCCGAGACCGCCTGTTGGCCCATAACCCCACGCACGGCTATGAGGCCACGTCGGAAGCGCACCGATGAGGAGAAGGATCAGCACGACCAGAAGAATAGTTCCCAACATATTAATTACCTCCGCTTGGATTGACAGGACCTATCTGTCACGACAGCCGTGCGGCCCGCGGTTGAGCGGGCTCGCGAAAGGCAGTATCGATGCCGTGGGTTCAGCAAGCCATGTGCCCAACAGCGAAAGTCGGAGCGCATATCTGTTTAAAACGAACGTCTGCGTTCTTGCGAGGCGCCGTTTTATTCATCTGAGGTGGGACGCTTCGACCGTTCCCCCGGATCGGTTTCCTCTGCCTTAAGGGACCTTAAGGCACCTTAAGGCATCTTCCTCATAGCCCTCGTTGGACTTTTCGCAGCGCTCCTGCCTGCCCGCCTCCGTTCTGGTTCGATGAGCGCCGTTACGGGCGGCGTTACGTAACGGGCGCGTTACCGGGCATGTTTTTGCGTTTTATTTGACGGCTTTCCAGGCGACCGTTCCAGGGAAAAAACGTATCTGCGACAAGGGTTTGTCCCATATATTAAAGCTGATTGTAAAAAAAATATAACGATTGGCACGGTTGCTGCTTTAAAGGTTGCGCGGTGCATAACACAGACAACACAAGCAGTAAGCAGCAGTAGCGAAGTTCGAGTCAACGACTGACCTGGTCGGGGGTTATCAGGTCAGTCTCCTCAACGTACAAGCGGTTTGATCTCTGGTTCGGATCTCGCCGTGGCGGCGTTTGCCTGAGTACCCAGATTGGACGGGTGCGAGCGGCTTGCAGCACATCCCCTATCGCTGTTCAGGAACGTCCAGTCGTGTCGTTTCGCGCTGGATGAATGAAATCCAGATTGTTTTTGTATTGCGCGCTTCTTCGCGTGCCGGGGTGGTTTTGTTGTCGCGAAGAGCGTGGTGGTTGATGTACGAGAGACATGGGCTGCTGAAGCAAACATAAGTTGAGCAGCTCCACAAGAACGTTTGGCGCGAGAGACCAGCGCGGGGATAAGTATGGATACGGCGAATTTTTCGCAGCAAAGAAGAACGATACCGGGGTTGCAAGGCCTGATCTCACGCTTGCTCGATGTGATGCTCGTCGTCCTGGGGGCGTTGGCTGCATCGCAGGTGCGCTTTGAAGACCTGACGCAAAGCCGTATCGATACCGCGTTCGTTGCGTTTGCCGCGGCCTTTACGCTGGTTCTGTTCCCTACTTTCGGTGTCTATGGATCGTGGCGTGGGCGGGCGATGTTGCGCATGGCCGGTCAGGTGTCACTGGCGTGGTTCGTCGTTCAGGGCTTTGGCCTTGTGTTGATGTTTTCGCTGCATCGCACGGATTTCATCTCGCGTCTCTGGTTTGCCTACTGGATGGCCATTACGGGGGGCGCGTTGATTGCGTCGCGTCTGCTTGTGCACGCTGTGCTGGCACGCGTGCGCCATGCGGGGATGAATCTGCGTCGGGTTGCCGTGGTCGGATGCGGTGCGCATTGCCACCAGGTCGTGCGCAATATCGAAGGCTCGAGTGCGAGTGGTTTTCGCGCGGTGGCGGCCTTCGATGTGCGGCCGGTGCTGGGAACGATAGGTTCGGGCGTGCCGGTGTACGACGACATCGTCAAGTTCGCTGCCTACGTGAGATCTCACGACGTGAGCGAGTTGTGGCTTGCGTTGCCTCTCTCCGAGGAACGCACGATCTCGCGCTTTGTCGCCGAGTTTCGCGACGATCTCGTGAACGTGCGTTTTGTGCCTGATATGCGCAGCGTTGCGCTGTTCGATAGCGGCATGATCGATTTGATCGGGATGCCTGCAATTAATCTGGTTGCGTCGCCGGTACCGGCTCGCGCGTTAGTGAAGAAAGAGATTTTCGATCGCCTGTTCGCCGCTTGTGCACTGCTGGCGCTTGCACCGCTGCTCGTGGCAATTGCGATTGCCATCAAGTTCTCTTCGCGAGGGCCTGTGTTTTTCACGCAGAAGCGCAAGGGCGCGGACGGCCGCATCTTCAAGATCTACAAGTTCCGCTCGATGCGTCCTCATGCCGTGGAAACAGGCGTGCTGAAACAGGCGACGCGGGGCGATCCGCGTATTACGCGAGTAGGTGCGTTTCTCAGGCGTACCAGTCTGGATGAGCTGCCGCAATTCTTCAATGTGCTGCGCGGCGATATGTCGGTGGTGGGGCCGCGGCCTCATGCGATCGAACACGACGAGCTTTATCAGAAAGTCGTGAACGGCTATATCCATCGGTACCGAATCAAGCCGGGTATTACGGGGTGGGCGCAGATCAACGGATTCAGAGGGGAGACAGACCAGATCGAGAAGATGCAAGGACGCGTCGAACATGACCTGTATTACCTGCGCAATTGGTCATTCGGGCTCGACATGCGGATTGTCGCGGCGACGATAGCGAAAGGGCTGATCCATAGCAACGCGTACTGACACTTGCACACAATAAGAAAACACATGGCCACGAGATCACGCGGACAACTATTCGTATTGGCGCCGACAGCCGTTGCAGTCGCTTCCTTTCTGGCATTTTCGGCATCGGTACAAGCGGCCGAGCCGGCGTTGAATGCGTTAGGCCAGGCCGGTGGCCTAGTCATTCCGTATGCGTTTGCTTTGCCCGAAGGTACAGGAGAAGTTCAGTACAACAACTACATCGACCCGCGATACGGAAAACAGGCGACCGGCTCAGAAGTCTATTGGGGCGCCTTCGGACTGCTGCCTTACGTTGAAGTTGCGGGCGGGCTGGCCAACTATCCGACGGTCAAGTCGGTTCAGTTCACTGGCGAGGAGCATTTCATATTTCGGCATCTGATGGCCAATGTCAAGGTCGAAGTACCGAAGTTCTTCAAGTATCAGCCGAACATTGCGTTCGGTGTGACGGACATTGGTGGTCAGACACATTTCTTCCGTTCGAAGTACGGCGTGGTGTCGCAAGCGTTCGGACCGGTGACATTGACGGCCGGTTACGGCCGGGGCGATCGACTTGACGGTTTGTTCGGCGGCGCGCAGGTCTCGCTGTGGAACACGGGGCTGTCGCTGCTCGCAGAAGATGATTCGAAGACGCCTTATGCCGGTGTACGTTATCAATCGCCGCGAATTAGCTGGCTTGCCGATGCGAACGTGATCGGCACGTTCATGCGCTCGATTCGTTCGACCGATGGCGTGGCGCCGCGCACTTCATTCTCGGTGGGCATTCAGATTCCGCTGGGCAAGCGCTTTAGCGGTGCGCGTTGTGCAGAGGGCTTGTGCGACGGGCCGCAAGTACCCGCAGCCCAAACCGCGGATGCCGACGATGACGGCGCCATCCGCCTCGCCAGCCTGCAACCGGTGGACACACGCGCAGCCAATGCCGGGCACAGTGCACTGGCCGCCGCGCCGATCACGTATGTGCCGCCTTTGCAGTCGTATGCGTCCGTGATGCTGAGTGACGTGACAGCGGGTAAATCGTCCGACACGCCGTCTGCCGCCATTCCGGAAGCGCTGGATACCTCCGCGCTCGATGAGATCGCCGCGCAACTGTTTGCTGCCGGACTCGAACGTGTGCGTGTCGGGGTCAGCGGTCGCGATCTGGTGGTCGAGTACGAGAACCATCGCTACAACCAGAACGAAGCCGATGCGCTCGGTATTGCGCTCGGTGTCGCGAGTGTGAATGCACCTCATGGCACCGCCAGGATTCACGTGGTCATCAAGAAGGCCAATGAACCAATAGGCGAAGTCATTGTGGACCGCGACGCATTTGCGCAGTTCATTGCCGGCGGCGCGCCGACAGCTGCGGGTGCTTCATTGACGATGCGTACGCGTCCAACCTACGACGCGGATTCGATCGCATGGCATGGCAACGAACACACGCATGGGTTGACGCGGATTCAGATCGAGCCGGTGGTCAGTTACCTGTACGGCACCGAGTACGGTGTCTTCGATGTTTCGCTGGGCGCCAACATTGAAGGATTCGTGCCGCTTTGGCGGGGTGCGGAGTTGTACGCGAGCTATATCGCGCCGCTCTACAACACCAAAAACATGGACGAGGGCCGGGTGTTCAGCGATTACCGCTTGCGCGGTGGCCTGAATGCGGTCGCCCTGGCGCAAAGCTTCTGGATCATGCCGCAAGTGTTCAACGTGGCATCGATCGGAAAGTTCGACTACTCGTACGTCGGTGTGCAGAACGAAACCACGGTATTCGTGCCGGGACGCCCCGATCTGATTCGTCTGCGGCTCGCCTATTTTCACCATGAACCGGGTCATGACGAATTGCCGAGCGAGAAGAATGCCGAGCTGACTTACCGCTGGGTCCAACCGTCCTGGAAGCTGTGGATCGAAGCCGGGGTGGCGCGTTTTGTTGGAGGAGACAAGGGACCGGTTGCGACACTGACACGCTGGTTCGACGACGTATCAGTGAGTGTGCATGGCGAACATAGCGGGCAGGGCACGTTTGTGGGGGCAGCAGTCAGCTTCCCACTGACGTTGCGCCAGGGCATGAAGCCGGGGATCAGCCAGGTGTACGGCTCGGAGCAGTTCGGGCTCGATTTCCGCACGCGGGTGGGCTCGACGAATTACCTGTCGGCCAATGCGGCGGAGAACATGAGTTTCCCGTATAGCACACAGCAGTATTTGTTGAATCAGGGCCGCTTTAGCGGCGAGTACTTCTCGACTCAGCTCTATCGGATGCGTGATGCGTATCTGCGTTACGGGCGGCCGCCTAGTGACGGTACTGACGGCACTGACCGCACGAAACAGAAACCGCAAGTGAGTGTGCCTGCCGTGTCGACGGGCGCCGTGCTTTCACAGGGCATCTGCGGAAACGGTTTGCAGGGTGTAGGCGACGGACGGGCTTTGGCACCGGTCAATTGTGAATGACTTTCTTTGGAGATAGGCGATGAAGCTTCTAAACGGCGCCACGCTGCGCTCGCTGCAGTTCGGATCGATCGTGCTTGCCACCAGCGCGCTGGTCGCATGTGGTGGTGGAACCAGCACCGGCAGTTCGCCGGTCGGGACGGTAAACGGCACGGCCGCTGTTGGCGCGGCACTCGCTAACGCAAGTATCACGCTGGCCTGCAAGAACGGCTCGGGCAGTGCAACGGCAAATTCGAACGGCGCTTATACGGCGACCTTCGCGTTTGACGGTCCTTGCGCGATTACCGCGACCAGCGGTGCGATCACGATTCACTCGTTTGCTGCCGGCGCGGGTACTTTCAATGTGACGCCGCTGACAGAACTGTTGCTGGACTACCTGGCGGGGCAATTGGGTACGACTGTGAGCGGCCTGCTAGCGGGGATTTCTTCTAACTCTTCGTATCAGAGCGCGCTGTCGAACAGTACGGTGATTGCGAATGCTCAGGCGGCGGTGGCGACGCTGATCAAGAACACGTATGGAATCACGCTTTCTTCGTCGTCGTTCCTGACGGTTTCGTTTACGCCTGGCGCTCCGGGCGCGGATGCGGATCTCGACACCTTGTTGGCGGCTGGCGCGATTACCAGCAACGGTCAACCGGCGGCGTCGCTCTCGAGCGCTGCAACGGCAGCGGGCGCAGCAGCACCGATTTCCGGCGGAAGCGGCAGCAATGGATCGACCGGCGGTACGGGCGGCACCGGCGGTACTGGCACAACGACTAAATGAGTGCAGTGCGTTAGTGCTTGAGAGGCAGGACATTCGATCATCTTCACGCGTTACGGCAGGACGTTACGTAACGCAGGTCGGGGTCCTCCTTCCTGCCGCCTCAAATTGGACGCGAGACAGGAAGAGGACCCGCTTATATCGGCACTTACCCACGTAAACGTTCTCGGAAGCGATCGGGAAAGCGGCTGAACTGTTTGGCACGGTTAATGCTCGATAAGGGCGGTCGTCCAGGACGCATCGCAGCGGCAGCGGAAATCATGATCGATGGTCGTTGCGAGCACAACAGAATTGACAGACAACGTTTTCCGATTGAGCCGGCTAGTTCGGAAACGGCAGTTCATTGAGGTGAAGGATGGTTGACCCGCGAGATCTGTCTGTCTCGATCGTCGCCATGTAGTACGGCTTGAGCCTCATCCGAAAAATAAATTGTCCCGCGAGTGCGGGATACACGGGGAAACATCGTATGTCCAAGCGTTCCGTATGCTTTGCGCAAAGCCCAAAAGGATTCCAACGACTATTCGTACGTCTCGGCCTGATAGTCCTGCCGGCCTTCACCATGTTGTCCGCGTGTACTGTTGCTCCCGGGATGAAGATGTCCACGCCGGCCGTGGTTGCGCTCAATGACGGTAGCGACACTCAAACACCGACCACCGATCTCAAGATTCCGATTACCGACATCGATCTTTCGACGATCCAGGCGGCGCGCGAAACAGAAGATAAGCCGGCGTTTTTACGGTTGGAAAACGCAAGTGCTACGACCGATCTTTATACGGTCGGCCGTGGGGACGTGCTTCAAATCACCGTATGGGACCACCCTGAGTTAGCGCTTGCGCAGGGAGCGCAGCCGCCGGCCACGACACAAAAGGCGGCAGATCCCGGGTCCGGCTTCGTTGTGGATCAGTCGGGCAATCTGCAATTTCCGTTTGCGGGTCGTCTGCATGTCGAAGGGCTGGCGCCGCAGGAGATTCAGTCAAAACTGACTGCCGAGTTAGCCAAGACGTTCAACGATCCGCAGGTAACGGTGCGTGTGTCCTCGTATCGTTCGAAACAGGTGTACATAGACGGCGAGGTCCGGGTGCCAGGTGTTCAGGTTCTGAATGACGTACCAATGAACCTCTACGAAGCGATTAACCGCGCCGGCGGATTTAGCCCCACCGCAGATCAGAGCCGGCTGATGCTCGTTCGAAACGGGGAGTCGTTTCGTATTAACTTGCCGAGGATCCTTCAGGAAGGATACAACCCGGCCAGGCTCGTCCTTCGTCAAGGAGACCTGCTGCGCGTTCTGTCACGCGAGGATAGCGGCGTTTTCGTCATGGGCGAAGTTAATAAGCCGACAGTTGCTGTGCCCTTGCGCGACGGCAGGCTGACATTGAGCGACGCCCTGGCGCAGGCGGGTAGTCTGAACACATCGAGTTCCGACCCGTCGCAGGTCTACGTCATTCGTGGATCCGCCGACAAGAACTTCAAGGTGTTCCACCTCGACGCAAAATCGCCGGTTTCCATGCTTCTCGCCAATCAGTTCAATCTGCAGACCAATGACGTTGTCTACGTCGACGGCAATGGATTGGTGCGGTTTAGCCGTGTTCTGAGCTTGCTCATTCCGGCCATCAATGCAGGTCTGACAGCGGCGATTGCGACTAAATAGTCGTGTCAATACGAAGTTTGCGAAACCTAACGAAATGCTTCAGGCAAAAATGAGCACATCAGTACTTGTCGTTTGCGATGGAAACCTGTGCCGTAGCCCAATGGCCGCTGGAATTCTTTCGCACCGCCTGCCGGAGCTGAGTATCGCATCAGCCGGCATTGGTGCGGTAGTGGGCCACCGCGCCGACCCTCTTGCGCGAGAGCTTCTAATTGAGCGTGGCATCGACATCGATGGACATATTGCTCGTCAGGTAACCCTGAGCATGGTCACGGATGCAACGGTGATATTCGTAATGACCGACGTCCAGAAGCGATTCTTTGAGTCTCGTTACCCCTTCTCCACGGGACGGGTTTTTCGGCTTGGACACCATCGCGGGATTGATGTGATCGACCCGTATCGTAAAGACCGTTCAGTTTTCGAACACGTCTTGTCTACTATCGACACTGCGCTTGACGACTGGTATGTGGCGCTGCGCGAAATGAACGCAACGGTAATGTGAAAATGACCAACTTAAAAGACATTCGGCTCCTCGAGGAAAAAACAGATGATGATCTGAGCATCGGCGAATATATCGCTGTGCTCCAGAACAACAGAAAGTTGATCTTGATTGTCACGCTTGTTGTAACTGTGTTGAGCGTGGCGTACGCGATCATTGCGAAGCCTGTCTACCGCGCAAACATGATCGTTCAGGTTGAGGATTCCGATACCTCCGCCGCGCTATTAGGAGACCTGGCCCCTCTGCTTGGTGCCAAGTCGGAAACGACGGCGGAAATCGAGATCCTCAGATCGCGGCTCGTACTTGGGCAGACGGTTTCAAAGCTGAAGCTGTACATCTCGGCAAAGCCGAAGTACTTCCCGGTCATCGGTCGCTGGTTTGCGCGCCGCGCTGAAGATCACGAGCTGGCAAACTTGCCGGAGGGTTCTCTGGCCAAACCGTTACTCGGTCTTGAAAGCTTCGCGTGGGGTGGTGAGAAAATAAAGGTAGAGCGCTTCGACGTTCCGAAAACCTATGTGGAAAGTAAATTCACTCTGGTCTCAGACGGGAGCGGAAAATACCATCTGCTGGACAACGATAACGATGTCGTGCTGAATGGCGTGGTGGGTCAGGAAGCCCACGGTCGGGTCGATGATGGTCCGGTTACGTCTCTTGTGAGTGAACTCAATGCCCGCCCCAACACGAAGTTCAATCTCTTGCGCTATTCGGAATCGGAGCGTGTCGAGGATCTCCAGGACAAGCTGGTGATTGCGGAGCAGGGCAAGCAGTCCGGGATTCTTGAGACTACTCTCGACGGCACCGATGCTGAAGAGACGAAGGACACGCTAAACGCGATTGCCGACGAGTACGTCTATCAAAACGTTCAACTGAATACCGCCGAGACCGAGAAGACGCTGGTCTTTCTGGATCAGCAACTTCCTGCACTCAAGAAGGAACTGGAGTCGTCAGAAGAGCGATATAACAATTTTCGGAACCGCAGCGGGACAGTTAGCTTGAGCGAAGAGGCCAAGCTCGTTCTGCAACAATCGGTGGATGCCAACTCTACGCTGCTTGAGTTGAAGCAGAAGCGCGTGGAGCTCTTGCAGCGCTTCAATCCCGCAAGTCATAACGTCGCGACGATCGACAGCCAGATTAGCGCGGCGCAGGATCAGGTCGGCCTTCTGGCGCGCCGCATCACAGCGCTGCCAGATCTTGAGCAGTCCGCTTTGCGACTCATGCGCGACGTTACTGTCAATACCGACTTGTACACCGGCTTGCTGAATAGCGCGCAGCAACTCAAAGTTCTTAAGGCTGGCAAAGTCGGCAACGTGCGGATCGTGGACCGTGCCGTCCAGCCGGATAAACCTGTCAAGCCGAAGAGGCCACTGGTCGTTGCGCTGGGCGTTGTCCTGGGTCTGATTCTGGGTACCGTTGCCGCCTTTATCAACCGGGCTATTGTGCGCGGCGTAGAGGACGGCGACGTGATTGAACGTGCAACGGGCGTGAGCATCTTCGCGGCAATCCCGCAAAGCGAGCAACAGTCGGCGTTGGAAAACTCCATGCGAAAAGGCGAGGAGGGAATATTCGCTCTCGCCAAAGTTCGGCCGGACGATCCCACCATTGAGAGCATTCGCAGTCTTCGGACCTCGTTGCAGTTCGCCATGCTCAATAGCACGAACAATATTGTGGTGGTTACCGGCCCAAGCCCGGGCGTAGGAAAGTCATTCATTGGCTCTAACCTGGCGGCAGTACTGGCTACAACAGGCAAGCGCGTTCTGTTGATCGACGCGGACATGCGGCGAGGCCACTTGCATCAATTCTTTGACACGCCCCGGGAGAATGGGTTGTCGGAGTTGATTCTGGGCACCCATACGGTGGAACAGGCGACCCGGCGGCAGGTACTGGAAAACCTCGACTTGATAACAACGGGGACCGTTCCGCCGAATCCAGCCGAATTGCTTCTCGCTGACCGCTTTGCCAAGCTGCTTCATCAATTGGCTGCCTCGTATGACATTGTCCTCGTCGACACGCCACCCGTGCTTGCGGTGACGGACGCGGCAATTGTGGCGAAACTGGCGGGCACGACGCTCCTGGCGCTACGTCACGGACAGCACCCGCTGCCTGAAATTGCCGAAGCGGTAAGACGGTTGCGGCAAGGGGGCGCTGTGCTGAAGGGGGCCATCTTCAACGGCATTCCGCGCAGGGTTATTGGCTACGGCCGATATTACGGCGGGTACTACACGTACCAGTACGGCCGCATCAAGAAGTAGCAGCGGCGAGCAGGACGTGTGTAAACGGCGAAGGCCACGAATGCGTGGACTTTCGAAATCGGATCGAATTCTGCCGGGAAACGGTAGCGTGGCCCTAGAGATAAAACATGCTTAAGAGAATAGTTGGATTCTTGGCATTTGCGATGACGATTCTGTCATTCGGCGCATACATCGGCTTGATCAAAGATGGCGGGGCGCGCGACCAGGGCCTGGACAATGCTATTCCCTACAACGGTCCTCTGAACGCGTTGCCCATTGTTTGGGGCGGTGTGACGCTGGCGGTTGTATTTTTTGTATGGATTGTCTGCAGGTTCAAAATCCGACCGCATTGGGCCTTGCTGGGTCTCGGCGCGCTATCGATCTGCTCCGCGTTGTGGGCCGAGGTGCCTAAGGCATCTTTGGGTGCGGCTTTGCTGTTGATTGCAGCGTATCTGCTGGTCGCGACACATATTAAGTTGGCTGGCTGGGACGGGACGATCCGCGCGGCGATAAAAGGATTTCTTATATTCGAGTTGTCGAGTTTTATATACATATTCCTGATTCCTCACTATGGGGTGGCAGTTGGTGAACACCTGGGGAAATGGCAAGGTATTTTTACTCATAAAAATTCTCTCGGATCGTTCGCGGCGCTCGCATTCTCGATTTCATTCTGGTATTGGTTGATCTCGAAGAACAAGTTTGCTGCCCTGAGTGCAGTTCTTGCCGCCATATTGACTATTGGAAGTCAGTCGACGACCGCAATCGGTATTGTGGTCGTGCTGTTCCTGTTCAATTCGGCGTGCACTTTCAGCTTTATAAGAAAATTCATTTATCGTTATCGTCTTTTGATCCTGCTGGGTTTGTTGCTGCTCAGTGCTTTCGCGGTCTATGCCGCCATCGCCCTGGGGATGGATTCGCCCGATGAAAAATACGCAACCTTTTCAAACCGGAATGTCATCTGGCTTTACATCTTCGCGAAAGTTGCCGCGTCGCCGATCTGGGGCTACGGACTTGATCAGCTAAGCGTGGCGAATAGCCTTGATGGTTCGGACTTTACGTCGCAGGTCGGATTTCTGGTGGCCTCCGCGCATAACGGATTCATCGAGACGCTTTACTCGTTGGGGTTGTGCGGAGAGGTGATTGTCTTCCTGTTGATCACTGTATTTGTTAAGAATCTTAAAAATAACCAGACATTTACCCTGTTTTTTGGGTACATGTTTATTTTCATTCTCGAAAACACCTTTGAGTCGAGAATGGTCAGCTTCAATTCTCATTTCATTGTCTTTCTATATTTGTTTGAGATATCTGCGGCGATGAATGGGGAGGTTGTTCGGCGATCGCTAACTAAAACAAGCGCACCGGTTTACCTGAGAGCATCATGAAAATCGCCATGGCTGGCCAGAACTACTTCGTACGAGGTGGCTCTGACAAGGTTCTTATAGAAACAGAGAAAATGCTTCGTGCCTACGGCCACGAAGTTGCACCTTTTTGTGGTGCGGATAAGGAGAACCAGGCCAGCGAATGGCTGGAATTTTTCCCGAAAAAGGAAGTATCAATTTCGTCACCGCGCCTGAGCGATGTTGTTCGATACATGTACAACTTCGATGCGAAGAAAGCCGTTCGGAGATTTATCAGGGAATTCGGTCCTGATGTATTTCATTGCCACATTTACTACGGGAAGCTTTCGGCTTCTATTTTGGCTGAGGTGAAAAGTCACGCCATACCGCTGGTGCAGACAATTCACGAGTACAAGCTTGTATGTCCAACGTATCAACTCAGCTCCAACGGTTCTGTTTGCGAGAAGTGTGCGAATTTCAAGTTTCACAATGTCCTCACACATCGATGCAACAAGGGGTCCGTAATGCGATCGGCCGCTTCTATGGTCGAGAGTTACGTTAGCTATATGTTCGGTTCCGTTGAGAAGATAGACAGATTTATAGCCGTTAGCGATTTTCAACGGAACAAGGTCGTAAGCATGGGTGTTCCGGAGCACAAGGTCTCCACCATACATAATTTTGTGGATATTAGCGAAATAGTTCCCGAGTACCGCGCGGGCCGGTATTTCATATATTTCGGACGCGTAGAAAAAGAGAAGGGAATCTGGGTGCTCCTTGCGGCCTTCAAGAAGATTAAAAACATCAACCTGTTGATTGTGGGTGTCGGCGGCGCCTATGAAGATGCCAAGGAATATTGCCGGAAGAACGCTATGTCGAACGTGACGTTCTTCGGATTTGCCACTCGAGATCAGTTGGGCGGCTTAGTCAGAGGAGCGACGGCAAGCATCGTTCCATCCGTCTGGTACGAAACCTTCGGACTGTCGGCTGCAGAGTCGCTGGCGTATGGGAAACCGGTGATTGCTGCCGACATCGGGGGGCTCCCAGAAGTATTGAGTGCCGGGGACGACTCGACGCTTGTCGAAGCCGGCAACGTTGACGCGCTCATTACCGCAGTCGAAGAAATGGCATATGGAAAGCTCGATCTGGAAAAAATGGGGCGTGTGGGCAGGAAGAATGTCGAAAGTAAATTTAGCAGACCCGCGCATTACGAGAAGTTGTCCGCACTGTATCGCTCGGTAATGTCATGAAAGACAGATTGCGAACCGTTAAGCAGGACGTCAAGTTGGCTTTCGCTGTGGTGAGAGCCCTGGTGGATCATTTAACGACCGAAGTAACGTGGATTCTCTGCCGTGCAACGCGCCGAACGGCGCAACTCGACCGGCGAGTTATCGTCAGCCTTACCTCATATCCGCCGAGGTTCCGGACCCTGCATTTAACGCTCAAGACGATTCTCTTGCAAAGCGTGCAACCGGCCGCGGTAGTACTTTGGATAGCCGAAGAGGATTCGGAGCATTTGCCGGCCAATGTACTGGCGCTGCAGAGTTGGGGGCTGGAGATTCACTTCTGCGAAAACTTGCGGTCATACAAGAAACTGGTGCCCGCTCTGTCCGCCTATAAAGGCATGGCAGTGGTTACAGCCGATGACGACGTCGTCTATTGGCGGACATGGCTCGCCGACCTGCTTGAGCAATACAACGAGAGCTCGCCGGAAATTCTTTGTCACCGGATGCATGTCGTTAAAACCAACTCTGACGGGCTACCCGATGCATACAGAACCTGGCACTGGTGCTCGGAGTCTTTGCAAAAAAATCCATTGAATTTTGCTACGGGAGTGGGCGGCGTTCTTTATCCACCCAACGTCTTCGACGGCGAAGCAACAAACGTGGACAGAATGAAAAGCCTTTGCCCGCAAGCTGACGACGTCTGGTTTTACTGGATGGCGAGAGCCAGGGGCATTCTGGTCAGAAAAGTCCCGTCAAGCGGAACCGTCAAATTCTGGCTCGGCTCCCAGGAGGTCGCACTGTGGAAGTCAAACCTCGGAAGCGACGAGAACGACGTGCAGATTGCGGCGATGATTAAAGAATATGGATTTATGGGCGGCCCATGACACTTATTAACAACACGAAATGGGTTGCCGTTTCCCAATTTTCTCGCGTGGGATTGCAGCTATTGGGCATGCTGTTTCTGGCGAGGCTTCTTGGGCCCGCGGATTACGGCGTAATGGCGATGGCGATGATCGTCGTCAATCTCGCGAATCTTCTGCGAGACCTGGGAACCTCGGCGGCTGTTGTTCAGAGAGATGAACTGGATGAGAACGCAAAAGCCACGGTCTTCTGGCTGAATTTCGGAGTCGGGCTGACACTTTCAGCACTGGTCGCGGGTTTGGCCACCCTGATCGGATACATCTTTGTGTCGCCGAATCTTCCGAAGGTGTTGTGGTTGCTCGCCCTCGGCTTCCCGATCACCGCTAGCTCCGCCGTTCATCAGGCTTTGCTTGAGCGTCAATCGCAGTTCAAGTTGCTTGCAAGGGTTGAAATTCTATCTTCGGGAACAGGCCTCTCTGTGGCTATTCTCCTGGCCCACTTTGGGTTCGGCGTGTTTTGCCTGCCGGCGCAGATACTCACTGCGGCTGCGCTGTCGTCGACGCAACTGTGGATATTGAGCCGGTGGCGCCCGGTAAGGAAATTCAATGTCGAATCCTTTAAATCCTTGTTCTCCTATAGCGGGAATTTAACGGCGTTCAATCTGATCAATTATTTCGCGAGAAACGCCGACAGCATCGTCGTCGGCAAGTTGCTTGGCGCGGTGCAATTGGGTGTTTATTCCCAGGCCTATCGGGTCATGTTGTTTCCGTTGCAAAACATGACGTTCGTAGCCACCCGGGCGCTCTTCCCGTTACTAAGCCGGCATCAGAACGAACCGCTTGTCCTGCGGAATCTGTACCTGAAGACCGTCATGATGGTCGTAACGATCACGGGCCCCCTGATGTGCGGGATCTGGGTCTTGAGGTCCGAGTTCGTGCACATCGTATTCGGCGCGAAATGGAGTGCGGTAGTTCCGGTTTTGGCCTGGCTTGCGCCGGTTGGATTTATACAGTCAGTGGTTAGTACCACCGGCACTGTTTTTATGGCAACCGGGAACACGAAATCATTGATGAAGCTCGGATTGATTGCGACGGTTCTGCAGGTCGGTGGATTCATTATTGGCGCCTTCTGGGATGTCAATCATGTCGCTGCGATGTATGCCGTTGCAAACATGATCAATTTCTTCGTGGCTATGACTGCGACCATGAAACATCTGGGCTCAGGCATTTCGTATTTGCTGGCGAAAATTTCGCGGCCGCTGGCGATTTGCGCCGTGATGATGGTTTGCATGACTGTGCTGCGGATTAAATTAATCGATACCGGGATGAGCGCGTTGCCGCTCGCGATATTGGTCTCTGCGGTAGGGGCGGCAGTTTATGGGCTGATGGGCTTTGGGTGGATAAAGAAGACCGTTTTTACATTTGCCGAGAAACGTGCCCAGGTGGAATGATGAACAACAATGCGCTTATCAGTGTTGTCATTCCTACCTACAACCGGGAGGCTACTATCGCCCGCGCGGTAGAAAGCGCGCTTAAACAGACCTGGACGAATATTGAAGTAATAGTCATAGACGACGGTTCAACTGATGGTACGGAAGAAGTCGTCAGGACGATAAATGATCCTCGCGTCCGATACTTAAGGAATGACAGGAACCTCAAGGGAGGCGCCTCGCGGAATAAAGGCGGTACCTTGGCGCGCGGCGAATACATAGCATTTCTCGACTCAGATGACGAGTGGCTGGCGGGGAAACTGGCCACTCAAATGGAAGCCGTGTTGGAGCACGGGAACCCAAAGGCTGTCGTTTGTTATACAAGGCTGCGGGTGAGGCGAGACGGCAAAGAGTTTATGGAACCTGCTCGTGGAATTGGACGTGGGGAACAGGTCGGCGACTACCTGTTCAAGAATTCGGGGCACATTCAGACAAGCTCGCTGTTCATGTCGAAAGAGCTTTTCGAAAGCTGCCTATTCGATTCGAGACTGCTAAAGCATCAGGATTGGGATCTGGCGATTCGCTTGCAGTTGATTGGCGCTGAATTTGTGTTTATTGAAAGTGCTGAGACGATCTGGTACCAGGATTCGAAAACGAATCGTGTTTCTTCGCTCGTAGACAACGATGGTTCAAAAGAGTGGATTAGGCGGTACGGCGATCATCTGTCGAAAGGTGCAATTTTTGGATTCATGGCAATCATAATCGCACCGGAATTAGCAAACGGTCCGCTTTCTGAGCGTATCAAGGCGGCAGGGATACTGATTGCCGCACTTTTTCTTCGCGCGGTAAAAGTCCGAAAGTTCGTCACCGACTTCGCCAGGGTTGTTGTTGGGCGAAAGGTCATCAATTCATGTAAGACGGCGTTCTACGGTGTAAGAGGAGTGCTGGTGAAATGATTTCAAAAAAATCGATTGCGGGTGTTTTTTTGTGCTTGCTGGCGCTCACCTCGATGCCGGCTGTTGCATTCGATTGGGCAACAGCACGGGGTTTTAACGTAACACCAAATGTGTCCGACGCAGATCTCGAATATATCGCGAGCATCGGATGTAGTGTGGTTCGCGTTTCATTCGGTGACTCGCCGCTGTTAAGCCTGACTGGCTCGTATGAGAGCAACGAGGCCACCTTCAAGAAACTTGACCACATAATTGAGGTCGCGAAGAAGAATCATCTGGCCGTTGTTATCGATCCCCACGCGCTGCCGGGGTTCAAGAATCGATACACGACGTCGCCGCATGACGTTTTCTGGTCATCCGATTTGCTTCAGAACAGATTGAAGTCGCTTTGGGTTCAGATTGCGCAGCGCTATCGCAGCGACGGCCAGGCGGTGTTGGGATTTGACCTGTTGAACGAACCTGTAACGGCGGTACCGTCGGCCGACAATAATTATTTTGATTGGAACAAGTTTGTCGAATCGTTAGTCTCGGTAATTCGAGCCAACAATAAAGCGGCATACATCGTTATCGAGCCGGCGAGGCAGCTTAACGCGCAAGGGGGCTACGACAGTTTCTTTTCCGCACTGAGCCGTCTCAAGCTTCCACGTACGGATCGGATGGTTGTAAGTCCCCATATGTACACGCCAATGGAATTGACGCATGAAGGCGTGCTGCCGCAGTTCTCCGCGGCGGTTCACTACCCTGGGAGAATCGCCGGAGAGCAGTGGGACGCGAACAAGATCCGGGCCACCCTCGTTGTCGCGAGGCAGTACGGTGACGCCAATCATGTTCCGATTTTCATCGGGGAGTTTAGTGCAAGCGTCATATCGGGTGATGATGGGGATCGTTACCTCGCCGACCTGCTTGATGTCATGGATCAGCTTTCGTTTGGCTGGGCCTTCCACGCATTTAAGGAAAATCCGCTCTGGAATCCCCAGCAAACGACTTTGCGCATGGCTTCGAATGGGAGGACCGTCAGAATGAACACGATTATTAGCGCTTTAAAAGGTAAATAGAATCCCGTGTGCCGTGCGAATTGAGTGCGAATAGTATCTACGATGAAAACATTTCTGATTTCACTGTCGCAGGATGAGGCCCGGAGGAAGCTGCTAAAAGGCAGATTTCCCCAGGCGTCAGAAGCATTTGAAATTGTGAGCGCGGTCGACGGACGCTCGATGAGCGCGCGGGAGTATTTTCAGCTTGCCGCTCCGCTTTATCGTTCGAAAGGTGAGTTGCTGAGCCCGGCGGAAGTAGGTTGTGCGCTGAGCCATCTTGAAGCGTATCGGCAATTTCTGGATACCGGCGAAAAGATGGCTCTAATCCTTGAGGACGATATCGAGGGGCGCGATGAAGACATCAGCCGAATTGCGCGTGTTGCGGAGCAACTGGATAACGACTTTTTGCTTTGCTGCGGCGCGCAGGATGGGCTGCGCTCACGCAGGTGGCTTTTCGGCAAGCAGCGAAGTTCGAGCGAGCCTGGCGTGTTCACGGTCAACGGGCATTCCTATCGGCAAATGTGGCGAACCGCCTGTTACGTATTGTCTAGAGGCATGGCGGCTGACTTGCTTGCCAGGCAATCCGCGGTGTTGCACAAGGCTGACGATTGGGCCTCGCTACTGAAACGCTCAAAAGGCGAGGTGCTTTTTTGCGACGTGCTCTCGCATCCTGCGCAGCATGCCGGGAGCAGCATTGAAGCTGAAAGGACTTTGCTGATGAGGCAGGACTTTAAAGGCCGTAATAAGCCTGCCGAAGACTACTTCAACTATTTGATGAAGCGATTCTCTCTGTTTCGTTCGATATTTTTGTCCATGTGCGGTTTTTTGAATGGATACAGGAGAATTTTTCGGGACATCTAGGTATTGGGCAGAATTGATTTGCAAGGCCTTTTGGAATGGGCTCGGGGAAATCGATTCCGTTAAGATTTTTAAAAAATTAAATCGCTTAATCAAATAATGAAAAAAGACCTTGCTATTCTGGGGACGCGCGGGATTCCCGCGCGACATGGTGGCTTTGAGACTTTTGCGGAGCGTTTGGCACTTTATCTGGTGAAGCAGGGGTGGCGAGTGACCGTTTACTGCCAGGCGGACACTGCCGAGAACCTTTGCGAGGTAGACGAATGGAAAGGCGTGCGGCGCGTTACGATTTCCACGAATGCGCCTGGCGCGTGGGGCACGATGGCGTTCGATTTTAAGGCCGTGCGTCATGTAATCGAGGCGAGACCCGATGTGGTGTTGACGCTCGGTTACAACACGGCGGTTTTCTCAAGCTGGCTTCGTCTGTCCGGGATAAACAACATTTTCAACATGGATGGACTTGAGTGGCAGCGAATAAAGTGGAGCGCACCAGCGAAAGTTTGGTTGTGGCTGAATGAGCGGATTGGTTGCCTCGTTGGTAACCATTTGATAGCCGACCATCCGTCGATTGCCGATCACCTGGCAACACGGGTGTCCAGAAAAAAGATCACAACGATTGTCTACGGCGCTGACCGGGCAACGCGCGATCTCCAGCATTCCGTGTTGAGTAAATACGATCTTGCAGGCTTGCCGTACGGCATCCTCATAGCAAGACCGGAAGCGGAGAACTCGATCCTGGAGATCGTCACCGCATTCTCACAACGCCGGCGGCAGGCCAAATTGATGGTGTTGGGAAGTTATAACGGACAGCAGAACGCGTATCACCAGAGGGTTCTGGACGCCGCAAGCGAGGAAGTCATTTTCCCAGGCGCAATCTATGACCATGCCGCTGTTAGCGCGCTTCGCGCAAATGCGCGCTTCTATCTTCACGGACATCAGGTGGGCGGCACGAATCCCTCTCTTGTGGAAGCGTTGGGTGCCGGGTGCGCGGTGATTGCGCATAACAATCGGTTCAACCGCTGGGTGGCTGGAGATAGCGCGAAATTTTTCTCGACGGTCGAAGAATGCAACGCCTGTATCTCCGAACTGTTGGACGACGACGAGCTTGTCGATCGCTTAAGTTCGGCGAGCGTTAAGCGCTTTGAAGAAGAATTTCAGTGGAACAAGATTCTCACGGAATATGAGCGGCTGCTGGAAAAATACACGCGGCGGTATCCGAAATACGCCGTGCAGCCAGGCAGAGCAGAAGGCGCGCTGCCCGAGGGCGATGAGATGTGATTGACTGGGGGCGTCTGCGTCCAGACTGTGAAGTATCTTGAAGTTATTCGATTGCCGGGGTCGATGTATGAAAATAAAAATCGCTTTTTTGATAACTTACTTATTTTTGGCTAACTGCGCGTGTGCGCAGGTTGAAGGCGATGCACTTTCCGCGGCGCCTTTAGATCAAGCCGGCTACGGAGAAGGTAACTTTACAGTGTCGAGTTTTTCGGCGCGCAAAGCAGAGGCCGATGCCCTGAAGGGGCACTATCGCATTAGATACGCGGGACGGAAAAACCGGATTGCGGCCGAAAAGGAGGAGTCCGACTATCAGACGCCATCCTATAGTGAGCCAGGCGCTCTCACAGAGAATACGCTAGACCCGTCCGCGGCCTCGAGCGTCAAGACCCAGCAGGTGTCGGGTATGTTGGCAGGCGGCATCGGGCAAAAGCGAGGGATGGGTCAAAGACCGGGCTCTTCCGGTTTAATGGCCGGCATGAGCGGGGGCATGGGCGCCGGCGCCCGAATCGGTATTGGCGCGAACGGTGGTCTGAGCATGGCCAGAGGGACGAGTGTGGCGGCAGTGGCCGGCGTCGGAATGGGAAGTGGCGCTGCGATGAGGGTTATGCAAAACAAAGTGTCCGGCAGTATGGGCGGTATGGGCAGTGCGGAGAATACGGACGCGTCGGATGAGTTACTACAATCTGATCTCGGCGGAAGCACGCTGGGGAGTGGCATAACGGGCAGTCAGAGTTTTTCTGATTTGGGCCGATAGCGATTATTCAGGCAGGGTCCACGCGTGGCTCTTGATAGCGGCGGACATGGTGGAGCGCGGTTTTTGGGTATTCTGAAGTCTGTCTTTGCCAGCCGAGAACACTAGGACTGCCTGAAACGGCGCGCGCGTTCGAGCAGTTCGTCATAACTGGCTATGGATATTGCAACCAAAGCAGCGCATACCACTGCAATTAGTAGAAGTGGCATTAGCATGAGATTGACAATCCAGCGCACGGGCATGCGAACTCCATGTATTTGAAATGCTTGCCGTTTTACCAGACAGGCTTTTGTCGACGTTTCCAGAGTGTACAGACTGGCGAATCATGCGTATGTTCGCTGACGATCACTGACCTTGGTTTCAGGCAATCGTTCCTTCGCAGGCAATGAGCGCTATCGAGACGGCGTGGAGGTCAAATGGTATTGACCACGCAGAAGTGATGCGGCGGCCGCGGCCGCCACGTTGATGTGATCAGAAGAAGTCATCGCCGCACGTGATGCGGCGCACGCGTGGATTGTCGTATCCGAGGCTGAAATGCAGCGCTATCGGATTAATTGAGGGCTGAGGGCGGTGGTTTTCACCGGCACCGGGAATCACGCGGCATAAAGCCGATTCAATTGATCGGCATAGGCAGCCGGGCTGTGCTCGGAGGCTACGCGTTCAATGCATCGTTGCCCCCGCTCGCGCAGTGCTTCAGGGTGCTCGATCGCATCGCGAGCTGCTTTGTAAATACCGTCGATAATCGCATCACGAAGCTGCCGTTTGACGGTTTCGTTATTCACGTCGAGCTCGTTTGATTCGTTGAGCGGCAGATCCACAACCCATCCCACCGAACCGTTGTTGATCTCCGGAAGCGCGCGAACATTGGTCGTAATGACCGGGCAACCCGCCGCCTGGAACTCCAGGACCGAGTAACCGTAAGTGTCGGCCCATGTCGGTAACAGGCCAACGTGGGTGCGCCGCAATAGCTCGATGACTTCGGCGTTGGGCAGTTTCGTTTTGTGCGTGATGCGCTGACTACTGGAAATCAACGCCCGGGCCTGCTGCAGGGTTTCCTCTTTATCCTGAACCCCGCGGTGGGCATGGTTCCAGGTCTCGGAAAGATCGCCTACCAGCGTTAGCTCATATCCTGTGATTCCCTCCGATTCCAGGCGCGCAAAAGCTTCAAGGGTTTCGTAGCCTCCCTTCTGGAAAAACTGCCGCCCGACGAAGGTGAAACGGACAATGCCATCATCCGGCTTTTCGGCGCAACCACTGATCAATGCCTGAGGCGGCGGAATAACCGCCATCTTTCGTACGATGGCTTCCCTGAGCTCCGGATAGGACTCCAGCATGCGAAGTTGCATACGCATATTGCATTGGGAGAGTGCGATAATTTTTTTGCAATTGTCTCGGGCGATCAGGCCAAGTTTGTACCGGACTAGCCGACTGTGTCTAAGCGAACCGTCTGCATTGCGCGATTGCTTGGCATCAAGATAAAAATTCTCGCGCGGGATCATCGACTCGAACGTCGACACCCAGGGCTTACGGGTGTTCGAAACGTCGTTGAAAAAATGGAAGCAATCAACATCAGGCGATTTCTTCTCGACGTGGAAGAAATCGAAGAACGACAATTGCTTCCTGCTGAGCTTTCGCTCGATCTTCGCAAGGAGACGGATGAAAATCGGATTGCCGATTTTTTGATATGTGGTGTCCGGCACTTTTCCCAGCACGCAGCGCTGTTCAGGGTAGTTGCCTTTCGTATATCCGATTTTCATGTGCTGTTCTTTTGTTAGCGGAAAAAGAGAAATGCTTGCACAGCAACTGCGACGATCGCAGTCAGCAAAGCAAAGAGACGCAACCGCCTAAGCAGGTTCAGCCGTTTCAACTCCTGCGACCCGCGCGCACGTGTTGGTTGCCACTCCAGAAACAACAGCTTCCCTTCGTGGCGCTTTGTTGCCCATGCGGCTGTGTTCACGCTTACATACAAATAAAAAAAGACGCCCAAAACACAAAGTTTGGGAATGAGGTTCAACCCGATTTTCATACGGTCCCGTAGCGTGTGTGGCTGCCGGTCTGTTCTGGCAGCATCCGTTTTGTCTCGACGCGCCGAAGACTCACGCTCTTGCGTGACGGCGCGCTGCAATCAAGCGAGATTTATGCCAGATGAGTGGCCCACTACCCATGGTCTCGACCCGAGCCTGTGGGCAGCAAGCGCTCTTTTTTCTAGTGATATTTCGACCACGTAGCTCGTAACACCTGGGCTTCGTTACGTCCCAATGCACGTAACACGCAATCCGCGAAGAGCATGCGCGAGGTGAGTGATTTCTTTTGTTGCGAGATCAGGGAAATTTGGCGAAGGCGATCGCGATACAGAGATGCCGAATGTTTCTCCGTTCGTTTTTCACGTTGACTCGCCAGCGGAAACGTGTGCGCCTGATGGAGGAAGTGATTCGATCGGGAATTGCATCAGCGAGCGCCGGATCTTGTCGCTGGCGCTACCAGGGTTCGAACAGTAGTTGACTCGTGACGATGATGGAACGACTCAGCATGAGCGGCTTTGTGCTTCCGCCTCGAACCGATCCAACTCCCCAAGCAGATGCTTGATCTGGAACGTCTGCAATTGAGTCAGGGGAAATTCGTCCTGTATGCGTTGTAGCCGTTTTCGCCAATATGCTGGTGGCAACACAGGTTCGCCACGGAAGGCGCGTAGCGATGGCGCCATTACACGCGCGACGTGCGCGATGTCCTCATCCATTGTCATGCAAGAGCCCCGAAAGACCTCGGTGTTTAGCTGTCGTTTTTTTTATGTGCGCACTTTTTGTAAGAACAGGTTCATAAACGCTGCGCAAACTTCGAGGCTCATAGTAAGAAAACAGAATCGCCAGGTCAAGGTTTCTGATCGGATTTCGCGTGGGCAGTGCAGCAAATTGCCCCTTGATTTCAGGGCTAATCCGATCGCGATGGGATTTCAGGCGCAGTTTGCCGGGTCGTCAGCGAGGATGCTTTTACGCGCGAGATCGCTTCGGCGTAAGAGGTGTCAAACAGTGCAAGTGAGTGCCTCCATACCTGAAGACGGGCGGTTTGCTAGCCTTGTTCGGGCAACGCTGCTTCCTTGACGATCCACTGGCTGAACAGCGTCATGGCCGGCGTCATTGGTTTGCCCTTCAACCACGTCAACCAGTAGCTGCCGGCGTGAACCTCCACTTCGAATGGGCGCACCAGGCGGCCCGTGTTGATCTCGTGATCGAACATTAGCGCGGGCGCCAACGCAATGCCCGCGCCCTGCATCGCCGCCTCCACCATCAATCGCGAAGAATCGAACACCGGTCCACGAATTGGCCGCGGCGGAATACCGGCGGCCGCGAACCAGGTCGCCCAGTCATCGACCCGATAGGAGCGCAGCAAGGTTTCATTGGCGAGATCCGCGGGTTCGGCCAGGCGCCGCGCGATTTCAGGCGCACACAGAATCGCGAGCGGCGCGTCGAGCAGCCGGGTGGCGAGCGAGCCTGGCCAGGTGCCGTCGCCGAAACGAATTGCGAAGTCGAGGCCTTCCGTGGCGAGGTCGACCAGATTGTTGTTGGTGAGCAGACGCAATTCGACAAACGGATGCGCTTCGCGAAACGACCTGAGTCGCGGCATCAACCAGCCTACCGCGAAGGTACCCACCACGCCGACTGTCAACACCTCGTGAAAGTGGCCCCCCTCGAACTGCTTGAGCACGGCTTCGATGCGATCGAACGCATCGGTGAGGACAGGGCGCAGCGCCAGGCCTTCATCCGTCATTGCCAGTCCGCGAGGCAAACGTTTGAATAGCGTCGTGCCGAGCCGCTCCTCCAGCGTCCTGACCTGCTGACTCACCGCGGCCTGGGTGACGTTCAACTCGAGCGCGGCGCGCGTAAAGCTCAAATGCCGCGCGGACGACTCGAAGGCGCGCAGCGCATTCAACGGAAGATACGGTCTCATGGCGGAAGCACAAGTTTTTCTTGGGGACCGACTAACTTATCATCGTTTGCCAACGCGCGGTGGAACACCGATAGTTGCGGCTTCACATAAGGAGCGGCGATGATCACAAGACGGAAATTCGCGGGCGCGATGCTCGGTGTTTCGATAGCTGGGGTTGCGGTTGGCAGCGGTGGAGCGTTTGCGAAAGTGGTGAAGGCGAGCGCCACCAAACAAGGCGGCGGCGCGGTCAAGGTGGAGGCAATTCGCCAGCGGCTCGCGCAGATCGAAGCGGAAAGCGGCGGACGGCTCGGCGTTTCGATCCTCGACACAACGTCCGGATTGCATACCGGTTTGCGGACGGACGAGCGGTTTCCGATGTGCAGCACGTTCAAACTGCTGGCAGCGGGGCTTGTACTGACGCGCGTGGATCACGGGCAGGAGAATCTGGAGCGGCGTGTCGTATTTTCGAAAAGCGATCTTGTGCCGTACTCGCCGGCGACCAGCCGGCACACCCGCGAGCTGACCGGTGAGGCGGGGATGAGCGTCGCCGACTTGTGCAAGGCAGCCATTACGCTCAGCGACAACACCGCGGCCAATCTGCTGCTGGCAAGCTTCGGCGGTCCCGCTGCTTTGACCGCGTTCGCGCGTAGTATCGGCGACGGCGTCACGCGTCTGGACCGTAACGAACCGGCGCTGAACGAAGCGACACCCGGCGATCCGCGCGACACCACCACACCCAACGCGATGCTCGGCAATTTGCGCGAACTGCTGCTGGACGAGCGCTTGTCCTCGCCGTCGCGTGCGCAATTGCTGGCCTGGCTTGCCGCGAATCAGACCGGTGGCGAACGGATTCGCGCGAAGCTGCCGAAGGATTGGGGCGTCGGCGATAAAACCGGCACGGGCGATCACGGCACGGCAAACGACATCGCGATTCTCTGGCCGCCGGGACGCGGGCCGATTCTCGTCACGGTCTACCTCACGGAGACAAGCGGCGATGCGGCGCGCTGCAATGCGGCGATCGCAAACGTTGGCGCGGTCGTGGTGGCGGCAGTTTGATGGGGGCGGGGTGGCCGCAGATGAAACGACGGTTGGGCTTCGCACGATGACGCCGCTCGCGGCCGGCCGTTGTGCGACGCATCCGGGATGCGTGCCGCTGCCTACTTGAATCTTGCCCGCCTCAGAGGTCGGAGGTCTTTGATGCAGTTTGACAAGATCCCTATCGAAGCAGATAATTCGCGTTGCCTAAGGGCTACGATAAATACCCGACTAGCAGCAGACGGTCGGCTATCCGTGGACTTAGGCATTTTCATTTCCAGGCCGAGTCGCTGCCTTTTATATCTCCGGCTGGGACGTTGGCCTCGGCCCCGCAATTTCCTACTCCTTGGCTACACCGGTTCGGTTGTGAGTTCAACGACCGGCTCGCGCTTCCAGATCAGAAGTCCATTTGCCTCCCAGCGCTCGATGACCGCAGGATCGTCTTTCGCGTAAGCGCTTGCCATCCAGTGCATGTTTGGTTTGTTTGCTGAATCCGGCACGTCGACGCGAATCGCGACAAGCAGCGGATTTTTACCGTCAGGCATTTCGATCGTAACGACCACAATGCTATCGCGCTCAGTGGCTGATTCATACACTGCGACGGGTTTGAGGATCAGTTCTCGCAGCGAGGCGACCGTTTCGGGAGGCAGCCCATGTTTCTCCATGATTTTGAGAAGCAGGCGAACGGACGTGACAATGGCTCGATCGGATAAGTTGATCGCCGTCAGCGTTTCCTTCGTAAAATGGCCGATGAGAACCTGATGACGGTAGTCGCTGTCCGTAAGGTACCCTTTTTGATGCCTCCGCAATAACTCTGCTGTCAGCTCTACTGACAGATCGAAGCGTACAAATCTGCTCATTGATGCCTTTGTATTTTTGCCTTCCAGGCATCCAGGACGATCGAAATTTTATCTGCGCCGTCAGAGCAAAAGGCATCTCTTTATCGTGGGTTCAGCTGCGACCGCGAGTCTGCAGAAACAGGCGAAAATGACCGTGTTTCGCCGTGCGGCATTCGCTTTCGACCCGTTGCTTCGCTGAGGAACCAATGTCGACTATGAGCGCACCGCGTGATGGCGTAAAATTTCAGCTTCCCTATGAAGCAACGTGACTGACGCGAACTCATGCCAACGCCCACGGACAAATCAAACTCAAAGGAAACCGAGGGCGTTGCCGTCATCGATCGTGCTTGCGCGATCCTGTTCGCCTTCCGGCCGGATGACGCCGCGCTCACGCTCGCCGAACTCGCGGCGCGCACGGGGCTTTACAAGAGCACGTTATTGCGACTCGCGGGCTCGTTGATCCAGCACCGCCTGCTGCTGCGTCTGGACGACGGCCGTTATCAACTCGGCCCCGCCACCTTCATGCTCGGCGCGCTGTATCAGCGCAGCCTCAACGTCGGCGATATTCTGGTGCCGCTGATGCGTGAACTCGCGGAAACAAGCGGTGAAAGCGTGTCCTTCTATGTGCGCGACGAAGCGGTGCGCGTGTGCCTGCATCGTGTGGACTCCACCCATGCGGTGCGTTTTCATGTGCGCGAAGGTGACGTACTGCCGCTGGAAAGCGGCTCGGGCGGCCATGCGTTGCTGGCGTTCGGCGGCACGCCGGGCGCACCGTACGAGAAGATTCGCGAGGATTTCTACTGTGTGTCGATCGGCGAGCGCGATCGGGAGACGGCTGGGATTTCGATGCCGGTATTCGGCGTGCGCCAGAGCTTGCGCGGCGTGCTCACGCTCGCGGGCCCGAGTTCGCGCATCGATCAGGCGTTTTTCGAGCGCAATCTCGACGCGTTGTTCGATTGCGCCGCGCGTGCCACGGATGCCTTAGGCGGCGACTCACGCGCCATGCGCAACGCGCAGCGGCGCGCGGCCGCGCTTCAGGACAGGTGACGTTCGGGCTTGCCCGTGTAGGTGTAGCCCATCTGGCGCGGCATCGGGCCTTTGTTGCGCTCGTTGCGTCCGCGCTGCTCCCACGCATGCGACAGAATCCCGACCGCGCGTGACAGGCAAAACACGCCGCGTGCCAGCTCCGGCGCAAAACCCAGTTCCGCGTAGATCACGGCGGTTGCGCCGTCGATATTCATCGGTACGGGCTTGTTCTTGCGCTGCTTGAGCAAGGCTTCAATGCCGCGCGCAATCGAGGCGTATTGCCCACTGATACTTTTTTGTTCGACGTTCTCATCCACGAGTGCAAGAAGCCGGATGGCCCGCGGATCGACCGGATGAAAGCGGTGTCCAAAGCCGGGCAGATACTTGCCGTGCTCAGCGGTAAATGCATCGACTCCTTGCTCGACCGCGCCCTCCAGCGTGGCGCCTGCTTCCATGAGCGCGGCGATCGAATCGTACAGTTCGACCGCCTGCTGACCCGCACCGCCATGCACGTCGTCCAGCGCATTGATCGCCGAGGCCATTGCGCCGTTCAACGGCAAACCGCAACTGGTTGCCATTCGCGAGATCGCAATCGACGGGGCGTGTGGGCCATGATCCACCGATGCCACCAGCGCCGCCTCGAACAGACGCGCTTGCGCGGCGTCAGGCAGCTCTCCGCGCAGCATCAGCCAGATCATTTGCGGAAAGCTGACGTTGCCAATCAGTTCCTGAATCGGAAAACCGCGTACCTTGATCGAGCCGGGATGAATATCGATGATCGAAGTGCTCCAGTACTCGGCGGCGAGCCTGGCAGCGTCGAATGCTTGCGTCATGTTCAGATCACTCCTTCGGAGCGTAGGTGGTCGATTTGTGCGTCGTCGTAACCGAGCGCGGCGAGCTGATCGCGCGTGTGTGCCGATAGGACCGGCGCGGGCGTGGCCGGCGCGGTGTCGGCATCGGAGAGACGAAAGCCCGCGCGCGTGACGCGTTGCCGCTCAGTCGCGCCGTTGCCCGGAAATTCGCGGATGAACTCGCGTGATTCCAGATGCGGATGAGCGAGGATCTCGGGCACCGACATCACGCGTCCGGCCGGCACGCCTGCTTCGAAGAATTTGGCTTCCCAGTTTGTCGCACTGTCATTGGCCAGCGCCGCTTCGATTTCAGCCTTCAATGCCGCGCGATTCACCTTGCGTGCATTGCGCTCGGAAAAGCGCGTGTCGTCGAGCAGATCGGCGCGGCCGATCAGGTGGCACAGGCTGGCGAACTGCTTGTTCTCGTTCGCCGCGATATTGAGCGGTCCGTCGCCGGTTTTGAAGGTGCCCGAAGGCGCGGCGGTGAAGTTCTCGTTACCCATCGGCTCGGGCGTGACGCCGGCATTCAGATAGTTCGAGACGACCCAGCCCATCGTCGCGAGCGTGGCTTCGAGCATCGAGACGTCGAGCATGCGGCCGTGCCCGCTTGCGCGGGCGTCCACCAGCGCGGCGCAGATGCCGAATGCGGCGGTGAGACCGCCCACCGTGTCCGACACCGGGTAGCCGACGCGCAATGGCGCGCTGTCGGCGTCGCCGGTTACGCTCATCACACCCGAAATGCCCTGGATGATCTGGTCGTAGGCGGGGCGCTTCGAAAACTCGCCGTCCATGCCGAAACCGGAGATCGCGCAGTACACGAGCTTTGGATTCACCTCGCGCAACGCGTCGAAATCGAGGCCGAGCCGCGTCATCACGCCGGGCCGGAAATTTTCGACCAGCACGTCGGCGGTTTTGACGAGCTCGCGCAAGATGGTCTTGCCGCGCGGGTCCTTCAGATTGAGCGTGAGGGATTGTTTGCCGGCATTGACCGCAACGAACGAGGCCCCCATGTTGCGCATCGACGCTTCCTTGTCGGCGCCCAGGCGCCGCGCAAGATCGCCCCCCTCGGGATGCTCGACCTTGATTACTTCGGCGCCCAGCAACGCGAGCTGATACGCGCAGAAAGGGCCCGCCAATACATTCGATAAATCCAGTACCCGCACTCCAGCCAGCGGCAGCGTCATCTTTGAAGCCTCTTGTTCAATGCGCTCAGTTGCGCTCAATGCGAAATTTCGTCGAGATTGCGATTGTTGGTGCGCGGCCCGAAGAGGCCGATCGCGCCCATCACCATTACCATCGACAGCGTGATCAACGCGAACACGCCCGGCACCTGGAAGTGGCGCAGCGCGAAGGCGATCATGAAGCCGGAGAACATCGCGGATAAGCGCGACATCGAGTAAACAAAACCGACGGCGCGCGCCCGCAAGCGGGTGGGGAACAGTTCGGTCTGGTACGCGTGATAGCCGACCGACAGCAAGGTGCCGCACAGCGTGATCAGCACACCTAGCGTCATCAGCATGGCAGGCGAGGTTTGCGTCGCGAACAGGCTGCCGAACACGGCGATGCCGAGTGCCGATAACACGATCAGGGTCTTACGTTCGATGCGATCCGCGATCGCCATGCCGATTAGCGGTCCGAACGGATTGGAGATCGCAATGACGAACGAATACAGCAGGCTGTGCGTAATCGTCACGCCCTTGGAAACCAGCAGCGTCGGCACCCATGATGCGAAGCCGTAGAAGCCGATCGCCTGGAACAGGTTGAAGACGAGCATCGTGATCGCGCGCTTGCGATACGGCGGCTGCCAGATTTCGCGGAAAGCGGCCTTGGTGGTAGCCGGCTCGACAGCCGGCACCGGTGCGGGCAAGGGCTTGCCGTATTGCCGGGCGACTTTTGCTTCGATCGCTTGCAGGACCTGTTCGGCTTCGGCGGCGCGGCCTTGCTGTGCGAGCCAACGCGGGCTTTCCGGCACGCGCCGGCGGATGGCCCACACGATTACCGCGCCGAGTGCGCCGATGATCACGACCCAGCGCCAGCCGTCCACGCCGAACGGCGTTTGTGGCACCAGCCACCAGGCGAGCAAGGCGACCGACGGCACGGCGGTGTACTGCACCAGATGAACGAACGCGAAGGCCCGGCCGCGCAGGTGTTTCGGCACGAGTTCGCTGACATAGGTGTCGATCGTCACCAGCTCGACGCCCACGCCGATGCCCGCGATCAGGCGCCACAGATTGATGGCCGGCGCGGTGGTTTGCAGGGCCATGATCAGCGTGGCCGCGGAATACCACAGTAGCGACACGGTAAACACGGTTCGACGGCCATAGCGATCCGCCAGACCCGCGAGAAAGAAGGTGCCGATGAAGAGTCCGGCGAATGACGCCGCCACGAAGGCGCCCAGCCCGGATACCCCGAAGAACGATGCGGTCGTGGTTGCATAGAGGCCGCTTTTGACGAGGCCGGGGCCCACATAAGCGGTGAAAAACAGGTCGTAGAACTCGAACCAGCCGCCGATCGACAGCAGGAACACCAGCATCCATATCGTGCGCGTGGCGGGCAGGCGGTCGATGCGCGCGTTGACGCCGGGCGTGAGCGCCTGCGCGCCGGTGCTTGAAGCGGGCGACGCGCCAGGTGCGTCGAGCGGCAGGCTTGCCATGGAATCCTCCTTCGGAGTCTCTTGCCTACGTAGTTCTGTCTAACAGAACGACGTTCTATTTAATGAATGTGCCGAGATTAATCTGTGTGGCGGTTGGCAGGAATTCGGGGTTTTACCTAGCCGTCAGGCCGCGATCCGCTCGAGCATCGCGTGAAGGGTGTCGAATGAAAGCGGCTTGCGCGCGTATTCGATGGTGGGATTCGGCATGATCCCTGTCCAGTGGACGTATACAATTCGGCAGCGCCTGATTTTCGCCTCCTGATTTCGCCTAATACTCACCTGATCTCACTCATGCCGAATCCGACCCGGGCCTTTCTTCTCGGCCCGCTCCTGAAAGGCGTTTCACGCTCCTTCTACCTCACCCTGCGCGTGCTGCCCGCCGGGATGCGCGATCCGATTGGCCTCGCGTACCTGCTGGCGCGTGCGGCCGACACCATCGCGGACACGTCGCTGATCTCGCCCGAGCAACGCCTGGCGTTGCTGCTGTCGCTGCGCGGCCAGATCAACGGCGCGACGGACGACGGCGCGCTGTTCCAGCGTATGGCAACAGAGGTAGCGGGGCAGCAGGTCCAGTCCGATGAAAAGGTCTTGCTGGAATCGCTTGGACCCGCGCTCGAGGTGCTCTCGCAACTGAGCGAGTCGGACCGCAAGGCCGTACGCGAAATCGTCTCGACGCTGACCGAGGGTATGGAGTTCGACCTTCGCGCGTTTCCCGACGAACGTTCCGGTCAGATCGCCGCGCTGCGCGAATACGCGGAACTTGACCGCTATACCTATCTGGTGGCGGGCTGCGTCGGCGAATTCTGGACCACGATGACTTACGCACACATGCCCGGTACGCTGAAAGAGCGGCCCGAGACCATGGCGCGCCGCGGCGTGCGTTTCGGCAAAGCGCTGCAGATGACCAACGTGTTGCGCGATTGCGGCAAGGACTTGCGAATCGGCCGCTGCTACCTGCCGCAGACGATGCTCGATCAATACGGCCTCAGCGTGCAAGATCTGCTGCTGCCGGCGAATTCCGCTCGCGCGAGACCTCTGATGGTCGAACTCGTGCGCGGTGCGCTGGATCATTTCCGCGAGGCGCTCGACTACACGCTGGCGATTCCCGCGTGGTCGGTGCGTTTGCGTCTCGCCTGTTTGTGGCCGATCCTGATCGGCCTGGACACGCTGTTGTTGCTGGTGGATAACGCGGCCTGGCTCGACCCGGCCAAAGTCTCCAAAGTCCGGCGCAATCAGGTGTATGGAATCATCGCATCCTCACTGCTGCTGGTGCCTTCGAATGGACTGGTGCGCGCGTCCGTTGAAAAACGCATCAAGCAGATCGAAGCTCGATTCTGAGTATCGGGTCCGTTCTATAGATGGTTAGTTATCCGTTTTAATTTGGAAGAGAATTGGACAAAAGACGCGTAACACATGCCGCGTCTGAAAACCTTACAAATTAACGGCACTGTCATAGTTGGTAATTAAAGTGTTGTTCGGAATCAGGCCCGCGAAACTCGCACGTTATGCGAATCGCCGGTCTTATCAATTCGCTCACGCGATATCAAATAATCCGAACAGCTTCAGGTTATCAACTCGCCATGCAAACCCGACGGACCTTCCTTGCCTCCGCATCCAGAACGGCGACGCTGCCCGTTCTCGCATCCGCGCTTGGCGCATGCGGTGGCAATAATCTTTCCATCAGCACGCCCATTTCCGACGCCGAACTTCAGGCGCAGATGATCGGCAAGCTCAACGCACAACTCAACGACACCACGACGGGTAATACCATCGAGCCGTATTTGATGGACGTGGGTTTTACGTGGGACCTTCCGCTGATTCCCGCCGCACAGGTCAACACGATCGTTGCCTATAGCTTCGGCAACCGGCCGAACGCGGCGAGTGGCAACACGTCGAGCAACGGCACCAATCAGGCGGCACTCCCTGATCCCGGGCCGATCAATGAAGAACTCGCAGATGCCGTGCATCAGATCTATCAATTGAAGCCCGTGACGGTCTTCGCGCAGTGGGAAATCGCGCGCTTTCTCGCGTCCAAGTATCAGATGAACAGCACGAACCTGCATTCCATCGAACCTGTCATTGCCAGCGACGGCTCGATCACTTACCTCAGCACCGACGGCGTGGCAGCCGCCATCGTGGCGCTTGAAGGCGGTGCCGCGGCCATGGGGAATGTGGCTGTGGTCGGTCATCGCGACCATGCGAAGCGTTGCATTCAGACCTCCGTGGGTCGTGGCATGAAAGCGTACGCAGCGAAGGAAGTGACGCTGCCCGTCAATTACGATCCGTTGTCGGGGCAGCCGTGGACTCGCAATCGCGGACTCTATCTGGTGCATGACATGTATGCACAGTTGGCCGTCAAAGCTCAAACCTTGATCGCCCAGGCCTATCCGCAAGGCTAAAAGGCGCAACGTCATCACAGAACAGCAAGGCAACTCATGTCATCTCGCCGTCAATTTCTGATCTCGGCATCGGCCGCCGCACTGCCGGTCGTGGCCGCTACGCTTGCCACGAGCAGCAACGCTCAGGCATCCGCCGCAGTCGTTTCCGATGCTGAACTTCAACGTCAAATGCTCGGCAAGCTCAACGTCGAGTTGAACGACGCAGCGATCGCGAACACTGAAATGCCCTATCTGCAGGACATCTTCTTTAACTGGAATATGCCGTCGATTCCCGCTGCCCAGATCGGTGCAATCGTTGCGTACAGCTTTGGTGACCGGCCCGCTGCCGCAAGCGGCGCGAGTTCCGCCAGTGGGAGCAGTCAGGCGCAATTGCCGCAGCCCGGTCCGATCAACGAAGAGATCGCGGATGCCGTGCACCAGTTGTATCAGTTGAAACCGGTGATGGTGTATGCGCAATGGGAAGTGGCCAGCGTGCTCGCGTCGAAGTACCAGATGAACGGCTCGAATCTTCAATCGGTCAAGCCGCCCACTGTCGCGAGCAATGGCGCGATCAGCTATCCGGCGCTCGACGACGTAGCGGCTGCGATCATTGCGCTCCAGCCGGCTGCGGCGCTCGGCACGGTGGCGGTGGTCACGCACCGCGATCAGGCGAAGCGCGCGATTCAGACCTCGCGTGCACGCGGCATGAACGCTTACGCGGCTCAGGGTGTGTCATTGCCGATCGACTACGATGCACAGGCATCACAACCGGCGAATCGCCGCCGCGATCTCTATCTGTTGAACGACATGACGAACCAGTTCGCTACATTGCGAGCGAATCTGATTGCCCAGCAATATCCTAACGGATAGCGCCGCATAGCGGCTTCACGCGAAAATCCGCGTCACTTAATCTGCATCATTGAATCGCTGCCAATCGGGAAACCCCTAGCATCCTGAGTCGATGGTTCGCGTTAGTCTCTTCAAAAGAGGAGACGATCCATGAGACAAGCGTTCAATATTGCTGTGGTGTTGTTGCTTGGCTATCTGATGGCGGATAGGGCGCTGATGCGCGCGCAAGCCGGTGAAATGGGGACAATAACGTGCCACCAGGGCGCGGAACTGGTTAAGGCGAATGCATTGAAGAAGGGCTTCGGTAACGTCGGGGCCAGCAGCCAGGGTGAAAATTTCCTGTCGAGCTGTCTCGTCACGGGGCGTGGCGAAGTAGACGGTCTGATCGCCCGCGAATAACGCCGGTAGTCAGGTACTGCTACGGCGTCGCAATCCATGCGGAAATAGAAAAAGCGCCCAGACCACGGAGGTCCAGGCGAAGTCATCGGGAGCCCGATGACGGAGGTATCGAATACAGAACTGGCCCGCGACCGGGGATGCCCGGTCGCGGGCCAGTTCATTTGAATCAGTGCGCGCGGCTGTTTTGCGCGCCTGGCAGCCGAGAGGGCAAGCAGCAAAGCCTCTGTGGCGGGTTCCGCCGGACTGCCTGGTTACCGGCTCGGGTATCGGCTTAGTTGCCGAAGTAGATCGACTTCGGACCGTTTGCCGGAACCGCATGACCGGACTGCGACGAGCCGCTCACCACACCGCCGAAACTGCTTTGCGCGGCTTGTGCGGTACCGTTCTGCGTGGCGACACGGGCTTGTGCAGCCTGAATGTCAGCCGGGTAGTACGGGTCGGCACGGCCCGGCTGGTAGCCGGCCTTTTCGAGTTGAATCAGTTCTGCACGCACCTGGGCGCGGGTCACGGGCTGGTTGGACTGCGCAAACGAGGCGACAGGAGCGGCCAGCACAGCGGCGATAACAACAGCTTGAATGAGCGATTTCATGATGAACTACCTCCAGTTCGGTCTTTATCTTGCTACGAGCGGTGTTGTTCGTAGTCAGTGATTGCATTGTAGTTTTGCGATCTGGCCGGAGTAATAGTCAATTCAGGTAAGGTTTGTTGCGAAATTTGATATAAAAAGGGGCGCCAATGGCGCCCCTTTTTTCATGCAGCCTGACGGTCAACTCAAACCGCTGCGGGCCGCCACTTCAACAGCCGGTGTTCGAGTGCCGTCAACAGATAGTCCGCAGCCAGTGCGACCACGGCCAGCACGATCATTGCCGCGAACACGCCGCTTGCGTTGAACGCGCCTTGTGCTGTGGAGATCAGCAGGCCGATGCCTTGCTTCGAGCCGAGGAACTCGCCGACCACCGCACCGACCAGCGCAAAACCGAAGCTCACATGCAAGCTGGCGAGAATCCAGCTCAGCGCCGACGGAATCACCACCGAGGTCGTCACCTGACGGCGTGATGCACCCAGAATCTGCGCATTCGCGATCATGTAGCGGTCTGCTTCGCGCACACCTTGAAACGCGTTGGCGAACACGACGAAGAACACCATCACCACCGCCAGCGCCACCTTCGAAGCCATGCCAAGACCGAGCGCAATCACGAACACTGAGCCGAGCACCACACGCGGAATCGAGTTGGCGATCTTGATGTAGAGGCTGAACACGTCGGAGAGCAGCTTGTTGCGGCCGAGCACGATGCCGCAGAACACACCCGCCACCGAACCGATAATGAAGCCGAGCCCGGTTTCTTCAAGCGTGACCCACACTTGCGTCAGGAGCGGACCTTGCGACGTGCCGTTCACGAACCAGTCGACGATCTGATCGAAAATCGCGCTGGGCATCGAGAAGAAGAACGGATCGATCCACTTCAGGCGCGCGGACAACTCCCACCCGCCGAGCACAACCACCAGCACGACAATGCGCAGCGTAATCACCAGCGCCTGGCGCTGCCGGATGCGTTTTTGCGCGACACGCTCGACCTGGGCGAGTGTCACGGGATCGATGCCCGAAGGCATCATATGTTGAGGGGTCGTAGACATGTTTGCCGTTCCTTGATTAACCGATCTGCACTTCTTCGCGCAGGTCATGCCAGATGTCGCGCGAGATTTCGATGAAACGCGGTTCGTAGCGAATCTCCGACGTGACGCGCGGACGCGGCAGATCGATTTCGTACACTTTCTTCAGCGTGGCCGGGCGGGCCGTCAGCACGAATACGCGGTCGGCAAGCGCAATCGCTTCTTCCAGATCGTGCGTGACGAACACCACCGAACCGGCGCCGCCCCACAGTTGCAGCAGTTCGTCCTGCATCAGCGTGCGCGTCTGCATGTCGAGCGCCGAGAAGGGCTCGTCCATCAGCAGGATTTCCGGCTTGTTGATGAAGGTTTGCGCGAGCGCCACGCGCTTTCTCATGCCGCCCGACAGTTGATGCGGATAGTGCTTGCCGAACTTGTCGAGGCCCACGCGGCGCAGCCATTCGTTGGCTTCGTCGTACGCGGCGGATTTCGAGCGGCCGCGATACAGCGGGCCGGCCGCCACGTTGTCGAGCACCGAGCGCCACGGGAACACGGCGTCCGCCTGAAACACGAAACCGATGCGCGGATCGATACCGTCCACCGGCGCGCCCATCACCCGTACTTCGCCGGTGGTCGGCTTCAGCAAGCCGGTGATCATGCTGAGTGTGGTCGACTTGCCGCAACCCGTCGGCCCGACCACCGCGACGAATTCGCCGCGCGCCACCGACATGCTGAAGTCGCGCAACGCGACGGTTGCCTTGCCGTCCGGAGAGATGAAACGGCACGATACGTTGCGCATTTCGATGGCGGGTGTATCGCGTGACATGGGTTGATTCATCGGCTGATGCCTCGCAGTTCTCTTGATGTTGAATGGGCGTGATGTCGAGGACGTTGCTTCGGGCGCATTACGTCGAGTGCATTACTTCGCTGCGGTCTTGACCGGTGCCGACACGTAATCGTTGGTGTAGGTCTTGGCGAGATCGATGTGCTTGCCCTTCACCGAAGGATTGAACGCCGACAGCACCTTGAGGACCGTGTCCGGGCCGTCGGCGGGCATCTTGCCGTCCTTCGTGAACATCGGCAGCGACGCCTTCAACGCGCCGACATACAGGTCCTTGTTATTGCCGTAGTAGTCCTTCGGCATCTTCGCGGCGATCTCTTCCGCGCTATGCGTCGCGATGAAGTTCAGTGTCTTCGCGAATGCGTGCGCGAGTTTCGCGGCGTCGTCCTTGTGCGATTCGGCCCACGCGCGCTGCACATAGAAGCTCGAAGCCGGATACGTGCCGCCGAGCGCGGCACGCGTGCCTTCCAGCGTGCGCATATCGACCAGCACCTTGGCGTCGCCGGTCTTCAGCAACTGCGAGACGGTCGGCTCCGTGGTCATGCCCGCGTCGATACGGTTCTGCTTGATGGCGGCGATAAAGCTGTTGTCCGCGCCGACCGGCAGCAGCGTGTATTGCGTGGACGGCACGCCCGCGCGTTGCGCGAGGTATTGCGTGAGGAAGCTGGTGGACGAACCGAGGCCGGTCACACCCAGTGTCTTGCCCTTTGAGTCGGCCATGCTTTTGAACGTCTCGGCAGCCTTGGTGGAGACCATTTCCACTTCACCCGGCACCTGACCGAAAATCACCAGCGCCTGGACTTCCTTGCCCTTGCTCTGCAAGTCGATGGTGTGATCGTAGAAGCCCACCACGCCTTGCACAGCGCCAGCCAGCAGTTCGTTTTCAGCATCCACGCCGGCCGGTTGCGAGAGAATTTCGACGTCGAGTCCTTCGTCCTTGAAGTAGCCGAGTTGCTCCGTGAGCTTGGCGGGCAGATAGATGATCTTGGTGGCGCCGCCGACCATGATCGTCAGCTTCTCGGCGTGAGCCGCGGCCGAAGCGGCGGCAAGGGTGAACGCAACACCTGACACAGCGGCAATCTGGCGCAAGGTACGCATGAAGCAGTCTCCTTAGGTTTGGTCGCCGCTATCTGCGGATGCGGCGCTTTCTGGATGAATGACGGGGATTATAAAAATCGGAAACCTTCTGGCAGCTTTCGGGGCTGGGGGCAAATTATGGGTGTTAACCCGAGAATTCACATCATCCGCTCCGCCACCCCCTGGCAAACCCCATAACGTAGGCCACGAATTACGCAAGCTGCGCGCAACGCCCTTGTTTTACGGCACAATCGGCGTCCTGACTTTTGCCGCGCATTGAGTGACCCAATTCGCCGTTCCCGCCATGAAGCTGCTGCTTATCGAAGACAACCCGACGCTTGCGCACTGGCTCGCGAAAATGCTGGAGCAGGAAGCGTTCGCGCTCGACGCGGTGCAGGACGGCGACGCCGCCGATCGCCTGCTGCGCACCAACCACTACGACGTGATCCTGCTCGATCTGAATCTGCCGAAGCTGTCGGGCAAGAACGTGCTGCGCCGGCTGCGCCAGCGCGGTGACGCCACACCGGTGCTGATCCTGACCGCAAGCGGATCGATCGACGAAAAAGTGGAACTGCTCGGCGCCGGCGCGGACGACTACCTGGTCAAGCCTTTCGAAGTGCGCGAACTGATTGCGCGGATCAAGGTGGCGATCCGGCGTCAGTCGCCGTCGAAAGCCAGTGAGGTTGTCTGTGGCGATCTTTCGTTCGACATCGACACGCGCCAGTTCACGTTGAAGGGTGCACCGCTGAATGTCACGCCACGCGAGCGCTCGGTGCTCGAAACGCTGATCCTGCGTCTGGGCAAGACGGTGACCAAACCGGCGCTGGTCGATGCGATTTTCACGCTGGCGGACGAGCCGAGCGAGGACGCGGTCGAAATCTACATCTCGCGGCTGCGCAAGAAACTCGACGGCAGTTCGGCCGCGATCGTCACGTTGCGTGGGCTCGGTTATCTGCTGCGCAAGAAAGAAGATGACCAATAGCCTGCGCATGCGTCTGCTGTGGTGGCTGCTGGTGCCGCTCGCGCTGTACGTGTTCGTCACCGGCAAGGCAGAGTACGACAACGCGCGCCGTACGGCGGATCTGGTGCAGGACAACCAACTGATCTCGTCGGCGCGAATGATTGCCGGGGAAGTGGAATGGGTGGACGGTTTTCTGCGCGTAGATGTGCCGCCGGCCGCGCTTGAAGTATTCGTGTCGCCGTATCGCGATCAGGTGTTCTACAGCGTGCGGGTCGACAATGGCCGTTTGCTGGCCGGCACGCCGGATTTTCCGCAACACGCGGCGCTCCCGTCCGACCAGGCCGATCACTACGATGCCGAGTTTCATGGCCAGCCCGTGCGCGCAGTCGGACTCGTGCGCCTGATGTACGACAACGGCGCGACGCACCGGGTGCGGGTGACGGTAGGCAAGACGGTGCGCTCGCGTGACGCGATGGCGCAGCAATTGTGGCAGCCGCAACTCGTTCGGCAGATCGAAATGATTGTGCTGGCGGTCGCGCTGGTCTGCATCGGCCTCACCTTCGAATTGCGGCCGCTGATGAAAGTGAAGGAGGACGTCGCCGACCGTGACCCCATGCAGCTTGAGCCGATTCGCGTCGAGCGCCTGCATACCGAGTTGCGGCCCATCGTCGAAGCGATCAATCAATGTATCGCGCGGCTCGGCGTACAGGTTGCCGCGCAACGGCGTTTTATCGCCGACGCCGCGCACCAGTTGCGCACGCCGCTCACGCTGCTTGGCACACAATTGCAGTTCGCGCGCCAGCAGGACGGTCTGAATCCCGCGCTCGACGAAGCGCTCGCCGCGATGCATCGCAGCAACCGTTCAATGGTCGGGCTGACCAACAAGCTGCTGTTGCTTGCCCAGGCCGAGGCCGCCGACAATCGGCAACTGGCCGTGGAAACGGTGGATCTGGTGGCGCTGGCAATGGAAGTGGCGGAGGACCTGGCGCTGCTCGCCCAGGCCCGCGACATCGATCTGGGCGCCGAACTGAACGGCCCCGCGCCGGTGGCCGGGCATCGCGGCCTGCTTCAGGCGCTGATCGCCAATCTTGCGGAGAACGCGATCCGTTATACCGGCAGTGGCGGCCACGTGACGGTGGCGGTCAGCGCGCATACCGATCGGGTCACCGTGTCGGTGTTGGACGACGGCCCTGGCATTCCCGCCGAGTCGCGCAGCCGCGTATTTGAACCGTTTTTCCGGGCATCGACGGATACGGAAGGAACGGGGTTGGGCCTCGCCATCGTGCGCGAAATTGCGGATGCGCATCACGCGGAGATCGCGCTCAAACCAGGCGAAGGCGGCAAAGGCGTACACGTGAGCGTGTCGTTTCCGCGCGCGGCGGCCGAAGGGCGTCAGCCCGCATAAACCAGCCGCTTCAGATTGGCGAATCTGGAACGAGTCGGGACAAACCCGCAATCGGTGCCAGAAACGCGTGTGCGAAAGCTTCGGGAAGGATTCGCGCGCCTAGAATTTTTTGCAGTCGATCTATTAAACGTCCACCGAGAGGTGCGCCGGTTTCCAGGAAAGAGGAACGACGAATCGTGTTTTCAGGCAGTTTGCGCGGACGTTTGTTGTGGTGGCTCCTGCTGCCGCTGGCGGCGTTCGTTTCCATTTCCGGCCTGATTTCGTACCGTAACGCGCAGACCACGGCCGATCTGGTTCAGGACAACGCGCTGCTATCGTCGATGCGTATCATTGGCGAGGACATCGATTGGGATAACGGCAGCGTTTCGATCCAGGTTCCGCCTGCCGCGCTCGAGTTGTTCGAGTCGCCGGAGCAGGACAGTGTGTTCTATCGTGTCGAAGCGAGCGGCCACCGCCTGCTGGCCGGCAGCCCCGAGTTGCCGGTGCCGCGCGGCGCGGGCGATGTCCCGATGCTCTACTACACCCATCTCGACGATGGCCGGCCCGTACGCGCGGCTGTTTATGTGCGGCAGTTATACGACTCCGGCCGCACGGAGGAAGTCATCGTCGCGGTCGCGAAGACGGAGGGCTCGCGCGACGCCATGCTGTGGCGTCTGCTGCGGCCGCAACTGTTCGGTGAGGTGCTCACGCTGGTGCTCGCCATGGTGTTCGTCTACCTTGGGCTGACCTTCGAGCTGCGGCCGTTGATGAAGGTGAAAGACGACGTCGCCGATCGCAACGCGTCGCAACTCGAACCGATACGCGTGGTGCGCCTGCATGTCGAATTAAGGCCTATCGTCGACGCGATCAACCAGTGCATCGCGCGCATGGGCCAGCAGGCCGCAACCCAGCGGCAATTCATCTCCGACGCCGCGCATCAGTTGCGCACGCCGCTCGCGCTGCTGGTCGCGCAGATCCAGTTCGCGCGGCAACGTGAAAATCGGGACGCGCCGCTCAGCGAAGCGCTGGCCGGCATGCATAAAAGCAGCCACAAGCTGACCACCCTGACCAACAAACTGTTGCTACTCGCTCAGGCCGAGTCTGCCGCGCCGCCCAATACGCGCGAACGGGTCGATCTGAGCGCGTTGATCGCGGGCGTGCTGGAGGAGTTGATTGCGTTCGCGCAGTCGCGTGAAATCGACCTGGGCGCCGAACTGGAAGACAGTTTGTACGTAACGGGCGACGAGGCGTTGACCGCGGCGCTCGTGACCAATCTTGTCGACAACGCGCTGCGCTATACGCAAACCGGTGGCCGCGTCACCGTGCATGCCCAGCGCAGCAACGACAGGGCGATTGTGCGTGTGATCGACAATGGGCCGGGAATCAAGGCTGAAGCGAGGGCGCGCGTGTTCGAACGCTTCTATCGCGCGTCGAGTCATGCAGACGGAACCGGCCTCGGCTTGCCGATCGTGCGCGAGATCGCTCACCGGCAGGGCGGTGCCGTGACGCTCGAACCCGGAGAGGGCGGTGTTGGCCTGGTCGCCACCGTCGAGATGCGACTATGGTCGGCGGCGGTTTGATACTCGATACGCCGGTATATCAGGGGAGACTCATGAAACTGCTGCTCGTTGAAGACGACGCCGACCTCGCGCGTTGGGTGATGAACCTTATGCAGGTCGAGCATTTCGCGATCGACTGGGCGCAGGACGGCGAGCGGGCCGAGACGCTGCTCGGCCTGCAATGCTACGACGCGGTGCTGCTCGATCTGCGGCTGCCGGGCATGAGTGGCAAGGACGTACTGGCGCGCCTGCGCCGCAAACGCGACAACGTGCCGGTGCTCATGCTCACCGCTAACGGTTCGACCGACGACAAGGTGGCCTGCTTCTCGGTCGGCGCGGACGATTACGTCGTCAAACCCTTCGACGCGCGCGAACTGGTCGCACGCATCAAGGCGCTGATCCGTCGCCAGGCGGCCGGCGACAAGGGGCAGTCGATCGACTGCGGCGATCTGCGTTATCTGTTCGACTCCCGTGAATTCGTGCTGCAGAACGAGCCTTTGCCGTTGCGGCGGCGCGAGCATGCGATCCTCGAAACGCTGATGCTGAAGCAGGGCAAGACAGTCTCGAAGTCCACCTTGATCGACAAGGTCTTCGCGCTCGACGACGAACCCAGCGCCGATGCCATCGATATCTACATCCACCGCTTGCGCAAGCATCTTGCCGGCTCCAGTGCAAAGATCATGACCTTGCGAGGATTGGGTTACATCCTGCGCGAAGAAGTGCCGCGCGAATCATTTGCCGAGACGTTATAACGCCAGCGTGAGTATTTCGTAGTATTGAGCAGGTTAATCGATTCATTTAAATATCGTTGTATGTAGTGTTTTCACCGACGTTTCCCGTGCTTCTGCGAAAGAGGCGTGAAGGGTTGGTCTGACTATCCTTTGTTCTGCTACGCAAATGGATATCAGATCAATTCAACGCAGCAGGATCGGAGGAGACGATGGTAAAAAAGAGCAGCTTGTTGCTGGTGGCGAGCACGGGTGTCCTGGCGGTGGGCAGCGCTCACGCGCAATCGAACGTACAGCTTTACGGCCTGATGGATCTGAGTGCAGTGTCTTATCAGACCAACGCGAATGCTGATGGCAAACACGTGGTTTCAATGGGTATCAACGGTGAACCGTGGTTCAGCGGCAGCCGGTTCGGCATGAAGGGCGCGGAAGATCTGGGTGGTGGTCTGAAGGCGATCTTCAGATTGGAAGCGGAGTACCGCGTGAGCGACGGCGCCATGGAGGACCCAGGCCAGATCTTCGATCGCGACGCATGGGTCGGCGTGGAAAGCGACACCATCGGTAAGTTCACCGCGGGGTTCCAGAACACGATTGCACGCGATGCGTCCGCGATCTATGGCGACCCGTACACCAGCGGGAAGTTGAATACGGAAGAAGGCGGTTGGACCAATACCAACAATTTCAAGCAACTGATCTTCTACGCGGGCAGCGCAACCGGCACCCGTTACGAGAACGGTCTTGTCTGGAAGAAGCTGTGGAACAACGGCATTTTCACGTCAGCGGGCTATGCGTTCGGCAACAAGACGAGTTTCGGCAACAACGCTACGTATTCCGTTGCACTCGGCTATAACGGCGGCCCGTTCAATGTGTCTTCGTTCTACAACCACGTGAACAATAACGGCTTCACCAACAAGGCGTACTCGGTGGGTGGAAATTACGCGTACAGCATCTTCCGCGTGAATGCCGGCTATTTTCACTACACCGGCGATCAGGGTGCGCTGGGCCAACGCCGTGACAATGCGTGGACGGTGTCGTTCAAACTGGCGCCGAAGGGGCCACTCGACTACGAACTCGGCTACCAGCAAATGCACACGTCGAATGCCGCGTTCGACACCAGCGGCAGTATCGCCAATGCCAACCTGAGTTTTGATCCGGATACCGGCACCGGCAGCGGTTATAAGGAAACCCTGTACGCCTCGATGTTCTATCACTTGTCCAAGCGCACCGAGCTTTACGTGGCCGGCGACTACATGAAGCTGCACCGCGGCTATGTGGTGGCGACGACGTACGGGGCGAAGAACCAGTTGGAGTTGACAACGGGTATTCGTACGCGTTTTTAAATATTCCATAACGATCGATTCAAGGTCTGAAGAGGCGGCGCGCAGTTAGCGGCGGCGCCTCTTCAGACCCTTTCCTGCTTTCCGTTTCCCGTTTGCATTCCCGTGATTGCGCCGGCGTCACGGATAAGGTTTCCATAAGGTTCGCCATTGCACTATTCGCCGCATGGGTAAGCGCCAACGCGCCTGCTCGCAGCGTCGAATTAAATGCTGACCAATGGGAGAGCCAGCTTGCTAGAGACCGCGAATGATCGTGTTGCCGGGATGCGCAACAAAGTGCCCGAGGCAACGCTTGTCTTCTGGGCGATCAAGATCATGGCGACCACAGTGGGCGAAACCGGCGCGGACTATCTTGCCGTGCATGTGGGGCTCGGTACCGCGTTCACTGGCGCATTGATGCTGACGTTGCTGATTGCCGCGTTGGTCATGCAGCTTCGCATGCGCAAGTACATACCGTGGATTTACTGGCTGACCGTGGTGCTGGTCAGCGTGGTCGGTACGCAGATTACCGATGCACTGACCGACAAGCTCGGTGTCAGTCTTTACGCGAGCACGATCGCGTTTTCTCTTACGCTGGCCGTGGTGTTCGCGCTCTGGTATCGCAGTGAACGGACGTTGTCGATTCACACGATCTACACGACGCGGCGTGAGCTTTTCTACTGGGCTGCTGTGTTGGTCACGTTCGCGCTGGGCACTGCGGCGGGCGATCTCGCGACAGAAGCCCTGGGACTCGGCTTCCTGTTCGGTGTTGTGGTATTCGGCGCGTTGATCGCTTCGGTGAGCGTTATCTATTACGTCGGCGGGAATCCCGTGCTGACTTTCTGGCTTGCCTATATTTTGACGCGGCCCCTGGGCGCCTCGTTCGGCGACCTGCTTTCGCAGTCGCGCGCCTACGGCGGCATCGGCCTCGGCACGATCAATACGAGCGTTCTATTCCTCAGTGCCATTGTCGTGCTGGTGATTTTCGCGACTGCAATCGAACAGCGGTCCGTGCGAGTTGTCCCGGCACGCGAGCCTTGAACGAGCGCTGCTCAATAAGCCGTGCACGTCGCTCATTTTCAATCGTCTATCGAAACAACCGGATCATACGGAAAAGGACAATCATGAATCAACGCACGCTCAACAAAGCTGTCGTCGCTTCTTTCATCGCTATGTCCGCCATCAGCTTCGGGCACGGCGACGGGGGCGGGATCGGCTTCGCGTCAACGGAAGCGGCAGAGGCCGTCAAGGTGTCGAAGCTTGGCGATCTGTCGCCGTTTCGCAAGATCGCCGCCGACACGGCAATACTCGTGGACAAGGGCGATCTCGCGGGCGGCAAGGCGCGCATCAAGGATCTGGAACTGGCATGGGACGACGCCGAGCCTTCGCTGAAGCCTCGTGCCGCAGCCGACTGGCATATCGTCGACAAAGCCATCGACCGTGCACTGAGCGCGTTGCGCGCCAGCGCGCCAAACGCAGCGCAATGCAAACAGTCGCTCGCCGATCTGATGGCGGTGATGGATCGAATGAATGGCAAGGCCTGACCTGCTGAAGGGCGCCGGCGCTCATAGAAGCGAATCGCGAGACAGCGAATCGCTTCAGAATCGATGCGGGGTGCCAGGCAATGCTTGACGCTAATTCAGCAGGTCGACAACGCCGAATCGCACAACGGAAGGCGTTCATTCACCTGATCTAGAACGCCCGTTTTCTTCCAGGTCATATACCGAAGATAACAAGTTTGCTGTGGCGGAAAAGTCGCGGGAAGCCTGTGCCATTTTTCTTTCGTTTGCTGCACCCAGAGTATCGCGTTGAGGATCTCGCGATCGCTGCGACGAGGGCGCCCGCGCCCGGACGCGGCCGTGGGAAAGAGATTCTGAACGCGCGCCCAATCGGCGTCGGTGAGGGGGATCTGAAGCATCGGCCGCCTTGAAAGACTGTATGAGGAATGCGCAGTCGTTGCATGCTGCGTTGGTGCCGATACTAGTAAATCTTTTTTTATCGGTCAAATTTTATTGGTGCAGTGCGAAAGTCTAAATTTTACCGATCGTTAATAGCGTCCTGTTCGTCATGCAGGACACAATTTCCGGATGTGAAGAGACGCGCTTGCGGTAATCCCAACATGCGACGCACTGCGCGACAGGCCGTAACGTCGAGGCGGAACGCTACGTAACACACGCATCCATACAAACGTTCGGCAATGAAAATCATGCCTCGGCAGATACGATCCTTATCGCCGTAAACCATTGTTCCGTGGGGCTTATCGGTGATGGTCGCGGTTGGATCGCTGAGTGAGCGCAACACTTGGCACGACATGTGCATACGTTGGCGAGGTTAAAAAATTGCGCCTCCGCCATGCTAACGCTCGACTATGAAAAACCCGTATCGCTCGCAACGTCGTTCGGCACGCGTAACGCTTGCGTTGAGCAGACCGATTGGGACGACGCGCACGACGATCCTGTGACGCTAAGTGAACTCGAAAGCCGTGTCCGCCAAGGTTTGCGCGCGGGCGAATTTCATCTCGTGTTTCAAGGCGCTTATCGCGTGGCAAGCGGAGCGCTGACGCGCCTCGAAGCGCAGGTGCGATGGACTCACCCGGACTACGGGCTGCTGCTTCCCGGCATTTTCATGATGCCGCTCGAGCATCCGCAAGTCGCGCGGGAGATGGCCTTGTTCGTCATCGACGGCGTGTGCCGTGAACTGCGCGATTGTCTCTCCGCGAAGATGGCGCTGCTGCCGGTTGCAATCACGGTGCCGGCACAGGTGGCCGTGACCGAATCGTTTGCCGACGACTTCTCACGTATCGCACGCTCGTATGGCGTGCCGGCCAATCTGCTTGAAATCGAAGCGCCCGATAGTGCCGACGCGGCACGTCTGCTGTCTTTGCGTACCCTGACGGCCGGACTTCGATCGGCGGGAGCCGGCATCTCGCTAGGCAAGTGGGGCGGCGGCGCGTCTTCGCTCGCGCTGCTTGGTGCACTCGACGTAGACACGGTCGCGATTGCGCCTGAACTGATGGCCATGGTCCCGCGTGATCCGCGCGCCTGCGTGGTGATATCGGCGTTACTGGATCTGCTCCATGCGCTCGATGTGCAGGTCGTGGTGAGCGGTGTCGAGACCAAAGCACAGTTGCAATGGTTGAGCGCCTGGCCGCAGGCGTTGGCGCAAGGCTTCCTGTTTGCACGTCCGAAGGCTGGGCTGGCCGATATGCTGGCGCTCAGCCGCGAATCCTGAGCACGACCCAGAACGTTACGTAACGTTCTGGTTGCAACGCAGCAGAGGGGTATCTGCCGCTCCCGGAAAATCGGTGGCGGGCGTTATCCTCCGAGTGCACCGGCAGTCGCGTGCCGCCGGTAAAAAGTGCAGCCGACATTCTTGTTCTTATGAAAAATGGTGCGATGCAAAAAATGTGCACCGGCGTGTTTGTAGAATAAACATCTTATTTAAACACGCGCCCGACTCTGGCAAACAGGCCATTCTTCTCGATCCATTCTGCGTAAGCCCGATAGTCAGGGTCGTTCATCAAATGCCGTTCCTCGGTTTTGGCACGCATGAAATACAGCAGATTCACGGCCGTCAGCGCGACGCAGTGCGTGAACGCGACTTGCCAGCCCAACGGTTCGACGAATGGCACAGAGACCAGCCAGAACGAGAGATTCTTTGTAATGTAGGCGGGATGCTTTGTGAAGCGATAAGGACCCGAGGTGATGATGCCGCGATTGGTCAGGTTCGAGAATCGCAAGCCGAACGCGACAGTGGAAAGCGCGTAGCAGAACACGAGGGCGATGATTGCGCTGCCCCAGATGAATCGGATAATGGGTACGGAGATCAGCCAGTTGTCCCAGAACATCGTGCCCTGGTAGTGAATGTACTGGCTCGAGATCAGGGACCAGAACGGCTGATAACAGACTAGGGCAACCAGCCAGCCGAGCGTGGTGGGTTCCGCGCTGCGCACGTGGGTATCGAGAATGCGCAGTGTGCACAGATAGCCTACTGTGCCGAACATCAAGTCCATCGTGAAGGACAGGTCATACATGAACCTGAACGACGCGAGAGAAAACGGCGCGTTCATGGCGGTCGCGAGCGACGCGCCGATATGGTCCGCATCGGTGGAAAGATAGGTGATCATCAGCGGCAGGAAGAACGCTTTCACCATCCATCCCGCCAGCATTTCACGCACGGGTTTCCAGTTGCCCGGGCGCTGTCCGAGAAACACCAGACGTCCCCACAACATATAAGCATCGTCGACTTCGCGCTGGCGCCTGTCCATCCACGCAAAGTAAAACGGCGCGGCCACCATCAGATACGGTGCGAGCGTACTGATCAGAGACCAGAAGGGTTTGTAGAACGTGCCGTGATACTCGGGCAACAGCCAGTAGAGCAGGCCGATGCCGACATATACCGAGGCCAGCGCGGCAAGACGCAAAGCCACGCGCGCAATACTGAGCGGCCGGAGCGCCTGGCCCGCAAGCCCCGCGCTTGGGCGTAGATACGCGCGCGCGACAAACAGTTCGTATAGCGCGATGGTTGCGATGATCGCGAGACATGCGGCAGTGCTGCGCGCCGCGCCGTCCAGCGCGGTATTGTCGCGCAGCAGCCAGAGCGTCAGCAGGCCGATCGTGATGCCAAGCAAGCCTACGGAAAACGGCGTTGCCGAACGCGGGCGCTGCTCTTCTACGTGCGCTACGTTACCCAGAGTGGAGTTCATGTCATCCTCGTATTCATGACATAGGGAGCGACCGGGCTTTTGATTTTTTAAGTCCCGGCCGCTGTGCCGAATTGCCGCTTAATGCTGATTAATGCTGCTTACTTATTGCGGTTTATTTAGCGGGGGCGGCGCCGCCAAGCAATCCGGTGACAAGGTTCGTCACCGGCGCCAGCAGATTTCCGCTGCCCGTCGAGCCGCTACCCGTACTACCCGTGCCACCGGTCAGGCCGCTCACGATGCCCGTGACCGGCGCAAGCGGCGTGGTCTTGCCGGATGCGCCGCTCAGTGTCGAAGTCAGCGTCGTGACGAGGCCGGTGACGGGCGCGAGCGGCGAGCTTTGGCCCGCAGCACCGCTTAGCGTCGACGTCAGCGTCGACACGAGGCCGGTGATCGGTGCGAGCGGACCGCCGGAACTCGAAGAGCCGCCAAGCGAACCGAGGTTGCCGAGCAGACCGGTGACCGGTGCAAGCGGGCCGCCTGCGCCGGAGGTGCCGCCAGGCGAGCTCAAGCCGCCGAGGAGTCCGGTGATCGGCGCGAGCGGGTTGCCGGTGCTTCCGGTTCCGCCCAGCGAACCGAGGTTGCCGATCAGGCCGGTCAGTGGCGGGATGCCGATGCCACTACCGGAGCCGCTCGATCCGCCCAGCCCGCCCAGTCCACCAAGCGGGCCCAGCAGGCCGGCGATCGGCGCCAACGGATTGGTCGTCGCGCCCGTTAGCAGTCCACCCGTGCTGGTGACCGTCTTGCCCAACTGGCTCACGATGCCGCCGACGTCTTTACCCACCTGATCGCCGGTCGCGCCCGACACTTTCTTGCCGGCCGAATCGAGTCCGTTGCCGATGGTGCTCAGCAAGCCGTTGAGCGGTGCGCCGAGGCCCGTGGCGTTGCCGATTGTTTGTGTCGTATTCGAGACCACCAGCGTGATCGGGTTGATGACCGTGCTCAGTTGGGTCTCGACCTGTTGAACCGGCCCGCTGGTCAGCGCCGAATTCAAACCAGCGCCAACTTTGACGACACCCTCACCCACACCGCCGACAACCGCACCCAAGGTCGACGTGACGGGCGCGAGCGGTGCGAGCGGCCCAGTTCCGAGACTCGTCACCACACCGCCGACCGCAGTAACGGCTGCGCCTGTATTGCTGACGAGACCCGACGCGGAGGTCAGAGTCGGTCCAAGCGGATTGGTCGAGCTGCCCAGTGTGCCGAGACCCGCGGCCGTGCCGTTGCCGAGCACCTTGACGCCGTTGCCGAGATCGGTGATTGCAGCGCCGAGATTCGAAGTCGTTGCGCCGTTGACGCCGGGGATCGAGGTACCGGTGATCTTGGAACCCGTATCGGCGACGGTGGTGCCCACGGCCGTGATGAGATTGCCGCCCTGGGTGACGACGTTGCCGATGGGGGTGGAGGAGGCGCCGGAGGTACCGGAGCTGGTGCCCGAGCTGGTACCGGAGCTGGTGCCTGAGCTGGTACCGGAGCTGGTGCCTGAGCTGGTACCGGAGCTGGTGCCCGAGCTGGTACCGGAGCTGGTGCCTGAGCTGGTACCGGAGCTGGTGCCCGAGCTGGTACCTGAGCTGGTACCGGAGCTGGTGCCCGAGCTGGTACCGGAGCTGGTGCCCGAGCTGGTACCGGAGCTGGTACCGGAGCTGGTGCCTGAGCTCGTACCGGAGCTGGTACCGGAGCTGGTACCGGAGCTGGTGCCCGAGCTGGTACCGGAGCTGGTACCGGAGCTGGTGCCTGAGCTCGTACCGGAGCTGGTACCGGAGCTGGTACCTGAACTGCTGGTGCCCGAGCTGCTGGTGCCTGAACTGCTGGTACCCGAGCTGCTGGTGCCTGAACTGCTCGTGCCCGAACTGCTCGTGCCCGAACTGCTCGTGCCGGAGCTACTGCCGCCCGAGCTGGAACCCGAAGTGCCACCGGAGCTGGCACCTGAAGAGCCGCCCGAGCTGCCGCCCGAACTACCTCCCGAACTCGACCCCGAAGTGCCTCCCAGTCCACCGCCGCCAAGGCCACTGCCGGGGTTGGTAATGGTCGATCCACAACCGTAGAGCGCGAGTAATGTTGATGTCGCAACAGCGATAACTGTCCGACCGGCGAATTTTTGCATGATGTCCCCGTTGAACGACTATTGATGGGGTTATCACTGCAAATTGCACGCCAAATACGAGTTATCGCGTTATTTCAACGATTTATAAAATATATAGTTGAGAAAGTTTAAATTTGAAGAATTTATCGCGTCGAAAACCCGTTCTCAACTAAAACGCATCGGCCGTGTTCCGCGCCCATGCTACGTAACGTGTCCCGTCGGCGTAACGGCGCTGAGCTGCCATCAAACACCATGCATGGCGACTCCCGCTCTCACTCACGCTCAGCTCGTCGATTAAAACGCAGCGGTATAAATTGCCAGCGCATCGGCCTCGGTAACAGGCCGGGGATTATTCACCAGAAGCCGCGTTTGCAACATCGCGTCGCTCGCCATCCGCTCGAGCCCGCTTCGTTCAATGCCGACGTCGCGCAATCGGGCCGGAATCGCGGTTGCGGCAATCATCTGTTCGAGCCGTTCGATCAACGCCAACGTCTTGCTCTCCGCGCTGCCCGTCAGACCCGGCGCGATCACGTCCGCGAGTTCCGCGTACAGATGCGCCGCTGCCTGGGCGTTGAAGCGCAGCACGTGTGGCAGCACGAGCGCATTCGAAAGACCGTGCGGGACGTGATAAATGCCACCGATCGGATACGCGAGCGCATGCACGGCGGCCACCGGCGAATTGGCGAAAGCCTGCCCGGCGAACGCCGCGCCGAGCAACATCGCTTCGCGGGCCGCGCGATTCTGACCGTTCTCGCAGGCAGGCAACAGATTGCGCGACAGCAGTTCAAGCGCCTTCACCGCCAGCATGTCGGACACCGGGTTCTTCAAATGCGCGGACGTGTAGGCCTCGATCGCGTGAACCATCGCGTCGACGCCGGTTGCCGCCGTTGCTGCAACCGGCAGCCCGAGCGTGAGTTCCGCGTCGAGAATGGCCAGATCGGCGACCAGTTGCGGCGCGACCACGCCCATCTTTTTCGCCTCGCCCACCGTTACGATCGACACGGCCGTGACTTCGGAGCCGGTGCCCGCGGTGGTCGGCATCTGCACGAGCGGCAAGCGCGATACCGTGACCTTGTTCACGCCGTACATCTCGCTGAGTGCCTGCTCCTGCTGCGGAGCCAGCACGGCGATCAGCTTCGCCACGTCCATCGACGAACCGCCGCCGAGTCCCAGCACGATTTCCGCACCGGCCTCGCGTGCGAACGACGTCGCCTCGAGCACGATATGCTCGGGCGGATCGGCGATCACATCGTCGATCACGGTGGTGTTCCAGCCGTGCGCCGCGAGATCGGCGAGAGCCGGATTCAGCAGCCCGCTCTTGTGAAGAAAACCGTCCGTCACCACGCACAGGCGTGTGAGTGACGGAAATTGCGCACGCAACAGAGCGCCGAGACGGCGCGCCGCGCCGAATTCGACGACCATGGCCGGCACGGTTTGAAACCGGAATGCGTTCATCATGCTGCGTCTCCAGGCACCATATGGCTCGTGACTTCACGCCGCTCGAGCAGCGGAATGATCGTGCCGAAGCCGAGCCGTTGGAAGTGCGGTGTATCGCGATGCACGCTGAGGCCGTCGGCGTCGCTGTACTGTTCCAGAATCACGAAGTGATCGGAATCGGCCGGCGAGCGGAAGAATTCGTAGTAGAGGTTCTTGGGCTCCATGCGGGTCGCCGCCGCGAGTTCCGTAAGGGGCTGCACAATTGCGTCGCCGTTGCCGGGTTTGGCGAAATAATGCGCGATCACCTGCAGGTAAGCATTTGCCATCGGTTGCTCCAACAAGATGGGACCTTCAACGTTCAGGATCCAGATTCCACAATTCGCTGTCGCTGGTGGAGACCGCGACTGCGCCTTTCTTCAGCGCATCGAACACGTCGCCTTTATTGCAGACGAAGCCCGAGGCGACGATCGGCGGCAAAGCCTTGCGGTCCTGTTCGGACAGATGCGAGAGCATCGGCGCTGGCATCAGTTGTACCAGATTCGGATCGCTTTGCTCCAATGCCTTTACGCTACGCGGCCAGGTCGAGCGGTCCGTCACGAATACTTTCTGCATCGTGACGAGACCGGCCCGATTGCCGCGCTGGATAGTCGCCACCCGGGTCGAGACGAGGCTGGTGACGCCGATGTCCGCCAGATACTCCACGCCGCCTTTATCTTGCGAAAGCCCATCGCAACTGTCGATATTGACGATGACATACTTGCCGGCTTTCGTCAGCGCCGCGACCACCGGGTGCAGTTTGCGCAATTCGACATTCGCGACGATCGAGATTTCCGCAGCGCTTTTCAGAAAGATGTCGATCTGCTCGACGCCGAACAGCGTCGCAATGACCGGGTGGCGCGTTAGGCGCGCCCCAAGTGACTTATCCATGTGATTACTGCTTCGTGTCTTGAGCTTGCTCGTCAGTCAGGCCAAGCTTGCCGGGATTGAGAATGTTCTTCGGGTCGAGTGTGCGCTTGACTGCCTGCAGAACCGGGAATGCACTACCGAGCGATTCGCTCATATACGGCGCGCGCAACAGGCCGACGCCGTGATGGTGGCTCAACGTCGCATTGTATTTGATGAGGACAGCATTGGCGGCGTCCCATGCCGCGCGATACCACTTCGCACGATGCTCGACTTCGACTTCGCCGCGCAACGAGAAGTACAGGCACGCGCCGTCCACATACGCATGCGACTGGTGCGCCGAACCGGCCAGCGTGCCGGGTACTGCATTGATGGCGGCCACTACGTCGGCATAGATGCCCGGCAGGTCTTTCCACGGGCCGACCATTTCCAGCGTATCGGCCACAAAACCCGGGCTGCGTTTGAAACCTTCCGCGCTCTTGCCGGTGAGGTAACGCGTGTCGAGCCACTTCTCGAAGATGACCTTGTCGTCCAGTTGCTCGCCCAGTTCCTTGCAGACACGTTCGCTGATCGTCAGCACCGCTTCGACCATTTCGCGCGGACCTTCGTCGGCGATCAGCAGCACGTTCGATTCCGGCAGCCCGAATTGCACGCCGCTTTCGAGTTCGTCATAAAGGCGCAGGGCAGCCGGGTTCGCGCCTTGTTGCATGATCTGGCGGCATGCTTCGAGGCCGATCGCGAAGGTCTTGAAGCCATAGGCAATCGCCCGGCCGTAATCCGGCAGACGATGCAGCTTCAAACGCACGCGCACGATTACGCCAAGCGTGCCTTCGGAGCCGATGAAAAGCTGCTGCAGATCGGGACCGACCGCCGCGCGCGAATAACCGCCCACGCTGATCAGGCTGCCGTCGGCGAGCACCACGTCCATGCCGGACACCATGTCTTCGATCTTGCCGTAGCGCGTCGAGAGTTGACCCGCGCCGCGGCACGCCACCCATCCGCCGACCGTGCTGATCGCGTACGACGACGGCCAATGGCCCATCGTCATACCGTAGTCGCGCTGGATGGTTTCTTCGAAGATGTCGCCGAACATGCCGGCTTCGACTTCGACGATCTGGCTTTCGCGGTCAAAGCCGACGAGGCGATTCAGTTCGCACACGTCCAGCACGATGCCGCCGCGCACGGGCAGCGCCGCACCGGTCACATTGCTGCGCCCCGCGGACACCGTTACCGGAATCGACGCTGCATGGGCGATACGCATGACAGCCTGAATCTGCTCGACCTTCGAGACGCGCACGATGACCGCGTGCGGCGTAGCCGGTTTGCCGGCGGTTTCCGTCACCATCGAGGCGGCCCACCAGTCGCGCGTCCACGCGACGACGTCGGGTGCGAGCGTGAGCACTTCGTCGGCTACGTCGCGCAATGCGCCGATCTGCTGTTCGCTGACCTTGACCGGATCGCGTTGCAGACCGGCTTCAGCCGTGCTGTCCTTGACTGTGTCCTTGAGCGTGGCGGCGTAAGCCGGCGGAGTATGCGCGCCGACGATATAGTTGCCACGGTTATAGCCACGCTTGATTGCTTCCTTGCTGATCATTCGGTTTCTCCCATAAGAACAGACTTTTCGTGTTCGACGGCGGCGACGTAGTCGCTCACCTGCTTTGCGACGGCCGCTGCGGACAAGCCGAGTTCCGTCTGTAAAATTTCACCCACGCGCACGGCGGCGCGTGCCGATGCATCGCGTGCCATCAGGCGTGCGCGGATGCGGCGCGACAGCACGTCATCCACGTTGCTCGCGAGTTCGTGTCTGACGGCGTAGAGCACCTCCGCTTCGGTGTACGGCAGACCTTCGACGATCGGCTTCAGCAAGCTCGAATCGCCTTCGAGAATGTCGGTGACAAAACGCGCTTCCGTGCCGTAGCGTTCGCCCAGTTGCGCGGACAAACCGCCTGACGCAACGATCGCTTGCGCGTCGTAGCCCGCCGCGCCAAGCAGGTACGCGGACTTCGTCCGGCATTTCGCGCGTTTGCCGATCACTTTCTGCGCGGCGTCGATGGTCTGTTCGGCCATGTGCCGCGAGGTCGTGAGCTTGCCGCCCACGATCGTGACGAGTCCGTCCGGCGCGGTATGAATCTCGTGATTGCGCTTCATTTCCAGCGTCTTTCCACCGGGCGGCCCGACCAGCGGCCGGCAGCCGGCGATGCTGCCCACCACGTCCCCGGCCTGCAGATCGGTCTTCAATGCGGAGCGCGCGCCTTCGATCAGGAAGTCGAGTTCCTGGCGCGTGCAGCAGACGTCGTCCAGATTGCCTTGATAGTCTTCGTCGGTGGTGCCGAGATAGGACACGTTGCCCCAGCGTGTGATCGTCGCGCGTCGGCTGCGGCCCGGTACGGGAATCGTCACCGTGCAGTCGTTGCGAATCTTCAGCCACGGAATCGCGACGTGCACGCCCTTCGCAGGACGGATTTGCAAAGCTGCCGGATCGTCTTTTTTGCGGCCGTTCCAGTCGCGCAACCAGACGCCGGTAGCCATCACCACCACGCCGCCACGCACGCGAATTTCGCGCTCGTCCGCATGCACGATCACACCGTCGACGCTGCCGTGTCCGTCGCGCGTAATCTCGACGACCTTGGCGTGATTGACGACGGCCGCGCCATGAAACGCCGCCGTGCGCGCGAGATTCAACGTGAGGCGCGCATCGTCCACGCGCGCGTCGAAATACATGAAGCCGCCGGTGAGGTTCTCTTCGTTGAAGGTGGGGCAATGCGACAGCACTTCCGCCTTACTGAGCTTCTGATGCAGGATGCCTTCGCGCCAGCCGCCGGCAATGTCGTAGGTCCACAGCAGACTTTCGAATGCTTTGGCGAGGCGCTTGTCGAACACGCCGTCTTTCTCCATGACGGGAAACAGGAAGGGCAGGCGTTGCACCAGGTGCCGTGCGTTTCTGCGCAGACGCTGCCGTTCGAGTAACGAGTGGCGTACCAGCCCGAGATTGCCCTGCTCGATATAACGCAGGCCGCCGTGCACCATCTTCGATGACTTCGACGAGGTGCCCGAGGCGAAATCGCTCTTTTCGAGCAGCGCTACACGATAGCCGCGCAAGCTGGCGTCGAGTGCCGCGTAGGCGCCGGTTACTCCGCCGCCCACGATCACGATGTCGAAGGTTTCACTGCCGAGGCGGTCGAGCTGCTCGCCGCGCACCATGCGCAGGGGCTCGGTGCCGGTCATTTCGGCGCGTTCTTTCGAGGCCTTTCTGGATGGAATAAACAACATGTGTATCAGTCCCCACAACCATTATCAAATGCGCTTGCATGAGCAAGTTCGGCCTCGACCCTTGCCTGCCACGAGGCGCGCCGCTTCGCGCGCGCGCCTGAGTCCGCCGACGGCTCGAACACCGCGTCGGTGACGGTAGTGGCGCGGGCCTGCTGCAACGAATCCCACAGCAATCCCGACGAACCAGCGAGAAACGCGATGCCACGCAGGCTCGCGCGGTCGCTTTCATGCATGCGCCGCACCGGCATGCCGCTCAGATCGGCCTGAATTTGCAACAGGGTGTCGCTGCCCGACAGGCCACCGCCGACCACCAGTTCGGAGGCTTCGACATCCGCGATCGCCTGGTTCGCGTCGATGCACAACGCCACCGAATGCGCGATGCCTTCGAGAATCGCGTAGGCGATTTCGGCTTGCGTCGTGGCGATGGAAATGCCGCACAGCGAAGCGCGCGCATTCGGTTGCAATTGCGGCACGCGCAGGCCGGTCAAGGCAGGCAGGAAGGTCACGCCGCGCGCCGAGTTCACCGTTGCGGCGAGCGCGCTGATCTGGGCGGGATTGTCGAACCAGTGCAATTTCTCGCAGATCCAGTTCAGCGCCGAGCCTGTAGTCGCGACGAAGGTTTCGAGCGAATAATGCGAGACGTTGTGCTGGCGGCGCGCGGTCATGGTCAGCGTGCCGTCGTGCGAAGTCCCTGTGACGGGTGGAATCTGCGTGCCCACCAGCAGATCGACGAAACTGCCGGTGCCGTGGACACACATCGACTGGCCGCGATCGAGACAGCCCAGTCCCACGGCGCCCGCGAGCTGATCGCCCGCACAGGCGAGAATCGGCACGTCGATGCCGAGCAGGTCGGCGCGAGTTCGGCCGAATTCATCGGCATCCTGACGAAGTTCCGGCAACAGGGTCTGCGGGAAGCCGAGCGCATCGATCCAGTCGAGACAATAGCGGTGCTCGGCCAGCAGATAGGCGCTCGCCGAGGTCGCGTTGGTCGGCGTCGTCACACAAACGCGTTCGTTCGACAGATGCCAGAGCAGCCACGTGTCGATCGTGCCGAACGCGAGGCGGCGCTCGCGCTGGGCCAGGATCACAGAAGGTGTCTTTTGCAGGTGATGGGCCGCCCACAGATAGGGCGAGCGCACACCGGCAGGACGTCCCACGCGTTCGATCAGTGTGCTGTCCCACTTCGCGGCCAACCGGTCCAGTTCGCTTGCGTGGCGTGTGTCCTGCCACACCATTGCGGGCACCAGCGCGCGGCCGGTGTGGGTGTCCCACAGCACGGCAGTGGCGCGTTGCGTCGCAATGGCTAACGCGACCACGTTCAACTGCTCGCTTGCCGCGCGAGCCAGCGTCGCGCGGCACACGGCGAGGGTTTTCTCGAGGATGGCGTTCGCGTCCTGCTCGACGACGCCCGGCCGCGGGCTGTCGACACTGAGCGGCAGATACTCCAGACAGGAGACCTGTCCGTCTGCGTCGACGACTGCCGCGCGCGTGCCGGACGTCCCCTCGTCGATGGCGAGAATAACGTTTCGATTACGGGTCATTGCTGGGATTTCTCGATTGCCGGGGTCATGAATGCGGATGCTTGCTCAGCGTCGCCTTTGAATTGCGGCGCGTTGGGTTCGTTGTCGGGGGTGATGGTGGTGCGCGTCGGGTCCCACTTGATGACAAAGCAGATCACGCTCGCCACCAGCGGCACGATGGCCAGGATCAGGAAGGTGGTGTCGAGGCCGTAGCGCTCACGAAACAGCGGGAACACCAGCAGGCCCAGCGCGGCGCCAATCGACCCCAACGCGCCGATTACGCCGTTGGCGCCCGCGCGAATCTCACTGCGAAACGACAGCGAAGAAAGACTCTTGCCGTTCGCGCCGGGCCCTGAAGAGTGAAACAGAATGAACAGCGAGGGCACGATCACCGCGAGCCACAATGGCATTTTCGAGCCGAACAGACCGAGTACCACCAGCATTACGAAGACCGCGGCGAAGCCGAATGCGGACGCGCGCCGCAAGCCGAATCGCTTGCCGATGACCGGCGACATGAAGCCGCCGAAGATGCCGAACACGTTGAAGAGCAATGCGCCGAGCGTGGCGTAGACGAAATCCTTGCCGAACAACGCCGCGCTGATCAACGGCAGATACCAGCCGATCGCGAAGTACTGGATCGACTGGCCGACCTGAACGGTAGCGGCGAGCAGGGTGCGTGGCAGATAGATGCCGCGAAAGATCAGTGCGACGTTGGCGAGCCCACGGGTGGCCTGATTCAGCACCGGCACGCGCTCTTCGACGGGCGCGGCAGAGAAGGGACGCCCGTAGATGCGGCTCATCGCGGTGGCGGCCTCCACCAGACGTTCCTTGCGCGCGAGCCAGATCGGGCTCTCGACCAGAAACACCAGTTGCAGCACGAGGATCGCCGCGCCGAACAGGGCCGTTGCCGCCACCGAATAGCGCCAGATCGAGTCGCCCACGTGCCAAGATTGAAACAGCAGTGCGAGCAGCAGGTTGGAGCAGACGGCGGTGTACCACATGCCCTGCCATGCATTCAGGCGGCTCTTCAGTTTGACCGGCGTGAACTCGGCGAGCATCGCCATCGCAATCGCGAAGTCGATCCCGTAGGCCATGCCGACAAAGAAGCGGCCCGCCAGAATGACTTCGAAACCCGGTGCGAACACCACCAGCACGGCGCCGATCACCGCGAGCAATTTGGCCAGCACTAAAGGACGGATGCGCCCCCAGCGATCGGCCATCCAGCCGCCGATCGGGTTAAAGGCGATCGCAACCCAGGACGCAAACGACGTCATGAGCGCAATTTGAGGCGCGCCGAGATGGAGATCCCGCGTCATGGGCCCGAGGCCCGCGCTCAAAGCAGAATTGGAGAATGCGTCTAGAAACAGGCCGCCGAGTGCGAGCCACCAGATAACGCCGGCTCTACCGGGAATGCCTGAACATGAATCGATGAATGAAATAACATCGTCAATGCCACGAATCTTAATCGCGATCGTTTGCACAATCGGTCTCCTTTAGTTTTTCTGTAAGAGGCCGGTGCTGTTCGCGGAGCAAATCGCGAGTGCGTATTCGGATGCGTTCCGTTTACGCGCAAGAGACCATCTTACAGATAGTCTCTTATCTAGATCTGCAGGCAAACTTTATGATGCGTCGTGAAAAGTGTCAAGCGTTGTGACGAAGAGAATGGCGAGTGGGGTGAGTTGAAGTGGGGCAGGGATTTCCACTATTGCACGACTGTGTTCCGCTTCGCGTACTTCGACAAAAATATGGATGCCTAAGTTAATTTCATTTCATGGACGGCCCGGACTATCTGATGATCACTGGCCGCGTGATGTTCGGCACCGAGTGCCAGGTACTGGCTGTCTATAGTTAATTCTCATGCCGCGGGAATCCTGCCTTATCAAGCAAACCGGTCGAACCCGTGAGGTTATTTCAAATCTTGATTGAGAATGATTCGTGTTTACGATAAATTGATGTCGTTTCTTGAGAAATTCGGAGCGAATTCATGGCGGAGGTGTTCGTGCGGCAGCAGTCTTCAACAGCGATACCAATGTCTGTTCTCAACGCAGGTGTCGCACGTCCTTCAGAGCAACGGCGGGCCGGCAGTCGCGCTCGCTCCGTCGATTGGGGGAAAGGAGCGCTGCTCGATGTGCTGGTTGCGAATCGGCCGATGCTCGTTGAACTGGCCTGCGGGTTCGTAGGGTGCGCCAGTCTGGCTGAAGATGTGGTGCACGATGTGTTTGTCAAACTGATCGACTTTCGGGATCAGGATGCTGTGCGGCAACCGGTGGCCTACGTGACCCGTATGGTGCGGAATGCGTCGATTGACGTGGTTCGGCGGCAGAGCCTCGAGAGTACCTATCACGCTGACAATGACGATGGTTTGCATGTGCCTTCGGTGGAGCCTTCACCTGAAGCAGCGCTGCTTGTGCGCGATACGTTGCGGCACGTTTGTCAGGCTCTTGAGCAGTTGCCGGCGCGTAACCGGGTTGCGTTTGAGATGGTGAGAGTGCGGGAGGAAACGCTGCTGAGCGCAGCGCGGGCGCTTGATGTTTCGCAGACGGTGGTGGGGTCCCTTGTGAGGGATGCTGAGAGGTATTGTGTTGATGTCTGTAATCGTGGTGTGGGGGTGGTTTGTAGTGGGCGGCGGCGGTAGTTAGAGTTGGGTGTTGGCCTTTCCTTGTTGTGTTAGTGGTCTATTGGCGTTGCCCGGGGGTGTCAGAATTTCCGTGTTTAAGGCGTTTGGAGAATTACACGGGTGATCTGATGAAGCGATCCTGATAGAGGATAGCGAATTGGTTCATGGCCGTCTTCCAGTCGTGAGCGGCATGTCCCCAGTTCGCCGTGATATTTCGCAAGGCCAGCCAGATGAGCTTGGTGGCGGCCTCGGCACTCGGGAAGTGGCCGCGGGTCTTGATGATCTTGCGCAACTGGGCATTGATGCTCTCAATGGCATTTGTGGTGTAAATAATCTTGCGTATCGCGGGGGGAAACGCAAAGAACGGGATCACGCGGTCCCAGGCACTGCGCCAGGCCATGCCAATCATCGGGAGTTTCTGGCCCCATGGCCCATCGGCAAACGCGTCGAGTTCAGCTTCGGCCGCTTCCGCGCTGGGTGCCGTGTAGATCGGACGGATCGCTGCGGCCAGTGCCCGACGATCTTTCCAGCTCGAATAATCCAGGCTATTACGGATCAGATGGACGATGCAGGTCTGCAGCGTGGTGGCCGGGAACACGGCGGCCAGTGCTTCGGGCATGCCCTTGAGACCATCCGTGACGGCGATCAGGATGTCGTTGACGCCGCGCGTCTTCAGATCATTGAAGACCTTCATCCAGAACTTGGCGCCTTCGGTGCCTTCGATCCAGAGTCCGAGAATGTCGCGTGTGCCGTCCGGCAGCACGCCCAGTGCCAGATAGACCGCCTTGTTGCGTACCACGGCGTCTTCGCGGATCTTGACGCGCAAGGCATCGAAGAACACGACCGGATACATGGGCTCGAGCGGCCGGGTTTGCCAGGCGCTCACTTCGGCCATCACCTCGTCGGTCACCGAGCTGATGAAATCAGGCGAGACCTCGGTGCCGTACTGCTCTTGCAGGAAACCCTGAATCTCCCGGACCGTCATGCCACGCGCGTACATGGCCACGATCCTGTCGTCGAAGCCGGTGAAGCGGCGTTCATGCTTGGGGATCAATATCGGCTCGAAGCTGCCATCACGGTCGCGGGGCACCTCGATGCGGATTGGACCGTCTTCGGTCAGAACCGTCTTGGCACCACGGCCATTGCGCTGGTTCGTGGCGTGGGCCGGCCTGGCGGCGCCCGACGGATAGCCGAGATGGTGGTTCATCTCGCCACCCAGCGCACGCTCGATCAGGGCCTTCTTGAGCGCCATCGTGGCGGCATTGATGGCTTCGGCCGTCATCGGGCCGTTGCCGAACTGTTCAAGCAGCTCGGCAGGAATTGCCGGCAGGTCTACCGGCTTGGCTTTCGGTTTGCGAGGCATAGTCACTCCTTGGCGACATGTTATGCCTCAAACACGAAATTACTGACAGGCCCCGTTGCCCCTGTGCGGGGCGGCACCTACTTTTCTTTGCCTGCCGCAAAGAAATGTAGGCAAAAGAAAGCGGCTTTACACCGCTAGCTCATAAGTGGGTCCCCCGCGCAGCTACGGTGGTGGTGCATCTGGAATCTGTCTCCTCGCACATTCCGCCTCAGTGACAAGGCAGTCATACTTCCGGCGGCGCTGCGCGCGCCGACGCTCATTTCTTAACACCAATCTCGATTCCGGTCTCGATCTCGTTTGGGGCCATGTGTTGCCGTCATCGGATGAACCTCGGCGATCCGTCAGTCTGACGCTTCAGCACGAATCGCAGCGGGCGACTTGTTGTGCAGGACGGGTTTCTACTTTTCTTAGCCGTCTCGATGCGCTGCCCGAAATCACAAAACTCAGCACCGCGAGGACCCATACGCCAGCGCCGCCGTATAGCATCACCCAGCCAAAGCCGTCGATTAATGCGGCGTGAACCGCTGTTCCCGTAGGATCGATTTGCGCTAGCACCGGTATTCCCGCTTTGACAGCTTCGGCATCCCCCGCGGCAATCTTCTCGGCAAGTCGGGCAAGCAGGCCCGCGTCGATCGTTGCAGGCAATCTCGCCTTCAGGTGGAACAGGATGCCGGCAATCAGAATCGCACCCATCAACGCAATGTTGATCGCGAGCGTAATCATCCGCGCACTCATGTCAATGCCAGATGCCATGCCGGCTCGCTCCACAGGAACGGCACCCGTTGTCGTGTTAGTTACGGGCGTATTCGTCAAGCCAAGGCCGGCCCCGGCGAGTATGCAACCAGGCAACATCGTCAGCGCGCTCGGATGCGCAACGCTGCTGCCGTACTTCATCAACATGAAACCAAGGCCGATGACGAAGAGACCACCAGGAATTGCAATTCCTGAGCCGTAACGCAAGATAAGCCGCTCGCCCAGCGGAGGAAACAGCAGCGTCGGCAGCGTGTATGCAAGCAAGGCCAGCCCCGCAGTCATGCTGTCGTAGCCAAGTCCGATCTGGAAGTAGATCGGGATGTAAATCATGAAAGGCCAGAAACTGAAGTTCATGCCGGCGGAACCCATCAACGCGCCGGAAAACTGCGGAATCCTGAATACCGAAAAATCGAACATCGGACGTGCGCTGAATCGCTCCGCGTACAGGAATGCCACGAAGGCAAGCACCGTCGCCACGAGAATGAAAATCGCACGCGAACTGGTGAAGCCAAGGGCGGGGCCCTGGGTGATGAAATACACCAGGCCAAAAACCGCCAGCGACAACGTGGCAATGCCGGCCACGTCGAACGTATGCGCGTGCGGATCGCGCGATTCCTGCACGCCGCCAAAGACCAGCGCCAAGGTCACGATGGCGAGCAGCGCATGTACCCAGAAGACCCATTGCCACCCGGATACCGCCACGATCATTCCGCCGATTATCGGCCCAAAGCCCAAGCCGATGCCAAGAACAATGCCCCACGCGCTGAATGCCCGGGCACGCTCAGGTCCCTCGTTGAACTGGTGCGAGAGCACGGCGACCTGACAGATCAGCATCGCGCCGCCACTCGCGCCTTGCAACAAACGCCCGACGATCAGCGTCGGCACGCTCTGCGCAAGCCCGCATATCAACGAAGTCAGGCCAAACAGCGCAATGCCAATGACGAAAATCCGCCGGCGGCCGAAGCGGTCCGCCAGCGTGCCGGTTGCCATCAGGACCGTTGTTACCGCAAGCGTGTAGGCGTTCATGATCCATTGCATGCCCTTGAAGTCGCCGTGCAGAACACGCTCGAGAGTAGGCAGGATCACCGGCACACTTGAGATTTCAAGGCTGAACATCAGTGAAGCAAGGCACACGGCGCCCAGCGCCAGCGTGTTCTTGCGGATGGAGAAACGGGTCGTCGTTTGCGCCGCGTCGTTGGACGTGGGCCGGCCGGCGCGCGATTGCCGCGTGGTCGAGCCCTGGTCGGTTGTGGTCGCCGTGGCGCCGGCATGCGGCCGTTCGTCGTGCCGTGGCGACGCGTTCCGATATCTGGACATAGGAATTCACCTCGATAGTCGATGGCCTGGGCCACCAGAGAGTGTGTAATATAGAGGGGAATTCCTGTCCCTATTGACGCCATTTACTCCAATGAATGTGTCTTTGAGGGAACCAATTGGGTGAGGCTATGAGCGACATTCTTGATGGCGTGACGACGTTCGTGCGCGTCGTCGAAACGGGCAGTTTTGCGTTGGCGGCGGAGCGCATGAACCTGACGCGTTCGGCTGTCGGCAAGGTGATCGTGCGGCTCGAAAAGCGCCTCGGCGTGCGCCTGCTCAACCGCACTACACGTAGCCAGAGCCTCACCGAAGACGGCCAGGCCTATTACGACCGCTGCGTGCGCGCATTGGCCGAGCTCGAGGCGGCGGAGGCCGATCTGGACTCGGGTCGGCGCGAGCCTAAAGGGCGTCTGCGGGTGAGCGTGCCGCAGGCCTTCGGCCATCATTGCGTGGCGCCGGTCCTGCTCGGGCTCGCGCGCCGGCATCCGCAACTGAAGGTCGATATTTCGATCAACGATCGCTTCGTGGACATGGTGGAGGAGGGCTTCGATCTGGTCGTGCGGATCGGTCCGCTGCCTGACAGCGCAAGTCTCGCGGCGCGCCGGCTGGGGGTGCAGTACGCAAGCATCGGCGCGGCGCCGTCCTATCTCGCGCAACGCGGCAAGCCCACCAACGTCAACGAATTGCGCGGCCACACGATCATCGCCTACATGCGGGCGGGTGTGGCATTGCCGTGGGACGTGGTCGATACCGACGGGCAAATCCGCCGCGCGCAAGTCGAGCCGCAACTCGCCTTTGACGACATGCAGGGGATGGTGGATGCCGCAATTGCAGGCTTTGGTCTGGTGTGGCTGCCATGCTGGCTGCTGACCCGCTATGTGCAAACGGGCCAACTGGTCGCGGTCATGGAGAACTGTTTTCGGCCCTTGCAGGAGATCCACGTGGTGTGGCCGAAGAGCCGATATCTGGCCTTGAAGACGCGCTCGGCAATCGACGCGCTGGTGGCCGAGATTCCCGCCATGGTCAGGGCGCCCAGCATGGACGCCCTGCCTCGCGCGTAGTGGTTAGAACTGCATCGTCGCGCTAGCCACGGCCGTGCGGGTCGGTGAAGGCGAGACGAAGGAGCCCCACGCGGTGGTCCAGTAGCGGCGGTTGAACATGTTGTTGATGCCCGCGCGCAATGTCACGTCCTTGCCGGCGATCTTCGTCTCATACCGGCCGCTCAGATCGAAGGTGGTATAGGCGGGCACGAACTGCGTGTTGGCTGCGTCCACGGCCTGGTTGCCGACATACTTGCCGCCGAACGCCAGCGTCAGCGGACGCAGATACGATGGGTTGTACTCGATACGGCCCGTGAAGGTAAAGCGCGGCGCGCCATAAATGCGCTTGCCTTCGATAGCCGCGTCGTCGATGTCGACGGCCTTCGTATCGAGCCACATCATGCCGCCCATCACGCGCCATTCGCTCGTCAACGCGAGCCAGCCGCTCGCGTCGATGCCGGTGTAGCGCTTGGTGCCGTCCTGCACGAAGAGCTTGGCCGTGTTCGTGTAGTAGTAGCCCTGGTCGACGCGGAACAGCGCGAGGTTGGCGCCCCATTTCGCGTGATCCGTCTTGAAGCCGATTTCATACTGCTTGCTCCTCAACGGGCCGTACGTGGCCGGATAGTTGAGGTTGGTGTTCGCCGCGGCGCCGCCCTGCTCGAGTGACTGCACATAGCTCGCATAGACCGTCGAATACGGGTCGGTCTTGTACATGAGCGCGAAGGTCGGCGTGACCGGATTCGCACTGTATTGCGACGTGACGGCGCTCGACGGGTCGTACTGATGCTGGCGGAATTGCGTGTAACGCACGCCAACCAGTGCCGACAGGCGCGACGTCAATTGCACGGTATCGCTGGCATACAACGCGGCCTGCGTGATGCGTTGCTGACGATAGAGATCCGAGCCGATGCTGACTTCGTCGTTGGTCAGCAAGGTGCTGTTGTACAGATTGCCGGTGCCGAGGAAATAGCCGCTGTTCCAGCCGGTGCTGTTGCTGTACTCGGCGGTTTGCGTCTGGTAGCTCGCGCCGAGCACGACGTCGTGCCTGATGCTGCCGGTGTTGAACTTGCCCTGCACCATCGCGTCGACGTTCTGATAGAAGTAGCGCGTCAGCGCCGCATAGAGCGTGTTCGAGTAGTTGCCGGCGGCGTCGGTGACGTACAGGAAGCTATCCGAGTTGGTGCGATTCTCCTTGGCAAAGCGGTACTTCACGCTCGCATGCCAGTTCTCGGAAAGACGGTAATCGAGGCCCGTGCCGAACGAGGCCATCTCGGTCTGATAGTAATTCTGCGGCTGCGTTAGCGCATGGGTGACGGTGCTCGCGTCGGGAATCCCCAGACCGCTGCCGAAGCCGAGGCCAAACAGCGTGCCGTTGGTTTTACGCTTCTGATAGAAGGCGTCGACCGTCCAGGTCAGGTCCGGCGTGATGCGGAAATCCAGCGCAAGCGACGCGACCTGGCGGCGGATATGACCGTTCTGCTCGGCGGTATTGCCGTCTTCGTTGACGAGGTTCAGGCGATAGCCGAAACGGTTGTCGTTGCCGAAGCGGCCGCCCAGATCGATCGCCTCGGTGAACACCCCGGCCGATCTATAGCCGACCGAAATGCTGCGGTATGGATCGTCGGTCGGCCGTTTCAGCACGAAGTTGACGATGCCGCCCGGCGAGCCGAAGCCGTACATGAAACCGGACAGGCCCTTCAGCAATTCCACCTGCTCGAACGGTTCGAGCGGCAGGTCGGTGTCCCACGACGGGAACGTCTGGCCATCCACCTTGATGCTGTTCAGTGTGTCGATCGGCATGCCGCGCACCTGGAACATCGAGTTTTCGGCGACCGCGTTCTCGCTGCTGGCCGACACGGCCGGATCGTACTTGAACAGATCGTTGGAGGTCGTCGCGAACAGGTCCTTGCCTTCCTCGCTCGTCACGGTGCGCGTCGAAAACGGCGTGTCCACCGCCTTGCGCGTACCCAGCGCGCCTGCGCTGACGGTGTCGGCCTGCGCCACGGCGGTGTCTTTCGCGGCCGAGACGCTCACGGCGGGCAGTGTGCCGCCGGCGTCGCTTGCCGCGGCCTGAGCCCATCCCGATGACGACAGCGTGGACAACGACAGGCCGACGCTGACGAACAGCCCCGCACTGAGTAGAGACGGTGTACGGCGATGGCCGCGCATCAGCGTTGGCCGCGCTGGGCGGCTGGCGACGAGGAGATTCTGCATATTGTTTGAGTTGGGCAGGACGGCGCAACGCACCAGAAATGTGCGCGACGGCATCGTTTGGCGAGTAGTGATTAAACGGATGGTCCAGATTTCGACTGCGCACGAATGGTAATGCATCTGATTCGCATTAACAATATGCTTACGCCTCAAGTCCTCTATAAGACATCTGTCTTAAGACATAGGCGAATTGGCTGTAAGCCTTATCTGGTGGGGCTCGGCCCTGTCCGCGCTGTTTCGGCGATATGTTTGTTTAGCAGCGAGTACTGGAAAACACGCATATACTCACGGTCGGGCCGTAAAAAGTAGTGCCGTGGGTCGCGCTGCGTTCCTGCTGCTTTGCCGCCATTCCGCGGCTCAGCGCCACCAACGCTCTGTCTAACACTTCACCAAGCAAAGCATCAAACATGTCCACATCGCCGAAGATCATCTACACCCTGACCGACGAAGCGCCTGCTCTGGCGACTTATTCGCTGCTGCCGATCGTCAAGGCGTTCACGCGCTCGTCCGACGTGATCGTTGAAACGCGCGATATCTCGCTCGCCGGCCGGATCATCGCTGCATTCCCGGACTACCTGAGCGCGGAACAGAAGGGTTCCGACGATCTGGCGGAACTGGGTGGACTCACCACGCGTCCGGAAGCGAACATCATCAAGCTGCCGAACATCAGCGCTTCGGTGCCGCAACTGAAGGCTGCGATTGCCGAACTGCGCGATCAGGGCTTCAAGCTGCCGTCCTATCCGGACGAAGCGAAGACCGACGAAGAGAAAGACGTCAAGGCGCGCTACGACAAGATCAAGGGCAGCGCGGTGAACCCGGTGCTGCGCGAAGGCAATTCGGATCGCCGCGCGCCGTTGTCGGTCAAGAACTACGCGCGCAAGCATCCGCACAAGATGGGCAAGTGGAGCGCGGACTCGAAGTCGCACGTGGCGCACATGAGCGGCGGCGATTTCTACGGCAGCGAAAAATCGGCGCTGATCGCAGCAGCCGGCGCCGTGAAGATCGAATTGACCACCGCCGACGGCTCGACCAGGGTCCTGAAAGAAAAGACGGCCGTGCAAGCGGGCGAGATCATCGACGCATCGGTGCTGAGCAAGAACGCGCTGCGCAACTTCATCGAAGCGGAAATCGCCGATGCGAAGGCCAAGGGCGTGCTGTTCTCGGTGCACCTGAAAGCGACCATGATGAAGGTGTCGGATCCGATCATCTTCGGCCACGTGGTCTCGGTGTTCTACAAAGACGTGCTGACCAAGCATGCCGACGCGCTGGCGCAAGCCGGTTTCAACCCGAACAACGGTATTGGCGATCTGTACGCGCGCCTGAAGGATCTGCCGGCCGAAACGCGTGAAGCAATCGAAGCCGACATCAAGGCGCAGTACGCGCAACGCCCGCAACTGGCCATGGTCAACTCGGACAAGGGCATCACCAGCCTGCACGTGCCGAGCGACGTGATCGTCGACGCATCCATGCCGGCCATGATTCGCGAATCGGGCAAGATGTGGGGCGCGGACGGTGCGCTGCACGACGCCAAGGCGGTGATTCCCGACCGTTGCTATGCCGGCGTCTACCAGGCTGTGATCGAAGATTGCAAGAAGAATGGCGCATTCGACCCGGTCACGATGGGCACGGTGCCGAACGTCGGCCTGATGGCGCAAGCCGCTGAAGAATACGGTTCACACGACAAGACGTTCCAGATTCCGGCGAGCGGCGTGGTTCGCGTGACCGATGCAGCCGGCAAGGTGCTGATCGAGCAGGCGGTTGAAGCCGGCGACATCTGGCGCATGTGCCAGACCAAAGACGCGCCGGTCCAGGATTGGGTCAAGCTCGCGGTCAACCGGGCTCGCGCCACCGGCACGCCGGCTATTTTCTGGCTGGACGCGGCACGTGCGCACGACGCGCAGATCATCAAGAAGGTCGAGCAATACCTGAAGGACCACGACACCAGCGGTCTGGATATCCGCGTCATGACGCCGGTTGAAGCGACGAAATTCTCGATCGAGCGCATCCGCGCCGGCAAGGACACGATCTCGGTTACCGGCAACGTGCTGCGCGACTACCTGACCGACCTGTTCCCGATCATGGAACTGGGCACCAGCGCGAAGATGCTGTCGATCGTCCCGCTGATGGCAGGTGGCGGCATGTTCGAAACCGGCGCGGGCGGTTCGGCGCCGAAGCACGTTCAGCAACTGGTCGAAGAAGGCTTCCTGCGTTGGGATTCGCTCGGCGAATTCCTGGCGTTGGCGGCTTCGCTCGAACACCTGAGCGGCGCGTATCACAACCCGAAGGCGCAAGTGCTGGCCAAGACGCTGGATCAGGCAACCGGCAAGTTCCTCGACAACGACAAGTCGCCGGCGCGCAAGATTGGCGGTATCGACAACCGCGGCAGCCACTTCTACCTGGCCATGTACTGGGCTGAAGCACTCGCTGCGCAAACCGAAGACGCTGCCTTGCAGGCGCAGTTCGCCGGTGTGGCCAAGGCAATGGCGGACAACGAAGCGAAGATCATCGAAGAACTGGGTGCAGCGCAAGGCAAGCCGGTGGATATCGGCGGTTACTACCGTCCGAATGTCGACCTGACGAGCAAGGCCATGCGCCCGAGCGCGACGCTGAACAAGATCGTGGACGCGGTTGCTTAAGACACTTAAGACACTAAATGACGTGCTGAATGCGGTACTGAAACCGCCGCTCAAGGTCGCGGAACAAGTACGGAAATAGGCCGTAAGCAAGACGATGGCGCTCCTAAGGAGCGCCATCGTCGTTTCTACGCGTACCGAATCGGTCATGCCTGCCTTCACACGTGAACGATTTCCCAATCACTGAGCTTCTCAGGAATTTCGAGTGTCGACGTGTCGACTTCGGTCAGTTGCGGGCAGGTGAGGCCGCGTGCGACTTCGTCGGCGGCCTTTTCCGGGCAGGAAAATTCACCAAGCGTTTCGTTGCCGTAAGTTGCCTCCCAGCCACCTTGGCCCGGCAAAATATAGAACGCTCCCTGGGTCGATCCAAAGCGAAAGCCTTTCATTTTTAGTCTCCCAATTGCCAATTAAAAACCGCGATGCCGTGGCGGCTTCAGGTAGGGGCAGGGGACTCGCTGCGACTGCGCTTTCGTCCCGTCTTTCGCTGCACCCTTTTCGCTGCGTCCTATGAAGCGTCGGCTCTTGTAAAAGAGTCTACGTCAGCAGGTCGTGGCGCAAGAGCGTGTTAGACGGTTCTCTCGATAAAAGAATATCTTTTAAAAATATATAGTTACATTCTACATTTCGCGATGTGCAACGTGGGGCGACATTGCGAAATGGCAAATTTGTGCCACGCACCACGATTTTTTACGAAGCAAGGGCTCATGCCACATCGTGAAATTTTCGCGTGCTGACCACATAGTGGGGCGCCATGCATTCGCGGCACAGCCAAACGTTGCGCCTGATCGCCCGGTTCAGGGAAGCACGCGCTTCAGAAAAGCGAGCATTACGTGATTGAATTGCGCCGGCCGTTGCAGCGGGGCGAAATGGCTCACGCCGGGCAGGAGAATCAACGCCGCGCCTGGAATGCTGCGGGCGAGGTAGTCGGCGTGTTCCGGTTTGATGAATTCGTCGTGCTCGCTCTGGACGATGGCAACCGGCACGCGAATCGCGGCCAGATCGTGCGCTGAATAGTTGGGCTCGGTTCGCATCATTTCGCTGACTGCGCCAACGAATGCATCGAAGTCGTCGGGTGTGGCCGAGAGTTGGGCATAGTCCTTGGCATGCCTCGCGAAACACCGGTCGATGATCGGCGTGGGCACGAATGCTTTCGTCCCACCCGGATCCATGTTGCAGCCGAAGAAGAACACGCCGGCAACCCGCTCGGGAGCCCGGCTGCCCAGCACCATGGCGACGCAGGCGCCATCGCTCCAGCCGACCATGGCGGCGCGCTCGAGTTGCAGCGTGTCCATTACGGCCAGAACGTCGGTGGCCATCAACTCGTACTTATAGGGGCGCGCATCGCGGGTGCTGCGGCCATGGCCGCGGCTGTCGATCGCCACCACGCGGTGCCCGGAACTGACCAGCGCCGGGACCTGATAGCCCCAGTTGCCGCTGTGCCCCAGACCGCCGTGCAGCAGGATGACCGGTTTGCCGGTCCCATATGACGCGTACCAGATCCGCGCGCCTTCGTGCTCGACGTAGCCTTGGTCGTTCGAAACCGGCAGCGGGGCAGCGCCATGAGTTTCGAAATGGGCGAGGTCGTCGTCGTGGAATTCCATGGGTGGGTTCCTTTGCGGTGATCCTTGCTGCACCCGGACGCAAACCAGCGCCGGCATCGGCACCCGTGTCACGCAGCAGGTTGCGCTTCAGCAGTCACCCGGCCGGCAGGGTGGCAGCGAAGTTTGCCACGCCGAGACCCAGCAGGACCAACGCGAGTCCACCGGCATCGGCTCGCCTCACCCTTTCCGGCTTCGCATTACGACGTCCCGCACAACGGCCTATCGACGCCTGCACCGATAGCCGCCGCGCGGGACCCCTCGCTACTTAGCTCGAAACGTACGCTACATAAGGCCCCGTGCCGCCACCCGTGGATCCCTTGCCCGAAATCCCGTAGTACACGTGCCGGCCATAGAAAAACGGCATGCCGAAGTCGAACTGCCGCGTCATATAGATGCCGAGATTATTGAACGCGTTATTTCCCGATGCGTTCAGCGTCACGCCGTTTGCAATATTGAAACCGAGTACCGTGCTCGCCGGGCTGGCTCCTACCAGTATCGACGTTCGGCCCACCGTCGTCGCGGGGGCGTAATAGCCGCTCGCGCTGTCGATCGGGATGCTCAGGTCCGGGAAGAACATGACCGTCGAGCCGGAATCGAAGAACGTTCTGGTCTGCGCGGTTCCGTTGTACACCGACGTGAAGTTGCCGTTTTCATTCGTCTTCATCAACGTGGCGCTCGTGCCGGCCAACGCGTTGTTGGCCTGCGTGTCGATGCCGAACACCAGCGTGCCCTGAGCGGTCGGGCTGCCGGTGTCGGAAACCTGGGCCATCTCCAGAATCACGCCGTTGTTGTCCTGCGCGAACATCGAGACCGGGTTGGTGATCTGTCCGTTGACGGGCACCGCGGTGCCGACGCCGGCGTTGGTGTAGTAGAACGTCGACACCGGTCCTTGCTGGCACGCCAGACCGCAGTCGTTCGGGCTCACGCCAATGCCGAGAATCCCGTTTGCACCGAGATCGGCCGTGGTGACCAGCGGACGGCCAACCTGACACTCGGACGGGGCGGCGGTCGTCAGCGTGGCATCGCCGATCACCTGGATCGGCACGCTCGTGGCCGTCTCACCCGAAAGCGACACGTCCGCGTAATGGACAGTCCCCCACGCGTAGCCGCTGCCGAACAGCGCGCATTCGGCGAGCGGCAGGCCGCTCGTCTGATCTTTTTCGGCTGTCAATGTGCTGAAGGTGGATGGCTGAATCGCGGAGCTGACCAGACGCAGCCCGAACGACGCGGTATCGACGATCACATTCGGAATCTTCACGCAGTTTCCGCTGGCGTTGGTTCCTGGGGTGCAGAGCGTGACGGTGACCATGGGCTGATTGTGGATGCCCGTTTTGCTGACCGTCACCCCGATCGTATTGCCGGGGCCGACGGTGGTAGGCACCGCCGAAGCGTCCGCCGCGAGGACGTTAGGTGTCGAAGTGACGGTGTTCGACGGGGCGGGCGAATTGACGGCGGCCGGTGCATTTGCCGCCGTGTTGCTGTTACCGCTGCTGCTGCCCCCGCCGCCACCGCAGGCAGCCAGACTGAGCCCGAGCGCCGCGGCAATGATCCATGCGATTTTGCGCACTTTTATTCTCTCGATTGATTTTTAATAGACTTACTTGATGTCGTCAGCGCTCACGCCTTGCGGCAACGCTTGCGGGAGATAGGCTCGCCCAACGAAGGAGCCCATATGGCCGCCGGTCTCCACGACCAGCGCCGACTGATGCACGACGGCTGCTCCGTAGCCGCCGCCTTGCGCAGCATGTGCGTCGGTGAGGCCCTGCACGTAAGACGGGAAGTAAGTGGCGAGCAGCGTCTTGAGCGGCGGCATGGTCGGGCCTTCCCAACTCAACGCGAACACGGTGTTGGCCGCCGTGATGTACTCGTTCACCACCGTACCCGACGGCAGCGTGGTCTGACTCACGGTGTAAGCCGGCGCGGCCGCATTGCCGCTTGCCGCGTAGCGCGCCACGGCGGCGCCGCCCAGGCTCAGTGCCCCTGCACTGGTACTGCTGGCGGTTACGGGGTAGGTCGGCGCGCCGCCCAACCCTGCGTATGCTGGAACGGCCGCGGCGAATGAGGCAGTGGCCACCACGAGCATTCGAAATTGACTGATTATCATTTTTTGGTCTTCGGCGATTTTTGGAAAATGCGCGCGAACGTTATCCTCGCGTCCGCGCGATGCTAATACTAGCTTGAGTCTGGTCGATTAAAACAAACGAATAGCGAGGCGATTCGGGTTCTGTTTGAAAATGAAAGATCGCCTGGCGGAAAATCAGCGATATTCAAGCCGGATATTGTTCAGCACCCGGCTGCCACGCCACGCGATTGCGTCCAGCGGCCTTTGCGGCGTACAGCTGGGTATCGGCCGCGGCAAGCAGGGCGGCCGCGCTGCCGCCCCCGGGCGGCATGCATGATGCGCAGCCCACGCTGATCGTCACGTGGCCGCGTTCAGTGTCCTTGTTCGCAAGTCCTGCCGCCTCGATGCGCTCACGGATCGTTTCCGCGACCTTGACCGCGCCGTCGAGCGATGTATTCGGCAACACCACCGCGAACTCCTCGCCGCCATAGCGTGCGGCAAGATCCACCGCGCGCCGGGTGCCCGACATGATGCGCGCGGCTACCTCGGCCAACACCTCGTCGCCCGCCGCGTGGCCGTAGGTATCGTTCAGGCGTTTGAAGTGATCGATGTCGATGAACAGCAGCGAGAGCGGCGTCTGCTCGCGCTGCGAACGCAGCCATTCCTGCGCAAGCCGCTGGTCGAAAGCGCGGCGATTGCTCAAGCCGGTCAGCGCATCGGTTTCGGCGATGCGCTGCAATTCGGCCTCGGCGCGCACCTTGTCGCGCAGCGCGAAGGCAAACAGCCACGCCACGATCACGTACGCGCCGCCGAACAGAACCGTCATCGCGCCGGCCAGCATGTTGCGTTTGCGCCAGTCGGTCAGCACGTCTTCCACGGCGGGCGCGATACCGACGATCAGGGGTGTGCCCGGCACGTGGGCGTAGGTGTACAGGCGCGAGATGCCATCCAGCGAACCGTCCGAGACGAAGCTGCCGGACGGGTGGTTCGCGATGCCGGCGAAATTTGCCGTACCCGCATAGTTCGAGCCGATGCCACGGCGCGCCGGCGGCCGGCTCGCGAGGAGCGTGCCGTTGTCGAGCACGATAAAGCCGCCGCCGTTGGGGCCGAGATCGATATTGTCGAGCAGATGTTCGAAGTACTCGATCCGGATGCTGACGAGAGCAATGCCGTCGAATGCACCCTGGGCCGTGTCGATACGCCTTGACAGTGCAACCGCCAGCGCGCCGCCGCGGACCTGCGACGGATAGGGATGCGAAATGTAGAGGCCCACCGAGGGGTTGTTCTGCTGCACGGTGAAGTAGTCGCGGTCCGCGAACGACAGCCCGGGGTAAGTGTTGCCGCTTTTCGACGCTTTGACACGGCCTTGCGCATCGAGAACATAAGCGTCGCCGGAGATCGGCGAACCCAGTCCACGATCGAACAATACGCGCTGGCGCAAGTAGGGCGACAGGGTCCATGTTTCCGGGCGTTCGGCGTCCGACGCCACGCCGCGCAACGACAGATCGTAAAGGGCGACATTACGCGCAAGGTCGCGGCTGATAATCGCGACGAGGTTGCGCGAATTGTCCATGGCATGGCGGAATTCGTCTTCGCGGCTGTTATAGAGCGCGACGAAAGTCAGAGCGGCCATGACGATGGCGGCAAGCATGCCGGACAGACCAGCCAACAGGGGATGCCGGCCGATTGTCCAGGCGATCCATTTGCGGGTCCCCCCAAACCATCTGGCCGAGCGGTACCGCAAGGTAAGAACCTGTCCATTCGACACGTGCCTGACTCCCCCTGGATGGCCGGTTCAGAGCCGGCGTGCTGCATAGGACTTTGTCTCAGTCCGGTTGCATGGTCGATTGAATCATTGAATACGCATGGGGGTCAATCGAGCCTGTCGAGCAATATGGCGACGAAGGTTTCCGTGACGGGCGGCAGGGTCCTGCCGCGTTTCTTGATGAGGGCGATCGGACGGGTGAAGGCGGGATCGTCAACCGGACGAACCACCAACTCAGGCTCCGCTCTGACCTCGCGAGCCGAAGCCGGCAGGATGGTCACGCCGAGCCCGGCGCGCACCATCGCGACGGCGCTCATCATGTAGGTCGGCTCACAGGCGATCTCCGGCGCGCAGCGGGCGTTGGCAAAGGCGCTATCGACCACGGCCCGCACGCTCGTGCCTGGGGCCGTCAGCACGAGCGGCACCGCGGCGAGGTCGGCCAGCGTGATGCGCCGACGCCGCGCCAGCGCATGGCGCTTCGGAAAAACCGCCACCAGCCGATCGATACCCGCATGCAGGACTTCGAAGGCGCTATCGTCCAGCGTACCGCCAGTCAGCCCGATATCGACCTCCTCGTTGCGCACCAGCGTGTTGACCACGCTGGCCACCACGTCGCGCACATGGAAGTTCACGCGCGGCACAGCCTTCTTCATGTCCTGTACGAGTTCGGGCAAGACGCTGGCCGCAAAAGTCGGCAGGCACGCGATGCGCACCGTGCCGCTGGTTCCCTCGCCGAGCGCACGGGCGTCGATCAGCACATGTTCCATATCGTGCAGCGACTTTTGCAGCAGAGGCAGCAGTTCGCGGCCGGTCGGCGTTAGCGCGACATTGCGGCTGTTGCGATCGAACAGGCGCATGCCGACGGTTTCCTCGAGCCGGCGAATCTGCACCGTCAAGGCCGGTTGTGACAGGTGCAACCGTGCCGCCGCACGCGTGAAGCTACCCGTTTGCGCGACAGCGATGAACGCGCGGATATCCCGAAGATTCAGATCCATAATGGTTTGTGATTGCTGCGATCAATTCATTTCAATTGATTTATTATTGCCCCGAACTTACGCTCGATCGCAGTAAAAAACAACATTGGAGACAAGCACATGCTGCCACTACTGGGGCTGGCTACCATCGTCGTGCTGCTCGGCGCGATTCTGTCGAAACGGATGTCGCCGCTGGTGGCGCTCATCATCGTGCCGATTGCGGCGTCGCTCCTCGGCGGGTTCGGCTTTCAGACCAGCAAGTTCGTGATCGACGGGCTCAAGAGCCTCGCGCCCGTGGTCGGGATGTTCGTCTTCGCGATTCTTTACTTCGGCACCATCACCGACGCCGGCACGCTCGATCCGATCATCGACCGCATCCTGCGCGCGGTCGGTACGCGGCCCACGCGGATCGTGATGGGCACCACCGTGCTCGCGCTGCTGATTCACCTGGACGGCTCTGGCGCGGTGTGCTTTCTCGTCACGATTCCCGCGATGCTGCCGCTCTACGATCGTCTGAAGATGGACCGGCGCGTGCTGGCCGCGGCCGTTTCGATGGCCGCCGGCATCAACTTTCTGCCGTGGACCGGGCCGATGATCCGCGCGTCGGCGTCGCTGCATCTGCCGATTTCGGCGCTGTTCAATCCGCTGATTCCCGTGCAGTTGATCGGGCTGGTGTTCGTTTTCGGCGTGGCATTCTGGCTTGGGCGGCGCGAGGAAAAGCGGCTGGGTCTCAGCGCCGCGAGCGCTGCGATACCGATGCCGGAGCGCAAGCTGACGCCGGAGGAGCAAGCCTTGCGCCGGCCGAAAAACTTCTGGTTCAACATCGTCCTGACACTGGTCGTACTCGGCACGATGGTCGTGATGGGCGAGAAGATTCCGCCCGCGATCATGTTCATGGTCGGGCTATGCGTCGCGTTGATGGTGAACTATCCGAACGTCGACATGCAGCGCAAGCGGATCGACGCTCACGCGCGCGCCGCGCTGATGATGGCCGGCATTCTGCTCGCGGCCGGCGTGTTCACCGGTGTGATGCAGGGCAGCGGCATGCTGAAAGCGATGGCACAGGCGGCCGTCGGTTTCGTGCCGCCCGCGATGGCGGGGCACATTCCCGTCGTGCTCGGCGTGCTGTCGATGCCGCTCAGCATGCTGTTCGATCCGGACTCGTTTTACTTCGGCGTGTTGCCGGTGATTGCCGAAGTGGCCGGCCAACTCGGCGTGCCCGCCGTGCACGTCGGCCAGGCCGCGCTGCTCGGGCAGATGACGACCGGCTTTCCGGTCAGCCCCCTTACGCCGGCGACGTTCCTCGTAGTCGGCTTGTGCGGCATCGATCTTGCCGATCACCAGAAATTTACGTTTCCCTTGCTGTTCGGCGCCTCGATCGTGATGACGATTGCCTGCGTCGTGCTGGGGATATTCTCACTGTGAGCCGCACGGCTTCACTGAACGGACGCGATCATCATGACAACGACTCCACATAGACGGCCGGTGCGAATCGGCGCGGGCGCGGGGTATTCCGGCGACCGTATCGAGCCGGCGGCCGAACTGGCGCAACATGGCGCGCTCGATTACCTGGTGTTCGAATGCCTCGCCGAGCGCACCATCGCGATTGCGCAGCAGGCGCGCAGCAAAGATCCCGAACAGGGTTACGACCCGTTGCTCGAAACGCGCATGGCGGCCGTGCTGCCCGCTGCGATTCGCAACGGCGTGCGGATCGTGTCGAACATGGGTGCGGCCAATCCACTCGCGGCGGCGAAGAAGACCGCCGAGATCGCGCACTCGCTCGGCCTCGGTCCGGTGAAGATTGCCGCCGTCACCGGCGACGATGTGCTCGACGTGGTACGGCAGGGCAATTTCCGCTTCGAGGAATCCGGGGAAAGCGTCGCGTCGTACAAGGATCGCCTCGTCTCCGCGAATGCCTATCTCGGCGCGGCGGCGATTGTCGAGGCGCTGGCGGCCGGCGCGCAAATCGTGCTGACCGGACGCGTCGCCGATCCGTCGCTGTTCGTCGCGCCGTTGATCCACGAATTCGGTTGGCGGATGGACGACTGGCAAACGCTCGGGCAGGCAACCGTGATCGGCCATCTGCTCGAATGCGCGGGACAAATCACCGGAGGCTATTTTGCGGACCCGGGTTTCAAGGACGTCCCGAATCTCGCGCGGCTCGGTTTTCCCATCGCCGAAGTCGGGCAGGACGGGTCGATGATCATCACCAAGCTCGCGCAGGCCGGCGGACGAGTGACCGAAGCAAGCTGCAAGGAGCAACTGCTGTATGAAATTCACGATCCGCAGCGCTATCTGCAACCGGACGTGGTTGCCGATTTCACGCAGGTGCGTGTCGCGCAGGAAGCGCCGGATCGCATTCGCGTGAGCGGTGGACGTGGCGCACCGCGTACGGATACGTTGAAGGTGTCGGTCGCTTATTTCGATGGCTATATCGGCGAGGGGCAGATTTCGTATGGCGGTCCCGGCGCGCTGGCACGTGCCCGGCTCGCGCTCGATATTGTGCGGGAAAGGCTCGCCTTGACCGGTGTGGATACGCGTGAATTGCGTTTCGATCTGATCGGCGTGAATGCATTGCATGGCGAAGCGCTGGCGGTCGACCACGCCGAGCCCTATGAGGTCCGGGCACGGGTCGCGGGTCGCGCCGACTCGCTGGCGCAAGCGGTACGGATCGGCAACGAGGTGGAGACGCTTTACACGAACGGACCGGCGGGCGGTGGCGGCGTGACGAAGTCGGCACGCGAAGTCGTCGCGGTGCAATCGGTGTTGCTGCCACGTGAGCACGCCAGGCCCACTTTCTCGCTGGTGGAGGCGTGACATGAAACTACGTGAACTTGCGCATTCGCGGACTGGCGACAAGGGCAATACGCTGAATATCTCCGTCATCTGTTACGACGCCAGACACTATGAGCATCTGCGAGCGGTGTTGAGCGCTGAGCGGGTCAAGGCGTACCTCGGCGAGGTGGTGCGCGGCAGCGTCGTGCGTTACGAATTGCCCGGCATTGCCGCGTTCAACTTCGTACTCGGCGAGGCGCTCGGCGGAGGCGTAACGCGCTCGCTGGCGCTGGACGCGCATGGCAAATCGTTGAGTTCGGCCTTGATGGGGCTGGAGGTGGAGGAGCCGGCTGGGGTTGGCTATGTGCCGGCACCCTAGATAGTTTGCAGGGCCAGGCAGCATGAAGCGCTGAGCCGGTTCAGGTTGCCACTGGTGAATCTGATAGGCCTGATATTGGGCTTAGCCGGCCGCCTTGCTCGACTCATGCGCGCGCCGAAGCCGCTCGCGGCTATTGCTCAGATGCATGCGCATCGCGGCGCGTGCGTCGTCGGCGTCCTGACGTTCGATGGCCCGGTAAATCATCTGGTGCTCGCTGAGCACGTTGCGCAAGGTTTCAATATGATCGAGCTCCGCGATCTCGGCTGATCCGAGCCGTGTGCGTGGGCTCACCGAGCGGCCGAGTTGACTGAGCACATCGAAGAAATAGCGGTTGCCGCTTGCCCGGGCGATCTGCAGATGAAACTCGATGTCATGCGCGAGCGTGTCCGTACTCCCGCGTTCGAGTTCCGACTCGAAGCGTTCCAGTGCGGCACGAATCTGCTTGAGATTCTGCTCGGTGCGCCGTGCCGCGGCGAGCGCAGCCGAAGCAGCCTCCACATCGATGCGAAATTCGATGATTGCCATCACGTCCAGCATGCTGGAGAGGTCGGCGGCGGGCAACTGCATCGACTGTTCCGTGGCCGGCTCCAGCACGAACGTGCCGATGCCGTGACGCGTCTCGACCACTTTAGCCGCCTGCAGGCGCGAGATCGCCTCGCGAACCACGGAGCGGCTCACCGAGAGCTGCTTCATCATGGCGACTTCCGTAGGGATGCGGTCTCCCGGCCTCAGGGCGCCGCGGCGGATTTCGTCGGAAAGGCTGGCCACCACCTTCTCAGTCAGGCTGCTCATTTACGGTTTGTTGATTAATCTGATCGGCTGGAAATACACCCGTAGCGGGTGCGAGTGAAGTCATATGACGGTTCGACATAGCCATCATAGCGTCAGTCCGAATGATCGCGACTCGAAACACTCGCTCCCGGGAGGCGCGCGGCGACGGATCGATTCTTTGGGGCCTCTGCTGCAAGCGGATTACATCTTGTTGTCGGACGTCTTATTTTGGATTGGCATTTTCCGAGGTAAGAATGCCGCGCTTGTCGCGGTATCCACTATACCCGGTCGGAGTATGGATCAAGTGGCAGGGTAAACACCTTATTGGAAGCGATGGAAAGAAGCGGGTAGACTGTCGTCAGACAACGTATCACGTATTTCGGAGCAGGCCGCCGGAGTGGCCGGAACTGGAGACAACCTTGACATCTGCTCTTACCGCCGCCGACCCGCTCGAGTCCGCGGTCTCGAAGGTCAAGCGGCACATCTTGCCGCTGTTTCTGATCATGTTCATCGCGAACTACATCGACCGCGTGAACATCGGCTTCGTCAATTCTCACATGCAGGCGGACCTCGGCATCGGTGCTGCCGCGTACGGTCTGGGGAGCGGGTTGTTCTTTGTCGGCTATGCGCTGTTCGAAGTGCCGTCGAACGTATTGATGCAGAAGTACGGCGCACGCGCCTGGCTGACCCGCATCATGGGCACCTGGGGGCTGGTCGCGGCGGCCATGGCGTTCGTCTGGAACGATACGTCCTTCTACGTGTTGCGTTTCCTGCTCGGCATCGCTGAGGCCGGCTTCTTTCCGGGCGTGGTGTTTTACTTCACCCAATGGCTGCCGCAGAAAGAGCGGGGCAAGGCCGTGGCGGTTTTTCTCTCGGGCTCCGCGCTGGCGTCGGTGCTGTCCGGGCCGATCACCGGCAGTTTGCTGTCGATTCGCGGCCTCGGCTTGCAAGGCTGGCAATGGATGTTTCTCATTGAGGGCGGTTTTTCAATCGTGCTGTGCGGCGTGAGCTGGGTGCTGCTGAAGTCGCGTATTCGCGATGCCTCGTGGCTGACGGCGGAGGAGCAGACCGTTCTCGCCAGCTCGATCGCCGCGGAGCAGGCCGAGCGCGAGGCGCATGGCGGAGCGCATCTACCCCCGATGAAGCTGCTGAAAGACCCGCAGATTCTCCTATTCTGTTTTCTGTACTTTGCGATTCAACTGACTATCTACGCGGCGACGTTCTGGCTCCCGACGATCATTCGCAAGATGGGGGGACTCTCGGACTTCGAAGTCGGCATGTTCAATACCATCCCGTGGCTCATCGCCATGGTCGCGATGTACTGCTTCGCGGTGTTGTCGGCGAAATGGCGTTTCCAGCAGGCGTGGCTGGCGGTAGCGCTCGTCATTGCGGCGTGCGGGTTGTTCGCTTCGACTTCGAGTAATCCAGTACTGTCTTTCGTGGCTATCTGTTTCTCGGCAATCGGTTTCAAGGCGGCCTCGTCGCTTTTCTGGCCGATTCCGCAGGGTTATCTCGACGCACGCGTTGCCGCAGCCGTGATCGCGCTGATCAACTCGGTCGGCAACCTCGGCGGTTTTTTCGCACCGGCCGCGTTCGGTTATTTGCAGCAGCACACCGGCTCAATTACTGGCGGTTTGTACGCTCTGGGCGTGGCTTCGCTGATCGCGGCGGCGGCCGGTTTCCTGACCCGCACTCGCCGTGTGAATCGTGACGCGTTGCCGGAGTCTTTGCATAGCAAAGCCCACTGACCAGCGAAAATCGCCAATCATGAATCACGCATTTCCCACTTTCTGCCCGGCACGGGTCCCAAGCGCGCTAATCCAGCGCGCGGACGCCCACCTGCTGGCTCGCTAACTCTACCGGGTCCATTCTCATGTCCACGAACTCATCCCAATCGAACGCTACGCCGATCGTGACCGAGCTGCGCGTCGTGCCCGTCGCCGGCCGTGACAGCATGCTGATGAATCTGAGCGGCGCGCATGGCCCGTTCTTCACGCGCAATATCGTCATTCTGCGCGACAGTGCCGGACACACGGGCGTCGGCGAGGTGCCGGGTGGCGAGAGCATCCGCCAGACCATCGACGACGCGCGTCCGCTGGTCGTCGGTCAGTCGATCGGCAATCTTCAGGCTATCCTGAACAAAGCGCGTACCCAGTTCGCCGATCGCGATGCCGGTGGCCGTGGTCTGCAGACCTTCGATCTGCGCACCACCATTCACGCGGTGACCGCGCTCGAAGCCGCCTTGCTCGATCTGCTCGGTCAGCATCTTGGCGTGCCCGTCGCGGCGCTGCTCGGTGAAGGCCAGCAACGCGACGAAGTGGAAATGCTCGGTTATCTGTTCTATATCGGCGACCGCAAGAAAACCGATCTGCCCTATGCGAGCGGCGCGGATGGGCGCGACGACTGGGAGCGCGTGCGTACCGAAGAAGCGATGACGCCCGAGGCCGTCGTGCGGCTCGCCGAGGCAGCGCAGGCGCGCTACGGCTTCAACGATTTCAAACTCAAAGGCGGCGTGTTGTCCGGCGACGCCGAAATCGAAGCGGTCACGGCGCTCGCCGAGCGTTTCCCCAACGCCCGCGTCACGCTCGACCCGAACGGCGCATGGTCGCTCGCGGAAGCGGTGCGCCTGTGCCGCGACAAGCACGACGTGCTGGCTTACGCGGAAGATCCGTGCGGCGCGGAGAATGGTTATTCGGGCCGCGAGGTGATGGCCGAGTTCCGCCGCGCGACCGGTTTGCCGACGGCGACCAACATGATCGCGACCGACTGGCGTCAGATGGGCCACGCGATCCAGTTGCAGTCGGTGGATATTCCGCTTGCCGATCCGCATTTCTGGACCATGCAGGGTTCGGTACGGGTGGCGCAGATGTGCAATGAATGGGGGCTCACCTGGGGCTCGCACTCGAACAATCACTTCGACATTTCGCTCGCGATGTTCACGCATGTCGCGGCGGCGGCGCCCGGCAAGATTACGGCGATCGACACGCACTGGATCTGGCAGGACGGTCAGCGCCTGACGCGTGAGCCGCTGCAGATCGTCGGCGGCAAGGTCAAGGTGCCTCAGGCTGCCGGCCTCGGTGTCGAACTGGATATGGACGAGATCGAGAAGGCGCATGCGCTGTATCAGCAACACGGCCTCGGTGCGCGCGACGACGGCGTGGCCATGCAATACCTGATTCCGAACTGGAAGTTCGACAACAAGCGCCCGTGTCTGGTGCGCTGAGTCTTTTATGATTTGAGCGGCGCCGGGTGCCGCCGCTCGTTTTCACCGACAAAATTTACGCTACTACGCCATTCACGCCATGACCTCACCTCAAGAACTCAAAGCGATCGTCTCGGAAGGCCTGCTGTCGTTTCCGGTGACCGACTTCGACGAACAGGGCGATTTCCGCGCCGATACCTATGCTGCGCGCCTCGAATGGCTCGCGCCGTATGGCGCGACGGCATTGTTCGCCGCGGGCGGCACGGGCGAATTTTTCTCGCTGACCAAAAGCGACTACACGGAGGTGGTTCGCACGGCGACCGATACCTGCCGCGGCAAGGTGCCGATTCTCGCCGGTGCGGGCGGCCCGACGCGCGTTGCGATTGAATATGCACAGGAGGCCGAACGTCTTGGCGCAAGCGGCGTGCTGCTGATGCCGCACTATCTGACCGAGGCGTCGCAGGAAGGCATTGCCGCGCACGTCGAGCAGGTCTGCAAGGCGGTGAAGAACATCGGCGTGATCGTCTATAACCGCGCGAATTCGAAGCTGAACGCGGATATGCTCGAACGTCTCGCGGACAGTTGCCCGAATCTGATCGGCTTCAAGGACGGCGTGGGTGAAATCGAGAACATGGTGACGATTCGCCGGCGTCTCGGTGAGCGTTTCTCGTACCTCGGCGGCCTGCCGACCGCGGAAATCTACGCTGCGGCTTATAAGGCGATGGGCGTGCCGGTGTACTCGTCGGCGGTCTTTAACTTTATCCCGAAGACCGCGATGGATTTCTACCGTGCGATTGCCGCGGACGACCACGCTACCGTCGGCAAGCTGATCGATGAATTTTTCCTGCCGTATCTGGCGATCCGTAACCGCCGCCAAGGCTACGCGGTCAGTATCGTGAAGGCCGGCGCGAAGCTGGTCGGCCACGGCGCGGGCCCGGTGCGCGCGCCGCTGACCGATCTGACCGAAGAGGAAATGGCGCAACTCGACGTGCTGATCAGGAAGCTCGGCGCGCAATAACCGGTGCAATAACCGGTGCAATAAGTGCTGCAATAACCGATGCAAGAAGCGGCGCGGGCCGCAGCCGCGAAACGATCGCGGCCACGCCGCGTTCAGCTCTTGCGAAACACCACGTGCGAGATGCGCTGCACGAGCAGCGCAGCGGCCAGTGCCGCTACCGCCGTCAGCCACACGCCGATATGAATCGACTGCACCAGCGCATCGCGTGCCGTGTCGATCAACGCGAGCGTATTGAGGCCCGACGGCTTCATATCCGCAATCAGTTTCAGTCGCGATGCTTCGTCGATCAGGATGCGCAGATCGACGAAACGCGGCTGCCATTGCGAAACGGCCGGCTCGCCGAGCACGCTCATCGTGCGCGTCACCACGTCGCGATAGTGATGCTGCACCACGGTTGCCACAATGCTGGTGCCGAGCATCCCACCCACCATCCGCGTGGACTGAAGCAGCGCCGTCGTGATGCCGAAGCGTTCGCGCCCGGCAATTTCCTGGCCGAACACATTCAGATTGTTCAGGATGAAACCCAGGCCGATACCGACGGCCGCCATCGGCAATTCGATCCACACGTGCGGTGTCTGCGGATTGGCGAACGCCAGCGCGATCGCGGCGAACAGCAGCAGTGCGAACCCGATCGACAGAATCCGCGTGGGCTTCTTCATGTGGATGACGATGCGCGTATTCAGCAGGCTGCCGAGTGCGATGCAGGCGGCGATCGGCGTGGCGAGCAGACCCGCCTGTTGCGGCGACAAGCCGAAGCCGCCTTGCAGCAGCAGCGGCGCAAAGAAGATCAGCGAAAACATCACGAAGCCGGACAGGAAACCGAGTATGAACAGCGTGACGAGTTGCGCGTCCTTGAACAGGTCGAGTGGAATGATTGGATGCGTGGCGCGTTTTTCGCACACCAGCAACGCAACGGCGCTCGCGATCACGAAGGCCGCCAGCGTCAGGTTGCCGGTCGTCAAACCATGCTTCGGCACGGCTTCGATGAGCGCCTGAAAGCCACCCAGTACGATGGCGACTAATGCCGCACCGAGCCAGTCGATCTTGACCTCGCCCTCGTGCGGCCGCTGCAGGTTGGGCAGATGCGCCCAGATGAAATAGAGCGCCGCGGCGCCGACCGGCAGGTTGATCAGGAAGGTGGAGCGCCAGCCCCAGTGCTCGCTCATCCAGCCGCCCAGCGACGGACCCGCCGCGGTGCCGATTCCGTACGCGGCCGCCATCACCACCTGCCAGCGCACCCGCGCGCGAGGATCGGGGAACAGATCCGGAATCGACGCGAACGCGGTACCTACCATCATCCCGCCGCCGACGCCTTGCAAGCCGCGTGCGATCACAAGGAACAGCATGTCGTTCGCGACGCCGCAGAGCACCGACGCCACGGTGAACGTAATGACCGCGGCGATCACAAAACGCTTGCGGCCGAAGTAGTCGCCGAGACGGCCGAACACGGGAACGGTCACCACTGACGCCAGCAGGTACGCGCTGGCAATCCATGCGTAGTACTCGAAGCCGTGCAGTTCGGCGACGATCGAAGGCAGCGCGGTGCTGACGACGGTCTGGTCGAGTGCGACCAGCATATTGACAAGGCCGATGCCGAGCATCGCTAGCAGGGCGTTCCGGAAGGGCAGGGCAGTCGCAGTCGGGTTCACGGGTCTGGGAAAGGAGAGCTTTTCAGGGCAGGCGCCGCGCAGCGCGGGCCCGGGTCTTGACGCGTGGTATACCCACTAGTTGTCTGACCTCTTATCCTGAATTATACGGGTTTCCCCCTATCTGTGATTAATTTTAAGGCATTCGACGCGAAAAAATGCCGTGCGCGCGGGCACGGCAGAGTAGGTGCAGGTTGATATATGACGTCTGTTGATGGCGGCTTATTCAGTATTTCACCGACGTTCGACGCTTATCGGCCTCGCAGCGCCTCCCCCACGCAGTACTTCCCGTAGATGAGGCAATGCGACGACACTTTGCGTGGCATTGCGTTGTCAGGCGGGCCGTCTGTGGAGACGGTGCGCGGTACTTACCGTGGGCGGCAGGCAGATATCGTATGGAGACGCGAGTGCCAGCAGCGTCATCACCCCGCTCGAAAGCAGAACGAGTTTATTTCAGCAGCGTCATCTGCACGACCTTCAGAACAACGAGGCCGACGGCCACTACCAGGTAGCCTCGCAGCACACCCATCCAGACACGCTTGCTCAGCGTGAGTTTGGGCGGCGGCAGTTCGTCCAGCGGCGGCATGCGCCAGGTATCGCGGGCGTTCTTCGGATACTGCTGCACGTGTCCGTCCGCGGCTTCGCGACGGACTCGACGAATTCCGACCGTGGCGGCATAGCCGAAGACGGCGAGGAGCGTGCCGCCCGCGAGCGTTTCCAGAATCGTTTCGCCCGTGATGTCCGGATAAACGACCGACGCGGTCAGGATGATGGACAGCATCACCAGCACCCAGATCACGGCGCCCGTGAACAGATTGAGTTTCTTCGAGTTGACCCACGGGCCAAGCACGGCCTTGTCGTTGCACAGCAGCAGCAGAAACACCGTGGCGCTAGGCAGCAGGACACCCGCGAGTGTTTGCACCGCTTCGGTTAGCAGACCAAGCGGGCTGCCGGGAATCAGCACCAGCGCGGCCGCGGCGGCAACGATGCCGAAATAGACGAGATAGAAACCCTTGGCGTCCGACACCGGACGATGCAACGAGTGACGGATCTTGAACACGTCGCCGATGGCGTAGGCCGTCGACAGCGAGACCGCGGCGGCGCCGATGATGCAGGCGTCAAGAAGGGCCACGGCGAAGAGCGTGGCCGAAGTGCGCCCCGCGTATTTTTCCAGGCCCGCGATCACGCCGCCTGCGTCCGTGAAATTGCCGAATTCGGGCTTGCCGGCGTACAGCGCGGCACAGAACGAAATCATCGCCACGGCGCCAATCAGCACGAACACAATACCGATCCACAGGTCGGCTTTTTCGTACTTCATGAAACGCGGGGTGATGCGTTTGTCGACCACGTAGCTTTGCTGGAAGAACAGTTGCCACGGTGCGACCGTGGTGCCGACGATGCCGATGACGAGCAGCATCACATCGCTCAGTTTCGAATGAGTGGGCCAGTTCGGAATGAGGAAGTCGCGCGTCATCTGAGCGACCGGCGGGTGAATCGACACCAGCACGGGCACGAGCAGCAAACTCAGCAGGCACAGTACGACGGCGAAGCGCTCGAAGCGTCTGAAATTGCCGGTACTGACGGCGGCCATGGTGAGCGCCGCGGCAATACAGACCCCGAGAATCTTCGAGATGCCAAAGAAGTCGAGAACGAAGGTGATGCCGATAAACTCGGTGACGATGGTCAGCGCGTTGAGGATGAACAGGTCGACGACGCTGAACGCCCCCCAGAACTTGCCGAAGCGTTCGAAGATAAGCCGTGCATGACCCACGCCCGTGACCGCGCCGAGACGCAGCACCATTTCCTGGTTGACGAACAGAACGGGCACCAGCAGCAACATGGTCCACAGCAAGGTGGTCCCATAGTTCTGGCCGGCCTGGGTGTACGTGCCAAAGGCACCGGCGTCGTTATCGCCGACCATCACGATGAGGCCAGGTCCGAGGATCGCGAGGAGCGTTCGGAAGCGTGCCCACCAGTTGGTGCGCGGTGCGGTGTCGTGATGGGCAATGGTGCCGAGCGCCCCCTTGATGTCGCCGATGTGCGCCGAGTCGAGCACGGCGCTGCGTGGCGGTGAGACGTTAGTAGCGGGAGTGGCCATTTTTCTTTTCCCTGATTCTGGTTATTGAAAGGGCAATGAGGAAATTGCGCACCTCCGGCATACGTAAGGGCGTGTGCCGTCGAACGACGGCGTCGCTTGCGTATGGCGGAAAGGGCGCGGGAGGTTAGGAAACGAGTGCTTTAAGGCGCTGCCAGAACACAGCGAGCTTGTGCGGTTCGTTGGCATGCAGTGCCAGCATGGCGTCGTAGTGGACGCGTGATTCTTCAACGTGCGGCAGTTGCGACAGAAGGAGGCCGAAGTTCATGATATTTCTCCAGGCGTTTGGCTTAACGCGGTTCGCGGAAAGCCAGCAGACATGGAGGCCGGGCGCACGATGCGCATGCCGGCGAACGTCTACTTGCTTTCCTCAGGCAAAGGGTGAGGTGAGCGGCATAAGGGGTAACTGTCACTGTCCGGCATGGCGGCTCCTTGTCTGCGTTCCGGCACGCGTGTTTTCAATGGGCGTGCCTGATCACGCGTCCGTCTGCGCCATTGAAAATCGGCAAGGCGCGAACGGACGCAGCCGCGAGTTGACGCTCGCGACGCGATGCCATACGGACGCGAAAATACCGCGGCTATATGGCGCTAATAAAGGTGCACGGAGAAGGTAACTACGGCGCGCACCGTCTGCCTGGGAGGCAAGACGGCGGCTGGATGAAGAGAGCGCGGACGTCCTGCCAGTCAGGCAGCGAAACTATTCGAAGGTCGACTACTGCAGGTGTCCAAGGCATCAGCCCCGTTTGTGAAGATTCTCGAATTCTAGGCGTCGTGCAAATCCGAAGTCAACATGATTCGCTAAGCAGAGCCAATATAATTTTTTAATCCCATTTCCTTTCAGAATTGACAGGAAAGAGCGGCTGTTACCGCTCGGGAGTGAGATTGAAAACAGGAATCGGAAAACAGAATCATTGGGTGCGGGATTCTGGCCAGGCGATTCGGACTACGATGTCCCGGCGGTTTTTTTTACTTGCAGTTTTCATCGAGAGCCGAATACAATCCGCCCGTCTCATCAAAAGGAGTCCCTTGTGGACACATGCTCTAGTAGTGGAAGTTCAATGCCGGTCTGTGCCGGCGAAGTCACCGCGAGATAGCCGCCGCAGGAACACTCCTTCGCCGCTAACTCGCTTTTGTCGGGTTAGCGCGCTTCATTACCGACTGGCTCCCTGCCGGTCCGTCAGCAGCACGCTCCCTTTGTTTGACCGCTTGCCGCAAGTCCGCTTGCGAGATGCAGTCACGTCGTCACACGTCGCCCAGCTATGTCCGGGCAGGACGGGGGTGCGCTTATGTTCGTCAAATCATTCGTTATGTTTTTCGGTGGCGCCGTGCGTGCGCCACACCCGCTGCGGGTCGCTGCCCGTGCACATCTGCTGGCCGTTTCCACGTCGGTTCCGGCGGCGGCGCGTGCCGGTGTTTCCGTTCGCGCCGATAGAAGCCAGAGGTCGGCTGCGGCAAGCCATTTCCGCCGGGCCGGGAAAATGGCGGCGCGCGCCGCTTTTCGCGTGGTCTATGCGGGTAACCCGTTGACGCCTGCCGGATACGCGATTGTCGCCGTCACGGTGGCCGCTTTCGTGCTAGTCGCGATGTTGTGCACGTCGTCCATCGCCGATGAGTTGGGTCGCTCGTTACGGCTGAGCTGGTGGTTCTCCTGACGCTGCCGCGTCAAGCCACTTCACGCATGCAGGTCACCGGCAGCACGACATGCATCTACAACCTGCAACGCGTCTGCATCAGACAGGAGGTTAACCATGGAGCTTATTGAACGCATCTATACGCCCGCGGAGCGGCGATGCCTGAGTGCGCATGAACTGGCGACGCTGCTCGTGCTGCTTCAAACACCTGTGGATGCGAGGGCCGCAACTGAGGATGTACTGGCGCTTCGCGAAGCCGGGCTGGCCCGACTGGTCGATTCGGAGCGCGGTGAAGCGAGGTTCGCGATTACGGACGAAGGAAATGCCGTACTGAGAATGCTGGACGCCGGATGATTCGGCGCGATCGGAGAGACTACAATCAGTCGCCGCATACCAGGCATACCACCTTCACATTCCGCCAGAGAGCATGACCCGTTCCTCGCTGCTCAATCCAAAAGTCTCGCCTCGTCTGCGCTGGATTGCTTTGTGCGGACCGGGACTGCTCGTCATGCTCGCTGACTGCGATGCAGGCAATGTCGTAACGGCGGCGCAGGCCGGCGCGCAATGGGGGCTGCAACTTCTGGTGCTGCTGCTGGGCCTTATCCCCTTGCTTTACATGGTTCAGGAACTCACTGTCCGGCTCGGTATTTTTACGGGGCGAGGTCACGGCGAACTGATTCGCTCGCACTTCGGCTCGCTATGGGCGTGGGTATCCGCGGCCGGATTGGTCGTCGCCGTACTGAGTTCTCTGGTGACCGAATTCACCGGGGTCGCCGGCGTGGGAGAGCTATATGGCGTGTCCCGCTCCATTACGTTGCCGCTTGCCGCTCTCGCGCTGATCGCGATCGTGTCCACCGGATCGCATCGACGCGTGGACAGGGTCGCGATCTTCATTGGCGCCTTCGAATTGATGTTTTTCGTTGTGGCATGGAAGGCTCATCCGGATGTCCACGAACTGTTCCGGCAAATGGCGGACCTGCCGCTCGGCAATCACCAGTTTGGATATCTTGCGGCCGCACTGATTGGCGCGACGTTCAATCCATGGATGGTCTTCTACCAGCAGGCCGCGGTAGCGGATAAAAAGCTCACGGCGGCTGACTACACGGTGGCTCGGGTCGAAACGGCGGTGGGCGCCGTGCTCACGCAATTACTGACCGCGGCGGTCCTCGTCGCCGCGGCAGCAACGCTGTCGGGAGGCGGCAATGCGGGCGCGCTACAAAGCGTCGGCGAAATCAGCAACGCGCTTGCGACTGCAGTAGGTCCGAACGCGGGGCGTTTTCTCTTCAGCGCCGGTGTGCTGGGTGCGTCGATGGTGGCCGCTATTGTCTGCTCGCTGTCGCTGGCATGGGGGCTTGGCGAAGTGGCGGGATACCGGCGCTCGCTTGAAGACCGGCCCACGCATTCACCGTGGTTCTATGGCGTGTATGTGGCATCCGTCGCCGGCAGCGCTTATGTGGTCTGGCTGGCACCGAATCTCGTTGTGCTGAATGTCGCGGCGCAGGTTGTCAACGCAGTGATGCTGCCGCTGGTGATTGGCTTACTCATTGCACTCAGCGTTACGGCTCTGCCTAACCCATACCGGCCGCGTGGAGCGTACCTGTGGCTCGTTGCCGGGATTGCCGTGGTCGTGTGTGCAGCGGGCCTTGCAGGTGCCGCTTTTGGGGTCATTGCCTGAAACGGGTGTGATCGTCCCGTAGGGGATGAGGGCGCTAAAGGATCGGATTGCCGGGCGCCGGCTAAACGATGGCGAGCGCGGTTCGCGCTATGTTAGTCATCGACTAGCCGCCGCACCAGGTACGTCGCCATGACCGTAAATCCGCTAACGAAAATCGCCCAGCCGATCGCTTGACGCAGGAGTGTGCGAGCGCGTCCGCGCAACATATAACGGTCAAATTGCGAACTGGTTCTGCGCAACATGATTCAGGCCATTGTCCCTATGCTGAACGCGTGATTGCCGGGAAAGCACTGCAATTATCGCACCGTCGCCTGTTCAACGCTGGCCTCCGGGTAGCTTGCGCTGCGCCAGAGCCAGGTCTTTTCGCACATCGTTCTGGCGGGAAATTCGCGCGCCTGGATGGACGGCCGGAGACGCCGTCGCTCAGATATTGATCTGACCGCCCATTTCCACCACGCGGTTAGCGGGCAGGCTGTAGTACTCAGCCGCCTGCGCTGCGTTTCTGGCAAGAAACGCGAACAGCTTCTCGCGCCAGAGCGGCATCGATTTGCTTTCGCCGGTGGCCATCACCGTGTCGCGCGCGAGAAAGAACGACGTATCAGCAGGTTCGTAGTTCCAGTTCGGCATCTGTTTCTGCGCCAGTTCGAGAATGAACGGAACGTTCGGAATCTCCATAAAGCCGTAGTGAACCGTGACGGCGTAGCATCCGTGTCCGAGGTCGACCACCGTGGCTTTCCGCTCGTCGGGAACATGCGGTACGTTGTCCGTCGTACCCGCAAGAAAGATGTTGACCTGATGCATGACGCCGTTGTGCTTCAGGTTATGCAGAAATGCCGAGGGCGCCATGTCCACGACCCCGCCCGGAAAAACGGCCGTGCCGTTCACGCGCGGCGGTGAGTGCTCGCCGCCGCACAACGAATGAATCAGGGCCACCAGCGGCATGTTGTCGGTTTTCATCTTGTCGACCACCATTTCACGTCCCTTGTGCCAGGTGGTCATCACGGTGAACAGCGCACCTCCGGCGAGCAGCGGAAACCAGCCGCCATCCAGCACCTTGCCGACGTTGCTCGATACGAACACCGCGTCGACAAGCGCAAGGGGGCCGATAACAGCCGCGGTGGCCAGCGGCTTCCAGTGCCACAGGGAGTGGGTGATGAAGTACATCAGCAAGGTGGTCAGCAGCATGGTCGACGCCACGGCGATACCGTAAGCCGCCGCCAGATTGTCAGAGGATTTGAAAAACACCACCAGAAAAACCACGGCTGCGTACAGCGTGACGTTGATAAACGGGACATACACCTGGCCGATCTCGTGCGTCGACGTGTGCACCACCGGGATGCGCGGCAGAAAGCCGAGTTGCACGGCCTGCTTGGTCATCGAGAAGGCGCCTGAGATAACGGCCTGAGACGCGATGATGGTGGCCGCCGTGGCGAGCACGACCAGCGGCACGAGCGCCCAGCCAGGCGCGGACTGAAAAAACGGTTGAGCAATCGCGGAGGGTTTTTCCAGAACCAGTGCCGCCTGACCGAAGTAGTTCAGCACCAGACTCGGCAGCACGAGAATCAGCCATGCGAGACGGATCGGCTTTTTGCCGAAATGACCCATGTCGGCATAGAGCGCCTCACCGCCGGTCAGCGCCAGAAAGACCGAACCCAGGACAACGAACGCGGTGGCCGGTGCATGTGCGACGAATGCGACCGCGTAGAGCGGCGAGACGGCTTGCATGATCGCGGTATGCGTAACGATATGGGAGATGCCCAGCACCGCCAGCGTCACGAACCACACGATCATCACTGGCCCGAAAACCTGGCCGACCGCGCCCGTGCCGCGCTTCTGAAGTTTGAAGAGGCCCGTGAGGATGACGAGCGAGATCGGGACAATCCACTCGGTCAGATGCGGGTCCACGAGTGTCACGCCTTCCACGGCGGATATCACCGAAATGGCCGGTGTGATCATTGAATCGCCGTAGAACATGGCTGCACCGAACACGCCGAGCGTTAGCAGAACGCCGCGCAATCGTGCGGGTGCCACTCTGGATGCAAGCGCGGTGAGCGCCAGGATGCCGCCTTCGCCTTCGTTGTCCGCACGCATCACGAAGCTGACGTACTTCAGCGTGACGACAATGATGATCGACCACAGAATCAGCGAGACAATGCCGAACACATTGGTTTGCGTGATGCCGCCTGCCGCCTTCAGGCATTCGCGCAGCGTATAGAGCGGGCTGGTTCCGATGTCGCCGAACACAACCCCGATGGCGCCGAGCACAAGACCGGGCGCAGCTTTTTTTGCAGAAGAGGCCGCGCTGAGAGCAGTGGAGGACATAGGGGATCTAGGTTGAGTGTTGCCGCGGGCGCGCGGTCTACGGATATTTCCGTAGGCGCGCGGCGTAGTGATGACAGCGCCTGCTGCGCGTGACGCAAGCAGCAGGCAAGCGGTCTTCCTCTATCTCAAGCGCCAGATTCCCCATGCAGCAATCAGCAAAGCCACGGCCAAGCCGCCGCCGAGTAGGATGTAGGTAGCCATGGGAAATGAAATGTAAGCGATACGTGATTGAAAGGAGGGTTCGGGGGAGTCCTTCGCATGCTACCGGCTCCACCTTTCAGAACCGCCTTCGATGGCCGCTGATGCTTCGTCATTGAGCGGCAGGCACGTGTGGCGAATGGGCGCCATGCACGCCGGGTCCGATTTCGCCCGGATGGTTGAAGTTGTCACCGCCCATCGGCAGCGCATTGGGTCAGAAAAGCATCCCGAATTCTGTGATAAAAGTAGGGTATGAGCAAAATAAACCTGCCTGAGCATGCCGCCGGATTATGACCCGGCGAGAATATAACCAGGCGTCATTCCGCTACGGAGGCGTTGTGATTCGAAACTGGCTTGGCGGGGTTCTGTTGGCAGTGTGTTTCGTAAGCAATGCTTTTGCGGGCGGCCCGGATTGCTCCCGGCCGTTCACGCTTGGATTGCACGACCACGGCCTGCTCTATTCGCTCGACACCGACAGCGGTATCGACAAAGACTTTGCGGACGAGCTGATCCGGCGCAGCGGTTGCCAGATCAAGGTCAGTCTGATGTCGCGGGCACGTATCTGGAAACTGATCGAGTCGGGTGCGCTCGATTTCAGCCTTTCTGGCATTGCGAACGACGAACGCAATCAATATGCGTCGTTTGCATGGTACTTCAGTGATAAATACTATCTACTCGTGCGCAAGGACGCCGGTATCCACAACGTCGCGGATTTCGAACATAACCGGCACGCCCAGCTCGGCGTGATCCGCAGTTTTCGCTACAGCGCATCGGCCAACGAACTGGTCGACAGACTGACGGCGGAAAACCGGGTCAGCCTGGCAGGAGGGCTCGAACCGCTCTACCAGGCGCTTATTCTTCGGCAGATCCAGGGCATGATTATCGAGCCCTTCGATTACCCCGCACTGGACGCGAAAAAAATCCGCAATGTGACAACGATTGTCGAGTTCAACGATCCTTCGGTGCCGCACGGTCTGATCATGTCGAAGAAAGCGCTCTCCGCCGCCGAACGGGAAAAGTGGCAGGCGCTGGTAGACGAAATGCGCGCCGACGGCACGGTGCGGCGAATCTTCGAAAAGTACTTCAAGCCGGATCTGGCCGATTCCATGGTCAACTTCAAGGCGTCACCGTGATCCGGATACGCGCTGTCCTGCTGCCGTTACTGGTTTTATCAGCGTCGCTCTGCCTGACCTGGATCGTCTGGAATCACGAACGACAGGCGAGTCGCAAAGAGCTGCGCAGCCAGTTCGAATACACCGTGAGTGATGCGGTGGGCCGCGTCGAGCAGCGCATGGCGACCTATGAACTGATGCTGCGCGGCGTGCAGAGCCTGTTTGCCGCGAACGGCACGATCGACCGCGAGCGGTTCCGGCGCTATGTGAACGCGCTCAATCTTGACGCGAATTTTTCCGGCGTCCACGGCGTCGGTGTAATCGAATGGGTGCCCGCGGCGAGTAAAGCGGCCCACATAGCGGGCATGCGTCAGGGCGGCATTCCAGACTACACGATTCATCCTGGCGGGCAGCGCACGGCTTATGCGCCGATCATTCAGCGCGAGCCTTTTGTCGGCGTTGCCCGCAGCTCGCCCGGTTTTGACACCTGGGACGAACCGATGCGGCGCGCCGCGCTGGAGAAGGCCCGTGATTCCGGCATGGCGGCCCTGTCGGGCAAGGTGAACCTCGAGGTCGGCGTGAGTCCTGACCGTCGGCCGGGTTTCATCATGTACCTGCCGATCTACGCGGCCGGCAAGGCGCAGGACGATCTCGCGCAACGCCGGGCGAACATCATTGGTTGGGTCTACGCGTCGTTCCAGATGCACGACGTGATGGCCAGTCTGTACGGCGAACAGCCACCCGGTGTCTCGCTGGCCATTTACGATGGGGTCGAGCCATTGGAGGCCGCGCTGCTGCATCGCACTTCGGAGCTAAACAACCGGCGTGCGCCCGCGATCATCTCCGCAAATGAATATCTGGTTGTGGACGGGCATGACTGGATGCTCTCGATGAGCGCCTCCGACGAGTTCCGATCCAGATTGGGACGCAATGCGGAGGCGTTGATTGCAGGCGCCGGCACGGGCTTGAGTTTTCTGCTGGCGCTTCTGAGCTGGCTCATGATGACGGGGCGCGAGCGCGCCATGCGGCTCGCCTCGGCGATGACACGGGAGTTGCGCGAGAACGAAGAGAAGTTTCGCGCCATTGCCGACTGCACGGTGAACCTGGAAATCTGGTGGGGACCGGATGGCAAACCTCGCTGGATCAATCCTTCGGTTGAGTACTACACGGGCTATACGGTCGCCGAATGCATGGCGATGCCCGATTTCGCCCGCACGCTGATCCATCCAGAGGACGTTTCGCGGGTTGCCCCGGAGTTTAAAAAGGGGCTTCAGGGTTCTCGCGGCGAGGATCTCGAGTTTCGTTGCGTGCGCAAGGATGGGTCGCTGCTGTGGCTGTCGGTTTCCTGGGTGCCGATTAGCAATCAGCGGGGCGACTTCATCGGTTTTCGTACCAGCGGCCGCGACATTACCGAGCGTAAGAAGTCGGAGGAGAAAATCCGGGAGCTGGCCTTCTACGACACGCTGACCCGCTTGCCCAATCGTGCACTGCTTCTGGACCGGCTCAGGCAATCCATGGTGGCGAGCCGGGAGAACAAGGTCTGTGGCGCCCTGATGTTCATCGATCTCGATCACTTCAAAACGCTGAACGACACGCTTGGGCACGACAAAGGCGATCTGCTCCTGCGGCAGGTCGCGTATCGCCTGTCGAATAGCGTCAATGAGGCCGACACGGTCGCGCGGGTGGGGGGTGACGAGTTCGTTGTGGTGCTGGGCAAGCTGAGTCTGGATGAGGCGGTGGCCACCAGGCAAACCGAGGCGGTGGGGGAAAGAATTCTCTCCGTGCTGGGGTGTGCCTATGAGCTCAACGGCATCCAGTTCCGGAGCACCGCCAGCATAGGCGTCACAGTATTCAAGGGGGAGCAGACGTCCATCGACGAGCTTTTCAAACAGGCCGATCTCGCCATGTATCAATCGAAGGAGCGCGGCCGCAATGGCATCTGTTTCTTCGATCCGGCGATGCAGACGGCGGTGTTGAAGCGGGCCGAAATGGAGGTGGGGCTGCGCAACGCGATCGAAGAGAACCGGATTATTCTCCACTATCAGGCGCAGGTCGTCGACGGCAATTACATTACCGGTGCGGAAGCGCTGGTGCGTTGGGAGCACCCTGAACGCGGCCTGATAGCGCCAGGCGAGTTTATTCCGCTCGCCGAGGAGTCCGGGCTGATTCTCGAGATGGGGCGCAAGGTGCTGGCGTCCGCATGCGCTCAACTGGCACTGTGGGCGGCGAGCCCATCGATGGCGCATCTGTCCATGGCAGTGAACGTCAGTGCCCGGCAATTTCGCGAGCCAGATTTCGTGGACGGTGTGCTCGAGGTCATCAACCGGACTGGAGCGAGGGCGGACCGGTTGAAGCTCGAGCTGACCGAGAGTGTTCTCGTTGAGAACGTACAGGACGTTATCGAAAAGATGAGCGCCCTGCGTGCCCGCGGTGTGACGTTCTCGCTCGACGACTTCGGGACGGGCTACTCTTCGCTGGCCTATCTGAAGCGATTGCCGTTGGACCAGTTAAAGATCGACCGCTCGTTCGTGCGCGACATTCTGGTCGACCCCAACGACGCCGACATCGCGAGAACCATCGTCGCGCTTGCGCGAAGCTTTAACCTGGGTGTCATTGCCGAGGGGGTTGAAACCGAAGCGCAAAGAGATTTCCTTGCGGTAGCAGGCTGCCATGCCTATCAAGGGTTTCTTTTTTGCAAGCCGCTGCCGATCCAGGGTTTCGAACAGTTTGTGAGCCTGTTCAGTTCCGGGATTCGGGCGGAGGGCCAGCCGGCGAGGAATGCCGGGAGAAACGTGGGCACCGGCACGGCAACCTGATCGGCACCTTCGTGGTCGCACATCTGCGCAAGCATCTACTGCTAACGATTCCGGTTCTCATTTTTAACGTTGCACGGGCAATCCACTATGCTGGACTGGTAGCAACGGCCATTCGCGCGTCGACGGTTGAGCTGTAAGTCGCATCAGACGGAACAGGATGCCTGAGCACCCCTCGCGCTTTTATCGCGCGGCGTCACCATTCAAGGAGGCGATATGCAAGGAGACCCCAAGGTTCTCGAATATCTGAACGCTCAGCTGAAGAACGAACTGAGCGCGATCAACCAGTATTTCCTGCATGCCAGAATGTACGGGCACTGGGGCCTGAAAAGCCTTGAGAAGCACGAGTATGACGAATCAATCGGCGAGATGAAGCATGCGGACCTGTTGATCGAACGCATCTTCATGCTGGACGGCTTGCCCAATCTGCAGGACCTGCATAAGTTGCTGATTGGTGAGGATACGAAAGAAATTCTTGAGTGCGATCTCAAACTCGAGCAGGCGTCGCAGACAACTTGTAAGGAAGCGATCGCATACTGCGAGACGGTTCGCGACTTCGTCTCGCGCGACATCATCACCCATATTCTCGACGATACGGAAGATCATATCGACTGGCTCGAAACGAATCTGGCCTTGATCGATAAGGTCGGGATTCAGAATTATCAGCAATCGGGAATGGATTCAGTTAGCTGAGACCGCGGTGCCCGCGGTCCCGGCTCTGCGCCTGCTTGCAACTGCCTGTAGCTGCCTGCGCTTATCTGTGTTTGCCTGCGTTTGCCTGAGTGATGCGTGGCAACACACGACCTCATGGCGCCCCGATCCTGGCTAACGTAATGGCATGTTCGGGGCATGCGCTTACGCACAGGCCACACGCCCGGCATGCATCGGCGTTGGGCGTGTACGCGACTTTCATGCCGTGTACGCGCAGCTTGAATCGGTTCAGCGCGCCCAACTGCTGATAGTCCGCCGTATCGATCCGGCGGATTTCGAATACGTCTTCGGGGCAGACGATGGCGCAATCGCCCTTGCCTTCGCACCGCTTCAGATTGACCACGGGAGCGATCACGCCTGCGGGCTGCTTGCAAGCGGATGTAGATGCGCGGCTCATGCTTCGTCCTCGTGACGCTTGCCGTCAAAGGACGCCAGGTTCTTCTGAAAGTTTTCACGCTCCTGCGGTGTCATCCGTTCCCAGCGCCGCCAGTGCCGGCGTCCATGCCAGCCGCCATGCCCGCGGAATCCGCCAAAGAGAATCCGGCTCAGGACCAGCAGGCCCAGCGCGTGCAGAAAGTCGATCGGACGGGCACCGACGAATAGCGCGGGCATCACCCAATTCCATAGCGCCATCACCATCCATCCCAGCACGGCAACGCCCACCAGAACCAACAGTGCCTTGCCGAAGCATCTCAGTTTGAATCTCATCTAGCTGCTCCTTTTAGATATCCAGTTCGTCATAGACGGCTTGCAGGCGAACGCGCAGATGCAGTACCGCGTAGCGCTTGCGGGCCAATAGCGTGTTCACGCCGACACCGGTTTCGGATGCCAGCTCCTTGAAGCTGCGTCCTTCGAGTTCGTGGGCGACGAAGACGTCGCGCTGATTTGCCGGCAATTCGTCGAGTGCGTCTTGCAGGGTTTCCAGCAGCACCGATCTTGCATAGACGGCTTCGGGACCGGCGTCGGTGGCCGGCAGGGCGAGATCCAGCCGATAGTCCGGGTTGTCTGCGTCGTCCTGATCGTCGGCCATGTCGGCGAGCGGTTGCTCGCGGCGCTTGCGAAAGCGGTCGATGATGCGATTTCGCGCCACGCGGAACAGCCACGCGCTTACCTGTTCGATCGGTGCGGGGAGCCGGTAGGCTTGCACGAACTCGTGAAAGACGTCCTGCAGGATGTCTTCGGCCTCGCCCTGATCGTGCACGCGGCGCCGGATAAAATTGCCGAGTTTCGACCGCTCACGCAACACGGTTGCGGTGATGTCGTTGTCGCGTTCGATCATCGGTTTTGGGGTGCGCGGCGGTTCCATACGTCTGTAGACGATTCACGCCTGGAAATATTGTCCGTGACGTGCAGGCTGTTTCGAATCAGCCGCTACGGCGATTCTCCGGTGCTGCCACGGCCAGGTAGCGTCCGGGCGTGGTGCCCAATGCCCGACGAAACATGTCGATAAAGGCGCTGACATTGTCGTAGCCGAGCTCGAGCGCAATCGTCGTGACGGGAATCCCATCCGCCACCAGTTCGAGTGCGCGAAGCAGGCGGGCCTGTTGACGCCATTGCGCGAACGTCATGCCTGTTTCGGTCACAAACCGGCGGCTCAGCGTTCGCGGCGCGAGACCGGCCCATATTGCCCATTCTTCGAGGCGGCGGTTATCCGCCAGGTTGCCGCCGAGCGCGTCCGTGATGCGCACGAGCCGTGGATCGGTGGGGCTCGGCAGGCCTAGCGATTCTTCCTTTGACGCAGCGAGCTCATCGACGATGACCTCCGCAATGCGCGTCTGCGTCGCGTCGAGCTCGATGCCTGGCCAGCTCGCGGCGCGCCGCACCGCCTCGCGCAGCAAGGGCGTCGTCTTGATTGCGCGCGCCTGCCGCGGCAGCGATTCGCAGCGCTCCTCGGTAATGAAAACACTCCACCCCGCGAAGGGGCCATAGGAGCGTACCGAGTGGACGCAATGCGGGGGAATCCAGATCGCATGGGTGGCGGGCACGACCCATTGCTGCTTGTCGAACCCGATCGATGCGAGCCCGCTCAGCGCGCCCATGAGCTGTCCGCGCGCATGACTGTGTGAGGGCGTTGCGCGCGATTCACTTTGTGTCAGTTCGGCCGCGGCGAGGAACGGACCGTCGGGCGAGCTCACGAGATCCGGTCGAATTAAGGGGGTGGTCATCGCAAGAGGTGGCGGGAATCCGGTATCGAACGACCTTTATACCGGAGACGGGCCGGGTCTGCATCACTAAACTAGCTTCCACTTACACAACACCGGAGTGCCGCGCGATGCGAGCCGAACACGTTCTCCCCGACCACGTCGATCAGGCCGATATCGATGGTGTGACAGTCCGCAAAGGCACGGTTGCCGCTTTTCTGGCCAATGCGCGCGTCTGGACCGATCCGGCCAGCACTGACGCGGCGCGTGCTGTGGCCGCCACGGACATCGTCGCGGCACTGCCCGCCCTGCGTGCCGTCGGGCTGTTCGATGTACTCGAGATTCGCGACGTGCGGCTGCGTGACTGGATCGACTCATCGGTCGGCATACAGCGCGACATCCGCTGAGCGGCACGCCGGTTTCACCTCGAATTCAAGGAGCCACCATGAAAGCTGCAGTCGTCAAAACGGCGGGCGAACACCCTGTTTACGCCGATTTCAATCGTCCCGATCCGCGTCCGGGTCATCGTATCGTCGACGTTACGGCGTCGGCGTTGAGTCACGTCACGCGCGCGAGGGCGTCGGGCTCGCACTATTCGTCGAAGGGGGCGTTTCCGTTCGTGGCGGGAGTCGACGGCATCGGGCGTCGCGACGATGGCCAACGCGTGTATTTCTTCGGACCGCAGGCGCCGTTCGGCGCGATGGCGCAGCAGTGCCTCGTGCCCGAAGCGAACTGCGTGCTGCTACCCGATACGATCGACGACGTTACGGCGGCCGCCATTGCCATTCCGGGCATGTCGTCGTGGGCGGCGCTCGTCGAGCGGGCCAGGTTCGTGGCGGGTGAGACGGTGCTGATCAACGGCGCAACGGGTACCTCCGGGCGGCTTGCCGTCCAGATCGCGAAGCATCTTGGCGCCGAAAAAATCATCGCGACGGGTCGTAACGCGGCCGTGCTAGCGTCGCTTGGGCAAGCTGGCGCGGATAGCGTCATTTCGTTAGAGCAGGACGCCGACGCGCTGAGTCATGCGTTCGAAGCGCAATTCCGGGAAGGGGTCGACGTGGTGCTGGATTACGTGTGGGGCGCCAGTGCGCTGTCCTTGCTGATTGCCGCGGCGCGGACTTTGGCTGAAGATGAAGCGCTGCGCTTCGTCCAGATCGGCGCGATCAGCGGCGCCGATCTTCTGTTGCCGGCCGCCGTGCTGCGCGCGGCGCCGATTTCGCTGTTGGGCAGCGGTATCGGCAGCCTCCCTTTACCGCGCGTTCTGCACACCATGCAGCAGGTGCTCGATGCCACCGTGCGCGCGGGTCTGCAAATCGCGACGGAGGCTGTCCCTCTCGCGGATCTCGGTGCGCACTGGGGAGCGCCCAGTAGCGCCCGGCGCACCGTTTTCATCCCCTAGCCGGAACGATCGACGGCGCTGCTGACCGGGTGCCTTACGAATTCGCTTGCCGGCTATCGCGACAGAACCAGCGCCGCGACGTCGCGGGGGCCTGCACCACCTCCGCTACCTCTGCCACCTCGCGCCACCACTTGCCGCCACGGTGCGGCGTGCCCAGATCGAGCCGCTCGCCCATGCGAGGCGTCGCGAGCGCAATGCCCCGTGCGGCAGCGAGCCCAACCACACGCTCGTACGGTTCCTGCCAGCGATGCATCGCCAGATCGAACGTGCCGTTGTGAACCGGCACCAGCCAGCGTCCGCGCAGATCGACGTGAGCCTGTACGGTCTCGTCGGGCTGCATATGGACGTACGGCCATTGAGCATCGTAGGCGCCGGTTTCGAGCAGCGTCACGTCAAATGGGCCGAGCCGCTCGCCGATGGTCCTGAAGCCGTCGAAGTAACCGGTGTCGCCGCTGAAGAACACGCGTAGCGCGTCGTCGACGATCACCCACGAGGCCCACAAGGTGCTGTTGCCGTCGAACAGACTGCGACCGGAGAAGTGCTGCGCCGGTGTTGCAGTAAACGACAGGCCGTCGATTTCAACGCCCTGCCACCAATCGAATTGACGCACCTTCGACGCCTCGATACCCCATTCGATCAGGCGGTCGCCGACACCCAGCGGCGTCAGGAACACGCCAGTCTTCGCGGCGAGCGCCAGCACCGTTTCGCGATCCAGGTGGTCGTAGTGATCGTGCGACAGAATCACGCCGCGCAACGGCGGCAAGTCTTCGAGTGCAATGGGCGGGGCATGGAAGCGCTTCGGGCCGAACCGCCGGAACGGCGATGCACGCTCGGCGAAGACGGGATCGGTCAGCCAGAACTGACCACGCAGCTTGAGCAGCATGGTCGAATGCCCGAGGCGATAGAGGCTGCGGTCCGGCGCGGCGTCGAGTTGTTCGCGCGACAGCGTGTCGACGGGCAGCGTGCCCGCCGGCACCGTGCCGTCCGGTTTGCGGAACAACAGATTCCACGCGATGCTCAGGGTCTTGCCGACACCTTCTACGGGACGCGGCTTGACGTTTCGAAAGCGCTCGCCGTCGTGCTGAGCCGACATGTCGAACAATTCGCGCCCGCGTCGCGCCGCCGTCAGGCCCAAGGCGCGGCGAATAGAACTGGTGAACGATGCCATGCAAACCGCCTCGATACAGAAAGTAGACTGTTGAGTGTAGTTTATTTTTGAGAAAAGTAAACTACCCGGTGTAAAATTTAGCGATGAACACCAGTCATCCCCCTCTACGCCTGACCGACCGCAAGCGCGCTGCCATCATCGAGGCGGCCATCGAAGAATTTCTCGCGGCCGGTTTCGACGCGACCAGCATGGACCGTATCGCGGCCCGCGCGAGCGTCTCGAAGCGGACGGTCTACAACCATTTCCCCAGTAAGGAAGTGCTGTTCGCAGCGATCCTGCGGCAGTTGTGGGAATCGAGTGACACAGGCGAAGCGCCGGCTTATTCCGCCGCGCATCCATTGCGTGCGCAGTTGCTCCAGCTTCTGTTCAAAAAGCTGGGCCTATTGAATAACGAGGCGTTCCTGGCCCTCGCGCGCGTCGCGATCGCGGCGGGCATTCATTCGCCGGAGCGCGCGCGGGAGATGGTGACCCGCATGGGTGAGCGGGAGGAGGACTTGACGGTGTGGATTCGCGCAGCCGCAGCCGATGGCCGCCTGAAGACGTCGGACCCGGTATACGCTTCGCAGCAGCTGCAGGCTCTCGTAAAAGCATTCGCTTTCTGGCCGCAGGTGACGATGGGGCAGCCGCCTCTCGGCGTGGATGAACAGAAACACGTCGCGGAATCGGCCGCCGACATGTTTCTCGCGCGCTACGCGTGACGCGTTACGCGTTACGCGTTGGCGACGAGACGCGTTACGCGTCTTTCAACCAGGGCATTTCCACGGGCGACACCACCAGGCATCGGGACTCCCGTTTCAGTTCGAAGATGAACCCGACCAGGATCATGGAGTCGGCGTACGGGATCGGAAATACGTGAGGATTATCCGCGGCGCGTAGCGGGTGCGCCGGCGTATCCGCTGTCTTCGCGGCGTTCTCGCGGACGCTTTCCAGCTCGTCGACCATGGCCTGCCCGCTGACTTTCTGGACGCGGCTACGCAGGTCGCTGAAGGGTTCGATGCGCGCCCCGTCTTCATTGTATTCGGGCACTTCATAGATGAACCAGGACATGTGCGTCTCCAGAGAAAAGGGCAAGCATTCTAGCAGGGGCTTCACGCGCCCTATCTTCAGTACCGCGGAAATCGAACCGCGTTCCGTCCCCGCCATAAAAGAACTGAGACAAAAGAATGAGACAAAGGAATGAGACAAAAGTCTCATCCGGCTTGATGCTGCACTGCGGTGTGATCTTCCGGAACACGCATGCTAAAAGTCATCCTGAGCGCGCACCTGGCGATGTGCGCCGAGCAGACCGGAGACATTCATGCCTTATGTTCCGCAAGTTAGACACATCGACCGGATCCGCAGGTTGATCGAAGGCCGGACGCCCGATCGCGGTGCCGATTCCGCGCGGCTGGCTTCGTCGTACTGGCGCTCGCTCGAGCAATATCATCTCGATCCCGGTCTGACAAAAGGTCCGCGCATTCTGACCGCGCCGGAACTACGCGACGTGCAACATCGTGAAGAATCGGTTTTGCGGGCCTCGGGAGAATGCCTTTCGCGTTTGCATGAGACGGTACGCGAAGCGGACTACTGTGTGATGCTCACCGACGCGCAGGGCGTGACGATAGATTATCGCGTCGACCGGGACCGGCGCCACGACTTCAAACGGGCGGGGCTTTATTGGGGCTCCTGCTGGTCCGAGCAGGAAGAGGGAACCTGCGGCGTTGCGGCCGTATTGCTGGATTCCCAACCGATCACGGTGCATAAGACAGATCATTTTCGCGCCGCGTTTACCACGTTGACATGCAGTGCCTCGCCCATCTTCGGGCTGGAAGGCGAACTGATCGGCGTGCTAGATGCTTCGGCGATTCGCTCGCCTGACGAACGCGAAAGCCAGCGCCTGATCAACCATATCGTGCGTCATAGCGCGGTGCTGATCGAGGATAGTTTCTTTCTCAACGCGACCACCCATTACTGGGTGTTGCTGGCCCACCGGAATCGTCACTACGTGGAAGCCCAGCCGGAAATTCTGATCGCTTTCGACGTGCATGGAAATGCGGTCGCGGCAAACCGCCGGGCCAAGGAATGTGTGCCGGGCCTCGACCAGTTGCCGCGGCCTGTCTCCGAGCTATTCGATGTCCGCGCCGAACGTCTTCTGGATGTCAGGCCCGGCCGCGACATGGTTTCGATGAAACTGGTGGGCAGCGGCGCGCCTCTTCATGCGCGGGTTCGCCCACCGGTCATCCGGGCGCAACGGCAAGCGGCGCCGAAGCACCGGAATCCCGCCCGCGAGGCACAACCCGCCCTCTTCGAGATCGACGCCCTTGAGCGCGATCGCATCGTCGCCGCCCTGACGGATGCGAAATGGCACCCCGACGAGACCGCTCAGACTCTCGGCATCTCGCGGGCGACGCTTTACAGACGGATCGCGAAGTTCGGCATTGTCCCGCCGCACCGGCGCTAGCGGTCCACGGTTATCCAGCGGGCAAAGAACCCGCGCATTACCTCGATGTTTCACTAATCCGTATCGAATGGAGGAGCAGCCATGCCTGAAAATAATGCAAGCCAGACTATTACACATGTTCTGGAGTCCCTGGAATCGGCGCTCAAACGCGGCGATACCGCTGCGGCCGTCGCGTTGTTTCAACCGGAGTGCTACTGGCGCGATCTGGTTGCTTTTACATGGAATATCAAAACCATGGAGGGCCGGGAGCAGATCGGCGCCATGCTCGACGCCCAACTCGACGCCATTAAACCCACCCGGCTGAGGATTGCCGACAATGAGACGCCGACCGAAGCCGACGGCGTAGCCCAGGCGTGGATCACGTTCGAGACGCAGGCCGCCCGCGGCAGTGCTTTTATCCGTGTGAAAGACGGCCTGATCTGGACCTTGCTGACCACCATGGCCGAACTGAAAGGCCACGAAGAGCCCAAAGGCCAGCGTCGTCCGATGGGCGCGGAACACGGCGCACGCACGGATCGGGTCAGCTGGAAGGAGCGCCGCGAAGCGGAGGCGCGGGAGCTGGGTCGTGAGGAGCAACCCTACTGTCTGATCGTGGGGGGAGGACAGGGTGGGATCGGGCTGGGTGCGCGTTTGCGCCAGTTGGGGGTGCCGACGATCATCGTCGATAAGAACCCACGTCCTGGCGATCAGTGGCGCAACCGCTACAAGTCGCTGTGTCTGCATGATCCGGTCTGGTACGACCATATGCCGTATTTGCCGTTCCCGGATAACTGGCCGGTCTTTACGCCCAAGGACAAGATCGGCGACTGGCTTGAGATGTACACCAAGGTCATGGAATTGAACTACTGGGGATCGACCACCTGCAAGTCGGCACGCTATGACGAAGCGGCGGCCGAATGGGTGGTCGAGGTCGAGCATGGCGGCGAGACGCTGACGCTGCGGCCCAAGCAGCTTGTGCTGGCGACGGGCATGTCAGGTAAGCCGAATATCCCCTCATTCAAAGGCATGGATGTGTTCAAGGGCGAGCAGCATCACTCGTCGAAACATCCGGGGCCGGACGCTTACAAGGGCAAGAAAGTGGTGGTGATCGGCGCGAACAATTCGTCGCACGATATCTGCGCGGCGCTGTGGGAGGCGGGCGTTGACGTCACGATGGTTCAGCGTTCGTCCACGCATATCGTCAAGTCGGATTCGTTGATGGAGCTTGCGCTCGGCGATCTTTATTCCGAGCGCGCGGTGGCGTCGGGTATGACGACTTCGAAAGCCGATCTGACCTTTGCGTCAATCCCGTACAAGATCCTGCATACGTTCCAGAAACCGGTCTTCGATGCAATCAGGCAGCGCGACGCGGCGTTCTACGACCGCCTGGAGAAGCGCGGCTTCATGCTCGATTTCGGGGACGACGATTCGGGGCTTTTCATGAAGTATCTTCGGCGCGGGTCGGGTTATTACATCGACGTGGGCGCCGCCGACCTTGTGGCGGACGGCAAGATAAAACTGAAGAGCGGTGTGGATGTGGTCGAACTGAAGGAGCACTCCGTTGTGCTCAGCGACGGCACCGAACTGGAAGCGGATCTCGTCGTCTATGCAACCGGCTATGGGTCGATGAACGGCTGGGCCGCCGATCTTATCTCGCGTGAAGTGGCGGATAAAGTGGGCAAGGTGTGGGGGCTGGGCTCGAATACGACGAAAGACCCTGGACCGTGGGAGGGCGAACAACGCAACATGTGGAAACCGACGCAGCAGGCTGCCCTGTGGTTCCACGGCGGTAACCTGCATCAATCACGCCACTACTCGCAATACTTATCGCTGCAGTTGAAGGCGCGCATGGAGGGGATTGCGACGCCGGTATATGGCCTGCAGGAAGTGCATCATCTCTCCTGACTCCTGATGCAGACGTAGGGTCGATGCATGCGTTGTTGACCCTGGTTTGACAGACATCAGGTGTGGGGCGGCGCGCCTCGATGGATCGGCGCGCCGCCTTCTGTAATCAAGCGATGTACGACGCGCGGCTTAACCCGGGTTGATCTCGTCCTGGCTGCGCCGTGTCGTGCGGGGGCCGACGATTCGCACGGTGATAGCCACGATCAGCAGGGCCGCCGCAATAATGCCGAACATAGCGCCTGCTCCTTGCTGGCTCAATACGGGAAGCAAGATGAAAGGCAGCATCGCACTAACAATGCGGGACAACGAATAGGTGCTGCCGATTGCAGTCGAGCGCACGCTGGCCGGAAAGATCTCTGCCTGATAGACATGGTACGCATTGCTGAATACATTCGATGCGCAGGTTGTCAACACGCCAAATAGAACGATCAACCCCGAGTTGTTCGAATAGGCAAAACCCAGGCCAAAAACCGCAATGGACAAGATGGCGCCGATCACCAGCGTCCGGCGTTCTATCCAGTTGAGGAGCGGGATAGAAAGCAAAGAGCCGACCGGGTAGCCGAGAAACGACAGCGCGATAAACAACGTGCCGTCGGTGATGTCAAAACCGCGGCTTTTCACTACTGTGGCGGCCAGAGTGCCAAAGCCATAGTAGCCAAATCCCTGCAGCAGATGGAAGATGGCCAGCATCAGGTAGCGTTTGTTGTACGGAGGGCGGCGTAGCAGGGCAACGCGCTCACCTAAAGTCATTGCATTGCGCTTGACGGTCGCCTCAGGTGAGATGACCGGCACCGTCACCCCGGCACTGTCGGCAAAGCGCCGAAGCATCGCGTGAGCTTCGTCGACGCGACCCTGCGCCAATAGCCAGCGCGGGCTTTCGGGCATCTTATGTTGTACGAGCAAAACCAGTACTGCGCCCAGGCTGCCGATCACCAGAATAGCGCGCCAACCCGCCACGGCACCGAAGTGCAGAGGGTTGAGCCAAAGCGCGAGGAATCCGACCAGTGGCACGGCAACATACGACGCGGTGTAGGCCCAGGCGGCCATTCGTCCGCGGCGTTCCTTGGGCAGAATCTCGGACAGGAAACTGTCGGCGACGGGATAGAGTGCGCCTACGCCGATGCCGGTGAGGAAGCGGCAGATCACCAGCATCTCGGCATTGACCGAGAATGCGCCGATCAGTGAAAAGCCGCTGTACCAGATCAGATTGAACAGGAAAGCCTTCCGCCGGCCAATCCGGTCGGCCATGCTGCCCAGAAAAAATGCACCGAAGAACATGCCGACAAACGCCGAGGCCAGCAGCAGCTTGAAGTCCATGCTGTGTCTGTCGATACCGTACTCGCCCTGCAGCGCCGCACCGATCGAGCTGACAAGGAAAATCTCGAACATATCGAAGAACAGGCCTATGCCGATCACCCACACTACAAATCGATGCAGTGAGCCCGCAGGCATGTTGTCCATCCAGCCGCCCAACGTGGCGGCCTGAACATCCTGGCGGTGTGATTCGTCGGTTGAAACCGGCTCGGATGAAGAGATGCGCGAATGGGCGCCTGCTTTTGCGCCCACACCCAGATTGCTGCTGTTCATGCTTGTCTCCGTTGCTTTATTTCCGGCGCGGCTTATGCGCCGTTCACCACGTTGATCGGTGCGCCCGCATGGAACGCAGCGAGGTTCGCTTCGATGCCGGCATTGAGCCGGTTCGCGGCATGCGTCGCCGCCCAACTGACGTGCGGCGTGACGATGAGGTTGGGATGCGCGCACGCCAGCAGGGGCTCATGCGGATCGGGTGGTTCCTGCGGGAGTACGTCGAGCGCGGCGCCGCCGAGGTGGCCGGTGGTAAGCGCATCGAGCAGCGCTGCCGAATCGACCAGACCGCCGCGCGCGCTATTCACGAGCAACGCGCCGCGTTTCATCGCGCGAAGTGTGGGCGCGTCGATCAGCTTGCGCGTCGCTTCGGTCAGTGGACAGTGGAGCGAGAGAACGTCGGCGGTTCGCACCACCTCGTCAAATGACGTGAAGCCGTCGCGAACCGTCAACCGTCCGCGGTGCTCCGCAAACATCACATCCATGCCGACCGCGCGGGCCAGCCGGGCAAGCGAACTGCCGATCGCGCCGCGCCCGATAATGCCGAGCGTCGACCCGGCGATGTCGAGAATCGGCGCGTCGTGCACGCAGAAATTCGGCGAACTGGCCCAACCGATGCGAGCGGTCTCGCGATAGGCGAACAGATTGCGCCGCAAGGCGAAGATCGACGTGAGCGCCCACTCGGACACGCTCTGTGCCGAATAGCCCGGCACGTTGGACACGATCACGCCGGACTCGCGGCAGGCGTCGATATCGATGCAATCGAAGCCCGTTGCGGCAATGCAGATAAAGCGAAGTTTCGGCAGACGTTTCAGATCGGCCGCGCGGATCGGCACTTTGTTCGTGATCGCAATGGCGGCATCTTCGAGCGCATGAACCACGTCGGCGGCGCGCGTGGCGAGGCGGGCGGACCATCCGCCCGCCCAGGCCGGCGCGGTGAGCGGCACGGGCAACGTAGCGCTGTCGAGCAGGACGATGTTCATCGAATCACCGCCTGGCACAGGGTGAGCTGCAACGGCACGCGATTCAGGTTGTTGACCGGCACGTGAAAATCACCGGTTCGTAGGGAGCGGGGTGTCATGACATCAGCCCGCGAGTTCGGAAATCTCGATCAGATTCAGATCGGGATCGCGCACGTACACCGATCGAATCTTCTGTGTGGCGCCGGTGCGCGCAACCGGGCCTTCGATAATCGGCCATTGGCAGCGGGCGAGATGCGCAATGACATCGTCGAGCGGCACGGTGGCGATGAAACACAGGTCGAGCGCGCCCGGCACGGGAACATGCGCCTTCGGCTCGAATTCGGCGCCGCGCACGTGGACGTTGATCTTCTGATTGCCGAAGCGAAACGCAATACGTCCTTCGCCAAACGTCTCGAGTTGCATCTGCATGACCTCGGTGTAGAACCGCTTCGTTGCAGCGAAGTCGACGCAAGTCAGTACGAGGTGATCGAGGTGGTCGATGAGTGCCATGTCAGGTTCCTGAAGAAAATGCGCGTTGTTCCGGCAGGCCGTCGGTCGCGATGCAAGGCGCCGGGTGCAGATCGAGGCGGCGTCCGGCCTTGAGCAACTGGCTCGGCACGTCGTGGCCGATCAGTCCGGGAAGCAGCGCCGAGGCGGACAGCACGGCATCGAGATCGACGCCGGTGTCGTAGCCGTCGAGTTCGAGCATGTGCACGAGTTCCTCCGTGCAGACATTGCCCGTTGCACCCGGCGCGTAGGGACACCCGCCGAGTCCGCCGAGCGACGCGTCGAAACGGTCGATACCAGCCTCCAGGGCGGCGAGCGTGTTGGCGAGCGCCATGCCGCGCGTGTTATGAAAGTGCAGCGTGAGTTCAAGGGCGGCGAAACGCTCGCGTGCGGCGGCGCACAGCGCCCCGACCTGCGATGGATAGGCCATGCCGGTGGTGTCGCACAAGGTCACGCCATGCACGCCGAGATCGGCGAAGCGCTGCATCCAGTCCAGCACGTCAGCCGGTTCGATGTCGCCTTCCATCGGGCAGCCCATTGCGGTGGAGAGCGATACGTTGATCGCCACCTTCGTTTGCTTGACCACGCCGATTACGTCGCGCAACTGTGCGAACGATTGCTCGCGGCTCATGCGCAGGTTCGCGCGGTTGTGGCTCTCGCTGACCGACATCACGAGATTGACTTCATCGACACCGCACGACAGCGCGCGCTCGGCGCCGCGCAGATTCGGAACGAGCACGGTGTAGATAACGCCTTGATGCCGCTTGATTTGCTGCATGACGGCTTCGGCATCGCGCAAGGCCGGAATCGCTTTTGGCGAGGTGAACGAGGTCACCTCGATCCTGGCGTAACCGCACGCGCTCAGACGATTGATCAGTTCGATCTTGGCGTCGGTGTCGACGAACCGGGCCTCGTTCTGGAAACCGTCGCGAGTTGCGACCTCCTGGATATACAGACGTTTGCTGCTCATACCGTGCTCCTGTTCAGATGATGCCGCGGGCGCGCCAGGCGTCGCGAGTCGACGTGCCGATGCCGAGGTTTTCCAGCACCTTGTCGGTGTGCTGGCCGAGGGTGGGCGCGCAGGTGCTCACCGTGCCCGGTGTCGCGCTCAGCTTCGGGACGATGCCGGGCAGTTGCACCGGCGTGCCGTCGGGAAGCTGGCCGTCGAGAATCATTTCGCGTGCGTGGTAGTGCGGGTCGTTCGCGATGTCGGCGACGTCGTAGATCTTGCCGGCGGGAATGCGCGCGTCATTGAGCGCGGTGAGCACCTCGTCGAGTGTGTGGTGGCGAGTCCAGTCGGCAATCGCTGCATCCAGCCGCTCAACGTTGTTTACGCGGCCATCGTTTTGGGCGAGGGTGGGATCGTCCGCGAGGTCCTGGCGGCCGATCAGTTCCATCAGGCGCCGGAAGATACTGTCGCCATTGCCGGCGATCAGTGCATATTTGCCGTCGCTGCAGCGATATGCATTCGACGGCGCGATTCCAGGCAGGCTGCTGCCCGCCGCTTGACGCACGGCGCCGAATGTCGAGTATTCGGGCAGCAGGCTTTCCATCATGTTGAAAACCGACTCGTAGAGCGCGACGTCGATCATCTGGCCCGCACCGCCGTTCTGATCGCGATGGCGCAGCGCGAGCAGGATGCCGATCACGCCGTGCAAGGCGGAGAGGGAATCGCCGATGGAGATGCCCACGCGCACCGGTGTGCGGCCGGTTTCGCCGCTCAGATGCCGCAAGCCGCCCATCGCTTCGCCGATGACGCCGAAGCCCGGACGGTCGCGGTAGGGACCGGTCTGCCCATAGCCGGACACGCGCAGCATCACGAGACCAGGATTTAACGCATGCAGTTCGTCCCAGCCGAGCCCCCATTTTTCGAGCGTGCCGGGACGAAAGTTCTCGATCAGCACGTCGCTTTGCGCGACCAGTTGACGAACCACGTCCTGACCTTCGGGCGAGCGAAGATCGAGCGTGACGGATTCCTTGTTGCGCGATTGCGCCGCCCACCAGACGGATGTGCCCTCATGCAGCAGGCGCCATTTGCGCAGCGGATCGCCCGCGCCGGGTGGTTCGATCTTGATGACATGCGCGCCGAACTCGGCGAGCATTTTTCCAGCGAAGGGGCCGGCAATAAGCTGGCCCATTTCGAGCACGCGAACGCCATCCAGCGGCTTCGTCATGGTTGTCTCCTTGCAAACGTCGTCTCTTGACGCTTACTTTGCGACAACCCGCCCGCGCTGAAAATCAATGGATTCTCAACGACCCTTTCCAGAATGGAAAGGGTCGGCGAGCTTAAGCTTCGGTATGGCCGGACATGAAGTCGTACAGGCGCAGCGCTTCAGGCGACAGCGTTTCGCGCGACAGCGTGCCGATCCACAATGCACGATGAGCCCACGCGTCGGTCAGTTTCACGGCGCGCAGGCCCGCTGCGAGAATTTCCGGGCGCACGGCGCCCTCGGGGAGTACGCCGATGCCGAGCCCGTGCTCGATCATCCGGCAGATGCCGTCGAAGCTGTGCACCTGGATGCGCAGCTTGAGCACCCGGTCCGCGCTGAATGCGGCATCGAGCAGCCGCGCGAGCAGCGAGCTGCCTTCGTTCAGGCCGACGTACTCGAAGTCGAGTGTATCGGCGAAGGCGACTTCTTCGAGGGCGGCGAGCGGATGGCCGGCCGGCACCAGCAGCACGAGTTTGTCCTCGCGATATATGGCCTTGTCGATACCCGGCGACAGCACATTGTCCGCAAAGATGCCGATATCGGCGTCGCCGTTGCGGATTGCCGCGACGATTTCGTCGCTCAATCGTTCCTCGAGTGAGATCTTCACGCCGGGGTTGCCGGAGAGAAAAGCCTGCACGTCGTGCGGCAGGAACTGGATGACCGATGACGTGTTGGCCCAGACCCGCACGTGTCCGCGCACGCCGGCGGCGTAGTCGCTCATTTCGTTGGCCATGCGGTTCACGCGCTCGACGACTTGTCTCGCATGCGCGAGCAAACCCTTGCCGGCGGCGGTCAGCTCGATGCCGCGCGGTTGCCGCAGCATCAGTGTGCAATCGATGCTATGTTCCAGATCGGTCATGCGTTTGCTGACTGCCGACAGCGTCAGGCAGGTACGCTCGGCCGCCTTCGTCAAGCTGCCGAGTTCCGCGACGACGATGAAAACGCGCAGGGATTGGAGGTCGTAATGTGAGGAGCGGGTCATGGGTGTGGTTCGTTTAGCGAGCGGCACAGCGACAGTCCCGCGCGTCGGATCCTCGCGTGCTGGACCGACTTCATGTGAAGCATAGCAGGGCGACGGAATTGGGCAGGCGCGTGAGTTATGCGGCACGGAATACGGCCTGGCGCTTGTCGTGCGCGGGTTTCGGCCGGTCTGAGCGTCACCGCACAGACTGGCGGCACGAGCGGTACGATTCTGAAATCTCAACGATCTGCTACCTTATGTGCTCGGGCTTCTCGAGGCAATCCAGCAGAACGATCGCGCTACGACGATGAAACCATCCACTCTTCGCATGCTAGTCGCCCTTGTGTCGCTGGGCGTGGGATTATCTTCCGCCGCGTGCAATGCCTATGCGCTCGACACGCAGCTGAACTGTCAGTCGAATCCGCATGATTTCATTGCTCCGCTTCTGGACGAACAGTCGATCGATCCGAAGCCAATACGCATTGAAGCGAACTCGGTCAACGCGTTTCGTCCCGCGCGCGGCAGCAACCTGACGGCATTTGGCTTTCACGTCTCGGCCGTTTTCGGATATGCGCAGAACGATCCGATTTTCAAACAGGGCAGCGGCCAGCCGCTCAAGTCTTCAACGTATGGCGTGGTGGTGAGAGGGTCTGCCACATCGGTTGAGGCGAGCGTACGGCAGGCTGGCAGCAATGCAGGCATTCGCGAGGTCATACCGTTTTTTCTGACTGCGGTTTTTTGCGGTGGGCATTGAGACTGATCCTTACCCTACTCAGTTCGTCCATTTCCACAATAGCGCCAGGGCAATCAAGGCCGCCGTTGGATCTTGAACGCTGGCGTATGAACCACGGGCGGGACTTCTCAGCCCCGCCCGTGGTCCGCGTGCCTGTCTTTAGACAGCGCGTTTGACCCATCCTGATCGATCAACCCTTCGTCCATGCGGCGGCCGAGGCCATCGCGAAGTCCCGATACGATCTTGGCTGCCGCCCGAGCAGCGCGGCGAGGCGTTCGATCTCGGCTTTCGAAGCGACCGCGCCGTCCAGTTGATAGCGGCGCATCATCAGACGCATGTCGTAGGCGAGCCAACCTGGTGCGACCGCCTTGAGACGCTGTTCGAGGATGTCGAGATCGTCGCCGCCGTAGCGGACCGGGCGTCCCAATGCCTCGGCCCAGATCGCGGCGATGGTGTCCGACGTCAGCGCATCGGGCCCGACGAGTTCGTACGTCTCACGTGGCAGCCGATCGGCGGCGCGCTCGCGGCGCAGGAGTTCGCGTGCGGCGGCGTCGCCGATATCGCGGACATCGACCATCGAAATACCTTTGCTGCCAATCGGCATGCCGTAGACGCCGTGTGTCAGCAGCGGGTCTTTCTGCCGGGCATCGTTCTGGATGAAATACGCGGGGCGCAGCACCGTCGCCGGCAGATCGGTGTGCTCGATCATGCGTTCCACTGTGTGCTTGCCGGTGAAGTGAGGCACATCGACATACTCCGCACCCTTGAAAACCGACAGATAAACAATGCCCTTCACGCCGGCTTCCCGCGCGACGCTGAGCGTCTGCAGCGCCTGTGTCAGTTCGTCGGCGGCGTTGGGGGCGAGCAGGAACAAGGTGCTGACGCCGTTCATTGCGCGCCGTATTGCGTCGATGTCGGACAGGTCGCCTTTGACCGCGATGACGCCGGCGGGAAATTGGGCTTTTTCCGGCGAGCGGGTCAGGGCGCGCACGTCGGCGCCGCTGCCGTTCAGATGGTCGAGAACCTGCTTGCCGATTACGCCTGTGCTGCCAGTTACGAGGATTGCCATGATTTTCTCCTGGGGTTGAATGGACTGGGTTAGTCCGTGAGACGAACAATATTCGTTCCATTGGTTGACCGAAAGTGACAAAATTCAGACACCTCGTCTCATAAACGGAACGATCATGGATTTGACCTCGCTGGCGGATTTCAATGCGGTTGCCTTGCACGGTGGCTTCGGGCCGGCCAGTCGCGCGCTCGACCGTCCCAAGGCCACGCTGTCACGGCGCGTGGCCGAGCTGGAAGACGACCTCGGTGTGCGGCTGATCGAGCGGGGCGCACGCCGGTTGCGTCTGACGGAGGAAGGTCTTGCGCTCCACGAGCGCACGCGAGGGCTCATGGCGGAAATTCAGGAGGCGGGCGAAGCAGTCGCGTCGCGCGCGCCGGTGCCGCGCGGGCGCTTGCGCATCAGCGCACCGGTTGTGTTCGCGCACGTCCTGCTGTGCCAGATCGCGGCGCGTTTTGCACTGGCCTATCCGCAGGTCGAGCTCGAGATCATCGCGGAAGACCGGGTTGCGGATCCGGTGGAGGACGGCTACGACCTGGTGATCCGTATCGATCCACGGCCCGACGCGCAACTCGTCGGGCGGCGCATTCTCAGTGACGAGCGTCTCGTGGTCGCGGCGCCGGGTATGTCGATACCGTCGGCGTCGGCGATGTCCACAAGCGAAGCCGATGCGCTTCAGGTGCCGGCCGTCATGTTCGCCGCGGCGCCGCCCGGCGCGCTCTGGAACATGCGCACGGAAGCCGGCGATGTGAGGGTCATCCAGCCGATGCCGGTGCTGCGGATGTCGTCGCTATTGATGGTGCGCGAGGCGGTGCTGCAAGGCGTGGGCGCAGCACTCCTGCCGCGCTTGCTGGTCGAGCAGGATGTGCGCGCGGGCCGGCTCGTTTGCTGGGGCACGGCAACGGGTGCGTCCGTGGAGGTCTGGGCGCTTTATAGTTCGCGCCGCTTGCTGAGCGCCAAGGTCCGCGCGTTCATGGACATGCTGAAACCGGACACAGGCATGGTCTGACTGACTGCTCCGTCAACCGCGCAAGCGTGCGCAGTGAGTGTGCGATAGGCACCGACATCAACTTCAGCGATGCTCGCAAGCTTGGCAAATGGTCGAAAAAAATGCTTTCTGAATTTTTCACGCTTTTCTCGATGATACGGTGATTAATATTATCGGGGGACCACTGTCAGGAGAGCATCGCCCATGGTTAGAAAACGAATTCGCGCTGTGCTGCATGGCGCGGCAATCGCAGCAATCGCGACGATTAGCGTGTTTGCATCAGCGTGTCAGGCGCAGTACACCACCGACTGGCTGGCGAACACATTCGGAACGCTTGCTACGCACGTGGGCAACACAGCGCGCTCAATGTGGGTCGCGCCAGAAGGCGTGATCTATACCGCATCCATGTGGGATGAAAACGAGGGCGGCGTTGCGATCTATCAGAATGGCAAGAGTATCGGTTCGATTGGAATCAACAGCGAGTTTCAGGGCGGAGCCATCACGGGGAATGCCACGTCCATCTTCGCCGCCTTGCAGTACAGCACCAAGTACGGCAGCGGGGCGGTAGGACGCTACAACCGCGCGACTCAGCAACGCGATCTTCTCATTCCAGTAAGCGCCTGGAATGCCGTCAAGCGGGCTGACGTGATTACCGGACTCGCGACAGCCGGCTCGCTCCTTTATGCGAGCGACTTTTTGGGTAATCGCGTTCGCGTCTATACGACCGATGGCGTGTGGCAGCAGGACATTAACGTATCGGGTCCCGGAGCGCTCGCTTTGGATAGCGCGGGCAATCTCTGGGTCGCGCAGCAAAGCGCGGCCACGGTCGTTGAGTTCAGCTCGGGCGGCGCGCTGTTGAACACGATTCAGATGCCTGCCGTCTCGCGACCCTCCGCGCTGTACTTCGATGCATCGTCTGGACAACTGATGGTTGGCGATCAGGGTCCCGACATGAATATCAAGCGTTATACCGTCTCGGGTACGCCGACTCTAGTCGGCACGTTCGGCATTCAGGGCGGCTATCTCGACACTACTACTGGCATCAAGGGCCAGGTTGGCGACAAGCGCTTCACGCGTGTTGTGGGCATCGGTAAAGACGCAGCCGGCAACCTGTATGTGCTCAACAACCCATGGGGCGGAGGTTGGGACCTCGGCCGCAACGGCGGCACCGACATTCACGCGTACGACAGTACCGGCAATCTGCAATGGAAGCTTCAGTCGCTCAACTTCGAGGCGGTCGCCGCGCCGGATCCGCTTACCGACGGTGCCTATTTCTATGGCGGCACGAACATTTACACCGGCACGGCCGGCGGCACCTTTGTCGCGAACACGGTCGACCCGTTCAGCTATCCGTCCGATCCGCGCCTCAACATGAACGATACGCAGCGCGACGAGCACTTCGGTCAGCTCGTTAGCGTGGGCGGAAACCGGATTCTCGTGGCGTCCGGCCAGAACCCCGGCATCTTCTACTTTTTCCATTTCAATTCCGCGAGCGGCTACATTGCCATTCCGGACGCGTCGATTCCAGGTCCGGCTTTCAACACGACACTATCGGTCACCGGGGGATTTTGCATCGATAGCAGGGGAGACGTGTGGGCCGGTCTGGACAGGACGAATCACATCTACCACTACCCGTTGACGGGTTTCGATGGCGAAGGCAAGCCGATATGGGGACCCGGAATCGCCATTTCCATTCCGCAGAGTATCCGGCCATTGACGCGCATCATCTACCTGCCGGAGAGCGACACCATGATCCTCGCGCAAGGCATTGCCGGCAGTTGGGACTGGACGGCGATGCAATCGAGAATCGAGGTGTATCACGGCTGGAGCGCGGGCAACACCACGAAGCCCAATCCGGTGATCAACCTCACCAGCGCCAATCCCAAGTCGATCGCGGCTGCGGGGAATTATCTGTTTGTCGGTTACGTGCATACGGTGCCCAACATCGACGCCTTCAACCTCACGACGGGGAATCTCGATACGACGCTGATCAATTCGAGTGGGGGGACGGTCGACGTGGGCAACGACGTGGATTCGATGTATGGCCTCAGGGCTTACCTTAGGTCGGCCGGTGAGTACGTGATCACGAAAGACAACTACAACGGCTCCAGCGTGATCGTTTATCGCTGGACACCCTGATCGGTTTTCTGCCGCGATTATGATCAGATGAAAAGACGCGGTGCGCGTTTGACGCTTTGTTGATTTCGCACCGCGCGGCTCTCACGACTATTCGTTTGCCGTCGCTCACATTGATATTAATAATATAAAAACGTGCGACGTTATTCTCCTGCGTGAGTTATTTATTTTTCTTCGGCAAGAGTCAAAGACTTGCGTTTTCCGTGCCTCGGTGAGGCAGAGATTTTCCGTTGCCCCGGCTTTGGAAAACCGTCGGAAGCGTTTCCCGTAAGATTCTTTGAACTACTACTTATCACCACGATCGCAGTCACGTTACAGAGATGAAACGTTTATAATTCGTCTGCCAAAAACTGGCTGTAACTAATGCCGGGCATGCGCCCGAAACTCGCGTCGATCAAGTAAAGCTTGCGTGGCAGGCGTTTTCGCGACGCTGGATCAGCTTACTCAAACAAACGGGTTGCGAATGAGTCAAGCGACTTTAACGCTACCTGTCAGCAACTTTCATAGGTGTTGCGATACCGGAATTGGGCTCGAAACCTAATTAGTTTCGTTCCGGGCGCACCTGCCGTGTTCTGGATTTGCCTTGACTGAAATCGAGGCAGCCAGGTTCGCCGTCAATCATTGAAGAACTTCATCACGCAAACTTTTTGGTTATTGGTAAGGATTACGTAATAAACATCTGCTGGCTAATGACAAGTCGAAATGCTGGACGTGCTTCCGGCTGGCGACGCTCGGCATGCGGTCTCATCGCGTTCACCGATTCAACTCTCTCTGTACCCAGAACAACGTCAAAGTGGGACGACCTGGTTCGATCTCGCTCAATCCTCGGGGATAACCTGATTCCTAGCGACACACATCGACAATGACGAGAAACTTCAAACTTCTAGGGGTTGCGGCAGCAACCGTACTGGCATGGTTTGGCGCAGAAAATGCGCAGGCCGCGACGAGCACCATCACGGTCGCGGGACTGCAATACAAGTTGTGCGCGCAAGAGAATGGCACCTGCAAATTCCTCGGCACGGCTTCGGTGGTGTTCGGTGCAGTTCCGCCCACCGCGCCGTCGGCCATGCTGACGGCGCCCGCTACCTTTAGCAACGGCGTTGGGTGTTATGTCGGCGCGGTTTCGCAGACAGATCCCGCATTCGGCTATGGCAAGTCATGCTGGGTGAGGGCGGTTGCCGCCAGCGCTACGCCAACGCCTACGCCGGCTCCGACGCCAACGCCGACGCCGACGCCGACGCTAACGCCAACGCCGACGCCGACGCCGACGCCAACGCCGACGCCAACGCCAACGCCAACGCCAACGCCAACGCCAACGCCAGCACCGGCACCGGCACCGGCACCGGCACCCACGCCGACTCCAACCCCGACGCCTGGCAGTTCAACCCTCTCGTGCGGCACGCCCACGCACACCGCAGGCGGAACCGCCAACGGAGTGATCAGCGCCGACACTCCCACCACCGACGGCCTGCGCATTTTCCAGAACAATGCACCGTTCAAGCTCGCGATTACGACAAACGCGCCGAACTCGGATACCGTCGTCTGGTCCGTGGCGGATTCGAATGGCGCGATCAAGACGCAGGGCAGTTTCGCGGTGAGCGCCGGTGTGCAAACCAACTCGATTCCGTGTACGTCGACGTGGTCCGGCTATGGTGCGCTGACCGCGACGCTGCGCTCGAACGGCGGTACCTTGCCAAACAGCGGTACGCGTCCGGTGGGCATCGCAACCTTCGGCGTGCTGCCGAACCTGACGCCGGTGCTGGGCACCGTCACATACGCACATCAGGATCAGCACCGCTTCGGTATGCAGGGCTTCAATGGGAACATCGCCGCACTGCATGACATGGGCGTCTCGTGGACCATCGACGACCGCGAGGTATCGGCAATGGAACCCAATGGCCCCAACACGTACACGCCGAGCGTGAACGATCTCGATCCGTTCTACAAGGCAAATCCCGATCAGATGCGCATCGTGCGTCTTGATGGACTGCCGGCCTGGGATTCGAAGACGGGCCAATACAACGACAGCTACTATGCACCGTCGAACATGCCGGAGTTCCAGAGCTTCATGGCCAAGGTCGGCACCGATACCAGCCTGATTCGCGCGGCAAACTACCCGAACCAGCAGAGCGACTATTATCAGGTGACCTGGGAGCCGAGCCTCGGCTGGGCGGATAGCAATGCGAACTTCGTTGCCATGTACAAGGCTGCGTACCAGGGCATTCATTCGACCGATCCGAATGCCGTCGTGATGGGCCCGACCAACCCGTTCCCGGCGAATTGCAGCACCTGCACGACCGGTTATCTGCAAACGTTCGGTGCGCTGGGTCTGTGGAATTACATTGATGCGGTCTCGACGCATGGCTACTGGAATGCGGGCACCTATCCGGCTCATCCGCCGGAGTTGCAGGACTCCGATCCGAGTACGGCAAACCAGGCGAACGCGCTCGATAACCAGATGACGCAATTGCGTTCGGTGATGCAGGCCGGTAAGCCGAACATGAAGCTCTTCGTTACCGAACAAGGCACGAGCTACGATCCGGGTCTTAACTATGGTCCCACGGTGCCGTCACAGAACCAGTTGTTTGCCCAGGCCGCGGTTGGTGTGCGTTCGCACATTATTGTGCTGGGTGGCGGCGCGCAGTTGACGACGCTTTTCTACGGTGCCGACTATCCCGGCGAAGTGGGATACGGCACGTTCTTCGACCTGAATGACGCTCAAGGCGCATACGGTGCGTCGAACCTTTCGCCGAAGCCCGAAGCAATGGCCTTCGCCACGATGACGCGTGTGCTGGACGGCACGAATACATTGGGCCGGATCACGGGTACGCCGTCGGGAACCTTTGCGTATGCGTTCCAGCAACTCGGTAACGGCAAGGTGGTGACGGCTGCATGGGCGCATAGCAACGCGCAGTGGCCCGCGAGCGGCGGTCTTTATAGCCAGACCTACTCGACGAGCTATACGCTTCAGGTCGACAGCGCGGGTACGTCGGGCAATGTGACGAAGATCGACGGGTATGGCAACACCAGCACGCTTGCCTATACGAACGGGCAGGTCACGCTGACCCTCACGGAAGTGCCGCAGTACATCGTGTCGAACAACGCGACGGTTGCCAAGGCCAACGCGACTGTTCCGCTCGGCTATATGGGCCAATAAGGCCGCGTAGTACCGGCGCGCCGCGGATAAAGCAGCGGCGCGCCGATCAACTCAGGCTGCCGCGTCGCGCAGATCTCTTATGTGTTGATACACGGTCGCGCGCCCCATTCCCAGCACGTTTGCCACGTAGTTTGCAGCACTTTTCCCTTTGAACGCACCTTCGGCCCACAGCGCTTCGACCAGCTCGCGACGATGGTCGCGGGTCAGTGAATTCAATGCCAACTGGCGCTCCTGAAGCCACGTGTGCAGAAACGTGTTGATACGCTCCTGCCAGTCGTCCTTGAACAATTCTTCGGGTTGTTTGACCACGCCGGCACCTGAGATCACCCGGTCGATAACATGTTTCATGTCCTCGAAGACCGCAATGTTGTAGTTCACGCACATCACACCAACGGCAACCCCGGCGTCGTCAAACAGCACCGTGCTGACGCAGCGCATCCGCCGGCCGTCCCAATTGATCTTCTCGTATGGGCCGACCGTGCCTGACTCCACCGAATGGTCGATTTCTTCCAGTGCCGATTCGTCACCCAGTTCACGCTTGGACAGGTTGTTGGCTATGTACGCAACGGTCTGACTTTGCAAGTCATGGATGACGACTTCGACGTACGGGAAAAAGAGCAGTGCGATACCATCGGCGACACGGCCGTATCGATCCAGAAGAAGCTTGCGTGCGGCCGTTGTCTTAGTCTTTCGCATAGGGATGGGGGAGATTCCAGGGTTCGGAAAGTCTGCAACGTGTAGCGTCACGGTGCGGCGAATCCGCATGACGCGCGTCATTTTGCCATGCTGCTGTGCTGCGCAGCTATGTGTCTGAATAATTCGTTGGCGATCGCCACGTCTTCAAGCCCGAGTCCAATTGAGCGGAAAAAAAACGTGGTGTTGCCCGGAGGGTTTTCTGGCGATGCCGGACACCAGCTCAGGCAGATCGCCAAGCACGCTGTCCGGCGACCAGCCATGCAACTGCGCCGCCAGTTTCATTTCCCCGGCACTGCCAGGCGTGGTTGGCCGGTAGTCGCAATAGACCTCCATGCCCGGCAGCCATGCCGGTGGAATTTCGTGAGCGTTCGCGACGTTCGTACTGATCGACGTAATGAGCGCCGGCTTTGTCAGCCTGTCCTCCGAAATTACCGGTGTGCCTGAGGATGTGCACAACGCCACCACGTCCGCATCGCGCAGGCAATCTTCAAGTCTGGTGCAAACCAGCACGCGCTCATCAAGGGCTCCGATCGCGGCGCGCTTTGCTTCGTTCCCGCCAAGCTCGGGAGAAAACACGCTGATCAGATCCCATGGCCGTAGCGCCGCGAGATGGCGCACATGAGCTTGTCCCACCGCGCCCGCGCCGACAACGGCGAGCCGGCGCGCGTTCGGTGCCGCAAGGTGATCCACCGCTAGTGCGGTCGCACCGGCAGTGCGCTCGACGGTCAGCAATCCCGCATCGCACCACATCAAAGGCTGCCCCGTTTCCATCGACATCAGCGCGGTCCATGCGGTGATGACCGGTTTCGACTCAGTCACGATGTACGGCGACAACTTGGCACCGAACGCCTTGGCTTCCGCTAGCACCCCGAGGTAGGTGATGAAGTCGCCGGCCCCTTGCGGAAAGGGGGTGAAGGTCTGCGCCGGCTGCACCGCGGCGTTGTTCGCAAGCGCGAGAAACATGCGTGTCAGCGCACCGCGCACATCGAGATGGGGCAGGGCCTTACGCACTGCGTCCTGTTGGACGATCAACGGGAATACTTTGTCTGTGCTGCTCATGGGCTTGCTCTCCAGATCGTTGCCGGCTTGCGGCGTCAGCACGATTCTAAAGTCAAAAAGTCCAATCTGGACTTTTATTTTTGAAAATCGCTTGCAATTACCAATGTCCAGAATAGACTGTTGTTCCAGAGCGAGTGTGAGAAGCCCGTCTCCTTTGTTTCTCATGTGGCTTCCAGACGGTGCCCCGTTAGCGACCGTTCTCGCCCTGAATTCGCGACCCTCCAACCACACTGGGATCCATCATGTCTCTGAAGCTTTCACTGTCATTCTTCGTCGCGGCTGCGTTAATCGGTTCGGTCGGCACCGTTAACGCGGAGACTCAAAGCGCCTTGCGTTTCGGTATCGAGGCAGCGTATCCGCCGTTCGAGAGCAAGTCGCCGACGGGGCAATTGCAAGGATTCGACGTCGACGTCGGCAATGCGGTTTGTGCAAAGATGGGGGTGAAATGCGAGTGGGTGGAAAACTCGTTCGACGGCTTGATTCCCGCGTTGCAGGCGCGCAAATTCGATGTGATCAATTCCGCCATGAACATCACGGACAAGCGTAAGCAGTCCATCGATTTCACGCCGCCGATCTACGTGGTGCCGATCGTGATGGTGGCCCGGCATGGTTCGTCCTTGCTGCCCGATGTGAAGAGCCTGCAGGGCAAACGCGTCGGTGTCCTGCAGGGATCGTCGCAGGAAGACTTCCTCAAGCATCACTGGGCGAATGCCGGGGTATCGATCGTCTCGTATCAGGACCAGGATCAGGTGTATGCCGACCTCGTTGCAGGACGACTGGATGCCGCCGTCCAGGAAGCGCAGACTGTTGAGGACGGTTTTCTGAATAAACCCTCAGGCAAGGACTATGCGATTGTCGGCCAGCCACTCAGCGATCCGGCAACACTAGGCGAAGGCACCGGTTTTGGCTTGCGTAAGGGCGACAAGGCGCTGGCCGGAAAGATCGATGCCGCGCTCGACGCTTTGAAGAAGGACGGCACGCTCAGCAATCTTTCGCAGAAGTATTTCAAGCGCGACATCATCGCGAAGTAACTTATGGATTTCGATGTAATCGTGTTGGGCGCCGGGATCGTTGGCGTGTCGTCGGCGCTGCATCTGCAGGATCGTGGCCGCCGCGTGGCGCTCGTCGATCGGCGCGGCCCTGGTGAAGAGACCAGTTTCGGCAATGCAGGGTTGATCGAGCGGTCGTCGGTGGTCCCTTACGCGTTTCCGCGCGATTTCGGAACACTGCTGCGCTACATGCGCAATCGTTCGATCGACCTGTACTGGGACTATAAGGCCGTGCCGTCTTTTGCCGCGTGGCTCGCGCGATTCTGGTGGGAGTCGTCGCCGGAGCGGTTGGAAGCGGCCGCGCGCGACATGCTGCCGTTGATCCGCCAGAGCGTCGACGAACACGACGTGCTGATCGAGCGTGCCGGTCTTCAGAGACTCGCGCATGACGGCGGCTGGATCGAGGCATTTCGCACGCGCTCCGAATATGAACGGCAAGCATCAGCCGCCGAAGTCACCGCGAGTCAATATGGGTTGCGCGTGGCGACGCTCGATGCCGCGCGGCTGCTGGCGCGCGAGCCTGGGTTGGGCAGCGGTTTTTGTGGCGCTTTGCATTGGCAGGACCCGAAGAGTATTTCCAACCCAGGCGCGTTGACGAAGGGATATGCGCGGCTGTTCGAGGATGGCGGCGGAACGTTGCTGACCGGAGAGGCAAGTACGGTGCGTCAGGAGGCCGATGCGTGGACCGTGCAGACGTCTCAGGGCAGGATCAGTGCCAACGAGGTGGTCGTGGCACTCGGCCCGTGGTCCGATAAAGTTTTTGAGCCGCTCGGATATCGCATACCGCTGCGCGCGAAGCGCGGCTATCACATGCACTACGAGGCCACGAAACCACTGCTCTCGGTACCGCTTGTGGATACGGAGCGAGGGTATGTGGTCGCGCCAATGGAAGGCCGCTTGCGTTTGACGACGGGTGTTGAAATCGCCCGCCGGGATGCACCGCCAACGGGTATTCAACTTGCGCGCGCAGAAAGCGTCGCCCGGCCGGTTTTCGGTTTGGGGCGCCGGCTGGACGACGCGCCATGGATCGGCTTGCGTCCCTGCACGCCAGACATGCGGCCCGTCATTGGGCGAGCGCCTCGCCATCGAGGACTCTGGTTCGCGTTTGGCCACAATCACCACGGATTGACGATTGGTCCCGTGACGGGCCGTTTGCTGGCGGAGATGATGACGGGCGCGACGCCCTGCGCCGATCCCTATCCGTTTCGTCCCGAGCGGTTCCGGTAAGCGAGCCAGCTATGTCGTATATCAAGCCGAAGTCGGTAACGACCGCGCTGCTGAAGTACGACCTGCCGATCTCGTCGGTGGAGTTTTGCACTACGCTGATCGAACAAACCGGCGTGATGTTCACACCGGGCAGTGCGCTCGATATGGAAGGCTATGTGCGCGTTGGGTATGCGAATAATCGGCAGGTGCTCGAAACAGGGTTGGCCAGAGTATCCGGATTCCTGGCTCATTCCTGAGTATCGCACCAGCGGTTATAACTGTTGCGTTCGGCTTCCAATTATTTGTCATACAAATAGATGTGCTACGTCTTTCGCGGGAAAGTTAATCCTTCTTTATCTCTTAATTCCGCATTTGGGTTTGTCGATCGTGGCAGTGTTCGCTATCGAGCCAATATGGTCGGGCCTCTCTGAAAATAATTTAATCTCGCAAAGGTTTGCGGGAGATTTAATTTTTCTATTTAATTAATGCTTTCGAAAATCAACCGGATCGAAGTTTATTTCTGCGGCTAACCGGCAAAAAAAAGCCGACACATTGTGTCGGCTGAAAAGACTCTGGCGTCCGAGGATTGCATGCCAGAACCTGAGAGACGGTAGTCAGTCAATTTTACGAATTCAGTACGGGTGGCGGACATTTTTGCCGCATGCTTAAATTTAACAATTTCGCGCCGGGTCGTTGCAGAACAAGCTTGTCTTTTTAGATAGACGACTTCGCTGGGGAGAGATCATAAACTAAAAGCCTCGGTTGAGCATAAAGGCGTCAAAAAATTTTGTTGATCGGGCGTCACCGAATTCAATGTCAGGAAATCCTTACGTTGGCGTAGGGATTTCCTTGGTTGAATGCTATCTCGTCCTAATAGCGCGTGTTGTGATCGCGTAGTGAGTCAATTGGGCGTTATTACACTGTAGTGGCAAGTCCCGCCGTACTGTACTGACTGGTTAGTAACGATACTTTATGAATAGGCGGCCCAGGAAGCATACAGAAAGGCTCATAAGCGCGCTCGTGAAAACACTGCACGGCATATTGACCGCTTTTAAGTAAGGCCTGAATTCAGCAGGGTCCCTCGCACTGGCGCTATGCTAACGGCTTCGCCTACCTCGAGGAATGACTGATGACACAGACCACAGGATCGATGATCACGTTTCACCGGCCGGACGGCAAGGAAGTCCAGGGCTATCTGGCGAGGCCGCATAAAGCAGAAGGCGCGCCTGCCATCGTCGTGATTCAGGAGTGGTGGGGGTTGAACGACCAGATCCGCGGGGTGGCCGACCGTCTCGCGCAAGCCGGCTATCTGGCGCTGGTGCCCGATCTTTACCGCGGCAAATCGACGGTGGAGGAAGAAGAGGCACACCATCTGATGAGCGGGCTCAATTTCGGCGACGCCGCTACTCAGGACGTGCGGGGCGCTGTCCAGTACCTGAAGCAGCATGCGGCGAGCGTCGGTGTGACCGGTTATTGCATGGGTGGCGCGCTCACCTGGCTATCGCTATGCAATATCCCGGAGGTGGCGGCCGGCGTGGTGTGGTACGGCTTTCCGCCGCTCGAATACATCGACGCATCGAAAATCAAGGTTCCTGTTCTTGGTCATTGGGCGACCCAGGACGAGTTCTTCCCGGCAGAGACGGTCGATGCATTGGAGGCGAAGCTCATCGCAGCCAATGTCGACGTCGAGTTTCATCGCTATCTCGCGCATCACTCGTTCGCTAACGAGACGGCAGTCGGGCCGGGCCGCATCTCCCGGACCCAGTTTGATCCGGTCTGGGCGCAGCGGGCCTGGGACCGCACCCTGACGTTCTTCGGCCGTACGCTCTGGAAGTGACCGGCGAGCGCGAGCCTGCACTGCATGCCGGGCGCAATGATCCTCACGCGCCCATCAAGCGGGGTTTGGCCATTGCCAAAGCGCCGCTCGCCAATCAGGCCGTGGCGGGCGGTGCAACCGATGGTTGCGCCTCAGCGCCGCTCGAAGATCCGAAGCGCAGGCCCGCGCGCCCACACTGGCCTATGAGGATAACCAGCCACGCCCGATCGGCCACGCCAGCAGCTTGCGGTACACGGTGACAAGGCCGCGCATTACCGTGGCGCCTGCCAGCCGCCACAGCGGCGCGATCAGCAGATAGGCCACGCATGCCATGCCTACGGCGCCAACCATGTCGAGCGGGAAATGCACGCCGACAAAGATGCGCGCCCACGCCACCGCGAGACCGGACAGCAGGATCAGCATGCCGTACCGTCTCATGCCACCCAGCAACAAGCTCAGTGCGATGCACGAGATTATCGTCCCATGGTCGCTTGGGAACGATGGGTCGGGTGCGTGTTCCAGAAACGTATGGCCAAGTCCGATCACGAAAGGCCGGGGATGTGGCCAAACCAGACCGACAATCTGATTGAGTCCAAGGGCGAGCAGGGTTACGCAAAACGCGCGCACCGCGACTTCGCGCTGACGCTCGTCGCCGAAGAGCCATATCGCGATCAGCGACAGCGGAACGAGATAAATGACGTATTCCGCAATCATGCGCGCCATGTCGATTTGCCAGGCTGGCGTCGACGGCGTTGCATTGATCATCAGAAAGAGCGCCTGATTGAAGGCTTCGAGTGGATTCATGCAGGGAGGTTTTTGAGGGACATGTGATGAAGCACGTCCAGGATCTTAGCGGGTTCAGCTTAGGAAATGCTTAGGCGCGGGCAGAAGCAATTGATCGAATCGTCTGTTGCGGGCGGCGGTGCATCTTGTGAGCCGCCACCGGCGGTGCCCTCGCGCACCGGCGTGTGGAGCGCCTCACCGTTTCAACACGATGCGGCAGACGGGTACAATCTTTTAGGTATGAGCAGCCTGACTCTCACTTCTCTCGCCCTCGGAATCGCACTGAAGCGCTGGCGCTTGCTGCATCGCGTGAAGCAGACGCACGCAGCCGAGATGTTCGGTGTGGCCCAATCCACCGTCTCGCGGTGGGAAGCCGGCCTTCAGGACATGGAGCCAACGGAGCGGGCGCGGGCGGAAAGACTGCTGGCGGCGCGCCTCGAATCAGCTGCCGACCGGGCTCTCGAGCGGCTCGTTGCCGAAAGCCCGCGTGAAGTTCATCTGGTTTGCGACCTCACACATCGTCTGCTGGCGTGCTCGTCGGCGCGTGCCGTTGAATTCAGCGTGCCTCTAAGCACTCTGCTGGGGCGTTCACTGTGGCGCTACGCAACGCCTGAGATCGTGGCGCAAGAACTTTTGCTCGACGATTGCGGTTGGCGCAGCGTGCTCGCGCCTGCGCCGTTGGAGTTCGGCAGTGGCGTCAATCATTCGCCGCAGGTGCCGATTCGCGAAAGCCGCTGCCGCTGGACCCGCATGACGCTCTCCGACGGCACAGCCGTGCGTCTCGTCGAAACGCTGTAGCCGGGTTCATCGCTAAACCGTCCGTCTCGCGGAGCGCATATTTTATGCGTGTACTGCCCGATGCGATACCGGTACGATCGGCGGCGGAAAATCTTGCAAATCCAGTTCGTCGAGGTTGGTCGAGTCGACAGGAAGGGTCGTATAGGGACCGCCGGAGAAGACTATATGAGCATCAAACATCTGAAAGGAAAGCTCGCGTTTCTGCGCGAAGCGGAAAAACTCAAAGACGTGCTGAGAACTGCGTACACCTCGTCGGGTCGCAACGAGAGCACGGCGGAACACAGTTGGCGCTTGTGTCTGATGGCGATCACCTTCGAAGAGGAATTAGGCGATCTGGATTTCGTCAGGGTTCTGAAGATGTGCGTGATCCACGATCTCGGCGAGGCACTTCATGGTGACGTTCCGGCGATCGAGCAGCACGCGCATCCGAACAAGAGCGAGCAGGAGCGGCGCGATCTGGTGACACTGACTCGCGAACTCGATGCATCGACCGGCGCAGGCATCCTGTCGCTATGGGATGAGTACGAACGCGCCGCCTCGCCGGAGGCCCGGGCCGTTAAGGCACTGGATAAGCTTGAAACGCTGCTGCAGCACAATCAGGGGAAAAACCCTGGAAATTTCGACTACGAATTCAATCTCGGATATGGCCGGAAGTACACGGACGCAACGGCGTTGTTCCAGGCACTTCGCGCGATGATCGACGACGAGACTCGCCTCAACATGAAAAAGGAATCCCGCACTCAGGCACTCAGAATCCGCGACGAATTACCCGCAGATGCGCCAGCAATCGAGCAACTCACGATCGCTGCGTTTGAGCATGCACCGCATACGAATGGCGCAGAGCATTTCATCGTGAATGCATTACGTCGCGCGGGGCAACTGTCGATTTCGCTTGTCGCGTTAGATGAATACGGGATCGTCGGGCATGTTGCGCTTTCCCCGGTCGCGATCTCCGACGGCGCAACGGGTTGGTACGGTTTGGGCCCAATTTCAGTGTCGCCCGGCCGTCAAGGGCAGCGTATCGGATCGCAACTGATGGAGTCGGCACTGTCCGAATTGCGGCGCCTGGGCGCCAGCGGTTGCGTGGTGCTCGGCGACCCGGCCTATTACGGGCGCTTCGGTTTTACGGCTATGCCTCATCTTGTGCTGCCGGGTGTCCCGCCCGAGTATTTTCAGGCAATTTTACTTGCCGGCGCCTGGCCCGCGGGCGATGTGACCTATCACGAGGCATTCAACGCCACCGTCTGAGGCTGACGCATTGTCCTCGAATCAGCGCGGCAACCTGCGCGATTGCCGCGCAGTCGCCACTCAGTTGCCGCTCAGTTACCAAACAGCGAACTCTGGGTCCCGCGAGCGGGCGCCGGGCGTGCCGGTTTCGCCGGCGCTTCCCGACTAGCCATTGCCGTTGCCGCCGCGGTGGTTGAAGCCGTAGCCGATTCCGCCGCTGCTTCCAGCGAAGTTTGCCCGGCTTCAAGCGACAGAAGAAACATCTTGTTTGCCAGGCCGCCGGCAAAGCCGGTCAGATCGCCGGACGCACCGATCACGCGATGACATGGCGCCACGATCGAGATCGGGTTTCTGCCGTTCGCCGCGCCCACGGCCCGCACCGCGTTGATGTTCCCGATTTGCGTAGCGATGTCCGAATAACTGCGCGTTTCGCCGAACGGGATCGTCAGGAGCGCCGCCCAAACCTTCTTCTGGAATTCCGTTCCCTGGAAGTCGAACTCGAGGTCGAACCGGTCTCTCGTTCCCGCGAAATATTCGTTCAGCTGCCGCTCGGTTTCGAGCAGGATCGGGCGGTCATCCGCTTCGATCGATTCCGGCAGGCGCACCCGGTTTGGCTTGTCGTTCTCCCAGAGAATGGCGGCGAGCCGGTTGCCGTTTGCAACGAGCTTCAACTCGCCGACGGGCGAATTCATCAACTTGTACGCGTATGTCACTTTGCTTGCTCCTGGCTGGCTGGGGGCCGGGATGGCTTGACGCGAGGCTGCAAACTCGCGGCGCCTTGACCCTCCGATACCTGACAGCTTAAACACTGTTCGCGCCGAGGTCACGCCGGATCTTGCTATCCAATTCCGCGCGTGGCCCGGGACTCAGTAGAATTGATACCTTCGACGCATCGCTTACCGGCGAGCGGATATATTCTCTACGACTGTGACCACGACCCTCGAACAACTGCGCGCCGGACAACTGGCGGGTACCCGCCGACTCACTCTGGCGTGTGGCCTGAGCGAATTTCCACGTGAGATTTTCGATCTGGCCGACACGCTGGAAATTCTCGATCTGTCGGGTAATGCACTTTCAACGCTGCCCGATGATTTGCCGCGGCTGCGAAAGCTGCGCATCATTTTTGCCTCTGACAACCGGTTTACTGAATTGCCGGAAGTGCTAGGGCAGTGTTCGCAACTGAGCATGGTCGGTTTCAAGGCCAATCGTATTCGTGAGGTTTCGGGTAAATCGCTGCCGCCGTTGTTGCGTTGGCTGATCCTCACCGACAACGAGGTCGAAGCCCTGCCGCCTGAAATCGGCGCCTGCTCGCAACTGCAGAAGTTGATGCTTGCCGGCAACCGGTTGCGCGCATTGCCCGAGGAAATGGCAGCCTGCTCGCGGCTCGAACTGCTGCGTCTCGCGGCGAATCAACTGGACGAACTGCCCGCGTGGTTGTTGCTCCTGCCGCGGCTTTCGTGGCTGGCGTGCGCCGGCAATCCATTCAGTGAAGCGCTGGCCGCGTCAGCCCTGATCGACACGCCGATCGCGGATATTCAATGGAATGCGTTGGAACTTGAAGCGCAGTTAGGCGAGGGTGCGTCCGGTGTCATTTATCGTGCGGCGCTTTCTGCCCGTCATGACGAGGCGAGCAGGCCGGTGGCCGTCAAATTGTTCAAGGGTGCGGTAACGAGCGACGGATTGCCTGACTGCGAAATGGCGGCCTGCATTCGCGCTGGCGGTCATCCGAACCTGATTCCGGTGGTGGGTAAGGTGAAGGACCATCCGGCCGGCGCACATGGCCTGGTGATGGAGCTGATCGATCCGCAGTTCACCAATCTTGCGGGCCCACCAAGCCTCGAGTCATGCACGCGCGACGCCTATGGTGAAGGCATGCGCTTCGGGTTGGCCTCAGTATTACGTATTGCGTACGGCATTGCGTCGGCGGCGTGTCATCTGCATCGTCAAGGGGTGATGCATGGCGATCTGTACGCGCACAATATTCTGCACGGCGCTGGCAGTGAGCAGGGGAGCGCATTGCTGGGCGATTTTGGCGCGGCGTCTTTCCACGTTGCCGATAACCGGGACTTCAGTGATGCGTTGCAACGCATCGAAGTCAGGGCGTATGGTTGTCTGCTCGAGGAATTGATCGAGCGATGCGACGGACTGGATGCGAACGTGGATATCGCGGCGAAGCTGGTAGCGTTAAAAGCGCAATGCCTGAGCGAGGACATCGGCAGCCGGCCGTTGTTCGACGACATCGCTGCCGTTCTGCGGCCGCTATCGGGCGCGGGCGATCGGGACACAGCAGCGTTGGCGGCAGTTTGATCCGTTTTATGTGCGGACGCGATGCAAACAGCCGTCCGTGTGTGTCCAAGGAGAGAAACTCAATGACACAGAGGATGCGCCGCCGCTTGCTGGTTGCCGCCACGCTGGCCTCGGCAGGCCTGACAGGTACGGCTCGTGTCGATGCAATGCAGGGCGGCAAGCTGAAGATTGCCCTTGTGTTGAAGTCGATGTCCGATCCGTTCACGGTCGCGATGGTGAACGCTGCGCAGAATTATCAGAAGCACTATGCGTCGCAGTTCGCTTTGACCATTCGGGGAACGGCAACGGAGGGCGATACGGCCGTACAGATCCGAATGGTCGACGAGCTGATCAAAGCGAGGGTGAATGCGATCGTCATCGCGCCGACTGACTCGAAGGCGTTGACAGCGGTCGTGGCGCGGGGCATCAAGGCGGGCATCATCATGATTACCATCGACAACCCGCTTGACGATGCGTTGCAGGATGCCGCTCACATCTCCGTGCCTTTTGTCGGCCCGAATAACCGCAAGGGCGCGAAGCAGGTGGGCGATTATCTTGCGCAGCGGCTCAAGGCGGGCGATCAGGTCGGGATCATCGAAGGGAGCTCCGCCGACCGCAATGCGCAGCAACGCACGGCCGGCAGCAAGGACGCGATGAGCGAGGCCGGCATGAAGATCGTCGCCATACAGTCCGGCGACTGGGATTATGCGAAGGGGCGGGACGTCGCGTCTAAGATGTTGGGAGACTATCCACAGATCCGGGCGCTGATGTGCGGTAACGACAATATGGCCATGGGTGCGGTAGATGCTGTTCGCGATGCGGGGAGAACCGGTGGTGTTTATGTCACCGGGTATAACGACAGCGATGCGATTAAACCCTTGCTCGCCGACGGCCGCGTGCTCGCGACCATGAATCAGTTTGCCGATCGGCAGGCTGTATTCGGTGTCGACGTGGCGTTGAAGGCAGTTACCGAACAGCGAAAGGAAAGTGACTTGTCGCGAGTCATTGAAACGCCGCTGCAACTGGTGACTGGCGCGGGTCATTGAGGGTGCGATGCTGGAGTGGGCATCGATTAAAATGAGCCTCAAGCTAAGGATGCCGAATGATATGCCGGTTTACGATTCACATCCATAGCTCGACATTATGGGTTGACGGTACGCGTTAGGCGCTTTTCTAACGGTCGTGCCAATCAGCAAAAAGACCGTCTGAATTGTCACTTTTCCGACTCCGATTCTTTTCGACTAACGACCGTTCCAAAATGACGTTTTGCGGGTTGACAGCGACTTTCACGGCAATTACTATTCGTCCGTTCTCACTAAGGGGCCGATGCCTTGGACAGTAGCAGTAGTCGATCTTCGAACAGTTTGTCTGCCTGACCGACAGGACGCCCGCCTCTTTTAGCCGCCGTCCCGCCAGCAGGCAGGATGGTGCGCGTCGTAGTTTCGCCGTAGTTTCGCAATACTTCCCCCGCACCGTTTTAGTACCGCGTCGACGCGCGTGATTTCGCTCGTCCGCTTGAAAGACGTCGTGAGCCTGACTCGCGACGGTGATCGCTCACGCCCGCGCAATTCGTGCAGTGCGTGGTTGAAAAGACATGCTCGTGCAGACAAGCGCGAGAAAGGAGAAATCATGCCCGACAGTGACTCTTGTCCCTTACGCGATTCAAACTTTCTTTCCGCCTGAAGGAAGTCCACACCGTTCCTCGCCTTTCTCTCGTTGAGCTTTGGCGTCGTGGTGCCGGCCTTCCAGCCGGCGCACGCGAACGACCTCCGGGCAGCAGCCCGGACGGAGGAACATCATGCATTTCGCTCTTCTCGTACCCGAGTTGCCTCACATTCGTGAGGCTCGTGCCCACTACGACTCGCTGCTGACGCTGCGTATCCACGAACATAAAACGCCGACGGCCATTGCCCGTTGGTGGACGGGGTTGTGGAGCCGCGCGCACTGACGTCGCTGCGTGCCGGATAGCGGTCCGGCACGTGCGCGTGCCTGCTCCGTCCTATTCCGGAGTCAGGTCGCGCAACCATAGAAAATCACCTTGAAAAAAGAAGTGTCGCGGCGGCCATTGGCCGCCCGCCACGGGGAAAACTATGTCCAAGCATTCTTACCGTTCTCATCCGTCCCCGCGTAAGCAGAGGGGCTTCATTACCACGTCCACCTCCAGCGAGCGCAAGCACTCTGCGCGCATCGTCGCCGAGGCCAACAACAGTATCAACACCACGCTGCTGCATACGCAAAGCTCGCTGGATGGCCTTGTCGAGGCCGACGCCGAGGAGCGTCTGCATCAGAACGGCCCGAACGAAGTGGCACATGACAAGCCGCCTCACGTCGTCGTGCAATTGCTGCTGGCCTTCAAGAATCCGTTCGTGATCGTGCTGCTCGTGCTCGCGGGGATCAGTTACCTGACCGATGTTTACTTTGCCGCCCCGGACGATCGCGACTGGACCGGCATCAGCATCCTGCTCACCATGGTGACGGTCAGCAGCCTGCTGCGATTTTTTCAGGAGTACCGCTCAAGCAAGGCCGCTGCGCGACTGAAATCGATGGTGCGCACGACCGCAACCGTTGTGCGTCGTGCATCGAAATCGGCGTCGCCGGAAAAGCGCGAAATCGCGATGTCCAGTCTGGTTGTCGGCGATATCGTCAGTCTGCAGGCGGGTGACATGATCCCAGCCGACATCCGGTTGATCCACTCGCGCGACCTGTTTATCAGTCAGGCGGCACTCACCGGCGAAGCGCTGCCGGTCGAGAAATACGACACGCTTGGCGCCGTGATGGAGAAATCCGCGGATGCCGGTTCGAGCGGTCAGGGCGATCCGCTCGAGTTGGCCAACATCTGCTTCATGGGCACGAATGTTGTAAGCGGTACGGCGACCGCGGTTGTGGTCGCCACCGGAGCCGACACGTACTTTGGCGCACTCGCGCAGAACGTCACTAGCCACAAGCGGGTTGAAACCAGTTTCGACCGCGGCGTGAGCAGCGTGTCATGGCTGTTGATCCGTTTCATGCTGGTCATGGTGCCGATCGTATTCATGATCAACGGCCTGACGAAGGGCGACTGGCTGTCCGCACTGACATTCGCGCTTGCTGTCGCGGTGGGATTGACGCCCGAGATGCTGCCCATGATCGTATCGGCCAATCTTGCGAAAGGGGCCGTTGCAATGGCGCGCCGCAAGGTGGTGGTCAAGCGCCTGAATTCCGTGCAGAACTTCGGCGCAATGGACGTGCTGTGTACCGACAAGACCGGGACGCTCACGCAGGACAAGATCATCCTCGAGCACCACCTCGATATTCATGGCGATAAAGACCCGCACATCCTGGAGCTCGCCTGGCTCAACAGCTTTCACCAGAGCGGGCAAAAGAATCTGATCGACATTGCGGTCGTCAACCACGCGAACCAGGCGGGAACGGCCGTGAAACTGACGCATTACACGAAGGTCGATGAACTCCCGTTTGATTTCGTCCGGCGGCGTTTGTCGGTGATCGTCGCGCGTGCCGGTGGCGATCAACTGATGGTGTCGAAGGGGGCGGTCGAGGAAATGCTGATGGTTTCCACGCATATTCAGGACGGCGACGCGATCCGCGAACTGGGTGCGAAGGAGCGTCAGGACCTGATTGCCCGCTCGCAGGAGTACAACGAGGATGGCTACCGGGTATTGGTTGTCGCCACCCGCGAGATCCCTCAGGCCGAGGCAAAACTGCAATACAGGACCTTGGATGAAGCCAGACTTGTGGTGCGCGGATTCCTGACGTTCCTCGATCCGCCGAAAGATTCCGCGGCGCCTGCGATTCGCGCATTGCACGACAACGGCGTCGCCGTGAAGGTGCTGACGGGAGACAACCCGATCGTCGCATCGAAGGTTTGCCGGGACGTCGGCCTTGAGCCCGGCACACCGCTGCTCGGACGCGACATCGAACAGATGGACGATGACCGGCTTGGCGAAGTAGTCGAACGGACGACCGTGTTCGCGAAGCTCGCGCCGCTGCAGAAGGCGCGCGTTGTGAAGGCGCTGCAGGCGAACGGGCACACGGTCGGTTTCCTCGGCGACGGTATCAATGACGCGCCGGCGCTGCGCGACGCCGACGTGGGGATTTCGGTCGATAGCGGTGCGGACATCGCCAAGGAAACGGCCGACATCATCCTGCTCGAGAAGAGCCTGATGGTGCTGGAAGAGGGTGTGATCAAGGGCCGCGAGACGTTCGGCAACATCCTCAAGTATCTGAACATGACGGCGAGTTCGAACTTCGGCAACGTGTTCTCGGTGCTGGTGGCGAGCGCGTTCTTGCCGTGGGAGCCGATGCTTGCGATGCAGTTGCTGATCCAGAACCTGATCTATGACCTGTCGCAGATGTTCCTGCCCTGGGACAAGATGGACCCCGAGTTCCTGAAGAAGCCGCGCAAGTGGGAAGCGGGCAACATTGGGCGCTTCATGGTCTGGCTTGGGCCGACGTCCTCGGTGTTCGATATTACGACCTACTTCCTGATGTGGAGCGTATTCGGCGCGGGTGCGTTGTATCACCTGCACGGCGGAAACGGTGGCCAGATCATCATGAATTCAGGCTGGTTCGTTGAAGGTCTCGTGTCCCAGACGCTCGTCGTGCACATGCTGCGTACGCAGAAGATCCCGTTCCTGCAGAGCACGGCAGCGCTGCCCGTGCTGCTGTCGACTTTCACCGCGATCGCGGTCGGCTGCTGGCTGCCGTTCTCGCCACTGGCTGACACGTTCGGCTTCACGGCGTTGGCTCCGAGCTATTGGGGCTGGTTTATCGCCACGATGGTGGGCTACATGATGCTCACTCAGGTCGTCAAAACGGTCTACATCCGCCGCTATGGGCGGTGGTACTGAACCGGCTGTTTGCGCTGTCGCCGGCAGGAGCCGGCGGCAATGCGGTGTGGTCTGCGGCTCGGATCACCGTTTGTTTAACTAATCAATTTAAAAAAGCTTCCCACATGTCGAACAACAAAAACACTTCCTTCATCCGCGTCTCGATTTGCACCGCAGTTCTCACGCTGGCGAGCGGGTATGCACAAGCGCAAAGCAGCGTAACGCTATATGGAGAAATCGATGCAGGTCTCGCGTATTTGAGCAACGTCGGCGGCCATGCCCAGTATCAGGCAACCTCGGGACTGATCGACGGGAGCTACTGGGGCCTGCAGGGTTCGGAGGATCTCGGTGGCGGCAACAAGGCGATTTTCCGCCTCGAACGAGGGTTCTCGACACAGACAGGTGCCGCGCTCAACGATCATCCCTACTATGTCGGCCTTGGCAACGATGGCTACGGGACCGTCACATTGGGCCATCAGTACGATTCGATTCACGATTACTTCGCACCGTTCACGCTGACGGGTGCGAATGGCGGGACTGCATTTGCTCACCCGTTTGACAACGACAATGCCAACAACTCGTACCTGGCCCGCAATTCGATCAAGTATGCGAGCCCGACGTTCGGCGGCTTTAGTTTCGGCGGCATGTATGCATTTTCAAACGGTGCCGGCCAGTTCGCGAACAACCGCGCGTACAGCGTGGGCGCGAACTATCAGAATGGGTCGTTTAACGCGGGCGCGGCCTGGCTGCATGGCAACGGCCGGGGCAACACGGCGGGTGGCGCATACGACACGGTCGCCCTGCCGGGCGTCAACCGCGATGTTTTCCAGGCGAGCGTGCAGACGCAGAATACCTACGGCGTGGGGGCCAGCTATGCGATTAGCGGGTTCACGTTAGGGGCGGCGTGGTCGCGCTCCACGTACAGCGGAGTGAGCAATGCCGATTCCGGAGCGGCCGCGCCGTCGGTGGGATTCAGCAACTATGAGGTGAACGGCGTGTACCAGTTGACGCCTACGGTGTCGCTGGCCGGCATGTACACGTATACGAAGGGCTCGGGTGCGCATTGGCACCAGGGTGCGCTGCAGGCTGACTACCAACTCTCGAAGCGTACCGATACGTATGTCGAGGCGCTCTACCAGCGTGCATCGTCAGGCGCGCCCGCGGTCATTAACACGGTGGCTCCGTCCACAGGCAGCAATCAGTTGCTGATTGCTGCCGGCATACGGCATCGCTTCTGAGTAGACGAACGTCTTGCTACCAGGTGTACTTCGCGTTGGCTAGCAGCGTTCGCCCATTGCCGAATGCGCAGACCGAATAGGATTGGCAACCGCTGATGTAGTGGCGGTCGAACAGGTTGGCCGCATTCAGCATGAAACGCCAGTTGCGGGTCTGATAGTGCAGTGCCGCGTCGTACAGCACATAGCTTGCAACTGTCAGCGAGTTGTCCGGCGCACCGGCGGACGCGCTCTGGTAGCGGACGCCACCTCCCAACCCGAAGCCGGCGAGCGCTCCCGTATGCCATGTCCAGTCGGTCCACAGCGATGCCATCTGGCGAGGGCGAGGAATGTCGACCGGCCAGTTGTTCAGCGACGCGTCGTTTGCCTTTACATTCTTCACGTCCTGATAGATGTACGACGCGATCACGGAGAGTTCGCGCGTCACGTTTCCGACCGCGCTCAGCTCGATGCCGCGCGAGCGCACCTCTCCGGTTTGCACCGAAGACGTTCCAGTCGGATCGAGATTCGTCGGCGCCGGCGTCACGACGTTCGTCTGATTGATCTGATAGACGGCTGCGCTCAACATCAGGTTCTTGCCGGGCGGCTGCCAACGCAGGCCTGCTTCGATCTGCCTGCCGCGCGTCGGCTCGGGCAATCCGCCGCCGAACATCTTCACACCGATGACCGGGTTGAACGATGTCGAATAGCCGATGTAGGGCGACAGTCCGTAGTCGCCCTCGTACGTGAGGCCGACGCGACCGGAGAACGCGCTGACATCCTGTTTCGTCTGCGTGCCGGCCTCGTGGTCGTCCAGGTGCGTGTCGACCCAATCCTCGCGGCCGCCGAGCGTCAAGGTCCAGCGGTTCCATTTGAGCTGGTCCTGCGCGTACACGCCGAACGTGTTCATCGTCGTGTACTGGTCCTCGTGGCCGAGCGATGTCGGGCCCGAGAAGATCGCAGTCGTGACCGGTGTGTAGACCGGGTTGTAAAGGTTTAGCTCCGGCGCGAGCGCGAGCCAGTCGCTGTCGGTCGTCGTCTGACGGTTGTACTGAAATCCGAGCAGCACACGATGTTCGAGCGGCCCGGTAGCGAAACGCGCCTGCGCGTTGTTGTCGACGTCGAAGCGGCTGTAGTTTGGTTGAAACAGCCCGGCGTAACGCGTGATGTCGGTTGTGCTTCCCTCGGCGAGGCCGCCGCCAAACACCGACGCGTCGCTGAGCGACAAGTGCATCCAGCGCAGGTTCTGGCTTAACGTCCAGATGGAATCGAGGTCGTGCGAGAACTGGTAGCCGAGCGACCACTGCTTCTTGCGGTAGTCATTAAAAGTGGGGTCCCCCGTGTAGACGTCATGCGACAACTGCCCATTCGGGTTTGGCAATACGGTGCCCTGCGCGGGCAGGAAGTTGTGCGAAATATCATTCCAGTCCTGCAGGTAGGTCGCCGTGAGCGTCAACGAGGTGTCGGAATCCGGTCGCCAGCGAAACGACGGTGCAAGCGCGACGCGCCGGTCCGCATTCGGTCCGGTCACCGCGTTGCCGTCGCGTGCGTCGCCCACGAAGCGATACGCGTACTTGCCATCGGCGTCGAGCCTATCGCCGATGTCGAACATGATCTGCTTGCGCGCATAGTTGCCGATCTGCACACCCACCTCGCGCACGCGCTCGCCGTCGGCTCGTTTGGTTTGCGCATCGACGATCGCGCCCGGATCGCCGGCGCCATACAGAACCGACGTTGGCCCGCGTAGTACGGTGATGCTGTCGAGCATGTACGGGTCGACGCGCCAGCTCGCGATAGGTGTCGTGTTCGGCGCTTGCAATCCGTCGATGAACAAAGTGGGCGTAAAGCCGCGCAGCACCGCATACAGATCTGTGCGGCTGTCGGATCCAAACGACGCGAAGCCTGGCACGTAGCGCAGCGCCTGATTGAGGTCGGTGGCACCGGTCATTTCGATCTGCTGTCCGGTCACGACATTGATCGTTTGCGGAACCTCGGTGATCGGCGTGTCGGTTTTCGTGCCGGTCGCGGTGCGTTTGCCGACGAGTCCGACTGATGCCCCGTTCGCGACATCCTTCACCTTGATCTCCGGCAGCGTGACGCCGGAATCCTCCGCTGGCCGCGTCGCCTGCGCATGCGCATGGCCGGCAGCCGCTGCGCAAAACATCCCCTTCACAGTGACCGTGATCGCGCGCTGCCTCGCGGCCTTTGTCCACACCATGCTGTCTTGCTCCGTTTTGCTGGCGGGCTGCCCGGCCGGCCGTTTGTCAAAGAGCGGCCGCGGTGCGGCCGTCGCTTCATTTTTCCCCGGCGAGCGTCGATGTTTCGTGCGGTGCGAGAGCAAGAGCCTCGATACCCGCGAAATCCAGCGCTTCGAGGCGATATCGCATGTCAGTCAGGAACGCAGCACATGTGGGGTGGCGCCCGATCATGTTTTCGATCCATCGCTCTATGTCGGTCAGGCGTCCGTCTTTCGCAAGAGCTGCCAGTTCCCGGCGATCGCGCTCTGGAGGAACGGCAACCGCGACTCCGTGTCTGGCTTGTGAGCGACCAGGTGCGGGAGCGCCGGAAGAATGCGCTACGACGTTCGACGGCAACGCACCCTCGTCTTCAGCAACGGGAACGGTGAGTTCGAAGGTGAATGAGGTGCCGCGATGCGGCGCGCTGGATACGCGCAAGTCCCCGCCCATGGTGTTGACAATGCGCTGCGAAATAATGAGGCCGAGGCCGGTGCTACCGTTCACCGCCTGTATCTGGCGAAATGCCGTAAAGAGTTTCGATTGCGCTTCAATGTCGATACCGATGCCGGTGTCGGCGACCTCGAAACCCATGTGCCATTGATTGTCCTGCAGGCGCGCGCTGACCGTCAGCGTAACGGAGCCGTCGCGGGTGAACTTCGATGCGTTCGACAGCAGGTTGAGCAATACCTGTTGCAAGCGGCGCCCGTCGATCGTCAGTCGTCGGGGCAGTGACGTCAATGCCTGATACTTGAACTGGTTGTTTAGCTGCGCGCAAAGTGCGACCGCGTACTCGGCAATGTCATCCAGCAGCGCCGGCAGGTTGGTTGCGACGGGAGCGATGTCCAGCGGCTGCAATTCGGTTTTTGCATATCCGACCAGTTCGTCGATCAGGCCGAGTTGATAGTTCACGCTGCGCTCGATGGCCTCAATCGGTCTCACCTGGCTGGAATCCGCCAGTTCCCGCAACTGTCCGGTATAACCCGTTATCGTGGCAAGCGGCGCACGGAGGTCATGACTGACATAACCCAGCGTTTCGATCAGTTGCTGATTCTTTTCCTCGGCGTATAGCAACGCGTCGTTCAACTCCAACGTGCGCTGCGCGACCTGTTCGCGGAGTCGGTTGTGTTCGCTTCTTTGCCAGTCTGCAAGTTCGGTTCTCGCCGCGGTTCGTTGTTTTCCTACGTGGTTTATCCACGCTGCAAGCACGATAAGGTTGGTGGCCAACCCAATGATCGCCACGACCGGGTTCGGATGAATGTCGGATTTCAACCATGCAAGAGCAGTCGGCAAGGAGCCCCGCGTTTCGAGTATGCGCAACGCAAAGGTGAAGAGAGCGAAAATCATGACGAGCAACATGATTCGCGCGGTGGGGGTCGACTGACGCGCGAGCCGTGCAGCGAGAATCACCGTGAAGACGCCGAACAGTGCATTGACATACACGCCGATTTGCGCGAACGCGAACAGATTGCCGAATGCGGCGCCTATCGCTGCGACGCACTGCAACAACGCAAACCCGAACAGTATGTAACGTGCCGGCAGGTTTGCCTTTTCGCTGCGTGAGATGCGCAAGATAAAGACAATGAACAGCAGCACGGCAGTACATCCGAACACCGTCACACTTCTGGCGCCCCACTCGGTCGCGAAAGGCCACAGATATTGCTTCGTATAGCCGCGATCCGCAGCTTCGAACAACGCCGTCATAGCGCACAGCGCGGCCAGTACAAGAAACGAGACACTACGGGAAAAATAGGCGATAAGCAGCGCGCACCACGCCAGTGCGAGCGTGCCGCCAATCAATCCTCCGTCCCAGAGCGCCGCGCGTTTCTCCAGCGCGTCGTATGCCGCTGCGGAATATAGTCTCGGCTCGAGCGTGAGTGCGGTGTCGCTGGCTGCCCGGATGAGAAAAACGCGCTGTTCACCGGGAGCGAGCGTGAAATCCACCAGCCGGTAGCGTGACGAGAACGACTGCGATGCGAGGCCGGCGGAATCGATGCCGTCTTTTGTCCAGCGGCCGTTGTGGGCGCTGTAAAAGTCTACTTTCTCGAGGCGCGCGTCCTGGAACACGAGCACGAGCGGGAGGACTGCTGAACCGTGGTTGCTCACCGCCACGCGCAGCCACCACGCCGAGCGGGTGAAACCCGGTTTCAGTCGACTCTGCTGCATGGGACGAAAACCTTGTGTGGCTCCCGCGGACAGCGTGAGTATGTCGTCCAGTCTCAGCTTGCCCGAGGTGTCTTCGAATACCTGCGCCTGGTCCAGGGTGGGAATCCCTTGTGTCTGTGCTCCAGTGGTGTCGAGACCGACGGCCAACGAATGGGTGGTCCACCAGCTCAGGCATAAGAACAGCAAGCGGAACCACCAGGTCGAAGTCATGATCTCGTCACTCTGCCTCGAGGACGGATTCCACGGTGTCAGCCAGACTCCGGCTGCGAAATTCTTCCCGATAGGTTGACGGAGGCATGCCGAATCGCTCGCGAAACGCCGTGGCGAAATTCGCGGCGCTGGAAAAACCAATTTCTTCGGCGATGCTGGCAATATTCACCGGCGTGCTGCTCAACAGCTTTTGTGCAATCCGCAGGCGCTCGTCCCGGAGATACTCGAATACTGTCTTGCCAAGGTTGTCCCTAAACGCACGCGACAGTCGTTTTTCATTGGTGCCCACGAGGCGCGCGAGTTGTTCGACCGTTGGCGCGTCGCTCAGCCTCTGCGACAAATGCCGGATGGCCGCGCGAACGATGACGCTGTTACCCGTGAATTCCGAAGCGGATGTCTCCTCTTCGGCGTACCGGTTGCCGCGTGTCCGGGCGAGATGAATGCGAATCCGCGCAAGTACCTCTTCGGCCTCGAATGGCTTGAGCACATAGTCCACGCCGCCGATTTCCAGGCCGTTGATCCGATCGTGAAGGTCCCCAGCCACCGTCAGAAATATGACGGGAATCGCAGAGGTGCGAGGGTCCGCGGCAAGCAGCCGGCAGGCGGCGAATCCGTCCATCCGCGGCATCCGTACGTCCATCAGGATCAGGTCGGGTGAAATCGCCAGGGCTCGTTGATAAGCCTGTGACCCGTCGAATCCGACGCTGATCCGGCATCCAGCATTGCGCAATACGTCAATCAACAATCGCAGCTGGTCTGGCTGATCGTCTACCACAAGAAGATGGGCATCCGTGAGGGTGGTGTTTCGGGGCGACATCGTGTAGGCGAAAGGATTTGACGGGAAACGTTCCTGTTAACGGCGGCTGATTACGGAGCTTGAGGCTTGCAGAGACCGGTCGTCAGCATAAAGCCGCGACGCTTATCAAATTGTTAATTCAATTTAAATCGAGCGGTTTTCACACAGATAGCAAAAGAATTTTCCCTCCGGCAAAGCATTTCGTCCCTCCGGCAAAACGAATGCGGCAATAACGCTGCCCATAATTCCTCGCCGCCTTACACAAATTTTCTAATTCCTACATTTTGTAAGACATCGGTGTCGTGATCCCTCTGCATAGCGTGACGGAGATCAGACATGAATCCCTTTATTGACTATCAGACAAGTGAGAGTGGAACGTAATGAACAAGAGCCGATATAAATTGGTTTGGAATCGTCGAATTGGCGCGCTGGTCGCGGCGGCCGAAACGCAGCGTGGCGTGCAGGGCGAAGCGGGGCAGGCGGAAATGGGCGATGGCGGGTGTTCCCCGAGGTCGAAAGTTGCACTTGCTGTACTCACGGCGCTCACGCTCTCGGCTGGATATGCACATGCAGATAACCTGGCGGTTGGCGGTGAAATCGGCGGGACGACTGCAACGATTGGGGGGGCTACGGCTCCGTCCGCGAGTACCGGCGGGACCCTTCCCGCCGTAGCCGGCGACGCGAACAACACCAGTCAGAATACAGCGGTCGGGATCAATGTCGCCGCGAATGGCGGGGCCGCAACCGCGCTGGGTGATACGGTAACTGCAAGCGGCCAGAATGCCACGGCAGTGGGCGCTAATTCGGTCGCAAGCGGCGGCCAGGCAGTAGCTTTCGGCGGTGGGTCGAGCGCGGCGAACGGTGACTCGACTGCGATTGGTGCTCTGGCACACACTACCGCTCAGTTCTCAACGGCGGTCGGTACCAATAGTTCAGCCGCTGGCGGAACGGCGCTGGGTTTTCAGGCGAACGCGAGCGCGGCTGACGCTACGTCCATCGGTGTGGATTCCGTTGCATCCGGGATCGGTAGCGTTGCAATTGCCCGTGCGCAGGCAACTGCCCTGAACGCGATCGCGATCGGTGAGAATGCCTCGGCAGCTGATGTGAATTCCGTAGCGTTAGGGGCCGGGTCGAACGCAGCCACCAACAGCGCAACGGCAATTGGTCCCTTAGCGACGGCAAGCGGCGGCAGCTCGACAGCGCTCGGCAACTCAAGCTTGGCGAGCGGGGGATCGGCTATTGCAATTGGTCAGTCTTCAGCCGCATCAGCAATTACTTCTGTCGCGATTGGATTTAATGCGAACGCCGCGTCGGCCAACGCGATTGCGCTGGGTACGCTCGCACAAGCGACAGGTGCAAATTCAATCGCGATCGGTAACGCAGCCGCGGCTTCGACCGCAGATTCGACGGCGCTCGGTTCCGGCGCGGTCACGCGCGCGGCAACCAACGTAAGCAGCGTCACGCTGAACGGCGTCACCTTCGGTGGCTTCGCGGGCGCAGCGCCGACCGGCGTCGTCAGTATCGGTGCGGTCGGTCAGGAACATCAGTTGCAGAATGTCGCCGCCGGTCAAATCAGCGCCACCAGCACAGACGCGGTGAACGGATCGCAGCTCTTCTCGATCGCTTCGCAGGTTTCGGCACTCTCGACCAATCTGGCGTCGATCACCACCACGGTCGACAAGATTTCGACATCGGGCTCGAATGGCTCGGTCATTGACAGTACCGACACCGCAGTGGGTACGAATTCGTCGGTGTCGGCATCGAACGGAACCGCTGTCGGCAACGGCTCGAACGTTTCGGGTCAGGATGGTACGGCAATCGGCACGAACGCGACGGTCACGGCTGCGAGTGCAACCGCCATCGGCACGAACTCCAAAGTCACCGGCACGGATTCGACTGCGATCGGCACCAATAGCCAGGCCACCGCGAATAATTCGGTTGCCCTGGGTGCAAATTCAGTCGCAGACCGGGACAACACGGTTTCGGTTGGTGCGCCGGGTGCTGAGCGTCAGATTACCAACGTTGCAGACGGTACGGCTCCGACTGACGCAGTCAACGTGCGGCAACTGAATGGCGCAATCAACAGCGTTCGCGATGACATGGAGAAATATCGTCGTGACGCGAGCGCGGGTACAGCATCCGCAATCGCCATGGCGAATTTGCCGCAAGCTGTGTTGCCGGGCGAGAAGGTTGTAGCACTCGCAGCCGGCAACTACGGTGGACAATCCGCGATGGCTGTGGGGCTGTCGGTCGCAACGCAGAAGTGGATGGTCAAAGGCTCGATCACGACGGGCGTTTCGGGTCACGGGTCCGTGGGCGCGGGCGCGGGCGTTGGCTACCGCTGGTAAGTAACTTGACTGTGTCCCGCTGCTGCTGCCCTTGCGCAGCAGCGGGCAGATGTGGAAGAAACAGGAGAGCCTGCGAGGCCGGCCTGCCGAATGAATTTCTTTTTCCTTCTCATTCTTTGTCTCGCATTTTTTAATGCACGTTGCTACACAAAACTGACTTAAAAAATGGAGAAAAAATTACAGATATCCTGAAGGGCATATCAGGAAATTCTGACTCATTTCGGCAGTCGAAATGGGGTCAAGGAAAGTCGAGCATTGAATTGCGCAACACCCGGATATTGGCAAATGCTTTTGGTAGACAAATGAAAAGACCTATGAGAAAGTTCCCGCGGGCACTCATCTTTCTTTTCATTACACGACTTAATGAAGGGAGCCAGCGCATTCGATGCGGATAGCTCGGCGGCCTTCGTCTCACATAGTGTGCTCAAGATGTGGCGAGAAAGAAAAACGGTGCGTGTAGCCTGGCGCAAGACGACTTGTCATGCCACGAGCCGGGAAACGTTGCAACAGGCTACTGAGGGGGCAGTAAAGATGAGTATCCCAGTCGGAACGGAGTCGGGCGCTGCCTCGGCGAAGAAATCACATCAGTCTGGCCGGCAATTGGCGTTCTGCCACGCAATCGTTCTTCCTTTGCGTCTCCCCTTCGGACCTTCATAAACCAGACATTCGTCAAACGTCTCAGGAGCCAGCGTTTTAAAAACTGGCTAACTGACCGATCCTCATTGATTGTTTAGTCATGCGAATCATATCGTGAGCATGGGTATCTGCTCGCGCTCAAGATTCGTCACTAACCGAGGACGGAAGCAACTTGCTGCAGCTCCAACGCTAAAGCAACACGCGCCGTAGAGAGTTACTTTGAACACTATAAATAGGCATCCTGAATAATTTGGATGCATGCACACGCTCGTGCTTAAGAACTTCTCATTTCAATTACCTGGTGAGGCAACGACATGAACAAAGCATATCGGACCATCTGGAATAAGGCGCTGGGCGCATTCGTAGCCGCGTCGGAGCTGGACACGTCGCGCGGCAAGGGAAAGTCAGGAGCGGCTGCCTCCCTATGCGACGGACGCAGCGGCGAGCAGGGTGAACATGGCGCTACGGCGCCGCAGGGCTCCAGTCCGCGGGTCGTCATCGCACTGTTGCTAATGGGCCTGGGCGGATGGGGCACGCAAGCGCAGGCGCAACTGAGCTGCGCGACGGCACCCTATAACTTCTATAGTGGCAGCACCACGTGCGTGGGCCAACAGTCTACGGCCTCCGGCGGCGGAGCCACCGCAGTAGGTTATGGCGCCAGCAGCACGGGAATTAATGCTTTGTCGTTCGGCTTTCAGGCTATTGCCAATGGCATCAACGCCATTTACGTGGGCGCGCGCACCGCTCCGGGCACCGGCGCAACCGCGCAGTCGGCGATTGGGATCGGGACCGATGTCGCCGCCAGCGGAACGTCGGCCATCGGGATCGGCGTCGATGTTGTCTCAAGCGGGAATGTGTCCACCGCTGTCGGCCCGTTGGCGAAAGCAACCGGAGACAACAGCGTTGCAATGGGTTCGAGTGCCAATGCTGCCGCGTCAGGCGTGGTCGCATTGGGCAGCGGAGCCACTGGCTCCCAGACCAACGGCATAGCCGTCGGCTCGGGAGCCAGTGCCACTGGCGCCAACGCCCTTTATCTGGGAGCGCGCAGCCTGGCGGGCACCGGTTCGACCGGAACGGCGTCCATTGCGATTGGCACGGACGTTACCTCTACCGCCGACTATGCCGCTGCGATTGGTTACCAGGCGGTGGCAAGCGGACCTGCAGCCGTCGGAGTGGGTTATATCGCCACTGCCTCCGGGACGCATGCTGTCGCTGTCGGCTTCCAGTCCATCGCCAGCGGTCTCAACGCCGTTTATCTCGGACCGCGTTCTGTCGCGGGCACCGGCGCAACGGCTGCCGGTGCGATTGGTGTCGGCACGGACGTGACTGCATCCGGTCCCTCGTCGCTCGCCGCCGGCACAGTGTCCAAAGCGACGGCACAGAATGCCGTGGCTTTGGGGGCGGGCGCCGCCGCCTCAGGGCTCAACGCGCTCGGCATGATGAACGGCTCGCAAGCCACCGGTGCCAATTCGATAGCGTTGGGGTCATCCGATACCGTTGCCGAAGGCGGCGCGTCTACTCCGGCGACGGTGGCGGGTGCCGCGGCGTCGGGCATTCGCGCCATTGCGATCGGCTCCGGAGCGAACTCGGCTGGCTCTTCGTCCATTGCGATAGGCGATTCGGCGCAGACAGGGGCTAACACCGATGCCCTCGCCATGGGCACCTCGGCGACGGCTAACGCGGTCAATGCTTCTGCCATCGGCAATGCCGCGAGTGCGCTCGCCGCCTCCACGGTCGCAATCGGCGACGGCAGCACGGTCGCTGCAGCAGCCGGCGCCGGGTCGTTCGCCGGCGGTCATAACTCGCAGGTGCTCAGCGGGACGGGCGCAGTGGCGCTCGGTCAGGCGCAGACCGCCAGCGGCAACGGCGCAGTCGCGATTGGCGATCCCAATACCGCGACCGGCAATGGTGCGGTCGCCGTCGGCGCGAACAATACTGCCACGGGTAATGGCGCGGTAGCGCAGGGCAATGGCAATACCGCCAATGGTCAAGGCGCGCTTGCGCTGGGCAACGCAAGCAACGCGAACGGCGCGAGCGCGCTGGCGCTCGGCGATTCGGCGGTGGCCAATCAGGCCCGTGCGATTGCGCTGGGTGCCGGCGCGTCAGCCAGCAACGCGAACGACGTCGCATTGGGTGCGGGCAGTACAACGGCAGCGCCACATACGGGCACCACAGCGCTTTATGGCGGCACGGCGGCCGGCATCGCGAACGCGGCCAACGGCGTGGTGTCGATAGGGTCCGCCGGCCAGGAACGGCAACTGCAGAACGTGGCAGCGGGCGTGATTTCGACTGCCAGCACCGACGCAATCAACGGCTCGCAGCTGAATACGGTTGTCACCGGCGTCAATAATCTCGGCGCGTCGACAGCGGGCACCTTGGGCGGCGGCGCCAGCTATAGCGCCGCGACCGGCGATCTGAGCGGCTTTAGCCAACCGGTCAACACCGTCAGCACTACCGGCGCCGTAACCGGACCCACGGCGCAGACGACGGTTGCCGGTGCGTTGAGCGCGCTGAATACGAATATCGACAACACGGCCAATATCGCGGTCAAGTACGACGCGGCGGGCGGGACGAAGATCACGCTCGGTGCGACCGGCGGCGCGGGAGCCGGGTCGCCGGTGACCATTACCAACATGGCGCCGGCCGCGTTGAACGCGACGAGCACGGATGCGGTGAACGGCTCCCAACTGTTCGCCACCAACCAGCAGGTCACGGCTAATACCACAGCGATTTCCAACATCAACAATGGTGGCGGGATCAAATATTTCCACACCAATTCGGTGCTGGCGGATAGCGTTCCCACCGGTACCAACGCGATTGCTGTGGGGCCGGTTGCCAGTGCTTTCGGCAACGATTCGATCGCCCAGGGTCTGAATGCAGTGGCCGGCGTGAACGGCGCACCGACGACGGCCAACGACATTGCGTTGGGCAACGGAGCCCAAGCCACGGGCGGCGATTCGATTGCCCAGGGTACCGGGGCAACCGCGAATACGGCCGGCGCCATCGCGATCGGTCAGACGGCAACCGCGACTGGCGGCAAGGCGGTGTCGATCGGTGTGGGCAATACGGCCAGCGGTAACGGCGCGGTTGCCATTGGCGACCCGAACTCGGCGGTCGGGACCGGTGCGATAACCATGGGCGCGAACAATACGTCCAACGGCCAGGGCGCGGTGGCGCTCGGCAATGCCAATGCAGCGACCGGCCAGGGCGCCGTCGCGCTGGGCAACGCATCGCAGGCGAACAATGCCGGCTCGGTCGCGTTCGGCGACGCTGCAACGGTGTCGGCCGCGGCGACGCAAGGCGTGGCGATCGGTTCCGGCGCAACGGTCACCAATGCCGGTGCGGTGGCTCTGGGTGCGGGAAGCACGACGGCTGCCGCAGTGGGGACGCCAGGCGCGACCATCAACGGGACCGCGTACACGTTTGCCGGTACCAATCCGGCGAGCACGGTCAGCGTCGGCAAAGCGGGCGCCGAACGCACCGTGACGAATGTTGCCGCGGGCCAATTGAACTCGGCCAGTACCGACGCGGTGAACGGCTCGCAGTTGTACGCGACCGACCAGGCGGTCGACGCGCTGTCCACGACGGTCACCGCCAACAAGACGCACTACTACAGCGTCAACGACGGCGGCACTCAGGGCGCCAACTATGCCGATGACGGCGCGACCGGCGTCGACGCCCTGGCTGCGGGTGTCGGCGCGCTGGCTTCCGGCGTGAGCAGCACGGCACTGGGCAACGGTGCTCAGGCGTTGGCGAACAACGCAACCGCATTCGGGCTGCAAGCGACGGCTTCGGTTGTCGGCGGCGTGGCGATCGGATCGGGATCGGTTTCCGATCGCGCGGTTCTGCCCGGGGTCGGATCTATCGCCAACGGTTCCCACGCGATTCCGTTCAATACCTCCGACGAGACCCTGCTGGGTGCGGTATCCGTCGGCAGCAGCACCGCCTACCGTCAATTGACCAATGTCGCCGACGGCACGCAGGCGCAGGACGCTGTCACAGTCAGGCAACTCGCGGGCGCATTGTCATCGTTCTCGGTGACGGGCACGAACTATTTTCACGCGAATTCGACGGCGGCCGATTCGCTGGCCGTGGGTGCGCAGTCGATCGCGGTCGGACCGACGACCGTTGTCAACGGAGACAACGGTGTCGGGGTCGGCGACGGGGCCGTGGTCGATGCGACGGCGCCTGGCGGTGTCGCGATCGGCCAGCAATCGCATTCGGCCGCGGCCGACGCCATGGCGCTCGGCAGCGGCGCAGTCGCGAGCGGCGCGCAATCGATCGCGCAAGGTGCCAACGCGAATGCCGCTAACCAGGGCGGTGTGGCTGTGGGCTCAGGCGCGCAAAGCAGCGCCACCGACGCTGTAGCGCTTGGTGCCGGAGCCAGTTCGACGTTTGCCAATAGTGTGGCGCTGGGCAGCGGATCGACAACAGCCGCGGCGGTGGCGACGCCGGGTGTCACCATCAACGGCACGGCCTACACCTATGCAGGTGCGGCTCCGACCAGCACGGTCAGCGTGGGCAGCGCCGGTCACGAGCGCACGGTGACCAACGTGGCGGCCGGCCAGGTGAACTCGGCGAGTACCGACGCGGTGAACGGTTCGCAACTGTATGCAACCGATCAGGCGGTCAGCAGTCTGTCCACGACGGTGACCGCCAACAAGACGCACTACTACAGCGTCAACGACGGCGGTACCCAGAGTGCCAACTATGCCGACGACGGTGCCACCGGCACCAACGCGCTTGCGGCGGGCGTGGCCGCAAGCGCGGCCGGCGCCAACAGCACGGCCCTGGGGCAGGGCGCGGTTGCCAATAACGCCAATGCCGTTGCACTGGGCAGCGGTTCGACAACAGCCGCGGCGGTGGTGACGACGGGTGCCACGATCAACGGCACGGCCTACACGTACGCCGGTACCGCCCCGACCAGCACGGTGAGCGTGGGTAGCGCGGGTCACGAGCGCACGGTGACCAACGTGGCGGCCGGCCAGGTGAACGCAGGGAGTACGGACGCCGTGAACGGTTCGCAGCTTTATGCGACGGATCAGGCGGTCGACAACCTTGCCAGCGTAGTCACGGCCAGCAAGGTCCACTACTACAGCGTCAACGACGGCGGCACGCAAGGCGGCAACTACAACAACGACGGCGCCACCGGCGTCAATGCGTTGGCTGCAGGGGTAGGGGCAACCGCCGCCGGGGTGAGCAGCTTCGCCGGCGGCAACGGCGCTGCCGCGCAGGCGGACAACGCGCTTGCATTGGGGGCGCTGTCGAGCGTATCGGTGGCAGGCGGGGTCGCGATCGGCTCGGGATCGGTGTCCAATCGCGCGGTCCTTTCCGGTATCGGTTCGATCGCGAATGGCACCCATGCGATTCCCTTCAACACGTCGGATCAAACCTTGCTCGGCGCCGTGTCTTTCGGCAGCGCGGCCGGCAATACCTATCGCCAGTTGACCAACGTCGCGGACGGCACACAGGCCCAGGACGCGGTCACGATCAGACAGCTTGCGGGCGCGCTGTCGTCGTTCGCCGTGACCGGACAGATGTACTTTCACGCGAATTCGACGGCGGCGGATTCGCTCGCGGTCGGTGCGCAGTCGATTGCCGTTGGACCGACGACGGTGGTCAACGGCGACAACGGCGTGGGCATCGGCAACGGCGCTATCGTCGATTCGACAGCACCGGGCGGCGTCGCGATCGGCGAGAGCTCGAACGCGGCACAGGCCGACGCGATTGCGCTCGGCAGTGGCTCGATCGCAAGCGGCGCCCAGTCGATCGCACAAGGGGCGAACGCAAAGGCTGCGAACGCAGGCGGCGTGGCTATCGGCTCGGGTGCGCAAAGCAGCGCTATCGACGCGGTCGCGATGGGTTCGGGTGCGAGCGCGACGATGGCAAACAGCGTTGCGCTGGGCGCGGGGTCGGTTACGACGGTTGGCGCGTTGAGCAATTACATCGCGTACGGATTGAGCAGTCCGCAGTCGTCCGCGGGCGAGGTCAATATCGGCAATCGGCAGATCACTGGCGTGGCTGCCGGCAAGGCCGGAACCGACGCGGTGAATGTAAGCCAGCTTGCCGCAGTCACCACGCAGTTGACCACGCTGATCAATAACCAAAGCGGGGGCGGCGGTGCCCCCTTCTCGTCCACGCCGGGTTCTTCACCCGCGTCCACGGGGCCGAATTCTTCGGCGGGCGGCCAGGGCTCGGTAGCTTCCGGCTCGAATAGCACGGCGGTCGGCAACAGTTCGCAAGCCAGCGCGAATGGCGCCACTGCGGTTGGCGTCGGCGCAGCGGCGAGCGGGAATAACTCGGTGGCGCTGGGATCCAACAGCACGGACGGAGGCCGAAGCAACGTCGTATCCGTCGGCTCACTTAACGATACGCGGCAGGTGGCAAATGTGGCTGCGGGTACGCAGGGGACGGACGCCGTCAACGTGGACCAGCTCAATGCCGGACTGGCACAAGCCAATGCCTATACCGACCAACGCGTGGACCAGTTGCAATCGGGCATCAACTCGGTCGCGCGCAATGCCTATTCCGGCATCGCCGCAGCGACCGCGTTGACGATGATTCCGGAAGTCGACAAGGACAAAACCTTGTCATTTGGCATCGGCACGGCGGGCTTCCGTGGCTATCAGGCCGTCGCGCTGGGCGGAACCGCTCGTCTCACCGAGAACATCAAGATGAAAGCAGGCGTCGGCATGAGCCCCGGCGGCACAACCTTCGGGATGGGCGCGGCCATGCAATGGTAGCGCGCGGACGCCTTCGCTCAAATGCGGACAACCTGATCGTGCGCCGAACCGGGCGTACGAAAAAACAGTATGGAGAACATAATGAAGCAGATTTCCGGATGGAGTTTATCGCTGAGCCTGGTTTTTCTTGCGGGATGTTCGAGTGCTTCCGGGCCGACGTTTAATGCTTATACCGTTACGGCCGCGGACGGTTCCAGGCTTCATCAGGTCGAATGTCATGGGGTATTCGAAGGACCCGCTACCTGTATGAAAGTCGCCGAGCGGATATGTCACGGAGAACCGGTTCGCCCGGTGCAGAAAGTTGGACGCCTGCTGCCGGATAGTGACCAGTCCGATGTCACGCGACGGCTCACATTCGCATGTGGCGACGCGCCGGATACGCCGGTTGCAGCGGCTTCGCCGCCGGCCGCAGCCGAGCCGCCAACGGTCGCGCAATTCGTATTGCAAAGCGACGCGCTGTTTGCCTTCGGGCAATCAAGCCGCGCTTCGATGTTGCCGGGCGGGGCGGCGAGCCTCGACGAGGTCATCGCGCGTATCAAGCAGCGCAGTGGCGTTCAGGCTATTTCGGTCGTAGGCCATACCGACCGTCTTGGGCCTGAAACGCTCAATCAGCCGTTGTCTCTCGCGCGTGCCCAGACAATAAGGGAGTACATGATCGATCACGGACTGAACGGTGAGTTGATTCACGCAACGGGCGTGGGCTCCCGCGATTCAACAACGCAATGTCCGGACGGTGGGAGCAGGGCAGTCATCGCTTGCCTGCAACCGGACCGGCGCGTCTCCATCGAAGTTCGGGCGCAGTGAGATGGCCCAGCGCCGAACGGACTCGCAATGACCGGGCGAACCTCGGCGCTGGGCGTGTCCGCCCAGCGCCGCCAAGGTGCGCTCGCGGCCATGATGTCGTTGCCGTAGGCGCCGTTGATGAGCAAGCAGGGCGTAGTTGCTGCACGCGAGGAGTCGCCCGGACTTGACGCCGGGCGTCAGTGAATAAAGCATAAGTGCGCCGGTCTTTGCAATAAACCATGCGGTCTCTTTGACCGTCAACTTATGCTTTATTCGTCAATCTTTCACACACCGGAATCCGGCGTACACATATTGATAGTGCGGTTGAAACCAGTTGCGAAAAGCCGGCCGCAACATGCATTGCGCGGTGCGCGCCGAGCCGCCCTTGAGCACGTAATGCTGCCCATCGAAAAAGTTGGCGGAGTAGCCCGGATAAAACGGAAAGGCTTCAAACCCCGGCAGGGCGTCGAACACGCTCGAGGTCCATTCCCAGCCATTGCCGAACTGGCCTTCCACGCCGAATGCGCTGACGTTGTCGGGATACGCATCGACCGGCTGCGGGTTCCAGCTACGAAAATCGAAATTGCCCGACGCAGCGTGCGGCGCACCGTGTGCCGCGCGTTGCCATTGTGCCTCGCTGGGCAGCGTCTTGCCGGCCCAGCGCGCATAGGCGCTGGCCTCGGCATGACTCACGTACACCGGCCAGTCGGGCGGCAGCGGCATTTCGTCGAACATCGTGCGCAGCGTCCAGCCGCTGTTCTGAGCGCTTCCAGTTTGCTGCGACCAGCAGGCCGGATGCTGGATTTGTTCTGCCTCTTTCCAGGCCCAATCCTTGTTGGACCACCACCTGGGTTCGCGATAGCCGCCCGCCTCGATGAACTCGCGAAATGCGCCGTTCGTTACCATGTGGCGATCGATCTCGAATGCCGGCACGCCGACGCGCAGTTCGCCGAACTCGTTGTCCCAGCCAAAACGCCCGCTCTCGCGTGCCATGCCGAGCACCGTGGTGCCAGCCGGCACGCTGACCATCGAGGACAACGACTCACGCGGTTCGGCACGGGTAAGCACCGCCTCGCGTAATGGGGCGACCTTCTGTGCAAGCGGCAACTGATGCAGCATGTACGCGAGCGTTTCAGCATGCATCAGGCGATGCTCGATCGCGACATTCAGCAACTGCTCGGCCGCACCGGTTTGCGTGCCCTCATGCCCGACACGCGCCGAGTCGCTCAGTGCATCGAGTTCGCGGTCGATCTGTTCGCGGGCGCGCAACCCGTAGCCGCGCACGGCGTCGAGCGATGGCCAGTCACTGGGTTGATCGGTCGGAAAGCCACCGTCGACGGGATCGATCCCGAAAGCGAACAGTTGGTCGAGGTGCGGATCGAATGCCGGCAGATCGCACAGGCGCTGATCGAAAAGGTTACGGTCGAAAGCTTCCAGATGGCCGATGTAAAACACGATCCGGTGGCGCTCACGGATCGGCCGGTCATACAGAAATTCGGGTTTGATGATGGAAAACAGCGCGTCGGTTACTTGACGCGCGTCGATCAGGCGCTGGACGAGCGGGTGATGCGGGGCGGGGTCGCGATTCATTTCGCCGGGTCTCCTTGCGGGGGACGGACTAAAGACTGTACCCGCTCGCAGGAGCCATGCCAAGGTGAATGCGCGCTTAAAAGGCGGATGGGCCGGGACGTGGCGGCGCGGGCCAGGTCCGGCGCGTACGGCTTACACCTTCTGCAAGCTTTCCAGGTCGACGATCCGGATGTGTTTGCCTTGTATGTCGATCAGACCGCGCTTTTGAAATCTTGACAGGGTGCGGCTCACGGTTTCGAGCGTCATTCCCAGGTAGCTGCCCATGTCCTCGCGTGTCATGCGCAAGTTGAATTCCGCCGATGAATAGCCGCGCTGGGCATTGCGTTCCGACACGTCAAGTAGAAATGCCGCCACGCGTTCGTCTGCCGAAAGTGAGCCGAGCACCATCATCTGCCCGGCTTCGCGGACGATCTGCTCACCCAGCAGTTTGTGCAGGCGTTCCTGCATCGAGTTGATTTCGCGGCACAGGGACTTGAGGGCAGAGTAGGGAACAATGCAAACGGTGCTGTCTTCCAGGGCGACGGCGCTGCAGGCATGCACGTCATCGCTCATGCCGTCGAGCCCGAGTGCTTCGCCGGCGAGGCGCAGGCCGGTGACCTGTTCGCGGCCGTCGCGGTGCGCCATGACGGTTTTCATGGAGCCGGAGCGTACCGCGTAAATGTTGTCGAAACGATCGCCGCTGCGATACAGCGCTTCGCCGCGCTGCACTGAGCGCGCGGTGCAAATAAGCGCTTCGAGTTTGGTCAGTTCGTCTGGCGCCAGGCCTTGCGGCATGCAGAGCGCCCGCATCGCACAACTCGAACAGCGAGCGGCGGTGCGCGCGGTTGCCCTCACCGGCGCGGCACGACGGGCGCCACGCGCAGGCGACGAAATCACAGTGGATTCGGCAATGCCGGCCGAGCGAGTCACAGCGGTAGGAGTCAGCATGTTTTTCAGTCATTTGTAAGGGTGATGACTGATTGTCCCACCGCCCATGCTCCTCGCTTAGCGACAAAATGACGCGTTCATGCAGTTCGGCCTCTTGAGCGATGTCACCCTCGCGTTGCTGCTTGTGGTTATGGACTGCTATGTATCCTGGTCACCGTGCTCAGCCCGCATTTTAGAGACAGCGTGCAGCATGTGCCGACCTTGACGGCGGGCACACGCAATGGCCATGTGCGTCACTCCACGCGTTCAGGCACCGTCGTCGGGTTTGCCTGCCGCGGATGGAATCAGCAGCACGGGCAAGGTCGCCTGGCGCACGCAGCGCTCTGCGACGCTGCCGAGAATCAGGCGCTGAAAGCCGCGGCGGCCATGCGTGCCCATTACCAGCAGATCGGCGTTGAAGTCAGCGGCAGCTTTTAGTACGACCACCGAAACGTCGTCGAGCGAAGAAGCTTCGCCCACGGCGAGTTCACCCTTAACGCCTTGCGCAGCCATGGCCGCGGCGAATTCCGCGCCGAGTTCCTTGCCTTCCTCGACGAGGCGGTTACGCAGAACGGAAGGGTCATAGCCGGGCGCTTCGAAATACATCGGCGTGTTCTCGACGACGTAGAGCGGCTGCATGACGGCGCCGGTGGACTTCGCGAGTGCGAGCGCTGCTTCGAACGCACGGCGCGAGGTGTGGCTGCCGTCGACGGCTACAAGGATGCGTGTGTACATATCAACTCCGCGTCTGAAAGGGCTGGATGCCGCGGCCATTCGGCCGGCCGGGCTCATTGACAATTAGATTACGATGCGAGCTTAAATGATCGCTGAAAAAGATGCATCGAGACCGGATGTAAATCAAACATTTGTCAAATTTTAAGATAGCGATGTGTCACGCGATGAGCGCCGTGCCGCGTGCGTTCGCGGCGTTCCGGCCCGGCCAAAGCGCGACGATCAGCCCGGCATAGGGGCAGGTTTGCCTTACAATCGGAACCTATTCAGACAAGCTGCTTCAGCCCGCTGATGAACGAGCGCAAAACGACGGGCTTGCCCGACAAGATTTACGGCGACATCCTGAATCGCATTCTTGAAGGCGAGTATAAGGAGGGTGAGCGGCTGCCGACCGAGCACGCACTGGCCGAACGCTTTGCGACTTCACGGCCGACCGTGCGCGAGGCGCTCGCGCGCTTGCGGGCGGACGGGATCATCATGACGCGGCACGGCTCGGGCACCACGGTTGCGCGCCGGCCGGACCCCGATGTGCGCCGCTTTGCGCCGCTCGAAACGCTGTCTGACATCCGCCGCTGCTATGAATTTCGCATCGTGACCGAGGCGGGCGCTGCCGAGCAGGCGGCGCTCAAAGCCGACGCCGACGACATCGGCGCGATCCAGCATGCGTGGGATCAGCTGGAGCGGATCATAGAAACACGGGGTATCGGTGCGCAGGACGATTTCATGTTCCACCTGGCGGTGGCGCGCGCGTCGAAAAATCCTTTTTTCATCACGGTCATGTCGTTCATCGAGGAACAGATTCTGTTCAGCATGAACCTGTCGCGCAATCTGTCGCTCGTGAAGACGGTGGAGCGGCAACGGCTCGTGCAGGATGAACATCTGGCCGTGCTCGAGGCGATTCGCCGCAAGGACGGTCCCGCTGCGGCGAGGGCGATGCGGGCGCACCTCGAGAATGCGCTCGAACGGATGTTCGGCTCCTGACATCCCGCGCATCTTCCTGATGGATCGCAACTAACAGGCGCTCGCCGCTCGTCTGTGGCGTCCAGGCAACAGCACCCTGACAAGCGGGCAACCGCAACCCCGCCCCAATTTCACGTCAAGGCGTCAGGCGGCGGCGGCCATCGGCCCAAACAGGGCGGTGCGGGTCTTCGGACTGACCGCAATATCCAGCGCCACGGCCCGCTCCACGCCGATCTGCAGAGGCGATCCGAGCCGGCTGATATCGATACCGGTCTTGCGCAGCAGCCGTTCGATCGGCGTGGTGGTCACCGTGACATAACGCGTGATGCCCATCCGGTCGGCGAATGTCACGAGTTCGTGAATCGCCTGCATGGTCAGGTCGGCAAAGCCGAACGACTGCTCCTCGCCGCTGGTTTCGATTGCGAAGCGGCTGAGCTCCCAGATATGCCGCCCGACCGGTGCGTCCGCGCCATGAAGCAACTGCGGGAAAGTGTCCTTCAGCATATTCGGCCCTTCGGTTGGCATCAGACGCCAACAGCCCCGCACCTGCCGGTCGCCGCCCTGAATCAGCATGTAGTGCGGGCCAAGGGCGTCATAGCCGTCGATCTCCATGCCCGCAATAGTCGGGATGTCCCATCCGAGCCGCCCATGGAACACCCGGGCCCGCAAGCGGTACATCTCATTGATGTCCGCATTGTCAAATTCCTGCCGCATTCCAATCCGAATCGCTGTTTGCATGACGTTCTCCTGAACGTGTTGGGGTACCCAATACGCAAGAAAACTTATGCATTTTGAATCGTTCTGCCACCTACCTACCTGGATAGGTGTGGATGCTTATCGGATAACGCAGAATTCGAGACAAGCCTCAGTACTCAACCGACCGGACCGAAAAATGGAACTTCTCGACAATCACTGGCAGGTGCAACCCTCCGTCCAAAGCCGCCCGGCGGAGCCTTCATCGGTGGTGGATCGGGTTCTGATCATTGCCTACCGCAAGAAGAAAAAAGAGAGCCAGCGCCGCTTCTGGGCACGCTTTGGCGTGACGCAGTCGCGTGGCAGCCGGTTCGAATCGGGCGCGGAGATTCCGGCGCCCGTGTCGATCCTGCTGGGCCTCTATTTCACCAAAACCGTTTCGGACGCGGATCTGGGCCGGGCTGAACGGGTCTTGTACAGCCGTGACGCCGCCGCCTTGCTTAACCCGGGTCAATAAGTCCTAGCTGCGCGGCGATTACGGCCGCCGCGCGCCTTGAATTCACACCGAATTTCGTCCTGATGTTCTTCATGTGGAAGTTCACCACGGCTTCCGAACAGCTCAGGATATGGGAGATTTCCCACGTGGATTTGCCGCGCGCGGTCCATTTCAAACACTCGCGTTCGCGAGGCGTGAGCTTGGGTAATAGAGTCTGAGTGTGCGTATTCAGATGGCGCTGACTGGTATCGATCACCAGATCGCGCAATAACACCAGGTTTGGCAATGCAACGTTGACATGGCGCCAGAATGCGTCGGACGGATTGCTGTCGTTGACGAAGCACATCATGCCGGCTTCCTGGTTTGGTCCATGAATCGGCAAAGTGACACCGGCGCGCAGGCCGTGCGAGCGGGCTTCCTCGTACATCGACTGTTGCTGTGCCGTGGTGAAAATGTCTGGCGACCAGATCAGCGGCGTGGCACGCGTTGCGCAATGCGAGACTGTCGGGTCGATGTGGACGAGACCCTGTTCGTCGTACGTGCGTCGCCACTTTGGTGCGTAGGTGCTCCGCACATAGGCATCTTCGAGGCGAATGGTCGGACGCGGCAACATGGCGATCAACAGCTTGTCGAAGCCCCACGTTTCAGCAAGGCCCGCAATCGCACCGAACCATTCCGCTTCATCCGCGGCGTTCAGTAGTGGCGCCATTTCCTCGATAAAATGTAGCGACAATTTGTGTTCTCTCAGACTCGCAAACATCCCGTTGCGGTTAATTGCGGTGCGGTGATCCGCCCGGCTGTTTTTATCTTCACAATCTATCACTAAAAATTATTCCGCAAGCCGAGCGCGATTTCTAAAGAAACAGCACCAGCGCGGGTTCTGCGAAGAGGCGAACGAATTGCTCTTTATAACGGATTTCTTTGACCCGATTAACATTCACGGGTCGAAAAAGTGGGTAATTTTCTCGTGGTGCAGGTTTTGATGCTTTTGATTGGCAACATTACCGTCAAACCACTGAACGACATTTATCCGGATTCCAGGCGAAACGACTGCGATTTCCCGATCGTCAATTCCCGCCTGGCCTGCGATCATTCACTCATGCCGGTCAGGCGCTATTGTCATACAAAAGCGCCTGACCGGCTTTGCCAACTTCGCCTTCGTCTTATCGGCTTCGGGTCGGGCTTGTGTGGCATCGCCTGTGCCCAGGTTGTCTGACAGCATTGCGGGGCGGTACTATCCAGTTCAACGCTGTCCGAGCATCATGCGAAGATCGATCGTGCGGCGCAGGTCCTGCTGGCCGGCATCGGCTTGCTTTTCTCATCAACCTTCATCATCCAAAGCCTAAGCATGACCGACACCAGTCGCCGCTATCCCGATCCCTCCATTCGCCTGCTCGATCCGCGCTTTAAATCGTTGATCCTGGCGTCCGCTTCCGTCGAGTGTCTGTATCAGGGCGCACGCTGGTCGGAAGGGCCGGTCTGGTTCGGCGACGGCCGTTATCTGCTGTGGAGCGACATTCCCAACGACCGCACCCTGCGCTGGGACGAAACGAATGGCGCCGTGACCACGTTTCGCCAGTCGTCGAACAATGCGAACGGCCATACACGCGACCGTCAGGGCCGGCTTGTCAGTTGCGAGCACCTGACGCGGCGGGTCACGCGCACCGAGTATGACGGTTCGATTACCGTGCTCGCCGAGCGTTATCGCGGCAAGCGCTTCAACTCGCCGAATGACGTGGTCGTGAAGTCGGACGGTTCGATCTGGTTCAGCGACCCGACCTTCGGCATCGACAGCTTCTATGAGGGCGAGCAGCAGGAGTCGGAATTGCCTGCGTGCGTGTATCGCATCGACGGCCAATCCGGCGAAGTGACCGTGGTCGCCGACGACGTGCTGGGCCCGAACGGTCTTGCGTTTTCACCGGACGAATCGGTGCTGTACATCGTCGAATCGCGAGGCGAGCCGCGCAAGATTCGTGCTTTCGACGTCGACATAAGTGGCGATAGCGCCGTGCTGTCGAACAACCGCGTGTTGATCGACGCGGGCGCAGGCACACCCGACGGCTTTCGCGTCGATACGCATGGCAATCTCTGGTGCGGCTGGGGCATGGGCACCGACGAACTCGACGGGGTGCGCGTTTTCACGCCGCAAGGCGAGCCGATCGGCCACATTGCGTTGCCGGAGCGCTGTGCGAACGTGTGCTTCGGCGGACGCCATCGCAACCGCTTGTTCATGGCGGCGAGTCACGGCTTGTATTCGCTCTATGTGAATACGCAGGGCGTCCAGGGCGGCTGAATACGCAAGGCGTTGCGCTACGATAGCGCATGTTGCCTGACAACTCATCATGCAACCTGCGTGCTGACTTCGGGTTTGCCCTCGGGCGAACCGCGCAACCCATTGAACCACAAGGATTCCTCGCCAAAACGGGCAGATTGACGGGTAAAGCGCCGTGGTGAGTATTTGCTTGACATCGGCAGTTACGCTTCGCTATGTTCCATTGGTAGAAGAGAGACACCGCCAGCGGCGCATCTGGCCGGCGGACTTCATACCAGGAAGCGAGGAGACGCAATGACTGTTTCAGGCAGGTTGGCGTTCAGGCTGGTATCCGTAACGCTCATGGCAAGCGCCGCATTTGCACCCGCCGCGCACGCGGCCGATCCGGTAACGCTCAATATCGTCGACGTGGCCGGCGATCTTCAACTCACCCAGAAGGGTTTCGAGGCCTTCAAGGCGAAGTATCCCAATCTGGTCGCCAACCTCACGTTCACCAACGCGCCCGCGCCGCAGTTGCCCGGCAAGATCAAGGCGATGCAGGCTGCCGGTCGCTCCGACATCGATCTCGTCCTGACCGGCACTGACGCACTGGCCGCCGGCATCGAGCAGAATCTCTGGATGAAACTGCTGCCGGACAATGCGGCGGCTTTCCCCGGTGTGCTCGATAAATACGCGCCCGGTCCGCGCAAGATGCAGGACCTCGCACAAGGCTACGGCCTCGAAGTCGCGTATATGCCGGCCGGTCCCTTGCTCGAATACAACCCCGCCAAAGTCAGCGATCCACCCAGAACACCTGCGCAACTCCTGCAATGGTGCAAGGCGCATCCGGATAAGCTGATCTACGCGCGGCCGGCGAACTCCGGTCCGGGCCGCACCTTCCTGATGGGCTTGCCTTACGTGCTCGGCGACAAGGACCCGCAAGATCCGGTTCACGGCTGGGACAAGACGTGGGCCTTCCTCAAGCAGTTGAACGATTGCATTCCTTACTATCCGGGTGGCACTTCGGCCGTGATGAAAGAGCTCGGTGAGGGCTCACGCGACATGACCGTAACGGTCACCGGATGGGATATCAATCCGCGCGCGCTCGGCATCGTGCCGGCGGATTTTCGTGTGCAGGCATTCGACAACATGACGTGGGTGAACGACGCTCACTACATGGTGATTCCAAAGGGTGTGCCGAAGGAAAAGCTCGACGTGCTCTACAAGCTGATGAACTTCATGCTCGAGCCCGCGCAGCAGGCCATGACCTATGACGATGGTTACTTCTACCCGGGGCCGGCAATCAAGGGCGTGAGCATCGAGCAGGCGCCCGCGCACAGCCAGGACGTGCTGAAGAAATACGGCCGGCCGGAATACGCGAAGCTGCTGGCCGAGCGTCCGCATGTTTTGCCGCTGAACGCCACCGCGATGGTCGCGGCTTTCAAGAAGTGGGACAGCGATATCGGCGCGCAGAAGACCAAGTAGGCCGCGAATTAACACGCGTATCCGTTCTCAGCCTGCCGCTGCGATTCGTGCGTCAAGCGTCACGCGTATCAGGAAATCGCCATGAAGCATCACTTTGAACAGTTGCGGCTCGATTCGGTGAGCCGCAGTTTCACGAATGCGGAAGGGCAGGCGGTCGCGGCATTGCAGGATCTCGATCTGAACATCCGGCGTGGCGAATTCATTGCGCTGCTCGGACCTTCGGGCTGCGGTAAATCGACGGCGCTCAATTGCATCGCGGGTTTGCAGCCATTGAGCGGGGGTGGCATCTGGCTCGACGATAAACGCATCGACGTGCTGCCACCAGAAAAGCGCGGCTTCGGCATGGTGTTCCAGAACTATGCGCTGTTTCCCCATATGAGCGTGCTCGACAACGTCGGCTTCGGACTGAAGATGCGCGGTGTCGGCAAGAGCGAAGCCATGCGCCGTGCGCGTGAAGCGTTACAGCTCGTGCAACTGGTCGGGCATGAGCGCAAGCTGCCCGGACAGTTATCCGGCGGTCAGCAGCAGCGTGTCGCGATTGCGCGGGCGATCGTGATCGAACCGCCGCTGATTCTGATGGACGAGCCGCTGTCGAATCTCGATACGAAATTGCGCATTGAAATGCGCGCGGAAATTCGCCGGATCCATAACCAACTCGAACGCGCGACGCTCTACGTGACGCACGATCAGGACGAAGCACTGTCCATGGCTGATCGTATCGTCGTGATGAAAGAGGGCGTGGTGCAGCAGATCGGCACGCCGAAGGAGGTCTACACGCGGCCACGGAACTTGCATGTCGCGCGGTTCATGGGCTATCGCAACGTGGCTGAATTCGTGCTCGAAGGCACGCAGGGCGATGGGGTCGCAGTGAGTGCGAACGGCGTGCGTCTGATCGGGACGCCAATGGCCGGTTTCAACGGCAAGCGCGTGAGCGTCGCGTTGCGCCCTGAGGACATGGAGCGTGCAGCACCTGACGCGGGAAACACCTTCGGCGCGCTGGTCACCACCGTGGAATACGGCGGCCACGATTCCCTGCTGCGGGTGAAGACCGCGTTCGGCGATTTGTGGGCACGCATCGCCGGCGAATTCGAAGAGGGCGAGCGCATCAGTCTGCACGTGCCGCCGTCGCGCACGCTGGTCTATGACGCAGAGGCCGCATGAACACACCCACGCTGTCACCGCCACGCGCATCTGTTGCGCCGCGCGACGCCAAAGCGTGGCTGGTTGCGCCGGCGCTGATTTTCATCGCCGCTTTGTTCATCTATCCGTTCGCGTACGGCTTGATGCTGTCGTTCAAACCGATGAACGGCGGCGGCCTGTGGGCCAACTATCTGACGTTCTTCACCGATACGTCGATGTGGCCGACCATTCTCGTCACGCTCAAGCTTGCTGTGCCCGCTACCCTGATCAACGTCGGTGTGTCGGTTCCTGTGGCGTTCGCACTGCGCCGCAATTCGCCTTATCAGAAGCTCGTCACGACGCTGCTGGTGATTCCCGTTACGCTCGGTACCGTGCTGATCGCCGACGGCATGCTCACGTACTTCGGCCCGAACGGCTGGTTTCCGCAGGCGTTGCAAGGCCTGCATCTCTATACCGACGAAGTGCGCTTGACGCATAACTTCTGGGGCGTGCTGATCTCGCTGATCGTGTCGGGTTTTCCGTTTGCGTTTTTGCTGACGCTGTCATACGTGACCGGCATCGATCCGACGCTCGCGAGCGCCGCCGCCACGCTTGGCGCGAGCCCCTGGCAGCAGTTTCGCCGCATCTATCTGCCGCTGCTGGTGCCAGGTTTGACGATGGCCGCGTGTTTGTCGTTCGTACAGGCGTTCTCGGTGTTTCCGTCTGCGGTGCTGTTGGGAGCACCAGCCGGGCCCACGCGTGTGATGTCGATCGCCGCGGCCGAAGCCGCTTTTGAAAGCTACGATTACTCCCTCGCTTCCACAATCGCGATGGTGATGGGTTTTGTGCAACTGCTGGTGGTTGCCGCCATGCTCGGCGCGCGCCGCTTCTTCTACCGCGGTCCGACGACGGGAGGCAAAGGCTGATGGCTGCCGATCATCGCGCCGCGCATGCTTCGTGGTCCGCGTCCACCTCGAACGAAAACCACGACGGCGCACGGCAACCCGGCAAGCGCATGAAGCAGCGCGCCAGTGTGCCGGGCCGCATCTGGCTTGTGCTGGTGTGGGGGGCGATGGTGTTCTTCCTCGTCAACGTGGTGTTGCTGATTGCGACCGTCGCGGTGAATTCGGTCGCGACCCGCTGGTTCGGCACCTTGTTGCCGCAGGGTTTTACACTGCATTGGTACGCGCAGGCGTGGAGCGATTTTCAACTGGCGAGCGTGTTGTGGGTCACGGTCGAAGTGGTCGGGGCGGTAGTGGTGTTGTCGGTTGTGCTCGGTGTGCCCGCGGCGTATGCGCTCGCCCGCGTGCAGTTTCCGGGCAAGCGCGTGGCGATGCTGATTTTCCTTTTGCCTCTGATGGTGCCGCCCGTGACCTACGGCATTCCGATGGCGACCGTGATGTACAAAGTCGGTCTCGCGGGCACGCTGGGCGGCGTGATTCTGGCGAATCTCGTGCCGGCGCTGCCGTTCGTGATCCTGGTGATGACCCCGTTCATCGAGCAGATCGATCCCAGTCTCGAAGCGGCGGCGCGCATCTTCGGCGCCGACACGCTCCGCTATTTCCGCTACGTGCTGCTGCCCCTGCTGGTACCCGGCATGCTAGCAGCGGGCTTGCTGGTGCTGGTGCGCACTATCGGCATGTTCGAGCTGACATTCTTCACGGCGGGGCCGGCAACGCAAACGCTCGTAGTCGCGTTGTACTACGCGGTATTTTCAACCGGTGTGCGCGCCCCGCAGTCGATCGATGCGATGGCGATGATCTACATGGCGATCACGCTGATCTGGGTGCTGATTGCACTGCAGTTCGTCAGCCCGACCCAGATCGTGTCGCGCGTGAAAGAGCAGAAGCGCTGAGGTGCTGAATCCCGGTGCTGCGGTGCGCAAACCGGCACAAGCGCACGCAGGCGGAGAGCCCGGGATTCAACGAGCCTGCTGAGCGTTCAATACCCCACGCGATACACCCGGCCCGTTTGCGCGCCTTCCACGCTGCGCAGATAGGCCTGCGCGGCACGTTCGGCGCTCACCGGTTCGAAGCCGCGGAAGTAGGGGCCAAACGCATCGAGCGCTTCGGTCAGTACCGTCGGGCTCACCACGTTGATGCGGATGCCGCGCGGCAACTCGATCGCGGCGCCCCGCACGAAACCTTCCAGGGCCAGATTCACGGTGGTTGCATTCGCGCCTTCGCGAATCGGTTCGTCGCCGACAATGCCGCTCGTCAGCGTGAACGAGCCGCCGTCGTTCACGTACTGCTGGGCGCCCAGTACGACGTTGATCTGACCCATCAGCTTGTCGCGCAGACCGACCCAGAATTGCTCGACGCTCATCTCCGGCAGCGGGCCGAAATGCAGCTTGCCGGTGGCGGTGACGACGCCGTCGACCTTGCCGATCTCGCCAAAGAGGCGCTCGATGCTGGCCGGGTCCGTGCTGTCGACGCGATACTGGCCGCGCGTCGCGCCCACTTCGATGACTTCATGACGCGCTTTCAACGCTGCGCTCACTGCCTGGCCGACCGTGCCCGTGGCACCGATCACGACGATCTTTTTCATTTGCTGCTCCGTTGGGTAATGAATCTGAGTCGATTGTGTCGGCGTTCGGTGAGCGGAAATAGCCTGTTCGGCTTGCAGGTCCTGCAACCCGGAGTTTCTAATCCGTGACGGGATGCGCGCCGTCATTCAAACGGCGCGCGCTTTGGAATGGACTGATTAATCGATGCAAACGGGCCAATTCAAACGAATACGCGCGGTGTCCGCAGTGTCCGCAGTGTCCGCGGTTCCAATATCTATTTCGACCGATGTAATTCGATTACGCGAGTGGGCCGTAAATGATTAAGGGCGTAGTGAATGCGGCCGCGTTCGCGACGGCTGCGGATCGAGCGCGGATCGTCAAACGGATCGTCGGCTGAATCGGGTCCTTGCGGCTCGACCATGCCCTTGTCGATGACCGTGCAGCCTGGTTCGAGCGCCAGCAGCAGGTGATTGCCGCCAACCCGGCTGTCGAAGCCGGCCATGCCGTCGTGCGCCTCCGGCACGCTGTTGATCAGAGTGGCGTTGCTCGTCGTGATTTCGTCGGGCGAGATCGGGCTGTGGCCGGCGATGCGGGCGGCTTCGAGATTCTTGCCGTCGGTGTCGACCGTGCTGTCGTGGGTGCGGTCGTTGTGCAGCTCCGTCGTGCGAGGGCCAGTGGTGCGCGGTTGTTGGCCGGTGTCTGCTGGCTTGTTGATATCGCTGTTCATCATGCATTCTCCGTTGAAGAGGACATGGTTGAAGTGCGGCAAAACCCGTTCCTGCTCCGCACGATTTTGTTGTGCGGTGAGTTTGTACTGCGCGCGCCGCGGTTGCCTCGCGGTTATGTGCACTGATGTATGCGGGCATTTCGCCTCGCGATTGCGTCCGGCAGTCCTTTCGTTTTTTTTAATGGACGCCTATTTTCTACAGAGTATGATCTTACTCCGACAAGTGAAGCGCGGTTAAATTGACGACATGCGTTGACGACATGCGTCCGGTTGTTTTTACATGGCCGACAATGAACAAACGCGCTACTCAGAACATCTTACGGGGCCGTCAGGGCGGGTGACACATGCACTTCGATGCTGCATTCACACATCGCGGCTATTTGCTGAACTGCGCGCCGGCGCGCGCGGGCGATGGTACTTGGCAACCTTATGTGGTCATCTCCCGCTCGAGCGACGGCGAACTGGTCGCCAACCGTTTTTTTCCCACCGACTTGCGTTTTCCTGACGAAGTCGCCGCTATCGCACATGCGCGCGACTGGGCGGTGCGCTGGATCGACGCGAGCAGCGTGACCATCTGAAGCATCCGGCATGCCGGGCAGCCGCGCCGCATTGCGCGGGCCACGGCAAAACGCGGTAATCTCTTGGGACAATCACTCTGAACCGTACCTGGCGTACGGCGCTGTCCTTTTATGCCTAACGTGCCTTCCCACAACTGGGGCCTCGAACAGATCGTTGCGGACTTGCGCGCCTCGCGTGAGGAGTTGCACCGCACGCGGCATCCGCTCGGCATTCGCGAGCTGCCGTCGCGCGAAGCGGTAATCTCCATTGTCACCGGCTTGCGTGCGGCGCTGTTTCCCACACACTACGGCGCCCCCGATCTGACTGACGAAACGGTCGACTATTACGTTGGCCATACACTCGAAAGCACGTTGCGATTGCTTGCCGAACAGATCCGGCGCGCCTTGCGCTTTCTGCCCGAGTTCGGGGAGACGCCCGATGCGGATCTGAAGGCGCGTGCGTACGAGGTCGCGCGGGAATTCGGCACGCAGTTGCCCGGGATTCGCGCATTGCTGGTCAGCGACATTCAGGCTGCTTTCACCGGCGACCCGGCTGCCCAGCACATCACGGAAATTCTGCTGTGTTACCCGGGCGTATGGGCGATGACGCATCACCGTCTTGCGCACGCGCTGCATCGCCTCGGCGTGCCCTTGCTCGCGCGCTTCATCAATGAGATTGCGCACTCCGCGACGGGCATCGACATTCACCCGGGCGCGACCATCGGGCCGAGTTTCTTTATCGACCATGGCACGGGCGTCGTGATCGGTGAGACAGCGATCATCGGCGAGCGTGTGCGCGTTTATCAGGCCGTGACGCTTGGCGCGAAGAGCTTCGCTGCGGACCTTGACGGCACGCTGATCAAGGGCAACGCGCGCCATCCGATCGTTGAAGACGACGTCGTGATTTATGCCGGCGCGACGATTCTCGGCCGCGTGACCATCGGGCGTGGTTCGGTGATTGGCGGCAACGTGTGGCTGACGCATAGTGTGCCGCCGGGCAGCAGCGTGTCGCAGGGCAAGATCCGTGAGAGCGACCGCACGGACGAGGGGCGTGGCTGATGAGCGGGGCGGCTTGCCTGTCATCTTGTGCTTTGCAGCGTAGCGTGGCGCTCTGCGATTCGACTTGCAACTCACGGCGCGTTATCGCGGCGCACATTCGCGCGTGTTGCGCCGCGCCGCACGCTCCTTAATTTCTGACAAGGCGAACCATGCCGCACGGCCGCGTTCACATGCCTCGTTGTGCGATTGCCGGCGTTGAGGCGACGGTAGCGGAAACGGCGCATTCGTTTCCGCGTCATTCGCACGACCGGTTCGGCGTTGGCGTAATCGTGGCTGGCGGGCATCGATCGTCGAGTGGGCGCGGCGTGGTTGAAGCGCGGGCGAGCGATGCGATCATGGTGAATCCGGGGGAGGTGCACGACGGCAGCCCGCTCGACGAGCGCGGCCGGGCATGGCGCATGTTGTACTTCGAGCCTTCGATGCTGTCCGATGTTGCTGTCGAGCTGAGCGGTGCGGCTGCGCACGAGATCGAGCTAACGCAACCGGCGATACACGATCCGTTGCTGAAGAGGTTGTTCGAGCGTCTGTTCGCGGTATCGGTGGAAGCGCAAACCGTGCCGGACGATCTGGTGCGGGAGGAGGCGATGCTCGATTTGCTTGGGTATCTGATCCGAACGCACGCGAGCGCGAATGCACGTTCGCGACTATTGCCGTCGTTGAGCCCGATTGTACGAGCGAGGGCTCGCATCGACGACGACCCTTCGTCACCGCTCACGCTAGCCGATCTGGCGGCGGACAGTGGCATGAGTCGTTTTCAGTTACTACGCGGCTTCGCGCATGAGACGGGACTTCCGCCGCACGCCTACCGGATGCAGCGGCGCGTGATGCTTGCGAGGCAACTGATCGCCCGCGGAACGACCTTGGCCGAGGCCGCGGCTGCCGCCGGATTTGCCGACCAGAGCCACATGACCAGGGCTTTCGTCCGATTGCTGGGGATTACACCGGCGAACTACGCATCGGCGACACGAGCATAACCGCAAGAAGGGGGCGCACAGGAGGGGGGGCTGAACAACCGCCACGGCGCGCGCAGCGCCGCCGGAAGTATGACTGCCTTGTCACTGAGGCGGAATGTGCGAGAACACAGATTCCAGATGCACCACTACCCCCTCAAGCCAGGGGACCCGCTTATGAGCTGGCGGTGTAAAGCCGCTTTCTTTTGCCTACTTTTCTTTGCGGCAGGCAAAGAAAAGTAGGTGCCGCCCCGCACAGGGGCAACGCTAATAGACCGCTAACACAACAAGGAAAGGCCAAAAACCCAAAGACGCGAGTCAAAGCCACCCCCATCCCCGCAAAACCGAAACCCCGAGCATTCCGTGCACCCCATGCACCCAAACATGCTCCCCAACAAAGAAAGCCGCGACCCACGAAGCCGCAACAACAATCAAATCACAGTGCCCACTATTCCAGAGCTTCAATGAGTGCCGCCCGGCGACCCACGGCACACCAAGCGGATTAGGCCAATCGGCCAGCAAATGCATCAACCCACCGCAAGCAAACCCGAACCCCGGCGCAGCATAACCAGACCGCCCAAGCCAGTGATAAGAAACCACAAGCAACGCGACCCACCCCACCCCCCAATGCGTCAACGTACGATGGGTGATCCACAGTCTTCGTGCGCGTGACCACCACGCCACTTCCAGCCAGTCCGGCGCCGTACTCCCGGCCACCCCGGCGATGAAACTCAACAGCACGCCGATATGAAACGAGCCGCCGCCACCGACGCGCGCGACGACCGCCGCCGCGATAACGCCGGCCGCGAATCCGGTCGCGTGATGTGCTTTGCTGGATGCCATCGAACCTCACGACGCAGCGCGCCGGATAAAAGCCAGGGGGCGGCTATATTCGCAGATGAACGGATAAAAAAATAGCCGACACGTGAATTAAAAATCACGTATCGGCGTGACCTTGAGAGCGGTCTTCAACGACGCAGCCGTGCGACCCAAAACTCAGGAGGTCGCACAGCGCGCAATGTCGAAGCGCATTTCCGGTTCAGGCGGATCGTCCGGTGCATTCGCGGGACGCATCACCTTGATGACCGAGCCGGCGTTGTACGGCGTCAGCGTGACGAAATACGAGGTGTTTGAATCGGAACCGACGGCGATCTCGGTCGCCCCGCCGACGCGCGACATTCGCACACGCGACAGCTTGCCTTCGAGGCAATCGGCGATATAGGCAGGGGCACGTTGCGAAGACACGTACATCATCGGTTGGGACGCATCGCGGGCGGGACCACTGGAAGAACCACAGGCAGCGAGAAAAGCAGTGACGGCAACAGCGGGGGCAAGCAGAAGAAGTCTTTTCATGGTTCGGTCGTCGGCGTCCCCGGTCGTACTCGGGAACTTGGGGCGCGGGCGAAGCGCGACGCGATTGAACGTAACGTCATGCTTCGCGACGAAACCGCCGTTCAACCGCAGCGATGTTACGACGTAGCGACGTAGCGACGTAGCGACATAACGGCGTTGAGGTGAGGAAGGCAGCCGGGTTCAGTATACCCACGGCGCGCTTGTGGCGTCACTATGACTACGTGGAAATGTGAGAACGTAAGCCCCATGAAAAAAACCGCACGTGATCGTGTCACGCGCGGTTTCGACTGCAGAGCGGATGGGTGTGCCGCTCTACACGTGCTATCAGCGCAACGAGAGCACTGAGCGCAATGAGCGCAACTTAGAAACGGTGACGCAGGCCTACAGCAGCGGCAACCTGGTTGCCGGTCGACGACGGCGCCAGCGTGTTGATTGCCGCCACGTTCGCACCGAAGTTGCCGAGTTCGCCCGATGCGTGCTGGTACACGCCTTCCACATACACGTCGGTACGCTTGCTCAGCGAGTAGTCGCCTTGCAGCGACACCGTGTGCCACTTCGGATCGCCCGAGCCGTTCGATCCCGACATCTTGCCGTCGGTGAACGTGTAGGACGCGGCGAGGCTCAGGGCCGGCGTCAGTGCGTATTTGCCGTTCAACTCGTAGTTGTCCAGATGCAGGTTCGTGCCCGCCACGCCAGGCAGCGTGACGCCGCCGACGTCCACGCCGCTGATGCCGTCCAGTTGCGTGTGCGTGTACACGAAGCCTGCCGTTGCCGGCCCGTACGTGTAGTTGATGCCGGCGCCGAACGTGCGCTGCAGGTTTGCCGCGACTGCCGCAGTGCCGTCGCCTTGCGACACGGCGCCGCTCAGGTTCGAGCTGCCCGAGTTGTTCAGTTGCAGGTAGGCGGCCGCCACGCTCAGCGGACCGTTGTCGTACGAAGCGCCGGCACTCCACGCGCGATTGTTCGAGAACTGGCCGGCCGAATTGCTGAAGCCGTACAGACCGCCGAACTTGAGGCCGGCATAGTTCGCGCTCGTGTACTTCACGGCGTTCTTGATCGAGAACGAGTTGTCCAGATTGTCGTTATCGAACGGGTGAGCGGCCAGATTGTTGCCGAAGCCCGCGCCCGCTTCGGACAGCGGCGCGAGGTAATCGACCACGGAGTCGTACTGGCGGCCGAGCGTCAGCGCGCCGTACTGATCGCTCTTCAGCCCGACGAAAGCCTGACGATTGAACATCGTGCTGCTCTCCGTGTCCTGGCCGTTGTTCAGATTGAAGCCGTTCTCCAACGTGAAGATGGCATGCAGGCCGCCACCAAGGTCTTCGCTGCCGCGCAGACCGAAGTAGGTGTTCGACACCGAACCGCTGCCTTGTTGCCAGTTGCTGTGACCGCCCTGGTTGTTCGAGTAGACGAGGCCGGCGTCCAGCGTGCCGTACAAGGTGACGCTGCTCTGTGCGTGAGCCGTGATGGCGAACGCGCCCATGAGACCTGCTGCGATGAGGGTTTTTTTCATGTTTAGATAACTCCGGGACAGTGCGTAAAGAATCGCATTCCAGTGCTTGCAGCCGATTGCCCCGGCTGCCTGACGATCCGCTGCGCAGTGTATTCCTGCTATTAATATCTTTAAGCGCGTATGGCACAACAATGATTTTTCTATTTCGCAATGACGGTTTGTAATTGTGTAAGTGCGGATAAATAAAGAAAAAATATCTGTATGCAGCGGCGCTGTAACTATTTGTCAAATTATAGATGTTGCTCGATCGCGACGTTCCCGCTTTGTCATATCCGGTAAGGATTTGAGCGAATCATAAAGCGGACTTGATTTATTCTATTTTCTGCAATGCACTCTTCCAGTTCATATGGTCTATCCTGGCTAATTACGGTTCTACAATTCACTTCACCCCTTGACCAGGGGTGTCTTTTTCATCTTTTATGCGCGGCTTTCGGGCCGCGTTTTTTTTGAAACTTTTTTAATGAATTAATAAGTTCCCGTACATAACGAAATGCACTATTTCGCATGACGAGGAGCTTGCACCGGCTTATCCATTCGTCAGAGGGCGGATTGAGCGCGCGCGGGGCGGGTAGAATCGCAGGCTTGAGATGTGTTTCCGCCCCGCGAACGTGAGTAAACCTGTAATGACCGATACCCCCCTTCCATCGTCCGACACCCCTGCTATCCCCACGACGGAAGGCGCGCCCGAAATCCACGAAGCCATCCCCGAGCAGCTTGACGAAGCGCAGCCGGAAACCGTGCACGAAGCGCGTCTGTGGCGCGACGACGGCTGGACCGCGCGCGTCATCAAGAACGAAGACGATGAAGGCTGGGCCGTCGCCATGATCAAAGACGGCGAAGCGGAACCGGCGCTCGTCGGTCCGTGGACGATGGGCCGCAACAAGAAAGATCCGAAGCCGCTCGATACCTCGGCATTCAACACGCTGGTGAAAACCGCGTCTGAGGTGCTGCGCCGCCACGAGCAGCAACTGCGCGCCCAGTTGCATAAAGAAGTACGCGTGGCCAGCGCGGACGGTAACGACGAACTCGACATCACGCTCGACATCGTTCCCGACGAAGACGAACCGTACGCGCTGCTGACCGCGCTCGACACGTTCGGTGAACAGCTCGCGCAAGTGCAGGTCGCGCTGAACTTCAAGCTCAGCAAGGCGAGCGCCGTTGCGTGGGTCGAGAACGAATTTCGCCGTCCGGGCTGAACCGGGTGCAGCACGGGTTGCTGACAAATCGCCAAATTAAATATTACTAAAGCCTGTCAATATACTTTCACATTGGCTTCATAGAATCCTCGCGTCATAGCGGCGCGAGCGTGAACCATGCGGTTTTGGATCTGAGTGCGTGCCGGCTGTGCAATCACCCACGCTACCCAAAACCTGGATCACGACAACATGGCAGAGCAGCTCGACCTTTCCCGCCGCAAGGCCCTGAAAATACTCACTGGCGTGCCGATGCTGCCGTTAGGCGGCCTCGCAACGGCGTCGATGCTGACCGCCTGCGGTGGCGGCAACGACCTGGCAACGCCGGTCAAGCCGGTGGCGAACTTCGTCTCGGCGGCATTCAGCGCCATGGCCGCGCCGACGCTGGCGGAGCCCGCCGCGATGGCGAAAACCACGGTCGGCTCCACCCTCACGGTGCAACTGAGCGACGGCAGCCGCCGCTCGTTCAAGCTCGCTTACCAGCCGTTCTTCGTGACCGGCGATATGGTGCCGAACATCAAGGGCGGCACGATCCTGGCTGGCGGCTACTTCGACATCAACAATCAGCCGATCATCGATAAATCCGTTTCGGGTAAGGAGCGCCAGTTCTATTCGGACTGTCCGGACGGCAGCTCGCTGATCCGCCTCGACAAGCCGACGGTCAAGGGACTCAAGGGCAACGCGGTATTTGCCGTCGTGCAGTTCGAGTACACGACCCGCGATCAGAGCCTGAAGTCGATGTACGGCCAGTTGCCTTCGCCGATTGCCGTGCTCACGCTCGATCAGGACCCGGCTACCGGCAAGCTCACTCTGGCGGGTTATTCCAACGTGGATACCTCGAAGGCCCATGGCTTGTGGATCACATGCGGCGCGAGCCTGTCGCCGTGGAATACGCATCTGTCGAGTGAAGAATACGAGCCGGACGCTTCCACGATCGCGGCCAATAGCCAGTTCAAGGGCTTCAGCCGCAGTCTGTTCGGCGACGAAACCACGGCCAACCCTTATCACTATGGCCATCTGCCGGAAGTGACCGTGAATCCCGACGGCACCGGCACGATCAAAAAGCACTACTGCCTTGGCCGCATCTCGCACGAACTGATTCAGGTGATGCCGGACAAGCGCACCGTGCTGATGGGCGACGACGCGACCAACGGCGGCCTGTTCATGTTCATCGCCGATCGCGAGACCGATCTGTCGGCCGGCACGCTGTATGTGGCGAAGTGGACGCAGACCTCATCGAGCGGCGCGGGGGCGGCGACGCTCTCCTGGATCAATCTGGGCCACGCGACCAGCGACGAAATCGAGGCGCTCGCCAACCAGTTGCGCGCGAGCGACATCGTGGACATTGCGACCAGGGATCCCGCCGATTCGACTTACACGAAGATCAACTACAACGGCACCTTCAATTGGGTGCGCGTCAAGCCGGGCATGGTCAAGGCGGCGACCTTCCTCGAAACGCACCGCTACGCCGCGTTGGCGGGCGGCAGCATGGGGTTCACGAAGCTCGAAGGCACGACGGTCAATATCAAGGACAAAGTGCTGTATTCCGCGATGTCGCGCATCGAGAAATCGATGGTGCGCGGTAACGCTGCGTCGACCGATATTGCGCTCGACAAGGTCATCAACGCCGGTGCGGTTTACGCGCTGAACATGAAGGGCGGCCAGCGCGACCGCAGCGGCGGCGCGATCAACAGCGAGTGGGTGCCGGTCGAGATGGCCGCGCCCGCGGCGCTGGTCGGCGAGGATCTGTCGCCCGCCGACGCGCTCGGCAACACGGCGAACGCGGATCGCATCGCGAATCCGGACAACCTGAAGTTCTCCGAAAAACTGCGCACGCTGTTTATCGGCGAAGACAGCGGCATGCACGTCAACAATTTCCTGTGGGCTTACAACGTCGACACGAAGACGCTCGCGCGCGTGTTGTCGTGCCCGGCGGGTGCGGAGTCGACGGGCCTGCACGCGGTCGACGAAATCAACGGCTGGACTTACGTGATGAGCAACTTTCAGCACGTCGGCGATTGGGAAACACCGTTGCACGACAAGGTCCAATCGACGCTCGATCCGCTCGTGCGGGCGAACTATAAGGACCGTTTTGGCGCGACGGTGGGGTATCTGACGGCGGATCCGGCGGGGATCAAGCTGTAGGGAGTGGCGGTGCCGGGCGGCATCGGGCCGCCCGCCTCAACTCCGTTTGCAGAAAATCGCCGTGATGAGCGGCGCCACCCGGTGCACGATCGCCGTGCTGCCGCCTTCGGTGAGCGCGTTCTGGACTTTGGATTCGCTGCCGAACACCACCACGCCATAGGCCGAGCGGGCTACCGGCTCGCCATCGCCGACGCGAAACATCGGGTCGTCTTTTTCGTAGCCGACCACCGCGAAAACGTGAAAGCCGTAGGCGGTCAGGTCGGCGCCCCGGGTCGGCGAAAACGCATTGATGGAGTTGCTTTCGACTCGCGTCGGCTTCGGGTCGATCAGCTGTTGCTGGGCGAGATCGGCAATGAACTGATGACCGCTTTCATTGCAGGTCAGCGGTGTGTCGAGAGCGGCGGCGTGACTGGTAAGCGGCAGCGCCGCGGTGGTCAGCGCAAGGAGTGCAGAGAAAAACAGGCATTTCATAAGCGTGAATAACGACCTGCGTTCGATGTAGTGTGTTCGCAACGGGTGGCGGCCAAATGCCGCGACCCAAAAAACGTTGCGCATCGAAGTGATCCGTCATGACAGGCGCAACTGGATTCGCACTTTAACGTGATTCGGCATACTTTGCCCACCAGCCGGCACTTGAGGGTCACGCGAGGCCTTAAGAAAACGTTAAGGAATAAAGCACGCTTTCGCGATCCCGTATATATTTCCGGGTTATGAATTCCCGACCAAAAATTCCGTTGAACGTTCCGGCCCCGAGGACATGGGATGCGCGGCTCGCCCGCCGGCTTGTCACGCCGCTCGTCAACACGTGGGTTACGCCGAACCATCTGACCACGCTGCGCCTGCTAATTGGCGTGGCGGGCGCGCTGTGCCTCGCTCGCGGCGGATTTGCCTCAGCCAATGCGGGCGCCTTTCTGATCGTGCTGTCGAACTTCGTCGACCACACGGACGGCGAGCTTGCGCGCATCGGCGGAAAATCGAGCCGGATCGGTCATTTTTACGATCTGGCTTGTGACGCGCTCGTGACTGTCATGTTGTTCGTCGGCATGGGAATCGGTACGACACATGTCGGCGCATTGAAAGTTTCACCGGGATGGCTCGGCGCCGTGGCCGGCGTTGCGGTCGCCCTGATTTTCTTCCTGCGCATGCGCATCGAAGACATGGCGGGCAAGGCGGGCACCAAACAGGCTTCGGTTGGCGGATTCGAAACCGAAGACGTGTTGTATCTGCTGCCCATCGTCACGCTGACGAGCGTCGTCACACCGTTCGTGGTGGTGGCGTCGATTGGTGCGCCGCTCTTTGCTGCCTGGGTCGTGGTCGATTACTGGCGCGTTTCGCGCCGCACCGCCCGCCTGGCGGCCGTCCCTGCCAAGGAACCTGAAACCAGTCAAATGTGGGCCAGTGAATGAGTATGCACGCCGAAGACGACGTGATCGCGCCAATCTCAGTTGAACGCTCGCCGGTTACGCCGGCCACGCCTGCGCCGAATGCCGATCGCGCGGTGGCGGGCCGCACGCGGAGCTTCAACATGCCGCGGCTCTCCAGGGATTTCGCCGAGCAGGGCGCGTTCCTGTATCTGGAAGATTTTCTCGCGCCCGAAGTCACTGACCAGCTCGTGCAGAGTGCGCGCGGTCTGCTCGACGAAGTGAACCGCAACTATCTGCCGGGCCACAAGCAGGGCGGCAGCGTGAGCCGCCATACGATCGACCGCCTCGCGCCGTTCATCGCCGAGCTGTACCGGTCGAAGGAACTGATTGGCTGGCTCGAGCAACTCAGCGGCGACAAGCTGCAAGTGTCGCCCGGAGACGATCCGCATGCGTATGCGCTGTATTACTACACGCGTGCCGGCGACCACATCGGCTGGCACTACGATACCTCGTACTACGACGGCCGCCGCTACACGTTGTTGCTCGGCGTGATCGACGAATCGTCGTGCCGGCTCGACTACGAATTGCACACACGCAATCCGGACGTGCCGGACCAGCCGGGCTCGGTGCAGATTCCGCCGGGCGGCCTGGTGTTCTTCGACGGCGACAAGCTGCGGCATCGCATTACGCCGGCTGGCGCGAACGAAATGCGTGTATCGCTGACTTTCGAATACGTCACCGATCCGAACATGCGGCCGTGGCGCCGTTTCGTCTCCAATATGAAGGACGCGATCGCGTACTTCGGTTTCCGTCAGGTCTTCCGTCAAATGACGAAGCGCGGCAAGGGCCACGCATGACACGCGCGGCTCTGATTCTGCTGTCGATCGGGACGGCGCTTTTTGTCGGCCTGCTCGCGTGGCAGGGTTTCGGCTCCGTTGCCTCGGCGCTGGCCGCGGCTGGCTGGGGGCTTGTGCTGGTCGCGGCGTTTCACGTCGTGCCGCTGGTGCTCGATGCCGGTGCGATCTCGGTGCTGTTCCGGCGCCGGCACGACGGTGTGCATCATGACGTCACGCTGCGCGATGCGGTGTTCGCACGCTGGATCGGCGAATCGGTGAATAGCCTGTTGCCGGCCGGCCAGATCGGCGGCCCCGTGGTGATGGTGCGGCAACTGTCCCAGCGCGGCATGCGCATGCGCGACGCGGCGGCCGCCATTACCGTCAGCACGACGGCGCAAGCGCTCGCGCAAATCGTTTTCGCGCTGCTCGGACTACTGCTGTTCGGCGCTTACGCCGCACATGGCGCGCTTCACGATCTGCGAACCGCCACGTTCATTGCCACCGGCGTGCTGGGTGCGATGATCGCGGGTTTCTATTACGCGCAGCGGCGCGGTCTGTTCGGGCGTCTGCTGGGCGTGGTCTCCAAGGTGTTCGGCAAACGCGACTGGTCGTCGCTGATGACGCGCGCCGAAGCCGTCGACGCGGCCGTGCAGGGCATCTACCGCGAGCGCGGCCGCGTTGCGGCGAGCTTTGCGCTGAGCCTGGTGGGCTGGATCGTCGGCACGGTCGAAGTGTGGCTCGCGCTGAGCTTCCTCGGTCATCCGGTCGACTGGGTCGACGCACTCCTGCTCGAAAGTCTCGGGCAAGCGATTCGTGGCGCAGCCTTTATGATCCCGGGCTCGCTCGGTGTGCAGGAAGGCGGCTATCTGCTGCTTGCGCCGCTCGTGGGCCTGCCGCCGGATGCGGCGCTGGCGTTGTCGCTCGCCAAGCGCGCACGTGAAATCCTGCTGGGTTTGCCGGGACTGCTGGTGTTGCATTTCAGCGAACGAAACTGGCAACGGCGGCGCGCCACCGGGCGCGTACCGGTTGTCGATTAATCTCCGAATTTTTTCAAAGGACTGCGCATGCGTGCCATCATCCTCGCAGCGGGCCTAGGCCTGCGTCTCCAGCAACCGCCGCAGGCACAGTTCCCGAAGTGCCTGTTGCAGTTCGACGGCATGAGCCTGCTCGAACGGCATCTGCAGATGCTTGAAACCGCCGGCGTGACCGAGGTCGTGCTGGCGCTCGGTTTCCAGCCGGAATCGGTGCAGGCGGAACTGGAGCGCATCAACTGGCCGCATCAGGTGGAAACCGTGCTGAACCCGCGTTACGACCTGGGTAGCGTGCTGACGGTGCACACGGTGGCCGAGGCGCTCACGCGCGGCGGCGACGTGCTGCTGATGGATGCCGACGTGCTTTACGACGAGCGCATTCTGAACGCGCTGGTGGCGGGCGAAACGGTCAACCGTTTGTTGATCGACCGTGATTTCGAAGCGGGCGACGAGCCCGTCAAGCTGTGTCTGAAAGACGGCGTGCCGGTCGAGTTGCGCAAGCAACTCGCCGTCAATCTCGAGTACGACACCATCGGCGAATCGGTGGGATTCTTCCGTTTCCGCCAGGAAACCGCGCAACGTTTCACGCAGATCGTCGCGGGTTACGTCGAGAGCGGCCGGGCCAATATGCCGCACGAAGAAGCGGTGCGCGACCTGCTGCTCGAGCGCAGCCAGGTATTCGACACGGCTGACGTGACCGGCTCGCCGTGGATCGAGATCGACTTCCCGAACGACGTCGCTCGCGCCAGCACCGAAATTCTGCCGTCGTTGCAACCGCTGGTCAGCGCGTCACGCTGAGCTCTGCCTCGGCGCTGTTTTTGAAGCGCTTCTGAATGGCATGATGAGCCGGCTATATTCCGGCTCATCATCGCTTCGCGTTTTCTTCTCTTTTTACTCCTGTTTTTCGTAGGCTGTGCTGCGTCGTTGCGCGCTCAACGATTCAGTACCGGATAGCAAGCCGCGTTTTAGCGCGAATGCGAAAGGACGCTGTTTAGCAACATCTGTTGTCGTTGCAGTGCGATAATTGCCGCTTTACATCGGCGGCCTTGCAACCCGCCGTCATGCCAATGCCTCTCGCTTTAGGCACTTTCATTGTTCCGCTGATCGTCGCGTGTGCGATGTTCATGGAAAACGTGGACGGCACGGTCATCGTGACGTCGCTGCCAGTTCTGGCGCGCGATCTCGGCCAGGACCCCATCACCCTCAAGCTTGCCGTGACGGCTTATGTCATTGGCCTCGGCGTCTTCATTCCGATTTGCGGCTGGGTTGCCGACCGCTTCGGCTCGCGCACAGTGTTTCGCACGGCAATTGGCATCTTCATGGCCGGCTCGCTGATGTGCGCGGCGTCCACTTCGCTTGGCACTTTCGTGGTTGCGCGCTTCGTGCAAGGCATCGGTGGCGCGATGATGGTGCCGGTGGGGCGCATCATTATTTTCCGCTCGGTGCCCAAGTCGGACTTCATCCGCGCGGTCAACTATCTGACCGTGCCCGCGCTGCTCGGGCCGGTCGTGGGGCCACCGCTCGGTGGCTTCATTACGACGTATCTGCACTGGCGCCTGATTTTCTTCATCAACATTCCGATCGGTTTGCTGGGGATCTGGCTCGCGAACAAACACATCGCCAACGTGCGCGAAGCGCATCCTGGCCGGCTCGACTGGACCGGTTTCGTATTGTCGGCGAGCGGGGCGTCGCTGTTCATGCTGGGGCTCTCGCTGGTTGGCGGCGGACTGGTGTCCAATACCGCATCGATCGGCATGTGCGTGATTGGCGTGGTGCTGCTGGTGATTTACGTGCTGTACGCGAACCGCGTCGAATTGCCGGTACTCGATTTGCGGCTGTTGCGCATTCCGAGTTTTCATGCGAGCGTGGTGGGCGGCTCGCTGTTTCGCATCGGCCTCGGTGCGGTGCCTTTTCTGTTGCCGCTCGCGTTGCAGGAAGGTCTTGGCATGACAGCGTTCAAGTCGGGATCGATCACCTGCGCGTCAGCGTTCGGCTCGATCTTCATGAAGGCGGCCGCGTCGCGCATTCTCAGCCGCTTCGGTTTCCGCACGGTGCTGATGTTCAACGCCGGTTGCGCGGGCCTCGCCATTGCCGTCTACGGGCTGTTCTTTCCCGGCACGCCGCATTGGCTGATCTGGTGTGTGGTGCTGTTCGGCGGCTTCTTCCCGTCGTTGCAATTCACGTCGTTGAATAGCCTGGCGTACGCGGACATTTCGAGCCGCGACGTTGGCCGCGCGACGAGTGTGGCGAGCGTGATCCAGCAGATTTCCTTGGGGCTCGGGGTGACGATCGCCGGCATTGTGCTGCAAATCTCGCATAACGTGCAGGGTCATTCGACTATCGTGTTCTCCGACTTCTGGCCGGCGTTTCTCGTGGTCGGCCTGTTCTCGTTCCTGTCGATTCCGGTGACCGCGCGCCTGCCGCCAGGTGCCGGCGATGAAATTGCCCGCGGCAGCAGAGGCACCGCGTGAGTGTTCGCGCTTGCGCGGGTTTTTTTTGGTGCGGCGCGGTAGCTGTGTTCGAAGTTAATTCGAACAGTCGCGGCTCACGATAATCCGCGTCGCCAAGCGCGCATTTTTTGTGTGCCGCAGCATGCACCCCATGCGCGCCACGGCTTCGCAAATGCCGGACCCGCATGTTATAAGCGCAAGGCAGCTTTCGTTATCGTCAGATGAAGAAGTCGTCTCGGAGGGGATCCAATGAAGTTGTTTCACAACGCCAAATCGTCCGTTAGCGGACTTGCGCTAGTCGCGCTTGTCTCCGTTTCAAGCGGCCTTCTCGAAGCCACTCCGGCCTTTGCCAAAGCGCCCGAAAAAGCGCAGCCGGCAGTTCTCACCGCTTCAGCCATTGCGGTCGCCGACAAGTACAGCGCCGGCGCCGCGGAACAGATCTTCAAGGAAGGCGGCAATGCCGTCGACGCGGCCGTCGCGATTGCCTTCACGCTTGCCGTGACGTATCCGGAAGCGGGCAATATTGGCGGCGGCGGTTTCATGACACTATATGTCGACGGCAAGCCGTACTTCCTCGACTATCGCGAGCGTGCGCCACTGGCTGCAACGAAGAACATGTACCTCGACGACAAGGGCGAGGTCATCAAAGACATGAGCCTGTTCGGCTACCGCGCGGTCGGCGTGCCAGGCACCGTCGACGGTATGTGGCAGGCGCAACGCCGCTTCGGCAAGCTCAAATGGAAGCAGGTGCTCGCGCCGGCGATTCACTACGCGCGCGACGGCTTCGTGGTCAGCGAGCAATTGCAGCAACGCCGCGACGACGCAGCGAAAGACTTTGCCGGCAAGACCAACTTCGACACCTACTTCGGTAATCTGAAGCAGGGCGTGAACTTCAAGCAACCGGATCTCGCCGCCGTGCTGCAGCGCATTTCGGATCAGGGTGCGAAAGACTTCTACTCGGGCAAGACGGCGGATCTGATCGCGGCTTCCATGCGCGGTCACGGTCTGATTACGAAGGCCGATCTGCAGCAATACAAGGCGGTGTGGCGTCAGCCGATCCAGGCAGACTGGAATGGCTACCACGTGATTACCGCGCCGCCTCCGAGTTCGGGCGGTATCGGTCTCGTGCAGTTGCTGAAGATGAAGGCCGACATCGCACCCGACTTCAAGGACGTCACGCTTAATTCCGCGCAATACGTGCATCTGATTGCCGAAATCGAGAAGCGCGTGTTCGCCGATCGTGCGCAGTATCTCGGCGATCCGGACTTCTACAAGGTGCCGGTCGCACAACTGACCGACGACGCATACCTCGCGAAACGCGCTGCCGAGGTGAACCCGACTACGCCTTCGGATACGAAGAGCGTACAGCCGGGTCTGGGCACGTCGATGCCGGAGAAAGCGGAAACCACGCACTTCTCGGTGATCGACAAGTGGGGTAATGCCGTGTCGAACACGTACACCATCAACGGCTACTTCGGCTCGGGTGTGGTGGCGGATCGCACGGGTATCGTGCTGAACGACGAAATGGACGACTTCTCCGCGAAGCCGGGCGTGCCGAACATGTTCGGCGTGGTGGGCAGCGACGCGAATTCGATTGCACCGAAGAAGCGCCCGCTGTCTTCGATGACCCCGACGATTCTGACGAAGGACGGCAAGGTGTCGCTCGTGATCGGCACGCCGGGCGGCTCGCGCATCTTCACGTCGATCTTCCAGGTGATCAACAACGTCTACGACTTCAACATGCCGTTGCAGGACGCGGTTGCGGCAATGCGTTTCCATCATCAACTGTTGCCGCCGAACACGATCTTCTGGGAGCCGTACAAGCCGATCGACGGCGAACTCGCCAAGCAGATCGAGGCGAAGGGCTACACGCTGAAGGGGCAGGATTTCAGCGGCGACATTCAGGCGATCAAGGTCAACGGCGATACGCCGGAAGCGGCAGCCGATCCGCGCGGCCGTGGTGTGACGCGGGTGATCCAGTGAACGCTTGGTTGAATCGTTGAGAAGCATCCAGGCGGCGCATCTTTGCGGATGCGCCGCAGGCAGAAGAAAGGCCTCGCACCCGATTGAGTGCGAGGCCTTTTTTATCGGTGAGACTCAAGGCGTGTGGGGTATTGTTGAGCCGCTCTGCAGCGGTTCGATCAGCTTGTCTGCTCGACCGGCGTCAAGGTCAATTCGAGCCGTTGCGCGCCCCGCAACACGGTCACGTTGACCGGCTTGTCGATACGCGAGGCGTCGAGCGTGCGTTGCAGGCTATCGACGTCTTGCACCGCAAGCGTATCGATCGCGACGATCGTGTCGTCGGTGCGTAGACCGCCGAGCGCGGCCGGACTGCCTTTGACGATCTCCATGACGTGCACGCCGCTTTTCGAGTCCAGGCCGAAATAGCGCTGCACGCGGCGCGACAGCGGCCTCGTGGTGCCGGCCACGCCGATGTACGCGCGCCGCACGCGGCCATGCGCGAAAATCTGCATGATGACCCACTTGGCCGTATCGATCGCCGTGGCGAAGCAGATTGCCTGCGCGCCGGGAATGATCGCGGTGTTCACGCCGATCACCTGACCGGCTGAATTGATCAGCGGGCCGCCCGAATTGCCGGGGTTGAGCGCGGCATCGGTCTGGATCACGTCGTAGATCATGCGGCCTGAATTCGAGCGCAGCGAGCGGCCGAGCGCCGAGACCACGCCGGTCGTCACGGTTTGCGCGAGCCCGAGCGGATTGCCGACCGCGATTGCGATCTGGCCGGCCCGCAGCTTCGACGATTCGCCGAGTTCGACGTGCGGCAGCGGCTCCGGCGAGCCGATGCGCAGGACGGCCAGATCGCTGCCGGGATCGTCGCCGACCAGATCGGCGTCGAATTTCGCGCCGTCGGCGAGCGTCACTGTGATGTGGGTGGCGCCATGCACGACATGGCTGTTGGTGAGCAGATAGCCGTCGGGCGTGAACAGAAAGCCCGAGCCGGTGCCGCCGCGACTGTCGCGCCCCGCGGGGGCGCCGGGCAGCCGGCGTTCGACAGAAATGAAGGCGACGGCCTGCTGAACTCGTTCCAGCGCGCCGATTACGGTGCGGGAATAGGCGTCGAGCAGGGCGTCGTCGGATAAAACGCTGAGTGGATCGGGCCCGGGGGCGTCGGATGCGGCGCGCGACAGGTCATCGATGAAGCGTGGACGGCTTCCCATGGCGATGCTCCGGATAAACGGGAATCCAGATGCGGGGCGGTGGAAGGGTTTTCAAGTGCCGGCGCGGCGGGGGACGAGGCCGGCTACGGGGTACTTTCCCGTGTCGCGCGACGCCAGCCTCAATGTCCGCCTTAATGCCCGCTACGCCATACAAGCCCGTCCGGCGCTACCATGTCGACAAGGAGGTAGCCGCCATGAACTCGCCTGCCACGTCAGCCGCAGCCTCTGCGTCGTCAAGTGCGCGAATAGACCCGACGGAGCCGGCCGGCCCACGGATCGAGTCGCTGAGCGCCATCACGCTCGCCACCCACAATATGCCGCGCGCGGTGCTGTTTTACGAAGCGCTTGGTTTTCCGATCAAATTCGGCGGTTCGAACGAAGCGTTCACGTCGTTCGCATTTGGCGGTTCGTATCTGAATCTGATCGTGGACACCCGCGCCCCGGTGAACTGGTGGGGCCGTGTGATCCTCTACGTCTCGGATGTCGACGCGCTCTACCGGAAGGCGCTGGCGGCGGGTTTGAAGCCGTCGCTCGAACCGTCCGATGCGCCGTGGGGCGAGCGCTATTTTCACATTACCGATCCCGATGGCCACGAACTCAGCTTTGCGAAGCCGCTGCGTTAGGGCCTGGGCAGCCACACAAAAGTCGCTATCATGGCTCACCACACGGCGCGCAGGCCGCGGGCGAATCCCTCGCAGCAACGCGTGGCCGCCGCGCCGGTAACACGGCTGACACCTCGCGCTTCGATAATCGAACCCGTTCGCGACGCGTATGCGCCGCGCGCCTAATCATTTCCGTTGCCAGGAGAGTCCTAATGAAAGAGCTGGATCCGAGACCCGAGGCCGAAGTCATGGCAGAACGGCAACGCCGTTTCGAGGAAGACCTCATCGACGCGTACGACGAAGAGCTCGAAATGGAGGTCGACGACCGTATCATCGACGGTGCGGACGGCTTCTCGCCCGAACATCGCGAGGCGCGCAAGGTGTACTTCCGCGAGCTGTTTCGCCTGCAGGGCGAGCTCGTCAAACTGCAGGACTGGATCGTGCAGACCGGCCATCGCCTGGTGGTGATTTTCGAAGGGCGTGACGCAGCGGGCAAGGGCGGCGCGATCAAACGCATCACGCAGCGGCTCAATCCGCGCGTGTGCCGCGTGGCGGCCTTGCCTGCGCCGAACAACCGCGAACGCACGCAATGGTATTTCCAGCGTTATGTGTCGCATCTGCCGGCGGGCGGCGAAATGGTGCTGTTCGATCGCAGCTGGTACAACCGCGCGGGCGTTGAACGCGTAATGAATTTCTGCACCGACGACGAGTACGAAGAGTTTTTCCGCTCGGTGCCGGAATTCGAAAAGATGCTGGCGCGCAGCGGCGTGCAGATCCTCAAGTACTGGTTCTCGATCACTGACGAAGAACAGGAAATCCGCTTTCAGAACCGCATCCACGATCCGCTGAAGCAGTGGAAACTCAGTCCGATGGATCTGGAAAGCCGGCGCCGCTGGGAAGCGTATACGCAGGCGAAGGAAGTCATGCTGCAGCGCTCGCACATTCCCGAAGCACCATGGTGGGTCGTGCAGGCGGTCGACAAGAAGCGCGCGCGCCTGAACTGCATTCACCATCTGCTGAGCCAGGTGCCGTACCACGAGATTGAGCATCCGACGGTCGAATTGCCCGCGCGGGTTTATCACGACGAATACAGCCGTCAGCCGGTGCCGCCTTCGATGATCGTGCCCGAGATTTATTGAGCGGGCTGCGGGTTGCGGGTTTCGGCCCGCCCAGTGGGATAAAAAAGCGCGGCAGAAACCGCGCTTTTTTTATCTTCGCAGTAGCCGGGATTGGCCCCGGCTACTGCGGTTCCGGCGATTTCAGCCGTTTCAGAACACCATCCGGAACAGCCAGTACAGACCGGCCGACAGCGCGATGGAAACCGGCAGCGTCAGCACCCAAGCGAGGATCAGGCTGCGCACGGTGCCCCATTGCAAGCCGGAGCCGTTGGCCGCCATGGTGCCCGCCACGCCGGAGGACAACACGTGCGTGGTCGAGACCGGCAAGCCGTACATGTCGGCTGCGCCGATCGTCAGCATCGCGACCACTTCAGCCGATGCGCCCTGGCCGTAAGTCAGATGCTGCTTGCCGATCTTTTCGCCGACCGTGACGACAATGCGCTTCCAGCCGACCATCGTGCCGAGACCGAGGGCGATAGCGACCGCAACCTTGACCCACGTCGGGATGAACTTGGTGGCGTGATCGGTTTGCGCCTTGAAGTTGTCGATCGCTTTGGCATCGCCCGACGAGAAGGCCGGCTGCTTGCTCTTCTCCATCAGGCGAATCGCTTCGGACGCGACATACATATTGTTACGCACGTTATCGACGATAGCTTGCGGCACGGCAGCCATCGATCCCGATGCGCCGACCTGCTGGCCGATCAACGTGGTGAGTTGCTGCAAGGCCGGCACCGTGGCCGGCGTCAACTGACGGTTGCGCACGTACGCTTCGACTTCGGCGCGTGGATCGGCGGACGGCGCCACGCCTTGCGTGTACTTGCCGAGCGTGTCCGCGGCGTGTTGAGCCACGGCGATGAAGGTTTGCGTTTCCGCCGGCGTGACGGCCTTGTTCAGCGCGTACGCCGTCGGCACCGTGCCGATCAGGATCAGCATGATGAGGCCCATGCCTTTCTGCCCGTCGTTCGAACCGTGCGCGAACGAAACACCCGTACAGGTCAGAATCAACAGGCTGCGAATCCAGAACGGCGGCGGCTTTTTCCCCTTCGGCTCCGCATACAGCGCGGGAATCCGCACGACGGCCTTGAGGATCAACAGCAGCAACGCCGAGGCGAGAAAGCCGACCAGCGGCGAAAACAGCAAGGACTTGCCCACGCCGAGCGCCTGATTCCAGTCCACGCCGCTCGTGCCGCTCGCGCCGTGCATCAGTTGATTCATCAGACCTACGCCGATGATCGAGCCGATCAGCGTATGCGAGCTCGACGACGGCAGTCCGAAATACCAGGTGCCCAGATTCCAGATGATCGCGGCGATCAGCAGTGCGAACACCATCGCGAAACCCGCGCTGCTGCCCACTTGCAGAATCAGCTCGACCGGCAGCAGTTGCAGAATGCCGAACGCGACCGCGCCCGTTGAAGTCAGCACACCGAGGAAATTCCACGCACCGGACCAGACCACCGCGAGGTTCGGTGCGAGCGAATGCGTGTAGATCACGGTAGCGACTGCGTTGGCCGTGTCATGGAATCCATTGACGAATTCGAAGCCGAGCGCGATCAGGAGTGCAACACCGAGCAGGAAGTAGGGCAGCACCGAGCCTTCGCGAACCGGTTGTAGATCGGTTGCCAGGTGCATGGCGCAATAAACGGCGCCGATCGCAATCACGACGAGGAAAATGATAAGGCCGATACTGCGCCCCTTTTCACTTGCAGCGCCCGGTTGCGGGTACGAAAGTTCCGGCATGGCGTATGCCCCAAAAGAAAGTTGTCGCGGAACTGCCGATCCTGCGGTGCCTGTGTGACGCAATGATGACAATGGCGTGACAGCTATGCGGGGCGGGTTCGCGAGAAGTGTGTGGAGACTGGCGTTGCGGGGTAAGCCGCAGATTGCACGGCGCGCAGGAATGATAAGTGGTCCGAAAATAACTAGGCGTGAAATGCACCGTGTGCCGTGGAATGGCGGGTCCGGTTCAACTCCCGCGAGGGTCGCATGCAGACTCGTATGGGCTCGCGCGATTCAGGTGGCCGAGGTGGCGCACTACGGATTGCTTCTCATGCAACGTGCATTTTCCGTAGGCCATCGTCGTGCAGTTTAGGTGACGCGCGGGCGGATATCCACTGGGACCTTTTTTTGCTAGGCTGACATAAATGGGCCTTTGAAGGACGTGCGGTGATGCAAGCAAGTCGCAAGGTCGGCAAGCAGGCTGCGGATCGTGAACCGGCCGAAGCAGAGCAATCTGCCGAGGCGGCCTTTGCGTCGTATGCGGCGCCGCTTGTCGATGCGGCGATCGAACATGCCAATGAGGTGCATGAAGACGCGTCGCCCGAAGCGCTGCACAAACTGCGCGTCTCGCTGCGGCGGTTGCGCTCGCTGTGGTGGGCGTTCGAACCCTTGCTGGAAAAAGGTGGGAATACGCGCCAACGCGCGCTGTACAAGTATCTGGCGACGGCAGCCGGCAAGACGCGCGACTGGGACATTCTGATCGCGTTGATTGCCGGCAACGAGCGCATTGCGCCCGAGTTGTCGCCGCAACTCCAGGCGGTGCGCGGCGACGCGTTGGCGACAAGTCGCGAAACGCTTTCGAACGCGGGCGTCAAACGTCTGTTGCAAGACGCGCTGAGCAGCGCCAGTAAGGAACTGAACACGGCTCACGAGCGGGTGCCGCTGCAAACGTTCGTCGAGCAACGGGTGGCTGCTTCCGAACGTTCGCTAAAAAAACGCATAAAACGCGCGTCTCGCGCGAAGCGCTCCAACTACACTGCCTTCCACGACGTCAGAAAGGCCGGGAAAAAAGTGCGCTACCTGCTCGAGTTTTTCGAGCCGGTTTTGAGCGGCAACCACAAACGTGTGCTGAAGCGGTTAAAGCGGATTCAGAAGCGTTTCGGTACGCTCAACGATATTGTCGCGAGCGAAATGCTGTTGCGCGACAACGTGGACTTGCTAGCTGGATCCGGCGACACCGACGCAGCGCTTCGCTGGTTCAGAAAGGAGCGCAAACGCCGGATGCGCGCGGCAGCGGGACTGTTGCGCAAACTGTAATCTGGCGCGGCGAGCGGCCGCGCGCCCAGGCGAAGCGGCCCAAGTAAGCCGATTGGCTATGCGTCGGGACTGATCCGCCGGGTGGACCTTTTGCGAAGGAGGCGATGCGCACGTGGCACATCAAACGCTTTCGCGGCGTCGACGGTTGCGATTCATGTCGCGCGCCGGTGGGACCGATGTGGCGCGCTATGTCGGCAACCATCCGTTTTTTGCGGGCGTGGCCGGCACGCTGGTTGCCGTGGCGATGGCCGGTTTGACGCTGCTGACGCTGAGCAGCGGCCGCGCCGACGCGCTCGACCATGCGCGCGAAACGGCACAAAACCTCGTCTCGATCATTTCCACCGATCTCGAACGAAATGTCGAGATTTACGATTTGTCGCTGGAGGCAATGGTGGACGGGGCACGCGATCCGGGCACGTGGACCCTGCCTCCCGGCTTGCGGCGGGCCGTGCTGTTCGATCGCGCAACCACCGCGGCCTACCTTGGCGGCGCCTATGTACTCGGCCCGGACGGTCGGGTGCTCGCCTCGCAGAACGACGAGATCGACGCCTCAGTGAGCCTGGGCGACCGCGACTACTTTCTGGTGCATCAACGCAATCCGGCCGCAGGGCTCTATCTATCGCACCCGTACCGCTCGCGGCTGCGCGACGGCAAGCTCTCGATCGGTCTCACGCGGCGCATTAATGAAGCCGATGGCAGGTTTGGCGGCGTTGCGCTGCTGGCGATACGCATCGAGTATTTTCAGCATCTGCTGGACCGGATCAACACGGGCGAACTGGGCTCCGTGTTCATCGTGATGGACGACGGCACCTTGCTCGCGCGCAAGCCGTTTTCCTCGCGCGATATCGGCTCGAGCATAGCGAAGTCACCGACCTTTCAGGTGATGGCCGCGCATAACTCGGGCTCGTATATCGCCATCTCGGCGGTGGACGGCGTGCGCCGGATGTTCACCTACGCACGTGTGCCGGGCACGCCGCTGATTGCCGCGGTTGCGCCGTCCGTGGATGAAGTGCTCGCACCGTGGCGGCGTCGCAGCACGATTGCCGGCGTGTTGACGCTCGCTTTCGGCGCGGTGTTCGTGATGGTCTCGTGGCTGCTTGCTTTCGCGTTGCGCGACAAATCCCGTGCGCAGGCGGCGCTGGTGCGACTGGCCGCGACGGACCCGTTGACGGGGCTCAGCAATCGCCGCGTGCTCGACAAGCGTCTCGACGAAGAATGGCGGCGCGCGCGGCGCTCGGGGCAGTCGCTATCGGCCTTGTTCATCGACATCGATCATTTCAAGCATTTCAACGACGTCTACGGCCACGCAAGCGGCGACGAGGCGCTGACCGCCGTGGCCGAATGCATCTCCGCCACGGTGCTGCGTCCGGTCGATCTGGTGGCGCGCTACGGCGGCGAAGAGTTTGCCGTTATCTTGCCGGATACGACAGCCGAAGGCGCGCTCAACGTCGCGGAACAGATTCGCAGCAAGGTGCAGAGTCTGCGAGTCGTGCATCGCGACGGTGAGGTGATCGCTATCACGGTGAGCATCGGTTGCTCGACCTGTGTGCCGGCGGACGGCGCGAACGCGCTCGATCTGCTGGCCGCCGCCGACCGGCAGCTATACGCGGCCAAGGCGGCAGGGCGCAACCGGGTCAGGTCGGCGGTGTCGGCGGGAAGTTCAGTGGCGCAGGACTCGTCGCGATAAAGCGTGACGTGCGACGGCAACGCGTTGTATGAGACAGCGCTCGCGCGCCGGGCTGGATGACCGTTCAGGGGCCTGCCCAGGCGCTTTTGCCGCGCCGGGGGGCGAAGCCGCGTAGCGTCACCGTGCCGCCTGCCTCGGCGTGTGATGCCGGTGCGCGTTTGCCGATGGCCGCTTCACCCGCCGGCACCAGTGGCTCGACGGGAAACCCGCGCCTTTGCCAGGCGTCAAGGCCACCCCTCAGGGCGCGAATCCGCGTGTAGCCGTTCAGGCGCATGCGGTGTGTGATCTGCACCGCGGTTGCGCTGTCCGGACAAATGCAATAAATCACCATGTCATAAGCGAGCAGCGCGCCGTCGACCTGTTCAGGCGAGTAGGGGTCGAGCGCCAGCGCACCGGGAAGAGGGCGCGGCGCTTCGCCTGCCGATGTGGCTGGGCGGGCATCCAGAATCTTGCGCGGCATGATGCGGCGCCATCCACGCGAGGCCACGGTTGCCTGCGAGGCGCTCGCGGAGGCGGCATCCACGAGACGGCGCCGCTCGCGACGCCGCTGCTGCAGACGGTACAGCAGATAGATCAGCGCCGCGGCCAGCAGGACGTCGATCACGGTGCCCCCGCGCGCTCTGACGACGGCGAGCAGCATATGCAACTGCCGTTCCGCCGCGGCGCCGCCAAGTAGCCAGAAGGTGGCCCACGCCAGCGCGCCGACGAGATCCCACACAGCGTAGATGCGGCTGTCCACGGCGGTCGTGCCCATTAGCGGCGGGGTGATGAGTCCCAGTCCGGGGACGAACTTCGAGATCGACACGAGCGGCACGCCGAAGCGTTCGAATAGCGAGCGAGCCGAATCGAGCCTGGAATCGACCGCCGGAGAGATCCGGCTCAAGGCGGCGATCAGCTTGCGTCCGTAGATGCGGCCCGCGGCGAACCATGTGCCGTCGCCGATGAGCGCGCCGAGCACCGCGGCCAGCAGGATCGGCCAGAAAGACAAGGTGCCGGCGGCAATCGCGGAGCCCGCGAAGAGCAGTATGGGAACCGCGGGGATCGGCAGCCCGAGGCGTGTCAACAGAACGTTGAGAAAGACGACTGCGCCGCCCCAGGTTGAAACCGCCGACGACGGAAACGCTACCAATTGCGGAACTCCTGTTGTGTTCGATTGACCACGCCGTTGTGGCGGGTTCTATTTTGATCAGGATACTCGATGGACGTTGCTGGAGCACCGGCTGGTCCTACCAGGCTGCCAGCCAGATCCATGCCTGATTGGAGCCGGTATTCCGTCAAGCTGACGGGGCCGCCGAACTATTGGCGGGTACTTTCTCTGCAATTTCGTTCAAGACGGCACGCGTTGGCCGCCCTTAATCTGCCTGCTCATATACAGGAACAGGACAGCAGCATGAATTCACGCTATGTCGGCTATGTGTTTTGCGCGCTGGCGATGATCGGGGTCGGCAGCACGGTTGTCGTCAGCAAATCGATCGCCAGCGGATTGCCGCCGTTCAGCGCGACCGCGTTGCGGTTTGCCATCGCGTTTCCCCTGTTTGTGCTGGCGATGCGCTGGCGGGGCGTGCGCTGGCCCCGTCTCGACCGGCACGATACGGTGCTCGTGATTGCCCAGGCGGGGGCGGGCAGCGTCGGTTATACAGTGTTGCTCATCAGCGGGATGAAGCTCGCCTCGGCTGCCGATGCCGGTGTGATTGCGGGCACCTTGCCTGCCGTGTCCGGCATGGTCGCCATGCTCGCGCTGGGCGAGCGCCCGGCGCCCGCGTTGATCGGCGCGATTGTTCTTGCCACCTTGGGCGTGCTGGTGTGTACCGTGCATCTCGACGATTTCGCCGCGCCGCATGCAGCCCGTTCGCTGGTCGGCAATGCGCTGGTGTTTGCGGCGATCGTTTGCGAGGCGCTCTTCATTCTGCTCAATCGCAAGTTGCACACGCCGGTCGCGCCGCTGCCGCTATCGGCGTTGATGTGCGGCATTGGTTTCGCGGTGGCGATCGTGCCGGCGTTCTTCGAGAAGCCCTGGAGCGTGCCGTTCAATCTGGACGCCCTGGCCGGCGTGCTGTATTACGCGCTGGTGCCGACCGTGGCCGGTTTCGTTCTCTGGTATGCGGGTGCAGCGCGCATTAGCGGTGCCGAAGCCGGACTGATGACCGCGCTCGTGCCGGTGAGCGCGGTGGCGTTGGCCGCTGCCGTGCTGCGGGAACCGGTCAGCGCGGCGCAGCTTGCGGGTGTCGCGTGCGTGCTTGGCGCCGTGCTGCTGGCCACCTTTGGCCAGATGCGCACGGCGCGCCGTACGGCTCGCGGCACGGCCTGAGGTGGCTCAGGTGTTGGAGATCGCCACCACCCCTGGATTGCCCACGATCGACAGAAACTCGCGACGCGTCGACGGATCGGTGCGGAAGGTGCCCAGCATGCGCGAGGTGACCATCGTGACACCTGCTTTGTGCACCCCTCGCGTGGACATGCATTGATGCGCGGCTTCGAGAATCACGCCGACGCCCGCCGGTTGCAGCACTTCGTTCAACGTATCGGCGATCTGCACGGTCATCTTTTCCTGGATCTGCAGACGCTTGGCGAAGGCATCGACGAGGCGTGCCAGCTTCGAGATGCCGACCACCCGATGCTCGGGCAGATACGCAACGTGTGCGCGCCCGATGATCGGCACCATGTGGTGTTCGCAATAGCTTTCGAAGCGGATATCTTTCAGCACGATCATTTCGTCGTAGCCGTCCACTTCGGAGAAGGTGCGGGCGAGGATTTCGCGCGGATCGAGCTGATAACCTGCGTAGAACTCCTCATAGGAGCGCACCACGCGTGCCGGCGTATCGAGCAGGCCTTCGCGCTCGGGATTGTCGCCGGCCCAACGCAGCAGCACGCGTACTGCTGCTTCAGCTTCTTCGCGGCTGGGGCGGTCCACTGCGGCCGCGGGTTTGGTTTTCTTTGCTTTGCTGCTGGCCATCCGTCGCTCCTCCGGGGGCGCGCGTCGACGCTAGACGGGGCGCGCGGGTTCAATGAGTAGCGGCCATTGTTCCATGTTTTGCGTCGCATCGTGTCGATGCCCCTTTCGCTGACGGGGCGTGAGCTTACTTTGGCCACTCGTCCATATCGTCGTTGAAGAGTTCGGCGACGATGCTGCGCAGCCAGCTCGCGCGCGGGTCGTTATGAAACTTGCGATGCCAGTGTTGCCGCAGATCGAAGCGCGGCAACGGCAGTGGCGGCTCGACCAGCGTGATCGACGCATGCTCCGACACGTACGCGAAGCCGATGGCGTGCGGCACGGTGGCGAGCAGATCGGTGCGCGCGAGGATGAACGGCAGACTCATGAAGTGTGGCGTTTCGAGTACCGCGCGGCGCTTGATGCGTTTCTTTTCCAGGTAGTGTTCGAGGACTTCCTGGCTGCGTCCTTCGGCGCGCACCACGGCGTGGCCCGACGCCACGTACTGAGGCAGCGTGAGCGGCGCCTTCGAAAGCGGGTGCCCTGTGCGCATCAGGCAGATGAACCGGTGGGTGAAAAGCCGTTGCTGGAAGAAGTTGTTGCCTGACAGGTCGGGGAAATAGCCTACGGCGAGGTCGACGTCACCCGATTCGAGCCCGCGTTCCACGTGCGAGGGCGGCAGCGACACGGAGCGCAGATTTGCCTGCGGCGCGCGTTCGGCGAAGAGTTGCAGCAGCCGCGGCAGGAAGACGATTTCGCCGACGTCGGAGAGCGCGATGGAGAACGTATGGGTGCTGGTGGCCGGATCGAAGTCTTGTACGTCGAGCATGCCTTTTTCGATCCGCAGCAGCGCGTCGCGAGCGGCGGGGAGGATGGCGAGCGCGCGCGGCGTGGGCTCCATGCCTTTCGATGTTCGCACGAAGAGCGGGTCGTCGAAGTATTCCCGCAGGCGGCCTAGCGCGGTGCTTACGCGGGGTTGGCTGACGCCGAGTTGGTCCGCTGCGCGGCTCACGTTGCGGGTGTCTTCCATTGCTACGAGGTAGGGGATCAGGTTTAGATCCAGGTTTGTGTCGGGCATCGGGTTTGGGTTTTTTGCCTGCGGCGGGTTTTGGGGGGGTATTTCTTATCTGGATAAAGGGTAGCTCAATAATTTGGATTCTGGATAGCGGTTGGGGCCTGCTCGGCGGTTTTGTTGTTGATCTGGATTTTGGGCGTTGCCTTGCTGTGATCGGGGTCTGTTCTGGTGTTGGTCTTTTGGCCTTTCCTTGAATTGTTAGTGGTCTATTAGCGTTGCCCCTGTGCGGGGCGGCACTTACTTTCTTTGCCGCCGCCCCTCCATGTCAGGCTAGTTGTCGCCTCACTCGAACGATTGATGTAAAGATGGAGGGCGGACAGCGAATGGAATATGAGACGCTATTCAGCAGAGACGCGGGAATGGGTAGTCAAACAGATGATGCCGCCGTTCAATCGTGCGGTCATCGAGCTGGCAGGGGCGACGGGCATCACGACGGTGACACTGCGTGCCTGGCGGCAGAGCGCGAGACAGGCTGGGGGATTCATGCCGGGCAATGGCAAGACAAGCGATCAATGGTCGAGCGCCGACAAGTTCAGGGTGGTGCTGGAGACGGCATCGCTGAACGAGGTGGAGACCTCAGAATACTGCCGTAGCAAGGGCATTTATCCGGAGCAGATCCGGCAGTGGCGTCAGGCGTGCGAGCAGGCCAACGTGCCGGAGGCGAAACTCACGGCTGCCCAGCGCAAGGAAGTGAAGGCTCACCAGAAGCGCATCCGTGAACTGGAGCGCCAGCTCAAGCGCAGCGATGCGGCCCGTGCGGAGGCGGCGGCGTTGCTGAACCTGCGAAAAAAAGCCGACGCGATCTGGGGCAAGGAAGAGGAAGACTGATCAGCAGCCCGGATCGCGATGAAGCCATGCAGTTGATCGATGAAGCCGTACGGCAAGGGGCATGCCGCTCGCGAGCATGCGAGCAGTTGGGGCTCAGCATACGCAGTGTCCAGCGCTGGCGCCTGTTGCCGCATGACGGGCGCACTCAGGTGAAGCGTGCAGCGCCGCCCAACAGGCTGAGTGAAGCCGAGCGGCAGGCCGTACTCGATGCGGCCAACCGCCCGGGCTACGCGAGCCTGACGCCGCACCAGATCGTGCCGAAACTGGCCGATGAGGGGGTTTATCTGGCTTCCGAATCGACGTTCTACCGGGTGCTGAAAGCGGCAGGACAGGGCCAGCGCCGGGGCCGCGCGCGTGCCCCGCAACGACGCACGCTCACGACGCATTGTGCCGATGGTCCGAATCAGGTGTGGTGCTGGGATATCACCTGGATGCCGACCACGGTAAGGGGCCGGTACTTCTACTGGTACATGATGAAGGACATCTACAGCCGCAAGCTGGTGATGAACGAGGTCTGGGAGCAGGAGTCGGCCGAGCACGCGAGCGTGCTGCTGGCCAAGGGGTGTCTGCGTGAAGGCGTCGCCGGGCGTCCGCTGGTGCTGCACTCTGATAACGGCAGTGCAATGAAAGGCGCCACCATGCGCGCGGCGATGATCGATCTGGGTGTGCAGCCTTCGTTCAGCCGGCCGCGTGTGAGCAACGACAACGCTTTTGCCGAATCGCTGTTCCGAACGGCGAAGTACTGTCCGTTGTGGCCAGAGCAGCCGTTCGACACGCTGGAGGCGGCTCGGCAATGGGTGCAGCGCTTCGTGCAGTGGTACAACGAAGAGCACTGTCACAGCGGTCTGAAGTATGTCAGCCCGGGCCAACGTCACCGGGGCGAAGCCAGTGACCTGCTGGCCCGACGGCGAGCGCTGTACCGGAGCGCACGCATGCGAAACCCGGCGCGCTGGTCAGGAGCTATCCGGAACTGGCATCTGGCAGACGCGGTCTATCTGAATCCGGAACGAACCTCGGCCTCGGCCCAAATGTACAGGCAGGCAGCGTAACGGTTCACGCGACAACTACCTTGACACACACCGCCGCAAAGAAAGATAAGCAAAGAAAGCGGCTCACCCCGCCAGCTCATAAGCGGGTCCCCCGCACAGTCGCGGTAGTGGTGCATCTGGAATCCGTGCCGCCGCACACTCCGCGCTGTTGACAAAGGATTCATCAGCTCCCACTCCGCACTGCGTGCGTCGCGGACGGGTCTGCCGGGGAAACCAGCGGGTTTGCTTTGCGCAGCGGAGCCACGGCTTCGCCGTGGCGAGGCGCCGAATGCGCAAATATCGTGGGTTTCGAAAGCGCCGCCACATCGAGTTCGGCTGGACCACAAAACGCAACCGACTGTTTTGTGAACTGGGTATCGGCGCGCGCAGCGCCGCCGGAGGTATGACGGCCTTGTCACTAACGCCGAATGTGCGAGAACACAGATTCCAGATGCACCACTACCGCGGCTGTGCGGGGGACCCGCTTAAGAATTAGCGGTTTGAGCCGCTTTCTCTTGCCTACTTGTATATTCCCTTCTGTGACGCCGACCCGATCAGTTGTCGTCACAGGGACAGTCAGTTCGTCTGCCTACCGGGTTTCGAGCCCGCAGAGAAGCTTGAGCGACTATCCTTTTTCATCCTTCTAACCCGAACAGTTGACTGAGCCTTGAGCTCGTATTTTCCTGCAAGTATGGGTACCGTGATGAATCAATCTTCTTCCGTTTATATCGGCATCGACGTCAGCGGCAGCGCGCTCGATATTGCCATTCACGACACCACCGAACATTTCCGTGTCGACAATGAGCCGGTCGCTATCGAACAGCTGGTGCAACGTCTGATCGCGTTGAGCCCCACACTGATCGTCATGGAGGCCACCGGCAAGCTTGAACTCGCTGTGCTCAGGGCCCTCTGCGAGGCCGGCTTGCCCGCCGTCGCGGTCAATCCCCGGCAGGTACGCGACTTCGCCCGCGCAACCGGCTCGCGTGCCAAAACCGATCGCATCGACGCCTTCGCCATCGCCCATTTCGCCGCGGTCCTCAAGCCCGTCGTGCGCCCGCTCACCGATGTGCAGACCGAGCAGTTGCAGGCCCTGCTGCTGCGCCGTGCCCAGCTCATCGATATGCTCGTGGCAGAGAAAGCACGGCTTGAGCGCGCCCATGCCGCTGCACGGGACAGTCTGAACGAGCACATCAAATGGCTCAAGCAGCAGATCAAGCTCGCTGACAACGACATCGATTCATTCCTGCGCTCCTCGCCCGCGTGGCGCCAGAAGGAAGACCTGCTGCGCTCCGTGCCAGGCATCGGTCCCGGCGCCGCCGCGACGCTGATCGCTTTTATGCCCCAACTTGGCTCGCTGAACCGCCGGGAGATCGCTGCGCTCACCGGCGTCGCTCCCTTCAATAGCGACAGCGGCAGGCACATCGGCAAACGCCGCATTCAGGGTGGGCGCGCCGTCGTGCGGCGAGCGCTCTATATGGCCTGCGTGCCGGCGCTGCGTTTTAACCCGACCATCCGGGCTTTCTATGACCGGCTACGCAAGGCCGGCAAACCGTTCAAGGTTGCTATCACGGCCTGCATCCGCAAGCTCGTCGTCACGCTCAATGCGATGGTCCGTAACGCCACGCCCTGGAGTTCGCCGACTAACTGAGCTTCGTCACGCGTTGCCCTGATGGCGGGCAGTCCGGGCGCGATCATCAATCGTGCTGCATGCGCTCGCCTGTGCATCGCTGACTACCGTGCCGGGCATCAGTCATCCGCCAGCTAGCCGTCGCTTGACTTCCAATACGGTTGCTTCTCTTTGCGGCCGGCAAAGAGAAGTAGGTGCCGCCCCGCACAGGGGCAACGCTAATAGACCACTAACACAGCAAGGAAAGGCCAAAAGCCCAGATCAACAACGCCAAACAGACCACGAATCCAGCAAGGCAACGCCCAAAATCCAAGGCACCGCCCCAAATCCAGATCAACAACAAAACCGCCGAGCAGGCCCACCTCCTATGATTAAGGGCAATCCCCAGCCTTGACAACTCGCCCAAATGGCAACCATAATCGCCTCAACGTTCGCTAATCGAATCAACGTTCGTATATAGAACAAATCGACAACGAACAAACCAAAGGCGCCAGCCCGCATCCTGATCCGGCGAGCAGCCGCCAGCACAGGCCCGGAGACCGTCCTGCACAAGCCCTTGCCTGCAAAGGCAAAAAGCAAACGCCCAGCGGCCCGCAGCGCCCCGCAGCGCCCCCAAAGGAACTTCGACATGATCAACAAGATTTTCGAGTCACTTCAATCGGCGGTAGCCGATGTCCACGACGGCGCGACCGTCATGATCGGCGGCTTCGGCACGGCCGGCATGCCGTCCGAACTGATCGACGCACTCATCGAACAGGGCGCGCGCGAACTCACCATCGTCAACAACAACGCCGGTAATGGCGATATCGGCCTCGCGGCGCTGCTCAAAGCCAAACGCGTGCGCAAGATCATCTGCTCGTTCCCGCGTCAAACCGACTCGTATGTGTTCGACGCGCTCTACCGCGCCGGCGAAATCGAACTTGAACTGGTGCCGCAAGGCAACCTCGCGGAACGCATTCGCGCAGCAGGCGCAGGTATCGGCGGGTTCTTCACGCCCACCGGCTACGGCACCAAACTCGCGGAAGGCAAGGAAACCCGTCTGATCGACGGCCGGCACTACGTGCTGGAGTCGCCGCTACATGCGGACTTTGCGCTGATCAAAGCGTTCAAGGGCGACCGCTGGGGCAATCTGGTCTATCGCAAGACCGCCCGAAACTTTGGTCCGATCATGGCGAGCGCAGCGAAAACGGCCATCGTGCAGGTGTCGAAAGTGGTGCCGCTCGGTGAACTCGATCCGGAAAACATCATCACGCCAGGCATCTTCGTGCAACGCGTGATCGAAGTGCCGCAAGCGGTGCATCAAGCCGAACTTGCATCCGCGACCGCCGCCTGAGGAGAACGACATGAAAAAACTGACCCGCGATGAAATGGCCAAGCGCGTTGCCCAGGATATTCCTGAAGGCGCTTACGTCAACCTCGGCATCGGCGTGCCCACGCTGGTGGCCAACCACCTCGACGCCGGCAAGGAAATCTTCCTGCACAGCGAAAACGGCTTGCTCGGCATGGGCCCGGCACCCGCAAAGGGCGAGGAAGACGACGAACTGATCAACGCCGGCAAGCAGCACGTCACGCTGCTCACGGGCGGCGCCTTCTTCCATCACTCGGATTCGTTCGCGATGATGCGCGGCGGCCATCTGGATTTCTGCGTGCTCGGCGCGTTCCAGGTGTCGGCGAAAGGCGACCTGGCGAACTGGCATACCGGTGCGCCCGATGCGATCCCGGCAGTCGGCGGTGCGATGGATCTGGCCATCGGCGCGAAACAGGTCTACGTGATGATGGAACACCTGACCAAGCAGGGCGAAAGCAAAATCGCGGCGCAATGCTCGTATCCGGTCACAGGCGTGAATTGCGTCGACCGCATCTATACGGACCTGGCAATGATCGACGTCACCGATCAGGGGCTCGTGGTGCGCGAGATATTCTCGGACATCGACTTCGATGCGCTGCACAAACTGACCGGCGTACCGCTGATCGACGGCACGCAAGCGGCTCGCGCGGCCTGAGCATCGCTGCACAAGGCAGGTGGCGGACGCCTGCCTTGCGCCGGGCAGCCGAAACGCCGGCGAAGCAGCGAAGTGCGTATGCCGCGCCCAGCGCCCCGCCGCCGTCCCGGACAGGAGTGCGCTTGAGGCGCGCTTTCTGCCCCTCACGCCTCAGGTAACGTCACGGCGCACGGCACATAGCGCAGCTCATACGCCCTCTACGATCGACGTGACAGCTACGCACATCCACCGCGCCGTCGCGGCGATGTTCGGGGCACAATGCGCCGCAACGCCGTGTGCGGTACGCTCTCGGTAGATAGCGTGTCGCGGTGCGCCTCGCGGCGCGTCCAGGCAGCTTCGGCGAAACTCCTACTTTCGACTCCCTCATCGACGCCACCATGCTCGACTCCAGCGCCCGTCTGACCGGCCTTCTTTGCGGCACGCAGCCGATGAACGATATCTGGTCGCCGCGTGCCACGCTGCAACGGATGCTCGATGTCGAAGCCGCGCTCGCGCGCGCAACGGCCGCGCACAACGTGATTCCCTACCGCGCCGTAGCCGCGATCGAGGGCGCCTGCCAGGCGGATCAACTCGACGCCAACGCGCTTGCGCGCGACGCCGCGCTCGGCGGCAATCTCGCGATTCCCCTCGTCAAACAACTTACCGCGCGCGTCAAAGCGGCAGACGCTGAGGCATCGAAGTACGTCCACTGGGGCGCGACGAGTCAGGACATCATCGATACGGCGACGGTGCTGCAATTACGCGACACCTTCGATCTGCTCGACAGCGGCCTGCAAACCACCTGCGATGCGCTGGCGAAACTCGCCGCCACCCACCGCGCGACGCCGATGATCGGCCGCACCTGGTTGCAGCAGGCGCTGCCGATCACGCTCGGTCTGAAATTCGCGCAGTGGCTCGATGCACTGCTGCGTCATCGCGAGCGGCTCGATGCATTGCGCGCGCGCGTGCTGGTGCTGCAATTCGGCGGCGCGGCCGGCACGCTGGCGAGCCTGCGCGACGCGGCGCCGCAAGTCACGCAATCGCTGGCTCAGGAACTCAAGCTTGCTGTGCCCACCTTGCCGTGGCACACGCAGCGCGATCGCATCGCCGAAACCGCATCGCTGTTCGGCATGCTGATCGGCACGCTCGGCAAGATCGCGCGCGATATCTCCTTGCAGATGCAAACCGAAATCGACGAACTGGGTGAACCTGCCGCGGCCGGCAAGGGTGGTTCGTCGACCATGCCGCACAAACGCAATCCGGTTGGCTGCGCCGCTGTGCTGACGGCCGCGACGCGCGCGCCGGGGCTGGTGGCCACGGTGTTCGCCGGCATGGTGCAGGAGCACGAGCGTGCGCTCGGCGGCTGGCAAGCCGAATGGGACGCGTTGCCGGATCTCGCGCGCCTCGCGGGTGGCGCGCTCGCCAACATCGAACAGATTGCGGTGGGGCTCAACGTGAATGTGCCGCGTCTCGCCGCCAATCTCGACGTCACGCACGGCCTGATCCTCGGCGAAGCGGTCATGCTCGCGCTCGGCGACAGCATCGGCCGGCTCGACGCGCATCACCTGGTCGAGCGTGCCTCGAAAGCGGCCGTCGCCGAACACAAGACACTCTTCGAGGTGCTCGCGGCGGACGCCGCCGTGACCGAACATCTTTCGATCGAGCGCCTGAAGCAGCTGCTCGATCCCGCTCAATACGTCGGCCAGGCGCACGCTTATGTGGACGCCGCGCTGGCACTTCATCACGCGCGCGCCAAACGCGCCACTTCCAAGGAGTAACCGGCATGCCCTACGCCGCAGTCAACGGTACCGAGCTTCACTATCGAATCGACGGGGACCGTCACGGCAACGCGCCGTGGATCGTGTTGTCGAATTCGCTCGGCAGCGATCTGTCGATGTGGACGCCGCAGGTCGCGGCTCTGTCCAAACACTTCCGCGTGCTGCGCTACGACACGCGCGGTCACGGTCATTCGGAAGCGCCCAAAGGTCCGTACACGATCGACCAGCTGACCGGCGACGTGCTCGGTCTGATGGACTCGCTGAAGATCGCCCGTGCGAATTTCTGCGGTCTGTCGATGGGCGGCCTTACGGGCGTTGCGCTGGCCGCGCGTCACGGGAATCGTCTCGAACGGGTCGTGCTGTGCAACACGGCGGCGCGCATCGGTTCGCCGGAGGTGTGGGTGCCGCGCGCCGCAAGGGCCCGCACTGAAGGCATGCTCGCACTGGCCGACGCGGTCTTGCCGCGCTGGTTCACCGCCGACTACATCGAACGCGAACCGGTGGTGCTTGCGATGATCCGCGACGTGTTCGTGCACACCGACAAAGAAGGCTACGCATCGAATTGCGACGCCATCGACGCCGCCGATCTGCGGCCTGAAGTCCCCGGCATCAAGGTGCCCGCGCTGGTGATCAGCGGCACGCACGATCTAGCCGCCACGCCGGCGCAAGGCCGCGAACTGGCACAGGCGCTTCCGGGCGCGCGCTATGTCGAACTGGACGCCTCGCATATTTCCAACATCGAGAGAGCCGAGACCTTCACGAAGACCGTGCTCGACTTCCTGACGGAGCAGAAATGAACGACGAAGACCGCTACGAAGCCGGACTCGGCGTGCGCCGCGCGGTGCTGGGCAGCGCGCACGTCGACCGGTCGCTTGCGAATCGCACGGAATTGACCGAAGAGTTCCAGAATCTGATTACCCGCTATGCGTGGGGCGAAATCTGGACGCGCGAAGGTTTGCCGCGTCACACGCGCAGTCTGCTGACCATCGCGATGATGGTCGCGCTCAATCGCAGCGAAGAACTCGCATTGCATCTGCGTGCCGCAAAAAACAACGGTGTGACGCGCGAGCAGATCAAGGAAGTACTGCTGCAAACCGCGATCTATTGCGGCGTGCCGGCGGCCAACTCGGCGTTTCATCTGGCCGATAAACTGTTCCGCGAAGACGACGCCGCAGCGGCAAAGCCTTAACAAAGTCCTGAAGCGCACGTTTCGCGAAGTGCGCTTCAGGCAATCTTGCTGGTATTCATCACCGCGGTGTCGGCCGGCAGTTGCAAGCGCACCGCGCGCAACACCGTGTCCTTGATGACCTCGCGCCAATGCGCGAGGGCGGCCTTGTCCATCAGCGGCTCGCCGAGAAACGCACCCAGCGTGTACTGATTGGCGTTATAGAAATAACCGAGCGACGCGATCATCAGGTACACGTCACGCGCTTTGACGTCGGCACGAAAGACGTTTTGCGCCTGGCCGGCGTCGAGTAACTTCTGCACGACCGAAATTGCATAGCCGGAAATCTCCTTCAGCTTCGACGATTTCTTCGCGTGCTTGCCCTGATGCAGATTCTCGCTCGACAGCAGCGTGACGAACTCGGGATGATCGAGGTAGTACTGCCAGACGAATTCGACCATCTGCTCGAGGCCATGCACGGGATCATCCAGATCGAGATCGAGCCTGCTTTCGGCCTCGTTGAACTGCGTGTAGATCGTCTCCAGCACCTCGACAAACAACTGTTCCTTGCTGCCGAAGTAGTAATAGATCATCCGGTCGTGCGAGCGCGCGGCCTTCGAAATACTTTCGATTCGGCCGCTTGCAAAGCCTTGCTTGGCGAAGACCTTGATGGCCGCTTTGAGAATCTTGGCGCGGGTGTCTTGCGCCTGCTTCGCTCGGATGCCGATGGCGCCCGGCTTGCGGGCGGCAGTGGGACTCATGGCGGTCTCGGATCTCTTTGTTAGCGTCGGGTTGAACGGCCTGCGCCGCAGCCGCTAAGCCAAGCTCGGATACGCTTGAGCACGGCGCGTCTTCATCATACAGCCCATATTGCGCGTGACGAAATGCTCGGCACGATCAGGTGCTTCGGGGTAGATTTGAAGCGTGATTCCTACGGCAATGTCGCGCCGCAGCATTCGCATGTTCACCGGGAAACTCGTTGCGCAGTCTATTTTGATCGAGTAGATTTCAAACAAGTTTGGTGTAGCGGATACTACACGAACGGTGAGTGACCGCAACATGGAAAAATGCGGATCACGCGAAAGTCCCTTTAAACAGGGGCGATTCGTCAGCCGGGCAGGACCGATTGTAATGTCGTCGTATGGGAACCCCACCATGACAGAACATACGAAGGTCGATTTCGGTGCGGAGCGCGTCGACGGCGAAACCGCCTCGACACCAGGCCCGACCGTGCTCGAGAAAGCGATGCCGCGCAGCGAGCGAATGGCGTCGAACAAGATTGAATGCAATGCCTGCCCGGTGTTGTGCCAGATATCGGAGGGCCGCACTGGCGCGTGCGATCGTTATGCGAATGCGGACGGGCGGCTGATTCGCGTCGACCCTGTGGTGTTTCTGTCGCGCGCCGCGAGTTCGCCCGAAGCGATCACGAACAGTGCGGAGTCTACGGTCGAATTTGGTGCATCGTCCGAAGTACACGATCCTGCCGCGGAACAGGCGCTGTTCGTTACCGGCATTGGCGCATCCTCCACGTATCCCGACTACAAGCCCGCGCCGTTCATTGTTGCCTCGAGGCTCGACGACGTCGACATGATCACCGTCGTCACCGAGGGCATTTTCAGCTATTGCAGTTTCAAGGTGAAGATCGACACGGACCGCTTTCTCGGGCCGGAGCAATCGAACGTGCGTTGCCACGGCGAGATCGTCGGGCATGTGACGACGGCCGAATACGGCTCGCAGATGCTGAGCCTCGGTGGCGTTCATCATCTGACCGGCGGCAGCAAGAAAGAGGGCCGCGTCACGTGCGACATGATGCTCGCGCTCGGCAATAAGGAAGCGGTGGAGCTGACTATCGACGGCGGGGCGAGTCTCACGATTCGCGCGGGCGCGGCCCCGATTGTCGACGGCGTGGAAGAGCAGCGTATGCGGGTGGGCTGCGGGTCGGCCACCATTGGCATCTTCGCCAAGCAGTGGTTCGGCCACGTCGATGAAGTGGTGGTGGTCGACGATCACATCACCGGCGTGCTGACTGAACACCAGGCGGGCCGCTGCCTGGGCATGACGCGCTCAGGTCTGAAGATTCGCGGCCGCAAATCGACCCCCGGCCGCTATTTCCAGGTCGCGAATCCCGGCACCGGCTGGGGCGGCACCGACATTCAGGACCCGTTGGCGATTGTCGAAGGTTTCGATCCCGCTGTGGCAAAACCGGGTATGCGCTTGCTGATGGTGTCGACCACCGGCGAACACGCGCAATGGTACGAACTCGATCAGAATCTCGTGCCGCGTATCGCGGCCATGCCGGACGCCGTGCACCGCACGGTCGAACGAATCGGCGAGAACTGTGAACCTTCGCTTGCGACAGTGCTGTTTCTCGGCGGCGCAGGCGGCAGCCTGAGAGCGGGAGCGACGGAGAATCCGGTCCTGCTGACGCGCGCGATCAAACAGAAGCTCGTCAACGTCACCTGTGGCGGCGCGCCCGCCTATGTGTGGCCGGGTGGCGGCATCACCGTGATGGTGGATGTTTCGCGTATGCCCGATCGATCGTTCGGCACCGTGCCGACGCCCGCGATCGTCGCACCGATCGAATTCACCATGACGTACGACGCGTATCGCGATCTCGGCGGCCATCTCGACGCGGTGCGGTCGCTGGCAAGCGTGCTGGCGAATGGGCCGGACCATACGGAAGGGGCGCCGCTTGCCCGCAGAACATTGGCGCGTCATCCGGACAATCCGTGGCCGCCCGCCATGCCGCCGATGCCGGGCTAACAGCGACACATGACCGGCACGACGAACCCGATGAACGCAACGAATGCAAAGAGCGCAACGAACGCAACGAACGCAACGAGCGCAACCCGCGCCCAGCTCGACGCGGCCCGCTGGCATTGGCAGCATGGGCCGATCGATCTGATTCTCGGCGCGGACGGCGAACCCTCGGCGGTGCAGGCCGCATATGAGGCTTGCTGGGCACGCTTTGTCGACGTGTTGCCTGAGCTGGTCGGCGAGTTGAGGCTGCTTCGGCAACCTGTTCCAGGCCATGCTGCGCACAGCGACTGCGTGTTGAAAGGTCCCGTTGCCCGCCGCATGTGGAGCGCCAGTCATCCTCACCGTGCGCGTTACATCACGCCGATGGCGGCCGTCGCAGGGAGCGTCGCGGATGAATTGATCACGGCGTTCGCGCGTGAGGGTATAGCGCGCGCTTTCATTAACAACGGCGGCGATATCGCGCTCTACCTGACGGAAGGCCAACAGTATCGCGTGGGCGTGTTCGCCGATCTGGCGGGGTTCTCCGGCGCGAATTTGCCAGGCGATCAAGCTTTGGACGCCAACCTGACGCTCGATGCCGCGATGCCGATTCGCGGCGTCGCGACCAGCGGCTGGCGTGGGCGCAGTTTTAGTCTGGGTATTGCCGACAGCGTCACGGTGCTCGCTCGCAACGCCGCCACTGCCGATGCCGCTGCGACGATAATCGCTAATGCCGTCAATCTGGACCATACCGGTGTTGTGCGCAGGCCGGCGTCCTCGTTGAAAGACGATAGTGATCTCGGCGACATGCTCGTGACCGTTGACGTGCCATCCTTGCCGCAACCGTTGATCGACTTCGCGCTGGCGCGTGGCGTCGACGCGGCGCGGCGTTTGCAGGAACAGGGTTTGATCGAAGGCGCGGCGTTGTTCCTGCAAGGACGGGCACGGGTGGCGGGGATGCACTACCAGGACGCGTTGGTCAGCAATCGCGCCGGGACGGCAAGCCCAGGTCAGCAACGTGAAACAGGCAACCTGAAATAAGCAACGGAGGCTCCGTGTTCGAAATACGCCGCGTGCTGACGCACGTCGAAGACATTTTTCACGAGTTCGGCCCCGCACCCGCGCAGCCGTTGCGGCGCGGCGCGATTGCCGCGGTAATGACGAATCCGTTCGCCGGCCGCTACGAGGCCAGAATCGAGCATGCGATGGAAGCGCTCAAGCCAATCGGCTTCGACATGGCGCAACGGTTGCTGGCGGCGATGGCGGTGCCGCACGCATCGATTGAAAGCTACGGCAAAGGCGCAATCGTCGGCTCGCGGGGCGAACTCGAGCATGGCGCGCTGTGGCATGTGCCCGGCGGCTATGCGATGCGCGAATTGCTGGAGAAAAACGGCGTGCCGACTAACGCTATCGTGCCGTCGACCAAGAAAGTCGGCGCGCCTTCCACCGCGCTCGATGTGCCGCTCACACATGTCAACGCGAGCTACGTACGCAGCCATTTCGACGCGATCGAAGTGCGTGTACCGGGCGCCCCCGCTGCCGACGAACTGGTGTATATCCTCGTGATGAGCACGGGCCAGCGCGTGCATGCGCGTGTCGGCGGCCTGGCGAAAGAGGCGATTGTGGGCAAGGACGGCTTGCGCTGAACGGCGTAACACGCATCGAAACCGGGAGAGTGAAATGGCAATCAAGCTTCGCAAGCTGATCGTGCAGGTCGATGAAACACGCATTGAAATGGGGCAGGCCGTCGAACCACCGGCACGCCGTGCAGTCGCGATCGCGGTGATCGATAATCCCTACGCGGGCCGTTACGAGGCGAAACTGGACGCGCTGATCGAAGCCGGCGAGGAACTTGGCGCCTTGCTCGGCAACAAGTGTGTCGAAGCGCTCGGCATCAAACCGGGCGACGCGCAAAGCTACGGCAAGGCGGCGATCGTCGGCGAAGCGGGTGAACTCGAGCACGCGGCTGCGATCCTGCATCCGAAGCTCGGCGCTCCGCTGCGAGTCGCGGTTGAAAAAGGCGCGGCGCTGGTGCCGTCGGCGAAAAAAATGGGTACGCTCGGCACCGCGATCGACGTGCCGTTAGGCCATAAAGATGCCGCTTTCGTGCGCAGCCATTTCGACGCGATCGAGGCACGTGTGTCGGATGCGCCGCGCGCGAATGAAATCGTCGTGGCCGTTGCTGTGACAGCCTCGGGCCGGCCGCTGCCGCGCATCGGCGGCTTGCAGGTGAGTGAGATCAAGGGCGAAGACGGTTTGCGCTGAGCTATTTCAAGGGTCGCGATGCTTTCGAATTTGCTGGTACAGCTGGTCAACGGGCTCGCCGATGCGTCGACGCTGTTTCTCGTCGCCGCCGGTTTGTCGCTGATCTTCGGCGTGACGCGCATCGTCAACTTCGCGCACGGCTCGTTCTATATGTTCGGCATTTACGTCGCGTATAGCATCGCGAGCCGTTTCGGCCATACCACGGGCGGCTTCTGGCTGTCGGTGCTGGCTGCCGCGCTGGTGGTGGCGGTGCTCGGCGCGCTGGTCGAAATGATCGTGCTGCGGCGCATCTACCAGGCCCCCGAGTTGTTTCACCTGCTGGCGACCTTCGCGCTGGTGCTGATCTTTCGCGACGCCGCGTTGTGGCTATGGGGTCCCGAAGACCTGTTTGGACCCCGTGCGCCGCATCTGGCCGGCGCGGTCGAATTTCTCGGCCATCCGCTGCCGACCTACGATATTGCGCTGATCGTGATCGGACCCGTGGTGTTGCTGCTGCTCTGGTATGCGTTGACGCGCACCCGTTGGGGCACGCTCGTGCGCGCCGCGACCCAGGATCGCGAGATGCTCGGCGCGCTCGGCATCAATCAGGCATGGCTGTTTACCGGCGTGTTTTTCGTCGGCGCATTTCTCGCCGGGCTGGGCGGTGCGCTGCAAGGGCCGCGGATGTCGGCGAATCTGTCGCTCGATCTGGAGACCATCGGCAATGCGTTTGTCGTCGTCGTGGTCGGCGGCATGGGGTCGATTCCGGGCGCGTTTATCGCGGCGTTGCTGATCGCCGAGATCAAGGCGCTCTGCATCGGCATCGGGCATGTGTCGGTGTTCGGTATCGACCTGTCGTTGAGCCGTTTTACGCTGGTTGCGGAATTCGTCGTGATGGCGGTGGTGCTGGTGGTGCGGCCTTGGGGCTTGCTCGGGAAGGCGGGCGCCGCGGTGCGTGGCATGGCGGCACCTGAAGCGCCATTGAGGCCCGCCGGCAAGCGCCTGAAGTGGCTGGCGGCCATCGCCTTGCTGGTGCTGGTGCTCGCACCGCTTGCGGCCAACGCGTTTCCCTATATGCCTGTGCTGCTGGTTGAAATCCTGATCGCCGTGCTGTTCGCCACGAGTCTGCATTTCATCATGGGTCCCGGCGGCATGCATTCGTTCGGCCACGCCGCGTATTTCGGCCTGGGTGCTTATGGCGCCGCACTGTTTCTCAAGGTTCTGAATCTGCCGATGGAAGCCGCGCTGCTGCTCGGCCCCTCGCTCGCCGTGGCTGGCGCGCTGGTGTTCGGCTGGTTTTGCGTGCGGCTTTCGGGCGTGTACCTTGCGATGCTGACGCTCGCGTTCGCGCAGATCGTCTGGTCCGTGGTGTTCCAGTGGGACGATGTAACAGGCGGCAGCAACGGCATTCTCGGCCTGTGGCCGTCGAACTGGTTGTCGTCGCCGGTGGCTTTTTATTATCTGACGCTCGCCTGCGCCGTGGTGGGTGTGTGGCTGCTGCGCAAGATGCTGTTCTCGCCGCTCGGCTACGCGATGCGGGCGTCGCGCGATTCGGTGTTGCGCGCCGAAGCCATCGGCATCGACGTGAAACGTGTGCAGTGGGCGGCATTCGTCGTCGCGTCGCTGTTCTGCGGGCTTGCCGGATCGCTGTATGCCTTCTCCAAAGGGACGATTTCGCCCGAGGTGATCAGCGTGAGCCGCTCCGTGGATGGCCTCGTGATGGTGCTGCTCGGCGGCTTGCAGACCTTGACCGGTCCGATTGTCGGCGCGGCGGTGTTCACCTGGCTGCAGGACACCGTCGCGCGGCAGACCGACTATTGGCAGGCGCTGCTGGGTTTCGCGATCCTGTTGCTGGTGATCGCGTTTCCGCAGGGGATCGTCGGTTTTATTCGCGAGCGGTTTGGCGACGATACGGTGGATAAGGCGGAAGATCGGGCTTCGGCGGCGTCGCAAGGTACGGCGATCAAGGAGGGGCTATGAGCCTGCTGCGCGTATCCGGCCTCTCCAAGTCGTTCGGCGGCCTGAAAGCGGTCGACGATGTGTCCTTCGATCTTGAAGCCGGCCAGTTGCTCGCGCTGCTGGGACCGAATGGCGCGGGCAAGTCGACCTGCTTCAATATGGTCAACGGGCAACTGCAACCGTCGTCCGGTTCGATTCGCCTCGACGATCGCGAACTGGTCGGCATGCGGCCACGCGATATCTGGCGGTTGGGCGTTGGCCGCACGTTTCAGATTGCCGCGACCTTCAATTCGATGACCGTGCTCGAAAACGTGCAGATGGCCCTCGTCTCGCGCGAACGCAAAACCTTCGGCCTGTGGAAACCCGTGGGCTCGCGCTATGCCGACGAAGCGATGACGCTGCTCGAACAGGTCGGCATGGGCGCCGACGCGAACCGCGCCTGCGGCGTGCTCGCTTATGGGGATGTCAAACGCGTTGAACTGGCGATCGCGCTGGCCAATCGGCCGAAGTTGCTGCTGATGGACGAGCCCACCGCCGGCATGGCGCCCAGGGAGCGCAACGAGTTGATGGCGCTGACGAGGCGTCTCGTCACGGAGTACAAGATCGGCGTGCTCTTTACCGAACACAGCATGGACGTTGTATTCGCTTACGCCGATCGCATGATCGTGCTCGCACGTGGCAAGCTGATAGCCGAGGGCGACGGCGAAACGATCCGCAACGACGCACGCGTTCAGGAAGTCTATTTCGGCACCGGCAAGACCTTCCAGCCATGCGCGCCGCTGCATGAAGCGGCAGGCGGCCATCCGGGACAAGGAGCGCTGCAATGAGCGAGCCGATGCTGAAGGTCTCCGGCCTCAATGCATTCTATGGCCGTGCGCATATTCTGTTCGACGTCGGCCTGGAAGTGGGCCGTGGCGAAGTGGTCGCGCTGATGGGCCGCAACGGCGCCGGCAAATCGACCACGATGAAAGCGGTGATGGGACTATTGCCGCGCCGTCAGGGCGAAGTGCGTTTTCGCGGACAGAACATCACGGCGTTGCCGCCTTATCGGATCGCCCGCATGGGCATGGGATTCGTCCCGGAAGATCGCCGCGTGTTTGCCGATCTGACGGTGATGGAAAACCTCGATACCGGCCGTCAGCCGCCGCGCGAAGGTGCGCCGCAATGGACGCCGGAAAAACTGTTCCGCCTGTTCCCCAATCTGGGCGAAATGCCCAGACGCCCCGGCGGCCAGATGAGCGGCGGCGAGCAGCAGATGCTGACCGTCTCGCGCACGCTGATGGGCAACCCGTATCTGGTGCTGCTCGACGAACCGTCCGAGGGCGTTGCCCCCGTAATCGTCGAGCAGATGGCGAACATGATCCTCGAACTCAAGCGCGAAGGGCTATCGATTCTGTTGTCCGAACAGAATCTGCACTTCGCCGAGCTGGTTAGCGACCGCGCGTACGTCCTCGAAAAAGGGCAGATCCGCTTTAGCGGCACGATCGGCGAACTCGCAAAGAACGAAACAGTGAGGCGCGCTTATCTGAGCGTGTGATTCCATCGGCGCACGAGGCGTGCAGGGTATGCGCGCATGCGGCGCCGGGCAGTCGTTGCGAAAGGAGAGGCAGATGGCAGCAGAGACGTTGACAGGCTTGTCGGGCAAGGTTGCCGTAACGAACATCGGTCTGCTGTTATCCGGCGACATCGACAAGCCGATTCTCGATGCGAACACGCTGGTCATCGACGACGGCGTGATCGTCGCGATCGGCCGGGAGAAAGATTGTGACCTCGAAGGCGCGCGAACCACGGTCGACTGCAAAGGTACCGCAGTCGCGCCGGGCCTGATCGACTCACACGTGCATCCGGTGTTCGGCGACTGGACGCCGCGGCAGAATCAGATGGGCTGGATCGAGTCGAATCTGAACGGTGGCGTGACGACCATGATCTCCGCCGGCGAAGTGCACTTGCCTGGGCGTCCGAAAGACGTAGTCGGCGTCAAGGCGCTCGCGATTACCGCGCAGCGTTCGTTCGAAGGGATGCGCGGCGCGGGTGTCGGTGGCGGCGTGAAGGTCATGGCGGGCGCGCCGGTGATCGAGAAGGGCATGGTCGAAGAGGACTTCAAGGAGCTTTCGGAAGCGGGCGTGAAGCTGCTCGGTGAAGTCGGTCTCGGCAGTGTGAAGGGCGGCGAGGAAGCCGCACAGATGGTGGCGTGGGCCCGCAAGTACGGCATTCAAAGCACGATTCACACGGGCGGCCCGTCGATTCCCGGCTCGGGCCTGATCGACCGGGACGTGGTGCTCGCTGCCGACGCGGACGTGATCGGCCATATCAACGGCGGCCATACCTCGCTGTCCTATCGGCACGTATGCGATCTGTGCGAGCAATCGAGCCGCGCACTGGAGATCGTTCACAACGGCAATGAACGGATCGCCCTGCTCACCGCGCGCCATGCGATCGAATTGAAGTGTCCGCACCGGATTATTCTCGGCACGGATAGCCCGGCGGGTTCCGGCGTGCAACCGCTCGGCATTCTGCGGATGATCGCGCTGATCTCGAGTCTCGCGGATGTCCCTGCTGAAATCGCCTTCTGTTTTGCAACCGGCAACACCGCGCGGCAACGCAATCTGCGCCAGGGATTGATCGAAGTGGGCCGTCCCGCCGACCTTGTCTTCATGGATCGCGCACAGCACACGGCGGCCGATACGCTGCTGGAAAGTGTGCAACTGGGCGATATTCCCGGCGTCGGCATGGTGATGATCGACGGGCTGATCCGCTGCCGGCGCAGCCGCAATACGCCACCGGCGACCGAAGTGCCGGTGGTGCTTTGAACGCGCACCGCACGGCGTGGCCGGCACTCCCATGAACCGTCCGGCGCCTCTTGCGCTGCACGTCAACGGCGCGACCCATCTGGTCAGCGCCGCTGCCGACACGCCGCTGCTTTATCTGCTGCGTAACGACCTCGCGTTGAACGGTCCGAAATTCGGGTGTGGTCTCGGCGAATGCGGCGCGTGTACGGTGTTGCTCGATGGCATGCCGACGCGTTCATGCGTGACGACCGCGAAGGTTGCGCTGGGGCGCGAAATCACCACGCTCGAAGGATTGGGTACGCGTACCGCGCTGCATCCGGTGCAGCAGGCATTTATCGAAGAACAGGCCGCGCAGTGCGGCTATTGCCTGAACGGCATGATCATGACCGCCAAGGCGTTGCTCGATCGCGATCCGCATCCGGGTGTCGAAACGATTCGGCGGGAATTGTCGCGCAATCTCTGCCGCTGCGGCACGCATGTCGAGATCGTGCGCGCGGTCCAGCGTGCGGCGCAATTGCTTGCCGTGCAACCGGTGCTGGATAAGGGAGCGCACGCATGACCGGGCCGGATTTCAGCGTCGATCGCCGGGCCGCGCCGCCGTCGCGGCAGCAACTCTACGACGCGCAGAGTGTGCTGATCGTCACGCGGCCGCCGCAGGCGCCGGCACGCGCGGCGGCTGGGCAGCCAGGGTCGCGCTCCGCATTCGTACCGACGCAAGCCGACATGTTTCTCGTCGTGCGCGACGACGGCAGTGTGGTGGCGTTCAACGGTCACGTCGATCTCGGCACCGGCATCGGCACAGCGCTCGCGCAGATCGTCGCGGAAGAACTGGATGTGCCGTTGACGCGCGTGTCGATCGTGCTGGGTCATACGAACGAGGCGCCGAATCAGGGCCCGACGATCGCGAGCGCGACGATCCAGATATCCGCCGTACCGTTACGGCATGCAGCCGCGCAAGCCCGGCAATTCTTGCTGGCGGAAGCGGCCGCGCGTTTGAAGGTCGGTGCGACGCAACTCGATGTGCGCGACGGCGTGGTCTTTCAACGTGACGACGACACCATCAAAGGTCTGAGCTATGGCGAACTGATCGCCGGCCGGCGTATTGAACTGACACTCGCCACCGACGCGCCGTTGAAATCACCCGACACGTACAGGATCGTCGGCAAGAGCTCGCCGCGTGTCGATATTCCCGCGAAGGCCACGGGAGAATTGAGCTTCGTGCACGACGTGCGCGTGCCGGGCATGCTGCACGGCCGTGTCGTACGGCCGCCTTATGCGGGTATCGCGCAGGGCGAGTTCATCGGCAATAGCCTGTTGCATGTCGATGAAGATTCCCTTCGTGACTTGCCCGGCATCGTCAAGGTGGTGGTGATCCGCGATTTCGTGGGTATTGCCGCTGAGCGCGAAGAGATCGCGCAGCAGGCGGTGAAGCGGTTGGCTGTGCGATGGAAAACAGTAGAAGGTTTGCCGCCGCTCGAAACCAGCGAGGAAGTGGAAGCCGCGCTAAGGGCCAATCCGGCCAGCCGACGCGATCTGGTGATCGAAGGCGATACCGACGCAGCGCTCGCGCAAGACCCGGCCCGAACGTTGGAACGCACCTACGTATGGCCGTTTCAGATGCATGCGTCGATTGGGCCGTCGTGCGCGGTGGCCGACTACCGGGATGCGACACTGAAGGTCTGGTCGGGTACGCAGAATCCCCATTCGTTGCGAGCCGACCTCGCTCTGCTAATGGCGCTGGACGAAGCGCACATCGAGATCGTGCGCATGGAAGCGGCAGGGTGTTACGGCCGCAATTGCGCGGACGATGTCGCCGCCGATGCCGCACTCCTCTCGCGCGCAACCGGCAGTCCGGTGCGTGTACAACTTTCGCGCGAAGACGAGCATGCATGGGAGCCCAAGGGTGCAGCGCAATTGATGGACGTGCGCGGCGCTTTAGGCGCGCAAGGCGAACTCGCCGCCTACGATTTCGCGACGCGCTATCCATCGAACGACGCCCCCACGTTGGCGCTGTTGCTTACCGGAACCCTCTCCGCGCAGCCGCAAGTCTTCGAAATGGGCGACCGTACGGCCGTGCCGCCATACGACTACCGGACCATGCGCATTGTTTGCGACGACACGCCGCCGATCGTGCGCGCGTCCTGGCTAAGAGGCGTGTCCGCGTTGCCGAACACGTTCGCGCATGAGTCTTTCATCGACGAACTCGCGGCGCAAGCGGGCGCGGACCCCGTTGAGTTCCGGCTGAAACATCTCACTGATCCGCGTGCGATCGATCTCGTCAAGGCTGTGGCTGAGAAAGCCGGCTGGCAGCCTCGTACCGCCGCGTTTAAAGACGAGGCTCAGGAACAGGGCGACGTTGCGCGCGGCAGAGGTTTCGCGTACGCCCGCTACGTGCACAGCAAATTCCCCGGCTTCGGCGCGGCTTGGTCCGCGTGGGTCGCCGACGTCGAGGTGAACCGCAAGAGCGGCGAGCTGGCCGTGACGCGCGTGGTGGTCGGACAGGACACCGGCACGATGGTGAATCCGGACGGCGTACGCCATCAGATTCACGGCAATGTGATCCAGGCAACCAGCCGCGCGCTGAAAGAACGTGTGACGTTCGGTGAGAACGCGGTGACAAGTCAGGAGTGGGGCGCGTACCCGATTCTGACCTTCCGTGAAGTGCCGGTGATCGACGTGGTGATGATGCCGCGTCACGGCGAGCCGCCGATGGGCACCGGTGAATCGGCTTCGCTGCCTGGTGCCGCGGCGATCGCCAATGCGTTGTATGACGCGACCGGGGTGCGTTTTCGCAGGCCGCCATTCACGCCTGAAACGATTCGCGCCGCGCTCGCCGATGCGCAAGCGGAGGAGGCCGCTGCACGCAGCAGGAAGCGCTGGCGGTTCGGCTTTCTCGGCACGCTCGCCGCGGGTGCGGCCGGTTGGCTGGGCGTACTGGCCATGTCGCCGGCAGCCATCGCGCCGATCGCGCCACCGCTCGCGAGCGCGTTCGCGCCCGAACTGGTGGCGCGCGGCAAGCTGCTCGCGTCGCTGGGTAACTGCGCGGTTTGCCATACCGCCCGCAATGGCGTGCCGAACGCGGGTGGCAAACCGCTCGAAACGCCATTCGGCACCGTGTATAGCACCAACCTCACGCCCGATGGACTAACGGGTATCGGTACATGGTCGCTCGACGCCTTCGTGCGGGCGATGCGGCAAGGTATCAGCCGCGACGGGCATCGGCTGTATCCCGCGTTCCCCTACACGTCGTTCAAAAACACCTCCGACGACGACCTCAAGGCGCTCTACGCTTACCTGATGGCACAGACGCCGGTGCGCTCGCGGCCGCCGGAAACGAAGCTGGCGTATCCGTTCAGCGTGCGTCCGCTGATGGCCGTATGGAACGGGCTTTTTCTTGGACGCAACCCTTTGCCCGCCGATACGGCGCAAAGCGCGCAATGGAATCGCGGCGCGTACCTGGTGAACGGTCTCGGCCATTGCAGCGCATGCCATACGCCGCGCAACGCATTCGGCGCCGAGAAAACCGGCGCCGCTTTCATGGGCGGCGGCGTGGCGGACGGATGGGAAGCGCCCGCGCTGTCGGCGCTTTCCAACGCGCCCGTACCCTGGAGCGAAGACGAGCTGTTCAGCTATCTGCGCTACGGCCACGCGCCCTTGCATGGCGTTGCGGCCGGGCCGATGGCGCCGGTCGTCAACGATCTGGCGGCTTTGCCCGACAGCGATATTCGCGCGATGGCCACGTATCTGGCCTCGTTGAATCCTCTCGAGGCCAACGCGGATCCGGCGGCAATGGCGCGTCAGTACGAGCAGGCCAGCACGATAACGGGTACCGCAAACGGTCTTGGTGCACGCCTGTTCGATGGTGCGTGTGCTGCCTGTCATCACACGGGTAGCGGGCCGCAATTGTTTGGTGCGCATCCGTCGCTGGCGCTTAACACGAATTTGCACAGTACGACGCCTGATAATCTGATTCGCGTGATTCTCGATGGTATCGGCTCGCCTGCGCGCCCCGAACTCGGTACGATGCCGGCTTACCGTGATAGTTTCAACGACGCTCAGGTCGCCGAACTCGTGTCCTATCTGCGTCAGCAATTCGCCGGCGGTAAACCGGCATGGCAGGACGTCACCGCGAGCGTTGCCAGAGTCCGCGCGGCACCGCAGGCAGAGTGAAATCAGCGAACGCATTGCCGCACCGGATTGCTGCAACTTGGACATGGCTCGCTGAAGGAATCACCGAACGAATCACCGAACGAATCACGAAACGCTTCAACGCTTGATAAAAACGACCGCATTCCCGCAATCCTTTTGATAACGGAGAAACGCATGACCACGCGCGCAGGATGGATCTCTCGCCTCACGGTTTCAACGGTTCTATCGCTCGCGGCTGTCGGCGCGAGCGCGCAGCAGACCATCAAGATCGGTGAGATCAACAGCTACAAGGCGCAGCCTGCCTTTCTCGGACCTTACAAGAACGGTTGGAATCTCGCGCTCGACCAGGTGAATGCGGCGGGCGGTGTCTTGGGCAAGCAGCTCGAAGTGGTGTCGCGCGACGACAACGGCAATCCGGGCGATACGATCCGTGTTGCGCAGGAATTGATTGCACGTGAGCAGGTGCAATTGCTGTTCGGCGGTTTCCTGTCGAACACGGGTCTTGCGTTGACTGACTTTGCCAAGCAGAAGAAGATTTTCTTCCTTGCGGCCGAGCCGTTGACCGACAAGATCGTTTGGGCCGACGGCAACAAATATACGTACCGTCTGCGTCCTTCGACGTACATGCAGGTCGCGATGCTGGTGCCCGAAGCGGTGAAGCTGAAGAAGAAGCGCTGGGCGCTCGTGTATCCGAACTACGAGTACGGGCAATCGGCGGTGGCGACGTTCAAGAAGCTGATGACGGCGGCGCAGCCGGACGTGCAGTTTGTCGCCGAGCAGGCGACGCCGCTGGGTAATGTCGACGCGGGCGCGGTCACGCAGGCGCTTGCCGATGCGAAGCCGGATGCGATTTTCAACGTGCTGTTTGGCGCCGATCTCGGCAAGTTTGTGCGCGAGGGTAATACGCGGGGCTTGTTCAAGGATCGCAGTGTGGTGTCGTTGCTGACGGGCGAACCAGACTATCTCGATCCGTTGGGGGCGGAGGCGCCGACTGGCTGGATCGTGACGGGGTACCCGTGGTATTCGATCGATACGGCGGCGAACAAGAAGTTTGTGGATGCGTATCAGGCGAAGTACCACGATTATCCGAGGCTTGGGTCGGTGGTGGGGTATTCGGCGCTGATGTCGATTGCGGCGGGGATCAGGAAGGCTGGGTCTACGGATCCGGATAAGCTTGCTGCCGCGTTCAAGGGCTTAGGAGTGGATACGCCCTTCGGGCCGATTACTTATCGGGCTCAGGATAATCAGTCGACAATGGGGGCGTTTGTTGGGGTTACCGGGGTTAAGGATGGGAAGGGGGTGATGACTTCTTATCGGTATGTGGACGGCGCTAGTGTGCAGCCGTCGGATGCTGAAGTTAAGAAGTTGAGGGCTGGGGAGTGAGGGTTTTTTGCCTGTTCGACGGGGTAGTTTGGTTTGTTTTGGTTGGGGGCTTATGGCGTTGGCCTTTCCTTGATTTGTTAGTGGTCTATTAGCGTTGCCCCTGTGCGGGGCGGCACCTACTTCTCTTTGCCGCCGCAAAGAGAAGTAGGCAAGAGAAAGCGGCTCAAACCGCTAATTCTTAAGCGGGTCCCCCGCACAGCCGCGGTAGTGGTGCATCTGGAATCTGTGTTCTCGCGCATTCCACCTTAGTGACAAGGGCGTCATACCTCCGGCGGCGCTGCGCGCGCCGACGCCCAGTTCATTGGGGCGTGCGCTGTTGTTCGTGTTCGCGGTGTCTTGTCGGGCGTTGTCGACGCTTAGCGGGAGTTGGGGAAAACATCGTCTGTCGCGGTGTTTATTGCTTCCGTTGCTGATTCCTCCTTGCCTTGGCGTCGGCGTGCGGGTTCCGTTCTGTGGAGATGAACGGCGTAGGTGTCCCACGGCAACTTGATGTTTTGTCCTGATCGGGCGGCCGCTTGAATCATCACCCGTCCCACTTCGCCGCGATGATAGCCACCATGTGTGACGACATGGGTCAGCATCTCTTCACGTGTCATGTACCCATTGTCACCGTCGGTAAATGCAAATGGAACAGATTGGGACAACGCGGTCGGTGTAACCGCTTTCACGTAGTCGAGATACCAGCGGTCCACAGCCACCAGTTCAGAACATAGTTCCTCCAGCTCAGGGGTGACAGGCGTATTGTCGGAAGAGAAGCCGTGACTGTCGCCAGCAAGATGAGCGGCGAAGATCTTGTTTACCACCAGGCAATGGTTCATCAGCCGAAGAGCAATATGCCGCTCCTCGGCATGACGTTCGGTGTCGAGTCCCTTCATTGCTTCCAGGATTTCCTCATTCGCCCACGCCTGGTAGCGAAGCATCCGGAACAGCAGTTCGTTTGCACTCATCGCGGCAATCTTCCCATTCAAATAATTTGTGAGCTTCGCCTACATTATTTTCGGGCGAAGCCCCCATGTCCACTCGCATTTCAGCGCCCTGGAAAACAATGCGAAAGGCCCGCACCAGCGAGTTCGCGCGCGATAGTCAAAGCAATGATCACGACGGCGCTCACGTTCGGAATGCGCGAAAAAAGGCCGAAATACAAGACCAACAAGTCCACCGCCATTTCAGCGCCCCTTCCGGCGAGCACGTAGTGCGAGGCGGGAAGTATGACTGCCTTGTCACTGAGGCGGAATGTGCGAGGAGACAGATTCCAGATGCACCACTACCCCCTCCAAGCCAGGGGACCCGCTTATGAGCTAGCGGGGTAAAGCCGCTTTCTTTTGCCTACATTTCTTTGCGGCAGGCAAAGAAAAGTAGGTGCCGCCCCGCACAGGGGCAACGCTAATAGACCACTAACAAATCAAGGAAAGGCCAAAAGCCCAGGATGGCAACGCCAAACAGACCACTAACATAGCAAGGAAAGGCCAAAAGACCAGCTCAACAAGGAAACCGCCGAACAGGCCCAACCCTTCATTCCTCCGCATCATGCTCAATCACAAACCGCCTCAAATAAGCCAGCACAGCGGCTTCCACCCCCGATGATCGGCCGTGCTCTTTGACCCGGCATTCTCCTCATCGCCAAACAACGCCGACGGCGCATTATGTACATCCACTTCCTGCCCTTCACGAAACACGCGAATCTCGTGAACGTCCTCAGCGTACTCGGCAACCCAATGCACACCCTCGATATGCGCGCCTGCGCGAACGGTAGGTATCTTCATGGACGTCTCCCGTCGGGCCGGACCACGGCGCCAACCCTTGCCATCACCATACGCCGTCCAGACGGCATGCGCGAGCGTTACAAGGCAACTTCCCCAGCTTTCGCTGCGCCGCAACGAGCCTCCCCGATGCCTGACCATGCGGCCGTCGACGCCCATACCGATGCCCGCCGGATCACATAAAAAAGTGCCAAATCTCCAGTAGACACCCCCTCAAACCACATCGGCCCTTGCGGCAAACAACCCCGGCACACGCGTTGCTCAGTCCACAGAGTCAACAGCTAACCGGAGAACTGTCATGCCCGAACAGAAAACCATCAAGCGTGCCCAGGCCGATAAACGTGCCGGCAAGGCATCAAGTACCAAGGCCGGGGAATTCATCAAGGAGCAGGTCGATAAGGTACGCGCCGGCAAGCACGGCGTGAGGTCGGCCAGGCAGGCTATTGCAATCGGTCTGTCGGAAGCGCGCCGTGCAGGCGTTGCGGTGAAGTCGCCGAAGAAGGGCGCGGCCAGCGAGGCAACCCGCAAGAAAGCGGCGAAGGATAACGCCGCGGGTCAGGGCAAGAGCACGGCGAAAAAGAGCGCGAGCAGCGAATCGGCAGCGAAACGCTCACGTGCCGCAACCAACGCGTTGAAGCGTGAAAGCACCGCTGGTGTATCGCGCACGGCTTTGTCGAAGCAAACGAAGTCGGCCGCAGCAAAACGTCCGGCGGCGAGCCGTTCCGCAGCAGCGAAGAAAGCCGCCGCGACGAAGGGCGCCGCGGGCCGCTCGGCCGCAGCGAAGAAAGCTGCGCACACCAGGGCTACCCGCGCGCATCATTGAAGTAAGGGAGTACCTGAGCAGACGTGCGGCGCGTCATGGAAACCTGCCGCACGGTGTCGACGCCTCACACCTGAGAGGGGATCGCTGCCGACGCACGCGAGGCGGGGCAGCGAAGCGGCGCGCGCACCCCACGCGCGCCGCCTCTTTCCACGAGCCCTGCTTACTGCACGGTCGCCAGCACGTCGCCCACGGTCTTGAAGATGTGCGCGATCTGTTCTTCGTCGATGATGAGCGGCGGCGAGAACGCGAGGATGTCGCCGGTAAAGCGCACCAGCACGCCCGCCTCGAAGCACTTCACGAACGCTTCGTAAGCACGCGCACCCGGCGCGCCGTCGCGCGGTTCGAGTTCGACACCCGCGATCATGCCGAGGTTGCGCACGTCCTTCACATGCTTCGCACCACGCAGCGAGTGAGCGGCGGCTTCGAACTTCGGCGCCATCGTTGCAGCGCGCTCGAACAGGCCTTCGCGGCGATACAGGTCGAGCGTCGCAACCGCAGCGGCGGTCGCCGCCGGGTGGGCCGAATACGTGTAGCCGTGGAACAGTTCGATGGCGCCCTGTGCGCCGCTGTTGACGATCGAGTCGTGAATCGTGCGGCTCGCGGCCACTGCGCCCATCGGGATCGAGGCGTTGTTGATCGCCTTGGCCATCGTGATCAGGTCCGGCGTCACGCCGAAGTACTCGCTCGCCGTCGCCTTGCCGACGCGGCCGAAAGCGGTAATCACTTCGTCGAAAATCAGCAGGATGCCGTGCTTCGTGCAAATCTCGCGCAGCTTCTGCAGATAGCCTTGCGGCGGAATCAGCACACCCGTCGAGCCGGCCACCGGTTCGACGATCACGGCGGCAATCGTCGAGGCATCGTGCAGCGTGACAATGCGTTCGAGTTCGTCGGCGAGATGGGCGCCCCAGGCGGGCTGGCCTTTCGAAAACGCGTTGTGTTCAAGGTTGTGCGTGTGCGGCAGGTGATCGACCGCCGGCAGCAGCGCGCCGGAGAAGGTCTTGCGGTTCGGCGCGATACCGCCGACCGAAATGCCGCCGAAGCCCACGCCGTGATAGCCGCGCTCGCGCCCGATCAGACGGGTGCGCTGGCCTTCACCGCGCGAACGGTGGTACGCCAGGGCGATTTTCAGGGCGGTGTCGACCGATTCGGAGCCGGAGTTCGTGAAGAAGATCCGGTCGAGACCATCCGGCATCAGTTCGGCAACTTTGGTGGCCGCTTCGAACGCCAACGGGTGGCCCATCTGAAAGGTCGGTGCGAAATCGAGCGTCGACAGTTGCTCGGTAATCGCCGCAACGATTTCGTCGCGGCCGTGGCCGGCGTTCACGCACCAGAGACCGGCGCAGCCGTCGAGCACTTCACGCCCGTCCGTGGTGCGGTAATACATGCCCTTGGCCGATTCCAGCAGGCGCGGCGCGGCCTTGAACTGGCGGTTGGCGGTAAACGGCATCCAGAAAGACGACAGATCGTCGATGACGGGGCGCGAAGTCATGGTGTTCTCCTCGAAGTGGTCCCCCAAGGGACTTCCTTTGGGGCATAGCCAAAACTGTAGCGTTCGCGGTTTAATGGCGGCATAAACAGTTGACGCGGTGTGGCGCTAACTGTGTTGGTGGAAACGCGATAACTGTGCCGACTCCTCACTTCTGACCATGATCGAACTACAACTGGAGCGCGACCGGCGCGCCGCACCCACGCTCGTTGAGCAGGTGGTGCAGGGTTTCGCGAGCGCGATCGAAGCGCAGTCGCTGCGCGCGGGCGCGCTGTTGCCGTCGGTGCGGCAGTTGGCGCAAAGCCACGAACTGAGCACCTTCACGGTCACGGAGGCCTACAACCGTCTTGTTTCGATGGGCCTTGTGGTGGCGCGGCGCGGCTCCGGTTATCGGGTCGCGGCGCGCGCGCAGTCGGCACGGGCCGCTCCGACCGACTGGCAACCGCCGAGCCTGACAGCGACCTGGCTGCTGTCCGACGTGTTCGCCGACCATTCTGTGCCGATCAAGGCGGGCGGCGGCTGGCTGCCGAACGAGTGGATCAACGAAACGGGTTTGCAGCATGCGCTGCGGGCCATGAGCCGGGTGCCGGCGGCACGGCTCGGCGACTACGGTCATCCGTACGGTTTCGCGCCGCTGCGCGAGCGGATCGCCGAGCAGCTCGACCGGCGCGGTTTGCCGGTCGACGTCTCCAACGTGCTGCTCACGCAGGGCGCGACGCAAGGGCTCGATCTGATCGTGCGCACCTTGCTGCGGGCGGGCGACGCCGTGATCGTCGAAGATCCCGGTTATTGCAATCTGCTGCAGATTCTCAAGCTCGCGGGGCTGGTCGTGCATGGCGTGCCGCGCACGCCGGCGGGCGTCGATACCGACGTGCTCGAGGCGCTGGTCGCGCAACACAAGCCGAAGGCGATTTTCGTCAACACCACGCTGCAGAATCCGACCGGCGTGACTTTCGGCATGTCGGCGGCGTTCCGTCTGTTGCAGATCGCCGAGCGTCAGCGCATGTGGGTGATCGAAGACGATGTCAGCCGCGAGCTGGCGCCGCCCGGCGCGCCTTTGTTTGCCGCTATGGAAGGCTTGCAGCGCGTGCTCTACGTAGGCGGTTTTTCGAAGACGGTGACGCCGGGGCTGCGCTGCGGCTATGTGGTCGCCGAGCGGGCGGTGCTGCGCGAACTGGCGCGCACGAAGATGGCGGTGGGTTTGACTTCGTCGGAAGCGATCGAGCGGATCGTCGACAAGGTATTGCTCGAAGGGCGCTATGCGCGCCACGTCGAAGCTGTGAACGAGCGGCTCAAGCTCGTGCATGCAACAGTCGAGGAGCGGCTCGATTCGCTCGGTCTCGAACTGTTTCACCGGCCGCGCGCCGGCCTGTTTCTGTGGGCGCGGCTGCCGATCGAGGCGGAACGCGCGGGCGAGGTGGCGACCGCCGCGCTCACGCATGGCATCTGGCTCGCGCCCGGCTCCTACTTCCGTCCCGACGATGCGCCGAGTGCCTGGTTCCGTTTCAACGCACCGTATTCGACCGACGACGCGTTGTGGCGCTTCATCGAACGAATCGGACGCGGCGAGATCTAGCCGGCCGTACTCGCGCTCAGGCGGACAGGCCGAGCAGCTTCAGCGCGATCGGATACAGCGAGAGCACCAGCAGCAGCGCCATCGCCACGTTGAAAATGCGCAGGCGCTTCGGGTCCGACAGCACGCGCCGCATCGCGGTGCCGAAACCGGCCCACAGGCAGATACACGGAAAACCGATCACGTAAAAGATCGCGGCCATTGCGATCGCGTTCATGCTGGTGCTCGCGCTCAGGTGGATCGTCGTGGCGGCGGTCAGCACCATCATCCACGCTTTCGGATTGACCCACTGAAACGCGATCGCCTCATGAAACTTCATGGGCCGGTGATCGCCTTTCTTGACCTTCAGTTCACCCGACGTGCCGATTTTCCACGCGAGATACAGCAGATACGCCACGCTCGCGACTTCGAGCACCGTGTACAGCACCGGGAAGTGCACGAAGGCTTCGCCCAGACCAATTCCCACTGACAGCATCAACAGGACGACCCCGGCACTGATGCCGGAAAGATGCGGCAGTGTGCGGCGAAAGCCGAAGTTGACGCCCGAGGCGAGCAGCATCGTGTTGTTCGGACCGGGCGTGATCGTGGTGACGAGCGCGAACAGAATGCCGGCGGGCAGCGCGCTGAGACTGAGGTAGGACATCATGGGTGGCTCCGGTGGCGATCAGTAAAACCGTAATAGCATTCTAACGAAGCGTGCCGGTACAGTACCTGTACGGTTTTTGGGATGGTGTCCGGTACAGGTGGCTTTGCGAGGGGCGCGTTAGCGCCTTAACCGTGAAACGACTGCATTCGTGAGATTCGCGCCAATATTAATGAGACGGGCGACATAACGCAGTGGTGGCGCGGTCAGCCTTGATGGATGGAAATCTCGTTGACGATCAGATGGCCCATCGGCCGCTCGAGCTCGAGAACCTCTATTCGCAGTCCGACTTCTATGTGCTCGGAAACTTGTGCCCAACTGGGGGTGCGGATCAGTTTTGGGTGGACATCAACAGGCGCGGCTTCCTCCTGCCAATCAGCGCTAACAGGAAGCGCTTTACGATTGTTTTCAAGAGGATTCCCACTTCAGGACAACTCTGAGTCGCTGCAGCGAGTCGGAGTGTTGAATTTTCGCCTCGACCGATCGTATACGTCGCGGGCGCCCCGCCCCATTTTTAGCAAATTTTTCGTTCTTTCGATGGCGACGGATTAACTCCAAATTTGGCTTCTTTTTAACGGATTGGACTCCCTATCGTCGGCGCACACTGACATCGTGCCAATCGCGCAGGGAGTCTGAGATGTCTTTCCGCCACCACCAAAATTACCAGTTCGAAGTTGGCCTGCCGGAAGTATCTATGTCCGATTGGAACGATCCTTCGCCGTACTCCGACGCGGGCATGATGCGCGGTCTGCACCTCGCGTCGGAGGCCGTGTTGCGCCTCGCGACGCAGACTCACAAAGCCGTCGCACGTGGCGACACGGTGGGCGCGGAAGTGGCGCGCATATCGCTCGAAAAGCAGTTGGCACTGACCACGTGCCTGATCGATGAGCTATTGCTCAAAGGTACCGACCAACCTACGGCACGTTGATTGGCCGTCAGGCCAGACAGAACTAATCGCAGTGTCGAACTTCTGAAGACCGTAATGAGTGCCTTGACCGTAATTCTCAGCATTTGGATGATGGTAGCTATCTGCGCGATTCTCTTCATCCGCGGCGCCAGCCCGCGCGTTGAGCGGACCACCAAATCGCAGCAACGCCGCCCGGCGCGCTTTTCAATCACTGAGTAACAGCGATCAACCTGCCAGTAAGGCGGCGGCGGCCGCTTCTTCGCCCTCGCCCGAATTGCTTCCTTCGTTAAGTGATTGTCGCGAAGGGCGACAATCAGCAAACGCCGTGCTGCGGATACTCCGCGACGGCAAGGCAGACGGACAAGAGGGGACCGTCACCGGACAGTCATAACGCCATACCACCGTCGATGGTGATGCTGGAGGCGGGGGGGCAGGCCGTGACGGATGACGGCTGCGATACGGATCGGGATCGCAAGAAAGCTGCTTCGGCTACGACAGCAGGCGTGTCGAGGTAGCCGCGATCGGGCGTCCTCTTACCTGCCGTTTGCGTCGTGATGACTGCTATTCGGTTATTCAGCCACCTTCCACGGCCCCAGCGGACGCACGCTCGCACAGGCGGGGCCACCGTCCGCGGCCCTACCTGGGAGAAGGGCCTCCAGCACGCTGCCAGCAAGTGCTTTCTCCAGCAGCTTGGCCGGGAGATCGTGGATATCGATCTTGGCGCGCCGATTCCACGGCGAAGATGCGTCGCCAGCCTGTTCGCCGATAGCAATGTATATGAAGCGCCGCGTGGGACCCTCGCGGCGCACCATGTCGCCCAGAAAGCGAGGGCCGGGCGCGACTGCCACTTGCACATCGAACGACAGCGGCTGCTCTCCTGCTATGACCGCGCAGACGGGCTCGCCCTGCTTGTTCTGCAATGAATACGCCACTCCCGGCACAGGTTCTCCAATCGTGAGCCGTAGTGTGATCTGTTGATCTGCTGCCATCGTGTTTCTCGATGTTGTGGCGCCTGTCTGCGACCTTAACACGCCTGTTCGGTCGAAAGGCCGCTCAGGGGCGACGTGCCGCTAAATGGCATGTCGAGGAATCTCACTGACTGTGTCGTTCTCAAGGTGAGCGGGTAACACGGGTAACATATGAACGAGTAAGCACGAGTAAATGCGATCACATCGTTTTATCGGGAGCAGTCCCATGCTGAGGGTACTCGAACCAGGCGACTATTTTGGCGCCACCGCGCAGCTATACGGCGGCGACGGCATACAGATCGCGGAAACCCATTTCGCGACCGATCTGATCATTCCCCAGCACGAACACATCAATCCTTTTTTCTGTTTCGTGCTGGAAGGTTGCGGTACGCGTACCTGGGCTACTCGCCGCGGCAACGAAGGACCCATGCAGCTGACACTTTTCCCCGCTGGCGTGCCGCATGCCAATTGCTGGTATGGGGCTGACGGCCGGGCACTGCACGTCGAATTTTCGTCGCTATGGCTGCAAAGGCTGGGCGGCCGGACCCGGGTTCTCGATAATCCGGACGACTTTGCCGGCGGTGCGCCGGTGTCGTTCATGCAGCGTCTGGTCCGTGAATGCCGGGAGCAGGATTCGGCTACGCCATTGGCGGTCGAGGGACTGATACTGGAGATGCTCGCCGCCTGCGAGCGCTCGGTTGGGAGTCCCGCCACGCTAGTGGGTTCGCGCCGCTGGCTGGCTCGTGTGGAAGCATTACTGCTTGAGCGCTTTAACGAGGCGCTGACGCTGGATGAAATCGCCGCCGACAGCCACGTTTCCGCCGACCACCTCGCACGTGAATTCCGCAAGCATTTCGGCGTTACGGTGGGGGAGTATGTGCGCCAGTTGCGGATCGATTCGGCATGCGCGCAGTTGGCTAGCGGACGCAAGTCGCTGGCAGCCATCGCGGAAGAAGCCGGTTTTGCGGACCAAAGCCACTTCACGCGCGTCTTTCGGCGCAAGATGGGATTGACGCCGGGCGCATATCGCGCACAGTTGAAGGAAGATCGTTCCTGTTCCAGAGATTGACGCTCCGGTGCAAGACCGGTGGCGCTGTTACGGCCTAGAGTTGCTCACACGTTCCAACCCTCGTGGCCCCCTGGAGATCACTGTGAGCACTGAAGCCTTTCCGTATTTGACATGCCTCGATGTTCTGCACGCCGTGGGCGAAGTCATCGACGTTCCAGCCCTCGTCGAGGCAAACAGCCACCCCTGGTATAACCAGACCCTGTGCCAGGTGAACCAGTCGGTGGTTCGCCTGGGCGTTGTGCAGGGTGAATATCATTGGCACAAACACGACGCCGAGGACGAGTTCTTCTACGTCGTCAGCGGACACTTCCTGATCGACCTCGAGGACCGGGTCGTCGATTTGCGGCCGGGACAGGCGTTTGTGGTGCGTAAAGGTCTGCTGCATCGCCCTCGTGCGCCGGAGAAGACGGTGATTCTGATGGTCGAGGAGGCCGGCATCGTTCCAACCGGCAATGCCTGACTGGAAAGGCGTTGAGCCGTCCGCTCCGAGATGCGAATAAACGGTATATACTGTTTATACCATTAAAACTGCGGAGGTAAGCATGTCGGCACCCGTCACCAAAGAGCACACTAGGAAGTCATTCAATTTCCCCAAGAGTTCGGGCAAGCGCGCGGCGGATGGCGCGCAGCCGGTAGCCGCGCCGGAACCGGCGGAAAAAGCGGTGGCAGAAGCGGTGGCAGAAGCAGCGCCGGCCGTCAGGAAAGTAGCCAAAGCGAAGCGCCCGGCAGCCGCCGAAGCCGCGCCTGCGCCCAAGAAGGCTGCCAAAGCCAGCCGTGCGGCGCCGGTGGAAGCCGCGCCTGAAGTGAAGAAGGCTGCGAAGGCGAAGCGCTCGGCATCGGCGGAAGCTGCGCCTGTTGTCAAGAAAACGGCGAAAGCAAAGAGCCCGGCCGCAGTGGAAGCGTCGCCCGCCGTCAGGAAGGCGGCTAAACCGAAGCGCTCGGCCACTGCCGAAGCCGCACCGGCCAGCACGCCTGAAGCCAGGAAAGCCAAGCCGCCGAAGAAAGAGAAAGTCGTGCGCGACAGCTTCACGATGCCGAAATCGGATTACGACAGGATCGCGTCGCTCAAGCAGAAGTGCCTCGAAGCCGGCGTGTCGGTCAAGAAGAGCGAATTGCTGCGAGCAGGGTTGATGATGCTGGAATCGGCAGCGCCGCAGCGTCTGCTTGCCGCGGTGTCGTCGCTCGAGACGGTCAAGACGGGGCGTCCTGCGAAGGCTTAAACCGCGGCACCGTGGCGTGGTCCGGCGCAAGGTTTGGTGCGAGGCGTGCCCGCCCAGGCGGTGTCGGACTGCAGCACATCCGGCTGCACGTTCTCGAGCCGCAGGGGCAGGGACGAAGCCGCATCATGGCACCGGCATATTGCCGGACGGTGACGGGCGGCGTTTATTCGTCGTCGGCAGCGTGTTGAGCGGCGGTGCCCGACAACACGCGCGAACGGATCACTTTCACGCGTTGCTGCATGATTTCGCGCGCCTTGGCACCGTCTCGCGCTTCGATTGCGTTCAGTACCGATTTGTGCGAACGGATCACGCGTGCGGCGATTGCGTGCGTGGTGTTCGGCGCGAGCAGCGGTTGCAACACGAAACGCAGCGCGCGGAATTGCGCGAGCAGCACCCGGTTGTGCGACGACTCCACAATCGCTTCATGAAAACGCAGCGACGCGTCCGTGAACGCAAGCGGGTCGTCGCGCAGCTTGTCGAGTTCGGCCAGGATTGCGCTCAGCTTCCTGAGGTCTTCCTCAGTGGCGTTTTGCGCCGCGAGCTCGGCCGACGTGACTTCAATCGCCATTTGCGCGTCGAAGATTTCCTCGCCCGTCACGCCGATCAGATGGAGTTGAATAGCCAGCGCGTCTGCGAAGCGCTCCGGATTGCCTTCCGCAATCCATGCACCGCCTTTCGCGCCCATGCGGATTTCCACGATGCCGACTGCTTCGAGCGTGCGCAATGCGTCGCGAGCGGCCATGCGGCTGACGTTGAACTGGGCGGACAGCGACGTTTCGCTGCCGAGGAAATCGCCGGTCTTGATCTGACCGGAAAAGACGGCCGCGCGCACTTGCGAAACGATGCGCCACGATAAGGTTTCCGTCTGCACCGGTTCCCACAGCGGCGTAGTTTCGACAGTACCTTTTTTCAATTCGGATCTCCGGACCTGAGCGTTGCGACGGGGTGAACCGAAGCCGCACGCATGACAGACCTGGTGCGACCCCGAAAGATTGAGCGCGATGTTAGCATAGCCGTTGAATAATCATACGGTTATACAATTCGCATCTCTGCCGGCACTATCCCACGATCATAAGTCGAGCACCAGACACTCGCTTTTGCTGCCCGAACAGCAAATCATCATCGACCGGTTTGCCTCCTGTTCCCCCTTGGTCAGCACCATGTCGCGATGCTCCGGCACGCCTGCGAGCACACGCGTTTCGCACGCGCCGCACACACCCTGCGAGCAGGAGTAGCTGACATCGATCCCTTCGGCAATCAGTGTGTCGAGAATCGTCTTGCCGGCGCTTACCTGAATCACGCGGCCCGAACGCGCGAGTTGCACGTTGAAGCCGCCGGCCGTGGCGGGCGCTTCGCCGGCTGCGAAGTACTCGACATGAAAGCGCGTGCCACCGCCGCAGTTCGCCGCGCTGGCTTCGAACGCATTCAGCATGGCCGTGGGGCCGCAGCAATAGAAATGCGTACGCTCGTCGTGCTGCGTCAATACCGTGGAGAAATCGAGCCGTTTTCCGCCCGGCTCAGCGTCGTGATGAAACTGTATGCGCGAGCCGTACTGACGCAAGGTGTCGACGAAGGCGGTGGCCTCACGGGTTCGCGTGCAATAGTGCAACTCCCACGACCGCTCCAATGTTTCCAGACGTTGGATCATGCCCATGAGCGGCGTGATGCCGATTCCCCCCGCGATGAGCACCGTATGCGCGGCATCTTCCACCAGTGGAAAATTGTTGGCGGGCACGCCGATCGTCAGCACGGCGCCGACGCGCAGCGTCTCATGCACCCAGGCTGAGCCACCGCGGCTCGACGGATCGCGATTCACGCCGATCACGTAGCGGTGCGTGTCCTTCGGAGAATTGCACAGCGAGTAGCTGCGGATCATTCCGTTGGGCAAGTGGAGATCGATGTGAGCGCCGGCCGTGAAGTTCGGCAGCGGCGAGCCATCAGGTGCGTGAAATTCATACGTATTGATGGTGGGCGCCTCGTATCTGATCGCGCGAAGTTGCACCTGTAGCGTATCCATAGCCTTCTTCATATTGACTCGTCCGGAGTTGTCTCGCCGCGCAGACGTAAATTCTGTTGCGCCTGCTTCTATGTGTAATATATATTATCGAAACAGCGCCGACAAGCGTAGAGCAGAAGTCGATCGAGCGGATAGATGCTTCTATAATGTCTAATGTGTATTATTATTAGCGCGATGCTGGAAACGACAGGAATGATGGCCGGCCGAGGCCGCCAAAGCGTTTGTGAGCCCGACGCACAGGCCGAGCGATAACAATGGAGACTTGAAGAATGCTGTCCCAAGCAAAGAACGAACTCTTGACGAAGGTTGGGCCGGGCGAGCCGATGGGCGAGCTGCTGCGCCGTTACTGGATGCCGATTGCCGGCGTGAGCGAATTCGACGAAGTAGCCGTCAAACCGGTACGTCTGCTCGGCGAAGATCTTGTGCTGTACAAGGACCTGAGCGGCAACTTCGGGCTGATCGACCGCCAGTGTCCGCATCGCCGCGCCGATCTTGCCTATGGTTTCGTCGAAAAATGCGGGCTGCGCTGCAACTATCACGGCTGGCTCTATGACCAGGGCGGCAAATGCACGGAGCAGCCGTATGAGGACGTTGCCAATCCGCAGTTGAAGCTGAAAGAGCGCGTCAAGATCAAGGCCTATCCGGTCGAGGAAAAGGCGGGTCTTCTGTGGGCCTATCTCGGGCCGCAACCTGCGCCGCTCGTGCCGAACTGGGAGCCGTTCTCGTGGAAGAACGGTTTCGTGCAGATAGTGATTTCCGAGGTGCCGTGCAACTGGCTGCAATGCCAGGAGAACTCGATCGATCCGATCCACTTCGAATGGATGCACAACAACTGGACCACGCGCCTGAATGGCGCGATGGGCCCGTACTCGCCCGCCCATAAGCAGCTCGATTTCGACGAATTCGACTACGGCTTCATCTACAAGCGCCTGCGCGGCGACGCGGACGAAAACGATCCGCTCTGGTCGATCGGCCGGGTGTGCCTGTGGCCGAACGCATTCTTTCTCGGCGAGCATTTCGAGTGGCGCGTGCCGGTCGACGATTCGCGCACCTTGAGCGTGACCTGGGCCTTCACCCGCGTGCCGAAGGAAAGTGAGCCGTACGAGCAAAAGAGCGTGCCGACCTGGTATGGTCCGGTGACCGATCCGCAAACCGGCCGCTGGATCACGAGCCACGTGATGAACCAGGATTTTGTCGCGTGGGCGGGGCAAGGCGTGGTGGCCGATCGCACGAAAGAAAATCTGGGCAGCAGCGATCGCGGCATCGTCATGCTGCGCCGGCGCTTCTTCGAAGAACTGGACGTGATCGCGAACGGCGGCGAGCCGAAGGGCCTCATCCGCGATCCGAAGCTCAATGAATGCGTGCAACTGCCGATTGCCGCTCGCGCTACCTTCGTTGAGGGCATGACGCGCGCGGAGATCGCGAATCATCCTTTGTGGAAGCACCATCTGCAGGATTTCCGCTTTCAGGCAGGGCAGCCGGAGCAGGTCAGGAAGGCCTTTCTCGATGCAATGGGCATGGAACCCTGAGGTCCGCGCTACAGTAACGGTGCGAGAACAGCACACGGCGGCGCCTCGCGCCGGCCGGATATCAGATATCGGAGACGCAGATGCATACCAGAAGTTACGACGTTCAACTCGGCCTGTTTATCAACGGAGAGTGGCGTACCGGCGGGCGCGATACCCAGCCGGTCGTCAATCCCGCTGACGAAACAGTACTCGCCCAGTTGCCGCTTGCCACGCAGTCGGACCTCGACGACGCACTCGCCGCGGCGGCATCCGGGTTTGCCACATGGTCGCGCATGAGCGCCGCCGAGCGGGCGGTCATCATCGATAAAGCGGCTGCGCTGATGCACGAACGCGCCGACGAGATCGGCACGCTGATGAGTTTCGAGCACGGCAAGATGCTGGCCGACGGCTTGCAGGAAGCGCATAGCTCGGCCGACATCGTCAAATGGTTCGCGGAAGAGGGGCGTCGTGCCTATGGGCGCGTGGTGCCCGGTCCGCTGCCGAATTCGCGCCAGCTCGTGCTGAAGGTGCCGGTTGGACCGGTGGCGGCGTTCACGCCCTGGAATTTCCCTGTGCGGATTCCCGCGCGCACCGTGGCGGCCGCGCTCGCGGCAGGTTGCTCGGTGATTCTGAAGGCGGCCGAAGAAACACCCGGATCCACTACGGCGATGGTGCGGTGCTTTCAGGATGCGGGGTTGCCGCCCGGCGTGCTGAATCTGGTGTTCGGCGTGCCGGCAAAGATATCGGAGTATCTGATCGCCTCGGATGTCATCAAGGCCGTTGCATTCACCGGGTCGATTCCTGTCGGTAAGCATCTCGCCGGGCTGGCCGCGGCGCATGGTCTGAAGAAGCTGGTGATGGAACTGGGCGGCCATGCGCCGATGATCGTTTGCGACGACGTCGACGTTGCGCGGATCGCCACGATGACCGCCAATGCCAAGTTTCGCCAGGCCGGGCAAGCCTGCATTTCGCCAACGCGTTTCTACATTCAGGAGGGCGTGTACGGCGCCTTTATCGACAAGTTCGTCGAAGTGGCCGCGAAGCTGAAGGTCGGCCCGGCCTTCGAGCCCGACACCCAGGCGAGTCCGGTTGCCAACGCGCGCCGGCTCGCCGCGGCGGACGAGTTCGTCAAGGATGCGGTCTCGCACGGTGCGCGGTTGCTGCTTGGCGGCCAGCGCCTGAATCGCCCCGGCTTTTTCTACGCGCCGACCGTGCTCGCCGATGTGCCCGAAGCGGCGCGCATCATGAATGAGGAACCATTCGGCCCCGTGGTGCCTTTCAGTTCTTTCAAGACCGTCGAAGAAGTGCTCGAGCGCGCCAATCGATTGAAGTATGGCCTTGCGGCCTATGCGTTCACCGGTTCGGATCGACGCGCGTTGCAACTGTCGAATGGCCTCGAAGCGGGCATGATCGGCATCAATAGCATGCTGGTCTCGGGGCCGGAAGTGCCGTTCGGCGGTGTCAAGGAGAGCGGTATTGGCTCCGAAAACGGCGTCGAAGGCTTGCAGGCATACCTGGTTACGAAGTTCGTGCAGCAAGCCGTGTCCTGAGTGTGCGGCCAGAGCGGCGGTCGAAACGTCGATCGCCGCTGGTCAATCTCAGAAAAGTTATATATATTATAGTTAACAGCATCCCCTGAAGCAGTGAGACCTTTGAGCATCGTTCCAACCCTGCTCATGGACTAGCCAATACGATTCGTACGACTAATGAAAGAATCTATCCAGCACGATGCCAGGCCCGCTCGGACTTCGACAGTCTGGGAGTCCGTGCACACGGAAAAGCTTTCATGGCGTGTCGCTTCGCAAGTGCGTGCCGCGCTGTTCTCGAAGCAGGTGAAAGCGGGCGATTTCCTTGGCAGCGAGGCTTCGCTTGCACAGCAATTCAATGTGAGCCGCACGGCTGCCCGCGATGCGCTGAGAACGCTCGAAGCGGTTGGCATTGTCGAGATTCGCATGGGAGCGAAGGGCGGGGTGTGGATTGCGGGTGCCAACCCGGAGCGTTTTGCGGATGCGCTGTCGATCCAGCTGAGCCTGATTGGCGCAGGCGCGAGCGAAGTGTTCGATGCGCAAATGGCGATCGAAGTGCTGGCCGCGGAGAAAGCGGCGGAAAACCTGACGGTGGCGCACCGCACCGCATTGCGCGACGCGTTGCACCGCGTGGAAGACGCGCGCAAGCAACTCGATACCTTTACTGATGCATCGCTGCGCTTTCACGAAGCGCTGGTTGAAGCATCCGGCAATCGGGTTCTGCTCGCGCAATTCAAGGCCTTGCGTTTTGTGCTGACACCTTTGCTTGCCACTTATACGAGTGCGGACACCGCAAATCGCGTGATCGCTTCGCATCGGCGTTTGTTCAACGCGGTGTGCTGCGGCGAAGTCGAGCTGGCGCGCCGCCTGATGCAGGAGCGGATCCAGATCGTTCGCACAAGCTTCATTCCGATTACGCCGACGCTATACATCCAGCCCGATCCGGAAGCGGTCCGGGCCTGAACTCACACTAATCAACGGAGACATTCATGATCATCGACGCGCACGCGCACGTTACCGCGCCGGATTCTCTTTACGTCTGGAAGTCCGGTCTTGTTTCCCATCGCGGCGCGCACGGCCGTGGCACTGCGCAGATCAGCGACGATGAAATGCTGGCGGTGCTCAATGCACCGACGTTCGGCACCAAGTCGCACGTCGAGCAGTTGCGCGACATCGGCACGGATCTGCAACTGATCTCACCGCGTCCGTATCAGATGATGCATAGCGAAAAGCCCGCGAAGATCGTCCACTGGTTCACCGAGGAAACCAACGACATGATCGCGCAACAGGCGCGGCTCATGCCGCAGACGTTTCGCGGCATCGGCGGTTTGCCGCAGGCGTGGGGCGAACCGGTCAGCGGATGGCTGCCTGAACTCGAACGCTGCATCAAGGAGCTCGGTCTGGTCGGCGTGCTGCTGAATACCGATCCGAGCGAAGGTCTCGCGACCAACGAGGTGCCCGACCTCGGCAATGAATACTGGTATCCGCTGTATGAAAAGCTCGTCGAGCTCGACGTGCCCGCATATCTGCATTCGGCGGGATGCCGTTCGGAGCGGCACAACTACTCGCTGCACTTCATCAATGAAGAAACGATTGCGGTCATGGCGCTCGCCCGTTCGCGCGTGTTCAAGGATTTCCCGCAATTGAAGATCGTTGTCTCGCACGGCGGCGGTGCGGTGCCGTATCAGTTCGGCCGTTTTCAGGCGCCTTCGCTGCGGCCGGGGCGCGCGAGCGAACCGTTTCTCGACAGCTTGCGCCGCCTCTACTACGACACCGTGCTGTATTCGGAAGAAGCGTTGCGTCTGCTCATCAAGACGGTTGGTGCCGATCGCTGCATCTTCGGCGCGGAGCGGCCGGGGGTCGGCACGGTGAAAGATCCGCAGACGGGCCGCTGGCTGGACGACATTCGTCCGATCATTGAAGGTTTCGAGTGGTTGAGCGGCGACGAGAAACGGATGATTTTCGAGGGCAATGCACGTAAGGTGTTCCGTCTCGATTCGCCGGCTGGCACAACTGCCGCACGTTGAAAGCATTGGCCATGAAAAACATACCCAACGGGAGCGTGGCATGGCAACGATGATCGGCGCAATCGCCACATCGCATGGCCCCTTGCTGTCGATGCCGCCCGAGCTCTGGCATTTGCGGGCCGGCGCGGACGTGAAGAATCCATCGCACTGGTTTCAGGGGCGTTCATACGACTACCCGGCCTTGCTGGAAGCACGCGCGCCCGGCTTTGCGGCGGCCGTTACCGATGCGTCGAAGCAGGAGCGTTACGCCGCTTGCCAGCGCGCACTCGACACGCTTGCCGAACGCTTTCACGCGATGAAAGCCGATCTCGTCATCGTGCTTGGCAACGATCAACGCGAAGTGTTCAAGGACGACCTGACACCGGCGATTACGCTATTCGGCGGCGAGCAGATCGAGAACCTGCCCTTGTCGGACGAGCAGCGCCGCCGGTTGCCGCCGGGCGTCGCCGAGGCGGAGGACGGTCATTGCCCGCCGGAAGGAGCGATATATCCCGGTGCGCCGGATCACGCGCTGACGCTGGTGCGCTCGCTTGTCGACGACGGTTTCGACATTGCCGTGTCGACCCGCTTGCCTAAGGGTGAGGATCGCCAGCATGGCATTCCGCATGCGTTCGGTTTTGTTTATCGCCGTGTGATGCGCGATGCGCCGCCGCCTTCGGTGCCGGTGTTTCTGAACGTCGGCGTGGCGCCGAATCAACCGCGCGTGGCGCGCTGCCTCGCGCTCGGTCATGCACTCGGTGCGGCGATCAAGCGCTTGCCGTCGCATCTTCGTGTCGCGGTGGTCGCGTCGGGCGGCATGAGCCACTTCGTGGTTGACGAAGCGCTCGACCAGCGCGTGCTGGCCGCGCTCGCCGAACATGACGAGGCCACGCTGCGCGATATTCCTGAGCCGTATTTCAACGGCAATACGTCGGAAATCAAGAGCTGGCTGCCGCTTGTCGGTCTTGCCGCGAGCGCGTCGCTAAAGATGACGCTGATTGACTACGTCGCCTGTTATCGCTCGGAAGCCGGCACGGGCTCGGGGATGGCGTTTGCCTGCTGGGAGTGAACGATCACAGCAGCAGTAGCGGGACAAAACGAATACGAGGAACGGAGCAGACACGCATGAAACAAGCAGATGACACCACCCGACGCCTGCAGCGGCTCGACTGTTGCGCCGTATCGGACGCGCTCGACAAGCTTGGCCTGAGCGGCACGGTTACCGGCCTGCCGCAACGATCGACCTCGCGCCGCATCGCCGGCAAGGTCGTGACCGTGAAACTGGTGGAGGCCGCGCAAGTGAACGCCACCGCTCATACCGGAGCGCCGCGCCATCTCGGCACGACGGCCGTCGAATTCGCCGGTGCGGGCGACGTGATCGTAGTGGAACAGCACACGGGGCTCGACGCCGGCAGTTGGGGCGGCATTCTCTCGCTCGGCGCCTCGTTGCGCGGCATCGAGGGGGTGATCGCGGACGGCCCGGTGCGCGATATCGACGAAGCGCGCCAATACGACTTCCCGGTTTTTGCGCGGGCGTTGACGGCCTTCACCGCACGTAACCGCGTTGCTGAAGCCGGCACCAATGTGCCGATCACCGTGGCCGAGGTACGCGTCAATCCGGGCGACTACGTAATCGCCGACAACAGCGCGGTGATCTTCATCGCGGCTGCGGACGTCGAGCGCGTGCTGGCCGCCGCCGAGCAGATCGCCGGCAAGGAAGCGGCGATGGCGAAGAAGCTGCTCAACGGCGTGCCCATCGCCCAGGTGATGGGGGCGGACTACGAATATATGCTGCAGGACAGGGGATAAAAATGAGCAACGCAAACGGCACGAACCACGCGAACCAGCCGAGCGGCACGAACGATGAGAATGCGCAGCGCGCCCAGCGCCTCGACACCGCAACCCTGAGCGATGCGCTGGATCGTCTCGGCATTGTCGGTCAATGTACCGGCATCAAGCCGCGCGATGCGAGTTTCCGGCTGTGCGGCCGTGCGTTCACGATTCTCTACGGACCGCCGACAACCCCGCCCGGCACTGTCGGCGACTATATCGACGACGTGCCGGAAGGCGGCGTGATCGTACTGGATAACGCCGGCCGTGAAGACTGCACGGTGTGGGGCGACATTCTCACGGAAATCGCGCATCGGCGGAACATTGCCGGCACCGTTATCGATGGTATCTGCCGCGATGTGAGCCTGTGTTTGTCGCTGGGTTACCCTGTGTTCAGCAAGGGGCACTGGATGCGTACCGGCAAGGACCGCGTGCAGGTCGAAAGTACCCAGGTGCCGGTCAATATCGGTAACGCGCGGGTGTTGCCGGGCGATCTGCTGATCGGTGACGCGGATGGCGTGATCGTGATTCCGCGGGCTCATGAAGATCGCGTGCTGGCCGCAGCCGAAGAGATTCACGCCGCCGAACATGCGATACGCGAAGCGGCGCGGCAGGGCATGCGACTCGACGAGGCGCGCCGGCAGCATCGCTATCATGCGCTGCAGACCAAAGTGAGCGCCTGAGCGCCGGTGCTCAAGACGCCACGCGAGCCAACAGAATATCCATCAGGAGACACCATGTCGTACCCTTTTATCGACTCGCCGCTGGTCACCGCTTCGATCGAGCGGCCCGCCGCCGAAGTGATCGAGGCGGCTCGCGCCTTTCCGTCGGCAACCCTGCTCGAAGCGGCCAACAAACTGGGCGCGCTGCCGTCGGCGATCAAGCCGGTCAGTTCCGCGTTCCGCGTCTGCGGCCCGGCGGTCACCGTGCATTCGCCACCCGGCGACAATCTCTGGCTGCATCGCGCGCTGGTCGTCGCCCAACCGGGCGACGTGCTGGTGGTGTACACGAGCGACTACTACGAGGCCGGCTACTGGGGTGAAGTCATGTCTACCGCGGCCAAGGAGCGTGGCGTGGCGGGGCTGGTTATCGACGGTTGCGTTCGCGATGCCGACTTGCTCGCGCGCATCGGCTTCCCGGTGTTCTCGCGTGGTTTGTGCATTCGCGGCACGACCAAGGATTTCGCGGCACGCGGCTGGATCAATCATCCGTTGCGGATCGGCGATGTCGCCGTGCGGGCCGGCGATCTGGTTGTGGGCGACGCGGACGGCGTGGTGGTGCTTGCGCAGGAATCGATTGATGCGACGTTGCGGGCCGCGCGTGAACGCGAGGACAAGGAAGCGGAAATACTCGCGCGCATCGCCGCCGGCGAGTTGACGCTCGATATTTACGGCTGGAATCGCTAGACGCGCGGTTCGATATCGAAGAGACAGAGGAGCAATTGTAATGAGCAATCAAACCGCAGGCGCCCACGAGCCTACGCTTTCCGAGCGCGCCGATGCGCTTGAACACAAGATGATCGCGGAGCTGGACCGGCGCGTGGTGAAATCGGTGATTTATACCTCGGGCGACCGCGATCCGACCCAGGCCATTGCGCCGCCGCCGGGCACGGGTCACTTCATGATGGGCGACGATCCGCGTCTGCAGAAAATGCCGGCGCAACCTACCTTGATCGACTTTTTCAAGTACCGCTTCGGGCCGGCCAATCACGTGCTGCAAAGCGCGACGCACGCGTTGAAAGCAGGGCAGAGCGAGAAGATCGTGCTGGCTTGCCTGCTGCATGACATCAGCGTGGCCGGGTTCATTCGCGGCGATCATGGCTACTGGGGCGCGCAGATGATCGCGCCGTACGTGGACGAAGAGGTCAGCTGGGCCATCCAGTATCACCAGGCGCTGCGTTTCTTCGCGGACGAGTCGGTGGGTTATGGGTATCCGGATGCGTATCTGCGCTATTTCGGCAAGGACTACGAGCCCGAGCCGTATATCAAACGCGACTACGAATACGCGCGCAATCACAAGTGGTACATGTCGAGCCGCTCGATCACGCTGCACGACATCTATTCGTTCGATCCGAACGCGGTGGTGAGTCTTGACGATTTCGTCGACATCATCGGGCGCAATTTCCGGCAGCCGAAAGAAGGGCTCGGTTTCGACGGCAGCCCGTCGGCGCATATCTGGCGCACGATGATCTGGCCGACGAAGTTCCTGTAAGTGCCCGGTGCCGGTGTGCCATGCATCCTCATTCCTCTATCGAAGTCAGCAAAGGTGTTCTCATGACAAACGAATTGCGTCCTGTCGCTCCGGCCTACGTCGGCTCGTTGAAGCCTTATCAGGCAGGCAAACCCATTGAAGAAACGGCGCGCGAGTATGGGCTGCCGGAAGCCAGCATCATCAAGCTCGCGTCGAATGAAAATCCGCTCGGCATGCCGCCGAAAGCGCGCGCGGCAATCGACGCGATCATCAACAGCGGGGCACGCTATCCCGATCCGAACGGTCACGCGCTGAAAGTGGCGCTGGGCCAGAAGTACAACGTAGAGCGCAACTGGATCACTTTGGGCAACGGTTCGAGCGATATTCTCGAACTCGTCGCGCGTGCGTTCCTGCAGGCCGCGCAACCGGATAGCGATTGCAATGCCGTGTCGTCGCAATACGCGTTCATGGCATGGCAGAACGCGGTCAAGGCAACCGGCGCGCGGATGGTCGCCGTGCCTGCCAAAGACTACGGCCACGATCTCGACGCGATGGCGCAAGCGGTCAACGCTTCAACGCGCGTGGTGTATCTCGCGAATCCGAACAACCCGACCGGAACGTTCTTCAGCGTCGACGAACTCACGTCGTTTCTCGATCGGATTCCGGCTAACGTCGTGGTGCTGCTCGATGAAGCCTATAACGAGTATCTCGAACCGCGCCATCGTTACGACAGTACCGAGCTCGTACGGCGCTATCCGAATCTGGTCGTGTCACGTACCTTCTCGAAGGCGTTCGGCCTCGCCGGTCTGCGAGTCGGCTTTGCAATCGCCACGCCTTACGTCACCGATCTTCTGAATCGCGTGCGGCAGACGTTCAACGTCAACTCGCTGGCGCAGGCCGCTGCTATCGCCGCACTGAACGACGACGACTACCTGAACGAATCGTATCGGCTGAATCGTGAGGGGATCGAGCGGTTCTACGAAGTCTGCGACGCATTGCGGCTTCCGTATGTGAAAAGCCAGGGCAATTTTGTCGTGATCAAGGTGGGGAATTCGGCCGAGCTGTTCGACGCACTGCTCAGGCGCGGGATCATCGTGCGCAAGGTGGTGGACTACGGTCTTGGCGAGTGGCTGCGCGTCACGGTGGGATTGCCGCAGGAAAACGAAAGGTTCTTTACGGCGCTGCGTGAACTGGTGGTGGTCAACGCGTGAGATGAAAACTCACCTAAATTAAACTATATTATACTTTCGAGACAAAGCCCGGCCACGGACTGCCCGCAGCATCCGTGGCCACAAACAGGCAAATACAAGTCCTGTCGCTTGAAGTGATCCCCCGTTGGAGCGAGACAATCCATGTTTGAGTTTATTCTGCGGAGACTGTTCCAGAGCGTGCTTGCGCTTTGGGCGATGTCGCTGCTCGTGTTTGCCGGCGTCTACGTGGTGGGCGATCCGATTGCGCTGATGGTTCCCGACAGCGCCACGCCCGAGATGCGCACACGCATCATTGCCTCGCTCGGACTGGATCAGCCGTGGTGGCTCCAGTACTGGCATTTCCTCTCCCATTCGGTGCGCGGCGACTTCGGCACCTCGTTCCTGACCGGCGCACCGGTTGCGCAGATGATCGTCTCGCGCATGCCCGCGACGCTCGAGTTGTCGGTGATTGCGATGCTGATGGCGATCGTTATCGGCATTCCGCTTGGCATGTATGCGGGCTTGCGCCCCGAGAAACTTTCCTCGCGCCTGATTACCGCTTCGTCGACGATCGGCTTCAGTTTGCCGACGTTCTGGGTCGGCCTGATCCTGATTCTCGTTTGTTCGGTGGTACTCGGCTGGCTGCCGTCAGGCGGACGCGGCACCACGACGTCATGGCTCGGCATGCAGGTGAGTTTTCTGACGCTCGACGGCTGGAGGCACCTGCTGTTGCCCGCGCTGAATCTCGCCCTCTTCAACATTGCGCTGATTATCCGGCTCGCGTATTCGTCGACGCGCGAAACCGCGCTGACTGATTATGTGAAGTTCGCGCGGGCCAAAGGACTGAGCGCATCGCGCATTGTCGGCGTGCACATCCTCAAGAACATCATGATCCCGCTCGTCACGGTGATCGGTATCAACCTGGGCGGGCTGATCGCGTTTTCGATCGTCACGGAAACCGTGTTCGCATGGCCGGGCATGGGCAAACTGCTGATCGATTCGATCAATGCGCTCGATCGGCCAGTGGTGATTGCCTATCTGCTGACCGTCGCGGCGATCTACATGCTGATCAATCTGGTCGTCGACATTCTGTACTCGCTGCTCGATCCGCGCATCTCGGTGACGTCGGAGGTGAATTGACATGGGACACACCACAGGAACGACCATGGCTGAACCGCGTGCCCAATCCGCTGTATCCGCCGATTCCACCCTGCCCGCCGCCAGGCCGGTGAAACGCCCGCATCGGTTTGCGCGCATGGGCGGTCAACTCAGCGCGCTGTGGAGCGAATTCCGCCAGAGCAAACTGGCGCTGCTGGGGCTCGTCCTCTTTGTCGCGATTGCCGCGCTGGCAGTCTTTGCGCCGTGGATTGCGCCGCAGAATCCATATGACCTCTCGCAGCTCGACCTCAGCGATTCGCAACTGCCGCCGTTCGCGCATGCGTCGATGGGCACACATATCTATTGGCTCGGCACGGACGATCAAGGGCGCGACATGCTGTCCGCGATTCTCTACGGCATGCGTACCAGCTTGTATGTGAGCCTGGCCTGTACGGTGCTCGCGTTGGTGATTGGCGTTGCGCTCGGCCTTGTCGGCGCATTCTATGGGCGCAAGGTCGATGCACTCATCATGCGGCTCGCCGACATCCAGCTTTCGTTTCCTTCGATTCTGATTGCGCTGGTGTTCATCGCCGCATTCGGCAAAGGTGTCGACAAGATCATCTACGCACTCGTGCTGGTTCAGTGGGCCGTGTATGCGCGTACCGCGCGCGGCTCCGCACTCGTCGAGCTGCGCAAGGAGTATGTGGAGGCGGCGCGCTGTCTGAAACTGAGCGACACGCGGATTATCTTTCGCCATGTGCTGCCCAATTGCGTGCCGCCGCTGCTGGTCGTCGCCACCGTGCAGATGGCAACCACGATCTCGCTCGAAGCGACGCTCTCGTTTCTGGGTCTTGGCTTGCCGATTACGGAGCCGTCGCTCGGCCTGCTGATTTCGAACGGCTACAACTACCTGCTGTCCGGTTCCTACTGGATCAGCGTTTTCCCCGGCGTCGCGCTGCTGTTGCTGATGCTATGCCTGAATCTGATGGCGGATCGCCTGCGCGATGTGCTCAACCCGAGGTTGAAGAAATGACTCAGCCCGCATTGCAGGTGGAGAATCTGTGCACTCACTTCACGACGCCGCGCGGCATCGTGAAAGCGGTGAACGGTGTGAGTTTTAGCGTCGCGCGCGGCGAAATTCTGGGCGTGGTCGGCGAGTCCGGCTCCGGTAAATCGCAAACCGGCTATTCGATCATGGGTTTGATCGATCCCCCGGGCAAGGTGGTGAGCGGCAGCATCAGGCTCGCGGGCGAGGAACTGGCTGCATGCACGGAAGCGCAATGGCGCAAGATTCGCGGCAACCGGATCTCGATGATTTTCCAGGATCCGATGATGACGCTCAATCCCGTGCTGCGCATCGACACGCAGATGGTCGAGGCGGTTCTCGCGCACCGGCCGATGAGCCGTCGCGCGGCGCTCGACGAAGCGCGCGCGGCGCTTGCACAGGTCGGCATCCCCGCGCCGGACGAGCGTTTGAAGTGTTATCCGCATCAGTTCTCCGGCGGCATGCGGCAGCGCGTTGCGATTGCGATCGCGTTGATCAACCGGCCCGAAGTCGTGATTGCCGACGAACCGACTACCGCGCTCGACGTCACCATTCAGGCGCAGATTCTCGGCGAAATCCAGCAGCTTTGCCGCAACTCGGGCACGGCGCTGATCTGGATCACGCACGATCTGTCGGTGGTCGCGGGGCTCGCGGATCGCGTATGCGTGATGTACGGCGGCAGGATCGCCGAACACGGCAGCGTCGATCAGGTGCTCGATACGCCGCGCCATCCGTACACACGCGGCCTGATGAATTCGATTCCGAGCCGCAATCCAAAAGGCGTGATGCTGCGGCAGATTCCGGGTGCGCCGCCTTCGCTGCTCACATTGGGCGGCGGCTGCGCGTTCCGCACGCGCTGTTCATCCGCGGTGCCCGAATGCGCCCAGGAGATCGCCGAATCGATCGACCACGAAGGCCATATGGTTCGTTGTATCCGGCCCGTCGTCGATGAACACGAGGAGACTGCATGACCCCGCTGCTCGAATTGCGTAACGTCACCAAGACGTTCGCTCCCAAACAGGATGCGACCGGGCGTTTCGTCCGGGCAGTCACCGGACGGCAGCCGCCGAAGGGCGTGCAGGCAGTGACCGATCTGAGTCTGACGGTGAACGCCGGCGAGGTGGTCGGCCTGGTCGGCGAATCCGGTTGCGGTAAATCGACGGTCGGCCGCCTTGCGGCTGGCGTCTACTGGCCGACGAGCGGCAAACGCTACTGGCAGGATACCGATATGGCGTCGCTCGGACGGCGCGAGCGCAATCGTGCCGAACTCGATATCCAGATGATTTTCCAGGACCCGTATGCGTCGCTGAACCCGCGTATGCGTGCCGCGGACATCGTCGCGGAAGGGGCGCACGTGCATGGCTTCATTCGCAAGGCCGATACACGCGATTTCGTCGGCGCGTTGTTTGAACGGGTAGGCCTCGATCCGGATTCGATGGACCGCTTCGCTCATCAGTTCTCCGGTGGCCAGCGCGCACGTATCGGTATCGCGCGTGCGCTGTCGGTGAATCCGAAGTTCCTCGTTTGCGATGAATCGGTGGCGGCACTCGACGTGTCGATCCAGGCGCAGGTGCTGAATCTGTTTATCAAGCTGCGTGAAGAGCTTGGGTTGACCTATCTATTCATCAGTCACGATCTGGGCGTAGTGCGCCATATCGCGGATCGCATTGTCGTGATGTACCTCGGCAAGATCGTTGAATCGGGACCCACCGAGCAGGTCTATCAGAATCCGCAGCATCCGTATACGCAGGCATTGCTGGCGGAAGTACCGTCGCTCGACAAGCGCAAGAAAACTTTCTATGCCATCAAGGGTGAGATTCCGTCGCCGATGAATCCGCCTTCGGGGTGTCGCTTCCATCCGCGCTGCCCGCATGCGTTGCCCGTTTGCAAGGAAGCCGTACCTGAATTGAAGCGTGCTGCCGATGGACAATTCGCGGCATGTCATCTGATCGACTGAGTCAACGCTGCGCTTGAAGTCTGGCCCGGTGTGAACCGCATGGCAGCGATGCTGAGCGGCTCACACCGGGCTTTTTCATGGGCCGCACAAACGTGATTGACCGTGCCCGCGTGAGTCTCCAATTTTGAGGCGTAAAAAAGCCGGCTTGCGCCGGCATCAAATGGTGCCGCTCGACTCTCGCTATCGAGCGGCACGTCTCGCGATCAATCGGTTTGAAGCTGGGTCAGAACTTGTGGCGAATGCCGATGCCGGCGACGAGCTGCTTGTTGGTGCTCGAGGTCGGCAGCGTCAGAATCACCGCATGCGTACCGTCGCCGCTCGCCTGTTGATAGTTGACTTGCGCATACAGATCGGTGCGTTTCGACAGGAAGTAATCGAGGCCGACCGACGTCTGGCCCCAATGCGAATTCTCGAGCTTCGACCACGTGTATCCCGCGCCACCGACCAGCGCCGGCGTGAAGTGGTACAGCAAGCTGCCTTCCAGCGTGGTCAGCGTCGACGCATTACCCATGTAGGCGATCCGCGTGCCGGTGTAGTTCCCCATGATCCCGAACTTGCCGATCGAATAACTGCCGCCGAGTGCCCAGGTCTTCATGCTGTCCGCCACGATCGGGCCGGTCAGCGGCTGGCCGAACAGCGTGTTGACGCCCAGATCGTTGATCGGGTCGATGCGGAAGTTGTTGATATCCGTATAGGCGGCGCCAAGACTGAGCGGGCCATGATCGTAAGTCAGGCCGAAGCTCATCGAGCTGTTCTGATGGAAGTTGCCCGCGGTATTGCCGAAACCATACATTGCACCGGCAGTGAAACCGCCGAAGTTGTTGCTGACGAACTTGACCGTGTTATCCAGACGATCGCCCGAGACGCGGTCGTAGTCGCCTGGGTGGAATGCATATACACCGGCGACGTAGGCAATCGAATAGTTGCCGATGATGTCGCCCATGAAGTCGTACTGATGGCCCATGGTGAAGGTGCCGATCTGGTTCGACAGGCCCACGTAGGCCTGACGTCCGAAGATGCCACCTTGTCCAATCGTGCCGTTGTTCAGGTTGAAACCGTTCTCGAGGCGAAACAGCGCTTTCATGCCGCCGCCGAGATCTTCCGTACCCATGAAGCCGAGCCGGTTGCCCTGTGGGACACCCGTATCGGCGACCCACGCGGAATGACCGTTGCTGTTGCTCACGTAGCTGATACCTGAATCGACGATCCCGTAAATCGTTACGCTGCTCTGCGCCTGCGCACCCGCTGCAAAAGTACAAAGTGAAACGGCAGCAAGGGGTACCGCGAGGGTTTTTCTCATTGTTTGTCTCCTTTCCATGAATAGTCTGCGCCAGTTTTGTTGAAGATGCCGCATGTTTTGCGAGGCTTCGTTCGCAGTTGTTCCCGCCTCGCAACGTGTTGCACGCGCAACCATTTCGTTGTGGGAACGAAAGGCTGCGCGGCGGTCCCGCATCGCCCGTCATCAACTTGAGCAGTGCTTGACTTCGATAGAAGTGTATAACGATAATATAGTTATACAGAAGGCATTTTGACGTGACGAAGATGCTCGTAAACACGAAGTGACTCAGCCGCACACTTGCCGTTAATGCGCTGCTGTTCAGTTCGGTGCGCTGTTTTCAGAGGGGAGCCTTCAAGTCGTTGAAGGCTCCCTCAATAAAGCGGGTACCCTTGCGGGTTCTGCACATATAGGAGACGGAGATGGGAACAACTTTGCGGGGCTGGGGCCGGTTGGCAGTGTTGGCCGGTGCGTTGGCCGCGAGCGTATTTGTGCAGCAGAATGCAGGTGCAGCGGAATTCAGGTACGGAGTCAGCGCGGACGTTACGTCGCTCGATCCCCAGTTCGCCAACTTGCCGGGCAACCGCAACGTTGCGCGCAACGTGTTCGAACCATTGATCGACATGTCGCCGGACGGCCGCTTGCAGCCCGGGCTTGCCGAGTCGTGGAAGCCGCTTGACGACAAGACGTGGGAAATCAAACTGCGCAAGAACGTCAAGTTCCAGGACGGCTCGCCGTTCACGGCGGATGACGTGGTCTATTCGCTTGCTCGCCCCGACACGCTGACCAATTCGCCGGCTACGTTCGGCGTCTTCACGAAAGACATCACCAAGGTGCAGGTGGTCGATCCGTACACGGTCAAACTGACGACGGCCCGCCCGCTGGCCGTGCTGCCGAACTATCTGTCGATGATTTTCATGCTGTCGAAGAAAGACACGCAGGGACTCAAGAGCGAAGACTTCGAAACCGGCAAGGGCCTGGTCGGCACCGGGCCTTACAAGTTCTCCCGCTTCTTGCGGGGCGATCGCGTCGAGCTCGTGCGCAACGACGCTTATTGGGGCGACAAGCCGGCCTATGACAAGGTCACGGTACGAATCCTGCCGAATGCGGCGGCGCGCGTGGCAGCCATTCTGTCGGGCGATGTCGACGCGGTGATCGACGTGCCGAGCGCGGATGTCTCCCGCATCAAGGCTGACAAGAAGCTTGCCGTCTACACCAAGCCCAGTACCCTGATGGTCTTCTGGGTGATGAATCAGCTAAACGACAACGCGCCGTATGTGACGGACAACAACGGCAAGCCGTTGGGCAAGAATCCGTTCAAGGATGTGCGCGTGCGCCGGGCGTTCTCGCTCGCGATCAATCGCCAGGTGCTGGTCGACAAGGTGCTGCAAGGTTTGGGCGTGGCAACGCAGAACAGTGTGCCGAGCACGATGTTCGGCTACAACCCGGCGCTGCCGCCCGATCCGTACAAGCCCGACGAAGCGAAGAAGCTGCTGGCCGAAGCGGGTTATCCGGAGTGCTTCTCGCTGACGTTGTTCGCGCCTAACGATCGCTACGTCAACGATTCGCAACTGGCTCAGGGTGTTGCGCAAATGCTGACGCGCATCGGTTGCAAGACCAAGGTCGAGACCCAGCCGATGGGGACGTTCATCTCGCGCGTGAACCAGCTGCAACTGGGCTTCTTCATGATCGGCTGGGGCGCGGATGCGGGCGACATGGGCGTGCAGCTCGAATCGCTGTTCTCGAATCCGACCAACAATCCGTTCCGCAAGATCAACATCCAGACTTACGATTCGCCGAACTTCTGGAAACCGTTGAATGCAGGGTTGGCAACGGTCGACGATGCGAAGCGCGAAGCGCTGTACCAGGAAACGTCGAAGGTATTGCACGACGAAGTCGGCATCATCCCGACCCATCTGCAGGTTTCCACGTTTGCCGCGCGTAACGGGATTCATATCGTGCCGCGCGTCGATTCGCAGATGTACGGGTTTGACGCCGCGCCGGCGAAGTAACTTATGAGCGCCGCTGCATGTTGCAGGCGGACGGCGCGAACAGTGAACGGCGAACAGTGAACCGGTCAGCGGGCAAGAGCTCGCTGACCGGTTTTACCCTAGCGTTACGCGCGTGTTGTCGTTGAAGTGCGAAACGAACTTGTCGAGCAACGCGAGAAATTGCGTGCGCTCGGCAGGCTCGAACGGCGCGAGCAATGCATCGACCGATTTCTGTGCGTAGCGCTCGCATTGGCGGAAGCATTGCCGGCCCGCTTCGGTCAGCGAGATTTCCACCTTGCGCTGGTCCGTTTCGCTTTTAGTTTTCTCGAGCAGACCGCGTTCGCTCAGGATCTTGACGACAAGCGCGGTGGTCGAGCGGTCGAGGCCGATCAGACGGGCAATGCCGATCTGTTCGAGCGGGCCGCTGTGGAACAGGATATACAGCACGCCATATTGGCTGGGCGTCATGTCGAGCGCAGCGCAGGCTTCGATGAAGAGGTCCGTCGAGATCTGATGGGCCCGCCGGATCATGAAGCCGGGGCGGGCATACAGACGGTCGAGCGGAGTCTGGCGCGGGTCGCGCGCCACAGGGTTTTTTGCCATGGACTCGTATCTGGAAATGGGCCGCCCTCGGTCGGGCGGCAAGCGTGACTGGACGATATTATCGCGCAGTGTGAACGGTGGGTCGCGGAGCGGGGCGGATGACCGGTGTCATCCGCGCGGCTTACTGTGCGTCCGGCTGCTGCGAGGGGGCCGCCGCGGCGAACGCAGGCAACTGCTGGCAGCGCTGCGCGATGCCGCTGAGCACCGGATAGGCGCTGAGATCGACGTTAAAACGTTGTGCGTTGAAAACCTGTGGCACGAGCGTGAGATCGGCTAGCGTCGGTTGATCTCCGTAGCAGAACTCACCCGTTGTGTGACTCTGAGCCAGCCGTGTTTCCAGCGCGGAGAAACCCGTGTGAACCCAGTGGTGATACCAGGCGTCCCGCGCTTCCTGTGTCAGTCCGGCCTTATCGCCGAGGTATTTGAGTACACGCAGATTGTTGAGCGGATGAACGTCGCACGCAATGTCCAGAGCCAGCGCACGCACTGTGGCGCGGCCGAGCGGATCAGCCGGCAGTAGCGGGGGTTCGGGATGCAGTTCGTCCAGGTACTCGATGATCGCAAGCGACTGATGGAGCGATACCTCGCCGTCTCGGAACACCGGGACGAGCGCCTCGGGGCTGAGCGAGCGATAGGCGGGGGCGAACTGCTCGCCGCCGTCGCGTGAGAGGTGCACGGGCAGGTAGTCGAATGGCAGGCCTTTCAGAGCCAGCGCGATCCGTACCCGATACGATGCGGAGCTGCGGAAAAAATTGTGAAGCTGCACGGAATATCCTCGGTGAACGGAGCGCTGCCAGCATTGCGCTCCGTTGTGACATGAGTCGTTCAGACCACTTTGACGTGGAGTTCGCCGAGACCGTCGATGCCGCCGTGCATCGTATCGCCCTTGACCACGGCGCCAACACCTTCGGGTGTGCCGGTATAGATCAGATCGCCCGGCACCAGTTCGAAGAAACGCGACAGGTACGCGATCGTTTCCGCGACCGACCAGATCAGTTGCGAGACGTCCGCGCGTTGCTTCGAGGTGCCATTGACGTCTAGCCAGATCGCGCCGTCTTTCAGATGTCCGGTTCGTTCGGCACGATGCAGCGGGCCGATCGGCGCGGAGTGATCGAACGCCTTGCCGATATCCCATGGGCGCCCCATTTTTCGCATTTCCATCTGCAGATCGCGACGTGTCATATCGAGTCCCAGTGCGTAGCCGAACACGTGAGCGAGTGCATCGTCGACGGCGATGTTTTTGCCGCCTTTACCGATTGCGGCCACCAGTTCCATTTCGTAGTGGCAGTTATCCGTTTCGGGCGGATACGGAAATTCGCCCGTCGTACCCGGCGCGACGTAGACGATCGCGTCGGTCGGTTTGCAGAAGAAAAACGGCGGCTCACGATCAGGATCGAAACCCATCTCACGTGCGTGGGCCGCGTAGTTGCGCCCGACGCAGTAAATGCGACGCACGGGAAACGCGTCGTCCGAACCGGCAACCGGGACTGTTACCGCAGGCGCGGACTCAAAGACCAGACTCATTGACTATTCTCCATATGTGATTGTGTTTGCTGCGGACCGCTGTGATTGCTGTCACCGCTGTGGTCGCTTGTACCGCGTTCACGCATCCAGCTTCTCTTCGCGCAGGATATTGAGCGCGGTTTGCACCGGCCGGTCTGAAAAGCTGAACAGAACCGCGTCGTCGTTGGCATGCAGCGTGAACGTCTTCCACGACGGCACGACGAAGTGGTCCTTCGGGCCGAATTCGAAGCTTTGACCGTCGATAACCGCGCGTCCGGTGCCCTCGACGACCGAATACACTGCGCCGTCGGTACTGCGGAACGGCTTACCGGCAAAACCAGCCGGCAAATACTGCATGAACGTGGCAAGCGTCGGCATCGGCCAGCCGCCGGTTGCCGGGTTGACGTAGCGCAGCTTGACGCCATGCCAGGCGTCGAGTTCAGCGTCGCGATAGAGCCGGTCGAGCACCTCGCGCGTGCGCTCGTAGGGGTAGCTGAAAATGGGCGAGGTGGGCGACGAAGGCTGATAGTCCACCGGCAACAGGTTATGTCCGTAGCGCGCGAGCGCATTGCCCTCGGGACGTGTCACGCGTTGCGACATTGCCGCGCTTTTTTCCTCGAAACCCGCGTCAAAGAAGCGAATCATCGGGATATCCAGTCCATCGAGCCAGACCACCGGTTCGCCGTGGCCGTCAATGCCATCATTGCCGTGGTCGTGCCAGGTCCAGCTCGGCGTAATGATGAAATCGCCCGGCATCATGGTGGTGCGTTCGCCATCGACCGCGGTGTAGGCGCCGCGACCGTGGACGATAAAGCGCAGCGCCGATTGCACATGGCGGTGGGCCGGCGCGACCTCGCCCGGCAGAATCAGCTGCAATCCCGCGTAGAGCGATTGCGTCACGCTGGAGTGGCCGGGCAGCGCGGGGTTTTCCAGTATGAGCACGCGGCGCACGGCTTCCTCCGCCGTGATCAAGGTGCCGGCCTGCTCGATGTAGGGCAGCACGTCGCGCCATTTCCACAGGGCGGGCACACAGGGGCCATTGGGCTGATGCGGCACCAAGGTGCTGAGCGATTCCCAAAGGGGAGTCATGTTGAGTTCGCGGATCTGCTCGTAGAAAGCTTTCCTGTCCGATGTGGGAAGGCCGGTGTTCATTGCTTGTCTCCTGTTCTTTTCTGGAACCGCCGTGTCGCGTCGAACGGCATGTGTCTATCCGGCGATACGTGATCATGCTTGACGGTGTTCTGACGAATAATCGGCAGACGTATGTCAAAAGATATTGAATCTTGATCGCGGTGTCAAATAAATTCGGTTGTCCGGATGAACCGCTTGACGAAGCAGAAACAGCTCACTATATTTCGGCAGACGTCTGCGTAATTGATGAATAATCACGCAGAGCAGGAGACGGATTCAACGGCGCGCGCGGTTCCGCGCTCAACACGAAAGAGGAGACAAATGAAAAAAGATACCGAGGTTGTCATCGTCGGTGCAGGGATCGGCGGGTTGACGTTGGCGCTGACCTTGCACAAGGCAGGCATTGCCAGCCGCATTTTCGAAGCGGCGCCTGAAATCAGGCCGCTCGGGGTCGGGATCAACCTGTTGCCGCATGCGACGCGTGAACTGGCGGAGCTCGATCTGCTGGCCGAATTGGCCGCCGTGGGTGTAACGACGCAGGAGTCGGCGTTTTTCAATCGCCACGGCCAGTTGATCTACCGCGAGCCGGCCGGGCGTTTTGCCGGTTACGAGCATCCGCAATTCTCGATTCATCGCGGCGACCTGCAGAGCGTATTGCTCAAAACCGTGCTCGAACGCCTGGGGCCGGACAGTGTGGTGACAGACCGCCGCTGTATTGGCGCTACCCAGGATGAAGCAGGCGCAGTCGCACGCTTTACCGATAGCGCCGGCAACGACCACTTCGCTGGCGGTGCGGCGATCGTGGCGTGCGACGGTATTCACTCGGCGATTCGCAAACAGTTCTATCCGGATGAAGGCGCGCCGCGCTATTCAGGTTTCAACATGTGGCGCGGAACGATCGTGGCGCCGCCGTTCCTGAGCGGTGGCAGCATGGTGCGCGCCGGCTGGCTGACGCACGGCAAGATGGTTATCTATCCGATCCGCGATAACGTGGATGCCGCAGGCAATCAGCTGGTGAACTGGGTCGCCGAGATCGAGGCGCCGCAACCCGCACGCCGCGACTGGAACGGTAAAGGTCGGCTGGCTGATTTCTTCCCGGCATTTGCAGACTGGCATTTCGACTGGCTGGACGTGGCCGCGATGATTGAAGCAACGGAAACGATTCTGGAGTATCCGATGGTCGATCAGGATCCGCTGCCGCGCTGGAGCTTCGGCCGCATCACGTTGTTGGGAGATGCTGCACATCCGATGGTGCCGCGTGGCTCGAACGGCGCGGGGCAGGCGATTCTGGACGCCCGCTTTCTGGCAGACCGTTGCGCGGAACTGGGTGTTTGCGAGGAGGCGCTGCTTGCCTACGATCGAGCGCGCGTCAAGGCAACCGGCGACGTCGTGCTGATGAACCGCAAGGCGCCCCCCGACCGGATCCTGCAGGTGGTCTACGAGCGCACTCAGGGGCAGCGTTTCGAGCGGATCGAAGATGTGGTCAGTACGGAAGAACTGAGTCAGATCGCGAACCAGTACAAGACGGTCGCCGGTTTTCATCTCGACGATCTGAAGACCAGGCAACGGGTAGGGTGACGAAATCTGGTTGTAAGTACATTTAGACACGCGAGCGCAATGCGGCGCCCATTGCCCGTCCCGCTCGGTCTGGCTGAAGCAGGGGATCTTGCTTCAGCCATTGCCTGACGGCGCCGCGCTTAACCCTTGATGTGTTGCGTCGAGAGCCAGCCTCCGTTGACGCCGATTTGCGCCACCTGTTTGGCCACCGCGTCGGCGAGGCGTGTGGCGTCTGCTGAAACCCCAGTCTTCTTGGATTCAGACATGGTGTGCAAACCACCACCCACGGCCGCGGAGGTCGCGATGCTGCCCACCGCCGCGCCCACCCCGGCAGTTTCGGCCATGCCGGGTGCCTTGCCGCTGTCGCCGCTGGCGTTGAAACTTTGCACCAGCCTTGCGGTGCCGCCCGCCGGCTTATACAGAATCTGTACCGAACTGCTCACCTCGCTCTTGCCGGCGCCCAGGCCGATCAGCACGCGGCGGCGGCGATTGCCGGCGTCGATCGTGTTGAAGCTGCCTTGTACGAGCAGCACGTTCTGGTCGGCGGGGGCGGGGACGTCCGAGCGAATCGCGCGCAGCCCCATCGACTGCAATTGCTGAACGATTTCGTTGGCGACCTGCTCGCGCACGGCGATCGCATCGGCGGATTGCTTTTGCGCGGTGGACGAACCGTCGAGTTGCGCTTTCAATTTTTTCAGCATGCCGCCGTTGTCCAGCTTCACCTGGTCCGGACTGCTGTCGAAGGTGTAGACATAAATGTTGTCGGGGCGCACCTGCGGCTCCACGCTGCTTTGAGTCGCATTGTTGATGCTGCCGCCGGCGCAGCCGGTGAGGAGCGCGCTGCCGCAGACCATCGCAACGCATGCAAAACGAGCGGCATTCTTTTTGAGGAAACTCACTGAAGTCAACATGTTCATCCTGTCGTCGGCACCCGGTGCCGTTGTGTTCGAACGCCTCTTTCGATGATCGGGCAACCGTGGATCGTTGATCATCGGGAGCGCATTCGCACATAAAACACCCTTGATCTCATGCGTCTTTTTTCGTACGCACCGGCAGCGAAACGAAGTATGGGTGAGTCACTCCCCAAACTCCATTCAACAATTATTTCGCGCCATGTCACGGCGAAACATGCAGCGAGGGAGGCAAGCTCGGGACGAGTTGCAAACAACGACGCGAGGCATCACACCAAGGCGAGCTCGATGATGCAAAGGAGAACGAGGACAAGAAGAGCGGCGGCGACGGCCATGTCCAGCGGGTAGCGCATTATTCACCAGGCACTAGCGTTGCGGTGCTCTAATCCTAATCACCTGAGGGAAGATGAAAAGTGGGCAGAGTGGCGGCTATGTGCGAAAGCTAACGCAGCGCATCGAACGGCTGCGCTGCTTTCTGGCGGAAGCGTTTCCAGCGATCGAGGTTCGAACGCGTGATGCTTCGGTTGCGTAGTCTGCCGCGCTTTATTGCGGCTCTATTGCGGTTTACTGCGGCACAGGTGTTTGCGTTCCTGGCGGCAGGCCGCGCGGCGACTTGTTCGCCGAGACGAGGTCTTCCGACAGACTGGTGCGCAGCGTGGCAATCGCCTGATCGGCATTGGCCGGTTTCAACTGCTCGCGGGCCAGCGAGTCGTACACATAGTGGCGCAGCATAGGATCTTGCGTCTTGCTCAACACATCGTGATACACAGCCACGATCTCGCCTTCACGTCCGCTCATTGCATAGAGGCGCCGCAACTGCTCCAGATCGTTGATCACCGCGAAGCCGGGGCCCATCGGTCCATGCTGCCAGTGCGCTCCGCGTGGGTCGCGTGGGCCATCACCATGCGGCGGCTCCCCCTGCGCGTGGATCGCTGCGGGCTGCGGCGAAGCCGCTTCCTGAGCCAGCGCGCCGGTCGCGGCCACGCTTACAACGGCGGTCAGTGCGGCGCTTATCCATCCTTTTTTCATGATCTCGCTCCCATCGAGACAGTGCCGGCGCGACAGTGCGCGAGCACATCGGCAACGATAGTCGAGATGGCGCTTCGCCGGGTTACTGAAACCGCCGCGTAACTTACCGCGCCTTGCATGCCGCGTGACTGAACCGTGACACGGCCGGCCACGGAGGCCGGCGACGCCAGGGTGTGCCCGCTGGCGCAATGTGGCCGGATGGCGCATGATTGACCCAATGTGCCGTCCGACCCTAGATGCAGCAAGCCGCTGCGGGAAGTGCGGCGCACACGACGCCACGGGTGTATGAGCCGCACAAACCCATCGCGGCGATGCATCGCGGGCGAGTATTCAACCGTTAAGGAGGATTTCGCATGGACCGACCTGACGCCGCCAATCCGTTTGGCGATTTCACCAAAATGCTGGAGCAGTTCAAGCTCCCCGGCTTCGACGTACCCGCCATCATGGAAGCGCGACGCAAGGACGTGGAAGCACTGGTTCAGGCGAATCAGACTGCTTTCCAGGGCATGCAGTCGCTCGCGCAAAAACAGACTGAGATGCTGCGCGCCACGCTGGGCGAATTGCAGTCGCTCACGGGGCAGTTGTCGGCAGGCGGCGCCGCGCCTCCCGCGAAGGCTGCCGAACTGATCCAGCAAAGCCTGCATAAATCGCTGGCCGACATGCAGCAGTTGGCGCAGGCCGCGTATCAGACGCAAGCTGAGTCGTATGCGGTGATCGCAAAACGCGTGGAAGAAAACGTGCAGGAGTTGAAGTCGCTCTTGCAGCAGCAGAAAAAGTAACCAACGCGGCCGCGCCGGATCGCTCGATCCGGCGCGGCGTGACACGCAGATGTCGTAATGAAGCACCCGATGCCGTGGATGACCTCAGGTTATCCGCGGCATTTTTTTTGCCGCCTACGCGCCTCAATTATCAGAGGAAACAGGTTGATCGAGGTGAATTATTCAGTGTTCACTTACATCGTTCGCCTCATGCGGCACGCATTGATATTTTTCTGCTGTGGCCCTGTTATTTTTTGCATGTGTTCGCTTTAAACAGCTTGCATCGGAAAAATAGGCGTCTGAGCACCGCCACTTGGCGATCCGGTCTGCATTGATCAAACAGGTTCGAACGGCAGTGTGCTCGCCGAAGGTTTAAATCATCCCGCAAACGATTGCCGCGCCGCTTCGCGCTGCCTAAAGTTTCGCGCCGCCATTCCGTAGACGCATTCACGCAACCCAACCGGTGTGAATGCCATACCGGCACCGCCGGCTCGGAGTGCGCCCCTGAATTCCCGTTCGCGATCGGCTCACCTGCCGGTCACGAGCGTTTCACCTCGAAGGAAATCTCTTGAAACCGATGCTCTCTACAGGCATTGCTTGCGCAATGCTCGGGGCCGGCTGCGCGCTGTCGTTTGCCGCACACGCCACGCTTGGTCAGAACGTCAGCACTGTCGACAGCGATCTGACGCGCCTTCACGCCGTGGCTCATACGGCCACCGCTCAAAGCGCGTATTCGGTACACCTGATTACGATGCCGTCCGGCACGCTGGTGCGCGAGTACGTCGCGCCCAACGGCATCGTGTTCGGTGTCGCGTGGGAAGGCCCGACGCTGCCGGATCTGAAGTCCGTGCTGGGCGCTTCGTTCGACCAGTACGTCGCCGCTACTGCAACCCGCCGCGGCACGCCGCTAGCGGTGTCCAGCAGCGACCTGGTGGTGTACTCGGGTGGCCACCTGCGCGCGTTCGCCGGTTATGCCTATCTGCCGCAAGCGATGCCCGCGGGCGTCGATGTCAGCGTCATTCAATAACGGAGCGGATCATGCGTCATACGTCTTCGTTTGTGACCTTGTTGTGCGCGGCGCTGCTCGCGTTGCTCGTCAGTGCCTGCGGCGGCGGGGGTGGCGGCTCCAGCGGCTCCGGTTCCACGGCGAGTTCCAGTGGCACGAGCCTTTCGGCTGGTCCCACCGTCACCAATACTTCGCCTTCACCGCAGGTGATTGCCGCCAACGCCGTGCGCGTGACGGTCGACTCAGGCGTGAGCAACGTGCCGAACATGCCGTTCGTCAGCGTCACGATTTGTGTGCCTGGCACCAGCCAGTGCCAAACCATCGATCACATGCTGGTGGATACCGGCTCGTGGGGCGTGCGCATATTTGCCTCGCAATTGCCCGCGTCGATGACGCTGCCGCAACAGAAGGACGGCTCGGGCAATCTGGTTGCCGAATGCATGGAGTTTTTCGACGGCTACACATGGGGTTCGGTGAAGCTCGCCGACCTGCAGATCGCCGGCGAAAAAGCGGCCTCGCTGCCGGTCCAGGTGATCGATCCGAACTACGCTTCGCTGCCGTCCGACTGCGCGACTTACGGTGCATCGCGCAACACGCCGGCTTCGTTGCAGGCCAACGGCATCCTGGGTATCGGCGTATTCAAGCATGACTGCGGCGCGAACTGCGTGCAGCAGGCTGTAGCCGGGACATACTACGGTTGCAACGGCACGGCATGCACGTCGATCCCGCTCGCCGAAGCGCTGCAGGTCGCCAATCCGATTCCGTACTTTGCCACCGACAACAACGGTTCGATGTTGAGCCTGCCGATGGTGGCGGGCGGCGCGCAGACGGTGAGTGGGCAACTGGTGTTCGGCATCGGCACGCAGAGCAACAATTCGCTAGGCAGTGCGCAGGTGATCGGTGTGAGCCCGTCGAGCGGCACCTTCACGACAGTGCAGAACGGCACGACGTATTCGAGCAGTATTCTGGATAGCGGCTCGACAGGCCTGTTCTTCCAGACGAGTGCCATGCCGGCCTGCTCGAGCCCTAACAACGCGTACTACTGTCCGGGGTCGACGCAATCGTTGAGCGCCATGATTCAGGGGGTGAACGGCACGACGAGCACGGTGAACTTCAGTGTCGGCAATGCCAATTCGATTTCGCAGACGTACAGCGGCGATTCGGCGTTGCCGCTGCTGGCGGGGCCGGCGTTTGTGAAGTCGTCGGTTTTCGACTGGGGCCTGCCGTTCTTCTACGGCCGTAATGTGTATGCCGCTGTGGAGCAACAGGCGACGCCTGGCGGCGCGGGCCCTTATGTGGCGTATTGAGGTGGCGTATTGAGGCCGCGCAGGGCGGCCACGTACTGGGCGACGGACGATAACAAGGCCCGGCGTCGATGAAACGAAGCCCGCTGCCGGATTATTCGGCAGCGGGCTTTTTTGCGGGTTGGCGCAGCGGCGTTTTATCGCCGGCCGCCGCAATCACCCGATGCACGAACCGCAGCTTGTCCACCACCGGCGAGGCCAGCGTGAACGGATAACCGTCGGGCATGCCGAGGCTGCGGTTCAGGCTGTTCAACGCATAGGTGAGCGGAAACCAGCGCTTCATCAGATTCTCGAAGCTCGCGTCTTCCACGGGCGTGCGGTCGGTCAGCGTCGGCTCGCTCGGGTCGTCGGGTAACAGGGCGAGGCCGTACGAGGTCGAGGTATCGAGCACGTCGACGATCAGCAGGTAGTGCGCCCACGTCTCCGCCCAATCTTCCCAGGGATGCATCGTTGCATAGGCGCTGATGAAGGACGCCTGCCAGTCCGCCGGCGCGCCGTCGCGGTAGTACGCCGTCAGCGCCTCGCCATAATCGGCGCGCTCGTCGCCGAATAGCTTGCGGAAGGGCGTGAGCCAGCGCGGGTCGTTCTGCACCAGCTGGCTGAAGTAGTAGTGGCCGGTCTCGTGGCGGAAGTGGCCGAGCAGCGTGCGGTAAGGTTCGCCCATCGCGCTGCGGACCTTTTCGCGGTAGGCGTCGTCGGCTTCGGCGATGTTCAGCGTGATGAGGCCGTCGTCATGGCCGGTCATGACCGGCGCACCTTCGCCGCTCTCCTCGAGAAACTCGAATGCGAGGCCATGCTCCGGATCGCTCTGATGCGACGGCACGTCGAGGCTGAGCGCGGCCAGCGTGTACAGCAGACGCCGCTTTGCCATTTCCAGCCGGTACCAGTAGAGCCGGTTGTCCGGCACGCCCAGATTCGGAATCGTGCGTGTGAGCTGGCAGGCGCGGCACAGCGTGTCCGGCGAGTCGGCAGGGATCATCCAGTTGCAGACGTTTTCGACCGCATAGTTGTGGCACTGGCGGAACAGTGCGTCCCCGGCACGCGGATGCAGACTGCGCCAAAGCCCTTCACCGGCTTCTTCGAAGGCGCTGATTTCGGCCAGTTCAGGTACATATCCAAGCAGGGACTCGCACCGTTCACATCGGACGTTTTCATAGAACACGAGGTGCGTGCAGCGATTGCAGTGGAAGGTTCTCATCGATCGGGCCCGGGTGATGGGTGGCAGTGATGGGGCGAAAGCAATGCGCAATCTTCATGCCGCATTTGCCAGACGTCACTGGTTTAACGCACATTACGTGCATGATCGTGCATCGGCGCTGCGCCGCTTTGGTGCGTGGCAGTCGAAAAGGCTGGGGAAAGGCGCGCTGATCGATCGACCGGACGATCGGCCGGCGCGGCAAACTTCGCAGCAGGCGGTAGTCCGGGCGGTACAGGCGGTTCACGCGCTTTTTCGCGCTTGTTCTATAAACGGCATGAAGCTTGCTTTTTGGCGGGCTGCCTTCCTTTGTCCAGGAGTCTGGTGTGTCCATACGCGTCGCGTTGAATCATGTCACACATTACCGCTACGACCGGCTGGTTGCGCTGTCGCCTCAGGTCGTGCGTCTCAGGCCTGCGCCGCATTGCCGGACCCCGATTCTGTCTTATTCGATGCGGGTCGAACCGGCCGAGCACTTCATCAACTGGCAGCAGGACGCCTTCGCCAACTATCAGGCGCGTCTGGTGTTTCCCGAGAAGACGCGCGAATTCAAGGTGACCGTGGATCTGGTCGCCGAGATGGCGGTCTATAACCCGTTCGACTTCTTTCTCGAACCGTCGGCGGAACAGTTCCCGTTCGAGTATGCGCCCGGCCTCGAACTGGAACTCGCACCATACCTGATCAAGCGGCCCATGACGCCGCGTTTTGCCGAGTTTGTCGCGAGTATCGACCGCACGCCGATGGGCACCGCCGACTTTCTCGTGGCACTGAATCAGCGGCTGCAACGCGAGATCCGCTACCTGATCCGCATGGAACCCGGCGTGCAGACGCCCGAGGAAACGCTCGTGAGCGCCGCGGGTTCGTGCCGCGATTCGGGCTGGCTGCTGGTCGAGACGCTCCGGCAACTGGGGCTGGCGGCGCGCTTTGTTTCCGGCTATCTGCTGCAACTCGCGCCCGATGTCAAATCCATCGACGGTCCGAGCGGCACCGAAGTCGACTTCACCGACCTGCACGCATGGTGCGAGGTGTACCTGCCGGGCGCGGGCTGGGTCGGCTTCGATCCGACCTCCGGCCTGCTGGCCGGAGAGGGCCATATTCCGGTCGCCTGCACCCCGAGCCCGGCAGCGCGGCGCCGATCTCCGGCGCGGTCGACGAATCCGAAGTCGAGTTCGAGCACACCATGTCGATTGAACGGGTACTGGAGACGCCGCGCGTCACCAAACCGTTCAGCGAAGCGGTGTGGAACGACGTGCTGAAAATGGGCGCGCAGGTCGATCAGCGCCTGTCGGAAATGGACGTGCGCCTGACGATGGGCGGCGAGCCGACTTTCGTGTCGGTGCGCGACCGCGACGCCGCTGAATGGAACACCGACGCGCTCGGCCCCACCAAACGCGGCTACGCGGTCGCGCTGATGGACAAGCTGCGCTCGCGCTACGGCGCAAACGGCTTCCTGCATATCGGCCAGGGCAAGTGGTATCCGGGCGAACAGTTGCCGCGCTGGGCGATGTCGCTATACTGGCGCGCCGATGGCGAACCATGCTGGCAGGACCCGACGCTGTTCGCCGACGAACGCGAGCCGGGCACCTACACGGCTGACGACGCGCAACGTTTCCTCTCCCATCTGGCGACCCGGCTGGCGCTCGATAAAGACCACATCCAGCCCGGTTTCGAAGACGTCTGGTACTACCTGTGGCGCGAGCGCCGTCTGCCGGTCAACGTCGATCCGCTCGATGCGCGCCTCGACGACGAACTGGAGCGCGTGCGTTTGCGGCGCGTGTTCGATGCGGGGCTGGGCGGCGCGACCGGCTATGTGCTGCCGCTCGCGCGCGAACGCGACGTGCCGAACGAGGCGCCGAAGTGGGTCAGCGGCCGCTGGTTCTTCCGCGACGAACGCATGTTCCTGATTCCCGGCGATTCGCCGATGGGTTACCGCCTGCCGCTGGATTCGCTGCCGTGGGTGTCGAAGACCGACTATCCGTATCAGCACGCACACGATCCGTTTGCACCGCCGGTGCCGTTGCGTTCGGCCGCGCAATTGCGCATGCAGTACGAAAGCGGCAGCGACGGCGACGTTGAGCCCCGCCGCACCCTGAGCACCGCCGATGCGCGGCGCGTGGCGGCGTTGTCGTCGTCTGCGGCGGATTTGCTGAGCGGCATGCCCGGCGGCGGCGTGCTGGCCTTTGCCCCGCAACCGGGCGACGGTGAGGCGCCGGCGCGCGGGCAGTCGTCGAAAGAGACGCTGCGTACGGCGATCTGCGTCGAGGCACGCGACCCGAAACGCGCCGCGGGTCCGAAGGCGGAAACCGCGGCGTTCGGCAGCGGCCGCTCGCTGCTGCATGTGTTCATGCCGCCGCTCACCGAGCTCGACGACTATCTCGACCTGCTCGCGGCGATTGAAGCGACGGCGGCCGAATTGCGGATGCAGGTGGTGCTCGAAGGCTATCCGCCGCCGCGCGATGCGCGCCTGTGTGTCCTGCAGGTGACGCCGGACCCGGGTGTGATCGAGGTGAACATTCATCCGGCTTCGAGCTGGGCGCAACTGGTCGACAACACGGAGTATCTGTATCAGTCCGCGGCCGAAAGCTATCTGAGCAGCGAGAAGTTCATGACCGACGGCCGGCATACCGGAACCGGCGGCGGCAATCACTTCGTGCTCGGCGGCGCGACGCCTGCCGATAGTCCGTTCCTGCGCCGTCCCGATCTGCTGGCGAGCCTGATCGCGTATTGGCACAACCATCCGTCGCTGTCGTATCTGTTTTCGGGGCTGTTCATTGGGCCGACCAGTCAGGCGCCGCGCGTCGACGAGGCGCGCAACGATCAGGTGTATGAGCTTGAAGTCGCGTTCCGCGAGTTGCAGCGGCAGATCGATCTGCTCGGCGGCCGCGACAGCGCCAATCTGCCGGCGTGGATGATCGACCGCTCGTTGCGCAACATCCTGATCGACGTGACGGGCAATACGCACCGCGCCGAGTTTTGCATCGACAAACTCTATTCGCCCGATGGTCCGACCGGCCGCCTCGGCCTGCTCGAGTTGCGTGGTTTCGAAATGCCGCCGCATGCACGCATGAGTCTCGTGCAGCAGTTGCTGCTGCGCGCGCTGGTGGCGCGCTTCTGGCACACGCCGTATACGCAGCGGCTCACCCGTTGGGGCACGGAGTTGCATGACCGCTTCCTGCTCGGCACCTTCGCCAGGATGGATTTCGACGATGTGCTCGGCGAACTCAACCAGGCGGGTTTCGCCTTCGAAAGCAGCTGGTTCGCGCCGCACTTCGAATTCCGTTTCCCGCTGGTCGGCGAGACCACGGTGAACGGCGTTTCGCTGACCATCCGCAACGCGCTCGAACCCTGGCACGTGATGGGCGAAGAGGGCTCGCCAGGCGGAACGGTACGTTATGTGGATTCGTCCGTGGAACGGCTCGAGGTGCGTGCGCTCGGTTTGAACGACAACCGTCATGTGCTGACCGTGAACGGCGTGCCGGTGCCCCTGCAGCCGACGGGCCGCGTCAGCGAATATGTGGCCGGCGTGCGTTTTCGCGCGTGGTCGCAACCGTCGGCGCTGCATCCGACCATCGGCGTGGATGCGCCGCTCACCTTCGATCTGGTCGATACATGGACAGGCCGTTCGGTTGGCGGATGCCAGTATCATGTCGCTCATCCGGGCGGGCGCAACTACGAGACCTTCCCGGTGAATGCTTACGAGGCGGAAAGCCGGCGGCGCGCGCGCTTCTTCGCATCCGGCCACACACCGGGGCCGCTCACGGTCGGGATGCCGCAGCGCAGCCTCGAGTTTCCGTTTACGTTGGACCTGCGCTACTGGTAACCTGGTAGACTGAAACGCGACGGCAAACTTTTAAGAACGACACGACCTTGGCCTTTCAATCGACTTTTCCCTTCGAAGCGTCCGCGGCGCGCGCGGACGCTTCGTCCTTATTGCGGCTGTTGCCGGCCTACGAGGGACATTGGGACGAGTTACGCGACGCTTCAGGCGCGTTGCGCGAACCGTGGCGGCAATTCTTCGAACGGCTCGGCGAAGACGGCATCGCTCGCCTGGAGGATCACCGCGCGTCGATCGCGCAGCAGATCCGCGACAACGACATCAGCTACAACGTCTACGCGGACAACGGCGAGCCGCGGCCGTGGGCGCTCGACCTGCTGCCGTTCCTGATCAGTGAGGCCGAGTGGGCGCATATCGAGCGTGGCGTGACGCAGCGCGCGCATCTGCTCAATGCGATCGTCGCCGATATTTATGGGCCGCAGCGCCTGCTCGAGCGTGGGCAGTTGCCGCCTGCGCTGGTGTTCGGGCATCCCGGCTATCTGCGTTCCGTGAAGGGTTTTACGCCGCCTGGCGGGCAGTATCTGCAGGTGGTCGCCGTCGATCTGGCGCGTACGCCCGGCGGTCAGTGGACGGTTATGGCGCATCGCACCGAAGCGCCGTCGGGCCTCGGCTATGCGCTTGAAAACCGGCTGATCGTGTCGGCCCTGTTCGCCGATCCGTTCCGCGCGATGCATGTGAGCCGGCTCGCGCCGACCTATTCGCAACTGATCGCAACACTCGTGCAGGCCGCGCAAGCCACCATGCAGCCCGACAGTTCAGGCGCCGACGCTTCGCCGCATATCGCGTTGCTCACGCCCGGGCCGTTTAGCGAGACTTACTTCGAGCACGTGTTTCTCGCGCGCTATCTCGGCGTTACGCTGGTCGAAGGCAAGGACCTGACGGTGCGCGACGACATGCTGTATCTGAAGACGCTCGCCGGTCTCGAACGGGTGCACGTGGTGCTGCGCCGTCTGGACGATGCATTCTGCGATCCGGTCGAATTGCGCGCGGACTCGAGCATCGGCGTGCCGGGTCTGTTGCAGGTGATGCGCGCGGGCAATGTCATCGTCTCGAACGTGCCGGGGTCGGGCTTTGTCGAATCGGCGGCCTTGCATGGTTTTTTGCCGGGCATCGCCGAAGTCCTGCTCGACGAGGACCTGGTGCTGCCGAGCGTGGCCACCTGGTGGTGCGGTGAAAAGGCGGCGCGCGAGCACGCATTCGCGCGTCTGGACGAGGCGTTCATTGTGCCCACCTGGCCGGTCGCGCCACGCGATGCGCCGCCGGGGATCGAGCAGGGCCGGCAGCGTCTTTCGACGTGGCGTGAGCGCATCGAGGCAATGCCCGACGCCTATACGATCCAGCAGCCGCAGCGCTTTTCCTGCACCCCGCGTTACGAAGACGGCACGGTGGGGCGCCGTCCGTCGGTGCTGCGCGTCTACGCGATTGCCGACGTGAACGGCGGCTGGCACGTGATGCCCGGCGGTTTCACGCGCGTGGCCGCCGAGCGTCACGCGACGGTGTCGATGCAATACGGCGGCAGCAGCGTCGATACATGGGTGCTGTCGAGTCAGCCGACTTCGACCTTCACGCTACTGCCTTCGCCGATGCAACCCGCCGATCTCGCGCGCAAGCATCGCACCGTGTCGAGCCGCGCGGCCGAAAATCTGTTCTGGGCCGGGCGTTATGGCGAGCGCGCCGAAAACAATGTGCGGTTGTTGCGCCTGATTCTCGGCTCGCTGGAAGGCAACGACGCCGACGCGATGTTCCCCACGCTGGTGGAACTCGCCATGCATTGCGGTCTCGTGCAGTCGGGCGATATGTTTGCGCCGAACTCGCCGCAAGTGTTCGAGCGTGCTTTAGTCGCGAATCTGAGCGAGAGCACCGGCCCGACGAGCATCGGCCAGAACCTCGCGTGGCAGGCGCGTTCGAACGGCGAAGTGCGTGGGCGGTTGTCGAACGATCACTGGCGCACGATCCTCGCGGCGCGCAACGATTTCCGCGACGCGTTGCAGACCTTGATGCCGGGCGCGGGTTCGAACGGTAACGGTCAGGGAAATGGGAATGGCCGTGCGGAGCGTGGCGAGCGTTACGATCGCTATGACCGCGTGACGTTGATGAATGCGCTCGAACGCCTGTCGGTGCAATTGTCGGCGATCAGCGGCGCGCAAGGCGACCGCATGACACGCGACGAAGCGTGGCGTCTGTTATTCGTTGGGCGGCACATCGAACGCGTGTGGACGATGACATCGTTCCTGCGCGTGGTTGCCGACAAAGGCCAGCTCGCGACGCCGGCCGGGTTCGATCTGCTGCTGCAACTGTTCGACAGCACGCTGACCTATCGCGCGCTGTATCCGGGCCGTTTCGAAGTGCCGGCGCTGCTCGATCTGCTGGTGATCGAGCCGACCAATCCGCGCGGCATCTACGGTGTGTATGAGCGCCTGCGCAAAAAACTCGACGAGATCGCCGTGGCTGCGGGCAGCATGCGGCATCGTCCGTTCGCGGAATTGATGCCGCCTGCCGCTTCGTTGCCGACGCTCGAATCGCTGTGCGAAGTCGACGAAAACGGTTCATATGCCGAGTTGATTGCGGTGTGCGATCTGATTGGCGGCTATGTCGGCGCGGCCGCGCATGAGATCAGCGCGCGCTATTTCAGTCATGCCAGCACGGTCGCTTCGCAGGTGTGGTCATGAAGAACGCGCCGACCGTGTTGTCCGTTTCGCATCGCACGACCTATCACTATTCCACGTATGTGGAGACCGCGCAGCATCTCGCGACGATCCGGCCGATCGCCTGTGCGTGGCAGCGTGTGGTCTCGCACAGCGAAAAGATCGACCCCGAACCGTCGTATCAGACCAGCCGTATCGATGCATTCGGCAACGACGTGCTGTATTTCGCGCTGGACGCCCCGCACGAACGCTTGCAGCTCGTTAGCGAAACCACGGTGGCGCTGATGCCGCGCTGGACCGATCTCGACCCCGAAGAGACGCCGGAATGGGCAGAAGTGGCGGACGCGCTGCGTTTTTGTGTCGGCGGCGAGTTCCGCCCCGAGGTGGAGTTCTGCTTTGCGTCGCCGAATATCGTGCCGCGGCCGTCGCTGCGCGCTTATGCGCTGCCGAGCTTTCCGCGCGGCATGCCGATCGTCGCGGGTGCGATCGATCTGATGCACCGGATTCACGAAGACTTCGAGTACAAGCCTTCGGCGACCATGTTCGATACGCCGGCCGAGCGTGCCTTCGAATTGAAGAGCGGGGTGTGCCAGGACTTCGCGCAGGTGATGATCGGCTGCCTGCGCTCGCTGGGTTTGCCGGCGCGCTACGTGAGCGGTTATCTGCGCAACGATCCGCCGCCTGGGCAACCCCGCCTGATTGGCGCGGATGCCTCGCATGCGTGGGTGTCGGTGTATTGCCCGGGAAGCGGCTGGGTCGATCTCGATCCCACCAATGACGTGCTCGCCGATATGGACCACGTGACGCTCGCGATCGGGCGCGATTACAGCGACGTGTCCTTGCTGCGCGGGATGATTCTGGGCGGTGGTGCGCATCGGGTGGAAGTAGGGGTGACGGTGCTGGCGCTTTGAACACCTTTTAACCCTTCAGCAAGCCCCTTTCCCGTCAGACAGATTCGCTTCACGTGCGCTGCGCGCGCCTCGGCACGCCTCTTTTATCCCACTTTCGGGGAAAACCCTCGCCTGTCATTCCCATTCAATGGGAATCAATTTTTTGAAATTCGAGAATGTTCTGGCATTCTGAGTCCGTTATTCATTGTGGGTAGTTTTCATCGTGAACGCGGAACAGGGTGTGACAGGAGCTGAACGCGTGCTGCTGGTGCTGGCGGCACTCGCCAGTCACGGCAAGGCCATGTCGGTCAAGGATCTGCTCGCGGTCACCGGTCTCGCGCAAAGCACGCTGTACCGGCAGATCGCCTTGCTCAAGCGCTGGGGTTTTGTCGCTGAAAACGCGGGCCATTACGCACCTGGGCCGATCAGCTTGCAACTTGCGCTCGGTTTCGATGTGAATTCGTTGCTCGTCGAAGCGAGCCGCAGCGAAATGCAGCAACTGGCGCGCGCCTCGCAAGAAAGTATCGGGCTCGTGGTGGCGGTCAAGCATCAGGTGATGTGCCTGGAAATGGTCGATAGCCAGCACTCGTTGCGCTGCTCGTTCGAAAAAGGCCGCGCCGTGCCGCTGAAAGCCGGCGCTTCCGCGAAATCGCTGCTGGCGTTCATGGCCGACAAGGCGCGCACCGAAGTGCTCGATAGCGTGTTCGACACCGATCCCGCCGGCCGCGCCGCGATCGAAGCCGAACTCGAACAGATTCGCGCTCAAGGCTACGCCGTTAGCGACAGCGAGGTCGATCCGGGCGTGTGGGGCGTGAGCGCCCCAATCTTTCATCGCAGCGGACGCGGCGCGGGCAGCAGCGCGTCGATCACGCTGATGGCGCCGTCCACGCGTGCCATCGGCCGCGAAAGCCAATTCATCGACGGGACGCTACGTACGGCCCGCGCTATTTCCGAGCATATGCAAACCGATTGATCGGGCAAGGCCGCCCGCGGCCGGGATTCGATCTGGATACCGAACGAACTGAACGAAGCGAACGAGCTGAACGAACCACCAGGAGCCCTCCCATGAAACTGAATCGACTGTTGTCCCTCGCATGCGTCACCTTTGCGGTGACGTTTGCCGGCTTTTCCGGCGCGGCGTCCGCACAAACAGCGGATGTGCTGAACGTCGCCACCGACGCGACCTTCCCGCCGATGGAATACACCGAAAACGGCGCCCGCACCGGCTTTGACGTCGACATGATGAATGCGCTCGCGAAAGCCATGGGCAAGCGCGTGCAATGGACCGATATCGACTTCAAGGGCCTGGTTCCGGGCTTGATCGCGCATCGTTTCGACGCGGCGATCTCCGGCATCTATATCACCGACGAGCGCGCGAAAGTGATCGACTTCACCGATTCGTACTACGCAGGTGGTCTCGTCGCACTGGTGAAAGCCGATTCGCCCATCAAGTCCATCGCCGACCTGAACGGCAAGAAAGTGTCGGTCCAGGTGGGCACGAAGTCGGTCGGCTTCCTGCGTGACAACTACCCGCAGATCAACCGCGTCGAAGTCGAGAAGAATCAGGAAATGTTCGACCTGGTCGGCATTGGCCGCGCCGATGCTGCCGTGACCGGCAAGCCCGCCGCCTATCAATTCGTGAAGACGCGCAGCGGTTTCCGCGTGCTCGACAAACAGCTGACCACTGAAGCCTACGGCATTGCCGTGCGCAAGGACGAGCCGCAACTGAAGGCCGCATTCAACACGGCGCTGGCGAAGATCAAGGCCGACGGCACCTACGCGGCGATCGTCAAGAAGTGGTTCGGCGCCACCGCGCAATAACCGGCTGAGCAGACATAATGGAACTCGATTTTTCGCCGGTGATCGCCGGCTGGCCGGACATCATGCATGGCGCGCTGGTGACGGTCGAAGTGACCGCCGCCGCGCTCGGCCTGAGCTGCGTGCTGGGCCTGTTGATCGGTATCGGCCGGCTTACGCCGCAGCGGCGCATCGTGTACGGCTTGTGTACCGCGTACCTCACGTTTTTCCGCGGCACGCCGCTGCTCGTGCAACTCTTCCTGCTGTTCTTCGGCTTGCCGCAATTCGGCATTCTGTTGCCGGCTTTCGTGTGCGGGATGCTGGGACTCGGCCTGTACTCGGCGGCCTACGTATCGGAGATCGTGCGCGGTGCGATTCAGTCGGTGGATCGCGGCCAGATGGAAGCGGCGCGTTCGATCGGCATGTCGTCCGGGCAGGCCATGCGCGCGATCATTCTGCCGCAGGCGATCGTGCGGATGATCCCGCCGCTCGGCAACGAGTTCATCGCGCTGATCAAGAATTCGGCGCTGGTGTCGCTGCTGACTATCGACGATCTGATGCATGAAGGCCAGAAGATCATTAGCGTGTCGTACCGTTCGCTCGAGGTGTATCTGGCCATCGCGCTGGTCTATCTGGTGTTGACGCAGGCGACCAATTACGCGCTGCATCGTGTGGAGCGCCGCTTGCGTGCAGGAGGAATGGTGCAATGAATACCGTGGCCAAAGTGGATGAACCTATCGTCAGCATTCGTGGGCTGACCAAATCGTTCGGCTCGCACACCGTGCTTAACGGTATCGATTTCGACATTCAGCCGCAGCAGGTAGTGGTCGTGATCGGGCCGAGCGGCTCGGGCAAGAGTACCTTCCTGCGTTGCTGCAACGGGCTCGAAGAGGCGGAAGGCGGCACGATCGATATCTGCGGGCATCGTCTCGTGGACAATGGGGCGATGCTCAAGGAGCGCTCGCTGAATGCGCTGCGCACTGAAGTGGGCATGGTGTTTCAGTCGTTCAATCTGTTTCCGCATCTGTCGGTGCTGCACAACATCACGGTGGGTCCGCGGATGCTGCGTGGCGCCAGTAAGGCCGAAGCCGAAGCGACTGCAACCGCGTTGCTGGAAAAGGTCGGGCTTGCCCACAAGGCACATGTGATGCCGGCGAGTCTGTCGGGCGGTCAGAAACAACGCGTTGCCATTGCTCGCGCGCTGGCGATGCAGCCGCGCGTGATGTTGTTCGACGAGCCGACTTCCGCACTCGATCCCGAGCTGGTCGGCGAAGTGCTGCAGGTCATGAAGTTGCTCGCGAGCGAAGGCATGACGATGGTGGTCGTCACGCACGAGATGGGTTTCGCGAAAGAAGTCGCCGACGTGGTGGTGGTGATGGACGGCGGCGTAATCGTCGAGGCTGGACCGCCTGCCGAGATTTTCTCGGCGCCGTCGCAGCCGCGCACGCGGGCTTTCTTGCAGGCGGTGTTGTCACGCGCATGAGAGTTCCATTCGACGACAAGGTGTGGATTGGCCGTTCCGACGACGGTGAGCCTGGCGACACCCGGCGTATTTTCAATCAGGTGGTGGCGTTTGGCGGCGCGCCGGTGCATGAAGAGGGTCTTCATGGCGCACTGAAGGTTGAAAACGATGTGCCGGTGATTGTCGGTTTTGGCTCCGACGAAGGCGTGCGGCGCAATCAGGGGCGTACCGGCGCGGCACATGCGCCGAAGGAATTGCGCCGGGTTCTGGCCGGCCTGCCGGCGAAGACTTCGATGGCGATGCTTGCCGATGCGGGCGATGTGGTGTGCGACGACGGCGACCTCGAAGGCGCGCAGGCGGAACTCGCGAGCGTGATAAGCGACGTGCTCGCGGCCGGCGCCCGGCCTTTGGTGTTCGGCGGCGGTCATGAGGTCGCGTGGGGGACGTATAGCGGTTTGCGCTTGCATCAGGATCGCGTGGCCGCTGCATCGGTCACTTCAATGGCCACGCGCAAACTGCTTATCATCAACTTCGACGCGCACTTCGATCTGCGCCAGAAGCGGCCCGCCAATTCGGGCACGCCGTTCGATCAGATCGCGAACGACTGCGCCGAGCGCGGCGTGCCGTTCAACTACGCGTGCTTCGGTATCAGCGATCTGGGCAATACCGCTTCGCTGTTTGCCCATGCAGAAGAACTTGGCGTGCACTACGTGCTCGACATCGACATGCAGGAACCGCAATTGCCGCAGCGTCTGAATGATCTCCAGCAGTTGCTGGATGCAGCGGACGATGTCTATCTGACAATCGATCTCGACGTGCTCCCGGCTGCCACCGCGCCTGGCGTATCGGCACCGGCTGCGTTAGGCGTGCCGCTGTCGGTAGTCGAAGCAATGGTGCTGCGCGTGCGTACGTCGGGCAAGCTGCGGGCGGCGGATATCGCGGAGTACAACCCGTCGCTCGATCAGGACAAGCGCACGGCGAGGGCGGCGGCGCGACTGGCTTATCGGTTGCTTTAACACACCGCACCGTGCAGCAATGCGTGGGGGCGAAGCAGTTCGCAAAACAGAACGGCTCACCGGATTACTCCAGTGAGCCGTTTTCCGTTTCAACAGCGCGTACCTACTGCACAAACGCCCCAATCGAAAGAAACGGATTCACCTTGCCGGCATAGTTCGCCGGATCGTAGGTCAAGCTGGGCTGATTGACCCCGTTCATCAGCAGACCGTACACCGGGCCCACTCTCACCATCACACCGGTGTCCCCCGCCTTGTAGATAGCCGCGCCACCGGACATCAGGTCCTTGTTCGCGGTCACCTTGACGAGGCCCGGCTGGGTCTGGGTGAAGTCGAGCGAGAAGTTGCTCGACAACGCCGAGGTGAACGGATTCAGCAACGCGGCCGACGGACTCTGGAACAACGTGGCGCCGTAGTTCACGCCGGCATTGAACGAGGCGCTGCCGTCGCCGCACGTGCCCACGGCCACATAGACCAACTGCCCGTTGAAGTAGATCGCAGTGGAACCTTGGCCGATGCTGGTCACCACGCCGCATGCCGAAGCGCTGTTGGCGCCGATGTATCCGCCGCTCAACGCCGTCTGGGCAATCTTCGTGGCGGGCGCCAGCAGCGAGATGCCGAGCTGATCGTCGAGCGCGTTGTTTGTGATATTGAGCGGGTTCGCATCGGTATGGGCATAGCCGACGCGAATCACGACCGGCACGAGCTGGTTGTTCACCTTGCCGACGATCATGATGCCGTGCGCCTGGCTCTGCGAGAAGAGCAGTTGCAGCACGCCCACGCCGACGGCGGGATAACTCAGGGACAGCGGCGAACTCGCGCTGACGAACACGTTGTCCGGCGTGCCATCGGCATTGGTGCGCAGCGTCCACGGCGTGCCGGTCATCGCGCACGAGTAAAGCGACGAATCGGCTGTACAGGAACCGTCCGCGTTGAGTGTCTCGCTGGCCTGAATCGCGGTCGGCGACCAGCCGGTCATCGATTCGCCGTCGGCGCTCTGCGCGAAGCTGCCTTCCGGGTTCACGCGGAATCCCAGTTCGTTATATGCGCCGGCCACCTGCGTGAAGTCGGTGACGGTTTCGCTGAAGCCGAGGAACGGATACGAGTCGAACGTGCGCGAGGGCACGGCACCAATCAGAAATCCGGGGAAGGGTTCGAGTCCGTCGAACTGAATCGTCGCTCCTGGAATCCCGCCGCCGATGATCCCCTGGCCGACGAACAGCATCGGCGGGTCCTGCGGATTGATCGTGACGCTGTAGCTGCCGTCCGCAGTCTTGCCGTTCTTCAGCATGATCGCGCAGCGGTTCTGTTCGGCGGTCGGCAGCGCAAATGCGCCGCTCGGGTTGTCGTAGTCGCCGGTGATCGTCATGCCGGCCCGCGTGTTGTTGACCTGGCCCGCCGAAGTCGGCACGGCCGATTCGATGAAGGTCATCTGGTATTGCTTCTTCGTCGAATCGAATTTCATTTTGATGTATTCGCCGCTGCCTGAGCCGCCGGTATAGGTCGTCGAATAGTCGAGCGTGTCGGGGCACAGCTTGGCGCCGACAACCGGGGTGCCGGCCGGCTGACCTTGCGGCGGGCAGGAACTGCCCGAGCATTGCGGTACGGCTACGGCTGCCGGGTCGTCGGCTTTGCCGCCGCCGCAGGCGGCGAGCACCACAGGCAGCACGAGCGTGGCGACGCGTGTCGCGACGGATGAACCGCCGCGCTGTTTGAATGCCATTTTGTTTGTCTCCTCATGAATCGTCGTTCGTTATTAATTTGCCTGCTGAAATGACCCCGATCAGGCGGCTCGATTAGCCGGGACTCTGCTTGCCGTCTGAATGGCTGAAGCCGCGTATCGGCTCGCGCTTTACCTCGCCAGACGAGTAATGCAAGCGGATACAGTCATCCCCGCCCAATATCGGACGCCTTCAGCGTGATCGCCGCCATGGGTCGATTCAAATACGTTTAAACAGGCTCGCAAACCATTTCCGACGCATGCCTGCGCCAGCGGCCGCGGCGGGCAGCCGTTTTGTCAGGTCAGGCAAGCTGGATCAGCCGTAGCGGAAATGGCATTAATGCAGATAATCGGTACGGCGTATGCAATCCGGATTGCGAATCTCGCCGGAGTCGTTATGGATGACATTAATGTCTCCTTGGCCTGTTATTAGATTTAATGTTTGCGGGTGAACATTAAGCCGCTGCTGCGGACTTGTATATAGTGGTAGTAATCCAAACTCGATCCGTGGATTTTATCGCCGTGCCATGGGCCTTGCATCGGGATTTCAAACAGACGTATGTATGAACGTTCGCTTCGGAGATGCGCGTTGAGCAGATTCCGCAACACAGTGTTCAACGCAAGCAAACTTGACTCTGTGCGTATGCACATCTAGACTGCCCACCATGAACCGTCCTCTCTCTTACGACGAATGCAACTGTTTCGCGCTGCGCCAGGCGGCCCGGCACGTCACCCAGATTTATGAGCGCCATCTCGGGCAGGTCGGGCTGACGGCAGCGCAGTTCACGATTCTCGCGAGACTTGCACGCACGCCGACCCTGACGATGCTGGATCTTGCCGACGCCATGGTGATGGAGCGCACTACGCTGGTTCGCGCGATGAAGCCGTTGCAGCGCGACGGGCTGGTGGTCGCCGAAGCCGCGGAGTATGACGGCCGCACGTTTCTGTTCAGTCTCACGAAGCAGGGCGAAGCGACCTTCGATCAGGCCGCCATTGCATGGCGTGCCGCGCAGGACGAGTTCGAGGAGAAGTTTGGCCACGCGCGCGCAAAAGCGCTGCGCGCCGAACTCTTCAGTATTACCGGATAGACGGAATGGATCGGCTCGTTTCAACGAGCTTTGGTCTACCTGATTGTGTGCATACGCACTCACGAAAGGGGCATGCAACGATGGATGGGCTCTTCGACGACGACTGTTTTGCGATCCGCCAGGCCGCACGCTATGTGTCGCAGATATACGATCGGCACCTGGCGAATGTCGGATTGACCATCACACAGTTTTCGCTGCTGGGGCGGCTCAAACGCACCGGCCCCATGACGATGAAACAGATGGCCGAAGCCATGCGCATGGAGCGCACCACGCTGGTCCGCACGATCCAGCCGCTGCGCCGCAACGGTCTGGTGTCGAGCGAAGCACTCGGTGCCGACGCGCGGGCGCTGACGATTGCGCTTACTGCCGCAGGCGAGCAGCGTCTTAGGGCAGGGCGTGAACATTGGCATGCGGCCCAGGCTGAATTCGAGCACCGGTTCGGCGAAAGGCGCGCGGCAGCTTTACGGGGCGAATTATTCGCCATCACATGGGATTCAATCTAACGGTCGCAAGTACGGCGACTCACGGGCGGCGCGGTCTCACGTGCTGTTTTCTCAACGTAACGAGTGCATACACACATACGAACATCATGTCCACTACCCCTTCGACAATTGCGCCGCCCAGCGCGGCCAACGCCGCCAAACCGGCACGGCGCATTCCATGGATGCTGCTCGCGATCATCGCAGTGCTTGCCGTGCTCGCGCTGGCCGCGTCGTACTGGTTCTTCGTCGGCCGTTTTGTCGAAACGACGGACGATGCCTACGTCGGTGGCGATGTGACTGTGATGTCGCCGAAAGTGAACGGCTTCGTGACGGATGTGCTGGTGCGCGACAACCAGTTTGTCCACGCGAATCAGGTGTTGATCCGGCTCGATGCGCGCGATTACGACGCTCGCCTCGCGCAGGCCAGTGCGGAAGTGGAGAGCGCGCAGGCGGCCGTTACCGAATTGCAGGCGAAGAAATCCTTGCAGCTTGCCACCATCAACGAGCAGGCCGCCGAGGTTCGCGCATCCGGCGCCGAGTTGACGCGCAGCGCCGCCGATCAGTTGCGCTATCGCGAACTCGTGAAAGACGACGCCGTATCGAACCAGGTCGTGGAGCGCGCGGACGCCGATCTGTCCAAGGCGCATGCCGCGGTCGACCGCAGCAGCGCGGCGCTGATCGCAGCGCAACGGCAGATCGCTGTACTCGACGCGCAGATCGGCGACGCTCAGGCGCGCATCGCCACCGCGCAGGCGGCGCAACGGGTTGCGGCATTGAATGTGGAGTACACCACGATCCGCTCGCCGATCGACGGTTACGTCGGCAATCGCACCGCGCGCGTCGGCCTGCTGGCGAACACGGGTGTATCGCTGCTGACCGTGGTGCCGTCGAGCGGACTGTGGGTCGACGCCAACTTCAAGGAAGACCAGTTGAAGAAGATGCATGTCGGCGACGGCGTGGATGTCGATCTCGATGCATCGAGCCAGCGGATTCACGGCGTGGTGGAGAGTCTTGCGCCCGCGACCGGCGCGACTTTTAGCGTGCTGCCGGCGGAGAACGCCACCGGCAACTTTACGAAGATCGTGCAGCGCGTGCCGGTGCGCGTGCGTCTCGATGTGCCGAAGGACATGCAAGGCGTGCTGCGGCCCGGACTTTCGGCGACGGTGAAGGTGCATGTCGACGCCGGCAACACGCCGGCGCGTGGATGAACCCGTCATGACTCAAGTTCTCGCCAATCCCGCCGACCTGCCGACACGAACCAAAGTCCTTGCGTTCACGTTGATGTGCGTCGGGTTTTTCATGGCGACGCTCGATATTCAGATCGTTGCGTCGTCGCTCAAGGATATCGGCGGCGGTTTGTCCGCGAGCCAGGACGAACTCTCGTGGGTGCAGACCTCGTACCTGATCGCTGAAATTCTGGTGATTCCGATGTCCGGCTGGCTCACCCGCGTATTCTCGACGCGTTGGGTGTTCGCGTTTTCCGCGCTTGGCTTCACGGTTACCAGCATGTTGTGCGGTCTCGCGTGGGACATCAACTCGATGATCCTGTTCCGCGGTTTGCAGGGCGCGCTCGGTGCCGCGATGATCCCGACGGTGTTCACCACGGCGTTCGTGCTGTTCCCCGGCAAGCAGCGCCTGATTGCGTCCACCACCATCAGCGCGCTCGCCACACTCGCACCGACCGTCGGCCCGGTGATCGGCGGCTGGATCACCTCGCAATGGTCATGGCACTGGTTGTTCTATCTGAACCTGGTGCCGGGCGCGGTCGTCACGCTGATGGTGCCGAAGTACGTGCACTTCGACAATGTCGATCTGTCGTTGCTGAAGAAGGGCGACTACCTCGGCATTCTTCTGATGTCCGGTTTTCTCGGTTGCCTTGAATACGTGCTGGAAGAAGGGCCACGCAAGAACTGGTTCGGTGACGATGTGATTGTGACGTGCACATGGATCGCGGCGATCAGCGGGTTCCTGTTCATCGTGCATGCGTTCACCGCGAAAGAGCCGATCGTCGATTTACGCGCGTTGGCGATCCGCAACTTCGGCATTGGCAGTCTGCTGTCGTTCATCACCGGGATCGGGATCTTCTGCGCGGTGTTCCTTACGCCCGTGTTCTTGTCGCGCGTGCGTGGGTTCGATTCGTTGCAGATCGGCGTGGCGTTGCTGTCGGTCGGCTGTTTTCAACTGGTCGCGATGCTTGCCTATTCGGTGGTCGCGCGCTTTGTCGACATGCGGATCCTGCTGGTGTTCGGCCTCGTGCTGTTCGGCGTCGGCTGTTATCTGTATGTGCCGCTGACCAGTCAATGGGGCTGGCAGGAGTTGCTGATCCCGCAGGCGTTGCGTGGCATCGGCCAGCAGTTCTGCATTCCACCCATCGTCACGATGGCGCTCGGTTCGTTGCCGATGTCGAGGCTTCGTTCCGCTAGCGGGCTGTTCAATCTGATGCGCAATCTGGGCGGTGCGATCGGCATTGCAGTGAGCAGCACGATGCTCAACGATCGCTTGAATCTCCACTACGAGCGGCTTGACGAACATCTGAGCGCGGGCCGTCCGGTGGTCGAGTCGATTTTGCAGCGGCAAAGCGCGCACTTTGCGCAAGTTGGCGGCGATGCGCTGAATGCGGCTAATGCGGGCCTCGGGCAGTTGCATGCGCTGTTAATGCGCGAAGCGCTCGTGCTCACGTTCTCCGACACGTTTTTTGCGTTGTCGCTCTGTTTTGTCGTCGGTTTGCTAAGCGTGCTGTTCTCGCGCCCATTCGGCAACACCGCGCCACCGCCCGACGCTCATTGAGGAATCCAGCATGAAACCATTTGTTCTCAAAGTACTCGCGAGCGCGGCGTTGCTGACACTCGCGGCGTGCGCGGTGCAACCGGAAACGCATGCGGACCTGAAGCAGTCGGTTCAGACCGTCGCGCCGGCTGCGTGGAATGTCGATGCGCCTCAAGGCAGCATCAATGCCGACACGTGGTGGACGCAATTCGGCGACCCTGTCATGCATCAACTGGTGGAGTCGGTGCTGACGGGTAATCTCGATGTGCAAGCCGCAGTGGAACGCGTCAAGCAGGCGCAGGATATCGCGACGCAAAATCGCGCCGCGTTGCTGCCCGAACTGGATGCGAGCGCGAGCGCAGCGGACTCCCGGCAGAATACGCCGCCACCGCTCGGCTATGTGCGTCAGGCCGGCGTCGGCGTGACGGCGAGCTGGACGCCGGACGTGTTTGGTGGCGAACGCCTTGCCGTTCTTGCGGCACAGGCGCAAGTATCGGGGCGGCAGGCGGCCTTGAATCGACTGCGTCTGGCACTCGCGGCGAATACAGCGGGGGCGTATATCGATCTGCGCTGGGCGCAAGCGCAATTGCAGATTCTCAGCGACAACGAACAGATTCGCGCTCGCGCGTTGAAACTTACGCAGCAGCGTTTGCGTTATGGACTCTCGACGCAACTCGACGTCGCGCGTGCGCAGAATCAGCTACAGGATCTGCAGGCGCAGATTCCGCGCGTGCAGTCGACCGTGCAGCATCAACTGAGTCTGATCGCGGTGTACTCGGGACGCACGCCGGAGAGCGTCGACGGTTTGATGCTGGCCGATCCGCATCAGGCGCGCGACATTCCGGTGCCCGCGCAAAGCGTACCGCAGACGCTGCCTTCCGAGGCGCTGTTGCAGCGGCCCGACGTGCGCAATGCCTACGCCACGGTTGAACAGCGCGCGGCGGAAGTGGGTGTGTCTAAAGCGCAGCGCTATCCGCAGTTCAAGCTCAATCTCGCCGACGGCCTGTTGGCCTCGTCCTATCTCGGCTTGCCGACGCTGACCGATAACCTCTTCAGCGCCGCATTGAACGCGACGAGTCCGATCTTCAATGCTGGCCGTATCACCGCGAATATCGACGCGAGCGAGAGCCGGATGCGCGAGTCGCAACTCGGCTTGCAGCAAACCATGTTGCAGGCGCTCAAGGAGATCGAGGACAACCGCAGCGACCTGGTGAGCGGCGCGGTGCAGGTGCAACGCCTGGGCGGCGCGCTTGACGCATCGAACCACGCGCTGCGTTTGTCGAGCGAACTCTACAAGGGCGGCGCGACGGATTTCCTCGATGTGCTTGCCGCGCAGGAGGCGTATCTGCGCGATGCGGAGTCGTTGAATCAGGCCAAACGCGAACATGCGCTCGCGGCCGTCGCGCTGTACCGCTCGCTAGGCGGGGGCTGGGATGTTCCTGAAACGGTCACGGCGGCATCGTCAAATTAATGCGCGCGGACGTGGCGGTGGAATGGCTGAAATGGGTGGAATGGGTGAATTAGGTAGTCCAACTGGAGATGAATCATGAGTACACGGGAAGTGGTGATCTGCAATCCGGTGAGAACGCCGATTGGCGCGTTCGGCGGATCGCTGAAAGAAGTGCCCGCAACCGAACTGGGCGCGGTGGCGGTGCGTGAGACGCTGCGGCGCAGCGGTCTCGATCCGGCCGCGTTGGCCTCGGTGGTGATGGGCAACGTGATTCAGGCCGGCAACAGGATGAATCCGGCGCGTCAGGCGTCGATCGGCGGCGGCGTGCCGGTCGCCGTGCCTGCGTTGACGGTCAATCGTGTGTGCGGGTCGGGCGCGCAGGCAATTGCGTCCGCGGCCCAGGAAGTCTGGCTTGGCCTGGGCGATGCAAGCGTGGCCGGCGGTATGGAAAACATGGACCGCGCGCCGTATCTGCTCGACGGCAGCCGCTGGGGCTATCGGATGGGTAACGCACAAGTCCATGACAGCCTGCTGCGCGACGGCCTGAACGACGCATTCTCTGGCGAGCACTCCGGCTGGCATACCGAAGATCTCGTCGCCCAGTTCGACCTCACGCGCGAAATGCAGGACCGTTGGGCCGCGCGTTCTCAACAGCGCTTTGCCGAGGCGCAGGCGCGCGGCGATTTCAACGCTGAACTGGTCGCGGTGGAAATTCCGGGGCGCAAAGGTCCGCAGCATTTTGCGAGCGACGAGCAGCCGCGCCCGGATACCACGATCGAAACGCTCGCCAGATTGCGCCCGGCATTTCGTCCGGACGGCACGATTACCGCGGGCAACGCGCCGGGATTGAACAGCGGAGCGGCAGCCATGCTGGTCGCTGAGCGCGAGTTCGCCGAGGCGCGCGGCATCGAGCCATTCGCGCGGCTGGTGGCATATGGCGTTGCGGCCGTCGAGCCGGGCATGTTCGGCCTCGGTCCGGTGCCCGCCGTGCAAATGGCGCTGGCGCGCGCAGGTTGGGAACTCGACGATGTCGAACGCTTCGAGATCAATGAAGCCTTCGCTGCCGTGCCGATCGCGGTGGCGCGCAGACTCGGCATTGCGGACGATCTGATCAACGTGCAAGGCGGTGCGATCGCGCACGGCCATCCAATCGGCGCGACCGGTGCGGTATTGACGACACGACTGCTGCATTCGATGCGCCGCGACGGCTTGAAGCGAGGCATCGTTACGTTGTGCATCGGCGGCGGCCAGGGGATTGCGCTGGCCCTGGAAGTGCTCTGAGAGACCGGCTAATGAAAGATCGGTAGGGCTAGAAATCCCTTGATGACGATTGCATTGGCAATGTCGATAAAGAAGGCGCCCACCATCGGCACCACCAGAAAGGCGAGATGCGAATGGCCGAAACGGGCCGTGACGGCCTGCATATTCGCAATGGCGGTGGGTGTGGCGCCGAGTCCGAAACCGCAGTGACCCGAGGCGAGCACAACGGCATCGTAGTTGCGGCCCATCACGCGGAACGTGACGAAGATCGCGTAGAGCGCCATCAAAACGGTCTGCGCGACCAGAATCGTAACGACTGGCAGCGCCAGCGAGGCGAGGTCCCAGAGCTTGAGCGTCATTAGCGCCATGGCGAGGAACAGCGCAAGGCTCACGTTGCCGAGCAGCGCGACGGCGTGATCGAGAACGGGTTTGCCCGCAAGCCCGAGTGCATTGCTGAGCACCACGCCGACGAACAGCACGCAGACAAAAGTGGGCAGTTCGATCGCCGTGCCGGCCAGGAGTTGTGAGAGCGCGTCGCCGGCCGCGAGACTGATCGCGATCAGCGCCAGCGTTTCGATGAAGGCGGCGGGGGTGGTGGCTTGTTCCGCCTTCGGCTCTTCGAAGGCGAGCGGCGCTTCGGCGTGGCTCGCAACGAGGTTGTCCGCGTGCTCGCTGGCATGCTCCCCGGAATGGCTTGCGGTGCGCGCGGAGTTCTTCCCGGCGACCTGCCGCATCAGAATACGCGCCACCGGGCCGCCGAGAATGCCGCCCATCACGAGGCCGAACGTCGCGCAGGCGATCGCGGCCTCCGTGGCGGACTGGAGCCCATGGTGTTCGGCGAATACCTTGCTCCATGCCGCACCGGTGCCGTGGCCGCCGGACAACGTGATCGAGCCGACCAGCAAACCGTACAACGGATCAATGCCCAATACATAAGTGAGGGCGATGCCCACTGCATTTTGCAGAACCAGCAGGCCGATCACGAGGCCGAGAAAACGCATCAGCAGCGGACCGCCGGATTTGAGGCTGGCGAGGTTGGCGTTGAGGCCGATGGTCGCGAAGAAGGCAAGCATCAGCGGTGCTTGCATGGCGGTATCGAAGCGCACTTCAATGTGGCTCGCGGTGCGCAGGATCAGCAGGACGATTGCCACCAGAAGGCCGCCGGCAACGGGTTCGGGAATCGTATAGCTGCGCAGCAGGGGGATCCATCCGACCAGCCTGTTGCCCAGCAACAAGACCAGTGAAGCCGTGACGAGCGTTCCATAGATGCCGACGTTCATAGGCGACCTCGTTGAGTAAGAAAGATAGCCACAGCGTGATGAGGCGTTTAACGGCGCGCGGAGCGCCAAAGCTGCGGCAATGCAAGGCAAGGACCGGAGCGGGAGGCGCCTGTGGCGTGAGCGTACCTGAACGGCGTCGATCCAACAATGACTGCCTCGACGAATGGCGTTGCGGACCGTGAACCAGTCGGGGTGCGGGTGGGGCAACGTTTAGAGTTTTTTCCGGCACCGGTTTCGTTTAGCATCACTGCCACTTTCACGAGAACATCAAGAGACATGACACTGATCGCACGAAACGTCCTTGGGATTGCCGTACTGTTGCTTATCGCTTTCATCTTTTCGACCAACCGGCGCGCCATACGCTTGCGGACTGTCATCCCGGCGCTGCTGGCGCAGATCGGTATCGGCGCTTTCATTCTCTTCGTGCCGGTGGGCAAGACGGTTCTCTCGGCCGCTGCGTCGGGCGTCAATCACGTGCTCGACTATGGCAACGCGGGCATCGAGTTCCTGTTTGGCGGCCTCGTGCAATCGAAGATGTTCCAGATCTTCGGCGACGGCGGCTTTGTGTTCGCGGTGCGGGTGCTGCCGGCCATCATCTTCGTTACCGCGCTCATTTCGGTGCTGTACTACATCGGCGTGATGCGCTGGATCGTGATCGTGCTCGGTACGATATTCCAGAAGCTGCTCGGCGTATCGAAGCTCGAATCGTTCTCGGCTGTGACCACGATCTTCCTGGGGCAGAGCGAAATGCCTGCCGTGGTCAAGCCGTTCACGCGCGACATGACCGGTGCCGAACTGTTCGCGGTGATGTCGAGCGGCATGGCGGCGATTGCCGGATCGGTGCTGGCGGGCTACGCGGGCCTCGGTGTGCGGGTGGATTATCTGTTGGCCGCGTCGTTCATGGCGGTACCCGGCGGCTTGCTGTTTGCCAAGATCATTCATCCGAGCACCGAACCGAGCCGCGTGCATCTCGAGAACCTCAGCTTTGACGAAAAACGTCCCGCGAATGTGATCGAAGCCGCGAGTTCCGGCGCGACCGTGGGCCTCAAAATCGCGGTGATGGTCGGCGCAATGCTGATTGCGTTCGTCGGCCTGATCGCGTTGCTAAACGGTATTGTCGGCGGCATTGGCGGCTGGTTCGGTCATCCGCAACTGTCGATGCAGTCGGTGCTCGGCACGGTGTTCGCGCCGCTTGCGTATCTGATCGGCGTGCCATGGAGCGAAGCCAGCATCGCCGGCAATTTCCTTGGCCAGAAGATCATTCTGAACGAGTTCGTGGCTTACGCATCGCTGTCGCCGTATCTGAAAGACGCCGCGAGCGTAAGCGCGGCCGGCCTCCAGGCACTCGATCCGCGTACCCTTGCTATTCTGTCGTTTGCGCTGTGCGGCTTCGCAAACTTTGCGTCGATCGCGGTGCTGACGGGTGGGTTTAGCGCCGTCGCGCCGGAACGCCGCGCCGAAGTCGCGCGCTATGGCTTGCGTGTGGTGCTCGCCGCGACGCTCTCGAACCTGATGAGCGCCACGATTGCGGGCATATTCCTGACGCTGAATTGAATCGAGGATCGTTGCATGAACATGGAACAACTGCTGGAACGCGCGGGTGCAGCGCGAGAAAAGGCCTACGCGCCTTATTCGAAGTTCAAGGTCGGCGCCGCGCTGCTGACGAGAGACGGCACTGTGTTCGACGGCTGCAACGTCGAGAACGCTTCGTATGGGCTGTGTAATTGCGCTGAACGTACGGCGTTTTTCAGTGCGATTGCCGCGGGCTATCAGCGCGACCAGTTCGCCGCACTCGCCGTGATCGGCGATACGAATGGCCCGATCGCACCGTGCGGCGCGTGCCGCCAGGTGATCATCGAACTGGGCGGCCCCGAATTGCCGATCCGGCTCGGTAATCTGCATGGCGCGACGCGCGACACCACCGCCCGTGAACAATTGCCGGATGCGTTCTATCTATGAGCCAGCACAAGGTTATCTACGACACCGATCCCGGTGTGGACGATGCGATGGCGCTGGTTTTTCAGGCGCTGCATCCGGACATTGAGCTGCTGGGACTCACGAGCGTATTCGGCAACGCCACGATCGAGACCACCACGCGTAATGCGCGTTTTCTCGCCGGGCGGTTCGCGCCGGGCGTGCCGGTAGCGCAGGGCGCCGCCGCACCGCTCAGGCGCGCCGCACCCGAGCCGCTCGCGTGGATTCACGGCGACAACGGCCTGGGCAACATCGCAATCGAAGCCGGTCTTGAAGCCCCGCTCGACGCGCGCCTTGCACACCGCTTCATTATCGACACCGTGCGCGCGCATCCCGGCGAAGTCACCTTGATTGCCGTAGGACCGCTGACAAACCTGGCATTGGCGCTGACCGACGATCCGCGGATCGCTTCGCTCGTCAAGCAGGTGGTTATCATGGGCGGCGCGTTCGGCACAGATGGCGTGCTCGGCAACGTAACGCCCGCCGCCGAAGCGAACCTCCTTGGCGATCCCGATGCGGCCGATATCGTGTTCGGCGCGCCGTGGCCGGTTGTGATCGTGGGCCTCGACGTCACCCAGCGCACCATCATGAGCGAAGACTATCTGGCGTCGCTGCGCGATCGCGGCGGTGCAGCAGGGCAGTTCGTATGGGACGTGTCGCGGCACTACCAGGCCTTTCATGAGCAAAGCGCGCAACTCAAGGGTATTTACGTACACGATTCGTCCGCGGTCGCCTATGTGCTGGCGCCGCATCTCTATACGGTTCGTAGTGGGCCGGTACGGGTGCTGACGGACGGTATCGCGGTGGGCCAAAGCATCCAGAAACCTTCTACGATGCCGGTGCCCGCGCCGGACTGGGACAGCCGGCCCGAGGCCGTGGTTTGTCTCGACGTGGATGTGCCCGGCATGCTCGCGCTTTACGAGGGCACCGTCTGCGGCACGCTGTAGAACAATCCGGGAACGATCTGGCGGCGCGCCGATTGATCTGACGTAACGCACAGTGCGTTGCAGCAAACCGGTCCGCCACGCTGGCTGATGCGCATCGTCAATCTTTGCTACATTTCTGCAGACGTGCTGCGTACGCGGTTCTCAAAGCCCTGGCTGATCGACCCGATGCGCGTGACCCAAATCTATCAAGAGGCAAAAGATGCGAATTCTAGTAGTAGGGGCGGGTGCCGTAGGCGGCTATTTCGGCGGACGTCTCGCGGCGGCGGGCCAGGACGTGACTTTTCTCGTGCGTCCGGGCCGGGCGGAAAAACTCGCCCGTGACGGGCTCGTCATCAACAGCGCGCGTGGCAATCTCACCTTGCCGGACGTCAAGACGATTCTCGCCGGTGTTGCCGCGGAACCGTTCGATCTGGTGCTGCTGAGCTGTAAAGCCTACAGTCTCGACGACGCGATCGATTCATTCGCACCGCTGGTCGGCGAATCGACGCTGATTCTGCCGATGCTCAACGGCATGCGCCATATCGACGTGCTCAAGGAAAAGTTCGGTACCTCACGCGTACTGGGCGGTCAATGCGTGATCGCGGCGACGCTCAACCCCGAACAGCACATCATGCATCTGAACGAAACGCACGCGATCACCTTCGGCGAGCTGGACGGCGGCCCGTCCGAGCGTGTCCAGGCGATCGCGGATGCGATGGCCGGCGCGAATTTCGACGCGGTGGTCAGCGACAACATCCTGCTACGCATGTGGGAAAAGTGGGTGTTCCTGGCCACACTGGCGGCCAGTACGTGCTTGATGCGCGGTTCGGTCGGCGATATTCTGGCGGCGCCGGATGGCAAGCGCATCGTCGAAAACCTGCTCGGCGAGTGCCGCGGGGTCGCGGAACACAACGGCTTCACGATGGGCCCCGACTTCGACGCGAGAGCCACCCAAACGCTGTTTACGCCGTCGCCGCTGACGGCTTCGATGTTGCGCGACGTCGAGAACCACTCGCATACCGAGGCGGATCACATTCTCGGCGATCTGATTTCGCGCGGTGGCGACGCGCAGAAGGGCGAGCACGGCTTGTCGCTGCTGCGTATCGCCTATAGTCATCTGAAGACGTATGAAGCGAGGCAGACCCGTACCTCCTGAATGACCGGTGCGCGGGCGATCGGGGTGGCCACTGCAGCCTAACGTTCGGAGGTAAAGCCATGCCGAGTCCAACTGGATCCGTACCCGCGCTCAGTGCCGCTTCGGCGACGATCTTCTCGATCGGCATTGTTTTTCTCGGCTACTGGGGCCTGTACGATCAGACGAAGTGGCAGGCGTCCGACGTCTTTGTGTTCCTGTTCGCGATGATCGGCTTTGGCTGCCTCGGCCTCGTGCCGTGGGTCGCCACCAGCCCGGTCGAACCGGAAACCAGCGACGCCCGCGTCCGTATTGCACGGCACATGTTTCTTGTGGGCGTCCTGTCGATCTGGCTGGGCGTGGCGATTTCGGTGATCTTCTGATTAACGCTCGATCTGCCTGTTCCAGCGCGTATCCCACTGCGCGCGGTGCGCATTGATCGTGTCCCAATCCACCACGGTCACTTTCTTCACCAGATCGTCCACGTTGCCGAGGCTTTGCTGCATCGGCGGCGTCATCTTCGCGAGGCGGTTGGTCGGAATCTGCTTGCCGGCCTCGGCGGCTTTTGTCTGAGCCGGCGCGGACAGCAGGAACTGCGCGAGTTTCTGCGCCAGTTGCGGATCGGGGTTGTTGTTGACCACGCACAGATCGACCAGCAGCAACACCGGACCTTCCTTGGGATTCACATAGCCGACCGGAATGCCCTTGTCCTGCAGATCGCTGACGGCAGTTGGCGTTAACGGGAACAGACCCGCTTCGCCGGTCTGGACCATTTCGGAAATTTTCGCCGAGTTCGGCACATACTCCACGACGTTCGGGCCGACCGTGCTCGCCCATTTCGTGAAGCCCGGTTCGACGTTCTGCTCGCTGCCGCCCATCAATCGGTTGATCGCCAGAAAGCCGTGCAAGCCGAAGGTGCTGCTCGAGGCAGACTGGAATACCACTTTGCCCTTGTACTTCGGATCGGCAAAGTCCATCCACGAAGTCGGCGGCGCCCAGCCTTTTTCAGCGAACAGCTTCTTGTTGTAAGCGATACCGGTCATGCCGAGTTGCACGCCCGCACCCATATCGTCCTTCATGCGCGCGAACGGGTAGAGCTCCTTGAGCACCGGCGAATCGTCGAGCTTCTTGCACACGCCCATGCTGACGGCGCGTGCCATCACGCCATCGTCGAGAAACACCACGTGGATCTGTGGATTGGCCTTGTTGGCGAGCAGCTTGGCAAGAATGTCCGACGAAGTGCCGGGCACCACGACCACTTTGACATTGTTGGCTTTCTCGAAGTCGGGCAGCACCTGGCTCGTATAGGCCTTTTCCATCGGACCGCCGTTCATGCCGATGTAAATGGTTTTGGTCTCCGACCATGCCGGCGCGGCGGCACTGAATGCGCACAGTGCGGCGAGCGCCGCGATCGTCTTCAACAGTTTCATTGTGAGGCTCCTGAGTTTCACTAAGCAATAACGGGGCGATGACCGGACCACGACCAGGCAACAAACCAGGCAACAAACCAGGCAACAAACCACGCAGTAACTAGGCGACGGACGACGCAGCAACAGCCGCGAAGCGATCGATCGAAAAAGCGTCGAGCGGTGTGGCCGTGGCGCCGTCGATCACGAGATCCGCGAGGATTTCGCCGACCCCCGGCGCCAGCAAAAATCCACCACCCGAAAAACCGAACGCATGCAGCAGACGCGGGACCGTGCGGCTCGCTCCGATGATCGGATTGCTGTCGGGCGTTTCGCCTTCCACACCGCTCCATGTGCGGATCAGCAGCGCCTCGCGCAGCCCGGGCAGCAGGGCGCACGCGTCGCGCATCACGGCGCGGGTGGTTTCCGTCGACGGTTGACCGTATTCGCCGTCGCCCTGTCCGCGTCCGCCGCCGATCACGCAGTTGCCGCGCGCCACCTGCCGTGCGTAGATGCCGCCGCCATACACGCCGAGGTTGTGCGTGATGAAAAGCGGCAGGGGTTCGGTGACCCACATGTTCGGATAGATCGGTTTCATCGGCGCGGTTTCGCCGAAATAGCCGGCCACCGCATTCGCCCATGCGCCGGCGGAATTGATCAGCCAGTCGGCGCTAATGCGTGTATCGCCTGCGCGTAACTGGAAGCGTGTGCCGTCGTGACTGATTTCGGTCAGTTCGGTATGCTCGCGCACGTCCGCGCCTGCGGCCCGCGCCGCGCGTGCGAATGCCGGCGACACGAGGCGCGGATTCGCATGACCGTCGGTCGCACACAGCGAGCCGCCGATCGCCGCAGCGCCCAGCCATGGATAGCGTTGCCGGAAGGCGGTGCCGCTGAGCAACTGCGCCTGTAGTCCGTGGCCGCGCGCCATCTCCGCCCAGGCTTCGAGCGCGGCAAGATCGGCTTCGCTGCGCGCCAGCCGTAAATGTCCCGACACGGTGAATTCGCCGTCGATGCCGATCAGTTCCGGCAAACGATTCCAGGTGCGCCGCGCCCGCATGGCGAGCGGCATCTGTTCGGCCGGCCGTCCCTGGACGCGCACGCCGCCGTAGTTCACGCCGCTTGCCTGTGCGCCGCAATAACGCCGCTCGAACAGGCCCACGCGAAGACCGCGCCGCGCCAGCGCCAGCGCCGCCGATGAGCCGACCAGGCCACCGCCCGCGATCGCGACGTCGTAGTGCAAGGGCTCACTCATCGCGCGCTTCCTCCGGAATGTCGACGACGCCCTCGGCATACAGGGCGGGCGAGAGTGGAATCGGTTTGACCGGGGGCTGGCTGCGTAAGCGGCCTACGGCGTCAAGCGGTTTGCCGGTTTCCTGCGCCAGCAGCGTCAAGGCCGCCTCGCCGCACATGCGCCCCTGGCAGCGGCCCATGCCGACTCGCGTGAGCGCTTTCAGGCGGTTGATCTCGTTCGCTTCGCCACCCCGGATGCAGCGCCGCAAAGTGCCCGCATCGATTTCTTCGCAGCGGCATACGGTCATGTCGTCGGGCCATTGCGCCGCGCATTCCGTGGGTGGGGCAAACGCGGCTTCGATACCCTGGCGAAACACAGCGATACGTTGCAGGCTGCGTTCGAGGGAGGCTGCGCTTTGCATGCCCTGGCCACGTGGATGGGCGATGCCGAGATCGTCGAGCAGCGCCAGCGCCGTGCGGCGGCCGGCGAGTTCGGCCGCGTCGGCACCGGCAATGCCCGCGCCGTCACCCGCCAGATAGATGCCGCGCACGGTGCTGCGGCCGGCAGGGTCGAGTTCGGGTAGCCAGCAACGATTGTGTGTATCGAAACGGAAGCGGCATCCGGCGAGATCGGCGAGTTGGGTTTCAGGCTTCAGGCCGAAGCTGATGCCGACGGCGTCGCACGGAATGATGCCGGCCGTCGAGTGGCCGTTTGAGGCGCGCCATTCAATGGCACTGACGCCATGTTCACCACGAATCCCAATGAGGCTGACGTCGCGCTCGATCCGCACGCCGTGCAGTTTCAGCCAAGCGACGTAATAAAGTCCTTTGGCGAACGTAGCGGGCTGCCGCGCGAGCTTCGGCGTCGCGGCAACCTGCTGCGACAGCGGACTCGTGTCGAGCACGGCGACCACCTGTGCGCCGGCTTTCACGTACTGATAGGCGACCAGATAGAGCAGCGGCCCGGTGCCGGCGAGCACCACGCGTTGTCCGATCGCACAGCCCTGTGCCTTCAGGGCGACTTGCGCCGCGCCCAGCGTGTAGACCCCGGGCAGCGTCCAGCCCGGAACCGGCAGTACGCGATCGGTGGCGCCGCTGGCGATGATCAGATGCGAAAACGGCACGCTGATTTCCCGTCCCGCATGCAGCGTATCGAGCCGGCCCGCTTCACAAGCCCAGGCCAGCGTGTCGGGGCGATAGTCGAGGCGCGGAAGAAGCTCGGCCATTGTCGTATGCAGCGCGTCGGCTTTGTGCGCTTCAAAACCGTAGAGCGTTTTTTTCGAGCGCTGGAACGCGCCGTTCGCCGGTGGTTGGCGATAGATCTGGCCGCCCCAACGGGCATTTTCATCGAGCACAATGGGTTTGATGCCGGCGGCAACCAGGGTTTCGGCGGCGCGCACGCCTGCCGGTCCCGCGCCGACGATGACCACGCGGTGATCGTTGCTCATTGCGGGTCTCCGATCGCAGCCGCTGCCGATGCAGCCGATGCAGTCACGCAGGCCGTTCCCGCAAACCGCGTGACGACCCGCATGCCTTGCGTCACCAGCGTCGAGCACGCGCGCAAACGCATCCCTTCTTCGGTGCGCATCCAGCAGTCCTGGCAAGCGCCGATCAGGCAGAAGCCGGCGCGCGGTGCGCCGCTGAATTCGCTTTCGCGCACGCGGCGTTGCTGCATCAGCACGGCGGTGAGCAGTGTGTCGCCTTGCAAGGCGGTGGCTTCGTGACCGTCGATAAAAAAGCTGAGCGCTTCGCGCTGCGTCTCCGCGACGCGAACGAATTGCGCATCGCGCTTCGGCACGGCGGGTTCGGAAGACGGCAAATTCGACGGCATGGGTGAGAGAGCGGTAGAAGACATCAGTGCTGGCCGATCAGAATCCGGTTGAGCCCATATACGCGATCGAGCAGCAGCATCGCACCGGCAGTGATGAAGATCACCAGCGCGGAGACGGAGGCCATCATCGGATCGATCGATTCGGTCGCGTACATGTACATGCGAACCGGCAGCGTGACGGTTTGCGGCGAGGTGACGAAGATCGACATGGTCAGTTCATCGAAACTGTTGATGAACGCGAGCAGCCAGCCACCGGTAATGCCCGGCAGAATCATCGGGAAGGTGATGCGGCGAAAGGTGGTCCATGCGTCGGCGCCGAGCGAGTGCGCGGCATGTTCGACGCTGCGGTCCAGACCGCTGACCGAGGCCAGCACGAGCCGCATCACGAAGGGCGTGATGATGATCATGTGCGCGAGCACGAGCCACGCGAACGAGCCGGTCGCGCCGATCAGCGCGAAAAAGCGCAGCAGCGCGATGCCGAGCACGAGGCCGGGAATCACCAGCGGCGACAACAGCAGGCCGTTGAGGAAAGCACGGCCCGGAAAGCGGGCGCGGCCGATCGCGAGCGCCGCGGGCAACGCGACGATCAACGAGAGGGTCGCCGAGGCAAATGCCAGCTTCAGGCTATTGAAGAACGCCGAGATGAAGTCCGGGTAGTCAAGGATGGCGCGGAACCAGCGCAGCGAGAAACCGTGCGTGGGCAGCGTGAGCGTTTCGTCGGGCGTGAAGGCGACCAGCACCACGATCACGAGCGGTGCGAGCACGAACGCAATCACCAGCGTGTGGAAAATCAGCGCAATGGGGCCGTTTTTTCTCATGATGATCTCGCGCGGTTCAGCCCAGGCTTCTGGCGTACTTGCGTTCCAGAACCCGGTAATAAGTGAGCATCACGATCAGATTCGCGACCAGCAGCAGGAGCGCGATAGTTGCGCCGAGCGGCCAGTTCAGCGAGCCGAGGAATTCGTCATAGACCGCGGTGGCGGCGACTTTCAGGCGCCGTCCGCCGAGTAGGCCGGGAATCGCGAACGCGCTTGCCGAGAGGCCAAACACCATCAGGCTGCCCGACAGAATGCCCGGCGTGAGTTGCGGCAACACGATGCGGCGCAAGGTCGTGGCGGGCGATGCCATCAGCGAAAGCGCGGCATTCTCCGTTTGCGGATCGAGCTTCTGCAACGCGGTCCACACCGGAATCACCATGAACGGCAGCATCACGTGCACCAGTGCAATGACGATCGCGAAGGTGGTGTATTCGAGCTTGTACGGTCCGAGCCCGACCAGTCCGAATGCCTGATTCACGAGGCCGTTGCTGTTGAGCAGCATGCTCCAGCCGAACGCGCGTACCACGACCGAGACTAGCAGCGGCGCGAGAATGATCAGCAGGAACATCGAGCGATACGGATCGCGCATGCGTGACAGCACATAGGCTTCGGGTGTGCCGATCACGATGCACAGCAGGGTGGTCAGAAAGGCGATGCCGAACGTGCGCAGAAAGATCGTATGGAAATACGACGATTTCAGTACTTCCGCGTAGTTGCCGAACTGAAATGCCGCAATCGGGCCGCTCGACGGATCGAAGCGGTAGAAGGTCAGTACCAGCGTCATCAGCAGCGGCACCAGCACGAGCGCCGCGAACAGCAGGAACGCCGGCGCGCACATCAGCCACAACGGCAGGAATGCCTGCCACGGCGCGCGGCGTGCATTGCCGGTCTTCATGCTGTTGTTCTTCGAGGCGGGCAGCGTACTAGCCATGATGCGCATCCCGTTGAATGAAACGGATCGCCTCGCTGTTCCAGTCGACCCCGACCGCCGCGCCTTCCGGCAGCGGCTCGGTGCCTTCGTTCTGGCAGCACACCAGCACTTCGCCAAGCCGGCTATCCACGCGATACAGCCATTGGCTGCCGAGGAAGAAGCGGCTCGTCACGGTGGCGCTCAAGCGTCCGGTATTCGGCGCGCACAGGCGCAATTTCTCCGGACGAATGCACAGCGTGATTGCGTCGCCGACGCCGATTGCGCGCTCGCGCAGAGGCAGTTGCGCCGTGCGGCCGGTTTCGGCGAGATCGTGGCCGAGGTCGATGCGGATCGCGTCGCCGTCGCACGCCACGACTTTGCCGGCCAGCATGTTCGCCTTGCCGATGAACTGCGAGACGAATCTGTTTTCCGGCCGCTCGTAGGCTTCGTATGGCGTGTCGATCTGCGTAATGCGGCCGGCTTCCATCACCACCACGCGGTCGCTGATCGACAGCGCTTCCGACTGGTCGTGCGTGACCATGATGGTGGTCGTGCCGATCTTGCGCTGAATCGCGCGCAGTTCGAACTGCATGTCTTCGCGCAGCTTGGCGTCGAGATTCGACATCGGTTCGTCGAGCAGCAGCACGGGCGGCGCGATCACGATCGCACGGGCGATCGCCACACGCTGCCGCTGACCGCCGGAGAGTTCGCGCGGAAAGCGGTGCGCGAGCGTATCGAGCCGCACGAGCGCCAGTGCTTCGCGCACGCGCTCCTTGCGCTCGGCCTTGTCGACATTGCGCATTTCGAGTCCGAAGCCGACGTTGTCCGCGACGCTCATATGCGGAAACAGCGCATAGCTCTGGAACACGATGCCGAGGCCGCGCCGGTTCGGTTTCATGTGCGTGATGTCGCGGCCGTCGAGCGTGATGCGCCCGTGTGTCGTTTCCACAAAGCCCGCGATCATCTGCAAGGTGGTGGTCTTGCCGCAGCCGGACGGCCCGAGCAACGAAACGAACTCGCCTTTTTCAACCGACAGGTTCACGTCGGCGACTGCCTGTAGTTCGCCGAACGATTTCGCGACGTCCGTGAGTGTGAGGAACGACATGATCTGGCCTTTGGATGGATCGACACCGGTTCAATCGGCTACTGCCTCGATGAAGCCGACTCTATCCAGCCAAATTACATGACGTCAATTTCAAATTCCGTTTACCGATATAAGATTTAAAAAAATTCCGCTGTATGGAATGTATTTGATAGAACCGGCTTCAACTGTTCCGCTGCGTGATCTCCGGAAAATCCCTATGAACAAAGACAAGGCTCAAATGGAACGGGCGTGCGGCGAAGATTCCATTCAGGGATAAAACCCTCTATAGTGTTCCGGTCAATGAAATAATTCGGAGCGCTGGAGATGAATGCTGCCGCCAAACGAGATGCCGATTCCGAACTGGCTGAAACAGGCAACGCGCCGGGCCCCGGCATGCTGGAGCGCGCCTTTGCGGTGATTCGCGCGCTATCCGAGGCGCAACCCGACGGTGGCCGCGTCACGCGTCTCGCGAAGGCGGTGGGGCTGACGCAAGGCACGGTGCACCGCATTCTTCATGCGCTGATTGCCGAGGGCATCGTCGAACAGGACGAAAATTCGAAGCTGTACCGGCTGAGCGTCGATTTCTTTGCGCTCGCCGCGCAGGCGGGCAATCCGAGCGGCATGCGTACGCTGTGCCGTCCGGCGTTGCTGCGCTTGTGCGCGAGTCTCGGCGACACGATTTTTCTACTGGTCAAAAGCAGTTTCGACGCGGTGTGTCTCGACATCTGCGAAGGCCCGTTTCCGATTCGCTCGTTCACCGGCGATATCGGCGGGCGCGTGGCATTGGGTGTCGGTCAGGGGAGTCTGGCGATTCTCGCGTTCCTGCCGGAAGCGGAGCGTGAAGAGATCATTCGTTTTAACGTGCCGCGCATTCGTGGCTATGGCGTGCTCGACGAAGTGTATTTGCGCACCGAGATCGAACGCGTGCGTCAGCTGGGTTACGCGGGCCGCAATAGCGGGGTGCTCGACGGCATGGCGGGTGTGGCGGTGCCGATTCTGGACCGTACGGGCGTGGCAGTGGCGGCGTTGAGCGTCGGCACCCTGGCCGCGCGTCTCGGCGACGATCGCCTGCCGATGGTCGTCGAGTTGCTGCGCCGTCAGGCGGAGGCGATCGGCCCGCAGACCAACCCGTTCGATGTTGCGCTGCGCCGGCCGATGCATGGCTTGTCGCGCGCCATGACCACCGAGCGCATCGCTGGATAGGGCACCGGCAACAAAAAAGGCGGCGCCCGCTATCAGGCACCGCCTCGAAACCTTCTCAAACTGACGAAACGGCTACCCGATTACGCGATCAGCCGTTTCGTGCCGTTTTGTGCCGTTAAGGCCGCACTCAGTCGTTGTACTTCCAGATGTTGTAGTAAGCGGTCTGGGCAGCACTCCAGTTCAACTGAACAAGCCGCGAGCCGCCGGCCTGCAACGCAGGGAACTGGCAGGCCGTCGTGCATTGCTGAACGCCGTTCTGGGCAACGCCTGCTGTCACGGTTGCGGTGTACTGCCCCGAGCTCTGGAAGCTCACCGGTCCCGTCCACCATCCGTCTACTTCAGTCGAGGGTGTCACACCCGTGCCAGGCACCGTCTGAATCTGCACGCCAGTCACCAGCGGCGCCAGGTTCGCATTGGCATTGCCGATCAGGTTCGACCACGAGAGGCTGGCCGAAGTCTGCGCGCCTGCCAGTGATCCGTTCGGATTCAGGAATGCGCTCTGTGTACTGGATGACAGCGTTTGCCAGCTGACCCCGGCGCCGGCAGACGAGCCGAGCACGGGAGTCGGGTTCATGACCTTCGTGGGTTGACCAATCTGGTTGCCGTTGGTGTCGTAGAACGTGACCGTATAGATCGCGAACTGCGGCACGCTCGACGTGTTGATGGGCGAGGGCGTGTAGTAGCCGACGTTGTTGGACCCGGGGGTATAGGTCGCGGTGTTGCCGGGCAGTGCCTGCCATGACCAGCGATAGAGACTGGTGTTGGCGTTCGTCGTGGCGCCGCCGGTGGGGGCGGCGCTCAGGAGGTGTTCCGTCAGCGAAAGACTGGAGTTGCCCGCTCCATTGCGCGGCTCGAGCCAGGCGGTAGCGTTGATGCCCGGTCCCGTTACCGACGCGGAGGCAAGGGTCACCGGGTTAGGCGTGCCTGCGGCACCGGCGGGAATGCTGATGCCGAGTCCCGATTCATATCGCCCATACTGCGCGTCGCTGGTATCGAGGAACTGCCGTTGGGCCAGGAACGACGTAATCGAGATGTTGTAACCCTGCTGGTTGCCGATGATGTCCCAGTTGCCGTTCGCCAGTTGCTGCACGACGGTCGTCGCAAAGTTGGATGTGCCCGACGCGCTGGTATAGAAGATCTGCACGAGCGCGCTCTGCGTGTTCACGTTCGGGAATGTGCCTGCCGGGATGAACGTCAGCGTCTTGACGCCCGTGATGGTCGAGCCCGCAGCGCTGATACCGGAGTGGTAGCTCTGGAACGTGGAAAAGCCGTTCTCGAGATAGGAGGCGTCGATAGCCGACGAACAGGCAGAGGTCGTCCCGCCCAGGCATTGCCCCAGTTGCGTAAGCAGCGTCGCCAGGTAGTTCGCCTGAACTGTCGGCGCGGACAGCGGCGTGCTCGCCGCCGCGGCCGTGGAGTTCAGTGCAATCACGCTGTTCGGGCTGGCGATGCTTGCCAGTTGCAATCCACCCGTCGGCGAGGGTGTCACGGTCACGGAATCGATCACCGCATCCGCGCCGGTCTGATTCGGCGTGAACGTGCCGCCGATCGGATCGAAGCTGCTGGCGGCGGCCGCCGTGAGACCGCCCGTCTGGGTCAGGAGGGTCGACAGGGCCTTGTTCAGCTTCGACACGGAAGCACTGACGTTCGCGGGCGTCACCAGTGACGAGAGCGTAGCGAGAGTCGTGAGATCCAGCGGATTGCCGTCCGTGGTCAGTTGCGCTGTCACTGCCGTGGTGAGCGGCGTCACGTTGGCGACCAGCGGGGCGCTGCTGCCGGTCGGCACGCTGGCTACGACGGAATACAGCGGCGCATTGTTACCGCTCGGATCGGTCGCGACGATCAGGAACGGCGCGGTGAGTCCCGACAGCGGCACCGAGTAGTTACCACTCGCGGCACTCGTTGTGGAAGCGTTCTTGCCCGTCGAATCGATGACCAGCACGTTGGCGCCTACCAGCGCATTGCCGATGGCGACGGTGCCGGTCATGGCCGTTGGTGTGGCAGTCGAGCTACCCGATGTGGCCGGTGAGCCACCTGTACTCGTCGAGCCACCGCCGCAGGCGGCGAGTATGGACAGCGTCAAGGCTCCAGCGGCTGTCAGCGCTAATCCCGTTTTTGTGTGATGGCGTGTCGTTATTTTGAGGTTCATGATTTTTCCTGAAATGGAAACTACGGCGCTCCACTAACATTTGTTGCGAAACGACTCTCGTGTCGACGGCATACCGGACGCAATCCGCTTCAGTGGATTCAGCGGGCAGTCATGCAGTTGAATTCTTGCGTGGGTAGATTGGGACGGCGCTTGACGTGCTTCTTCATGCTGAACACTCCCCCGGTTGTGGCTGCTAGTTTTTTGTTAGCGTTTTTTCCGCGCGGTTATTCGCGCTGTTATCTACGCTACTGAGCGCGACAGTGCCTTATCTTCCGTTACCTCATTTGACATTGCGTCTCAGTTTTTAAGAGAAGCGTATTTTTTCGATGCATTTTCCGCGCGATTGAAATCCCATCTTACAGTTCGATAACTTGTCGATCCGGACTGCTTACAGCCCGTAACCTGCGATAACAATCTGCTTACGCTTCATAACCCGTTCCCCCCTGCGGCAAAGACATGAGGGAAATTGATCGAACCAGGCAATAAACATCAATTCCCATCAGATATTGTTCGACCGAAAATGCTTCACCGGTCGGCAACGCGAGAGACGCAACGCCGGACGAGCAACAGTTCTTCGTCCATTTTTTTCAGTGCTCAGATTATTAAAATATTTAGGATTGGAGAGCAAATAACAGACCGCTTCCACGGCCTGCCTGTCCTCACGCCAATCTCTTATCTTCAAGGGAAATAACAATGCGCTTTTGTCATCTTCAGCATGAGGTCGCGGGTGCTGCTCTTGCTGCGATCGCCGGACTGTTTCTGTCCTGCTCGCCGCCGGCGATGGCGGCCGATACTGAGCTCAACGTTTATAACTGGTCGGACTATATCGCCAGGGACACGATTCCGAACTTCGAAAAGGAGTCTGGTATTCACGTCAGATACGACAACTACGACAGTGACGACACGCTGCAAGCCAAGCTTCTGGCGGGGAGTTCGGGGTTCGACGTCGTCGTGCCGTCGTCGCTTTACATGGCGCGGCAAATTCAGGCGGGCATGCTTCAGAAGCTCGACAAGTCGCAAATTCCGAACCTGAAGAATCTCGATCCGGTACTCATGAAAATGATCGCGGATGCCGATCCTGGCGCGCAATACGGCGTGCCTTGGGCGTACGGCACCGATGGGATTGGCTACAACGTACGGGAAGTGAAGAAGGCACTGGGCGATAACGCGCCGGTCGACAGTTGGGCGCTGGTGTTCGATCCGGCCAACGTGTCGAAGCTGAAGAGTTGCGGCGTCTCGTTTCTCGACCAGGCCGCCGACGGATTCGCCACCGCGCTGCAGTATCTGCACAAGGACCCTAACAGTTCGAACCCCGCCGACTATCAGGCGGCCTTCGATCTGCTGAAGAAGGTGCGTCCTTACATCACCCAGTTCAACTCGTCGGGCTATATCAACGACCTCGCCAATAACGACGTCTGCGTAGCGATCGGCTGGTCCGGCGACGTGGGGATTGCACGGCGGCGCGCGGCAGAAGCGAAGCGTTCCTACGAGATCCGCTTCTCGAACGTCAAGGAGGGCGGTCTGCTCTGGTTCGACATGATGGTGATTCCGAAGGACGCACCGCATCCCGAAGCCGCCATGAAGTGGATCAACTATATCGAAGACCCGAAGGTCAATGCGGCGATCACCAACGAAGTGTTCTATCCGAGCGCGAACCGTGCCGCCAGGCCGCTGGTCAACCCGGTCGTGTCGCAGGACCCGAGCGTTTATCCCCCCGATGACGTGCTGAGCAAGATGACCCTGATGAGGCCGTTGCCAATTGACATTGTCCGGCTGGAAAACCGCCTTTGGGCGCAACTCAAGGCGGGGCGCTGATGGCGTCGAATAGCGTGGTTTCAGTGGCCGCCGGCTGTCGATCGCCGATTGCCGATCACCACGCGGCCTGAAGCCGCCGCGACGCTAGCCCGCTTGCGCCGCTAACGCGCGGCCAACTTTTCCCTGAACGCTGCATGTCTTGTGAGCCGCTTCGCGCGCCTCGCGTGGGAACGCTCGTGGGTGCGTCCCGTGCGAGGCAGGCTCGCGAGGCCTGAGCATGGACAGATTAATCGCAATACAACAAACGAGGAGACTTCGTGTGAGAAAGAAACTGATTGGTCTGCTGGTGGCGGGCTGTCTGCCCGGCGTCGCGCTGGCAGACACCACGACTGGGCAGATCCGGGCACTGCAGGCACAGCTCGACGCGCTGCAAAAGGAAGTGAGGCGATTGCAGACACAGTCCCCGGCAAAACCCGCAACTCAGTTGGCAACGCAGTCGGCAGCCGCCGAGCCTGCGGCCTCACCGGTCGATGTTTCATCATCCGCTTATGGTAACGCGCGGGCGACGCTAACCAACGACGACGTCACGTCCATGAAGCAGCAGCTTGCCATTCAGCAGTTGAAGGTGAACTCGCTCGAAGACGCCGCGAATACGGGACCGATTGCCGGTCTCTCGGTCACGGGTTATATCGATCCGACCTACGTGTACAACCGCGCGCAAGGTAGTTCTTCGTTCCTGTTCGCGAACCATGAAAGCACCGGCGGCTACTTCAACAGCACGTTCGGCGATCTATACCTCGACATCAGGAAGACCTTCGGCGTCGGGCCAATGGCGCCGTCGGCCGAAATCACCCTGATGCCCAATCGCGGCAATGGCATCACATTGTTGCAGAACGAGCATGGCCAGATCGGCAACGACATTCTGAATACGGCGGTCGTCAGCGTGCCGCTGTCGGGCACGACGACCTTCGTCGCGGGACTGATGTCGAGCTTCGGCGGCTATGAAGTGCAGCAGTCGAATCAGATGCTCACGCTGACTCACAATCTGCTGTATGACTTCTCCGATCCGGGCAGCTATATCGGTCTCGGCGCGAACTACTCGAAGGGAGATTGGGCCTGGAAGTTCCTGCTCGGCAATGAACAGTACCGGACCAATGGCGCCATCACGCAGACCGGCACGAATGCGCTGGGCGATCCGGTCACGACCAGCAACAAGGTACCGACCTTCACAGCGCGCACGGACTATACGTGGTCCAGCGCGCTCGATATCGGGGCGTCGTTCAACATTGGCCGGCAAACCTTGCCGAGCGCTATCAACCCGACGACGGGTGCTGTGAGTTACGGCGTGGGCGGCCAGGCGCCCAGCGGTTTCGGCATGTTTTTCTTCTCGGAAGCCGACCTGACCTACCTGCTCGCCGATGTCCAGTACAACGTCGAACTCGACTATGGCCAGCAGCAGAACGCCGCGTTCAACGGCGGCCAGGCGCAATGGTATGGCGTCTCGCTGCTCGCGCATCGCAAGTTCAGCGTGCCGGGCATCGGCCGGATGGGCGCGACGCTGCGCTACGACTTCCTCGCCGACAGCAAGAATGGCGGTGGTGGCGGTGGCATTGCGCTGAATGGCCAGGGCCGCGATCCATACAATGGCTTCGGCATCAGCGCGGACTGCTTCGCCAATGCGCAGGCAAGCGGTGGTTCGGGCCTGCAGTGCAAGGGTTCGAATCGTCAGGACGTCGCGCTCGATCTGCTGTTTTTTCCGACCGCACAGATTACGGTGAAGGTCGAGTACCGGCACGACTGGGCCAATAACAAGGTGTTCCTACGCAACGACGGTTCTTATAGCAGTACCAACGATCTGCTCGCCACGCAGTTCATTTATTCGTTCTAGTACGGCATGCCGTGACATCATCCACGCTCCCGCGTGGATGGCGTCACGGCTTTTTTGAGGCCTCGGCTTCTTTACCCTGTGCGAGCAGCCATTCGAACATCTGCTCGACAATGGGTGAGCGCGACGGCCCGGCCACACGCGAGAGCCACCACGTCAGACCCGGCAAACGCGGGTAGTCGGCGAGGATGGTCAAGACGCCCTGATCGATGCTGCCTTGCGCCACCAGCCGGGACAGGCAGGCAATGCCTCGCCCACGCAACACCGCGTCCAGCACCAGGCGCTGATCGTCATAGATCGCGCTCATGCGATAGGCCGACAGTTGCCCGCGGAAAATCGGCCCGGTGCTCTCGCTGGTCAGGTTCTCTTCCAGGCAGATTAGGCCTGTATGCAAATGATGTTTGGTGCGCGGCACGCGCTCGAGCTTAGCCGCCAGTTCCGTTGCGCACACGGTCACCCATTCGTCCTGCAGAAACGGTATTTCCGCCAGGCCGGCCTGTTGCATCGGCCGCGCGCCGATTGTCATATCGACGTCGATCTCATCGACATAGCGCGCGCTTTCGTCGGTGGAGAGCAGCGGGCATAGATCGGGGAGCACCTGCTGCAACTGGTCGAGGCGCGGCTGCAGCCAGCCGTGCAGCAAGGGCGCGGGACACACCAGCACGACCAGCCCGGGGTCGAGATAGGTGGCGATGCGCCCGAGCCCGCTGCGCAGCGTTTCCATCGAGCGCTGCACGCTTCGCTGCAGCACCTCGCCGGCGACCGTCAATTCCACGCCGCGGCCGATTCTGCGGAACAGCGGTTGTCCAAGTTGCTCCTCGAGTTGCTGGATCTGGTGGCTGATAGCGGATTGCGACAGGTGCAGTTCGTCGGCCGCGCGGGAGAAATTGCCCAGTCGCGCGGCGGCTTCGAAGCCCATCAGCAACTTCAGGGAGGGGACACGTTGCATGGAGGTATGAGAAAAGTTGATTGATTTGGCCAATAAACATCATTTTTCATCAAGTGTAACCCGTATCACAATGGCTCACCACCTAACGACGGAGATAGAGGAATGAGTCGCTTTGACGCTCGCCAATACGGCTACCGGATGCCTGCTGAATGGGAAAAGATGGACACCACCTGGTTGGGATGGCCGATTCTGGAGGGCCGCGAAGAGCTGTGGGGAGACCACTATCTGCGGGTCTGCCGGGAGTTTGCACTGGTCGCGCAGACCGTTGCCCGCTACCAGCGTTGCGTGGTGAGCGCCCATCACAGCCAGGCGGATGCCGCACGCGAGTTGCTCGGCCGTGGCGTCGAGGTGCTGGGCGTTGCCGCGGAAGATAACTGGCTGCGCGACTGCGGGCCGATTTTTCTGGTGGGCGAGCGTGGCCGCTTGGGCGCCGCCGCGTTTCGCTTCAATTGCTGGGGTGAGAAATACCAGCCTTACGACGGTTGCCAGCAAGTGGGGCAGGATATCGCCCGCGCGGCCGGGGCGCAGATTTTCAACTCGCACATGGTGCTGGAAGGCGGCGCCTTTTACGTGGACGGGCGGGGTACGCTGATCACCACGGAAAGCTGCCTGTTGCATCCGAACCGCAATCCGCACATGAACCGTGCTGAAATCGAGACCGAACTCAGGCGCATGCTGGGGGTGGAGAAGATTATCTGGTTGCCTGGCAATCCCGACGAAGTGGAGACCAATGGGCATGTGGACGGTATTGCGTCGTTCATTGCGCCCGGAAAGATGCTGTGCCAGAGCGCGAGTCCGGTGCAGGGCGATTACTTTCATGTGATGCGCGAGAATCGCCGGGCACTGGAGTTGGCCACCGATGCTGCCGGGCGCCGCTTCGAACTGATCGATCTGCCCTCGCCGATTGTCAGCGAACGCTACGGCTCCGAGCGCTACTGCGATTGCTACGCGAACTACATTCTGGTCAACGGCGCGGTGATTTCGACCGCATTTGGCGTGGAGCAGGACCAGGCCGCACGCGAGGTCTTCGCGCAGGCGTTTCCGGAGCGGCGCGTGGAGTTGCTGCCGATTCCCACCTTGTCGATCGGCGGCGGCAGCATTCATTGTTCGACGCAGCAGCAGCCGGCTGTTACCCCTAACGTCACCACCGGCGTCATCGCTAACTGATCCAGAACGGATCCGATCGAAGGAACCTTCACATGTCGTCGCGAAACATCACCGTAGCGTCGGTGCAAATGGCATCCGGCAGCTGGACCTTTGAAGACAATATGGCCATCGCGGAACGCTTGATCCGTGAGGCCGCAAAGCAGGGTGCCAACCTTGTGTTGTGCCCCGAGCTTTTCATGATGCCGTACTTCTGTCTGGATCAGAACGTGAGGCATCTGGAACTGGCCGAACCGTTCGCGGGCAATCCGCGGATTGCCCGTTTCGCGAAACTTGCCGGCGAACTGGGTATTGTGTTGCCCATCGGATTTTTCGAGCGGGCCGGTAATGCCGCCTACAACTCGGTTGCCGTAGCCGATGCCGACGGCACCGTGCTCGGCGTGTATCGCAAGACGCATATTCCGGACGGCCCGGGTTATACGGAGAAATTCTATTTCACGCCGGGCGATACCGGCTTCAAGGTGTGGGACACCCGCTTCGGCAGGATCGGCATCGGCATCTGCTGGGATCAGTGGTATCCCGAGACGGCCCGCAGTCTTGCGTTGATGGGCGCGGAAATCCTGTGCTTTCCGACCATCATCGGGTCTGAGCCGTTCAGCGGCGATTTCGACTCGGCGGGCCACTGGCAACGCACGATGCAAGGCCACGCGGCGGCCAATATGGTGCCGGTGGTGGCGGCTAACCGGATTGGCCGTGAAGTCGGCTTCGGCAACGGTAATCCGCAGCAGCAAGGGCTCGCCGGCGTGTTCTACGGGTCCAGTTTCATTGCGGATCACACGGGCGAAAAACTCGCTGAGGCCAATCGCACGGACGAAACCATTCTTCTGCACACGTTCGATCTGAACGCTATTCGGGAAGACCGGCAGTCCTGGGGATTTTTCCGCGATCGCCGCCCGGAAATGTATCGTACGCTGCTGACCAGCGACGGCGTTTCTTCATGCTACCGCTAGGGAATACGTGATGAAAAAGCACTGGCTGCCGGCATTGGCCGGTCTCGGATTCTGTCTGTGCCTGCTTGCGGGGCAGTCCCATGCCGAAGAAGAGAAAGTACTGAACCTGTACAACTGGAGCGACTATTTCGCCCCCGACACCTTGTCAGCGTTCCAGAAGGAAACCGGCATCAAGGTACGCTATGACGCTTACGACAGCGATGAGACACTGCAGTCCAAGCTGATGACGGGCGACAGTGGCTACGACCTGGTATGGCCGACCAATGATTTCATGGCGAAGCAGATCCAGGCCGGCGCATTTCTCAAGCTCGACAAGAGCAAGTTGCCGAATCTCAAGTATCTCGACCCCGCGCTGCTGAAATTAATGGCGCAGTCCGATCCCGGCAATCAGTACGGCGTTCCCTACATGTGGGGAACGGTGGGCGTGGGGTACGACCGTGCCAAGGTCAGCGCGATCCTCGGTAAGGATATGCCCGTCGACAGCATGGACCTGGTGTTCAATCCGGCGATCGCGTCGCGCATTGCCGCGCGCTGCGGTATCGGCTTGCAGGACTCCGCGAGTACAGTGCTGCCACTGGCGCTGCGCTATGTCGGCCGTGATCCGGTGAACCCGAGCGCGCAAGACTATGCTGTCGCGCAGACCATGCTGCTGAAAGTGCGGCCTTATATTCATCTGTTCGTCAACTCGGCCAACGCCAACGAATTGATCGACGGCGAACTGTGCGTCATGGTGGGCTACTCCGGCGCAATCAACCTGGCCTCGCAAAAGGCGCGGGAGCTGGACCGCAAGCGTGACATCGTCTACGACATTCCGAGCGTTGGCAGCCTGATGTGGTTCGACGGCATGGTCATTCCGAAGACCGCGAAGCATCCGGACAACGCGCATGCGTTCATCAATTACATCTTGCGGCCGGATGTCGTGGCGAAGATCTCCAATGCCACGCGATACGCTAATGCCAATCTGGCCGCAGTGAAGCTGATGGACCCGGCGCTGGTCAATAATCCGAACATCTATCCGAATGAGCAAAAGAAGCGCACGTTGTTTACACCGGTGGTCGAAGCGCCCGCCACCGCGCGTCTGGAAGGCCGGATCTGGCTTGGGCTCAAGGCGAGTAAGCCCTGAATAGCAGGCTTCGCAGCCGGTTTTACCGATATGAATGAGGTGTTTTTTATGACGACAAGACGTCATTTCCTGAAACGGGGGCTGTTGGCCTCCAGTGGCGCGCTGCTATCCGGCGCGCTCGGCAGCTGCTTCAGCACGATGGCGCTTGCGCAGAGTGCCAACTGGCGGATGCCGGACGAAGGCGATGCCCATGCCGCGACCTGGATGGCATTCGGCCCCAGCGAGGACATTTGGGGCGGAAAATTGCTCCCAGTAGCCAGAGAGAATCTGGCTGGCATTGCGAAGGCCATTGCGGCGCACGAGCCCGTGAAAATGCTGGTGCGGGAAGAGGACCACGACATCGCTGCCCGCCTGTGTGGCGCGGCGGTCGAACTCGTGACTCAACCCATCGACGATTTGTGGATGCGCGATACCGGGCCGGTGTTCGTTAAAGGACCTGCGGGCCAGCTTGGCGCCGTGGGCTTCAACTTCAATGGCTGGGGTAACAAGCAGGAGCATGAACACGATGCGGAAGTTGCGGCCTTCGTCGCGCGCCGGGCCGGGGCGAACCTGCTCGAAACGCGTCTGGTGCTGGAAGGCGGCGGTATTGAAGTCGACGGCGAAGGCACGGCCATCATTACGCAGAGCTGCGTGCTGAACGCCAATCGCAATCCGGGTGTCAGCAAAGCGCAGTGCGAAGCGGAGCTGTCCCGCCTGCTCGGACTACGGAAAATCATCTGGCTGCCAGGCATTGCCGGCAAGGACATTACCGACGGGCACACCGACTTCTACGCGCGCTTTACGAGCCCGGGCGTTGTGGTTGCCGGGCTCGATCCGGATCCGTCTTCCTACGATCACGCGGTGACGAAGCGCCATCTGGAGATCCTGCGCAAGTCCACCGACGCGAAGGGCCGCCCATTGAAGGTGGTGGTGCTGCAAGGTCCCACGACTGTGCGCCGGAAGTACGAGAACGACCAGTTCGCGGCCGGATACATCAATTTCTATTTGTGCAACCGCGCGGTGATCGCGCCGGAGTTCGGCGACAGCAAGGCAGATCGCAATACGCGCGATGTTCTTGTGGATCTGTTTCCCGGCCGGGACGTGATTCAATTGAATATCGACGGCATTGCTGCCGGCGGCGGTGGCATTCACTGCACGACCCAACAGCAGCCTGGCTAACTCCCTGTCGCGAGCCGCATCCACGATGCGGACTCGTGATTCCCCTAACGGTCGAGTCTTCCAGACTCGGCGCAATCCGGTTTTCCGATGCATTGAATCGACTGCGGAGCAACACCGCGGCGGGGAGATCGTTTGCCGACGTTTTGTGCGCTCGCAAAAATTCCGCCGGATTCCGGGCCACGAACCGGGGCCGGAAAACAGATGCAGTGACAGGTAAATGGATATGACACAGAGCAAACGCAGCAAGGCATTTCAATCACCGGCTGATCGCATGTTAGTGACGCGTCGCGGCTTCATCAAAAGTTCTACTGGCTTGTTGGGAATCTCCTTGATGGGAACCTTGGCCGCGTGCGGCTCAGGCGAGTCGTCGAGCCCGTCTTCGCCATCATCGTCATCCAGAAATCCATCACCGGCCAGTCGTATACCGTACCTTCTGCCGGGCGAGGAGTTGCCGCATACGGCGACGTACATGGCGTTCGCCTCGGGTTCGGAAGGGATCTGGACGCCGGTTACGCCGCAGAGCACGGATGCGGGCATCGACCGGGTCCGTGCCGACCTGATGGACGTGGCCAAGGCGATCGGCACGTATGAGCCGGTCAACATGCTGGTGCTGCCGGTCGACCTGAGCGTGGCGCAAACCCTGCTGGCGACGGCAAGCGGTGCGAATCCGGGGATTCACGCGAACTATCTGGGCCGGGCCACGGGCGTGGGCGGCGTCAATCTGATCGCGCTTGCCAATGGGTTCGACGATCTCTGGACCCGCGACACGGGTTGTCTGTTCGTCAAGAACACCGCCAACGGCAACGCATTGTGCGCCGTGAGTTTCAACTTCAACGGCTGGGGCAACGCGAATACGGATAGCCTGAATCTGAACGCGGGGATGACGGTGCCCGCGCAGGTGGCAGCGAGCAGCAACAAGTCCAAGGCAGGCAAATTCTTCCAACCGTTTGCCAACGACCACACGCTGGCGGGCTGGATGGCACAGGCGAACAACGCGACGCTGATTCAGAGCACCTTGACGCTCGAAGGCGGGGCGATCGAATTCGACGGCGAGGCGACGGCAATTCTCACGGAATCCGCAGTGCTGCACGTCAATCGCAATCCACAACTGTTCGCCATTCCGAATGGCGTGGTGGCTAGCGCGACGCTTCTGCCGACCGCCAAAGATACGGTGTTGGCCGAGTTGCAACGAACGCTCGGCGTGCAGAAGATCATCTGGATTCCGGGCACCGCGATCTTTCCGCAAGGTTGCGGAGCCGGTGGCCAGGGCGGTGCGGCAACGCCTGCCAATGAGACCGACATCACGAATGGGCACGTCGACTTTTATGCGAAGTTCCTCGCGCCGGGCGTGGTCGCCTATGCAGCCGATCCGACCAACTCGACCTATGAGCAGGCGCTGATGGCGGCCAACTACAGAAACCTCGTGGGACAAACGGATGCAAAAGGGCGGCAACTGACGTTGATTGCGTTGAATGCGCCGGGTAACTACGGCACATCCAACGGCGTAACGCTGAGCGACAAACAGATGACAAACTTTGCCGCGGGCTATATCAACTTCTACAAATGCAACGGGGCGATCATCGTGCCGAAATTCAACGACCTTGCAGCCGATGCCGCCGCCGTGGCCGTCATCCGGCCGTATGCCGGATCCCGGGCGATTGTCCAGGTGGATATCCTGGGCATTGCGTCGGGCGGCGGCGGTGTGCATTGTGCGACGCGTGAACTCCCCGCTTAGGCGGACGCACCTGCTTTAGAACACCTTCGCCGGGGTAACTTCTTTAGTGAGTTCCCAGAGGGATGTTCTGCGGGGCGTCGCTCACGCGAATGCACGCGACGCGTGTCGCGCTCGCGCCGTGTGTGACCGGCTGTGGAATCTCGCTCGCGCAGGCCTCGATCGCATCCGGGCAACGCGTGCGAAACGCGCAACCGGAGGGGGGACTGAGCGGCGACGCAATCTCGCCGCGTAGCAGCAGATGACGGCGGGCGCGTTCAACCACTGGATCGGGCACCGGCACCGCCGACAGCAGCGCGCGCGTATACGGATGGCGCGGCGCGCCATAGACGTCGCGCTTGTCGCCGAACTCCATCACGCGGCCGAGATACATCACCAGCACGCGATGGCTGATGGCCTTGACCACCGCTAGATCGTGCGCGACGAACAGCAGCGATAGCGACAGCTCGCGCTGCAGATCGCGCAGCAGGTTGACGATTTGCGCCTGGATCGAGACATCGAGCGCCGACACCGGCTCGTCGCAGATCACCAGTTGCGGCTCGCCGATCAACGCGCGTGCAATGCCCACACGCTGACACTGACCGCCGGAAAACTCATGCGGATAGCGGCGCAGATGCTGCACGTTGAGGCCGACGCGTTCGAGCATGGTCAGCACGCGCCGTTGCACGTCGGCGCGGGCAATGTCCTGGCCATGCGTGAGCAAGGGTTCGGCGACGATCTGTTCGATCGTCATGCGCGGATCGAGCGAGGCGAGCGGATCCTGGAAAATCATCTGCACGTCGCGGCGCAGGCGCGACGTATCGCGGCCTGCGCCCGGCAGCACGGTTTCCTTGTCGAGCCAGCGCACGCTGCCGCTCGCCACCGGCGTGAGGCCGATGATGGCGCGGGCGAGGGTGGATTTGCCACAACCCGATTCGCCGACGAGGCCCACGGTTTCGCCGCGTCGCACGCTGAACGACACGCCGTCCACCGCACGCAGCGTGGCCTTGCCGGACCACGGAAAGCCACCGCGCGGCACGCCGAATTGCACCTTGAGATTGTCGACCGACAACAGCGTTGCCTGATCCTGAGCCTGGGTCTGAGCCTGATTTGCCATGGAAGTGGGGTTCATACGTGCTGGACCTCCATGATGTCCCGCACCGGCCGGTGGCAGGCGCGCAGCGCGCCGGCGGCTATCGGCGACGCCGTGAGCGCGGGCCGCGATTCGCGGCACCGATCGCTGCAATACGTGCAGCGCGGCGCGAATGCGCAACCTTCGCCGATTTCACCAGGCAACGGCGGGTTACCGGGAATGGTTTGCAGCGGACGGTCGTCGTCGTCGGTGAGGCGCGGCAGCGCGTTCAGCAGGCCGATCGTGTACGGATGCGTGGGCGCGGCGAATAGCGTGGCGGCATTCGCCTGCTCGACGGTCTGGCCGGCGTACATCACCATCACATCGTCGCACAAGCCGGCCACCACGCCCATGTCGTGCGTGATCAGAATGATCGCGGTACCGCGTTCGCGATTCAGTTCGCGCAGCAACTCGATGATCTGCGCCTGCACGGTCACGTCGAGCGCGGTGGTCGGCTCGTCCGCGATCAGGATTTCCGGCTCGGAGAGCAGGGCCATTGCGATCATCACGCGTTGCCGCATGCCGCCGGAGAACTCGTGCGGATACATGTTGATGCGCCGCGCGGCATCGGGAATACGCACTGTTTCGAGCGTTTCGATGGCGCGCCGGCGTGCTTCGCGGCGCGACATCCCGCGATGCAGTTGCAGCGTCTCGGTCATCTGTCGTTCGATCGTCAGGAACGGGTTGAGCGAGGTCATCGGGTCCTGAAAGATCATGCCGATGCGGTCGCCGCGAATTTTATTCAACCCGGCTTCGCTCATCGTCAGGAGGTTTTCGCCGCGATAGGTCGCCGCGCCCGACACCTTGCCGTTGCCGGCCAGCAGGCCGAGCAGCGCCATCACGGTCTGGCTTTTGCCCGAGCCCGATTCGCCGACGATACCCAGCGTGCGGCCCGCTTCAAGCGAAAACGACACGCGCTGCACCGCGTCGACGGGTGCGCCCTCGCGGCGCGTGAAGCGCACGCTCAGGTCTTTGACTTCGAGTAGCGCCATGTCAGCGGTCCTTCGGATCGAATGCGTCGCGCAGACCGTCGCCGACGAAATTCACGCAATACAAGGTGACGCACAGCATCACCGCCGGGCACAGCAGCAGCCACGGCATCGATTCGAGCTTCTGCGCGCCGTCCTGAATCAGCACGCCCCAGCTCGTCATGGGCTCCTGCACGCCGAGGCCGAGGAACGACAGCACGGATTCGGTCAGCACGATGTTGGGCACGGTCACGCTCGCGTAGACCACCACCACGCCAAGCAGATTCGGCACGATGTGGCGCGCGATGATCGAACGCGAACTCACGCCGATGGCGCGGGCGGCGTCGATAAATTCGCGCGAGCGTAACGACAGCGTCTGACCGCGCACGACGCGGGCCATGTCGAGCCACGAGAACGCGCTGATCGTCAGCACGACCAGATAGAACGCGCGGCCGAACATCGTCATCATCAGGATCGCGATCAGCATGTAGGGGATCGCGTACATCATATCGACGATACGCATCATCACCGCATCGACGCGGCCGCCCAGATAGCCGGCGGTAGCACCATACGCCACGCCGATCAATCCCGACACCAGCGTGCCGAGCAACCCCACTTCCAGCGACACGCGTCCGCCTTGCAGCGTGCGCGCGAGCAGATCGCGGCCGAGTTCGTCGGTGCCGAACCAGTGCATGTTTTGCAGCGTGGGTGCGAGGCTGATCGCGCTCCAGTCGCTGTCGATCGGATTGTTCGACAGAAACCACGGACCGGTCACGCAGGCAATCACGATCAGCAGCAGGATGACGAAGCCGGAAAACGCCGCGCGATTGCGCGCGAAGCGCAGCGCGGCGGTGGCGAGCGGTCCGCGCGAACGCGGCGCTCTGGTAATGGCCGCGAGCGGATCGAGCGCCGCGCCAGTCGACTGAATTGAGCGGGGCATGGATCAGTACCGGATGCGCGGATCGAGCCAGGCATACGCCAGATCGACCAGCAGATTGAACAGGACAGCGACCGCGGTGGTCAGCACGACGAGGCCGAGCACGAGGGTGTAGTCGCGGTTGATCGCGCCGTTGACGACCAGTTGACCAAGGCCGGGCAGCGCGAACACCGACTCGGTGACGACCGCCGCCGTAATCGACGAGATGCAGATCGAACCAAGCAGCGAAACCACCGGCATCAGCGCGGGCTTCAGCGCGTGGCGCAACACGATCGTGCGTCCCGGCAGCCCCTTGGCGCGCGCGGTGCGGATAAAGTTGCCCGACAGCACTTCGATCATGCTGCCGCGCATCACGCGAGCGATCGCGGCGACGTTGATGATAGTGAGCAGTACGATCGGCAGCACGCGATAGCGCCATTCGCCTTCGCCCCAGCCGCCGGCCGGCAGCCAGCCCTGGCCCTCGGAGGTCTTCAGCAGGATTGCGAAGATCCACACCAGCACCGGACCCAGCACGAACGGCGGCACCACGTTGCCGATATTGCCGAGCACCATTACCAGGTGATCGATGAAACGATCGCGCCGCACGGCGGCCAGCGTGCCGAGCGTGACGCCGATCACGACCGCGATCGGTACCGACACGCCGCCCACGCCGAGACTCACCGGTAACGCCTTCCACACCAGATCGTTGACCGACCAGTCGGCGTAGCGGAACGACGGACCGAGGTCGCCGTGCAGCAGCGAGCCGAGGTAGTGGAAGTACTGCAGCCACAGCGGTTCGTCGAGATGATATTTGGCGTTGAGGTTCGCGAGCACGGCTGCCGACAGATGCTTCTCGGTGTCGAACGGGCCGCCCGGCGTGAGGTGCAGCAGCAGATAGCACGCGGTGATCACGGCGAGAATCGTCGGGATCGCCCAGAGCGTACGGCGCAGCGTATAGGCCAGCATGACAGTGCTCCCGCGCTTAGTGCCTGATCAGATACATGTCTTGCGTGGCGCGCTGGTCAAGGTAGTTGGTCGACGTGTAGCCGCCGACATACGGTTTGACCAGCCGGTCGGCCGAATACTGGAAGAGCGATACCACGGGGTAGTCGTTCATCGCCAGATCGTGCGCCTGCGTGAGCAGCGCGGTGCGCTTCGCGTCGTCGAGCTGCTGGTTGCCTTCGTCGATCAGTTTGTCGACTTGCGGGTTGCAGTAGCGCTGGTCGTTCTGCACGCTGTTGCAGCGGATCAGATCGAAAAACGAGTTGGCGTCGTTGTAGTCGACGAACCAGCCGTCGCGGGAGGCCTGCACCTTGCCGTCGTGGCGTTGCTTGAGCAGAACCTTGTATTCGACGTTTTCGAGCCTGGCGGTGACGCCGAGCTTGGTGCGCCATTCCGAGGTGGCGAACAGCGCGACCTTCTTGTGCAGGTCGTTGGTGTTGTAGGTGAGTGTGAAGCTCAGCGGCTTCGCATCCGAATAGCCGGCCGCCTTCAGCAGGTTGCGCGCGTAGTCGACGCGTTTGGCCATTGGCCAGCTCGCCCAGTCGGGTGTAAACACGGCCGAGCCTTCGGTGCCCTTGGCGATCAGGCCGTACAGCGGTATTTCGCCGTCGGCCGTCAGACGTTTGGTCAGCAGGTCGCGGTCCAGCACCATCGCCAGCGCCTGGCGCACGCGCTTGTCCTTGAAGTCCGGGTCGGCGTTGTTCAGGCTGTAGTAGTACGTGGCGATTTGCAGGCCGGGTTTCAGTTCGGCGCCGAACTGCTTGCTCACCTGCGCAAAGATGCCCGACGGAATCGAGTACGTGTAATCGAACTGGCCGGCCTGATACATGCGCATTGCCGTTTCGTCGTTTTCGATCGGCAGGTAGGTCACTTTCGTGATCACCACCTTGGCGGCGTTCCAGTACGTGGGGCTCTTGCTGGCCACCAGACGGTTGCTCGGTTGCCAGTCGGTCAGCGTATACGGGCCATTGCCGACAAAGTTGCCGGGACGCGTCCAGTCGCCGCCGAACTTCGTTACCACCGCGCGATTGACCGGGACCATCGTCGACATGGCGGTCAACTGCGGAAAGAAGGCAGCGGGTACTTCGGTCGTGACTTCGAGCGTGTAAGGATCGACGGCGCGCACGCCGAGGCTCGTGAGCGGCGCCTTGCCGGCGAGAATTGCCTTCGCGTTCTTCACGAATTCGACCAGCACGGTGTATTTGGAACCCGTCTTCGGATCGAGCACGCGTTGCCACGAGTAGACGAAGTCTGCTGCCGTGACCGGCTGGCCGTTGCTCCAGCGCGCGTCGTGGCGCAGCTTGAACACCCACGTATTCGGGCCGGTGCGCGACCACGACTCGGCGACACCCGGCACGATCGCGCCGCTTGCATCCATGCGCGTCAGGCCTTCAAACAGGTCGAGCCCGATCGTATTGCCGGTCCACGATTCAATATGCGCGGGGTCGAGCGATTCGGTTTCGGTCGGCACCTGGCGGGTCATCTCCTGGCTGGCGGCGAGCGTGACGCCGGCGGGCACCGTGACGGCGAAAGCGGAGGGCTGAAACGCAAGGACGAGCGCGGCCAGCGCCGCTCTATGGACGAACGGGTTTTTCATCGGTTGAGATCGCAGGAAAGGTCGGGAGAAGAACGCGCCGGCGCCGGGGCGCCCGGTTATCCGTGGTACCCGGACCGGGGCGGCCCTTGTTGCTCGTGCTGGTTGCGCGACATACAGGATTCCTTACGTTTAGTAATGCAGGCGGCCCCTGGCCGGATCAACCGGAGAAGGTGCCTGCTTTTTAAAACAGTCTCGGTGTACCCACCCAGACGACCACCGTCTCGATACGCGCGGTATTCGCCCAGCTATGCGGCACCGTCGATTCGTAATGCGCGCTGTCTCCCGCGTGCAGCACGAACGTCTTGCCTTCCAGCGTCAGCGACACTTCGCCGCTGATCACATACACAAATTCTTCTCCGGCATGCGTGGTGACTTCGGAGCGCTTCTGCCCGGGCGGCATCCTCACGAGGATCGCTTCGAGCTGACGGCCCCCCGTCAGGTTGGTCAACCGTGCAAACAGATTGGCCGAGTCCGCAAAACCGAAAAACTTCAACTGATCGCCGCGACACACCGAGCGTTCTTCGCTTGGTGTGTCGACGAAATACTGCACCGTCACCCCGAGCGCGTGGGCAATGCCGGCCAGCGATGTGATGGACGGCGATGCCAGACCGCGTTCGACTTGCGACAAAAACGGTTTGGAAATCCCCGCCGCCGTTGCCGTGTCATCCAGGGTGCGCTTCAGCCGTTGCCGCAGCGCGCGGATCTTGCTCCCAAGTTCGAGTGCCGGGTTGTTCTTTTGAATTGTCGTGACCATAGCAGGAGGAAATTAGCCCGTCAAAATTTGTTTGATATAAGTAAATATGGTTTGATTGCGGCTCAAGCCGGGTTGGCGGGCTATTCAGCACCCGGTCATGCAAGGGGCCGCATTTTCGAGACAGCGCTCTATGTTGCCAGAACTGAAATTCGCCTCAGCCGTTTTGACTGGAATTCGGCGAGAAACCTGCAGCGCAAGCGGTAAAGATTGCGGCATGCACAAGCGTATGCACATGGTTGCGCATTGATGCAGGTTGAGTATCCGGCGTAGTTAAAGGCATGACATCAAAGCTTATTTTCAGGCAGATAGGACTTCGTAATGTAGCGGACTGGCTTGTAAGAACCGGTAATTGGCGTGGCACTAGTGAATTCCCTGAGTGACGAATCGTGTTTCTATTTGCAGAATCTGGCCGCCTGGCGGTTGAGGGCGCGTCTTTGTATCAGACGCGATGCCGGCCGCTGTTTTTCATTCCGCGCGCAGCGATCCTGCGCAACGGAGCATTGTCCAGCACGTTCTATCCGAACGCCGGCTGGCATGAGGACTTGACTATCATTGCCGATTTTTCCCGCCGCGAGCGTAGCGTTCGCCGCCAGACGCGGCCGCCGTCATGCGACCCCTGGTTCGCCGGCCGCCGGACCCCCATTTTCCGCGATGCTTTATCATTGAGCCCGTTCCGCTTGCCGGAGCCTGAGCCCAATGTGGCGCAGCGCCCCCTAAACCCCCAAAAGGACTTCCTTCGGGGCAGAGGAGTTCCCTCGGGGCGCACCGCGTGGCGGGCCTCTATCCCATCCCCTGGTTTTTCTGCTGGTTTTGGCGTCTCGCTTTGCAGTTCAGTCTGCAAATGAGCGCACCGCTCAGTTTCCAGATGAACGTGTAGATGAACGCGCCACTGATTGCGCACGCGTATGCCAATGCGCGTAGCGCTCGGCGTCCGGCCGGCTGAGCGTTTTCCAGAGCCCGTTTTTCGCGCCGCATGGCCAGCCCATGCGCCGCCGCAACCGTAAGTACAAGAGGTACATGATGAATTCGTCCAATCCCGCGGACCGCGCACCGGTCTCGCAGACCCGTTCGTTTTCGACGGTCTTTCTGATCGAGATGTGGGAGCGCTTTGGTTACTACGGGATGGCCGCGCTGCTGGTCCTGTTCATGATCGACAAGCTGAACTTCACCGACAGCCACGCCACGCTCACATGGGGCGCGTTCACGGCGCTGGTGTACGCATCGCCGTCGATCGGCGGCTGGATCGGCGACAAGATTCTCGGCGCGCGCCGCACGATGATCTTCGGCGCGGTCGTGCTGGCGGCCGGTTATTTCATGCTGGCGCTGCCCAATGAGCAATTGAACTACATGTACGCGTCGCTTGGCGTGATCGTGGTGGGTAACGGGCTTTTCAAGGCGAACGCCGCGAATCTCGTGCGCCGCATCTATGAAGGCGACGACGCGCGCATCGACAGTGCATTCACGATCTACTACATGGCGGTCAACATCGGCTCCACGTTGTCGATGCTCGCGACGCCGTGGATCAAGGACCATTGGGGCTGGCACACGGCATTCGCGGTCTGCTGCGCGGGCATGCTGCTGTCGGTGTTGAACTACTTCATCATGTTCCGCACGCTCGCGCATATCGGCTCCGCCCCGGACGCTGAACCGATCCGCTGGAAACGCGTCGGCGCGGTCGCGCTGGGCGGCATCCTGCTCGGCACGGCCACGATGTTCGTGCTGCAGCACAAGGCGATTGCAGTGGCCTGCGTGTACACGGCGGGCGTCGCGATTCTGGCGATCTTCGGCTATATGCTGATGAAGTGCGAACGCTCGGAGCGCTCGGGTCTGATCGCCGCGCTGGTCCTGACCGCGCAGGTGATCCTGTTCTTCGTGTTCTACGTGCAGATGTCGACGTCGCTCACGCTGTTCGCGCTGCGCAACGTCGATCCGCGCTTCATCCTGTTCGGCGAGACGCTGTTCACATGGAGCGCCGCGCAATTTCAGGCGCTCAATCCGATCTGGATCATGCTGCTGAGCCCGGTGCTCGCGCTGCTTTATACGAGGCTCGCGAAGAACGGCAAAGACGTGCCGGTGGCCGTCAAATACGCATGCGGTTTCGCGGTGGTGGCGGCCGGTTTCTTCGTGTATGCGGCGAGCGGCAGCTACGCGGTGAACGGACGGGTGTCGTCGTGGTTCATGGTGGGCGGCTACGGCTTGTACTCGCTCGGCGAATTGCTGGTGAGCGGGCTGGGTCTCGCCATGATCGCGCGCTACGTGCCGGCGCGGATGAGCGGTTTCATGATGGGCGCTTACTTCGTGGCAACCGGTGTGTCGCAATACCTGGGCAGCGTGGTGGCGAATTTCGCGCAAATGCCGAAGGGCGACATGGATCCGCTCGAATCGCTGCCGTTGTACATCAAGCTGTTTACGGGCCTCGGCTGGCTCGCGGCAGTGGGTGCGCTGATTGCCGTGCTGCTGTTGCCGCTGATGCGCAAGCTTTCGCGTGAACATCAGCGTTGCGGCGACGAAGCGCGCGAGAATGCGCGGCAAGAGGCTGCGTTGAGGGGCGCGGTGGCGGAGTAAGCTGCTGCCGCGTCGGAAAGCGGCGCCAGGGTGCCGCTTTCCGCTCTCCGCTCTCAATCAACTCCGATATTTAATCCGGCATTTTGCGGAATGAAACCGCAATCCGGTTCCAGCCGTTGATCGCAATGATCAGCAAGGTCAGGTCGCTAATCTCCTGCTCGGTGAAATGCGGCTTCACCGCTTCCCATACTTCATCCGGTACTCGTGTTTGAGCGATCAGTGTGACCGACTCGGTCCACTCGAGCGCCGCGCGTTCGCGCTCGGTGAAGAACGGCGCTTCGCGCCACGCTGCGATGGTTGCCAGACGCCGCTCGGTTTCACCGTGCTTGCGAGCGTCGGCCACGTGCATATCGAGGCAGAACGCGCAGCCGTTCAACTGCGACGCGCGAATCCGCACCAGTTCCGCGAGCGATTTGTCGATCGTGCTTTTGCCGACGGTTTCTTCGAGCGCGATCATCGCGCGAGTGCCTCTCGGGCTGGCTTTGTAGAAGTCGAGACGGGATTGCATGAGCTGTTCCTTATCGTAAATGTCCGCTCCGAAGGCGGTGACGGAGGTAAGCTTACGGTCGGCATTGGTCTTTCGGAATAACCATTTCTCGGATATTTGAGGTAACCACCTGGATGGAGATCCATATCGCGGTAGAGGGGCGTCACGATCTGTCTGGACAGATCTACCGGCAATTGCGTGCCGGCATACTCGAAGGGCGCCTCGCCGGCGGCACGCGCTTACCGTCCACGCGCGATCTCGCCACGCAACTGGGCGTTTCGCGCAAGACCACGCTTGACGTATTCGAACGGCTCCTTTCTGAAGGCTATCTGAACGCCCGCGCCGGTTCGGGCACGTTCGTCGCCGATGGACTGGAACGTCTGCCGGTGCGGCGCTCGTCGCATGCGCTGGCTGCCGAGTCGGCGCGCGAGCGCGCGAAGGCGAAACAGAAAACCGCGGCGCGTGCCCAGCCGCTGTGGGAGCAGATGCCCGAGACCTTTTCGTTGCCGATGCCTACGGTGGCCTCGCCGCACGATTTCGTCGGCGGCGCGACCGACAAGTCGCTGTTCCCCTTCGATGTCTGGCGCCGTTGCGTGAACCACGCCTTACGTGTGCAGGCGCGCAGTCCGGGCTCGTATCGCGAAGTGGCCGGCGAGCAGGAACTGCGCCTCGCGATTTCGCGCTACCTGGCGTTCAACCGTGCGGTCACGAGCAACTGGGACGACGTGATCGTCACGCAAGGCGCGCAGCACGCACTCGATCTGATCGCGCGCATCACGTTGCGGCCCGGCGAAATCGCGGCGCTCGAAGACCCCGGCTATCCGCCGGTGCAGGCGTGCTTCACGGCCGCGGGCGCACGCGTGGTGCCGGTGCCGGTGGACAGCGAAGGCCTGATCGTGCGCAAGCTGCCGGACAAGGCGCGGGTGGTCTATGTGACGCCCTCGCATCAATTCCCGCTCGGTATGCCGATGAGTCTGGAGCGGCGCGTCGAGTTGCTCGAATGGGCGCAGAAACGCGGCGCCGTGATCATCGAGGACGACTACGACTGCGAGTACCGCTTCGAAGGCCGGGCGATGGAGCCGCTGAAAAGTCTCGACCGCGCCGGTCTCGTCGCGTATGTGGGCACGTTTTCGAAAACGATCTTCCCTGAGCTGCGGGTGGGCTACGTGGTGCCGCCCGCGTCGCTCTACGAACCGCTTCTCAAGGCCCGCCAGATTGCCGACTGTCACGGCTGCACGCTCACGCAAACCGCGCTGGCGAGCTTCATGCTGAACGGCGACTTTGCCAAGCATCTGCGGCGCATGCACAAGACCTACGCGGCCCGTCGCGCGATGCTGCTCGAGCATCTGCGGGGCGATCTCGCGCCGTGGTTCGAGCCGATCGTGCCGAGCGCGGGCATTCATATGACGGCGCGGCTAAAGGCGCCGTTGAGCGAAGAAAGACTCGTGAGGGCGGCGCGTGACGCGTCGATCGGTGTGTATGGACTTGCCCCCTTCCATCTGCGCGTGAAGCCGCAGCCGAGCGTGATGTTCGGCTACGGCAACATTGCCGTCGAGCATATCGATGCGGCGCTTGGCAAGCTCGCCGGCATCCTGCCGCGCCTCGCGCGCTAACGGCCTGACGCACACAAAAATATTACTTAAACCTATCTGAATCCATACAAATCAGTGTCATAAAGCAGCCGTAACCTTGCGCCTCTGTAATTGTTTGTAATGCAACGCCGCTCCTGAATGGAGCAGCGCGATAAGACGACAACCGGAGGACAGTAGGGATGCGACTGACGTTTATGGAAGCAAAGAGGATGCGTGCGTTTCGCACGGCCGGCGCCCTGGGCGCGCTGGGTGCGGTGAGCGCGATCGGCATCACGGCATGCAGCAGCAGTGACGTTGACACGGCGCAGCCGCCGCAGCAACAGGTGGCGAGCGGCACCAAGGCGACGCTCGCACTGCTGGAAACCACCGACATCCACACCAATATCCTCAGCTACGACTATTACAAGCTGGCCGAAGACAAGTCGCTCGGTCTGGAGCGCACGGCGACGCTGATCGCGGCGGCGCGCAAGGAATTCCCGAACACGCTGTTGCTCGACGACGGCGATACGATTCAGGGCACGGCGCTCGCCGACTACCAGGCGCAGGTCGCGCCGATCGATTGCAAGACCACGCTCGGCGTCTACAAGGTGATGAACCTGCTGAAGTACGACGCGGGCACGATCGGCAACCACGAATTCAACTACGGCCTGCCGTTCCTCGCCCAGGTGACCGGCAGCGCGTTCGACGTGCCGAACATGAGCCCGGTCGCATCGCAACCGGCATGCGCGGGACCGAACTTTCCGCTGGTGCTTTCCAACGTGCTCGGCGCGAAATCGCAGCAGCCGATTTTCAAGCCGTACACCATCCTCGAGCGTACGCTGACGGCCACGACGCCCGACGGCAAGACCGTCAGCGCGCCAGTGAAGATCGGGGTGATCGGCTTCACGCCGCCTGCGATCATGGCGTGGGACAAACGCTGGCTCGACGGCAACGTCTATACGCAAGGGCTGGTGGAAAGCGCCTCGAAGTACGTGCCGGAAATGAAGGCGAAGGGCGCGCAGATCATCGTCGCGATGTCGCACGGCGGGCTCGACAATTCGACCTATTCGCCGTCGATGGAAAACGGTAGCTACTATCTTTCGAAGGTGCCCGGCATCGACGCGATGCTGATCGGCCACTCGCACCAGGTGTTCCCCGACAAGAACAGCACGGTCTCGCAATTCAATCTGCCGGGCGTGGACAAAGTGAAGGGCACGGTCAACGGCGTGCCGACCGTAATGGCGAATTTCTGGGGCAAGCATCTCGGCGTGATCAAGCTTGCGCTGAACTACACGAACGGCACGTGGACGGTGGACCGCAGTTCGAGCACGGCGGAAGCACGCTCGATCCAGAACGCCGATAACAGCTACGTGGCGGTCGATCCGGCGATCTCGCAGGCGATTGCGGCCGAACACAGCGCGACCATCAACTATGTGAAAACGCCGATCGGCACGACCGATTTCCGCATGACCAGCTACTTCGCCGACGTGGGCGACGTCTCGGCCATCGAGATCGTCAATCAGGCGCAGGCGGCGTACGTGCAGGATTACGTCAACGCGAATCTGCCGCAGTATGCGGGCATCCCGGTGCTGTCGGTGAGCGCGCCGTTCAAGAGCGGTTTTGGCGGCGGCAACGATTTCACCGACGTCGCGCAGGGCAATGTGGCGATCAACAACGCCGCCGACCTCTATCTCTACCCGAACACGATTTACGCGGTGAAGGTGACGGGCGCCGATCTGAAGGCCTGGCTCGAAACCGCAGCCAAGCGTTTCAACAAGATCGATCCGGCCAACACGGCGGCGCAGGCACTCGTCAGTACTTATCCGGGCTATAACTTCGACATGATCACGTCGAAGGATTTCAGCTACGAAATCGACGTAACGCAGGCCGTGGGCAGCCGGATCCGCAACCTGAAATATCAGGGCGCGGCGATCTCGGATACGCAGCAGTTCATCGTCGCGACCAACAACTATCGCGCGAGCGGCGGCGGCAGTTTTCCGGGGCTGGACGGCAGCAAGACGATTTATGCCTCGCCGGATGCGAACCGCGACGTCCTGATTTCCTACATCAAGAAGCTGCAGTCCATCAAGGTGGCGAACAACGGCAGCGATCGTAGCTGGCGCTTCACGAAGGTGGCGACGGCCGGGCAGGTGACCTTCAAGGCGCCGCCGAATCTGACGCCGCTTGCGCAGACCTACGGCATCACCAACGTCACCCAGCTTCAGGCCGACGACGGCACCGGCAAGGGTCTCGGGGTCTACGCGGTGAACCTGAACCAATGATGGCGCGCTTCTCTTTGAGGCCGGTGGCCGCGGCGGCGACGCTTGCCGTGGCTGTCGCGATTGCTGGGGGAACCTTCGCTACGGTCGTGGGCACGCAGGTTTCCAATGTGCAGATTGACGATTGGCAGATGCAGGGGACCGCGACGCACGCCGCCTGGCCCGTGTGGCGGCTGCGCATTGCCGCGGCATTCGGCAATGTGGCGGCGCGCGAGGCATTGGCCGACGTGCTGGTGAGTTCGGCACAACTCGACGAGCGGCGCGAAGGCGTCGAGTCGTATCGTCGACTTGCGCTCGACGGCGTGCCGGCTGCGCAAGGCACGCTCGGACATCTGCTGCTGCGCGGGCTGCCCGGCATCGCGCCGGATTATGCGCAAAGCCGCCGCTGGCTGAGCGTAGCCGCGTCGCATGATGCGCAGGCGGCTTACGATCTGTCGGCGCTTTATCGCAACGGCTATGGCGTCGCGCGGAATCCCCACCTGGCGATTCGCTGGCTGGAGCAGGCGGCGCAAGCCGGGCTGCCGCTCGCGCAATTCCAGCTCGCCAACGAGTATCGCTTCGGCGCCACGCTGCCGCACGACGACGCGCTTGCGCTGCAATGGCTGACGCGCGCAGCCAATGCGGAGTTACCCGAGGCCAATCTGGCGCTGGCGATTGCCTATCGTAACGGCGAACTCGGCATGGCACGCGACGAGGACGAGTACTGGGCCCACGTGAAGGAGACCGAGCACGATCTGAAGCACGTCAGCCGACCATGATCGCGCATTGAAACGGCCCGCGATTGTCTGTTGCGGAGTCATCCTGGCCGCCCCCTGCAGAGATTTTCGCTGCAGGGGGCGTGTTTTTTCTGTCGCGTGAACCGGCATCGCGAGCGCTTCGGCGAGTCGCGAGTGAGTCATCGAGTCGCTATCCATCGGCGACGGGCAACCGGAGAGGACCGTCGGCGATCATCGTCCGGCGCTGAAAGTGCCTCTATTTACGCACTGAAATGACTTGTAACGCCCGTTACGTGTCTGTGTTGGGAGCCTGGCCGTTGCACGCAGACGCAGGTTTACCCGCTAAAACAAGCCTCAAAATGCATTGCGCAGTCTGCGCCGCGCAACAAACCTTCGCTGTTATACACAAAAGATTCGCGCAAATCGTATTAGCGCTTGTAGAATCCGGCGTTGAAGCGTGCACATACCGTGTGCGCTTCGTGCAATTCACTGACCACTACAGGTAGGAGAAACATGCCGACTTCCGCAAAAAAGGTGGCCAAGAAGGCTGCTGCCCCGGTACCGACCAAGAAGGTTGCTGCAAAGAAAGTCCCTGCGAAGAAAGCCGTCGCAGCTAAGAAGGTCGCCGTGAAGGCTTCCAGCGCTCCGTCGCCGATCAAGGACACCTTCACGAAGGCCTCGCTGGCTGCACACGTCGCTGAACGCGCTGCTGTGGAACCGAAGGCAGCCAAGGCTGTTCTGGCCGCGCTCGAAGACACGATCCTCGGCGCTGTGCACAAGAAGGGCGCTGGCGAATTCACGCTGTCGGGTCTTCTGAAGATCGTCGTGCAAGCTGTGCCGGCGAAGAAGCGCCGCTTCGGCAAAGACCCGTTCTCGGGCGAAGAGCGTTGGTTCCCGGCCAAGCCGGCTAGCGTGCGCATCAAGGCACGTCCGCTGAAGAAGCTGAAAGACGCTGCAGCAGGCTGATCGCGTTTCATGCGTTGGCGCGGTTTTTAGCGTGCTTTTAACGGTTCGTTTTTTAGCCGTGCGCTTTTAACCGTGCGCTTTTAACCGTGTTTAACGTTTGAGCCGATCCGCAGTACGAGTTGTACGAATCCCCGTGGATGCGAATCCGCGGGGATTTTTTTATGCGCGCCCGCTGTGCTTGCGAGTTCGCCGCCGGCCGCCACGGTGCCCCTTATGCACCGTACTAGCGCATCATGAGCCGTCGCAGTACGATGGCAGCGAGGCATGCCGGTCGGGATGCGCTTTTAGCGTGCATGCACCGTGTCTGGCGCGCGAAAAGCTCAATGGCATAGCGCTTGCTTGAACGATTGTCGAACACCGAATGCGCAGCGCATTCGCCTTCTATCCGACAACAAGAGCGGGGCGTGACATGCGATGCTATGACGAGATGCGTCATCATGACGATGCCGTGCGGCCACACTACGCGCGCTTTGAGCGCTGGCTGGTGAAGCAGGGCAACGAGGCGATCGCGCGCAAGCGTGCGGAAGCCGACCTGCTGTTTCGCCGGGTCGGTATCACCTTTGCGGTGAACGGCGATTTGTCCGGCACCGAGCGGCTGATTCCCTTCGACCTGATTCCGCGCATCATTCCGCGCAGCGAATGGCAGACGCTGGAGGCCGGTTTGCGCCAGCGGGTGCAGGCGCTCAATCTGTTTATCCACGACGTCTATCACGATCGCAACATCGTGCGTGCCGGTATCGTGCCGGCCGAACAGGTCTATACCAACGCGCAATACCGGCCTGAAATGCAGGGCGTCAATGTGCCGCTCGGTGTTTACGCGCATATTGCCGGGGTCGACGTGGTGCGCGCGGGCGACGAGGGCGAGTTCTACGTGCTCGAAGACAACCTGCGGGTGCCGTCGGGCGTGTCCTATATGCTGGAAAACCGCAAGATGATGATGCGGCTGTTCCCCGAACTGTTCGTGCAGAACCGCATTGCACCGGTCGCGCATTATCCCGATCTGCTGCTCGACACACTGCGCTCGGTGGCGCCTGAAGGCGTCGACGATCCGGTCGTGGTGGTGCTCACGCCAGGCATGTACAACTCCGCGTATTTCGAGCACACCTTCCTCGCGCAGCAGATGGGCGTCGAACTGGTGGAAGGCAAGGACCTGTTCGTCGACGACAACTATGTGTTCATGCGCACTACGCAGGGGCCGAAGCGCGTCGACGTGATCTACCGCCGCGTCGACGACGATTTTCTCGATCCGCTCGCTTTCCGCAATGATTCGGCGCTGGGCGTGCCGGGTCTGTTGACCGCGTATCGGGCTGGACGTGTAGCGCTCGCGAACGCCATGGGCACCGGCATCGCCGACGACAAATCGATCTACCCGTACGTGCCGGAAATGATCGAGTTCTACCTCGGCGAGAAGCCGATCCTCAACAACGTGCCCACGTTCCAGTGCCGCAAGCCCGACGATCTTGCCTACACGCTCGCGCATCTGCCCGAGCTGGTGGTGAAGGAAGTGCACGGCGCGGGTGGCTACGGAATGCTGGTGGGACCGGCTTCGACGAAAGCCGAAATCGAGTCGTTCCGCGAGCGCCTGATTGCGCGGCCGGCGGGTTATATCGCGCAGCCCACGCTGGCGCTTTCTGCGTGTCCGACTTTTGTCGAAGCGGGCATCGCGCCACGCCATATCGACCTGCGGCCCTTCGTGCTGTCCGGCAAGGGCGTGACGATGTGCGCGGGCGGTCTCACGCGCGTGGCGTTGCAGGAAGGCTCGCTGGTCGTCAATTCGTCGCAGGGAGGCGGGACTAAAGATACGTGGATGGTCGACTGACGCGGTTGCTCCAGCGGTTGCCACGCAGTTGCCACGCAGCAACGCCTGTCACACGGCAGGCAGCCGCGCCCGCAACCTGACGCGCCGGGGCAGATCACTCAGACTGCCGCCGGCGCACACGGATAACCCGCGCGGACCTTTACTTTTGCCCAGGTCTTGCGTCATCAGATACGGAACGCCGTCATGCTAAGCCGAACCGCCGATCACCTCTTCTGGATGGCCCGTTACATGGAGCGCGCGGAGAACACCGCCCGCATGCTCGATATCAACCTGAAGGCGCTGCTGTTGCCGCAGACGCCCGAACAGGAGGCGCGCGCGCAACGCTCGGTGCTGCGCATCTCCGAACTCGAAGCCGCTTTCGCACAGCGCTACGACGAACCGACCCGCGAACACGTGCTCGATTTCATGGTGGCCGACGCGACCAATCCATCGAGCATTCACTCGTGTTTGCAGGCCGCGCGTGAGAATGCCCGCGCCGTGCGCGGCACCTTGACGACCGAATGGTGGGAAACCATCAACGACACCTGGCTCGAGTTCAACGAACGTTCCTCGGCCGGCCAGGCGGCGAGCAATCCGGGCGCGCTATTCGAGTGGGTGAAGTTCCGCTCGCATCTGTCGCGCGGCGTGACGATCGGCACAGCGTTGCAGGACGACGCGTTTTTCTTCACGCAGCTCGGCACCTTCCTCGAACGTGCCGACAACACCGCGCGGATTCTCGACGTGCGTTTTGCCGACGTCGAGCCGAATTCGCGCGACGCCGCCCGCCAGCTCGAAGACTTCTATTACTGGACCTCGATTCTCAGTTCGGTGTCGGCGCTAGAGATTTATCGCAAGGTGTATCGCGACGTCGTGACGCCCGCGCGGGTGGTCGAACTGATGATCCTGAACCAGCAGATGCCGCGTTCGCTGCTCGCTTCGCTCGAAGGCGTCTGCTCGAATCTGGCGATGCTGCGCACGCCGGGCTCGAATCAGTGCGAACGGTTCGCCGGCAAGCTGCGCGCCGAGTTGCTGTACTCCGACATCCGGCAGATTTTCGAAGCCGGCCTGCACGCCTATCTGACGCAGTTCCTTGCTCGCGTGTTCGAGCTCGGCAATCTGGTTGCGCGTACCTATCTGATGCTGCCAGTCGCCTGACGGAGTTTTCTTATGTACCTGACGATCCGCCACGACACGTCCTATCGCTACGAAGCGACTGTCCATTATTCGATCCAGCAATTGCGACTGACCCCCTCGAGCGGCGCCTCGCAGGTGGTGCGGCGCTGGAGTATCGATGCGCCCGGCAAGCTCGACGCGACCTTCGATGCTTACGGCAATGCGCTGCACACGCTCGTCATCAACAAGCCGCATGGCGAGATTCGTTTGCATGTAGCCGGCGAAGTGGACACCATTGCGCTGAAAGACGGCCAGTTACCCGACGCCGTCGGCCCGATCCCGCTCGAGCATTTCACCTGCTCGACACGTCTTACCGAGGCCGACGCGGCGATTCGCGAACTGGCCGCGTCGGTGCCGAGCCTCGCGAGTTCAGGCAATCTGATCGAATTGTCCGAACAGATCGTGCAGCGCGTGAAGTACAACCCCGGCATCACCGAAGTCACCAGCACCGCCGCCGAGGCGCTCGCGCTCGGCAACGGCGTATGCCAGGACCATGCGCACCTGATGCTGGCCTGTTGCCGCGTGCGCGGCATCCCGGCGCGTTATGTGAGCGGCTACATCGAACCCGGCGACGTCGAGCACGGCGCGAGCCATGCGTGGGTCGACGTCTGGCTCGACGGCCAGGGCTGGATCTCCATCGACGTCACGCATGCCGCGTTTGCCAGCGAGATCTACTGCCGGCTCGCCGTGGCGCGCGACTACGAAGCCGCCGCGCCGGTGCGCGGCCGGCGTATCGGCGGGCTGGAAGAGCATCTGAAGGTGTCTGTCACGGTCAGTGGGCAGACGCCGCAATAGCGGCGGCAGGAGGGCGCATGCGCGCGGCATTACAATAGCGCCGTTCTGTCGTTTTTTGCGGGTACTTTCTTTATGACCTACTGTGTGGCCATGTCCGTCGACGACGGGCTCGTGTTCCTGTCGGACACGCGCACCAATGCGGGCGTCGATCACATCAGCACAGCGCGCAAGATGTCGGTGTTCGAGCAGCCGGGCGAGCGCATGCTCGTGCTGCTGGGCGCCGGCAACCTGTCGCTTACGCAAGCGGTGCTGCACGAGCTGTCCGAGCCGGCCGATCCCTCGTTGCCCACGCTCTGGAACGCGCCGACCATGGCCGACGCAGCTCGCGTGATCGGCCGTGCAGTGCGCGGCGTGCATCAGCGCGAAGCCGAGGCGTTGCAAGAATTCGGCGTCGACTTCAATTGCAGCTTCATTCTTGGCGGCCAGATCGCGGGTAACCGGCCGCGCCTGTTCATGATCTACGCGGCGGGGAATTTCATTGAAGCGTCGGCCGTGAACCCGTATTTCCAGATCGGCGAGGCCAAGTACGGCAAGCCGATCATCGATCGCGTACTGACACCGTCCACGCCGCTCGACGAAGCGGCCAAGTGCGCGCTGATTTCAATGGATTCGACGCTGCGCTCGAACCTGTCGGTGGGCCTGCCGCTCGATCTTCTGGTCTACGAGAAAGATTCGCTGCGTGTCACGCGCTTCGTTTCGATCGATCACGACAACGCCTACTTCGAGATGATTCATCGCACGTGGGGCGAGCGGCTGCGTCAGGTATTCGGCGAGATTCCCGATCCGGACTGGCAGGATTCGCCCAATGTGCCGCTGCTGCAACGCGAACGGGCACTGGTGCTGCATCGTGCGCCGGTGGGGGCGGACGGTGTGGAGCATGAGTTCGATGCCAAGCCGGCGCAGACCCTGGCGCAGGCGGAGAAGGCTAAAGCGCAACGCTAGGCCAGGGCGGGCGCGCCTGCGTCCGCTTTCTTCGACGCCATATCCTGCGCCACGCTGTAGCTTTGCCCGCGGCTGATTTCGGCGTCGGCAGCGTGCTGCCCTGAGCCGCCTTCACAGCCAGAACCATCAGACGAAAAAAAACCAGCCACGGGTTTGCACCCGTGGCTGGTTCTCAACTGCGTATTGCTTCAGCAGTCCGTCAAGTTCGATTAGAACTTGTGGCGGATGCCCAGGCTAACCATTTCTTGCGTGTTGGAAGCCGACGGGTTGCCGTACGAACCGATCGATGCGCCAGCGCTGACCAGCGAATTACCGTCACGTTGCTGGCCGCTTGCGTGTTGCCATGCGCCAACCAGGTAGACGTCCGTGCGCTTCGACAGGTTGTAGTCGCCGCCCAGCGAGATCTGGTTATACGTAGCGCTCGCGTCGCCCGTAGCCTTCGTGTAGATGTAGCCCACGCCCACCAGCATTGCCGGCGTTGCCTGGTAGCCAAGGTACACGCCGCCGACGTTGTACTTTTCCGTCGAACCGAAGCCCGAATTTGCATCCGGCTTGTATTGCGCATTGCTGTAGCGCAGGTTGACCGTGAACGGGCCTGCTACGTATTGCGCAGCGACCTGAGCGATACCGATCGATTTGGCTGCCGAATAGGCACCATTGACCAGGCTGCCGTCGAACGTGCCGTCGGAAGTGCTGCCGTTCCAGCCCACTGTCTGGTTCGGCGGCGTGCCCGTTGTGCGGCTAGCCAGCGTATTGCCGTTGTCAGCGCGGAAGTAGCCGGCAGCAACGCTAAACGGACCCGTTGCAAACGTTGCAGCACCCGACCACGTTTGGCCCGAACCCGTCGAACCAGCCACGCCGCCCAGCGCGTACAGACCTTCGAACTGGAAGCCGCCCCACACCGGCGAGGTGTACTTGATGGCGTTGTTCGTGCGCGAGGAGTTGTCGTTGTTATCGACGTCGCCCGGCGTTGCGAAGGTGGAACCGAAATAGTTGTCACCCGTCAGCGGCTGAACCAGGTCGACCACCGGGTCGTACTGACGACCCAGCGTGAACGTGCCCCACTGATCGCCCGTCAGGCCAACGTAGGCTTGACGACCGAACATCTTGCCGCCTTGACCCAGCTTGCCGGTGTTCACGTCAAAGCCGTTTTCCAACTGGAAGATTGCCTTCAGGCCACCGCCGAGATCTTCCGTGCCCTTCAGGCCGAAACGATCACCTTGCAGGTTGCCGCCGTACATTTGCGTCAGATTTGAATTCTTGCCGGCCGAATTTTGCGTGTTGTGAACGAACTGGACCGATTCATCGATCAAGCCGTAAAGGGTAACGCTGCTTTGAGCATGTGCCACGCCGGTGACGCCCAGAAGCGCCAGCGAGAGGGTAGACAGTGCGATTCGTTTCATCCATTTCTCCACGCAGATGATTAGTTTGTTGTTGCGCAAAGGAGAATAGCTCACTGCTCGAAGCGTTAAGAACTGGAAAAAAAAGACTGTCTCCAAAAACTGACAAACGACGCAAAGCCTTGTATTTAAAGCCTGTTAACGATTATTGCTATTTCCGCAATATTGCATCGTGAAATGCGCATTATTGTTGTTTCGTTGATAGTGAAGGCTCCGGTACCGGTAATTTAGACACTTGTTTGAATGGCCGTTGTAATGTAGTCGTCTAACTGTTCCGGCCGTTTTTCAGCGTCCATATAAAAGTCGAACTGCGTTGTGCTTGACGGGCGCGCTGGACAGAATTTATGCGTTGTGATCCGGACGGCCGCTGCGCTCAGAGGTCATGACGGACACGCATCAGTCCTCATCTGCGGTCGCGTTCTCGTCGCCGGTGCGGCGCGCCAAGCTTGCTGCCGCCAGTCCGGCTGCCGCCGCAAACAGCACCGAAGTCCACGGATATCGCCGGACATAGCGGTCGGCCGCGACGGCCGTGCGGCCCGCGCTGGTCAGCGTGACGGCGGCAACGCGTGTCGCCTGGGCTTCGGCCAGTACGACCGAGCGGCCGATCTTCACCGCAGCCGCCCGCACGGAAGTCGGATTGCGCGTTCGCATTCGTGGTGAGGCCGAAGCTGGTGTAGCGTGGCCAGGTGTCGAGGCCGATGCCGCTGCGACTGCATGAACCTCGCGGCTTTTTGCGTGCGGCACGGCATCCGCCGATACGGTCGAGGCCGCCAGTACTGAAGCGAGCTTGGCGCGGCTGCCCGGTGGCGACTCGTCCTGCATGCCCCAGCCACCGCGCGGATCGTGCATGCGCCCGCGCGCCGCCGAAAACTCGGCGCCGAGCAGCAGCACGACGGCCGAGAAATACAACCACATCAGCAGCACGGCCAGCGAGCCTGCCGCGCCGAACGAACTCGCCATTCCGGCGTGTGCAATATAGAGCGCGAATAACTTCTTGCCCGCCGAGAACAGCACGGCGGCTACGACCCCGCCGACGAACGCATCGAGCCAGCGCACCTTGGCGTCCGGCAGAAACTTCAGCAGGCCGGCAAAGGCGAAGGCCAGCACCAGCAAGCCGACACCGAGTTGCAGCAGATTGCCGATCACCACATACGGCGAGTTGCCCCATAGCCATTTGCCGATGAACGTGATGACCGTGTCGAGCACCAGCGAGACGATCAGCAGGAACGCGACGCCGAGCACGAGGCCGAACGAAATCAGGCGCACGCGCACCAGTGCGATCACGCTCGACGAGCGCGGCCCGGTATAGGGCCACACCAGATTGAGTGCGCTATTGAGCGACGAGAAGGTTGCCGAGGCGCCGATCGCCAGCATCGTGAACGAAATGATCGCCGCGATGCCACCGGCGCTGCCGCTGTGATGAGCGTTCTCGACGATGGTCTGTACGCCCGCCGCGGCCTGGTCGCCGAGCAGGCCGTGAATATGGTTGAACAACTCACCGCGCGCGGCTTCGGCGCCGAAGAACCAGCCCGCCACGGCGATCACCATGACCAGCGTGGGCGCGAGCGAGAACGCCGCATAGAACGCGATGCTGGCGGCCATGGCCGCGCAGCGGTCCTCGGCAAACTGTTTGAATGCGCCGATTGCCCAATTAGCCTGCTTGCGGGCCACCGACTGGAGGTTCTCGGCGGAAAGCGTGTCGATGTCCATGGTCGTTTTTCTCAATGGGATGCAGGCGCCGGATACGCCATGTAGTTGCTGCGAATTTGCTGTGAAGTGGCATCGACGCCGCCCTCGCCGTATCGACGCGTCCCGCAAACCGTGTGCCTGTGACTAACTATAACAAGCACCGGATGCACCTGGGCGTGATACGCCGCAAGCACGCATGCCATTAGAATGCCGATGGACCTTCACTTTTTTTATCGCCATGCACTCGCACGAACTCGTCAAACAGCTGGACGTCATTACCGCGGAACAATTGAGCGCGCATTTGCCGGCGCATGTCGTCGAAAATCTCCCGGCCCAGGGCGTGACCGTATTTGCCGTGAGCGACGACGCGTCGGACACGGCCGAATTCAGCGCGCGCTACGGCTTTGGCCTGGAAGATTGCGCCAACACGATCGTGGTCCGCTACAAGAAGGAGGGCGCCGAACATTATGCGGCGCTGGTTTCGCTGGGTTCGCTGCGCCTCGACATCAACGGGGCGGTGAAGGCGGCACTCGGCGCGCAACGCCTTTCGTTCGCCAAAAGGGAAGCCGCCGTGGAGCATAGCGGAATGGAATTCGGTGGCATTACCGCGTTTGGCTTGCCGGACGACTGGCGCATTCTCGTCGACGCCGCGGTCATGGAGCGCGCCCAGATCGTGATGGGAGCGGGGGTGCGGGCAGCCAAGCTGCTGCTGGCGCCCGACGTGCTGCGGCAATGGCCGCGCTGCGAAGTCGCCGCGCTGGCGCTGCCCGCCGAGTGAACAAACGCTGAAGTTTTCCCCCGCGTGGCCGTTATTCCAAAGACTGACATAAATAGTTGAAGTGCCCGCTCTCGCGCGGCGCGTCGAATACAAATACAAGTCCAAAGGAATACGGAGATGGAACGCTTTCGCCTGAAAGTGCGGCTGTGGCTTGCGCTGGCGGTAATGTGCACGGGAATCCTGGCGATTGGCCTGTGGGGTGCTTTCAAAACGCACGCTACGATGATCGCCGACCGCCAGGCCGAACTGAAAAGTGTCGTGAGTGTTGCTTACAGCGTGCTGGATCGTTATAACGGCCTCGCCGCGGCCGGCACGATGTCGCTTGCCGACGCGCAACGCACGGCCATGGCCGATCTGCGTGCGATGCGCTACGACGGCGCCGGCGGCTACCTGGTGATCGAGGACGCGCATGCCAGGGTGCTGATGCACGGTGTGCGGGCCGATCTCGAAGGCAAGGACATGAGCGGCTTCACGGACCCGAAAGGCCGTCATGTATTCAAGGACGGCTCCGATCTCGCCGAACGCGAGGGCGAGGGCTTTATCCATCTGGAGTTTCTGAAGCCGGGCTCCAATCAGATGGCGCCGAAAATCAATTACGTGCGGCTCTACAAGCCGTGGGACTGGACGATCGTGACCGGCGTGTTCACCGACGATATCGACGCGGCGTTCTACACCGCGCTCGCACAGTATGTCGGCGCGTCGTTGATTTTGTGCCTGTTGGTGTCGCTCGTGATCGGTGTGATCCTGCGCAGCATCTTGCGGCAACTCGGCGGTGAACCGGCCTACGCGGCGCAAATTGCTTCGCGTATCGCCGATGGCGACCTCGACGTGGTCGTCGAAACGAAACCTGGCGACGACGTCAGCCTGCTGGCCGCGATGCAGCGTATGCAGCATCGTCTGGCACAAGCGATCACGCAGATTCGCAGCGGCGCGACCTTGATCTCGACTGTTTCCAACGAGATCGCAGCGGGCAACGCGGACCTGTCGCGTCGCACGGAGCAGCAGGCGAGCGCACTCGGCGAGACCGCTTCGAGCATGGAGCAGATCACGGCCACTGTGAAGCAGAATGCCGACAACGCGAAGCAGGCCAGTCAGCTTGCAAACAATGCGTCCGAGACAGCGGCGCGCGGCGGCGAAGTGGTCGGCCAGGTGGTCGAGACGATGCGGGGGATCTCGCAGTCGTCGCACCGCATTGGTGACATCATCGGCGTGATTGAGGGCATTGCTTTTCAGACCAATATTCTCGCTTTGAACGCGGCCGTCGAAGCGGCTCGCGCCGGTGAAGAGGGCCGCGGCTTTGCCGTGGTGGCGGGAGAAGTGCGCAGCCTCGCGCAGCGCAGCGCGGCGGCGGCCAAGGAGATCAAGACCCTGATCGAGGAATCGGCGGCGCAGATCGAGGGCGGCTCGCAGTACGTGGGCCGTGCCGGTGAAACGATGCAGGAAGTGGTGCACGCCGTGCGCCGCGTGACCGACATCATGGGTGAGATCAGTGCGGCGTCGGTCGAACAAAGTTCGGGCATCGAGCAGGTCAATATCGCGGTGGCTAGCATGGACCAGACGACCCAGCAGAACGCGGCGCTAGTTGAAGAAGCGAGTGCTTCGGCCGATGTGCTGAAGGCGCAGACCGGTCAACTGACGGCGGCGATTGCGGTGTTCACGCTGCCGGAAGGGCACTGATCGAGGCGTCACGCGAGCGCTTGCACGGCCGCGTGACGGTGCCTGATTGTGTTTGGCACGCTGTGTTTGTCAAGCGTGGCTCAGATGATCAGACGCGAGACCTTGGTGCCTTCGAGCGACACGCCGGCCATCAGGCCACCGTTCGTCAGCACAAAAGCTTCGACCGGGCTGGTGGCGGTTGAGGTATCGACCGCGCCGTTGGCGCCGATTTTCAGCACGGCGACTGTTGCATCGGCGCCGGCTGCCCACCCCTGGCTGCCGAGGAACTTGTCGAGCGCATCTTGCGTCATGAACAGGAAGATGAGCGCCTTGGACTGCGCGCCGATCTGCAAACCGAACGAGCCCGCGACGGTGCTGTAGTAGCCCGTTGTGCGGCCGGCCACGCGTAACGCGCCTTCGCCGTATTGCGCGCCGATCCAGAAGCCCGCCGAAATCACTGATGGGAACACGAGCACGCCGCGCGCTTTGGCGACCAGTTCGCGCGAGCCTGTGGCGTTCGCGTAGAGACGCGACAAGGTGGAATCGACCCCTGAGTCGATCGTGTCGCGCTTGGCGGCATTGGCCGAAGGCGACCCGCTCGCGGATGACGACGTGGTCGTGCAGCCGGCTAGGCCAAAGCCCGCTGTAGCCAAAGCGGCGCTCGTGGTCATAATGAATTGTCGTCTGCGCATGATCGTTCTCCTTGTGCGTGATGAAAGGGGCGGTTTCTAATTTGACATTGACAGTGAATGCTGTGACGCCGGCTGCCCGTCGGTAGCCCGGACTCCGGCAGCCCCGATGCCGATAGCCCGTACGCCTGCTAATCAGCATTTTGCGTGCCTGACGGCCACGGCTTGGGTATCTGACAGCGGTGATGCGCCGACGTTCACCCGCGGATTCACTTCGCTCAACGCCGCTCCTTCTCGATCGCTACGCCGACGGCCGGATATTCTGATTGTGGCGGAACAGGTTCTGCGGGTCGTAACGGTGCTTCACGGCGACGAGGCGTTCGTAGTTCGGCCCGTACGCGTCAGCCACCCGAGCGCCTTCCTCCTGCGTCATGAAGTTGACGTACACGCTGCCTAGCGCGAATGGTGCGGCCGCATCGAAGAAGGCCCTTGCCCAGGCAATACAGCGCTCGTCATCGCCCGCGTTGTCCCAACGGCCGTGGACGTTCATGGCGTACTGCGTATCGCGGCTCGAATAAGCCGTGGCTTCGACCGGTACCCGGCTCGTTTGCGCGCCGATCTGCCCGAAGAAAATTTCGCAGTGAGGCGAGGGCAGCGTGCCGATCGCATCGAGCAGCGCGTCGATGAGACCGTCCGGTATGCCGTCGAGGTTGTGCGACTTCCAGTAGTTGCGAGCGCCCGGTGTGAGCAGCGGATCGAACGCCTGCTGCCACATCGCGTACGGCATCGGCCCAAGGTGTTCGCCCACCGGCGTGCCGAAGCCGCGCACGTTCTCCACCACGGACGGGCCGTTTTCGATCGGGCCGGTGTAGCACATTGCGAATACGATGACCGGCTTGCCATGCACTTCAGGCGGCAGGAACGGCAGCGGCGGCGCGAGCCGCAAAACGGCCCATACACTCAATTCCTCCGGCATGTGTTCCGCAGCGGCGCGGTACTGATGCAGGGCATGCTTTGCCTGATCGAGCGGCAGCACGACGAGGCCGCCATAGACGAGCGGCCCGACCGGATGGAGTGCGAACTCGAAGCGCGTGACGACGCCGAAATTGCCGCCGCCACCGCGAATCGCCCAAAACAGATCTTCATTCGAATCGGCGCTTGCGTGCAGCAGCTCGCCGTCGGCAGTCACCACGTCCGCGGAAATCAGATTGTCGACGGTCATGCCATATCTGCGGCTCAGCCAGCCGAAACCGCCACCGAGCGTCAGGCCCGCCACTCCGGTGGTCGAATTGATGCCAAGCGGCGTGGCAAGCCCGAACGCCTGGGCTTCGTGGTCGAAATCGCGCAGCGTCGCACCGGGTTCCACATAGGCGCGCTTCGCAACCGGATCGATCTGGACGGATTTCATCGGCGACAGGTCGATGACGAGACCGTCGTCGCACAGCGCGGTTCCGGCGATGTTGTGACCGCCGCTGTGCACTGCGAGCGGCAGGCCCTGGTCGCGCGCGAACGCTACACCGCGGCGTACGTCGGCCACGCCGGCGCAGCGCAGGATCATTGCCGGATGCCGGTCGATCATTGCATTCCAGATGCTGCGGGCCGCGTCGAAACCCGCGTCGCCAGGTAATAACAGTTCGCCTCGGATTGCAGTTTTGAGCTCTTCTGCGGCGCTGCTGGACACGCTAACCATGACACACCTCCACACGTAGTAGGGGACGCACCCGGAACACAATTCAGCTGAACAAAGTAAATCGAAAGCGTCTGGACAGGTTCGGGTTACGTCCAGTAAACGGCCCTGCTCCCGTATGTCAAACGAAGGTAAACCCGCGTTTGCGTTCGGCATCGCGCGAAGGCACGCGTGGTAAGTGTTCGCGGATTGCGGCGCGATTCACGATATCCGGCGCTGCGCTGGATGGTGCAAACGCTTCGGGAAAAGGTGGTGTGAGGCGAGAGGGGATTGTGTGCGGTGGCGGCAGTTGCGCGGCAACGCTTTTGTCGCCGCAGGATTGCGTTTCGCCGGGTGACAGCGCACCCACTGATGCGCTGCCGGCGTTGCTCGGCGATTAACCCTTCACGAGGCCGCCGTCCACGATCAGATTCTGACCGGTGACCGCGCGTGCCCATGGCGACAGGAAGAACAGCACGGCATCGGCGAACTCTTCAGGCGATGTGACGCGCCGTAGCGGCGTTGAACCGGCGATCAGATCGAACACGAATTCGGGCGTGGCCGCGCTCGCGTCGGTGATGCGTAGCAGGCCGCCCGACACCATATTTACCGTGATGCCGTCCGGACCGAGATCGTGAGCGGCGGTGCGCGTGAGCGACAGCAGTGCCGCCTTGGCCGCTGTGTAATCGTGATAGGGCACGACGGGGTTCTGGAACAGGTTGGTGCCGACGTTGACGATGCGGCCAAATCCGCGCGAACGCATGCTCGCGGTTGCTGCTTGCATCGTATTGAGTGCGCCCTTGAGTGAACCGTCCAGTTGCTGCTGGAAGCGCGTCCAGTCGATCGAGTCGATTTTGGGGCGAGCGTCGCCGTCGAACTGAAAGTCGGCCAGCGCGTTGTTGACCACCGATACCACGGGCTTGCCCGTTTGAGTCTGCGCCGCTTCGAACAGGCGCGCGACGGCGGCTGCATCGGTCACGTCCGCCTGGATCGGCAGGACACGGTCGCCGAGTTCGTCTTTGAGCGCATGAGCCAACTTTTCGCTCTGGTGGTAATTCACCACGACGCTCGCGCCTTCGCGTACCAGTGCACGTGTGATCGCGGCGCCGAGTCCGCGGGCACCGCCCGTTACCAGCACCCATTGTTCGGATAAAAGCATTTCGTTTCCTGTGGTCGATGAAGTTGCGGTCTTCCTATTGTCGCCGATCCGGTTTTCCCGCTTGCCTGGTGGGAGGGTGCGGGGATAGAGACGGTACTTATGCGGAGGCGGCGATTTATATGTGCGCTGGGACGCATCGCGCGTCTGATTTGTGCTGTCTGTGTGATTGCCCGCATTTTGGTCTTTGCAAATTCTCCTTTGTGTCCGGACAAACACTTATTTGTTCGCATCACGCTCCACTTCGCTACCTGGAAACTGCTGTTTGATTCATCTGAGGAAGTGGTTATTTCGTTAAATCGAGAATAATAGTTTGGACTGCATATTTTAAAAAATTACAGCGCTACGGATAGGAGTTAACGATCTTTGACAGTGGCGGTACGCAATTAATCGGAAACAGGTCATCTATATCGCATTGCGTGGTCTAGCGCACGGTCACTGCAGGGCGCTGCGCATAACTTCAACGTCCATCGGGCCCTGCTGTGCCATTTCCAAGGATTTGTTCGCGCACAGCGTGTCGTTTATCCCGGATCGGAGTGAATCGGGCCGGGATTCTCCGTGAGAGATGTCGGGCGTCAGGCGGTTTTCGGGCGTCGCGCGGCAATACCGACCGGGCTTTGAAGTTTCATTTTTTAACAGCGAGCAGAGATTCAATCGTTATCTGGATCTGTCTTTCCAAATAGATGTTTAGGAGACTGAAATGAAAAAGCAAAACGGGGAAGCACGGGCGTTGGGGACAAGCAAAGCGGTGTTGGCGGTTGCGGTGAGTCTTTATGCGGCCATGGCGGGTGCTCAAACGAGTCCGGCGACATCTGCGGCGCCGTCGGCAAATTCGACAAACCTGATGGTTGCGCAAGCGTTGCCGATCAGTTGTTCGCTATTTGACGCGGCTGGTTGCAAACAGGAAGACGGCGGGTCGCGCGCGGCCGGTGGGGCTGGCGTGGCAGCGGCAGGGGGTTTGGGGGCGACGTCGTCTTCGGGCTCACAGAACAGCAATGGCAGCGGAACTGCGTCGACTGGCGTGGGCGCTGGCGGTTCCGCGAACGGGTCGACTTCGGATTCGGCCGGACTGGGTGCCGGGAGTGCGGGGAGCGGTGGAAATGGCGGGAAGGGGGGAGCGGGTAGTGGTGGGACGGGTAGTGGTGGGACAGGTAGTGGTGGGACAGGTAGTGGTGGGACAGGTAGTGGTGGGACAGGTAGTGGTGGGACAGGTAGTGGTGGGACGGGTGGTGGTGGGGCGGGTGGTGGTGGGGCGGGTGGTGGTGGGACGGGTAGTGGTGGAACGGGTGGTGGTGGGACGGGTGGTGGTGGGACGGGTGGTGGTGGGACGGGTGGTGGTGGGACGGGTGGCGGTGGGACGGGTAGTGGTGGAACGGGTGGTGGTGGGACGGGCAGCGGTGGGACAGGTAGCGGCGGAACAGGCGGCAACGGTGACGGCGGCCACGGCGATGGTGGTCACGGCGATGGTGGTCACGGCGATGGTGGCCACGGTGATGGCGGCCACGGCGATGGCGGTCATGGCGATGGTGGTCACGGTGACGGCGGTCATGGCGATGGTGGTCACGGTGACGGCGGTCATGGCGATGGCGGTCATGGCGATGGTGGTCACGGCGATGGTGGTCACGGCGATGGTGGCCACGGTGATGGCGGTCACGGTGATGGCGGTCATGGCGATGGTGGTCACGGTGACGGCGGTCATGGCGATGGTGGTCACGGTGACGGCGGTCATGGCGATGGCGGTCATGGCGACGGCGGCCGCGGCGATGGCGGCCATGGCGATGGTGGTCACGGTGATGGTGGTCACGGTGATGGCGGCCATGGCGACGGCGGCCGCGGCGATGGCGGCCATGGCGATGGTGGTCACGGTGATGGCGGCCATGGCGATGGCGGTCACGGTGATGGTGGTCACGGCGATGGCGGCCATGGTGATGGTGGCCACGGTGACGGTGGCCATGGCGCTGGTGGTCGCGGCGATGGCGGCCACGGCGATGGCGGTCACGGTGACGGTGGTCGCGGTGATGGCGGCCATGGCGATGGCGATGGCGGTCGCGGTGACGGTGGCCATGGCGCTGGTGGTCGCGGCGATGGCGGCCACGGCGATGGCGGTCATGGCGATGGCGGCCATGGTGATGGCGGCCATGGTGATGGTGGCCACGGTGACGGCGGCCACGGCGATGGTGGTCACGGCGATGGCGGCCACGGTGATGGCGGCCACGGCGATGGCGGTCATGGCGCTGGTGGTCGCGGCGATGGCGGCCACGGTGACGGCGGCCACGGTGACGGCGGCCACGGCGACGGTGGTCGCGGTGATGGTGGCCACGGCGATGGTGGCCACGGCGATGGCGGTCGCGGTGACGGTGGCCATGGCGCTGGTGGCCGCGGCAACGGCGGCAACGGCGGCAACGGCGGCAACGGCGGCAAAGGCAGCAGCGGCGGCAGCGGTGGCCATGGCGGCGGTTACGGCGGCGGCCACGGCCACTGACCCAGCGGACGTTTCTCAGCGCGCGGCGGCCGGCAATCGACTTCCCGCGCTGACGTCCAGGGGGATCACACGAGCGGACAGCCACATATCCGCTCACCCTCACGCCCACCAATTCCAGATGCAAGACACCGATATCCGTGAGCGCGAAACGATGTTTGCGGACTTCAAGGCTGACGGCAACGACGCGGGGAACGGATGCGCGGTGCGTCGTCTGAACGACAGAGTTAGCCGAACCCGAACCTGCGCCCGCCTACTTCAACACAACCGGCCCCACTGTACCTACCGCATCGCGATGTGGCGCGGGCACGGCCCGCAGCAGTGCAACCATACCGGCAATCAGGAGCGCCGCGATGACGGTAAAGCCCGCGTAGACGCTGCCGGTTTCGGCCTTCAGCATGCCGACCAATGAAGGGCTCACCGCACCGCCAATCGCGCCGATCGCAGTGATCGTCGCAATACCGGCCGCGGCTGCGCCGCCATCCAGATACGCGGTGGGAATCGTCCAGAAAATGCTTAGCGTTGCGTAGATGCAGGTCGACGCGACCACCAGCAGGGCGACGGTGAAGGGCACGCTGTGGGCGGCGAGCGGCAGCAGCAGAAAACTGCCGGCCACCGCAAAGCCGCAGCACGCCACATGCCAGCGCCGTTCGGCGTGACGATCCGAGCTGCGTCCGATCACCACGATACCGATTGCCGTGCAAACCGAAATCGCGCCGCTCAACCAGCCGATATTGCCGATCTGTTGCACGCCGACGTGCCGCAACAGCGTCGGAATCCAGAAGCCGACTGCATTGAGCCCCATGAACACGCAGAAATAGATCGCCGAGAGCAGATAGATTCGCGGGTTGCGCAACACGTCGGAGAGCCGCGTGGGCGGCGCATGGTGCGCGCCGCGCTGCTGTCGATCCGTCTCGAGCGCGGCGGTGATGTGGGCCTTTTCCGCGTCGCTCAGCCATTTTGCGTGCATTGGGCGATCGTCCAGATAGAGCATCGCCATTACGCCGAGTACGATAGCCGGCACCCCTTCGATCAGGAATAGCCACTGCCAGCCGCGCAAGCCGAGCATGTCGTGGAAATGCCCCATGATCCAGCCTGACAGGGGGCCGCCGATGATGCCCGCCAACGGCACGGCCATAATGAACAGGCTCGTGATGCGTCCGCGTTGCCGATCGGGAAACCAGTACGTCAGATAAAGAATGATGCCGGGAAAGAAGCCGGCTTCGGCGGCACCCAGCAGGAAACGCAGCAGATACAGCATGCTCGCGCTCCTGACGAACATCAGCAGCACGGTCAGAAGACCCCACAGCACCATGATCCGCAAGAGCGTCTTGCGCACGCCGATACGATCCAGCAGCAGATTGCTCGGCAACTCGAACAGCAGGTAGCCGACGAAGAACATTCCCGCCGCGAAGCCGAATACAGCGTCGTCGAGTTTCAGATCCTGCAGGAACTGCAGTTTTGCAAAACCGATGTTGACGCGGTCGATGAAATTGACCACATAGCAGATGAATAGAAACGGCACGATGCGCCGCGCGATCTTGCGATAGATCGCGTCGTCGGGCGTCAGTGCTGGCGAGCGCTGCATGGTGTCTCCTTGCGGCCCGGTATGTTGTGCCGGGCGCCTATGATTTATTCGTGTGACGCTGAGTCAATCTGCGCCTGGGGCGCTATCTGAAGTTTTCATCAAGGCCGCATTCGCGTACTTTCGTGCCCATTGCCCGTACTACCACTCGCCGAAAAAGACCCCCCAGTCCTTGTGCGTGTCCGTCTTGCTCTCGACCGTCGGGTTATCGATCGTGACGCGCTGTTTCAACGAGCCGTACCAGTCGGCGAGCTTCGCATGCATTTGCGCGCGGATGGGGGCGTGACTCGCATCGGCGCCGAGATCGATGTATTCGTCAGGATCGTTCGCCAGATCGAAGAGCTGCGGGCGATATCCTTGCCAGTGTATGTACTTCCAGCGTGTGTCGCGCACCATCCAGCCGCGGCATTCATCGGGCTTGCGTCCCAGTGCGAGACGTGTGCGGCGGAAACTATAGTCGAGTTCGGAGACCACGTAATCGCGCCAGCCTTCGGCATGCTCCGTTTCGCCGCGCGTGAGTGCCAGAACCGAGTGTCCTTCGATGCGCTCTTCATAGGCCGGCAGGCCGAGCGCGTCGAGTACCGTCGGCACCACGTCGATGCCCGATACGAAGCGCGTTTCGGCACTACCGCGAGTAGCGTCGGCACGCGTCGACGGATCGTAGACGATCATCGGCACGCGCTGCACGGTGTCATAGAACAGTTCCTTTTCGCCGAGCCAATGATCGCCGAGGAAGTCGCCATGATCGGCGGTAAAGACGATCAACGTGTCTTGCCAGCGGCCGAGTCGTTCGAGCGTATCCCACAGCCGGCCGAGATGATCGTCGATCTGCTGGATCAGACCTTGGTAAACCGGCCGTACGGTGTTCGACACTTCTTCACGCGCGAAATTGGCGCTCTCTTCGTGAGTGCGATACGCCGCGACCACGGGGTGGGCATTGTCGAGTTCGGCGGGCTTGCGCGCGAGCGGCAGACATTGATCGAGCGAATACAGGTCGTGATAGGGCCGCGGCGCGACATAGGGCCAGTGCGGCTTTACGTACGACAAATGCAAGGCCCACGGCGTGTCGCCCTGCTGCTCGATGTAGCGGATCGCCTGATCCGTCATGTAGGCCGTTTCGGAATGCGGCTCGGCCACCCGCGCCGGCCAGCGCACGTTGCGCATTTTCCAGCCGGAATGCACCGCGCCGCTGTCGTCTTCCACACTGATTGCGAAGTCGCTCCACGGTTTGTCGCTGACGTAGCCGTGTGCACGCAAAAAGGCCGGATAGCCGCTCTCCTTGCCGGGTTCGTGGTGACCGTCGTAGCGGTCGAGTTCGTCGAACGAGCCAGTCGAGAGGCGCAGTCCGAGCGGACTCTGGCGCGCGATGTCGAGCCGCTGCATGCCGTTGCCGTCAGCCATCACGTGCGTCTTGCCGGCCAGCGCGAGCGAGCGGCCATTCAGACGCAGGTATTCGCCGAGCGTCATTTCCCCGATCGAGAGCGGCACCCGGTTCCAGTTGGCGCCGTGACTGCTCATCGTGCGGCCGGTGTAATACGACATGCGTGACGGACCGCACACGCCGGAGCTGACGAACGCGTTGTCGAAACGCACGCCGCGCGCGGCCAGCGCGTCGATATGACGGGTTTGCAGGTAGGGATGTCCGTAGCAGCCGAGGTGATCGCGGCGAAGCTGGTCGCACATGATGAAGAGAACGTTGCGGGTATCCGCCATCTATAAGCACCGTCTGCGGCCTTGCGGCCTGAAATAGGAGAAACCGGGGAGAAGCCTCGATGCTAGAAACGAATCCGACGATTGACCTAATCAAATATATGTGCAAGTGCACAATACGCCGGGGCCGTTGCCGCGAAAGCGCGTCATAATGGCCGTCAACCCCTTGTTAGACTTACGCTCACCGTGTCTGCGACCGACCCTCAATCAACACCTGTGCTGAAGCATCCCGAGCACATCGACGAATTTCTGCTCTACCGGCTTCATAACCTGGCGCGCGTGGCAACCCAGGGCGTCGGGCTGATGTTCCGTCGGGAACTTGGTATTAGCCGGCGCGACTGGCGCATTCTCGCGTTCGTCGGCAAGTACCCCGACGCGAGTCTGTCCCGGCTTGCCGAATCGGCCGCGCTCGACATGGTGGTGGCGAGCCGCTGTGTCGCCAATATGGTGAAGAAAGGGTTGATTGCGAAAACGCGCCTGCCGCAGAACAAGCGGCTGACCGTGCTCACGCTCACCGAAGCCGGCCGTCTCGCCTACGAACAGGCGCGCGTGAGCGGGCAACGCTATAACGCCGAGTTCGCGGCCTGCCTGAGCAATGAAGAAGCGCATTTACTCGACGGCTTGCTCAAGCGGATGGAGCAGCAAGCCGCGCAACTGACGCAACGCGAAATCGCCAGAAGCGGGTCGCTGCCTGGGTCGATTTCTGGGGCGATTCCATTATTGAACGAAGACGTCGAATAAACCTGCGCCTGCGATCACCTCGGCCGCAACAGGTGATCCGCTACAATGACGCGCACTACCCACCTGGAGACTTGCTTTGAAATCTATCGTTGCTCTGGTCGCCGCGGCTGTTCTTTCTTCCACGGCGATGGCCGCTGCCACCACTGAAAAATTGCCTTCCGGCGTGATCGTTGAACATCTCACGCAGGGCACGGGTCCGCAACCGGCCGCTGACGACGTTGTGAAGGTCAACTATCGCGGCACGCTCGCCAACGGCACCGAGTTCGACAGCTCGGCGAAGCATGGCGGCCCGGCAACCTTCCCGCTCAATCGCGTGATTCCGTGCTGGACGCAAGGCGTGCAGAAAATGAAAGTCGGCGAGAAGGCCAAGCTGACCTGCCCGGCGGCCACGGCTTATGGCGAGCGCAGCGTCGGTGTGATTCCGGCGAATAGCGACCTGACATTTGAAGTCGAACTCGTCGGTATCGTCAAGTAATACGGCGCGATGCGCACCAGGAAAAACCCCGCTTCGGAGATCGAAGCGGGGTTTTTCTTTTGGGGCACTGCATTCGTCGCTGCTTTTCGCTCATTGGCTTTCATTGCCGTATCTGCTTGCATTGGCGTGCTTGCGGCCCGAAGGTTCGAATGAGAGGCAATGTGACACAGCGTGCCGATTCGCACTGCGACTGGTTGTCCAGTTACGCAGCACGGCACACGCAATCAGAGCATGTGTGACGTCGGCGCGGCCTACGAGTTTCGTTGAGTGCCGGCGACATTGTTTTCTTTTAAAGTTCTATTGCATTCGGTCGTTTACGTTCTATTCGTGCGCCGCGCTGCAACCGCCGCCTTGCGCATTCCGGAATCTCTGGCCATCGTTCGTTGCGCGTCGGGAGCGCCTTTTATGAACATCGATTTTCACTACGGGGTCGTCTATATCGCTGCACGTATCGGCGGAATGGCAGCCGAGGAGGCAATTACGGTGGCGCATGCGTGTCAGTACGTCGACGACGCGACCACGTCAGGAATACTGCGTTTTTCGGGCGGTGAAACTTTCGAGCGCTTCGCCACCGCGCACAAACTATTTGACTATACCAACACAGAAAATGACCAGAACCGGCTGGTATGGGCACCATTTCACTTTCTGCCCGCCGGTGTCGGGGAAACGCTCGAAGACAAAGCGGTGTGCCGGCCGGATAGCGCCGTGGCCCGCGAAGTGGTGCGCCGGGCGATCCGGCAACGAGGCGCCGATACGGCTTTGCATCGTCTCGGTGTGACGCTTCACACCTACGTCGATACGTGGGCCCACCAGGGCTTCGCCGGAATCGAAAGTCCGACGAACCGTGTCCATATGCTGGAGGCAGAAGATTGCACGCCGGAAGGCTGGTTTGCCCGTCTGAAACGCGCCACGCAGCATCTGGTCGAGCACATCGAGGAAGATGTACTCACGCTTGCACTGCCTGTCGGTCACGGCGCGGCCTTGCATTATCCCGACCAGCCGTGGGCGAAATGGCATTACACCGACGGCAGAAATATGCGCGTCAAAAGGCACAATCTGCCTGAGTTCATGCAGGCGGCCGAGATGACTTGCCGCGCGGTACGTGCCTACGTGGCGGGGCGCGAAGATTTCGAAAACCACGCCGGTTTGCCGGAAGATGTCCGAGCCGCACTTACCATGCTTCTCGACACCAATCGGAACCCGGACGACAATAAGCGCCTGCAGACCCTTTGCGAAGCGGTAAAAACGGGTGCGATTCCCGGCCTGTCAGAATCGATTCCTGAGTACGTGCCCAAGGGAGTCGGCTCCTGGAAATACAAAGCTACCGGTTTGCAGTCCGACGACGACAGCGGGGATCGGCCCCGGTGGAGCGACGTCTTTGAGAACAGTGATTACCGGCGCTTTCACGACGCGGTCAAGGAGCACCGCTTCGTGACGACGCAGGAGATTCTGCCGGCGTGCGGACTGCGGATCGCGTGAACAGTCCAGGCTACGAGTTCTTCGGAAATGGCGCGTTAGCGCGCTATTTCAATAGCCGCCCCAGCGGCCGCGTTCATGCCATTCGTGCTCGCGCCATTGCTCGCGGCGCCATTCATGTTCACGCCATTCGCGGCGTTCACGCCACTCGCGTGCGCGCCAGTCGCCATAGCCACCATAACCATCGTAGGCAACCGTGACCGGAGCCGGACCATAGGCGACTGGCGGTGCGGCATAAATGGGCGGCGGTGCAACTACGCCGACCGGAATGCCGACTCCGACGGCTATGTCCACATGTGCCGATGCTATCGACGATGCCGCGAGAAAGGCCAGGCCAAGTGCCGCGCCAACGATCTTCTTGTTCATTTTCCTTCTCCTTGCACATTCAGGTGCGATGCATCCGACTACTGCCGAACCGTCATTGCTTTGCTTCTGAATACGGTTCGGAGTGTAGAAGGGGGGGGCCAGACACAGGTGAAACAGCGCTGCGAGATTGGTAACGCGGGGTTACCGGCTAAAAAAAAGAATGGCCACCCTTTGAATCTCCGAATGCTTGCCTATAGTAGAAGCAGTTATTGCCGCATTGCACAGCGGCCGGCTTCTCTTTATGCGGGTGATGGGGAAACAGAAATGACGCCATCGAATGCTGCGATCTACCAGGCCCAGGCCTGCACGCCGGATTCATTACGAACGCTTGCCGGCTATCTCGAACTGGCGCTCGATGAAGGCGAGAGTGTGGTTCTGATGCGGATCGGCACGCAGGTGCGCAGTGTCTATATTGGCAATCCGTCCGGCACGCTGGAGGAGTTGACGGATCACGGCGTAGTGGCTGCCTTTCAGGCCGACGAGATGCTGGCATTGACGCAGTTGGGACTCAACCGGATAACCGCGGACGATCAGCAGTACCGGTTCATGCGCAGTGTGCGGTACATAGCCGATCGCCAGGTTGTTGTTTTTACTCCGACTTAGGTAGTTCGCCGGCAATCGGAATAGCTAAAGAATGCGGTTCTCTAGTAGTGAACTCGAAAGGTTCGTACTCCACGGTATGCATTCTCGTGTGAGTCTGTTGCCTTTATAGCGGCATAGATCTGCCTTTCTGACGCTATTCATGGCATAGTTCGATCGATTACCACATAAGGAGCGATCAAATGCCCACGTTAGAGCAAATCCAGGCAAAGCTGAAGAAGCTGCAGGCACAAGCCGACGTGCTTATCGCCAGGAAAGCACAAGCCGCGGTCGACCAGATTCGCGACCTGATGCTCAAGCACGGCCTGACTACTGCGGATATCGAAGCAAAGGCAAAGGCGAGGCGCGCCGCGCTCGCCCTGAATGGACGTGCTGCAGGTGGTAAGGCAAAAAGCGTTGCAGGCAAGTCGATTGCGAAGTATCGCGACCATAAAACCGGCGCGACCTGGACAGGCCACGGGCGCGCACCGGCATGGATTGCCGCAGTGAAAGACCGGACCCAATTTCTGATTGAAGGTGCCGGCGAACTGAAGTCCGCGGCAAAGGCCGCGGTCACTCACGCCAAAGCCGGAAGAAAAGGCCAGCCTAAAGGTGCTCAGCCACCCAAGTATCTCAATCCGAAAACGGGCGCCACCTGGAGCGGACGCGGTCCGGCACCGGCGTGGCTCGCAACGGTTAAAGACCGAACCCAGTTTCTGATCGACGGCGCTGCCGCGACCCGCAATGTCGCCGCGAAGAAAGGCGTGACGGCGAAAAAGGCCGTGGCGTCCAAAGCGGCTGCAAAGAAGAGCACCGCAGCGGCTAAAAAGACTGCGGCAAAGAAAGGCGCCGGCAGGCCTGCTGCGAAAAAAGCCGTGGCAAAGAAGGCTGCTGTGAAGAAAACCGCCGCTGCAAGGAAAACACCGGGTCGTAAGACCGGCAGCAAAGCCAAAGCCGGTGCGAAGCGGGTTGTTGCCGCGGCGCCGCAAACCTCGACGGTGCAAGCCGGCGCGTGAGCGCAACGGAGTCCTGAAGTAGATGACCAGCACGCTCGATTCACCCCAGCAGGAAGACTATGTCGTCCTGCTGGACTCTGTTCCTCAGCCTGCAGTCGACGCTGCCGAACCATTCATTGTTTCCAGCGATCGTCGGGTGATTCTGGCTTATCCCATTGCCGAGTCCGACTTCGAACGGTTCGGACCATTCGATTCCGACGACGATCCATTTTGTACCGTGCTATTTCCCGATGCCGTGTTTCATCGGCTTGGGCCGCCTGGCGACGCCGATCTCGAGATCCATCCGCTTGCTTCGCCTGGGCTCAGTAGCTACTCGGTTCACGAAGTGATGAATTCGTCGCTGGCCGCCGAGATTTCGGCCGTCACTTCGCCCGGTCCTGTGCAACGCCACTTTGTCATCACGTTTCAGGGCGCGACGTTCGAATGCGTGGCGTCCGACTATACGGTGGTTGGCGTGTACGGCGCGGGTGAGATTGCCAGCCGGGAAGCATTCTCGCTGGTCCGGTAGTGTCTGTCGGTGGCGAGTGCGCGCCGGTATAACCGCTTGTCCCCAATCCTGTTCTGACGCCAGGGCAACACCAACGTCCTGCTACCGAACGCGTGCAAGCCCGCATGCTGCGCACGCTCGCGCAGCATGCGGGCTGTTCCGGTACATGTCCTGTCGTTCAATATGCAGCCATGGCGCAATGGCTCCGCGCAACGCAACGCTGATTCCTTTCAATTACATTTTTCTGCGGATTTCGAACATATGCCCAATGACTTTTTTTAGCTTTTATTTTTGAAGTATGTTAAAAAGCTTTCCGTCATCGTATATTGACATGAAGTCTTCACGCAGTGAATGCAGACTGGCGTCAACGGATGGCATGCGGTACAGATTGAAGCAGGCTTTTCCGAATTACATATAAATATATTACGAGGCATCGAACGCTCGATTGAAGCGCGCCGGAGTTCAGGCGCGCGCCAGGGAGAGTCGGCATACATCACATCGAGTGATGCATGCTTTCGGTGCAGCAGCGGTCGTCGCGGATCGGATTTGCCGGCGCAAAGGCAGATCGCATGGGCCTGATCCCCGGTAGTACGGCCGCAAGGCGTCCGCGAGTGCGGGCGCGGTATCGGTACGCACCTGCTTGCGCAAGTGCATGCGAATACGCCATGCCCATCGAAAAACTCCTTGTTCCGCTACCGGCGGGCCTGAAAGTCTACGTTGAACGTCACGTATTCGATCCGGCCTTCGAGAGTGTCATTCTGATCAACGGCGCGTTGGCTACCACAGCGTCGTTCGGGCAGACAATCAAATACCTCGGTGAACGCTATAACCCAATTTGTTTCGATTTACCTTATGCAGGTCAATCGAAAACGCATAACGTGTGTGACTTCGTTCTTACAAAAGACGATGAAGTCGACATTCTGTTGCATCTAATAGGCTTATTCGAGCCGGGTTTCCTGTTGTCGGTGTCGTGGGGCGGGGTGGCGTCGCTGCTTGCGCTCTCTCGCGCGCGCACCAGCGTGAGGCGCGCGGTGATTGCGTCGTTCTCGCCGCGGCTCAACGAGGCGATGACCGCGTATGTGACCGCGGCACGCGACCACATCGCCGCCGGCGAAAATCTGAAGGCCGCGCAGCTGCTCAACGATACGGTTGGCCAGCATCTGCCGCGCATCATGAAGCTCTACAACTACCGCTATCTTTCCACGCTCCCACGCGACGAGCAGGACCAGGTGGCGTTTCACGTCGACCAGATTCTGGCTATTCGTCCGGAGGATTATCTGCACGAGTTTCGCAACATCGAGTGCGGATTGAAGTTCCTCAACGGCGAGCTCGACAACTACACCACGCCTGAGGATGCCCGCTCGCTCAGCGCGCATCTGAAGCGCGCCGAGTTTCTCACGATCGAGCAGGCCGGGCACTTTCTCGATCTCGAAGGACGAGCCGCGCTACGCCAGGTCAGGACAGCGATTTTCGATTACTTCGGCGCCCCGCCGGCACAGGCGGCAGGCCGCGCGCTCGAGCGCTTCGACGCGTTTGGCGCGCGCTCACCCGTGATGCCGGTGCCGCAACCCGCTATTGCAAACATCGCAAACGTCGCCTTGCAGACGACCGCCGATCACTCGTTCCAACAGGTCGAACTACCGTGAATATCGCTCAGAGCATTGCCATTGTCGTACCGTGGGCGCTGTGGCTGCTGTATTGGGTCGCGACGTCGAACCGGGTCAAACAGACCGCGCGCAAGGAGGCATCGCTGTCGCGCACGTTGCAGTCGATTCCGCTGATTGGCGGCGGCGCGTTGATCGTGTTGCCGGACTTCACCGCAGCGGCGTTGTCCGTCGATCTGCATGCAATCGGGCCGCTCCAGCTGGCCGGCTTCGCCGTGCTCCTGGCCGGTCTTGCTTTTTCCGTGTGGGCGCGGCTGCATCTCGGCACCAACTGGAGCGTGTCGGTCACGCTGAAGGAAGGGCATGAACTGGTGCGTAGCGGGCCTTATGGGCTGGTTCGTCATCCGATCTATACGGGCTGCCTGCTGGCCCTTCTGGGGGCCGTGCTGATCGGCGCGCAATGGCGTGGCGTGGTCGGGCTATTGCTGATTTTCGCATCGCTGGCGTACAAGGTGCGGGTCGAGGAGAGCTGGCTGACCGGTCACTTCGGCCGTGCGTATTCGCAGTATCGCCGCGACGTCGCCGCGCTGATTCCCGGTCTCTTCTGAGCTGCCCGAATGGCGAAAGTCATCATTACCGCGATCGGCTCGGCGGGCGACGTGCATCCGTTGCTCGGCATCGGTGCGGCGCTGGCCGCGCGCGGCCATGAGATCGTCTTTTGCACGCATCCTCCGTTCGCAGAAGCTGCCGCGCGCCAGGGCTTTGCTTTCGTGCCCATCGGCACCGCCGCTGAATATGAAGCGGCGATGGCGAACCCGGCGCTATGGCATCCGCGTACGTCGTTCCGGACGTTATGGGCGGTGATCGCACCAACATTGCGACCGCATTTCGACACGCTGGCCGCGTTGACCGATAGCAACACGGTGCTGGTCGGCACGTTATGGGCTTTTTCCGCACGGCTGATGCAGGAACTGTATCGTGTGCCGTTCGTGTCGGTACAGGTGTCGCCGTCGACCCTGCTGTCCGCGCATGCGCCGCCCACCCACCCGCGTCTGACGATTCCGCGTGGCTTGCCGTTGGCTGTAAAAACGGCGCTGCTGCGGCTAATCGAGCGACAGGTGCTCGACAAGATCTGCGGCCCCGCATTGAATGGGTTGCGCGCGGAACTGGGGCCCGCGCCGGTGCGGCGCATTTTCGGCGAGTGGCTGCATTCGACCGACGGTGTGCTGTGCCTGTTTCCGGACTGGTTCGCGCAAGCGCAACCGGATTGGCCGGCACCGCGCTGCCTTAGCGGTTTTCCGCTGTTCAACGACACGAGCGCGACCGCGCCCGATCCGCAACTCGACGCTTTTCTTGCTACGGGCGAGCGGCCTGTGGTTTTCACAGCAGGCTCGACGCTGATCGATCAGGAACGCTATGCAAATGCCGTGAGCGCGGCGTTGAGGGAAGGTGGGCTGCGCGGCATTCTTCTGACACCGGATGCGCCCAAAACCGATGCGGCTGCTATTGAGGCCGATGTGTGTGCAGACGCGCCGGGCGCGTTGCTCAAGCGGCGTTACGTGCCGCTGCAGACGCTGTTACCACGCTGCCGTGCGCTCGTGCATCACGGCGGCATCGGCACTGCTGCGCTGGCGTATGCCGCCGGTATTCCGCAGGTGGTCACACCGTTCGCGCACGATCAGTTCGATAACGCACAGCGCGTCGTCGTGAGTGGATGCGGCATTCGGCTGGACAGGCCGCTGCAACCGCAGGCGCTCGTTCGTGCCTTGAGGCAAGTGCTTGGCAGCCCGTCGATCGCGACCCAGTGCGGACGCGTGCAGGACCGCCTCGCGGCGTCGCCGGACGGCTGCGAGACCGCCGCGCGCTATATCGAAGCGTTCATGCCGGCCGCCGTGCGCGAGCAAACTGTCGGTCGCACGACTTCGCCGGCGCTGGCCGCCATCGGACATAGCGTATGAGCGCCGCTACGCCGTTGCCGGCGGATACGGGGCATGGCCCTGGCCCGGACTCCGCTGGCGAGCACAGCGTACCTCGCATGCGCGGCGCGCAACTCGCCTTGCTGACGTTCGCGTTGTCGCTGGCCACCTTCATCGAAGTCCTGGATTCGACGGTAACAAACGTCGCGGTGCCGGCGATTTCCGGCGGCCTCGGCGTGTCCAACAGCCAGGGCACGTGGGTAATCAGTTCGTACTCCGTGGCCGCAGCCATCGCCGTACCGTTGACGGGCTGGCTCTCGCGCCGGCTCGGCGAAACGCGGCTGTTTCTCGGCGCGGTGGTGCTCTTCACGCTGACGTCGCTGTTGTGCGGCGTGGCCGGCGATTTTCATCTTCTGGTGGTATGCCGCGCTTTGCAGGGGCTTTTCTCCGGGCCGATGGTGCCGCTTTCCCAAACGATCCTGCTGCGCACCTTTCCCCCGGACAAGCGCGTTGTGGCACTCGCGCTATGGGCGATGACCGTACTGCTTGCGCCGATTTTCGGCCCGGTGGTGGGCGGCTGGATCATCGACAATTTTTCGTGGCCGTGGATCTTCCTGATCAATCTGCCGATCGGTATCTTCTCGTTTGCAGTGTGCATGACGATGCTGCGCCCCGACGCGCCGGCTGCCAAGGCGGCGCCGATCGATTTGCCCGGCATTCTTCTGCTGGTGGTCGGTGTGGGCTCGCTGCAGATGGTGCTGGATCTTGGGCATGATCGCGGCTGGTTCGATTCGCCGCTGATCCTGACGCTCGCGATCGTCGCCGGTTTGGCGATCGTGTCGCTGTTGATCTGGGAGGCCGGCGAACGGCATCCTGTGATCGATTTAAGCCTGTTCCGCGACCGTACGTTCTCGTTTTGCGTGCTGATTATCGCGCTTGGCATGATGAGCTTTTCGGTGGTCGGCGTGATCTTTCCGCTCTGGCTGCAGGCCGTGATGGGTTACACCGCATATCAGGCCGGACTTGCCACTGCGCCACTCGGCGTGCTCGCGCTGGTGTTCTCGATTCTGGTCGGCATCTATGCAGCCCGTTTCGACGCACGCGTGCTGGCGACTTTCGGCTTTCTCGTGTTTGCGGGCGTGCTGTGGTGGGATGCGCATTTCACGCTGACCATGACCTTCACGCAGATCATCACGCCGGGTCTGATCCAGGGAATCGGCTTGCCGTGCTTCTTCATTCCGTTGACCGCGGCGACGCTCTCGCGCGTGTCCGACGACAAGCTCGCGGCGGCCTCCAGCCTGTCGAATTTCCTGCGCACGCTATCGGCGGCGTTCGGCACGGCAATGAGCGTCACGCTATGGGATAACCGCGCGCTGTATCACTACGACGTCGTCGCACAGTCGGTGACGAAATCGTCCGGCAACACGCAGCGCTTTGTTCAGAGCCTGCACGGCATGGGTATCGACGGCGCGCGCGAACTCGCCACCTTGCATCACGTCGTGCAGCAACAGGCGTACATGATGGCGACCGGCGACATGTTCTACATGGCAAGCGTCACCTGCCTCGTGCTTGCCGCGATGATGTGGCTCACGCGTCCAAAGCGCGGTGCGGCAATGGCTTTAGGTCACTGAGGAACTTCCAATGACGATCCTGGGCGCATTGATCATCCTGTTTCATCCGAGCGAAGCGCAACTCGCACGCGCGGTGGCGATGCGCGAAAGGTGCGATCGTCTGCTGGTGGTCGACAACTCGCCTTTGCCGGACGCGCGCGCCGCGATCATGCTGGGGGAGGCGGGCGTCGCGTTGCAGCATCACGGTAATCGCAATGGCATTGCGGGCGCCTTCAATTGCGGCTTGAGTACGCTGTTCGACTCGGGTGTGGAAGCGGTCGCGCTGTTCGACCAGGATTCGGAGGCGCCTGCCGACTACTTCACGGTGATGCGCGAGCGGTGCGCCTCAATGAGCGGCCGGGCATTCCTGGCCGGCCCGCGTATCTTCGATGAGAACGATCAGCGCTTCCTGCCCGAGCTCGCGACGAGCGGGCTGGCGGTCGAAAGATTGGCGATACAAGCCGACGTGCCGTTGCAGCGCTGCGCCTTTCTGATTTCGTCCGGCTGCGTCGTGTCTCGCGAGGCGTTCGCGCGGCTTGGCCGCTTCGACGAAGCGCTGTTCATCGATCATGTCGACACCGAGTACTGCTTGCGCGCGCTGCTGCGTAATGTGCCTGTGTATGTCGTGCCGTCGCTCGTGCTGCTGCATCGGATTGGCTCGCGGAGCCGTCACAAACTGGGTCCGCTGGAATTGACGACGATGAATCATCCCGGTTTCCGCCGCTATTACAGCGCGCGAAACGCAATGCAGCTGGCGCTGCAATATGGATTACGTTTGCCGGTGGCGATCGTGCCGAACGTGCTGACGCTCTGGCAAATCGTGCAAATCCTGCTGCTGGAGAAGCATAAGGCAGCAAAGCTCAAAGCGATTGCGCAGGGTGTTTTCGATGGATTCTTCGGGCGAATGGGGCCGCTTGAACGGACGCGTCCGCGACTTGCGGCCAACGTTGCCAGGGCGGCTAACGTAGCTGCTGTGGCTGACCCCGCGATGGCCGGCGGGATGAGCACGCCAGAACCGGGAGCGCGCACGGTAGCTCGTGCAGTACCTCGTACCTGGCACTCGTGAGACAGTCTATGCAATTGCTTTTGCCGCGCTCCTCGCCACTGTTTTTACCGCTTCTGCTCATTGCAGCGGCGCTGACAGGGTGTGTGAGCGATGCTGGTCTGCATACTAGCGTTACACCGCTTAAACCGTCCGCCGATGCGCTTGTCCAGAGTATCGGGCCGAACGCGAACGGCACATGGCCCGCGCCCGATTGGGTCAAACGCTACCGCGATCCGCAACTGGATGAACTGGTTGCTGAGGCGTTGCAGAATAGTCCCGACCTGCAGATCGCCAAGGCGAGGGTGGGCACCGCGCAGGCCCAACTCGAACAGTTTGCTTCGCTCACCGGTCTTACGGGCACGGCGGGCGCGACGGTAAGCAAGGCCCGCTTGCCGCAACCGGACGACGTGGCCAATGTGTCCGTTGGCGGTCGGCAGATTCCGGTGCAGTTGTTCAACGATCCGGTGGTCTCGCCGGCGGCGTTGTTCGCCGGTTTGAGCTACCAGCTCGACCTGTGGGGCAAGAATGCCGCGCTGACCGGCAGCCTGCTGTCCACGCGCGATGCGGCGCGCGTCGATGCGGAGCAGGCACGGCTCACGTTGACGGTTGCGCTCGTGACGCTCTATTGCGAGCTCGACCGCGGATATGCCATGCAGGACATTCTGCTGCAAAAGCAGCAGGCCGCGGATAGCGTCGATGCGGTGTTGCGCGAGCGGGGTGCGCGCGGCATCGATAACGCTTACGACTCGGCCGACGCCGCACTGAAACGAAGCCGGCTCGCTTCGCAGCAGGCACTCAACGACGAACGCATCAAACTGACCGAGTTGCAGATCGGCGTGCTGACGGGGCGCGGCGCGGAGCGCGGTTTGTCGCTGCATCGTCCGCAACTGGCAGCGGCGGCCGACGCGCCAATGCCCGCGCAATTGCCGGTAGACCTGCTGGGCCGCCGGCCCGATATCGTGGCGGCGCGTTTGCGGGCCGAAGCCGCTCTCGCGAATATCGACGCCACGCGGGCGCAGTTTTATCCCGACGTGAATCTGGTGGCCTTTGCCGGGCTCACGGCATTGACGCCCGCCGCGCTTTTCTCGCGCGCGGCGCTGACTGGTTCGGTGGGACCGGCGATCTCCTTGCCGATTTTCGATCGAACCCGGCTGCGTGCCCAACTCGGCGGCGATTACGCCAACGTCGACGCCGCGATCGCTCTTTACAACAAGACGATCGACGAGGCGCTCGGCGACGTTGCGCGTCAACTGACTTCGTTGCGTACGGTCGATACGCTCACCACTGAGCAGACGCGCGCGGTCGACGCAGCCGCAAAGATCGTTGCGATTGCAGAGGAGCGGCATCGTCGGGGTATCGGCATGCAGAAGGACGTGACGCTGGCGGACCTGTCCTTACTCGACGAACGCGCCCAGCAAGTCGATTTGCAGGGCCGCCGCAGACTGCTGCAGGTCGCGCTGGTGGGCGCGCTCGGTGGCGGCTTTGACGTACGCAAGGTGGCCGGCGCGCCGATCTCGCACTATCAGCCGACCTTTCCCTCTCACGCACGCATCACGGATACGCACTTCGATTGAATGCACAACGATAAACAGGCACAGCATGCCGCCGGCTGGACCCAGCAGCAGGCAAACCCGGCAGACGGGGGAGGCATATCGGGCGACGCGCACGATTCGAAACGGACTGCGCGGCGGCGCCGGTTTGCCGTTTTCTTCGGTGTGGTGGCGCTCGCCGGTCTGGCGTGGCTAACGTATTGGGGGTTGAGCGCGCGCTTCTTTGAGGAGACCGACGACGCCTACGTGGCGGGCAACATCGTGCAGATCGCCGCGCAGATACCCGGCACGGTCACCGATATTCTCGTGGACAACACGCGTCAGGTTCGTGCGGGCCAGCCGCTCGTCAAGCTCGACGACGCCGAAGCGGCCGCCGCGTTCGCGCAGGCCAAAGCGCAACTTACACTCGCCGTGCGCCAGGTAGCAAACGCGACGATCTCGCGCAAGCTCTACGTGCAATCGATCGATGCGCGCCGCGCCGAACTGGCGTTGGCGCAACGTGCGCTGGCGGCGCGCGATCATGCGTCGGTCGAGGTAGTGTCGCCGGAAGAACTGGCGCGTGCTCGTGAGGCGGTGGCGGTTGCTCAAGCGAATCTCGCTTCGGCACAGGTCCAACTCGATGCTGCCCGCGCGCTCGGCGGAAAATTTCCGGTCGAAGCCAGTCCGCCGGTTCTGCAAGCCGCCGCGCAATTGCGGCTTGCTTATCGGAACCTGCAGCGCACCACCGTGGTTTCTCCCGTCGACGGCACGGTCGGGCAGCGCTCGGTGCAGATCGGCCAGCAGGTCGGGCCAGGACTCGCCCTGATGTCGATCATCCCGCTCGAGCGTCTATGGGTCGAAGCGAACTTCAAGGAAGGCCAGATCCGCAGCATGCGGGTGGGGCAGCCCGTGCGCATCGTGTCGGACGTGTATGGCTCGCAGGTGGTGTATCACGGGCACGTGGAAGGCTTCTCGGCGGGCACGGGTAGCGCGTTCTCGATGCTGCCTTCGCAGAACGCGGCCGGCAACTGGATCAAGGTCGTGCAGCGCGTGCCGATCGTGATTTCGCTCGATCCGGCCGAACTCGCTGCGCATCCGTTGCGACTCGGTCTCTCGATGCAGGTGTCGGTGGATACGCACGTGCGAAGTGGTCATCTGATCGGCAACGATACGCCGGCGGCCACGTTGAGTACCCGCGTCCACGATAACGTTTCGCGCGATGCCGACACGTTGATCGCGCAGATCATCCGGGATAACAGCGACCGGGGTGGCGCTGCGCAATAGCGGCTAGTTGCCGGGATCGATCACCGGTTTGTCCGGCTCAGCAAGCGTTCTATAGGGAAGGGCTGCTGCGTGCGGATTGCTTGTGGTGTCGTCGATCACGCGATCGACGTCCGCGGTTTTCGCGAGTTCCGTGAGGAACGCCTGTTTATCGAAGCCTGGTGCGACGCAACCTTGAACGTAGATGAAGCGGCGTTGCAGCGTGAGCCACAGCGTCGACTGTTCGCGCCAGTGGTTGGCGTAGTTGATATTGGCGAGCCGCCGCTGTACGGCCTCGGCGATTTCCGCGTCGTACAGGTACGCGTTCGACAGACGGCACCGACCTTCCACCCAGCAGCTATTGCCGCGCTCGATCCGGTAATGGCTGTCGTCGAGCCATTCCTGTTCGGTCTCGAGCGGGCCCAGCGGTACCGGGCAGTCACTGACCGCTTGGGATATCTGAAAGAACGGGTCGTGCCCGCGATTGACGCGTTGCGCCTCGCCATAGGCGTGCGTCGCGGCCATGCAGACCAGAAAACTTGCCAGGTACTGTCTAATCAGGCGTTCCATCGTCTTCGGCTCCGGAGTGTTGAGCGTGGGGCAGACGGATCGACGGCCTTGATTCCCGGCTACCTGGACGAGATTATGCAGCGGCTGTTCGGATGCTCAACGATTCTTACGACGATTCTCGACAGCGAACTTGATCAACTCAGCCTGACCTTCGATATCGAGCTTGCGTTTCAGATTCAGCCGATGCGTTTCTACCGTGCGCACGGACAAATCGTTGCGTTGCGCGATCTGCTTGCTCGAGAGGCCTTCCGCGAGCGCGTCGAGAATATCGCGCTCGCGCGGCGTGAGCCGTTCAATCGGCGATTGCGTCGCCGAGGCCTGAATTAATCGTGCGCCCAGCCCTGCGCTGAAAAACGTCTTGCCTTCCAGCACCGCGCCGATTGCCTGAATGATTTCGGTGGCGGGTGAGTCTTTGAGTACGTAGCCGCTGGCCCCCGCGCGTACCGCCTGGGTCACGTACTCGAGGTTGTCGTGCATGGACAGCATCAACACGCGAATTGCCGGGAAGCGTTCATGAAACAGGCCGGCCAGCGCGATACCGTTCATCCCGTTCATGCCGACGTCCATCAGCACCAGATGCGGTTCCTGACTGTCGGCGAGCGCGAGCGCTTCCTGCGCATTGCCGGCTTCGCCGACGATCTCGATGTTGCGTACGGCTTCGAGCCGCGCGCGCAAGCCGTCGCGAACCAGCGGGTGGTCGTCGATCAGAATCAAACGTGCGATGGCGAGGGACATGTCGTTCATCATCAGATTTCCTGCAAGGCCGGCGATTGAGGCGTGGACGCTACCACTGGCACACGCGCGGTCACGATCGTATGACCGGGCTGCGAGCTGAGTGACAGCTTGCCGCCCAGCGTGTCCAGCCGCTCGCGCATATTGCGCAGACCCACCCCCGCGTGTGGATTGACGAGCGCGTGCGCGACGTCGAAACCGCAGCCGTTGTCCGCGATGGTTAGCGTGACGGCATCGCTCGATACCTCCAGCGACAGCGCCGCACTGGAGGCGTGGGCATGCCGCACGATATTCGTCAACGCTTCCTGGGCGATACGGAACAGCACGGTATTCACCGCTTCCGGCAAAGACGCGGCATGGGTATGGGCAATCTGCGTGAAGCCGATCTGGATGCCGGACTGGTCGCTCAACTCGCGGGTGAGCTGTTCCAGGGCAGCCGCTACGCCGAGGTCGTCGAGCATGGACGGACGCAGTGCGTGAGAGATGCGGCGCACTTCACGCAAGGTGTCGCCGATCCGCGCAATGCTCGTCGATAGCGCGGCTTCTGCTGCGGGCACGCGCGCGTCACTGCGTTCGAAGCGCGTCAATGCCGATTCGAGCAGCAGCTTCACGGAGACCATCATCTGGCTGATGCCGTCGTGCAACTCACGTGACAGACGCGCTCGTTCGTTTTCCTGTGAGTCGACCACCTGCTGCGCGAGCCGCTTGAGTTTTGCGTCGGCGCTGCGGTATTCGGTGACGTTGAGCACCAGCGCACACAAGGCGATCACGAAGAGTCCGGCCACCGCGATACCGTCGATCCACTGCATCGTGCGATCGATGTTGGCCGCTGCGCCTTCGTCGATATGCGCGAGTGTGGCATCGACATCGTCGAGATAGATGCCGGTGCCGATCATCCAGCCCCAGCGTTCGAGCGGCACCACGTAGCCCAGTTTCGACGCCAGTTTGCCCGTCGATGGCCGATGCCAGACGTAACGCACATAACCGCCGCCGCGCGAGGCCGCGGCGAGCAGTTGCTGGATCGTCAGCGCGCCGTTCGGATCGCGCAGCGCCCAGAGGTCGCGGCCAACGAGATCGGGTTCGCGCGGATGCATCAGCGTACGGCCGTGCATGTCGTAGACGAAGAAGTAGCCGTCCTTGCCGAAGTCCATTTTCCCGAGAATGTCGAGCGCACGGGTACGCAGCATCGCATCGTCGCGTGCGTTGTCGCGGCCCGCGTCGTAGAGCGGGGCGATCGCCGTGGTCGCGAGCTCGACATAGTGTTTGAGCTCGATTTCCTTGCTGGCCATGTAGGCGGCCTGAGTGGTCGCGTGCTGCGTTTCGGCGAGCGCCGTGGCTTCCCGGCGCACGCCGATTTCAATGCTGGCGATGGCCGCCAGAAAGGGCACGATCGCCAGCAGGACAATCTTTGCTTTGAGTTTCATCGTAGAGAGAACGGCCGACGGGCTACGTAGTATTACGTAGCTGGCTTACGTAGTTGCGCGCTTGTGACAGCGCCCACGAAGGCGAATACTACATCCCCGCGGCGTGCCGCGCCTTCTGGCGCGTTGTTGCGGTGCACCTGGCGGTGGCAGCCTGGTGCCGAGCAAAAAGCAAACACCGGTTTTGCCGTCTAATATCAGGTAACCGGTTTTCCGCGTGCCCGGCCAAAAGTCGAGGCGCGCGGTTTCAATAATAGACTTAGGAGAAGTTCGTGGAGACCTCCCAATCTTCCGGCCGTTCATGGCTATGGATCGTCCTGCTGATCCCGTACATCGCGTTGCTGTGGTTGCCGTTCTATAACGACACACGGCCCTCATTCGCCGGCTTTCCGTTCTTCTACTGGTATCAGTTCTTGTGGGTTCCGTTGACCTCGCTGCTGATTTACGTCGTGTACCGAGGTGTCAAATGAGCGATGTCAATCCTGTGAACCCGGTTGCGATGACCGTCTTTATCGCGTTCTTTGTTCTTGTCACCGTGATCGGTTTTTTTGCCGCGCGCTGGAAGCGGGGCGACCTGACGCAATTGCACGAGTGGGGCCTGGGTGGCCGCCAGTTCGGCACGGTGATTTCGTGGTTCCTCGTGGGCGGCGATTTCTATACCGCTTACACCGTGATTGCGGTGCCTGCGCTGGTGTATTCGGTGGGCGCGTATGGTTTCTTTGCGTTGCCGTACACCATCATTGTCTATCCGTTCGTGTTCGCGGTGATGCCCAAGCTGTGGAAGATCGCGCATGCGAAGAACCACATCACGGCAGCGGACTACGTGCAGGGCGAATACGGCGGCAAGTGGTTCCCGGCCGCGGTGGCGGTCACCGGTATTGTCGCGACCATGCCGTATATCGCGCTTCAGCTGGTGGGCATGCAGGTGGTGATCAAGGGGCTTGGCGTGACCGGCGAGATGCCGCTGATCGTCGCTTTCGTGATTCTGGCGCTGTACACGTATGCAAGCGGTTTGCGGGCGCCGGCGATGATTGCCTTCGTCAAGGACATCATGATCTATATCGTCGTGATCGCGGCAGTCTGGCTGATTCCGGCGAAGCTTGGTGGCTATGCGCATGTGTTCGACGCGGCCGATACGTATTTCAAGGCCAAGGGCGGCGCAACCGGAATCATTCTGAAGCCGACGCAGTTCACTGCTTATGCATCGCTTGCGTTAGGCTCGGCGCTGGCGGCGTTCATGTATCCGCATACGATGACGGCGGTGTTGTCGTCCGCGTCGGCTAACACGGTGCGCAAGAATGCGATTTTCCTGCCCGCGTATACGCTATTGCTGGGCTTGATCGCGTTGCTCGGTTATATGGCGATTGCTGCCGGCGTGCATGTGAAGTCGGCGTCCGACATGGTGCCGGCGCTGTTTAACACGCTGTTTCCTTCGTGGTTTGTCGGCTTTGCGGCCGCGGCCATTGCGATTAGCGCGTTGGTGCCTGCCGCGATCATGTCGATTGGCGCGGCCAATCTGTTCACGCGGAATTTGTGGCGTCCTCTCGTCTCGCCGAATATCACGCCTGAGGCTGAAGCATCGACCGCGAAGATCGTTTCGCTGGTCGTGAAGTTTGGCGCGCTGCTGTTTATCGTGTTTCTGCCGACGCAGTATGCGATTGATCTGCAACTGCTGGGTGGGGTGTGGATTCTGCAGATTTTCCCGGCTATTGTGTTTTCGCTGTATACGCGGCGGTTGAATACGCCAGGGTTGTTTCTTGGGTGGCTGGTGGGGATCGTGCTGGGGACTGGGTTGGCTATTTCGCAAGGACTTAAGCCGGTGTTTGCCTTGCATGTCGGTGGTGCTACCTATCCGCTTTATATCGGATTGATCGCCCTGGCGGCTAATATTGTGGTGAGTTTTGTGGTGTCGGTTTTGTCGCCGCGGAGGGTTGTGGCGGCGGTTTGAGGTGGTTGTTCGGCTGGCGCCGTGGGCTACCTGCGGCGCTGGTCTTCACTGACCAAATCAGCGCAGCCACGCAACGACTGCCCGCGCAACATTGGGGCCGGTAACGGCGCAACAATAAAAAAGGCACGATTGCTCGCGCCTTTTTTCGTTTTTACCGCTTACTTTTTCCCCTCTTTGGTGGACTGACGACCACACCTTCGGGGGCAATGTCGGGGTAGTCTTCCCATAGCGGTAACAAAAGTAGCGTTATGCCACCCGCCACCCTTCCAGCTTCTGTGCGGAAAAATTCGAACTCCTCCACCGAGCAACGAGCTTGAACGAGCCTGATTGCGTCTTCAACAGACCGAAATGCATCACGCAAGGTCTTGTCGATATCCTTCGCAGTTTCTTTATCCATAGTGTTTTCCTAACAGCCGTTATCGGCCAGGCATTGAGTGATGCAAAGATGATAGTTCCTGCCGTCATTCATTGCGGGGGTCGGAAGATATTGCATCGTGCATTTGTCAATACACTTTTCACGCACGTCTCGACAGCGCTTTGACGCAGGCCGACCATAACTGCATTTGACGAAGCCCGAATCAGGGTCACCGCCGTCTGAGAACAGCTGAGCATATAGCACCGCACGTTTCGATTGCGCGTTCTGCTCCGGTATCAGGATAGGGAACGGAACCTGTTCTTGCGCCGCTATTTGCAGTTCCGGTACATCGCCTCGAACGGGTTGACCCGTCGGGGTGACAGTGAAGTCGCGATAGAAAAGTTTCCAGGCGAACTTCGCCCGCGTGAAAACGTAACATTCAGGGCATACCGGGTTGATTGCCGTCGTGCTGCTTGCCTTCAGCGCACTGCGCGCACCTGATAGTTTTGCAGGCGGCCCAACCGGCTCAACGCCACCCTCGTAGTTGCTAATCCACTGATCTATCTCATCGTTGGAAATAGTTTGTGCGGCTTCGTTGTTTTTCGCAACCGTCCCGGTGCGGCTCGATACACGTCCGTCAGGCGTGTAGGTGTAGTCCACTGTCAGGATACGTTTTACCCCGGCCGTCAGAGGGATTGTGTCCTCCTTGTACACGAACCGGATAACGCGCCCACGTTTGTCGTATGTGAAGCGTCCTTCCCGGTAGTTGCCGCTAACGACGGTTAGTCGGTTAGACGCATCGCGTTCAATTTCGCTGATGAGGAAGTGGGAAATATGCTCCTGGGCACTCATCAGATTGCCCGTTTCGTCTGGAAAGTACCACCAGTATTCTGTTTTTATCCCATTGAGGTAAACCGTCGCTTCCGACATGCGATTATTCGCGTCGTAGATCGCACCAATCGTCAGCTTGGTTCCCGTGCTGATCGCGTCGAAACCATTTTCTCCGGTCGAGTCGGTCGTGTCGAACTCGCTGTATCCCGTAACGTTCCCACTCTGGTCATACACGAACGCCCGCATTTTTCCAGGCGATGCCACTAGCAATGGCCGCAAGCTCGTAGCATCCGCATATCTCACGTTCGTTATGACGGTCCCGTTAGCACTGGTTACAGCCGCGCGCACCGGCCGACCCGTCGCATCGTATGAATAGGCAGCGGTTCCGTCAGGTGCTGTTTTTTGTAGCAGGTTGCCGTTCGCGTCCAAACTTCGGCTCTCGTTGCCGTCGGCAGCAGTGCTACCTGTCAACCGCAACATCCCGGCGATAGACGCGTAGTTCATCGTCCCGGATTCGTTACCCCAAGACATGGTGGTCGAGTTTCTACTGTAAGCAAACTGAACGTTCTGCGTCGTATCCGGGTGACTGACGGCGGTCGCGCGGCCCCGGTCGTCGTAAGTCCAAGTTGCGATACGTGAGCCGTTCTCGTCAATGACACCGGTAAGCGCATTCTTGAAGCGTAAATCGTCGTAGACATACCGGCGAACATAGCCGTCGGGCCATGTCACGGATATCAGATTGCTATTCGCGTCATACCCATACTGTGTAAGGCCGCCACTTGGGTCGGTCATACGGTAGATGCGACCTTGCGTATCGTAGTCAAGCTTGATTGTGAGAAGGTCGTACTTTGGCATTGCACCGGCAGCGCGCTGATTGATCGCCGTGAGTCTTCCCGTGCCGTCGTAAACGAGCGTGCGTGTAAAGCCCGTATGGGTCGCCTCAGCCTGCAACACGCCTTGCCTGGAATAGGTTTCGACGGTATTGCTTGTCAGGTCCGTTAACGTCCAACCGCTGCCCGACTGCGCGAGCGCTAACCCGCTAAACGCGGAAGTCTTCCACTGTCCGCTCGTCAATTGGAAAGTCAGTGGCTGCCCACTTGCACGATACGCGACGATCTTCGGGGAGCTACCGCTCGCTCCGGTAACGTCAAGTTGACGCTGCCAGTTATTTAGCCACATCGGCCCCATCGCCGTCGCAGATTTGACGAAGGGGGAAGAAAGATAGCTTCGCGTAAAAGTCAGCGGCACTGCGTCGCCACTGCGGAAGTCACTTTCAATCAGGGTTACTTTGCCGTTGGCCGGATACACGGGATCGGCAACCGGACATGAATCGTCGGGATCGTCAGGCGTGGAACACCATTCGTCAATCAGTGCCATGTCGTTGCGGCATCCGTAGCTGCCCATGCCACCCGGCGTATTGCTTGCTACGTCAAGTCGGCACGAAGAAGTGCCCGGCGTCGCCCCCGACTTTGGATAAAGATCCCAGCAGCTTTCAGCATGAGCGCTGATGGCGGTTGATGACAGCGCTAGCGCAGCCAAAAGGCGCACGATATTGGCCCGCAGCCCGTTGGGCGTTTTCATTTGCCTCATAGATATCCCTTTTGCAATGCATCGTTGGCAATTCGTAATGCGCTCGACACTGCACCAGGTAGAGGCTGTCAATAAAATAGGACAACTCCCAAAATTGGATGTCTCTTTGGTAGATCGGAATGTTCGGCATTGCATTGGCGCGCAATTCCGCGTCATTGCCGCCCGATTCTGACCTCACCTAGGGGAGCACTGTTAAAAGTGACCATGCATGACGAAGGCGAGCATGCCGTGCGATCATCGTTGACCATGACACGACCAACGATTGACAGATTGAGGCAGGAGCAACAGCCATCGACGTTATTTCGAACGACGCTAACGCCGTTTCACGTGCGAAGCCGTGGGCAAGGAGTGGGGGACGCGGCGGTAGCGTAAGCCGTCGTTCAGAGTGGACACTTCGTAAGGGAGCTTCGAATCGCGATCTTTAACAGCCGCGAGAAAATATAATCAGGGGAACACTAGAAGAGCCAGACGGTGAGCGATCAGCGTCTACGCCTAAAGTTGATCCCCACGAACACGGCCATCAACATCAGAAATCCCCCAAACAGTAGGGCGGAATTGACGACGACGTGTCTGACGCCGAGCACGTCGACGTTGATGAAAGGATAGGGATAAAAGTCTGACAAACTCCCGCGCCAGAAAGTGATGGCGAGGTACGCGACGGGATAGATCAGCCACAGCAGGCAATGCCGTAACCGTAAATGAAATCGCGGTACGAATAACACCCAGTAAAGCACCGTCAGCATCGGTAAAACGCTGTGCATCGATTCGTTGAGCAGCAGCCTGTACGCCCTCGGCGACCACATTCCGCGTAGAAGCAGGTTGTAGGCAATCCCCACAAATGCCATGTAGACAACGACCGCGGTCACGACGGTTGGCTGCCGAAAAAAACGTATGATCGCCAGGCTGCGCCTTCGTAACGCTACGCAGGTAAAGCAGACCGCGCACGCTAATACCGTTAGATTGGTGAGGTAACTGCTCATCCGCGCAACCCCATCAAGCACGCCGAGCCCGCGGGCTAGCGTGCGGTCGATCGTCAGGTCGGCTTGCGCAACGATCGAAATCCACGCGATCACGGCAATGATCGCCGCCAGCGTCACAGACGAGACGCTGGGCGTGTGGAGCGGAAGCTCGGGCTCATGGTGATGATCTGGGGCAGGGCGCATGCGAACGATTCTATACACACCTCATGCGCTTTGCAGCAAGCGCGAAAAGCGCACGAGCCGAAGTCGAGGCCGATCCGCACCCAACCTCTGCCCAATAAAAATTCTATGGCGTGCTACGTGAAACGCTGACCGGCTGCAAACGGCTCACTACTTCGGGTATAGCCGAACTTGCGGGCGACGTTTCGTCAATCGTCGTGCGGCCGCCGTCGTGGAAGAACGCGAGTTCCGCGGCCTTGTTCAGTACAAGGATGCTGATCCGCCGATTGGTCGGCTCGTCGGCGACGTTGCTGTTTAGCGGCAATACATCGGCGAGCCCGCGCACCTGCAGCAGCTTCTCGCCGTGCATGCCGCCCGCTACCAACGCACGGCGTGCGGCGTTGGCCCGCTCAGACGAAAGCTCCCAGTTTGAATAGCCCTCCGGGCCGGCCGTGTACGGCACTGCGTCGGTGTGGCCGGCTATCGAAATGCGGTTCTCCACGTCGTTGAGCGCGGCGCCGATTTGCGTCAGGATCGTCACGGCATAAGGCTGCAACTTTGAACTGCCGGACGGAAACATCGGACGATTCTGTGAATCGACAATCTCGATGCGCAGACCTTCGTTCGTGATCGAAATGCGGATCTGATCCTTGAATGCCCTCAACGCCGGGCTCTGTTCGATCAAGGCGGTGAGCTTCTCTTTCAATTGCTGAAGCCGTGCCGCGTCGGCGGGGGCCACGATCGGTGGGACCTTCGCCGGTGGTGTGGGTTCGGTCTGGGTTTTCTTGCCGTCGCCGGGACGGGTGTCGGTGATGTCGCGCCCGCCGCCCTGGATGACGTTCGGACGTGCCGCTGCCGTGCCTTCGTTGCCGCCGAGCAGGCTCGACAGCGGGGTGTTGAAATAGTCTTCGATGCCTTGCTTGTCGTACTTGGACGTCGAACCGAGCAGCCACATCAGCAGGAAGAACGCCATCATCGCGGTGACGAAGTCGGCGTAGGCGATTTTCCATGCGCCGCCGTGATGGGCGCCATGATCGCCACCCTTCTTCGAGCGGCGTACGATCACCGGAGCGCTGGTCTCTTCCTGCTGGGACGCGCGCGATCTTCTTTCACTCATGATGCCGCTCCACGTCAGGCCGATTTCGGCATCTTGGTGGCGCGCACGGCGTCGTCGAGTTCCTGGAAGCTCGGGCGGTCGGCGGTGAACAGCACCTTGCGGCCGAATTCGACGGCGATCGGCGGTGCATAGCCGGAGAGCGCTGCGAGCAATACTGCCTTCACGCATTGATAAGGTTTGGCTTCGGCGCGACCCTTGGCATTGAGCAGATCGGCGACCGGTCCGATAAAACCATAGGCGAGCAGAATGCCGAGGAAGGTGCCGACCAGCGCGCCGGCGATCATCTCGCCGAGCACGGCGGGCGGCGCGCCGACCGAGCCCATCGTGTGGACCACGCCCATCACCGCGGCGACAATGCCGAATGCAGGTAAGCCGTCGGCCATCTTCTGAATCGCATTGGCCGCGACCGACGCTTCGGCATGATGCGTGGCCAGTTCTTCGTCCATCAGGTCCTGCACTTCAAGCACGTTCACGTTGCCGCCGGACATCATGCGTAAATAGTCGACGATGAAGTCGAGCAGATGATGGTCCTTCAATACGTGCGAATACTTCTGGAACAGCACACTTTCTTCCGGCGCGGCGACGTCGGCTTCGAGCGCCATCATGCCTTCCTTGCGCGCCTTCTGAAGCAACTCGTAGAGTAACGCGATCAGCTCGAGATATTTTTCCTTCGTATATCCGCCGCTCTTAAAGCACGAAGGAATCGCCTTGATCGTTTTCTTCAGCGTGGAGGTCGGATTGCTTACAACGAACGCGCCGATCGCGGCGCCAAAAATGCATAGCAGTTCGAATGGTTGAATGAGCGCGGGAAGATGCCCGCCTACACCGACAAAACTACCGATTACAGAAGCGATTACCACTACCCAGCCAATTGCGACAAACATGCTCTCTCCGTTATCTTGCGCAACGCACGTTCGTTAGAACAGGCCCTATTTAAAGGGACTTTTCGGGTGCGCCGCTAATATTCTGTATGTACCGGTAAACGGCCGGATTCGCGATGTCTGAAGTGTGTGGATCCGTGAAAAATAAAATATTCACCAAATAGTTAATCATCGGTTCGATTTCCGGTAATTTTGTCCGCCATGTTGTGAAGGGCCGTTGCGGTCGCAACCAATTTTCGGCATTTGCAGACTGGACGATTGAGGAGTTAGATGCATAACCGGATTACTCAAAAAGCATGGAGTGGCATTTTTACCGAATGGTCTGCTAGCATGGCAATCAATTTGTAATGACAGCCGGTTCCGGCGCTCATTGCCGCTATTCGGCTTTTTTGCCGGGCCATGAATCCCGGCAGTCACAGCGACTCATCCGGAGATGCAATGCGCATGCGGAATCTGAACTTTGCTGTGAGCCGCAGGCTGGCAATCCAGGCGGCTTCCTGCGTTACCGGTTTTGGACTCCTGTTCGTATCCACCGCAGGTCACGCCCAGGAGTTTTCCCTATTCGGGGGTGGCTCTCGCGCGGGCAGCACAAACACCTACACCTGGGCATTCAATTATCAGGAAGGGCTCGGGCAATACTTTGCCGCGAGTTTCACGTGGCTCAATGAAGGACACATTCCGGACCATCACAGGGACGGCCAGATGATCCAGCTATGGGGCCGCATTCCCGTGGGAAGTCCGCAGTTCGTCCTGCAGGCAGGCATCGGGCCATACCGTTACTTCGACACCACCACCGCCGTGCAGGGCGGAAGCTATTCGGACACGCACGGCTGGGGTGTCGTGTATAGCGTGCGCGCGGCGTACTACGCATCGAGCCGGTGGATCACGCAACTGCAGTTGAATCGTGTGCATGTGCAACGCGGGCCGGATGCGACTAGCCTGATGTTCGGCGTCGGCTATCAGCTCGATGCTCCCGGCACGCCCGGTCCGCGCGACTGGGCAAGCGGCAGCACGCACAAGGTCACTGACAACGAAGTCGCGCTGTACCTCGGCAAGACCATCGTCAATTCAACCAGCTCGCCGAGCGCGCTGGGCGGTGCGATCGAGTACCGTCGCGGTCTTGCAAAATACCTCGATGTGACGCTCGGTTATCTTCACGAAGGCAGTAGCAAGGTGGCCCGCCGCGACGGCGTGACCAGCCAGCTCTGGGCGACGCGTGCCTTCCTCAACGACAAGGTAACGCTGGGACTCGGACTCGGCGCTTACTACGCGATTAACGAAAACGAAAATAGCGAGTCGCCGGGACCGGGCGCAGGGAAGTTCTCCGGGCTCGTCACGATCGCCGGCGCGTATCGTCTGACCGACCATTGGGAAGCGCGGATCGCGTGGAATCGGATCGTGACACGCTATGATCGCGATTCGGACGTGATTTTCGGCGGTGTGGGCTACCGTTGGTGATAGCTCGCCGTGCCAGCAGAAGCAGTCTTCTGGAAACGATAGTAGATTCACACAAAAACCGGAGAACAGCATGAGAGCCAGCACCATCGCCGAACGGGAAGCCCGTGGCCGCGCCGCCCGCGAGCACTCGAAGCGGTCGAGCCATCGTACGGTAGGCGAATTGCATCGCAACCCGATTGAGTTGCTAAAGCAAAGCAGTGAAGGGCGGGTCGAAAAGCTCGTGCCCTTGCGCTACGGGCGCATGTCGGTGTCGCCATTCACGTTCTTTCGCGGCACCGCGATCATTCAGGCTCACGATCTGAGCCGGGTGCCCGACACAGGTCTCTCCATGCCGATATGCGGCGACGGCCATCTGATGAATTTCGGCGGCTTCGCGACGCCGGAGCGTCAACTCGTATTCGACCTGAACGATTTCGACGAAGTCGCAACGGGCCCGTTCGAATGGGACTTGAAACGCCTGACCGCGAGCCTCGTGGTGGCCGCGCGTCATATGCGTTTGAGCCGCGGCACGGCCGAGCATCTGGTGATGACCGCCGCCACCGAATATCGCGACCGTATGGCGCAATACGCGCAATGCGGCGCGCTCGAACTCTGGTACGACCGTATCACCTTCGATCTGATGGCCGAGACAGCGTTGACACCCGAGCGTCGCCGCGTCGTGCGCCGTGGCATGGAGAAGGCGGCGGGCCGTACCCACGAAAGCCTGCTGGAGAAAATGGCGGAGTTCGATGGCAATCGCTGGTCGATTCGCGACGCGCCGCCTGGACTCTTTCATGTGCATGGCGTCAATACGCTGTTTTCTGCCGACGACGACTGGTTCATGACCGCTAACTGGAACAAGTTGATCGAGCGGACGTGGAGCGAGTACCTGAAAACCTTGTCGCACGATCGGCGGGAGTTGCTCAGCCATTTCACGGCACAGGACCTGGTGTTCAAGGTAGTAGGCGTGGGCAGCGTGGGCACGCGTTGTCTTGTACTGCTGAACGTCGATCACATGGGCAAGCCGTTGTTCATCCAGATCAAGGAAGCACGGCCGTCGGTGATCGCGCAGTACTACAAGGCGCCCTCGCTCAAGCACGAGGGCGAGCGGGTGGTTCGCGGGCAGCGCATGCTGCAGGCAGCGAGCGATATCTTTCTCGGCTGGGCGAGCGGGCCGTCAGGGCGCCACTTCTACTTCCGGCAACTGCGCGACATGAAGTTGTCGGCGAACATCGAGCTGTTCGACACGGACCTCCTTGAAGGCTACGCGAAACTGTGCGGCTGGATCATGGCGCGTGCGCATGCCAAGGCGAGTGGCCAGGCAATCGAAGTCAGCGCGTACATCGGCCGTGGCGATCAGTTTGCGGAATCCCTCACCGGCTACGCCGCCAGCTACGCGGACCAGGTGGAACGCGATTACGACGTGTTCCTGAAAGCCTGCCGCAGCGGCGAGCTCGAGGCGCGCACGGACGAAGACATGGCGGCGGATTTCCGCGTGTAACCGCGGCGTGTGAAAGGGCTGTGAGGGGCGTTTGCGCGGCTCGCCGCATGGCCAGCGGCCGAGCCGTGTGGAAGGGCGCCGGTTCAGTCGTCGATACGTGCTTCACGCAGCGTAACGAAACGCAAGCGCCGCCGCCGGGCTTCATCGATCACACGCGGCAGGACCGCGAGTATCAGCGGTTTGCCGTCGATAGTGAGCGCGGCATTGCCGTCGTGCAGCAGCAGAATGTCGCGCGGGGCAAGGCCGTCGAGCAGCCGGTGCGCGACGACTTGCGGATCGCGCTCGCGCGTGTCGTAACCGCGCCGCGTCCACGCCGCGAGCCGCAAATCGAGCTTGCTCAGCACGGGTTCGAGAAAGATGTTGCGCAAACCCGCCGGGGCACGGAAGAACATGGGCCGCTCGCCGCTCAATGCTTCGAAGGTGCGTTGCGCCGCGTCGATTTCGCGCCTGAGTGAGGCTGGAAACGTGATCGAAAACGTGTGCAGGTGAACCTGCGAATGGTTTTCCAGCGCGTGGCCGCGTGCAACGATGTCGCGTGCGATCTCCGGGTGGCGTTGTGCTTTCTCGCCGATGCAGAAGAAGGTGGCGCGCACCTTGAAGGCGTCGAGCAGATCGAGCACTTGCGGGGTGACGACGGGATCGGGACCGTCGTCGATCGTCAATGCGATCGCGTCCGCGTTGCGCGCGCCGACCGGCAGGTGCGTCCAGTTAGGGCCGAGCAGCGAGGTGCGCGGCAACAGGCCGGCCACGGTGAAAATAGCGTGATTCGCGAAGATCGCGGCCAGCCACCACGGCCACGCCGAGGGCACCAGCAGGCATCCGGCCAGCACCAATACGTGCCAGGCGGTGGTGGCCGTGAGCATCGGGGGGTAGCCGGTGCGCGGCCAGCGGCGCTGCGGCGCGGCCTCAGCACCTTGCGGCTGTGTGAAGAATTGGTTCATAAAGCGTGCTTCCTGTCTTCCTTCCACCATCCTGGGAAGGCCTTGAATTGCGCATACGACGCGCAACGGCGAACAATACCATTGATGCGCCGATCGGCGCCGGGGCGCACCGGAAAGACAACTCATGAAAGCACGTTGAAAGACGTTATGCTTCGCGATATCCATGATTTCACGCCGGGCGACGTGGCCCGTCCCTCTGCGCTTACTTCGCCGGTTTTACCGGTCATGCATCCATGCGTTTGCGTCACATCGAAATTTTTCACGCCATCATGCGTACGGGGTCGCTCTCGAAAGCGGCGGAACTGCTGTGCGTCTCCCAGCCTGCTGTCAGCAAGGCGCTCGCGCATGCGGAGCGCAGTCTCGGTTTTGCGCTATTCAACCGTGTGCATGGCCGTCTGCAGCCGACGCGCGAAGCGGAACTGCTGTTCTCGGAATCGCAGAAGCTGCAGGCCAATCTGGACGGGATTCGCCATCTGGCGCGCAATCTGGCGCTGCAGCCGGAGGGCCATTTGCGCATTGGGTGCTTGCCGAGCCTCGGTTTAAGTCTGATTCCGGCGGCGGTGCAGGTGTTTCGCCGCACCTATTCGCGCGTGTCGCTGAAAATCCAGACGCGCCATACGGAAGAACTGCTCAACGCGTTGCTCACGCGCGATCTCGACCTCGCGGTCGCGTTGAATCCGCCGGCGCGACCGGGCATCGCCGCGATCGAGCTGGGCCGCACGGCGATCGTTTGCGTCGGTCCGCCGGATGATCCCGAAGCACAGCAGCCGATCGATCTGCCGGCCTTCCTCGCCCGCGACTGGATCAGCATCGGCAACAGCGATCCGCTCGGCGAGCTGATCGGCAATGCGCTGGAAGCACAGGGGCTCGACGAACGCGTGGCGGCGGTCGAAGCACAGACCTGGTATGTGGCGCGCGCGCTGGCCGCGCGCGGCATTGGCTATGTTCTGCTTGACGAGCTGACTGCACGCGGCGGCGCGGAACCTGTTGCGATCCGTCCGGTGACGCCCGCGCTCTCGGTCGGCGTATTCGCGCTCTGGCGCGACGGCGGGATGGACTCGCAAGCCGGCAACGCATTTCTGGACGTATTGCGCGCGCCTTTCGCGTAAGCCGCCGTTCGAGGTCTTAACCTTGGGTTATGGAGCCGTGCATCTGCTCATTTGATGTGCGTATTTCGTCGCGCCACACTCATGGCGAACGATTCTCCTGAGGTATGGATGGCAATGCGGGTATGTGTACTCGGTGCAGGCGTGGTGGGATTGACGAGCGCGTATCAACTGGCGCGCGACGGCCATGACGTGACAATTCTCGAAGGCCGCGACGGTGCGGCGCTCGAAACGAGCTTCGCGAACGGCGGCCAACTGAGCTACAGCTATGTTGCGCCGCTGGCCGATCCATCGGTCTTGCCGCACTTGCCCGCGTGGCTGCTGCAACGCGATTCCGCCTTGCGCTTCGTGCCGCGCCTCGACGTGCAGCAATGGCGCTGGTGTCTATCGTTTTTGCTGGCGTGCCGCGGCAGCCGCGCGCGGCAGACGGCCATGGAAATGCTGCAGTTGGGCGCCCTGAGCCGCGACGCGTTGCACGAACTGGTGCAACGCGAAGCCATTGACTTCAATTACGTGCGCAACGGCAAGCTCGTCGTGTATCGCGACGCTCAGGCGTTCGACGCGGCGCGCCGCAAGATGGCGTATCTGGCGGCCGCGGGTTCGGACCAGCGCGCGCTCGATGCCGCCGCGTGCGTGGCGCTGGAGCCCGCGCTCGAACGCGCGCAGCCGTTGCTGGCCGGTGGTATTCATACGCCGTCAGAAGAAGCGGGCGACTGCTACACCTTCGGCGTGGCGCTCGCCGGTTTGCTGCAAGCGCGCTATGGCGTGGCGATTCACTATGCGACGCCGGTCGAGTCGATGATTATCGAAGCCGCTGAGGCCGTGGCGGCGCGCACGCCGCACGGCGAAATCCGTGCGGATGCATTCGTGGTGGCGTTGGGCAACGGCAGCGCGCCCTTGCTGCGCACGCTCGGCGTGCGGCTGCCGATGTATCCGCTCACCGGCTATAGCCTGACCTTACCCGGCACGCCCGGCCACGCGCCGCGCGTCAGCGTGACCGATCTGCATCGCAAGGTCGTGTATGCGCCGCTCGGCGAGCGCCTGCGGATTGCCGGCATGGTGGAGATCGCCGGCATGAGCGTCGCGCAACGCGAAAGGCGCCTCGCCTTGCTCAGGCGCCAGGCCCAGGAAATTTTCCCGGATGCCGGCGACTATGCGGTTGCCGAGACCTGGTGCGGGCATCGTCCCGCCACCCCGGACAGCAAACCGCTGCTTGGCGCTACGCCGTATCGCAATCTCTGGCTCAACACCGGGCACGGCGCGCTCGGTTTCACGCTGGCCTGCGGCAGTGCGCGCGTGATCGCGGATGCGATCGCGGGACGCACGCCGCCGCTCGATCTCGGTGCCTACTCGTGGCAGCGCTAGCTGCCGCACGCAATACAGCATCAGGCAGTTCACCCGCCGTACGGCAAGACAAACGCATTTAACCACCACACGCCACTTCGGCATCCATGCAAGGAGACGTCATGAAACTCGCAGCAGCACTGACCTCGATCGCTATCGCCTCGACGCTGAGCGGCGCCGCACACGCCGAAGATTCAAGCGCCACGCTGAAGAAGATCCGCGAAACCGGTGTGATCTCGCTCGGCGTGCGCGAATCGTCGGTGCCGTTTTCCTACTATGACGAGCAGCAGCAGGTGATTGGCTACGCGCAGGCGATCGCGTTGAAGATCGTCGACGAGGTGAAAAAAGAGCTGAACCTGCCGAACCTCAAAGTGAAGGAAGTGCCGATTACGTCGCAAAACCGGATTCCGCTGATCCAGAACGGCACTATCGATATCGAATGCGGTTCGACCACCCACACCAAAGATCGGGACAACCAGGTCGCGTTTTCGAACAGCTTCTTTCAGTACGGCGTGCGCATGATCGTGAAGAAGAACTCGGGGATAAAGGATTTTCCCGATCTCGCCGGCAAGACGGTCGTGACGACGGCGGGTACGTCCGAGGAACGCCTGCTGCGGCAGATGAACAATGAGAAGGGCATGAACATGCGTCTGATCAGCGCGAAAGATCACGCGGAATCTTTCCTCAACGTGAAGACCGGCCGTGCCGTTGCATTTGTGATGGACGATCCGCTGTTGTATGGTGCTAAGGCCAAGGAGGCGGATGCGAACGACTACCTGATCACCGGCACGCCGCCGATGTCCGAAGTGTACGGCTGCATGTTCCGCAAGGAAGACCCGGGCTTCAAGAAGCTCGCCGACGGCGTGATCGCGCGGCTGCAAACCTCGGGCGAGGCGGCCACGATGTATCAGAAGTGGTTCATGCAACCGATTCCGCCGAAGGGCATCAACTTGAACTATCCGCTTTCGGCGGATATGAAGTCGCTGTTCGCGAACCCGAACGACCGCGCGCTGGATTGATCCGCTGGACTGATCGATAGCGTGGCCCTGTCAGACGTGTCGCGTGCAGCGTGTCTGCGAAACAAGGAGAGGCGTGGTGACAGGAACGGGAATCAGGAAAGTGGCGCTGGTGACGGGCGCGGGCAGCGGCATCGGCCGGGCCTGTGCGCTCAGGCTGCTGGAACACGGCTATAGCGTCGTGCTGGCCGGTCGCCGCCAGGCGCCACTCGACGCCGCGGCCGAAGAAGCACGGCAACGGGGTGGCGACGCGCTTGCCGTGGCTTGCGACGTGACGGACGCCCACAGCGTCGCCGCGCTGTTCGACACGATCCGCGCGTGGCGAGGGCGGCTCGACGTGCTGTTCAACAACGCGGGCCGCAACGGCTCGCCGGTGGATATCGACGAACTCGATATCGAAGAATGGCGCTCGGTGGTCGACACCAATCTCACCGGCGTGTTTCTCTGCACGCGCGCGGCCTTCGGCCTGATGAAAACGCAGACGCCGCGGGGTGGCCGGATCATCAACAACGGCTCGATTTCCGCGCACGCGCCGCGGCCGAACAGCATCGCCTATACCGCGACCAAGCACGCGATTACCGGCATCACGAAAGCGGTTTCGCTCGACGGCCGCAAATACGACATCGTGTGCGGGCAGATCGACATCGGCAATGCCGCGACGGTGATGGCCGAGCGGATGGCGCGCGGCGTGCCGCAGGCAAACGGCGAAATCGCGGTCGAACCGTTGATGGACGTGCAACATGTTGCCGACGCGGTGCTGCATATGGCGGAGTTGCCGTTGTCGGCGAATGTGCAGTTCATGACGATCATGGCGAGCAAGATGCCGTTCGTCGGCAGAGGCTGAAAGGCCGGGCTTCGCGGGGCGAGCGGCTTGCAGGAGCGGCTTGGGCGACCTTTGCAGGCGCGTGTTCAGCCCGGGGTGCCGCCGCGCGCGGCGTGGGAGATCAACTTATACTGAGCGTTTCCCGCCCTTTCGACAAAGCGATTCACCGTGCCCCGAGCCACACCCAAGGACGACCCGCAGCCGGTGCCGCCCGTTCAGCCCGAGCTCGAAGATTGTTGTCATAGCGGCTGCAATCCGTGTGTCTTCGATCTCTACGATGAAGCGCTCGAGCGCTATCAGTCAGCGCTCGCCGAATGGCAGGCAAGGCAAGCGGCGCCGGCGGTGCGAACCACGCACGAGCGGCAGAGCAAGCCGCGCACGCGCCGCTAACCGGCGTTTCAGCTTCCACACCCAGGCCACAGCCACACCTTCTTCCCGTCATGACCGACCCCCAGCCCGCACACGTCGAACCCTTCAACGCGTCGCACACGCTGGACGACCTGCATACCTTCGTGCAGCGCTATCCACGTCTGTTCGTGCTGACCGGCGCGGGCATTAGCACCGACTCCGGCATTCCAGGCTATCGCGACGACAATGGCGCATGGAAGCGTTCGCCGCCGATCACGCTGCAGGAATTTCTCGGCACGGCCGCGATGCGTCAGCGCTATTGGGCACGCAGCATGGTCGGCTGGCCGGTCGTGGCCGGCGCGCAGCCCAACGCCGCGCATACCGCATTGGCCCGGCTCGAGGCAGCGGGCCACGTGCCGACGCTCGTCACGCAGAACGTCGACGGTTTGCACCAGCGCGCGGGCAGCCGCGAGGTGATCGAACTGCACGGCGGCATTGATGGCGTGACCTGCCTGGACTGCGGCATGCAGCATACGCGGGCGTCGATCCAGCAGACGCTTGAAGCCGGCAATCCCGCGCTTCTGAACGTCACTGCCGAAACCGCGGCCGACGGCGACGCGCATCTGGAGTGGCACGATCTGGAATCTTTCCGCGTTCCGGCATGTACGAACTGTGGCGGTTTGCTGAAGCCCTCGGTGGTGTTCTTCGGCGAAAGCGTGCCGCGCGAGCGTGTCGAAGCGGCTTCGCATGCGCTCGATGCGGCGGACGCCGTGCTGGTGGTCGGCTCGTCGCTGATGGTTTATTCCGGTTACCGCTTCTGCGTGTGGGCGCAGAAGCAGGGCAAGCCGATCGTTGCGATCAATCTGGGGCGCACGCGCGCCGATCCGCTTCTGTCGCTGAAAATCGCCGCACCCTGTGCCGATACGCTGACCGCGCTCGCGGGCCGTCTCGCACTGGACTAGTCACGCAGCGGGGGCCGGTTGCCTGGCTTGGTTGCCCGAAACCGCGCGGCCCGCGTAAATCGCCGATAATCTTTATCCCACGCAGCGCTGCTTTCACAAGAAACCGCCACACCACAGGAACGCCGATGTTGACGACGATCGAACAGCTCGAAGCAATCTACGGTCAGCCTCACGAGCGCGCAGTGAACAAAGAGATTCCCTACGTGAACGAAGACTATCGCGCGTTCATCGAGGTCGCGCCGTTCGTGGTGCTCGCCACCGCCGGTCCCGAAGGTCTCGACTGTTCACCGCGCGGCGACGCACCGGGTTTCGTGCGCGTGATCGACGAACGCACGCTCGCACTGCCGGACCGCATCGGCAACAATCGCATCGACAGTCTGCGCAATATCATCGCCGAGCCGCATCTGGCGCTGCTGTTCATCATTCCGGGCGTCGGCGAAAGTTTGCGCGTGAACGGCCGCGGCCGCATTTCCAACGATCCGGAATTGCTGGACAGTTTCGCCGTCGAAGGTAAACTGCCGCGCACCGTTTTGCTGATCGACGTCGACGCGGTGTATTTTCATTGCTCGAAAGCGCTGGTGCGCTCGAAACTGTGGGATCCGGCGCATCATGTCGAACGTTCACGCCTGCCGAGCGCGGGCGAGATCCACCGGCGCATCAACGGCATGCAGTTCGATGCGGCGACCTATGACCGTGAGCTCGCCGAACGCGTGCGCACGACGCTGTACTGAAACAAAGTGAACATGACTGATTCCCATCCGGCGCTGCGGCAACACTCGCCGTCCACCGAACGCAATCGCGAACCGATTCTCGCCGTATTGCGCGCGGTGCTGCCCGCCACCGGCCGTGTGCTGGAAATCGCCAGCGGCACGGGTCAGCACGCTGTGTGTTTCGCCAGCGCGCTTCCCGGGCTTGACTGGCAGCCGAGCGACCTCGATGCGGATGCACGCGAGTCGATTGCGGCATGGATCGCGCACGAAGGGCTGGCGAACGTGCGCACGCCGCTCGCCCTCGATGTGCATCAGGCGGATTGGGGTGTGGACGCGCAAGGCAAACTCGACGCCGTAGTCTGTATCAACATGATTCACATCTCGCCGTGGAGCGCGACGCAAGCGCTATTCGACGGCGCGAGCCGCCGTCTTGCCGAGGGCGGTGTACTGTATCTGTACGGCCCCTACAAACGCGGTGGCGCGCACACCTCGCCGAGCAACGAGGCGTTCGATTGGCAGTTGCGCAGCCGCGATCCGGCGTGGGGCGTGCGTGAGATGGAAACCGTGGTAGCGCTGGGCGCATCGCTTGGATTGGTGTGCGATGAAGCCATCGCGATGCCGGCCAACAATTTCAGTCTGGTGTTCAGGAAACGCTAACGGGCTGGACGAGTCTGACAAAACGATTGACCGCGCGTGGACGCCCGAAGCGCCACGCGCGGCGCAAAGCGCCGCTTGCCTGGCGCCCATGAGCGCCAGCGAGCGGCAAGCCGGCATTTCTTTTATCCTTTCACCCTCGACGTCCCGCCGACGTTCCTTCCGGCGCGGCGTCTCGACATTCATTGGACTCTGGAGAATTCACATGGGCAAACAGGCAATCGGCGTGGTGGGGCTAGCGGTCATGGGCCGCAATCTGGCGCTCAACATCGAAAGCCGCGGCCACGCGGTGTCGGTGTACAACCGTAGCCGCGAGAAAACCGACGAACTCATCGCCGAATATCCGGACAAGAAGCTGGTGCCGGCTTTCACGCTGGAAGAGTTCGTGGAGTCGCTGGAAAAACCGCGCCGCATTCTGCTAATGGTCAAGGCGGGCGAACCGACCGACGCTACGATCGCATCGCTCAAGCCGCTGCTGGACAAGGGCGACATCCTGATCGACGGCGGCAATACGCATTTCACCGACACCATCCGCCGCAATCAGGAACTGGCGAAGGCCGGCCTGCATTTCATCGGCACGGGCGTGTCGGGCGGCGAAGAGGGCGCACTGAAAGGCCCGTCGATCATGCCGGGCGGACAGCGCGACGCGTATGACCTGGTCGCCCCGATCCTCACCGAGATCGCCGCCAAGGCGCCGGACGGCGAGCCGTGCGTGGCGTACATGGGACCGGACGGCGCGGGCCACTTCGTGAAAATGGTGCACAACGGCATCGAATATGGCGACATGCAGCTGATCGCCGAGAGCTATGCGGTGCTCAAGCAGGTGGTCGGCCTGTCGAACGAAGAGTTGGGCAAGGTCTACACCGAATGGAACAAGGGCGAACTCGACAGCTACCTGATCGAGATCACCTCGAAGATTTTCGGCAAGAAAGACGAAGAAACCGGTAAAGACCTGGTCGACGTGATCCTCGATCGCGCGGCGCAAAAGGGCACTGGCAAGTGGACCAGCCAGAACGCGCTCGACCTTGGCGCACCGCTGCCGCTGATCACGGAAGCCGTGTTCGCGCGCGTGCTGTCGTCGCTGAAGACTCAGCGCGTGGCCGCGAGCAAGGTGCTGGAAGGGCCGGCAGCGAAGCCGCCTGGCGTGGAGCGTGACGCCTTCATCGAATCGGTGCGCCGTGCGCTGTACTTCAGCAAGGTGATTTCGTACGCACAAGGCTTCGCGCAACTGCGGGCGGCATCGGAAGAGTACAAGTGGGATCTGGATTACGGCACGATCGCGAAGATTTTCCGCGCCGGCTGTATTATCCGCGCCCGCTTTCTGCAGAAGATCACGGACGCCTATACGAAAGACAAGGCGATCGCCAATCTGCTGCTCGATCCGTACTTCCGCGACATCGCTAAGAACTACCAGTCAGCTTTACGCGAGGTGGTGATTGCCGCCATCAATGCGGGCGTGCCGGTGCCGGCCTTCGCATCGGCCGTGGCGTATTTCGACGCGTATCGTTCGGAACGCCTGCCGGCGAACCTGGTGCAGGCCCAGCGCGATTTCTTCGGCGCGCATACGTTCGAACGTATCGACAAGCCGGGCAGCTTCCACGCGAACTGGAATTGATCGTTTGAATTGCGGCCCGGCGCGCGCTTGCCATAAGGCGCGCCGGGCTGCATGACCGATTGAAATCGAGACAGACAATTGTTGTTGAAAGCTATCAGGCAGATAGCATGGCGGCACCTCAGGCCGCCTACTGTTTCGAAAATCGCAATAGAGTTTCGTCGTTTTAGGGGTTTCCCCTAGATGTCAACGCTCCTAAACTTCTATTTAAGCGCTACGGACAACAGGTCACAAAGCGCATTAACTACAAGTTCTGGAGGTTTACATCATGAAGTCCCTTATCTCTGCAGTTGTCGTTGCCGCCGCTCTGGTTGCTCCTGTTGCTTCGTTTGCACAATCGAACCAACCGCTGACGCGCGCTGACGTCCGCGCTCAACTGGTGCAACTCGAAAAGGCCGGTTACAACCCGATCGGCGACCATGCCGATTACCCGGCTAACCTGCAAGCAGCACAAGCACGTGTCGACGCGCAGAACGGCACCGCTCAGGCTGTGAACAGCGGCTACGGCGCACCGATGGCAGGCACCTCGCAAGCCGGCCGTCCGGTGAGCGGCAATGACCGCAACTCGGTCTACTTCGGCAACTAAATCGCGCCGAAGCTGATGGAAATGCCGCCCGGCTGATTGGCGGCGAGTAATCAAAAAAAACGCCGCCCGGAATTGCCGGGCGGCGTTTTGTCGTTTACGGCGCTGCTTCGCCGTTGGCTCAATCTCAGCTCGATCCCAGCTCAATCTCAGAGCAGGCATCACCGGTTCGGCAAATGGGGAATCCCTTCGTTGCTGGTCAGATTGAGCTGGTGAATCTGCCGATGCGCCTTGTTCAGGTGCGCTTGCGCGGCCACCCGCTGCGCTTCCAGTTGCGACACTTCCTTGCGCACCTGATGCTGCCGGTTCGACACGGTCTGTTCCTGTGCGCCGCGCCGTTGCAGATCCGAGCGCAGCCGTTCGGCCTGCGCCTCGGAGCGGGCGATCATGCGCGCCAGCTGCTCGTTTTGCGCCTCGAGTTGCGCGCGGCGCGTTTCGCCATCCGAAAGCCGGGTTGCCTGTTCCTCAAAATGATGGAAGGCGGTTTCCGCAGCCTCGAGGTCGGCGGCTTTGAGTGCGCGCCACAACGAGCCGTCCTGATACAGCGCGACGTAGTACGTCAATTCCTTTGCGTGGAACAACAGGCTCACCGAATAGGCGAAGCTGCGGAATACGCGAAACGGCGTCAGCGCCTCTTCTTCGGCGAGCCATTCGATTTCGGCGGTGTCGGCCATCTGCACGCCGCGCGCGCTGACTTGCGAGGGCACCACCGGCACCGGCCGTAACGTCGTCACCGGCCGCGCCGGCTCCGCGGCCGGGGCAACCGCGGGTGTGCCGGCCGCGTCGGCGGCGGGAGCGACGCCGGCTGCCGCGGCCAGCGCGGCCTCCTCACTGTCGTCGGGCGATACGGAATCGGCGGTGTTCTCTCGTGAGACCTGCACGAGATGCGATGGGCCTGCCAGCACGCTACGGCGGTTCAGGAGACTTTTCACGGCGTTCCTCCGGTTGACTCGCCCGAAACCTTCGGATGGCGCCGACGCTCAGGCATGCCGGGCGATCAGGCGGTTCGGGCGGTGAGCGAAAACTGGCGGACCGGCGGCGCCTGGGGGAGCGCCGGGGTGCGCGGCGGTGCGGATGAGTTGTCCGCGAGCGCAGCTTTAATGCAGGGTGCGATGCCGTCGGCCGATTTCGTCGAACAACGCGCGGCTGGGTTCCAGCGCAAGCAACCAGGATTCGTCGTAACCGCTGAGATTGTCGAGCGCTTCGCGCAGCCGTTCGATTGCCAGAGCCGGAATCTCAACGCTGGCTTCAACGCCGCTGGATAATCCCGCGATGCTGGCCAGTTGAACCAGTGCGTCGGCGGCCTCGGCGACGTCTGCCGCGAAAACCAGATGCGTGTTCAGCAATTCGACCAAACCGGGCGATGCCGCAATATCGTCGACGTTGAGCTGCACGGCCAGAAACGTGGCTTTGTTCATCCCCAACTCCTCGCTGAATTCAGGCGTTTTGCTTACGGCGCGTTGCGGCAGCATGACTGAGTATAGGCGAGGGCTGAAAGGATTCAATAATCACACTAATGCTCCCGGGCGGCCGCGTGTCGGCGGCCATGCTAGCCGCAGCACCTATAATGGGGCCAGTCGAAGCGCGCGATCCTGCCGGGCCGGGTACTCCGGTATGTAGCACGGATAACGCGCCGGCAGCGTCCGTTTCTCAACCTGCTATCCGCCATGAAGATCATTCGCAGCAAGAGCTTCACCGCGACGCGTCCCTGGGGCGCGCTCGATATCGCCAATATGCGCGGCATCACAACGCGCCTGCATTGGACCGATCAGCCGTACAAGTGGCATGTCAACGACGGCGAGGAGGTGTTCGCCGTGCTCGACGGTCGCGTGGAGATGCGCTATCGCGAGGGCGGCGTCGAGCAGTCGGCGATTCTGGAAACCGGCGACGTGTTCTACGCGTCGGTGGGCACCGAACATGTCGCGCATCCCATTGGCGTGGCGCGCATTCTGGTGGTCGAGGCCGAGGGCAGCGTCTGAGAGGCGTCTCATCCATGCCTGTGCCTGTGCCCATGCTGGAGTCTTTGCCGGCACGCGGCGGCATAATGGACAGGCGCCGTGACGCCCGCACCGTGCGGCACGGCAAATGCTTCGGGCTGATCGAATCCGATTGAATCAAAATGTCGAGGAAAATCACATGACAAGGCAATGGCAATTCACGGCGACCCGGTTGCTGATCGCGGCGACACTCGGCGTGTTGATCAGCGGCTGTACGACGATGCCGTGGGAAAGCACGCCGTTCTACAGCAGCGCGCCGTCCCGGCCGACCACGCTTGCCACGGTCCCGGTGCCGGCCGGTTACTACCGCGTCAATCCGGGCGACTCGCTGGCGGCCATTGCGTCTGCATACGGCCGTAAGCCGCAGGAGATTGCGGCGTGGAACGGTCTTGCATGGAATTCGCCGGTCAATCCGGGGCAGGTGCTGCGGGTAGCTCCGCCGATGGCGTCGGGTAGTGTCGTGACACCGCCGGTCAATGTTGCCGGTCAGAACGGTGCGACCGCGACACCGGGTGTGCCCGGCGAGGCCGACGTCGCGCAGCAAGGCGTGCTGCAGTGGCCGTTGCGCGGTCCCATACTGAAGACCTTTGCGCCGGGCAAGTCGAACGGCATCGTGATCGGCGGCCATCCGGGCGATCCGGTCAAGGCGGCCGCGACCGGCCGGGTGGTGTATGCCGGCACGGGGATCGAAGCGTACGGTCCGCTTATCATCATCAAGCACGACGACTCGCTGATTACCGCTTACGGACAGAACAGCACGCTGCTGGTCAAGGAAGGCGACGCTGTCGCGCAAGGGCAGACCATTGGCGAAGTCGGCGTGGATAGCCGGGGCGTGGCGTCGATCCAGTTCGAAGTGCGCCATAACGGCCAGCCGGTCGATCCGCTTGCGTGGCTGCCGAAGTCGGGCGGATAAGCTAATTTTTTGACACAAACCCGGGACACACAAGGCTCTCACCATGATCGATTTGCGCAGCGATACCGTAACCCGTCCCACCCCGGCCATGCTCGCGGCGATGTCGGCCGCCGAAGTGGGCGACGACGTCTGGGGCGACGACCCCACCGTGCTGCGTCTGCAGGCAACGGTCGCGGAGCGCGCCGGCAAGGAAGCCGGCCTGTTCTTCCCGAGCGGCACGCAAAGCAATCTGGCCGCGTTGATGGCGCATTGCGCGCGTGGCGACGAATACATCGTCGGCCAGCTGGCGCACACCTATAAATACGAAGGCGGCGGCGCGGCGGTGCTGGGCAGCATCCAGCCGCAGCCGCTCGAAAATGCCGCTGACGGGTCGATCCCGCTCGAGAAGATCGCCGCGGCGATCAAACCGATCGACAACCACTTCGCGCGCACGCGGCTGCTGGCGCTGGAAAACACCATTGGCGGCAAGGTGCTGCCGGCGGGTTACGTCGACGAGGCGGTGCAGTTGGCGCGTCAGCGCGGCTTGTCGGCTCACCTGGACGGCGCCCGGGTCTACAACGCGGCAGTTGCGTCGGGCAAGCCGGTCGCGGCGCTGTGCGCACCGTTCGATTCGATCTCGATCTGTTTCTCGAAAGGGCTGGGCGCGCCGGTCGGCTCGGTGCTGGTCGGCAGCCAGGCACTGATCGAGGTGGCGCATCGCTGGCGCAAGGTGCTGGGCGGCGGCATGCGTCAGGCCGGCGTGCTGGCGGCGGCTTGCCTGTACGCGCTGGATCACAACGTCGAGCGTCTCGCCGACGATCACGCGAACGCCGCGCATCTGGCGGCCGGTCTGGAAGCGATCGACCACGTCAAGGTGCAGTCGATCGCGACCAATATGGTGTTCGCGCAGTTTCCGCAGCAGGATTGCGCGCCGCTCGAAGCGTGGCTCAAGGAGCGCGGCATCCTCACGCAGATGCTCTACGCGTCGCGTTTCGTCACGCATAAAGATGTGTCGCGTGCGGATATCGATACCTTTATCGCCGCAGTGAAGGGGTATTTCGCCGCGCGTTGAGCGGTCGCTCAGGCAGAGGCAGGCAGATGGAAAAACGGGCGCACTGCCACCGCAGTGCGCCCGTTCTGTTTAGTCCGCCTATTCCGCCGACGCCTTCGCATGCACGCCCGCGCGATGCGAAGGCGCGAACAGCCGCAGCCCGCTCGCGAGGCTCGCCGCGCCGGCGAAGAAGGCGCCAGTGCTGAGCGCGAGTGTCGGCCCGTGCCGGCCGGCAATGCCGAAGCTCAGCGCGACCAGCGCGGCGCCCGTGGTCTGTCCGAGCAGCCGCGCAGTCGCGACGATGCCGCTGGCGCCGCCGCTGCGCTCGGGCGGCGCGCTCGCCATCAATGCCTTCAGGTTAGGCGACTGGAAGAAGCCGAAGCCCGCGCCGCAAATCGCCATGCGAATGCCGATGTCGAGCACGTGCGGATGCACCGGCAGCAAGGCCAGCGACGCCATCCCCGCCGACATCACCGCGAGGCCGATCGCGCCGAGCAAGCCCGGCGGGTAGCGGTCGGACAGACTGCCCGCCAGCGGCGCGGCCAGTGCGACCACCACCGGCCACGGCGTCATCAGAAAGCCGGTCTCGACCTGGCTGCGATGCAGCACGTCCTCGAAATAGAAAGGCAGCGACACGAACGCCAGCCCTTGCGCGGCGAACGAACACACCGCGGTCACCGCCGACAACGCAAACACCGGCCGCTTGAATAGATCGACCGGCAGCATCGGTGCGGGGTGACCGGCCTCGCGACGAATCAGCAGCAGGCCGAACACCACGGCGATCGCTGCGGCGCTCAGCACCAGTTGCGCCGACGCGCGCTGGGCCGCTTCGCCAAGCGCGAAGATCAGTGCCGCGAAAGTGATTACGTTGAGGAGCGCCGCAATCGGATCGAAGTTGTGGGTGCCGCGCTCGGTGTGCGGCAGCGCGGGCCACGCGAAGGCCAGCGCCAGCAGGCCGAGCGGCACGTTGACCGCGAACAGCCACGGCCATGCAGCCACCGACAGAATCAGCGACGCCACCGTCGGCCCGACCGCGAACGAGACGCCTACGATCAGGGCGTTGGTGCCGAGGCCGCGTCCGAGCCGATGCGGCGGATACAAATAGCGGATCAAGGCCGTGTTCACGCTCATGATCGCGCTTGCGCCGAGACCTTGCAGCACGCGCGCGGCGGCCAGCATCGGCAGCGTCGAGGCGAGCGAGCACGCGAGCGACGCCAGTGTGAACAGCGCAATGCCGCCGATATAAATCCTGCGATGCCCGACGATGTCGCCGAGTGCGGCAAGCGGCAGCAGCGTCGCGACCATCGCGAGCTGATAGGCGTTGATGATCCACACAGACGCCGCGGGCTGGGCATGCAGATCCGTGGCAATGGCAGGCAGGGCGGTGTTGGCGATCGCGGTATCGAGCGTGGCGAGCGCGACCGCGAGCATGATCGCGGCCATCGCACGGCGGTTGGCCGCGCTCATCGGGCCGTCTGCCGGCAAGGTCTGGTCGAGTGTCGCGCTGCGGGCGGTGCTGGGTTTGTCGGACAAGGCGTGGCTCGTCGGGTTAAGCATGCCGCAGCACCGGGCGCGTCGGAAGGACAGCGCGGCGCGCAAGCGGCAGGGTTGCATGGAGTGAAGCGCGCAGAGGCCGGGTCCAGCGGTCCAGGCGGCTCGCGCGGCGAATGGAGTGATTGTTACAGAGACGTGGAAATCGTGCTGGGAGCCCGGCGGGGCGGAGGCGCTTTGTAAGCTGCTTATGACGTAACTAACACGCAACCAACATGCAACTAACGGTCAACCCGGTATCACGTCTTCGAACTGGCGCGCGATCACGTTGTCACACCTCACTTCATATAACCGTTCAGCAGACGAGGTGCTCCGATTTGACCATGCATCGAACCAGTCAACGCATTCATCGGCCAGTCACACATCGAAAAAATAATCGTGCATGCTTCTGCGACGCAGGCGGCCTTCACCCCTCACCATCGCCTGCCTGTTTTGCGGGCCGATGCACGCACGCAGTGCCGCGCGCAGGCGGCCTGCACCGCGTCCGTGCGCAAAATCCGTGAAGTGCCGCATTTCAGTGGGCATGGCATGTGCGTGAACCCCCGCTCTCGCTCGCCGATGTCCGCGGGCCGTAAAATGTCCTACTCTGTTTATTAACCCGCCAGACCGGCACGCGCCTCCCGTCCGTCATCCATGCGGTTTGCGTATGTCGCGTCGTTTTTTCCCGGAGGCTTCGATGACAGCCGTCGATCTGGAATTCGACCAGCTCAACAGTACCGTCGACGCGCTACGGCGCTCAATTTCCAATCGCATGATGTACGGTGTCGGCAAGGACGCCGTTACCGCTCACCCGCATGACTGGCTGCACGCCGCCGCACTCGCCGTGCGCGACCGGCTGGTCGCGCGCTGGATGAAGACCACGCGCCTGCAATATGAACAGGACGTCAAGCGCGTCTATTACCTGTCGATGGAATTCCTGATCGGCCGCACGTTTACGAACGCGTTGCTCGCGCTCGGCATTCACGATCAGATGAAGGAAGCGCTCGCGAGTCTCGGCGTCGATATGGAGATGCTGGTCAATATCGAGCCCGACGCGGCCCTCGGCAACGGTGGCCTCGGGCGGCTCGCTGCCTGTTTTCTCGATTCGATGGCGACACTCGGCATTCCGGGTTTCGGCTACGGCATCCGTTACGAATACGGCATGTTCCGCCAGGAGATCGTCGACGGCGAGCAAGTGGAGGCGCCGGACTACTGGCTGCGGGCGGGCAATCCGTGGGAGTTTCCGCGGCCTGAGATCAAGTACATGGTGCACTTCGGCGGACGTACGGTGCAGCGCGGCGAGCATGTCGAATGGATCGACACCGAGCATGTGAATGCCACGGCCTACGACACGGTGATCCCCGGTTACGCGACCAGTGCAACGAACACGCTGCGCCTGTGGTCCGCGCGCGCCACCGAAGAGCTCGACCTGGGTGCGTTCAATCGCGGCGACTACCGCAACGCGGTCGACACCAAGAACATGTCTGAGAACGTCTCGCGACTGCTCTATCCGGACGATTCGACGCCGGCCGGGCGCGAGTTGCGGCTTCGTCAGGAATACTTCTTTGTTTCCGCGACGATGCAGGATCTGATTCGCCGCTATCAGCGCACGCACAGCGCGTTCGGGCGCTTCGCCGAAAAAGTCGCGGTGCATCTGAACGATACGCACCCGGTGCTGGCGATTCCGGAGCTGATGCGTTTGCTGGTGGACGTTCACCATCAGCCATGGGACAAGGCGTGGCAGCACGTTACGAAGATTTTCTCGTACACGAACCACACCCTGATGCCCGAAGCGCTCGAAACGTGGGACGTCGAGATGCTCGCGCGGCTTTTGCCGCGGCATCTGGAGATCATCTTCGAGATCAATGCAGGATTTCTCAAGCATGTCAGCGAGCAATCGGGGCATGACGGCGAGATGATCCGCCGCATTTCGCTGGTCGACGAATATGGCCAACGGCGTGTGCGGATGGCGTATCTGGCGATTGTCGCGAGTCACAAGGTGAATGGCGTATCGAAACTGCATTCGCAACTGATGACGCGCGATATCTTCGCCGACTTCGCGCGCATCTATCCGGACCGTTTCACTAACGTCACCAATGGCATCACGCCGCGGCGCTGGCTGGCGCAGGCGAATCCGTCACTGTCATCGCTGATCGACCAACAGATCGGCAAGGATTGGCGCAGCAATCTGCTCGAGCTGGACCAACTGCGCACGCTGCGCAACGACAGCGCGTTTATCGACGCTTTCCGCGAAGCCAAACGGCAGAACAAACTGCGGCTCGTGCAGCGGCTCGCGCATCACACGAAGCTGCATTTCGATCCCGATGCGTTGTTCGATCTGCAGGTCAAGCGCATTCACGAATACAAGCGGCAGTTGCTGAACGTGTTGCACGTGATCGTCCGCTACAACCAGATTCGCGCAAATCCTGAGCGCGATTGGGTGCCGCGCGTGGTGCTGTTTGCCGGCAAGGCCGCGTCCGCGTATCGCATGGCGAAGACGATCATCAAGCTGATCGGCGACGTCAGCGAGAAGGTCAATCACGATCCGTTGATCGGCGATCGCCTGAAAGTGGTGTTTGTGCCGAACTACGGCGTGAGCGTGGCTGAGTTGATCATTCCGGCGGCCGATCTGTCGGAGCAGATTTCGATGGCCGGCACCGAGGCCTCGGGAACCGGCAACATGAAGCTCGCGCTGAACGGCGCGTTGACGATCGGCACGATGGACGGCGCCAACATCGAGATCTGCGACGCCGTAGGGCGCGACAACATCTTTATCTTTGGCCACACCGCTGACGAAGTGGACAGCCTGCGTGCCACCGGCTACCGGCCGCGTCAACTGTACGAGGAGAATCCGGAACTGCGCATGGCGCTCGACCAGATTCGCACGGGCTTCTTCTCGCCGGACGATCCGCTGCGCTTCTCGGAGATCTTTCACACGTTGGTGGACTGGGGCGATCACTATATGGTGCTTGCCGATTTCGCCGCGTTTGCGAAAGCGCAGGATGAAGTGGATGCGCGTTTCATCGACAGGCGCGCATGGGCCGAGAGCGCGATCGAGAATGTCGCGGGCATGGGGCAGTTTTCGTCGGATCGCACCATCGGCGAATATGCACGCAACATCTGGCACGTGAATCCGCTCAATATGGCGTGATACGAACGCGGTTGTGGTGCGTGTTTAAAAGAAAAAAGGCCGTGCGATTTTTTCGCACGGCCTTTTTATCGAGCGACGAATCTCACGGGGCGAATCGTTCGCTTTGCTGGGCCGCATACAAACCGAGCTGCCGGTTCGCGAAGTCGAATAGAACGTCGATATTTTGCATAGCCATCAAACCGACTACGATCCGGTTCGCATCCGGTTTTGCCTTGACGATCGTGACTTGCGCTTTTTCGTAACGATGCACCCATGAACCCGTGCCGATAGCCGCTTCATAGTTGCCCTGGTCGAGCACATTGCCCACTTCGCCGTCACCGGTCCAGTTGGGCGCTTTGTCGGTTTCGATGCGGATCATGCCCGTGCTGCCGGTGGCCAATACCAGCGGCGCGCAGAAGGTCATCTTGCCGCCTACGTTCACGCAGCCTCGCGGCCATTGCGCCGTACCGTCTTTCGAGACTGTCATCGGCACCATCGTGTAGTTTTTGGTAAGCGTATTCGAGGGGCTCAACACCATATACGGCTTCGTGAAGTTCGCGTGCACCAGATAGCGTTGACCGATGTTGCCGGGCAACGCGCGCAAGGGTTGAGTGCAGCAACTATCGTCCGGCTGCGCCGCGCCTACGCCGACGATGCCGGAAAACGCCCAGCCGAATTCACCGGTGTAGCCGTCCATCCCGGCGCATTTGCGAGCGTTCGGCAGGCAGCGCACGACGTCCACCGCTTGCGCGTCGATTAGCGCTGGCTTGGTGCCGGCCACGCTGAACGGCAGCTTGATGGACGAGCCGAGAATCTCCACGCCGTTCGCGAACGACAGCGAGCTCACCCCGCCGGCACTCGGATAGTTCGAACCGGGCAGCACCGACTTCAGCACCCGCGTGCCTTGCGTTCCGGTGTCGAGCGCCATGTACAACGGCTTGCCGTCGAGTTGGACCGGCAGGCCGAGACGTGCGTGATCTTCGTCCGCGCGCTCCACATGCAACGGGATCAGCATACCGTCGTTGCCTCCGTTGATCAGCGCGGCCTGAGGGGGCGGCGGTGTGGGGGTGGGGAAGGTGACGGAGCAGCCGGTCAGTGCGGCGAGCGCGCCCGCTGCGATCAGCGCTGCTGCGGCTGAACGACGTAGTTGAGCAAGGAAATCAGAACCGGCATGCCGGCGTGCGGCATCGAGAGACGACAAGGGCATAGGATCACGCTTTGCAAAAGGCGGGTCCCTGGCGAAGGCGATGCATGGTGAGCTGCGGGGTGGACAACTCGAACAGCACTGACGGCAATCTCACTGGATTGCCGTGGCGTGGGCGGGGAAACCGGGACGCTTGCGGGGGCCTGCGGGAGGGGACACGCGGTAACAGGAGCGGCGACTCTACATGGCCACCCGCAGGCAATTGCAAAGATGTGTAAAGGTCTGCGGACGACTAGCCAGTCGCCCGTGCAAACGTTGATCTATGTCAAAAGACGCGCGGGCGGCGGATCACGGTGGCTTGCGCGCGGCCGAGCGTGGCGCGATCGAGAGTGGCCGCCAACAGGCCGATCACGTCGTCGAGCGTGCGCGAGGTGACTTCGACACGAAAGGTCACGCGCTCGTGCTGTTGATCGACGGTCACGACGTACAGACGCAGATCGTCTCCGAGCGCGGCATGCAACGCGCGCCGTCCATTGGCCGACGAGGTGCCTGGCACGGTGACGTCGATGATGACGAGCGGGACGACGATATGCGTGCGGCGGGGAATGTGTGATTCGCGCGGTGCACGGGGTGCGCGAGTGGCGGAGATTTCAGGCGTTGCTACTGACGTGAGCATCATGGTTGCGCCGATTCGGCGAGGCGGCGCGCGTTGTTGATACCCAACCACTCTAGCGGCGCGCGCCTCAACGACGCGCAAAAGCTGCCGCGTCGCGAATCAAAATTGTGTTAACGCGGCGCCCGGCGCTCGGCGTTCTGCGCGCGTCCGCCACTCAGGCCCTGGGCGCCGCAGCAGCTGCCTTCGCCTCATGCACGGCCGCCGCAACGCGCTCGACGAACTCGCGGTCGGTGCTCATAAGCGCTTCACGTACGCCATTGCCGGTCTGCACCATCAACCGGTGCGTGATGTCCTGGGTTGCCCACGTGAGCCAGCCGACCACGATCAGCATCGTGCCGCACACCATGCCGACGGGCGAGCGCAAGATCCCGCCGACAATCGCGCCCACGAGTCCGAGGAGCGAGATCGTGTACGGCAGGACCCGGTTCTTCTGCACGGTGACGACCTGCACGTCGACAATGTCGCGTAGCGGAAAGACCTGGCCGGCCGATGAAAGTGCGTTACGCGTGACCGACACGCCGCGATCGTTGAAAGGGGTATCCATCGGGTCCAATGCAAGCGGTAGCAAAGGGCGCAGCGTACCAGATGCGGCGGCAGCGCTGGAAGTGGCGGGGCGCCGCGAGACGGCGTTACGTCAATGCAGGTCGTTGAAAAAACCGCTTTCCCCAAAAGAAAAACGCCCCGCAGGGCGTTTTCCGGAACCTCAGGACGGCAAGGAACTTGCGCTCCTCGCCGGCAAGGTCAGATCGCTTAGAACTTGTGACGGATACCGACGCGGAAGGCCAGCTGGTTGTCAGCCGTGCCCGAATTGCCGAAGTAGCTCGAGCTCGAACCGATCTCTGCCTGCAGATCCTGCGTGCCGTTGTGGCCGGCAGCGATCTGGTAGATACCCAGGGCGTACACGTCCGTGCGCTTGCTCAGTGCGTAGTCGACGCTCAGGTCAGCCTGGTTCCAGTGGCCCGTATTGGCGCCGCTCAGGTGCATGTACGTGTAGCCCGCACCCGCCGTCAGTGCCGGCGTGAATGCGTACTTTGCACCGGCTTCGTATGCAGCGAAGGTGGTCGAAGCGCCCGTGATCGGAGCGAAGCGGGTGTTCGTGTACAACGCCCACAGCGTCGCCGCGCCGATCGAGTAACGGCCGCCGACGCCGAACGTGCGCAGATCGCGGATGTTGCCCGTCGCCACGTTGGCCATCGACGTCGAGGATTGCGTCGTGGTTGCCTGGCTCGGATAACGGATGTCGGTGTACGCTGCGCCCACGCCGAACGGGCCGTTCGCGTAGTTCACGCCAAAGCTGTATGCACGCGACGAACCTGCGACCTGTGCCGTAGCCGGGCCGGTTGCCGGTGCGCCTGCGAATGCGCCAGCCTGGTTCGAGAAGCCGTACAACGCGCCGAACGTGAAGCCCGAGAAGTTCGCGCTGCTGAACTTGATCGAGTTGTTGATACGGCTCGACGTCAGTTGGTCCACGTCGTTGATGTGGTAAGCGTAGTTACCCGCAACGGTCTGGCCGCCCGTCGAGTAATTGCCGCCCAGATAATCCGTCGAGAACGAATACTGGCGACCGAACGTCAGCGAACCGACGTTGTTTTGCGACAGACCCACAAACGCCTGGCGGCCGAACATCGAGCTGCCCTGGCCTGCAGCACCCGTGCCGCTGTTAAAGCCGTTTTCCAACACGAACAGTGCCTTCAGGCCGCCACCGAGGTCTTCGGTGCCGCGCAGGCCCCAACGGCTGCCCGATGCCACGCCGTCGTCGTACTTGACGAGGCTGTCGTGGCCGGAAGAGGTCTTCGCGTTGTTCACGTAGCTGATACCGGCATCGATCAGGCCATACAGCGTGACGCTGCTTTGCGCGTGAGCGGCGCTGGCGAAGACGGCGAGAGTAGCGGCGGTCAATACTTTCTTGTTCAAGACTTTCTCCGATTAAAAATTAAGCGATCGCCACGCCATGCTCTTTGGCTCGGTCGCGGGATGGCCCGAAATTTAAGGGAATGCAGAGTAAGGTATGTGACAGCTTCGGATTTTTTAAAAACTGTCGCGCCCGCGCGACACTCCTATTTCTTTGCTGCCTGGAATCGCACAAGGGCCCGCACTCATAAGCTTTTTCCTGATCGTGCATATAAGCGTGTGAAAAACGATTGGTTTTCGGGGGCCTCGGCTGCATGCGACGATCCGCGCCTATCAATCAGAATCGCTCGAGGGCACACGCATGCAACGCCGCAAAATCATCCAGAATCTGCTCGCTATTGCCGCCGTTTCGCTCACGGCAACGTTTGCGCATGCCGACGACAAACAACTCAAGGTCGGCACGATGAGCGGCCCGGACTCGCAGATCTGGTCGGTCGTGACGAGAGTCGCGGCACGTGAGGGGTTGAACGTGAAGGTCATCGAATTCAACGACTATGTGCAGCCGAACGCCGCGCTCGATGCCGGCGACCTCGACGCCAACGGATTTCAGCACCAGCCGTTTCTCGATAGCCAGATCAAGCAGCGCGGCTACAAAATCGTCAACGTCGGTCTAACCTACGTTTCGCCGATGGGCTTCTATTCGAAGAAGCTCAAGTCGCTGAAGGACTTGTCGGAAGGTGCGAAGGTCGGCATCCAGAACGATCCGTCGAATGGCAACCGCGCGCTGCTGCTGTTGCAGAAGTACGGCGTGATCAAACTGAAGCCGGGTGTCGGCACGAACGGCGTCAACGCTACGCCGCTCGACGTTGCCGAGAATCCGAAGAAGATCAAGCTGATCGAACTCGACGCCGCGCAACTGCCGCGCTCGCTCGACGACCTCGACGCGGCGTCGATCAACACGGATTACGCGGTGAAGGCCGGCTTGCAGCCGACCAAAGACGCGATCGCGATCGAAGACCTCAAAGGTCCGTACGCGAATCTGATCGCCGTGCGTGCGCAGGATCGCGACAAGCCGTGGGTCAAAAAGCTGGTCGCGGCCTACGAATCGGATGAAGTGCGCAAGTACATCGATACGCAATTCAAAGGCGCGATCATCCCCGCTTTCTGAATAACCGGTTCTTTCGCAACAGACCCGTAAACGCAAATCGCCCGCTGCAATAGCGGGCGATTTGTCTGGCGGGAACCGGTCCTAGTTGCTCAACAACGATCCGCTGCGGAACGCCTTTGCACCGGCAATACGGGCGAATTCCAGCCCGGCCGTCGCGAAGCGCGTCAAATGCCGCGCGTACAGCACGCCGGCCACGCTGCTCTTCATAGTGACGACGCGATCGGTCAACGGATCGACGATATCGGCGATCTCGTGGCCGACGTCGACCCAGGTGCCGACTTCACAGCGGTAAACCAGCACCCCGCTCATGGGCGCGACGATCGGCTCGGCACCGGCCAACGGCGTCGCGGCGAATTCGAGCGCCGGCAGCGGCGCCGCCGTGCCGTCGATCACGCCACGCGAGGTCAGATACTCGATGATCGCCTGAGCGTCCTGCTCGGCGTACTCGTATGACACTTCGCGTTGGCCGCGTAGTTCGATCGTGACCGAGACCGAGCCGTTCGGAATCGGGAAACGGTCGCCGTAACGGCCGCGCAGATCCGACCAGCAGAAGCTGTGGATTTCGTCGAACGGATTGCCGACCGAATTCAGCGCCAGCAGCGACGCCTTGGCGTCCAGGTAGCGGGCGAGCGGCTCGACTTCCGGCCACAGGTCGGGATTCGTGTACACGTGCATCGCGGCTTCCCAGTCGCAATGCAGATCGAGCACGACGTCGGCGTCATACGAAAGCTTTTGCAGCGCCAGCCGTTGCGATTCGAGTTCGGTTGCGGGCGCTTGTGCGTCGAGCGCTTCGCGCATCGCCGCGCGGATTGCCGTGCGATTGGCGTCGATGTCGTCGCTCAGGCGCGCTTCGATGCCAGGCTGGATCAGCGCCGACAGCTCGTAGAAGTTGCGGTTGAAGTTCTGCGCGGTGTTGGTCTCGAAGCGGCCCGTCAGATGGCCGAGAAAGTGCTGGTTCAGACCGATCGGATTGGCCACCGGCACGATCACGACCTCGCCGCGCACCTTGCCGGCGGCTTCCAGCGCGGCGAGCTTGCGGCGCAGCGCCCACGAGACCAGCATGCCAGGCAGCTCGTCGGCATGTAGCGACGACTGGATGTAAATCTTCTGCCCGCCGCCGGGACCATAGTGAAAACTCGTCAGATTACGGGCGGTGCCGAGCGTCGGGGCAATCAGCGGATGGGTTTGGGTTTGCATGGTTTTCAAATCCGCGGGCATGGCGAGCGTGCCGCGCTATGTCGTTGATTACAGGAGGAAACGGGGTGCTTCATGGCCGGTTGCCGGCGGCCCGCTGTGCGGCGCCGCTGTCGCACGATCTTAGCCGATATGACGCGGCGCGTGGTTTTCTGCGGCGCCGTGCGTGATTCGCGCGGCGGGCGCGGCAATCGGAGTGCAAAGCGCGCCGCCAAACAAAACGGGCTCCGTATGCTGCGGAGCCCGTTCCTTGCAAGCCTGAACAAGCGCGCCTTCAGGCGCGCGTGGCCGGCTTAGCTGCCGTACACGTCGAAGTCGAAGTACTTCTTCTCGAGCTTCTTGTACGTACCGTCCTTGATGATGTCGGCGATTGCCTTGTCGACCTTCGCCTTCAGATCGGTGTCTTCCTTGCGCATGCCGATACCCGCGCCGTTGCCGAGGACCTTCTCGTCGACCAGATCCTTGCCCGCGAAATCATAGCCCGCGCCGCGCGGCGTCTTCAGGAAGCCGATTTCAGCTTCAACCGCGTCCTGCAGCGATGCGTCAAGACGGCCCGACAGCAAGTCTGCGTAGACCTGGTCCTGGTTCTGATACGGCACGACCTTCACGCCCTTCGGTTCCCAGTACGTTTTCGCGTAGGTTTCCTGAATCGTGCCTTGCTCGACGCCAACCGCCTTGCCCTTCAGCGAATCGGCGGTCGGCAGGATGCCCGAACCCTTCTTCGTGACGAGGCGCGTCGGCGTATTGAACAGCTTCGACGAGAAAGCGATCTGTTCAGCGCGTTGCGGCGTCATGGACATCGACGACAGCACGCCGTCGAACTTCTTCGCCTTCAGGGCCGGGATCATGCCGTCGAAGTCGTTTTCGATCCACACGCATTTGGCCTTCAGGCGCGCGCAGATTTCATTGCCGAGGTCGATGTCGAAGCCAACGAGCTTGCCGTCCGAGCCCTTGGACTCAAACGGGGGGTAGCTGGCGTCAACGCCGAAACGGATAGTCGACCAATCTTTAGCGTGTGCGCCAATCGAGACGGTGGCAAGCAGAGCAACCGTCAAAGCCGCTAGCAGTTTTTTCACTGTTTAACTCCTCGGTGGTAGTTCAAATACTCCCGTATGCGGTTGTGCCGCTGCGGGACGCCCGGTGCGACTTACGACCGGGCTTGGGTTGAAGCTGCCGGCCGGGGCGGCCAGCAGCGCGCGCCAAGCTTATCAGTTCAAAAAGATTGGGTAGCTAGTGAAACACCGGATGGCGGATGGCAATAGCTTTTAAGGCTTGAATGTGGTGAGGATTCGACAGGACGTCATGCGCATTGCATTGATTTGATGCGCCGCTACCGGTCTTGTAACGATGTCGTAAACAAGTTGGCTAATGTTAGGCGGGGGTTAGTCAGGGATGGTCAATGGAGAAACTCGGCGGATAGTTCGCAGGATGCGTGGTGCCGACAAAACCGGTATTGAATGGCGCTTATTTTCCGTTGATTATTGCGGATTATTACAGTGCTCGCGATTGTTTCAATTGACTGTCGATAAGTTAAAGATTTCCCTTGAACTACCGTTAAATACAGTTGAGCGCATTTGTTAAATTTGTCAAACCACGCCTGACCGATTGTTTTTATCGATTGGGCAGCGGCCGGAACCAAAAATGCATTACTTGGCGCTATTATCAACGCTTTGCACATCTGGCTTCGCAGCGTGCGAATGTATCGGTTTCTGTCTGAACAAAGTCATTGAGTACGAGGTCCGCAGTTAAACGCGGCGCGTCTGTTTGCGTTCGTCTTAATGACATTCTGCTAAGCGGTGTTGTATATGCTAACGATTTCGATGGCAGATGAAATGCGCTGTTTCAAACCATCGCTCTGGTGTCGAATTGCAGTCGTGGCGGCGCGCGTGAATGCGTTGCGCGGCCGCGGGGTTTCTGGTTTTTTGACGTTGCTGATAAATGCCGCTATTTGCGCTAGCCTTTTGTCGTCAGCGCCCGTCGCGGCGGCCGGCAAAGTTTTGCGGGTGCTGGCCTGGCCAGGTTATGCCGACACGGACGTCGTCAAGACTTTCGAAACGCGCTACAACGCGAAGGTTGAAGTCACGTGGGTCGATTCCGACGAGGCGCTGTGGGCGCAGATGCATGCCCAGGATACGCCGCCGTTCGATGTGCTCGCGGCCAACACCGCCGAAATCGAGCGCTATACCCGCGCGAATCTGCTGGCGCCGCTCGACCTGGCCAGTCTGCCGAATACGAAGAAACAGTTGGCGCGGTTTCAGGCGCGCTCATCGATTGAAGGGCTGACCTCAGCGGGCAAGGTGTACGCGATTCCATTCACGTATTCGTCGATGGGGCTGATCTATGACCGTAAGCAGTTCGCCGTTGCGCCGCGCTCGATGCGGGAATTGTGGAACCCGCGTTACCGCGGCAAGGTTCTGGACTTCAATAGCGCCCAGCATAATTTCTCGTTCACCGCGCTGGCGCTCGGATATCCCCATCCGTTCCAGCTCGATGCTACGCAGATGCGCGTGATTGCCCGCAAGCTCGTCGATCTGCGCCGTAACCTGCTGACCTATTACACGGTGCCGGAAGAAGCGACCGCGTACTTCGTCCAGCATAAAGTTGCCTTGATGTTCGGTAACTATGGCACCCAGCAGGTTGAATCGTTGCGCCGCGCCGGTGCCGACGTGGGCTACGTGATCCCCGACGAAGGGGCGCTCGCCTGGCTCGACTGCTGGGCGATGACGCGTTCGGCCAAGGATCGCGAGCTCGCGCTTGCCTGGATCAACTACATGATCGAACCGGACGTCAGTGCGTTGCTGACGCAACGTCAGGGGCTCGCCAACACGTTGACGGCGCCGGCGGAAGGCAACGACCAGGCGCACATCGTCTGGATCGGTCCAGTGGAAGATATTCAGCGGCGCGAAGAACTATGGACCCGAATCGTGTCCGGTGACAGGTCGGAGCGCTTTTGATGATACGTCCCGGCCTGACGTTCAAGTTATCGATTCTGCTTGCGTGCATTGGTGTGCTCGCGTCCGGCGCGACCGGTTATTACACGTATCGTGCCAACCGTACGATGCTGGTGAACGAAGCCGAACGCAGCCTGCTGACATCTACCGAGCTGCTGGGCCAGCGCTTTTCCATGGCGATCGACGACGTCGGCGCGGACGCGCTGGTCCTCGCGAGCTTGCCGTTTTCAGCGGACGTCGTGCGCACGGACAACGGCATGGGGGCGAATGCGCCGCGCGAGCAGTTGGCGAAGGTGTATGCCAGCTTCATGGTTCACCATCCCGAGTATCTGCAAATCCGTCTGATTACCCGCAAGCACTACGGACTCGAACTGATCCGTTTCGATCGCGATGGGGACGGCCTCGTGCGGGTCGAGGGCAACAGCTTGCAGGAGAAAGGCCAGTTTGCGTATGTGTTCGATACGCTGGCGTTCTCGCCTGGGCGCATTTACACCTCGCCGATCCTGGTGAATCACGAGTACGGTACGCATGCCGCCGAGGGCAAACCCACACTGCGGCTCGGCACGCCGGTGGCGGACGCGAGTGGGGCGGTGGTGGGCGTGGTCATTATCGATATCGATCTGGCCCGCCTGCTCAACCGTTTACAGAGCGATTTGCCGAGCGATTATCAGGTTTACCTTGCCAACGAATGGGGCGACTTCCTGGTTCATCCGGATGTTTCGAAAACGTTCGGCTTCGATCGGGGGCGCCGCGTGCTGATGCAGGACAGTTTCTCCGCCACCAAGCCGCTCTTCGAACAGACAGAAAGCGAAGTTCTGCTGAACGGTCTGGTGCGGCCGCGGCAGGCGGCCGGTCAGGTGCTGGCTTTCGTACGCAGGCCGTTCGGCGCCTCCGAGGGCAACCGCTTTATCGTCATCGGTCTCGGCAAGCCGCTCGATAACGTACTGTCCGGCGCGACCCAATTGGGTAATAGAATCATTCGCATGGTGTTGATCTTCAGCGTGTTGGCGCTGTTTCTGGCAATTCTGTTTGCACGTGCGCTGACCAAGCCTTTGCACATTCTCGCGCACGCCGCAACGCATCTGTTCGCCGAGCACGCAATGGAAACACTGCCGCTCAAACGGACCGACGAGATCGGCATACTGGCGCGCTGCTTTGATCGTCTACGCCGGGAAATCAAGTCGCAAATGGACGCGCTGCATACCAAGCAGCGCGAGCTCGTGCATCTCGCCACGCACGATGGCTTGACCGGCCTGCCGAACCGCATGTTGTTCATGCAGAAACTCGGGGCCGCTATCGAGGAGGCCACGCGGCGTGAGGAAGGGATCGCAGTATTGTTCGTCGACCTCGACCGCTTCAAGCAGATCAACGACCAGTTCGGTCATTCGATTGGGGACAAGGTGTTAGCCGCGGTGGCGCACCGGCTGAAGCGGGTGCTGTGTTCGGCGGATGTTGCCGCGCGCCTCGGCGGCGACGAGTTCATCGTGTTGGTCGAGGGACCGCGTTCCGCCGAGGCCGCACCGGGGATTGCCTCGCGGATCATGGACGCGTTGAACGAGGAATTGCTGATCGACGGACAAAGGATGACGGTGGGCGCGAGCATCGGCATAAGCCAGTTTCCGGACGACAGCGCCACGGTCGAGGAGTTGCTGCTCAATGCCGACGCGGCAATGTATGCGGCCAAATCCGGTGGACGGTGCGGGTATCTGCGCTATCAGGACGTGCTCGATGCACGCAAGCTGGAACAGGCGCGCGAAGGGGCAACGGAAGGCCGTGAGGCGGAGCCGACGGCCTGAGGCGCTGCTCGGTTGCTGATTATGCAGAGCGCCGCCGAACAGCAAGCGTCATTGCGAAGCGGCTATGGCTCCCCGTGCGCCGTTTTCGTGAAGCAACTGCAAGGCGTGTCGAAGCGCTTTTCTGAACTCCGGCAGCGCGGCCAGATCAGGCGGAAACACTTCGCGTACCGACAATAAAGTGTCCATCAGCGCCTGCGGCTCGCCATGCGCGGAAGCCGCGAGTGACTTCAACCGGCTGGCCAGCGGATCGCTGATTTCATACCGCGTGCCATCGTCCGCATGGCCGCGCAAAAACGTCATCCAGGCTGCTACGGCCAGCGCCAGACGCGTGAACGATTGACCCGCGTCGATCCGCGCCGCAATCGTGGCGAGCAGACGCGGTGGAATCTTCTGGCTGCCGTCCATTGCGATCTGCGCGCAGCGATGTTTCAGTGCCGGGTTCGTGTAACGCTCGAGCAAGGCGTCCCGATAGGCAGGCAGGTCGAATGATGCGGGCATGGTCAGCGTCGGTGCGATTTCCTGCGTCATCATCGAGTGAATGAGCGTGCGCATGGCGGGGTGGGAGATCGCGGCGTCGATCGTCTCGAAGCCGCCGAGCATCGACAGATAAGCCAGCGTGGAGTGTGTGCCGTTCAGCATGCGCAGCTTCGCCAGTTCGAACGGCGTGACGTCTTCGACGAGCTGCGCACCGACTGCGTCCCATGCAGGACGTCCCGCCGGAAAACGATCTTCAATGACCCATTGGCGGAACGGTTCGCAGGGCACCGGTACGGCATCCTGATAAACGATCTCGTGGGCCACCGTGGCGCATTCGGCGCTGGTGGTGGCCGGTACGATACGGTCGACCATCGTCGACGGAAATGCGACCTCAGCGGCGATCCAGTCGGCCAACGCGGGATCGGTCTGGCGTGCGAACGAACAGACCACCTGGCGCAGCGCGGCGCCGTTATGAGAAAGGTTGTCGCACGAGAGAACCGTGAACGGTTGAGCGTTCGCCGCGTCGCGCCGCGTGCGCAAGGCCGCGACGAGAATGCCCGGCACTGTGCGCGGTTCGAGCGGGTGAGCCAGATCGTGCGCGACGGCGGGATCGTCCAGCGCGACGTCGCCGGTTTTCGGGTCGCGGCAATAGCCCTTCTCGGTGACCGTGAGCGAGACGATCCGCACCAGCGGATCCGCGAGTCGCGCGAACAGGGCGGCGCGATCGTGCGGCATGGCAAGCACCTCGCGCAGCGCCCGTACAACCGTCACTTTGGCGCCCTGCGGCCCGCGTTCCACCACGCTATACAGGCCTTGCTGTTCCATCAACGCATCACGCTTGCCGACATCGCCTTGCAGCGTGACGCCGCAAATGCCCCAGTCCCCACCCGCGGCAAGCATGGCTTCTTCCGTATAGAGGGCCTGATGCGCGCGATGGAAGTTGCCAATCCCCAGATGAATGATGCCGATGCGCGGTTCCTGCCATTGCGGTGACAGCAGATGCGTTTGCAGCGTGGGCAGTGCGTGGCGGGCAAGGCGGGGCAAGGTGGCGGCTGCGGTCATGTCATGAAATCCATGTATCGGAACAGAGCGGAAAAGGCTGCGAACGACGCCGTTCAGCGGGAAAACCCTGATTTGACGTGTTGATATACTTGTATGGTAGCATCGTTCAAACGGTTTAAGACAGGTTGATAAAGGTGATTTTCCGCCTCAACCCGGGCTCGAAGCCGACATGAAAAAACTGCCAGTCGCATGCTGCGCGTTCCGCGCGGTTCGCGGCTCGTTTCTGCAAGGAAGATGTCATGAAGATCGTTCGCGCCGACGTGATCGTCACGTGCCCGGGCCGCAATTTCGTCACGCTGAAAATCGTCACGGACGAAGGCGTGCACGGCATTGGCGATGCCACGCTGAACGGCCGCGAACTGGCGGTCGCCTCATACCTGAAAGATCACGTCTGCCCAATGCTGATCGGGCGCGATCCCGGCCGTATCGAAGACACCTGGCAATACCTGTACAAAGGCGCGTACTGGCGTCGCGGTCCCGTCACGATGACCGCAATCGCCGCCGTGGATATGGCGCTCTGGGACATTCTGGGCAAGGTAACCGGCATGCCGTTGTACAAGCTGCTCGGCGGCGCCTCGCGAGACGGCGTGATGGTGTACGGCCACGCCACCGGCCGCGACATTCCCGAAGCGCTCGACCGTTACGCGGAACACATCGAAGCCGGCTATCAGGCGATTCGCATTCAATGCGGCGTGCCGAACATGCGCTCGGTGTACGGCGTATCGAAAGGCAGTGGCATGTATGAGCCGGCCACCAAGGGCGCGGTCGAGGAGCAGAGCTGGTCGTCGGAAAAGTATCTCGACTTCGTGCCGAAGCTGTTCGATGCGGTGCGCGAAAAATTCGGCTTCGACACGCATTTGCTGCATGACGTCCATCACCGTTTGACACCGATCGAAGCCGCGCGTCTGGGTAAATCGGTCGAGCCGTATCGCTTGTTCTGGATGGAAGACCCCACGCCCGCCGAAAACCAGGCCGGCTTCCGGCTGATTCGCGAGCATACGGTTACGCCGATCGCGGTCGGTGAAGTATTCAACAGCATCTGGGATTGCAAGCAGTTGATCGAGGAGCAGTTGATCGACTATATCCGTGCGACCTTGACCCACGCGGGCGGCATTACGCATCTGCGGCGCATTGCTGATTTTGCTTCGCTCTACCAGGTGAGAACCGGTTGCCACGGACCGTCGGATCTGTCGCCGGTGTGCATGGGCGCGGCGTTGCATTTCGACCTGTGGGTGCCGAATTTCGGCGTGCAGGAATACATGGGTTTTCCGCAGGAAGCGCTCGACGTATTCCCGCATGCATGGCGCTTCGAGCGCGGCATGATGCACCCCGGCGAAGCGCCGGGCCATGGTGTCGATATCGACGAAGCCGCTGCCGCGCGGTATCCGTACGACCCGGCCTATTTGCCCGTCGCGCGTCTTGAAGACGGGACGCTGTGGAACTGGTGATCTGATTTCGCCAGACCAACCCTAACTACACAATCAGGGAGACACGCGTGAACCCAGCACGTCCGCAAGCCGCCGCGCCGGCCAGCACCGCCATGCTGCGCCGCGTGGCCTTCGCCTCGACTATTGGTACCGCGGCCGAGTACTACGATTTCTTCGTCTACGGTACGGCGGCCGTGCTGGTATTCGGCCAGAAGTTTTTCCCGTCCGCCGACCCGCTGATCGGCACGCTCGCCGCCTTTGCTACCTACGCCGTCGGGTTCCTCGCGCGGCCGCTGGGCGGCATCGTGTTCGGTCATTTCGGCGATCGCGTCGGCCGCAAGAAGGCCTTGATCGTGACGATCCTGATTGTCGGTTTGGGCACGTTCGTGATTGGGCTGCTGCCTGACTATCAGTCGATCGGAATCTGGGCGCCGATCGCGCTGATCGTGATTCGCGTGCTGCAAGGTTTCGGCGTGGGGGGCGAGCAGGCGGGCGCCGTGTTGCTCACCGCCGAATACGCACCGCCGGCGCGGCGCGGTTTCTTTGCCAGTCTCGTGCAACTCGGCGCACCGGCCGGTTTTCTGATTCCGTCGGGTCTGTTCGCGCTGCTCAGCGTGAGCTTGACGCCGGCGCAACTGCTCGACTGGGGCTGGCGCATTCCGTTTCTCGCCAGCGCGCTGCTGGTCGCCGTGGGTCTGTATATCCGCTTGCGCACTGAAGAGTCGCCGATCTTTGCGACGATCCAGCAAACCAAGGCGGTTGCTTCGCGGCCGGTGGTGGAAGTGGTGCAGCAGTTCGGTCCGACGATCGTCAAAGGCGTCGGCGCCAAATTGATCGAGGCGTGCGCGTTTGCGATGTACACGATGATCGTGCTCGCTTACGGCAAGGCACACGGCATTGCGCAAAGCATGCTGCTCGAAACGGTGATCGTGGCGGTAGCGCTCGAACTCGTGACGATTCCACTCGCCGGCGCGCTGTCCGATCGGATTGGGCGGCGGCCGACCTTTATTGCGGGAGCGTTATTGCACGTGGCGCTGGTGGTGCCGTTCTTCATGGCAATCGACAGCGGCAATCGCGCAGCGATCCAGCTCGTGATGATTCTCGCCATTAGTGTGGGCCACAGTCTCTGCTATGCACCCCAGGCAGCGCTGTTCCCCGAACTGTTCCCTGCGCGCGTGCGTTGCAGCGGTATTGCACTGATCTGGCAGATCGGCTCTTTGCTCGGCAGCGGGGTACTCGGTCTGCTGGCGGTCAAACTGATTCAGGCCACGCATGGCAATTCGCTCGCGTTAATCATTTACGTGGCGGTGCTCGGCATCGTCTCGGCTGTCTCGCTCTTTGCGTTGCCCGAAACGGCGCCCTTGCGGCGCGGTGGCGATCTGCACGACTGGAGCGGCGGCGGGGCCGCATCGGCGCAAACAGCAGCGCAAGCATTGCCATCTTCATCTTCGTCTTCCATCGCGCAGCACTGAGCGCGCGATCTTTGCCATACCGGAGTTCACCATGCTTGCAGCCGTACTTCACGAACCTAAACTGATCCGCATCGACGAAGTCGATCCGCCCGTGCCCGGTCCCGGTCAGGTGCGTGTGCGCGTGCGCGCCGGCGGTATTTGCGGTTCGGATCTGTCGTACTACTTCAAAGGAAAGAGCGGCGATTTCGCGGTACGCGAGCCGTTCGTGCTTGGACACGAGGTGGCCGGTGAGATCGATTCGCTCGGCGAGGGGGTGAGCGCGGAGAGCGGCCTGATGCCTGGGCGGCGTGTTGCGGTCAATCCGGGCCTCGCCTGCGGAACGTGCCGTTTTTGCGTCGGCGGCATGCCGAATCATTGTCTGAACATGCGCTTCATGGGCAGTGCATCGACGTTCCCGCACACCCAGGGCATGTTTCGCCAGTACATCGTCGTCGCGGCGCGGCAGTGCGTGCCTGTGCCGGATGGCGTCGATTTTGCGCAGGCGTCGATGGCCGAGCCGCTCGCCGTCGCGTTGCATGCGGTGAAGCAGGCCGGCTCGCTCGTCGGTGCGAGCGTGTTGCTGGTAGGGTGCGGGCCGATCGGTTGCATTCTGCTGAGCGTGGCGCGCCGCGCGGGTGCTCATCGCGTGGTCGCACTGGATCTGTCGGATCGTGCGTTGCAGGTCGCGCAGCAACTCGGTGCGGATCAGATCGTGAACGCCGCGGATAGCGCGACGATCGATCAATGGTCCGCGCAACGCGGCACGTTCGACGTCGTTATTGAGGCATCGGGCAGTCCCGCGGGTCTCGATACGGCGCTGCGTGCGGCACGCGCGGGCGGCACGGTGATTCAGGTGGGCAATCTGCCTGCCGGTCAGTCGCCGGTGGCGGCGAATCTCGTGATGTCGAAAGAACTCCGCTATCAAGGCTCGTTCCGCTTCACCAGTGAGTACGCCATTGCCGCCGAAGAGATCGCCGCCGGCAAGGTCGACCTTAAACCGCTGATGACTCATGCATTCGCGATGAGCGACGCGAACCGTGCGTTCGAAGTGGCGCTCGACCGCTCGCAGTCGATGAAGGTGCATCTGAACTTCGACTAGACACCGATCGAGGCCAGAGGCGTCGCATTTACCTCCTGCGCGCTGCCAGGCCAATCAAACGACTTAAGCTAATCAAACGCCCATCAAGAGGCGACCCGAAGGAGACACCTGATGATCAAGAGTCAACGCTGGTTCGTTGTCGCGCTACTGTTTCTGGCCGGCGTCATTAACTACCTCGACCGCGCAGCGCTGTCGATTGCCGCCCCGCTGATCCAGAAAGACCTGAACTTCTCGCATGCGCAAATGGGCATCGTGTTCAGCAGTTTTTTCATCGGCTATGCGCTGTTCAACTTTGTCGGCGGCGTGCTGTCGGACAAGGTCGGCGCGAAACGCGTATTCGGCACGGCGATGGGCGTGTGGTCGGTATTCTGCGGCGCGACCGCGCTAGCCAGCGGCATCGGTTCACTGATCGTGCTGCGTGTGTTGTTCGGCATGGGCGAGGGGCCGTTCAGTTCATCGAACAGCAAGATGGTCAACAACTGGTTCCCGCGCAAGGAAGTCGCGAGCGCAATTGGCGTGATCAGTTCGGGGACCCCGCTCGGCGGCGCGCTGGCGGGCCCGGTGGTCGGCTTCATGGCGGTGCAGTTCGGCTGGCGCTGGGCCTTTGTCGCGATCATGTTGCTGGGGCTCCTGTGGCTCGTCTTGTGGGCGGCAACGACGACTGAACACCCGCACGAAAACACGCGCGTCACACCTGACGAGATCGAACTGATCCGCGCCGGCCAGGCAGACGAACAGGCGATCGCACATTCGGCTGACGGCGAGCGGCTCGGCCTGCGGCACTTCCTGAAGAAACCGATCATTCTTGCGACCGCCTTTGCATTCTTCTCATACAACTACGTACTGTTCTTCTTCCTGTCGTGGTTCCCGACCTATCTGACCGAAGCGCACCACCTGAGTTTGCGCGATATGAGTTTCGCCACGGTGATTCCGTGGCTGCTTGGCAGTATCGGCCTCGCGGCGGGCGGTTTCATCTCGGACTTCATCTTGCGCCTGACCGGCAAACCGTTGCTGTCGCGCAAGCTCGTGCTGGGTAGTTGCCTCGGCGCAGCGGCGGTGTGCGTGGCGTTGGCCGGGCGCGTCGCCAGCACTCAGAGTGCGGTCGCGTTGATGTCGGTGTCGATCTTCTTCCTGTATGTGACGGGCGCGGTGTATTGGGCCGTGATTCAGGACACCGTGCCGCGCGAGCACGTCGGCGGCGTGGGTGGCTTTGTGCACCTGCTGGCGAATCTGGCCGGCGTGATCGGACCGGCGGTGACCGGTTTTATCGTCGAAGCGACGCACGGTAACTACACCAGTGCGTTCGTGCTGGCGGGTGCGATTGCGGTGCTCGGCGCGGTGTGTTCGCTGGTGTGGATTCGTGAGCCGCGGGTGGCTCCGCTGGAGATAAAACGTGCATGGTAGTATGGTGCAGCACACCTGAGCCGCTATGTCTGGTGCGCCGTCGCCCTGCTATTTATTCGCCGCTATTCGCTGTTTTCCCGATGCCGACCAAGAACCTCCACGCCAGCGCGTCTCCTTTCTCCTCCGATGCCACGCCCGTTGCGCCTCGCACGCGGCGCCGCGCGAGCGTCCAGGCCGGCGCGCGCGTCGAACTGCCGGACCTGACCGGGAGCGTCTCGTTCGACTCGCACGAGCCGATCGGCAAGCAGATTTTCCGCGCGCTGCGCGAGGCGATTTTCGCCGGTCAGATGGTGCCGGGTACGCCACTTTCGGAGAAAGAAGTGTCCGACATGTTTCAGGTGTCGCGGCAACCGGTGCGGGAAGCGTTCATCAAGCTGGTCGAAGCGGGCGTGCTGCAGGTATTGCCGCAGCGTGGCACTTTCGTGAAGCGCATTTCACCGCGCCAGGTGCGCGAAGGGCGTTTCATTCGCGAGGCGATCGAAACGGCGGTGGTGCGCAAGGCCGCCGTGTCGATCACCGACGAGCAGTTGCAGGCCCTTGCTGACAATCTTCGCGACCAGCGGCTTGCGGCGAAAGCGAACGACACGGCCGCTTTCCTCGCGCTCGACGAGGCGTTTCATTACGCGATTGCGCAGGCGATCGACTGCACGGCGGCTTGGGAAACGATTCAGGACATCAAGGCGCAGATGGACCGCGTGCGCTATCTGAGCATGCCCGACGTGTCGCCGTTCGATCTGCTGATCCGCCAGCATGCCAGGATTCTGGCCGGCCTGCGCGCGCACGACCCGAGCGCTGCTGAAGAGGCGATGCGCAACCACCTGCGCGAAATTCTGATGTCGCTCGGTCCCATTGCCGAGCGTAATCCAGCGTGGTTCGATGCGGACGAACCGGAGCGCGTGCCGCTTTCGAGTTAAGCGCAAGCGTGTTTCGCGGTGTCTCCAGTCCCGCAGCGTTAGCTAGTCGTTAGTCACGAAACCGCAGCGTCGAGTGGTTATCATGAGGCCTCGGACGGCCTCGATTTCACACGCGAAGCAGCGCTCGCCTTGCTTCGCGTGCGGAAAACCGGGCCTTGCCGCACTTGCCGGGGCACTCGTTGATCAGATCTCATACGCGTAAAGCAGCAGTGCTGGTGGCGCTGGCCGGTATCGGCCTCGCCGTCGGCGCGCCATTCGCTCTCAATTCGCATGCGGCCTTTGCGGGGCTGGGCGGCGTTCCTCTCTATGTGTTTGTCGCGCTTGCCGCGAGCGCCGCGCTCAGTGGCCTCGCCAAGGCCGGCAAACTGCATCTGATACAAACCGCGCTCGGATTGCGCGTGAGTTTCCTGCGCACAGTCGGCATCACCTTGCTGGCCGATTTCGCGTTTCTGGTTTCGCCGTTGGGCGCGGCAGGCTATGGCGTCAATATCGGCTTGCTGCAGCGCGCCGGGGCGTCGTGGTCGCTGGCGACAACGGTGGTCAGCGCGGATCAGGCGCTCGATCTCGCGTTCTTCACAACCGCCGTGCCGGTCTCCTTGCTGTTTGCTTTCGGGCCACTGATGCAATTGATGCCGCACGCGAGCGCACCGCTCGTGCTGGCGGTTCTTGCCGGCGGTGCGTGTCTCGCGGGTGTCTGCTGGCTGTACCGTCAGCGCGTGGCGGCAACGTTGGATGCCACGGGCCGGCGGGTCCGGTGGCTGCACGAGCGCCGGGCGAGGGTATCGCGCTTTTGCCACAGCGTCGGCCGGCAATGGCGGGAACTGGTGGGCGGCTCCAAGTGGCGGCTTGCCGCGCTACTGGTGCTGACTACCCAGCAATGGCTGCTTCGCTATGGCGCGCTGTGGTTTATTTTGCGCGAGCTTGGCTACCATCTGCCCTTGGGTTTTGTTCTGGCCGTGCAGGCGGTTGCCCTGCATGCCGCGCTGTGGACCGGCGTGCCCGCAGGCGGCGGCACCGGCGATATTGCACTCGCCGCAGCGTTCGCCAACTGGGTGCCGCGAGCGAGCATCGCCACGGCACTGGTACTGTGGCGCTTCGCGACGCTCTACTGTCCGTTGATGCTCGGTGCGGTGAGTTTCGCTGCGCTGGCAACTAGAGGGCGCAGCGCATTGCCGGCGGCAACGGAATGAAACGTCGAGATCCGGCGCTGGGAACGTGAGCGTTTCAGTGCGGACTAGTCCGGCACTTTTTTCATCCGTGCCGCAAAACTCGCCCGTGGGTGATCGTCGATACGCAGACGGAGTAACTGGAAGGTCTGCGAAATCAGCGCGAGCGGATAGACCGCCTTGAAGAGGTCCGCGATCATGCGCCACTCCGCGCGCAGGCCTTTCCAATAGCCGAGTTTCTCGGTTTTACGAGCCTGGGTGACGCGCGGCCAGTGCGTGACCGCGATCGGCAGGCGGCGTTCGATGATACGGCGGTTCATGAACACTTCGACCCCGAAACGCGGCATGCCGTGAACTTCCTGCAGAACTTCGCTCAACAGCGTTTTTCTGACAACCCGTTCGCCTGAAACAAAATCGAGGCCGATCGCGCGAAATGCGAGCAGGCTGTTCTGGCGCAGGCTCAGGCTGACTTGCGCCTTGCCTTGTAAAACGGGAAGGGCGAGCGCGCTGATGCACTCGGCCGTTAGCCCTTTCAGATCGGCGTCGAGCAGCATGAGCCACTCACCTGTGGCCGCAGCGATTCCGCTTGCCATTGCAGCGCTTTTACCGCGGTTTTCGCCGCCTCGAATCAGCCGCACGGACGGAAAGCGTTCGACTATTTCAGCGGTGCCGTCGGTCGAACCGTCGTCCACCACGATGATCTCGCCGAGCAAAGGGTGAGCCCAGGCTACGGAGAGCACCGCGCCGATGCGGGGCGCTTCGTTGTAGGCGCAGATGACGCAAGACATGCGCGGAGAATGCCTGTTTGGAGCGAGATCTGTCATGGAGAGCGGTTGAGTGGAGCGATAGTGGACGGGCAATGGTGCGGTGCAGCACAATACTGAATTTTCAGCTATAGTCGGGATACGGCTTATGCCCAGAGAGGTCCAGAATGTACGACGCCGAAATCGCCGCCACCCTCCTGAATCGTTGGGCCACACGTTCATCAACAACTGACTTCGATACCTACCTCGACCTGTTGCGTGAAGGCAATCTCAGTTTCACCTACCAATCCGGTCACGTGCGCGACGCCGGCGTTGAAGAGGGCAGCGCGTTCAATATCGAATCCCTCGTTTTCGACGACGGCTCACGCACCCTGCGCGTCGAAGCCCCTGACCGCACGCCCCGCTGGACGCGCTGGGCAGCGGTGGAACCGCTGCTGCCCGTACCCAGCGAGGCCTGAACCCGCTCGTCAAACGATCCGCGCTCCGGCGCGATAGGTTGCGCGCGGCACCGGCAGGGTGTCGAGCATCGTGACTCGAACGAAGTCCGCACGCAAACCCGCTTCGATCGCCCCGCGGTCATGCAAGCCCGCTGTACGGGCCGGTTCGGCGGAGACCGTCGCCATGGCGCGCGGCAGTGTCCAGCCGGCCTTGCTGACGAGTTCGAACACGGCCGTCATCAAGCTGGAAGGCACGTAATCCGAGGACAGAATATCGAGCAGGTCGGCTTTCGCCAGTTCGAGCGCCGACACATTGCCGGAATGCGAACCGCCGCGCACGATATTCGGCGCCCCCATGATGGTCGAAATGCCGTGCTCGCGTGCTGTCTCGGCGGCGACGCGGGTGGTCGGAAATTCCGCCAGGACGATACCTTCGGCCTTGGCCTGTTCAACGTGTTCGATCAGCGTGTCGTCATGGCTTGCCACCGGAATGCCGAGCCGGTTGCAGCGCGCGACGATCTCGCGCCGGTGCATATCGGCATAACGTTCCTGTTCGACGGTCAGTTCGGCCAGCGCGGTCGCCACGTGTTCGTCGGTCAGCTTGCCGTTACGTTCCTGAAAGCGGCGCCATTGTTCGCGGTCGTGCCATTGACGCTGGCCAGGCGTGTGATCCATCACTGAGGCGAGCCGCAGCAACGGATGCTCGCACAGCGAATCGAACACCTCGACCACGTCGGCGGTGGCGATCTCGCAGCGCAGATGCAGAAAGTGGTCGGCGCGCAGCAGCTTGCGCTCCGAGAAGCGGGTGAGGGACTCGGCGCACTGGGTTTGCAGATCGCGGCCGCGCAGTCCCACATTCGAGCGCGAACCGATTGCGAGAGCATCGAATACCGTGGTGATGCCGGCCGCCGCCACTTGCGCGTCGTGGATCACGAAGGCGGCGTCGGTATTCCATTGCACGCCCGGGCGCGGTGCCAGATGCTTTTCCAGATTGTCCGTATGCAGTTCGATCAGGCCCGGCAACAGATAATCGCCGTCCCAATCTTCCGCTTCGCGCGCCGCGGTCGTGCCACGCTCGACGTCGCGAATCACGCCGTCTTCGATGCGTATTACACCGGTAAATACTTCGTCTCGCGTCACGATGCGAGCGTTCCTGATCAACATCGACTTGCTCCGTAGTCAGTCTTGAGTATTGCACCGCAGTGCTTCGACTCAGTGTGCAACTCAGTGGTTCAGCTTATTGGTTCAGTCTGGTGGCTCAGTGTAGTGCCGCTTCGTGTCAATTAGTGCCGTAGCGGCGGCTGGAGTTCGAGGCGGCGCGTAGCGACCTTGTTGCGGGTATCTTCGTCATGAAAGATACCGACAATCGCCGCACCGCGCTCGCGTGCTTCAACGATCAGATCGGCGACCACGTCGCGGTTCTCCGCGTCGAGCGAGGCCGTGGGCTCGTCGAGCAGCAACACCGGATGACCGGCGATCAGGCCGCGGGCAATGTTCACGCGCTGTTGTTCACCGCCGGAGAAGGTCGCCGGCGCGAGCGTCCACAGACGCCTCGGCACATTCAACCTCGCCAGCAGGGCCGCGGCGCGCTCATCGGCTTCGCCTTCCGACACGCCGCGCGACAGCAGCGGTTCAGCGACCAGCGTGAGCGTCGGCACGCGCGGAATCACGCGCAGAAACTGGCTGACATAACCCACTACGCCGCGGCGCAGGCGCAGCACGTCGTGCGGCTCGGCGTCGGTAATCGAGACCGGCTGCCCGTTGTCCGCCGCTGCGTCGCGAATCGCAATGGAGCCCGTGCTGGCCAGGTAGTTGCCGTACAGGCAGCGCAGCAGCGTACTCTTGCCCGCGCCTGACGGCCCGACCAGCACGACACACTCGCCGCGCTCGACATTGAGCGACACCCCTGCGAGTGCTTCGATCTGCACGCCGCCCTGGCCATGCAGCGTGAATGTTTTGCCGATACCGACCGCGCGTATCATCAGCGCATTGTTCTCGCTGAACGCGCGTTCAGCGGCTTGCGATTGCTTGCTTGTTTCAATGGATTGCATTGTGAGCCTCAAACCGGCAGGACCGAGGAAACCAGCGTTTGCGTGTACGGATGCTGCGGATCGTCAAGCACCTGGTCCGTCAGACCCGCCTCGACCACTTCACCGCCTTGCATCACCATCAGACGGTGCGCAAGCAGGCGCGCCACGCCGATATCGTGCGTCACGATCAGTACCGACAGATGCAGCGTGGAGGTCAGCGTGCGCAGCAGATCGAGCAGGCGCGCCTGGACCGAGACGTCGAGACCGGCGGTCGGTTCGTCCATGAAGACGAGACGCGGACCGGTGACGAGATTGCGCGCGATCTGCAAGCGCTGCTGCATGCCGCCGGAAAACGCCGCCGGCAATTCGTCGATACGTGTGGCGTCGAGTTCGACGCGCTCCATCCAGCGCGTTGCCGTGTGACGGATATCGCCATAGTGGCGCGCGCCGACGGCCATCAACGGCTCGCCGATGTTCGCGCCGGCGGAGACACCGTTGCGCAGACCGTCGCGCGGATTCTGCTGCACGAAGCCCCACTCGGTGCGCATCAACAGACGCCGGCGCGGTTCGGACAAGGCGCGCAGATCGAGCTTCTCGCCATGCGTGGCCGTGTAGTGAAGCGAGCCGCTATCGGCTTCGGTTTTCAGGGCCAGCGTATTGAGCAGGGTGGTCTTGCCCGAGCCGGATTCGCCGACGATGCATAGCACTTCGCCCGGATACAGATCGAAGCTGACATTCCTGCAGCCGTTACGGCCGCCAAATTGTTTGGTGAGCGAGCGGGCGCTCAACAGCGGCGTCATGCGGTTTCTCCTTTGCGCGCTTCATATGAGGGCAACTCGAGGTCCTGATCGCCGCGGCGTTCATGGCAGTAGTCGCTATCCGAGCAAACGAACATGCGCTTGCCGGCGTCGTCGACGATCATTTCGTCGAGGAAGCTCTCCGTCGATCCGCATAGCGCGCACGCGTGCTGCCACTTCTGCACTTCGAACGGATGATCGTCGAAGTCGAGGCTGCGCACGGCGGTGTACGGCGGAATGGCGTAAATGCGCCGCTCGCGGCCGGCGCCGAACAATTGCAGCGCGGGGTTCATATGCATCTTCGGGTTGTCGAATTTCGGAATCGGCGAGGGCGAGCTCAGATAGCGGTGGTTGACCATCACCGGGTAGTCGTACGTGGTGGCGATGCTGCCGTGATGCACGATGTCCTCGTACAGCTTCACGCTGATCAACCCGTAATCGGCCAATGCGTGCAGCTTCTTGCATTCGGCGACGCGCGGCTCCAGGCGAAATAACGGTTCGGGCATCGGCACCTGATAGACCAGAATCTGCCTGTCGGTGAGCGGCGCTTCGGGAATCCGGTGACGTGTCTGGACGATCGTCGCTTCGGTTGTGCGGCGCGTGGTCGCCACGCCCGTGGTGCGAGCGAAGAAGCGGCGGATGTTGACGGCGTTGGTGGTTTCGTCGGAGCCCTGATCGATAACCTTCAGCGTATCGTTCTTGCCGATGATCGCCGCGGTGACCTGAATGCCGCCCGTGCCCCAGCCATATGGCAAGGGCATTTCCCGCGAACCGAACGGCACCTGGTAGCCCGGCACCGCAACCGCCTTGAGCAACGCGCGGCGCAGCATGCGCTTGGTCTGCTCGTCGAGGTAGGCGAAGTTGTAGCCGTCCGCGGCGCTGTCGTACGAAGCGGTGGTGAGGGAGGTGTCTGGCGCGTTCATGCGGCTTGCTCCTGCTGATCCTTGCCTTGCTCGTTATCCTGACTTTTATCCTCTGCGCCATGCTTTGCACGCAAGCGTCTGACGAGTTCGAGTTCGGACTGGAAGTCGACGTAGTGAGGTAACTTCAGATGCTGAACGAAGCCGGACGCTTCGACGTTATCGCTGTGCGAGAGCATGAACTCGATGTCCTGCGTCGGCGAGGCGAGCGTTTCACCGAGCTCTTCAGCGCGCAACGCGCGATCCACCAATGCCATTGCCATCGCTTTGCGTTCCGAGTGTCCGAACGCGAGGCCATAACCTTGCGTGAAGGTGGGCGGCACCGCGCTGCTGCCGGCGAACTGGTTGATCATCTGGCATTCGGTGACATCGATATCGCCGATCTCGACCGTCTCACCCAACTCGTCGAGTTCCATTTCGACAGCGATCGTGCCGAAGCGGATCTCACCGGCAAACGGATGCGAGTGCGCGTAGCCGCGTTGCGTGGCGTAGCCCATGGCGAGCAGGAAACCTTCGTCGCCGCGTGCGAGATTCTGCAGGCGCGTGGAGCGGTTCGCGGGAAAGGCAAGCGGTTCGCGCGAGAGGTCGCCGGGTTCCGGCGCGTGCGGCGTGGGGCGTTCCTGTTCGATCAGGCCTTCCTTGTCGAGCAGCGTGACCACGCGCGGCATGGCTTCCGCTGCGCACGGAGTGGTCTGTTGGGAAGCGCGCGTTGCATCGGTTCCGGCATCGCCTTCGGCGAGCAACGCGAAATCCAGCAGACGTTGCGTGTAATCGTAAGTCGCGCCGAGCACCTGGCCGCCGGGCACGTCCTTGAAGGTTGCCGAAATGCGGCGCGCCACCTGCATGGCTTCCGTGTCGATCGCTTTCGTGTAGCCGAAACGCGGCAACGTGGTGCGATACGCCCGCAGCAGAAAGATCGCCTCGACCAGGTCGCCCGCGGCCTGTTTGATCGCGAGTGCGGCGAGTTCTTCGTCGTAGACCGAGCCTTCGGTCATCACCCGCGCGACGGCGAGGCGCAATTGCTCGCGAATCTGTGCGACGCTGAGTTCGGCCAGCCGCGTATCGCCGCGACGTGCCTCGTCGAGCAGACGCCACGACGCTTCGATCGCGCGTTCTCCACCCTTGACGGCAACGTACATTAGTTCACCTTCGCTTGAGTTGTGCGCGGCAGGCCGATCAGCGTGCTGCCGCAGACGAGATAACAATCGACGCCGCACGGAAAAAGCGGCCCGAGGGCGGCGCGTTCGCGCCAGAAATGCTCCGGCAATCCGGCCGGCGCGATCGTTGCGGTATGCTGAATGCCAGGGCCGCTTAGCACGACCGGCGTGCCGCCCGTCAGGGCTTCGACACGGATCAGCAAGGTCACCGATTGCTCAGGCGATTCCGCTGCGCCGAGAGGAAAACTTTCCAGCGCCGGCATTGCGCTTGCGTCGTGAATATAGGCAAAGGCAGCCAGTCCCGGTTGGTCGACGAGCGGCGCGCCGGTGTGAAACCGCAGTGCCGATGCCAGCGCCGTATCGGCTTGGGCGAGCCACACGGGCGTGGCGTAATCGCACAGCGTCAGCAGCGCGGCGAATGCGGCGAGCGCGGCCGGCGTCTCCCGCACTTCCGGCAAGCCCTTTTCGACGACACCCACCGTGCCGGGACGCGACAGCGCGTCGAGCAGGATGCGAAATACCGCCTGGGTGTCGTGAACCGGATCGGCGAAGCCGGGCGTCAATGTGGCCAATGAAGTCGGCAATGCATTCTGCGAGTTTTCCATCAGTCGCCTCTGACCATGGTGAAGAATTCGACGCGTGTCGCCGCAACATCCTGGCGGCGCTCTGCGCGTTCGGCGGCCTGCTGCGCGGCAAATGGTTCGATCAATTGCTGATGCAAGGCTGCGTGATGCTCGGGCATTTGCAGCAGTGCATCCGCTAACGCAGCCAGTTCGGCGCGGCGGCGGTCGCGGCCCAGATGACAGGCCACTCCGACGGCCGCGGCAGCTTCACCCGTGGCACGCAAACGCAACGTGGCGCGCGTGACGGTGGCTTCGCCGAGATTGAACGGGTCGCCGCTGCCGCCGACGCGGCCGCGCACCATCGCGAGGCCGATTTCGGGTGGCCGCAGCCAGTCATAAGCGGGGGGCGGGACGCCTTGCAGCGCGCGATCCAGTGCGACTTCGAGATCGGCGCGGGGCGTGCGGGCCAGTACGGCCATCCATGCACGCCGCAGGGCGGAGGAAGGCGAGGCGAGAGTGGCACTCATCGAATTTCCTGTTGATCCAGCGAGTGGACATTTGAGCATCTATTCGTCTAAACGTCTAGACGTTTAAGCGTATGCTTGCACGGCGCTGTAGCGCATATGCAGCGATTCATATTTCCATCACGGCTTGCGCACTACAATGCATGGCATAGCGAATATTTGAACTCAAGGGAATGACAGCACCATGACATCGAACGACAACGCGACGCCGGGCACACTGCTCGAACGCGGCGCGGGCGTTGCCGTCTGGCGGCAGATCGAGCAGATTCTGGCGGCGGAAATCGCCGCCAGCGGCTTTGGCGAAGAAGGCCGTTTGCCGAGCGAGGGCGAACTGGCCAAACGCTTCGACGTGAACCGGCATACCGTGCGCCGCGCCATGCTCGGCCTGGCGGCGTTGGGTCTCGTCAGCGTCGAGCAGGGCCGTGGCACGTTCGTGCAACCCGGTGCGATCGACTATACGATTGGCCGGCGCACGCGGTTTACAGAAAACTTGCGGCAACAGAATCACGCGGCGGCGGGCACGATGTTGTCGGCCGCGCGCGTGAAGGCCGAGCCGAACGTCGCGAAGGCGCTGAGCCTGCGAGCGGGCGCGTCGGTCTACCGGATCGAGTCGTTGCACGAATCGGATGGCGTGCCGCTCACCTTCGCGCGCAACTGGTACCCGGCCGCGCGTTTTCCGGATTTGCCGGAAGTGCTGGAGCGCACCGGCGGCGTGACGAAGTCGATGGCGGAATTCGGCGTGACCGACTATCTGCGCAAGTGGAGCCGTATCGGCAGTGTGTTGCCTGAGCCGGAAGTGGCGCGGCGTTTGAATATCAACCGGCAGCAGCCGGTGTTGTGGGTCGAGAATGTCGACGTCGATCTGGAAGGCACACCGGTCAAATATGGCTTTACGCATTTTGCGGCGGACCGTGTGCAGTTGCTGGTGGAGCACGACCTGTGAGCGGCGCGGTGTGGGGCGCCGAGGTGCGTTTCGCCGTGTATTACGCACCTTCGCGCGAGTCGGCGTGGTGGCAGGCGGGGTCGGCGTGGCTCGCGCGCGACGCGGAAAGCGGCGAACCATGCATCTCGCCGCAACCGGAAGCGTTGGCGCGTCCGCTGGCCGATCTCACCGAAGCGCCGCGTCGTTATGGCTGGCACGGTACCCTGGTTGCGCCGTTTCATCTTGCAGAAGGCGTGACCCAGCAGAATCTGCTCGACGCAGCGCGCGAATGGGCCGGCGCTCAAAGCCGATTCGCTCTGCCTGTCGAAGCCGCGACGCTTGGCGATTTCGTCGCGCTACGTCCCGCCGATCCGGACGGCGAAGCGAACATGCGCCGGCTTGCGTCGAGCGCGCTGCAAACGCTCGATGCACTGCGCGCCAGGCCGTCCGCCAGCGCGCTCGCTCGCCGTCTCGCCGCACCGCTGAGCGAACGGCAGCGTGCATTGCTGATCGAATGGGGCTATCCGTACGTATTCGACGAATTCCGTTTTCACATGACACTATCGAGTTCGCTCGCCGATGCCGCTGAACGCGCGGCGCTGGTTGCATGGTGGCAGGCGCGAACAGCCGCGCTCGGGCCGCTCGCAATCGATCACGCAGCGCTCTTTGTCGAACCCGCGCCCGGCGAGCCGTTTGTTTTGTGGCAGCGCGTGCCGTTCCAGACCCGTGAGGCGAAATAACCATGGCAGGTCGTTTGATCTATGTAATGGGGCCGTCCGGTGCGGGTAAGGATTCGTTGCTGAATTTTGCGCGCAGCCGCCTGATGGGCGAGCCGATTCTGTTTGCGCATCGCTACATCACGCGGCCGAGCGGTAACGGTGAAGCGCATGTCGCATTAAGCGTAGAAGAGTTCGCGGCGCGCTCGGTACTCGGTCTGTTCGCGCTCGAATGGTCGAGCCATTCGCTGCGCTACGGCATCGGCATCGAAGTCGATGCATGGCTTGCGCGTGGTTGCACGGTCGTCGTTAATGGCTCGCGTCAGCATTTGCAGCATACGTTGGCGCGCTATCCGTACGCGGAAGTCGTGCATGTGAACGCAGCGCCCCATATTCTCGAGGCGCGGCTCGGCGCGCGGGCGCGGGAATCGGCGGAACAGGTCGCGTCGAGACTCGCACGCCGGGCGCCGTTTTCGCTGCCGGCGGGAATCCGGTGCACGACGATCGATAACTCCGGGGCGCTGGAAGATGCGGGGCACGCGCTGATTGCTTTTTTGCAGGCGCAGACAGACGTTGGCGATGTTCGCGATGTGACCAACGTTCTCAACGCCCGATAAGCGGAGGCTACCCGGCGGCAGCCATCCGCTCCCGGGTTGCTTCCTGCAGGCACGACACAAACTGCAGCACCGCCGGCGTGGGCAGCAGATCACGCCGCGAGATGATGCTGAGATCGTAGTTCGGCAGCGCTTCTTCGATCTGCGCGACGCGGATACCGAGCGGTGCGACCATTTGTGCAAGCGGCCGCGTAAAGCAGCCGATCACATCCGTTTGCGATACCAGCCCGAGCGTCACCGCGAATGACGACGGCGCCCGTACCAGCCGCTTCGGCACGGGCAAGCCGTGTGCGCTGAACATCGCCATCATCACGCTATGCGGAAAGTGATCCGCGCCCACCGTCACGATCCACTCCGCGTCGAGCAGTTCATGGAGGCGCGTGACGTTCGCGAGCGGATGCCCGGCGCGCATCGCGATGACGAACTGGGTCGAGTAGAGCGGCGCCTGTACCAGATCGCTGTCGAGTGCCTGCACGTGATGAATCGCCGCGATATCGAGCGAGCCGTTACGCAATTGCGCGACGGCATCCGGGATCGTGACTTCTTCCAGATGCAGACTGACCAGCGGCATGGCGCGGCGAAACTTCGATACCGCATGCGGCAACGCAGTCAGCGCGATCGACGGCATCGTACCCACGCTCACCTTGCCGGCCAGTTCTCCCTTCACCTGCTCGACCGCTTCGGCAGCGCGGCGCATATCGCCCAGCAACTGTTCGGCACGCGGCAACAGCGCAAGCCCGCAGGCGGTCAACTCGATGCCGCGCACACTGCGCATCATCAACTCGGCATTCAGCGCGCTCTCCAGCTCGCGGATCGTATGCGTGACGGCCGGTTGCGTCACGCCGAGTTCGCGCGCGGCGGCGCGCAGGCTGCGATGATGGGCGGCGGCGACGAACGCTTGCAGCTGCTGCAGTTTCATGCGGGTAATCCCGTATATAAAGCTTGTTAATCAGGGTGAAAAAAACAGCATCTTATTCGAACAAAACGGCATGGCTATAGTGCTTGCCTGTTTGCCGCGTGATGCGGCTTGAATTCCCATGGAGCGATAGATGAGCGAAGCCACGCGTTTTACCGAAGTGTCCGACCTGGTGCCTGCCGCCGAAAGCCTGCGCGAGATCCGCCATCACATTCATCACCGCCCGGAACTGGCCTACGAGGAAGTGCAAACCGCCGCGCTGGTGGCCGAGAAACTCGAGCAGTGGGGCTGGCAGGTCACGCGCGGCGTCGGCCAAACCGGTGTGGTGGGCACACTGAAACTGGGCACGGGCACGCGCAGTATCGGCATTCGCGCCGACATGGACGCGCTGCCGATCATCGAACAGACCGGTCTGCCGTATGCGAGCGGCACGCACGGCAAGATGCACGCGTGCGGCCACGACGGCCACACGACCATGCTGCTCGGCGCCGCCCAGCACCTTGCCGCCACCCGCAATTTCTCGGGCACCGTGCATCTGTATTTCCAGCCGGCCGAGGAAAGCGGCATCGACAGCGGTGCGATGAAGATGATCAACGACGGCCTGTTCGAGCGCTTCCCGTGCGACGCCGTGTTCGGTCTGCACAATCATCCGGGCGAGGAGCCGGGCGTGATGCTGTTCCGCAAGGGGCCGTTCATGTCGGCGGGCGACAAGGCGATCATCACGATCGAGGGCGTGGGCGGTCATGCCGCGCGTCCGCATCTGACGGTCGATCCGGTGGTGGTCGCGGCGAGCATCGTGATGGCCTTGCAGACGATCGTCGCGCGTAACGTCGACCCGTCGCAGCCGGCGGTGGTGACAGTCGGCTCGATGCATGCGGGCACCGCGAACAACGTGATTTCCAGCAGCGCGAAGCTGGAATTGAGCGTGCGTTCCTTCAGCCCTGAAGTACGTACCTTGCTGAAAAAGCGCATTACCGAACTCGCCGGGAGCCAGGCTGCGAGCTATGGTGGCAAGGCGGTGGTGGAGTACATCGAAGGTTATCCGGTGGTGGTCAATTCGGATGCCGAAACGGATTTCGCGGTGCAGGTGGCGCGCGAACTGGTCGGCGACGACAAGGTGGTCGAGCAGACCGACATCCTGATGGGCAGCGAGGATTTCGCCTTCATGCTGCAAAAGCGGCCCGGTACGTTCCTGCGGATCGGCAACGGTGCGGGCGAAGACGGCTGCATGGTGCACAACCCCCATTACGACTTCAACGATCGCAATCTGCCGGTCGGCGCGGCTTTCTGGACGCGGCTGGTGGAGCGGTATCTGGGGCAATGAGGGGGTTGGGGCGCCGCTGAAGCATCCCCGGCGCTCACAGCAAACCGATGAGCGGGCATGGAGTTCGCACCGCCGGACACACAAGCATAACAACGAGGAAGACCTGCGATGAACGCTGCAACGGATCGAAGCCGCGCTGTGGACACCCCCCGAAGCACCAGCCGCGGCGCGATCGCCGCAGCGGTGATCGGCAACTGGCTCGAGTTTTTCGACTTCACCGTGTACGGCTTTTTTGCCGTGATCATCGGTAAGCTGTTTTTTCCGTCGGCGGATCCCACGACTTCGCTGCTGTTATCTGTGGCGACGTTCGCGGCGGGTTTCATCACACGGCCGCTCGGCAGCGTGATGCTCGGCGTCTATGCGGACCGTAAAGGCCGCAAGGCGGCGCTCAATCTGACCATCATGCTGATGGCGGCCAGCACCGGGGCGATCGCGATTGCGCCGACCTATGCGCAGATCGGTCTCGCCGCGCCGCTGCTGATCGTGCTGGCGCGTCTCGTGCAAGGCTTCTCCCAGGGCGGCGAGTTCGGCGCGGCAACTTCGACTTTGCTGGAGCAGGGCGGCGGGACCCGGCGCGGTTTTCGCGCCAGCTGGCAACTGGCGACGCAAGGCGGCGCGGCGCTGATGGGGTCGGGCATCGCGGCGGCGCTGTCGGGCGCTTTGCCGAAAGAATCGCTGGAAAGCTGGGGCTGGCGCATTCCGTTTCTGATCGGCGTGCTGATCGCGCCGGTCGGCATCTACCTGCGCCGCCGTCTCGCGGACGATCCGGTCGGCGCGCACGGCCACGCCATCGAGCGCGGTGTGCTACACGAACTCTTCACGGAGCATCTGCGGCCGTTATTGCTGATTACGCTCACGGTCATGGGCGGCACGGTCTCGACCTACATTCTGACCTTCTACATGCCGACCTATGCGATCCACACGCTCGGCCTGCCGATGTCGCTGTCGATGCTGGTCGGTGTGGCGTCGGGTCTCGTCATGCTCATCACGTGTCCGTTGTTCGGCATGCTGTCCGATCGTATCGGCAGCCGTAAACGGCCAATTCTGTTCGGGCGCGGTGTGCTGGTGTTGCTGCTGTTTCCGTCCTTCATGCTGATCAACCGCTTCCCGCAGTTGCCCGTCATCATGTCGACGACCGCGCTGATGCTGCTGTTCTATTCGATGGGATCGGCGTCGGAATTCGCGCTGATGTGCGAGTCGTTCCCGCGGCGTGTGCGCGCCACCGGCATTTCGATCGCGTATGCGCTGAGCGTGTGCGTATTCGGCGGTACCGCGCAATTGGTCGCGACGTGGCTGATCAAGCTGACCGGCAGCAAGCTGGCGCCGGCCGCTTATGTGGCCGGGTGTGTGATCGTGTCGTTGATTGCGGTGTCGATGCTGAAAGAGACAGCGGATAAACCGATTGATTGATCGCGCGGCCCCTCAGTGGGGCCTGCCTGCTTTGCCTGCCATTCAGCCGCGCCGCGCCACCATCTCCGAGACGGTCTGCGCGGCCTCCTGCAACGGCTCCAGAAACGCCTTCACCATCTGCTTGGCCGAATTGCGCTGAGCATTGCCGCTGATATTCATCGCCGCGATCACGCGCCCCTGGCGGTTGCGAATCGGCGCGGACAACGAAATCAGACCGCCCTCCAGTTCCTGATCGACGATCGCCCAACCCTGGCGGCGCACCTGCGCGATCAGCTTTTTCAACTCTTCCTTGTCGGTCACCGTGCGCGGCGTGTGCGCGTAGAGCGGCGCCGAACTCAGGGTCGCGTCGAGTGTTTCGTCGTCGAGCGCGGACAGCAGCACGCGGCCCATCGACGTGCAATACGCCGGCAAACGGCTGCCGATCGACAGGTTGATGGTCATGATCTTGTGAGTCGGCACGCGCAGCACGTAGACGATCTCCGTGCGATCGAGCACCGCCGCCGAGCAGCTCTCGTGAACCTGCGCCGAGAGGTTTTCCATTACCGGTTCGGCAAGATTCCAGAACGGCATCGAGGTCAGATACGCGAAACCGAGGTCGAGAATTTTCGGCGTAAGCCGGAACAGGCGGCCTTCGGCCTCTACGTAGCCGAGCGTTTGCAACGTCAGCAGGATGCGGCGTGCGCCGGCACGTGTCAGGCCGGTGGCCGCGGCGACGTCGGTGAGCGTCTGTTCGGGGCGGCTGGCGTTGAATGCGCGGATCACCGAGAGGCCTCGCGCGAACGACTGCACATACGAGTCGCCCGGTTTGTCCGAGGCCGGTTCGGCGTTGTCAGGAACGGCGGAAGACGGCGGCAGGGCTTTGCTCATGGACCTTGAAAGATGCGTTCGAAGAAGGGCGCACGGGCCTCGCGTGGCTCGGCCGACGCGAGGCGGTGCAAAGGCGTGACGATAACTTAAGCCTTCTGATTCGCCAAACAAAAAACTGGCCTGGCTCGCCGACAGTATAGGTCGCGGCAACCCGGCAGTTTCTTTCCCCCTACCTCTCTTCTATTTCGCCTCCGTACGCCGATCCGCGACGTATCCCCTTCGCGTAAACCCCAGAAAATTTCACCTTGCATGTGTATTTTGGCAAAAGTATATTGCAATACACCATCAACTATCTCTATGAGATAACAAATGAACGAAGACATCCTTGTTTCACACCATGGGCGCGTTGCCGTCATCACGTTGAATCGCCCTGCGCGCCTGAATGCGTGGACGACCGCGATGCGCGAGATGATCATCGAGGCCCTCGGGCGTTTCGACGCGGATGACAGCGTTGCCGCGATCGTCATGACGGGAGCGGGCGACCGCGCGTTTTCCGCCGGGCAGGATCTGTCGGAGGCACATGACTTCGACGGCGAACGCGCGGTCGCGTGGATCAAGGAGTGGGAGCGCTACTACACGGTCTTGCGCGGGTTGAGGAAACCGCTCGTCATGGCCTTGAACGGCACGGCGGCCGGCTCCGCGTTTCAGGTCGCCTTGCTCGGCGATATCCGCGTCGGCCATCCGGGGGTGCGCATGGGGCAGCCGGAAATCAACGCGGGGATCGCCAGCACGACCGGCCCGTGGATCATGAGCGAGATGCTCGGGATGTCCCGCACCATCGAATTGACGCTGACCGGCCGCCTGATGGACGCCGAGGAATGCCACCGCATCGGCTTGATTCATCACATCGTTCCAGCGGATCAGGTGTTCGCCAAGGCTCTCGAAATCGCCACTGAACTGGCCGCCAAACCACCCGTCGCGATGCGTCTGGACAAGCAGCGTTTCCGCGAGATGACGGAGCCGAGCTTTCGCGACGCCATCGAGGCGGGCGCACGTATCCAGCGCGAAGCCTACGACTCCGGGGAGCCGGCGCGAATGATGGAAGCGTTCTTCCGCGAACGCGCGAAGTAAAACAAACCGCGGCCGTTTCTTTTCATCCTGTGCGGGAGACCTGAGCATGACGCAAGACTTCAACCTGACCCGGCGCCTCTTTCTGCAAGGCGTCGGTGGTGTTGCACTCGCCGGCGCCATGCCGGTCCTGGCCGGAGCGCAGTCCAAACAGATCGTCGTTTCCGATCCTGGTGGTCCGTACACCACCGCGTATCGCCAGGCGTTTTACGACCCGTTCGAAAAAGCCACCGGGATCAAGGTGGTGAGCGTGGCGCGCGAATCCCAACCGGTTGCGCAACTTGCCGCGATGGTGCAGACCAGAAACTACGTGTGGGACGTCACCACGCTCACGCTTTCCGCGGACATTCCGTACCTGGAATCAAAGGGTTTTCTTGAGCCGATCGGCCTGAAGGGTAGCGATTTTCCCGACGTGATGGCCGAAGCGGTGACGCCGAACTGGCTCGGCGTCGACGTCTATGCCACCGTGCTCGCGTACCGGCAAGACAAGTTCGGGCAGAACGGTCCGAAATCGTGGGCGGACTTCTGGGACGTCAAACGCTTTCCGGGCCGGCGCTGTCTGCGCCGCAGTCCGCTGGACACACTCGAGCAGGCGCTGCTGGCCGACGGGGTATCGCTCGACAAGCTTTATCCGCTTGACGTCGACCGGGCATTCCGCAGTCTCGACCGGATCAAGCCGCACGTGAACATCTGGTGGACCTCCGGCGCTCAGGCCATGCAGGCGATCCAGAGTGGCGATGTCGACATGATCTCGACGTGGAACGGCCGTGCCCAGGCCGCGCGCGATGGCGGTGCGCCGGTCACGATCGTATGGAACCAGGGGCTCTATTCGATCGAAGGGTGGGGCATTCCGAAAGGCACGCCACGGGCGGACTTCGCCCGGCAGTTCGTGCGCTTCTGTGGCGATGCGCAGCGTCAGTCCGTGCTTACCGCCACGCTTGCCTACGGCCCGACCAACCGCAAGGCATTCGACTCGATCCCGGCCGCGCGCGCCGCGATTCTGCCGACCGCGCCGGACAATCTGCGCGACATGCGCCTGCCGAGTCCGCAGTGGTGGGCCGACAACCGCCAGAAGGTGACCGAGCGCTTCAACACCTGGATCATTTCCTGAGGAGCGGCGCGATGAGTGCGAAACTTGAAACGATCGGGATTGCGAAAGACTACGGTGACACCGTTGCGTTGCAACCGACCGATTTGACCGTACAGGCCGGAGAATTTCTCACCTTGCTGGGTCCTTCCGGGTCCGGCAAGACCACGCTGTTGCAGATGATCTCCGGGCTCGTCGCGCCGACGGCGGGGCGCATCGAGATCGACGGCCGCGACGTGACGCACGTGGAACCCGGTAAGCGGGGCATGGGCATGGTGTTTCAGAGCTATGCGCTGTTTCCTCATATGAGCGTGTGGGACAACGTGGCGTACGGTTTGCGGATGCGCCGCAAGTCACGTGAGGAGCTCAGGCGCGCGGTGGACGACGCGCTGACCATGGTACGCATGAGCGATTACGCGAAGCGCTACCCGAAAGAGCTGTCGGGCGGCCAGCAGCAGCGCATCGCGCTGGCGCGCTGTTTCGCGTACCGGCCTTCGGTGATTCTGCTCGACGAACCGCTCGGTGCGCTCGACAAGAAATTGCGCGAGCACATGCAGTCCGAGATTCGCCGCTTGCACAAGGAGCTCGGCGCGACCTTCGTCTACGTGACACACGACCAGGACGAAGCACTGACGCTCTCCGATCGCATCTGCCTGATGAATCAGGCCCGCGTCGAACAGGTGGGCACGCCTGTCGATCTGTACGACCGGCCGGCCACACGCTTCGCGGCGGGTTTCATCGGGCATTCGAATCTGCTTGAAGGTGCGGTCGATCACGAACGGGGCCCCAGTGGCGAACCGATTCTGCTGACGGCCGGCGGCCGCGTGCCGCTGCCGCAAGGCGGCGCTGCCGTAGCGGGTTCGCCCGGTGCAAAGCACTGTCTGCTGCTGCGTCCCGAGGCGCCGCGCCTTGTCGAACCGAAGCGCGGTTTCCTCGACGGCACGATTTCCGACATTGTGTTTTTCGGCAGCGACACTCGCGTACAACTGACCCTGTCCGACGGCAGCCACCTGAGCGTGCGATGCGAGCGCAGTCTGTCGCCGTGCATTGGCGACACGGTCGGTCTGGTGTGGGACCCCCATCGCACCACGCTGCTGCGCGCGTGACGAACGAAGGAAGGATTATGACTATTGCCCTTGAGGCGCAGCCTTCACACGAGGCCGCGCGATCGCGCCGTTTCAGATGGCTTGCGCAGGCGGTCCGCTTCCTGCCGATCGTCCCGACGCTGCTGTTCCTGCTGTGCTTTTTCATCGTGCCGGTCGGCGAGATACTGCAAGGCGGCCTCTTCAACGCGGACGGCACCTTCGGCCTCGGACAGTTCGAGCGGATTGCCCGCACGCCGGTCTACGCGAAGGTGCTGTGGATCACGTTTTCCATCTCATTTCTCACCGCGGCTATTTCCGTTCTGCTCGGCTATCCGGTGGCGTATCTGCTAAGCCGCCTGTCGCCACGCGCGCGTGAGCGATGGCTGCTCTGGATCATGCTGCCGTTCTGGACCAGTTACCTGGTCAAAACCTATGCGTGGATGCTGCTGCTGTCGAAGACGGGTGTGCTGTCCACCATCGCGCTCGCGCTGGGGCTCGTCAAGGAAACCAGCGGCACCATTCCGTCGCTGACCGGCGTGCTGGTCGGGATGGTTCACGCCATGCTGCCGCTCGCGGTGATGACGATGCTGCCCGTCATGCGTGGCATTGACGATCGTCTCGCCCAAGCTGCCGAGACGCTGGGCGCGGAGCGCAGCATGAGCTTCTTCACCGTGGTTCTGCCGCTTTCTTCGCCAGGTGTCGCTGCAGCGGGATTGCTCGTGTTCATTTCGAGCCTCGGTTTCTTTATCGTTCCCGCGCTGCTTGGCTCGCCACGGGAAACGATGATCGCGCAGCTGGTGATTTCTTCGGTGCTCGAACTGTTCGATATGCGGTTTGCCGGTGCGTTGTCCACGGTGCTGCTGCTGTGTTCGATTGCCATCTTCCTCGTGTACGACAGACTGGTCGGACTCTCCTCGCTGACGGGCGAGGTGCAGGACAAGCGCCGCGGTTCCCGCGCACAAGGCGTGAAGCTGGCGGTGCTGATGACGCTCGGCCGTTTGACGGCGCCGCTCGTCAAACGGCGCGCCATGCGTTCGCTGAGTTCCGGGGCGAGGGTGGGCCCACTGCGTGTCTATACCGTCGCGGTGCTGATGGTACTGGTGGCGCCGGTCCTCTCCGTCATCCCGTATGCCTTCACGCGCAGCGACTTCATTGCGTTTCCGCCGAAGCTGTTCAGCTTCAGATGGTTCGGCACATTCCTGCAGTCGCCGGTCTGGCAGAGCGCACTCCTTCGTTCATTCGAGGTGGGCCTCGGCACCGCGGTCCTCTCGCTTGCCCTGGGTTTCGGCGCGACGCTGGCGCTGACCCGTATGTCGCAGCGCGCGAGCAAGCCACTCTTCGCGTTGCTCGTCGCGCCGCTGATCGTGCCGCGTATCGTGGTTGCGGTCGGCCTGCTGTATCTGTTCGCCAACCTCGGGCTGACGGGGACCAATCTCGGCCTGGTGATCGGGCATACCGTGCTGGCGATTCCTTACGTCGTGGTCACGCTCGCGGCCGGTTTTCGCCAGTTCGACTGGCGTCTCGACGACGCCGCCAGGGTAATGGGCGCATCGCCCGCGCGACGCATTGCGACGATCGTGCTGCCGTTGTTGATGGCGAGCGTGACGGCCGCCTTCCTGTTCGCCTTCATCGTTTCATTCGACGACCTGACGATTGCGATCTTCGTTAGCGGCGGGATCAACACCACGCTGCCCAAACAGATGTGGGACGACATCCAGCTTGCCATCACGCCGACGCTCGCAGCGGTATCGACGACGCTCATCGTCCTGATCGCGCTGGTCGTTTTCATTTCCTCCCGGCTGCGGCACGCAACGCGCTAACGATACGGTTTCCACTCTATTTGACCATGCACAGCTATTCCCAATACTTCCCGCAACGTCACCCGCAAGATGCGCTGGACTGCGCGCCGCTGATCGCCGCCGGTTTGCGCGACAAGCTATCGGCTGCCGTTCTCCATTTCGACGAACACGCCGTCACGCGCGCCGAAACCGCGCAACGCATCGCTCAATTGCAGCGCTGGTTCGCGGACCAGCAACTGGTTGCGGGTGATCGCGTCGCGGTGATGCTCGGCAACAGCGCCGAGCATATTCACCTCATCTATTCGCTGATTCTGAGCGGCCTGGTGTGGGTGCCCGTCAATACCAAGCTGCGCCGCGCAGGGCTCGAGTATCTGATCGGGCACGCCGAGCCGAAATTGTTCATCTCGGAGTCCGCATTCGACGAGGTGCTCCACGGTATCGAGTACGGCAACGCGCGCAGAATCGAACTGCCTGCTTTCGACCCCGGCGATACTCGCGCGACGCTCGCCACCCCTTGCATCGATCCGGGCGACCCTTTGTGCGTGATCTATACCTCCGGTACGACGGGCGCGCCGAAGGGCGTGGTCTTTACCCACCGGATGATGCGTATTGCGAGCGAAGCGGCGATGCAGGTCGCGGATGTCCGTCCGGGCGACAAACTGTTTCTGTGGGAGCCGTTGTGCCATATCGGCGGCGCACAGATGCTCATGCTGCCCTTTCTCGATGCCGTCGAGTTGCATGTCGTGCCGCGCTTCTCCGCGACGCAGTTCTGGGCGCAGATTGCCCGCTCACGGGCGACGCAACTGCACTATCTCGGTGGCGTGCTCGACATCCTGATGCAGCTTCCCGACGACGCCCAGCCGGAGGCGCATACGATTCGCGTGGCATGGGGCGCGGGCGTCAGCGCTTCGGCGTGGAAGGGCATCGAATCGCGGCTCCAGGTTCGGCTGCGCGAGTGCTATGGCATGACGGAGTGTTCGAGTTTCGCGACGCTGAATGCAAGCGGCAAGCCCGGCTCGGTCGGCAAGGCGCTGCCATGGATCGACGTGGAGTTGCTTGACGAGAACGGCGAACCGGTCGCGGACGGCGAGGCGGGCGAGATCGTACTTTCGAGCCGCGTGGAAGGCACATTCTTGCCGACCTACCTGAAGAACGAAGACGCGACCCGCGCCGCGCTGCGTAACGGCAAGCTGCACACCGGCGACAGTGCGCGGCGTGATGCCGACGGCGATCTGTTCTTCGTCGGCAGGCGCACGGATAGCATGCGGGTGCGCGGCGAGAATGTATCGGCATGGGAGATCGAACGCGTATTCGCGCAACATCCGGCCGTCCGGGCGAGTGCTGCGATCGGCGTTGCCTCGGCGGTCGGGGAGCAGGAAATCCTGCTCAACGTGCAGTTCAACGACGTCGCCGTCGACTGGGAATCAATGCACGCGTGGGCGGCGGAGCGTCTCGCGAGCTTCCAGTTGCCGCGTTACTATCGGGCGGTGACGCACTTCGAATTGACACCCAGCGAGCGGATTAAAAAGCACCTGCTCACACGCGATGTCAGCGATGCCTGGGACCGGTCGGCTAGCGTAGCCGTGTGAGGTAAGTTATTGCGTATAGATAGATTAATATCTTCATGCGATAATTGGAGCCTGTTAGAACAACAGGTTTTCATCTTGACCACTGTACCGCCGCCAACCCCGCGTAAGAAAAAGAGCGACTCCACTGCCGTGCGAGAAGCGCCGGCTGATCCGACAGCCTCGTCGCTGTACGTTCAGTCGGTCGAGAAAGCGATGACCGTGCTCACGGCTTTCGACGGCAGCAAGCGGCAGCTATCGCTCTCGGAGATCGCGGCGCTGACCGGCTTCGACATGAGTGCGACGCAGCGTTTTACGTTCACGCTCGCGGCGCTCGGCTATCTGTTCAAGGATCCCGAAAGCCGCAAGTATGAGTTGTCGCCGAAGCTGCTCGATTTCACGTACCACTATCTGACTTCGAACGATCTGGTCAGCCGCGCCACGCCGTATTTGCAGCAACTCGGATCCGAGACCGAGGAGGCCACGAACCTCACGGTCCTCGACGACACCGATATTATCTTTGTGTTGCGGATTGTCAGCCGCAACGTCTTCAATGCGCATGTCATTACCGGCTCACGTTTGCCCGCTTATTGCACGGCGCCGGGACTGGCTATTCTCGCAACCTTCGACGACGGCGAAGTCGACGATATTCTCGCTCGTACGAATCTCGTCGCATACACGGCCGCCACGATTTACCAGCCGCGCAAGATCAAGGAACGCATCGCCCAGATTCGCAAGCAAGGCTACGCGCATACGGAAGACGAGTACTTTGTCAGCGACATCTCGACCGCCGCGGCTATTACCAATGCAAAAGGGCGTGGGGTGGGGGCGGTCAATATCGCCGTGGCGCGGCCGCGATGGCAGGCCGATCGCGATGAGCGCCGCTTTGCCGATCTCGTGATCTCGACGGCTTCGGCAATTTCATCGCGGCGAAGGGCCGACTAAGTCTTTGCCTTTTTCCGCGGCGGGCGCGCTGCCGCGGATCTCCAACTGAGTATTGATACGTTCGGACTTCGCCCGCGGTGGACCGGTGCGCGATGAGCGTCGCGCCCACTCGCGCTCGCATCAGTGGAATCCCTTAGCGACGCTTCCCGGATGGTAGCGTTACCATGCATACCACCAAGAAGCTTCGCCGGATTCCAAGCATGAAGCGCAATGGTATCGCTACCATGGAGATGTCCGTGTCATCGACCCGCAAAACCCCTGAGCAGCTTCGCAGCTACCGCTGGTACGGCGTGAACGACCTGCGTTCGTTCGGCCACCGTTCACGCACCGCGCAGATGGGTTATCACCCGTCGGATTACATGGGCAAGCCGGTGATTGCCGTCGTCAACACGTGGAGCGAGATCAACTCATGCCACACGCACTTCAAGCAGCGCGTCGAGGAAGTGAAGCGCGGCATCTGGCAGGCCGGCGGTTTTCCGGTCGAAATGCCGGTAATGACGCTCGCCGAGCCATTCCAGAAACCGACCACGATGCTGTATCGCAACTTCCTCGCGATGGAAACCGAGGAGTTGCTGAAGTCTTATCCGTTCGACGGTTGCGTGCTGATGGGCGGTTGCGACAAGACCACGCCCGGTTTGTTGATGGGCGCGATCAGCATGAATCTGCCGTCCATTTATCTGCCGGCGGGGCCGATGCTGCGAGGCAACTGGAACGGCCGCACGCTGGGTAGCGGTTCGGACACGTGGAAATACTGGGCCGAATTGCGCGCCGGCAAGATCACTGAAGAAGAGTGGAAAGGGATCGAAAGCGGCATTGCGCGCTCGCCGGGCCATTGCATGACGATGGGCACCGCCTCGACGATGACCAGCGCCACCGAAGCGCTCGGCCTGACGCTGGCCGGCTTCTCGTCGATTCCCGCGGTCGATTCGCGGCATGCGCAGTTCGCCTCGCTGACAGGACAGCGCATCGTCGAGATGGTGTGGACCGATCAGAAACCGTCCGACATCCTGACTGCGAAGTCGTTCGACAACGCGGTGACCACCGTGCTGGCCATGTCCGGCTCGACGAACGCAATCGTCCATCTCGTTGCTGTGGCGCGTCGCGCGGGCATCGATCTGACGACGGCGCGGTTTGACGAACTGGCGCGCATCACGCCGGTGCTCGGCAATCTGCGTCCCGCAGGCCAGTATCTGATGGAAGACTTTTTCTACGCCGGCGGCCTGCGTGCGTTGCTGGTCGAGTTGGGCGACCTGATCGACGGCACGCAGATGACGGTCGATGGCACGACGCTCGGCGAGAACATTGCGGGCGCGGAAATATTCAACGACGACGTGATTCGCAAGCGTAGCAATCCGCTCGTCGCCAGCGACGGCCTCGCGGTGCTGACCGGCAATCTGGCGCCGGACGGCGCGGTGATCAAACCGGCGGCGATGGAAGCGCATCTGCAGAAACATCGTGGTCCTGCGGTGGTGTTCAAAGACTACGCCGACATGGCGGCGCGCATCGACTCGGAAGACCTCGTCGTTACCGCCGATTCGGTGGTCGTGCTGCAGCACGCGGGTCCTGTGGGTGCGCCCGGCATGCCCGAGTGGGGCCAGTTGCCGATTCCGCAAAAGCTGTTGAAAGAGGGCGTGCGCGACATGGTGCGCATTTCCGATGCGCGCATGAGCGGCACCAGTTATGGCGCGTGCGTGCTGCACGTAGCGCCCGAGTCGTTCGTGGGCGGTCCGCTCGCGCTGGTCAGGGACGGCGACATGATCGAGCTGGACGTGCCGGCCCGGCGTTTGCACGTGGAAGTGAGCGATGCGGAACTCGCGGCGCGCAAGGCCGCATGGCAACCGCCCAAGCGGCCGTTCGAGCGCGGATTCGGCGTGATGCATCAACTGCACGTGACGCAGGCCAACAAGGGCTGTGACTTCGACTTCCTTGAAGAACCGGTGAGCCTGGGCGCGCCGCAAAGTCAGGCACACGCCGCGCCGGTTGAGCCAGGCGCGCCGGCCGCGACGCGCACCGAACCCGAAATCCACTAACTCGATCGAGACTTTTCATGACCACACCCGACATCGCCATCAGCGAGGCCACGCTCGAACAGCTACGGCACGTCAGCACGGCAACGCTGACCACGCAACTTTTCAAGCGCGGCTTGCGCAACGTATTCCTGCAAGGCGTCGCGCCACTCGTCAAACCGGCGCCCGGCGCGCCCAATGTGGTCGGCCCGGCGTTCACGCTGCGCAACATCCCGGCCCGCGAGGATATCGACCACGTTGGCGTGTTTCAGGACCCGGATCATCCGCAGCGCAAAGCCGTTGAAACGGCGCCGCCTGGCAGCGTGCTGGTGCAGGACTGCCGTGGCGAGCGCGCGGTCGCGTCGGTGGGGTCGATTCTCGCGCTGCGTCTGGCGAGGCGTGGCGTGGCCGGCATGGTGTCGGATGGCCCGGTGCGCGACAGTGGCACGATCGCGGAACTGGGCTTGCCGATCTGGTGTGCCGGCGCGAGTGCGCCGCTGAATCTGGCGAGGCACCATGCGGTCGATATGAATGTGCCGATCGCTTGCGGCGGCGTGCCGGTGTATCCCGGCGATATCGTGGTGGCCGATGTGGACGGCGTGGTCATCGTGCCGCGCGAAATGGCAACTGAAATCGCCCGTGACGCCACCGAGCAGGAGCAACTTGAAGCGTTCATCACACAGCGCATCGAAGAGGGCCGGCCGCTGCGCGGCACGTATCCGCCGAACGAGGAAACACTGGCTGCTTACGCGCAATGGTGCGCACAAAAACAATAACGCGCTGACGCTGTTGCGAGCCGTCAAATAGCCATTGCTCGCGCGAACGGCGCGAGCGCAGGAGACATAGTGAATATCACGACACCGGCGGTCGACGAATCGCGTCTGATCAATCGCCTGGCACTCCGTTTGATGCCGCTGCTCGGCGTGCTCTATCTCGTAGCCTATATCGACCGTTCCAATATCAGCTTTGCCAAGCTGCAGATGCTCGGCAGTCTCGGACTGTCCGAAGTCGCGTACGGGCTAGGCGCGTCGCTGTTTTTCATCGGCTATCTGTTGTTCGAAGTGCCGAGCAATGTGCTGCTGCACAAGTACGGCGCGCCTCGCTGGATGGCGCGCATCATGTTCACGTGGGGCATCGTCACGATACTTCTCGCGTTTACGCAGAACGCAACGATGTTTTACGTGCTGCGTTTTCTACTCGGCGCGTCTGAAGCGGGTCTGTATCCGGGCGTGATTTACTACCTGACTTTATGGTTTCCGTCGCGGCATCGCGTGCGCATGCTCGGCTATTTCACCGTCGGCAGCAGCCTGGGCAATATGGTGGGTGCGCCGATTTGCGGCTGGCTGCTCGACAAGGGCGGCCTCGCGGGACTGCACGGCTGGCAGCTTGTGTTCATCGTGACCGGTTTGCCGTCGATTCTGCTGACCTTCGTCGTGCTGCGCCTGCTGCCGGCTTCGCCGAAACAGGCGGCGTTTCTCTGCGCCGACGAAAAACAATGGCTCACCGACACGCTCGACGGGGAACGCGCGCAGATGAAGGCACGCTACGCCGGTCATGCCTCGTTGCTGAGCGTGTTGACCGAGCCGCGAGTGATCGGCATGGCGCTCTACTACATGATGCTGTCGATTTCCGTCTATGGCGTGAGCTACTGGCTGCCGACGCTGGTGAAAGGCTTCGGCGTCAGCAATACGACCAACGGCTTGCTGAACATCATTCCCTGGCTGATGGCGACTGTCGTGCTGGCGTGGCTGCCATCGAAGCTGCGCGGCGGCAATCGCGCCATCGTCGCGATGCTTGTGTCCGCGTTGCTTGGCGTCGCGTGTTTCCTGAGCGCCGTGTTTCTGCCGACCAATACCCTGCGGTTTGCCGCGCTCTGCTTCGGCGCGCCATGCATGTATCTGCTGATCCCGTGTTTCTGGACGCTGCCGCCAAAGTTTCTGTTCGGCGCGCGTGCCGCGGCGGGCATCGCGGCGATCAATTCGCTCGGCAATATCGGTGGCTTCATTGCGCAGAATCTGGTGCCGTGGGTGCGTCAAACCACGGGCAGCGTGAAGACGCCGATGCTGATTCCGGCGACCTGTCTGCTGGTGTTTGCCGTCGTCACGCTGTTTATCCTGCGTCGTAATCGAGGCGGCTCCATCGCGCAAAGCCATTTGCCCGTGACCGAGTAGACCTGCTTTGGGTCCTTCCGGTCCGGCACGCCCGGCACGTTGGAGCGTTTCGCTGCGGACGCTCTATCGCGGTCTACAATACGCGCGAACCATCACCTAGCCACCGAGCCATGCCGAATCACAAGCCTCCCGCCGTTGTCAGCCCCGATATGACGGAGGCGGCGGCGCCAGCGAAACGCTTGCGTGGCGGCGCCAAGGGTCTGCGCATCACGGATGTCGCCGCCCAGGCGGGCGTCGCGCCGATCACGGTGTCGCGCGTTTTCAATAGCCCCGAGACGGTCGCGCCCGAAACGCTTGAACGCGTGCGGCAGGTCGTGCAGAAGCTCGGCTATGTACCCAATCGCCTTGCGGGTGGTCTGTCGTCGGCGCGTTCGCGGCTGATCGCGGCAATTGTGCCGACCATTTCCCACTCGCTGTTTTCCACCACGATCCAGGTGTTCAGCGAGACCATGTCGCGCGCCGGTTATCAGGTGTTGCTGGCCTTGAGCGGCTATAGCGATTCGAGCGAAGAGGCCTTGCTCGACGCGGTGCTGAGCCGGCGTCCGGAAGGTGTGTTGCTGACCGGGGTTGCCCATACGGATTCTTTGCGTGAACGCTTGCGCAATGTGGGCCTGCCGATCGTCGAAACCTGGGATATGACCGATACGCCGATCGACATGCTGGTCGGCTTTTCGCACTATCAGATCGGCGCCGCCGTGGCCGGGCATTTTCTACAACGCAATGTGCGGACACCCGGCCTCGTGTCGGCGAACGACGAGCGCGCACGCGCACGCCGCGACGGCTTTCGCGACCGGCTTGCAGAGGCGGGCATTCGCAACGTCGCCGAGGTGCTGGTGTCGCCGCCGAGTTCGGTGGCGCTCGGCAAAGCCGCATTGCCGACGCTGCTCGAACAGGCGCCGCAACTCGACGCGGTATTTTGTGGTTCCGATCTGCTGGCGCTCGGTGTGCTTGGCGCGAGCAAACAGCTCGGCTTGAGCGTGCCGTCGCAACTTTCGATCTGCGGTTTCGGCGACCTCGAATTCACCGCCGAAACCACGCCGCAACTCACCACCGTGCGCGTGGACGGTACCCGCATCGGACTCACCGCCGCGCGTTGCCTGCTCGATCGTCTGGGCGGCGAGAGCAACACCAGGGTGACCGACGTCGGTTTTCAGATCGTCGAGCGCGAAACGGCCTGACGCGGCATTACCTGATCTGCACGCCTGCCTGACCCGCTCCAACGCTTTCATCCGCGCAGCGCAGGAAGCCCGCGATCAATCGTCCTCTCGGCGACGCCCGGTGCCAAAGAACCCCGAAGCGCCGCGGTTCGGTTTTCGCCGGCAACGCTATCCTGGCGATGCCCAATCCGGCGGTTAATGGCGACACGATGTCGGGCGCGAGTGAGACGCCGAGTCCACGGTCGACCATCATCGCGATGGCCATCAGCGAATTCAGTTCGAACAGTTCATGCGGCACGATCTTCGCCCCGCGGAGGTAGTCGTCCGCCTGCTTGCCGCCGCCGAGCGAGCGGTCATAGCGAATGAACGGCTCGCGGCGCAGCAGTTCGTGAGGGTCGTCTTTTGCGAGCCGCGCAGGCGCGAGGACCACGATCGGCTCTTCTCTCAGCAGATGCCAGTCGTAAGCCTTCGGTAGCGCGAATGCGGGATGCAGGCAGACCGCCACGTCGAGATCGCCGCGTTGCAGCGTGTCGTACAACTCCATCGACGTGCCCGCGCGAATCAGCACCTTCGCTTGCGGAAAAGCCGTGGCGAAACTCGCGAGCGCATCGGGCAGCAGGCTGAGTAGGGCCGTGGTGATCGTGCCGATACGTAATTCCCCGCTGGCCTCGCCTTCGAGCGCGAACGCTTTCAACTCGGACAATTCACGAACGAGGCCGCGCGCCCGTTCGATCACACGATGCCCGGCTTCCGTCGGAATGACCGTGCGCCCCGCGCGCACCAGCAGCGGCACGCCTAACTCACGCTCGAGCGACTGAATCTGCTGTGCCACCGCGGCAGGCGTCACGCCCACGCGGCGGGCCGCTTCGGCCATCGAACCGCTATCCACAACGAGCAGCAGATTGGCAAGAAAATCGGTTTCCATAAAGATAGATTTACTACCGTTTAAAGATAGGGGTGGATAGTTTATCTAAATCCTGAGCAGACTTAGACTCCTTGCCGGTCATGCAGAAAAGAAGGACTGGAGACATGAGAAGCAAATTATTCGTGCCGGCGTCGCGCCCGGAACTCTTCGCCAAGGCGCTCGCGAGCGCGGCTGACGCGCTCTCATTCGATCTGGAAGATGCGGTCTCAGCCGAGCGCAAGCCGCAGGCGCGTGCAGCGCTTCGCGATCTGCTGTGCGCCGGCGCCGCCGCCGGCCACAGCAAAGTCCTGATCGTGCGCGTCAACGCGCTCGACACACCGTACTGCCGCGCCGACATCGAAGCGGTCGTTCAACCCGGTCTGCATTTCATCAATCTTCCCAAACCCGAAAGCGTGGCTGACGTGCACACTGCCGTTGCTCTGATCGAGCAGGCGGAGCGCGCCAACGGCGTTGCCACACCGGTCCGGCTGCTACTCAATATCGAGTCGCCGAAAGCGTTCCGCCTGGCCGCTGAACTGGCCGGCGCGCATCCCCGTGTAGCCGGTTTGCAATTGGGTCTCGGCGACCTGTTCGAGCCGCTGGGCGTGGCTCGCCGGGAGCCCGCCGCGATTCAGCAGGCGATGTTCGGCCTGCGCGTCGCCGCGGGCGAAGCCGGCGTATTCGCGTACGACTCGGCGTTTGCCAACCTCCGCGACGAAGCCGGTTTTCGCGCCGAGGCGCAGCTTGCAAGGGCGCTGGGTTTTCTCGGCAAGACCTGCATTCATCCGAGCCAGATTGCCATCGCCAACGAGGTTTTTCGTCCCTCGGACGAAGAGATCGAGCACGCCGTGCACGTTGTAGACGCGGCACGCGAGGCGGACAGCAAGGGGCTCGGTGCGTACGTGGTCGACGGCAGGATGATCGATCCGCCGTTCGTGGAGCGCGCCCGCGTGCTGGTCGGCAATGCCGAACGCCTTGGGTTGCTCACGAGCCAGCAACGCGCCACGCTGGCGGGCGCGGACGCTGCACGCTGATTTGCGCGCGAGTAGAGAAACCCTGGAGATACACGGAGTCACCCATGCAACGATCGTCGAATCCATCGCCCGTCGAAGCACGCGGCCCGCTCGCGGGCGTGCGCGTACTCGATCTGAGCGCTTACATCGCAGGCCCTTACGGTTGCACGCTACTGGCCGATCAGGGCGCCGAAGTGATCAAGATCGAGCCACCCACGGGCGACAACCTGCGCAAATATCCGTCGACGCTCGAAGCCGAAAGTCGTGCGTTCCTCGGCGTCAATCGCGGCAAGCGCGGTCTTGTTCTCGATCTGAAGCAGGCCGACGCGCTCGCCGTGTTCAAGCGCCTGGTCGAATCGGCCGACGTGTTGGTCCACAACTTCCGCCCGAATGTGCCGGCGCGCCTCGGGATCGCCTACGAACAACTGCGTGAGATCAATCCGCGTCTGATCTACTGCGCGGTGACGGGTTACGGCGAAACCGGACCGAACAGGGAGAAGGCCGGCTACGACCAGGTGCTGCAAACCATGACCGGTATGTGCACCTTGCAGGGCAAGCGCGGTGGGCCGCCGGAGATTCTATACGGCTCGGTGGTCGATTACTACGCGGCCGCGCTGGTGGCGGCGGGCGTGTCGTCCGCGCTTTTCGAGCGTGAGCGTAGTGGTGCGGGACAGTACGTCGGGGTGTCGCTGCTGCGCAGTGCGCTCACCATGCAATCGGCTCGCATGATCTGGGCCGACAGTGAACCCAGGGACGTAGGCCGTGACATGCGCTCGGGCGGTATCACCGGCATTCATCCGACTCGCGAGGGTTACCTTTATATCTCAGCGAATACACCGCATTTCTGGCAATCGCTCTGTGAGAAGACGGGCCTCGAAGCGCTTGCGCAGGACGAGCGCTATGACACGGTGCGCAAACGCGCGCTTCATTGCGATGAGATCGTGCCGAAGCTTCACGCCGCGTTGCAGGCGCGCACGGCGCTCGAATGGGAAGTGCTGTTCGGCGACGCCGTGCCGTGCGCGGCCGCGCGCAGCGTCGAGGACATGTTCGACAATCCGCAGGTTGTGGCCGAGGACATGGTGAGCAGTTTCGAGTATCCGGGCGTCGGGCGCTACCGTGGCTTCAAGCATCCGATCCGTTTCGGCGCGACACCGGGGCCCGAGCCGGTTGCCGCGCCGGCGTTCGGCCAGCATTCCGATGCGGTGCTCAGTGACATCGGGCTGACCGACACGCAGATCGCATCGCTGCGCGCCACGCGCGCGGTGTTGTGAAGGAGGGCCTGCCATGGACGTCCGGCAACCTCGGTTCGCAGCGCCACGAGACGCATGCGATTCCCACATGCATGTCTACGACCGCCGCTTCCTCTCGGGAGAACCGGCTGCGGGTTTCGTGGAAGGCGCATGCGTAGCCGATTACCGCAAGGTGCAGGCACGTATCGGTACGCAACGGACAGTCGTCGTGACGCCGCGCACGTACGGCACCGATAACAGCGTGACACTCGACGCCATCGCTCAACTCGGACCGAACTGCGCACGCGGTGTAGCGGTGCTGCGGCCCGACGTAAGCGACGAGCAACTGGCCTTGCTGCACGAAGGCGGCATCCGCGGCATTCGCTTCACGCTTTATGCGCCGGCCAACGCCGTTGTCGGCTTCGAGATGGTCGAGCCGCTAGCCCGCCGCGTGGCAGAACTTGGCTGGCACGTTCAACTGCATTGGACGGCTGCACAGATCGTCGAGCATCAGGCGATGCTCAAACGGCTTCCCGCAACGATCGTATTCGATCATCTGGCGCGCTTGCCGTTGCCGGAGGGCACGTCTCACCCGGCGTTCGCCGTTGTGCGGCGTCTTGCCGAGGCCGGTCACGTCTGGGTCAAGCTCTCGGGCGCCTATCTCGACTCTGTTGTCGGTCTGAACGGCGGCTACGGCGACAGCACGGCGAGCGCGCGTGCATGGATCGAAGCGTTGCCGGACAGGGTGGTCTGGGGCAGTGACTGGCCGCACACGACCGAGTCGGACAAACCGGACGACGTCATGCTGTTCGATCTGCTTGGCACATGGGCCGATGACGAGGCAACCCGCCACCGCATTCTTGTCGATAACGCCGCGACACTCTACGGCTTCCCGACCTGAACACGAAACCGCCGACCTGAACGCGCACAGAACGCGTCGGGCGCAGAGAACATCTGGAGACAAACCATGAAACCCGCCGCCGCAACAGCACCCGCGCGCAAGACGCGCTTCACCGAGGCGACGATCAGCCTCTTCGAACGCACGATTCCAGACCCATTCGTACTCGCCATACTCATTACCGCGATTGTCGCGGTGCTGTCCGCGCTCTTCGCTCCGCATGCAAGCCTGGGGCGTCTGGTCGGCGGCTGGTACAAGGGCTTCTTCGACATCCTCACGTTTGCTTTTCAGATTACGCTGGTGCTCGTGACCGGTCACGCGTTCGCTCATGCGCCGCCGGTGCAGCGCATCTTCAAGGCGCTGGTTTCGATTGCGCGTACACCGGTTCAGGCGGCGACGCTCACCTTCGTTCTGGTCGCCGTGGCGTCGTTCTGCAATTGGGGGCTTGGCCTCGTCGTGAGTGCCTTGCTGGCCCGTGAAGTCGCTAAACGCATGCGCGTCGATTTCGCATGGATCGTTGCGGCGGGTTTTTCCGGCTGGGTAGTGTGGGCAAGCGGTATCTCGAGTTCGATCGCACTCGCGCAGGCGACGCCCGGTAGCGCGATGAACGTCGTGCAGAAGTTGACCGGGCAAGTCCTGCCGTTCAGCGCGACAGTTTTCACGCGCTTCAATCTGGTTCCGACTGTCGCAATGCTGATCGTCATGCCGTTCGTTCTGGCCTGGCTCAAGCCGCGTGACGAGGATGCCGTGGCGCTCGACAGGGAGAAGAACCCGGACGCGCCGCTGCGCGAAAAACCGCAGGGCACGCTGAGTTTCGCGCGCTGGATCGAACACTCATGGCTGGGCAGCGCATTTATCGGCGCGGCCGGCATTGCTTTCCTCGTGCTCGCGCAAGTGCAGCACACTGCGTTTTCAGGCGTGAATGCAGTGATCTTCGTGATGTTCATCGCCGGCGTCATTCTGCACGGATATCCGTTGGCCTACGCGGATGCAGTGAAGAATGCAGCGAAGCAGACCGGCTCGATGATGCTTCAGTATCCGCTATACGGCGGCATCATGGGGATGATGGACGCCACCGGACTGCCGGACGTCATCTCACACTTCTTCATCGCTATTTCGAATGCGCACACGTTGCCGTTCTGGAGTTACATCTGCTCGCTGATCGTGACGTTCTTCATTCCGAGCGGCGGCGGCCATTGGGCGGTGCAGGGCCCATTTGTCGTGCCCGCCGCGGTGGCACTGCATGCGTCCGTGCCGGCCACGACGATGGCCGTTGCCATGGGCGAGCAGGTCTCGAACATGATGCAGCCGTTCTGGGCTGCGCCGGTCGTCGCAATGGCGGGTGTCGGCGTGCAGCGCGTGCTCGGTTTTACCGTCATGACGTTCCTCGTCGGGACGGTGATCTACGGCGCTGCGTTGCTGCTGCTGGCGTGAGGGGCAGGCGGGATAAGACGATATGAACGGAGACAGGCAAATGGAATCGGTAACGACGCACGAGGCAGCAGGCGGGACGCGCTCAGAAGCGCGAACACTTAGAGAACGCTGGTGGGCGCTATTCGACACGCGCATCGGATCGCTCCCCGTGCCGGTGTATTTCGTGCTTCTTGCGGTGCTGGCCGCGATGACGGCGAGAGGCAAGCTGGCCTCCGATCTGCCTACCGGCATTGCGCTGGTTGCCGTTGGCGGTTTCACTTGCGCTGAACTGGCGAGGCGTATTCCGTGGATTCGCCATATTGGCGCCACGTCGATTTTTGCAGCGTTCATTCCTTCGATGCTGGTGTACTACAAGCTGATGCCGGCACCGGTCGTGAAGGCGGTCACCGAGTTCACGAAGCAATCCAACTTCCTGTATCTCTTCATCGCGGCAATCATCGTGGGCAGTGTGCTCAGCATGGATCGCCGTACGCTGATCAAGGGCTTTGTGCGCATCTTCATTCCGCTCGCCAGTGGCTCGGTGGTGGCCGCGCTGGTGGGGACAGGCGTCGGCGCGGCGCTTGGCATGGACGTCAAACATGCGCTCTTTTTTGTCGTCGTGCCGATCATGGCCGGCGGCGTCGGCGAAGGCGCGCTTCCGCTGTCGGCGGGCTATGCGCAGATCATGGGGGTCGAGCAGGGCCCGCTGTTTGCGCAGGTCCTGTCCGCAGTCATGCTCGGCAATATTGCGGCGATCTGCTGTGCGGGTCTGTTGAGCTATCTCGGCACACGTCGGCCGAAGTGGACCGGCAACGGCCAACTGACGAAGGACGGGACGGGCGATGGCGAGGTCATCGGGGCGCCGCTTGGATTCGAATTCGATGTGAGTTCGGTGGCGGCGGCAGGTGCGACGGCGATCGCGTTCTATCTGCTTGGTGTGTTGAGCCATCAGTTGTTCGACTGGCCTGCGCCGGTCGTCATGCTCGTGCTGGTGGTCGCGGCGCAGTTGTTTCAACTGGTGTCGCCGCGCGTGGGGAACGGTGCGCGCTTCATGTATGGATTCTTTTCGACGGCGGTGACCTATCCGCTGATGTTTGCCATCAGCGTCGCGATGACACCATGGGGCGAGATCGTCACGGCTTTTCATTGGGTCAATATCGTGACCGCCGTTTCCACTGTGCTGGCGTTGACGGTGACAGGGTTTTTCGTGGGCCGGTTGGTCGGGATGTATCCGGTCGAGGCGGCCATCGTCAATGCAACGCATAGCGGCCTGGGCGGAACGGGCGATGTCGCGATTCTGACCGCCGCCAACCGGATGGAACTGATGCCGTTTGCACAGATTGCCACGCGTATCGGTGGCGCGATTACCGTCATGACCGCGTTGGGCGTGTTCGCGTATCTGCGCTAGGGCGTAGTCGAACCCAGGGTTTGCATGGATGCCGCCAAGTTCGTAAATTTGTATGATGACCCGACAACATGATCCAGCGGGACATCCATGTTCGAGAAGATTCCTGTTCGCGCACTGAGCGATACCGTCGCGCAGCAGTTGCTCAAGCAGATCGACAAAGGCACTTTCGCGCGTGGCGGCAAGCTGCCGACGGAGGCGGTGCTGGCGCAGCAGTTCGGCGTAAGCCGCACGGTGATCCGTGAGGCGATTTCGCGGCTGAAGAACGAAGGCGTGGTCGAGCCACGCCAGGGCAGTGGTGTGTTCATCGCCGCGCACGGCGCGATCCGGCCGCTGCGCATCGACTATGCGGAAGCGGTTGAAGCAGGCTCGGTGCTGCAAATCCTCGCGCTGCGGCGGGCGATCGAGGCGGAAGTTGCGTCGGAAGCCGCCTTGCGCCGCAGCGACGCGGACATGATGTCGATCGATTCCGCCCTCGCGAAGATCGACGAAGCGGTGGCCGAAGGCGAGAACGGTGTCGCCGAAGATGTCGCATTCCACCGCGCTATCGCCGTCGCCACCGGCAATCCGTATTTCCTCAAGACGCTCATCTTCCTGAATCAGTACCTCGAAGCCGGCACCGTGGTGACGCGGCGCAACGAGGCGCTGCGCGACGACTTCTCACGTCAGGTGCGTGAAGAGCATGCGGCCATCGTCGCGGCGATCCGGGCGGGCGATCCTGCGGCGGCGCGTAATGCGGCGAGCACCCATATGAACAATGCCGCACGGCGGCTCGCGGAAGCGGGTATCTGCTGAACTGAACTGAGGCGCCTCGGATTGGGCTCCATCGGGGTGCATAGGGCTAACCAGGTTAGAGGTCACGCATGTCCAGAAATGTCGGTGTTATCGGTCTCGGAGCGATGGGCATGGGCGTCGCGCGCTCGCTGCTGCGCGCGGGCTTTCGGGTCCACGCGTGCGATCTGCGCAACGAAATTCTGCAAGCGTTCGTTGCGGCTGGCGGTGTCGGCTGTGCGTCGCCTGCCGAGCTTGGCGCGCAATGCGAGGTGGTCGTCACCCTGGTCGTGAACGCGGTCCAAACCGAAGCGGTGCTGTTCGGCGCACAAGGTGCGGTTGCCACGATGAAACCCGGCAGCGTGGTGATCGCGAGCGCAACTGTCGCGCCGGACTTCGCGAGCGAACTCGGCAAGCATATCGAAGCAGCCGGTTTGCAGATGCTCGACGCGCCGGTGTCCGGTGGCGCCGCACGTGCCGCATCCGGCGAAATGACGATGATGACGTCCGGGCCCGATACGGCCTATGCCGCGTGTGAGGACGTGCTGGCCGCAATGGCCGCCAAGGTCTATCGGCTGGGTTCGGCGCACGGTGCGGGTTCGAAAGTGAAGATCATCAATCAGTTGCTGGCGGGTGTGCATATCGCCGTGGCCGCGGAGGCGATGGCGCTCGGTTTGCGCGAAGGGGTCGATCCCGATGCGCTGTACGAGGTCATCACGCATAGCGCGGGCAATTCGTGGATGTTCGAGAACCGCGTGCCCCATATTCTCAGCGGCGATTACACGCCGCTCTCGGCGGTCGATATCTTCGTGAAGGATCTCGGCCTGGTGCTCGATACCGCGCGCGGCTCGAAATTTCCATTACCCTTGTCGGCGGCGGCGCACCAGATGTTCATGATGGCGTCGAGCGCGGGGCACGGTGGCGAGGACGATTCCGCGGTAATCAAGATTTTCCCCGGCATCGACTTGCCGGCGGCGAAGTAAGCGCGGAGTCTGCCATGACCACTTCGTCCAGACGCGCGCTGCTCGGCTGCATTGCCGACGATTTCACCGGCGCCACCGATCTCGCCAACATGCTGGTGCGCGGCGGCATGCGCACGGTGCAGACCATCGGCGTGCCCGCGTCGAGCGATGTCGTTGAAGCCGACGCGTTGGTCGTCGCGCTGAAATCGCGCACGATTCCCGCCGCCGATGCCGTCGCACAATCGCTCGCCGCGCTTGACTGGTTGCGCGCGCAAGGGTGCCGCCAGTTCTTTTTCAAATACTGTTCGACGTTCGATTCGACCGACGCAGGCAATATCGGTCCGGTCACGGATGCGTTGCTCGATGCCGTGTCCGTTGAATCTGATGCAACGGCTTTCACGATTGCCTGCCCGGCATTTCCCGAGAATGGCCGCACGATCTATCGCGGCTATCTGTTTGTCGGCGATACGTTGCTGAACGAGTCGGGTATGGAGAACCATCCGCTCACGCCGATGCGCGATGCGAATCTCGTGCGCGTGCTGCAAAGGCAAACCGGCTCGAAAGTCGGCCTCGTGCGCTACGACACCGTGGCCAAAGGCGTGTCGGCCGTACGCGAATCCTTCGGTGCATTACGCGGCGACGGCGTGCGCATGGCGATTGCCGATGCGGTATCGGATGCTGATCTTCACGTACTCGGCGAGGCATGTGCCGCCCTTACGCTGATCACGGGAGGCTCCGGTATTGCGCTAGGTTTGCCCGGCAACTTTCGTCGCGCCGGTCTGCTCGCCGAGCGCAGCGATGCCGCGCAATTGCCGCGCATTGAAGGATTGTCGGCGGTGCTGGCCGGCAGCGCCTCGAAAGCGACCAATGCGCAAGTGGCGGCCTGGCGCGAGAGACGGCCCGCGTTCCGCATCGACCCGCTTGCGGCGGCGCGCGGCGAAGCGGTGGTCGAGCAGGCGCTGGCCTTTGCACAGCCGTACCTGGATCAGGACGAACCCGTGCTGATCTACGCAACCGCCACGCCTGACGAAGTCAAAGCGGTGCAGCGCGAACTCGGTGTCAACGAAGCGGGACACCTGGTCGAATCCACGCTGGCATCGATCGCGCGTGGCTTGCGCGAGCGCGGCGTGCGCAAGTTCGTGGTGGCGGGCGGCGAAACCTCGGGTGCCGTGGTGCAGGCACTCGACGTGCGCACGTTGCGGATCGGCGCGCAGATCGATCCGGGTGTGCCGGTCACCGCAACGACGGATGCCGAGCCGCTCGCGCTCGCCTTGAAATCGGGCAACTTCGGCACGATCGACTTTTTCGAAAAGGCGCTGCGCCACCTCGATGGAGCCACGCCATGACCGGCACGCCCGCACTTCATACGACGAACGAAGCACGCGTGCGCGAAGAAATCTGCGTGACCGGTGCGAGTCTCTATCAACGCGGCTATACGGTGGGCAGCGCGGGGAACATCAGCGCGCGTCTTGACGACGGCTGGCTGATCACGCCGACGGATGCCTGCCTCGGCCGGCTCGATCCGGCCGATATCGCCAAGGTCGATTTTGACGGTAACGCGGTATCTGGCGGCAAACCGTCGAAAACGCTTGCTCTGCATCGGGGCATCTATGCACGCAACGACGAAACGCGTGGCATCGTCCATACGCATTCGACGCATCTGCTTGCATTGACGCTCGCCGGCGTCTGGCACGACAACGATGTTCTACCGCCGATCACCCCGTACTACGTGATGAAAGTGGGCCACGTCCCTCTGATTCGTTACAAACGACCCGGCGACCCGCAAGTGGCCGAGCAGATCGCCGCACTCGCGGGCACGGTTCGCGCGGTCCTGCTCGAGCGGCTCGGTCCGGTGGTGTGGGAGCGTTCGGTCGCGCATGCGTCGTATGCGCTTGAAGAACTCGAAGAGACCGCGCGTCTCTGGCTGATGACCAACCCACGCCCCGCGCCGCTCGACGATGCGGCGCTCGAAGAACTTCGGAAGGTGTTCGGCGCGCGCTGGTAGATGCCAATCCAGGCAATCCCGGCGCTCACGTTCATTGAATGCTTCCGCACCGATCCAAACCGTTACCAGGGAGTTTCCGCCATGCCTCGCTTCGCCGCCAACCTGACCATGATGTACAACGAGCACGCGTTTCTCGACCGTTTCGCCGCTGCGGCGAAAGACGGCTTCAAGGCCGTGGAGTTTCTGTTTCCCTATGATTTTCGTGCCGACGACATCAAGGCGCGGCTCGAAGCGAACGGTCTGACTCAGGCGCTCTTCAATGCGCCACCCGGCGATTGGGCGGCAGGCGAACGCGGTATTGCATCGCTGCCGGGCCGCGAAGACGAATTTCGCCGCAGCATCGAAACCGCGCTCGATTACACGCGTGTGCTCGGCAATCGCAAGCTGCACGTGATGGCCGGTTTGATCGGCGCGGATCAACCGCGCGCGCGGCATCGCGAGGTGTATCTGAAGAATCTCGCCTATGCTGCCAAGGCCGCGCAGCAGGACGGCATTACCGTCGTGATCGAGCCGATCAATACGCGCGATATACCCGGCTTCTTTCTGAACCGTCAGGATGACGCGCAAGCAATTTGCGCTGAAGTGGGCGCGCCGAATCTCAAGGTGCAGTTCGACTGTTACCACTGCCAGATCGTCGAAGGCGACCTTGCCGTGAAGCTCAAACACGACATGGCCGGCATTGGCCATATTCAGATTGCGGGCGTGCCGGAACGTCACGAGCCCGATATTGGCGAACTGAATTATCCGTATCTGTTCGATCTGATCGACACGCTGGGCTATGACGGTTACATCGGTTGCGAATACCGGCCGCGGGCCGGCACATCGGCGGGACTCGGCTGGCTCGCGCCATATCTGAACGTCGCGCGCTAATAAGAACTGAGGACGGAGCCCATCATGAAAGTACTGATTACCGGCGGTGCGGGTTTTCTTGGCCAGCGTCTCGCGCGTGAACTGTTGACGCGCGGCGTCGTGAAAGACGAGCGCGGCCAGCCACAAGCGATTACCGAACTGGTGCTGCTCGACGTGGTGCGCGGGAGCGATTTCGGCGACCGCCGCGTGCGCTCGGAGGTGGGCGATATCGCCGAGCGCAGCGTGCTCGATCGCGTGATCGATAACAGTGCCGCGGCAATTTTCCATCTTGCGGCGATCGTCAGCGGACAGGCCGAGGCGGATTTCGATCTCGGCATGCGTATCAATCTGGACGCATCGCGCTTGCTGCTGGAAACCTGCCGGCAGCGCGGGCACACGCCACGGGTGGTGTTCACGAGTTCGGTGGCCGTGTATGGCGGCGATCTGCCCGAGGTCGTGCAGAACGATACCGCGCTGAATCCGCAATCGTCGTACGGCGCGCAGAAGGCAATCGCGGAGTTGTTGCTCAACGATTACACGCGGCGGGGTTTCGTCGACGGCCGCGTGCTGCGGCTGCCTACCATTAGCGTGCGGCCGGGTAAGCCGAACGCGGCGGCGTCGTCGTTCGCGAGCGGCATTGTTCGCGAGCCGCTGAACGGCGAAACCGCGGTGTGCCCGGTTGCGGGCTCGACGCGCGTGTGGCTGCTGTCGCCGCGCAAAGCGATCGAAAGTCTGATCGCCGGACTCGAGCTTGATTCCACCGCGCTCGGCAACCAGCGCGCGCTGAATCTGCCGGGGATTTCGGTGAGCGTCGACGAAATGGCAGCGGCGTTGCGCGAAGTGGCGGGCGACGAGGTTGCGGGGCGGATCGTGTGGGCGCCGGATGCGCGGGTGGAGAAAATTGTGGGCAGTTGGCCGGGCCAGTGGGACGCCTCGCGCGCCGAACGGCTTGGCTTGAGCGGGGACCGCAGCTTCGCTGATGTGATTCGCAGTTATATTGCCGACGAGGGTATTTCGATCCGCTAATACGCTAATAACGGCCTGTGCCGGGCCGGGGGGCGCTGTTGCAAGGGCAAAGGGCACCTTGGGCCGCAGAATGCTTCAAAACCGCGCGCAGGCCGGCGCAAGAGCACCTTTGCCGGTGCGGGCACGTCAATCTTCATATCTATACACAGCCGCTGCAATCGGGCCGCGCGCCTGCGCGTATTCCCTGGTCCGGGGCCGGCTTTGCTTGACATGGTTTCTGCTACACGCCTATTATCGCAGCTAGTTGTTCGATATATGACCTTGTGTTCGTATAAAGAACAAATGGCTGCCACTCTCGGCCCATCGTTTACTATCCTGCGCTAAGCTGAATTGACTCGATGGCTGCCATGCGGCCGTTTCCCATTGCACTCGCCGGGCCGATGCTGCGGAGCAGCCGGCTCGTGCTGCTAACGGACATCCGTTAGCAGCACAGCGCACGCAGCACATCAACTGGAGACATCACATGACCGAAGCATTCCTGTGCGACGCGATTCGCACCCCGATCGGCCGCTATGCGGGTTCGCTGTCGTCGGTTCGCGCCGACGATCTGGGCGCGGTGCCGCTCAAGGCGCTGATGGAGCGCAATAAAGACGTCGACTGGAGCGCGATCGACGACGTGATCTACGGCTGTGCAAACCAGGCCGGTGAAGACAATCGCAACGTCGCGCGCATGTCGCTATTGCTGGCCGGTTTGCCGCAAGGCGTGCCGGGCTCCACGGTGAACCGCCTGTGCGGTTCGGGCATGGATGCCGTGGGCATTGCCGCGCGCGCGATCAAGTCGGGCGAGGCCGCGTTGATGCTGGCCGGCGGTGTCGAAAGCATGAGCCGCGCACCGTTCGTGATGGGCAAGGCAAGCAGCGCGTTTTCGCGCCAGGCCGATATCTTCGATACGACGATCGGCTGGCGTTTCGTGAACCCGCTGATGAAGCAGATGTACGGTGTCGATTCGATGCCCGAGACCGGCGAAAACGTCGCGACCGACTACAAGATCAGCCGTGCCGATCAGGATGCGTTTGCGCTGCGCAGCCAGCAGAAAGCCGCACGCGCGCAGCGTGACGGCACGCTCGCGCAGGAAATCGTCGGCGTGACGATCGCGCAGAAGAAGGGCGATCCGATCACCGTGCTGCAGGACGAACACCCGCGCGAAACCAGTCTTGAAGCGCTCGCCAAACTGAAGGGCGTGGTGCGTCCGGACGGCACGGTCACGGCCGGCAATGCTTCGGGCGTGAACGACGGCGCAGCGGCTTTGCTGCTGGCGAACGAAGCAACCGCGAAGCGTTTTGGCCTTACGCCGCGTGCACGTGTGCTGGGTATCGCCACGGCCGGTGTTGCGCCGCGTGTGATGGGCATCGGCCCGGCGCCGGCCACGCAGAAGTTGCTGGCACGCCTGAACATGACCATCGACCAGTTCGACGTGATCGAACTGAACGAAGCGTTTGCCTCGCAAGGTATTGCCGTGCTGCGCGCGCTCGGCGTCGCGGATGACGACGCACGTGTGAATCCGAACGGCGGCGCGATCGCGCTCGGCCACCCGCTCGGCATGAGCGGCGCGCGTCTGGTGACCACCGCGATGTATCAACTGCATCGTATGCAGGGCCGTTTTGCGCTGTGCACGATGTGTATCGGCGTCGGTCAAGGCATCGCGATCGCTATCGAGCGCGTGTAACGGCCTTGCGTTGGTGCAGGAGTGCCGCAGCGTCTTTAGCGTCGAGGCTGCGCGCATCGCACCCCGTGGCCACGTCATGAACAGCCCCTTTGCTCCGGCGAAGGGGCTGTTTTATTTGTGCGCCCAGCGCGAACTCATCGGTAATTGAATGTGTATTTAATCGATGTCAATGGCGGATTCCGATTGCATTGTGACGAATGCCGTCGATAAAAATAATAATGCTGAATCGTATCGTCATGCAGTATGCGTTTAATGCTGTACGCATATTATGTATTGTCGCCGTATATGAATGACCGGCAAGATTAAAGCAGTGCTGTCAAGCGGCAGAGCCTGCTGTGACGCCGTGCCGCGGCATTTCTGAGCAGATCGTTCGCTGATTTGAAAATCGTAATATAAACGACCGAAGCTTCTTGTAAGGCATGTACAATCATTGCGCCGCACCGCTTTAATAAGTGAAAGCCTGAAGCTGTATGCATTCGTGGCGTTAATCGGCATCCTGCGGTTTCAGATCGCCATGGCGCCAGATCGGACAATTTCTCGAGGAGCGCGTAAATGATGAAGGCAGCGACGATTGGAGCAGCATTGATGGTGGCGGCTTTCGCCGCCGCGCAACCGGCGTGGGCGCAGGATGCGATGGCCAGTGCCGCGCAAGGCATCGTCAGCGCGGTGCAACCGGTGCATCTGAAGGCGGAGATTGTGGGTATCGATCCGGGCACCCGCACGCTCACGCTCAAAGGGCCGGCCGGCAACGTGGTGGTCGTGCTGGTGAGCCAGCAGGTCGCCGGTTTCGATCAGTTGCAGATCGGCGACCGGGTCGATGTACTGTACAAGAATGCGTTGCTGGTGAAGGCGGATAAGGTCACCGGCGCGGACAAGGGCATTCGTGCACGCGTCGATACGCAGGTGTATGCGCCGGCCTCGGGCGGCTTTGCATCCGCGCGTCAGGTCGAAGTGCTGGCCACCGTGCAGAAGATCGATCACAAGAAGCGTCTCGTCACGCTGCGCGGCGCCTATCAGACGCAAACGCTCGAGGTCGGACCTGACGTCGATCTGAAGGGCGTCAAGGTTGGCGATACGATCCACGCGGTATTCGTTTCGGCGGCGGCCGTGCAGGTGACGCCGCAATAACTGGCCGGGCATGGCTGATCGGCAAACACCCCTCATTGCAGGGGTGTTTGCTTTTCCACGGTACGAAAGTTCGATCATCGAGTCGTGTCGGGACACGCTATCGAGCCGCCGGCGCTTCCAGTCCCAATCCTGCGAGCCATCCCAGCCAACGCCTGACGAAACCACGTTTGGCCGGCAGCGCGCAACTCAACGACGCACGCGCGCTGCGTTCGCTATCCGTGCTAAGCCACACACGTTCGCCGCGGCGCAGCCGGAACTCGTTGCCCGGTTCGAGCCAATGATCGTAAGGCGAGTTGACGCGCGTGAGCCATAGGCGCGCGCCTTGCACACTGAGCGTGCTGTCGGCGTCGACACGCCATGTCAGCGTAGCGCCTGGTGCTACGGAAAAATGTAGTACGACCTTCGGAAGACCCTCGTTGTGTCGACACGCAGACCGACTTGAGTCGTCATCCATGCATTGCGGGCTTGCCTGATCCATCTTGCTCTCCGTCATCGAGCCGGCGGACGGAGCACCCATAAAACAAAAGGCCCCTTCCGTTACCGGCGGGGCCTTTGGGTTCTTGTTTGCAGATTCAGACTGCTAACGCGCACGTGCTCCCAAATGCCTGCCGATGATGGCATGCATTGTTCGATTTTTAATCGCGACAGGGATGGAGGTGTGCGTCAACATGAGATCGAGTGTGCCGTTTTGCCGCAGGTCTTGTCAATAAAAAAATCGCAATGAATTCAGGCGATAAAGCGCGGCGCGTGGAGCCGATCTGTCTTGCTTGCCGTGACGCTCTGACGAATCTGGGCGGCGAGTGCGCTTCGCAATGCATAACGCTTGCGTCGGGTTGCGTTGCCGGTATCGTCACCTTGACGCTCGGCCAGGTAGCGCGCCGGCGGTGCGAGGACGAACCAGCCGTTCCAGCGCGCGAGCGCGCCGCATTCCATCGACAGGCGATCGTAGTCGGCGGCCACACGACGCTTTCTCAGGCAGTAACGCCAGTTGGCGTAGATGTGTGCCTGCCTGGAGACGATGAAGGTGCCGCCTGCATCGAGTGCCGCGGCGACACATTGTGCGAGGTAGATCACCAGCACCTTCGGCCGCAGTCCATACCAGCGCTTGGTAAGTGCGCGAAACAGCTCGCGGCCATTGACCGACGTGTCCGGACCCTGCACGGAGCCGATGCAAAGACGTGGCCGCCGCACTTTGCCGCCGAGATAGGCGAGACTGAACGTGCAGGAGACAATGCGCCTGTCCCGCGCATCGCGGATGCACAGGGTCCAGTCGCCTTCTTTCTGAAATTGTTCAATCGACTCGAGCGACACATGCCAGCGCTCGGCGCCCACGCCGAACGATGCGATCGTCGCCGAGCCGACCGCGGCGATACGCGCGGCGAGTTGCGGCACGCGTTGCTGCGTCAGCGCCTGATGATCGAGGCTCGCCATCAGGCGTTCGCGCGGGCTGAAGCGGGTATGGAGGAACGGCCGGTGCATGCGCTCGAGCGCAGTGGGGTGACGTTTCACCAGATCGTGCAAGGGCGAAATGGCGCAGCGTTTGAGCCATACTTGCGTGGAGCGCCACGATATCAGCGAGCGCAGCCACAGGCGCATGCGCCGCCAGCGATGAAACAGGCTGGTGCCGGGGTAGAGTGAATGGGCGGCTTGCTGGATGACCGCAAAGGAGGCAGCGGCGCGCGCGAACCACGGCGAGCGGGTGCGGGTTCCATCGTTCGAAACAGTCGACATGGCAAATCCTTTGGCTACTTCAACGGAGCGGATGCTAGTCGCGCGGGTTACGTGTCCGTGTCGAATTACTTGTGCGTTTGTCGAGTTTTGTTTAGCGTGTCGCAAGATGTGCGGCGCATCAGCTATGCTGTGCGTCGAGCCGGCTCGTGCGGCCGTTGCCGGCCGGTCCGCGTTGTGCGGATAGGTACCCGGCGCGGCACCGTCGCTTGCTGGCCGTGCACCGCGCTATGCCGCTGCCCGCCGCTACTGAAACAACTAGCCCTGAACGATTCGTCCCATGCCATTCCGGATCCTGCTTGTCGAAGACGATGACCGCCTGTCGGCGCTGGTCGCCGGTTACCTGCGCAAACACGACTACGAGGTCGAGACCGTGCTGCACGGCAACGACGCCGTGCCGGCCATTTTCAAGCGCCGGCCGGACCTGGTGATTCTCGACGTGAACTTGCCTGGCAAGGACGGCTTTCAGATTTGCCGCGAGGCGCGCGAGCAATTCGACGGCGTGATCATCATGGTGACAGCGCGTGACGAGCAGTTCGACGAAGTGCTGGGCCTCGAATTCGGCGCGGACGACTACGTGCATAAGCCGGTTGAACCACGCGTGCTGCTGGCGCGCATCAAGGCGCAACTGCGCCGCGTGACCACGCGGCCGGTGGAGAGCGCTCAACCCGAGAGCTACACCTTCGGCAAGTTCGAGATCAGCCGGGCCAGCCGCACGGTCAAGCTGCCGGACGGCAGCCTGCCCGATCTGACCTCGGCAGAGTTCGACTTACTCTGGGCACTGGTGAGTTGCGCGGGCGAAGTGGTGAGCCGCGACGAGTTGATGCGGCAACTGCGCGGTATCGAATTCGACGGCCTCGACCGCACGATCGACGGCGGCATTTCCAAGCTGCGCCGTAAATTGCACGACGACTCCGGTACTCCGCAGCGCATCAAAACGGTCCGCGGCAAGGGCTATCAGTTCAGCAAGCTGGCGTGGGACTGAAGGCGTTTGCTGCAGCCGGCACTGATGCGCGGCCGGGGTCAAAAGTGAGTGGGCATTGAGTTTCGACTGAGTAATACGTCGAAAAATCGGCCGACAAAACTCCACAAATGCGGTAGCAAATCGACAGTCATGCAAGGCGCGGATGATTAGGATCGCAAGCTTGTGCAACCACAGGCTTAGTGATGTCCGCTCGCGTTTCCCCACTTTCCGGCCATGCCGTGTTGATGATTCACGGTTTGGGTGGCACGCGCCATGATTTTGGCGCGCTCGACCGCAAGTTCGAGCAGATCGGTTGCGACGTGCATTTGCCGTCGCTGCCGGGCCACGGTTCGAACCCTGACGCATTGAGCCGGGTGACGCTGAGCGACTACATGCAGTTGCTGAGCCACACATACCGCGAGCTGATAACGCGTTACGAGCGTGTGGACGTTGCGGGCATTTCGATGGGTGCATTGCTCGCATTGATGTTGAGTGCTCGCGAGCGCATGACGACGGGGCGCCTGATTCTGCTGTCGCCGCCGTTGTTCCTCGACGGCTGGGGCGGTTCGCGTCTGCGTCCGCTGCGCTATCTGATGTACTGCGTGCCGGGGCTGCGTCACCTGATTCGCGTTCCGGAGGGCGAGCCGTTCGGCATCAAGAACGCACGTATTCGCAATCTGATCCGCCGCCATTTGCAGAAGGGCAGCGGCGTCCACTATCCGTACGTGCCGCTGTCGGCGATCGAGCAGGTCGACTGGATGCGCTTCGCGGTGAAGCGGGCCCTGGGTCGCGTAACGTGCGAAACCCTGGTGATGCATTCGGAGGAAGACGAGGTGACGAGCATCCGTTCCGCGGAATTCGTATGCGAGAATCTGGGGACCCGCTCAGTGACCTTCGTGCGCTTGACCGACAGCTATCACATGATCACACTGGACAACGAACGTGAAAGGGTAGCGGAGCAAACTCTGGCATTTGTGCAGAGGGTGTAGGAGCAATCCACATAGATAGACCACAACCGCATCAAAAGAAGCGAAGAGAAGAAATGCCACCTGTTGCGGAGCAAAAGAAACTAAGCCCCTATCGCTATGCCAGGTGGCGCTTACACCGCTTCCGCCGCTCGTGGACGGACACGAGGGCCGACAGGATCCCGAGCTGGTCGAGACTATACCTGCGTGTCTACACGCGCCTGCTGACGCTAACAGCACTAGTGTTACTGGCATCAATCGCAACCCTGAGCCTGACGCTAAAGACATCGCCGTCGATCTGGCAAACGCTGGCAACAGCACAGGCGTCGATACCCATCGCATTGGTCACCCTATTGCTGCCGGCAATAACCGCTTACCGCTGGATGCGCCCCGTCTGGCTGGACCTGGTGATGGTCCGCGAACGCGCAATCGACTTCACCGGCGGCCGCTTCAATACGCGCGCCCGCGAATCGCATAGCGTGATAATCGGGCCGTTGGCGCGCACGCTGAACGCGCTGGCCGAACGCATGGAACGCCTGATCGCCGCGCAACGCGAACTCACCAATGGCATCTCCCATGAACTCCGCACGCCGCTCGCCCGCGTGCGCTTCGCCCTGGAAAACCTTCGCGAACCCGCTTCCGCGGCCGAATACAACAGCGCATTGGCAAGCATCGGCCAGGACGTCACCGAACTCGACGAGCTCATCGACATGAGCCTGACCTACGCGCGCCTCGAATATAGCTCGCTGCAATCGAACCTGGAATCGACCGTGCTTTCGGCATGGTTCGACGGCCAGATCACCGATGCCACCCTGCTTTACGCGGACAAGCAACTGATCCCGCAAACCGGGGTCGACCCGTCGCTACGCGTTGTGATGGATAAGCGCCTCATGTCTTACGCAATGCGAAACTTGTTGCGCAACGCGAGTAAATACGCGCACTCGCGGATCATGGTCGGCTTGAGCGTCAGGCATGGCAACGTGGAAATCTACGTGGAAGACGACGGCACAGGCGTGCCGCCCGACCAGCGGGCGCGAATTTTCGATGCCTTCGTGCGGCTCGATCGCCAGACCGGCGGCTACGGCCTCGGTCTCGCGATTACGCAACAGGTGCTGCGCGCCCACCACGGCCGCATTGCCGTCACCGATCCCGTGACGCTCAGCGGCGCACGCTTCGAAATGAGCTGGCCGGTGGGGACAGTGGCGTGAAATGCGCTGTTCCTGGGTAGCGTCAATAGGTATGGCCCAACTGGAAGTAGAAGTTATGGCGGCCGCTCGGCGCGAACGCTATACCCAGATATATCGGTCCGAAGGAGCTGGTCAACGCGGTGAAAATCGTCACGCTGCGCTTCAGCGGCCCGCTGCCGAAGTCGGAATCGCGGTTCCAGACGTTGCCGGCTTCAATGCTCAGCCCCGCAAACAGGCCGCGAATCGGCGACGCGTTGAAGACGGCGAGCTGATTCATGTACGTGACCTGGCCGTACACCATCGAGTTGCCGGACAGTTGGTCGGCGGCGTAGGCCGACAGATGCTGGAAGCCGCCCAGCGTGAAGCCGAACGGATTGGTCAGGTTGGTGCCGCCGAAGTCGTTACCCGCTTCGATGCTCGCGTTGATGCTGTGCCGCCCATAACTCGCCGCGACGATGCTTTTGCCGTATACCTCGGTGAAGCTGTCACTGCCCGCGAATAACGAACGTTCGACGCGTAGTTCGCCGAAATAACCTTTGCGGGCAAACAGCGGATCGTCGAGCTGATCGATCACGAGACGTGCGCGCGCGCTAAGCTGCCGCCCGTAAATATCGGGGAACAGCAGCGGCGGGTTAGGCGTACCGTCGTCCAGCGGCAAATTGTATTGCGGCGAAGCGAAGCCGTGCGCGTACGCCACGCCGATCCGGAAGTCGCCGAGGCGCGCAAGCGGTATGCCGAAGTCGAGCCCGGCGCGCTGGGTCTGCAACAGGTATTGCGTAACCTTGACGTTGCCGGAATCGTCGTAGAGGTTGGCGTAGCGGCGCTGAAACTCGACATAGGGCGCGACGTAATAGCCGAAGGAAGTGGACAGCGGTTGCCGCAACTCGGCGTGCAGGTCGATCAGGTCGCTGCCGACGGTCCCGTCCACGCGGCCTTCGAGCCCGGACGAAGTGAGCCACGGCCGGCGATAACCGAGATGCAGCCGGAAGCCGCCTTCGTCTGTCGAGCTACTCGATAGACCGAGTCCGAACAGCAGGAAATTCGGCCCCCATTGCTTCTGCTGCGCGGCGATGACGAGTTTATGGTCGTCGCCGTCGTCGACGAGTTGCTGGCTGACGCTGGCGAAGTCGCCCGTGTTGGAGAGCGCCAGCAAGTCCTTGTTGAGCGAGGTCGGATCGTACACGTCGCCGGGTTTGACATGCAAAGCGTTGCGAATGCGTGACTCGGGCACCGCGCCTTGCGATGCAATCTCGATCTGCGTGATCCGTACCGGACGCATGGCGGGCGTACCGTGCCGGGCGCGCCACGCGGCGTAGTCGGCGGGCGAGAGCGCCAGATGCTGAAGCTGCGGCAGCACCGCGCGCGTGGCGGCGGCGCCGGCCGCGATCGCCTGGCTCGCGTTGGCGAAATCGGTAAAGCTCAGCGAGCCGAGCGCCGGTTCGATCACGACGTCATCGGGTTGCAACTGTTCACGTTGGCGCGCAACGTTCTGGTGAATCAGGATGCCGATCATCTGCTGCATCACGTCGGCGGGTGACGCCAGCGCATCAAGCGGCCGCAGCGGTGAGCCGATATCGACGGCGATCACGACGTTCGCGCCCATGTCGCGCGCCGTTTCGATCGGCAGATTGCTGACAATGCCACCGTCCACCAGCGTGCGCCCGTCGATATCGGCCGGCGCGAACAGGCCCGGCAACGCCATGCTGGCGCGAATCGCCTGCGGCAGCGAACCGTGATCGAGCACGACTTTCTGGCCGGTGCGCAGATCGGTGGCGATCGCCCGATAGGGGATGGGCAAGCGGTCGAACGATACGTTGCCAGGCACGGCGGAGGTCCAGTCCTGCAACAGCGCTTGCAGGCGATTGCCCTGGACAAGCCCGACCGGCAAGCGGAAACCATTCGCGCCGTAGCCGAGCGACAGGCTATTCACATACAGCCGCTCGTCCTCGCGGCGCGATTGCGGCAGATCGGCGCGTTCGGTGATATCGAACGCGATGTCGGCGAGATTGATCCCCGCGAGGCGGTTTTGCATGTCCTGCGCCGTCATACCGCTCGCGTACAGGCCGCCGACCACCGAGCCCATGCTGGTGCCGGCAATGCAATCGACCGGAATGCGGTTTTCCTCGAGTACCTTCAGCACGCCGAGGTGGGCATAGCCGCGCGCGCCGCCGCCGGACAGCACGAGACCGACGGAGGGGCGGCCGGCCGGACCGCCTTGGGCGCTACAGGCGGATTCGGCTGCCTGAGCGGGACGTGCGAAGGCGGCGACCCCGCACGCCAGTAGCACCACAGTGCAGCGCAAACGAAGAACGATAGGGCGGCGGCGCCTGCGCGCCCCCGTTTGTAGTAGTTGTTCCCTCGCCAACGCTCGACTCATCTGTTTTTGTTCTGGAAGAAAACCGAGAGATTACATGGTTTTGCCCCGGCAAAAACAGGCGATCCGGTGTAAACGCGGGTTTGCGAAAAATCGTAGTCGCAACGCGCCCGGAGGCGGATATCGGCGCGGGCGTCCGGACGAGGTGGAGCGGCGCCGGGCCCCGGCGCGAAATCCCGCCGCTAGCGCCGCACCAGAGCACGCACGGCTCGTGCCGCCATCGGGTGCCCCATGTCCGGCGCAATGAAATGCGCCACCTGGCGCCCGGCGAGGTCGACCGTCACGTAGTCGTTCGGCGCTTTCGTGCTGAGGCCGTCGGACGCCGAGTGATACTCGATCCGCAACTGCGCTGCGGTGACGACAATGCGCAAATAGCCGTAATTGGTGTCGTCGTAGTTTTCCAGGACGACCTGGTCCGTAGTGGCCGACGCCGCCTGCATGATCTGCGGCGCGCGGATAGCGGGCGCACCTTGCGCGGCGAGCTTGACCAGACCGTGCCCGCCGTTGCCGCACACCAGGTAGGGAATCTGCGTGCCGTCCGCATTTCGCGTACGGGTAAAACGCTGATAATTGTGGGCGTGACCGGAAAGGAACGCATGCGGCCACACGCCGTTGGCTTCGCAGATTTTGTCGATCTGCGCCAGCATGTCGACGCTCGATCCGTGGCCACCCGCGCTATACGGCGGATGATGATTCGCGATCAGCAGCGCGCCGCTGAACTTCTCGGCTTTGACACGCTTGAGCGCGGCGTCGAGAAAGTCGAGCTGCGTAGTCCCGATTCTAGGGCCGGCAATTACACCGGGATCTTCGAGCGTGTTGCTGTAAATCAGCAGCACGCGCATGAATGGGGCCTCGAACGTGAAGAACACGCCCGGCTGGATTTGCGCCGTGCGCGACAAGCCGCCGGCTTCGGGTGTCACGGCGAAGCTCTCCGCACAAAAATTTCGCAGATACGCGGTGAGACTGGCGGCGTGCGCCTCGGGCGACACCATGCCGTCGTGGTTGCCGGCGCAGGCGAGGATCGGCGCCGGATAGTCTCGATACGGTTCGTAAAACTGATCGTAGTAGTACTGGCCCTCGCCGAAGTTATAGACCACGTCGCCGAGCAGCAACGCGAATTGCGGCACCTCGCTGGCACTGGCTTCATTGAAGTCGGCGGTCAGTTTGTCGGCCACTTCGTTCTGGGTGGCCGGGCCCTTCGTGTTGCCACAATCTCCCAGCGCATGAAACACCAGTTGTCCGGCGGCTGTGATTCTGTCGATGGCGGTTGCATTGCCGCCCATGACGTCAGCGAGAGTGAGCTGGGGCTCTACGCCGCCTCTGGGTGCGGGAAAGGGCAACGGAAACAGCTTGTGCTCCGCATTGAGTAGGTCGATTTCCTTGTAGGCCGCGTCGTCCGATGGATGGGGCACGCGAAACACCGTTGGATCCGCGGTCGGCTGAGGCTGCGCGAATACGGGCCTGTCCAGCAGCCGTGGCCGGAGCGCTGTGGCGGCGGCAGTTCCCGCCGGCTGTTTTGTGCCGCTGGCGAGTGCGGCGGCCTTTTTGCCGGATGCCGCGGTCTTGCTGGACGACTGTCGCTTGCCTTCTGCTTTCGCCGTGCTTTCTTTTGCCTTGGCTTTGGATTTCGACTCGCGTTTTGTCGACATGAGCGCCTCTTGAGGAGTAAGCGGGGTGACAGGTCAGCGGCTTGTGCCGGTGTATTCATCGAACCCTACGACACGCGTTTTGCGGAAAAGTGTCAGGCGGTGTCGAACAGGGGCGCCGTGATCTTCGACGCTGCACGCGACGTGCGGCGGGACTGGCCGCAAGCAAGTTATGTCGCGCTATGTCACGGCCCGTTCGAATCGCCCGAAAACCCTTGTCCTGTGGGCCTCTGCCGCGGTGAAACAGGGTGACATATCTTCGCTGCTGATTAAGACCGCGCGTCCTTCTATAGTCCGTTCGTCGCCACGCCGCAGTGCGCAAAAGTGGCCCGAAATCAGGAAGGACTTTCCATGAAAAACTGCTCGTTCATCGTTCCGGCCAACGCCGCACCCCGGGCCCTCGTGACGACCGCCGCATCCGCACGCAGCGCGCTGCGCAAGCTTGCGCTCGGTGCAACCGTCGCCGTACTCGCGCTCGGAAGCGGGTCGGCTTTCGCCTGGTCGCAACATGGCACCGCCTACACATCACGCGGCACCTACAACGGCGCGCGTTACGGCTCATGCGGCGGTGGCAGCTGTTCGCATGCCGGCGGCGTGGCCGGCCCCTACGGCGGTTTGGCGACCAACACCGGCACGGTGACCCGAACCGCCCCAGGCCAGTTCTCGAATTCAGGCACGGCGACCGGACGTTACGGCAACCAGGTCCAACATGCGGGCGACACCAATTGCGCCGGCGGCACCTGTTCGCATACCGGCAGCCTCACCGGACCGGACGGCAAAACCGCAACTACGTCCGGCGATGTGCGCAGAACGGCGCCAGGCCAGTATTCGTCGTCCGGATCGATTACGGGCTCGAACGGCAACACGGTCAACCATTCGGCGTCCACCAACTGCGCCGGCGCTTCATGTTCACGTTCGGGCACGGTGACAGGGTCTGACGGCGGCACAGTGAATCACTCCGGCACGGCCACGCGGGTTGCTCCGGGTGTCGTGACGACATCGACTAGCGCGACGGGCACACGCGGCAACACGGTGACGACAAGCGGGACCGTGGTGACCACGGGTGTGGTCGCGACGGGCAGCACGACGGTCGTGGTTGCACCGAAGCCGGTTGTCGTCGTACCGCCGCCGGCTGTGGTCGTACCGCCGCCGGCTGTGGTCGTACCGCCCCCGGTTGTGTATGTACCGCCGCCTCCGGTGGTTTATGCACCGCCGCCGCCCCCGCCAGCCGTATATGTTGCGCCGCGCGTTGTTTATGTAGCGCCCGTGCCGCGTCCTGTTGTGTGGGTGCCGGGGCACTGGGTGGGCAACGTCTGGGTGCCGGCGCACTGGTCATGAGTGAAAACCTGCGAGCGGGAGCCGGCGGCGAGGCCGGGCGTCCCGGTCCGCCGTGGATGAGCGGGCAGGCAAACGCGCGGACGCCCCGGTCACGTTTCAACGCGCCACACAGGTGGACGTTTTGCAAGGTAGCCACGCTGGCGGCGATGATCGTGGCGATGGGTGTGGCGATTGCAGTGGGAGAGGACGCCGCTCGCACTGAAACGTATAGCGCGCGTCGAGCGATTGAACATCAACAGGATTGTTCGACGAAATACGCTGCATTGCTCGATCTTGCCGAATTGGCGAGACGCGACGGCAAATCGTCCGAAGTCGTGGTGCGCGGGCTGAGCGATCGCGGCGGCGTAATGAGTGAATGTTTGCCGGCTGGCAAGCGCGCCGGGGCGGGGTAGGCGCGCGAATGGCGTAACGGCCATTCGCGCTTGTCAGAAGGGCTATTTCAGCTAAGAAAAGCCCCGACTTGTGGCCACTGACTCGTGGCTCGTTATTGGCGGCCCTGCTGTTGAAGATACTGTCTGACGTCGCTCAGGCTCACGCTCCCCTTGTGGCTTGAATCGATCTGGTCGAAGTGCTTGGCGACATAGCCGAGCCCCGCAGCCTGGGCCTGGGTTTTCGTGACCGCCGCGCCATTGCTAAGGGCCGTATTTGCGCCCAGCCGCGCTTCGAGCCGTTGCTGGGCTTCCTGCTGCAGCGCCGTACCGGTCGACGGCGCGACAGGCGCTACACGGTTTTGAGGAAAGAACGGACCGTCGACACCTCTCGCTCCGCTTGGCGGTGTGGCTGGCGCCACCGCTTGCGGCGGTAACGCGTGCGCGCTGCCAATCAGGCATCCGAGGACGAGTAACGGGGACACACGCCGCAACATATCGAAAAGGGACATGATGACTCGCATTGATTGAGTGAATAGAGTATCGCGAACGAGGCGCATCGCATCAGTTCAGTCAGGGTGCCGTGGCTTGCGCTGTGGCGGTCGGCTGACTGGCGGGGCTCTCGTCGCGCCACGGCGGGGGCAGCGTCCAGAGCGCGAGCGCATCCGGAATCGGCGTGCCCCGATAGAAGCGCACCAGATCCCGTTTCATCCGCGGCCGGGCGACGTCGTCCAGATAGATCATATGCCCACCCTGGAAGAAGTTGACCTGCAAATCCGGATTCAGGCCGGGCACCGTTTGCAGCCGCGCCAGTTGTTTCTCGGTATTCAGGAACGGTGTGGCGAGATCATGAAAACCGTTTTCCGACAGCACCTTGAGTTGCGGGTTGAGCGTCAGCGCACCCAGCAGATCGGGGATCGTGTCGGGCAGGGGTTGCCCGTCATGCGAGAAGTCCCACACGTTGATGATGTTGTCGTTCAGCGGCAGGTAAGTCGCGTTCGGCGCGGTATATCCCAGGTAGTCGGGCATCTGCGTCGCCAGCGCCGTGGTGAACGGCTGGGAGATCAGGATGTCGGAAGGGTCTCCATCGTTTTGCAGACGCGGATCCGAATTCGGCAATGACACGCGTCCGTCGTAGCGGCCGATTGTCGTGCCGGGCAGGAGGCTCGTCGAGAACGGGTTCGCGCCGAAGTAGCCCTGCAGCGCCTGGGTGGTCAAACTGGATGGGAAGGTCCACGCCTGAAGCGTTTGAGCACTTGGAAACACCGGCGTACCCAGCGCGTCCGGTATGCCGAGTTGACTGAGCACCCACGATTGCGAATACCGCCTGAACTGGTTGTACGCAGCCGTGACGAACAGGCTGGTCTGGAGTGCGTACAGATCCTGATTGAGCGGTGCCGGCGACACCTGGTTGTAGTAGGCAGCGACTTCTGCGTAGCCGGGGAAATAGCCCGCCAACGTATCGGTGTCCAATGCCAGTGCGCTCGTCGAGTTCGTAATGGCGACAGCCTCGATCGCATCCGCGAAATAGTTCAGGATTGACGACTGCAGGACGATGCCGGTCAGATGCACGCCGGCCGACTCGAGCGCCAGTGCGAGCATGTCGGTGCGAGGCGTGCCGTACGACTCGCCGTACAGATAGATCGGCGAACTGCTGCGGCTGTTGACCGTCAGATAGCGTTGGATGAAGTCACGCATGATGTTGACGTCTGCGTCGGTCGTCCAGAACTTCTGGTTCGTATTCGGCAGAATCGCCTCCGAGAGACCTGTTCCGGGCGGATCGATGAAGACCATGTCCGTGGTGTCGATCAGGCTGTCCTTATTGTCGACGATCGGATAGTTCGGCCAGTTCCCGAACAGCGGGTCGGGCGTCGCGACCCGCGTCGGCGCGAACGAGCCGAGCCGCAGCCAGATCGAAGCGGAGCCGGGGCCGCCGTTGTAGACAAACGTGACGGGCCGCGGCGAGCCGTTGGTACTCGGTGCGGTGTACGCGACATAGGACATCGTGGCTTCGGGGTTGCCGCTTGCATCGGAGGCCGTCAGATGGCCGGTGGTCGTGGTGTAGTTAATCGGCGTTTTGCCTAACTTCCACTGGTAGTGCATGATCGCAGCCTTCTCCGAGGCCTGAGCCGGCGCGAGGCCATCTGTGGCGTTGCCTGAATAGGCGACTGGATCGATATAGGTTTGATTGGCTCTTGATGCTTGCGCGGCGGCCTGTTCGGGGGTGAGTTGCTGATTCGCCGCAGTCTGCTGCATGCTCACAGCCGTGCCTGAGGAAGAACCGCTGTCTCCTCCGCCGCAGCCTCCGAGAAGCATGATTGTGACCGCTAAGGTTCCCATGGCCGGCAGCCTGCCTCGACGATAATGGCTATGGCCGGTAAGACGCTCGTCTCGTTTCATCTCTATCCTTGGTGGTGGGTTCAGATACCGTTTCACAAAGGCCGCTCGTGCCGGAAAAAATATATCGGAGTTCGAAATATTAACGGTGAATCATTGGCGTGCAGCGGTTGAGACCAACATGCTTCAAAGCGCCTAGATCTGTATCTCTATGCGGTATGCGTAGAATAACTAAATATCTGGATTAGATATTCCGGTGCTTTTAGGGATGCGTTTCCTTAATCGGATATTCGTATATTGGCGGCAGAAGAAAAATAGGTGACGCAACCAGAGTTTGTCAAGGAGGTGCCGAATTTCCGTAATTGCAACTTCGGAAAGTTGCACCTCAATGCGTGCGTGAGTCAATCAGCCTATGGGCGGAGCTGGTTTGAGTTAATCAGCTATTTATTACGAAATTAAATGTTTTTGTTTGTTAATCGTAATAATTAAATTTCCAGGCCCGTCAGATCGCGTTCCAGAAAAATCGCACCCGCGATGGGATTAAAAACGTAAGCGGGGATCGGCTTGAAACCAAGCTGCGCATAAAGCTGTTGTGCAGCGCGCATATCGGGAAGTGTATCGAGACGAATGCGCGTATATCCGGCTTGCCAGGCGATTCGACAAATCAGGGTGGCCAATTGCCTGCCTACCTGTTGGCCACGCCCGGATGGACGGGTATAAAGGCGCTTCATTTCGCAGGTCGACTCATCCAGCGGACGCATTGCAACACAGCCAACCACATCTTCATTATTTTGAGCGAGAAGAACGCACCCGCGAGGCGCTGCGAACTTGCCGGGTAACTCTGCGAGTTCCGACTCGAAATTCTGGAAGCTCAGGTCGACACCCAGGCTTTCGGCATACTCGCGAAAGATTTCCCGCACAACTTCAAGCTGTTCGGGAAATCGGGCGGGATAAATTTTCACCATTCGCACGTCTTGCGTCGCTATCGTGTTATCGCCGGGTCTTGTTGCCATTGCTGACGGGCGTTCATTCGGTTTTGTCCTGCCCCAGTGGGAAGCGGATCTCGAATGTGGTTCCAACGCCCTCGTGTGACGAAAAGTCGATCTGAGCGTTCAACAGGTGACAAAGCTCCTTGACGATCGCGAGGCCTAGGCCCGTGCCGGGAATATCGTCGCCCGCAGCGCGTTCGAATTCGTCGAAAACCCGGCGTGCATCCGAAGGTGCGATGCCCACGCCCGTATCCGACACACGAATCAGCCAGTGCTCCGCGCCGGCCGTTGCGAAGGCCAGTTCGATCTTGCCGGACTTCGTGTACTTGGTTGCGTTGGAGAGCAGATTGACGGCAATCTGCTTGAGCTTGAGACGATTTGAGGTAGCCACGGATAGTGCCGGGTCGAACGTCGAGTGCAGCTTGAGTCCCTTCACCTCGATGGCAGGACGCGAAGAGGCGACGAGTTCATCGTACAGCGCGCGCAAGTCGACCTGTTCGCTTGCGAGTGGCGTGTCGTCGCCCAGTACGACAGAGTACTCGACCATCTGGTCGACGAGTTGCTTCATGTCCGCGGCCTGCCGCGTAGCCAACGCCAGCGCGGTCTCTGCTTTTGCGGGCGCGCGGCCGATCAGTTGCAGCGCGATCGAAAACGCGTTCAGAAAATTGCGCAGATCGTGGACCACGCTACGCGTGATCTGCATGCGCGATTCATAGAGATCGCCGACCAGCCGCTGCTTGAGTGTCAGTTCGTGATTGACGCGCTCGAGTCTGCCGGTGTACTCGTCGATCTTGCGATCCCGTTCGCTGACCGCCTCCTTGATCGACGTGAGCGTCACCATGCTGAGAGTTTCGGCAACCATGCGCCGTGCCCGGCTTTCGTGGCGGCGCGTGAATGTGCTGTTCTGGCCCGCGAATTCTTCCAGTGCTTCATCGAGCACCTGGTGAAACAGGTCGAGTTCGCGCACGAGTTCTTCGATCCGATAGCCCTGGCGCCAGCGGACCATGCCGTGTTGTCTCGCATCGCGTTCGATCGCCGGTTCGACGCGTTCGAGATCTTCGACGTCGAGCGCGCGGCACAGTCCTTCAAGAATTTCCGGCAGGTGATCGGCGAGTTGCTGGTACGTGAGCTTGTCCGCTTCGACGAGGTCGATATCGCCGAAAACGGTTTTCATCCATTGTTCGGTCAGGCGGGTTCGCTGTTCGCGAACGAAATCGGCAAATTTGCGCAGCGGGCTAAGGCGTGTGTCGGTCATAGTGGGTGCGTCGGGGTGAATTTTCCACCCCATTATCACCGCAATTTTTGCCAGTGGAACATCTCTTGCAGAAGCGTGACCAGCTGAACAGCAGGTTTGACGTAACCGCCGCCGGTGCTCCCATTCAAGCGGCTCCGTGCCCGGCAATCTTTGCCGTTCGGGCACGGGCAAGCAAGGGCAACGGCTCGACCTTACCGACCACGAATAGATACGACAGGGCGCCAACCACGCATAGCGATCCCGCAACCATCAGGGGAATCACAAACGAACCCTTGGTGATCGCCAGCATGACGCCGGTGAACGTGGTGATGAAAATACCGGCGAGATTTCCCGCAAAATTCTGAATGCCGCCGAGCGATGCCACATGTGCCGGTGTCGGCGCCACTTCACCAACCAGGGTCCAGACATTGGCGCCGGCGAACGACAAACTCGCATAAGCGAGCGCGAACAACGCGAGGCACGCCCACGTGCTTTGGACGAGCACCGAGAGCGCGATTGACGACGAGAGCAGCATGCCGGTCACAAGGCATGTCTTGCGTGCCGCGGTTGCGCTCCAGCCCCGCTTGAACAGACTGTCCGACACGAGGCCGCCCAGCCAGCCGCCGGGAATGGCCAGCAGCGCCGGCAGCATGCCCCACGTTCCGAGCGACGCGAGCGAGAAGCCACGCGACTGCAGCAGATAACTCGGGAACCACGTAATGAAAAAGTAGATCGCAAAGTTCAGGCAGAACAGCCCGATCATCATGCCCCACACCGTGCGGTAACGAAACAGATCGAGCCACGACACGGTGCCGGCGGTTTCGGCGTCGCTGGCCGCGGTGACCGTGGTGGGCGCGCTGCGTTGCGCCAGCAAGGCGTCGACCGCCGCGGGGGCAATCGCGCGGTAGCGCTCCGGGTCGCGATAGATGAACCACCACGCGAGTGCCCACACCACACCCAGACCTCCCGTTATCACAAACGAACCACGCCAGCCGACAATGGAAATCAACCATGCGACGAGCGGCAGCGAAAGTGCCGATCCGACGCGTGAGCCGCTGTCGAAAATGCTGCTCGCGAGGCCGCGTTCGCTGCGTGGAAACCAGTTGAACGCGACCTTGGCAAACGACGGAATCGCCGCCGCCTCACCCACGCCGAGCATCAGCCGCACGCCCACGAGTTGCGCGAGACCGCGTGCCGCGCCGGTCGCAATCGTGAAGGCCGACCACCAGCCCACCGCCAGCGCCAGGCTCACGCGCACACCGACCTTGTCGATGAACCAGCCGGCCGGCAGTTGCAGGAACGCGTAGGTCCAGAAGAACGCGCTGAGCACGAGCCCCATGCCGACAGCGTCCAAACCCAGCTCCGCACGAATGCTCGGCGCGGCGATCGCCAGATTGGCCCGATCGACAAAGTTGATGACGTTGGCGAGGAAACACATGAAGATCATGGTCCATCGGATGCGTGGCATGGAAGTCTCCGTCCGGATTGTGGTTATGAGGGCGCCGGCCGGGTCGTCCGCCAGGGCCTTTTTCTGAGTGTTTTATTCGGGCTTCAGGACAGCTTGTCCATTGCTTCCCACAGGCCGTTGATATAGACGGCGCCGAGTGCGCGGTCGTACAAGCCATAGCCGGGCTTGCCGGTTTCGCCCCAGATCATGCGGCCGTGATCCGGACGGAAATAGCCAGTGAATCCGGTGTCGTGATACGCCTTCACGATCGCGGCGATGTCCAGCGAACCGCAACTGGACAGATGGGCCGATTCTTCGAAATCGCCCTCGGGCGTGATCTTCACATTGCGGATGTGCGCGAAGTGAATGCGCCCCATGCCGCCGAACTCGCGCACGAGTGCTTCCACGTTGTTCTGCGGTCCGGCGCCGAGCGAGCCCGAGCACAGTGTCAGGCCGTTGGCCGGCGAGTCCACGATCTTGACGATGCGCGCAAGGTCGTCGCGGTTCTTCACGATACGCGGCAAGCCGAAGATAGGGCGCGGCGGGTCGTCCGGATGAATGGCCATCTTCATGCCGCATGCGTCGGCGACAGGAATGATCGCTTTCAGGAAATATTCCAGATGCTGCCAAAGCCGGGTTTCGTCGACCTCGCGGTACTCGGCGAGCAAGGCCTTCAATTGCTCGGGTTGGTAGCTCGAATCCCAGCCGGGCAGCGCAATGCCGTTGTTCGGGTCGATCGCTTCGATTTCCTTCGTGCTGAACGCGAGACAGGTCGAACCGTCTTCGAGGGTTTTCGACAGCTCCGTGCGGGTCCAGTCGAACACCGGCATGAAGTTGTAGCAGATCACCTTGATACCGGCTGCCGCGAGATTCCGGATGGTTTGCTGATAGTTGGCGATGAGACGGTCACGGCCTGGCTTGCCGAGCTTGATGTCTTCATGCACGGGCACCGATTCGACGACTTCGAAGCGAAGACCGGCCGCCTCGATCGTCGATTTCAGCGCGGTGATCTTGTGCGCGGGCCACACTTCGCCCACGGGTTCGTCGTAGATGGCGGAGACGATATCCGTCATGCCGGGAATCTGGCGAATGTACTGCAGCGTGACGGGATCGGACTCGCCGTACCACCGGAAAGACATCTTCACGACTTCACTCCTTTGATTGACTGCACAGGCCTGGCTGGTTGGGGACGGCAACATGCTGTTCAGTGTTGTCCAGCCTCCCGATTCAGCCGGATTATGATTGGTTGACCAATTTGATGCGATAGTGGTTTACCAGTCTATGGCCGCACAGAACTTTGTCCGCTGGCGATGAGCAGGCGGCGGGCCGTGGATTGAACAACGTGAAAGGTACTGATACGTGAAATTGGTGTACCATTTTTCGGCGAGGGCCGAAGGTGGCGCCTCGCTATGCCTACCCGCGAGCATTTGATGACCGATCTCTCCACCCAGCCATTCGCCCATCGACAAGACGCAGAAGCCGCGGACCGCTCCTATATCGGCCTCGCGAAACAGATTCACGCGTTGATCGCTGCATCCGGAGATTTCGAAGCGGGCTCGAGATTGCCGTCGGAGCGCACCCTGGCCGACAAATTCGGCGTGAGCCGCACCCAGGTTCGCGAGGCGATCATCGCGCTGGAGGTGCAGGGCGTGGTTGAGGTGCGCGGCGGCTCGGGCATTTATGTGTCGGCAGGGATCGGCGCCAAACCGGTGACCTTCGAGTTGCCACGCGGCCCCGGCCCGATCGAAACGCTGCGCGCGCGCGCATTGATCGAGTCCGAGGTGGCGGCGCTCGCGGCGACCGAGCGCAAGGATAGCGACCTCGACCGTATCTTCTCGGCGCTCACAACAATGCGCGAACAGATGCACGACAAGCAGGCGAACGACGCGGCGGATCGGCAGTTTCACATGCGGATTGCCGAAGCCACCGGCAATACGGTGTTATTGCACATGGTCACCGCGATGTGGGACTGCGCGCGAAGCGATCCGCTGTGGGCCAAGATCGAGGAACACTTTCATACGCCGGCAATGCGCGCAGCCTCGCAGGAAGACCACCAGCGCATCTTCGCCGCCATCATGAGCCGCGATCCGGTTGCCGCGCGTGATGCGATGCAGGCGCATCTGTCGCGCGTGGTGGGGGAGTTTACGCAAGCCTGGCGATAAGGCGGCGTGGTGAGCGCCGCCATGTCGCGTTTCACTATTGCGGCGCGAACATGGCGCAGTTATGCACTGGTGTACTTTTGGCACCACGCCGGTTTATTTTTTTGACGCGGTATTTATTTTCGATGTCATATCATCGCGCTGTTCTTTTTCGATAGCGCTACTCGTAAGACGCGCTCGCGTAATCCAATTGAAAACCACACTGTAGTCAGTAAGCGCAATTGACAAGTCATTGCAATGCGCCATACGCAATAACCGACTAACCAACCGACGATACGAATTTTTGCGCAACCGGCATGGCAACCGGCATGGCAACCGCATGGCACCGGCGTGCCAGTGCGTTGCCTGTCCGTTCGCGTGTCCCGTCGGCGATCCGCACGCTCGCCAGCGGTATCGAACGCTCATCGCGAATTAGATTCATCACTGCTTAATCACGGAGCCAACAAGTATGAAAAAGTCTTTACTCGTGGTCGCGCTTTCGGGCGCCTTTGCTATTTCGGCGCATGCGCAAAGCAGCGTGACGCTCTATGGTCTTATCGACGCGGGATTGATCTACACGAATAATCAAGGCGGCCATAGCAACTGGCAGGAAGTGAGCAGTTCGACGCAAAACACGGTATTCGGTCTCAAGGGCTCGGAGGATCTCGGTGGCGGCTTGCATGCGGTCTTCAAGCTGGAGCAAGGCTTCCTGCTGAATAACGGCGCTCAGGCTTTCTCCGGCGACGGTTTCGGTTCCCAGGCGTGGGTCGGTTTGCAGAGCGATCCGTATGGCACGCTCACGTTCGGCCGCCAGTTTGACGTGATGAACGATCTTGTCGGACCGCTCACGGCGGAGTTCAACACGTGGGGCGGCAACATGGCCGCGCATCCGTTCGAAAACGACAACCTTGCCGGCAATTCGGTCGTTCTCAACAATACGGTCAAGTACACGAGCCCGACGTATCGCGGCGTCACGTTCGAGACGATGTATGCGTTCAGCAATAAGGCAGGCAGCTTCGCGAACAACCGTTCATACGGTTTCGGCGTTTCCTATACGCAAGGGCCGGTCAATCTTGCGGCCGGATACCTGCAGTTCAACAATGCAGGCGGCAGCTCGGGCGGTGCCATTACCACGGGCGACACCAGCGCGAATTTCCTCGCGCAACGCCAGCGTATCTGGTCGCTGGGCGGCAACTACACGTTCGGGCCCGCTACCGTCGGCCTCGTCTGGAGCCATACGCAACTGGACAACGCGTCGGGCGTCTTCTCGTTCGGAACCGGTACTTATCTTGGCGCAAACGACGCTTCCGCCGGCAGCCTGAGCGGCTCGCTGCGTCTGGACAACTACGAAGCGAACGTCAAGTACGCGCTGACCCCTGCTTTGAGCCTGTCGGGCGCTTACACCTATACGCGCGGTGCCTATAACGGCTCGTCGCCGGGATGGAATACGGGGATGCTTCAGGCCGACTATTCGATCAGCAAGCGCACCGACTTCTATCTGGAAGGCGTCTATCAGAACGTGCACGGCGCACCGGCCGACTCCGTGCTCTCGCATGCGATGATCAACACGCTCTCGCCTTCTGCGTCGAACTCGCAAGTGGCGGTTACGGTGGGGATGCGTCACGCATTCTGAACGGCCGCGCTGACCTCACTGACTTCACGTTAAGCGAGCTTGTATGACGGATGCCTGCAGGTTGACGGGCATCCGTCATGACGGACTTTCTGGGTGACCGTCTGCCTTCAGGAAGTCGACAAATACGCGCAACGGCGCCGGCAAATGACGACGGCCCGGATAGTAAAGAAACGGCCCGGAAAAGCGCTGCCACCATGGCTCCAGGATCGGCTCCAGGGCGCCGCTATCGAGATGCGGGCGCAGCATGTCCTCGAAAAGGTGAATCACCCCCACGCCCGCGACAGCCGTGCTGATCGCAAGGTCGATTGCCGCGCCGGGTCTCACGAGGAGCGGTCCCGACGGATTCAACTGGACCACCTCGCCGTTCTGCTCGAAGTACCAGGTCGGTGTGGCGCCGCCGGCGAATTGACCACGCAGGCATGCGTGAGCGAGCAGGTCGCGCGGATGTTCGGGTCGGCCATGGGTGTCGAGATAGTCCGGCGCCGCGGCCGTAGCAAAACGCTGCACACGTGGCCCGATTGGAATCGCGATCATGTCCTGCTCGAGCCGCTCGTCATAGCGAATGCCTGCGTCGCAGCCGATTGCCAGCACGTCGACGAAGCCGTCCTCCACCACAACTTCCACGCGTATGTCGGGATAGGTCTTGAGGAACCGGGGGATGACGGTCGGCAGCACGATGCGTGCGGCGCTCGAGGGGACGTTGAGTTTGAGTGTGCCGCTCGGTTTGTCTCTGAACCGGTTCAGGACGTCCAGCGCGGCTTCCATTTCGCTGAACAAGGGCGTGAGCTTTTCGATCAGACGCAGTCCCGCTTCGGTCGGGGCCACGCTGCGAGTGGTTCGGTTGAGCAAACGCATGCCGAGTTTCGACTCGAGACGGCGCACGGCAATACTCAGACTGGACGCTGAGACGCCGCTGATGCGCGCGGCGTCGCGAAAGCCGCCGGCACGGGCAACCGAAACGAAGGCGGCAAGATCGTTGAATTCCATGGTTACTGTTCAAAATGTTTAACAACCTGTGCAATCTAGACTGGATTATCGAACAGTGCAATCGTCGCCATACTGCCGCTCAACCCCTCACATCAAGGAGCGCACTATGTCGAACTTCAATCCCACAGACACATTTCCGCTGGCCGGCCATCTCGTGCAACGCATGGGCTATGGCGCCATGCAACTGGCCGGCCCCGGCGTATTCGGACCACCAAAAGATCGTGACGCGGCGATCGCGGTGCTGCGCGAAGCGGTGGCCTCGGGCGTCAATCACATCGATACGAGCGATTTCTACGGCCCTCACATCACCAACCAGTTGATTCGCGAAGCGCTGCATCCCTACCCGGACGACCTCCTGATCGTCACCAAGGTGGGTGCGGTCCGTGGTGACGATGGCTCGTGGCTGCCGGCGATCCAACCGGAAGATATCGAGCGCGGGGTTCACGACAATCTGCGCAATCTTCGCGTCGATGCGCTCGACGTCGTCAATATGCGAATCATGGGCAGCATGCATGCACCCGCCGAAGGATCGATTGAAAAGCAGGTCGCGGCGCTTGCTGAATTGCAACAGCGGGGGCTGGTTCGCCAGATTGGCTTGAGCAACGTGACGGCCACGCAGGTGGCTGAGGCCCAGAGAATCGCGGAGATTGTCTGCGTACAGAATCACTACAACCTGGTTCATCGCGAAGACGACGCACTGGTCGATGACCTGGCGCGGCAGGGGATTGCTTATGTGCCGTTCTTCCCGCTTGGCGGATTCACGCCGATCCAGTCTTCGGCGCTGTCGACGGTCGCGCAACGGATCGGTGCGACGCCCATGCAGGTGGCGCTTGCATGGCTTCTCCACCGCGCAGCCAACATTCTGCTGATTCCGGGCACGTCGTCGCTCGGACATCTGCGCGAGAACATGCAGGCGGCGCGCTTGAGTCTGACCGACGAGGTACTCGCTGAACTGGACGCGATCGGCGCGGGGAATGAGGGAAAATAGACCCGGATAGCAAAGCGGGCGCAAACGGTGGTACAAGCGTGGCTCAACCCGTTCTGCGCCGACCAGGGGATACGATGAAAGAGACCGCGCCGAGTTTCACGGCTTACCGCATCACTGCGCGTGACATAGTTCTGACCGCTTTGTTGGTCGTCGGCGCGGCAATTGTCGCGTTCGTACCGCCGTTCTTCCCGTTCGCTCACGCAAGCGTGTATCCCCCCGCGGTGCGAGTACTGTTAATGCTCGTCTTTGGCGTCGCCGGACTCTACTGCGCGCGGTGTTGCGGGCTTGAAATCATGCCGCATGGGCTGAGGCATCCCATGTGGGTTTCGCTCATTGTCGGCGTGTTGGTCGCGGCATATCTGCTGCTTCTCGATGCCGTTTTTCGCGCGCAGTTGACAGGCAATGCCGCGGAATCCTTGCTGGGCATCTCGCTGTGGGTACGTTTGATTTACTACGTGTTACGCAGCGTGAATGAGGGCATCGTCTATCAGCTTTTTTTCGGCTCGGTATTCGTGTTCCTGATCGGCCGCGTATGGCGTCATGACGGTGCGATTGCGCCCGGGGCGTACTGGTTGGGCTTGATCCTTGCGCATGCACTCAACCTGGCGATCAATGTGCCGTTTCACGCTTCCACGTTTATTTATGACACGTTGCGTTTTTTTGCGCCGGGTATCTTGTGGGTGTACCTGTACCGGCGCTACGGTCTAAGCGTGGCGGTTGCCGCGCACGCGGCGACACACGTTTTTTTTCAACCGTTCATTGCGCTGACCTCGACCTAGGCAGCGGAACTCCCTCGCGCTTTTCACGTTGCCACTGACTCCGCGATGCAGTCCCGCAGCCATTGATGCGCCGGGTCGCGATGGGAGCGTTCATGCCAGAGCATCGCCATTTCGTAACCCGGCACTTCAACCGGCGCCTCGACGATCTTGAGCGCGCTGTTGCCACGCACCAGGCGCGCAGGCAGCATCGCCACGAGGTCGGTGTCCGCCAGAACCGCCTTCATGAACAGGAAGTGCGGGACCGAGAGTACGACCCTGCGCGCGAGACCCACCTCGGCTAGCGCGTCATCCGTGACGCCGCTAAACCCGCCGCCGTCCGGAGAGACGATCACGTGCTCCAGTTTGCAGAACTGCGCGAGCGCTGGCCGTCGCTTCAGACGTGGGTGATCCGCGCGGCCTACCAGTACGTAGCGCTCCTTGAACAGCACCCGCCGGCGTAATCCGGGCGGCGCGCCTTCGCTGGTATGGAAGGCCAGATCGATGTCGCCCTGTTCCGCCTGCTTTGCGATGCGAGGTGGAACAGCCTCCACGATCGCAAGCCGGGTACCGGGCGCCGCTGCGCGCAAACGGGCGAGCATGGGTAACAGAATCGTCGATTCGGCGTAGTCGGTAGCGGCCACGCGCCATGTATGGTTTGCTTCGGCCGGATTGAATGGACTGGCCGGCGCCACCGCGTGCTCAAGTGCGTCGAGCGCCTGGCGCAAAGGTTCACGCAGTTCCTCGGCCCGCGCGGTGGGGCGCATGCCGCGAGGTCCCGGCAGCAACAAGGGGTCGCCAAAGATATCCCGCAGCTTGGCAAGATGCACGCTCACCGATGGTTGAGAATAGTTCAGGCGTTCCGCCGCACGGGTCACGTTATGTTCCGATAGCAGAACATCGAGCGTGACGAGCAGGTTGAGGTCCAATCTTCTGAGATTATTCATGGCAATACCTGACATATTGGTAATTCATTTCCAATATACCGGACACAGACCTATCGTATCGTTTTCTGGCAACGGAGCTCAGGTCATGAATGTTCTTCTCGTCTATGCACACCCGGAACCCCGGTCGCTGAACGGCTCGCTCAAGGATTTTTCGGTAAAACGTCTCGAGGATGCCGGGCACGTCGTTCAGGTCTCCGATCTGTACGCCATGAACTGGAAAGCATCGCTCGATGCAAACGACAGTCTGGATACGCAACCCGGCGCGCGTTTCGATCCTTCTCTCGATTCGAAACGTGCCTTCAGCGACGGGCGGCAAAGTCAGGACATCGCACTCGAGCAGGACAAGCTGAAGTGGGCGGATGCGGTGATTCTGCAGTTTCCGCTGTGGTGGTTCTCGATGCCGGCGATCCTGAAAGGCTGGGTGGAGCGTGTCTATGCCTATGGTTTCGCGTACGGCATGGGGGAGCACTCCGACGCACGCTGGGGTGACCGTTATGGGGAAGGCTCCATGGCCGGCAAGCGGGCCATGCTGATGGTGACAACAGGCGGGTGGGAGTCTCACTACAGCCCGCGGGGCATCAACGGGCCGATCGACGATGTGTTGTTCCCGATTCAGCACGGGGTGCTGTATTACCCCGGTTTCGACGTGTTGCCGCCGTTCGTCATCCATCGGACGAGCCGGATCGACGCAGTGAGGTTCTCGGAGATTTGTGACGCGCTCGGAGAACGACTCGATAACCTGTGGAAGACCGCGCCGATCGCATTTCGCCCGCAGAACGCCGGGGCGTATGACATTCCGGCGCTCACCTTGCGATCCGACGTTGCACCGGACCGGGTGGGGTTTTCAGCACACGTTGAATAGATGCGTTGCCGTCCCTGTATTCACTTTTCAGGGAGTAGCGCCGCATCGCGGTTCGGTTTGGGCCGCTCCGGCTCCCCCGGAGCGGCGCCAAGCTGACAGGACCGTATGCTTCGTTGAAATTTGGTTGTAAGTCGTCGTTGTTAGAGTCGTCGTCAGCGTTTTGCCGCCAGATGCCAGACAGTGTTCGTCGAACACATAGAAAGGGGGAGAGCGACAAACCATGAAAATGACCCGTGTGTTCTGGCTCATTCTGACGCTGCTGTTCACCAACCCGGTCTGGGCGTTTCAGTCCAGGGTGGTCGCCATTCCCAGTGCGGCCATGCGTAAGTCATTCGACGCGACTGTGGTGCTGCCGGACCAATACACGCATGGCAAAGCCGGCGATCGCTTCCCGGTCGTCTACCTGCTGCACGGCTCGGGTGGCGACTATACCGACTGGACCGCGAATTCGCATATCGGCAAGCTCGCCGACCGCTATCACGTGATCCTGGTCATGCCGGACGGTGGTCACGAGAGCTGGTATATCGATAGCCCCGTCGATCCGCGCAGCCGTTACGAAACCTATATAGGTACTGAAGTCGTCGCTTATATCGACACGCATTTCCGCACGATTGCGACGCGCCAGGCACGCGCGATTACGGGCTTGAGCATGGGCGGGTTCGGCGCATTGCATATCGCGCTGGATCGACCCGACGAATTTGGCGCCGCGGGCAGTATTAGCGGGGCGGTCGATCCCCGCGGGTGCGAGGATGAACCGGGGATCGACGAGGTGTTTGGCGATCCGGCGCGTCACGCGGACTTCTGGAACAACGAGGCGATTGTTGAAAACGCCCGTAGTCTGGCAAACGCGCATATTGCATTGACGATCGATTGCGGCGTGAATGACTCGCTTGTTCAGTCGAACCGGATGCTGCATGCACGGCTGGTCGAATTGGGCGTGCCGCATGACTATGCGGAGCGGCCAGGCGGACATACGTGGAAGTACTGGTCGAATGCGGTGCAATATCAGGTGCTGTTCTTTGCCAGTTCGTTCAGGCGCAGTGGCGCAGACGTGAGGCGTGAACAGGGCGATCCGCCAAGGGTGGATCGATGGTTGTACTGACGACGCTTTCCGCCCGATCCGGCCCGATCCCGCCTGATGGCGTCACGTAATGGCGGAATGCTCGCCTAGAAACTGGCAGACCGTGCGATGCAATGCCTTTACGCCGGGGCTCGACTCGAGCGCGCGCCAGCATCCATGCACGAGCCCGGTTCCAATCCATAACCGGCCCTGTCCACCGGCCGCGTTGACGCGTTCGACAAATACTCTTGCATCGTCCCGTAGCGGATCGTGTTCGACACCGACGGCAAGCGTCGGCGGAAGTCGGTCGAAGCGCGCCGCATCGAGCGGTATCGTCCACGCGGGATAAGGCGTGTGGTCACTCCCGTGTTTGCCCCAATATAAATCGCGAAACGCATGCACGTCTGCCAGCGTCAGCATGGGCGCGTGCGCTTCGGTTTCACGCGCGGGCATCTGCGGCTCGGTGCCGAGCATCGGATAAACCAGTGCAAGTCCGCGTATGCCCTGAACGCCTTCGTCGCGCAGCCGCATGGCGACGCTGGCAGCGAGATTGGCGCCGGCGCTATCTCCCGCCAGTTGCAGCGTGCTTCCCGCTAGAGAATCAAACGGCAACCTGCCGTTCAATGCGGCCAGCGTGAGCTCCAGGCAATCGTCATGGGCGGCTGGCGCGCGGTGTTCAGGCGCCAGCCGGTAATCGACTGCGATCACATCGAGCCCGGTATCCGCGGCAATACGCGCGGTCACGATCTGATGACTCTCCAATGAGCCGAGCACGAAGCCGCCGCCGTGAAAGTACAGGACGGTGCCGCCCGGTGTCCTGCTCGCTTTTCCACGGTTCCGATAGCGCCGCAGTCTGATCGGATGCCCGGCGCTCGCCTGGAACACAGCGTCGTCGGCGATCACGTCGGCGGGCAAAGGTGGCGTGAGCGCCGCCGCATAGCGATCGTAAATCGCGCGCTGCTCGCTCGGCGGCAGGGACGTCGAATGCCCTGCATAGATGGCGGCGGTTCGTTCGATGAACGCGGCGATCTCCGGTTCAAGCATGCTTGCTGCCCTCAGTTTCGTTGCGTGGCGTCTTGACCGGCAAGCCGATCACGCGGCCCGCAAACCTGGCCGCCGGCAACGCAGTATGCGCTTGTGCCAGTGCCCGAACACGCGCCTCGACGTCGGGGTCGAAGGCAACAGCGCGCGGACCACCGGTATCGACGTGCAGCAGCATCTGTTCGCCGGCGGCCACCGGCTCGACGCCATCGTCAGCAAACATTTCGAGGTAAAGGTGCAGCCGTTTGGCATCATGCCCAAGCACACGCATATCGACGCGAACCTGTACGCCTTCCTTGATTTCATGCAGGTAGTTGATATGCGCTTCGAGCGTATAGATCGAGCGGCCGCGTTCCTTGCGCACCGGATCGGGCAGTCCGATTATGTCGATCAACGCGTCAGTCGCGAAGCTGAAAATCAGCATGTAGAACGCGTCGCGCAAGTGGCCGTTGTAATCGACCCATTCAGCGCGCACGGTATCGCGATAGTGGGGTAGTGGAGCGTGATCCGGCATGGGCAAACGTCTCCTTCATCAATATGAGTTGCATGGGCCGCTGCTGGAGCGCAAGCGGCCTGCGCAGCGGTATGCTTGCCGGCACCCGGCCGCGTCACTCCGCGGGAAGCAAGCCATGCCGCGCTTTGGCTTCCTCGATCGCTGCCAGCACGCTCGTAATGCAATCGTCACGATAGCGTTCAAGCTGCTTGATCGAGCGCGGCCCAACCTGTTCGGAGGTTCCGGCCACCACCCGATCGATCAGTTCGTCGGTCAGGCGCGGCGCTACCAGTTTAGTCCACGGCAGCTCCAATGCCGGTCCGAACTGCTGCATGAAGTGGCGCATGCCCGCGTCGCCGCCCGCCAGCGTGTATGTCAGGAACGTGCCCATGAACGACCAGCGGATGCCTGCGCCGAAGCGGATCGCGTCGTCGATTTCACCGGTGGTCGCCACGCCTTCATTGACCAGATGCAGCGCTTCGCGCCACAACGCTTCGAGCAGACGGTCGGCGATAAAACCGGGTACTTCCTTGCGAACGAGAAGCGGCCGCATCGACAGTGAGCGGTAAATCTGCATCGCGGCGTCGATGGTCGCCGGCGCGGTGAGTTCTCCGCCCACCACTTCGACGAGCGGCAGAAGATACACCGGGTTGAACGGATGGCCGACGATGCAACGCTGCGGATTTACCGCCCGTGCATAGAAATCGCTCGGCAGCAGGCCGGACGTGGACGAAGCGATGATCGCATCCGGCTTTGCTGCACGACTGATCTGCTCATGCAGGGCGAGCTTCAATTCCTCGCGTTCGGGCGCGCTCTCCTGAATGAAGTCCGCCTGCTCGACACAGGCTTCGATCGTAGCGACGAAACGCAACCTCTCCGGCGCTGCGCCCGCAGCAAGACCGACACGCTCCAACGCTGGCCACGCGTTCGCGATGTTCTCGCGCAACTGTTTTTCCGCTCCGGGAGCGGGGTCCCAGGCGACGACGTCGAGCCCATGCGCAAGCGCGCGCGCCACCCAGCCGCTGCCGATCACGCCCGCGCCGATTGCCGCAAATGTTTTGATATCGACGATCACTGCCATTGCTGATATTTCCTTTGCCTATGAGTTCTCAGGTACCGCAGCGCACGCTATCCGGCGCAACGGACAAGCGGCATGCTCATGCGTACTGTCCCGCCGCACGCCGCTCCAGTTGCCGCTCGCCGCGCGCAGGCAAGCCGAGTTTGCGGCGCCCCTCCGCGGGTGTCAGTGCACGGCCGCCGAGCCGTTCGATGATCTCGACCGCGCGTTGCACCAGCGTGCCGTTCGTTGCGTGGACGCCTTTGTCGAGCCAGATGTTGTCTTCGAGACCGACGCGCACGTGGCCGCCCAGCAGCATCGCCTGCGCGACCATCGGCATCTGCATGCGGCCAATGCCGAAACCGGCCCATTGCGCGCCAGGCGGCAGGCTGTCGGCCATCGCTTTCATCGTCGTGGTGTCGGCGGGGGCGCCCCATGGAATACCGAGGCAGATCTGAAACAGCGGCGGCGCGTCGAGCAAGCCTTCCTTGAGCAATTGCTTCGCGAACCACAGATGCCCGGTATCGAAGATCTCCAGTTCCGGCTTGACGCCAAGTTCCTGGATACGCTGCGCGCCGGCGCGCAATTGCGCGGGAGTCGACACATAGATGTAGTCGCCGTCGCCGAAATTGAGCGTGCCGCAATCGAGCGTGCAGATTTCCGGCAGCAGTTCTTCGACGTGCGCGAGCCGCGTCAAACCGCCGACGAGGTCCGTGCCCGCGCCGAAGCGCAGCGGATCTTCACCAGGACCGATCTCGAGATCGCCGCCCATGCCCGCCGTCAGGTTGATGATCACGTCGGTGCCCGACGAACGGATCCGGTCGACAACCTCGCGATACAACTGCGGATCGCGGCTGCCGCGGCCGGTCTTCGGATCGCGCACGTGGCAGTGAGCAACGGTTGCGCCGGCCTTCGCGGCTTCGATAGCGGCTTCGGCGATCTGCTTCGGTGTAACGGGAATGGCCGGATGCCTGCCGACCGTATCGCCCGCGCCGGTGACCGCGCAGGTCACGATGACTTCATGATTCATGCGTGCTGGTTCCTGTGGATTGAGATGTGCAACTCGATGGATTGAGGCGGCCGCCAACTGGCGACCACACCTGGCCGGTCCACCTAGGCGGCCCCATCAAAGTCCGAGATAGGCTTTCACTGCCGGCAAGCCGTCCTTACCGTCGTAGGTCTTCACGCCGGCAAGCCATGCATCGAGCACTTGCGGGTTCTTCTTCAGATACGCTTTGGCGGCATCGGCGGGTTTCTCCTTGTTCATCACCGATTGCATCACCACGTTCTCAAGCTGCGTCGAAAAGCGCAGATTGCTCACGAGCTTGCCCGCGTTCGGACAACGCGTCAGATAGTCGGGGGACGTCAGCGTATAGACACGTGCCTCGCCGTCGTTCGGACCAAATACGCCGTCACTCCCGGTGAGGTATTTCATGTCGATCTGGATGTTCATGGGGTGCGGTTCCCAGCCGAGAAACACCACCCATTTCTTCTCGCGAATGGCGCGATCCACCGACACCAGCATGCCCGCTTCACTCGATTCGATCAGCTTGAAACCGCCGAGGCCGAACTGATTGCTGGCGATCATTTTCTGAATTGCTGCGTTTGCGCTGCTGCCAGGTTCGATGCCATAGATCTTGCCGTCGAGCTGGTCGCGGTGTTTCGCGATGTCGGCGAAAGTCTTCAGGCCTGCGTCGTATTCGTAGCTCGGCACGGCGAAGGTCGCTTTGGCGCCGGTCAGGTTAGGCGGTTGCAGCACCTGGATCGATTTCGAATCGACGAAGGGGGCAATCGCCTTTTCCTGCACGGGCCACCAGTAGCCGAGCGACACGTCGAGCTGTTTGCTCTTCAGGCCGGCGAACGAAATCGGCACCGACGCGACAGTCGTCACGGGCTGATAGCCCAGTCCCTCGAATACGGTCGACGCGAGCGCGGTGGTCGACGTGATGTCGGTCCAGCCGATGTCGGCAAAATGCACCGCGCGGCAGGTTGCGGGATCCTGTGCGAGGACCGGCGACGCAGCGGTGACGGCCGCCAGACAGACCAGACAGGCAAGCAAGGCTTTGACGCGTAACTTCATGACGTTCCCTCTTCTGACACGTTAAACAGCGTGTTTCGAAACAGCCGCGCCGAGCAAAGCAGGGCGGCCTCCGGACTTGCGCCGCATGGCGCGGCATTGCGCGATCTGGTATTGAGTCATGCACTGAGCTGGACCTCAGCATCGTCCGCGCTGCACGAGTGACGTAACGTTAATGCCCCATATTCCCGCCAAAGCGACCGTCAGCGACCCGTTCTTGCTCCTATGCGACAACGAGGGAAAACCAGCATCGGTCGCCATTGCGGTGCAGCATCGATGGGTCCGGCGAATTTTGGTGCGCCTTGCCGCATCGCGCGCTGCTTGCTACGCTCGCCCGGAATCCCCGGGTTCGCCCGCGGTTTGTGTCCCTCAAGCACCTCTGAGCGCCCTAAGTGCCCCCCGTAAGTCCCTGATCGAGTCTGTGCACGATGCCCGAAGATATGTCGTTCCTGCTGTTGCCTGGCTTCTCGGCGATCGGCTTCATGTCGGCGGTCGAGCCGTTGCGCGTGGCGAACCGCTTTCGCGGCGATCTTTACCGCTGGCGCATTCTGAGTCTCGACGGCGCGCCGGTCGCGGCCAGCAACGGCATTTCGATCAATGCGGACGCGGCAATCGCGAACGTCGATGAGGCGCAGACGGTATTCGTGGTCGCGGGCTTCGAGCCGCTCGCTCGCTATACGCGTGAGCTCGGCGATTGTCTGAAGCGGCTCGAGCGCGGCGGCGCGACGCTCGGCGGCATCGATACGGGCAGCTTCGTTCTTGCGGAAGCCGGGCTGCTCAGCGGCGCGGATAGCGTGACCGTGCATTGGGAGGCGCTGTCGGCGTTTCGCGAGCGCTATGCCTCATTGAACGCAAGCCAGGAGCTGTTCGAAATCGGCGCGCGGCGCATCACCTGCGCGGGCGGCACGGCGTCGATCGACATGATGCTCGACCTGATCGGCCGCAAGCATGGCGCGGCGTTGGCTTCCGCGGTATCGGAGCAGTTTGTCGTGAGCCGGATCCGGCAGCGTTCGGACCATCAGCGCATGGAAATCGCAGCGCGTTACGGCGTACACAACCGCAAGCTGATTCAGGTGATCGGGGCAATGGAACAGCATATGGAAGAGCCGCTGACGCCCGACCAGCTCGCGGACGAGATCAGCGTGACGCGGCGGCAACTGGAGCGGCTGTTCTGCGCGTCGCTGAAGGACACGCCGACGCACTTCTATCTGCAACTGCGCCTCACCCGCGCGCGCGAGTTGCTGCAACAGACCGACATGTCGATCACGTCGATTTGTGTCGCGTGCGGGTTCGAGTCGCCTTCGCATTTTTCCCGAACGTATCGGGCGCGATTCGGCGTCAGCCCGAGAAACGACCGGCAGGTGACGGGCGGCAGAAACGGCGGAGCGGGGCTGCCATCAGGCGAGACAGCGCCGCCCTTGGCTTTATTGGCGAGCTTTCAATGACCTTTCGCGACAATTGTGCCGTTTTTAGCAACAGTGAATTCGCTTATTAGGTGTTTACCCTAGGTCAACTGACTCCTAGACTGTGTCCACTGGCTGCAAACAAATGCGTTTGCGGCGCGGCAAAAAACAATCTCTGGAGGTAGTCGTCATGAAATCCCTGATCGAAGCTGCTGTTATCGCTGCTCTTATCACTGCGCCGCTCGCGGCTTTTGCGCAATCGAACCAGCCGGTCACCCGCGCTCAGGTCCGCGCTGAACTGATTCAGCTGGAAAAGGCCGGCTACAACCCGGCCACCGCGAACGTCGACGACTACCCGGCAAACATTCAGGCAGCCGAAGCGCGCGTCGCCGCACAAAACGGCAGCGGTTACGGTTCGGCCACGAATGGCTCGTCGCAAGCAGGCAGCCGCACTGAAGTGACGCCGAGCTCGTACTCGGTTCCGGTTGCAAACTTCGGGCACTAAAAAGCGGTCGTGTGAGCGATAGCCTCGCACCCGCCTGATTGCTGATTGATATTGTTGGACCGCGGCCCCGCCTTCACATCAATGTGAAAGCGGGGCCGCTTTGCAATTGAGCGCTGAACGACGTAATTGGCTTCTTGGCCTCGCGCGGGCGCTTAGCCCTGTACGGCAGTCAACTGCCTGAGTTGCTCCAGCAATTTCACCGCTGGACTCGGCAAAATCCCCTGACGGCGGCGAAACGCCGTCAACGTGCGGCGTGCGACCAGGCCCGGAATCGGCAGCGTATCGAACACGCCGGCGGCGCTTTCGGTGTCGTACATCGGCATGGCCATCCAGCTCAGAAACCCCGCGCGCGTCACGAGGCTTTTCAGCACCGTGATCGAACGCGTCTCGACAGCGATCTGCGGCATGCCGAAGCCGTGCTCGGCAAACACATGCTGCATGTGCTCGAACGGACCCGTTCCACGCGGCGGAACGCACCACTGCTGATCGAGCGTGTCGGCAAGCGATAAATCGGGTTTGTTGCGCAGCGGATGATCGAGCGCGGCGACCACATAGCTCGTGTCTTCCCAACGGCAATCGGCAATCGCGGTTATCTCATCCGTGTCGGGCACCGCCATGCTGAGCGCGAGATCGATCTCGTGTTTCATCAGACTGTCCGCAAGACGGTCCCACACCCCTTCCATAATCTCCACACGCAGATTCGGCCAGCGCGCGAGCACGCCGCTCACCGCGAGCGGCAGCACGAGCGTCGCAATGCTCGCCACCGCGCCGACGCGAATCGTTCCTTTCGCGAGACCGCGCATCGCGTCGATTTCCTCGCGCGCGTGATCGGCTTCGCGTTGCAGCAGGGTGGCGTGCGGCAACAGCGCGCTGCCGATCGCAGTAAGCTGCATACCCTTCGAGTGCCGTTCGAACAGCGGCGCGCCGACCTGATCCTCGAGCCGTTTGATGGTGCGGCTCAGCGCGGGCTGCGTGACGTGCAGCACTTCCGCAGCACGGCCAAGGCTGCCGCTCGCCACAATGGTGGCGAACGCATGCAATTGTTGAAGATTGAAAGTCATGCGCAAAAGTAATGCCTTTTCTCAAAAAAGGCAATTTTCAATTAACCTCGAGCTTCCGATAATGGGGCCTTCAAGAAACGGCGCTCATCTACAGGAGACAGGCATGACCAGCAACGCGCCCCGTTCAGACGCATCGGGACTCGCTCAATCCACTCCGTTCACCGTGCGCGACGCCGTCATCGATCTCATGCGCCGCCTCGGCATGACGTCGGTGTTCGCCAATCCGGGTTCGACGGAATTGCCGTTGTTCCGCGATTTCCCGCAGGATTTCCGTTACGTGCTGGGTTTGCAGGAAGCGGTCGTGGTCGGCATGGCCGACGGTTATGCGCAGGCCACCCGCAACGCTTCATTCGTCAATCTGCATTCGGCGGCGGGGGTGGGCAATGCGATGGGCAATATCTTCACCGCATTCCGCAACCGCACGCCAATCGTGATCACCGCCGGGCAGCAGGCCCGTTCGATTCTGCCGTTCGACCCGTTTCTCGCGTCGACCCAGGCCACCGAATTGCCGAAGCCGTACGTCAAATGGAGCATCGAGCCGGCGCGCGCCGAAGACGTGCCGCTGGCGATCGCACGCGCTTACTACGTGGCAATGCAGGAGCCGCGCGGGCCGGTGCTGGTGTCGATTCCCGTCGACGATTGGGACCGCGCGGCGGAGCCGGTGCCGGCCCGCGTAGTCAGTACCGGGGCGCGGCCGGAGCCGTTCGTGCTGGAGCAGATCGGCGCGGCGCTCGATACCTGTGAGCGGCCGGTTTTCGTGGTGGGCGGCGCAGTCGACCGGGCCGGCGGCTGGGATGAAGTGGTGAGCCTCGCGGAGCGTCACAATGCCCGTGTGTTCGTTGCGCCGATGACCGGCCGTTGCGCGTTCCCTGAAGACCATCGCCTGTTCGCCGGTTTCCTGCCGGCCATGCGCGAGAAGATCGTCGAACTGCTCGGCGGTCACGATTTGATCTTCGTGATCGGCGCACCGGCCTTCACGTATCACGTCGAAGGTCACGGGCCGCATCTGCCGGCCGGTGCAACGCTGTGCCAGTTGATCGACGATCCGGCTATCGCGGCGTGGGCGCCGACCGGCACCGCGGCGGTCGGCAATATTCGCCTGGGCGTAGCCGATCTGCTATCGCGCGCGGCGCCGACAACGCGCCCGTTACCCGCGCCGCGCGCCGCACGTCCGCGCGCCGAACCGTCTGCGTTGATGTCGGTGGCCTTCGCGTTGCAGACCCTCGCCGAGGTGCGCCATGCGGACGATATCGTGGTCGAGGAGGCGCCGAGTTCGCGGCCGGTGATGCAGAACTATCTGCCGTTCACGCGCAGCGGCACTTTCTACACGATGGATAGCGGCGGCCTCGGTTATGGCATGCCGGCGGCTGTCGGCGTGGCGTTGGCGAAACCCGGCACGCGCGTGATCGGCCTGATCGGCGACGGCTCCAGTATGTATTCGATCCAGGCTATCTACAGCGCCGTGCAGATGAAACTTCCGATCACATTCGTGATCCTGAACAATTCCCGCTATGCCGCGTTGCAGGACTTCGCGCCGGAATTCGGCTTTGGCCCGGACGATCCTGTACAAGGCACCGATCTGCCGGGACTCGACTTCGTATCGCTGGCCGCGGGCATGGGTTGCCACGGCACGCGCGTGACCGATGCCGAACGCCTGCATGAGGTTTTGCGCGAGGCATTGGCATCATCCGGACCGAGGCTCGTCGAAGTCGTTGTGGCTTGACGTTAAGCGTGCCCCGCGGCCGCATCCCTACAATTTTCCGCAGGAGACAACACGATGCAGAGTATTTCCATGCTGATCAACGGCGCAGCCGTGCAAGCGAGTAACGGCGCCACCTTCGAGCGCCGCAATCCGCTGGATGGCGAAGTCGCGACGCGGGCTCCCGCCGCCACGGTTGCCGACGCGGTAGCCGCGGCTGATGCGGCGGCAGCGGCATTTCCTGCATGGTCCGCGCTCGGACCGGGCGAGCGCCGCGCGCTGCTGATGAAGGCAGCGCACGCCCTCGAGGCGCGCAGCGCCGCGTTCGCCAGCGTGATGGCCGCGGAGACGGGGGCATCGGCGATGTGGGCGGGCTTCAATGTCCATCTCGCGGCCGGCGGATTGAGGGAAGCCGCGGCGCTCACGACGCAGATTGGCGGCGAGTTGATCCCGTCCGACGTGCCCGGCAGTCTCGCGATGGGCATGCGTCAACCGGCGGGCGTCGTGCTCGGTATCGCGCCGTGGAATGCGCCGGTGATCCTCGCGGTGCGGGCGATCGCGTTGCCGCTTGCGTGTGGAAATACCGTCGTGCTGAAGGGCTCGGAAATCTGCCCCGGCACGCACGGGCTGATTATCGAAGTCCTGCAGGAAGCGGGTTTGCCGAAAGGCGTGGTGAACTTCGTCACCAACGCACCGGCCGATGCCGGCGCCGTGGTCGAGGCGCTGATTGCCCATTCGAAAGTCCGGCGCGTCAATTTCACGGGCTCCACGCACGTGGGCAAGATTATCGCGGCCACCTGCGCGCGCTATCTGAAGCCGTCGGTGCTTGAGCTGGGCGGCAAGGCCCCGTTGATCGTGCTCGACGACGCGGATCTCGACGCAGCCGTCAATGCCGCGGCATTCGGCGCGTTCGCCAACTCCGGGCAGATCTGCATGTCGACGGAGCGGATCATCGTCGACGAACAGATCGCCGAGCCGTTCGTCGCGAGGCTCGCGCAGAAGGCACGCGGCCTGCCGCTCGGCGATCCTCGCAAAGGTCCTGTGGTGTTGGGATCGGTCGTCGATATGGCGACCGTGGAACGCTGCAACGCGCTGATCGACGACGCGCTGGCCAAAGGCGCCACGCTCGTCTGCGGCGGCAAGGCGGACAGCACCCTGATGCCCGCCACGCTGCTCGATCACGTCACGCCGGCGATGCGTATTTATGGCGAGGAATCGTTCGGGCCAGTGAAGGGCATTGTGCGCGTCAATGGCGAAGACGAAGCCGTGGCCTGTGCAAATGACAACGAGTATGGGCTTTCATCGGCGGTGTTCAGCCGCGATGTAGCACGTGCGATGAATGTTGCAAGGCGCATCGAATCGGGCATCTGTCACGTCAATGGACCGACCGTTCACGACGAAGCGCAAATGCCGTTCGGCGGCATGAAGGGCAGCGGCTTTGGACGCTTCGGCGGGCAGGCGGGCATTGCTGAATTCACGGATCTGCGCTGGATTACCGTGCAAACCACGCCACGTCATTATCCGTTCTGAAGGGACGAGTGTCGTTCCGGACGCTGCATGTTCTCGCGTGTTCTCGCGTGTCCTTGTGCCGTTAAGCGCCGCAACGATACGCGCCGCGAAAGCCATGCATACATGTCATGGCTTTTGCTCGAAATGGCAATGTCAGAAGCCGGCCGCTCGCTCACATACTGAGCCCAAAGCGTAACCCCGGAGCATGACGGCAAAAGCGCGGCGCTCAGATCGCGCACACACATCAGGAGACAGTTGCATGACCAGTTATGTACCACCGGCCGGCCCGGCCAGTGCGGCAAGCGGCTCGGCCGATGCGCCGCTCGCCGGCAATCGCGCGGGAATCGGCGAAGGGCGTCACGCGGTCGACATCGGCCGCGCGCTCGACGAAGGTCCTTACACCGCCATGCAGAAGATCGTGGTGTTGCTCGCGGCGTTGTCGATCGTGCTGGACGGGTTCGACAGTCAGTTGATCGGTTTTGCGATTCCCGTGCTCATCAAGGAATGGGGCGTCACGCGCGCGGCTTTTGCGCCGGTGGTCGCGGCCGGTTTGATCGGCATGGGCATCGGCAGTGCGTGTGCCGGGTTGCTGGCCGACCGCTTTGGCCGCCGCTGGGCGGTCATCGGCAGCGTGGTGGTGTTCGGTGCCGCCACTTGCGGTATCTGCTTCGCGCCCGACATCGTGACGATTGCCGTGCTGCGTTTTATCGCCGGCCTCGGCATTGGCGGCGCGTTGCCGAGTTCGACGACCATGACCGCGGAGTTTACGCCGGCTCGCCGCCGCACCCTGGCCGTCACTGCGACGATTGTCTGCGTGCCGCTCGGCGGCATGGTGGCGGGATTGTTCGCGCACGAAATTCTGCCGACGTACGGATGGCGCGGGCTGTTCATGATCGGCGGCGTGCTGCCGCTCGCGCTCGGCGTGTTGCTGATCTTCACGTTGCCCGAGTCGCCGCGCTTTCTCGCCCGGCACCCGCAACGCTGGCCGGAACTCAAACGCCTGCTAGGACGGATGTCGCGTCCGGTCGCAAGCAACTGCGTATTTACCGACTCGCGCGAACAGGCCGTCGAGAAACACACGGGTTTTACCGCACTGTTCCGCGAAGGCCTGGCGCCCGATACGGTGGCGATCTGGTGCGCGTTCTGCTTATGCCTGCTGGCCGTCTATAGCGCTTTCAGCTGGTTGCCGACGATGCTGAGCACGCAGGGCTTGTCGGTGTCGGTGGCGGGTGCGGGGCTCACCGCGTACAACCTGGGCGGCGTGCTTGGTGCGTTGCTGTGTGCCGCGGTGATTGCGCGCACCGGCTCGCGTTGGCCGTTGATTCTCTGTAGCGCGGGTGGCGCGGCGAGCGCGTTGCTGCTGCTCGGCGTGAATATCTCCGATCACACCGGCTTGCTGATCTTCGGTCTTGGCGTGCACGGACTGTTCGTCAACGCGGTTCAGTCAACGATGTTCGCGCTGTGTGCGTATGTTTATCCGACCCGTGTGCGTGCCACCGGTACCGCGTCGGCGCTCGCGTTCGGCCGGCTCGGTGCGATCGCCAGCGCGTTCGCGGGTGCGGTGGTGATTACGGCCGGCGGGGCATCGTCGTACCTGTGGATGCTCGGAATCGCGATGTTGATCGTGATGGTCGCGCTGATGGTGGTCAAGCGCCATATTCCGAGGCCAGGTGTTTGAGGGACGCAATGTCCTGACTTGCGGCGATCGGGCATGAGATGCGGATCGCCGCTATCTGAAGCAGTCAATCGTTAATGTGCCGGACGGCTTGAATAGCGGTCGGCATGGCCACGTCTGTAATTAGTATCGCTACATAAAAAATGCCGCGTATAGGCCGCATCGGGATAGGTGCGCGTCCATACAAAGCGCCAGTCCAGGAGACACGGAGATAATGAAATACCAACTCGCTTTGGGCAGCGTGCTGCTCGGTATCAGCGCCTCGTCGTTCGCACAGAGCAGCGTGACGCTATACGGGATCATCGATACCGGTATCGAACTGGTGACGCATGCGAACGCGGCGGGCGATAGCGTCGTGCGCATGCCAGGCATTACCGGCGAATTCCCGTCGCGCTGGGGGATTCGCGGCAAGGAAGGATTGGGCGGTGGGCTGTCCGTGGTGTTTGTGCTGGAAAGCGGCTTTAACACCAAAGGCGGCACGCTCAACCAGGGCGGCCGGATGTTTGGGCGGCAAGCTTACGTAGGGATCGAGAGCCCCTATGGCACGCTGACTTTCGGCCGCCAGTACACCATGACGTACTGGGCGATTCTCGATTCCGACCTGCTCGGTCCGGACATATACGGCGGCACCGGGTCGTTCGATCAGTACATGCCGAGCGCGCGTAGCGACAACACGATTGCGTACAAGGGTACGTTCTCGGGTTTCACATTCGGCGCAACGTATTCGTTCGGCCGCGATTCGGCGGGTACCGGCAATTCACCGGGGCAGGGCACCTGCGCAGGGTCGATTCCGGGCAGCTCGCAGAGTTGTCGCGAATGGTCGGCGATGCTGCGCTATGACATGAACGGCTATGGCGTGGCGGGCGCCTACGACGAACAACGTGGCGGCCCAGGCGCGGCCGCGAATCTATACGACGGCACCGCGCCTTTTGCCTTGACGCAATCCGGAGACAAGGACGTGCGGATGCAACTGAACGGCTATGGACACATCGGGCCGGTGAAACTCGGCGCGGGCTGGCTTGGCCGTCATGTCGAAACGGTGTCGCCGGCGTTGCCGGACGTGCGCTCGAATCTGTACTACGTGACCGCGTCCTATAACGTGACCCCGGCGTTTATTCTCGACGGCGGCGTGTACCGCATCGTCAATCGTGCCGACGACACCCGCGGCACAATCACCGCGCTACGCACCACGTATCTGTTGTCGAAGCGTTCCGCGGTGTACCTGCAAGGCGCGTATCTGTTCAACAGTGCGCACGCTGCCTATACGGTGAGCCAGGGCGGTGGAGGGACGACGCCCGCGCCGGGCATTGGGCAACTTGGTGTGATGGCCGGCATTCGCCATTCGTTCTGAGAAAGGCACTGCATTCACACTCAAGATAAAACGGCCACGTCGGAGATTCCGACGTGGCCGTTTTTTGCCGTTTTTGCGTTAGATCCCGCCGACGCACATGTACTTGATTACGACGTAGTCGTCGATACCGTAGTGCGATCCTTCGCGGCCGAGACCGGATTGTTTGACGCCGCCGAACGGTGCGACTTCGTTGGAAATCAATCCGGTGTTGATGCCGACCATGCCATATTCGAGTGCTTCCGCGACGCGCCAGACGCGGCCGATATCGCGGCTATAGAAGTACGACGCGAGGCCGAATTCCGTATCGTTGGCGAGGCGGATCACTTCTTCGTCCGACGAGAAGCGGAACAGCGGCGCGAGCGGCCCGAAGGTTTCGTCGCGCGCGACCTTCATGGCCGGCGTGACGTCCGCGAGCACGGTCGGCTCGAAGAAGCCGTGGCCGAGCGCATGGCGTTTGCCGCCGGTGACGATGCGCGCGCCTTTGGCGAGTGCGTCTTCGATATGCGACTCGACCTTGAGCACGGCGGCTTCGTTGATCAGCGGACCTTGCGTGACGCCATCTTCGGTGCCGCGGCCGACCTTGAGTTGCTCGACGGCAACGCGCAGCTTTTCGGCGAACGCGTCATAGACTTTATCGTGCACATAGAAGCGATTCGTGCAGACGCAGGTCTGACCGCTATTGCGATACTTCGACGCGATGGCGCCCGCGACGGCCGCATCCAGATCCGCGTCTTCGAAGACGATGAACGGTGCGTTGCCACCGAGTTCGAGCGACACTTTCTTGACTGTCGGCGCGCACTGCGCCATCAGCAGACGGCCCACTGGTGTCGAGCCGGTGAAGGACAGTTTGCGCACGATCGGGTTGCCGGTCATTTCGGCGCCGATTGCTTTCGGCTCGCCGGTGACGACATTGAATACGCCGCGCGGCACACCGGCGCGTTCCGCGAGCGCGGCGAGGGCGAGTGCCGACAGGGGCGTGGCTTCGGCCGGTTTGACGATGATTGGGCAACCGGCGGCGAGTGCGGGGCCGACTTTACGGGTGATCATGGCTGCCGGGAAATTCCACGGCGTGATGGCCGCGCAGACACCGATTGGTTCTTTCGTTACGACGATGCGCTTGTCGCCTGCCGGCGTGGGGATGGTATCGCCGTTGACGCGTTTGCCTTCTTCCGCGAACCATTCGAGGAACGACGCGGCGTAGAGGATTTCGCCTTTGGCTTCCGCTAGCGGTTTGCCTTGTTCGGTGGTGAGGATTTTCGCCAGATCGTCGGCGTTTTCCAGCATCAGGTCATGCCATTTACGCAGGATCGTGGCGCGGTGTTTGGCGGTGGTGGCACGCCATGCCGGCCATGCTGCGTTGGCCGTGTCGATTGCACGGCGGGTTTCGGTTGTGCCCATGCGGGGCACGGTGGCGATTGTTTCGCCGGTGGCTGGGTTTTTTACTTCGAAGGTGGCGCCGTCGTCGGCGGGTTGCCATTCGCCTGCTATGTAGGCTTGGGTTTTTAGAAGAGTGGGGTCTTGCAGGGCTAGCGTTGGCATTTGGGTTTTGCTCCAGGGTTTGAAGTTTTAAGGGTTGGGCCTGCTCGGCGGTTTTGTTGTTGATCTGGCTCTTTGGCCTTTCCTTGCTGTGTTAGTGGTCTATTAGCGTTCCCCCTGTGCGGGGGGCACCTACTTTTCTTTGCCAGCCGCAAAGAAAAGTAGGCAAAAGAAAGCGGCTCAAACCGCTAGCTCATAAGCGGGTCCCCTGGCTTGGAGGGGGTAGTGGTGCATCTGGAATCCGTGCCCACGCACACTCCGCGCCGTTGACAAAGGACTCATCAGCTCCCACTCCGCACTGCATGCGTCGCGGATGGGTCTGCCTGGGAAACCTGGTCAGCGCTTTGCATAACTGATGGTTTTCGAAACCGGGTTTCGGCGGCGCAGGCCGCCGGAGGTATGACTGCCTTGTCACTAACGCCGAATGTGCGAGGCGACAGATTCCAGATGCACCACTACCCCCTCCAAGCTAGGGGACCCGCTTATGAGCTAGCGGTTTGAGCCGCTTTCTTTTGCCTGGCGGTTTCAAATACCAAGTGCAACAGCCGGGTCGATAACAATTCCCTGTCTGGCGCAGTTATCAATGAAGACCTCGCCGGGCCGGCGCCAGCCGAGTGTTTTGCGAGGTCGCCGATTCAGGTTCAGCGCGATGGCATCGAGTTCGCGCTGCGTGAACTTTGACAGGTCCACGCCCTTCGGCAGGAACTGGCGCAGCAACCCATTGGTGTTCTCGCAGATACCGCGTTGCCAGGGACTATGCGGATCACAGAAATACACCTTGATACCGGTTGTTTCGGCCAGCTTCTTGTGTAGCGCCATTTCCTTGCCCTGATCGTAAGTCAGGGTCTTCAGCAAATCCGGATCGAGCGGCGCAAACGCCGCACTGTACGCCTTGAGCGCGGCTTCGGCGGTGCTGTCCTCCATCTTCACCAGCATCACGAACAGCGTGCTGCGATCGATCAGTGTGCCCACTGCCGAACGGTTGCCCGCACCCTTGATCAGATCCCCCTCCCAATGTCCGGCAATCCGCCGCTCATTGGCCTCCGGAGGCCGGATATGGATGCTAGCCATATCGACCAGTTTGCCCCGTCGGTCTTCGCCTCGCGTGCGCGGCTTGCGCGTGCTACGCCCCTGTCTTAACAGACCCACCAACTCGCGCTTGAGTTCTCCACGCGGCATGGCGTAGATGGCGTTGTAGATGGTTTCGTGTGAGGCATTCAAGGCAGGTTCGTCTGGATGGGTACGTTTGAGTTCGGCAGAAATCTGTTCGGGCGAGTGACACTCGTCCAGATGCTGACGCACTTCAGCCCACAGGGCTCCTTCAGGCTGTAGCTTGCGTTCGCGACGCGGCTTATGACGAAGCTGTGCAGCCCTGCGCCCGGCCAATGTTGCATTGTATCCACCCGCAACCGGCGGCCTGCCCAGTGCGCCGCGTTCGTGCTTCGGCTTCCAGTTATTGCGCCTCAACTCCCGACTGATCGTGCTGCGCGAGCGCTGCAAAGCGAGCGCAATCTCGCTTGATTTGCGATTCTCCATCTTCATCGCAAAGATCACGCCGCGCTCTTCGACGCTCAGATGTTCGTATATTTTTCCCATGCAACGCATCCTAACTGAGGCTGTTGCACTTGTATTTTGAAACCGCCCCTACTTTTCTTTGCGGCTGGCGGTGTGTGTCAAGGTAGTTGTCGCGTGAACCGTTACGCTGCCTGCCTGTACATTTGGGTCGAGGCCGAGGTTCGTTCCGGATTCAGATAGACCGCGTCTGCCAGATGCCAGTTCCGGATAGCTCCTGACCAGCGCGCCGGGTTTCGCATGCGTGCGCTCCGGTACAGCGCTCGCCGTCGGGCCAGCAGGTCACTGGCTTCGCCCCGGTGACGTTGGCCCGGGCTGACATACTTCAGACCGCTGTGACAGTGCTCTTCGTTGTACCACTGCACGAAGCGCTGCACCCATTGCCGAGCCGCCTCCAGCGTGTCGAACGGCTGCTCTGGCCACAACGGACAGTACTTCGCCGTTCGGAACAGCGATTCGGCAAAAGCGTTGTCGTTGCTCACACGCGGCCGGCTGAACGAAGGCTGCACACCCAGATCGATCATCGCCGCGCGCATGGTGGCGCCTTTCATTGCACTGCCGTTATCAGAGTGCAGCACCAGCGGACGCCCGGCGACGCCTTCACGCAGACACCCCTTGGCCAGCAGCACGCTCGCGTGCTCGGCCGACTCCTGCTCCCAGACCTCGTTCATCACCAGCTTGCGGCTGTAGATGTCCTTCATCATGTACCAGTAGAAGTACCGGCCCCTTACCGTGGTCGGCATCCAGGTGATATCCCAGCACCACACCTGATTCGGACCATCGGCACAATGCGTCGTGAGCGTGCGTCGTTGCGGGGCACGCGCGCGGCCCCGGCGCTGGCCCTGTCCTGCCGCTTTCAGCACCCGGTAGAACGTCGATTCGGAAGCCAGATAAACCCCCTCATCGGCCAGTTTCGGCACGATCTGGTGCGGCGTCAGGCTCGCGTAGCCCGGGCGGTTGGCCGCATCGAGTACGGCCTGCCGCTCGGCTTCACTCAGCCTGTTGGGCGGCGCTGCACGCTTCACCTGAGTGCGCCCGTCATGCGGCAACAGGCGCCAGCGCTGGACACTGCGTATGCTGAGCCCCAACTGCTCGCATGCTCGCGAGCGGCATGCCCCTTGCCGTACGGCTTCATCGATCAACTGCATGGCTTCATCGCGATCCGGGCTGCTGATCAGTCTTCCTCTTCCTTGCCCCAGATCGCGTCGGCTTTTTTTCGCAGGTTCAGCAACGCCGCCGCCTCCGCACGGGCCGCATCGCTGCGCTTGAGCTGGCGCTCCAGTTCACGGATGCGCTTCTGGTGAGCCTTCACTTCCTTGCGCTGGGCAGCCGTGAGTTTCGCCTCCGGCACGTTGGCCTGCTCGCACGCCTGACGCCACTGCCGGATCTGCTCCGGATAAATGCCCTTGCTACGGCAGTATTCTGAGGTCTCCACCTCGTTCAGCGATGCCGTCTCCAGCACCACCCTGAACTTGTCGGCGCTCGACCATTGATCGCTTGTCTTGCCATTGCCCGGCATGAATCCCCCAGCCTGTCTCGCGCTCTGCCGCCAGGCACGCAGTGTCACCGTCGTGATGCCCGTCGCCCCTGCCAGCTCGATGACCGCACGATTGAACGGCGGCATCATCTGTTTGACTACCCATTCCCGCGTCTCTGCTGAATAGCGTCTCATATTCCATTCGCTGTCCGCCCTCCATCTTTACATCAATCGTTCGAGTGAGGCGACAACTAGCCTGACATGGAGGGCTGGCAAAGAAAAGTAGGTGCTCCCCCGCACAGGGGGAACGCTAATAGACCACTAACACAGCAAGGAAAGGCCAAAAGACCAAAAGGCAAAAAGACCAAACGGGCAACGCCAAAAAAAACCAGACAACAAACCCGCCGACCAGGCCCAAACCCTGATCACACAGCTACAGCAACATTCTCCTTAAGCACCGCTTCAAGAATCCCCATAGCCTCATCAAAAACAGAATCCTGAATCGTAAGCGGGAACAGGAACCGAACCACGTTCGAATAAACACCACAAACGAGCAACAGCAACCCACGCTCAAGCGCCAGCGCCTGCACCCGCTTGGTGAACTCAGCATCCGGCTCGGTCCCACCGGCCTTGCAGAATTCAACAGCAACCATCCCGCCTGGCCCACGCACATCGGCGATCTGCGGAACTTCGCTCTGCAGCGCGATCAGCTTCGCCTTGACGCGATCGCCCAAAACGGTAGCCCGCTCGCAGAGCTTCTCCTCATCGATGATATCGAGCACAGCATGCGCGGACGCAATCGCCAGCGGGTTGCCCGCATAGGTGCCACCCAGACCGCCAGGCGCCGCCGCATCCATCAGATCGGCACGCCCAACCACACCCGACAACGGCATGCCGCCTGCCAGGCTCTTGGCCATCGTCATCAGATCAGGCACCACGTCGTAGTGATGCATGGCAAACAACTTGCCGGTACGGGCAAAACCCGTCTGCACTTCGTCGGCGATCAGCAAAATGCCATGCTCATTGCACAGCTTGCGCAACGCACGCACGAACTCGGCCGGCGCCGGGTAGAAACCGCCTTCGCCCTGAACCGGTTCGAAAATGATCGCCGCGACACGCTTCGGATCAATGTCGGCCTTGAACAGAAACTCGATCGCCTTCAACGAATCAGCCGTCGTCACGCCATGCAGCGGATTCGGGAACGGAGCATGGAATACGTCCGCCGGGAACGGGCCAAAGCCGATCTTGTACGGCGCAACCTTGCCGGTCAGCGCCATGCCCATCATCGTGCGGCCATGAAAACCACCCGTGAAGGCAATCACGCCCGGACGGCCCGTCGCGGCACGCGCAATCTTGATCGCGTTTTCAACGGCTTCGGCACCCGTCGTGAAGAAGGCAGTCTTCTTCGGATAGTCGCCCGGCGCACGCGCGTTGATCTTCTCAGCCAGTTCGACGTACGACGCGTACGGCACGATCTGATACGCGGTATGCGTGAAATGATCGAGCTGGTCGCGGATCGCCGCCAGAATCTTCGGGTGACGATGGCCCGTGTTACACACGGCAATACCCGCGGCGAAATCGATGAAGCGGCGCCCCTCGACGTCCCACAACTCGGCGTTTTCGGCGCGCTCAGCGTAGAAATCGCACATCACCCCGACGCCGCGCGGCGTGGCGGCGTCTTTACGGCTCTTCAGGTCAGCATTCTTCATGGTTATCTCCTTGGCTCCTCGATTTTGCAGGGGACTGCGTGCTCAACGCAGCACATGCAGCGACTATAATGAGATTTGGCTCTTAATTTCAGAGCCATTTCAATAAAAAAGTAGGAGCCAATCATGCGCGCGAGCGTTTTGTCCGACTGGCTGGCGCAGCGCCTCGATCGCGGCAATGGCCAGCCGATCTATCGCCAGCTGCATCGGCTGTTGCAGCAGGCGATCCTGTCGCGCGAATTGCCGGCGGGCAGCAAGGTGCCGTCATCGCGTCTGTTGGCGCAGGAATTGGGCATCGGGCGCAATACCGTTACGCAGGTGTACGAGCAACTGGTGCTCGAAGGCTATGTGAGCTCGGCGACCGGCCGTGGCACGTTCGTCGCCGATAGCGCGCCGGACGAGATCGTCGGCGCACCCGACGCCGAGGCGCCGGGCATGCCGCCCGAATCATTGCCGCCGCCACCGTCGTCGCAGGGCAAGCGCGCGTTGTCGACACGCGGCGCGCGGCTCATCGCGGGGGCCGGCGTTTCGAAGCGGCAATGGGGCGCGTTTATGCCGGGGGTGCCGGATGTCACCAGGTTTCCGGCACGCGTGTGGAGCCGTTTGCACAACAAGTATTGGCGCCGGCTGCGCCCGGACTTGCTGACCTACGCGCCGGGCGGCGGGCTGGCCTCGTTGCGGCACGCGCTGGCGGACTATCTGCGCACGTCGCGCTCGGTGCGCTGCACGCCCGAGCAGATCATCATCACGACCGGGATTCACCAGTCGGTCGACCTGGCCGTGCGTCTGCTGTCCGATCCGGGCGACCTGATCTGGACCGAAGACCCGTGCTACTGGGGCGTGCGCAGCGTGCTGCACGTGTCCGGCCTGCAATCGCGGCCGATCGCCGTCGACGAAGAAGGCATCAATCCGTCCGCCGACGATCTCGCGCAGCCGCCGAAGCTGATGCTCGTCACGCCATCGCATCAATATCCGCTCGGCATGGTGATGAGCCTCGCGCGGCGCCGCATGCTGCTCGAGTACGCGCGCCAGAACCAGTGCTGGATCATCGAGGACGACTACGACAGCGAATACCGCTACGGCAGCCGGCCGCTGGCATCGCTGCAAGGTCTGGACAGGTCCGGACAGGTGATTTACGTGGGCAGCTTCGGCAAGACGCTGTTTCCGGGCCTGCGCATCGGCTACCTGGTCGTGCCCGAAGCGCTGGCCGAGAGCTTTGCGACCGCGAGCGCGGAGTTATATCGCGAAGGACAGTTGCTGCAGCAGGCGATGCTGGCGGAATTTATCGCGGAAGGGCATTTCACGTCCCATATCCGCAAGATGCGCACGCTTTACGGGCAGCGTCGCCAGACCCTGCTGGACGCCGCTGCGCACCGTTATGGCGATGCGTTGCCGGCCGTAGGCGGCGATGCCGGTCTGCATCTGGTGATGCAATTGCCGGCAGGCAGCGATGACCGCGCGGTGGCTGCCGCCGCGCTGGAACGCAATATCGTCGTGCGGCCGTTGTCGGGGTATTACGCGCAACCGTCGCTGGCGCCGTCGGGCTTGCTGATCGGCTATGCATGCGTGCCCGACGAGGAGATCGCGCCTGCTTTCAATACATTGGCGGATGCGATCGACGCGACCCTGGTGCAGTTCGCGTGAGGGCGCATGACGGTGAGCGTCAAATCCGTATCAACACTGCCCCCAGCGTAACCAGCGCGCATGCCACGATACGCCGCGCTGTCAGCTTTTCACGCATGAACAGCCAGCCGATCAGCACCGCGAAGATCGAACTCAGCTCACGCAGCGCGGAGACCATCGCGATCGGCAGATAGCGGTAGGCCTCGATGATCAGGCAATAGGCGGTGAGCGCGAGCACGCCGGAGGCGATCCCTTTGAGCACCACCGTGCGGCCGATGAAGAGCCCCCGGGCGCCGCCGCGCCAATGCCAGGCGAGCAGAAACTGCGGGATATTCCAGATCAGATACACCCACATGATGTAGCTCAGGCCGTTGCCCGCCACGCGTGCGCCAATTCCATCGACGACCGAATACGTCGCGATGAAGAAGCCGGTCAGCAGCGCAAACGGCACGCTTTCGCCGGAAAACCGCATGCCGCGGCGAAATGCCAGCGAGACGATGCCGAGCGACACGAGCGCCACGCCGATTGCCGCCAGCGGTTTGAGCGCTTCGTGCGCGAACACCAGCGCGCCGACGAACACCAGCATCGGCGAAAGACCTCGCGCAATCGGATAGATCTGCCCGAAGTCGCCGCTCTTGTAGGCACGGATCAGTGCCAGCAGGTAGCCGAATTCGAGTACCACCGAGGCGAAGATATAAGGCCAGGCCGCCGGATCGGGCAAAGGCAATACGACCACCCCGACCGCGCTGACCGCGATATACGGAATCGCCATCATGCCGAGCAGCCATACACGGTCTTCGGATAGATGCAGAAACGCGTTCCAGGTGGCGTGAAGCAGCGCGGAAAGCAGCACCAGCGAAACGACTAAGGTGTCCATCGCAGATCAGGGAGAGGGAGAAGAAGACCGCAAAGGCGGCCGCAAGCCCGTGATTATTCCAGCAGAACGCCGCAATAACCGAATCACGCTTTAACTACAGGGGCTTTGAGGCGCTTTCGGCTGCCGCCGTCGCCCGCGGTGCATCGTCGAACAACCAGTCGAGAAATAAGCCGAGTTCGCGGTCCTGCGGCGCCACGCGATACAGGCAATGAAACGGCGGTCCTTCGAGCCTGACTTCCGGAAAGAGGGCAACCAGCCGCCCGCGCTGTACGTCTTCTTCGACGATGGCATGAGGCGCGAGCGCCACGCCGAGACCGCTCGCGGCTGCCTGCACGAGCAAAAAGAACTGCTCATAGAAGGGGCCGCCGAGTGTTTCGCCGGCCGGTACCGCCGCGCAGTGGAACCAGTACTGCCAGGCCTCCGGCAAGCCCGCATAGTGCAGCAGCCGCGCCTGCAGCAAATCGGCGGGGGTACGCAGGGTATCCAGTTCGGGCAGGTTGGGCGCGCACACGGGCACTGCCACATTGGGGACGAGGGGCCGCGAGTCGAAGCCGTAACGCCGCAGATTCGGCTGGTAGCGGCGGATGATGGCATCGTGCGCTTCGTCGAGGTGGTCGATGTTCAGGCCGTTGACGGTAACGACCTGTACGTCGATTTCGGGGTGGCGCGCGTGAAAGCGCGCGAGCCGTGGAATCAGCCAGCCGTGCGCGAACGATGCCGATGTATTCACGCGGAGTGTTCGCCGCGTGGTGTTGCCGCGCATTTGCGCGGTGGCTTCGGCCAGCCGGCTCAGACAGCCGGCGACATCGACCAGGTAATGCCTGGCATGCGGCGTCATTTGCAGCGTGCGGCCGTTGCGTTCGAACAGCTTCTGCCCGAGATAGTCTTCGAGCGCGCGAATCTGTTGTGTTATCGCGCTATGCGTGACGCACAGTTCCTCGGCGGCTTTGGTGAGGCTGCCGAGGCGTCCGGCAGCCTCGAAGCTGCGCAACGTGTTGAGAGGAGGCAGGCGGCGCATGAAAAGCCCTATATCCAAGTATTACTTGTATTTCTAACAGAAACTTTCCATTGAGGATATCGGCTTCACGCTTTTACGATAAGGCTTTCCACCACCGGTCATAGCAATGGCATTGCCCGTGTTGCAGCGCGCCACAACCCAGTTTTCCTGTTATCCCAAGGCACGGCGCCGCCCGTTCTGGCGCAGTGTCTGCATGTGTGCGGGCGTCTTCGCCCTGCTGGGCGCATGCAAGGCGCCGGATCCGAACGAGCGCGTGACAGGCTCGGGCGGCACCGCGGTCAAATACAGTTCGCGTCAGGTGAGCGTGGATCTGACCGACAGCGAACGCACCGCGCTTGCTGCGATGCGCGACCGCGGTTTTCCGGGCGCCACGCGTGAGAAGGCGCTGACGGCGGTCGCCAGCGCGTTGAAATCGAGCGGCTATGCGCCGGTGACGGTGGAAACGGATACGGCGCTGGTGGAAGCCGGCCGCTCCGAAGTGCTGGTGCCGAAATGGCGGGAAGTGCTGCGTGGCGTGCTCAAGACGCGTATCGGCATGTTGCCGGCCAAACCCGATCACCAGTACACCGCGGCGCTCGTCAGCGTGCGGCCGGCAGAAAGTGGCCAGGGTGTCGTCGTGCGGGCGCGTTTCGACAATACGGTATGGGACAGCAACGGCGACGCTCGCACGAAGACGGTGTTGGCGCGCGAAGAATATGAAGCGTTCTTCGGTAAGGTTGGCGAGGCGCTGAATGGCGCTTTGGCGCCTCGCCAGCCCTGAGTGCCGATCGGTATCGGGGCACCTCAGGCAGCGTGAAATTGCATCAGGTCACGCGTTCGCGCAGCCACGCGGATGCCATGTCGAGCACCGTCACGACAACGATCACCATGATCATCACCGCAGCCGTCTGCGCGTAATTGAACGAACGGATCGCCTCGTACAGCACCACGCCGATCCCGCCCGCGCCGACCATGCCGACCACCATCGCCGAGCGCACGTTCGATTCGAAGCGATATAGCGCGTACGAGATCCACAACGGCAACACTTGCGGCAGCACGCCGTAGATGATTTCGTCGAGACTGGTCGCGCCGGTTGCACGCACGCCTTCGGCCGGTCGCGGATCGATAGCCTCGACCGCTTCGGCGAAGAGCTTGGCGAGCACGCCGGTGGTGTGCACCCACAATGCGAGCACGCCGGCGAACGGACCGAGTCCCACCGCGACGATGAACAGCATCGCGAAGACCATTTCATTGATCGCGCGGCATGCATCCATCATGCGGCGCATCGGCTGTACGACCCACATGGGCGCCATGTTGTGTGCGGACATCAGGCCGCACGGCACGGCGCACACCAGTGAGAGCACGGTGCCCCACACGGCAACCGAGAGCGTCACGTACATCTCGTGCAAATAGCTGCGCCACTCGGTGAAGTCCGGCGGGAAGAAGTCCTTGGCGAACTGCCCCATGTTGCCCGAATCGGAGAGCAGGTCGAGCGGACGCATATCGGCGCCGTGCCACGCGCCACCCAGTACGGCAAGCACGGCGATCCAGCCGATAAGCGACAGCCAGCTGCGCTTGCCTGCGGCAGGCGCAGCGTGCCGTGCCGCCTGCGCGGCGAGCGCTTCGCTCGCGCGCATGGGCGACGTGATCAGATCAACCGTGTTCATTGCTTCGATACGGCGCTGTTGAGTGCGCTCATCTTCGCGTCGATGTCGGCCAGCTGGGTCTTGCGGTCGTCGTCGGAAAGATGGGTGTCGTTCTCGATCTTCTGCTTCTGCCGGTACAACGCGACCTGGCGGATCGGCAGCAACTGCGCATCCGACGATGCCGCGAAGCCGGCGTAGCCCGTAATCGCGGCCATCACCGCTTTTTCATGCGGATCGGTCTTGCCATAGTTCAGGAAGAAGTTGCGCAGCTTGTCCTTGGTGGCTTGCGGCAGATCCTTGCGCCACACCAGCGGGTCCGACGGAATCAGCGGCGAAGTCCACAGCACGCGTACCTGTGCAAACTTGTCCGGATGCTGTTGCTTCAGCGTGTCGAGCATCTCGGTGTTGTTGGTCGCGACGTCGATCTTGTTGTTCACCACGGCCAGCAGATTGGCCTCGTGACTCGACGGCAGCACCGCCTTGAATGCCGTGTTGACCGCGACGTTGCGCTTGGCGAACAGGTAGTAGCCCGGGATCAGCGTGCCGGAGGTGGAGTTCGGATCGCCGAAACCGAGCGTGACGTCTTTCGTATTCTTGAACACGTCGTCCAGCGTCTTGAAGCGGCTGTTGACGTTGGTGATGAGCACCGACTTGTAGCCGAGGTCGCCGTTCGCATACAGCACCTTGGCGAATACTTCGCCTTGCGAACGATCCACCGCCTCGATCGCCGATGCATTGCCGAAATAGCCCACCTGTACCTTGTTGAAGCGCATGCCTTCAATGATGCCGGCGTAGTCGGTCGCGAAGAACGCTTTGACATTCAGGCCGGTCTGCTTGTTCATGTCCGCGATCAGCGGTTCCCAGCGCTGTTTCAGCACCGAGGAGGAGTCGGTCGAAATGATGCCGAGGTTGATGTCCTCGGCGTGTGCGGTGGCGGCGCAGGCGAATGTGGCCGCGCCGACAGTCAGCGTGACTAATGAACGTAGTGAACGTAATGAACCTAATGAACGCAGAAATTTCATCGCTTTTGAAGTCCGGTTGAGTGAACAGAATGGATGGGCGCGCTCAGTTCGAGTGCGCCGGATTGAGGGCGAACGCATAGCGTGTCGAGTTGGGGACGGCGTCGTTCGCCGGCGCGCTGGCGTCGCCCCCGTTGGCGGCGTTGTCCGCCTGATTGACCATGTTGCCGGCGGCGGCCTCGTCGAGCAGTTCGCGGGCGTCGTCGCCATAGAGTTTCTTGAGCAGGGCAGGGCTCAGCGCCGCGGAGGGGCCGTCGTAGACCACCTTGCCGCGACGCAGCGCAACCGTGCGCGGGCAAAATTGCATGGCGATGTCGACTTGATGCAGCGACACGAGCACCGTCAATTGATGCTCGACGTTGAGCGTGCGCAGCATTTCCATTACACGGCGCGACGATTCGGGGTCGAGCGAAGCGATCGGTTCGTCGGCGAGTACGATGCGTGCGCGTTGCACCAGCGCTCGCGCGAGGGCGGCGCGTTGCTGCTGACCGCCGGAGAGATTGGCGGCGCGTTCGCGTGCATGGTCGCCGATGCCGACTTCATTGAGCGCGGCCATCGACAACGCCCGTTCCGCGGCCGGAAAGCGCCCGCTGAGACGGCGCCACAAAGGCAGCCGCGCGAGCGCGCCGATCAGTACGTTGCGCTCCACCGAAAGCCGGTTCACCAGATTGAACTGCTGGAACACAAAGCCGATATCGCGGCGAATACTGCGCACCTCCCGTACGATGCGGCCGTTCTGCTGGATCGGCCGGCCGAGAATCGCGATCTGCGACGGCTGCGCATCCGAAGCCGTGAAGCCCGCGATATGCCGCAGCAGCGTCGACTTGCCCGAGCCCGAGGCGCCGATCAAGGCAACCATTTCGCCCGGTTCGACACGCAGATCGATTTCGTCCAGCGCCTTGCGGCCATTGCTGAACGTCTTGCTCAGGCGTTCGATACGGATTGCTTCCCGAATTGTTTCCATAAGTACCCCTTGATGCATACGGCCATTGCCGGCATGTGTGGGGCCCATTCTAGGAAGCGTCTGTGACGGTTGAGTGAAGGCATCGCAACGTCTAGACGACTATATCTTCACGTGTCTTTTTTGCGTCGCCAGAAAGGCAGGAAGATGTCATTCGTTCGAATAAAAAATGACACCCGCATGACACGATTTGCGGTGCGCGGCGCGGGTTTCGCATGATCGTGTGCTGCCAGGCTATATTGCTCCATTCAGTGTGCCGTCCCCAATAACCTTGCAGTTCCTTTCGACGTCGTCATGCAGCCTTTGAGCTTTCTTCCCGACAGTTTTGCGGAGTACGAAGATCTCAAGACGATCCTCGACCAGGGCAGCGCCAGCTTCGAGATTCGTACCGTTTGCGAAACCACGGTGCGAGGGCGGCAGTTCGCCGTGCACACCGCGAGTATCGGCTCGACCGATCCGCTCGCGCCGGCAATTGGTTTTTTTGGCGGCATTCACGGGCTTGAACGGATTGGCTCGCAACTCGTGCTCGACTACATGCGCGCGCTGCTCGCCCGGCTGGAATGGGACGAGCTGCTGGTGCGGCAATTGCAGTCGATTCGTCTGATCTTTATGCCGATCGTCAATCCGGGCGGCATGTGGGCCGCCACGCGCGCCAATCCCAATGGGGTCGATCTGATGCGCAATGCGCCGCAGAATGCCGACGAACGCGTGCCGCTGCTCGCGGGCGGCCAGCGGGTGGGCGCATGGCTGCCCTGGTATCGCGGCCGGCCGGGCGACCCCATGGAACCGGAGGCGGCGGCGCTCCTGCAGGTGGTCGAAACCGAAATGGCCGCGCGACCCCTGAGCATTGCGCTCGACTGCCACTCGGGTTACGGCTGGCGCGATAGCATCTGGTTTCCTTATGCGCGCACGCGCAAGCTGATGGCGCATCTGCCGGAAATGTACATGCTGAAGACCATGTTCGAACGCGCACATCCGCATCATGGCTACGCGTTCGAACCGCAGAGCCACCAGTATCTGCTGCACGGCGATCTGTGGGACTTCGCGTACGACCGTACACTGGCGCCAAACATCCTCCTGCCAATGACGCTCGAACTCGGTTCGTGGTTGTGGATCAAGAAGAATCCGCGCCAACTGTTTTCGCGCCAGGGCATGTTTAATCCGGTGAAGGCGCATCGCACCGCGCGCGTGCTGCGGCGTCATGCGAATCTCCTCGATTTCCTCGCGCGTGCGGCGTTCTCATCGCAACGCTGGCTGCCGCAAGGCAATCGTCGCGAGCAATTGCTGCAAAGCGCGACCGAGCATTGGTCCAAACCGGCAGTGTTATGAGCACTTGGATTCTGTTGCGTGGATTGACGCGCGAAACACGCCACTGGGGCCGTTTGCCCGGCTTGCTGCGTGAAGCGGCCGGCACGGATCGCCTTTTGTTGCTCGACCTGCCGGGCAACGGTGAGTTCACCAGCTTGCGCGCCCCGGCTGGCGTGGAGGATATGGTGAGCTTTGTGCGGATTGCTGCGCTGCAAACCGGGGCGCCAGGCCCTTATCGCGTGTTGGCGATGTCGCTTGGCGGCATGGTGGCGACTGATTGGGCGCAGCGCTATCCCGGCGAGATCGAGCGGCTCGTGCTGATCAATACCAGCATGCGGCCGTTCAGCCGCATGCACGAACGCTTGCGTCCCTCCGCATGGCCGGGCCTGGTGGGCGTGGCGGCTCACTGGCTCGATGCGCCGCGCGCGGAAAGCGGCATCCATCGGCTCACGTGCAATAACGTTGAAACGTTGGGCGCGGATCTCGAAGCGTGGAGCGAAATTCGCCGGAGCGCGCCGGTGCGGCGGGGCAACGCGCTACGGCAGCTGTGGGCGGCTGCGCGCTTTAGCGCGGCGGCAACGAAACCGCGTTGTCCGTTGCTGATTCTTTCTTCACGCGCCGACAAGCTGGTCAACCCGGTGTGTTCGGCGAAGCTCGCGGCGGCGTGGGGCGCAACGCATCGCGAGCATCAGTGGGCCGGCCACGACCTGCCGCACGACGACCCGGCGTGGACCAGCGAACAGGTCGAGGCATGGCTGAAGCAGGAGGCCGGAGAATCGAAGGCCGTGCTTTAAACAGAAGCCGCACGCATACCGGCAACGGGTATAACCTAAGTGCGCTTACGCATCGCTTTTCGGGGCGGCAGGCGCATAATCCCCGTTCAGACGATGCATGCGAATCGAGCGATACTCGCTATTGCCGCCCGCCAGGGGAGTTGATCATGCAAGCAAAGAATGAAGAAGCCGTCACGCACCTGCTGAACGATGTCTTCGAATTTGCGCGTGGGCGCTTGCCCGAGCCGACCTTCAAAGTCGTCGAACCTTTCTTGCGGCACTACTACGATTTCGTCGACGCCGACGATCTGCAGAGCCGCGCGATCGCCGATCTTTACGGCGCGGCGCTCGCACACTGGCAAACCGCGCAGCGCTTCGTGCCAGGCAGCGAACGGCTGCGTGTCTACAACCCGATACTCGAACAGCACGGCTGGCATTCCGATCACACGGTGATCGAGATCGTCAACGACGACATGCCGTTTCTGGTCGATTCGGTATCGATGGCGGTCAATCGCCTCGGGCTTGCGCTCCATTCAGTCGTGCATCCGGTGTTTCGCATCTGGCGTGATCCGGACGGCAGCATCGTGCGAGTCAGCCAGGGTGCCGAAGATGCCACCGACACGCGCTCGCAGCTCGCCTCGTTCATTCACTTCGAAGTCGACCGTTGCGGCGACGCAGCGAAGCTCGACGCATTGCGTGACGAAATCGCCCGGGTGCTGCGCGACGTGCGTGCCGCAGTGGAAGACTGGCCGAAGATCGTCGAACTCGCGCGTGTCACCGTCAAAGGCATGAAGGCCGGCGAAGCAGGGCCCGAAGGTGTGGAAGCCCGCGCGTTCCTCGAATGGATGGTGGCCGACCATTTCACGTTTCTCGGCCAGCGCGACTATGAGCTGGTGCAGCATGGCGGCGGCTTTGGCCTGCGCGCGGTGCCCGGCTCCGGCCTCGGCATTCTGCGCGATGAGTTGCGCCCGGCGGGGGCCGCCGAAGTCACGCCGTTGCCGCCGGCGGCCGCCGATATCATCTCCGGTTCGTCGCCCATTTTCCTCACCAAGGCCAATTCGCGCGCGACGGTGCATCGGCCCGGCTATCTGGATTACGTGGGCATCAAGCTGACGGGGGCGGACGGCAAGACGATCGGCGAGCGGCGCTTCATCGGCCTGTACACCTCTACCGCCTACCTGGTGTCGGCCTCGGAAATTCCAATCGTGCGGCGCAAATGCGCGAACATCGTGCGGCGGGCCGGCTTCCTGCCGAAGGGCCACCTGGCCAAATCGCTGGTGACGGTGCTCGAAACCTATCCGCGCGACGAACTCTTCCAGGCCGACGAAGACCAGCTTTACGACATCGCGCTGGGTGTACTGCGTTTGCAGGAGCATCAGCGCACGCGCCTGTTCATACGGCGTGATCGTTTTGACCGCTTCGTATCGTGTCTGGTGTTCGTGCCGCGCGACAAGTACAACACCGATCTGCGGCAGCGTATCGCGAACCTGCTGACCGATGCGTTCAACGGCGAAAGCGTCGAATTCACGCCGCTGTTATCGGAGTCGACCCTCGCGCGGATTCATTTCGTGGTGCATGCGAAGCCGGGCGGCATGCCCCAGGTCGATACGCGCGAACTCGAAGCGCGGCTCGTGCAGGTCACGCGCCGCTGGCAGGACGATCTCGCCGACGCATTGCTCGATGCATTCGGCGAAGAGCAGGGTAACCGCCTCTTGCAACACTATGCGGATTCATTCCCCGCTGGTTATCGCGACGATTATCCGGCCCGCACGGCGGTGCGCGATATCGAGTTGATCGAGCGCGTGCAGGGCAGCGAACGGCTCGCCATGAACCTGTACCGTCCGATCGAAGCCGGGCCGCGCGCGTTTCGTTTCAAGGTCTATCGCGCGGGCTTGCCGATTGCGTTGTCGCGCAGCTTGCCGATGCTCGAACATCTCGGCGTACGTGTCGATGAAGAGCGCCCCTATCTGATCGAAGCAATCGACGCCACGCCTGCGTGGATTCACGACTTCGGCCTCGAACTCGCGGACGATGCTGAGTTCGACATCGAACGCGTGAAGGACCTGTTCGAAGATGCATTCGAGCAGGTGTGGACCGGCGCAATCGAAAGCGACGATTTCAACCGTCTCGTGTTGCGCGCGCAATTGAGTGCGCGCGAGGTGACGATTCTGCGTGCTTATGCCAAGTACTTGAGGCAGGTGGGCTCGACATTCAGCGACGCGTACATCGAACGCGCGGTCACCGGCAATCCGGCGATTGCCCGCATGCTCGTGGAGTTGTTCATTGCGCGCTTCGATCCGGTACTCGGCGATACGCGGGAAGCTCGCGTCGACGGTTTGTTGAAGCGGATCGACAGTGCGCTCGATCAGGTGCCGAATCTCGACGAGGACCGGATACTGCGGCAATTCCTCGGCGTCATCAAGGCTACGCAGCGCACGAACTACTACCGCTTCGATGCTGAAGGCCATGCTAAACCGTATCTGTCGTTCAAATTCGATCCTGCGCATGTCCCCGGTTTGCCCGAACCGAAACCGATGTTCGAAATCTGGGTGTACTCACCGCGAGTAGAAGGCGTGCATTTGCGCGGCGGCCGTGTCGCGCGCGGCGGTCTGCGCTGGTCGGATCGGCGCGAGGACTTCCGCACGGAAGTGCTCGGCTTGATGAAAGCGCAGATGGTGAAGAACGTGGTGATCGTGCCGGTCGGCTCCAAAGGCGGTTTCGTCGTGAAGAATCCGCCGCCGCAGACCGAACGCGACGCGTGGATGCGTGAAGGCATCGCCTGCTATCAGACTTTCCTGCGCGGCTTGCTCGATCTAACCGACAACCTCGCGGGTACGACGGTCGTGCCGCCGCCCGATGTGGTGCGGCATGATCCTGACGATCCGTATCTGGTGGTTGCCGCCGACAAGGGCACCGCCACCTTCTCCGACTACGCGAACGCGATCTCGCAGGAGTACGGTTTCTGGCTCGACGACGCTTTTGCGTCCGGCGGTTCCGTCGGCTACGACCACAAGAAAATGGCGATCACGGCGCGCGGCGCCTGGGAGTCGGTCAAGCGGCACTTCCGGGAAATGGGCGTCGATACGCAGGCGACTGATTTCACGGTGGTCGGCGTCGGCGACATGTCGGGCGATGTGTTCGGCAATGGCATGCTGCTGTCGCCGCATATCAAGCTGGTGGCCGCGTTCGATCATCGGCATATCTTTCTCGATCCCAACCCCGACCCGGCCGTAAGCCTTGCCGAACGTGGGCGTTTGTTCGGCATGGACCGCTCCAGCTGGGCCGACTACGACCCATCGCTGATCTCGGCTGGCGGCGGCGTGTTTCCACGCACCGCCAAGACGATTCCGTTGTCCGCGGCGGTGCAGTCGGCGCTTGGCATCAGTGCGCCGGCGCTCGCGCCCGCTGAATTGATGCGGGCGATTCTGCAGGCGCCCGTCGATCTGCTCTACAACGGCGGTATCGGCACCTACGTGAAGGCGACCCGTGAAACGCATCTGCAGGTCGGCGACCGTGCTAACGATGCGATCCGCGTCAACGGCGCCGATCTGCAATGCAAGGTCGTGGCGGAAGGCGGCAATCTCGGTCTCACGCAACTGGGGCGTATTGAGTTTGCGCAGCGCGGCGGCCGTATCAACACCGACGCGATCGACAACTCCGCCGGGGTCGACTGTTCGGACCACGAGGTCAACATCAAGATTTTGCTGGGTCTCGTCGTCTCCGATGGCGAAATGACCGGGAAGCAGCGCAATACACTGCTCGCGGAAATGACCGACGAAGTCGGGCTGCTTGTCTTGCAGGACAACTATTACCAGACCCAGGCGCTCTCGATCGCGGGGCGCTATGGCGTCGAGTTGCTCGATGCCGAAGCGCGCCTGATGCGTTACCTCGAACGCGCGGGCCGCCTGAATCGCGTGATCGAGTTCTTGCCGACCGATGAAGAGGTCACCGAACGCCTGGCCGCGAAACAAGGACTAACCACGCCCGAGCGCGCGGTGTTGCTCGCCTATAGCAAGATGTGGCTGTACGACGCGTTGCTCGAATCGTCGATGCCGGAAGACCCGCTCGTCAGCGACATGTTGGTCGAGTACTTTCCAAAGCCGTTGCGGCAACGCTTTAGCGATCCGATGCAACGTCACCCGTTGCGGCGCGAAATCCTCGCCACCCACCTGACCAATGCGCTGGTGAATCGCGTGGGCTGCGAGTTCGTGCATCGCCTGATGGAAGAGACCGATGCGAAGCCCGGCGACATCGTGCGGGCCTGCATCATGGCGCGCGATGTGTTCGATCTCGACGACGTGTGGCGCAGCATCGACGCGCTGGACAATCGTGTCGCCGACGACGTGCAGGCACGCATGTTCGTCGAAGTGGCGCGGCTCGTCGAACGCTCGGCGTTGTGGTTCTTGCGGCAACTGCAATCGGGGGCGGTCAGCGACGGCGATGTCGCCGGCTTGCTCGCACGCTGCCGCGACGCGGCGCAACGCCTCGCGCCGCAATGGCCCGCGCTGCTGCCGGCCGCCGATCTCGAAGCGCTGTCCGAGCGGCAGCGCGTGCTGGTGGATGCCGGCGTCGATAGCGATCTGGCGGTGCGAATTGCCAGCGGTGAAATCTCGGCGGCTTTGCTCGACATCGCCGAGGTGTCGTCGACCTGCGGGCGCGGTCTCGAACTCGTGGCGGGCGTCTACTTCGCGCTCGGCACGTTGCTGAACTACAGCTGGATCAGCGAGCGGGCGGCCGCACTGCCGGCACCCACGCACTGGGACATGCTGGCGCGAGCCACGGCGCTGGCGGAACTCGCACGCCTGAAACGCGCGCTGACCACGAGCGCGCTGGCCGATGCCGACGAGGCGTCGACGCCCGAGAGCCTGGTTCAGACATGGCGTGAGAAGCGCGCTGCGCAACTCGAACGTTACGCGCGCCTGCTTGCCGATTTGCGGGCCACGGGCGGCGCGAGCTTGTCGATGCTGCTGGTGATCGTGCGGGAGATGGCGGCGCTCGAAAGGGCATAGCGCGACGAAGCGCGAGCGAGGGCCGATGTGCTGCATACGTCACGACACCCGGCGCAAAACAGCGCCGGGATTGGACGCTTGCCACCTGGCATGTCCATAATACGAACTCTTGCCAACTGAAAGCGCTCTGCAAACTCACGGAACCCCGCCACGACGATGAAAGAAGAATCGCCGAAAGCCATCTTTTATGCGCTTGCCGCCAACCTCGGCATCGCCATCTGCAAGTTCGCTGCTGCCGCCTTCACCGGCTCCGGTTCGATGTTCGCCGAAGCCATCCACTCCACTGCCGACTGCGGTAACCAGTTGCTGCTGCTATTCGGCCTGCGCCAGGCGCGCCGGCCCGCGAGCCCGTTGCATCCCCTGGGCGGCGGCCGCGAGATCAATTTCTATTCGTTGCTGGTGGCGTTGCTGCTGTTCTTTGTGGGCGGCGCGTTTTCGGTGTACGAGGGCGTGCATCGCCTGTTTGCGCGGGAACCTTTGCAGTACGCGTATGTAGCGCTTGTCGTACTGGGTGTTTCGGTCGTGCTCGAGACGCTTTCGCTGTGGGGCGCGATCAAGGAGATCCGTAGGACGCATCCCGACAAAAACCTGTGGCGCTGGTTTCGCGAAACGCGCGAGTCCGAACTGCTGGTGGTGGCCGGCGAGGACATTGCCGCGTTAGCGGGGCTTGCAATCGCCTTCGTCGCGGTGCTGCTGACGATGGTGACCGGCAATCCTGTCTATGACGCTTTGGGTTCCATCGGCGTGGGCGTATTGCTGATGGTGATTGCGTGGCTGGTGGCGCGCGAAGTGAAGTCCATGATCGTCGGCGAATCGGCGGGGCCGGAAGTGCGCCGCGCGATCGAGGCGCATCTGGGCGCCCGGTCGGAGATTCGCAGCATCATCAACATGATTACGCTGCAATGGGGCCGCCACGTGGTGGTGGCCGTGCAGGCCGAAATGATCGACTATGCCAGCGGCCGCGCGATGGTCGATGCGATCAACGTGATCGAAGCGGACCTGCAGGCGGCGTTTCCGCAAGTGCGCTGGGTGTTTTTTGAACCGGACGTGCCGCGGGTTTGATGCATTGTCTTGCTTGCGGTGCCCGTCCGGTCCATTGACCGTTTATTGAAACCCGGTCACCGCGTGCGGCACATACAGTTCTTCCAGTCGGCGGATTTCGTCCGCGCTCAGATTCAGCGAGAGCGCGGCGACCGCATCGTCCAGGTGATGCAGCTTGGTCGCGCCGACGATTGGCGCGGTGATCGGCTTCTTCTGCAAGACCCACGCGAGGGCCACCTGCGCTCGCGGCACACCGCGTTCCCTGGCAATCTCGCTGACGCGCTCGACGATCCGGCGATCCGCGTCTTCGGTTTGCGCGTATAAGGTGCGGCCGAACGCGTCGGTCTCCGAGCGTGCGCTTTCGGTGTTCCAGTCGCGCGTCAGGCGTCCGCGTGCCAGCGGGCTCCACGGAATCACGCCCACGCCTTCGCTTTCGCACAGCGGCAGCATCTCGCGCTCTTCCTCGCGGTACAACAGATTCACGTAGTTCTGCATGGTCACGAAACGCGTCCAGCCATTGCGTTCGGCTACATGCAGCGCCTTGGCGAACTGCCACGCGTACATCGACGATGCACCAATATAGCGCGCCTTGCCGGCTTTCACGACGTCGTGCAGTGCTTCCATGGTTTCTTCGATCGGTGTGCCGTAGTCCCAGCGGTGGATCTGATACAGATCGACGTAATCCGTACCGAGGCGCCGCAAGCTATTGTCGATTTCGGTCATGATTGCCTTGCGCGACAGGCCTGCACCGTTCGGGCCCGGATGCATGCGGCTATTCACCTTGGTTGCCAGCACGATTTCGTCGCGCTTTGCAAAGTCCTTGAGCGCACGGCCGACGATTTCTTCGCTGGTGCCGTCCGAGTAAACGTTGGCCGTGTCGAAGAAATTGATGCCGTGGTCGAGTGCCTGCTTGATGAAAGGACGTGCCGCTTCATCGTCGAGCGACCAGGGGTGAGTGCCGCGAGCGGGCACGCCGTAGCTCATGCAACCGAGACAAAGACGCGATACATCGAGGCCGGTGCGGCCGAGTTTCACATAATCCATCGTGGTGCTCCTGGGTTGAAGCGCGCAAACGCGATGCGTGCTGAAGGTCCCCCATTATAAGAACGGCGGCGTTGACGCGCTGAGTGGCCGACGGGCCGCACGGGCATGCGGGTAGGCGGGAGTTCAGGCGCGGCGCATGAATTGCCGCAACACGTAGTGGAAAATAATTTCTTCGCATCTATACTTCTTTCGGCCTGAAGGCAGTCCCTCTCCCAATTTGCATCAAAAGAAAAAGGAAGGATCCCGATGCTGACTCGCACACTTGGCGCGTTCTGCGCAATGACACTCGCGGCTTGCGCCGCTTTCACGTCCGGCCCGGCTAACGCCGACGACAACGCGGGCTATTCGCAAGGTGACGGCGGCTCACGCGGGCTGCCGGTCAAGGTGATGATCATTTCGATGTTTGCACCCGAGGGGCAGGTATGGCTGGACCGGCTTGGGCCATGGCGCGAGATTACGGTCGACGGCCTGTCACCTGATTACCCGACGGTTCATTGCAATAAGCAGGACGTGTGTGTCATGACCACTGGCATGGGGCATAGCAATGCTGCCGCGTCGATCATGGCGTTGACCTTCTCGCCGCGTTTCGACTTGCGGCATACGTACTTTATGGTCGCGGGGATTGCCGGGATCGATCCGCAGCAGGGCACGGTTGGGTCTGCCGCGTGGGCGAAGTATCTTGTGGATTTCGGAATCCAGTGGGAGCTCGATGCGCGGGAGATTCCGCCGGGCTGGAATACCGGGTACCTGGGGATCAATACCACGGGTCCCACGGCCAAGCCGCCGCTCGATTATCGGACGGAGGTGTTCCAGTTGAATACCCAGCTGGCCGATACGGCGTTTGCTTTGTCGCGCAGTGTGGTGCTGTCCGATAGTGCTCAGGCGCAGGCAGCGCGAGCCAAGTATTCTTATGCGCCGGCGAATCGGCCGCCTACCGTTATTCAATGCGACACGCTGGCTGGAGACACCTGGTGGTCGGGGACGCTGCTTGGGCAGCGGGCGCGGGACTGGACCAGAATTCTGACCGACGGCAACGGGGTTTATTGCACGACGCAGCAGGAGGATAACGCGACGTATGAGGCGCTTAAGCGCGCGGCCTCGGTGCATAAGGTCGACTTGAATCGCGTTGCGGTGCTGCGGGCCGGGTCAGATTTTGATCGGCCATATGATGGGCAGACTAGTGCGGATAATCTGCTTAACTATGCTGCGCAAGGGGGCTTTACGATTGCTATTGAGAATTTGTATAGGGCTGGGAGTCCGCTTGTGCAGGATATCGTTAGTCATTGGGGGGAGTGGAGGGAAGGGGTGCCTAAGAGGTAAGGGTTGGGGCCTGTTCGGCGGTTTCCTTGTTGTTGATCTGGGTCTTTGGCTTTTCCTTGCTTTGTTAGTGGTCTATTAGCGTTGCCCCTGTGCGGGGCGGCACCTACTTTTCTTTGCCTGCCGCAAAGAAAAGTAGGCAAGAGAAAGCGGCTCAAACCGCTAATTCTTAAGCGGGTCCCCCGCACAGTAGCGGTAGTGGTGCATCTGGAATCTGTCGCCTCGCACATTCGGCGTTAGTGACAAGGCAGTCATACTTCCGGCGGCGCTGTGCGCGCCGACGCCCGGTTCAGAAAGCCATCAGTTATGCAAATCACCGACCAGGTTTCCTTGGTAGACCCGTCCGCGACGCACGTAGTGCGGAGTGGGAGCTGATGAGCGCTTTGTCGCTAGCGCGGAGTGTGCGAGAGCACGGATTCCAGATGTACCACTACCGTGGCTGTGCGGGGGACCCGCTTATGAGCTAGCGGGGTGAGCCGCTTTCTTTTGCCTACTTTTCTTTGCGGCAGGCAAAGAAAAGTAGGTGCCGCCCCGCACAGGGGCAACGCTAATAGACCACTAACAATTCAAGGAAAGGCCAAAAGACCAACACCAGAACGGACCACTAACAAAACAAGGAAACGCCAAAGACCCAGATCAACAACAAAACCGCCGAACAGGCAAAAAAACCTCTACTGCTGTGGCGCCCGATAAGGCGTCCACACAGGCGCATCCACATCCCAATCATCGAGTTCAGACGGCGTCATAACGTACTCCTTTACAAAGAGTGAAACAACAAACCAAAACCGTGATGAAAATTTCTTATGGAAACCGAATCATCGCGGCATAGCCGCTTCACTGCCCATCAGCAACACGCGTCACATTGCCATTTCTGCCTTCCTGCAAGGCAATGCGCGCAGCCTGCGTCTGCCCAATCAAACCTTTATTCGGATACGACGTGCGATTCAATGCGGGCAGCGACCCATCCCGATACGCCGCAACCAGTTCAGCCTGAACCTCAGCGCGAGTCTTCCCACCCGTAGTCGGAACAGGTTGCGTTTCATAGGTGCCCGCACGACCAATACCCCCACCACCAGCGTTGCCTTGTGCAAACACCGGCGCGCTGGCCAGCAGCGAAAGAGCCAGACCTGCTAAGAGATTGCGTTTCATGATTCACTCCTGTCGATTTGTTTGCAGCGCAAGCAGCGCCGCGACAGGGTGAAATGTAGACTTCGAGCCAGTGCGGATAAATCGCACTTTCGCGAAATGAATTGTCGCGATTCCAGAACAATCGCGATAACGTGCGCGCCCCGCCGGTTACTGCAGGGCAACCGCGGCATTAGAGCCGCGGTTGGAATTCACTGTTCCAGATTCTGTACTTCAACTCGTGCGAATCAGGCAACCCATTCCGTCATCACCGGCGTATCGAGCGTCGGAGCAGATTCGCGTTCTTCAAACGTGCGCTTCGTGCACATCGCGTCGAGACTGCCGCGCCCGCTCAGCAACGGGCAACGATCGAACAGCTCGGCAATCCAGTCTACGAAAACGCGGACTTTAGGCGACAGATGCCGACTGTGCGGATAGACTGCGGAAATCGGCATCGGTAAAGGCTTCAGCTCCGGCAACACTTCAACCAGCTGGCCCGAACGCAGATGCGGCAGCACCATGAAGAGCGCCGGCTGAATCAGACCGAAACCTTCCAGTCCGCAAGTTACGTAGGCATCAGCGTCGTTCACCGACACAATGCCCTTCATTTTCACTTCGACTTCTTTGCCATCAACCATGAAGGCCCAATCGATCGTGCGCCCCGTGCGGCTCGAAAAATAATTGACTGCTTTGTGATTCTCGAGGTCCTCAAGCGACGCCGGCATGCCCGCGCGTTCGATGTAGTCGGGGGCGGCGCAGGTCACGCCCTCGAACAAACCGATACGCCGCGCCACCAGCGACGAATCCTGTAGCGCACCCACACGTACAACGCAATCCACGCCTTCCTGCAACAGGTCGACGGGCCGGTCCGTCAATCCGAGTTGCAGGTCGATGTCCGGATAGCGCGTGTGGAATTCACACAGAGAAGGGATCACCAGCAAACGTCCGATCGATCCCGGCATGTCGATGCGCAGCTTGCCGTGCGGCTTCTTGTTGCCGCTCTGGAAGCTGGCTTCGGTCTCTTCGACGTCCGCCAGGATGCGCACGCAGCGTTCGTAATACGCAGCGCCGTCCGGTGTGAGCGACAAACGCCGCGTGGTCCGGTGCATCAAACGCGTGCCGAGGAACGCTTCGAGATTCTGAATGATGGTGGTGACCGATGCGCGCGGCAGGTCGAGCGTTTCCGCCGCACGGGTAAAGCTGTTGGTGTCGACGACGCGCGTGAACACTTGCATGGCCTGAAGCCGGTCCATTGCAAACCTCCAGAAAGGGGCGGGCGCACTGAGCAGGAATCGAATCCGCAGAGCAATCGCATTCGATTGTTCAGGGGCGCCGAATTGTGTTGCCGGATTATAGGCATTTATTTACGAGTCTGCCGAACCCACAATTCGCACCATTGAAGTTCTATGCGCATTGCGCGGCTCGACATGGATGCATTTAAACCGCCGTACTCCTTTGTGCCCGCCGGCAGCGGCCCGGCACAGGCAGACAGCACGGCACTTGAGGTCACTGACGTGCAGATCGAAGGGCACGCCCAGGACATAACGTTGCGTTTGTACCGGCAGTCACACAAAACCGCACTGCCAGTACTGCTTTACTTCCACGGCGGCGGTTTTACCAAGGGCTCGATCGATCAGGCCGACTACGCCGCACGTTATTTCGCAGAACACTTACCGGCCCTGGTGGTCTCGGTCGGTTATTCGCTGGCGCCGCAGTTTCCGTTTCCGGCGGCGCCTGAAGACGCCCATCGCGCGGCGCTGTGGGTGCAGACAAGAGCGCGCGCGTTTGGCGGGAACAGCAAGAAGGTCGGCGTGGCGGGCCACGACGCGGGCGGGCAACTGGCCAATTGCCTCGCTTTCATCGCCCGCGATCGCGGCGACGTGCGCATCGTCGCGCAGGCGCTGTTCGGACCGATGCTCGACCCGAGCCTCACGCGTCTCGGCGACGAGAAGCGTCTGGGTTCGGACATCACGGCGAAGGAATGCGCGGCGTGTTATCGCGCGTACTTGCCGCAAGCGTCGCAACGCATGCATCCGTACGCCGCGCCGCTCGAGTCGTCACGTCTCGCGGGCCTGCCGGCCACGCTGATCGCGACGGCGCAAAACGATGTGCTGCATGTGGAAGCGGAGAAATACGCGAGCAGTCTGATCGACGCGGGTGTGCTGACCCAGGTGGTCCGCTATCCCAGCATCTCACACGCCGCGTTGGCGGACCATCCGCCCGCCTTGCAGGAAGCGGTCAGGTTTTTTCAGTGGCGCTTCGATGCGCGCGCCCATCGCTGAGACAGAAATAAGCAGAACTTTAACCAACGATACCGGGAGCTTCACATGACTATCCTTCCTCTTTCCCGTCGCCGTGTGGCGATTGCAGCGCTAGCCGTCATCGTGGTGGCCGGGCTGGGCACGTTCGGCGCGATTCGCGTCGACGCAAGCTCGCCCGCCGCGCCGACCATCGTGCCGGAAGTCGATGTTGCCACCGTGGTGCAAAAGACCATCACCGACTGGCAAAGCTATTCGGGCCGCCTCGAGGCGGTCGAAAAAGTAGAGGTCCGTTCGCAGGTGCCGGGCACGATCGTGTCCGTCAACTTCAAGGACGGCGCGCTCGTGAAGAAGGGCGACACGCTGTTCGTGATCGATCCGCGTCCGTACGCAGCCGAAGTCGACCGCGCCGAAGCACAGGTCGCGGCGGCGCAGGCGCGCACCGGCTACACGCAAAGCGATTGGGAACGTGCGCAACGCCTGATCGCCGACAACGCGATCGCCAAGCGTGATTACGACGAGAAGCAGAACGCCGCGCGCGAAGCGAGCGCCAATCTGAAGGCCGCGCAAGCAGCCGTCGAAACGGCTCGTATCAATCTCGGCTACACGAAGATCGTCGCGCCGGTGTCGGGCCGCGTATCGCGTGCGGAAATCACGGTGGGCAACGTGGTGGCGGCGGGCGCAAGCTCGGCGCCGCTCACCACGCTGGTGTCGGTTTCGCCGATCTACGCATCGTTCGACGTCGACGAACAAACCTACCTGCAGTACCTGAGCCGCGCGAAGGATGGCCGCAAGGTGCCGGTGGACCTGGGCCTGGCGGATGAAAGCGGCTACTCGCGCAGCGGCACGATCGAGTCCGTCGACAACCGGCTGGACACGTCGTCTGGCACGATCCGGGTGCGCGCGCGTTTCGATAACCAGGATGGTGCATTGATCCCGGGTCTGTATGCGCGCGTGAAGGTCGGCGGCAGCGAGCCGCATCCGGCACTGCTGATCGACGACGCCGCGGTGGGCACCGATCAGGACAAGAAGTTCGTGCTGGTGGTCGACCAGAGCAATCACGTCATCTATCGGGAAATCGCGGTCGGCAGCATGCAGGGCAACCTGCGCGTGGTCAAGGGCGGCTTGCAGCCGACCGACCGGATCGTCGTGAACGGTATTCAGCGCGTGCGTCCGGGCGATGCAGTGCGTGCTCACATGGTGCCGATGACCGCCGATCAGGACCCGAATAGCGCGCCGCTTGCGCAGACGCGAGCGAAAACCGCGGACAAGAATTCGTGAGCCTCGTGCACCGCGCTTATCCAGATCGTCTGAGCTACCCGTATTTTCTGGCGATAGCGGGCGCATGCTCCAACGTTAAGAGCTTCCAATGAACATATCCAAATTCTTCATCGATCGACCGATCTTTGCCGGTGTGCTATCGGTATTGATCCTGCTGGGGGGCATTATTTCGCTCTTCAAGCTGCCGATTTCGGAGTACCCGGAAGTCGTGCCGCCTTCGGTGGTGGTGCACGCGCAATATCCGGGCGCCAATCCGAAGGTGATCGCCGAGGCGGTCGCCGCGCCGCTCGAGGAGCAGATCAACGGCGTCGAGAACATGCTGTACATGCAGTCGCAAGCCAATAGCGACGGCAATCTCACGCTGACGGTGACCTTCAAGCTCGGCACCAATCCGGACCTTGCGACGCAACTGGTGCAGAACCGCGTCAACCAGGCGCTGCCGCGCCTGCCGGAAGACGTGCAACGGCTTGGCATCACGACCATCAAGAGTTCGCCTACGCTGACGATGGTGGTCCACCTGATCTCGCCGAACAATCGCTACGACATGACGTATCTGCGCAACTACGCGCTGCTCAACGTCAAGGACCGCCTGGCGCGAATTCAGGGCGTCGGCGAAGTGCAGTTGTGGGGTTCGGGCGACTACGCGATGCGTGTCTGGCTCGATCCGCAGAAAGTCGCACAGCGCGGTTTGACCGCGACCGAAGTGGTCAACGCGATCCGTGAGCAGAACATTCAGGTGGCAGCCGGTGTGATCGGCGCATCGCCTTCAGTGCCGGGCACGCAATTGCAGTTGTCGGTGAATGCGCGTGGCCGTTTGAGGACTGAGGGCGAATTCGGCGACATCATCGTCAAAACCGCGCCGGATGGCGGCGTGACGTACCTGCGTGATATCGCACGTGTCGAACTGGCGGCGTCGGAATACGGCCTGCGTTCGCTGCTGGATAACAAACCGGCGGTGGCGCTCGCTATCAATCAGGCACCGGGTGCGAACTCGCTGGCGATTTCCGACCAGGTTCGTTCCGCGATGAAAGAGCTGGCGGAAGATATGCCGGCCGGCGTCGAGTACAAGATCGTCTATGACCCGACGCAATTCGTGCGGTCGAGTATCGAGGCGGTGATCCACACGCTGCTCGAAGCGATCGCGCTGGTGGTGATCGTGGTGATCGTGTTCCTGCAAACGTGGCGTGCATCGATCATTCCGCTGATCGCGGTGCCGGTGTCGATTGTCGGTACGTTCTCGTTGCTGCTCGCATTCGGCTTCTCGATCAACGCGTTGTCATTGTTCGGGATGGTGCTGGCCATCGGGATCGTGGTGGACGATGCGATCGTGGTGGTGGAGAACGTCGAGCGGAACATCGAAAACGGGCTCAGCGCGCGCGATGCCACCTATAAGGCGATGCAGGAGGTGAGCGGGCCGATTATCGCTATCGCGCTGACGCTGGTCGCCGTGTTCGTGCCGCTCGCTTTCATGACCGGCTTGACCGGCCAGTTCTACAAGCAGTTCGCGATGACCATCGCGATCTCGACGGTGATCTCGGCGTTCAACTCGCTGACCTTGTCGCCGGCTTTGTCCGCGATGCTGTTGCGCGGCCACGGCGCCAAGGAAGACTTCCTGACGCGCTTGATGAATCGCGTGCTGGGCCGCTTCTTCAAGGGCTTCAACAAGGTCTTCCATCGCGGCTCGACGGAGTATGGCCGTGGCGTGAAGGGCGTGCTGCGCCGTAAGGGCGCGATGCTCGCGGTGTACGCGATCCTGCTGGGCGCAACGGTGCTGATCTCGCGCGTCGTGCCGGGCGGTTTCGTGCCGGCGCAGGACAAGGAATACCTGATTGCCTTCGCGCAATTGCCGAACGGTGCGTCGCTGGATCGTACCGAAAAGGTGATCCGCGATATGAGCGCGATCGCATTGAAGCAGCCGGGCGTGGAAAGCGCGGTGGCATTCCCGGGTCTGTCGGTGAACGGCTTCACTAATAGTTCGAGCGCGGGCATCGTGTTCGTCACGCTGAAGCCTTTCAAGGAGCGCGGCAACAAGAAGCTCTCGGCGGGTGCGATTGCCGGTGCATTGAACCAGCAGTACGGCGCGATCAAGGACTCGTTCGTGGCGGTGTTCCCGCCGCCTCCGGTGCTGGGCCTCGGTACGCTCGGCGGCTTCAAGATGCAGCTGGAAGACCATGGAGCGGTGGGTTACGCGGAGCTGAACAAGGCTGCGGAGGCATTCGTGAAAAAGGCGGCGCAAACGCCTGAACTCGGACCGACCTTCTCCAGCTATCAGATCAACGTGCCGCAGCTGAATGTCGATCTGGATCGCGTGAAGGCCAAGCAGCTCGGCGTGCCGGTCACGGACGTGTTCAACACGATGCAGATCTATCTCGGCTCGCTGTATGTGAACGACTTCAACCGCTTTGGCCGCGTGTATCAGGTGCGGGTCCAGGCCGATGCGCCGTTCCGTCAACGTGCCGACGACATCCTGCAACTGAAGACGCGTAATGCGGCTGGCGACATGGTGCCGTTGTCGTCGCTGGTGACGGTCACGCCTACGTACGGTCCGGAAATGGTGGTGCGTTACAACGGTTATACGGCTGCCGACATCAACGGCGGTCCGGCGCCGGGTTACTCGTCGGGCCAGGCGCAAGCCGCGGCTGAACGCGTGGCGGCGGAAACCTTGCCGCACGGTGTCAAGCTCGAATGGACCGATTTGACGTATCAGCAGATCATCGCCGGCAATGCGGGTTTGTGGGTGTTCCCGATCAGCGTGCTGCTCGTGTTCCTCGTGTTGGCCGCATTGTATGAAAGCCTGACGCTGCCGCTCGCGGTGATTCTGATCGTGCCGATGAGCGTGCTGTCGGCGCTCACCGGGGTGTGGCTCACGGGCGGCGACAACAACATCTTCACGCAGATTGGCTTGATGGTGCTGGTGGGGCTGTCGGCGAAGAACGCGATTCTGATTGTGGAGTTTGCCCGCGAGCTGGAGCATGACGGGCGTACGCCGCTGGCAGCGGCGATCGAGGCGAGCCGTTTGCGTCTGCGGCCGATTCTGATGACGTCGATCGCTTTCATCATGGGTGTGGTGCCGCTGGTGCTTTCGAGTGGAGCGGGTTCGGAGATGCGTCACGCGATGGGTATCGCGGTGTTCTTCGGCATGCTCGGCGTGACGCTGTTCGGTCTGATGCTGACCCCTGTGTTCTATGTGGTGCTGCGTACGTTGGCGGGCGGGACAATTCACGTCGCGCAGAAAGACGCACCGCATCTTGGGGCGCCGTTGACGGACGCCTGAGGAGAAAATAAAAATGAATCGCTTTGAATCTTTAGGCGGGTGGGGCCGGGCGGCTGCCAGCGGTTTGCTGGTGGCGTTGCTCGCGGCCTGCTCCGTGGAACCCACGTATAAGCGGCCGGAGGTGGATACGCCGGTTGCGTTCAAGGAAGCGCCGGTTGCTGCTTCGGGTGCGTCCGCTACATCGGCTACATCGGCTACTTCGGCTACGTCAGCCGCATCGCCGCAGGACGCGGGCACCTGGAAACAGGCGCAGCCCGCCGACGACGCGCATCGCGGCGAATGGTGGACGATTTTCGGCGACCCGCAGCTCAACGCGCTGGAAGAGCAGGCGGCTGCCGCGAATCAGGACCTGAAGGCGGCTGCGGCCCGCGTGCAGCAGGCGCGCGCGGTGACCCAGGCGGCGAAATCGGACTGGTTCCCGAAGCTCGACGCGGGCTTCGGCCCAACGCGTGAACGGGCATCGGCAGCCTCGCAATTCCAGCCGGATAGCGCGGGTGGCACGAACGGCACGATCTGGCGCGCCCAGGTGGGCGCGTCGTATGAGACCGATCTGTTCGGGCGGGTCGGTTCGAACGTGAACGCGTCGCGTGCCGACGAGCAGCAAACTGAAGCGCTGTTTCGCTCGGTGCAGTTGTCGTTGCAGGCCGACGTCGCGCAGAACTACTTTCAGTTGCGCGAACTCGACACGGATCAGGATCTGTACCGCCGCACCGTGGCATTGCGCGAAGACACGCTGAAACTGATCGAGCGCCGTTTCAAGGAAGGCGATATCGGCGAGCTGGATGTTTCGCGCGCTCGCAACGAACTGGCGAGTGCGCGTGCGGACGCCGTGGGCGTGGCGCGTCAGCGCGCGGCCTCCGAGCACAGTCTGGCGATTCTGCTAGGCAAGCCGCCGGCAGATTTCTCGTTCGCGGAAGCGCCGCTCGTGCCTGTGACGGCGCGCGTGCCGCCAGGATTGCCTTCGGCACTGCTCGAACGTCGGCCGGATATTTCGGCGGCGGAGCGGGCGATGATGGCGGCGAATGCGCGGGTTGGTCTGGCGAAATCGGCGTTCTTCCCGAAGCTCGATATTACGGGTGGGGCTGGCTTTGAATCGGCGACGCTGGGCGATCTGTTCATGTGGTCGAGCCGCGCGTTCATTCTCGGGCCGTTCGCCGGTACCGCGCTGACGCTGCCTTTGTTCGACGGCGGCCGCCGCAAGGCAAACCTGGCGCAAGCGCGTTCGAAGTACGACGAGGATGTCGCGCAATATCGTCAGCAGGTGCTGGTGGCGTTCCGTGAGGTCGAGGACAATCTGGCCGATCTGCGTTTGCTCGACGATCAGATGCGCGAGCAGAACAATGCGGTGGTGGCCTCGCAGCGTGCGGCGCATCTGTCGCGCACGCAGTACACGGAAGGCGCGGTCAGCTATCTGGATGTGATTGACGGCGAGCGGCAGGTGCTGCTTACGCAACTGCAGGCGAGTCATTTGTCGGGTACGCAGGCAGTGGCGACCGTCAATCTGATTCGCGCGCTAGGCGGTGGCTGGGGCGATGCGAAGCCGGCGGACGATACGGCGGTGGGCGCGGTTGCGCCGGCCTCGGGTGCGATTGCCGCATCGAGCAGCTCTGTTGCTGCTTCTGCCTCAGCGCCGGTGGATCAGGTGGCGAAGCGTTAGGGTTGGCTTCCGGTTTGCTGGTCGATGAGGAACGCCGGGTTGCGCTTGCCAAAGCGCGGCCCGGCGTTTTTTTTTTGCTTATGGAGTGTGTCGATGCACGCGCGGGGTGCGCCGCTCCAAATCATTTTTCCCGCTTTCCTTCCCAAAATCCGTTCGTAGACCGCCGGTTTTCCGCCGTCTATCATGATTCGCACCTCATCTGGAGAGAGGCGATGACCTGTCCGACCTGCCACTGTCCGCGCTGATCCGCTCGCGCGCTCTATTGCCGTTGCGCGCCGGTTAAACCGCGCGTTGCAGATTTCCGTTATCCGTTTGCCTGACCGATTCCGGCACGCCTGCCCGCGTGCTGTGGGATCGGCTCGTCCCGAAACACGCCACGCCGCAACCCTAAAGAGCTCACCATGCCCATTTCTCTCTCCGCCGTGCAGCGTTTTTTCCGCGCGCCCGCGCTGACGCTGATCGGTGTATTCAGTGTATTCGGCGTCGCGCTGGCCTTGTTTGCCGCGCCGGCTTCCGCGGCAGATACCCCGACACTGAAAATCGGCATCGCCACCAGCCCGCAAATCGAAGCGCTCAAAGTGGCCGCGCGCGAAGCGAAGGAGCAGGGGCTGGACGTGAAGATCATCGAGTTCACCGACTGGAATACGCCGAACGCGGCACTCGCCAACAAGGATATCGACGTCAACTATTTCCAGCACATCCCGTTTCTCGAGAACGCAAAGAAGCAGGGCGGCTATAACTTCGTAGCGATTGCGCCAGGCACGATCATGAAGATCGGTCTGTACTCGAAGAAGATCAAAAGCTTCGATCAACTGAAGGACGGTGCCACCGTCGCCATTGCCAACGATCCGGTCAACGGCGGCCGCGGTCTGTTGCTGCTGCAACGCGCCGGTCTTATCAAACTGACGCCGGGCATCGACTATCGCGCTACGACGCTTAACATCATCGACAACCCGAAGCACCTGAAAATCGTCCAGCTTGAAGCATCGCAGTTGGCCCGCTCGCTCGACGACGTCGATCTCGCCCAGGGCTATCCGAGCTTCATCAAGCTCGCGGGCACCACCGATCCGAATAGCGCGTTGCTGTTCGACGGCGTGGAAAACAAGAATTATGCGATTCAGTGGGTTGTGCGCCCGGAAAGCGCAAACGATCCGCGTATCCGCAAGTTCATCTCGATCTATCAGCATTCGCCCGCGGTGCGCGCGGCGCTCGATAAAGCCTTCGGCAATCTTTACGCCGTTGCCTGGTAAGGTGCGCGATTCAGTTGCGTAATAAGGCTGCGAAGGCTGCGAAGGCCGCACGGCCAGCGTCAAATAGAGCAAGGAGCCACACGATGGCGAAGAAAAAGATTCTGCTGAACGCGTTCAACATGAATGCGGTCGGCCATATCAACCATGGTTTGTGGACGCATCCGCGGGACCGGTCCGCACAGTACACCGACCTCGATTACTGGACGAGCCTTGCGCAAACGCTCGAGCGCGGCAAGTTCGACGGGATCTTTCTGGCGGATATCGTCGGCGTATACGACGTTTATCAGGGCGGTCCGGACACGCCGCTGCGTGAATCGGTGCAGATTCCGATCAACGATCCCTCGCTGATCGTGCCGGCCATGGCGCACGTGACCCAACATATCGGCTTCGGCGTCACATCGAATCTGACTTATGAGCCCCCGTACCTGTTCGCGCGCCGTATGTCGACGCTGGATCATCTGACCAAAGGGCGGGTGGGCTGGAACATCGTTACCGGCTATCTGGACAGTGCCGCGCGCGGCATGGGTCTCGCGCAACAGATCAGTCACGACGATCGCTACGATCGCGCGGACGATTACATGGACGTGGTCTACAAGCTATGGGAGCAAAGCTGGGAAGACGACGCCGTGGTGCGCGATCGTGCGGCGCGTATCTTCTCGCATCCGGGCAAGGTGCATCGGGTGAAACACGACGGTCCGTACTATTCGATCGACGCCATCCACCTGAGCGAGCCGTCGCCGCAACGCACGCCGGTTCTCTATCAGGCGGGTTCGTCGAGCCGGGGCGTCGATTTCGCGGCGCGTCACGCGGAATGTGTGTTTGTCGGCGGGCAGAACAAGCAGCTTACGCGTTCCATTGTCGACGACATCCGGGCGCGGGCGGTGCGCTTCGGCCGTGCGCCTGACGATATCAGGATCTTTGCCGGCATTACCGTTGTAGTCGGCGAAACGGAACGCGCCGCACAGGAGAAGTTCGAGGAGTACCGGCGCTATGCGAGTGCCGAAGGCGGCATCGCGCACTTTTCCAGTTCGACCGGCATCGACTTCTCGCAATACGCGCTGGATGACCCGATTTCGTACGTGAAGACCGAATCGATGCAATCGGCCGTTGAGGCAATTTCGAAGAAGAGCGTGAGCGGCGTTTGGACTAAACGCAAGGTACTCGAGCAGATGACGCTGGGCGGCCGCGCGAAGCCCGTGGTCGGTTCGCCACAACAGATCGCGGACGAGTTGATCTCGTGGATAGAGGAGGCGGGCGTGGACGGATTCAATCTGACGCGTACGGTCATGCCCGAATCGTTTGAAGACTTCGTCGATCTGGTGGTGCCGGAGTTGCAGAACCGCGGCGTGTACAAGGAAGACTACGACCCGGCGCCGACGCTGCGCGAAAAGCTATTCGGCGGCGGCCGCGCGCGATTGCCCGAGGTGCATGCCGGCGCGCAGCATCGGCGTCGTGCGCAAACCGCTGCACCGTCCACCGTGGACGCCTGAGAGGAACGCAGCCATGGCTAATCTTTTCGACGTGCCGCAGTTCATTGAAGACGCACCGTCCCTCGGCTTGAATCGTGTTGCGCCCGACACCGCGCAGGACGCCGTCGTTTTCGACGATGTGGGCAAGCTGTTCGCCAACACGCGCGGTGTGTCGACCGCTGCGCTTTCGAACGTCACGCTGAAGGTAGCGCGTGGCGAGGTGTTCGGCATTATCGGCCGCAGCGGCGCAGGCAAATCGACACTGCTGCGGCTCGTCAACGGCCTGGAAAAACCGAGTTCCGGCGCGGTTCGCGTGAATGGCGTGAGTGTCGGCGAGCTCGACGAACGCGGGCTGGTCACGTTGCGCCGGCGCATCGGCATGGTGTTCCAGCATTTCAATCTGCTCTCCGCGAAAACGGTGCGCGAGAACATTGCGTTGCCGCTAAAAATCGCCGGCGCGCCGAAAGCGGCGATCGACGAAAAGGTCGATGCGTTGCTCGATCTGGTCGGGCTGTCGAGCAAGCGCGACGCTTATCCGGCGAGTTTGTCCGGTGGGCAGAAACAGCGCGTTGGAATCGCACGCGCGCTCGTGACCGATCCGGATATTCTGCTATGCGACGAAGCGACCTCCGCACTCGACCCGGAAACGACACAAGCCATTCTCGCGTTGCTGCGCGATATCAATCAGCGTCTCAAGCTGACCATCGTGCTGATCACGCACGAAATGCAGGTGATTCGCGAGGTCTGCGATACGGTGGCGGTGATCGAGCGCGGCGAAGTGGTGGAGACCGGTTCCGTGTGGCGCGTGTTTGGCGACCCGCAGCATGACGCAACGCGCGCGTTGCTGCGTACGCTGGTGCACGATCTGCCTGCGGATCTGGCCGCGCGCGTCAAACCGTTGCACGAAATTGCGCAAGCGGATGCACAGATTCTGCTGGACGTGCGTTTCACCGGCAGCGATGCAAGCGAGCCTGACCTCGGCGGATTGACTTCCGCATTGAGCCTGGCAGGAGGGCGGGTGAGCTTCGTGCACGGTGGCATCGACCGGATTCAGGGCCATGCGCAAGGACGTCTGGTGGTGTCGGCGGAAGTGCGCGCGAATGCGGGCGGCACGGTGCAAACGCAGATCGCGACCTTGCTCGAACGCGCACGCCGCTATGCCAATCATGTCGAGGTGCTCGGCTATGTCTGATCTCTGGCTCTCCGAGCTCGCCGATGCGATCCGCGACACCATCGTCATGGTCGGCGTATCTGCCTTCATCGCGGCACTGGTCGGCATTCCGCTCGCCCTGGTGCTGGTCACCACGACGCGAGGCGGGATCTTTGAAAAACGCGTGGTGAACAGCACGCTTGGCGCGCTCGTCAATGCGTTTCGCTCCACGCCGTTTATCATTTTGCTGGTTGCGCTGCTGCCGCTCACGCGTTTGCTGATCGGCACGACGATCGGCGTATGGGCCGCGATTGTGCCGCTCAGTATCGCGGCGATTCCATTTTTTGCACGTGTGGCCGAAGTGAGCCTGCGTGAAGTGGACCGCGGCTTGATCGAAGCCGCGCAGGCAATGGGCGCGCAGCGCCGGCATATCATCTGGCATGTACTGCTGCCTGAGGCGCTGCCAGGCATTCTCGGCGGCTTCACGATCACGGTGGTAGCGATGATCGGCTCCTCCGCAATGGCGGGCGCGGTGGGCGCCGGCGGTCTGGGCGACCTGGCGATCCGCTACGGTTATCAGCGTTTCGATACCACGGTGATGGTGACGGTAATCGTGTTGCTGATCGTGATTGTGACCGCGGTGCAATTTCTCGGCGACCGCTTTGTGCGGCGGCTTGCGCAGCGCGCATGATGGCGGCGGCGTGAAGATTCTCGCGAATCCGATCGAGCCCGAGTCGGTCGCGCGGATAAGCCATGCGCTGCTCGCCAAACTTTTTCACGTGGACATTCAATGAACGAACCTCGTTATCCCGAGGCGCTGCAAAACTTGCCAACCGACGCTGCGCCCGTGGTGCGCGATCTCGCCGGCTTGCTCAAGGCATTGCGTGCCAGTGCGGCTCAGCGCGACCGCGACGGCGGCCACGCCGCGCAGGAAAAACAATGGATCGCCGACGCAGGTCTGCTGACGCTCGCCGTGCCGCGTGAATTCGGCGGCCTCGGTGCGCGCTGGCCGGAGATCTACGAGACGATCCGGCAGATCGCGCGAGTCGACAGCGCGCTCGCGCATCTGCTGGGCTTCACGTGCCTGCAGGTGGTCAGCGTCAATGTGTGGGGCAACGCGGAACAACGTGCCCGCTACCTGAGCGGCACGGCGGAGGGGCGCTGGTGGTGGGGCAATGCGGTCAACCCGCTCGACACGCGACTCGTTGCTGGCGCAACCCGCGACGGCGGCTATCGCCTCGACGGGCAGAAAGGATTCTGCTCGGGCACACGCGGCTCGCACATGATGACTATTTCCGCGCTCGATCCGACTACCGGCAAAGCAGTATTCGCCGTGGTGCCGACCACCCGCGAGGGCATTACCGTTCACGAAGACTGGAATCCGATCGGCCAGCGGCAAACGGATAGCGGCAGCGTCTCCTTTGAACGAGTGCAGATCGAGCCGCATGAGGTGCTGGCGCGGGCCGACACGCCATACGCGAGTCTGCGCACGCTGATCTCGCAGCAGGTGCTGACCAATCTGTTCGTCGGCATCGCGCAGGGTGCGCTCGAAGAAGCTCGCGAGTACGTCACGCAATACGGCAAGCCGTGGATCTCTTCCGGCGTCGACCAAGCCACCGACGATCCTTACCTGATCCAACGTTTCGGCGAGATGCGTCTGCAGGCGGTAAGCGCGGAAGCGCTGGCAACGCGCGCGGCCTACGCACTCGAAGACGCATGGCAGCAGGGTCCGGCTTTGGATGCCGAAAAGCGCGCCCGCGTGGCGCTCGCCACCTCGGAGGCAAAAATCGTCGCGCATCGCGCCGCGCTCGACGTCAGCGAGAAACTGTTCGACGCCTGTGGCGCGCGCGCCACGCACGCACCGCTCGCACTCGACCGTTTCTGGCGCAACGCCCGGGTGCATACGCTGCATGATCCGCTCGACTACCGCGTGCGCGACGTCGGCCGCTACGCATTGAGCGGGACATTGCCGGAGGTTTCTTTGTACACTTGAAGCGGTTCGCGGCGGCCGGTATGAGGCGTCGCGTTTTATCCCCTTCAAGAGACCACCGGATTGCAGTTCAAATTACCGACTACCGCCACGGCGCCGTTTTGCCCATCTGAAGTACAAGGCACGGTTGCCGTTTCGCAAGGCGCGCCGTTCTGGAAAAAAATCCTGCAATTCGCCGGCCCCGGTCTGCTGATTTCGATCGGCTACATGGACCCGGGCAACTGGGCCACGGATATCGAAGCGGGTTCGCGCTACGGTTACAGCCTGCTGTTCGTCGTGATGCTGTCGAGTCTTGCGGCGATGGCGCTGCAATGCCTGAGCATGCGTCTGGGCATCGCTACCGGGCGCGACCTCGCGGAGTTGTCGAGGCTGCGCTATTCGCCGGGTGCCGCACGTTGTCAGTGGCTGCTCGCGGAACTCTCGATCGTGGCCTGCGATCTGGCCGAAGTGCTCGGCGGCGCGTTGGCCTTTCACTTGCTCTTCAAATGCTCGCTGACCACCGGCGTGTTGCTGACCGCCTTCGACACGCTGATCGTGCTCGGCCTGAAGGGCAAGAATTTTCGTGACCTCGAAGCGATCATGCTCGGCTTGATCGCGACGATCGGCGTGGGCTACATCATCGAACTGGCGCTGGTGAAGCCGCATTGGCCGTCGGTCGCGCAAGGATTGATTCCTTCGTGGCAGGCGCTCAGCAGCCGCGAGCCGATGTATCTGGCGATCGGCATTCTCGGTGCGACTGTGATGCCGCACAACCTTTACCTGCATTCGTCGATCGTGCAGACCCGTGCGGTCAAGCGCGATCCGGCCAGCATCAGGTCGGCGATCGGCATGTCGCGCATCGATACGATCGTCTCGCTGGTGATCGCGCTGCTGATCAACATGGCGATCCTGATTCTCGCGGCCGCTGCGTTCCACGCGACCGGCCACAATCAGGTTACCGAAATCGAAGACGCGTACAAGCTGCTGGCGCCGATCGTCGGTACCGGCTTTGCCGCGGTATTGTTCGCGATCACGCTGCTGGCGTCGGGGCAAAGTTCGACCTTTACCGGCACGGTGGCGGGGCAGGTCATCATGGAAGGCTTCCTGAAGCTGAAAATTCCATGCTGGCAACGGCGCTTCATCACGCGGGCGCTTGCCTTGATTCCGGCGCTGATCGGCGTGCAGATGATGGGCAACGGCGCTGTGGGCAAACTGCTGGTCGCAAGCCAGGTTGTGTTGAGTCTGCAACTGCCGTTCGCGCTTTATCCGTTGATTCGCATGACCAACGATCGTTCTCTGATGGGCGAATTCGCCAACAGACTGCCGACGCGGCTGCTCGCCTGGTCGCTGTTCGTGGTGATCAGCGCGGCGAACCTGTGGCTGGTGGTGCAGACGGTCGGTCTGGTGGACTGAGGAGGCAGCTAGCTGGTGGTGGTAGGGTAGAGCAGCAAGGCCGCGTCGGGCGAAAGCCAAATAAAAAAGGTCCGCGTGTTGGTGGCGGACCTTTTTTCTGGGGGCTTCGGTTCGAATCAGGCTGGACCGGCCCTCATCGATTCAATCCGATTCAGGCGGCTTGCGCGATCTGCGCTGCTTCGAGCGCTTCCTGGCGAGCGGCCGCGGCCTTCTTGGTCTTGCCGGCGCGCGACGGCGGCTGGCAGGCGCCACACACCACGTTGTGCTGCAGATCGTGCTTGTGCGCGACAAACTTGCCGGTGCAACGGCAGCATTTGGTCAACTGCAGGATGTTGGCGTCGAAGAAACGCACCAACGTCCACGCACGCGTCAGGTCCAGTACGGGTTCGGTTTCGCTGTGCTGGCAATGTTCCAGATACAGTCGATACCCTTTGGTCAGCGCGTCCAGATGCGAGCAACGTGCTTCGTTCTTCAGGAACAGGTACGTGTTGTAAAACAACGACGCGTGGATGTTCGCCAGCCACGTCATGTACCAGTCCGCCGAGAACGGCAGCATGCCCTTGGGCGGCGATACACCTTTGACCTCGCGGTACAGGCGGATCATGCGGTCGCGCGAAAGCGTCAACTCGCTTTCGAGCACCTGCATGCGCGCGCCGAGTTCAATCAGCGCGATGGCGCGAAATACTTCTTGCGCGTCTTCCGTCAGGCTACGCTTGAGCATCGCGGTCACCTCGATTAAGCAAACTGCTCAGCAGGCTGGCCTGCAAGCAGAATCGCCGCGTGAGTCGGTGCAACTGCTGCGTGCTTCGTCGTTTGCGTCAACGCCGACAACATCGAGTGGTCGTTGAAGCGGAAGAAGCATAAAAGCTGATCGGAAGCGGCCAGCTTGACGATCTGCGCGAGCGACAGCCCGGCAAGCAAATCAGCCAGTTCCGACGACAGTCCCAGCCGGAACATGCCGACCGGTTTGTCCTCACGCAACATACGTTGCGCGAGCATGATGTAAGACAAGTTGATCTCGCGGATTGAATCCAGCGTCTCGCTGCTACGGTCCATTTTCTGTGTTTCCGAAGCCCCGAATTACTATGTCGGCTTTTTTTGCCGTTATGTCTTTTGTGCCTCACCGGAAACGTTGTCCTCCGGCTACATGTCACCACCTGATACAGATAGCGACTTTTTGATACATCACGTTACATTTCGTAACAGCTTGGGACGAATTGTATGAAGGGTAAAACAAGAAATCAATCCCCTCTCAAAAAAATATCTCAAAAAAATGCATCAAATTTCGGTAACTCTTTCACGGCGCTGTAATAGAGGATGCATAGCGGATTTTTTGCCGCCTGAGAATTTCGTCTAATCCATGGAAACCCTTGTGTAGTGGGCTTCGGACTGATTCGTCTGAGTAATGACGTGCGGCCGGCCGAGCGCCGCAAAATCAGGATGGAATCAGAAAGGAAGTAGAAAGCGAGATCAATTAAAAGTAATAAATACCGTTCATCGATGCCGCTATGGGGACAAATCAGAGGTGTAACAGATTGGTGCGGCCCCAGTTACAAACGAGGCCGCGTTTGTAACTTCTAGCAACCGTTTGCGCGAATCCGCTCGACTTCGAGGCCGAACACCGGGCGCAGGCGGGTGCCGAGCACATTGCCGGCGAAGGCGGCGACCAGCCACAGCCAGCCATGCAAGCTGCCTGACACGATGCCGCTGAAATAGGCGCCGATGTTACAACCATAGGCCAGACGGGCTCCATAGCCGAGCATCAGGCCGCCGACTACCGCCGCGATCAGCGAGCGTGCCGGAACTTTCCAGACCGGTGCGTAACGGCCGGCAAGCGCCGCAGCCGTCATGGCGCCGAGGATGATCCCGATGTCCATGACTGTGGTGACGTCACGTGTAACAGGGGCAGCCAGCGCACCGGCGTTGGCATGAGCGGCCCAATACGGCCAGTTGGCCACGTCGATACCCAGTGCGGCGAATAGCTTGGCGCCCCACAGCGCGAACGCCGACGTCACTCCCCATGGACGGCCGGACAATGCGAGGGTTGCGAAGTTGAGTAACACCAGAGCGATTGCGCCGACAAACAGCGGCCACGGGCCGTGCAACCAGGGCGACGCATGGGGCGCGCGTGGCGGCTCGTTGATCAGTCGGCCATGACGGCGCCGTTCGACCACAACCGTGAGCGCCGCGATCCCGGCGAAAACGGCCAGATTCAGCACGATGGCCCAGCCCGCGCCGAGCGTGCTGACCAACGAAAGCGGTTTGAGCGATGGCAACGCGGTCCAGAACGGCATGTGCGCGGTCGCGACAACCGAGCCGATGACAAACGCGGCCAGCGTGACGATCATGCGTGTACTGCCGCCACCCACGGTGTATAGCGTGCCGGACGCGCAGCCACCGCCCAGTTGCATGCCGACGCCGAACATGAAGGCCCCGACCAGCACCGACGTGCCGGCTGGCGCGACCAGGCCGACTACCGGCCGGCCGAACAGCGTGCCTGCGGCGAGCACCGGAAAGAACAGCAATACGCCGAGCGCCAGCATCAGCATTTGTGCGCGCAGGCCGGCGCCGCGGCCGTCGGCGATAAAGACCCGCCATGCGGAGGTAAAGCCGAACGCCGCATGATAAAGCGACATACCCAGCAGCGCGCCGACGATATAGAGCGCCGCCTGGCGCCCGCTAACGGTTTGCGCCAGATAAACAGCGCCCAGCGCGATTAGCACGAGCGCGGCGCCAAGCGGCTTCGGATTGATGTCGAAGCGTCGTGGTGCGCGTGGAAGCGAAGTGGAGAAATCGGACATGATGTTTGAATGACGAACGGCAGATAATTGTTACATGAAGCGTGCCATCAGATCGGCATCGTGAAACACCCCGTTGACGTTTAGCGCGTCGATCTCGCAGCCATACCTGCGAAAGCCGAGCGACTCATAGAGTTTGCGTGCCGCCTCATTCTGGCTATTCACTATCAACTGAATTTGCCTCAGGCCTTCTACTTGCGCCGCCCGTTCCAGCAACGCATTGAGCAAAGCACGCCCGACGCCGCGACCTGCCGCTTCCGGCGCGACATACATGCCGATGACAGAGGCCTTGTGCTGTTCCTTGTCGCGCTGGCTGCGCAGCAAGCCGACCACGCCGATCAACGGCGCATTGACCGCCGCATTGACTGCCGCATTGACTGCATAAGCGCCGAGCAGAAAATCGCCTTTGGCCGCGCGCGCGCCTTGCAACATAGCGTCATGCTGCGAAGCGCCCTTGGCTAGCGCTTCTTCATAGCCTTGGCCGAACGACTCCGGATGGGTTTTCAGACCGTGCAGGCGAAGCTGGAAATAGGCGTCGCGGTCGGCCGGACCAAGCTGGCGGATCAGTAGGGCGCTGTTCATCGAATGCGTCTCTCCATGTGATTTGAATGGCGCCGCAAGCGCTAACAACGCCGTGTTCGCTGAGGCGCCGCTGTCCGCAGTGCGCGCTAAGACTTCCCGGCTTCGGCCTTTTGCGTCTCGGCGCGCTGGCTTTCGGCAAACTCGCGCAGGGCCGCCGCGGTTTGCTGGTCGGCGGGAAAGAACGCTTCAATGGCAAGTTCCGATAGCGTTACATCTACCGGCGTGCCGAATACCGTGGTTGTGCTAAAGAACGACAACTCGCCGATTGGCGTGCGCAGCCGCAGCGGCACGGCGACCTGGTGACTCGCGGCCTCGTCGTGGCTGGCTGCTTGCGCGCCGGGCGGAGCAGGATAGGCGGCGAGCTCGTCACGCAGCGCGCTCAACGTTTCGTCACCGCTCACGTCGATTTGCCGCTGGAGTCGGGACAGCGCATGCGCGCGCCACGCATGCCAATTGACGATCGACGCTGCGATGCCCTGCGGATGCAAGCTCAGCCGCATTGCGTTGACTGGCGGCTTCAGCAGTTCCGGGCTTGCGCCTGCAAGCAGTGGCGCAAGCGCATTGTTCGCAGCCACGATGGTCCAGTGACGGTCGATCGCGAGGGCCGGATACGGCTCGTGACCTTTGAGCACCAACTCGACTGCCTCGCGCGCCGCGGCCAGTTGCGGGTCCGTGAGAGGACGTTCGCGGAACAGCGGCGCATAACCCGCCGCGACCAGCAGCGCGTTGCGCGCACGGAGCGGCACGTCGAGTCGCTCGGCGAGGTGCATGACCATTTCCCGGCTGGGCACCGCCCGGCCTGACTCGACGAAGCTCAGATGCCGCGTTGAAATTTCGGCTTCGGCGGCGAGCAGCAACTGGCTCATTCTTCGCCGCTGCCGCCATTCGCGCAGCAGATCGCCGACCGTGCGGCTTGCCGTCGGAGCGTTCGACGGGATGGTTTGCGCAAGAGAGAGTGTGTTCATGCTACCGATGATAGCCAAAGCGCGTTAGCAATCCATTACCTAGCAGGTAATGGAATACCACGGATTATTGGGGAATACACGGGAATATCCGGGAAAGCGTAGGCACACCCACGCGCCCACACACCCACGCACCCACGAATCGCAGCCTATTCAGCGCGTTGCCCCAGCCAAGGACACGGCGAGTGCGAATCACGCGTGCGCCACACCTTCCGGCACGGCATTAAGTTTGACGCCCAGCGCGCGCAGCAGTTTGAACACAGTATCCATGCGCGGTTTGGAGCCCGGCGCGAGCGTTTTATAGAGGCTTTCGCGCCCGAGCCCGGCGTCGGCCGCGACCTTTGCGATGCCGCGCGCTTTTGCGATATCGGCGATCGCGGCGAGCAGGACGTCGGCGTCGCTTTCTTCCAGGGCTGCGTTGAGATATTCAGCGATCATCTCTTCGCTATCGAGGTAGTGCGATGCGTCGAACCGTGCGGTTTTGACTTTGCTCATGACAGTTCCTTTCTGATTGCTGCCCACATTGATTTGGCGTGTTTGATGTCGGCCGCCTGCGTGGACTTGTCGCCTCCGCAGAGCAGCAGGTACACCATTCGCCCTTCGCGCGCGAAGTAGACCCGGTAGCCGGGACCGCTATCAACGCGCATTTCGGATACACCGTCTTCCAGCAGCTTCACGTCGCCGAAATGACCTCGCTCCGCACGCCGGACCCGCACCAGGATTTTTGCCCTCGCTCTCAAGTCTGCGAGGCCCGCGAGCCAGCTGTCGAATTCCTCGGTGCGATTGACCGTGTACACAGGCGGTGAACCGATCTGCTGAGAAGTGTATCCCCATGGATACGGTCTTGCAAGAGTAAAAACCATACTGAAAAAAGCGGCTCGTGTCCGCACCCGTTCAGTTCGTCACATGCCGTGCGTCAACGCTGCGCGGCCCCCATTTGCTTCACGAGGTTAGCGGCTGACGCCGCTCCTGACGATTCGGCCGGATGGCCAATCCGGCAGGCAAAAAACACGGTTCTTCACCTCCGTGCATCCGGATGCTTACCTCTCACGTAATCGACGCGCCGCGCCCGAAGCGCCAATCTTTGTTCCGAGCCCGCCGCATACAACGTGTCTGCCTGGCGTAGTGCTCAGTCATGCCAACCAAGGAGTCTGAGATGAATGCGCATACCGATCTGATCGACCGTTATTTCGACGCATGGAATGAGACGGATGCAGTGCGCCGCCGCGAGTTGATCGCCGCGACGTGGGCCGCCGATGCCGACTATCGCGATCCGCTGCTGGCGGGCGCGGGTCACGACGGCATCGACGCGATGATCCGTGCGGTGCATGAACGCTTCCCGCATCACACGTTTCACCGCACGACCGAGGTCGACGGTTTCGCGAACCGCCTGCGGTTTTCGTGGGCACTGACCACGCCGGCGGGCGAAGCGATCGTCAAGGGCTCCGACTTCGGCCTGCTCGATACACACGGCCGGCTGCAGGCGGTGACCGGTTTCCTCGATCAGGTGCCTGCCGCTACCTGACAACACGCAGTTTTTCACGGAGACGATCATGCACGAGTCCGCTGCCGCCACGGTTCCTGGTACGGTTCTCACGTTCGCGCGCCTGTCGGGCGCGGTCAACGCGCTTTCCAGCGCGATCGCAGGCTTCGCTCTGCTGGCCGGCACGCGCGCGTTCACCTTCACGGCGTTGCTGGCCTGGCGCGAGCCGGTGTTGGGCGGCGCGGGTCTCGTGCTGCTCGCCCTGGTCGGATGGCTGCGCTGGAGCGTGTCGGCGGAACGCCGCTCACCGCATCGCGCGGCAAGGCTGATTGACGATAAGCCGCCGGCAACGGACCGTGCGCCGCGGTCTTGCTACAATCGATCGCGACGTGCTACAGGGACACTACGGGGACAACCCGTTCGGCCTGGCTAGCCACTAACCAGACCTCAAGGAGACACCGTGCTGAAGAATCTGGACCCGCTGCTGAATGCCGACGTGCTGCATGCGCTCCGCTCAATGGGACATGGCGACGAACTGGTCGTTTGCGACGCCAATTTTCCGGGCGCTTCGGTCGCACAGGAGACGGTGTTGGGCAAGCTGCTTCGCCTCGATGGCGTGAATGCACCGCGCGCGATCCGCGCGATTCTGTCGGTGATGCCACTGGATACTTTCATCGATCGTCCTGCCTCGCGGATGCAAGTAGTGGGCGAGCCGGATACGATCCCGGCCGTTCAGCGCGAAGCGCAGATCGAGATCAATGCGGCGGAAGGGCGCGAGGTGCCGTTTGCGTCGGTCGAACGTTTCGCATTTTATGAGCGGGCGCGCAAAGCCTATTGCGTGATCGCGACCGGTGAAGAGCGCGGTTACGGCTGCTTCGTTTTCACAAAAGGTGTCTTGCTCGCGCCGGATGCGCCGCAGCAATAGCACTTCGTCACGGCGGTGGGGTCCATGAGCTTCTCGATAGACAGTCTCGATCATCTCGTTCTGAATGTCGCTGACGTGGAAGCCAGCGCGGCCTGGTACGCCCGAATGCTCGGCATGCGGCGCACCGAGTTCGAGTCGCGCACCGGCACGCGGGTGGCGATGACCTACGGCAATCAGAAGATCAATCTGCGTCCGGCGGATGCGGACACGGTCGCGTGGTTCACCGGCCGTGAGGCGATGCCGGGCAGTGCCGATCTGTGCTTCGTCACGACCGCGAATCCGGCCGAGGTCAAAGCCCATTGGCTTGCCCAGGGTGTTGAGATAGAGGCCGGCCCGGTTGAGCGCGACGGCGCGCGCGGCAAGATGACTTCGGTGTATTGCCGCGATCCGGACGGCAATCTGATCGAAGTCGCAACGTATCCTCGAGCATAAATAAGCATCGAGGCCACGCGGGCCAATCCCGCCGTGCCGGGCAAAATCCGCTGCGTGCCGGGCGCCCGCACACCTCTGTTCCCCTGGATTCTCCCCTCGGGACGGTGCGAAATGCGCCGTTCACGCCGGCCCGCGCTTGGAAAAGGCGGGCAATGCACATGTTACCGGATGCAAAATAGGGAACTGCGGCCGCCTGGCCGGGTCTGCTGCTTATTCATTTACAGGAGCCCCTCATGACGCGTCCCGTCGATTCCGGCGTGATCCTCATCGCGCGTATCGCCCTTGCTGTGCTGTTTTTGTGGGGCGGCGTGATGAAATTGCTGGGCTATGCGGGCTTTGTCAGCTATCTGCATTCGAAGGGGGTGCCGTTCGTTCAGGTCGCCGCGCCGATTGCAACCGCTGTCGAGGCGCTCGGTGGTCTGCTACTGATCGTCGGCTTCAAGGTTCGCCCACTCGCGCTCATCATGGCCGTCTACACTGTGGCAACCGCCGTGCTGGGCCACGATTTCTGGAACGTCACGGATCCCGCGTTGCAACGCGATATGGTGATTCACTTCTGGAAGAACATTGGTATCGCCGGCGGTTTCCTGCTGCTGTTCGTGACCGGAGCGGGCCGTATCAGTATCGACGGCGCGCGATCGCCACGCCGGGGACTGAATCTCTAGTCACGCGGTCGACGTAGTCTGTGCCGGTCGCTTTTGATTCTGGCTGTAATCAAGGGAGCAAATAATGATTCAAAGTTTTGAGCAAACCATTGGCGGCAAGGTCACGCAGTTGTGCGCAAGTCTCGGCGAAGGGCCTACGCCGCATCGCGTCATCATCAGCCTTGCCGATTCGGCGAAAACCTTGGTGGTTCTGGATGCATCGGGTCTGATTGGCACGATCAAGGCCGAAATCGAACAGCCGGAAAAGCTGGTCGCGGACGCGATCGCCAAGGCGCAAAACGAAGGGCTGATCGAGCGTGCGATTGACACCGGCGCGATTCAGGAAGCGTCGCTGTAAGTCGCGCAGTCACGCTGATCGGCGCATGATCTGATCAGCGCGAGTCAGGCACTTGCCCGCGGCCGGTCTTGTGGGGCCTGGAGGCCGGCGCGTGCGGTTCCGGATGGACAAGGCAGGCCATTACGCCGGCCATCACCAGCAGGCCGACCGAGATCGCTGTCGCCGCCTGCATCCCTGTGACGATCTGTGCGGCGGCCGCGCCGCTCGCCAACGCGCCGAAGGCGGCTACCCCCACTGCGCCGCCTGCTTGCCTCGCGGTATTGAGCACGGCGGACGCCGTGCCCGCGCGCCTCGCTTCAACGGAGGCCAGCACCGCGGTGGTCATGGCCGGCACCGCAAGCCCCATTCCCGACGGAATAAGCAGGAACGGCAGCAGCAAGCCGGCCAGCGGTGTGGACGCTCCGACGAAATGCAGCAGGCCGTAGCCGAACCCCGCCGTGATCGCGCCGGCAATCATCGGCACGCGTACGCCAAACCGTCCGACCACCCAGCCGCTCGCCACATTCGAAATCAGAAAGCCACCGGTCAACGGCAGGAAGGCGAGGCCCGCCTGCAGCGGGGTGTAGCCGCGCACGCGCTGCAAATACAGGCTCAGCACGAACACCATGCCGTAGTACGTCAGATTTACGCAGACGCCGAACAGCACCGCCGCGTTGAACGTGCGCTTGCTGAATAGCGAGAGCGGCAACATCGGCGCCGCGACGCGCGATTCCACGGCGATAAAGGCAACTGTGGCGATTAGCGCAAGGATGAAACCGCCGGCTACCAGCGGATGGCCCAACCCCAGCGGCCGCCATTCGATCACCGCGGCTACGAAGGCGGTGAGCGCGACGATCGCAAGGGTCTGACCGCTCAGGTCGATGCCGCGCGGGCTCGCTGCGCTTGCTGTTCCGGCCTGGGTTGCCGCGTGAGCTTCAGACGCGGCAGCGGCGTTAGCCGGTGCCGTTTGCCGTGTTTCGTTTCGCGCGGGCTCAGACCGGGGCACCCAGAGCAAAGTCGCCAGCCAACCGGCTGCGCAAATCGGCAGATTGACGAGAAAGATGCTGCGCCAACCGAATGCCGCAATCAGCAGACCGCCGACCACCGGCCCGGCCGCGATCGCAATCGCACCCGCAGCGGTCCACAGGCCGACTGCACGTGCCCGGAGTTTCGGATCGTGACCGTATGAGCGGTTGAGCAGCGCCAGCGAGTTCGGCAACATGGCGGCCGCGCCGATGCCCTGCACCGCGCGCGCGGCCACCAGCATGGTGGCACCGAGCGCCAGGCCGCAGGCGAGCGACGCGAGCGCGAACAGCACGATCCCGGCCGCGTACATGCGCCGGATGCCGAGCCGGTCGCCGAGCGCGCCCGCCGACAGCATCAGCACGGCGAACGCGAGCGTGTACGCGTCGACGACCCATTGCAGCCCCGCGACATTCGCATGCAGGTCCGCACCGATTTTCGGCAGTGCGATGTTGACGATGGTCACGTCGAGTTGGGTGACGACGAAGCCGATGCTGACTGTCGCAAGGATGCGGCCGAGAGCGGGCGAGGGGGGCGTGTGGGAAGAGTTCATGACCTACATCGTAGGCCGATGCGGCACGCGATGTTTCGGTCCGGCGTGAAGTGTGGATGTCGCCGAAACCGCCCGAACCGCCGAAACCGCGGGAAAGGCGTGGCGTGGCGACGATAGAACAACGGCGCGCTATCGGCGCGCCGTTGTGGAGTCGCTCGATTAGCGCGCTGGCGGCGCGTCTTTGATAAACAGCGTAGTCAACGCCCCGAGAATGCAGATCGCGCCGACATAGAGCGGCGCGGCCATCGGGTTCGACTTCATCATCAGCGAAACAGCGATCGGCGTCAGGCCGCCAAACACCGCATAGGCGACGTTGTACGAGAACGAGATGCCCGAGAATCGCACGACCGGCGGGAACGCCTTGACCAGTACGAACGGGATCGCGCCGATCACGCCGACAAAAAGACCGGCCACGGCGTACAGCGGCACCAGCGCCGAGCTATCGACGGCAAGTTGCTGGAACATCACGTAGTACGTCACCGCCAGCGCGAGCCCGCCGATGAAAATCGTGCGCCCCGCGCCGATCCGGCCGGCGATCGAACCGGCCATCACGCAACCGATCGTCAGGCACAGCGTTGCCACGCAGTTCGCCAGCAGCGCGGTGGCCGGCGCGATATGAAACTGCTTTTGCAGCAGGGTCGGCGTCATCAGAATCACCACGACGATCGCCGCCGACAGCATCCACGTGAGCAGCATCGACACGATCACGGCGCGGCCATGGTCGCGCAATACGGCCTTGAGCGGCACTTCCGCGGCGATTGCCTTGCGTTGCTTGAGTTCGGCGAACACCGGCGTTTCATGCAGCCAGCGGCGCAGATAAACCGAGAACATGCCGAATACGCCGCCCACCAGGAACGGAATGCGCCATGCGTAGGCGGAGATTTCCGTCGGTGCGAAGTTGCGATTCACCGCCGATGCGATCAGCGAGCCCAGCAGGATGCCCGCCGTGAGGCCGGCGGTCAGCGTGCCGCACGCGTAGCCCACGTGCCGTTGCGGCACGTGCTCGGAAACGAATACCCATGCGCCCGGCACCTCGCCGCCGACCGCCGCGCCTTGCATCACGCGGAACAGCAGCAGCAAGACCGGCGCCATCACGCCGATGCTGGCGTAGGTGGGCAGCAGGCCCATCATCAGTGTCGGCACCGACATCAGCAGCACGCTCAGCGTGAACATGCGCTTGCGGCCGAACAGGTCGCCGAAGTGCGCCATGATGATGCCGCCAAGCGGCCGGGCCAGATAGCCCGCCGCGAAGATCCCGAAGGTCTGCACCTGACGCAGCCAGTCCGGCATCGCGGCAGGGAAGAACAACTGGCCGATCGCCGGCGCAAAGAATACGAAGATGATGAAGTCGTAAAACTCCAGCGCCCCGCCGAGCGCGGCGAGGCCGAGCGTCTTGTAATCGCTTCGCCCAAGAGGGCGTGGGGTGACAGCCTGCGCTCCACCCAGATTTGTCGCTTGCATTGCTTGTGTTTTGTCTTGAATTGGGAGCCACACGTAGCGCGTGGAAAATCGGCGGTCGTCGGGCGAGAAGTGTGGCAAGCGCTGGGTAGAGCACGGGACACCGGCGCGCCGCCCGGATAGGGCAAGCGCGATGACGACTGGGGCCAGGCCGGGGATTTTACAGGATGACTGCGGTCTGCTTAGGGAAGTGCTTAATTAGATTGGAAAAAGTTCCCCGAAACCTGCCTTCCTGGCTATGGGCTGTATCGCGAGCAGTGCGTGTCGTGCGAGCTGGAGCCTTCGCGTGTAGGAATGCGGCGGGCATCTGTCGGAAGGGGGCGATCGGTGCGTAAATTAGGATTGCTCCTATGGGATGACTGGGGCGTCCCTCTGAGAATCGCGTCCGAGCTATCAGTGAAAAGTTATCCCATGCGCATTGCCATCCTTCAGCGTGACCCCGTCATGCGTCAGTCGATCGAAAAGGTCCTCATGAGTGCCAGCCATACCTGTATGGCCTACGACGACGGTCTGTCCATGTCGAAAGCACTCGCCCGTTCCACCGTGGATTTGCTGGTGCTGGACTGGCACGGCACGCGCCTGTCCGGTGCCGAAGTTCTGCGCTCGGTGCGCGCGGTCGGCGGCGACCGCCTGCCGGTTCTGTTCGCTTCGGCGGAGACGTCGGAGGAGAGCGTGGTGCGTGCCTTTGCCAGCGGGGCGGACGACTACGTCGCGCTGCCGTTGCGGCCGGGTGAATTCCGCGAGCGCGTGGCGGCGTTGCTGCGCCGCGCCTATCCGGACCGTTTCAGCGCCGCGAGCTTCGATGTCGGGCCTTACCACTTCGACACGCATCGCCAGCTCGTCATGCTGCGCGGCCAGCCGGTCGCGCTATCCGGCACGCAATACCGGCTGGCCTCGCTGTTCTTTTCCAATATCGGCCGCGTGCTGTCGCGCGACCATATTTTCGCGATGGTATGGGGCCGTGAGTTCCGCGAGTTCACCCGCACCATCGACAGCCACGTGTCGCGCCTGCGCCTGCTGCTCGAGATCGAGCCGCAGAACGACTTCCGGCTGCAACCCGTTTACAAGAGCGGCTATCGGCTGCTGCATCTGCGGCAGGGTGAAGCGGGTGCGGAGAAGCAGGCGGCTTGAGCCCACTGCGACTCAAACTTGCGGCAGCACCGGCCGGGTTTCGATCGCCCGGCGGATCAACGCATCGACGGCCTTGCGTTCATCGCCGGCCAACGGCAGGCGCGGCGGCCGGACCGGCTCCGTGCCCAGCCCGACAATCGTCTCGGCCAGCTTGATGTTTTGCACCAGTTTCGCCGAGACGTCGAGTGCAAGCAGGGGCGCGAACCAGCGGTAGATCGCGCGCGCTTCTTCAAGCCGGCCCGCCTTCAGCAACTTGTAGATCACAACCGTCTCGCGCGGAAACGCGCACACGAGACCGGCCACCCAGCCATGCGCGCCCATCAGGAGCGCTTCCATGGCGAGATTGTCGACCCCGCACAGAATCGCGAAGCGGTCACCGACCACGTTGATCAGATCGGTCACACGCCGCACGTCGCCGCACGATTCCTTGATCGCGACGATCTTCTTTTCGTCGGCGATTTCCGCGAACATCTCGGGCGTCATGTCGACGCCATAGGCAAGCGGATTGTTGTAGATCATCAGGGGTAGCACGCTCGCATCGGCGACGCTGCGAAAGTGATGCAGCGTTTCACGCCGGTCGGACAGATAGCGCAGTCCAGGCAGCACCATGAAACCCGCGGCGCCATGCCCGCTGCCGGCTTCGGCCTGGCGGCAGGCGTCGAGCGTGCTGTTCTCGGCGATCGTCAGCAACACCGGCACCCGGCCGCGTGAGGCCTCGACGGCGATGTCGAGCACCTCCAGTTTCTCGTCCAGCGAAAGGGTCGATGCTTCACCGAGCGATCCGCACACGATGATGCCGTCCACTCCGGCGTCGATCTGCGCCTCGATATTCTTGCCGGTCCATTTGCGGTCTATGCTGAAATCCGCGTTGAATTTGGTGGTTACCGCCGGCCATACGCCTTCCCAGATATGCGCCACGACTGCTCTCCCGAGTGAGTTAAATTGAAGCGCAGTGTAAGCAGGGAAAATGCCGCCGTCTTGCGTGATTCATGCGTGGCTGATGACGATTTCAGCATAGTCGTCATGCCTTGAGGCCTAACAAGATCGGGTAAGCCCGCTATTTCAGGACAATGCGCGGGATGCGTCTGGGTCGCGCTGGCAAGGGCTCGCGTGCGTTTCCGATTCTGCTTGCCGGACGCTGTTCAGGCGTGGGTTCTGTCAGTTTTCAAAGATTGGGGTGTGCGGGAGCGAGCGCAATCACTATGCTGAAATCGTCATAATCCGCGCTTAAGCACACCAAGACTCCGGCGGCCGGCATTCCTACCATGTGCATCATGAAAACCCTCGATATCATCGACTCGCACACCGGCGGTGAACCGACCCGCCTGGTGGTGTCGGGTGGCCCGGCGCTCGGCGGCGGCACACTGGCGCAGCGTCTGGACGTGTTTCGCACGCGTTTCGACGACTGGCGCGCGGGCGTCGTCACCGAACCGCGCGGCTCGGACGTGGTGGTCGGCGCGCTGCTGTGCGAGCCGGACGACCCGGCTTGCGCAGCCGGCGTGATCTTCTTCAACAATGTGGGCTATCTCGGCATGTGCGGGCACGGCACCATCGGCCTCGTCGTCTCGCTCGCGCATATGGGCCGGATTGGACCGGGGCGTCACCGGATCGAGACGCCGGTCGGCGTTGTCGAGGCGACGCTCAACGAGGACGGCAGCGTGGCTGTGCGCAACGTGCCGGCTTATCGGTACCGGCAAGGCGTGCAGGTCGACGTGCCGGGCTACGGCAAGTTGACTGGCGACATCGGCTGGGGCGGCAACTGGTTCTTTCTCGTTGCCGACCACGGGCACGCGCTGGAGGCGGCGCACATCGCCGAGTTGACCGTGTTCAGTACGGCAATCCGCGACGCACTGATCGCGCAGCGCATCACCGGTGCAGAAGGCGCGTTGATCGATCACGTCGAACTTTTTGGAGCCGGCTCGCGCGACGGCATCGACAGCCGCAGCTTCGTCCTCTGTCCCGGCAACGCGTACGATCGCTCGCCCTGCGGTACCGGCACGAGCGCGAAGATCGCCTGCCTCGCCGCCGACGGCAAGCTCGCCGAAGGCGCGGTGTGGCGGCAGGAGAGCATTATCGGCAGCGTATTCGAGGCGAGCTATCGCCACACTGGCGATGGGGTTTCGGTGACGCCGACCATTACCGGCCACGCGCACATCATGGCCGAAGGTCGCTTGTGTTTCGACGAACGCGACCCGTTCGCGTGGGGCATTCGCACCGCATGATGGCGGACGCGTTGATCGTCGGGGCCGGCATTGTCGGTGCGGCTTGCGCCGCGGAGCTGGCCGCGCTCGGCATGCGGGTCGATGTACTCGACGCGCAGGGCATCGGCGGCGGCGCGACGGCAGCGGGCATGGGCCATATTGTCGTGATGAACGACTCGCCCGCGGAATTCGCGTTGAGCCGCTACTCGCGCGACTTGTGGCTGGCGCTTGCGCCGCAACTGCGCAAGCGCGATGCGTTCGCGCGCTGCGGCACGCTGTGGGTCGCAGCCGATGACGAGGAATGGCAGGCCGCCCGCACCATGCATGCCGCGTTCGCGGCGCAGGGTGTTTCGGCGCAGATGCTCGATGCTGTCGAGTTGCGGGCGTGCGAACCGGCGCTGGCGCAGTCGATGGCGGGCGGCTTGCGGATCGAGCACGACAGTATCGTCTATGCGCCCACGGTTGCCGAATGGCTGCTGACACAATCTTCAGGAGTGGAGAATATTCGCGTGCGGCTCGGCGCGCGGGTTATTGCCGTCAGTGCGAACGGCGTGACGCTGGCCGATGGCGAGCGCATCGGCGCCGCGCATGTGATCGTGGCCAATGGCCTGGGCGCTCAGCAACTGCTGCGATCGCTGCCGTTGCAGCCGAAGAAAGGTCATCTGCTGATCACGGACCGTTACCCCGAGCTCATTCGCCATCAACTGCTCGAACTCGGCTACATCAAGAGCGCGCATCACGCGGCGGGCACCTCGGTGGCATTCAATGCACAGCCGCGGCCCACGGGCCAGTTGCTGATCGGCTCGTCGCGCCAGTTCGATACAACCGATCCGGCGGTCGACATGCCGGTGCTCGCTCAGATGCTGCAGCGTGCCGCGCATTACCTGCCGGTTCTGCCGACACTCCATGGCATTCGCGCGTGGACCGGCTTTCGCGCGGCGTCGCCCGACGGCTTGCCGTTGATCGGTCCCGCCGGCGATTTTTCACCCGGCGTGTGGCTGGCAATCGGACACGAAGGTCTTGGTGTGACGACCTCGCTCGCGAGCGCGAAGTTACTGGCTGCGCAAATCACGGGGGAGGTCGCGCCGATTCCTGTCGAACCGTACTTGCCCGGCCGTTTTGCGCAACAGGTGGTGACCCATGACTAATGCCGATGCAGCGCGACTTCACTTGACGATCGACGGCCGGCAGGTCGCGGTCGAAGCGGGTACGACCGTGGCCGCGGCGCTTGCGATCGCGGGCGTGGGCGGTACGCGGACGTCGGTTCGCGGTGAGACGCGCGCGGCGCTGTGCGGCATGGGTGTGTGCCAGGAGTGCCGCGTTACGATTGACGGCCGGGCGCATGTGATGGCGTGTCAGACGCTTTGCTGCGAGGGGCAGGTGGTTCGCACAACTGTCGCGGCGAACGTTATAAATGCCAACGCCAACGCCAACGCCAACGCGGGCACGGGCACTGTCATCGCCACAGCCGCTGCCGCCATCAAGGGCACGGGCACTACCACAGGCACACGATGAAGCAACATTTCGATATCGTCGTGGTAGGCGCCGGTCCGGCTGGGCTGAACGCCGCGCAAGCCGCGGGGCGCGCGGGCGCCACGGTCGCACTGCTCGACGACAATCCGCGCGCCGGTGGTCAAATCTGGCGGCAAGGTCCCGGCCATCCGCCGCAAGTGCCGCTGCAAGGCTTCCTTGCCACCTTGAAGATGCAAACCAACGTCACCCTTATGCCGTCGACTCGCGTGATCGCGCCTTTGCGTGCGCGCGGTTTACTGCTCGAATCGGCGGAGCTCGGCGGCGTATCTATCAGCTACGGGCAGTTGATTCTCGCAACCGGTGCGCGTGAGCGGCTCCTGCCGTTCGCCGGTTGGACGCTACCCGGCGTGACCGGTGCGGGCGCGCTGCAGGCGCTCATTAAAGGTGGCATGCCGGTGCGCGGCGAGCGGATCGTGATTGCCGGCAGCGGTCCGCTGCTGATCGCCGCGCTTGCCACCGCGCGTGCTGCCGGCGCGCAAGTCGTGGCGGTCGTGGAGCAGGCACCGTCGTTCGAGGTTGTCAGCTTCGGAATTTCCTTATTGGCCGAGCCTGCGAAGTTGCGGCAGGCCGTGACCATGACGCGCGGTTTCGCGGGGGTGCGTTACTGGACCGGCAGCATCGTCCGGCAAGCGCTTGGCGATGGTCGCGTCGAACGCGTGACCATCCAGCGCGGACGCCGGCAACTGACACTCGCTTGCGACCGTATCGCATGCGGCTATGGACTGGTGCCGAATACCACGCTTGCGCAAGCACTCGGCTGTGCGATCAACGAAGCAGGGCAGATCGTGGTCGACAGTGAGCAGCGGACTTCAGTCGACGGCGTGTTGGCGGCAGGCGAATGCACGGGTGTTGGCGGTGCGGAACTGGCGGGTGTGGAAGGCGAGATCGCCGGACTCTTCGCGAGCGGCACCCCGGCAAGCGACGCCTCCACAAACCGCAGCTCGGCAAACCCTATCGCACTACATAGCCAACGCGCGCGATGGCAGCGTTTCGCAACGCGCGTCGAAACAGCCTTCGCGTTACAGGCCGCCGCGCGCACGCCACCCGACGATGCCACGCTGCTCTGCCGTTGCGAAGACGTCAGCGTTGGCGAAGTGCGCGCCTGGCCGGATTGGCGCGAAGCCAAGCTGCATACCCGCTGCGGAATGGGGGCATGCCAGGGACGCATCTGCGGCGCCGCCGCTGGACTGTACTTTGGCTGGCAAGCCGCCGCGCCGCGCCCGCCGTTCAGTCCGGCGCAAATCGGCACCTTGATGGTGGCGGGCGCGGAGGCGCCGCCGACCGAATGACCCCGGCATCCACCCGGCTGCCGCATATTGTCTCCAGCCGCGTGGTCCTATAATCGAGCGCAAGCGCGCGCCGGCAACGCACGACCAACACCAAACCGCACCGACCACGGAACCCGCATGATGAACACGCTGGCTCATCCGCTCGAACCGGACGACGCAACGCTGTCCGGCATGCTGTCGCATTTCACTTTGCTCGAGCCGGTGTTCGACGCAATGCCGGACGTCGTGTTCTTCGTCAAGGACGCGCACGCGCGCTATGCGCTCGTCAACCGCACGCTGGCTTCGCGCTGTGGCTTCAAGGAAAAGGCCGCGTTGCTCGGCAAGACCGCCGAGGACGTTTTCCCGCGCCGCTTTGGCCGCATCTACACGGCCCAGGACAAAGCGATCATCAACGTCGGCAGCCAGATGATCGATCAACTGGAACTGCATCTGTACCCGGGCCGCCAGCCGGGTTGGTGTCTGACCTGCAAGCAGCCGTTGCGCGATCCCGCGGGCAAGGTGGTCGGCCTCGCCGGCATTTCCCGCGATCTGAAAGCCGACGAAAGCAGTCACCCCGCTTACAGCCGGCTGGCCGCGGTGGTGCAGTCCATCCAGGAAAACTACGTGCAGCCGTTGAATCTGAAACAGCTTGCTGCCATGGCGGATATGTCGGTGGCGCAACTGGAGCGCTACTTTCACAAAGTGTTTCATTTGACGCCGCGTCAGGTGTTGCTGAAAACGCGACTGGACGCCGCCACCGCGCTGCTGGTTTCGCACGACAAGGTCACCGACGTCGCCGCGCTCTGCGGCTACACCGACCACAGCGCCTTTACGCGGCAATTCAAGGCGACCGTCGGCATTACGCCGACCGAGTACCGGATGCTGCTGCACGGAACCTCGCGAAGCTGAGCTCCGGCACCCATGGTTCGTCGCAAGCATCATTACTATGTCTACGTCGTCGCGCTGGACGACACCGTCTGGAACGAGGCGCGCTTTCGCCGCGCGAATCCGGATTACCGGTTCGACAAGCCTTGCGTGTATGTGGGAATGACGGGACTGGACCCGGATCTGAGATTCGACCGGCACAAAGCCGGCATTCAGGCAAATCGCTATGTGCGCGATTACGGCCTGCGCCTCTTGCCCGAGTTGTATGAAGTGTTCAACCCTATGCCTTACCGCGGCGCACAGGATATGGAAGTGGAGTTGGCGATTGGACTACGCGAGGCGGGGTACGGCGTGTGGCAGGCATAAACCACGCTTGCTACTGTCTTACTTCACACCCAGCCCGCGCAGCACTGCATTGCCTTCAGACGTCAGACGGATTTGCGAAGCACCGGTGTCGCCGGAGACCGTTTCGATCAGGCCGGCTTCGTGAAGCTGCGGAATTTCGGGCTTCGCGGATGCGTCGATCGGCGCGTGCAGCAACAGCAGGAGCGTCGCCAGTTCGTGATGGCTCAGCAGGCGGCGCAAAATCGTGGGCCGCTTCGCTGGCGCCGTCGTTTCGTTCGTGTTGTGGTCGGGCTGGTTCATGGAGCGCACCTTGTGCGGGATAGTGTCGAGTGGATCATGCGGATGAAGTCTTAAACGATTCTTAAGACACCATTGTGATGTAACACCGTGACACTATCATTGCGTCGGAACAAGTTACCGATAGTTACACTTGGCCGATTATTACTCAGGCTTACCTTAGGGCGCGCAGGTTTTACTCGCCGATTCAAGCCACAGATTGCTCACGTGGCGCTTGCCCGGGTAGAAGCGATAGGTCGTCGCACCGTTGTCGCTGCGCACCTTGACGATATTCGAATCGCCGAAGTCGAGCATCTGGCCTTGCGGGATTTCGGTCGACTTGAACGCGGCGTTGTGGCTGGTCGCCACTTGCGTCAGGCAGGCGACCACGTCGTTGACTGAGCGCTGCGTGACAGTGTCGATGACGGGTTCGCCGGCATCCGGATTCTTCTGGAAGTAAGCGCAAGCGCTGAGAAGCAGGGGAACTGAAAGGACTACGGCAAACTTCTTCATATCTCTCCTGGCGTTTCATTCGGCCTAAGGCGCGCGCGACACCCGAATGGGGCTGAGGGCGCGGTACCGGGCTGCGGATCAGACGCCATTATATCGGCGCGGCTAGTTTGCCTGAGCCGAGGGAGCATGGGGTGTGCCCGATTCCCATGAATCCGCATGAATCCGCAGGCGAGGGCGCAATGCCAGGCGCACAGCGCCGCCCGAAACCCATGCTGCCTGTGGCCGCAGCCCCAGGGGTTCCGACCGCGAACGCCTATTTGCGGCGCTGAGCTTGCGCCGCAAGCCGCACGGCCGCGTTGACAGCGCCGTAGCCGTCGTAGCCGCCGCGCCGTTCGACCAGTTCCAGGAAAAAGCGCTGATCCAGCTGTTCGGTGTAAGCGTGGAAGAACTCGCCCCCGCGCTCGTCCCGGTCATACAGGATGTTGTGTGCGCGCAGCGCCTCGAGCGTCTCGTCCGGCAGCGCATAGCGGGCGGCGAGGTCATCGTAGTAATTGCGCGGGATGCGCAGCACCGGCAGACCGTCGGCGATGAACTCGGGAATCGCGCTGAAAATGTCGCTGGTGCCGAATGCCACGTGATTCAGGCCCGAGCCGTGGTAGGTGTGGACGGCTTCGGCCACCGCCGTGTGGTGGTCCACCGACGCGTTCAATATGATGCGCACCGAACCGTCACGACTGCGCAGCGCGCGGCTGCGCACCAGCCCGTATGGATCGGGCACCAGCACGCCCGGCTCGGCCTGGAAGCCGAACGCGGTTCGCAGAAACAGAACCCACGTATCCAGCGCAGGAGCCGGCACGGACAGGCACACATGGTCGATGCGCGTGAGCGGTCCCACTTCGGCCGGACCGTTGATGTCGGTGAGGACGAAATCGGCTTCGAACAGGGTGGGTTGGTCCGGCGTTTCGTCGACGAAATAGTTCAGGCTGCCGTCGGGCCCCTGCACGGCGGGCAGCACGCGTTCGTTTGGGCCGATCTGGCCCGAGAACGGCGCGTAGCCGAACCCGGCGGCGCGCTCGAACGCCTGATTGGCATCGTCTACCCGAAATGCCGACGCGCACAGCGACAACCCATGCCGCTGGAAGAAGGCGTTGGCGAATGAATCCGGTTCGGCGTTCAGCACGATCGACGCCGCGCCATGCTGAAACAAGCTCACATCTTTCGAACGATGCTGACCGGCCTGGCGAAAGCGCAGCTTGCCGAGCCAGTCGACGAGATGGGCGCGGGTGGTGTGGTCGACCGCGAACTCGAGAAACTGATAGCCGACGTGGGCAGGCGCGGCGGGCGATTGATAGAGTTCGCCGGGCGGCTGCCGGTTGGCTTCAAGCAGCGCGCGAGTCTGTTCCTCGAGGAACAGCAGCGAGCGATGGCCATCCGCCGCGGTAATAGCGGTTGGCGCGGCGCGAAAACCGTCGTTGAAGATTTCGAGCGAAAGCGGCCCGCGGTAGCCGGTTTTCACGACCTGCGCGGTGAACCCTGCCAGATCGAAGTCGCCCTGACCCGGAAAGCAGCGGTAATGGCGGCTCCATTCGAGCACGTCCATGGCGAGCTTCGGCGCATCCGCGATTTGTACGAAGGCGATGCGATCGCCAGGAATATCGGCGATCGCATCCACCGTATCGTTGAGCGACAGCGTGTGAAAGCTGTCGAGCACCAGCCCGAGATTCGGGTGATTCACCGCATTGACGAGCTTCCATGCGTGACGGTACGTCTTCACATGCTTGCCCCATGCAAGCGCTTCATAACCGGCGATTACGCCGGCCGCTTCGGCCGCGCGGGCCAGCGCGCCGAGCTGGTCGGTCATCAGCGAATCGTCGCCGATGGTGTCGGGCGAGACGTTGCTGCACACCAGAATCCGATCCGTACCCAGTTCATGCATCACGTCGAACTTGCGCTTCGCCCGATCCAGATTGCGCGCGAGGCGCTCCGGGCTGACCCCGTCGAAATCGCGGAACGGCTGAAACAGCATGATTTTCAGCCCGAGATCCTCGGCGATGCGCCGTACGTCGGCGGGCGAGCCGTCGAAATACAACAGGTCGTTCTCGAAGATTTCTACGCCTTCGAAGCCCGCCGCCTGAATGGCGGTCAGCTTTTCGACGAGAGTCCCGCTGATCGACACGGTGGCAATCGAACGTTGCATGAACGGCTCCTGCAAAAGCAATAAACAACGGTTGGGACGGTGCCGGGCGGCCGCTGTGCCGCGTCCTCATGCCCTGCGGGCCGTCATGTTGCAATGCGAAAAATGGTCTAGCTAGTTACCGGCAAGCCGGTTCTCTCAGGTCGCAAGCACCCACAATACTGCAATTTTCAGCCAGTTTATACAAACTAACTAGATGGTACAAATTCGTATAAACCCCGAATGACGGCTACAGCCAATGCGCGCACACTGCGCTCACGTTGTAGAGCCGCGGCGTGTGTCGTGGCCCGCTTTATGCCTTACTTTGCAGGAGTTCCCGTCATGAGTTTTGCATCAGTGCTGGTCCTCAACGGACCGAATCTCAACCTGCTCGGCACGCGTGAGCCGACCATCTACGGCTCGGAAACGCTCGACGACGTCGCCAGACTTTGCCGTGACGCCGGCGAACGGCTGGATCTGTCGATCGACTTCTGCCAATCGAACGCGGAACACCAACTCATTGACTGGCTGCATGCGGCACGTACCAAAGTCGACGGCATCGTAATCAATCCTGCTGCTTATACGCATACCTCGGTGGCGATTGCCGATGCGCTCAGCGCGATCGAAAAACCCGTCATCGAAGTGCATATTTCAAACGTGCATCGTCGCGAAGCATTCCGGCATCACTCGTATGTGTCGGCGGTGGCCGAGGCGATCATCGTCGGCTGCGGTACGCAGGGGTACGTGCTCGCACTGGAGCGGATGGCAGTCATTTTGAAAAATCGGGCGGCCAAATGAGCACTCACGTGAACCCACAAGCGAACTCACAGGCAAGCGACAAATCGTTTCTCGTTGGTCTGATCGGAGCGGGTATCGGCGGATCGCTCAGCCCCGCGATGCATGAGGAAGAGGGTAGCAAGCTCGGTCTGCACTATGTGTACCGCCGCATCGATCTGGAAGCGTTGCAGTTGGACCCCGCGGCGCTCCCCGATTTGCTCGCCGCGGCGGAACGCATGGGCTACAACGGCTTGAATATTACCTACCCGTGCAAGCAGGCGGTTATTCCTTTGCTCGACGAATTGTCCGACGACGCGCGCGCACTCGGTGCGGTCAACACGGTTCTGTTCAAGGAGGGCAAACGGATCGGCCATAACACCGATTGGTCCGGTTTCGCCCGTGCGTTTCAACGCGGTTTGCCGGACGTGTCGCTTGCCCGCGTCGTGCAACTCGGCGCGGGCGGCGCGGGCGCGGCAGTCGCGCATGCCGCGCTGACGATGGGCGCGCAAACGCTCACCTTATTCGATGTGGACGCCGCACGCGCCGCGTCGCTCGCCGAGGAGTTGCAGAAGCGGTTCCCGGCGTCCACCGTCAGCGCCGGCAACTCGCTCACGGAATCGCTGCATGAGTCGCTGCATGAATCGCTCGCGGCCGCCAACGGCCTGATTCACGCCACGCCCACCGGCATGGAGAAATTGCCGGGCTTGCCTTTGCCGGTCGAATTGCTGCATCGCGATTTGTGGGTGGCGGACATCGTCTATTTCCCGATCCGCACCGCGTTGTTGCAGGCGGCGGAAGCGCTCGGCTGCCGCACGCTGAGCGGCGGCGGCATGGCGGTGTACCAGGCGGTCGACGCGATGCGTATCTTCACGGGGTTGGAGCCCGATGCCGAGCGCGTGTACACGCACTTTCAGTCCTTGTTGCAACGCCAGGCCAGCAGCAGTAGCACATAAACCATACATGTCCGGTACGTAATCACACCGAGGAGACAGACACACCATGCCACAACCGCTTCCATCCACGCCCGCCGACGCGACACGCCAGACGAATGCCGCGGCTGGCACCGTGCGCCGCTCGAAAGCGCGCTACCAGATTCTCTCGTTGCTGGCGATCGGCACGATGATCAACTATCTGGACCGCACGGTGCTCGGCATCGCGGCGCCGCAGTTGACGAAGGAGCTCGGTATCAACGCCGCGGTCATGGGGCTGCTGTTCTCCGTGTTCTCGTGGAGCTATGTGGCTTCGCAGATTCCGGGCGGCCTCTTTCTCGACCGCTTCGGCAGCAAGCTCACGTATTTCCTGTCGATGACGTTCTGGTCGCTGTGCACGTTGGCGCAAGGGCTGGTGCACGGCATCGGCGCGTTGTTTGCGCTCCGGCTCGGCCTCGGTGTGTCGGAAGCGCCATGCTTTCCGACCAATAGCCGTGTGGTGGCCACCTGGTTTCCGCAAAGCGAACGCGCGATGGCGACCGGCACCTACACCGTCGGCGAATATATCGGCCTGGCGTTTTTCAGTCCGTTCCTGTTCATGCTGATGGGGGCGTTCGGCTGGCGCTCGCTGTTCTACGTGGTCGGCGCCGTCGGCATTGTGTTTGGCCTCGTCTGGTGGAAGTTTTATCGCGAGCCGCACGAGCATCCGTGGATCAATCAGGCGGAGCTCGACTATATCGAAGCAGGCGGCGGTCTGACTCACGGAAAGAAGGACGCCGCTCCTTCCGGCGCACCGGCTGCGGCAGCAGGAAAGAGCGGCTTCGAATGGCGCACCATCGGACGCCTGCTCAAGCATCGCCAGTTGGCCGGCATCTGCCTCGGCCAGTTCGCCGGCAACTCGACGCTGGTGTTCTTCCTCACCTGGTTCCCGACGTATCTCGCCACCGAACGCCATATGGGATGGCTGAAGATCGGCTTCTTCGCGATCATGCCGTTTATTGCGGCGTCGATCGGTGTGATGTTCGGCGGCATTTTCTCCGACTGGCTGCTGCGGCGCGGCAAGTCGGCGAATGTGGCGCGCAAGCTGCCGATCATTGCCGGCCTGCTGCTCGCGTCGACGATCATTCTCGCCAACTATGTCGAGAGCAATGTGGTGGTGATCGCGATTCTGTCGGTGGCGTTCTTCGCGCAGGGGATGGCGGCGCTCGGCTGGACGCTGGTGTCGGATATTGCGCCCGAAGGCCTGCTCGGCGTGACGGGCGGTATCTTTAACTTTGCCGCCAACCTGGCCGGGATCATCACGCCGCTGGTGGTGGGTTTCATCGTCGCGGCAACCGGCTCGTTTGTCGGCGCGCTGGTGTTCATCGGCGCGGTCGCGTTGATCGGCGCGCTGTCGTACATCTTTATCGTCGGCGATATCAAGCGGATCGTGCTGGTGGATTGAGCCGCAGGCCCGATTGAATCGGCTGATGGAATAGACAAGGGGGACGCGGCGAGGCCGCGTCCCCCTTGTTTCGTTTCAGCTGCGCTTCAGTCTTCCTTGCGTACGAAACGCAGCACGGCGTCGACGATCATTGCGCGATGACGTGCGCGCAGGCGCGGGTGCGACGGATCGCGGCCGAACGCCGTACCGAAGGTATGGCGATTGCCGACGCGGTGAAAGCACAGCGAGCTGATCATCAGATGCAGGTCGATTGCGTCGACGTCGCTGCGGAACAGTCCTGCCGCGATACCGCGCGAGAGCAGATCTTCGATCGTATGGATGACGGTGACGTTGCGGCCTTTGAAGCTCTTCACCTGCTCGACGTACTTCGCGCCGTGAATGTTCTCGATCGTCACGAGGCGCACGAAGTCGCGTTGGCGGTCGTGATAGTCGAACGTAAACTCGACCAGCGCACGCATGCCCTCGATCGGATCGAGTTCGCTGACGTGCAGATCCTGTTCGAGCGCGCGAATGTCGCCGTACACTTTTTCCAGCACCGCCTGGTACAACCCTTCCTTGCTGCCGAAGTAGTAGTACAGCATGCGCTTGGTGGTGTTCGTGCGCTCCGCGATCGCGTCGACGCGCGCGCCGGTCAATCCCATCGCGGAGAACTCCTGGGTCGCGACGTCGAGAATGTTGCGCTTCGTCTGTTCGGGATCGTACTTGCGTCGGGCGTCGGCGCGCGGAGCGCCGGACGCGATGCCGTTGGTATCAGGCTCGGCGGCCTTGCTTCCCTTTTTCATTGTGTATTCGAGCGGCAGTGACGGCGCATTCTAGCATGGCGAAATCCGCCTCTGGAGCGGGTCCCGGGCATAAGCGGCGGCGTATTGAGTTGCCGCCGGCGTAGAGTCGCGGCATCACGGCATCACGGCATCGCGGCATCACGGCATCGCGGCATCACGACGTCGAGCGGGGCGACCGTGTCGAGGGGCGCCGGGCCGCGAGCGCGTCGCGTGTCTGCATGGCGGTATAGGTGAGTTGGGCCGCCGCGAGACCGAGTGCGCCGTAGGCGGGTGTCAGGCCGAAGGCGGCAAATGCGTCGGGCACCGGCCGTTCGCCGGAAATGGCCGCCGCCAGCAATTCGCCGGACACGGTGGTCGGCGCCATGCCGTGGCCGCCGAAGCCGACCGCGTGCCAGACGCCGTCCGCGCTGCGGCCGATTTGCGGCATCTTGTGCCGCGCGTAGCTCATCAGGCCGCCCCAGGCGTACTCGATACGCACGTCGTGCAACTGCGGATAGACCTTCAGCAGATCGCGCCGCAGCAACCGCGCGATGCTGTCGGGGTCGCGCTCGCGCACCGAGATGCGGCCACCCCACAGGATGCGGGTGTCGGGCAGCGGGCGGTAATAGTCGAAGGCGAAGCGGGTGTCGTAGACGGCGGCGCGCGTGTCCATCGCCTCTTTCAGGCGCGCGCCGAGCGGTTCGGTGGCCATCACGTAGGTGGCGATCGGCAGCACCGCGCGCTCGACCCGTGCATAGACGTTGCGCGCATAGCCGCCGCCGGCCATCACCACGTGACGCGCTTCGAGCACGCCGTGCGGCGTATGCACGACAAAACCGGCGCCTTCACGTTGGGTGCCGCTGTGTTCCAGGCGCACCACCGGCGACGTCTCGTGAATCTGCACGCCCGCATTGGCTGCGGCGCAAGCGACGCCGAGCACATATTTCAGCGGATGAAAGTTGAACGCGTTGCGCTCGAACAGGCCGCCGTGATAGCGGCTCGTCTTCAGTTGTGACGCGAGCGCCGCGGCCGTCACGGGTTCCCACTCGACGCCGAACGAATCGCGCATCAGGCGCCGCTGCGCGTCGAGTCTTGCCGGTTCGTCGAACCAGTTGGCGAGGATCACGCCGGCATCGGTCACGTCGCAATCGATGCTGTAGCGCTGGATACGCTTCCTCATCAGATCGACGGCGTCAGTGGTCAGCGTATAGAGTTCGCGCGCGCGGGCCGGCCCGAGGGTTTTCAGCAGAGCCGCGCAATCGAGGCTGTAGCCGCCGAATACGAAGCCGCCATTGCGGCCGGAGGCGCCGAAACCGACCTGCTCGGCTTCGAGTACGGCGACGTCGGTGATGCCCCGCTCGGCGAGTCCCAACGCGGTGGACAAACCCGCGAGGCCGCCACCCATGATGCAGACGTCGACGCTGCGCCGGCCGGCGAGCGGCGCGTAAGCGGACGGGCGCCCGGCAGAGCGGGCGACGGTGGCTTCATAAAAACTTTGCATGGAGTCGAAGGCCGGCTCAGGACACCGGCAGCAGCTTGCCGCTGAACACCACCGGACCGGTGGGCGCGTTGTGATCGGGCGAGCCGCCCGGCGCTTCGATCGAGACCGCCAGCGCCGCGTAGCCCTCAGGTTTCTGCTGACCGGCGGTGACCTTGCCATTGGCGCTGTCCGGCAGCATGCCGAGCGACACCGGATGGCCGCTGGCCGGAATACCCCACAACTCCATCGCCCGGCCGGCCGGCAAATCGACCTTGGCGAGCGGATGCAGCGTCATGGTGGCATGAGTTTCGTCCCACGCCACCAGCATGACCGGATGCGTGTCCTTGTCGTTGAGCACCGCGACATGCGAAACGGCGGCCTCCGGTTGTTGCGCGACGGTTGGCGTCGTGGAGGTGGTTGCGGCGGACGGCAGCAGCGAGCGCACGGCGACCACGGCCGCGATCACCGCGAAGCCTGTCACACCGATTGCCCAGCCACGCCAGAACGCGAGGTTCTCGAAGATGCTGCCGGACGGACGCGCGGGTTTTTCGACCACGGTGCGCGGACGTGCCGCCTCACGTGCCGAGTTCAGGTCGAGACGCCGTTCAATGGCTTGCCACACGGCGGCCGACGGCATGCGCGGCGCGGCGAGTTCGGCCAGCGGCGAGATGCGGCGCAGCCATTCGTCGACGGCCTGACGAATCACTGCGTCGTGGTCCGCGTAGTACTGGAGGCGGCGCCGGGCGCCACCGCGCAGCGTGCCGAGCACATACTCGGCGGCCAGCATGTCGACCAGTTGGGGGTAGCGATGGAGATTCATCACTGACCTCCCAGACAGGTTTTCAGCTTGGCAAGGCCGCGCCGGATCCAGGATTTGACGGTGCCGAGCGGCACCGTCAGCACGTCGGCGATCTCGCTATGGCTTTGGTCGCGCAGGTAGGCGAGGGCGACCGCCTGACGCTGCGCCGGCTCAAGCTGCTGCATGCAGCCGGCCAGCAGACGTGCCTGCAGGCTGACCGCACTCAGTGCTTCGGGATCCGGATCGCCACTCGCCACAAGATCGTCCAACGCGTCGCTCCATTCCGTTTCCTGCGTATTGACTCGCCGCAGGTGATCGAGAGCACGGTTCCGGACGATCGCCGACATCCACGTCATTGGCGCGGACAGTGCCCGGCGGTAGTCGCCGGCAAAGCGCCAGATATTGACGAAGCTGTCCTGCAAGACTTCTTCGGCCCACTCGTGTCTGCTCAATATACGGAGCGCGAGGCCAAACAGTTTCGGGGCGGCGAGATCATATAGCTCGCGCAGTGCCACGGCGTCCTGTCTGGCTACGCGTTCGAGCAACTCGGCGAGGGTTTCCGGCGTTAGCTCTCGAGGATTGGCGGTCATGGAAAGTGGAGTGGTGGGCTTGCGGGCCTATGTTACTCAATTTCCTCCTGGTCTTATATGCGGTTTTTTACCGGTTAGCTGCATCCGCCGGGCCGGCGGCAGCGTATACGGCCGCCGCCGGCCCGGCCGACCTTATGCGCCCCAGCGCAACACCAGCGGATCGAGCCGCCGTGCGACCTCCAGCAAGCCTGAACGCGTGGCGGGATGCATCGGCGGCAAAGGATGGCGCACCGCGTCCGATCGGATCACGCCGCCTTCTTTCATCAATGCCTTGCACGACGCGAGGCCGCCCTGGCGGTTTTCGTAATTGATGAGCGGCAGCCACTGCTGGTAATGCGCGGCGGCGGTTTCGGTGTCGCCGGCCGCATAGGCGTCGATAATCAACCGGATGCCGTCCGGATAGCCGCCGCCGGTCATCGAACCGGTCGCGCCCGCATCGAGATCGGCCATCAGCGTGATCGCTTCTTCGCCATCCCACGGACCCACCACGGCGTCGCCGCCCAGTTCGATCAGCTCGCGCAGTTTGTTCGCTGCCTGCGGCACTTCGATCTTGAAGTACGACACGTTCTGAATTTCACGCGCCATGCGCGCGAGAAACGGCGCGGACAACGGCGTGCCGCTGACCGGCGCGTCCTGGATCATGATCGGAATCCCGATTGCATCGGACACCGTGCGATAGAACTCATAGATGCCGCGCTCGCCAATGCGGATCGTCGCACCGTGATAAGGCGGCATGATCATCACCATCGCGGCGCCCGCGGCCTGCGCGCTGCGGCTGCGTTCAGCGCACAGATGGGAGCTGAAATGCGTGGTCGTGACGATTACCGGCACGCGGCCGGCGACGTGCTCGAGCACTGCATGCATCAGCGTGTTGCGCTCGTCGTCGGACAGCGCGAACTGCTCGGAGAAGTTCGCCAGAATGCACAGGCCGTTGGAACCCGCGTCGATCATGAAATCGATGCAGCGTTTCTGGCCTTCCAGGTCGAGCCGGCCGGCTTCGTCGAAGATGGTCGGCGCGACGGGGAACACACCGCGCAAAGGAGCTGGGTTGAGTGTCTGGGTCATGGTGATGGGCGTCGTGTTGAGGTGCTGACGTGGTCGGGCGTGGTCAGGTGTGGGGGAATGTCTCCAGCGCCGACTATACGGCGCAGCACGTGGCGGGTATATTGAATTGTTTCCATCTTGTGATCGCTTTTGCGACTCACCCCGGCAGGTTCCAGACACGCCATGAAAGACACCCTGAACGTTCTTCTGTCGAGACTGCGCATGAAGCAGTTGCAATTGCTGATCGCGCTCGACGACCACAAGTCGCTGCACAAAGCGGCCAGTGCGATGTCGATGACGCAATCGGCCGCCAGCAAGGCGTTACAGGAACTGGAGTCGATGCTGGAGGCGCCGCTTTTCGAGCGCTCGAAGAGCGGCATGATTCCGAACCAGCTCGGCCACTGCGTGATCCGCTACGCGCGGCTTCTTGCGACGGACCTGACCGCGCTGTGCCAGGACGTGGCGGAGATCCGTTCGGGGCGTGGCGGGCGGCTCGCGATCGGCGCGATCATGGGCGCGATTCCCGGGTGCGTCGTGCCGGCGTTGAACGATTTGCATGCCGGCCAGCCGGGCCTGTCGATCGAAGTGGTGGAAGACACGAGCGCGCGCATGCTGCTGCAACTCGACGAAGGCCGGCTTGACCTGGTGATCGGCCGGGCAGCGGTTGCGGCCGATCCGTCGAAATATCACTATCGACCGCTGGCGGACGAACCGTTATCGGTGGTGGTGGGTTACGGGCATGCGCCGCTGCCCAGAAAGGAAGTGAAGCTGCGTGACCTGGCCGGCCACCGCTGGGTCATGTATCCGTCGCATATGCCGTTGCACGCGTTGCTCGAGCGGGAGATGGATCTGGCTGGGCTCGATATGCCGGACAACCCGATCTCGACTGCCTCCACGTTCGTGACAGTCGCATTACTGCAAAGCAGTGCGGATCTGGTTTCACTCCTGCCCACCGCGATCGCGACGTTATTCGTGCAGCAGAAAATGTTGCGCTTCGTGCCGGTCAAACTTAAATCGCCTTCGCAGACGTTCGGGATCGTGACGCGCAAGGGCGGCGTGCTGTCGCCGCCGGCTGAGCAATTCATCGAGTTATTGCGTGAACGGGCGGTGGGACAGGTGGCGGCGCAGGTGGAGAGTCAGGCGGTGCAGAAGCAGAACACCGCCTGAAACGGCGGTTTTCGAGTCGCGAAAGACTTTCAATATCTCACGCCCGGCGGCGCTCCGCCATGCCTTGCGGTGGGGTGTTGCGGCGGCGACACTCTCGGGTAAATCCGAACCGATTGCACGCTCATTTTCCGCGCTACACTTGATCGAAGGTGCGCCAGAATCAATAGCACGGCGCACGCTCGGGGAGAGCAGCCATGAATCGGCCACTGGTTCGGTTACCGCTTCGCGCGACAGGCACGACGTCTGTCAGGAAGTGGCTCAAATGGGGGCTGGCGGCGGCGTTTTTGCTCGCGCTGGCTTTGGCGGCCCGCTTTATCCAGGTCGAGATCGAAACGTCCCGACTGCAGGCGCGCTATCTCTCCGAACTCACGCGCGACGTGGGTTTCTCCGTCGACAACGGTCCAAGCCATTCCATCCGTTTTCCTCAGGCAGACAAAGGTCCGTACGACACCCGCCTCGGCTACGCGTTGCTGCCGTCGTTCCAGCAGCGATTGCTGCAACGCGGGTTTGAAATCAGCGCGCAGGCGCGCGATTCCGAACGGATGCTGTCGCTGGCGGATGACGGTCTGTTTATTCCTTACGCCGAAAAAGATCAGGCGGGGCTGCAACTCTTCGACGGCACCGGCGCGCCGCTCTTTGGCGCACAGTTTCCGGGCCGCGTTTATGACAGCTTCGATTCGATCCCGCCGCTTGTCGTCAATTCGCTGCTGTTTATCGAAGACCGCTACCTGCTCGATCCGGATCAGCCGAACCGCAATCCGGCGATCGACTGGGGGCGCTTTAGCCGCGCGCTAGTCGATCAGGGCGCACGCGTGTTCAACCGGCATCAGTCGACGCCGGGCGGCAGCACGCTTGCGACGCAGATAGAGAAGTTCCGTCACTCGGCGGGCGGCCGTACGGCAACGCCGCCGGAGAAATTGCGGCAAATCGCGTCGGCCTCGGTGCGCGCCTACCTGAACGGCCCGCAGACCATGCCCGCGCGCCAGCAGATCGTCGTCCACTATCTCAACTCGGTGCCGCTTGCCGCGCAACCGGGCGTCGGCGAAATCAACGGCATCGGCGACGGCCTGGCCGCCTGGTACGGCCGCGATTTCGACGACGTCAACCGTATCCTGAAAGCGCCGTCGACCGAAGCCAACCTTGCCGGGCAGGGCGTCGCGTTTCGCCAGGTACTGTCGCTGATGATCGCGCAGCGCGCACCGTCGTATTTCCTGCGTCACGGCTATAGCGACCTCGAACATCGGACGGATAGTTATATCCGCCTGCTGGCGAACGGAGGTGTCATTACGCCTGCACTGCGTGATGCCGCGCTGTCCGCGCAAGTGGCGCTGCGTCACGCACCGGGCACGATGCAGAACGCGGATTCGTTCGTGTCGCGCAAGGCCGTGACGTCGATGCGCTCGCATCTGCTGGCGGCGCTCGGCATACCGGGTTTCTATGAACTCGACCGGCTCGACTTGCAGGCGACGGGTACGCTCAACAATGCCGTGCAGCAGGCCGTGAGCGATCGTCTCGCTGCCGCCGCGACGCGCGACGGTGCGAAAGCCGCCGGGATTGTCGGCTTTGAAATGCTGCGCGCCTCCGACGATCCATCGAAAATCGCCTACAGCTTCACGCTATTCGAACGGCGCGGCGGCGCGAACCTCGTGCGGGTGCAAACCGACAGCGTCAACCAGCCATTCGACATCAACTCGGGCGCACGGCTGAATCTCGGTTCAACCGCGAAAATGCGCACCGTGGTGACGTATTTGCAAATCGTCTCCGACCTGCATGCGCGTTATGCCCCGCTGAGCATAGCGGAGCTCAAAGCGGTGAAACCCGATCCGAACGATCAGCTTACGCGCTGGGCGCTCGACTATCTGACGCATACCTCGGACCGCTCGCTGCAAGCCATGCTCGATGCGGCCGTGGAGCGTAAATACTCCGCGAGTCCGGGCGAAACGTTCTATACGGGCGGCGGCGCGCAGACCTTCAACAACTTCGACTCCGACGACAACAGCCGCATTCTCACTGTACACCGGGCCTTCCAGCATTCGGTGAATCTGGTGTTCGTGCGGCTGATGCGCGATATCGTCCACTATGAAATGGTGCAGACCACCGGGCCGTCGTCGCAATGGCTGGGCGATCCGGCGACCCGCAAGATGTATCTCACGCGTTTCGCCGATCAGGAAAGCCGCGTGTATATGAATCGTTTCTACACGAAATACCACGGCAAAACGCCGGATCAACAACTGGCCTTGCTACTGCTCGGCGTGCGTAAATCGCCGCCCAAAGTGGCGACGGCATTGCGCAGCGTGGCGCCGGATGAGTCGAATGCGTGGTTCGACGCGAAGATGCGCGCCGCGTTGAAGAACACACCGGCCGCTTCCATACTGGACGATGAGGATCTCGCGAACCTCTACGAAAAGTATGCGATCGACCGCTTCAATCTGAACGATCGAGGCTACATTTCGAGCGTGCATCCACTGGAATTGTGGACCCTGAACTATCTGCGGGCCCATCCCGACGCAACGCTCGATCAGATGGAAAACGCGAGTCGGGACGTGCGCCTGTCGACCTATTCGTGGCTCTTCAAGACCCGCTATCACGCCACCCAGGATCGCCGCATCAAGCGCATGGTCGAACTGCGCGCATACGATGCGATCGGCAAATCGTGGCAGGCGCTCGGCTATCCGTTCGCGACGCTCACGCCGTCCTATGCGGCGGCGATTGGCGCATCCGGCGACCGTCCGGCTGCGCTTGCGCAACTGATTGGTGTGATTGCGAACGACGGCAGCAAGGTGCCGACCGAAACCCTCACGCAACTCGACTTCGCGAAAAACACGCCGTACGAAACGCATTTCCAGCGCGCGGCGGTAGCGCCGCAGCAGCAGTTGTCGCCGGAGATTGCCGGGGTGGTTAGAGGGCTGTTGCGTGACGTCGTATTGGGCGGTACGGCCAGGCGTCTCGCCCAGGGGATGACGTTCCCCGACGGCCAGACGCTGGAGATTTACGGCAAGACCGGCACCGGCGATCAGCGTTTCAATGTGTGGGCTAAAGGCGCGCGCCTGATCGAGTCGCGCAAGGTGAACCGCAGCGCAACCTTCGTGTTCGTGATGGGGGACCGCTTCTACGGCACATTGACGGCTTGGGTGCACGAACCGTACGCGGCCCGGTACGACTTCACGAGCGCACTCTCAGTGCAGTTGCTGAAATCGCTCGCGCCGGTGTTGCAACCGTTGCTCGACAATCCGCCTGCCAGAACCGTATCGATAACGAAGGTGGCCGCACGATCGCAATGAGCCGCACCGTCTAATATCCCACCTCCGTCGCCGGCTTGAGAAAAAGCTCGTGAACGGGGGCGAAATGTGCGTACAGCGGCAGAATCGCGCCGCCCATCGCGCGTGCATCGGCGCCGATGGTGCCTTCCAGTAGTTGCGGACGCACCATCCCTTCCCATTCAAAGCGATCGAGTACACGCTCGGTCCGGCGGATGATTTCGCGGACCAGTTGACGGTCGAGCTCGCCGTCGATCACGACCGCTTCCAGGTCGAGCAAGGCGGCTGCATTGGTCAACGCATTGGCGATGGCCGGGCATGCGGTGTCGAGCCATTGTTCGGTCAATCGCCACAGGTCCGGCGACAGCGCGCGATGGTCATGCGCAGCGGCGGGGGGCGCGCCGGTGTCGCTCAACAACTGTTCCAGAACGAAGCCCGATGCAGCGTGCAATAGTTGCCGCGCGGGTTTGCGCGTGCTGCCGTCTCGCAGCGGTATCGAGCCGACGGCACCCGCATTGTCGTGCGGTCCGGCATGCAAACGGCCATCGATCACCAGTCCACCGCCGATAAACGTGCCGACGAACAGGTACAGAAAATTGTGAATCCCGCGGCCCTGGCCCATCACGAGTTCGGCCGCACAGGCGGCAGTGGTGTCTTTGGCGAACTCGACAGGCAGGCCCGTCATGGTCGCGATGCGGCTGCGCAGATCGATTTCATGCCACGCTTCCAGCGCTTCTGGCGGCGCGCCGAGAAAATCGCGCCAGCCACCTAGCCACAATGGCGCCGCCACACCCACTCCAACCACTTTGTCCGCCTTCGCGCCGAGCGTCTGAGTCACGCGTGCCAGCCTGCTTTCGAGCGCAGGGAAGAGCGTGCGTGGATCGGGATAGGCATAGTCGAATACATCGCGGCACACGACATGGCCCGCGAAATCCATCGCCAGCACGTCGAGACTGCGGCGTCCCACCTTGATGCCGATGGTGTACGCGCCGTCGGCACGCAACGCGATCGGCACCGACGGTTGACCGATACGGCCGCGCACCCGCGCCTGCTTTTCGAGCAGACCATCGTCGATCAGACGGTCGACGATCATCGACACCGTCTGCATCGACAGGCGGGTGAGACGGCTTACGTCGGCTTTCGGCAGTGGGCCGTGCAAACGGATCGCCTGCAACACGATTCGCTCGTTGAACTGCCGCATGCCGACCTGATTCGAGCCGACCGTGCGGTCAAGAGGCGAGCGGGTGCCGGTGGTTTCCATCGTCGGGTGCCCCTCAGCGGGATGCAAACATCATGCAATCGCCTTGACGTCCGCTTCCTTCGCGCCCGTCATGATCGCCACGGCCTCCGACATATGGATGTCTTTGGTATTCACGAGCGCCGCGCGCCGGCCGAGCCGCTGGATATGAATGCGGTCCGCGACTTCGAACACGTGTGGCATGTTGTGGCTGATCAGGATCACCGGCAGGCCGCGCTCGCGTACGCGGCGGATCAACTCGAGCACCATGTTGCCTTCCTTCACGCCGAGCGCGGCCGTGGGTTCGTCGAGAATCACCACATGCCGCGCGAACGCCGCGCTGCGCGCGACGGCTACGCCCTGGCGCTGGCCGCCGGATAAGGTTTCGACCGCCTGGCGCATCGAACGGATGCCGATCTGCAGGCCCTTCATGTGCGCGGTGGCTTCTTCGAGCATACGGCGCTTGTCGATCATCTTGAAGATCGAACCGCGCCAGCCTGGCTTGACGAGTTCACGGGCGAGAAACAGGTTTTCGGCAATGCTCATGGCGGGCGCTACCGCGAGTTCCTGGTAGACGGTTTCGATGCCTTGAGCGCGGGCGTCCAGCGGACTGCGGAATTTGACCGGCTTGCCGTCGAGCAGGATTTCGCCTTCGTCGGGAACGGTGGCGCCCGATAGCGCCTTGATCAACGACGACTTGCCCGCGCCGTTATCGCCGATCACGGCGAGAATCTCGCCGGGCAGCACTTCGAAATCGCAACCGTCGAGCGCGGTGACGTTGCCATAGCGTTTGACAAGTCCGCGCGCCTGCAGAACGGGCATCAGGGTAGAAGCGGAAGTAGGTGTCGACATGACGGGCTCCTGAGTGCTCAACCGCGACGATGGGAAAGTTTGTCCGCGGCAACCGCGAGAATCACCAGCATGCCGGTGATCAACACCTGGTACACCGACGAGACACCGATCAAGGTCAGACCATTACGAAATACGCCCACAATCAGCGCGCCTAGCAGCGTGCCGGCAATCGAGCCTCGTCCGCCGAACAGACTCGTGCCGCCCAGCACCACGGCGGTAATGCTGTCGAGATTTTCCGTTTGCCCGGCCTGCGGATCGCCTACGCCGGTGCGCGACACCGACAGCAGCGCGGCGATACCGTAGATGGCGCCGGCCAGCGAATACACGGTAAGCAGAATCTTCTGCGACGAGAGACCCATCAGGCGTGCGGCTTCGGGGTTATTGCCGAGCGCATACAGATGCCGGCCCGGCACCGTATCGCGCAACACGAACCACGTCGCCAGGTACATCAATAGCGTGAGTACCGTGCCGTAGGTCACTTCGGCGGGCCCGAGCTTGAACGTGTTGCCGAGGAACATGATCGCGTCGGGCAGGTTCGACACGCTCTCCGCGTTCGAATAAATCTGCGTGAGTGCGAACGCGATGTTCAGGGTACCCAGCGTGACAATGAAGGCGGGTAACTTGATCCGCGTGATCAGCACGCCGTTGAGCGCACCGAATAGCGTGCTCGCGGCGACACCGCACAGAATCGCGAGAACGGGCGGCACGCCGAGCGTGACCGCGAATTTGGTCATGATGATCGAGCCGAACGCCATCACCATCCCGCACGACAGATCGATGCCGCCGGTCAGCACGATCAGGGTCTGGCCGATCGCGATGACGGCGACCACCATCGTCTGCTGCAGGATCAGCGAAAGGTTCTGGAACGACAGGAACCGGTTGCTCTGCGAAATGAAGAAGCCGCAAGCCAGCAGAAGCGCGATCAGCGGTCCGATTTCAGCGAGTGACGGCAAGCGTTCGGCGAACGGGCGCGAGTGCCCGGCGGGCGCGGAGGGAGTCGACATGATAGGTGTCCTCAATGCATGAATCTGACGGACTGTGCGATAAGCACGGCCGTCATCCGTCGGCGGCCCGGGAAAGTGGGCCGCCATTCAGTGCCTGTTACTTGTTGCCCCAGCAGTTGTCGAGGCCGAACTTCGTATCCTTGCTGTCCACGCCGGACATCGGCTTGTCGGTGATCAGCGTCACGCCCGTGTCCTGATAGCCGGAGACCTTCTTGCCGGTCTTCGCGTACTCGACACCGGCTGTCACGCCGAGCGCGGCCATCTTCAACGGATACTGCTGGGAGGTCGCGGCAATCGCGCCGGCCTTCACATTGCGTACACCTTCGCAGCCGCCATCGATGGATACGATCATCACGCTCTTGTCTTTGCCCGCGGCTTTGAGCGCGCGATACGCACCTGCGGCGGCCGGTTCGTTGATCGTGTAGACCACGTTGATGTCCGGCGATTTCTGCAGGCAGTTTTCCATTGCTGTCTGCCCCTTCGCCTGATCGCCGCGGGTGTCCTGGCTGCAGACGATCGACGGATCGCCTTCCTTCACGCCGAAGCCTTCCAGGAAGCCGTTATGACGCAGCACGCCAACCGATACGCCGGGGGCGAGGTCGAGCGTCGCGATCTTCGCGGGCTTGCCGTTCATGGCCGTTTTCGCGTACTTGCCGATCAGCACGCCCGCTTTGAAGTTGTCGGTGGCGAAGAGGGCGTCCGTGGCATCTTGCGGATCGGTCGGCGTGTCGAGCGCGATCACCATCACACCGGCGGCGCGCGCTTTCCTGATGCTCGGCACGATCGCCTTGGTGTCGCTGGGTGTGATCAGAATCGCCTTCGCGCCGGCCGTCATCATGTTTTCGATGGCGGTGACCTGGCTCGCGTTGTCGCCGTCGAACTTGCCGGCGGCGGTGAGCAGCTTGGCGCCGTCTTTCGCGGCAGCCGCTTCGGCACCCTGTTTCATCTTCACGAAGAACGGATTGGTATCCGTCTTGGTGATGAGACCGACGACAGGCTGATCGGCTGCCTGGCTCGCGCTCGCGCACCAGGCTGCCGATGCAGCGACGCATACCGACACGATTTTCCTGGCGACAGGGTGCCTGCGGGAATTCAGATTCATGGGACGCTCCTCCGGTTATTGGCCACGACGTTATGAACTGCGGGCGGTGGCACGCGCGAACGCTGCGCGCCTGCTACCTGTTTGCAATCCTGTTTGGAACCTGAAGCGATTCAGTGGCAGTCTGAAGTCGGGCGACTAAATCACTTTAGTTGATTTAGTAAAGCAGGCGCGGCGAGGCTCGTCAAGAAAGCGATCGGATGGGAGATGGGCGCGCGGAAGCGCCCGCCAAGGCGGCGGGGCATACGTGGTGGGGCTTTGCGGGAGTGATGCAATGCAGGATCAAGCGCCGGGACTTCGGGAAAGTCCTGGCTCGCCTGTAAGTGAACTGAAATACCAAATGATTCTTTGCAACGGTATTAGCTGCCGTCAAGCTATCGGCGCGGCGCGAGCGTTTGACGCTTGGTTTCGAGCTGGGTGACGACACGTTGCAAGACTCGCTCCGCCCGCCCGGGCGTCTGCACGAACTTGCAGCCGATCACGAAACGCCGGTCGCCCTTCGGCGTGGTCAATTGCCGTGGCGCGACGATTTCCAGATCGAGCTGCAGCGTGCCGAAGCTGCCGAGTTGCAGCGTGACATCGCGCAATACGGTGCCGCTTTCCAGTGAGCCGAAGCGCTCATCGGCGGTTTTCAACGCTACGCCGCCCAATGAGAGGTCCTGCAGTTCCAGCCGGAACGAACCGCCATCCACGCAGGGTCCGCTGGCGGTATAAGGATCCAGCACGGGCGTTTGCACGCGGAAGAATTCGCGGCGTTGAACGTAGTACAGGAGGCTCGGGAAGGATGCCTCGAAAGCCGGGCGCCCTTCGAACATGACCGGATCAGCGTTAAGCGTCGTGAACTCGGTGCGAATGCCGTCGGGCAAGCTGCGGAAGATCAACTGGCGTGCGGACGCAAGCGCATAGTTGTCCGCCTCCACGCTGCCGGCGTCGAAGATGAAGCGCGCATTGCGCGAATCGACTTCGAGCACTTGCGTCACGATCTGGCGACCGTTGAATTCCACCGTCACGAAGTCCTGTCCGGTCATCAGCTTGCGCAGGCAAACCGCAATTTGCAGGGGATGGTGTTGGGCGAAGGGCGAGTCCGCGTCGGTGGTCTGTCCTGCGACGTCGGCGTCCTGCAGAAGGTCGGCAATCATTTGAGTATCCATGCGTGTTATGGCCTTGGCCCGGCCGGTTGGGGGAGCACGGGCGGCATGTGACTCATGCCGGCGCTCGGCCCTTTCCCTGCCTGTTTGCAGGGACCGTGCCAACTGCATGGATGGACTGATCGAAGCGGTGTTTTTCGCCGCGAAGCCGCTTGATATGGGCGTTTGCGGATGCTGGCCCGGTAGGCGCAGAGGGATGCAGGCAAGCTTCGCTACGTAACGTCCCTGGCGCTGTTACGGCCACGTTACGCCGAACGCGACACGCCAGTCGACGCACGCACGACCAGTTTCGGCGCGGAGGAAACCCGCATCGGCACGCTTGCCGCGAGTGGACGCTCCGCTTGCCCATACGACGATTCGATCAGCTCGCGCAACAGCGATACCGCGAGACCGGCGACTTCGACGGTCGGTACGGCGACCGTCGTCAGCGCGGGCCGCGACTCGCGCGCGAGTTGAATATCGGTAATGCCGATCACGGACAGATCGCGCGGCACGTTCAGGCCGAGATCCGCTGCGGCATGCATTGCACCGAGCGCCGGCAGATCGTTGGTCGCGAAGATCGCGGTGAGCTTCGGATCGGCTTCCAGCAGCTCGCGCGCCGCGGTGTAGCCGCCTTGTATCGTGTCGGGTGCATGCTTGACCCGGCCCTTGGTTATTCCGGCCTCCCGCAGCGCATCGACAAACCCCTCATAGCGGGCCGCGTGAATGCCCGACGCCTTACTGCCGACAATCGCGCCGATCCGCCGATGGCCGAGTTCCAGCAGATGCGTGCCGGCCAATTCACCTGCCAGACGAAAATCGACCGCGACGCACGGCAAACCTGGCGGCTCGTTGGGCCGCTCCCACATGCACAGCACCACGGGCGTGCCGCGCGATTCGGTCGTATGCAGGTCCGTGAAATCGAGGTTTGCATTCGTCACGAGCACGCCCTCGGAAAGCGTGCCGGCGATCTGATCGAGGTACGCTCGCCCGATCAGCGGATCTTCGTTGGTATTGCAGATAATCACGAAATGTCCGCTGCTGCGCGCCGCATGTTCGACGGCGAGTGCGAACTCCGGATAGAACGGATTGGCAATGCTCGATACCATCAACGCCAGCGTCGGCGCGCGGCCTTCGGCGAGCGCGCGGGCTGCCAGATGCGGGCGGTAGCCGAGTGCCTCGACGGCTTCCAGCACCCGTTGCCGGGTGTTCGCGCCGACCCTGCCGCGATTGCGCAACACGTTCGATACCGTGGCAGGCGTGACACCGGCACGGCGTGCGACTTCGCTGAGTGTGGGCATGGTGTTCCAATATATGAGATGACTGTCCGACATTTGCATCGCAGCTCAAGGCGCGGCACCATTTGCCGCACAGACAAAACGATATCGGAGACAGGCAGGGCCCCACGATCGAGTCCGATCGATTTTTTTTTCGGCCTTGCTGATTAAGCGCTTAATCTTCGATGTCGAGCCGATTAAATCACGGAGTTGATGCAATGGCGAGCATTTCGTTGAGAGGCGTGCAGAAGGCGTATGGCGACGGTGCATTGGTGATTCGCGACGTCGACCTGGAGATCGGCGAGAACGAGTTTTGCGTGTTTCTCGGTCCGTCCGGATGCGGCAAGTCCACCTTGCTGCGGATGATCGCCGGCCTCGAAGACGTGACCGACGGCGACCTGTCGATCGCCGGGCGCCTCGTCAACGACGTCCCGGCGGCGCAGCGCGGGGTAGCGATGGTGTTTCAGAGCTACGCGCTGTTTCCGCATATGACCGTGTTCGAGAACATGGCCTTCGGCCTCAAGCTTGCCAAAACCCCGAAAGAAGAAATCGACCGCAAGGTGCGGGAAGCCGCGCGCATCCTGCAACTGGAGACGCTGCTCGAGCGCCGGCCGAAGGCGCTGTCTGGCGGCCAGCGGCAGCGCGTGGCGATCGGCCGGGCCATTGTGCGGGAGCCGGGCGTGTTTCTGTTCGACGAACCGCTCTCCAATCTCGACGCGACGCTGCGTGGCCAGACCCGCATCGAAATCGCGCGGCTGCATAAGCAGTTCGCCAAAGCCAGCGTGGTGTATGTCACGCACGATCAGATCGAGGCCATGACGCTTGCCGACAAGATCGTGTTGCTGCACGCGGGCAAGGACACCGAGCGCTACGGCAGCATCGCGCAGATCGGCGCGCCGCTCGAGTTGTATCACCGGCCGAGAAGCCGCTTCGTCGCCGGTTTCATCGGTTCGCCGCGCATGAATTTCCTGCCGGGGAAGGTGAGCTCGGTCGATCCTCAAGGCGTGATCGTCACGCTCGATCACACAAATGAAAACGTGCGCGTGCCGGTCAATGGTGATGGGCTCCATGCGTCGCAAGCCGTCACGCTCGGCGTACGCCCGGAACACCTGGAATTCATTGACGCGGCAGGTTCAGAAAACACGCAGGACGCCGTGCTGACCCGCACCGTGTCGCTCGTCGAACAGCTCGGCGAGCACAGCTATGTCCACCTCGATCAACCCGGCGGCGCCGCGTTGATCGCCAAGGCGCCGGGTGACACCCGTCTCGCGCCGGGAGACCGCGCCGGCTTGCGCGTCCCCAGCCGCGCCTGCCATTTGTTTACCGAAGACGGCTTTGCCGCTGCTTCGCTCGAATCCGTCGAACATTACGCATAGGGGACATTCGGATGCGCCTTGGAGTCTGTTATTACCCGGAACACTGGCCGGAGTCGATGTGGGAAGACGACGCTCGCCGGATGAAAGCACTTGGCATCCAGCAAGTGCGAATCGCCGAATTTGCGTGGAGCCGGATGGAGCCGACGCCCGGCGAATATGACTGGGGCTGGCTGGATCGCGCGGTCGACGTACTCGGCGCGGCCGGTTTGCAAGTGGTCATGTGCACGCCGACGGCGACGCCGCCCAAGTGGCTGATCGACCGCCATCCGGACATTTTGCCGATTGGCGCCGATGGCCGTCCGCGCGCGTTCGGCTCACGCCGTCATTACGACTTTTCATCGCCTTCGTATTTCACCGCGTCGCAGCGGATCTGCACGGCGGTTGCCGAGCGTTACGGCAAGCATCCGGCCGTTGCGTACTGGCAGACCGATAACGAATTCGGCTGCCATCACACGGTGATCAGTTATTCGCCGGCGGCCGTGGGGCGCTTTCGCGAGTGGCTCAAGGCGCGCTATCAAACCATCGACGCGCTGAACCGCGCATGGGGTACGGTGTTCTGGAGCATGGAATACCGCAGCTTCGACGAAATCGACGCGCCGGTGGCGACCGTGACCGAAGCGCACCCGTCGCACCGGCTCGATTACCGCCGCTTCGCCTCCGACGAAGTGGCGCGCTACAACCGCATGCAGGTCGAGATCATCCGCGCGCATTCGCCGGGGCGGCCGGTCGCGCACAATTTCATGCAGCTCTTTACCGAGTTCGATCACTACAAGGTGGCGGCCGACCTAGATGTGGCGACGTGGGACAGCTATCCACTCGGCGCGCTGGAAGAGCAGTGGTTTGCGCCGGACGTGAAGGCGCGCTGGCTGCGCACCGGGCACCCTGACTTCGCGTCGTTCAATCATGACGTGTACCGCGGCATGTCGAAGCTGCCGCTGTGGGTCATGGAGCAGCAGCCCGGTCCGGTGAACTGGGCGCAGTGGAATCCGGCGCCGCTGCCCGGCATGGTGCGGCTGTGGAGTTGGGAGGCGTTCGCGCACGGCGCGGGCTGCGTGTCGTATTTCCGCTGGCGCCAGGCACCGTTCGCGCAGGAGCAGATGCACGCCGGTCTGAATACGCCCGATAACCGGCTCGACATTGGCGGTAAAGAAGCCGCGCAGGTTGCCGACGAGATTCGCGCGGTGCTCGCCGCGAACGCCGACGCCGATGCGGCGATTCGCTCGAAGGTCGCGCTCGTCTACGACTACGAAGCGAAGTGGCTCTTCGAGATTCATCCGCAGGGGGCGGATTTCCACTATCCGCGTTTCGCATTCGAGTACTACTCGGCATTGCGCGCGCTCGGATTGGACGTCGATGTCGTGCCGGTCGATGCAGCGCTCGACGGCTATCGTCTGATCGTCGTGCCGCCGTTGCCGGTCGTGCCGGCCGATTTCGCCGCGCGGCTGGCGAGTTCGGGCGCGCAAGTCGTGCTCGGTCCGCGTACCGGTTCGAAGACTCAGGACCTGCAGATTCCGGCCAATCTGCCGCCGGGCGCGCTTGCCTCGGTGCTGCCGCTGCGCGTGTGGCGGGTCGAATCGATGCGGCCGAATGTGACTGAAGCCGTGCGGCTTGAAGACAGCAGCAACGCGAGCGTGGAAGACGGCGTGGCGCGCCACTGGCGCGATTTCATCGAACGCAAAGGCAAAGGCGAAGGCGAAGGCGACGGCGGCAACGATGCAACGGATGCGCTCGACGTACGAGCCCGTTTCGCCGACGGCCATCCCGCTTACGTGAAAAGCGGCGTGTTCCATTACCTCGCGAGCCTGTTCGACGATGCGCTCACGGTCCGTCTGTTCGCACGGATTGCGCAGGAGGCCGGCCTCGACCCGGTCCCGCTCGGCGACAGCGTGCGCTTGAGCCGGCGTGGCGCGCTGACCTACGTGTTGAACTACGGCGACCAGGCGCACACGCTGGCCAATATCGCCGACGACGCATTCGTGATCGGTTCACGCACCGTCGAACCGCAGGATGTGGCCGTTTATCGATCAGGGAAATGATCTGAAGCGCTGAACGAAGGATTCCATGCAGTAACAACAACGACGCAAAATCACGGAGCAAAGGAGACAGCAACATGGCACTGAAACCTCGCAAGATTCTGCTGGCACTCGCGCTGGCCGCGGCGGCCGCAGGGGCCTCCGTCGTCAGCACGGCGCAGGCCGGCACGCTCGCGGTCAACATCGCGTTCAAGGGCGCGAGTCAACGCGCCGTCTGGCAGTCGATCATCGACGACTTCAAGAAAACACATCCCGGCACCGACGTGAAGGTGTCGTTCATCGACGAAGAAGCGTACAAGGTCCAGTTGCCCGGTTGGCTCTCCACCGTCGCACCCGATATCGTCAACTGGCATGACGGCGAACGGATGGCGTATTACGCGCAGCGCGGCCTGTTCGAGGATCTGAGCGGCGACTGGGTGAAGAACGGCTGGAACGACATGTATGCATCGACGAAGGAAGCGTCGTCGTATAAGGGCAAGCAGTACGCCGCGCCGACTGTGTATTACTCGTGGGGCATGTTCTATCGCAAGGACCTGTTCCAGAAGGTCGGCATTGCCGGCGAGCCGAAAACGTGGGACCAGTTTCTCGACGACTGCAAGAAACTGAAAGCGGCAGGCATTACGCCGATTGCCGTGGCAGGCCGTGATTCATGGACGTTGGCGGGCTGGTTCGATTATCTCGATCTGCGCCTGAACGGCAACGCGTTCCATCAGAAACTGATGGCGGGCGATATCGCGTACACCGATCCGCGCGTGAAGAAGGTCTACACGACGTGGAAGCAACTGATCGACGCCGGCTATTTCATCGACAACTCGCTCTCTTACGATCTGGACGCCGTGCAGCCGTTCCTGTTCCAGGGCAAGGCCGCGATGATGCTGATGGGCACGTTCATCACCGGTGGTTTCCCGCCGAGCGTGAAGCCGGAAATGGGTTACTTCCAGTTCCCGATCATCGACGCGAACGTGCCGACTGCCGAAGAGGGGCCGGTCGAATCGCTGAATATTCCGTCGAAGGCGAAGAACAAGGCGGATGCGCGTGCTTTCCTTGCATTCGTCCAGACGCCGGCAAATGGTGCGAAGCTCGCGGAGGGGCTCGGTTCGTTGTCGGCGAACAGCAAGTCGCCTGAACCCGACGATCCAATCTCGAAGATCGGCTTCCAGATTCTCGCAAACACGAAGGGCGGCATTGCGCAGTTCTACGATCGCGACATGACGAAGGAAATGGCCGATGAAGGGATGAAGGGAATGCAGCAATTCATTTCCGATCCTTCGAAGCTCGACGACATCCTTGCGCAACTCGAGCAGACGCGTAAGCGGATCTACAAGAAGTGAGCGGCGGCGGCCCGTTGATGCACGAACGGGCCGCCTGCCGGAGCGTCAAACTTAAGCGTCAACTCGCTACGTTCGATCGGGAGAATGATCGTGTCGCACTCCGTCACCCGTCACACTGTTGGCGGTCCTGCCGAACCCGGCGGTCCCGGCTTGCCCGGTGCCGGCATGCCCGCGTCGGGCGGTGCTTCGCGCGGTGGGCCGCCTCGCGTGGCACGCCGGCGCCGTCCGTCGCCGACCGCGCGCCGGCAGCGGCGCGCCGCTTTTCTGTTTCTCGCGCCGGCCTGCGTGATGGTGGCGATCTACGTCGTATGGCCGATCATCTCGACCGTGCGCCTGAGTTTTTTCAATTGGGATGGGATGACCGACCCGTCTTTCGTCGGTCTCGCCAACTATATCGAGTTGTTCCATACGCAGACGTTCTATACGGCGCTGAAGAACAACCTCATCTGGCTACTGCTGTTCCTGCTTGCGCCGCCGATGGGGCTCGCCGTCGCACTTTATCTGAACCAGGCGGTGGCCGGCATTCGCATCGTCAAATCGCTGTTCTTCGCGCCGTTCGTGTTATCCGGCGTCGTGGTCGGTTTGATCTTCTCGTGGTTCTACGATCCGACCTTCGGCCTGCTTGCGATGATTCTCGGGCACGGCGTGCCGGTACTCGGCGACCCGCGTTATGCAACGCTCGGGATCGTGTTCGCGGCGCTGTGGCCGCAAACCGCGTACTGCATGATTCTTTATCTGACGGGTTTGACCTCGTTGAACGCCGAACAGATCGAGGCCGCGCGCATGGAGGGGGCGCGTGGCTGGTCGATGCTGTGGCATGTGATCCTGCCGCAATTGCGACCCACCACCTTCATGGCGATCGTCGTCACGGTGATCGGCGCATTGCGCAGCTTTGACCTGATTTCGGTCATGACCGGTGGCGGACCGTTCGAAAGTTCGACGGTGCTCGCGTACTACATGTACGACCAGGCGATCAAGTACTACCGTATCGGCTATTCCGCGGCGGTGGCCGTGGTGCTGTTCGCGATCATGCTGGTGTACATCGTTTATCACCTGCGCCGCATGCTGCGCACCGAGCAATAAGGAGCCGGTCATGTTTCCGATCCCGATCGACAAATGGAAGCCGGTCACGCGCCGTGCGTACAAACTGACCTTGCCGCTCGCGCTGTTGATCTGGCTGCTGCCGATGATCGCGGTGCTCGTGACTTCGGTGCGTTCAACCGAGGAACTGAGCGAGGGCAATTATTGGGGCTGGCCGAAGCACTTCGCGATGTTCGACAACTATCGCGAGGCGTTGACGACTTCCCCGATGCTGCATTACTTCTGGAACAGCGTGCTGATTACGGTGCCGGCCGTGGTGGGGTCGATTGCGCTTGCGGCCATGGCGGGTTTCGCGCTGGCCATCTACCGGTTCCGGGGCAACTCCACGCTGTTTGCGACGTTTGTCGCGGGCAACTTTGTGCCGGTTCAGGTGTTGATGATTCCAGTGCGGGACCTGTCGTTGCAGCTTGGTCTGTTCAACACAGTGAGCGCGCTGATTCTGTTCCATGTATCGTTTCAGACGGGATTTTGCGCGCTGTTTCTGCGCAACTTCATCAAGCAGTTGCCATTCGAACTGGTTGAGGCGGCGCGCATCGAAGGCGCGAACGAATGGACAGTGTTCTTCAAAATCGTGTTGCCGCTGATCCGTCCCGCGCTTGCCGCGCTGGCGATTCTTGTATTCACGTTCGTGTGGAATGACTACTTCTGGGCCTTGTGTCTGACGCAAGGTGACGACGCCGCCCCGATTACTGTCGGTGTCGCGGCGTTGAAGGGGCAGTGGACTACTGCATGGAATCTCGTGTCCGCCGGGTCGATTCTCGCCGCGTTGCCTTCTGTCGCGATGTTCTTCGCAATGCAGAAGCATTTCGTGGCCGGTTTGACGTTTGGCGCAACGAAGGGGTGAGCTCCGCTAGTTCACGTTGAAATGCACGCGAATGTCTTGCCGGCTTTCGACTGGATGCCCTGCCTGCATCGCCGGAAAGAAACGCCATTTGCGCAGCGCTTCAAGAAGGAGCTGGTTGAGCCGGGGATTGGGCGTCGGTTTGATGAGCTCCACGTCGACCGACCCGTCGGCGTGGATCGCGAAGCGGGCCGTCGCGACGGTTTGATACGCCTGCTCGCGCAAATCGTCGGGGAGTTCCGGCAACGGTTGGGAAATGGAATGTGCCGCCGCGTCGCCGGATGATTTGGCGGACGGTATGGCGGACGGTATGGCGGTTGCGCTTTCGTCCGAAGGGACGGCAGCGCGCGCAGGCGGCTCGGCGGCCGTCTTCGGCTCTTGCATCGCGGGCGTCGGCTGAGCCGGCGGCACGTTTTGCATTGAACGCGCATCCGGCTTCGACGGCACAGGGGGTGGCGTACGCGAACGCGTTGTGACGTGAGCGTGCGGATCAGCGGCTTGTCGTGGTTTGCTCGGAGCGAGCGCAACGGGTGCAACGGGTGCAACGGGTGCAGCGGGCGCAGCCGGAGCCACGGAAGGCGTCGTAACCGCAGCTTCCGGCGGATCGAGTTCCATCACTCGCATCTCGAGTGGCTTGTCCTGCACACGCGCAGAGGGCGACGGACGCAACCAGTGCCCCACCTGAAACAGGAATACGATCCAGACAATTAGCGCGGCCAGTACCGCCAGTGCGAACCGTATTGACGGAGAATCGTCGACAGCAACGGCAAAGCGCATCCGGTTACTCACGATGTACGGCGATCAGGAAACGCTCGGCGCCGGCACGGCGTGCGGCCAGCATTGCCTGAACCACCACGCCGTGGCCGGCTGCGTCGTCAGCGGCAATCACGACATTGCCGTCCGGTTGCAGCAGACGTTTTACCATCGGCTCGATCTGATCGAGATGAACTGACTGATGGTTCACAAAGATCGCGTTGCCGCTGTCCACGGAAATCGTAAGCGGTTCATGGGTTGCCATTTGCTGTGCGCGGCCGGCCGGGAGCTTGACCTTGACGGCGTCGAGCCGTTGCATCGCGAGCGATGCAAGCATGAAGGTCGCCAGCAGAAAGAACATCACATCGATCATCGGAATGATTTCGATGCGGCCGCGCTTGACCGCGTGCGCACGCTTGAACTTCACGGCAGCGCTCCCGCGGGCGTGTCGGCAAGACGGATTTCGCTGAGCCGTGCATTTGCGAGCGACTCGAGTTCGTCCATCAGCCGTTCGAGCCGGCGCGAGAAATAGTTGAATGCAAAGAGCGCAAACAGGGCAACCACCAGGCCAATCGCGGTCGCCACCAACGACTGTGCCACGCCGCCCGTCACGCCACCCGGATCGACGAGGCCATCGCCACCGAACAACTGGAACGAATGCATCATGCCGACAATGGTGCCCAGCAGACCCAGCAAAGGCGCTGCCGTCACGATGGTTTCCAGCACCCAGAAACCTTTACTCATGTCGCGTTCGATCTGCGAGGCAACCGATTGCGCCTTTGCTTCGCGCAGCCACAGCGGCACGGAAGGGTCGGGCGCCCACGGCGCGCTCATGCGTCTGAACGCGTTCTGACTGGATGCATCCTTTAATCTGCCGGCCCAATCGAGGGCCGATCCGGGCACCGCGATTTCGTGCCTGATGGTGTGCGCGTTACCCTGCGTGCCCGGCAAGCGGCCAAAGCGCAGAAACACATAAGCCCGCTCGAGCGTAATCGCGACCGCCAGAATAGCGAGTACCGTCAGCGGATAGATGACCCATCCGCCCACGCGTACCGCTGCCAGAACACTTGCCCAATCTTGCATGTCCTACCTCTTCTTCGCTCTTGATAGCCTGGCGGAATCAGAAATTCTTGGTGATGCCGGCGTAGACGGCGAAGTGCGGGCCATACTGCGGCGCACCCACGCCGATACCCGATCCGTCGCGCAACTCATAGACGCGGTTGAACGCGTTGACGACCATCAGCCGTGCATCGAACTTCCCGACTAGCGGCTGGTTAAAGTGCTGTATCACGCCGAGATTGACCTGCGCATAGAGCGGCAGCTTGTCGGTGTTCGCAAAGCCGCTACGCAATCCGCTTCCCACCAGTCCATCGAACGTGAAAGTCGTTCTGCCGAGATCGTAGGTTCCGCCGAATGATGCGGTAATGCGCTGGTCGTGATCCAGGTAGACCCAGTGATCGTTGATATAGGCGAGTTCCGCCGGGTCGAAATTGAACTGCGCCGAATCGATCTGGGTTCCCTGTGCGCGGCTCCACGCGAGATTCACGTAGGCCGATACGTTGTCCTGCTTGTAGTTGGCCGTGAACTCGACCCCATACACGCGACCCTGCCGGTAGTTGAACGGCGTGAAGATGAGCGCGGAACCGAACTGTCCTTCGTCGAGCAGGTTGGTCGACTTCTTGTAGTAAGCGTCGAGTCCGACCGTAACGTTCGAGCCGAGGCGCTGGGTCACACCGAGATCGAAATAATGGCTGCGTTCCGGTTGTACCTGACCGTTCTGGCTCGACGGACTCTGATTGGTCGTGCCGTTAAAGCGACTGATAGTCGAGCCCGACACCAGTTCAAATGCCGGTGGCGTGAAATAGCGCGCATAGCCGGCATGGAGCGTCGTGGCCGGCGTCAGCGCATAGACGAGGCCGATGCGCGGGCTAAGCTGGCTCGCGCTGACGTACTCGTCCATCTTGTCGTAGCGCAGGCCATAGTTCAGCGTGAGCTTGTCGGTGAGTTTCCACTCGTCCTGCACGTAGGCGCTGTACAGATAGCCGGTCTTGCTGCTGGAGTCCTTAATATTTAAGGGTTGATCGGATAACTGGTTGCCGCTGCTGTCCGTCGCGAATACGTTGACGCTGTCGTCGAACACCGCGTGTTCTTGCTGGAAGAAGATACCGGCCCGAACCGTATGCTTGTCGTTCAGCCGCCAGGTCGTGTCCACCTGCGCGCCGTTGGCCGAATTGCTGTGAAAATCCTGCGACGCCACACCGTTAAAGAGCAGATCGCCAACCGGGTCGGGATTGAACTGGGTTCGCGTGTAGCGCGTAAAGAGGGCGACCTGATAGTCGAGGGCGCCGCCATTGGTGCCCTGAAGCGCGACCACGGCAAAGTTGTTCAACTCCGATTGCGTTTCGTTCAACTGGCTTGAGTTGAAGGTGTTGTTGCCGTTGAGCGTGAAGTTGGTCTGCAAGCCCGGCGTGTTGGGAATCTCGAACTGGTTGCTCGTGGTGCCGAACATCACGCTTACGCGCGTGAGCGGATTGATGATGTACGACATGTAGCCGAATGCGTTGCCTTGACGGGTGTGGTCGTGAATCGCATTGGCACTGGAGGTGGGATTCTCGATCCCGAGGTTGTTCATGCCGACTGAGCCGCTGAAGTAATAGCTGAACGGCCCCTGGCTGCCGAATACATCCGCGCTGGTCTTGATCGTCTGATGGCTGCCGCCGAACACGTCGATGGACCCGCCGTTGCCGGCATCGCCCGACTTCGTGCGGATGTCCACTACACCTGCGGTGCGGTAGCCGTACTGCGCCGGCAATGCGCCGGTGAGCAGGTTGACCTGGTCGATGATGCGGGTGTCGAGCGACTGGCCGAAACCGCTGATCGGCTCGGGAATGATGATGCCGTTGATGCGGTATTGCAGGTTCGCGTGGTCTCCGCGCACGTGCAACTGACCATAGGAATCGCTTGCCACGCCGGGCGCCTGCAGCAACACCTGGTTCAACGGCGTGTCTTGTCCCGCGGGCAGGGCATTGATATCGGCCTGGCTGAAGCGGTACACGCTGCTGCCGGTTTCCGGCAGCAGTCCGTTGCGGGCTCGATCGAGACGCTTTGCATTTACCTGAACGTCGAGTGTGTCGCTTTGAGCGAGTTTGATGCTGACCGCGCCTGGCGCCGCCGCGGTTGCGGTTGCGATGCTGCTGCCGCTCGCGAATCCCGGTGCCGTGACGACAACCGCATAGATGCCCGGGCTCACGTGAGCGATCGCGAAATGGCCGTCTGCATCCGTTTTTGCTTCGCTGATCGCGGCGCCGCTTGCATTCTGAACGCTCACCGTGGCGTTCCGGACGGGTTTGCCCGCTGTGTCGGTGACGGCGCCTGTCACCGAAGCTTCGTCGGGCGCGGCATGAGCATGAGCGGCGATAGCGAACAGCAGCAAGGCTGCGTGAGAGACGCGCGTGCGGTTTTTCATCTTTATTTATTCAGGGTTGAGCGCTGGGTGGATGCGTTTCCGTCTTGTCGACGTTCTTCTGCTACATCGTTCGACGTGCGGAATGTTATATCATTACATCGATAAACGAAAATAACAACTCGATGAAGGGCGCTGTGAGCGCTTTGAGGGCGAGAGTGGGTGTTTGACGCGCGAGTGGCGGCCTGGGTCCGGGCCGCCATGGGGTTAGCGCAGGGTGCGCCGCGATGGGGCTTACTTGTGCTGTGCGAGCTCCGGCACCAGCGAATGATGCGCACCGACGCCCGCTGCCACGCCGGCCGCCGAGGCAAACGTCGCGTTGGTCATCTTGTTCGACACGTCGCCTGCGGCATAGACGCCTTCGACTGTCGTCTGCTTCAGGTCGTCGACCCTGATGACGGGCCCAAGCGGCGCCTCATCGAATGCACAGCCGAGTTGTTCCGCGAGCGTGCTGTTCATGTGCGTCCTCGGCGCGATGAATAGCGCGTCGATCGCGACAACGCGTCCATCGGCCAATCTGAGCGCCTCGAGGTGCGGAGCCTGACCTAGCAGTTCGACTACCGGCGAACGCTCGATGCGCACGTTGCGCGCGGCCAGATGAGCGAGTTGTCCTGCGTCGGGCTCGAAGGTGCCCTGAGTGAAATACGTTGTCGGGCCCCAGTCGGGAATGAGCAGCGCCTGGTATGCCGACAGCGGATGATTGCCCAGTACGCCGAGACGCCGATCCCGAACCTCGTACCCGTGACAGTACGGGCAATGGAGTGCCGTCATGCCCCAACGTTCCTGCAAGCCCGGTATGGCGGGCAGTTCGTCTCGCACGCCGGTCGCGAGAATAAGCCGGGAAGCCGATTCAATGCGGCCGTCCGAAAGCGCGACGCTGAAGGCGTCGTCGGTCCGTTGCGCGGTGACAGCCTCGCCTTTGACCCACTGAACCGTTGGGTAGGCCGCAAGCTGCGACCCAGCTTCGCGAATGATCTCGGCGGGCGGTTTGCCATCCTGGCCGAAGAAGCCGTGAGCGTGCGAGGCAAAACGGTTGCGCGGCAAGCCGGTGTCGATGACAAGCACGTTCCTTCTGGCGCGCGCAAGCTGCATGGCGGCCGACAGGCCCGCGAAGCTCCCGCCCACAACGATCACATCATGCTGGGTATGCATATCCTTTCTCCTGGTTTGTGCCGGCGTCCACACCGATGGGCGATGGTCAAACTGACGCCAACCGCTTCATGGAACATCACGAGTTGCATGATAAGGTGATGCTATACTTAACGCAACTTCGAATGTTGCGTGAGTGGGTTCGTCCGCCATGCTTCCTGAACCTGAGGCGATGAATGAGAACGGATAGCCGCCTGTCGCGAATGCTGCATGCCCTGATTCACATGGACCGGCATGATGGCCCGCTGACGTCTGAAACGATCGCGCAGATGCTGGGCACGAACCCCGTCGTCGTGCGGCGCATGCTGGCCGGGCTAAGAGATCAGGGGTACGTGCAGTCCGAGAAAGGGCACGGCGGCGGTTGGATCGTGTCGAAAAATCTTGATGAACTGACGTTGCTGGACGTCTACCGGGCCGTCGGGGAGCCGCCGATTTTTTCCGAATTGTTCACGGAAGACCATCCGGAATGTCTCGTCGAGCAAGCCGTCAACGTCCGTCTGTCAGAAACGGTTCGAGAGGCAGAAGCTGCGTTGCTTGCGCGGTTCGGCGCAATTACAGTCGGGATGCTGGTACGCGATTTCGACGAACGGTTTGCGCGCAGCCAGCAGCCGGATTCGACGCGCCGGCCGGCGCGCCGGCCTAACGAAAAATCTCGGCAATGAGGTTGGCCACGGTCCGGATGCGCTCGCTATCGCGCAAGGCGGGATGCAGCACCATCCACACGTCCTGGTCGAGCGCCTTGATGTGCTTTTCGACGCAGACCAGGTCGCTCGTGGTGTCGCCCGCGAGTTGAGCCAGCACGCCGAGCCCGGAGCCCCCCAGCACGCCGTCGAATACGCCCATGCCATAGCTGCTGCGCAGCGATGGCGCCGGCGCGCCGGGCAGGCTCTTCAGCCATTGCGTGGCGGGATGATCGGGCTGCCGGTCGTCATAACCGACGAGCGATAGCTTGTCCCATTCCTTGCGCACGATCGCCGCCTTGTGGCGCAGATAGTAGTCGCGCGAACCGTAGAGCCCGAAACGGATCTTGCCGATGCGTCGGACATACAGATCGCCCTCGTCGGGGCATTCGGACCACAGCGCGATGTCCGCTTCGCGGCGGGCAAGGCTATACGGCCGCCGTGAAGTCAGCACTTCGATGGCGAGGCCGGGCAGCCGGTCCTGGAATGAACCGAGCAGCTTAAGCAAAATGTAAGAAGGCCATTCGACGGCATTGATTCGCACCGTGCCGTGAGCGGCTGCGCCCCCGGTCACGTCCGCGGCGCGCTCGATCTGGTGGGCGAGATCCTCCATCTGCTCGGCCCAGGCCAGCACCCGCGCGCCGAAGGCCGTGACCGTGCAGCCCGACGGCACCCGGTCGATGAGCGGCTCGCCCAGCCGCCGTTCAAGCTCGGTCAGGCGGCGCGACAGGGTCGGCGCACTCAGATCGCATGCCGTAGCGGCGGCTCGCATGGTTCCGCCGCGTGCGATTTCCACCAGAATCCGCAGGTCGTCCCAGTCTACGTGTTCCATTTTTGTAACGCTAAGTTTTAAAATTGGGCATAGCATAACGTGGATCGCGAGGATAGCATTGGACCTGGCCGTACTCGTCCCAGCATCTGGCAAGGAACCCAAGGGTTTCACCGGGGGTGGCGGCAAGTGTGGCGAACCTGCCCATCACGCGACTCAACGGCTATCAGTACGTAGACCGAACGAGCAAAAAGGAGACATTAATGATTCGTCATTTCCAACCGGCGCGGCGTCGCGCTATCGTAGCCAGCGCGGCTTTCCTCGCCGTATCGATTCTGCCGATGCCCGCAGCGTTCGCCCAGACCGCCCACAAGCCGAAAGTCGCTCTGGTGATGAAGTCGCTGGCGAACGAGTTTTTCCTGACCATGGAAACCGGCGCGAAGAACTATCAGAAGCAGAATCCCACGAAATTCGATCTCGTCACGAACGGCATCAAGGACGAGACGGATACGGCTAACCAGATTCGCATCGTGGAGCAGATGATCGTCTCGAAGGTCGACGCACTCGTGATCGCCCCGGCCGACTCCAAGGCGCTGGTGCCGGTGCTCAAGAAAGCGGTCGACGCCGGCATCATCGTGGTCAACATCGATAACCAGCTGGACCCGGGCGTGCTCAAGTCGAAGGACCTGAACATTCCGTTCGTCGGTCCGGATAACGCGAAGGGCGCGCAGAAGGTGGGCGATTATCTGGCCAAGCACCTCAAGTCGGGCGACAACGTCGCCATTATTGAAGGCGTGTCGACCACCACCAACGCGCAGCAACGCACGGCCGGCTTCAAGCAGGCCATGGCAACGGGCGGCATGAAGGTCGTCTCGCTGCAATCGGGCGAATGGGAAATCGACAAGGGCAACGCCGTCGCGAGCCAGATTCTCAATGCCAACCCGGACGTCAAGGCGCTGCTGTGCGGCAATGACAACATGGCAATCGGCGCGGTCTCGGCGGTGCGCGCGGCAGGCAAGGCCGGCAAGGTGCAGGTGGTGGGCTACGACGACATCGACGCGATCAAGCCGATGCTCGCCGACGGCCGCGTTCTCGCCACCGCGAATCAGTATGCCGCCAAGCAGGCCGTATTCGGTATCGATACGGCGCTCAAGGCGCTCGCCGAGCACAAGAAGCAGTCGGAATTGTCGGGCGTCGTCGAGACGCCTGTCGATCTGGTCACCAAGTAAGACTGGCACAACGCGTGGTCCGGCCCGTACGCATGACGGGCCACGCTGCCTGATCTTTGTCCCCGCTTTATCGATCTGATGTCTACTCCCATCCTATCCTTGACCGATGTCCCGCCCGTGCTGAGCGTGCAAGGCATCGGCAAGACCTACGCCGGGCCGGTGCTCGCCGATATCTCGCTGGAACTGCACGCAGGCGAGGTGCTGGCGCTGACCGGCGAGAACGGCGCGGGCAAGAGCACCTTGTCCAAGATCGTCGGCGGTCTCGTCACGCCGACTACCGGCTCGATGACGCTCGGCGGCGCGGCTTACACGCCGGCCAGCCGCAAGGACGCCGAGGCGCTCGGCGTGCGCATGGTCATGCAGGAGTTGAACCTGCTGCCGACTCTCTCGGTGGCGGAGAACCTGTTTCTGAACCGCTTGCCGCAGCGCGGCATATTTGGCCGGATCGACCGTACGAAGCTGCGCGAAGACGCCCGGCACGCGATGGCGCAAGTCGGGCTCGACGCGATCCATCCCGACACGCTGGTGGGCACGCTGGGCATCGGGCATCAGCAGATGGTCGAGATCGCGCGCAATCTGATCGGCGATTGCCGCGTGCTGATTCTCGACGAACCCACCGCGATGCTGACCGCCCGCGAGGTCGACCTGCTGTTCGAGCAGGTCGAGCGGCTCAAGGCGCGCGGCGTGGCGCTGGTGTATATCTCGCACAGACTGGAAGAGTTGCGGCGGATCGCGCGCCGCGCTGCGGTGCTTCGCGATGGGCGGCTCGTACATGTCGACGAAATGGCCAATCTCTCGGCCGACCGCCTGGTCACGCTGATGGTGGGGCGCGATATCGGCGAGCGGATCGATCTGGGCGAGCGGCGCATTGGCGACGTGGCGCTCAAGGTCACGGGCATGAGCCGCGAACCGGCCGTGCGCGATGTGTCCTTCGAGGTGAAGGCGGGCGAAATTTTCGGCATCAGCGGTTTGATCGGCGCGGGCCGCACGGAACTGATGCGGCTCATCTACGGAGCCGATCGCGCGGATGCCGGCATGGTGTCGATCGCCCATGGCGACGGCCCGCTCGAACCCGTGAAGGTCTCGTCGCCCGCGGACGCCGTGAGGAACGGCATCGCACTGATTACCGAGGATCGCAAGGGCGAAGGCCTGCTGCTGACGCAGCCCATTGCCGCCAATATCTCGCTCGGGCATCTGCGCGCGGTGTCGAAGCATGGTGTGGTGGACGGCCGTCGCGAGGCGGCGTTGGCGCGCAAACAGATCGACGCGATGAGCATCCGCAGCACGGGGCCGTCGCAACCGGTGTCCGAGCTCTCGGGCGGCAACCAGCAGAAGGTGGTGATCGGACGCTGGCTCGCGCGTGATTGCCAGGTGTTGCTGTTCGACGAGCCCACTCGCGGCATCGACGTCGGCGCCAAGTTCGATATCTATGCATTGATGGGCGCGCTCGCGCGGGAAGGCCGCGCGCTGGTGGTGGTGTCGAGCGATCTGCGCGAGTTGATGTCGATTTGCGACCGGATCGGGGTCATGTCGGCAGGGCGCATGACCGGCCTGTTCGAGCGCGGCAGCTGGACCCAAGACTCGCTGCTGGCTGCGGCGTTCGCAGGCTACACGAATCGTGACGCGCTGCTGCACGATCCGATCGAACCCGACGCACGGGCGCCCGACACCCCGGCGTCCGACGAAAAATCTGTGGAGTATTGAAGCATGACCGCACCAACCAGCCTGCCTACGTTGCAGAACGAACCGCCCAAAGACGCAAAGCCGATCGGCACGCGGCTGGGATTGTCGAACTACCTCGGCCTGCTCGGCGCCTTGCTCGGGATGATCGTCCTGTTCTCGCTGCTGAGCTCGCATTTCCTGAGCTACGACACCTTCAGCACGATCGCGAATCAGATTCCCGATCTGGTCGTGATGTCGGTGGGCATGACCTTCGTGCTGATCATCGCCGGGATCGACCTGTCGGTTGGCTCCGTGCTGGCGCTCGGCGCGGCGCTCACGAGCGTCGCAGCCCTGCAGTGGCACTGGCCGGCGTTGCCCGCTGCGTTGCTCGGCATGGCGGGCGCGGCCTTGACGGGCTGCGTGACCGGGGCGATCACCGTGGCCTGGCGGATTCCTTCGTTCATCGTGTCGCTCGGCGTGCTCGAGGCGGCCCGCGGTCTCGCGTATCAACTGACCAACTCCCGCACGGCCTACATCGGCGACGCGTTCGACTTCCTGTCCAATCCGATTGCGTTCGGTATATCGCCTGCGTTCCTGATTGCGATCGTCGTGATGATCGTTGCGCAGTGGGTGCTGACCCGCACGGTGTTCGGCCGCTATCTGGTGGGCATTGGCACGAACGAGGAAGCGGTGCGTCTTGCGGGCGTCAATCCGCGGCCCTACAAGATTGCCGTATTTGCACTGATGGGACTGCTAGCGGGTCTCGCGGCCCTGTTCCAGATTTCGCGGCTCGAGGCCGCGGACCCGAACGCCGGCTCGGGCATCGAGTTGCAGGTGATCGCGGCCGTGGTGATTGGCGGAACGAGTTTGATGGGCGGGCGCGGCTCGGTGATCAGCACGTTCTTTGGTGTGTTGATCATCTCGGTGCTGGCCGCGGGTCTCGCCCAGATCGGCGCGACCGAGCCGACCAAGCGCATTATCACGGGAGCCGTCATTGTGGTGGCTGTCGTGCTGGATACCTATAGAAGCCGGCGTCGCGCCGCATAATTGACCATTGGCGACCACGCATGGCGGGTCAGCAGGAGAGTGAAAGTGTCGAAAGAAGTGAAGCAGGGCCGCGTACTCGTGGTGGGCAGCATCAATACCGATCTGGTCGCCCGTGCCCCGCATTTGCCGCGGCCGGGCGAGACGATCGGCGGGCATGAGTTCTCGCAGGTTGCCGGCGGCAAGGGCGGCAACCAGGCGGTGGCGGCCGCCCGCATCGGCGCGCGCGTGGCGATGATCGGGCGGGTGGGGAAGGATGCGAACGGCGCGCAGCGGGTCCAGGATCTGGAAGCGGAGGGCATCGACTGCGCGGGTATCGAAGTCGACCCCGCGCAGCCTACCGGCGTGGCGATGGTAACGGTCTCGGACGACGGGCAGAACACGATCGTGGTGGTCGCGGGCAGTAACGGCGAACTTACCCCTGAGAGCGTTGCGCGTCAGGAAGCGGCGATCAAGGCCAGCGACGTCGTGGTGTGCCAGCTGGAAACGCCGTGGGATTCCGTCCACGCAGCACTTGCGCTGGGCCGGCGGCTGGGCAAGATCACCGTGCTGAACCCGGCGCCGGCAACCGGCCCGCTGCCCGCGGAATGGCTGCCGCTGGTCGACTACCTCGTGCCGAACGAGGTCGAAGCGGGGATACTCGCCGGCCTGCCGGTCGAATCGCAAAGCGGCGCGCGCCGGGCGGCGCTGGAATTGCAACGCGGCGGCGCCCGCAATGTGATCGTCACGCTCGGCTCGCAGGGCGCCTACCTGTTGCCTGAGGGCGGCGAAGGCACGCATTTCCCGGCGCCGCAGGTGCGGGCGGTCGACACGACCGCGGCCGGCGATACTTTTATCGGTGTCTTTGCCGCGCAACTCGCCGCGCGGCAGCCGCTGGAAGGCGCGATCAGCCTCGCGCAACGCGCGGCTTCGATTTCCGTCACGCGCGCCGGCGCGCAGCCGTCGATTCCGACTCGCGCGGAAGTCGACAGCGCAGTGTGAGGCGGATGCCTGTTGTGACATGAGGCAGTTCGACCTGCAACTCTGGGTAGCTTGACGTTGAATGACCGGCACCATCTCCGGATGGTGTTCCTTTGGTTTAATCGCGATCTCTACTGGAATCAATGGACGAAACATGAAATCACAATATATAGGCATCCTGATGATGTCGCTGGTCATCGCCGCATGCGGCGGCAACGTGACGGCCACCGATCCACTCGCCAACGCGCCGAAGGTCATCATCGACTCGGACTTCAACACGATGGGCGACGACGGCCAGTTGTTCGCCATGACCACGCAGTTGATGGGGCAGGGCAAGGTCAACCTGCTCGGGTTGACTGTCGTGACCGGCAACGACTGGTTGCTCCAGGAAGAAGCGGATGCGCTAAAGGCCGTGGAGCGCATGGGCGTGCAGAACGTGGTGGGCGTCTACGGCGGCGCGGACTATCCGTTGCAATACGACGTGGCGAGCATTCGTGCGCAGCAAGCCGCCAATCCGCAAGGCTATTTCGGCGCGTGGATGCGGCCTGAACCGACCCAGCAGTCGCAGCTTGTTGCGCCGCCTGATGGCTTCGCGGTGTCGACGAAACTGCAGGCTCAAAGCGCCGCGGACTTCATGATCCAGACCATCAAGCGCTATCCGAATCAGGTCACCATTCTCGAGGTGGGGCCGCCCACCAATCTCGCCACGGCGATCATGAAGGCGCCGGAGATCGTGCCGCTGATCAAGCAGATTGTGTACATGGGCGGGGCGATGGCGGTGCCGGGCAATGCGAACGCCGTGGGTGAGCTGAACTGGTGGTTCGATCCGCTTGCCGTGCGCACGGTGCTTCAAACGACGATTCCGCAGGCCGTCATTCCGCTCGATGTTACGGATACGGTGCCGCTTACGCAGAGCATCTTCGATCAGATCGTCAACAACCCGAACAAGCAGACAGCGGTGACGAGAACGTACGGCATTGTCAATGCCGGTTCGTTCGGCGACAACACTCATCTGTTCGACACGCTGACGATCGCGTATTTCATGGATCCGACCTATGCCACGCAGACGAAAAGCGCTTACCTGGATATCGATACCACGAACGGCGAGGATCAGGGGCATGTGACGGTCTACCCCGACCAGCCCGCGCCGGGTGCGTCGCCGAACAAGATCACCTATGTCACGCAGTTCGACAACAATCGGTTTTTCAGCCTTTACGTCGACCTGCTAACGCGTCCGGTGCCGATCACGCTGCCTTGATGGCACGAGGCAGGACGCATCGCTCACAAGGGCCGCGGTCTCGGTCAGACCCGGCCCGGATCGAGCAGATTCGAACCGAAGTCGCGGCACTGCGCGGCGAGCCGCGCGATCTCGGTATTGAGCGAATGGGGCTGCTCCGCCCGATGCATGGCGACGTATGAGACAGGCGGCAACGCGGGGCGCTTAAGCGGATCCATAAAACCGCATGACGTCATGGCCGGCGGCCCACCCGATCCGCCGGTCATGAGGGGCGTGAGGCCTCTACGCAGACCCCAATTACGCGGCGCGCGAAGAATGTTGCGCATCTTTACCCGCCCATGCCGCGCATTGCTTGTGCCGCAAGGCGTGGCAGCGGATTACCGCCGACGCTTACAGCGCTGCAGGTAATCCACCGAAACACAACCGTAGCCGAACTGTAGTGTCACGTGTCTAGGATGTCCCCATCGCCCATGTATCGATCAATGGAGGTGCCGGATGCTTAGCCATCACGAACTCGCGACACTCATGCTGCTTGGCGACACAGACAAGCGGTTGGAAACTATCGATCCAGACGTGCTGGCTTTACGCCGCTACGAACTCGTTGAAATACGGCAGCGCGATCCGCAAGGATCGACGCTGCAACTCACCCGCCAGGGCCGTGCACTGCTGGAACGGTTGCGTATGGGCGCGGGGGGCTGAGCGAAGACGGAACATCGCCCGCGAATGCCGGAGAACCGTGGCGCGGCAGAATGTGCAAATATCCTCAGCGAGACAGCTTGACCATAACGGATAGCAGCTAACATGGACCGCGGGTCGACCGGGGTCATACGACATCGGGCAGGCAAAAAAATGGAACTTTTCCGCGCCCGCTGTCGATTTTGATGGTCTTGTTTCGTCGTCTCAGTGGTGGCACGCGGTTCGCCTCCGCATTTCGTCCATCCTGACAGGAGATTTGCCATGACGATTCAGAAGATCACCCCTTTCCTTTGGTACTCCACGCAAGCTGAAGAGGCCGCAGCCTTCTATGCGAAGATTTTTCCGGACTCGCGCGTCGTCCGGGTGACGGCGGTGCCGAGTGCCGGCAACACCAAGGTCGTCGAGTTTGTTCTCTTCGGGCAGCCCTTCATTGCAATGAGCGCCTCGGGACCCGACTCGTTCAACCACGCGATCTCGCTGATGGTGAGCTGTGACGATCAGGCGGAACTTGACCGTTACTGGAACGCCTTTCTCGAAGATGGCGGTTCGCCTGAGGCCTGCGGCTGGCTGAAAGACCGCTTCGGCGTCTCCTGGCAGCTCACTCCAACCGAGCAGATCAGCATGATGGCCGACCCCGATCCGGTCAAGGCCACCCGCGTTGCCGAAGCCATGATGAAAATGGTGAAGCTTGACGTCGAGGCGCTGAAAGCCGCCTATCTGGGGACGGCGAAATAACAGAAGACCCTGCTGCAGTTTCACTTTCCGTGTCACCCGGCGGCGCGCAGCGCGAGGGTAGCCGGGTACTGCAGCGCATGCCCAGCGTAATCGCGCACCGATCGTCGCTGCTTCACCAAACGTTTGCGCCGTTGCAGCTATTTGCCGACGATTTGTCAGGCTAAAGATTTGCGTTTTGCATGTCGTTATCCTGTCAAACAAGTCAGGGCCATCGTCCATACCCGCGCCTCACGAGAGCGCGGGATGGCCGAGGCAATAGAGCTCTCCGGGGGAACGAAACTTGAATCACCAACGATCGCCATGGCCGCGCACAGCGGCGCCAGGTGAGGTCATCTATGCTGAAGGCTTCGCGGGCGACGCCGTCATCTACGTGATCGCAGACGGCAAAGTCGAAATTTCCACGCAATGCGATGACAAGAAGGTCATCCTCGCCACGCTCGGCAAGGGCGAGTTCTTTGGCGAGGCGTCCTTGTTACCCGCCGAACCGCGCGCGCATACCGCGAGAGCCATCAGCTTCTGTCAATTGACCGTGATCGCGGCGGGCGTCGTGGAAGAAGAGCTCGAACGCGTATCGCCGCTGTTGCGGTATATCGTGCGCACCATGATTCGACGCGTGAAGAAGAAGGACGACGTTCTCGCCACCAATACGCATGCCGATTTTCTTCCGGGGGTGCTCTCGTACGCGCACGTCCTTTCGCTGATGGCGGGCATCGAGAACACGGACCGCGTGGACGGACGCGCGCGCCGCGCTCAAGGAGAGGAGTGTTCGGTGCCGCTGCCAGAAGTCATCAAGAAGTGCCATGCGATTGCCGGCCATTCGCGTCCGCATGTGATGGCAATGCTCAAGCGCATGGAAAAACTCAATCTGGTGACGCTCGAACCGGGCCGCTCCGATCGCTTGAGCACGCTGTCGGCGCGCTATTCCGCGCAGGACGGCGCGGCCGGGCGGCAGCTCGTCACCTTCGATCCCGTGCGGATCACGGAACGGGCCCAGCAGGTGGCGGACCACGATCTCGACCTGTCGATCAACAGCGAGCTGGAGCTGATCGAGCTGGCCGACCTCGAAGCCCTGATCGGCGTCGAGAAGAACCTGATCCTCAACAAGCTCTCGCATGCGGAGATTGCCGAAGACGTCTTCGCGTTTCGCAAGACGCGGGTCCTGAACTACGTCGAGGAAAAGGGCATTACGTATTTTTCCCGGCGCAATCCGCAGGGCACGAGCGAGCTGAAGACGCTGGCCGATCTGGAGCTGGTCGACCAGCGCACCCTGTTCGAAGCCGTGAGTGCGTTCGACACCTATGACCTCGCGAAATTGCTCGCCGCGGTAACCGGCGAGCCGATCTCCGAGCGCCTCTTTTCGGTGATGACCGAGGCGCGAAAGAAGGAGGTGTCGTGGGTCATGCGCCGTGAAATCAAGATCGATCCGCTCGAGATTGCTGAGATCGAGGAGCGCTTCATCGAGACCGTGCGCTCGCTCAAGTTCTCGGCCGCTGCTGTAGCGCCGCTTGCCAACGTGAGTGCCTGACGCCTGTGTCTGCCAGCGGGACGGCCGGGTGCTTTGCAGGATTGCTGCCCGGATGACCGGGCAGCCGTTCGAGAGGATGTATGGATCTTTTGACGCTATTTGGCGCCTTGTTTGGCGTAACGGCCATCGTGGCCGGCTTTTCGCTCGAGGGTGGGCATTTCACTTCGCTGTTTCAGACGGAGGCGTTCGTTATCGTCCTGGGCGGCACGTTCGGCGCGGTGATGATCCAGAACACCTGGGCCAGGTTTTACGACGGCGTCAAGCAACTGCGGTTCGCCTTTGTGAAGGCGCGCCAGGTCGACCGGAAAAGCCTGGCGGTCCTGCTCGAGTGGGGCGATCAGGCGAAGCTGAACGGCATGCTTGTGTTCGAGTCGCTCGAGGTGAGCGAGGCCGGTGGCTTCAATCCGTTTGCCAAACGCGGTCTGGAGCTTCTGGCCAACGGCGTGTCGACTGCCGTACTCGAAGACGCCTTGCAACGGGAGCTGGACGCCTATGAGCGCAACCACATGGCGGCCGCACGCATCTGGCAGCAGGCGGGCGGCTACGCGCCGACGTTCGGCATTCTGGGGGCGGTGCTCGGCCTGATTCAGGTCACCGGCCACATGCTCGAACCGGCGCAACTCGGCGAGGGGATTGCCGTCGCGTTCGTGGCCACCTTGTACGGTCTCGCGTTGGCGAATCTGGTGTTCCTGCCGTTGTACGGCAAGATCCGGGCGCAGGTGGACAGCGAGTTGCGCTTCCGGCGCTTATACCTCGACGGCCTGCTCGCAATTTCACGCAAGGAGTCGCCTCATACGATCGAAACCCGGCTGGCGGGCGACATCCGGGAACGGTCGGCCGAGTTGCTGGGTTGATCGTATTCGACCGCGATCGCGAAGCCGGCCGTGACCGGTCGGCACCGGCGAGCCGCGCACCTGATTAAACGCATTCGGAAACAGACGTTCCTGGCATGAACACTTCTTCGGGTAACAAGCGCCTTGTGGCGGACAAAACCGGCTATCGGCACGCTGACGGGAACGGCGACGCGGACGATGAAGTGCAGTCCGGACGCTGGCTGATTTCCTATGCGGACCTCATCACCACGCTGATGGTGTTGTTCCTGGCGCTGTATGCGTTGCAGTTGGCAAAGAACCGCGAGCTTGAAGTAAAGATGCTGGCGCAGCGTGCGGTGAAAACGGCAACGGCCGCTCGTGTGGTTCAGGCTCCTCCCGCCGTGCCCGAAGTGCCCGACGCGGCAAGACGGCAACTGCTTGCCTTGCTCGCGCCGCTTCAGGATAACCGGCAGATTACGATTTCAAATGCTTCGCAGGGCGTGGAGATCGCGATCAACGCGAAGGTGCTCTTCAACTCTGGCGACGCGCATCTGTTGCCGGAATCCTTCGACGTCTTGAATCGGATCGCCGGGGTCCTGCGCGAGCGCGCGAAGAACAACATCCTCGTCGAAGGGCACACGGACAGTGTGCCGATCTCGAGCGCGAAGTACGAGTCGAACTGGGAGCTGTCATCGGCGCGGGCCGGCGCCGTTGTTCGATTTTTTGCCGGCCGGGGCATTGAGCCGCACAGAATGGCCGCGATCGGCAGGGCGGACAATTTTCCGCTGATCATCGGCGACGATGCGGCGGCGCGCGCCGCGAATCGCCGCGTGACCATTCTCGTGGCGTATTGAGTCGACGGACGGGTGAGCGCATACGTGCTGAAAGCCCGCTTCGAACCCTGCATGGCAAGCCGGTAACCGGCGCAACGAGCGGCACTTGCGCGCGGCGAAACAGGCTGCGAAGATTGCGTTGAATCGCGCTATCCTCTGATGTATCGCATTGTCCGACGCCTTTCGCCGCGGCGATGATTGCCTTCGGCGTTTCAGGCAGCGGGCCGACTGTTTCCGATCATGGCCAGATCGGGCTTGAGCGATTGAGTGCGCCGCACCGTATTGACCGGGGAGTTACATGTTTGCGTCGAGCCCGTTTGCCGGACTGCTGAACCATGCGAGCCAGTGGCTGCTCGGTTTCGCGCTCGTTCTGTTGACGATGGCCGCGGGGGCGGCGCTGGAGCGGCGCTGGCCGGCCGAATTGCTGCAATCGCGGGCCGGCAAGCGCTTTAACATCGTCTACGCGGCGCTGTATTCGGCGCTCGCGGAAGCCGTGCGGCCGCTGTTGGCGATGGTCAGCGTCGCGATCGTCAATGCACTCGGCGGCGGCTGGGTCGTGCTGGCCTCGCGCGGGTGGAGCGCGTTGGCTTCCATCGTGATCGTGCTATTGACGATCGATCTGCTCGAATATGGGTTTCACCGCTTGCAGCATGCATGGCCCGTCTTGTGGAAATTGCATTCGCTGCACCACAGCGCCACCGAATTCAATATCACGGTGACGTTCCGGCATCACTGGTTCGAAGTGCTCATCAAAGGCTGCCTGCTTTATCCGGTGGTGGGTGTGCTGTTCAAGGTCGAGCCGTGGATTGTCGGTGTGACCTCGATCATTTTCATGTTCGGCAATTACTTCGCGCATATGAACCTGCGCATCGACCTGGGTCGCTTTACGGCGTGGGTCAACAATCCGCAATACCACCGCCTGCATCACTCGAACCGTGCCGAACACTTCGACCACAACTTCACGCAGTTGCTGCCGCTGTGGGATCACCTGTTCGGCACGTTGTGGCTGCCCGCGAAACACGAATGGCCGGCCACCGGGCTCGACGACGGCGCGCAACCGCGCTCGCTGCTCGGCGCGCTGAGCTGGCCGCTGCGCGCGCACGCCGCGCCCGTTCTAGACCAGCCTCGCGCTGCGCACCGCTTTACCGCCCAGCAGGCAGACGACCATGGTGGCCAGGACGAGCACGCATAACGCGAGGCGCAAGCCGAACAGGCCCGCGCCGAGCCCGATCAACGGTGGGCCGACGAGGAAGCCGGCATAGCCCGCCGTGGCCGCCATCGACACACCGATAGCCGGCGTGGCCGTCGAACGGCCCGCCGCGCTGAAAATGACCGGGACGATATTCGCCAGACCGACGCCGACCATGGCGAAGCCCACGCAGGCCGTGACCACGGTCGGCAGGCTCAACACCAGCGTGAACCCGGCGACCGCGAGAAGGCCGCCGAAGCCGATCACCTTGCTCGAACCGAAACGGCGCACGGAGACGTCGCCGACGAAACGGCAGGCGGCCATCGAGAAGGCAAACGCGGAATAGCCGACCGCGGCGACGCTGGCCTCGCCTTTCAAGGCCGAGCGTAAATACACCGCGCTCCAGTCGGCCACCGCGCCTTCCACCAGCATGCAAAGAAACGCCAGCAGCGCGAGTTTCATCACGGCGCCCGTGGGCCACGCGAATCCACTGGAGGACGCGGCCACGCGAGGGCCGAGATCGCGCAATGCGAGCAGCGCGGCGGCCAGAATCAGGGCGGCGATGAACACGTCCGGCAGCATGAGGCCGCCGATCACGCCGACGCCGCCTTTCTGCAGCATGGCGCCGGTTGCCGCGCCGAGCAGGCCGCCTGCGCTCCACGACGCATGAAACGACGACATGATCGGCGACTTCCATTGCGTTTCGATCGTGCTGGCGTGACCGTTCATCGAGACGTCGAGCGCGCCGTTCGCCGCGCCGAGCGCAAGCAGCGCGATACACAGTGCCGCCATGTTCGGCGCGAAAGCGGGCAGCGGCAGCGCGACGACAAACGCCGCGCCGAGCAACGCGGTAGCCCGGCCGCTGCCGAAGCGCGGCGCCAGCTGTCCGGCGAGCGGCATCGCCACGATGGCCCCCAATGCGAAGGCGAACAACGCGATGCCCAGCGAAGTGTCGCTGAGCGCCAGGCTTTCCTTGATGCGCGGTACTTCGACCGCCCAGGCGCCGATCCCGAATCCGTTGGCGAGAAACACGCCGAGGGTGGCCACACGCTCCTTGAGCGGCCGGGTGTCCGGCTGAACGAACGGCTTATTGAGTGTGTTCATGAGTGCGCCACCATGACGTTGTCGCAGACCGTTTCGAGCAGGGCGCGCCGCTCGGCTGTCACATCCGCTTCGACGAACAGGTAGTCCACGGCGCGCGCCGGCGCCACGAAAAACGGCGCGGCGGTTATCAGCTTTTCCGATGTCAGGGCAATCGCGACCTGGCTGCTGGCTTTGACCATCGCCCGTTTGAGTTCGGCCTCTTCAGCTTCGCACGCGGCGACCCCTTCGTCCGGATCGAACGCACAGGTGCCGAGGAAGCATAGGTCGGGCTTGATCTGCTGGATCTGCAGCAAGGCTGTGGCGCCGGTCGAGCCGGCCGCGTGCGCGGCGATGCGCCCGCCGACCAGAATGATGTCGAAGCCGGGCCGGTTCAGAAGCCGCGCGCACGCCTCCGGCGAATTCGTTACGACGGTGAGATCCGCGTTGTCAGGCAACGCCGCGGCAATCGCGACATTGGTCGAGCCGGTGTCCAGCAGAATGATCTGTCCGGGCCGCACGATCGATGCAGCGGTGACGGCCAGACAGGCCTTGCGGTCCACCGCTTCGTGCATGCGGACTGCAGCGCTTTTGGCGGCGGGCGAGATCAGCAGGGCGCCGCCGTAGACGCGTTTGCAATGACCCTGGTCGGCCAGTTCGCGCAGGTGACGGCGCACCGTATGTTCGGATGTCTGGAGTTCAGCCGCGAGTTCCGAGGCGAGGACGCGGCCCCGTGCTCGCAGCCGTTCCAGAATCAGCTGTTCCCGTTCCTCGGGCAGAAGCCCGTCCACCGCGTCTTGCCGCGTTCGTTGCATGACGTTACCTTGCCCGGTTACGAAACGATCATAATCGAGCAAAATATAGCTCAAACGAGCATCATGCGCAACGCCGGAAAACGGGGGCGGGTTGGGCCGCCGGGTGCAGCATGCAGCGTGAGTCCACGCGTTGCCGGCGGACTGTCGATCCATCGACATTCCGGTCTCTGTTACTGGCTCATCGTCCCCGCGCTTTTCACGGCGCAATTGGCGGTGATTTTCTCGCCGTCGCTGAACGAGAACGTCAACGGGATCGTCGTGCCGACCTTGAGCGGCTGTTTCGGGTGCTCCAGCATCACGTGATAGTTCCCCGGCGCAAAAACGAGCGAGCCGTGCGCGGGCACGGCCACCTGATCGACCATCGCCATCGACGAGGTGCTGCCCTGGCTTTGCGTTTGATGCAGCATGGCCATGCCGAACGCGTCGGCGCTGACGCCGACGAGATTGACCGGCTGCTCGCCCGAGTTGCTGGCCTTGAAATAGCCGCCCGACGGCAGATCGCCCGGCAACGCGCGGATCCAGCAGTCCGATATGCTCGCCGCGGTTGAAGCGCTTGCCACGGTGCCCGCGAAGGCCTGCAGGGTTGCTCCGCACAGCAACGCGGCGAGTAGCAGTGGGCGTGATGCTTTCATGATGTACTCCTTGATTTTTGACAGCGGGAATGAAGCGTTAAGTGGATTACCTATGCGGCTTGCCGCGTGGCGCGGCCGAAAATCGTGCGGTCCGCGAGCCACACCGCGAGCAGCGTGAGACCCATCAATGGAAAGACGAGGCCGAGCAGAACGAGGCTGGTTTTCCAGCCGCGCATCGGCGGCGCGGCGCGCTCGCGCGAGGGTGCGCCGAGCGAGCGCTGGGGGCGCCGTTTCCACCACATCACGCAACCGGTCACGGCCATCCCAGCCAGCCCGAGTGAAATCGCCGCGCAGAGAATCTGATTGGCGACACCGAAATAGCGGCCCATATGCAACGACGTGCCGTATGACACGGCCTTCGACACCACGCCGTAATCGCCGTAACGAATGTCTTTCAGCACGGCACCGCTGTACTGGTCGATGTAAAGCGTGCGCTCGTCTTTCGGGTCGGCGGGAAAGTACGAGACCGTATAAACGCCCGTTGCGGAGGTGGGCAGCACGATGTCGTAGCCGCTCGGGACACCGAGCGATGCAACGAGCGCGACGATGCGCCCGAGGGGCAGCGCCTGCGCCGCGTGCGGGTCGGCGGAGTGCGGGACCGGGGTGTTGCCGACGGCCCATGGCGTGAGCGGCAAGGGCAGGTCATCCATCACCATGCCCGGCATCGAATCCATGTTCGCTTCGTGGGCGCTGTGCTCGTCGTGCTCATCGTGCATATCGTGTTCGTGGGCCGCGGCGTGGGCAGTGTGGACTGCATGGGTGGGTTGCGCTCCGGCGTGGCTATCCGCCGTGCCCGGCAGTGCGGAACGCAAGGACAGGCCACCCCATGCGCCTGGCGGCGCGCCGAGATTGGCGGCGCTTGCAAGTGCCTTGAACTGCTTACCCCATGAACCCGTCCACGGCAGACCGCTCAGCACGAAGACGAGCGCGCCGAGCGCCAGCCAGATACCCATCACGGCGTGCAGGTTCTTCCAGAGCGGGCGCCCTTTTAGCGAGAAACGCGGCACCAGTGCCGCGCGCGCGGTGGTTTTCTCGCGCGGCCACCAGAGTGCGACGCCGGTACCGATCATCACCAGCGTCCAGCACGCGGCCAGTTCCATCAGCAATTCGCCGGGCTTGCCGAGCAGCAGCTTGCGGTGAAGCATGCGGTCCACCTGCATGAAGCGGTGCTCGATGCTCAGCGTGCCCAATACTTCGCCGTTGTACGGGTTCAGATAGACACTCTGCTTTTCGCCGTCGGCGAGACGGAAGATGAACTCGGTGCTGCGGTTCGGTGCGTTGGGGATGGGAGCCGTCACCGCGCGCGCATCGGCCGGCATCGCCGCGCGTGCTTTGGCGAGCAGGACGTCTTCAGTCAGTCTGGGCGTGGCCTGCGGTTCGACGATCAGGCGGTGCGGGTAAAGCAGCGGCTCGATTTGCGGCTGGAAGCAATACAGCGTGCCGGTGATCGCAAGCACCACCAGAAACGGCATCACAAAGAGACCGGCGTAAAAGTGCCAGCGCCAGAGTGTCCGGTAACCGGCGTTCGCAGCGCCGGTCGACGAGGTCGTGTGTTGAGCAAGGGTGGTGGACATTCAATCCTCCTGAAAACAGACAATGGGTCGATCGGTTTGCGCAGCGACGCATGGGCCGGTTTGCGACTCGCGAGTAGCTCGACCAGGACGACAGCGCGAGGGCAAATGGCCCGGCCACACTGCGTGGTCACATGCGCAGCTTCGCTTCGACGTAGAAAGTGCGGCCCGGATACGGGTGGTAGACGAAATAGCGTTCGTCGAACAGGTTGTCCACGCCGATACCGATCTCACTCAGCTTCGTCGGCTTGAACGTCAGCTTCGCGTCGACCACCGTGTACGAACTGGTGCCGCCGAATACATCGGGATTCGTGTCGGTATTGGTGAGCGTGTTGTACTGACGGCCCGAGTAGCGCGCAGCGAGCGTGAGCGCCGTGCGTTCGTCGATGTGATACGTTGCGGCGAGATTGACGCGCCACAGCGGAATCCGATAGAAGTACTTGCCGACGCTGGCCGGGTTCTGCGCATTCGCGAGGATCTTCGACTGGGTGTATGCCACGCTTCCCAGCAGATCCAGACCGCGTACGAACACATCCTGTCCCACGTAGCTCGTTTCCACGCCACGCGAGCGCACCTTGCCGATGTTCTGGAAGTTCGTCACGTTCGGAATCACGGTCGTATCGGTCTGGCTGAAGATCGTGTTCTTCACGTCGTCCTGAAACAGCGAGAAGCGGAACACGCCGTTCCAGTGCGCCCATTCAGCGGTCAGCTCTTTCGAGAGATCGTCTTCGGGTTTCAGGTTCGGATTGTTGTTGACGATCGATGAACCGTTGATTTGCCCCTGGAACATCTCACCCACAGTCGGAAACCGATAGGCGCGGCCGATCGAAGCGCGCAAGGTGAGATCGTCGGTAACGTCGAACGACAACGAGGCTTTCGGCGAGAAGTGATGCTGGCTCGCGTCGGCGTACGCAATGCTTGCGCCGGGCAGCGCTTGCGAGCCGCCGTACGCTTGCCAGTCTTCGTACCGTACGCCGTAGACCAGCTTCCAGCGCGGCAGGAAACGCCATGCATCCTGCGCGTACAGCGCCTGGGTCTGCGTCTTGCCGGTGAATGCATTGGCAAACGAGGTGGCCGATCCATCGCGCCAGTTCAGCGTGTTGTAACTCTCGTTGTCGAGGAAGTAGTTGTCGTAGTGGTAGCCGAAGCTCAACGCGTGGTTCGTCAACCCCGCTTGCGGCGTGACGGGGGTATAGGTGGTGCGCAGATCGAGCGTTTTCCAGCCGGTGCCGTCGCCGAAGATCACGGTGCCTGGGCCGTTGCCCGGCGCACCCGAATTCGCGGTGCGCGCCACGCTATTGCCTACGTCGTAGTACGAAGCAACTGCTTCGCCGTTCCAGCCGGTGGCGTTGCGTGTTTTCAGCGTGAGCCCGTATAGCCAGTTCTCGCTGTGGCCGAGACTCGGTGCGAGCGCGGCCGCCGGAATCGTGTACTCATAGCCGGCGATCGCGACCTTGCCGCTGTATACGGGGTTGCCGTTCGCGTCGCGCAGGAAAGTCGACGTCGCGCTGTTATAGGTCTGGTGCCAGTAGCCGAGCGTGAAGGCGCCCTGCAGCGTCGGCGTGAAGTCGTATTGCATCTTCAGCTTGAACTGGTCCTGCACCGTGCGCTCGATCCCTTCGCCGTTCACGCCGAGCACCGCGGTCGGCGTATTGGTCTGGTTGTTGTAGAAGTACGCACCGGTCACCGGCGTGTCGCCGGCCTTCGCGGGCGTGCTGGACCTGGCGAGCGTGGCGAATTGCAGCGGCTGGCTAGTGTTCTCCAGGTGATTCACACCCAGAAAATACGAGAACTTGCCGATCCGGTCGCCGATCGAGGCGCTCGCTTCGCTGCCGTTGAAATTCTGATTCACGCCGAAAAGGCTGAAATGCTGGGTGAAGGCCTTGACGTCGGCGTTGGCTTCGAACTGCTTTGGCATGCGGGTGCTGATGAGCACCGTGGCGCCCAGTGAATTGCCCGGATAGAGCGCGGAGAACGGCCCGTAGAGTACGTCGACCTGCTGGATCTCGTCGGGGAATACCATCGACCAGCGTGGCGGAAACGAATAACTGTTGCCGAGCAGATTGCTGAGCAGCAGACCGTCCGCGTAGACCAGACCGCGCGCGCTCTGCGAGTTGCTGGTGCCGCGTACCGCGATGATCGAATTCAGATCGCCGATAAAGCGCTTGCGCACCGCGAGGTTCGGCATGTACTTCAACACGTCTTCGGTGTTGACGACATTCCAGTTGTCGAACTGCTCGCGCGTCACGGTCTCGACCGAGGCCGGCAGGTTAGGGTCGACGGCGCGTGGTGCGGCAACGGCATTGGCAGTAACGCTGACCGCGGGCAGGGTGGCGTCGGCGGGGGCGTTCTGCGCGTGAGCCGGGGAGGCGATCAGGACCGGCACGAAGGCGGGCGCCAATACGGGAAAATACGCTGGAAAGTACGACAGCGGCCGCCGGCCGGACGGAATGCGCCGCGCACCACGGCGGGCGCGGAAGGGCAGCCTTCGCAGAGCGAAGTTGAACATGAACGTTTCCTTGATGCATTGAACAGGCGATCGCGCGCGCCCTCAACGGGTGCGACAAGATGCGCGACCGGCAACAACGGCGATCAGGAAACGGCGGGTGGATCTCGTGGGCGCCCGGACGGGAACGCGCCAAGCGGTGTGAAGCGGGTGGAGAGGGCGGACGGCGCGGTGCCCGCCAGCGCGAGCGCGGCAGGCGGTTCGACGACCGCGATGCCCGGCAGGGCGACGTGGTGTTCGAGCAGGTGGCAGTAGCCGCATGCGCCGAAGGCGTCTTCGTGGCTGAGATGGACCGGTGCCGGGCTGGTCTGGGTGGACGGGCTCGCGACGCTCTGGGTGCGCGGCTGGAGCGCCGAACACAGCACGGTGAAAGGATCGTTCGCGCGGTTCGACACCAGCATCTGACTCACGATCGGCGCGAACACGACGAGCCACATGGCGATCAGGCCAAGCCATGCGGTCATGCGGTTGCGGGAACGTAGAGTCATGATGGTCAACGTAAGGACGCGGGCGATTCTAGCATTCCCGCGCATTCTTTTCTCGTCTGATTCCGTTTATAGCGTGGGATTAGAAGCCCGAAACCCGCTCATTTCCGGGCGTTGCCGTCCGGCCGTTTGCCGTAAGCTGCGTGGTACAGGTTGCGCTTTCCAGGCGGATGCTTCGGGCCGGCCCGAACGCCGCCGACCCGAATCCCGCCAGCCCCACTACGACGACTCATGGCATCCACGCAGACATTCACGCCGACGCGGGCATCCCCGATAAGCGACCTCAATCAGCAGGCGGCGTCGCTCTGCTCGGCCGGGCAATTTGCCGAGGCCCTGGCACTGGTAATGCCGATCCTCGAACCGCATGCCGGCGTAACGGAAGACGTGCGGGCCGACGCGTTGAATATTGCCGGAGCCTGTGCGTATGGGATGGGCAATCTGCCGGACGCGGAAAACCATTGGCGCCAATGTCTGCGCGCCAGGCCCGACTACGCCGAGGTGTACAGCAGTCTTGGCATGCTGCTCAAGTCGCTCGGGCGGCTCTCGGCGGCCAAGGCGGTCTATCGGCAACTGGTCGCGTTGCGGCCCGGCCAGGCCGACGCGCACAATAATCTCGGCACCGTGCTCTACGGGCTGGGCTATAAGGACGAGGCGGAGGCCTCGTATCGCCAGGCGGTCACGATCCACCCCGGCTATGCCCAGGCCCATTACAACCACGCGATCGTATTGCACGAACTGCACCGCCTGCATGAAGCCGAAGCCGCCTATCGCCACGCGCTAATCGGGCTGCCCGCGCATGCGGAGGCGTACAACAATCTGGGCAACGTGCTGATGGGCCTCGGACGTGTCGACGATGCCGATACCGCGTACCGCCAGGCGCTGACCCTCAAGCCCCAGTATCCCGAGGCGCTCAACAATCTCGGCGGCGCACTGAAGGCCGCGTTGCGCCTGCCCGAAGCCGAACTCGCTTGCCGGCTCGCGCTGGCGATTCGCCCGGATTACCCTGAGGCGCACCTCAACCTCGGCGCGGTGCTGGCGGATCTCAAGCGTTTGCCCGAGGCTGAGGCGGCCTACCGGCAGGCCATCGCGCATCGCCCGGACTATGCGGAGGCTCACTATAACCTCGGCCTCGCGCTGTCCAATCTGGAGCGTCTGGCCGAAGCCGAAACGGCCTACCGGGAGGCGATTCGCTGCCGGCCCGAGATCGTCCATGCGCACAACAACCTGGGCTGCGTGCTGCGTTTGCTCGACCGGTTGCCCGAAGCCATCGAGGCATTCTCGCAAGCACTCGCGCTGCGCCCCGATCTGGCTGAAGCGCACTACAACGTCGGGACCGCGCTGGCGCAACTCAAGCAGCTACCCGAGGCCGAAGCCGCTTACCTTCGCGCGCTGGCTTTACGCCCCGATTACGGCGACGCCAGATTCGGTCTGGCCGTGCTGTTGCTCGGCATGGGGCGCTTCGAAGAGGGCTGGCGCCTGTACGAGTGCCGCTACGACCAGCCGGGTTTCGTGCATCACAAGACGCGTTCCATGTTGAGCTGTCCGCAGTGGCAAGGCGACACGCTGACCGCCAAATCTTTGCTGGTCTGGCAGGAAGACGGGCTCGGCGACATGCTCCAGTTCGGCCGCTATTTCGCGTTGCTGAAGGCAAAAGGGGCCGCGCATATCGCCTTTGCGTGCGCACCGGCGTTGCACCGGCTGATGGCTGCGGTGGACGGCATCGATGCCGTGCTCGATCACGACACGGCACTGGCCCGCGTGGCTGCCTCCACCTACGACTGCTGGACGAGCCTGTTGAGCGCGCCGCTGCATTTGCGTACAACGGTCGATACGATTCCGCGCGCGCTTCGTCTCGCGGCCGAGCCGTCGCTCGTCGAAAAGTGGCGGCCGATACTCGAGACCATGCCGCCCGGCCGCAAAATCGGCCTGGTCTGGAAGGGCAACGCGAAACACCACAACGACGCGAACCGTTCGATCCCCACGCTGGCCACGCTCGCACCGCTCTGGAGCGTGCCCGGCATCGGCTTTGTGAGCCTGCAGAAAGGCCAGGGGGAGGATGACGCGCGCAATCCGCCAGCCGGTCAGCCGCTGCTGGAGCTTGGCTCGGCGGTGAACGATTTCGCGGACACCGCCGCGATCATCGAGCAACTCGATCTGGTGATTTGCGTGGATACGTCCACCGCGCATCTGGCCGCGTCGCTGGGCAAACCGTGCTGGGTGATGCTGCCGGAGAAAGACATCGACTGGCGCTGGATGCACGGGCGCAGCGATTCACCGTGGTATCCGCACACGCTGCGGCTGTTTCGCCGGGCAGCGGGCGAAGCCTGGTCTGTGACGGTCGAACGCGTGCGGCAGGCGTGTGTGGAGCGCTTCTGCATCGCGAATACCTCCGGACTCCTTAGCTGACTCGTTGCGCACGTTTGCGGCCGGATTGCGACGCGGTGTGGAACTGGCTCTCGGTTTGCTCGATCGCGTGGCCGAGGAACTGCAGGAACATGCTCATCGCGACGGTCGTGGTCAGGTCCGAGCGTTGATAGAGGCAACTGAACGACTTCGCGCCGGCATCGGCGAGCGCGGTCCACGCGAGCTTGCGCTGCGCTACATCTTCCGCCACGTTCTCCCCAATCAGGAAACCGATGCCGATACCGTCGACGATCAGCCGGCGCACCATCGAAACCGAACTCGTCTCCACCAGCGGGCGTGCCTTGCGTTGCTCGCGGTGATCGATCTGATCCACCATGGCCCGCAACTCCGTATCCGGGGTCATCAGAATGAGCGGGTAGTCGAGACAGTCGCGCAACCGGGGCCGCTTGCCGAGCTTCGTGAGCGGATGCCCCGGCGGCGTGACGAGCCCGAGGTGCTGGGAGAACGCGCGCACTTCCACGACGCCCGGCGGCGGCTTGCGGCGCAAGCCATAGCCGATGTCGGCTTCGCCGGTCTCCACCCACTTGAGAATGCTTTCGCCATTGCCGGAGCGCACGCTATACGTGACGCCCGGATAGCTTTGCATCGCTGCCTGAATGGTTTCGGGCACGAGGCGTTCGGCTGTCGACGGCGACACCGCGAGGTTGATATGCCCGCGGCGCAGCGAGCGCAAATCCTCCACCTGGGTCATCGCGTTATCGAAATCGCGCTGGCCGCGCCGCACCGCAGCAATGATGATCTCGCCCGCCGTGGTGAGTTGCATGCCGCGCGGCAAACGGTCGAACAGCGGCGAGCCAACCTGCTCCTCCAGGTTGAGGATTTGCTGGTGAACGGCAGCAGCGGTCAGGTGCAGCGAGTCGGCCGCTTTGCGGATCGAGCCACGTCTGACCACTTCGTCGAAACAACGGAATGTCTGCGATATTGGACGCATAAATCAACCGTATAGTTTTTCCATACGGCCCGTAAAGAATAATCAGATTTTATTGACGGAACGGATAGCCTAGATTTCGCTTCATCATCTTAACGGAGCGAATCGTGACCACGACAGTCGATCAAATTACCCAGCGCCGCCGTGGCGTCGGCCTCATCGCCCACGACCCCAGGGTTTCATTCGGCGGGTATACGCTGATCGCTCCGCAAACGGCGGGCGGCCACGTCTATCTCATCGATATCGAGGGCGCGGTGGTGCACGAGTGGAAGATGCCGGTGCGGGCCGGCCGCCACGCGGTGATTCTTCCTAACGGCAATCTCGGCTACAACGGCAACCATGCAAAATCGGAAAACCGTTACGCGCCGTGGTCGATGTGGCACGGCGGCGATTTCTCCGAAGTCACGCCTGAGGGCGAGGTAGTCTGGCATTACGAAGATCCCGCGCATCACCATGACGCGCAGTGGCTCGCCAACGGCAATCTGCTGTATGCCGCGTGCGCACCGGTGCCGGCGGGGTTTGCCGAGCGCGTGCCGGGCGGCACCGCGCACGGTCCTGAAGAAGTCATGTATGGCGACGTGATTCGCGAAGTCAATCGCGCGGGTGAACTGGTGTGGGAATGGAAGGCCTGGGAGCACCTGAAGCCCGAAGATTTTCCGATCGCGTCCGGCTTCGGCCGGTATCACTGGCCGCTCGTGAACGGGCTCGGCGTGAATGCGAAGGGCGAGGTGCTGATGAGCCTGCGCACCACGTCAGGCATCATCGCCGTCGATCGCAGGAGCGGTGGGCTCACGCTGCATATTCCGCCGAGCGTGGTGTCGCACCAGCACGCTCCGGTGGCGCTTGCCAACGGCAACATTCTCACGTTCGACAACGGCAATTTCCGCAGCGGCGCACATGTGGCTTTCTCGCGCGTGCTCGAGATCGATCCGAAGAACAACGAAGTCGTGTGGTCGTACGCCGACGACATGGTGAATGCGTTCTACAGCGCGTTCATGGGCAACGCGCAGCGGCTCGCGAACGGCAACACGCACATCACCGAGTCGGCGACGGGCCGCCTCTTCGAAGTGACGCCCGCGGGCGAGGTGGTGTGGGAGTACGTGATCCCGTGGTTCGGCGAGTACCCGGACGAAGCGGCGCGCAAGACCGGCCCTGGCCAGTTGAACAGCGTCTTCCAGACCTTCCGCTACAGCCGCGAGCAATTGCCGTGGCTGCGCGCCTGAACGCCGCGTTTTCGATCCCCCGGGGGTAACGTGAATTCTGACCCAGCCACACACAGCGTCGATACGCGCTTGCCCGCATGGCAACTCGTGCTGTTCGGCTTGCAGCATGTCCTGTCGATGGCGGCTTCGCCCGTCACCGCGGTTTTTCTGGTGTCACGGATGCTGGCGCTTTCACCGGGCATGACCGTGCAACTGATCGGCGCGACTTTCTTTGCCTGCGGTGCCGGCACGCTGCTGCAATCGCTCGGGGCCGGGTCGATCGGTTCACGGCTGCCCTTCGTGATGGTGCCGGGTGGCGCGCCCGCCATGCTGTTCGCCGTGATCGCCATGCAGACGGACCTGCGCACGGCCGCGGGCGCGGCGATTCTCACCAGCCTGTTCTACTGGCTCGTGTTGCCGGTATTCGCGCGCTGCCTGCGCTTTTTTCCGCGTGTCGTGGTGGGGACGATGCTGCTGCTCGTCTCGGTGAGTCTCATCAAGATCTACGCGGGGATTGTCGTCGGCCAAGCGGGAACGCCCGGCTTCGCGCGACCGCAGTCGTTGGGTCTCGCGCTGCTCACGATCGTGGCCACGCTGGCCGTGGCGCGTCTGTTCAAGGGCACGGCGGGACGGCTCGCCGTGCTGCTAGGTCTCGCGATCGGTACCTGTGCCGGCTGGGCAGCCGGACTGATGCCGGCGGGCGGCATGTGGGCCGGTCCAATTTTCACGTTGCCGGTCTTGCTGCCTTTCGGCATGCCGCGCTTCGATGTGCTCGCCGCGCTGCCAATGCTGATTTTCAGCGTTATTTCGATGGCCGAGGCAACCGGGCAGACGGTGGCCGTCGGCGAGATCACCGGCAAGAAGATCGACATGCGCCGCGACGTGCCGAGAACGATTCGCGGCGATGCGGTGGCGTCGCTGCTCGGCTCGCTGCTGGGTACCTCGCTCATCATCACGAGCGCGGAGAATATCGGTGTCGTGCAGACCACCGGCGTGCGCTCGCGCTATGTGACCGCGACGGCCGGTGCGATGCTGATGGTCATCGCGCTGTTTGCGCCGCTCGGACGCTTCGCCTACGCGATTCCCGCGCCGGTGGTGGGCGGCACGGCACTGATCGTATTCGCGATGATCGGTGTGATGGGCGTGAACCTGCTCGGCAAGGTCGACCTGCATGCACGCGGCAATCAGTACACGCTTGCTGCCGCGCTGGTGGTGGGCCTGCTGCCGATTCTTGTTCCCAACGTGTATGCGTCGTTCCCCGGCTATTCGCAGATCATATTGGGCAACGGCATGGCCGCGGGGACACTCACCGCAATCGTCGTCAATCTGGTGTTTGGCGCATGGCGTGTGAGTCCTGTGGAAAAGGTCCAGGCAATCTGATCGCGGGTTTCAGTTCCTGCTTTGGTTTTTAGCTTTTAACGCAAGCCCTCGCAGTTCTCCCTCAAACGCTTCAATCCTTTTTCCATGAAAACCAATTTCGCTTTCCGCGCGACGGATGTCGCGTGCATGGCCGCGCTCGTCGTTTCCACCGCGGCCAACGCCCAGAGTAGTGTGACGCTGTATGGAAGTCTCGACGCGGGCCTTGGCTACGTGAGCAATCTGCACGGCGCTCATGCTTATATCGCCGAGCAGGGCACCTTTCAGGCTGACCGCTTCGGCTTCCAGGGCGTCGAAGATATCGGCGCGGGCCGTTCGGTGGTATTCAGGCTCGAAAGCGGTTTCGTCACGACAACCGGTGCGTCCGCCAGTAGCAGCACCTTTTTCAATCGTCAGGCCTACGTAGGGATGTCCGATCCGATGTTCGGCACCGTGACGCTCGGCCGCCAGACCGACTGGAATTTCGATTGGCTCGGCTCGGTGTCGACCGGTCAACTGCTTGGCGACTTTTCCGCATTTCACCCCGGCAATCTCGACGGCCTTGGAAGCACCTTGCCGGTACAACTGTCGAGTACGGTGAAATGGAAAAGCGCGAACTACAGCGGATTGAGTTTCGGCGCGCTGTACGGTTTTCCCGGCGCTTCGGCCAGCAACACGAATGGGCGGACCATCAGCTTCGGCGCCAACTATACGAATGGGCCGCTCAAGCTGGTGGCGGTCTACTCCGAATACCGCGATCGTTTGTTGCCGCTCTCAAACGGGCTGGGTCTGACTTCGTTCGAAGGACAAACGCTCGCACCCGGCGCGAACTTCAACGCGAAACAGGTGCGCGACGCGGGGATCGGCGGCTCGTACCGCTTCGAACGCGTGACGCTGCATGCACTCGCCACGGATGTGAGGATTCAGTCGGACCGTGGCAGCGAGCACTTTCGCACCGTGGACGGCGGCGTCAACGTGCGCCTGACACCGGCGGAAGAAATCGCGGCGGGGGCCTGGTCCGCGACGCTCGCCGGGCATCGCTGGACGCAACTTACTGTGGCGAACGTGTACTCGCTGTCGAAAACGACCCAAGTCTACGCGGACTTGATGTTCGAGACTGCCGGTGGCGGGGCCGTGGCGAACACGCTTGGGATCGGCGCGTCGTCGGGTGGCAGGCAGACAGTGTTTCTGAGCGGGATACATCACCTGTTCTGATTTGAACGTGAGGCGATGCTGATCGAAATATTGAGTATTGCGAAAATGCGTGTGCGTTGTAATAAATATTTCGCAATGTATGGGTATATGGGTCGCGCAATTAAAGCGACGGTCCGTAAATATAATATTCAGGTATAAATAAAAGCCCAGTGAAATGGAAATGAATCGATATTGTTATGTAAGCGATCTTTTAAAATCCTGGTGAGTCCGTCAAATCGGCCTGTAAGCCTTATCGGGTGCTGATATTCTGGCTCGGGCGGGGCGCTTCCGGGCGTCATTCAATACAAAAATATTAAGCAGACAAAACAGAAATCAACAGACAAAACGGCTGCCTTGATAAAACGCACACGGCATATTGCAATTGGAAATTTAACGGTTATGATGGCGTCTCCGTGAGGCGGTTTCTCGAATGATCGCTCTACGGAGGCGGCAGAAATATTTGCCGGGCATTCGGGCTGGAGGGGGTAATTAATGCTTCCCGCGCAGATAGACTAAATCGAGGAGACGATATGCTGAGTCCCCATGAATTCGCTACCTTAATGCTCATCAAGAACGCGCCGGATCAGATTGAACTGGGCCGCGCCGAGCTCGACGCCCTGATCGAGCGACAACTCATATCACTGGAAAACCTCGCGTCGGGACGCTCACGTCCTCAGATCACCAGCGCAGGAGATTCCATTCTTAAGGCGGTCGCCCGGATGCGCTAGGCATCGGCGATATCTGCTGCGATTTATTCACTATCGCGATCCACCGAAATCTGTCAGCCCGTCCGGGCGGGCGTTCGCGCGTCGGATCGAAATCTGAGGAATTCAACCATGACTCTATTGAGTCCCGAGCAGGCTGCCGCCACCAAGATCAACGTCGACACGTTCTTTGAGGTGGGCGGAAAGATTTATGAGGGTGTCGAAAAACTGGCCGCACTGAACTTGCAGGCGCTCAGGGCCACGCTGGCCGAGACGCAGGAGAACGTGAGCCAGGTGTCCAGTGCCAGCGAGCCGCAGCAAGGGTTCACGCTGGCGGCAGATTTCGCCGGGCCCTGGGCGGAAAAATCGCTGTCGTACGGCCGGCAGGTGTTCGACATCGCCGCGGCCACGCAGGCTGAAGTCACGCAACTCGCCCAGGCTTACTACGAGCGATATAACAATCGCGTGCAGACCCTCGTTGAAGATGCGGCGAAACATGCTCCCTCAGGGTCCGAAGCCGCGATCGCTGCGTGGAGATCGGCGATTGCCGCTACCACGACCCTGTGTGAAACACTGCAGAAAACGGGACAACAGGCCGTGAAGATGGCGGAGAGTAATCTCGAGGCGGTCACCGCCACAGCGTCAAAAGCGGCACGAAGCAATGCCGAACAGACTCCCGTAGCCGCAAGCACGAAGCGATAGCAGTGACGCGGGCAGCAATGCCTGCGGTGAACGCGTTTGCCCGGCTATATCGCGACGAAGATGGTGATGGCCGTGCCCGAAGAAATCCGCGAGACGAAGATCATTCCGCAGATTCCGGTCGGCCGCCTCGGAGAACCCGACGAAGTTGCCGCACTCGTGCTGTACCTGTGCTCGCGCGAAGCGGGTTTCGTGACCGGTGCCAACATTGCCATCAACGGAGGGCAACACCTGCAGTGAAGCTGGCCGTTCCGCCATGGAGGTTGCGATGAGTGAAGCAGTGGGAATCGTGATGGGTTCGTTCGTGCTGGCGATGGCACCCGTGTTCGTCGCCGCTCATTATTACCGGGAGCAGATGCATCGAAAACGGCTCAGGAAACTGGATCATTTTCACTACTGGCCGTACTGGAGCAAGGGGCGGCCGGATCGCGCCAATCAACGCACGCGCGGCAGGTGAGGGTGTGCCGGCGGCTGGAACCTATTACATCCGAGGTAATTGGCGAGCCGCACGCACACGCCTAATCTTCGGTCATCGCGCCACTCATCCCGAGCGGCGCATACGATCGAGGACCTGTCATGTCGACCTTCCAGATTCATACGATTGATTCCGCACCCGAACAATCCCGGCCGGTGCTGCGGCAACTCCAGCAGAACTTCGGCCTTATCCCCAACATTGCGGGAGCCATGGCTGAATCGCCGGTGCTGATCGGCGGCTTCATCGGTATCTTCCAGAAAGTCCACTCGGGCACGTTTACGGAAGCGCAGATCCAGACCCTGTTGCTGACTAACGCGGTGACGAACGCGTGCTCGTGGGCCGTTGCGTTTCACACGGCTCTTGCACTGAAAGAGGGGCTTTCATCCGCCGATGTCGAAGCGATTCGCGACGGCCGCGCGCCTGCCGACAAGAAACACGCGGCGCTCTCGACGCTGACGAAAACGGCGATCGAAAAGCGCGGACACCTGAGCGACCATGAAGTGAACCAGTTTATCGAGGCAGGTTTCCGCAAGGACCAGGTGCTCGAGGTTCTCACGGTGCTGGCTGCTTCCGCGATCACGAACTACACCGGCAACATCACGAAGCCGGCACTCGAAGCGCCTTTCCAGGAGCACGCCTGGACCGCCCCGGTCCCGTCTCGCTGAGCCGTTCAGTAACAGGGAAGGGAGTATGCTGATCGACGCGGTTCGAACCACCGCGTGGCGCCGGACATCCACGGATGTTCCGGCGCCACCGCTCATCCAACCCGATCTGTACCGACTTGCGAAAAATAGACCGATGAATCCCGCGAATCCCGAACGGAAGACGCCGTCGAATGAACTTGGCGCGTTGTTGCGTCACTGGAGAGACATGCGCGGCCTCAGCCAGTTGGACTTATCGTTCAACGCGGGCGTCTCGCAGCGGCACATCAGCTTTGTCGAAAGCGGCCGCAGCGTGCCGAGCCGTCAGATGCTGCTGGATCTCGCCCAGGCGCTCGATATTCCTCTGCGCGAGCGCAACACGCTGCTACTGGCGGCAGGCTACGCGCCGATGTATGCCGACAGCGCGTGGAATGCACAGGAAATGCGGAGTGTCACCAGCGCACTCGAGCGCATGCTGCGACAGCATGAGCCGTTTCCCGCGCTCGTGATGGATCGCTACTGGAACGTGCTGATGACCAACGAATCGGCGCCGCATTTCTTCAATTGCTTTATCGACATGGCGGCGCGCAAGGGGCCGCGCAATATGCTGCATCTGATTTTCGATCCGGACGGCATGCGGCCGTTCGTGGCCGATTGGCAAACAGTGGCGGATAGCCTGATTCAGCGTGTCTATCGGGAGTCGGTCGGCCGTGTGGTCGACGATCAGACACGCGAGTTGCTTGCCGCGTTGCGTGCCTATCCGGACGTGAAACCGGACGTGAAACCGGACGTGAAATCTTCCCAGGACTCACTGGGAGCCGGCGCCGCGACAGCAGGCATGCCGGTAATACCCATTGGCTTCGTCAAGGACGGCAAGGTCCTCAACTACTTTTCAATGGTCGCCACCGTGGGCACACCACGCACCGTCGCCGCGCAGGAACTGCGTATCGAATGCATGTTCCCCGCGGACGACGAAACGGAAGCACGGCATCTTGAACTGATCAACGCGCTCCCGCAACAGCACTAAGCCTCGTCAGAACCGATGCCGCAAGCCAATACTGACGATCGCCTGCGACTGCGTATCCGACGAGTGGCCGTTGCCCTTGTCGCTGACCGATGCGGTTGCCGCGACCGGATTGCCGAGCGCATCCAGCGTGACACCGGACGCGTGCTGATAGCCGCCCATCAGATACACCGTGGAGCGCTTCGACATGTTGTATTGCGCGCCGAGCGTGACGTTGTGATATTGCGCACGCTCGTCAACACCTTGCACCTCGCCGCCACGCGTGTAGCTATAGCCCGCGAACAGTTGCACGGCCGGGCGGATGGTCCACTGTCCGAATACGCCCGCGACGTTGAACGTTGCATGCCCGTTGAACAATGAATCGGCACCCGAGCGGTACTGCACATTGCTGTAGTTCACGCCGAGAATGGCCGGTCCGAAGTTGTACGTCGCGCCCGCGGCGATGATCTGTTGCGATTGCGCGCTCGCGTAACCTTCATTGATCGACGAATTGAACAGGCCGTCGTCGGTGCCGCTCCATTTGCCGTACGTCGAATCCTTCGTCCCGCTCTTGCTGTTGTCCGAACGCTCATAGCCGACACCCACATGCAACGGGCCATTGCCGTACCCGGCGCCCACGCTCCACGTGTTCTGCTGCTTCAGGCTCCCCGGCTGACCGCCGAACCCATACAACGCGCCGAACGTGAAGCCCGAGTAGTTCGCGCTCGTGTACTTGACCGAGTTGTTGACCCGCGCGGTCTGATCGAGATCGTCGATGTCGCCCGGATGCGCGCCATAGCCGCCGACCATCGCGACCGGCGCAACCGGCGCGACGAAGTCGTTCAGCGACGTGTACTGGCGGCCGAGCGTGACCGTGCCGTATTGCTGGCTGCCAATCCCGACGAACGCCTGACGGCCGAACAGCCCGCCGTTCTGGCCGGTCTTGCCGTTCGTAATGTCGAAACCGTCCTCCAGCAGGAACAGGGCGTTCCAGCCGCCGCCCAGGTCTTCCTGACCCTTGATGCCGAAGCGGCTGCCGGAGAGGTTGCCGCTCGTCATCGCGACGTTCGAGTGTCCCGAGTAAGCGCCGGTGGTGCCGGTGCGTTCGTTGCTGCGATACGTGATACCCGCATCGACGATGCCGTACAGCATGACGGAACTCTGCGCGGACGCGATACCCGCGAAAGACAACAACAGGGGTGCAGCAAGCAAGTGCTTTTTCATCGTAGTGGTAACTTGGTTGGATCGTCGATCTCAGGTCGCCTGCATGGCGATCTCTCTTTTTTTCCGCGCACACGCAGTCCGCTCCTGAACAACGGAGCAGACTGCGGGAAGCGGGGGAAGCGGCTTGCGCGATTTCTGGCGGCGCGGGCTTATCGGCTTAGTGAAGCGCCGGGAGGCATCTCGGGCGCAGTCACCTTAACGGTCTTGCGGACCTTCGCGACATCCGCGGCGCTGACCGTCGAACCGGTATTGCCCCAGCTAGTGCGCACGAAGTTCGTGACGTCGGCGACTTCCTGATCGTTCAGACGCCAGCCGAAAGGCGGCATCGTGAACGAGGACGGCGCGGTCTTCGTGCCTTCGAGCGTGTTGCCGGTCAGCAGCACGTGAATCAGCGAGGTCGCGTCCTTGCCCTGCACGACCGGATTGCCGCCCAGTGCCGGGAAAACGCGCGTGTAACCACGGCCGTCGCTGCGGTGGCAGGCGGTGCAGTTGTCGCGGTAGACGGCGGCGCCGGGAGCCGTAGCGTCGCCGGTACGCAGCGCGTGAGCGGCCGTATCGTTGTACACGTACGGCGTTTCCTGCGGATCGGTAGACGGCAGCGTCTTCAGGTAGCGCGCGATCGCGCTCAGGTCGGCGTCACTCATGTGCTGCATGCTGTGCTGAACGACGTCGGTCATACCGCCGAATGCCGCGCTGTGCTGGGTGCGTCCGGTCTTCAGGAACTGCACGAGATCGGCCTCGCTCCATCCGCCGATGCCGGTACGCGGGTTGCCGCGCAGGCTCGACGGAACCCAGCCGTCGATAGCCGCGCCGCCGGCAAGAAATTCGCTGCCGTCCAGATCGCTCAACGCGCGCTCCTGCATCGTCACCGCACGCGGCGTGTGGCAGGCGCCGCAGTGGCCGAGACCCTGCACGAGGTACGCACCGCGTGCCACCACCGGATCGGCATAGTGCTGTGCGTCGAACGTCACGGGATCCGGCGCGAACAGATGACGCCAGATGCCGAGCGGCCAGCGCATCGACAGCGGCCAGACGATATCGACCGCACGGTTCGCCTGGTTCACCGGCGCGACACCGTGAGTGAAGTACGCGTACAACGCGTGCATGTCGTCGTCGCTCAGGCGCGCATACGACGGGTACGGCATCGCCGGATACAGCGTGTCGCCGTTCGGCCGCACGCCCGCGCGCACCGCGCGATCGAACTGCGCAAAGGTCCACGAGCCGATACCGGTGTCGCGATCGGGTGTGATGTTAGTCGAGTAGATCGCGCCGATCGGCGTGTCGAATTTCAGGCCGCCCGCGAACGGTTTGCCCGATTGCGCCGTGTGACACGCAATGCAATCGCCGGCACGCGCGAGGTATTCGCCGTGCGCGATCAACGCAGCGTCGGCGGATTGCGGCTGATTGGCTGCCGGAGTTGCCGCTTGCACGGCGAGCGGTGCGCACAGCGTCGCAACGGCGCAAACAGACGCCGCGCTTACGCGCTTGAATGCCTGTCCCAGGCGTTGGATGTCGATTTTCTTCATACGCTCACCAGCGGCCCGGGGTTCTTCAGATACTGCTCGCGGATCGCGCGCGCCGACCAGTAGGCAAGCGCGGCGACGAGGCCGGTCGGGTTGTAGCCGATGCCTTGCGGGAATGCCGACGCGCCCATCACGAACACGTTGTGCACGTCCCAGCTCTGCAGATAACGGTTCAGCACGCTGGTCTTCGGATCGGTGCCCATAATCGCGCCACCCACCAGGTGAGTCGTCTGATAGCGGCGCGAATCGAAGTGCGCGCCGAATTCGCGCGTGTAGACGCCGATGGACTTCGGCCCCATCTGTTGCGCGATCTTGTGCATCTGCCCGGTCACGTATTGCGCCATCTTGATGTCGTTGTCCTTCCAGTCGAAGGTCATGCGCAGCAGCGGCTGGCCGTATGAATCGCGATAGGTCGGATCGAGATCGAGGAACACGTCGCGGTACGACATGTTGGAGCCGTGCGCATCCATCGAAACGGTGTGCGCATAGTGGTCCTTCACCGATTTCTTCCAGTCCACGCCCCAGTTCGGCGTGCCGGCCGGTGTCGCGATGCCGCTGATCGGCTTGGTGCCGGCCTGGTTCACCCACAAAGGCGAGCCGCCGACGAAACCGAGTGGACCGTGATCGAAGTTGTCGGCGTTGAAGTCGTCCACCGCGACGCCATTGCCGCCCGCGCCGATGAATGGATTGGTGAAGGTGTCCTTGTCGAAGAACGCCGTGATCGTCGAGAGGTTCTGATATGCGAAATTGCGGCCGACCACGCCTTCGCCCGAGATCGGGTCATACGGCTTGCCGATGCCCGACAGCAGAAGCAGATGCACGTTGTGATACTGGAACGCCGCGACGATCACGAGATCGGCGGGTTGAAAGACTTCGTTGCCCGCCGGATCGACGTACGTCACGCCCTTGGCGCGCTTTTTCGTATCGTCGAGTTCGACGCGCAGCACGTGGCAGCGCGAACGCAGTTCGAAGTTCGGCAACGGCTTCAGCGCGGGCAGAATGTTCAGATTCGGCGAGGCCTTCGAATACATGTAGCACGCGTAGCCGCTGCAGAATCCGCAGAAGTTGCACGGCCCCATCTGCACACCATATGGGTTCGTGTACGGACCCGACGTATTCGCCGAGGGCAGGCGGTACGGGTGCAGCCCGAGTTCATGCGCGGCCTTGCCGAAGCGCTCGGCCGAGTAAGTGTTCAACTGCGCGGGAAGCGGGAAGTTGTCGCTGCGCGGCGCGTCGAACACGTTGCCGTCGCCGACTATCTTGCCGTTGACCTTATAAGCCTGGCCGGAGGTGCCGAACACCTTCTCGGCGAAGTCGAAATGCGGTTCGAGTTCTTCGTAGCTGACGCCGTAATCCTGGATCGTCATGCCTTCCGGAATGAAGCGCTTGCCGTAGCGTTCTTCATAGTGGCTCTTCAGACGCAGTTCTTCCGGCGTGATGCGGAAATGCACGCCCGACCAATGCAGACCGGCGCCGCCAACGCCTTCGCCCGGCAGGAACGCGGCAAGCTGACGATAAGGCAGCGCCGTTTCGCCGACGTTATGACGGATCGAGACGGTGGTCTTCGAAAGATCGAGGAACAGCTTCTTGCGAATGTTGTAGGTCAGCTCGTCGATCGTGTTCGGGTACGCGCCGTCCGGATAGGTGTCGCGATACTCGCCGCGTTCGAGCGCGACCACGTTGAGGCCGGCTTCGGTGAGTTCCTTCGCGAGGATCGCACCGGTCCAGCCGAAGCCGATGATTACCGCGTCGGCGTGGGGTTTGGTTTGCGTGGTCATCAGGTGCGCTTTCCTTCGATCGACACGGGGCCATACGGATAGGCCTGGCCGTCCTGGTTGACGAAGTCCATAAAATCGGCGCGCGCGCCGGGGAAGCCGATCATCTTCCATCCGCCCATGTCGCGATTGCCGCCGTGGATCGGGTCGCAGAAGTAGCCTTCGCGGGTGTTTTGCAGCAACTGGCCGAAGAAAACGGTAGCCGGGACGTCCGCCAGATCGATCTTTCCGGTCTCGAGCGCGGCGAGCACGGTGTCACGCGTGGGCGCGTCGAGGGCGTCGAACGGATGCGAATAGGTTTTGGTGCAATAGGCGTTCACCGCGGCGATGCCCAGCCGGTACAGATCGCGCGGCACGAGCTTCAACTGGTAGCCGAGCTCCGGCGCGCCTTGCTGGAAGGGGCCCTGCATGTACCAGAGCGCGCCGTGCGCGTACGGCGTGTCCATCTGCCGGTCGATGAATTCGGGCACACCGGCTTCGAGCGCTCCGGGGCCTTCGCTGTCGGCGGGGATCAGACGGTCGACCGCCGCGTGGACGAAGGCCCATTCCTTCGCGTCGAAGAAATGTGGCTTGTAGTCGGCACCGGAAGCCTGGCCTGCGGTAGCTGCGCCGCTCGCGCCCTGGGCGGCCGTGTCCGCCTGCTTGACTTCGCAGCCGGCGAGCGTTCCGGCGGGAACCAGCGCGATGGCCGTGCGTAAGAAGCCGCGGCGGGAGGTAAGAGGAGATTGAGCCATATTGTTCTTTGTCACGAGAAGGGAGCGCGCCATGACGCTCCGAGGCAGTCGTCGGATTGCGGCGTCATGGTAAATGGAACCGGTTCCAAAGTGTTTCTACTTTTTTACAATAAGCTGTTTCCTGAAGTGATTAAATGCTGCTTTTTGACAAAAAGCGCTTTTAAATCATAGGTGTTTTTTAGCCAGTGTGGCCTGCGGGTGCAGCGGCGGGCCGGAGTTGAAACTGACGCGAAAAAGCGACGCTTCGGGCTGCACGCGGCAAAGGAAGCCTTCCTGGTGGCATGCCGGCGCCGCTCGCCGGCCTGCCCGACCCTCCCGAGAGGTGCTTTGGCGAATCAGCCAACGCACGTCACAATCGAGGGATTCCCCGCCAGGCGAGCCCATGGAAAACCTTCTGAAGAAACTCGATCTCACCTCGCTGCGCCTGTTCGTCGCCGTCTGCCAGGAGCAGAACATCGCGCGCGCGGCCGAGCGCGAGTTCATTGCGTCGTCCGCCGTGAGCCGGCGCATTGCCGAGATCGAGGCGCTGATCGGCTTACCGGTGATCCAGCGGCAGTCGCGCGGCATTACGGTGACGCCGGTCGGCGAAACCGTGCTGCGCTATGCGCTGGCGATCATCGGCAGCATCGAACAGATGAGCGCGGAGTTGTCGCGTTTTTCGTCGGGGGCGAAGGGGCGGGTGCGGGTGGTGGCGAATCTTTCGTCGATCGTGCAGTTCTTGCCCGAAGACGTAGCGGCATTCGGGCGGGTGTTCCCGGAGGTGTCGATCGAACTGGAGGAGGAGAACAGCGCGGACGTGCTGCGGATAGTCGGCGAACATGGCGCGGACTTTGGCATCTGCAACCCGGTGGCGGGCAGTGAAGCCTTCGAGCAGGTGCTGTATCGGGAAGATCGCCTCGCGGTGCTGGTGCCGTACGGTCATCGTCTCGCTGACGCGTCGCACGTGGCGTTCGAGGCCTTGCTCGACGACAGCTTTGTCGGCCTGCGCAGCGAGAGCGCGCTGACCCAGTTGCTTGCGCAGCAGGCGGTGGCCGGCGCGGGACGGCAGATCGACGTGAAGATCCGCGTCAGCAGCCTCGACGCGCTGTGCCGGATGGTCCATGCCGGCCTCGGCATCGCGATCGTGCCGGAGCAAGTGGGGCTGCTCTACGTGAATGCGCTCGACGTGCGTCTGCTGTCCCTGAGCGATGCCTGGGCGTTACGGCGTCTCGTCATGATCTTCAAGTCGCGCGACCAGTTAAGCGCGAGCGCGGCGGCGCTTGTCGGCTTCCTCGGCGGCGGGGCCTAGCCGGGCGATCAGGCCGGCACCGCGACCGGCGCCGAGCCGTCCCCTGTATCCAGCATTCGCACGGCGAATCCAAAGCATCGCTCGATCAGCGCCGGCTGCATGATGTCGTGTGGCGAGCCTTGCGCGATGATCGTGCCATCCGCCAGCAACGCGATTGCGTCCGCATAGCGGGCGGCGAGGTTCGGGTCGTGCACGATCGCGAGTGCGCCGATGTGCCAGCGGCGCGTCAACGCTTTTACGGTTTCGAGCAAACGATGTTGATGCGCAAGATCGAGCGCGGCGGTCGGCTCGTCGAGCAGGAGATAGCGTGGCGCTTCATCCGCCCTGTCTCCCGCCATGCCGGCACGCGGCCAGATTTGCGCAAGCACACGTGCAAACTGCACACGGGCGAGTTCGCCGCCGGACAGCGTGGTGATCTCGCGACCCGTCAGTGGCCCGGCGCCGGCGAGCGTCAGCGCCTCGGCGACGATCCTGCGATCTTCGCGCGATACCGCGCCACTCGTCGCATGTGGATAACGGCCGAGCAACACGATTTCTTCGACGGTGAAGGGAAACACCGGGTTCGACGCTTGCGGCAGCACGGCTCGCAGCCGCGCCAGATGCTTCGGCGAGAGGTCGGCCAGCGCCGCGCCGTTGAGCGTGGTCGATCCGCTCTGCTGGGCGGCGTCGCTTGAACCATGGCCATGAAATTCGCCTGCCAGCGCTTTCAGCAGGGTGCTTTTTCCGGCGCCATTGCAGCCGAGCAGCGTGGTCAGGCGCCCTGGCTCGATCGTCAGCGAAAGATCGCGCAGGATGGACCGGTTGCCGCGTGTGATGCAAAGGTGGCTGGTGATGAGCATCGCATGCTCTCCGTCATGAAGTCAGGGACATCTGCATGTTTCACAGACCGAGTTGGCTGCGGCTGCGCCACAACAACGCAAGGAAGAAGGGCGCGCCGATCAGCGCGGTCAGAATGCCGAGCGGTACTTCAGCGGGCGCGGCGACGGTGCGCGCGGCCAGATCCGCGAGCACGGTCAGCGTCGCGCCGAGCAGCATCGCGCCGGGCATCACTACGCGCTGGTCGGGACCGCACGCGAGCCGCACGCAATGCGGCGCCACGAGGCCGATGAAACCGATGACCCCGGTGCACGACACTAACGCGCCTACCCCCAGGGCCGACGCCACCAGCACCGTGCGCTTGACCGCCTGAGCCGGTACGCCGAGATGCTGCGCTTCGGCTTCGCCGAGTTGCAGCGCGTTCAGTGCATGGCCGTTGCGCGCGATCAGCGCGGCGCCGATCAGCACGAATGGCGCGACCGCGGCGAGTACGCGCCACTGGGCGCCGCCCAGACTGCCCAGGCTCCAGAAGGTGAGCGAGCGCAGTTGCGCATCGTCGGCGAGATAGGTGAGCAGGCCAATCGCCGCGCCTGCCAGCGCGTTGATCGCGATGCCGGCGAGCAGCAGCAGCGGCAGTGCGAGTCTGCCGCGCGCGGCGGCGAGCCGGTACACCAGCGTCGCCACGAGCAGCGCGCCGATGAACGCGGCGACCGGCAGCCAGCCGAGGCTTACGGCGCCGATCACGGGACCGAGCACGATCAGCGTCGCCGCGCCGAGCGCCGCGCCACTGGAAATGCCGATCAGCCCGGGGTCGGCCAGTGGATTGCGAAACAGTGCCTGCAACGCACTGCCGGCTGAGCCGAAACCCGCACCGACCAGCAAGGCCAGCAGCACGCGCGGCAGACGAATTTCCAGCAGGACCGCGCGGGCCTGCTGAAGCGACGCATCGCTCGCCAGCTCGGCGGGGTTTGCGAGCAACGCGGACCAGACCAGCGCAGGGCTGATTCGATAAGCGCCGATGCAGATCGCCGCGAGCGTCGCCAGCCCGGTCGCGATGCCGAGCGCGCCCAGCACGAGGCGCGCCGCGCGCCGCCGCCGTTCGGCGAGCGTGCGCGGCGGGGCGGATGCGAACGCAGCGATTTCCGTATCCATCACGCCTCCACGAGCCGCTGGTTCAGTGTGGTCACGGCGCCCGGCAGGCGGGGGCCGAAGCCGAGCAGGAACAGCGCGTCGAGCGCCACGACGCGTTTGTTCTGTCCCGCGGGCGTCGCGGCGAAACCTGGGCTTGCCAGCATGGCCGCCGCGCCACCCACCGCGCTCAGCCCTTCGTCGGTCGTCAGAATCAGGTCGGGCGCGGCGCTCACCAGCGCTTCGGCCGAGAGCGGCCGGTAACCGTTGAAACCCTGCATCGCGTTGCGCGCACCGGCATACGCGAGCATCGCGTCGGCGGCAGTGCGCTGACCCGCGACCATCGCCGCATTGCCGGTGTGATTCAGCACGAACAGCACGCGCAGCGGCTGTTTGCGCGTGGCCAGTGGCGAGCTGGTGACCGTGTCGCGGGCGCGCTGCCATTCGTCGTCGAAACGGGCGCGGAGCGCGTCGCCTTGCGGTTTCGCATCGAGCGCCGTCGCGATGCCGGTAATCTTGTCGCGCACACTGCCGGCATCGTGCTGCTCGGCGAACGATACGACGCTGACGCCCGCCTGTTTGACTTGCGCAAGCACGTTGGGCGGTCCCGCCTCCTCGGAGGCCAGGATCAGATCGGGCCGTAGAGACAGCAAACCTTCCGCCGACAACGCGCGCTGATAGCCGACCTTCGGCAACGCGCGCGCGGCGGCGGGGTAACTGCAGGTCGTATCCGCACCGACCAGCAGGTTGCTCGCGCCGCCTTGCGTACCTTGTGCGCCCAGCGCGTAGACGATCTCGGCGAGCGCGCCGCCGACCACGATCACGCGCCGCTGCGGCTGGGCGAACGCGCGCGGCGGCAGCGCACCGAGCAACAATGCGGCGCCGCCGAACATGAGGCGGCGCCGCTGCCGGCCGATGCGGCTGCGGCTCATTTCGTCGTTCGTTTTGCCGTTCGTTTGGCCGCTCATGTGGCCGCTCACGCTGCCGCTCCGTTTTCGAGTGGCGCGATGCCGGCGATCAACTCGCGCCAGCCCTCGAGTTCAGGGGTGCCGGGTTTGCGTGCGCCGAACAGCATGGCGATGTTCTCGCCGTTGGCGTCGAACAGTTCGAGCGACGTGACGATGCCGTCGCTGGTCGGCTTGCGTACGACCCATGCGCTCGCAATCAGATCGCCGCGCAGATGCAGATTGAAGCCCGGGTCGAGCACGTTGACCCATGGTCCCATCAGACGGATATTTTTGACGGGGCCGGTATGGATCTGGATCATGCCGCGATTGCCGACGAATACCATGATCGGCAGCGCGCTATCGGCGGCGCGTTCGAGCAGGCCTTGCAGCGCGTCGTTGGCGACCGGATACGCGTAGCGGCGTTCGGCCAGCCGCAGCGCCTGGGTGCGAGCGAGGCCGAACTTGCGCAGCAGACCGAAGAACTGATGCGTATCCGTCATCGCGTGCCACGCGGCCTGAAACGCGGGGACGTCGATATCGCTGTCCAGATTCAGAGCGGGCGGTGCGACAGGGTCGCCGAGCCTGAGCCCCGGCGTCTGGTCGCGCATTTGCCAACGCTCCACGAAGGCGTCGAAGGCGGCGTGATTGCTGTGTTCCCGCAGAAACACCTTGTGCACGGCATGACCTTGCGAATCGAAGAATTGCAGGCTCTTCTGCACGCCGTGCGCGGTTTCCTCGCGCACCGCGAAACCCGAGGCCCACGCGTGATAGAACACCCGCAGATCGATCGCGCTGCCGAGCACGAGACCGACCGTGCCGTCGTGACTCATATCCTCGTAGGTGCCATCTTTTTCGTGGACGGCGGCTTCATTGCGCGTGAGCGCCATCACCGCGCCCAGTTGCGGCATCTGTTCGAACAGTTCGACAAAGCGCGCCTCGAGCCGCACCACATGCTCGCCGACGAACGCGGCGAGCGCCTCGCCTTCGCTAATGCCGAGCGCGTGCGCTGCCTCGCGGTTGCGCAACTTCTGCGCGCTCTTCAGGTTGAGAAAATCATGACGCAACTGATGCAATGAAGCTGCGTCGTTAGGAGCGGAATTCAGCATGATGGGTGCCTCGCAATGCCGGATGACGGGTTGAAAGAGGAGAAAGCGGTATGGGTGCGCAGCATCAGAAATCCATCTTCATGCTGACCGACACATTGCGGCCGGGCGCCGTATAGGCGTCCTTGACCGGCGACGAATCGGCAATGCCGCGCACGTCCGACCAGTTCCAGTACTTGCGGTCGAACAGATTGAATACGCCGAGATAGGCGACCACGTGTTTGTTGAAGCGATAGCCGCCGCGCAGGTCGACCACGAACGAGGAGCCCGGTGCGAAACAGGTCTGCGAAGAGCAACTCTTTGGCGTGATGTCGCTCGATTTTTTCGCCGCCTGGAACAGCAGATCGGCTTGTGCGAACCAGCGTTCGCCCGGTTCATAGCGAATGCCGAACACCGCCGAAAACGGGTTGATCGTGTCGAGCGGCTGGCTGGCGGCGTTGCCGCTGTCCAGGCTGCCCTTGGTGAAAGCCATCGCGGTCTTGAGCGAGAAGCCGTGCGGCAGCGCCCATTCCGCGCGTCCTTCCAGACCGTGAATGTAGGCCTTGGAAAAGTTGACGTACTGGAACACCAGTGGATCGTTGGGGCGTCCGCTGCCGCCCACGGTTTGCTGCGAGATGAAGTCGCGATAGCGGCCGGCGAAGATCGCCGCGCTGTAGCGCAGCGGACCGAACCCGGTGCCGAGCTTGCCGCGCAAACCGGCTTCGATGGTGTCGCTGGTTTCCGGTTTCAGGTTTGGATTGCCGATCGAGGTATAGCCATAGAGCGGATTGGCGAAGCTGTTGTTCACCTGGTCCGGCGCCGGGGCGCGGAAGCCATGCGCATACTGTGCGTATGGAATCAGCGCGGGCGACACTTCGTATAGCACGGCCAGACGCGGCGACAACGCGTTGTCGCTCGATGAAACCGGGGTGCCCAGATACTGCGGATCGCCGGTTTTCGCGCTTAGCTTGTAGGTGTCGAAGCGCAAGCCCGGTGTGACGGTCAACGCGCCGTAGCTGATCTGATCCTGAATGAACGCGCCGAGCAGACGGTAGTCGGTATCGGGGAACGGTTTGTTCGGGAACGCGGCCTCGCCCACGCCCGGCACGGTGCCGTCACGCATCGCGCTCACGCGATCGAGACTGCCGTCGCCGCCATAGAGCAGCTTGTGCGAAAGAATCCCCGTCTGGAAGTTGCTCTCCGCAAATGCCGATCCGCCGAACACACGCTCGCCATAGTGACTCAGGCGGGTGCGCGACGCCGAGGAGCCGCGCGTCTCGTACGAGTTCTGATCCTGCCACGCATCCTGGTAGTACACCTGAATATGCGCTGTCTGGAAAAAGCGGGCAGCGTTGTTATTGAAGTCGTAGTCGAGGCTATAGCGGTTGCGTTCGAGCTTGTCGTTGCCGGTCAGGGCGAGTGTGGTGGGGGGATTGACGGCCGACAGCACGTTCGAATCGATCCGCTGGCGTACGGTTTCGGCGGTGAATTTGAAAGTATCGTGCGCGGTCGGCTTGACGACGAGCTTGCCGAGCAGCGTTTCAGAGTAGGTGTCCTGGGGATTCGCCGTGGTGCGCTTCGTGCTGGCGGAGTTGTTGGTCCCCTGGTTGTCCACTTCATGGCCGCGCCGGCCGTCGGCGATCAGCATGCCCTGGATCATGTCGTTGCCGCCGGCTGCCTGTACGGTCGCGCCGAAGCTGCGATCGGTCGAGTCATAGCTCGGGCGCAGCGAAAAATAGGTGCGCTTGTTGTAGATGTCGAGCAGATCCTGCGGATCCTTGGTCAGGAAGTTCACTGCGCCGGTTAGCCCATCGCTGCCATATAGCGCCGATGCCGGGCCGCGCAGAATCTCGATGCGCTTGAGCGTGCCGAGATCGGCGTAGTCGCCGCGACCCGCTTCGAGCGGGCCGAAGGTGAACGAATAGGGCAGGCGGATGCCGTCTTCCAGCAGCAGGATACGGTTGCCTTCGAGGCCGCGGATATTGATGCTCGAATCGTTGTCGCGGCCACCGCCCAGCGCGGCCGACGAGGGCCGGTAAGGCGCGCGGCGCACCGTGACGCCGGGCTCGTAGCGCAAGGCGTCCTTGATGTTTTCGGACTGCTGTTCTTCGAGGTCTTCGTCCGTGATGACCGATACCGATGCGGCGGTGCGGCTCTGGACCGTAGCGGTGCGCGTGGCGGTGACGGTTACCGGGTCCAGCGAGCGCGCCGACGCGAGATAGAGCGGTGCTTTAGCCGGCTGGGTCGATGGTGGCTGTTGAGCCTGCTGGGCCGATGGCGCGGCCTGGGTCGCCAGTGACGCGGCGCGGTCCTGAGCTTGCGTGGTATCCGCTGCGTGAGCCGGCTGCGCGGCCCATAGTCCGACGACGCCAAAAACGCCGGACAGCATGGCGCACAGCGGACGTCGCGCTGTATTGAGGTGATGCACGTGTGGTTCTCCCGATCAAACAAGCCCGTAGCTGGCTGGGTGACGAGAAGCACCTGGCTGGCAGTTCGCAACGATGTGCGGACTGTGTATGTGAATTGGATAAATAGAGGTAACGAAAGCCTTACAAATTTATTGTAAATGAGAATCAATGTCAATTGAGTGGGCGTAAATTTCTGCGAAGTGTTGTTTGAAAGAGGCTGGGGCGAGTGCTGTCCGGCGTGAATGGTCGGGCGCCGATCATCGCCAAACGAGACGTCTGCGTTGCTCGACCAGCACTTCGGCATCGCCGATATGCGCCGTATAGTGAGTGCAAGGAGAATGCTGATGAGCGACACGATTCGTCTGGACGGCCGCGTGCTGTACCTGTCCCAGGACCCCGCTGTGATCGAGGCACAACTGGCGGGCGAAAACTTCACGCGTGCGAGCGCCGGCCCGCTGCGCGACAACGTCTCGACCGACGAAATCACACCGGTCACCGTCATGCTCACCTATGACGAACGCCTCGGCCAGTATCCGTACGTGGGCTTCAAGGCGGGTGAGCGTCTGCCGGTTGGTCGCAATGCGGTCAAGGACGCCGGTTTTCAGGTAACGGTGGCGGGCAAGCGCTACGGCAAGGGCTCTTCGCGTGAATCGAGTCCATTGGCGGAGTTGTCGGCGGGCATCCGCCTGATCGTTGCCGAGAGTTTCGAGCGCATCTATCAGCAGAATTGCGACAACATCGGTATCCTTACTACCAACGATTTCTCCGTGCTCGACCGTCTGATCGCGGGAGAGGCGGTGCCGATCGACGAGTTTCTCAAAGGCCGCGACGCGCTCACGCAGCAGATCATTCGCAGCGGCGGATTGCTCGCGTACAGCAAGTTCGCCGATTGGCCCGCGCCGCGTGTACGGAGCGTGGAGAATACCGCTTCTGCGGCAGGCGCGGCCGAGCCGAAGACGCTGGTCGAGAAGATCATCGAGCGTCATCTTCATCCTGGCATCGAGCGCGCGCAGCGCGGCGACGGTGTGTTCATCGCCGCCGACTGGCGCTTCAGCCACGACTACTTCACCGGCATGTGCGCGCATCTGATGCATCGCGCGTTCGGCAAGCCGGCGCCGCTGCATGCGCCTGATCACATCATCGCGTTTCAGGATCATCTGGTGCTCGCTTCACAAAGCATTCCGCACGTACGTGACGGATTGCTGCCGGGGGTCGCCAATCTGATGGAAGGGCACACGTCGTTCTCGCGCGATTATCCGGTGCGCTCGCACGGCGCGCTCGATAACTCGCCGGGTTCCGAGGGTATCTGTCATGCGCTGATGGCCGAGCAATACGCGTTGCCGGGGCAGGTGGCGTGCGGCACCGATTCGCACACGCCGCATTCGGGCGCGCTCGGCTGCCTCGCATTCGGTGCGGGCGCGACGGAAATCGCCAATAGCTGGGTGACGGGCTATGTGCGCTGCAAAGTGCCGGAAACCTTGCGCATCGAGATCGACGGCGTATTGCGCGACGGCGTGACCGCGAAAGACGTCGTGCTGCATCTGTTGCAGATGGACGCGATCCGCTCGGGCGGTGCGATCGGCCTGGTGTTCGAATACGGCGGCGCGGCGGTGCGCGCAATGTCGATCGACGAACGCGCCACGCTGACCAATATGGTTGCGGAACTGGGTGGCTTCACGGGCATCGTGGAACCGGACCAACGCACGGTGGCGTTTCTGAAGGAGCGTCGCGGGGTCGACTTCAGCCTTGAAAGCTGGATGAAAAGCGATGCCGGCGCCACGTATCGCGACACGATTCGTATCGACGCTACCGCCATCGAACCGATGCTCGCGCGTCCGGGCGATCCGGGCAATGGCGTGCCGGCGCCGCAACTTGAGAACGATGTCGCGATCGATATCGCGTATGGCGGCTCGTGCACGGCAGGCAAACGCGAAGACTTCGACTTCTACCACGAGGTATTGCGTTGGGGTGTGGAGCACGGCATGCATGTACCTGGCAGCACGCGCCTTTTTCTGCAATTCGGCACGATGGCGGTGCGCGCCTATTGTGAGGAACAAGGCTATTTGCCGGTTTTCGAGCGCGCGGGTGTGACGCTCGTGATGCCGGGCTGCGGCTCGTGTGCGAACTGCGGACCGGGGCAGTCGGCCAACGCGAACGAGGTAACGATCAGCGCGATCAACCGCAATTTCCCTGGCCGGTCCGGTCCGGGCAATGTGTGGCTCGCGAGCCCCTACACCGTTGCAGCGAGCGCGCTGGCTGGAAAAATCACCACCTTCGAACAATTGAAGCGCGCACGCGGCTAGAATGCTGGCCGGACCTTGCGGCCCGGCATCGTGGTGCGTGTAATACGCGAAAGTAACCAGAAGGCCGGCACAAGACCGGACCCGGCGAGCATCATCGTGCATCGCCTGCATGAGCGCACTACCAGGAGACAAACAATATGGCATCCCCCGATCACGCCGGGTCGGCCGCGCGCAGCGCCGGCGGTGCGGCGTCTTCCGCAACGGCTACGGCGTCCGCTGCATCCGTGGCGTCGGCTGCGTCTATCACGCTAGACGCCGGCAGCATCTCCGCGCGTCTCGACCGGCTGCCCGCTACGCGCTCCATCTGGAAGCTGGTGGTGTTGCTAAGCCTCGGCTTCTTCTTCGAACTGTACGACCTGCTGTACTCCGGCTATGTCGCGCCCGGCCTCGTCAAAAGCGGCCTGTTGACGGCAACCACGCACGGTCTGTTCGGCTCGACCGGTGTCGCGAGTTTCATCGCCGCGCTGTTCAGCGGGTTGTTCATCGGTACGATCGCGTGCGGTTTTCTGGCGGATCGCTTCGGGCGCCGCGCCGTGTTCACGTACTCGCTGCTGTGGTACACGGCAGCCAACGTCGTGATGGCGTTTCAGGAAACGGCCACGGGTTTGAACTTCTGGCGCTTCGTGGCGGGGATCGGCATCGGCGTCGAACTGGTGACGATCGGCACGTATATCTCGGAGCTGGTACCCAAGCAGATCCGCGGCCGGGCTTTCGCATGCGAACAGGCTGTCGGTTTCACGGCGGTGCCGGTGGTCGCGTTTCTCTCTTACGTGCTGGTGCCGCGCACGCTGCTTGGCCTCGACGGCTGGCGCTGGGTGGTGCTGATCGGCGCGCACGGTGCGCTGTTCGTGTGGTGGATCCGGCGAGCGTTGCCGGAAAGCCCGCGCTGGCTCGCGCAACAAGGGCGTCTTGCCGAAGCCGATCGCGTGATGTGCGAACTTGAAGCGAAGGTGCGCAGCGAATACGGCCGTGAACTGCCGCCGCCCGCAGCGCCGGTGCCAGTTGCGCCGCGCGGCAGCTTCCGCGATATGTGGGTGCCGCCGTACCGCAGCCGTACCGTGATGATGACGCTCTTCAATATTTTCCAGACGGTCGGCTTCTATGGTTTCGCGAACTGGGTGCCGACGCTGCTGATCAAGCAGGGCATTACGATCACCACAAGCCTGATGTACTCGAGCGTGATTGCGCTGGCCGCGCCGATCGGTCCGATAATCGGCCTCTTTATCGGCGACCGCTTCGAGCGCAAGACGGTAATCGTGGTGATGGCGGCCGTGAATATCGTGTGCGGCCTCTGGTTCAGCCAGGCATCCGGCGCGGTGTTGCTGGTGAGCCTCGGGGTGTGTCTGACGCTCGCGGGCAACATCATTTCGTACAGCTTCCATGCGTACCAGACCGAGCTCTTTCCGACCAGCATCCGCGCGCGGGCAGTGGGCTTTGTTTATTCGTGGAGCCGTTTCTCGGCGATTTTCACAGCCTTTCTGATCGCGGCAGTGTTGAAGCACTTCGGTACCACAGGCGTGTTCGTGTTCATCGCCGGTGCGATGCTGATCGTGATGCTGGCGATCGGTCTGATGGGGCCGCGTACGAAGGGTCTGGAGCTGGAGAAGATTTCGAAGTAGAACGAGTCAGAACAACTGTTTCTGCCCCGACATCAACGTCGTAAAATCGTCGCGCAAGAGCGGCAGGATCGCATCCGCAACCGGTTGCAACTGCCGTGTCAGATAGTGTTCGTAGTCGATCGCCGAGCGCAAGGTTTCGAGCGGTTCCGGTCCGGCGGTTGTCATCACATAGCTGATCCAGCCGCCGTTCTGGTATTGCAACGGACGTCCCTGTTGCCGGTTGAACTCGTCGGCCACGCGTGCAGCGCGTACATGCGGCGGCACGTTGCGTTCGTACTCGCCGAGCGAACGGCGCAAGCGCTTGCGGTACACGAGCTGATCGTCCAGTTTTCCCGCCAGCGTATCGCGCACATAGTCGCGCACATAGTCCTGATACGGCTGTTGCCTGAAGATTCGCCCGTAGAGTTCCTGCTGGAACTGCTGGGCAAGCGGCGTCCAATCGGTGCGCACCGTTTCGAGCCCTTTGTAGACAATGTCTTCGCTGCCATCCGGCAAAACAGTCAGCCCGGCATAACGTTTCTTGCTGCCTTCCTCGGCACCGCGAATCGTCGGCATGAAAAAGCGCTTGTAGTGCCGCTCGAATTGCAACTCCAGCGCGCTCTCGAGGCCGAAGCGCGCCTGCAGATTCTGCCGCCATTGCGCATTGATATGCTCGACCAGCGTGCGGCCGATCCGGCTCGCGTCTTCTTCGCTATGCGCGTGCTTCAGCCACACGAACGTCGAATCGGTGTCGCCGTAAATGACCTCATAGCCTTGCGCCTCGATCAGCTCGCGCGTGGCGTGCATGATTTCATGGCCGCGCATTGTGATCGACGACGCGAGGCGCGGGTCGAAGAACCGGCAGCCGGTGGAACCGAGCACGCCGTAGAAGGCGTTCATGATGATCTTCAAGGCCTGCGAAAGTGGCCCGTTGTGCCCGCGTTTGGCGGCTTCGCGTGCCTGCCACACCTGGCCGACGATTGAAGGCAAGCAATGGCGTGTGCGTGAGAAGCGTGCGCCGAGAAAACCCGGTACCGATTGATCGTCGGCGGGATTCAGCATGCCTTCCACGAGTCCTAGCGGGTCGATCAGAAACGTCCGGATGATCGACGGGTACAGGCTCTTGTAGTCGAGCACCAGCACGGAATCGTAGAGGCCGGGCCGCGAATCCATCACGAAGCCACCGGGGCTCGCGGCGCCGGCTACGTCGCCGAGGTTCGGTGCGACGTAACCCTGCCGATGCATGCGCGGCATATATAGATGCGTGAACGCCGCGACCGATCCGCCGCTGCGGTCCGCGGGCAGGCCGGTCACGGTGGCGCGCTCCAGCAGGAACGACAGCAGTTCGGTTTTCGCAAAGATGCGCGTGACCAGCTCGCAATCTTTCAGGTTGTAGCGCGCCAGGGCCGGCTTGTCCTCGTCGAAACGGCGCTGGATTTCGTCCATGCGTTGATAAGGATTGTCGATCGCCTTGCCTTCGCCCAACACGGAACGCGCCACATATTCGAGGCTGAACGAAGGGAAACTCCACGTTGCGGAGCGCAACGCTTCGATACCGTCGATGATCAATCGTCCCGCAGCGCCCGCGAAGAAATGATTCTGTTTATGGCCGTGCTCGCGCCATTCCATCACGGCGCCGCTGCGGCCAAGTCGCAGCGGCACGCGATACTGTTCGGCGTGCTGCTGCAGCACACGCAAATCGAACTGCACAAGGTTCCAGCCGATGATCGCATCGGGGTCGTGCCGTTCCAGCCACGTGTTCAGTTTTTCGAGCAACTGTGCGCGGGTTTCGCAGTATTCGAGGTCGAAGTCGACACCGCCGGCGTCGCCGTTCGGCGGCCCGAGCATATAGACCTGACGCTGTCCGCATCCTTCGAGCGCGATGGAATAGAGTTCGGCGTGCGCGCTGGTTTCGATATCGAGCGACACCAGCTTCAATGACGGACGGTAGTCCGTAGCCGGTTTCAATTCGCCGTTCAGCAGCGGGCCGCCTTGCTGCGCATCGCCGCCGAACCATACCGGCGCGGTGATGAAGCGCTCCATCATGTAGCGCTCGGGCGGGAAGATATCAGCCTCGTAGACGTCGACGCCGCCTTGCTGCAGGCGCTTCTCGAGACCGGTCAATTGCCGGTATTGCGGACAGTAGAGCCCCATGACCGGCCGATGCTGGAAATCGCATAGATCGAGCGGACGCAGATCGAGCGGCGCCTCACGGCGCAGGATCGTTTCCACGCGTTCCCGGTGCGCGGCCGGAATGAAAGCCACTGAAGGCTGAGGGCGCAAGCGGATGTGACGAGGCCCGCCGTCTGTTGCCAGCCAGAAATCCACCTCCGTGCCGGCGGGGGTATCCCGCCAATGTCGGGTCAGAATGAAACCCTGTTCAAGCTCAGTCAAACTGCCACCTCTAAACGGGCGTCATCGCCTGGTTCGATTTTACCGTTATGCGCTTTGGGCCGTGCCGCCACTTTTTCCGTGGCAGCAATGAGTGGCGGGTTCGTTCGGATGGCCGCACTGGATGCAGACGCGCCGCGTAGTCTGTATGATCGTTTTGCAGCGATTCCTTCGGCGCGGATCATGCGCCGGTCAAGCCCATCAGAAACGGAGTGAACGATATGAAGTTGAGCAAGCTTGTTATTGTGGTCGCGGTAGCTGCAACCAGTTTTGGCGCGCAGGCACAAGTGGCCGGCACGCAGCCCTTGAGCGTCACGGTCGAGCAATCGAATGCGCTGCTGAGCGGCTGGAGTGTGAAGAAGAGCATTCTCGGCAAGGGCGTGTATAACGACCAGAACGAAAAGATCGGTACGATCCGCGATCTGGTGGTCGCTCCCGATGGTTCGCTGTCCGCCGCCATTGTCTCCGCCGGCGGATTCCTCGGCGTGGCGTCGCATGACGTAGCCGTGCCTATCGCCGCACTGGATATTCGTTCGGGGAATTTCTATCTGGCAGGCGCGACGAAAGATGCATTGAAGGCGACGCCCGCGTTTCAGTACAACAAGGTTCAGGCGCCGCCGAAGCCTAAAAAGCTGACTGGCCAGTAATGTGTCGAGCCGGCGAGTTCGCCGGCCGGCTCGCAACAGACGGCTCCTGAATCACGTAGCAAAAGAAACAGCAAACGAAAACGGCGCTCGCGGCGCGAATCGGTAGCTTGCCAAAACCGATTCACGTACGCGGCGCCGTTTTTTATAGGGTTGGCGACCGGGGGCATTAAGCGCGCTTCAAATCCGGCCCGCTTAACGACGGTTCTATTGCCACACGCTTATGCTTCCAGCGCGAGCGTGGCGAACGTGCCCAGCCAATGTTCGCCCATGTAGTCGCCGGCCACGTGCGGCAGGGCGCTCTGAAGATGACGTTCGGCCGAATCGAACAATACGGTGCGGCGCACGTCGCCGGCCGGCAATGCGCGCGCCAGCGAACGCTGGCACCACGCGCGGCTCAGGTTCAGGCCATCCAGGTGGGCAATCTTGCCGTCGGTGCGATCGGTCACGGTGACAGGTTCGAACAGCGTGGCCGGGTTCTTCGCGCCGAGATCCGGCAGAAAGCGCCTGAACCATTCGCTGAATTGCGCGGGCGGCAACACCCGCCGCATCAATTCCGCTTCCATCAGCGAAGGCGACAGGAACTCGTCGCCGGCCGGCTCCCAGGCCTGACACGCGACATCGTTCAGGAACCAGCGCTCCGCCGTGTTGACCAGCAGCGCTTCGAGCGATTCACGCGAGGTTTGCCGCGCGAAATCGAGCGTGAGCGCAAGCGCGAATGCCATGTTGAAGTGCGTGCCGACGCGCAACGGGTAGGTCGCTTTCGGCAGAAATTCCTCGAAGCGCTCGACAAAGGCCTCGGTCAAGGGCGCAAAAACCTTGGACCAGCGCGCCGCTTCCGATAGCTTCAGCGTGTGCAGTTGCGCGCTTAGTGCAAGCAGCCAGGCCCATCCATACGGGCGCTCGAAACCGCGGTTATGCGCCAGATCGAGATACGCCAGCTCGCCGGCCACATTTGCCGGGGTGAAATGCTCGTCGACCACCGCGACAATGCGCGCTGCTTCAGGCAGATCGGGGAAGCGGTCGAGCAGATGCAGGATGAGCCAGTAACCATGCACGCACGAATGCCAATCGTAGCTGCCGTAAAAAATCGGATGCAGCGCGCGCGGGCCCTGCACGTCTTGCGGACCGGCAAGCGAATGGGTCAGCTTGTTCGGATACTCGCGCGTGAGATGGGCGAGTGCGAGATTGGCGAATTTAGACGCGAATTCGGGCGTGAGTTGAACAGTCATCGGCGCCTCCTCAAAAGCGGAATACAAACAGGTACAACAGTATGGTATTGACGATCAGCAATAGTAAAGCAGTTGGCCACTGAGCCTTGATCACGCCATTCTGGTCTTTCAGTTCAAGCAGCGCGGCCGGCACGATATTGAAGTTGGCGGCCATTGGGGTCATTAAAGTGCCGCAGAAGCCGCACAACATGCCGATCGCACCGAGAATGGCCGGGTTGCCATGGAACTGATGCACGATCAATGGCAGGCCGATGCCGGCTGTCATCACCGGAAACGCGGCAAACGCGTTACCCATGATCATCGTGAAGATCGCCATGCCGAATGTATAAGCTGCGACCACTGCGAAAGCGGAGTCGACCGGAATCCACGTTTTCACGAGATCCGACACGACGTGGCCCACACCGGCAATCGCAAACAGCGCGCCGAGGGCGGCCAGCATCTGCGGCAGAATCGCGGCCCAACCCACGGTATCCATGGTGTGCCGCGCGTCTTTCAGCGCATGCACCGGCGAGTCGCGCAACATAAACAGCGCGGCGCCGAAGGCGACCAGCGTGCCCAGCACCAGTGAAATCAGCGTGACGTTCTTCGGCTCGACGAACGGTACATATTTCAGCGTCAAGGTGCCGAGCAGGGTAATGACCGGAATCAGCAGCGCCGGGATGAAAAGCTTATTGCCGAAGCGCCGTGCGTTGGCTTCGCGGCGCGTGGCGGCCGCTTCGCTATTGCCGTTGGTTTTGCCTTTGCCGAGCTTGCCGGACCCGGCGATCAGGGCGAGTGCAATCGCGAGACAGCCGGTCACGAAATGCGGCAGTTCTCCGCCGAACATAAAGGTGATTGCGTAGATACCCCAGAACAGAAAGTTGACGATACGGCGTGGGTTCGAGCGGTCTTGCAGATTGAAGAGCGCGAACGCGGCAAACATCAAACCGGCCAGCACGTAGAGGGATTCGAGCTTGATCATCATCGTGCAATACCTCGTTGCTGTCCCGACGCCGCGCCCAGCGCATTCATCTTGTGCGAGAGATTGCGATCGAGCAGCATCAGGCGCACGACGTGAATTATGAGTGCCGCCACCGCCGTGGGAATCGCCCATACGGACACGTGCAAGGGCTCGACGACGATGCCGTTCTGTTCGAGAAAACCTTTGATCAGCAGGATCGACTGGATCGCAATGAAAATATCTTCGCCGAAGAACACGGCAATATTGTCGACCGCCGACGCATTCGCGCGGATCTGCTGACGCACCGCGTCGGGCAGTTCGCCATAGCGGTTCGCGGCGGCCGCCTCGGCCATCGGCGCGATCAGCGGACGCACCATCTGCGCATGGCCGCCGAGCGAAGTGAGCCCAAGCGCGGCGGTGATCTGGCGAATCACGAAATAGAGCATCAGCACGCGGCCCGTGGTGGCGGCGTGCAGGCGCGAAATCAGGTGTTTGGCCTGTTCTTTCAGGCCGTTGCGTTCGAGCAGCGCGATCACGGGCAGCGTGAGCCAGATCAGGCCCATGTAGCGGTTATCGGCGAATGCCTTGCCGAACGCGCTGACGATCTCCACCGGTTGCAAGCCCCCGGCGATGCCGGTGGCGATTCCCGCGATCGTCACCACCAGTAGCGCATTGAAGCGCAATGCGAAGCCGAGTACGACGATCGGCACGCCAATTAAGACCCACATGCTGTTCTCCTGTGTCGCTGCTATGTCGTTGTTTTGCCGCTGTGCGTGTTGTTTCAGATGCCTCGCGCAGACTGGTTGCACCCGTGATGCGACGGGTTGCGCCAGGTTGCAATGATGCGCGGGCGACGAAATCTAACACGATAATTTATCGATAAATAGTCGACAAAATGCGTTTTTCGGGTAAACGCCAGGTGGCAGGCTGATGGGCCGGTGAGTTTGCAGGGGGAACGGGATTCGCTGTTCGGGAGGCGTGGCTCAAGCCGGTAGCGTGTCTCGCGTCGGCAGGGCACGGCGCGGCACGACACAGCGCGGCACGGCGGAGTTCGGTTTCGCGCCGCGTCGCGCGTTCAGGCTGGCAGCGCGTTGTTCTTCAGACAGTCGATGAAATATTCCGCCGCATCGCCCAGCACGCCATCCTTGCGATGAATCAGGCTGAGCGCGAGGGGCGGCAGTGCGAAATCGAGCGCGACGCGTTCCAGCGTCCCGCACTCGATTTCCTCGTTCAACTGGAAATCCGGCCAGACACTCACCACGCCAGCTTCGCTGGCGAGCTCGGCATAGAGCCGCCGCGCGGTGCAGACCGTGATCTTCGAAGGCGGGGCCAGCGTCCCGCCTGTATCACCCGCGCGCGCGGTTAACGCGGCCCAGAATGCGGGCACGCTCTTGCGCGTGTAGTTGTAGAGCCAGTGCGCTTCCCGCAAACCAGCAAGCTGTGTTGCGCCGGCCAGCGGATCGCCCGACCTGACCGCCAGCGATTGCGACACCTTGCCGAGCGGTGTTACGCGGAACTCGTTGCTGGGGTCCCCTTCGCCGGTAAAACCGATGCACATGTCGAATGAGCCGTCGCGCAGGCCGTCGATGAGACGCGTGGTCTGGTACTCGTGCACGTCGAGCTGCACATCGGGAAATCGCTTGCGGAAAGCGTGAATTGCTTCAGGCACGACGATCGACGCCGCGAGCAGCGACACGCCGATCTCGAGTGTTCGCCCGGCCGACGACTTCATCTCCTCCAACTCCTGCTCGGCCCGCGCGATCTCGGTCACGATAGTCCGCGCACGCCGGAGCAGTGCTTCGCCATACGGTGTCAAACGAATCCCCGAGCCACTGCGCAACAGCAGTTGCACGCCGAGGCGCGCCTCCAGTTCCTTGATGCTCTTGGTGACGGCCGGCTGCGACAGGCACAGCGCGTCGGCGGCGGCCATCAGCGTGCCGTGCTCGGCAATCGCCACGAGGGTGCGTAATTGAGTGGTTTTCATGGTGTCCGCGGCCCATAAGCGTTGGCTATGTACATAAAAAACTGGAAATTGACCAGTCGCGGGGCTGGCTAGTATAGCCACTCCGCCGCTGTTCACGAGGCGCGCGGCCGGCAGCACTCAAGACAAGGAGCGAAAGTGGGACTGAACGTTATCGATGCGGACATCGACGAACTGGTGGCATTGCGGCGAGACATTCACGCCAATCCGGAGACGGCCTTCGACGAGACACGCACAAGCGAACTCGTCGCCGCGAAACTGCGCGCCTAGGATATCGAAACATACACAAGTATCGGCAAAACGGGCGTGGTCGGCGTCATTCGTGGCACGCGTACGACGCCCGGCATGGGGCGCACCATCGCATTGCGCGCCGACATGGATGCGCTGCCGATGGAAGAAGAGGGCCGTCCGTTGCACCGCTCGTTGCGGCAAGGGGTATTTCACGGTTGCGGCCATGACGGCCACACCGCGATGCTGCTCGGCACGGCACGCCATTTCAGTCGTCATCGAGATTTCGCCGGGACGCTCGTGCTGATTTTCCAACCCGCCGAGGAAACCGGCGGTGGTGCGCTGGCCATGCTGGCCGACGGGCTCGAAAGCCGTTTTCCGTACGACGAGATCTACGGCATGCACAATGCGCCGCATTTCGCACCGGGTACGTTCGGCGTACGCGACGGCGCCATGCTGGCGTCGTGCGACGAGATGCGGATCGACGTGACCGGCGTTGGCGGTCATGGCTCGTCGCCTGAAAAGACCCGGGACCCGATCGCGGCTGCCGCACAACTCATTTGCGCGCTGCAGACTGTGGTGAGCCGCGCGATCGATCCTGCTTCGGCTGTCGTACTCAGCATCGGCAGCATTCATGCGGGCACCACGTCGAACGTGATTCCTTCGCATGCGCAGATGACGGGCACCATGCGCACGTTCGACGAAAGCGTGCGCGAACGGATGAAGGCGCGCATCGAGTCGATCTGCGCGGGCGTCGCGCTCGCGACCGAATGCGAGATCGCGGTGACGTTCTATGGCAGCTCGCCCGCGACGATCAATCATCGTGTGCAGGCCGAAGCTGCGGCAGCAGCGGCGGAGGAAGTGTTCGGCGCGGAGAACGTGCTGCGCGATTTTCCGCCGCTCAACGGCTCCGAGGACTTCTCTGAGTTTCTATTGCGTCGCCCCGGCGCCTATGTGCTGCTTGGCCAGGGCGGGGTCTATTGCCATCACCCCGAGTTCGATTTCAACGACGAAGTGCTGCCGCTCGGCGTGCGCTTCTTCGTGACGTTGGCCCTCGCGCGTCTCGACGCCTAGCCCGTCCTTTCGCATCAGCCGCATCGGCCGCATCACAAATACAGCCACTTGTTCCAGTCAGGAGACACCTATGAAGCAGCGCTTGCTGCCGGCACTCGCTGCCGCCGCCCTTGCCCTTGTTGCCGCCCAGCCGGCGCAGGCCGAAACCTTGCGCTTCGGCACCGATCCGACCTATCCGCCGTACGAATACAAATTGCCGAGCGGCCAGCTCGTGGGGCTCGACATCGAGATCGGCAATAGCCTGTGCGCTGCCGCGCATGTGAAATGCGAATGGGTGGAGGGCAGTTTCGACGGACTGATCGCCGGGTTGCAATCGCGCAAATTCGATGCGATCAATGCGTCGCTTGCGGCCACGGCTTCACGACGCGCGGTGATGGATTTCACGACGCCGCTGTATCCCGCGGATATTCGCCTCGTTGCCGCGAAGACCGCTCACTTGCAGCCCAATGGGACGTCGCTGGCCGGCAAGCGTATCGGCGTGCTGCAAGGTTCGACGCAGGCGGTGTTCGCGAAGCAGAACTGGGCTACGCACGGTGTGTCGATCGTCGAGTATCAGGATCAGAACAGCGTGTATGCCGACCTGCTGAACGGACGGCTCGACGGTACACTGGTCGTCGGCGCCGCCGCTCAACTGGGTTTCCTTGCAAAGCCGGAGGGCAGGAATTTCGAACTGGCCGGGCCGCAGATCGTCGATCCCGCGATGCTCTCCGCAAGCAGCGTGATCGGCGTGCGCAAGACCGACGCGCACACGCTGCAGATGCTCGACGCAGCGATCGCTCAACTCAAGCAGAACGGCACGATAGAGCGGCTCACGCACAAATACCTGGACGCAGGGGCCAGTACGAAGTAAACGTCGCATCCACCAGTTGCGCTGTTGCCGGCGCGCGAGACCCGCCTCGCGCGCGGCATGGCGTTCGACCTCTACCTGCTGAACCACACCATGAAACGACACGCACTATTGGGCTGCGTGCTGAGCGCGGTCGCGCTCGGCGCACACGCAAGCGACGACACCAGCATTACGCTATTCGGCATCATCGACCAGGGCATTGTCTATACCCCGAACCAGGGCGGCTCACGCGCGGTCCAGATGGTTAGCGGTACCACGGCGCCAACCAAATGGGGCCTGCGCGGCACCGAAGATCTCGGCGGCAGCAACAAGGCGCTGTTCATGCTGTCCACCACTTTCTCCGCTAATAACGGCACTTCGTGGCCGAGCGGCCGGATGTTTGGCGACTACGCATGGCTCGGTCTCGCGAATGACCGTCTCGGTACACTCAAACTCGGCCGTCAGTCGGATTCGATGATCGCTTATCTCGGCGACTTCTCCGCGGTCGGCAGTTGGGGCGGAACGTTCTTTGCGCACCCGTTCGACAACGACAATCTGTGGGACTCTTTCCTGCTGAACAATGCGGTGCGATACGAGAGCATCAGCGTTGCCGGATTTGACGTCGGCGCCACCTATGCATTCAGCAACAAGGCCGGGTCGAGCTCGGGAACTGGCTCGGGTTTCGCCGACAACCGCGTCTGGGAAGCCGCCGCACGCTATCGGGCCGGTCCGTTCAGTGCCGCGCTTGTCTACGAACAGCTCGACCATCCAGGCGACGACGGCGCTGGCACCCTGGGTGCGGTAGATGCGGCGGACGCGAATTTCACATCGAACGGGCAGCGCATTTATGGCATCGGTATTGGCTATGCGTTCCAGCGTGCGGAACTGCATGCCAACATCACGCGCACGACATTGTCGGAGCCCACCAGCGAGTACCAGAGCCCGGGCTTTGACGGCGCGAGTTCGATGAGCTTCGACAATGTCGAAATCAATGCGGTCTATCATCTGACGCCCACCTTCAGCGTTGAAGGTGCGTACACCTACACGGCGGCCAAAGTGAACGGCAGCGCGCCACACTGGAACCAGCTCGGGCTAGTGGCCGAGTATGCGCTGTCGCATCGCACCAGTGTCTATGCGCAAGGCGTTTATCAACGCGTCACCGGGGATGGGTCGCCGTTCGCGCACGCGCAGATCAATACGCTTTCGCCTGCCTCAGGCGACGTTCAGTCGGTAGTCGGAATCGGATTGCGGCACTTCTTCTAACGTGCGCGAATTCATATCTATTTGGAAAATGAATATAGTCCATCGCAACATTTAATTTGTAGATACTGCCGTTGTCCGATATGGTGCAGTGACCTATTCCATACAGGGCCATTGCAGCGCGACGAACGCTATCCGATCAGGGCGCGCCGGATGAGTCCTCGAGTCCTGATTTGCAGAGGCAGAACCATGTTCGACCGCGTATTCGTCAATGCCGTAGACGCCGACGGCAATCCGCTCAACTTCGCTGTGCGTGAGGGCCGTTTGGCCGGCATCGGTCCGGTGCGTCCGCAGACCGACGGTGCGGAGATCGTCGATCTGGAAGGACATCTGGTGTTGCCCGGATTTGTCGATGGCCATATTCACCTCGATAAAAGCTTCGTGGGCGACCGCTGGCGTCCGCATCGGCACGTCGGGAGCCTGCGTGAGCGTCTCGCTATCGAAAAGCAGGAACTGGCAAGTGCCGCGCCTATCGTCGAGCGTGCCGACGCACTGATTCGCCAGGCCGCGTCGTTCGGCACGATTGCGATGCGCAGCCATGTCGACGTCGACGCAACGACGGGACTGACCAATCTGCATGCCGTGATGGAAGCGCGGGAGAAATGGCGCGGCGTTGTGGATATCGAACTCGTCGCGTTCCCGCAGGCGGGCGTCGTATCGTGCCCCGGCACGGCGGAAATTCTCGATGCGGCAGCCCGCGAAGGGGCACAGGTCGTGGGCGGTATCGATCCGACCACGCTGGATGGTGACGCTGAGGGTCAACTCGACATTGTCTTCGGCATTGCTGAAAAGCGCGGCGTGAAAATCGATATTCACCTCCATGAACCGGGGCAGCAAGGTATCGATCAGCTGCACCGTATTGCCGCGCGTACCAAGGCGTTGGGATTGAACGGCCGGGTCTCGGTGAGCCACGCCTACGGGCTCGGCGACGTCGCGCCCGAAGTGGCCGATCGTATAGCCGCTGCGCTTGCCGAAGCCGGTGTATCGATTATGACGAATGCTCCCGGCGATCGGGCGTTCCCGCCGATCCTGCAACTGCGCGCAGCAGGGGTGCGCGTGTTCACCGGTAACGACAACATTCAGGACGCGTGGTGGCCGTATGGCAACGGCGACATGTTGCAACGAGCCATGCTGGTTGGTTACCGCTCCGGTTTCTATACCGACGAAGAACTGCGCGTTGCGCTGCACATGGCGACGGAAGCGGGCGCTGCGGTGCTGGAGAAAAGTGGCTACGGACTGAAGGTCGGTCATGAGGCGACCTTCGTCGTGGTGAAAGCGCCGAACGCCGCGGCTGCCGTCGCTGCCGTACCGGCTGATCGGGCCATTGTCCGAAGCGGGCAATTCTGGGGCGATGCGTCCCGTCTGCAGTTCAAGGTCATGACGCCAGGATCTGGCATCGTCGCCTGAAAATGCCGTCCGGCAGGGAGCCGATACATGGCGTGCGCGCCGGCATCGGAACATCAACGTGAATTATCAAGGAGAGTGGCGAATGTCACGGAGCACTTACTATGCACCTCACGGCGGTCATCCCGCCCAGACCGAACTGCTGACAGACCGCGCGATGTTTACCGAAGCGTATGCGGTCATTCCCAAAGGCGTTATGCGCGATATCGTCACCAGCCATCTGCCTTTCTGGGAGAAGACCCGCCTGTGGGTACTGGCGCGCCCGCTGTCCGGATTTGCCGAGACGTTTGCGCAGTACATCATGGAAGTCGGCGCCGGCGGCGGCAGCGAGCATCCCGAACAGGACGAGAACGCCGAAGGCGTACTCTTTGTTGTCGACGGTGAAATCGAAGTCACGCTGCACGGCGCCGCGCATGTTCTGAAGCCCGGTGGCTACGCGTTCATTCCACCCGGCACGGACTGGTCGTTGCGCAATCGCAGCGGCGACACGGCCCGTTTCCACTGGATTCGCAAGCACTATGAGCGCGTTGAGGGTCTGCCGCTGCCGGAGGCCTTCGTGACGAACGAGCAGGACATCGAGCCGATCCCCATGCCCGGCACCGACGGCCGCTGGGTGACGACGCGCTTCGTCGACATGAACGACATGCGCCACGACATGCACGTCAACATCGTCACGTTCCAGCCTGGCGGCGTGATTCCGTTCGCCGAGACCCACGTGATGGAGCACGGCCTGTATGTACTGGAAGGCAAAGCGGTTTATCGATTGAACCAGGACTGGGTCGAAGTCGAGGCCGGTGACTTCATGTGGTTGCGTGCCTTTTGCCCGCAGGCCTGCTACGCCGGCGGACCCGACCGTTTCCGCTACCTCCTGTACAAGGACGTCAACCGGCATATGAAGTTGACGCTCAACGCTCCGCGATAAAACCGCTCCGGCCTCAATAGTGGCTGCCTCGCCACAGCGTTGGCGGGGTTTCCAGCAGATGACGCAGACCTGCGCGGTCGAACGCGAGATCCGCAGCCGCCGTCACTCGTTCGAGAATGCCGCCTTCGTCGACCGACAGCACCCGGTAGTTCTCCATCAGAATTCTGCCGCCGACCATCGTCATGCACACGTCGCCGGCATTCGCGAAGCAGGTGACGCGATGAACGGGCATATTCATCGGCATGAGGTGCGGTTTATAGAGGTCGATCAGAATGATGTCGGCCAGCTTGCCCGCTTCGAGCGAACCGAGTTCATGATCGATCGACAAGGCTTTGGCGGCGTCGATCGTGACCATTTCGAGCACCTTGCCGTGCGGCAGGATGTCCGGGTCACGAAAATGACGACGGTGGTAATGCATGCATTGCCACATGTGGCGGAACATGTCGTAGCCGCGATCGGGCGCCGCGCCATCCGAGCCGATCGCCACCGTCACGCCGGCGTCGATGAGTTCCGGCACAGGACAACGGCCGATAATCGACATGATCGCGCTTGGGTTATGCACGATCGAGGCGCCTGTTTCGACGCACGCGGCGATGTCCGCGGCGTTCAGATCGATGGCGTGCGACATGAACGACTTCGCGTTCAGCAGTCCCAGTTCCCGATGTGCGAAATCCAGCGTGCCGGTGCGGTGACCATCCTGCGTCAGGCTTAGGCCGCGTTCCTGGGCCAACTCCGCGTAGCGCCCGGCTTGATGCCGGAAAACCTGTTCGTGTGCCGCGTGCTCCGGGTAGTGCTGCGGTGCATAGACGGGCAGCGTCAGCGCAATCTGGATGCGGCCATTGGCGTCGCCATGGCATGCGTCGACGATGTCCTTGCATACGTCGTACATTTGCTCGAAATCGATCTCGCGCGTCACGCTGCCGTTCGCATCGTGCCGGGTGTAGGCGCGCGGCTCGGGCGGTCGCGAGGGTCCCACCGCGACGATCGAGCGAGTGCCCGTTTTAACCACCGCGTCACAGTGGCGCCGCGCATAGACGGGGTCGTCGACGCGCATGATCGAGTCTCCGCCGCCGAGCAGCGACACGCCTGTCGTCACGCCGGCCTTCAGGCGCTCCAGTGCCGCAAGATGCGATTCCATTTCCCAGAACGTTTCGTCCGAGGCGCGTGTATAGATCGCCTCGCACGCCGCCGACCACGCATTGCCGTTCGCGCCGCCTATGGTTCTGAGCATGGCGTGACCGGCGTGGGCATGAGCGTCGATCAGGCCTGGCAGAACGGCTTTGCGGCGGGCATCGACCACGCGGTCTGCCTGGTACTGCTGCGCAAGTGCGCGAGTCTCGCCGACGGCGACGATGCGATCGCCCCTGATTGCCACCGCGCCGTCTTCGATAACGTGGCGTGCGGGATCGAGCGTAATCACGCAGCCGTGTTCGATCAGTATGTCGACCTGTTGCTTATCGTTCATATACGGGTTCTTCGTGTGAGGTTGCTCGTGCGCCGTTACACCATTACACCGTTACACAGCATCGACCAGTTCGCCGTTACGCGCGACGATGCGTCCATTCGCCAAGACCAGGCGGCGTTTGGGCCGGCTAACCACGGCCTGCGCGACGGATTGAGCATCGACCAGCACCAGATCCGCGCGTGCGCCGACGTGCAGACCGTAGTCGCTGAAACCGCAACCTTGGGCGGCCGCGTTGCTCACGCAGTCGAACGCAATCGCGATGTCGTCGTCGCGTCGCAAGTCGTAACGCATGCCGATCAGCATTGCGCGTTCGAGCATGTCCGGTACGCCATACGGTGACCAGGTGTCGCGAATGCCATCGTTGCCGCCGAAGATGGTGATGCCTTTGTCTCTGCAAAGCTTGAGCGGTGGAACCGGACGGGACGGCGGCGCGCTGGTCAGAAGCGCCACGCGCAGATGCGCGATCCGCTCCAGCAGCGCGTCACGTTCACGTTCCGGCAAGGCGCCGAGGCAGAACGCGTGGCTCACGACCACCTGGGCTTGCATGCCCATCGCCTCGACGCGATCGAGCAGCAGTTTCAGCGTGAATGCGCCGACTTCGCCGGGTTCGTGCAGATGAATGTCGATTGGCTTGTGATAGCGTTCCGCTAGCTCAAACGTCGCGTTCAGCGAGGCGACGGGATCGCCGTCGATCAAGGCGGGATCGAGCGCGCCAAGCACGTCGGCGCCTGCGGCGAGCGCGCTGCCGAGCAGTTCGACCGTGCCGGGGCGGATCAACATTCCCGATTGGGGAAATGCAACGATCTGCATGTCCAGCACATCGCTCAGTGTCTGCCGTGTGCTGAACACGCCATCGAGGTAACGCAGCCGCGCATCGGTATCGATATCGACGTGAGTGCGCAGGCGCGTCGTGCCTGCCTGCACGAATGCCCGTGCCAGCGCGAGCGACTGGGTGGCCGCATCGTGCCCCGACGTTTTGCGCCATTCGCGCTCGTTGCTGATCCGGTCGGTTAGCGCCGGTCCAACCTCGTTGCGATACCACGACTGGCCCCAGTTGGTTTTGTCGATGTGCGTATGCCCTTCGACAAAACCCGGCAACAGCAACGCGCCGCCGCCGTCTTCAACGAGCCCGCCGGGTTGCGCTTCGACCTGCGCGCCGAGTGCCGCGATGCGGCCGTCGGCGATGGAAACGGAAACCGGTTGGCCGTCAGCCAGCCGGACATTGGAGAGAAGCAGGGAGCGGGTCATATTGGTCATGCCGATTCGACGGAAGTGGCGGAGCTAGTAATAGGGGGCCGCAGCGCGCGCTGCGCGGCGCTGATCGCGATGAACACCACGGCGTTGGCGAACAACGCGACGAGCCCCGTATTGATGGAAGTGAAGGCGATGGGCGCGGATGGGAAAACAGAGGCAAGCGTCATGCCGCGCCAGTTCACCAGCGCCAGCACGACGGCGCCCGCGAAGATGCCGCCGAATGCCGCTTCCCGCGTGCCGAATGGGCGCTTGAGGAAACTCGAGGCGAGCATGGGTACGAGTTGCGTCAGCAGGCTCGACGAGAAGATCGCGAGGGCGACAAAGTTCGAACCGCCATGCAGCACGAAGTAAACGACAACCAGCGTGAACAGCGGCAACGCGATTCGAGCGACACGCGCGACTTGCCGGTCGCTTGCCTGCGGTGCGAAGCCTTCGCGGTAGATGTTGCGTGCAATCATCGTCGACGCATTGAGCATGATCAGCGAACCGGGTACGAGCGCGGTGAGCAGACCCGCGCCGCCGACGATCCCGACGAACCACGAGGGGAAGGTCTGCTTGACGAGCCGCAGCAGCGCGAGATCGGTTTGCGCGCCTTCGAGCCCATGCACGGTCAATACGGCGGCGAAACCGACGAGGAACAGAAACGCGATCAACACCTGGTAGATCGGCATCAGCATGGTGTTCTTGCGCAGCGCCGACGCGTCGCGCGCCACGTAGACGGCAGTGAAGCCGTGCGGATACAGATAATAGCCAAGCGACGTCAACAGCAGCGTCGAGTTATACCAGCTCAGATTGAAACCACGCTCCGGCATGCGCAGCAGTTCCGGATGCACGGCGTCGATGCGCGCGAACATTTCGCCGAAACCGCCGAAGTAGTGTAGCGGCAAATAGGTGCCGAGGAAGATCGCGAGACCGAGGATCAGCACGTCCTTGAAGATCGCAATGCTGGCGGAACCGTGGATGCCTGACACGCTCATGTACAGGACCATCAGTGTCGCGCTGATCCAGATGGCCGTGTCCTGCGAGATCAGGCCATATGACATCTCGGAGACGATAATGCCGAGACCGCGCAACTGGATGATCAGCAGCGACACCATCGCGAAGACGGCCACGATCGACACCAGCACGCCGATGGCGCGACTGTTGTACTTCGAGGCGAAATAATCCGCGAACGATACGAGGCCGTGGTCTTTCGCGTAGCGCCAGATGGCGGGCAGCATCCAGTAGCCGAACATGTACGCCAGACAGCCGTACGACAGGATGTAGAACGCCGGCACCCCTTTGCTGTAGGTCCAGCCGCTCGCGCCGAGAAACGAGAAGGTCGAGAAAGCCTCACCGGCCATCAGCAGGAAGGTCAGCAGCGACCCGAAGCCGCGTCCACCCACCGCCCATTGTTCCAGACTGAGGGTCTTGCCGCGCCGCGCATACAGGCCAACCGCCAGCGCGAAGAGGGCAAACAGAACGATGATGACGAGTGCCGCGTTCATTGTCCGTCTCCCGTGCGCTCGCTCGCGCGCGCTGCTTCGTCGCGGTTGTCGAGGCAATAGATGATGGCGAGGATGGCGGCCGTTGCGGCCATCCAGAGCAGATTCCATACGAGCAGGAACGGCAGGCCGAACAGGAGTGGCGTAGCGGCGGCGAGTGAGCCGCCCGAATAGATGCCGATGAACGGCAGCGCCGCCAATAGAAAGCGCAGTTTCATGGAATTCTTCCCGAGGAGTCGTGGGTATCGCGTCAGAACTTCTGACGCAGGCCGGCGACGAACGCCCGTAGCGGCGTTGCCGGCGACGGCGCTGCGGTGCCGTCGATCCGTGCACGACCAATGCCCACGAGGGGTTTCTTCCTGCGGTTGCTCAACTGCGGTTTCTTCATGACTGTCTCCGGGTATTTGTCTCGTCGAGGGCTTTCTTTCGCCGGCGCGGCGGTGCCGAGCCGTGTTGCGCCCACATTCGAGTTCTTTTTGTCTGATGTTTGGGTGCGGTGGCCGGCTGTTGAATGGCCACCGCATCGGCATCGCTGGATGTTATCCATCTCGCCCGGCATTCAAAAATTAAATGTTCAAATGCCTGTCAGTTGAAAATCGAATACTATTAATCCGATTCGAGCAGGGCAGTCATATGCGGCTCACAAGCCCCGTGCGCGATTGCCAGCCTGCTTGATGCGTGATAGAAGTCAGCGTCTGCATTCAAAGATCAAATGATTCGATGAAACACAACGCCAAAGCACGTACACCGTTGTTCGATCTGGATCTGCTGAAAGCCATTGTCATGGTGGCCGATTGCGGCACCTTCACGGCGGCTTCCGCACGGCTTCATTCCACGCAGTCCACCGTGAGTCAGAAGGTGCGGCGCCTCGAGGATATGGCAGGGCACAAGCTACTTGAGCGCGGCAGTCGCGACGTGAGTCCGACCGATGCCGGCGAAACCTTGCTCGCCTATGCGCGCCGGATGCTTGCTCTGAACGACGAAATGATCGAGGCGCTGTCGGGCGCAACGGTGGGACTGACGGTCCGCTTGGGCGTGCCGGAAGATTTTGTCGGCGGACCGACCACCCATATGCTCGCCGTGTTTAACCGCAAGCATCCGCAGGTCAAGCTGGAAGTCACCAGCGGATTGAGCCGCGATCTGACCAATAGCTACGATCGTGGCGATCTCGATCTGATACTCATCAAGCAGCGGCGCAACAGCCGCGAGACGGTTGCCTGCTGGCCGGAGCAATTGAGGTGGATCGACAGTGCGAAGAGTCCGTCGATCCAGCTCGATCCGATTCCCCTCGTCGCGTTTCCGCCGCGCGGCCTGTATCGCGACGACATGACCAATGCGATTGAAGGGATCGGACGCCGCTGGCGGCTCAGCTTCATTAGTTCCAGTTTGAGCGGAATTCAGGCGGCGGTTGCCGACGGTCTCGGGATCAGTCTGCTTCCTGCGCGCGCCGTGACGGCGGACCATGCTGTGCTGACACCGAAAAGCGGGCTGCCTGCAATTGAAACCATGGATATCGCGCTGCTTCATCGCCCGACCGCCGATGCCGCCGTCAAGGAACTCGCGCGTGCGTTGGCCCGAATGTTGGGGGCGCAGCGGCGGTGAAGCACTCGAACACGGCCTAAAACAACTCCAGAATCCGGTGATACATCATCCCAAGTTCCAGAGCCGGTCCGCGCAACGCCGGCCCACCCGGAAAGCGCGCATGCCGTAATTGAGCGAACAGATCGAAGGCCGCAGTCTCACCGGCCATGGCCTTCGCAACGACGCGCCCGGCGATTCCGGTCAGCGCCACGCCGTGACCGGAAAACCCCTGCACGTAGAAGTAATTCGGGTCGATCGAGCCGAAATCGGGCGCCCGATTGCGCGTCACGTCGACAAAACCACCCCACGCATAGTCGATTCGCACGTCGTCGAGTTGCGGAAACACGCCAGTCATGCGCTGGCGAATCTCTTCGCCGAGTTGCGCGGGTGACGCACCGGTCGAACTCGCGCGTCCACCGAACAGCACCCGATGATCCGCCGACAAACGGAAGTAATCGAGGAAGAAGTTGTTGTCGCAAATCGCTTCGCGCCCTTTGATCAGGGCGTCCGCGCGCTCCTTACCGAGCGGCTCCGTGGCGACGATATACGACGCGATCGGCGCGATACGTGCGGCCACCGGCGCGGGCAGCACGTCGCCGAGCGTGGCGTTGCCGCACGCGGCGACGAAGCGGCAGCGCACTTCGCCGCCGGCCGTTCGCACAACTGGCCGCGCGCCGCGCACAACTTCGATCACCGGCGAATGCGCGAACAATTGCGCGCCTTCACGACGCGCTGCATCGGCAAGACCGAGGCAGTATTTGAGCGGGTGCAGGTGGCCGGAGAACGGATCGTAGACCCCCGCCAGATAACGTCGCGACGCGACCCGTGAACGCACCTCATCGGTATCGAGCCACGAGAGTTTCGTGTAACCCCAGCGTTGCGAGGCCGACTCCATCCACGAACGCAAATCCGGCACGCGTTTGGGCTTGGTTGCGACCGTCAGATAACCGGCGGTGAAATCGCAATCGATGCCGTAACGTTCAATGCGCTCGCGCACCAAAGCGACGCCTTCCACCGACATCGCCCACGCGGCGCGCGCACCGTCGAGACCGAGCTGACGCTCGATGATCTCGTCTTTCGCGAAACCCACCAGCGTCTGTCCGCCGTTGCGGCCGGACGCTCCCCAGCCGGGACGGTGCGCATCGAGCACGATCACCGACAAGCCGCGCGCCCGGCACTCGAGCGCCACCGACAAACCGGCGAAGCCGGCACCGATCACGCAGACGTCTGCCTCCACAGTGCCGTCGAGCGTCGGATCGTCGGTAAGCGGCCGCGTCGCGCTCGCCTCGTAGTACGAGTTGGCGATCAGCGCATCGGCGCGGTGGTCGAGGGTGTTGAAGCCGGGAGTCGGAGCATTCATCAGAGCAGATCCTTCATTCGATACCAGGCCATCGCGAGCACGAGGGCAGGGGTGCGCAGTGTAGCGCCGCCAGGGAAGTCGCGGTGACGAATCTTGCCGAACAGATCGAAGCGCGATGCCTGGCCGTCGATCGCTTCGGCGATCAGCTTGCCCGCGAGGCCGGTGGTGTTCACGCCGTGACCGGAGAAGCCTTGAGCGAAATATACCGTAGGCGACAGGCGCCCGAAATGCGGCGCACGATTCATCGTAATGTCGACGAAACCGCCCCATGCATAGTCGATTTTGACATCGTCGAGTTGCGGGAAGGTCTTCAGCATATCGCGGCGCATCGCCTCACCGAGGTTGCGAGGCGCGAACGTCGAGTAGCTGACTTTACCGCCCCACAGCAAGCGGTTATCGGGCGCCGGGCGGAAATAGTCCAGTACGAAGCGGCTGTCGCACACGGCTGCTTTCGCCGGCATCAGCGCTTCGGCGCGATCGGGGTCGAGCGGTTCGGTGGCGATCACGTAGGTGCCGACCGGCATGATCTTGCTGGCGACATCCGGTGCGAGTTGGCCGAGATAGGTATTGCAGGCAAGCACGACGAATTGCGCATTGACCTGGCCGCGCGCGGTTTCGGCCACATGCCGGCCGTTTTCCTCGCGCAACGCGGTGACGCAACTGTCTTCGAAAATCCGTACGCCGGCGGCGCGTGCCGCACGCGCCAGGCCGAGTGTGTAGTTCAGCGGGTGCAGATGGCCGCTGTCCGCGTCGAACAGGCCGCCGAGATAGCGTTGCGATTGAACATACTCGCCGACGCCATCGGCGTCGACATAGCTGAAGCGCTCGTAACCGAAACGGCGTTGCGCTTCGTCGCGCCATTTTTGCAACGCGTTCGTATCGCGCGGCTTGTTCGCCGCCGTCAGATAACCGATGGTCAGATCGCAATCGATCTGATGCTTCGCGACGCGCTCCTTGACGATATCCAGGGTTTCGAGCCCCATGTCCCAAACACGCTTCACGTCATCCGCGGGCAAGAACTTCGCGAATGTATCGATATCGCAGGCAAAGCCGCCGATCAACTGGCCGCCGTTGCGGCCGCTCGCGGCCCAGCCGACTTTCGATGCTTCGAGTACCGCGACCGAGTGGCCGCGTTCGGCAAGATTCAACGCCGCCGAGATGCCGGTAAGGCCCGCGCCGATCACACAGACATCGACGTTGAGCGTTTCTTCGAGCGCAGGGTGGCGTGTGCTGTCGTTGGCGGTTGCTGCGTAATACGAGGCGACGTGAGGCTGGTTTGAGAATCGGAGCATAGGCAGAGCATGCAGAAGAGGCCTTGGCGCGTGGCCCGCAATAGAGCCGGGCCACGCGATGAGGCGAGTCGTGTTAGAACGCGTAGATGAACTGCGTCGCGAGCAGGTCGTTGGACTTGCCGTACGAACCGTCGTTCTTCAGGAACACCTGTTTGTTGGCCCAGTCGTGACGGTATTCCACCTTGACCGTGATCTGCTGGGTCGGGTAGAACAACAGATCGAGCGCAACGTCCTGACGGGTGGCGCCCTTGCATTCGAAGCCAAGACCGCCGCTCGCCTTCGAATTGGCGAGGCAGTCCGCACCAATACCGAAGCCGTTGGACGTGTCCATGCCATTCGAATTCAAGGCAATACCGCCACCGCCGCCGCCGTTCTTGCTGTCGACCAGCAGGTCATAACGAGCGGTCACGCCCATACGGCCCACCACCGGCATGCTGAACTTGCGGTGCGCGAGGAGCGACAGGCCGTACCACTGTGCCTGGCCACCGTTGAACGCGGCGTTCTGCTGCTGACCGTAGTCGACTTCGGCGTTGTATTGAACGTCCGCCAGCGTGTAGGCCAGGTCTGCTTCGCCGAAGAAGAACGTGCCGAACGCGCTCGGTGCCTGGCCACCCACGCCATACACCGGAATCGTATTGCCATTCACGTTCTGCGTGGCGGCCGAAAGCGTCTGACGGCCGATATTGAACGAACCGCCAATATCCAGCGCACTGGACCACGTGTAATCGACGCGCGCAGTGAAGGTCGGAATCTTGTTGCTGCTGGTGATCGGGTCGCCCAGCGCGTTCGTGCCGGTCTGTACCACGGAGCCATAGGTGCGGTACTGCTCGTTGCCCAGCATGAACTTCCATGCCCAGTTGCTGCTGTCGCCCGTGTAGTTCACGCCGACACCGATATAGCTGCCCGGATCGGAGAAGTCATACAGCAGGTTGTGCGTGAGCGTCAGCATCTGGTTCGACTGCTGCACTTCGTAGCCACCGAAGCTCGGCATCAAACCGGCCACGAAGGTCGTGGTGGCCGTCATAGGCACGGTCACGACAGCCGTATTCAGAATGTTGTTGCCGATATTGCCATGCTCGTTCTGCAGCAGCGTAATACCGTTGCCGCGGTTCGGCATCAGGGTGATCTCGGCCGACGGCGCCATCGGGCCGACACCGAAGGTCTTCTTGATATCGAGGTACAGATCGCCGAACGTGCTGTTGAAGTAGTTGTAGCTGCTTTCGTGGTTCGCGAACAGGAACGATGAACTGCTTGCCGCGCGGTTATACATGAACGTCGGATCGATATAGCCCGTCACCGACAGGCCCGCGATCGGACCGGTATTCTGCGCGTCCACCAGCGAATCGACCTTCAGCTGCTGATTGGCGATCTGCTGCTTCATCGAATCGACCTGATCGTTGGTCAGCGTCGCTTGCGCCTTGCCGTAATCCGGCGAGGAGATGTCGACCGGCGCGGCGGCCACCGCAGGAGCCGGGGCCGCGGTCGCCGTTGCCGCCGCCTTGGGTTTGGCGGCAACTTCGGAGCGTAACTGTTTCACCTCCTTTTGCAGCGCGTTCAGCTGGGCCTGGAGTGCCTTGATCTGGTCGCTGGTGGCGTCTGCCATGGCCATGCCAGGCAAACTCCCCGCCACCAACAGACAGATGAGCTTCTTTCTCATGCAAATTCTCCTTATTGGTCGTATTGCAAAAGGACTTCTTATGCGCGTGCCGTATCGAGTGATTTCCGTACGGTGGCTTGTTGTGGTGCTGTCGGCAACGGGTCGGCGGCTTCGGCAAGTGCAAAAGCCATCTGCATGTCGCGGTTGCGTTTGCGTTCACGCACCTGCATCCAGCGATTAACGGCGATCACACCGATCGTCACCGTGGTGATGAAGATCGTGGCGAGCGCATTCATTTCCGGATTCAAACCGAGGCGCACACGCGAGAACACGACGAGCGGCAGCGTGGTCGAACCGGGACCGGACAGGAACGCGGAGAGCACGAGGTCGTCGAAGGACAGCGTGAACGACAGCAGCCAGCCGGACATCAGTGCCTGCGAGATCAGCGGCAGCGTGATCAGGAAGAACACCTTGAAAGGCGTGGCGCCGAGATCGAGTGCGGCTTCTTCGAGCGACTTGTTGAGCTCCTTCACCCGCGATTGCACGATGATCGCCACGTACGACACGCACAGCATCACGTGGCCGATCCAGATCGTGAAGAGGCCGCGGCCCTTCGGCCAGCCGAGCATCTGTTCGAGCGCGACGAACAGCAACAGCAGCGAGATACCCTGAATCACTTCAGGAATCACGAGCGGCGCGTTAATCATGCCGGCGAACAGCGTGAAGCCGCGAAAGCGTCCGAAGCGGGCCAGCACGAAACCCGCCCACGTGCCGATCACCACCGAGGCGAACGCGGTCAGCAGACCGATCTTCAGCGACAGCCATGCGGCATTGAGCAGTTCGTCGTCCTGCAGCAGCGCGCCATACCATTTCAGCGAGAAGCCGGACCAGACCGTGACGAGCTTCGATTCGTTAAACGAATACACCACCAGGCTGATGATCGGGATATACAGAAACAGAAACCCGAACGTCAGCACGCTATTGGAAAGCGTTCTATTTGGCTTGATCATTTCGCGCCCTCCAGTTCCTTGACCTGGTAGTACTGGAACACGGCCATCGGCACGAGCAGCAGTAGAACCATGGCGACGGTGACGGCGGATGCCATCGGCCAGTCCATATCGTTGAAGAATTCATCCCACATCACACGGCCGATCATCAACGTGTCGGCGCCGCCGAGCAGTTCAGGAATCACGTACTCGCCGACCGCCGGAATGAACACCAGCAGACTGCCGGCGATGATGCCGTTCTTCGACAGCGGCAAGGTGATGCGCGTGAACGCGGTCCACGGTTTGCACCCGAGGTCGTAGGCGGCTTCGAGCAGCGTCAGATCCATCTTCACCAGATGCGCATACAGCGGCATCACCATGAACGGCAGGTACGAATAGACCATGCCGATATACACGCCAATATCCGTGTGGTAGAGGCGCAACGGCGAATGAATCATGCCGACGGCCATCAGCGTGTGATTGAGCAGGCCGTCGTCCTTCAGGATGCCGATCCATGCGTAGACGCGGATCAGGAACGACGTCCAGAACGGCAGCATCACGCCCATCATCAGCAGGTTGCGCTTGGTGGGCTCCGAGCGGGCGATGTAGTACGCAATCGGATAGCCGATCAGCAGGCAGAAGAAGGTCGAGATCGCCGCCATCTTCAGCGAACTGATATACGTCGCGACGTACAGATCGTCTTGCAGCAGGAACGCGTAGTGGCCGAGCTGCATGGCGAAATGCACCATGCCGTCCTTGACCGTCACGAGATCCGTGTACGGCGGAATGCCCAGGCGCAGATCGGCGAAGCTGATCTTCAGCACCAGCACGAACGGCAACGCGAAGAACACCGTGAGCCACAGGAACGGCACGCCGATTACGGTCGTGCGGCCCGACGGCACCAGGGGCGCGAAGCGTTTCTTCAGCCAGCCGGCGAGACGGCCGCTGGACGGCGCGCCGAGCGCCGCGGGGGAGGTAGTGGGATTGCTCATTGCGTCAGCACCACGCCGCTAGCCGGCGACCAGTAGACGAACACGTCGTCGTTATAGGAAGGGGCACCTTCGCTCATCAGGTGCGAGCTGGAGAGATTCGACACGACCGTCTTGCCGCTCGGAAGGCGCACGTGGTACAGCGAATAGCTGCCCATGTAGGCCACGTCCGAGACCACGCCACGCGTCCAGTTGTGCGGCGTAGCCGGTTTTTCGTGCGATACCTTCACGCGTTCCGGGCGCACCGAGATGCCCACCGGCATGCCGAGCGGCCCGGTAATGCCGTGGCTCACGTAAATGCGCGTTTCGAGGTCTTCGCTTTCGACGAAGATGTGGTCCGGCTCATCCGCGACCACCGTGCCTTCGAACAGGTTGGTCGAGCCGATGAACTCGGCCGAGAAGCGGCTGTTCGGAAACTCGTACACCTGGCTGGGCGAGCCGATCTGCACGATGCGGCCTTCGCTCATCACAGCGAGACGCCCGGCCATCGTCATGGCTTCTTCCTGATCGTGCGTGACCATCACGCAGGTCACGTCGACCTTGTCGATGATATTCACCAGTTCGAGCTGGGTCTTCTGGCGGATCTGTTTATCGAGCGCCGACATCGGCTCGTCGAGCAGCAGCAGCTTGGGGCGCTTGACGAGCGAGCGGGCCAGCGCCACGCGCTGCTGCTGTCCACCGGACAGCTGATGCGGCTTGCGTTGCGCGTACTTACCCATTTGCACGAGATTGAGCGCGTCGGCAACACGTTCCTTGATTTCGTTCTTCGGCGTGCCTTCCTGCTTGAGGCCGAAGGCGATATTCGCTTCGACCGTCATGTGCGGGAATAGCGCATACGACTGGAACATCATGTTGACCGGCCGCTTGTACGGCGGCATCGCGGCGAGATCTTCGCCGTCGACGAAAATGCGCCCGGACGTCACCGTCTCGAGCCCCGCGAGCATGCGCAGGAGTGTGGACTTGCCGCAGCCGGAGCTGCCGAGCAGGGCGAACAGCTCGTTCTTGGCAATACTCAGGTTGACGTTGTCGACAGCAGTGCTGTCACCGAATTTCTTCACGACATTTTCGATGCGAACGAATTCGTCCGATTTCGATTTTGTCGTCGGGGCGGGGCGGGCCGTCTGGGCGGCGCCGGCTACGCTTGTTTGTGTCGTCGAGTTCATGATGTGACCATTCCTTGCGGATCGCGAGCGCAAGTGTCTCCATACGAGGCGCGGGAAGCGTCTCGCAAGATGCGCTGCGATCGGAAAACATGGGACTGCGCGTGGACGGCGCAGGCTGACTGCCGTTACTGCCATTCATGCGCTCAGGGTTCGAGCGATCCCTGAGCGCGGGATCAAAGTTTCTGGTCTGGTTTGATTAATGGCCGGTTTTAAGCTGCGCCCAAAGACGATTTTCAAGCCGCAGAATGTCAGTGGGCACGGGTTTCATGAGCGTCATCTTGCTCAATACTTCGTCGCCCGGATAAACGGTCGTGTCCTGTGCGACACCCGGCGTGACGAACTGGCGCGCGGCCTTGTTCGCGGTCGGGTAGAACACTTCGTTGGTGATCGCGGCGTTGACCTTCGGATCTTCGATGTAGTTGATCCACTTCAGCGCGGCTTCAGGATGCGGTGCGTCTTTCGGGATCACCATCACGTCGAACCACAGCAGACCGCCTTCCTTGACGTTCGAGAATTTCACCTGATATGAACGCTTTGCTTCGGCGGTACGGCGCCCGGCGATGCCGACGTCGCCCGACCAGGCCACCGCGACGCAGATGTCGTTGTTGGCGAGGTCGTTGATGTAGCCGGACGAGTTGAACTGGGTGATATACGGGCGGACTTTCTTCAGCATTTCGAACGCTGCCTGATAGTCGGCGGGGTTGGTGCTGTTCGGGTCCTTGTGCATGTACTGCAGTGCGGCAGCGAAGACGTCGACGGGCTGATCGAGGAACGACACACCGCAGCCTTTCAACTTCGACAGATTGGCCGGGTCGAACACCAGGGCCCAGCTATCCACCGGCGCATTGGCGCCGAGCGCCTTCTGCACGGCTTGCACGTTGTAGCCGATACCGTCCGTGCCGTACGCCCAGGGCACACCGTACTGGTTGCCCGGATCGGCGTCGGTAATCATCTTCATCAACACGGGGTCGAGATTCGCGAGATTCGGCAGCTTTGATTTATCGAGCTTCTGATAGACGCCGGCCTGAATCTGCTTGGCCATGTAGTTCGACGTCGGGACCACGATATCGTAGCCGGAGCTGCCCGCGAGCAGCTTCGCCTGCAACGTATCGTCGCTATCGTAGTTATCGTATTTGACGTGGATGCCGTCCTGTTTCTCGAAGTTCGGAATCGTGTCCTTCGCGATGTAATCCGACCAGTTGTAGACATTCAGTTCCGTGTCGGCCGCAAGGGCCGGCGTGACCGACAACGCCGCAAAACCCGTGAAGGCGAGAAACGCGGCCCCCGCGACCGCATGACGAAGATGACAAACGCTCATGGTTTTTTCCCTTGATGTGAAGAACCGGCATGAGCGTGTATCGTGGGTGCGCGCATGCCGGAACGAACTGCCGTTACGAAATTCCGAGTTGTTGTGCGGTCGCGTCGATGGCTTTTTTGGCCTTCGAAACGATCTCGTCGATTTCCAGCTTATTGATCACGAGCGGCGGCGACAGCAGCATCCGGTCGCCGGTAGCGCGCATGATGAGGTTGCCGTTGAAGCAGAAGTCGCGGCAGATCGTGCCGACGTCACCGCCATTGGCGAAACGCTTGCGCGTTTTCGGGTCTGCTGCGAGTTGCAGGCCGGCCACCAGACCCGCGCCGGAGATTTCGCCGATGATCGGGTGATTGGCGAAGGTGTCGCGCAGCTTCTTCTGGAAGTACGGACCCGTGTCGGTCTTGACGCGTTCGACGATCTTCTCGTCGCGCAGCAGCTTCAGATTGGCGAGCGCCACGGCGGCGGCCACCGGATGGCCGGAGTAGGTGAGGCCGTGATTGAAGTCGCCGTGCTCGATGATCGCCTTGGCCACGCGATCATGCAGGCCGACCGCGCCCATCGGTATATAGCCGCTCGTTAGGCCCTTGGCCAGCGTGATCAGATCCGGTTCGAAGCCGAAGTACTGATGCGCGAACCATTCGCCGGTCCGGCCAAAACCGCCGATCACTTCGTCGGCGACCAGCAGGATGTCGTACTTGCGGCAGATGCGCTGGATCTCCGGCCAGTACGTCGAGGCCGGGAAGATCACGCCGCCGGCTCCCTGGAAAGGCTCACCGATAAACGCGGCCACATTGTCCGCGCCGATTTCGAGAATCTTCGCTTCGAGTTGTTGCGCACGGGCCAGCGCGAATTCTTCCGGCGTCAGATTGCCTTCGGCTTCGCCGAAGAAATACGGCTGGTCGATATGAACGATGTTCTCGACTTTCGAGGGCATCTGTTCATGCATGTAACCCATGCCGCCCAGCGTGCCGCCGGCGATCGTCGAACCGTGATAACCGTTCCTGCGTGAAATGACGACCTTCTTCGACTGCTTGCCTTGCGTTGCCCAGTATTGGTGAACGATGCGCAGCACGGTGTCGTTGCCTTCCGAACCGCTGTTGCAATAGAAGAAGTGATTGAACGGTTCCGGCGTCAGCTCCGCGAGTAAGGCCGAGAGTTCGATTACCGGCGGGTGCGTCGTCTTGAAGAAGGTGTTGTAGAAGGGCAGTTCCTGCATTTGCCGGTAGGCGGCGTCGGCCAGTTCCTTACGGCCATAACCGACGTTCACGCACCACAAACCGGCCATGCCGTCGATGATCTTGTTGCCTTCCGAATCCCACAGGTACACGCCTTGCGCCTTGACGATCACGCGGCTGCCGGCACGATTGAGCGACCCCATGTCCGAAAACGGATGGATGTGATGGGCCGCGTCGAGTGCGCGGTATTCAGCGGTGCTGCGTTGTGTGGCTTGCGCGTTCGCGGCGGGGAGTACCGCGGGTTGCACGTAAGCGACTTCTTCTGTTCTGTAGCTCATACTGCCTCCAGGTTTTTTTGCGTTTGCGGTTGACGTCTTAAACGTGCAGCAGCAAATGTCGGCGTTCCCACGAACTGATCACGCGGAAGAACGCTTCGTATTCGGTTTCTTTCAGTGCCAGGTAGGCCTTGACGAATTTTTCGCCGAGTACTTCGGCAATCGGTTCGCACGCGCCCATCAATGTCAGACCCTCTTCGAGGTTGCGCGGCAACTGGTACGGCAACTCGTAACCGTCGCTGAGCAGCGGTTCGGTGGCTTCGAGCTTTTGCGTCATGCCGAGATAGCCGGCGGCCAGCGTTGCGGCAATCGCAAGATACGGATTGCAGTCCACGCCCGGAATGCGATTTTCGATGCGGCGCGCGGCCGGGCCCGAATGCGGAATCCGGAAACCCACTGTGCGGTTGTCGTAACCCCATGCCACATTGATCGGCGCGGCCATGAAGCGCGACAGGCGGCGGTACGAGTTGATGTACGGCGCGAAGATCGGCATCAGTGCCGGGGTGTATTTCTGCAGACCCGCGATATAGCCCGTAAACAACGAGGTAGGCTTGCCGTCCGGACCGGTGAACAGATTGTGGCCGGTTTCTTCGTCTACGAGGCTCTGGTGCATGTGCATTGCCGAGCCCGGTTCGCCTTCCATCGGCTTGGCCATGAAGGTCGCGTACATCTTGTGGCGCAGCGCGGCTTCACGCACCGTGCGCTTGAACAGGAACACGCTGTCGGCGAGTTTCAGCGGATCGCCGTGCATGAAGTTGATTTCCATCTGCGCGGCGCCGACTTCGTGAATCAGCGTGTCGACTTCCAGTTCCTGCACTTCGCAGTACTCGTAGATGTCTTCGAAGAGCGGATCGAATTCGTTCACCGCTTCGATCGAATAGGCCTGGCGTCCGGTCTCCGGACGGCCCGTACGGCCGATCGGCGGTTGCAGCGGCAGATCCGGGTCCTTGTTCATGTCGACCAGGTAGAACTCGAGTTCGGGCGCGATAACCGGCTTCCAGCCTTTGGCCTTATAGAGTTCGAGCACACGGCGCAGTACCCGGCGCGGCGAGATGGCGACGGGCGTGCCGTCGAAATGAACGCAATCGTGGATCACCTGGGCGGTCGGATCGACGGCCCACGGAATCATACGGATGGTGCTCGGGTCGGGCACGCACACCATGTCCGGGTCGGTGACGCCGGTGAGCGTGCCGTCTTCCGGATAGTCCCCTGTGACGGTCTGGATCATCACCGCTTGCGGCAAGCGCATGGACTCGCCGGATTCGAATTTGCTGCGCGGAATGATCTTGCCGCGTGCGATCCCGGCCATATCCGGAATGATCGCTTCGATTTCGGTGACGCGGTTCTGTTTCAGGAAGTCGTCGATTTCATGCATGGTTATTCTCTCAGTTTTGGTGCGCGACCGGCTCAGGCATGCGTGGCAGCGGCGGATGCCGCGCCATAGCCGGCCTTGGTGCGCATTCGATCGCGGCAGGCGTCGCCGAAGGCGCGGAAGATCGCGGTGGAAAGCGCGTCGTTGGCATGCTTCCATTCCGGGTGCCACTGCACACCCAGCGCGAAGGCACGCGCATCTTTCACACTCACCGCTTCGATCAATCCATCGGGGGCGGTGGCCTCTGCCACCAGGCCCACGCCCAGCCGCTCGACGCCCTGACCGTGCAATGAATTCACACGCGCTTCATTCGTGCCGCCCGAGAGGCGCTGCAACAAGCCGCCCTGCGTCAGCGTGATCGAATGCGACGGTGCGTATTGCACGTCGAGGTCGTCTTCCTTGTTCTCGCGATGGTCGTTCAAGCCAGCCACCGCGTGAACGCTTTGATGCAACGTCCCGCCGAACACCACGTTCATTTCCTGGAAGCCCCGGCATACCGCCAGCACCGGCACGCCCGCGGCGATCGCCGCGCGCAGCAGCGGCAGCGTCGTCGCATCGCGTGCGGCGTCGTGCAACGTGCCCGGCGCGCTGGGATGGCCGCCGTAGCGGTGCGGCTCGACATTCGAATAGCTGCCGGTGAACAGCAGCCCGTCGACAGCGTCCAGTATGTCCGCGGTGGACTGACGCTCGCCGAGCGCCGGCAGCAACATGGCCAGCGCCTGTGAGCCGTCCACGATCGCGGCGATGTACTTTTCGCCGGTGACGTGCGATGGGTGAACTCCCATCATCGTTCTGTCGGCGCTGATGCCGACCAGGGGTTTGTTTCGCATAACTGATAGACGTGTGTGTTCACCGCGGGACGCGGCATGAACAACGTTAAACACAGCGCGGCACGATTCCGCAGCCGGACGCGAGGCGTCAGGCCACCGGGGTAGTGCGGGCGGCCGTCGTCAACTGAACGCGCCGCGCGTGGTAATCAGGCTGGCTGTTCGATTCGCTCCGCTACGGTGCGCAACATCTCTGATTCGCGTGAAATGCACAGGCGGCAGACAGCACCGCACAGGCACGAACGCACGGCTCGATAGAGCGCGTTCACGCAAACGGATGAATCGAACGGCGAAAAAGGGGGAGGCGCTACGGCAGCAGCGAGGCGACTTCGTCCGTGCGCACAGCAATGAAGGCGCGCGCGGAGATGGAGTTGTGACGTCGAACTGAACGGCGGGACAGGATTGTGAAGACGGACAGGAAGCGGCGGAACGCAAGGCTGCCGTTGCTGCCGTCGGCGATGGCGCCGTCAGCGCGAGGACAACTCGCCTGACTTCGATTCCATCTCACCAAAGGGCCTCGGACTCTCACGATTACACTCTAATGTCTATTGAACGCCTTGCTCAAAAAACGCTCGGGGCGTTTAAAGAAACAGGACGCTGGGATGGTCGGGGCTACCGGCTGCGAAACTGCTTCGCTGCGTCAAAAAACACACTCTCGTATCTCGTGACACCGGCATGACGACCGCCTGTGAACCATCGTATACGAGCCAATAATGCCGTCAAATCATTTTTATAAAAGATTTATCAGGGCTTTCCCGGGGGTGTCACAAGAATACCTGGGCATGGGAACATTCGTTGCGGCTACTATATTTCGGAAGCCTTTCAGGGGTTTTCCCCAGCGGCGCGAAGATTAAAGTGATTAGAATATTCAACACTCGCGGGCAATTGTTGCCCGAGTCCACGGGTTCCGATCGTCTTCCATGTCAGAGAATTCAGCGATGTCTATAGAAGTAGCAACCCGTCTGCAATACATCCGTAAGAAGAATGGCCTGTCTCAGCGTGAACTGGCAAAACGGGCGGGAGTGACCAATGGCACGATTTCGCTGATAGAACAGAACCGCGTGAGTCCGTCGGTTGGGTCGTTGAAGAAACTGCTCGAATGCATACCGATGAGTCTCGCTGAGTTCTTCACCTTTGAAGTCGAGGTGCAGCGCTCGGTTGTATCGCGCCGCGCCGACATGCCGAATCTCGGTAACGAGTCGATTGAGTTCTATCTTGCGGGCTCCAGTGTGAAAGACCGCAACATGGGCATTCTTCGCGAGGTCTATCAACCGCTGTCGGATACGGGGCCCGAAATGCTGGAGCACGAGGGGCATGAGGGCGGGGTGGTGGTCAGCGGTCAGATCGAACTGACGGTGGACGGCGTCACGTGGCTGCTCGACCCTGGTGACAGCTATTACTTCGAAAGCCGCCTGCCGCATCGTTTTCGCAATCCCAGCGCGGAGCATCTCTGCGAGATCGTGTCGGCCAACTCGCCGCCTACGTTCTAAAGACTCCGCGCCAACGCGCCGCGACGCAGTTTCAAGCCGCCTGAGGTCGATGCCGGCGTGCGTCGAGCGCATAACATTGAGGCATCCTGATGGACAAGAAATCTCTCGCCTTCTGGCAAGACAAAGCCGCTACGCTTTCTATCGAAGGTCGTGCGTTTATCGACGGCGAATACCGTGCTGCCGCGGGCGGCCGTACGTTCGACTGCCTGAGCCCGATCGACGGCAGGCTGCTTGCCAAAGTCGCCGACAGTGGCGCGGCGGATGTAGACGCCGCCGTGGCGGCCGCGCGCCGCGCGTTTGACGCCGGCGTGTGGTCGGACCTCAATCCACGCAAGCGCAAGGCGATTCTGTTGCGCTGGGCCGCGTCGATCCGCGAACACATGGACGAACTCGCGCTGCTCGAAACGCTGGACGCAGGCAAGCCGATTGCCGACACGACCACGGTGGACGTGCCGGGTGCGGCGTACTGCGTCGAGTGGTTTGCCGAAGCGATCGACAAGGTCGGCGGCGAAGTCGCGCCGGCCGATCATCACCTGGTGGGCCTCGTCACGCGCGAGCCGATCGGCGTGGTTGCCGCGGTGGTGCCGTGGAATTTTCCAATCCTGATGGCTTCGTGGAAGTTCGGCCCGGCGCTTGCCGCGGGCAACAGCGTCGTGCTCAAGCCTTCGGAGAAATCGCCGCTCACCGCGATTCGCCTCGCCCAGCTCGCGCTGGACGCCGGTATTCCCGCCGGTGTGTTCAACGTGATGCCGGGCGCGGGTGAGCCTGGCAAGCTGCTGGCGCTGCATCAGGACGTGGACTGTCTGGCCTTCACCGGCTCGACCAACGTCGGCAAGCTGATCATGCAGTACGCCGGCCAGTCGAATCTGAAGCGCGTCTGGCTCGAACTCGGCGGCAAGTCGCCGAACATCGTGATGCCCGATTGCCCCGACCTCGATCGCGCAGCGAATGCGGCGGCCGGCGCGATCTTCTACAACATGGGCGAAATGTGCACCGCCGGCTCCCGCCTGCTCGTCCATCGCGACATCAAGGAGGTGTTCCTCGACAAGCTGATCGCCGCCGCGCGTAGCTATACACCGGGCAACCCGCTCGATCCGCAAACCTCGATGGGTGCGATCGTCGACAACGTGCAGCTCGAACGCGTGCTCGGCTATATCGAAGCGGGCCGCGCCGAAGCGAAACTGTTGCTGGGTGGATCGCGGGTCAGGCAGGAGACCGGCGGTTTCTATATCGAACCGACCATCTTCGAGATTCCGGCTGCCGGGGCCAAAGTTGCGCGCGAGGAAATCTTCGGGCCGGTGTTGTCAGTGATCACGTTCGACACGGTTGAAGAGGCGATCAGGATCGCTAACGATAGCGAGTATGGTCTTGCCGCCGCCCTGTGGACCTCGAACCTCACCACCGCACATGAAGTGTCGCGCAAGCTGCGTGCCGGCACGGTATGGGTCAACTGCTATGACGAAGGCGGGGATATGAACTTCCCGTTCGGCGGCTACAAGCAATCGGGCAACGGACGCGACAAGTCGTTGCACGCGCTGGAGAAGTACACCGAGCTGAAGTCCACGCTCGTTCGGCTGCGCTAAAGGATTCGCAAGCCAGCGCGGCGGCTTGCAGGAATGCAGCCATCGCGTTCCCAATGAATCCGGGGCCGGACGTTGCACACATCACCTGGAAGCCCCGTGTGCAACGCCGGCATGTTTATCAGGTATCAGGTCATCCATGACTGAACTCATCTACGGCGACGGTGCGATCCGTCGTGCGTCGCTTTATGGCTCGTCGATCGAGAACACCTATGCGGGTGTGTTGTCGTTCATGCGCCGCAAGTACACTCGCGAACTCGACGGCGTCGACGTCGTGGTCTCCGGCGTGCCGCTCGATCTGGCCACCACGTTCCGCTCGGGCGCGCGTCTCGGTCCGGCGGCAGTGCGCGCGGCGAGTGTGCAGTTGTCGGAGTTGCATCCGTATCCGTGGGGTTTCAATCCGTTCGACGATCTCGCCGTAACGGATTACGGCGATTGCTGGTTCGACGCGCACAATCCCATGACGATCAAGGAATCGATCGTCGAGCATGCGCGTACGATCCTGCGTTCGAACGCAAAGATGCTGACACTCGGTGGCGATCACTACATTACGTATCCGCTGCTGATCGCGCATGCGGAGAAGTACGGCAAGCCGCTTTCACTGATCCATTTCGACGCTCACTGCGATACCTGGGCCGACGACAGCCCGGACAGCCTGAATCACGGCTCGATGTTCTACAAGGCGGTGAAAGACGGCCTGATCGATCCGAAGACCTCGGTGCAGGTCGGCATTCGCACATGGAACGACGACTTCATGGGGATCAACATCCTCGACGCCGCGTGGGTCCACGAACACGGCACGCGCGCGGCGGTGGAACGGATCACGTCGATTGTCGGCGAGCGGCCCGCGTATCTGACCTTCGATATCGACTGTCTCGATCCGGCCTTCGCACCAGGCACGGGTACGCCGGTGGCGGGCGGTTTGTCGTCGGCACAGGGGCTGGCCATTGTGCGCGGGCTCGGCGCGTTGAACCTGGTGGGCGCGGATGTGGTGGAAGTGGCGCCCGCTTACGACCAGAGCGAGATCACGGCGATCGCCGCCGCGCATATTGCGTGCGATCTGTTGTGTCTTTGGCGGCAGCGGAAAGTGGCTGAACAGGCGGCTGAACGTTAGGCACTTCAGTTGAATTGAAGCGGTTTGAAACGGAACCGGCGCAGTGCAGGCTCAGCCCATCGACGACGATCGATCGGGTTGACGCCTGCCTTCGCGCAAGCCGAGCGTATAGGCGACGAGCGCGCCGCTCATGATCGCCAGTTGCCACATCAGCATATCGCTGCCGCGCGCTTTCATGGCGAAACCGGCGATAAGCGGCCCCACGATCGAACTCGCGGTGAAGGTGATCGACACCAGCCGCATGTTGCGCGTGAGCGCGGCTTTGTCGCTGCAGGCCGCGGCAACCATGCCGAGCGTGATGTACGCGCTGTTCATGCCGCCGAGCAGCAATGCGCTTGCGTCCGCGAGCCATGAGGCGGGCGCGGCGAGCGCGAAACCGAAGATCGCCAGCGTGCTGAGCGCGGCGCAGACGATCACCGTGGCAGCCAGACCCGCGCGATCGGCGCACCAGCCGACCGGAAATTGCAGCGCCATGCCGCCGATACCGAACAGCGTGAGGAGCGTAGCTGTTTGTGTGGTGCTTAGGCCGTGAGCATCGGCAAAGAGCGGGAAGAGGCCATAGAGCGCGCCATCTCCAATGCCGCCCGCGGCGACGACCACCATGCCGAGGCTGACCAGGGGGCCGATCGGGACGCGTTTTGCAACGCTATGTTTTTCAGCCCTGCTGCTTCGCGCGGACCGGGCTGCACCGGCAGCCGGCCGCGCATCGTCCGACGCGGTTAGCCACAGCGGCAGGGCCGCCGCGAAGGTGAAAGCCGCGCCGGCCGCGAACGTAATGCGTCCGTCGACCGCGCACCACACCGCCAATGCCGGGCCGATGACGCCTGCGCTGGCAATTAGCGCTTCGTGCACGCCGACTACACGTCCACTCGACTCAGCCGGCACAAGCCGGTAGAGCCATGTTTCATTGGCGATCCAGCGCAAGCCGATACCGAAGCCGGTCAACAGGCCGGGCACGAGCCATAACGGCCAGCTCAGCGAGCTCATCGTGGCGAACGCAAGCACCGTGGCGGCGAGACCCAGTGACACCGTGCGCTTTGCCCCGATACGCTCCACCAGCCACGGCGCGATCAGCAGGCCGGCCAGCATGCCGGTCCATTGCGAAGCGGAGAACAGGCCCGCGCGCGGTGCGTCGAGGCCCTGATGGGCCAGCCACACAGGCAGCACCATGAAGCCGATGCCGAACTGACCGATCTGTGAGAGCGCCGAGACCGCAGTCAGCGCGGCGATCGCCGGCCAGCGTACCGTCGCGGCGGCACTCATAGGCTGCTCTGCGCGGGCATCGGCAGACCCTGTTCGCGGCATTCGACGGGGCAGCCGGCTTTCAGGCAGGGTCCGTCGTCGCAGAGGCGGCATAGTTGCATGGCATGTGCGGGATCGCGGGTCTCGTGCCACAGGATCTTGATCAGCAGGTTTTCGAACACCTCGCGCTCGCGCTCGTCGAGTTGCCCGACGATGCGTTGGAGTATCCGGTCGCGTGCCGATTGCAGACGTTTGACTTCGCGCTTGCCGGAGGCCGTCAAGGCAAGCGCGACGGAGCGCTTATCCGTACCCGATTTCTTTTCGACGAGCGCTGCCTCCACCAGACCGGCGACTGCACGCACCGCAGCCGGATGCGAAAGATCGACCGCTTCACGCAGCACTTCAATGGATGAATCGGGATATTGACCGATCGCGTTGAGCATGGCGCGGGCCGTGGAACCCGCCAGTGCCGGCTCGGTAGGCTGCGCGTTCATTTCGTCCGTGACCAGCAGGGCGAGCACGCCAAGCAGATTTTCTGTGCGCTGCGTCATGGGGATGTCTCAATGTGTGCAATGTGCATATATGTATGTTGCACACATTGGAGGTGGCGCGCAAGCGGTTTTTTTATGACCGTCAATCGTTCGCTGCAAGTCGCGCCGAAGACGCGTGGCGCCGTATCAGGACTTTGGCTGCTGCTCGACTGGCGAGCACACCGGCGTCACAGGCTGGCCTGCCAGCACCTTCCTGACGAAAGGTATCGAATCCTCCAGCGACGTGTTGACCGTGCCGTTATGTTCGCGACCCGCATACAGATGCGCCTCGACCGTGGTGCCCGCCGCGCAGGCGTCTTTTGCCAGCGAGAGCTCCAGCGGCGCGAGACCGTCGTCCGCACCGATCCCGATGAACACCGGCGACTTGATCTTCAAGGTCGGAAACTTCAGATAGTCGTCCCACCATGCCTGCAAGCGCGCGTTGGCGCCTGGTTTCACGGTGTTCGCGGTGCTCAACCCGGCGAGCGCGGCGTCGTCTTCGAGCGACGCGAGGCAACTGATGCGCGACTGTTCGAGAATGGGCAGCGCCGAATCGGTGAGGATGTCGGAAGCCTTCAACGCGGGGTCGATCTGTTGCGCCGACAGCACGGAATAGAACTGGTACGCGAGCGTTGCATCGATCCGATTGGGATCACGCTGGTAAGCCGTCTTGAACGGGGCAAGCGTTGCAAGGGTTTGCTTCGGTGCGTTGTAAATCACGCCGGTTGCGACCGTGCCGCGAATATTCAGTTCGGGCGCGTATGTGCTCGCGTAGCCGGCCGCGGCGAATACCGCGGAGCCACCCTGTGATTGCCCGACCAGCACCACCTGATTGGCGAGTCCGGGCACGCTGTGCAACACCGCCCGCACGCTGTCGAGCATCGTGTAGCTATTCGAGCGATTGTTCAGTTGCGGGTTGGGTCCGGGCGTGCCGAGCCCTTGATAGTCGGTTGCCACTACCGCGAAGCCTTGCTGAAGCCACGCATTCAGATAGCGGACGTCGCGATACGAGCGTCCGAACCACGAGGGCGCGCAGATATCCGCCATACCGAAGGTGCCGTGTCCCCACGCGACGATCGGCCATCCTCCTTGCGGCGGCTGGCCTTTGGGCAGGAACAGCGCGCCTGATACGGCAATCGGTGTTTTACCGCCGACGCCATCGGTTGAACTGTATAGCAGTCGCAATTGCTGACCGGCATTGGCGGGGCCGAGCGTGGGCGGCAGTTGTTCCGAGCGGAGCAACTCGCCTGGCTGCGCGGGAATCTCGTTCTCCCACGTATAGAACGCGGACACGCGGCCGTCGCCTTGCAGCGGATCGGGGGCAGGTGCTCTCGCGCCTGCCGCGAAAACCAGACTTGAAACCAGTAATGCCGCGAATGGCGCGGCGAACCATCTGCCGGGTTTGACACGAGCCGATGCGCGCACAATCCGCGCTCGAGTATTTTCTGCTTTCATGCTGACGCCTTGAACGATGGTGAGAGGAGTGCGGGCCACACGAAGCCTGCCGGCGTGAACGCATTGGACCCGGGCGGGCTTCAACGCAAGTTTTGAACCATCGGTGGCCGTGCATGGTGAAACCCGCCTGGCGTCGGCGTGCAACGATGCGGCGTGAGCGGTATGTGGGTCTCTTTTGCATCGTGCGCAACAGCCGTTGATGATGTGCTGTTGGTCCAGCAGCACAATGACTTTGACCGGGCACAGGGCGTCATGTGCGGTGCGCGACGAAAAGGCCGCTGCATATGAGACCGTGAGAGATGCGTGGATTGGCACGCTTGCTGCTAAATACCCCCTCGCATCGATCCCTCACTTGTCCAAGGACCCAACATGTCAGTCACACAAACGCTGGAAAGCGGCGAACTGGTCGCCTTCGTCGAACGCATCCGGCGCGAGTTCGCGCAAGCCACGCGTGTGCTCAAGGAAACCCGCACGTTGTCTGCCACCAACACCTTCCAGGCTTATCAGCGTGTGCCGGGCACGGACCTCGTCGTAGCCGTGTCGGCGCCCACGCCGTGGGCGCAATCGCAGGAGGTTCAGGCGGTCGTGGTGTCGTTCGACGGCAAGGTGATCCACGGCGATCCGAAAGCGTCGGGCCATGGTCCGCGCTATGCAGGCGTGTTCCAGGAAGCGCCCGAAGTCGACGTGGTCATTCATGTGCATGGCCCGTATCTCGGGGCGTGGGCTAGCGCGCATCGTCCGTTGCCGATTCTGTATGCGCCGGCTCAGCGTTATACGAAAGCCCGCGAGATTCCGGTCTATATCGACCGGCGGCCGGGCGAACCGCGTTTCATCGTCGACACGATCCGGCGCGATCCGAACATTCCGGCGATTCTCGAGGCAAACGGCGGCGCGACCTTCTGGGGTAAAAACATCCTCGACGTCTCGCAGTACATTCTGATTCTCGAAGAGGGGGCGTACTTCCAGGCCCTCGCAGAGTCGCTTGGCGGGTCGAAGGAGTTCGGCCCCGGCGTGCTCGAACAGCAATGGAAGATGACCGGACTAGCCTGAGAGCCGGCGTGAACGGCAGCCAGTGACGACAGGCGGCGCGGAGCAATCAGCCGGGCTGCTGTCGTATCGACGCAGCCGGGCAGCGTTATTGCCGGTTCCGTCATACTGTTAGCTCGATGTATTGGTTCGCAACGCATGATCGGCTTGATATTGTCGAGGCTCCCTTTGGATTCCTTGCTGGTCGATCAATGGCTGTCTTCAGTTTCCCCGATCCCACGTCGCACGCCATTACGATACGTGCGAAAGCGCTGACATTCGACGACCCGAAGTCGCTGGTGTTGCTCGAACGTATCCATCTGGTCGCGCCGAGCGACGCCACCGTACTCGTCACCGGCGAAAGCGGCACAGGCAAGGAACTGATTGCACGGCTCGTGCATTCACTGAGTGAACGCCGTGACGGGCCGTTCGTGGCGGTAAATTGCGGCGCCTTCTCGGAGACGCTGATCGAGAGCGAATTGTTCGGTCACGAACGAGGCGCGTTCACCGGCGCGATCAGCAGTCAGCCGGGCTGGTTCGAATCGGCCAATCGCGGCACGCTGTTTCTCGACGAAGTGGGAGACTTGCCGCTTGCCGCCCAGGTCAAGCTGCTGCGTGTATTGCAGGAGCGCGAAGTGGTGCCGGTAGGCTCGCGCAAAACAGTCAAGATCGACGTGCGTCTGGTTACTGCGACCAACGTGAATCTCGAAGCCGCGGTACGTGCCGGGCACTTTCGGGAGGATCTGTATTACCGCCTGAACGTCGTCAAACTGAACCTGCTGCCATTGCGTGAGCGGCCGGGCGATATCGGACCGTTGATCCAGCACTTTCTCGAGAGCTACGCCAGGCGCTTGCGGATCACGCCGCCGGCGCTCACAGATGCCGCGCTCGAACGGCTTCATGCACACTCGTGGCCCGGCAATATTCGCGAGCTGGAAAACGTGATTCATCATGCGCTGCTGGTGAGCAGCGGCGGTTTCATCGATGTCGCCGATCTGCAGTTTTCCGCGCTCTCGCTGGCGCCTCACACACCGGCAGCAGATGCGCCTGCGGCAACGGCGGCGCTTGCGGCCAATCCGGCGCGCCGTCCGCGTGATATCGCGGAAGCCACCGGCGCTTTGCGCGAGGCCATCGTCGATCTGCTGGAACTCGGCACGCCCAGGCTCTGGCAGCACATCGAAGACACCGTCTATCGCAGCACCTTCGAATTCTCCGAGAACAATCAGCTGCGTACCTCACGCCTGCTCGACTTGTCGCGCAACATCGTGCGGGCGCGGCTCGCGCAACTCGGCATCCTCAAGCTGCGTGACGCCGGCGAGCCGGATTCCGCCGACGCGAGCGAAGCCGGCGACCGCCGTCAGGCGTGATCGCGCCAGCGCAGCAAGCGCTGTGCGACGCGCTCGCACAGCATGCCCATTGCCACCGCCAGCACCGTGACGCCTGTCACGCATACCAGCAGCACGTCCACGCGCGCGCCGGCCTGCGCTGTCTGCATCAGATTGCCGACGCCAGCCCCGGCGTTGAATAACAGTTCGCTGCTGGTCGCCGTAATCCATGCGAACGGTACCGCTTGCAGAATGCCGGCGAACACGTCCGGCAACGCACCTGGAATCAGCACGTCGCGCAGCCAGCCACGCCGCGTCAATTCGTACGACTGCGCGAGTTCGAAATAACGCTGATCGATACGGCGCAGTCCATCGAAACTGCTTGTCACCATCGGATAGAAAGCCGCGAGGAAGACGATGAATACCTTGGCGAACTCGCCCGTGCCGCACCAGAGACTGATCAATGGAATCAAGCCGAGCAGCGGGACGTGGCGCAGGGCCTGAAATAACGGATGCACCAGTTTTTCGGCACTGCGCGACAACGCGGTCAACGCGCCTACCGCGACACCGGCGATCGTACCGGTGGCAAGACCCAAGGTAGTGCGACGCAGACTCGCGCCGAGGTCGACGACCAGTTCTCCGCTTCGGACCAGTTCGAGAAGGGCGCTGAACACCTGCTCGAGCGGCACGAACGCGTACTGATGCACGGCATCACGGTAAGCGGCGAATTGCCAGAGTCCGAGCAGGACGAGCGGCAGAACAAAGCCGCGGGCGCGTCGGCGTAGCGGGGACGTAGCGTGCAGGGCGATCATGGAGGGCGTTTTACCGGAAGAAGAGTTCAACGGTTGGGCGTTTGCCAGCGCAACACGCGGCGCTGCACGAGGGCGATGCTCTGATCGAGGGTGAAGCCGATCAGGCCGATGGCGATCACGTCGACCATCACGATGTCGATACGCAGCATCTGTCGCGCCATTTCCATCATTTCGCCAATGCCGCTGTCGGCGCTCAGCAACTCGACCGCGACCAGCGCGAGCCATGAACGCGCAATCGCAATGCGAATGCCGGTGAGTAGCGACGGAATGGCCGAAGGCAATAGCACGTCGCGCAACAACCCGGCGCGACCCAACCCATAGTGACGCGCCATTTCGATCAGATCGCGCGGTACGCCTTGCACCCCGCCGTAGGTGGCCAGCGCGACGGGAAAGAACACGGCTTTGGCGACCACGACCACCTTCAACGGTTCATCGATGCCGATGAGCAGAATCAGGATTGGGATCAGCGTGAGCGTCGGCACCTGCCGCGGAATGTCGAAGAGCGGGCGTACGTAGTCGGAGAAGGTACGGTTCACGGCGAGCAGGGTGCCGCACGCGATGCCGGACAGGCAGCCCCACGCAAAACCGGTTGCCAGACGACGCAACGTGATCAGCAGGTTGTCCTGCAGATCGCCGCCGGCAGCAAGCGTACGGAAGGTGTCGTAGACCTTGTGCGGCGGGACGAGGAGCTGCGGCGCGAACCAGTGTTGCGCGCTTGCGTACCACCAGAGCAGAAACAGCAGTGCCGGCGAAACCCACCACAGCAACCAGGAAACGTGGCGCGTCAAGGCACGCGCCTGGGCGAACGCTGCGGATGGCGTGGATGGTATGGGTGGGTTGGATGCCGTGGCATCCACCACCGTATCAACGGTTTGCGACATTCGTCGTAGCGCTCGCATCCCAGTAGTGTTCCAGCTTGAGTTCCTTCAACGCGTTGTTCACGAACTGTGGCGCGAGCAGGCTATTGACGTCCACACCGCCGGACGTGAGTCTGGCCTGCTGGCTATAGGCCGACACATCGCGGTAATGCGCGCTGAGCGACGGTGTGAAAAGCGGCGCCCATTGTTCCTTCCATGGCTGTTTTTCGTCGTCGTACTCGCGCCGCACCACGTTTTCAGGTTGACCCGAAGCACTGAGAATCTTGATGAACGCATCGCGATTCTGCGTTTGCGAGATCCAGTAGGCCGCTCGTACATAGGCGGTTGCGACCAATTGCGTGACGTCGGGGTACTGACGCACGAAATCGTCGGAGGCCCAGAGTTCCGCACGCATCTTCCATGCGTCGGGGGCTTCCTTGGTCGACCAGATGATCTTGCCGACCTGCTTGTCCACTAGCGGATAAGCGTCCGACAGCGTAAAGAATCCGTCCACCCGGCCCGCGCTGACGGCGGCGGCGCCCGCTTGCGGGTCGAGGTTGTAGATCTTGAAGTCGGACAGTTTCAGGCCGTTGGCCGCCAGCAGTTTGCCGAACGTGACTTCCCACGGGCGGCCGCGATTGAGCGCAATCCGCTTGCCTTTCAGATCGACGATCGACTTCGCCGTCGAGTTGGCCGGCACCACCAGATAGGTGTTGCTGCCCACGCCGCCCGGCACAATCAGTTTCGTATGCGTGCCGGACGCGTTGACCACGACCGAGGGCAGGTCACCGTAGCCGGCGAAGTCGATGCTGTGATTCGTGAAGGCCTCGTTGACCAGCGTGCCCACGGCGGCGGTCGAGACCGGCACCCATTGCAGCTGGATATGGCGTGCGGCAAGCGCTTTTTCCAGCGACTTGTCGGCGTCGATTAAAGCGGACGCACCCGCGTACTGCGTTTTGCCGCCGCTTGAATAGGCGACCACGGCGATTCGCACGACTTTCGGCGCGTCCTCGGCGCGTGCGAGGGAGGGGCCCAGCAGCGCGGTAGCGGTGAGCGGCAGTGTCATCGACCATGCGACGAACGCGCGCCTTAACGCGCGCCTTAACGCACGCCTTAACGCAGGCCTCAACAACGGGGAGAGAGCAAATGAGCGTTTCATGATGTGCGGATCAGACCTTGAACGTAGTGTGTGGAAGCGGGCGGCGCATTCGTTCATGCCCGGCGCTTAAGTGGCGAATGCAGCGCATCGGCCATCGGGCGCGGATCGATCCAGTCGGCGATCTCGAAGTCGGCTTCGAGGAAACCCCACTCGAACAGGAACTTCTTGAAGTCGTCGAGCGCCGCGACCGATTCGGCTTCGAGGTTTACGCCGAGGTGGTGATGCAGGTTGCCGCCATAGGCCGCGTGAACCCACTCGACCGCCGAAGCGGTTTCGTGCGATACGTATTGCGCGGTTTCGTCAGGATGCGTGCGCGCCCAGTCGCCCGCGGCGACCACGAGCTTCAGAAAGCCGGCGACGATATCCGGATGATTGGCGAGCACTTCCGCGTTCACCGTGAGCGGACGCGGCGTGCCGTTGTTATTGCGGATATGCGGTTCTGGATGAAACCCGATATCGATTACCACTTGCGCTCCGATCAGTTGCGCCACCTCCAGGCCAACCGAGCCCTTCACGTAGATCGCATCCACCGCGCCGCGCAACAGGGCGCTCGCTTCGGCGGCATACAACGCGCGGCTCGAAAGGCCGAGCGGCAAGGTAAAGAGCTCCGTGGCGGGATCGTCTCCGACAGCCTGCAGCGTGCGGGCTTCAACATCGATCAACTCGACATCGCGCGTTGTCATGCCCTCCAGGCTCAGTGCATTGAGGAAGCCACGCAATGCGGATGCGCGAAAAATGTCGATGCGATCAGTCGGGCGGCGCGGAATCGCGAGGCGCCGGCCGCGTAGCTGCTTCACCGACTGAATGCCGGAGCCCGGCAGCGTCAGGACCAACTGCGATTCATCGACCCACGATAAACCGATCACGCGCGTATCCGCTCGATGCGAGCGCGCCCACATCGCCGGGATGCTGCCGCCCTGACGAAACGACATCGCCAGCGTGTGATCGCTGATCGACGACGCGTCGTGTCCGGCCGAGTCGCGCAATGAGCGGATCGCGACGCCGTCGGCCGACGATTCGCCGTTGAGCCAGCCGAGATGCACGGCGATGCCGAGCGGCGTCGGTACCGGTGAACGTGCGTACCAGAAGGGATGCTGTTTGTCCGATGACGAATCGGGCCTGTCTGTCATGTGTGTTTTCCATATCGAGGTTCGTCCTGCGCACCGGCCGGCGCGCGAAAGCGGTAGCGGCGGCGCGGACGGATAAATGCAAATTCCAGGCCAGGCACGCGCGGTCGCCGTGGCAGGCCTCGGTAGGCATGCGGCTCGGCTGCGCACGCCGGGGCAGGCTGTGCGGATCGGGTGGCGGCCGCGCGGGCGAGTGTTGCTGCAGCAGCAGTTGCGCGAAGCGGTGTTGCGCTGGCAACACGTGGGGTGCTGATGCAGCACCTGGTGCGCGCTCCGTCAGAGCCGGGATCGATGCGGACCGACACGGGCCGATGGGGCCGCAACGCGTGTGGCCATCGCGCATTCACATGCCGATCGGAGACCGGTTAATTGCAATTGGCATAGGCCGTGCTTAGAGAGGTGCCGAAGCGGTTGCGGCTCGTGTCAGTGCGAGTCCGACCTGACGCTTAAACCAAGGAGAACAGATCAATGGCTGTCGAATTTCTGTGGCGCTTGCCGATGCATGGCGACGGCAGACGCGCGCACGACCGGCATACCCGTGGCGAATGGAATAACCAGACGGCCTCGCGGGTCGCGCCGAAAACGGATAGCGACGAGTTCGGCTACATCGACTACCTGTCCCAGGTGGCGCGCGCAGCGGACCTGGTCGGCTTTCATGGCGCGTTGATTCCGATCTTCCGCTTTACGGAGGAGCCGTGGGTGGTGGCCGCCGCGCTGGCGCGTGAAACCCGCAACCTGCGTTTGCTGATCGCGATGCAGCCATGGTTCATGCATCCGGCGTATGCCGCGCAAATGGCCGCCAGTCTGCAGCGGATCAGCCGCGGCCGGGTGGAGTGGAACATCGTGACGGGCGGTGGCGGAGCCGATCAGCGCGCGTACGGCGACTTTATCGATCATGACAGTCGTTACGCCCGCACCGATGAATTTCTCGACGTGGTGAAGGGCTACTCCGCCGGAGCGCCCTACACGCACAAGGGCCGCTTCTATCAGGTCGAAGAAGGCGGCCTGGTCGCGCCGCTCTCCAGTCAGTCCGTGCCGCGCATCTATCTGGCTGGCGCCAGCGACGCCGCGATGGCGGTGGCCGCCAAACACGGCGACGTGCATCTGAGTTGGGGCGAGCCGCTGGCCAAACAGAAGGAGGTGATCGACCGCGCCCGCCAGGCGCTCGATGCGCAAAACGCGGAGCGCGATCTGCGCTTCGGCATGCGCATCGACATTCTCGCGCGAGAGACGGAAGAGCAGGCGTGGGCCGAGTTGCGGCAGATGTTCGCCACCGTCAGCGAAACGACGCAACTGGGTGGCACGCGGCGCGCATCAGGCGTGGGCGATTCGGAGTCGGTTGGGGCAAAGCGGCAGTTCGCGCTGCACCAGGGCAATACCCAGCATTTCGACGATCTGATTGTCGGGCCGAACCTGTGGGCCGGCATGTCGAAGATCCGCGGCGGTCCCGGCTGCGTGATCGTGGGCAGCCACGAGCAGGTCGCCGAGCGGCTGGCCGAGTACGTGGACATTGGCGTATCGACCTTCATTCTGGCGAGCAATCCACATCTGGAAGAGGCGTACCGCGTGGGCGAGGAGGTTTTACCGCTGGTGGCGGGAGCGATCGATGCGCGCAGAACGGCCTCGGCATTGCGGGTCGCGCTGGCGTAAGCCGGTGGCGCTCAGGTCCACCGACAACAACAACCAAGGAATCCAACAATGAGTACAACCGTTGCGCAAGCCGCGACGTCCACCGCACTGTGGTACACCCGCTGTCCCGTGCCGACCGCGCTCGGCATTGCGGTTCACCGTGGCTGGTTCGACGAGGAGTTCGGACCGGACGGCATCACCCTGAATTCGCTGCAGGAGACCCGCGAGCCTGCCAAACGCGAGTCGCATTTCGATCACAGCTTGCCCTCGTCGTTTCGTCAGGGCGGCAACATCCCGGCGCTGTGGGCACGTTCACGAGGCGCAGCGACGCGCGTCGTCGGCCTTTCCTGGACCAATGAATTCCAGGCGATCGTCACGCTGCCCCGAAGTGGCATCCGCCATGCGCGCGATCTGCGCGGACGGCGTCTCGGTTTGCCCCAGCATGCGATCAGTATCGACTTCTGGCGCGCTGCGGCGCTCAAGGGTTTTCTAACCGCGCTTGAGCTCGAAGGTCTCGGACACGGCGACGCGCAATGGGTCGATCTACCCGAGCCGACGCGCGCCGAGGCTGAAGCGCGGATCGCTATCGGCCGCCTGGAGGACGCGCCAGGAAATGCATCGCCGTTTCGCCGGCCGCATGAGTACGGGCTCGAGGTTGCTGCGCTGGTGCGCGGCGATGTCGATGCGATTTTCGTGAAGGGCGTGGCCGGACTCGAAACCGTGCATCTGATCGACGGGCACGTGGTGATCGACCTGGGCGCGCATCCCGATCCGTTGGTACGTATCGGCAACGGCACGCCGCGCACTTTGACAGTGGATCAGGCGCTCATCGACGAGCGCCCCGATCTCGTCAGCCGGTTCGTGTCCGTCGTGGTGGCGGCCGGCGACTGGGCGACGAAACATCCGGCCGAGACCGTTGCCTACATCGGCCGTGAGACCCGTTCATCGGACGAGTGGGTGCGCTACGCGTATGGCAGCGAAGTGCACCGGCATCTGGAAACCAATCTCACGCAGACCTCGATCGACGGTCTGGTGGCGTTCAAGGACTTCCTGTTCGAGTGGGGCTTTCTCGAACACGACTTCGATGCGCGCGCCTGGGTCGAGCCGCAACCGTACACCGACATATCGAAGTATCGCCGTGCCTGGGTCGCTTAGTTGGAGCGCTCTTGCGCGGCGCGCAAACCAGTAAGGAGTAGACCGTGACGTTTCTCACCATGGAGGGTTCGGGTACGCATACGCGCCGTCATGCGGCGCGCTGGCGCGGCTCGGCGGTGCACCGGTTCAATGCGCCCGCAGTCACGCTGCCGCCGCCGCAGCGTGTGCCTGCGGCGCAGTATGAGGTCGAACGTGAGGCTGAACTTGAGACCCGCGCGACACACAGGACATGGGGCGGGACCGGCGCCGCCGCGCTGCTGATCCTCGCGTTGCACGCAGGATTCCTGCTTGTGGCACGACATGGACACGATGCACCGCTCGCGCCTGTCGTGCCGCCCAGGCCGCTGCCGATGACGGTCGAGCTGACGCGGCCACCGGTGCCGTTGCCACAGGCGAGGCAGGCGCCGCCGCCCGTGCCGCAGCCGCTCAAACAGCAAGCGCCGCCGCCACGCCCGCTGACGCGAGCCGCGCCGAAGCCTTCGCCCGCGCCACCCGCGCCATTTGTGGCAGCCGCGCCGGCACCGGCCCCGGCCGACACAGCCGTCGTGCATGTTCCGGCGCCGCCCGTGCCCGTGCCGGCGGCAGCACCCGCGCCGCTGGCCGAAACCGCGCCGATCGGCAACGCCGCGTATCTGCACAACCCGGCACCCGACTATCCGCCGATCGCGCAGGACCAGGGATGGGAAGGACATGTGCTGCTGCGCGTGCATGTGCTGGCGAACGGCAAACCTGACTCGGTCGATATCAGGACCAGCAGCGGCCGCAGGATGCTGGACGACGCCGCATTGGCCGCGGTCCGGCGCTGGATTTTCGTGCCGGCCAAACGAGGAGACGAAGCGATCGACGGCTGGGTCAACGTACCGATCGACTTCAAGCTGGGTTGACCTGTGCTATCCGCATGGCGGCCGAAGCGCGTGCTGACTCTTCAACACCGGATCCGGATCTTGAACGGAGTTTCGCGCCGGATTTTGAACTACAAGGAATCGATCATCATGAATGGCATTTCAACGACTTTTATCGTGCAGGGCGCCCTCTGGCTGCTGGGGATTTTCTCGGTGGTGACGTGGACCCTCATTGTCGTCAAGGCGGTGCAAAGCGTGCGCGCGAGCGTGCAGAGCCGGCGCTTCGCCAGGCAATTCTGGGCGGCCAGCAGTTTCCAGGCGGCAGCCGCGGTGGAGCCCGGGCTGAGCCCGGTGGGCCGCGTGGCCGCGACTGGCTTCGAGACCTTGCAGCGCGCCGACGAAGGCAATGGTCAGGACCTCGAACATAGCTGGAGCCGCCACGATCTGCTGGAGCGTCACCTGCGCCAGCAGATCCAGAATGAACGCCGCCGTCTCGAAGCAGGTCTCGCCGTGCTCGCATCGATCGGCAGCACCGCGCCGTTTGTCGGCCTGTTCGGCACTGTGTTCGGCATTATTCACGCGCTGACGGCGATCACACACAGCGCGTCGGCCAGTATCGACGTGGTGGCGGGCCCAATCGGCGAGGCGCTGGTGGCAACCGGCATCGGCATCGCGGTCGCGGTGCCAGCTGTGCTTGCGTATAACTTCTTCGTACGCCGGGTGAAAGCGGCCTCCGCCGATCTCGACGGCTTTGCCACCGACTTCGTTACGCTCGCGCAGAAAGCCGGATTCCGCGTGCAGGGCGTGGCCACCCGTGCGCAGCCGAGCCTGAAAACCGTCAACGAGGCATTCGCATAATGGCTTTCTCATCCTCTTCCGATAACGACGACGTGCTGAGCGAAATCAACATCACGCCGCTCGTCGACGTAATGCTCGTGCTGCTGGTCGCGTTCATCGTGACCGCACCGCTGCTGAACAATGCAGTGCACGTGAATCTGCCCAGAACGGTCGCCACCGCAGCCGCCGACCAGAAACCGGCGGTGACCGTCAGTGTCGACGCGAAGGGCGTGGTGTACCTCGACAAGCGGGCCACCGATCTACACCTGATTGGCGCCGAACTGTCGGCGCTCAAGGCGAGCAACCCGGACGTCGCGCTCAATCTGCAGGCTGATGAAGGCGTGCCCTACGGCACCGTGGCGAAGCTGATGGCGGCGATCGAGCACGCCGGCATCAGCAGGCTATCGGTATTGACGGCCAACAACGGCTAATCAATCGCGTCGGCTTCTCAACCTCGCGATCTCGCGATTCCTCACCGGAACACTTCATGAGCACTTCGGTTTCAGACAACATCCAGTCGATCTGGTACACGCGCTGTCCGGTGCCGACGCCACTTGGCATCGCCGCGCATCTCGGCTGGCTCGACGATGAATTCGCGCGCGACGGCATTACCGTACGCTCGTTGCAGGAAACGCAGCACGCGGCGCTGCGCGCCTCGCACGTCGATCACACATTGGACAATTCGTTTCGCCAGGGTGGCAGCATTCCAGCGCTGTGGGCGCGCTCGGCCGGGGCGGATACCCGGGTTATCGCGCTAACGTGGGTGGACGAAGCGCAGGCGATCGTCGCGTTGCCCGAATCGGGCATTCGCACGGCGAAGGACCTGCGTGGGCGCCGCGTCGGTTTGCCCAAGCGTGCGGGCGAGAGGATCGATATTTTTCGCGCGGCGGCGTTGCGCGGTTTCGTCAGCGTGCTGGAACTCGAAGGCTTGTCCGCGCGCGACGTCGAGTTGATCGACATCGAGGCTGTCAACGTGCGCGAGCCTATGGATGGTGGCGCGTTGCCCACGGCGTCGTTCAGCAATCCGGGCAGCGTCAGCAGCCGCCGTCTCTATTCCGCGGAAATCGCGGCGCTGGTGCGGGGCGAAGTCGACGCGATCTATGTGAAGGGCTCGCTCGGTCTCGAGAGTGCCTACCTGATCGGCGCACGCATCGTGATCGACATCGGCTTTCATCCGGAGCCGAAGGTTCGTATCAACAACGGCTCGCCACGGCCATTGACCGTCAATGCGGCCACACTCGACAACCATCCGGACATCGTTAGCCGCTTTCTGGCCCGGGTGATCGACGTGGACGGCTGGGCGCGCGGGCACAAGCAGGAAGTGCTCGGTTATCTGGGCCGGGAAACCGGCTCGGGAGACGACTGGCTGCGACTTGCTTATGGCGACGACGTACATCAACGCCTGCGCACCGATCTTGACGATACATCGATCGCCGCGCTCGACGATTTCAAGCGTTTCCTCGTGGAATGGGATTTTCTGCCGACTGACTTCGATATCCACGCGTGGATCGATCCGCGCGCGCTCGCCCAATCGCATCGTTACGCGGCGCCGCGTTAGCAGCATGAGTTGCGAAGTGTGCTGTGGCTCTTGCGCTAGAACAGATTCGACATCCTGATGGACTGATTCAGAATCATCTTTTCCCATCGCTAATCCGTAGCCGTTCGCGTTGAGGTGCTGCGTATGCAACACCTCAACACCATCTCACGGGTGCACCAGCAGCAATACCTCCTCGCTTCATTCACGCAAGCCTTGTGTGACGGACCTCCTCGGCTGGCATCCGACTTGCATTAGAGAACGCCATGCGTGGTGCATCGCTCGCGCACGAAGATGGCAGCCCCGTTGCGGGCGAAATCAAACAACAATTGAATAAGGATAGCGAAGTCAATGTTCAAGAGAAAAACACTCGTCGTCGCGCTCGGGGGAGTGCTTGCTGGTGGCGTGCTGATATCGCCTGCATGGGCCGCTGACAACACGTCAACCGATGCGGCAGGCGGCGCTTCTGCTGACGCAACCGGACCAGCGGTACAGGGGAAGCCGAAAGCGAAGAGCGCGAACAAGGCCGTGGCCGATACCAATCTGGGAACCGTCACGGTGACCGCGCGCCGACGCAAGGAGAGCATTCAGGAGGTGCCGGTTGCGGTGACCGCATTGAGCGGCGACAGCATCAAGAATAATGAACTGCGGGTGGTCAACGACATCACCAAGTACGTGCCGAACTTCACGGCGCAGTCCACCGAAGGGCGTGAAAGGCCGCGTTGGTTCCTGCGTGGCGTCGGCAGCAACGATCCGTCGGACCTGTCGTTGAGCCCGATCGGCGTCTATTTCGACGACGTTTATATCAACAGCGTGTTTGGCCAGGGCTTTCCGCTCTTCGACCTCGACCATATCGAGGTGTTGCGCGGTCCACAGGGCACACTATGGGGCAAGAACACGATTGGCGGCGCAGTCAGTCTGACGTCGAAGAAGCCGACCTTCGACGTGGATGGCTACGGCAAGGTCGGTATCGGTCAGTACAACAGCCGCCTCGCCGAAGCCGCGATCGGCGGTCCGATCGGCAGCAACGACGTACTGGCGGCACGCCTTTCCGTCTATCACGAGAACGGCGATAGCTTCTACACCAACACCGTGTCGGGCGGCCGTTTCGGCGGCTTCCACGATAACGCGGTGCGCTTCCAGTTACTGGCGGTGCCGACTTCGAATTCCGATTTCCTGCTCAACATCCATGGCCGCAATTACACGGGCGGCGGCGACCCATGGCACGCACAAGGGGCTGGCGCGAACGGTGCCAACCAGTTCGGTTTCGTCGGGTCGAGCGATCCGCAAACGGTTTCACTCAATGCGCCGTCGAGCGATCATATTGCGTCGTATGGCGGCTCGCTGACCGCGCATTGGCATATCAACAGCGCGTTGACGCTGACCTCGATTACCGCGCTGGAAGGCCTGAACCGCTGGTATCAGGACGATGAAGACTATTCACCTTACGACGCCGCGCGTTCGCACGATACGCTCGCATCGCACCAGTTCTCACAGGAGTTCCGTCTCGAGTCGCCGCAGAACGATCGCCTGAGCTGGATCGCCGGCGCGCATTTCTTCACCGAGGAACTGAGCGAGGAGGGGGCGGGCGGCGGCTTGCCGGATGCGCCGGGTGGTCCGTCTTCAACGTATTACCACCTGACTGAACTGACCCAGCATACGCAAAGCGCCGCGGTGTTCGGCAGCGTGAAGTATCGTTTCACCGATCGCTTCAACCTGACCGGCGGGCTGCGCTATACGATCGAACGCAAAACGATCAATCTGACCGGCTTGCAGAATAGCGGCCCCGTTTCGTTCAGCGATGTGAACAACTGGTGGGACCCGTCGTCGATCACGTCGCCACTTGCCGTCAGCGCGCGGCAGAACCAGACCAACACGTGGCGCGCGCCGACCTGGGATTTGACGCCCGAATACGCGATCAGCAACAACGTGCGGGCCTATATCCGTTATGCGCGCGGCTTCCGTTCAGGTGGCTACAACGGCAGCGCCTATACGCAAAGCACGGTCTCGACGGTCACGCCCGAGTACCTGACCGACTATGAGGCAGGCATCAAAAGCGAATGGTTCGACAAACGCCTGACCGTGAACGCAAGCGTCTTCCACTACGACTATCGCGACATTCAGGTGTTTGCACTGGCGCCGAATCCATTGGGCGGCGCGCCGGTGTCTACCTTGTCGAACGCCGGGCAGGGGCGCGCCGATGGGTTTGAGCTGGAATTGAAGGCGCAGCCGACTAACAGCCTCTACCTGTTCGCTAACCTCGGGCTGCTGAATACGCGCTACACCGAGTTTGCCAATGTGCCGACCGCAGTGGGCAATTCGTTCGCACGTTCGCCGCACACGACGATCGACGTCGGCGGCGAGTACCGTGTGCCGTTGCCGGTCGGCTCGATTGCAGTAGGGGGCGATATCAACTATCGCAGCACGGAGTACTTCAGCGCGACGCGTCAGACTATTCCGCAGTTGTGGCAGTCGGGCTATACCGTGATGAATGCGCACGTGTCCTATGTGTCATCGAATCAGAAATATATCCTGACCGGTTACGTGACGAACCTGACTAACAAGGTCTATAAAAAACTGGAGCTGTTGCCGTCTTATGGCGCGTATCCGGTGCTGTATGGCGACCCGCGTGTTTTTGGCCTGACGTTTACCGCCAGGATCTGACCGGGAGCCCGCACGGTATGGCGTGGCAGTCCGATTGAACGGCGGGCTGCCGCGCCACATCATTCGTGGCGCGCAGTCGTGCCGGTGTCACTTTGCCAATCTCGCCCTCACGGTGTACTCGCCTTCTTCACCCGTGTCTTCCGCCATATGAGTCATCGCCGTTTCGAAGTCGGGCGGCAGCGGTTCGACCGGATAGCCGCGTTTTTCCCATGCGTCGAGACCGCCCTTGAGCGCGCGGACGTGGTGGATGTTCTTCCGGTGCAACTGATTGACGATCCGCTTGGCCGTTGCTTCGTTCGGGCAGACGCAATAAACGACAATCGGCCGCTTCAGTAACTCGGGATGCAGCGGCTCCGGCGAGTCGAGGTCGAGCAACTGCGCACCCGCGATCCGGTGCGATTCTTTCGCGCGTATGCTGCGTGGCCGCGCGTCGAGGATCAGTGGTGGCTCATTGGATTTCATCAACTCGTCGAGTTGATCCGGTGAGATTCGCACGTGCGCGAGCCAGCGTCGAAACTGCCAGCGGCGTACGCAGCGATAGAGGAGTGCGACAACGAAGATCACCGCGAACGCGTCGAAAATCGTGCCGCCGTTATGGCGCACGAGCAGCACGAGTTGCACGATCTGATCATGCAGGGCCGCGCCGCCGATCACCCATACGCTGGCCCACAACGCCGCGCCGATAAAATCCCACAGCAGAAATACGCCGACATTGATGGGCGTGGTGCCGAGCAGCGGCGCCGAGATCAGGCCGAGGCCGGGCAGGAACTTCGCGACGGTGAGAATCGGCGCGCCGTACCGTTCATAAGTGTTGCGGGCGACACGCACGGTGGTGTCGAGCGAGAGCGAGAAGCGCACCAGTTGATTCAGCAGGCGCCGGCCGTACGTCCGCCCGGTAAAGAACCATAGCGTGTCCGCGATCAGGGTTGCGCCGACAGCGGCGCCCACGACGCTGGCGTAAGTGGTCTGTCCCATTGCGGCCATGGTTCCGCCGAGGATCAGCATCGGCGCCGCTGGAATCGGCAGGCCCAATTGCGTGACCAGCACGCTCATGAAGACGGCCCATACGCCCAGCGAGGGTGGAATCGCAACCGGAAAATGCCACACAACCACGCTCCTCTTGATGCCCTGGAAGGATTTGACACAGTCGGCGCCGAGTCCCTGCTCAGGTTCCTGCTCAGTCGGCGTGCGCTGCGAATACGTCACGCATTGCTGCTTCTTGCCGGACGGCGGGAAACGGGATGAGGCAGCTCGTTCACCGGCCGCCGCGAATGCAGCCGCGCACATTGTGGATTTAAGCACAGGTTTGTGAAAAGACGCTGCGAGGCGGGCTGAACACCCGCGGAAATTCAAGGTGGCGGGGCGGCCACATGTGCGGCCCTGCCGCCGAGTAACCGGTCCCTGTCGCTCCTTAGCGCGGCGCGCAAACGCGGCGTTGCGAAGTCGATAAAACTGCGGGTTTTCAGCGGCAATGGCCCTTGTCCCGCGTGCATCAGGCTGACCGGTATCGGTTCGGGTTCAAATTCCCGCAGCACCAGTTGCAGCTTGCCTTCTTCGACAGCCCGCGCGGCCTGGTACGAGAGCACGTGGGTGAGGCCCACACCGGCGACAGCCGAATCGATGGCGGCCTCAGCATTATTGACGGACAGCCGTGGATGGACCGGCACGGCCTGCTGTTTCGCGCCGCGCGGCGCGAAGGTCCAGATCGGCCCGGACGGCAGCGAGTCGACATTGACACAGGCGAAGCGGGCGAGATCGGCGGGGGTTTCCGGTACGCCGGCTTGCGCGAGATAACGCGGGCTCGCGCACACCACCCGGCAGACCGTGCCGACCTGGGTCGCGACCATGCTGCTGTCCGGCAGTTTGCCGATGCGCAGGGCAACGTCGATATGTTCGTCGAGCAGATGCAGCGTGCGGTCAGCCAGGACCAGACGCACGGCGATCTGCGGGAAGGTCGCGAGGAAGTCGTTGATGATGGGCAGCAGGTGCAGGCGTCCGAACACCATCGGCGCCGTGACGACGAGTTCGCCGCGCGGCGTGCTGTACTCGCCCGCGGCCGCGCTTTCAGCTTCGCTCACCTGTTCGAGGATCTGCTTGCAGGCGGCGAGGTAGGCCTCGCCCGCGTCGGTCAAGGTCAGCTTGCGGGTGGAGCGCACCAGCAGCCGCACGTTCAGATGCGCCTCCAGCTCCGCCACCTTGCGGCTGACGGTGGGCAGCGGCGTCCCCAGTTTGCGGCTCGCGGCCGAAAAACTGCCGGTCTCCACCGCGGCCACCAGAATTGACATTGCCTCCAGACGATCCATGGACCCTCTCGGTCTTCGAGAATTAATCCAGCGAAAATACAGGAATACATGGACGTCCGGAAGGCGGGTTACGGGAATGCGTGTCGCGCAACTGTGTTTCGCGGCTCGGTTGCTACAATCGCCGCATAGACAGATACAACGGAGACACCGCATGGCAACGCTTCAACCGATCAGCCGCTACCCCGTGCCCGAACCGGGCGAATGGCCGGACGATATCCGGGCGCGCATTCTCGACGTGCAGGAGAAGGCGGGTTTTGTTCCAAACGTGTTTTTGACGCTGGCGCACCGGCCGGACGAATTCCGCGCGTTTTTTGCGTACCACGACGCGTTGATGCATAAAGAGGGCGGCTTAAGCAAAGGCGAGCGCGAGATGATCGTGGTCGCCACGAGCGCGGTGAATCAGTGCCTGTACTGCGTGGTCGCGCACGGCGCGATTCTGCGCATTTACGAAAAGGCGCCGCTACTGGCGGATCAGGTGGCCGTCAATCATCGCAAGGCGGATATCACGGCGCGCCAGGCGGCGATGCTCGACTTTGCCCTGAAGGTTTGCCGTGACTCCGGCACGGTCGGTGATGCCGATTTTCAGACCTTGCGGGAGCATGGTTTTGCCGATGAAGACGTGTGGGATATCGCGGCCATCACGGCATTCTTCGGTTTGTCGAACCGGATGGCCAACGTCATTTCCATGCGTCCGAACGACGAGTTCTATCTGATGGGACGCGTGCCGAAAGCAGCGGCGGATGCGCCACGCAAATAGCCTCGGAGCGCTTGCCGTGGGGCCGGGGCTGACGGGCGGCGTGCGGCTGCGTGTTCACGCACGCTTGCCCCTACGCCCAAGCGCTCGCCTATGCGCCTGCCGGCTCGGACCGGATGGCCGGCGTAACGACCGTCTTGTCGTCGATCGGGAAATGCAGCATTGCGGCGATGAGTCCGGCGACCATCGTGGCTTCCCAAAGCAGCGAATAGGAACCCGTCAGATCGAATACCAGGCCACCTAGCCACGCGCCGAGAAACGAGCCGATCTGGTGGCTCAGAAAGCAGACGCCAAAGAGGCTGCCGAGGTGCCGCGTGCCGAACACTTTTGCCACGAGTCCGCTCGTAAGCGGCACGGTTCCGAGCCAGGTCAGCCCCATCACGGCCGCAAAGACGACGACCGACGTGGAGGTTTTCGGCAGCAGGAAGAACGCGCCGATCGTCACGCTTCGAATCAGGTAGAGCCAGCCGAGCACGTAGTGCTGCCGGAAGCGGCCGCCGAGCCAGCCGCATCCCCAACTGCCCGCCATGTTGAACAGGCCGATCAGCGCCAGCGCCGTGGCGCCCAGGCCGATCGGCATATGACAGAGCGTTAGATATTCAGGCAGATGGGTGGCGATGAACGCGAGTTGAAATCCACAGGTGAAGAAGCCGAGTGTCAGGAGCCGGTAGCCGCGATGCCGGACCGCCTCGCCGAGTACCTTGCGAAGCGGCGCGGCAGGTGGCTCCTGAACGAACATGCCGGCGCGCTGACGCCGATCGAGCACCATGCCGAGCGGCGCGACCAGCAGCATCACAAAAGCCAGCGCGAACAGCGACGTGGCGATGCCGGAACTGAGCCGGATGCTCTGCGTGAGCGGAATCATCAACACCTGTCCCGCCGAACCGCCCGCGCTGACAAGACCCATTGCCATGCTGCGTTTCTCGGGCGAGGCGATGCGGCCGACCGCCGGCAACACCACGCCGAACGTCGTGCAACTGACACCGATCCCGACCAGCAGACCCATGCCGACGATCAGCATTGGGCCGGAAGGCGCGACCGCCGCGATACCCAGGCCGGCCGCGAACGTCGTGGCACCGAACGCGACTACGGGCGCCGAGCCGTAGCGGTCGGCGGCGGCGCCCGCGAACGGTTGCGCGAAACCCCACACCAGATTGTGCAGTGCGATGGCGAAAGCGATCAACGTGACCGGCAGGCCGCGATCGAACGAAAATGGCCCGATGAAGAGGCCGAAGGTCTGCCGGATGCCCATTGCGGCGCTCAGAATCAGCGCGCCGGCGATGATCACGAGTGTCGTTGGGCTCAACGGGAAGGCGAAGCGTTTGCTATTGGCGGTGGACATGGTTCTGATCTCCTTCGACACCATGGTCGCAGCGAGCATCAGACGCGACAAAGGAAATGATTTTGACGACAGGTGAGCGTGACTCACCTGTTCGGGTTGACGGCGCGGTTCAGAGATTCAGGGATTTAGCGCTTCAGAGATTCAGCGATTGGGGTGAGGCAGTTCAGTGGCTTCGCTACCGGACGGATTGGCGAATTGCTTTGCCTCGCCGAGCAGCCACTGTTTGAAGTCGAGCAATTCGGGGCGATGCGCCGCGCTATCCGCGTTCTGCGCGCTCACCAGCCAATAGGCGTTGGCTGAGGCGATGGTTTGCGGACAGGCCTCGACCAGTGCGCCGCTCGCCAGATCGCGGTCCATCAGCGGCCTTCTGCCAAGCGCGACGCCGAGACCCATGCTCGCGGCTTCGAAAGCGAGCTGAATCGTGTCGACGCGCAACCCATCGCTGAGGTCGACGGGGTCGCCTTCGACGGTGTCGCCATCGACGGTGTCGCCCTCGACGGCGACACCGTCGAGCCACGCCTGCCAGTCCTCGCTGGCTGAGTTCACGTGAATGAGTGTCGCGCGGCGCAGATCGAGATGCCCGTGCCCGTTGCGCAGATTGTCCAGGTAGGCGGGACTGCACACCGGCACCAGGCGTTCACCGAACAGACGGGTCCAGGCGGTTCCCGCGACCGGGGCACGGCTCAGGCGAATGGCGAAGTCGAAACCGTCGACGGGAAAACCGACCTGACGATGCGATGTGTCGACGGTGATGTTTGCGTCCGGCCAGCGCGAGCGAAACGCGCCGAGGCGCGGCAGCAGCCAGCGCGAGGCCAGCGTGGGCGCGCAACTTAGCGCGATCGGGCGGTTCGCGCGGTGGTTCGGCAGGCGCTGCGTTCCGATTGCGATCAGCGAAAACGCCTCGGATACGTACGAGAGATAATCGGCGCCCGCTGCCGTAAGCGAAATGCCACGCGGCTCGCGCACGAACAGTTCCACACCGAGTGACTGCTCGAGGCCAACGATGCCGTGACTGATCGCGCTTGGCGTGACGTTCAACTCGGCGGCGGCGAGCTTGAAACTCTGATGCCTGCCGGCGGCCTCGAAGAAGCGAAGCGCGGGCAGAGGTGGCAGACGAAGCGGCATGGTGCATCCCCAGGGGCGGCGTGGCGGGCGCCGTAATGGTAACGGTGACGGTGACGGTGCGGGGGCGCGTCGGTGCGCGCGGGTTGATTCGCGAAAGGATACCTTGCAATAGGGTTTCGATTGTTAGCCGAGGGTCGGCTACGGCTTGCCAGGGTTTTGTCCGCATGTCGAACGGCGATGCTCGAATGCCGTTGCGGACATTGCGGACCGCGTACAGAAAAATTCATAAGCGTTGTCGATTTGCCGGCACGCCGTTCGTCGTCGCTCTATAAGGGCAAAAAATGCGCGCTTGCCGCACGCCGCAATCGTGCCCTTTATCCCTTTTTACGTGAGAGGAGGTGGCTGATGAGCAACGTAGACCCATCCGCATCAACGCTGAAACCGGCCAGCTTGCTGGCCGATTCGCCGCGCCGGTTTCCGGGCGAGAGCACGGAATATCGCCGTGCCCGCAACGATCTGCTGGCCGAGGAAATCGAGTTGCGCCGCCACATCGAACGCGTAGCCGCGCAGCGCCGCGCGCTGCCGCCCGGCGGGGTCGTGCCGCAGGATTATCGCTTCGAGGGCGAAGCGGGCGTGGTCACGCTGGCGGAGATGTTCGGCGCGCACGACACGCTCGTCACCTACAACTGGATGTACGGTCCGCAGCGGGCGCGGCCCTGTCCGATGTGCACTTCGCTGCTGAGCGCTTACGACGGCGAAATGCCCGACATCCTGCAACGCGTGGCTTTTGCCGTGATCGGCCGCTCGCCGATCGACAAGCTGGTGGCATTCAAGAAAGAGCGCGGCTGGCGGCATCTGCGGCTGTATTCGTCGGGCGGCAACACCTTTAACCGCGACTACGCCGATGAAGATCCGGACGGCGGCGATGTTCCCGCCTTCAACGTGTTCACGCGTTCAGGCGGCACGGTGCGGCACTTCTGGGGCGCGGAGATGGGCGCGTGGACCGCGGACCCCGGTCAGGATCCGCGCGGGGCCCCCGACGTGATGCCGATCTGGACGGTGCTCGACATGACGCCCGGCGGCCGTGGCAGCGACTGGTATCCGAAGCTGGAATACGACACTGTGCCACGCTAGTCGAGTGGGGGCATGCGTGGGCGGCTGACGCGCATCGCGCTGATTCGCGCAAAGCAGGAGGAGGCGAGCGTTGTTTACGTCGCAAGAATGCGACTCTGCGCGCGCGCCGCCTCCAGGTAGGTCGGCACCGCGCTCGCCCGCATCGGCCTGCCGAACAGATAGCCCTGCATTGCGCGGGCGCCCAGCGCCTTGACGACGTCCGCTTGCGATGAGGTTTCGAGTCCTTCGACGATGCATTCGAGTCCGAGGTTTCTGCACAGGTCGAGCACGGACTTGACGATCTTCTTCGATGCGCTATTGGAATCCACGTCGGTCATGAAGCTGCGGTCGATCTTGATCGTATCGAAAGGCAGGCGATGCACGTAGCTAAGGCTTGAATAACCGGTGCCAAAATCGTCGAGCGAGACGCGGCAGCCGGCTTGCTTGATCATCGTGAGCGAACTGTGGGCCTGCTCGAAATCGCGTGTGACCGCTGTTTCCGTGATCTCGAAGTTGACATGGTGCGCGGGCACGCCGCTGCCCAGCACGATATCGACCAGACGGCGGGCGCGCGGCGAAGTCGAAATATCGATCGCGGAGAGATTGAACGACAGATAGAGATCGGACGGCCAGTGCGATACTTCATCGAGTGCCTTGCGCAGCAGCACTTCGGTGACGCGCAGAATCAGATCGGTACGCTCGGCAATCCGAATGAATTCCTCCGGCTTGACCGCGCCTAGCCGTTCGTTGTGCCATCGCCCGAGCGCCTCCATGCCGATCGTGCGTTGCGAGTGCGCGTCGTAAATCGGCTGAAACTCAAGGAACAGTTCGGATTCCAGGTTCGCATGGCGGAGTTCCTGGGCGACGAGACTCGAGCGCCGGATTCGTGTTTCATGTTCGGTCGAGAAGATCACCGGCGTGCCGCGACGGCCTTCCTTGCCGACGTACAAGGCCGCGTCGGCGCGCTCGAAAACCTGCTGCACTGTCGTGCCCGCTTCAGGAAACGCGGCCCAACCGATCGTTCCTGTTAGTTCGGCAACATTGCCGGCCACCCGATACGGTTGGCTGAGCGCTTCGCAGATACGCTCGCCCAACTCGACGAGCGTCTCGTTCGCCAGTTTGTGCTGAGCCAGCACGCCGAATTCGTCACCGCCCAGGCGCGCGAAGAAGATGCCGGGCTCGGCCAGCGCCAGCAGGCGTACGCCGACTTCCTGCAGCACGAGATCGCCGCTTGCATGTCCGTAGATGTCGTTGACCTGTTTGAAGCCGTCGAGATCGATCAACCCGACATTGAAACCGCTGCCGATGCCGAGCGCCTGTTCCGATAGCGCGCGCAGCGAGGCGAAGAAGCTGCGCCGGTTGGGCAGGTCGGTCAGGCTGTCGATGCTCGCGAGCCGGAAATTGTCGTCGCTGAGTCTTTGTGTGTTCTGCTGGCTGACCTGCAACTCGTGCTGCGCGTGCACCACACCGACAAAATTCCGGTAATAGAGTTCGATGATGAAGGCGAGTGCGATGCCGACCAGCATCATGTCGAGCGCCATCGCGATGAAGACAGACGAACCCGTGGAAACGAGAAACGTCGAAAAGCTTAGGATGACGATTGAAAGCGGAAGCAGCGCTGCCGCTCGCAGATGTATCAGGCAGAACACGCAGCCGATCACCGTCGTCGCCATGTAGAACGCGACGTGTGCCTGCTCATAGGGCGAGCCATAGGAAAACAGTAGCAGCGACCAACTGCTGAAGGCGACGCCGAAGATGCCCGAGAGCCAGATCAGCTTGCGCAGTTCGAGCACGGCCTTCGCGTGCGTCAGGGTCCGGTGCCGGACACGCCACCAGCGCACGCAACGGATGATGCACAGTGCGCAAAGCGCTCCGGGGCAGTAGATCGACAACCATGCGGGCGCCGACGCCAGATGCGTGACGGCGACCGCCAGCGTGTTCACGAGCAGAATGAAATAGAGCAGCGGTACCTGGCGGCTGAATGCCTGAAGTTGCGCGCGTACGAGTTCAGGATCGCTTCTCGCGACCGACAGCGCCTCCCTCAATCTGGCTAATCGAACCATTCCCGTCCTTGTAACGTTTGCGCCGCACACGCAGCTTTGTATATCGGCAGCGTCGGGCAGACCTTGAGGGCGTTTTCACGGGAAATAAAGCGCGCGCATGGATCGAGCGGTAAATACGCCCGGAGAGTCGATCAGGCGTGAGTCATTTATGCTGCATCGATTTACGCAGAAGCCGTCGGTTTTCGGCGCCGGGAGTGGGCGGATTCGCCGTGCCGACCCGGCCGGCACGGGCGATATCACAGGACGGAGCGGTGGCGTGGGACCATGCGGCGAGCATTGCGCATGTTGCAATATGGAGAATTTTCATTATTTTAATCTTCCCGGATTTTTTTATTACTGAGCGCGCACGGTGCTGAATGTCGAATCTCTAGATCCACCATAACATAGTAAAAAAGCATGGCGGCGGTCAGTTTGCCGACCCTAAAGCACTGAAATTGCAACGGATTGTGATACGGCGTGAGGCGCTCTAAAGCGGGAGAAATGCGTAAGCGCACGATTCTTATAGGACTTTGGCACAAAAAAACGTCAAATTGCCGCTGGGCGGGCGATACAAGGCTTACATCCAACGTTTGCGCGAATATGCGCCTATGCGTTAGTGTGTCGGTCCCGGCGCAACAGATGTGGCGCCGGTTCCATGATTACCATACGGGAAGTGCTATGAACAAACAGGAACTGATTGATGCAGTCGCCGCAGCGACGGGCGAAAGCAAAGCGGCCACCGGCCAAACCATCGACGCTATCGTCGAAGCGGTGACCAAAGCCGTGGTGGGTGGCGATACGGTGCAACTGGTCGGTTTCGGTTCTTTCTCGACCGGCGCGCGCGCAGCACGCGTGGGTCGCAATCCGTCGACCGGTGCCGAAATCCAGATCGCCGCAGCCAAGACGGTGAAGTTCACCGCTGGCAAGGCATTCAAGGAAGCCGTCAACGCGTCGTAATGCAACGCGCCTCGCGCCGGAGCATCCACGCGCGTTGCTGTAACGCGCGGCGTCCGATGCATCGGGTGTGAGGAATCACGCGCTGCCTGATCCCGTGAGCGTGTTTAATCGGCGGTTAGCGCGGCGCGTGCGGCGCGTGTGGTGCGCGTTGCCTGGACGTTGGGCGGGCATGGGTTGCGCGCTGACGTTCATGCCGTCGTTGTTTGCTTCTGGTTTTGCGTCATGCACGCTCGCCTCCTGGCCGTTAGTTCCGGTTGCCGGTTGGGCGAGATCGTGCAGGCTGCGTTGGCGAGTTCAGCCCGCGCGCCGTTTTCGGGTTGCTTCGGCCAGCGTTTCGAGCACCGGTTCGGTTTGCGCCCAGCTCACGCAGGCGTCCGTAATCGATACGCCGTGACGCAGCGGCACACCGGCTTTCAGATCCTGACGGCCTTCTTCCAGATGACTTTCGAGCATGACGCCGATAATGCGGCGCTCGCGCTGTGAGAGTTGCTGCGCCAGATCCTGTACTACCTCCAGTTGACGCAAATGCGATTTGCCCGAGTTCGCATGCGAACAGTCGATCATGACCTGCTCGCGCAGCCCGGCTGACTTGAGTGCCGCGCAGGTGGCTTCCACGGATGCGCTGTCGTAATTCGGCCCTTGCTTGCCACCGCGCAGGATAACGTGTGCGTCGTCATTACCACGCGTCTCGAAGATCGCCGCCATACCCATCTTGGTCATACCCATGAACGCATGGCTCGCGCGTGCCGCGACGATCGCGTCCGCGGCGATCTGCACGCCGCCGTCGGTGCCGTTCTTGAAGCCGATCGGGCAGCTCAGCCCCGAGGCAAGCTGACGGTGACTCTGGCTCTCCGTGGTACGCGCGCCGATGGCACCCCACGCGATCAGATCCGCGATGTATTGCGGACTGAGCAGATCGAGAAATTCGGTGGCCGTAGGCAAGCCGAGACCGCTGATGTCGAGCAGCAGTTGCCGCGCGAGACGCAGGCCTTCGTTGATGCGGAAGCTGCCATCGAGACGCGGGTCGTTGATATAGCCTTTCCAGCCTACCGTTGTGCGCGGTTTTTCGAAGTAGACCCGCATGACGATCAGCAGATCGTCCTTGTAGGTTTGCGCCGCGGCTTTGAGCTTGCGGGCATATTCGATCGCCTGGTCGTGGTCGTGAATCGAACACGGGCCGACGATCATCACGAGCCGGTCGTCACGGCCGTGCAGAATGTCGGCGATTTCCGCGCGGGTTTTCTCGACGAGCGTCTGCACCGACGGCGGCACGGGCAATTCGTCCTGCAGCAGGGCGGGGGAAATCAGCGGACGTACCGCGCCGATACGAACGTCGTCGATGCGCGTGGTGTCCTGGGTGGCGTCGGCCGAGCCGACTTCCTGATCGTGCAAAGGATTGTCGATGGCGCTCAAAATATTCTCCCGGACTTGTATGTGGAGCGGCCTTGCGGCCTGAATGCGTGGGGGCGGTGCGTTGCCTGGCTGCCGGGATTATGACACTCGCGCGTGCCGACTGGATGACCGTTATTCGAGGCGTTTGATCAACGCCATGGCGGCGGCCGGGTTGCGTTCCTTGAAGCCGCTGATGACATAGAGGTAGACGTCGCGCGCGGTGGTTTTTGCGGGCGGCGCGGCCGAGGTTTCGAGGTCGTCTGGCGTCGTGCCTGCGGCGAGCTGGCGGGCGCGTTCGGCCCAGCTGTCGAGCGCTTTGGCCGAATAGCCTTTGGCTTCCTTGTCGCTCGTGCCCATGATGCGGGCGTAGACGAAGGGTGCGGTGATGTCGGCGATTTGCGGGTAATCGCTGTCGGCGGCCAGCACGACGGCGACTTTGTACTTTCTGGCTAGCGCGATGAATTCGGGGGTTTTGAAGGTGTCGTTACGCACTTCGATTGCGTGTTTCAGCTTTTGGCCTTCTATGCTGGCGGGCAGCAGTTTCAGGAAGGCTTCGAAGTCTTCGGGGTCGAACTTTTTGGTGGTGGCGAATTGCCAGTTGATTGGGCCTAGCTTCTGTTTTAGCAGTAGCACACCGCTGGCGAAGAAACGCTCGATGGTTTCGTTGGCGTCTGCCAGGATTTTTCGGTTGGTTGCGTAGCGGGGGGCTTTTAGCGAGAAGACGAAGTCTTCGGGGGTTTCCTGATACCACTTCTCGTAGCTTGCCGGTTTTTGCAGGCCGTAGAAGGTGCCGTTGATTTCTATCGATGTGAGGTTTTTGCTCGCGTGCTGGAGTTCGCGGGTTTGGGTGAGGTCTGAAGGGTAGAAGGTGCCTCGCCAGGGGGCATAGGTCCATCCGCCTATGCCGATTCGGATTTTGCCGGTTTTCGGTGAGGGCATTTGGGGGCTCGGTTTTTTAGCTTTGCTGGGAGGGGTAGATTAGCGTATTTTTTGGGTTTTGCCTGTTCGGCGGTTTTGTTGTTGATCTGGGTTTTGGGCGGTGCCTTGCTGTCGTAGTGGTCTGTTCTGGTGTTGGTCTTTTGGCCTTTCCTTGTTTTGTTAGTGGTCTATTAGCGTTCCCCCTGTGCGGGGGGGCACCTACTTTTCTTTGCCTGCCGCGGTGTGTGTCAAGGTAGTTGTCGCGTGAACCGTTACGCTGCCTGCCTGTACATTTGGGCCGAGGCCGAGGTTCGTTCCGGATTCAGATAGACCGCGTCTGCCAGATGCCAGTTCCGGATAGCTCCTGACCAGCGCGCCGGGTTTCGCATGCGTGCGCTCCGGTACAGCGCTCGCCGTCGGGCCAGCAGGTCACTGGCTTCGCCCCGGTGACGTTGGCCCGGGCTGACATACTTCAGACCGCTGTGACAGTGCTCTTCGTTGTACCACTGCACGAAGCGCTGCACCCATTGCCGAGCCGCCTCCAGCGTGTCGAACGGCTGCTCTGGCCACAACGGACAGTACTTCGCCGTTCGGAACAGCGATTCGGCAAAAGCGTTGTCGTTGCTCACACGCGGCCGGCTGAACGAAGGCTGCACACCCAGATCGATCATCGCCGCGCGCATGGTGGCGCCTTTCATTGCACTGCCGTTATCAGAGTGCAGCACCAGCGGACGCCCGGCGACGCCTTCACGCAGACACCCCTTGGCCAGCAGCACGCTCGCGTGCTCGGCCGACTCCTGCTCCCAGACCTCGTTCATCACCAGCTTGCGGCTGTAGATGTCCTTCATCATGTACCAGTAGAAGTACCGGCCCCTTACCGTGGTCGGCATCCAGGTGATATCCCAGCACCACACCTGATTCGGACCATCGGCACAATGCGTCGTGAGCGTGCGTCGTTGCGGGGCACGCGCGCGGCCCCGGCGCTGGCCCTGTCCTGCCGCTTTCAGCACCCGGTAGAACGTCGATTCGGAAGCCAGATAAACCCCCTCATCGGCCAGTTTCGGCACGATCTGGTGCGGCGTCAGGCTCGCGTAGCCCGGGCGGTTGGCCGCATCGAGTACGGCCTGCCGCTCGGCTTCACTCAGCCTGTTGGGCGGCGCTGCACGCTTCACCTGAGTGCGCCCGTCATGCGGCAACAGGCGCCAGCGCTGGACACTGCGTATGCTGAGCCCCAACTGCTCGCATGCTCGCGAGCGGCATGCCCCTTGCCGTACGGCTTCATCGATCAACTGCATGGCTTCATCGCGATCCGGGCTGCTGATCAGTCTTCCTCTTCCTTGCCCCAGATCGCGTCGGCTTTTTTTCGCAGGTTCAGCAACGCCGCCGCCTCCGCACGGGCCGCATCGCTGCGCTTGAGCTGGCGCTCCAGTTCACGGATGCGCTTCTGGTGAGCCTTCACTTCCTTGCGCTGGGCAGCCGTGAGTTTCGCCTCCGGCACGTTGGCCTGCTCGCACGCCTGACGCCACTGCCGGATCTGCTCCGGATAAATGCCCTTGCTACGGCAGTATTCTGAGGTCTCCACCTCGTTCAGCGATGCCGTCTCCAGCACCACCCTGAACTTGTCGGCGCTCGACCATTGATCGCTTGTCTTGCCATTGCCCGGCATGAATCCCCCAGCCTGTCTCGCGCTCTGCCGCCAGGCACGCAGTGTCACCGTCGTGATGCCCGTCGCCCCTGCCAGCTCGATGACCGCACGATTGAACGGCGGCATCATCTGTTTGACTACCCATTCCCGCGTCTCTGCTGAATAGCGTCTCATATTCCATTCGCTGTCCGCCCTCCATCTTTACATCAATCGTTCGAGTGAGGCGACAACTAGCCTGACATGGAGGGCCGCAAAGAAAGATAAGCAAAGAAAGCGGCTTTACCCCGCTAGCTCATAAGCGGGTCCCCCGCGCAGTCACGGTAGTGGTGCATCTGGAATCTGTCGCCTCGCACACTCCGCGTTAGCGACAAGGCGCTCATCAGCTCCCACTCCGCACTACGCGCGTCGCGGACGGGTCTGCCAGGGAAACCAGCGGCTTCGCCTCGCGCAGCGGGAGCCGTCGGCTTCGCCTCGGCGAGGTGCTCCCGCTTTGATCAGCGAACCCCCACTTCGAATGAAATGTCGGTGCATCGCATTCGAGGTACGATCGCTGCCGCCGTTGTGCTGGCAGCAGCGAGGCAACGGCGAATCAGGGGGCAAGGGAAAGCGGGAAAGCGGGAAAGCGGGAAAGCGGGAAAGCGGGAAAGCGGGAAAGCGGGAAAGCGAACGCACCTGGTGGCAGCGATACAACGACGAGTCGGGGAACTGATGAAACCGCGGAAGTGAAAATCCGCCGGGCGGTTTTATGAACTGGGTATCGGCGCGCGCAGCGCCGCCGGAGGTATGACGGCCTTGTCGCCAGGGCTGAATGTGCGAGGGCACAGATTCCAGATGCACCACTACCGCTACTGTGCGGGGGACCCGCTTAAGAATTAGCGGTTTGAGCCGCTTTCTCTTGCCTACTTCTCTTTGCGGCTGGCAAAGAGAAGTAGGTGCCGCCCCGCACAGGGGCAACGCTAATAGACCGATAAGAAAACAAGGAAAGGCCAAAAGACCAACAGCAGAACGGACCACTAACAAAGCAAGGAAAGGCCAAAATCCAGACCAACAGCAAAACCGCCGAGCAGGCAAAAAAAACCTCTACTCCCCACCCGCCGCGCGAGCGGCCTCATCAAACCGCCGATTCGCCTCAGCCACTTCAGCCCTGAACTGCTGCAACGCACTGACAGCCAAATCCACCGGCATTAACGCCGCCCACAAAACATCGATCAACTGATCCGCGGTAGCGTCAATATCAATATGCCGATTCGCCAAAGTGGCATCCCAAAGCACATGTTCCATCGGCCCGAACACCATCGACCGTAGCAGCCTCAGTGGCATGTCGGCGCGGATCTGCCCAGTCTCCTGGCCTCGTGCCAGCACCCGCATCAACGGCGCCGTGTAGCGCCGCTGCAGTTCGGTCAGCGCCTCGCTCAACTCATGATGCCGGGCCCGGCCCTCGGACAACACCAGGGCGCACAGGTCAGTGCCATTAACCAGCATCAGCCGCAAATGCGTGCGCACAATAAATGCAAACTGCTGCCGCACCGTGCCGTCACGCGGCAACCCGGACTCGATCGCTTCAATGATCTCGTCATACCAGTCGCCAATCACCCGCGCGCATAACTCGCGCTTGCCGCGGAAATAACTGAATACGGTCGCTTCGGAAATGCCCAGGCGCTGCGCAATCTCCGCCGTCGTCGCGCGCTCGTAACCCTTCTCGGAGAAGACGTCGCGTCCCGCCTCCAGGATCTCCTTCACGCGCTGCTGCGACTTGCGCCCGGCCGGTTGGCGGCGCGAGGCAGGTAACTCGGCCTTCAATGCAACCGTCATATGAGTTAAGTTCAGTTTTGTGAGGCAGATAGCCCCGGTAGCGACGATATTATCACGCTATAGCCCCGCCAGAAATGTGGAAGATGCAGAGGGGCCAGTTTCTGAGTGTTACTCAAAATACCTATTGACGCTTACGTAAATCTAGCGTGAAATGCGGCTTGAACGTTTCGCGCCTCGTGCGGGGCGGTGCAGGCGGCCCAGAAGGCCGCCGCCGTCCGCTGAGCCGCACTCGGACCAGCCGCGCCTACCCAGGCTGACCGGCCGCCAACGAACTCTGGAGACACCGCAATGAGCAACCTGCCCGGTTTGCAATTCCCGCTCGGCGAAGAAATCGAAATGCTGCGTGACAGCATTGCAGGCTTCGCCGCCAAAGAAATCGCCCCGCGTGCCGCGGAAATCGATCGCACGGATCAGTTCCCCATGGACCTGTGGCGCAAATTCGGCGATCTGGGCGTGCTCGGCATGACGGTCTCGGAGGAATACGGCGGCGCGAATATGGGCTACACGGCGCACATGATCGCGATGGAAGAAATCTCGCGCGCGTCGGCATCGGTCGGTCTCTCGTACGGCGCTCACTCGAATCTGTGCGTCAACCAGATTCATCGCAACGGCACGACGGCGCAAAAGGAAAAGTATCTGCCCAAGCTGGTGTCCGGCGAGCACATCGGTGCACTCGCCATGAGCGAGCCGAACGCGGGCTCGGACGTGGTCAGCATGAAGCTGCGCGCGGACAAGAAGGGCGACCACTATGTGCTGAACGGCACCAAGATGTGGATCACCAACGGCCCGGATTGCGACACGCTGGTCGTCTACGCAAAGACCGATCCTGAAGCGAATTCGCGCGGCATCACCGCGTTTATCGTCGAGAAGGGCATGAAGGGCTTCTCGGTCGCGCAAAAGCTCGACAAGCTCGGCATGCGTGGGTCGCACACCGGCGAACTGGTGTTTCAGGACGTCGAAGTGCCGGAAGAAAATATTCTCGGCCAGTTGAACGGCGGCGTGAAGGTACTGATGAGCGGCCTCGATTATGAACGCGCTGTGCTCGCCGGTGGTCCGACCGGCATCATGGTCGCGGTCATGGACGCGGTCGTGCCGTATATCCACGATCGCAAGCAGTTTGGTCAGCCGATCGGCGAATTCCAGCTGATTCAAGGCAAGGTCGCCGATCTGTACACCACACTGCAAGCGTGCCGCGCGTATCTCTACGCAGTGGGCCGTCAACTCGATACGCTCGGCAAGGAGCACGTGCGCCAGGTACGCAAAGACTGCGCGGGCGTGATTCTCTACACCGCTGAAAAAGCGACGTGGATGGCCGGCGAGGCGATCCAGATTCTCGGTGGCAATGGCTATATCAACGAGTACCCGGTCGGCCGTCTGTGGCGCGATGCCAAGCTCTATGAAATCGGCGCGGGCACGAGCGAAATCCGCCGTATGCTGATTGGCCGCGAACTGTTTGCCGAGACGGCTTGAACCAAATTTTGCATGGGACCGGAGTCAGCGCTATAGGAGCAGCGTAAGCGCTTTGGGACCAGAGTCGGCGCTAAAGCGTCAACTCTGGTCGGCACGCTAACTTTGGTCAACGCGCTAACTGTGGTCGACACTGGAGAAGCCACGCAATGCCGATCATCGAATCAAAGCTGAATCCGCGCTCGGATGACTTCCGCACCAATGCGGCGGCGCTCGAAGCGCTGGTCGCCGATCTTCGCGAGAAGATCGAGAAACTCGCGCTGGGCGGCGGTCAGGCGGCACGCGACAAACATACGGGCCGCGGCAAACTGCTGCCGCGCGACCGGATCGAGAAACTGCTCGATCCAGGTACGCCGTTTCTCGAGTTCTCGCAACTCGCGGCCTATGGCATGTACCACAACGACGCGCCCGGCGCGGGCGTCATTACGGGCATTGGCCGTATCGCGGGGCAGGAGTGCGTGATCGTCTGCAATGACGCAACGGTCAAAGGCGGCACGTACTATCCCGTGACCGTGAAAAAGCACGTGCGGGCCCAGGAGGTCGCCGCCGAAAACCATTTGCCGTGCGTCTACCTGGTCGACTCGGGCGGGGCGAATCTGCCGAATCAGGACGACGTGTTCCCTGATCGCGATCACTTCGGCCGCATCTTCTTCAACCAGGCGAATCTGTCCGCGGCGGGCATTCCGCAAATCGCCGTCGTGATGGGTTCGTGCACGGCAGGTGGCGCGTATGTTCCCGCCATGAGCGACGAGTCGATCATCGTCAAGAATCAGGGGACGATTTTTCTGGGCGGCCCGCCGCTCGTCAAAGCCGCAACCGGCGAAGTGGTGAGCGCGGAAGACCTGGGCGGCGGCGACGTGCATACGCGGCTATCGGGCGTGGTCGATCATCTGGCGCAGAACGACGCGCATGCGCTGGGCATTGCGCGCAGCATCGTCGGCAATCTGAATCGCACGAAGCAGGTACCGGTGGCGTTGCAGGAGCCGAAGCCGCCACGCTACGACGTGAAGAGCATGTACGGCGTGATTCCCGTCGACACACGCAAGCCGTTCGATATTCGCGAGGTAATCGCGCGCATCGTCGACGACTCGGCCTTCGACGAATTCAAGGCCCGCTACGGCACCACGCTCGTGTGCGGCTTCGCGCATATCTGGGGGCATCCGGTCGGCATCATCGCGAACAACGGCATTCTGTTTTCGGAGTCGGCGCTCAAGGGCGCGCACTTCATCGAGCTATGCTGCCAGCGCAAGATTCCGCTGGTGTTCCTGCAGAACATCACGGGCTTCATGGTCGGGCGCAAGTACGAAAACGAAGGCATCGCGCGTAACGGCGCGAAGATGGTGACAGCGGTGGCTACGGCGAAGGTGCCGAAGTTCACGGTGATCATCGGCGGGTCGTTCGGAGCCGGCAACTACGGCATGTGCGGCCGTGCGTATTCGCCGCGTTTCCTGTGGATGTGGCCGAACGCGCGCATTTCGGTGATGGGCGGCGAGCAGGCGGCGTCGGTGCTGGCTACGGTCAAGCGTGACGGCATCGAAGGCAAGGGCGGTTCGTGGAGCGCCGAGGAGGAAGAGGCGTTCAAGCAGCCGATTCGCGATCAATACGAACACCAGGGCCACCCGTACTATGCGAGTGCGCGTCTGTGGGACGACGGCGTGATCGATCCGGCGCAAACGCGCGACGTGCTCGGTCTCGGCCTCTCCGCGACGATGAATGCGCCGATCGAAGACACGCGTTTCGGCGTGTTCAGAATGTGACGAAACGCTACGCGCAGGAGCTGCAACGATGCAATACGAAACGCTGAATCTCGCTTTCGCCGGCCAGATCGCCACGGTCACATTGAACCGGCCTGACGTCCGCAATGCGTTCAATGAAACCATGATCGCCGAAGTGACGTCGGCCTTCACGGCGCTCAATGCACGCGACGACGTCCGCGCGGTGGTGCTCGCCGCGAACGGCAAGGCATTCTGTGCGGGCGCCGACCTGAACTGGATGAAGAAGATGGCCGGTTACTCGGACGCGGAGAACCGCGCCGACGCCATGCTGCTGGCCAACATGCTGTCGTCGATCTATCGCTGCAACAAACCGGTGATCGCGCGCGTAAATGGCGACGCGTACGCGGGCGGCATGGGTTTGATCTCGGCGTGCGATATCGTCGTCGCGGTGGAGAGCGTGCGTTTTTGCCTTTCGGAAGCGCGTCTTGGCCTGATCCCGGCGACCATTGCACCGTACGTGATCCGCGCGCTGGGCGAGCAGGCGTCGCGCCGCTACTTCACCACCGCCGAGCAGTTCGATTGCGCGACGGCGTATCGCCTCGGGCTCGTCAGCGAGGTGGTGGGCATGGAGCAACTCGACACTACCGTGCAGCAGATCGCGCAAACGCTTTGCGCAAACGGTCCGCAAGCGGTGCGTGCCTGCAAGCAGCTGGTGCAGGACATCGCCGGGCACGAGTTGAACGAAGCGATGATCGAAGACACGGCGGCGCGCATTGCGCGTACGCGCGCCGGGGCGGAAGGCCGCGAAGGCGTTGCATCGTTCCTTGAGAAGCGAACGCCGTCCTGGCGCAGTTGACACGCCGCGCAGGTACTTATTCCGAGGCATATGCAGGCCTCCACCAGAACAACCCGGCCCCTAACGGGACACTTCGGGACAATCACCGAGACACCTCATGTTCAACAAGATCCTGATTGCCAACCGCGGCGAGATTGCTTGCCGCGTCGCCGCGACCTGCAAGCGGCTCGGCATCGCGAGCGTGGCCGTGTATTCCGATGCGGACGCCAACGCGAAACACGTGGCCGCCTGTGACGAGGCGGTGCACATCGGCGGATCGACCGCGGCGGAAAGCTATCTGCGGGTCGAACGCATCATCGAAGCCGCGCGCGCCACCGGCGCACAGGCGGTGCATCCGGGCTATGGTTTCCTGTCGGAAAACGAAGACTTCGCGCATGCCTGCGAAGCGGCCGGCATCGTCTTCATCGGACCGCCGGTCGAAGCGATCGCCGCGATGGGCTCGAAGGCGGCCGCGAAAGCGCTGATGCATGCGGCTGCCGTGCCGCTCGTGCCGGGTTATCACGGCGACGATCAGGATGCGCAACTGCTGCATCGCGAAGCCGATGCGATCGGCTATCCGGTCTTGCTGAAGGCGAGCGCGGGTGGTGGCGGCAAAGGTATGCGGGTCGTCGAACGCACTGAGGATTTCGCAGCGGCGCTGGCATCGTGCAAACGCGAAGCGGCCAGCAGTTTCGGCAACGATCGCGTGCTGATCGAAAAATATCTGACGCGGCCGCGTCACGTGGAAGTGCAGGTCTTCGCGGACCGTCACGGCGGCGCGGTGTATCTGTTCGACCGCGATTGCTCGGTACAGCGGCGTCATCAGAAGGTGCTCGAGGAAGCGCCGGCGCCGGGCTTGTCCGCGGAGATCAAGCGCGAGATGGGCGAGGCGGCAGTGGCCGCCGCGCGCGCGGTGAATTACGTCGGGGCAGGGACGGTCGAGTTCATCATGACCAGCACCGGCGATTTCTACTTCATGGAGATGAACACGCGTCTGCAGGTCGAGCATCCGGTCACGGAAATGGTGACGGGGCAGGACCTGGTGGAATGGCAACTGCGCGTCGCCGCCGATGAACCGCTGCCGCTCTCGCAAGAGCAACTGAAAATCGACGGTCACGCGATCGAAGCGCGTATTTACGCCGAGCACCCCGCACGCGGTTTCCTGCCGTCGACGGGCACGCTCAAGCATCTGCGCATGTCGGAAGGCGTCGAGTTTTCGATCGGTGAGCCGGGCCGCAAGGCCTCGGTACGCATCGACAGCGGTGTGCGTGAAGGCGATACCATCACGCCGTTCTACGATCCGATGATCGCCAAGCTGATCGTTCACGGCGCGACGCGTGAAGAAGCGCTCGCGCGGCTGAATCGCGCACTCCGTGCCTGCGAAGTGGTGGGTCCGCATACCAACGTCGAATTCCTGCAACGCATTGTTACGAGCGAACCGTTTGCAACGGGCGATCTCGATACGGGTTTGATCGAACGTCATCACGATGCCTTGTTCGCGCCGGCCAGGAAGCCTTTCAAGGAGGCCCTGGCGCTCGCCTGCGCCGCGTTGCTGACGCGCGAAGGCGGCAGCGCGCATGGCGCGTCGCCATGGGATGCGCTATCGCACTGGCGCCTGAACAGCGGCTACACGCAGACGCTCGGCTGGCGCGACATTGACAGCAACCGCAGCGCAAACGAAAGCGACAGCGTTTTCACGGTCACGTTTGCCCGTGACGGCGCCACGCAAACGCTCGAACACGACGGTGTGCGCGAGAACTTCACGTGGTCGGGCGGCACGGGCGAGCACGAATACCGTGCGACGATTGGCGATGCGCGGGTCACAGGGCGCGTTTTCGTCGACGCCGACACGTTCCACGTGTTCTGCCTCGGCGAGGCGCTGGCATTCGAGTGGCAGAACCTGCTCGCGCATGCCGCGGATGCCGAAGGCGGCGAAGGCCGTTTGACCGCGCCGATGCCGGGTAAGGTGATCGCGGTGCTGGTCGAGCCGGGCACGGTGGTGGAGAAGGGTACGCCGCTGATCGTGATGGAAGCGATGAAGATGGAGCACACCATCGGTGCGCCGGCGGCAGGCACGGTGTCGGAAGTGCTGTATGCGGTTGGCGATCAGGTCGCCGATGGGGCGCAGCTTCTGGTGCTGGACGTAAGCTAGTAATCCAGGCCAGAGGCTCAGAAGGCTTAAATGAGGCGCACGTAACCGTTAGCGCGCGCTTCGTTTTCGAGTTGCTCGATTCGTTCGTAATCCGTCAGCGGCAACGTGGAAAAGCCCTTCAAACGCAAGCGTTTGGCGCGCTCGGGCTGAGTGCGGTGTGCTTCGCTCAGGGCCTCGCGCAGCGTCTCGATCGTTGCGGACGGCACGTTGCCGGAGGCGATCAAAGGCAAGCCCGGCGACGCCGCCGTCATGCCGATTTGCCGAACCCGCTGCGCCAGTTCCGGCAGTTCATCGCAGACAAACGCGAATGTCACGCAGTCGATCGCGGCGACGTCCGCGCGATTTTCCACGACCGCGCGCAATGATCCGAGATGCGAACCGGTGCGCAGGACAGCGCTGAAAAATGCGCCGTTGCGCGCAAGCGGCGCCACCGCGTGGCGAAACACGTTCATGCCGCTATTCGAATCGTCCTGATTGTAGGCCGCCCGTGCGCCACGGCACGCCGCGAGCGAATCGAACGGCGCATCGACCCGCGTGACCAGCACGCTCGAATAATCCGCGCCTTCGCAGCCCGGCGCGTCGAATTGCGGCGTGGCGATCAATTGAACCTGCTCGTTTAACCCATGCATGAGGGGATAGCCGCAGGTTTGCGAGAGCAATACGTTAGGGCGCCGCCAGAAGCCGTGCAGCTCCTCGTCAGGCTCGACGATGCGGCAGGCCGGCTTCACCCTGCTTAAGACGTCGCCCAGCCAATCGCGCCACGCAGTCGCGAGCGCGGGCGTCACGTTGTACATCGGCAGGGCGGCGATCCAGGTCATGACGCAATTCTGGCATACCTAATGTCTGACCATTCGGAATTCGTCGAGTCCCAGGCGCACGGGCTCGCTCTGTTTGAATGGCCATTTACACTCCACCACTTTCAGTATCTCGAGTTGCGCGGCTTCGAACGCAACAAGCAAGTCGCGGCGCCGCTTGCTTGCTGCGCCACAATAGGTCATCAGTGCCTCGGCGCTGACCTCGAAGATCCGCACCCGATCGTCAAAACAGACCCGGAACGCGACGGTCGCGCATTCTGTGACACAGGGCCTGAATCCTTCATCGACATATACCGACATCGCCATCTCCTGCCACCTGCCCGAGTCATCACGGTGACAGGGCGTGAGCTTCCGGTCTGTGGGAAAACCGGCATTTGAGGGCAAAAGAGCGCGGCGAGTACGAGGTCGCGAGACACCTTGAGCCGAATCGGATTTCCCGGCTCGTGCACCCATTTGCACGAGAACTCAGCGGGCTTTCGCATCACCGCGACCTCTCCGCACAAACCCTGATTTAACCCGCGGTCCGCGCGGATTGCCGATTTGTGCTGCCGCTCTTCATTTTTGGCTTCCTACATTGCGTCTCGACGGCACGTTGCTGCGCGGGCCCTGCGCCTGGGCGCCTGCACCGCTGCCAGACTGAAGTGGCGCAACCCGCAGGCCTTCGCGCGACTCGGCGTGTCGAAACTTTGATCCGCGTTACCGCCGCGGCGCATGGATGTCGGTGCCGCGGCGGCATTGACCAACTATAAAACCAACTGGACATAGCCATGAAGAAGAACTTTGCCGGGAGCACATTAGTAGTACTTTCTGTTGGATTGTCGGGCAGCGTGTACGCACAAAGCAGCGTCACGCTTTATGGAACCGTCGATGCCGGCGTGATTTACTCGACTAACCAGCAGGTGACCAACGCGAACGGCTCGGTCAGCGGCGGTCATGCCGTTCAATTGGGCGGTGGCAACCTCGTACCGTCCCGTTGGGGCTTGATGGGTACCGAAGATATCGGCGGTGGCATCAAGGCAAGTTTCGACCTCGAAAATCAGTTCCTGACCGGGACGGGCGCCATGCTGCAGAGCGGATCGCTCTTTAACCGGCAGGCATGGGTCGGTCTGGGGGATGCGCGCTTCGGCACGCTGACGGCGGGCCGGCAGTACGATTCGTATTCCGATTTCCTCGGCGTTTATGCGTCGAGTAATAGCTGGGCGACGCAATATGGGTCCCACTTCGGCGATATCGACAATCTGAACGAAGCCTTCAACTTCAACAACGCGCTCAAATTCACCAGCGTCGATTTTGGCGGTCTGACGTTCGGCGGTACCTTCAGTTTAGGCGGACAGGCCGGTAACTTCGCCGCCAAACGCGGCTATTCGCTGGCCGCTGCATATAACCACGGTCCCGTGTCCCTGAGTGCCGGCTATCTTTCGTTGAACCAGCCGTTAGATGCGGCCCTTGGCGGCGCGAGCGGATACATTGGGGACCTTTCGTGCGCGAATGCGGCTGCCAACTATTGCACGTTGCAGAGCGCATCGTCGCTGAAGGCCTGGGGCGCAGGCGGATCGGTTGTGATTGACAAGGCGACGCTGGCGCTGGTTTATACGCATACGCGCCTTCAGAACAGCCAGTACTTTGCCAGCGCCGCTAACCCCGGTGGCACCGGTGTCTCGTTCGACATTGCCGAACTGAATGCCGTCTACAACTTCACGCCCGCATGGACGCTTGCCGCCGCGTACATCTTCAACAGCGCGAAAGTGAGCGGCGGCAGTTCCACGCGCTTTCACCAGATCAACCTCGGCACGAACTACGCGCTCTCGAAGCGGACTGCGCTGTACACGGTCGCCATCGCGCAGAAGTCGTCGGGCGCGGGCCTCGGCGTGGATCCGGCCACGGGTTCGAACGTCAACTACGCGCAGATTCCCAACCTGGTGAATAGCAACTCCGACCGGCAGCTCGCCGTCATGGCAGGGGTGCGAGTGAATTTTTGATGCGGCGGCAGCATCGGTTTACAACTCGTGCCGGGCGGTTGGGCGCAACGCAGCCGGCCTTTCACGGGTTGAGGGATAGGGACAGGGAGAATGCGGGAAATTACCAGAAAGGCTGACGTGGAGCCGCGTGACGAACTCGGCATCATGCATAGCATCACGGGCAAGATGAGAGGGTTCCTTTATCGCCAGCTCAATGACACGAACTATACGGTGGTGTACGCGACACCGTCGATCGAAACGTTGACTGGCTATCCGGCGTCCGACTTCGTCAACAACGCGGTCCGTACCTTGCCTTCGCTGACAGAAGCGGAAGACGAAACGTACGTGGTCGGCGTCGTCCAGAAAGCCCTCGCGAGGCGTGAGCCCTGGACGATCGATTATCGGATCCGGCCAGCCGGCGGCGAAGCGATCTGGGTGCGTGAAGTGGGCGGCGGCGTGTTTTCGGAAACCGGTGAACTGCAGTTTCTGGAAGGACTTGTCATTGAGGTGCAGGGTGAACGGGCGGCCCAACTGGCGTCACAGAGCCGCCTCGCCTCGATGACGGCCGCTACCAATCCGATTCTTGCCGACGTGGACGAAATCCTGAAGACGATCCGGACCTTGTCGATTCTGTCGTTCAACGCGAGGGTCGAAGCCGCGCGAGCGGGCGAAGCGGGGCGCGGATTCACCGTGGTGGCATCGGAAATGAAACGGCTTGCCGACGATACCGACAAGCTGGCCAAGCAGATATCCGCACGAGTGAAGGTGGCACGACAGGTTCTTGCCGGTTCCGTGACGACCTGACCGATCTGCGCCGTCCGTGCACACGGTGGCGCGCGTCACGCGTTGCCGATATGCGCTAACGGTCGCCCTTTTTGGGCGCTTAAAGTAAATCGCATCTTGCAGACCGCCTCGCGATGCAAGCGCGGGAGCAACCGCAGGTACCGGCGGCGCGGCTCGATGTACAGCATTAAACAAGCATTAAACACGGCGAGTCCGTTCTCGGCCGGACGAGGGCACGCGACCTGGTGCTCTGATCGATTAATTTTGCGCGCTTTGATGACGCAACGCGCCAGCAGGAAATACGATGCACATTGACGAAACTGCTACGTACTACACGGCTACGAAAAAATACGAGCTGAGCTTCCCGTCGCTGGAGGAGGATATCCAGGCCGATGTGGTCATCATTGGAGGAGGCTTTTCGGGCATTCATACCGCGCTCGAACTGGCTGAGAACGGCGTGACAAACACGGTCGTACTCGAGGCCCGTTACCTGGGGTTCGGCGGAAGCGGTCGCAACGGCGGCCAGGTAATGGCGGGAATCGGCCATGACCTCGATGCGATCAAGAAGGATGTCGGTGAAGAGGGGCTGCGTGCCATTTTCGCACTCAGCGATCTCGGCCCGCAGATCATGCGCGAACGCATCGAGCGATACAACATCGACGCCGATTTTTGCAGTGGTTACGGGTATCTGGCCTACAACGCCCGTCAGGCGAAAACGCTGCGCAGTTGGGAGAAGGACTTCAAGTCGCTCGGCAGCCAGCACGAAATTCGCTACGTGGAAGGTGCCGACGTCAAACAGATCATCGGGTCGGATGTCTATCACGCAGGCCTGCTGCATATGGGCGGCGGGCACGTGCATTCGTTGAACCTGCTGCTCGGCGAAACGAAGGCGGTATCGGAAATTTATGGCGTGCGTATATTCGAGTACAGCCCGGCACTCCAGATAACCTACGGCGACATGGTTCATGTGCGCACGGCGAAGGGTAGCGTCAGGGCCAGGAAGATCGTCTGGGCATGCGATGGTTTCATCAACGGACTCGAACCGGAACTGCACAGAAGCACGATCAATGTCTACGCGTTCAACTCCATGACGGAGCCGTTGAGCGACGAACTGATCGAACGTATCAGTCCGATTCGCGGTGCGTACAGCGATATCCGGCCGGTCATTAATTACTATCGCGTGACGAACGAGAATCGTTTGTTGTTCGGCTCGTCCACGGCGCTCGTCGAGCATATGCCGAGCGACCTGAAAGAGTGGAACCGGCGGCTGATGCTCGAAGTGTTTCCCTATCTTAAGGACGTCAAGATCGACCTGGCCTGGGGCGGCCCAATGGCCACCACGCTCAATCTTTTTCCGCAGATCGGCACGCTGCCGGACCGGCCCAACGCGTTCTTCGTGCAAGGCTATTGTGGATTCGGCGTCACGCCCAGCCAGATCATCTGCAAGATTCTGGCAGAGGGGATTCTAGGCGGCTCAGATCGCTACCGTCTGTTGAGTTCGATTCCGCGGGAGAGCATCCGGGGCAAGGATCAATATCGGGCGTTCCTGGTCTCGCTCGGTAAAGTGATGCACCAGACGTCAGGCTACTGGCATGGCCGGCGTTGATTTTTTCTAATTCGCCAACTGATTGATAAGGAGTACCAATACGTGAGTCTTACCGCGATTCAACATGGCATCAAGATTTCCGAACTCGACGCCTGGGGAAAACTGAGCGACATCGGTGGGCAAATCCTCGAAGGGGGCGATGTCGCGGCGTTCGGCAGAATGACGCACGGGGCGCCGACTGATCCTGTTTCGGCGGGATACTTCGGGACCACCAAGGGCAAGTTCCGGCTCGTTTACCCGTTCTCGGAGCAAGCGACGGTGGTCGAGGGCGAGGTCCGCATTACAGACGAGTCGACGGGCGAAACCCGTAGCTTCAAGGCCGGCGATTCGTGGTTCGTTACGAAGGGGACTTCGACGGTCTGGGAAGTGGTCTCGGACGGCTTCGTGAAGCATTACCTCGCATTCGTCTGAGTGCCGCGTGTCATGCCGGCGCCATGATGCCGAGCCGCGCGTGTCGGGGCGCCGGTTCGGTCGAACGATGCCCGGTTCGTCGTGGCGGGCGGCAGGCGCGAAGCGCGCGGGTAGGAGAATGGGATGGAATTCAGGGTTCGGGCAATGTCCGATGTGCATGATCATTCGTTCGCCGTGAATGGATGGGAGCAGGTGTATAGCCAGCTCACGCCAGGCCGCTTCGAAAGCGTCGTCATGCAGGTGCAGGCACCCGACTTCCTGTTTTTCCGGGAATCGACCAACCGCAGTGTCGCGCAGGCAGGTTTCCCGCCGCGGGGTTTTTCGTCGCTCGCGTTGCCACTCCAGCGCCCGATATCGGGAACCTTCCAGGGATATCGTCTGGAGGGTTACGCACTGTGGTTACTGGATGTGGGCGAGGAGTTTCGTTTCTACACTCCGGAGACGTTGCACTACCTGGGCGTCAGCATTCCCCGTGCCGAGATGCACACGCTTGCTACTGCCGTACTCGGTGAGAACGCCGGCACGTTGCTCGAGCGCAACCTGGTGCCTGTAGCGGATGAGGAGGGCGAGCGCGTTGGCGCAGAATTGACCCGCTTTCTCGACGCATTTCAGCGGCAACCCGGCGCATTCGAGAATCCCGTGTCCAGCAAGCGTTTCAAGGACGAAATCCTCAGCGTGCTGCTGGAGCTGTTCAACCCTGGGCGCGCTGAAAAGCGTGACGTCACGCACGCGACCTATACGGAAATCGTCCGGCGCAGCGAGCGCATTCTCAAAGACCATGCGGAGGAGCCGCAGACGATCCTCGATTTGTGCGTGGCGTTACGGTGCAGCCGCCGCACGCTGCAAACCAGTTTCCAGCGCGTCACTAACGTTTCGCCCGTGGAATATCTACGCTCGGTTCGCCTGAACGGGGTACACCGCCTGTTGCGCTCAACCAGTCATGAAGCGCTCATGGTAGGTGACGCTGCCGCGCAATGGGGTTTCATGCACCCCAGTTATTTTGCCCGTGAATACCGGCAACTCTTCGGCGAATTGCCTTCGCAGACACCGCGCAAGGGCTGAATCCGGTCACGTGCCACCGTTGCCGATGCTAGCGCGAGCATCTCTTGCGATAGACGCGTGGCATTTTCGCGCTGCGGCTCGCTGGGGCTATATCTGACGCGCAGGTAAGAAAGCGGAACTATACTTGGCGACCAGTTGATTTTCCTGTTATTCGAAACGGAGAAGACGGTCATGCAAGAAAGTACGTTGCTGATTTTTGCCGCTGTAGCCTTTATAGGTATCGTAACGCCCGGACCGACGGTTCTGCTGGCGTTGACCAATGGCTCCCGCTATGGTCTTCGCCGCGCCGCGTATGGGTTCATCGGGGCGGTCGCGTCTGATTTCGTATTGATTTTCGCAGTGGCGCTTGGCCTTGGTGCGCTGCTGGCAGCGTCGGCGTTCTGGTTTAACGTCGTCAAATGGGTGGGCGTGGCTTACCTCGCGTACATTGGCGTCCGGATGTTGATGTCAAAAGGCTCACTGAGCGTCGCGAGCATGTCTGGCGAAGCAGGCCGTGACAGTAACGCCGCCATTTTCCTCAAGAGTTTCTTTACCGCGGTCACCAATCCGAAGGGGTATCTGTTCTTCTCCGCATTTCTGCCCCAGTTTATCGCGCCGTCCGCACCGCTTGCGCCGCAGTACGTGGCACTCGCCATAACCTTCGCGATGCTGGATTGCTCGATCATGTTCGGCTATGCGCTGCTCGGCGCACGAGCAATTCGGCTGCTGAAGGAGTCTGGCGCGCTATGGCTCGAGCGGACTTGCGGCGCTGTGTTGGTCGCGCTCGCGGGGTCTTTGGCTCTATACCGGCGTCACACCGCCTAGCAGGTTCTCCCCGGCGGCAGGCCGTGAAATCGGGTGTTTGAATGGCCGTTCCGGGCTGGACGCTGCCGGCTATGGCCATGGCGAGGTTGAAGCCGCACACGTCAATTTGCATGAGACAGCACGTGGCAAGTTCTTTTGCGAAAGGTCGAGGTAGTGGATAACGATCAGTTGCAGTTTTTAGCGGGAATTATCGGCTCTGCCGTGTCTCTTTTAGCGGCCATTCCGTATGGCTATGCGATCTATAGGCGAACCACTCGCCCTCATCTGTTTAGCTGGTTAATCTGGTCGGTCGTGACCGCGATCGCTGCCGCTGGTCGATTTGTTGCGGGTGCGGGTCCTTCAGCATGGTGCACGGCGGCGATCGCGATCACATGCTTTCTCACGCTCGTGGCCAGCATTTTCAGAGGCGAGAGAAGCAGGGCAAAGTCGGATTGGTTATTCCTGGGTATCGCGTTGTCAGCGATCCCGATCTGGGTGCTTACGAAGAACCCTACGATATCAGTCTGTCTTGTGACGCTCATTGAACTTGCGGGTCTTGGTCCGACCGTCCGAAAGACTGTTCACGATCCCTGGAGTGAGAATCTCACTTATTTTGCGTTGTGTGTTCTCAAATATTTTCTGGCCGTGCTGGCGCTCGGAACGTGGAGCGTGGCCGTTGCATTTTATCCAACGGTCAACATTGTGGCGTCGGTTGGTGTTTGTATCCTGATCATTGTTCGGCGCAAGCTGCTTCCCAAAACAGAGCTTCGATAATCGATGCATTCCCGGACGCGACGTCTTCAGCTGCTCGACTGGTTATCCTCATTTTTTTCATGGTAGATGCTTCGGGCATACTCCAGCGCTTCGGCGAGGACTGCGATCTCTTCTCGCGTTTCACGAAGACTCTCACGAAGCTGGATAATCTGTTGAATAGCTTCGGATAGGTTCGCGAATTCGATGCAGTCATTGTCCTGCGGCGTACCGGGTTCATTCGGTTCTGAACGGTATGCGTACCAGCCGGCAAGGGTGCTGAGACCTGGAGGCGAGTCCGTGATTTCTTTGGACCGGTATCTCTCGCGAACAGCATGTCTGGTGCGAGACGTGGCAAACGGCGTTGGAGACGCGGCAAACAGCATTGATCTACTCCGGAAAGAGCGGCGGGTTAATCACGCGGCCGCTACAGGCACGCGAGGTGGCAAGGTATTTATCGCGCGGTGTTCGCCCGAATATCCGTCCTACTCACGCGCCCAATGCAATAAAACATGCGATCTACGTTTGGGCAATAGCGTCTGGCGACTTGATTGCAGTGGGAGTCGGATCCAGGCAGCATCGTTGTTCTCACTTGAATCGATACAGGTAGCCTAGTCTGGCTGCGGGAATGAAACGTTTCCCAACGAGCGGACTATCGGAAATTCCGCTACCGAGATGGGTTACCTGTAGATCAAGACTAACTGACTGATGTCGCGTTATCCGATAGCCGATCTTCGTCCCGATTGTGGCGTTTACAGTGGACTTCCCGTCATAGGCAGGCCGTCCCACCAGCGCCTCCGATGGCGTCACGCCATAGAAGTAGCTGACGTATTTGTCGTCGAGCCACCTGGCGTCGGCATGAGGTTCAATGGTCCAGCTCCCCAATTCGAAGGCCTTTCTGAATTCAACGGTGGCTTGTTGTCCCTTGTTTCCACCGATCAGGTAGTTGGCCGTCAACGTGCCGAATCCGGAATGCCACCCGATTGCCGGGCCATACCAGAACGTGGCACCGTCCCGATTCGACATACCGTTCAGGATCGGTGCGTCGGATGCCTTATATCCCTCCAGAATTCCCACCCTGCCACGTAAGGCCAGGGTCACGCCATTCCATTGACCGACTTTTAGATCGAGGGTCGTCGCGAAGGCACTTATCCATTTGTTATCGAAATAGAAAAGCGGGATCGGCAGGACCCTCATGCTGTCGCCTCTGTATGGCGATGGTTCAATACCCACGCCGCCACCGAGTCCCCAGTGAGTAACGTTGGCGGCATTGCTCAGGATGGTCAAGCTGGAGTTCTCCGGGTTGTTGACGTTTTGCGCTCTGGCGATACCGGAACTCAGGAAAAACGATGCCACAGCCAGCAGCACCCCATATTCTCGCGGGCGGTCTCTCCTGGTTGGCTGAAACAGCACGACATCGCCGCGGTCATTACCGAAGAAGACCCACCGATGCTTTCTTTGTCGCGCTCCTGTCAGAGCTGAAACATTGCAGGCGCTGAGAATGAATGCTTTGACGCGAAGCCCGGATTTCGGTGAGATTGCCATTCAAAACCTCCAGTTGGGGACTTCAAGACTACGCAGGAGATTCAACGGCATGATGTGCGTTATGTTTCAGCGTCGATACAATGTGTCTGCACTGAAATATTGGGGGCACGCAACTGACATCAATCGTGGCGCGCTGCGAGTTAGCATAGGGAATGACTTACATGCCGCACATACTGGTGGTTGACGACGAAGAGGACATCAGGTCCTTGCTGACGGCTTTTTTTCGTAAACATGGCCATGACGTGAGTGTTGCGATCGACGGACAAAGTCTGTTTGCTGCACTTGATGTCCAGCAGATCGATATCGTCATTCTGGACATCATGCTGCCGGGCGAGGATGGGTTCAGCTTATGCCGGCGGATACGCGCCACATCGAAGGTACCGGTCATCATGCTCACAGCGGTAGCCGATCATGTCGATCGTGTAGTGGGGCTCGAAATGGGCGCCGACGATTACCTGGTAAAGCCATTCGACGCAAGGGAGTTGCTCGCACGGGTCAAAGCCGTGCTGCGAAGGACGATACAAACCGAGGCAGCCATGCCGGGCACAAGTACGAGACCGGTACTTTCGTTTGGCGGCTGGTGTCTGGATATCGCCCGAAGGGAACTGCGGTCTGCGGACAACACGCTGATTATCCTCTCCAGTAGCGAATTCGACCTTCTGCTCGCGTTTGCGGAGCACCCTCAACGGGTACTGACGCGTGACCAGCTCCTCGACCTCGCGCGTGGGTCGTCACGTGAGGTCTACGATCGAAGCATCGACGTACAGGTTGGCCGTCTTCGCCGAAAACTCGATATCGATATGGAGACGCCTTCCGTCATCCGCACTGTTCGGGGCGGTGGCTACATGTTTACTCCATCAGTTCGACGGGGATGAAGATCAGACTGCGGCCACCGGATACGATCGCGTGGCGGATCGCCATGACGGTTGGCGCGGCAATCATAGGGGTACTGATTCTGAGCGCAATCCTTAGCCAGTTCACCGGGCCGACGGCTCGCGAGGTGGCTGGACTGGACCGGGCCGACGATACTGTCCGCATGATAGACGCCGCTTCAGCGATCGATCGCCCGCGACTGGCTGGTGCTGTCGATATTTTTTCCAATAAGGCCGAATGGTATCCCGCCACCTCGCCGACCTCCAGGCTCCTCGCTGCGGCCAAGCCGCGTGACGCGTCTCCACACCTGGCAAAGTGGTTCTGGATAGATGGGCGCCAACTCCGAAGCGTATTGTTCGATTTGAATGATCCGCTATCCGATGCTGTGCGATTCGATCGGAGTAAACATCCCGATGCTTTTTTTCTTGCGGTTCAACTCCGCGATAGCAGCTGGCTTGTTTTTATAGGCATGCACCGCGACTGGGAGGGGCCGCAACCTACCCAGATAGTTATAGCACTAGGATTTGTTGCACTGTCGATTCTCGCGGCATCCGTGCTTGCCACCTATTTTCTCTCGAAGCCAATCAGGCGGTTCGCGGAGGAGCTTCGGCGGATCGGTGGCGATCCGCGTGCCGGCCCTGTCCACGAAACCGGGCCGAGAGAATTGCGCGCGGCAATTGCGGCGTTCAATGCATTGCAGGCGCAACTCCGGACGTTCGTGGAGGACCGGACTGTGATGCTCGCGGCCATGTCTCACGACCTGCGTACGCCCTTAACAAAGATCCGCCTTCGGGGAGAGTTCATCGAAGACGAAGATCAGCGAGCGCGCCTCTTCCGGGACGTCGACGACTTGCAAGCCATGGCAGATTCCGCGTTGTCCTTCTTCAGGGACGACTACAAGGACGAGGAGGCAACGGTTTTTGACCTCGCGGGACTTCTGCGCACCATTGCGGATGATTGCGGCGACCACGGAAAGCCTGTCGTCTATATGGGTCCCAATCGCTTCGCGTTCAGTGGGCGTCCATTCGCCTTCAGGCGTGCCTGCATGAACCTGGTCGACAATGCCTTGAAATATGGATATTGCGCACAACTGGAACTCAACTGCTCCATGGCGGAAATCATTGTCGAAGTTAGCGATGAAGGCCCCGGCATTCCGCCTCATGCACTCAACCAGGTATTCACCCCCTTTTTCCGCCTTGAACAGTCGCGAAATCGTGCCACTGGGGGGATGGGATTGGGGCTCACATCAGCGCGGGCTGTCATTCAGGCTCATGGTGGCGATATCACGCTTCGTAACCGCGAGGGCGGGGGATTGGTGGCAAGGATTGCGATGCCCATGGTGTCTTGATTGACAAGGCGTTGTTGTGTCTTGCGAGCCGAATCGAGGCTCGCGACGCTGGCCTTGCCGGCAGTGACGGCGTGCATCGGTGGGGTGCCCGGATTATCATTGTTGGTCCATTGATCGAAACAAATATCTCATCATCCCCAGTTGATTTGGCGTCATTCCTTGACGTTCATGGCACGAGATGTAATTCGGCTGAAAGGCATTTTCGCTAATAACACATTGAAATTATGCGATTTTATCGATGTTGTGTATGGAAAATATCTGAAGCCGAGCGTTTAAAAGTGCAGATTCCCAAATGGGATGAGACGGCAGCATCTCCGCATTAAGTTCTATTCAATGGAACTTTTTGAGCTGCTGTGATAGAGTCGCATCACGTATGCGAACGGTCGACGGGATCGTTTCTCTCTCACACTGCGGAGAAATCAGTAATGAATGTACCGGAACAACGCGAGCCGCTATCGGGAGTGTTTCCCGTGCTGCCCACGCCTTTCGGGGAGGATGGCAAGCCCGATGTTGCAAGTCTTCGCAGGCTGGTGCGGTACCTGATCGCAGTGGGCGTGGATGGGATCACTTATCCCGGCGTCGCGAGCGAATTTGGCCAGTTGACCGCGCAGGAGCGGCTGACGCTTGCGGGGATCGTGCTCGATGAAATCGGCGGCCGGGTCCCCCTGGTTGCGGGGGTGTCAACTACCGATCTCGAACTGCTCGTCCAGCTCGCGCAGGCTGCTGTCGATGCCGGCGCAGCGGCGTTGATGATCGCGGTTCCGCCAGATCGCAAGACGGCACACGCGCAGATCGAATTCTTCAGCGCGATTACGCAAGCCCTGCCTCACACGCCTATCGTCTTGCAGAATGTTCCTGCGCCGGTGGGGGCCGGGCTCGATCCGGCTGTGCTGATCGAGATTCTGAACGCGGTGCCGGATATCAGGTACGTCAAGGAAGAGACGTTGCCGAGCGGACAGCGCCTGTCTATCGTCATTCGCGATGCGCCAGGGACGATGCTCGGCGTGTTTGGCGGCGCGGGCGGCCGGTACATTACCGACGAACTCCGGCGCGGCGCATGCGGCACGATGCCGGCGATCGAGCTTGCCGAGATTCACGTCGCGCTGTTCAACGCACATCGGGCGGGGCAGGCGGATCGGGTGCGGGAACTGTTTACTCGCATGCTGCCGATACTGAATGTACAGGCCGTGTTCCGCTGGTCGTTGACGAAATATGTGCTACACCGGCGCGGACTGATTCAATGCAGGCTGCAGCGCGCGGCGGGCCCGCTGCTGGACGAGGTGGATGCAGCAGACGTCGATGGTTTCCTGCGCGACATCGAAGATCTTCTTGTTCCCATGCAGGTGCTCTCCGCTGTCGGGGCCGGTATTCATGGCACGGTCTAGCTCAAGGCAGGTTCACAATATGAATCACTCACTCAGGATCACATCGGTCGAGACGTTCATCATATCGATTCCTCGCGAAGTACCGTATCTCGGCGGAGTTGGTAAAGACGAGCAGGTGAATAGCCGCGGCTATCTGATCCGAAAGGGCAACAAGACAATCTATCCGACAACTGACATGTCGGTGCTGATCAAGGTCACCGCCGAAAACGGTACGATCGGCTGGGGCGAAACGTACGGCATTGTCGCGCCGGAAGCGGTGACCGCGATCATCGACGATGTGCTTGGACCCGCAGTGACGGGCCGTGATCCGCGCGACGCGGTCGTGATCCAGGAAGACCTGTACGACATGATGCGCGTGCGCGGATTCTTTGGCGGCTACTATGTCGACGCGATCGCGGGTGTCGACATCGCGATCTGGGATCTGTTCGGCAAGCTGGTCGGTCAACCTGTAGTCAAACTCATCGGCGGACAGCGCCATACGTCGATACCTGCCTACGTTTCCGGACTCCCCGGCAAGTCTCTCGACGAACGTGTCGCTTTGGCCCGATCGTTCGTGAAGAAAGGCTTCAGCTCGTTCAAGTATCACTCTGCGGTATCGTCCGACGGGATCGTCGAAGAGATGCGTGCATTGCGTGAAGGGCTCGGCGACAGTGTCGAGCTGATGGTCGATCTGCACTGGAAGTTCACGGCTCAGGAAGCCATTCAGCTGGTTGACCGGCTGACGCCGTATCGCCCGTATTTCGTCGAAGCCCCATGCCAACCCGAAGATATCGAGGGCCAGGCCCACGTGGGCAGCCACATCCGGGTGCCACTCGCTCTGGGAGAGGAGTGGCGAACTGTCTACGAGTACCGTCCGCGTCTCGAGAAGCGGGCGATGTCGATTGTCCAGCCGGAGATGGGACACATCGGCATCAGCCAGTTTATGCAGATTGCGCGCATGGCGAACGCGTTCCATGTGAAAGTGATTCCACATGCGAGCATTGGGATCGGTATTTTTCAGGCGGCGAGTCTGCATGCGGCCGCAGCGCTCCCGAACGTACCGATGCACGAATATCAGCATACCGTTTTCGATCGCAATCTCCAGTACCTCGAAACGACCATGTGTTGCGAGGACGGTGCGTTCCGGCTACCGGATGGTCCGGGGCTCGGCGTTGAGCCGCGTGACGGGCTGTGGCAGTTCGTCCAGAAGAAAGCGGTCATCTAGCTGTTAGAGCTACCCGGCAGAAGCGCATTTTCGCTACTGCGGTTCACATTGAGTTTTCTAACTAATAATAAGGATTACAAATTATGAACCAACCGTTTATCAGCCTGGATTGGGGGACATCGAATCTGCGAGCAACGCTCGTGTCTGCGCAAGGCTGGATAGTCGGATCAAGAAGTGCCGAAGGCGGCGTGATGGCGGTGAAAGACGGACAGTTTCTACAGTCATTCAACTCGCTATGCAGTGACTGGATTGCTGATCATGGCTGCCCGATAATCGCGAGCGGCATGATCGGTAGCCGGCAAGGCTGGGTCGAGGCGCCGTACGTGGATTGCCCGGCTACGCCGGCGAGCGTCGCCCGCTCGCTCACGTCGTTCCCACTGTCCGACAGGGTCACGATGCACATTATTCCCGGATTGCGCTGCGGCGCGGGAACCCGGATGTACGACGTGATGCGCGGTGAGGAGACGCAAATATGGGGCGCCGATGTAGGCCCGGACACCATTTGCGTTCTTCCCGGTACGCACAGCAAATGGGCGCTTGTTGGCGAGCAATCCCGCATCAGGAAGTTCGCCACCTATATGACCGGTGAGTTGTATGGCCTGTTGACGAAACACGGCATCCTGGGCCGGTTGATGCAGTTCGGAGCCAGCGATCACGAGGCTTTCGTGGCTGGCGCACAACTGGGACTGGACGACCAGTCACAGGCTACGCACGTGATCTTCGCGGCGCGTACTGCTGGTTTGATGGACGAAGTGCCGCCGGCTGGATTGCCGGACTATCTGTCGGGGATTCTTATCGGTCTGGAAGTGAAGAGTGCGAGGGAGCGGGAGCGGATCGCAAGTGCTGCAGAAAAACCAGTCACCCTGATCGGAGACGATAGTCTGTGCCAGCGTTACGAGACCGTTTTACGGTTAGCCGGATTCCAGTCGGTCCGTGCCGGGGAAGGCGCCACGGTTCGAGGTCATATCCGGATCGCCACAGAGGCGGGGATTATGGAAAGAGCGTCGGCCTGACTCGTATCGGGAGTGCGCCTGCATCGGATACTCTATGACTTCCGGGGCAGGTAATGCGGTGAGGCAGGCTGCCAGTCTTTGCTGAAACTACTTACGTCAGGTAGCTGCATTTTCCCCTCGAAAGCCACTCGACCACGAGTCGCTCCTGCTGTGATCCTTGTCGTCCGGTATTGCAATACAAAAGTCCCTAAAAAAAACCTGCCACCCGAGGGAGCGGCAGGTTAAAAGATCGAGGGGATGAGTTTCGCCTGAGAGAATCCCCTCGAAAGACTGAAACTGGGTTCCGTTACCGTCCACAATTTCCGTCAGGTGACGCCTTCTCGAATCGTCTGCGTGGAATTCTCCGCACATAGCTGCTACGGGTTGAAGCAGCGGCCTCCGATCAGTTCTCGACCCAGAACTGGATCGTCTGATCCGGTATGCGAATGTCCAGCACGTTGCCTGACTTGATGCCAAGCGTCTTGCCCTGGTATTGGCCGGTGCCGTCGGCTTGCGTCTGGTTACGAGGCATGGAGTCGTAGGCGTAGCCGGTGAAGAGCCGGGCAGAAGGCAGGTTGATGCGATAGCCCATCTCCGAACCGATGCTGTTCGTCACGGCGAACACCAGCTTGCCGGCAGGCGTCTTCCAGGCCATCACGCGGCGCAAAGGATCGACACTGCTTTCCGTGACCTCGTAGCGCACCGAATTCCATGGCATATGGGCAAGGAAGCCGGCGACAGCGTTGTAGTTAGTGGGGATGTAGTCCCAGTAACCCGGTTGGACATTAGGCCACTTCGTATAGTCGGAGTCGGCCGGAACGCGCCACACGCCAAGGCCATATCCCATAGCTACCGTGTCGCGAGACGGTTTCAGCGCGTGTAACCAGAACCAGGTCGGGGAGTTCTCGAACGTCATCCAGTTCATGATCGAGTTAGCGGTGTTGATGAGCCGCGCGCTGCTGGTTTGCCCGTCGAGGTACTCGAATTCATTATTGAACACGGCCTTTCCCGACGCACTGCCCGTGAACATCGGATTGTTGATCAACTCGGAGGAGTTGGTGCCGATGCGATGCCACGTCCATGCGTCGACATAGGACAGGGTGGATGGGTCCGAGGCAATCGGTCCCGGTCCAGTCCGGCTGCTGACGAGTTCGTCCTGCCCATCGAGGCTATTGACGTGGATAAGCGTGTTTGGAAACGCGGCTCTTACCTTGGGTGCGACCACCTTGAAGGTCTGGTAATACTCCTGGTCGGAATAGGTGCACGATGAATAGGGGGTGGAATAGATGGGTTCGTTCTGCAGTCCCCACATGACGACCGGGATGCCTGCGTTCTTGAGTTGATTGAGTTCGGCCACGACGTTGTCACCAAACTGACCTAGAAATCCGGCGTCGAATTGCTTCAGCTTGCCGCCGTTAATGTAGTTGTTGTTCGTTTTCCAGCCTGGCGCGGGCGACCAGTATTCCGCAGCCACACCTTCCATTCCGGATTGATTGATCAGCTCGGCGAGGTCGGCGTTCTGGCTCGCATAGCGAGGGCCGATCGTCTTCTGGTCGGCGGACAGCCCGCGGTAAAACAGACCCATTGCCAGACGCGCGTATCGAAAGCCACTGAGCATGTCTTTGTACAAGCGCACGCGTTCCGAGGCAATCAGATCATGTGGGATACCTTCCACTTGCGGCGGCAGGCCGTTGTTACCCGATCCGATGCTGTCGGTTTGCAGTTCAACGCCCAGCCCAAGGATCGTCTGTTTGGCATTATTAGTAATGCTGAACACTGAAGCGGGCGCGAATTTCACTGCGTCCGCAATCACATAGCCTTGGCCGCCCTGGTTGGTCAGCGTGACGAAGCCAGTGGTGCCTGCGGCGAAGTCCAGGGTGTCGAGCAGCAACCACTGCCCACCTGCTACCTGCTCATTTACCGAGTAGGACTTGACGCCGCCCTGGTAGTTGATTTGGAAATTTGCCGCCGTTGTCCGGTCAGATCCGCCGTTGGGCAGGTAGTAGTAGACGTTGTAGCGACCGGCCGACGGCAAGCTGGGACGCCAGACCACGGATGCGCTGGTGCCGCCCGCCGTCGAATACAGGTAGTCAGACCCGTAGTAATTGGGCGCAAAAGACGATGACGTCCAGTTGCCCGTGACGGTTGCGCCGGTGTTGTCGACGATGACATCCGCCTGCGCCACACCGAAGCTGGCCTGAGCTATCCAGAATACCGATATCGTAAGCAGCAACCGCAAGGCGGCGCGCAATGGCGCCGCCCACGTCGTAATACTAGACATATGATGCCTCCTTGTCTGGTTATGTCCAATCTCATTTAATCCGGACAGTGATCTTCAACACACGATCTTCACGCAGATTTTCGATGGGGAATCGAGAAGTCGGTACAGTCCTCAGTTGTCCGAATTTAAAATGATGAGCTGATCGGAGATCGATTGAAATTCGCGTATATCTGAAACGTTCCTGGAATTGCTGGTATTAAAAAATGGCGCCAGATTTCAAGTCGGCAGGCATGAATTCCACATACGAACGCAAGACTTCGATGTGATCTGATGTTTTCCGGAAAATGCAGTAAGGCGGCGCTACTTATCGAGCCGCTTGCCCCGGTTTTAGCAAGCCAGCTTAGCCGTGCTCGTTTCTGAAATCCGGATACTAGAACAGATGCTTAAGCCCCATTTCGTAGCCAAGCTTTCCGAGTGTCTGGCCTGTGGCGGTCCAGCCCTTCGTCGTATAGGTATAGGCACCCGCTTTCGAATCGTATACGGCGTCGGTGTATACGACGGTCTGTTTCGATAGCGAATAGTAATAGCCGAGTGCTGTTTTAGCCTGAATCGTGGTGCCCTCGGACCTTGTGAGCGAGAAGGTGCTTCTGATTCCGCTTGTCGCGCCAAGCGGAATATTTGCACCGACCATCATATTCTTGATGGATTGCTTGAATGTATTGGAGCCGGTCCCAAATCCGGCAGACAGTTTGACAAAATTCAGATCGTACACAGTCCCTATATAAGACCAATGATCATTAGGCAGTGAGGGGTTGAGATACGACGCGCCAATCTGAAACGGCCCATTCTTATATATCAGCGAGGCTGCCAGTGGCCGGTTTGAGTATGTATTGACGCCGTCCTGCACGGCTGTCTGGGCGCGGAAGGTGAGGCCGGCACCGGAGACGTAATAGTTAATCGAATTGTTCGTTCTGACAGTGTCGATTGCGCCCGGAGCACCATTGGCCTGAGAAATGCCGCCTCGCGCCCCATAACCGCCCGCCATCCCGTCTTGCGTAAAGGGGTCGATGCTCGACTCGACATAGTGACTGGGATTCACTTCCCGCCCGACGGTGACCCGTCCGAAACCACCCTCGAGTCCCACGGTCGACCGGCCGCTCCAGAATGACGTGGGGTTGTACTGCGTGCCGTTGTTCGGATTGATCTGCGTTTCGAGCTGGAAAATGGCCTTCAGGCCGTTGCCGAGGTCTTCCGAACCGATAAACCCGAGACGACTGGTTGAGCCGTTACCTTCGGTGACGGTGTTTTTGCCGTCGTATTTGGCTATTGCGACGTCGACCACCCCATAGATGGTCACCATGGACTGGGCATTCGCGACACCTGGCGCCGTGCATAGTGCAAGAAAGCCGAGCAGCGAGACGTTGCGCGTCCGGCGTAAGGCCTTGCGGCCTTTTATTTGCCGCTTCCCCCGTTCTGCGAACGCATCGGACTCTGTGCCTGATGCTTTTGACCACTTTTTCATAAGTCTCCTTGGTTTTCCATTGAATGGAACTTTATGCGTGAGACGAATTCTGCTTGTGGTTGTTTGTTTCAACTAGCGGTACTTTCCCTTACTACTACCGTTCAAAAGATCCGCTGCCGAACTGGTGAGGTGTCTTGGAGCCGGTGGACGGCGCGCTCGCCGTCAGGAGTGGCAAACTCGACGGCCGACGGCGTTTGATATTCGCCGCCTGAGTCAAACGGGTGGAGATCGGAGCAAAGGATCAGTGGCGCAGCAAAGTCGCAGGGAAAACGCGGTGCTGTGCCTGCGTTTTCCTATAGCCTGTGCGGGAAGAGAAAAAGACGTGCTGCGAAGCGGGGCGCGAGAAGGGGGATTTCCGGTTCAGGGCCGGGGCGGCTACGGCGCCGCGCTTGATCTTCTATGTGCGGACGGCTCCCGCTGTGCGCGGGAGCCGAGGGCGCTTATCCGGCGAAGGTTGCTTCAGGAAGGCCGCGAACACCGGGAATTTCCATCGCAAACAGCGATCCCGATAGCGGGGCGCTGGCGAGGGCCTCTTCGCTCAATCGTACGGACGCGCTCGTGACATAAAGCGTTTCAAGACTGCTGCCACCAAAACAGCAGCTTGTCGGGCGCGGCACCGGCATTCGGATGCGTTGCATCTCGCGACCGTCCGGAGCAAAACGCGCAATATGCCAGGCGTCCCACATGGCGACCCAGATGCAGCCGGCGTCGTCGACCGTCAGGCCGTCAGGGCGGCCGTCCGCCGCGTCAAACGTAATGAGTTCGCGCCGGTTGGCAATGGTGCCGGACATCAGATCGAAATCATATTCGTAGATGGTCTTGCGGAACGTGTCGGTGAAGTACATGCGCGTGTCGTCCGGACTCCAGCCAATCCCATTGGGCACCGTGAAACCGCTGTCCATTTTCTTCCACGCGCCGTCCGGATCGACCCTGAACAGGCTGCCGCGATTGCTGGCGGTCGCCATGTCCATCGACGCGACCCACAGACGTCCGCGACGATCGCACTTGCCGTCGTTATAGCGATTGCCGGGGCGTTCGGCTTCCGGATGGCACAGCAATGTCTGCCGTTTGCTCTCCGGGTCCAACGTCATGATTCCGCCTGGTGTTGCAACGAGCAAGCCACCCGTCGCTTTGGGTATCGCCACGCTGGCCATGGCGCCGAGTTTGATCTCGAAGCTGCTGGCGTCGCTCGCGTGAAAGATGTGTACCGACGGCGTGAGAATGTCGACCCAGTAAAGCGCATTGTCCCGCGGCGACCACATTGGGCCCTCGCCAAGCAGTGCCCGGGATTGGCTCACGCAGCGTACATCTACCGTGACAGCCGTTTGCGGCTTGGCATTGGGGGAAATCGACATTGCTTCGCCGGCGGCGGTATGCGAAATACTGCGTGCGGCGCTGATCAGCGTCGTGCTCAGGCTATGGGCGCGCGACAGATCGAGCCGCGTGAAATCGCCGGTGACCGAGACGGCGCCGATGGGCCTGCCTTCGTAGTCAAAAATCGGTGCTGCGACCGAGACCGTTTCGTCGTCGAGCTCACGATCGTTCAGCGCGTAACCGCGTGCTCGAGCGAGATTCAGGTCGCCTCGCAAGGCGGGGATCGAGCACAGTGTGCGCGAGGTAAATGGCTGCAGATCGAGGCTGTCGAGCAGGGTCGACTGGAGCACCGGATCGAGATTCGCCAGGATAGCCTTGCCGGCCGCCGAAGCATGTGCCGGCAGGCGCATGCCGACGCTCGAAACGCGGTTGGCATCGCGTCCCGCCTCTTCGCTGGCTACGACAACAATCTGACTGCCGTTCATGACGGACAACTGGACGCATTCGCCGAGGCTATCTCTGAGGCGCATCAGCGTGTCTTGCGCCGCCAGCCGCAGATCAAAGTCGCTCCACACCTCGTGCGCCAGTTCCAGCAAGCGAAAGCCTAGCTGAAAAGTCTTGTTGTACGTGTCATGCCTCAGGAGTCCTTCCTGAACCAGTGTGCCGAGGATCCGATGCAGTGTGGCCTTTGGAAGCGAGGACGCGCGCAGCAGGTCGGTAAAAGTCATCGGCAACCGCTTGGCGGAAACGATGTTGAGCAGTCCCATGGCTTTCTCGAGCACGCCCAAGCCTGCGGAAGCGGTCACGGTACGAACGTCGTCAGACATATTTTTAATTGCGCTTCCGTTGCTTGGAACCGTAGACGGGGCTTGGACCGGTATCCAGAGGCAAATGGAAGAAAGAAAAGGGGCCCCAATTTTATCAGGTTCCACAGTTAACGGAACAAAACGTCCCGTCGGTTCAATTTTTCCTGCCGACGTTTCATTCATCGAAATTTTTCGGGGCGATCAGACATCCGATCCCGCGCCGGTCACTGCTTGTTCATGAGGTGGGAGCCTTAACAGCGGGCTTATGCCTCCGTGCGAGTTTCAATCGGCGGAAACATCCATGCATCGCCACTAATCGTGTAAACGACGAATTTGCATGCGATCAGTGGCATTTTTTGTGTCGGAATAATGGTTAACGCTGATTAACGACTCAGTTGGCGGTGCTATAGTGCGCAAACAATCTGGTTCCGATGAATGGAACAAACTTGGAGACATGATGGTTACACGTAGACATTTCGTCGGGACAATTGCCGCGGCGACAAGCCTGGCGGCCATGGGGCTTCGTGCGCAGACCCGCAGCATCACTTTCGTAGGCTGGTCGCCGGAAGAAGCCGCGAGCAGGCCGACCATTGCGGCGTTGTTCGATGGATATCGCACTTCCACTGGCAATAAACTGGACGTGATCGGATTTCCCTGGGCGCAAATGCAGCAGAACGTGCTCCTGCGCATGCGTTCGGGACAACCTCTCGATATCGTGCAGTTGGCCGAGCGCTGGCTGCCACAGTTCGGCGCCACAGGAAGACTCGCCGACATGAATCAGGTGTTCGGCAAGGCGCAACTCCAGAAACAGATCAGTCCCGGTGTGCTCGCGCTGGGCGAATACCGGGGCAAGCAACTCGGGTTGCCCTGGACCGCCGGTTCGATCGGCATGGTTGCCAATGCCAAGGTTTTGCATGACGCGGGGGTTAGCGATGTGCCGAAATCCGTCGAGGCTTTTGTCGGGGCGCTCAGGTCTATCAAGAAGGCGAATCCGGAAAGCGTGCCGTATGCAATGTGCAGCAAGAACAACAATACGCTCAGTCCGGATTTTCAGGTCTGGCTCTGGACTTTTGGCGGCCGGCTATTCGACGAAAAGGGTAAGGTCGCGGTGAATAGCCCTGCATCGGTTCGCGCGTTGACCTTCATGTCCGACTTGATCAAGGAAGGTCTGGCCGCCAAGGATATCGACCGGCCAGACGCGCGGCGCATGTTCGCCCAGCATCAATCGGGGTTCTATAACGACGCGCCGCTCGCGCGTGGTTTTGCTCGCAGCAACTCGGGGCAAGGCGACAAGTTTGATTCGTTCGTCATTGCCATGCCAACGCCTGTGATGCGCGCAGCCGATACGCCGCGCTCGCTGGCGTGGGGGCATCTGCTGACTATATTCGGCGACGGCAAGACCCCCATCGACGCGCAGTCGGCACAAGCGAAACTGCTGGCTTATCTGGTGCTCAACGACGACGCCCAACTGCATTACTACCGGGACATCGGTCTGTTCCCGGTGACGAACAGCGCACTGGCCAAGCTGGCATCCGATCCCTATGTGTCGACCTGGTCGAAATCCGCGCGCACCGCCCTGAAAGATGAGACCTCGTACTGGGGGAACGCCGCAGAACTGACAACGATCGTTGGCGAAGAAGTGCAGGCCGCGCTTCTTGCCCAGAAATCGCCCGCCGCGGCTATCGAAAGCATGGCAAAGCGGCTCGAGGCCGGAACTGCCGGAACGATGAGGCTTTGATTCATGATGTCAACACGCATTGCTGTCGACTTGCCTGAACAAATGAAACAGAACGGATCGTCACTGAAACAACGGGAGCGCAGGATCGGCGTGATGCTCCTGGTCCCCGCGATGATCGCGTTTGTCGCGATCATTCTGATTCCGTTTTTGCAGTCCCTGCGACTTTCGCTTTTCAGCTACACGCTCCAGATGTCCGAACCCGAGTTCGTTGGGCTGGACAACTTCGTCAAGTTGCTTAGTGATCCAAAGATGGCGATGGTATGGCTGAACACGCTGATCTTCGTCGTGACCGCCACCGCTGCGACGTTTGTCATCGCGCTGGCATGGGCGCTCATGATGAACCAGACGTTCAAGGGACGTGCTTTTGTACGGGCGGTATCGCTGTTGCCGTGGGTGCTGCCGTCAACCGTGACGGCATTTCTCGCAGCCTGGATCTTCAACGGACAGTATGGCGTACTCAATGCCATTCTCCTCGAACTCGGCCTGATTTCCGAGCCTGTGACGTGGCTGGCCGAGCGCAATGGTGCTTTGGCATGCGTGATCATTACCAAAGTATGGCTTTCCGTACCTTTGTTCATGGCTTTCTTTCTTGCCGGTCTGCAAGGGGTTTCGCAAGATCAGGTGGACGCCGCCCGGGTTGATGGATGCGAGAACTTCGGCGTGCTCCGGCACGTCGTTCTGCCGCACCTCGCGCCGACCATGATCATCGTGACAATCCTTGGCGCGATGGGCAATCTCCAGGCTTTCGACGTGATCTATGCCCTCACGCAAGGGGGCCTGTCGGTGCTACCACGATGCTGTCCGTCGAGGTCTACAAGCAGGCGTTCGAAAACTGGGACATGGGGATGGCATGCGCGGTCGGCGTGCTGTGGTTTATCGCCATCGCTGTTCCCACCGTGTTTTATCTGCGCATTCTATTCAAGCGGGAAGGATCGTGATGTTGAGACTTCAAGGCTGGCGCGCGCGCGTCACGATGTCGGCGGGATTTACGGTGATCGCGGCATTTCTGTTCCTGCCGATCATCTGGATGATGCTCACGTCGATAAAGCCGCAAGGCGAGGTATTTGTGCGGATTCCCTCGTTGTGGCCGAAGGCTGCCACGCTGGAGAACTACCGCGAGCTCTTCTCTCGTGGCGATATGGTCGAGCATCTTCGCAACAGCCTGATCACTGCGGGTGGCGGGGCGTTGTTGACAGTCGTGCTTGCGACCTATGCCGCCTATAGCTTTGCGAAATTCCGCTACCGGGGACGCAAACCGCTGATGATGCTGATGCTGTCGGCACAGATGTTTCCCTTTGCGATGTTGCTCATCAGCCTGTACCCCATGCTGCAGGCGCTGGGCCTGCTTAATACGCGGTTCGGCCTGATCCTGGCGTACATCATCCTCGCTTTGCCGAGCGGTACGTACATGCTCTACAGCTTCTTCGTCAACATACCGACCGAAATCATCGAGGCGGCCAGGGTGGACGGAGCCGGCGAGTTGTACATCCTCCATCGCATCGTGCTGCCTCTTGCGATGCCGGCGCTCGTCACGGTTGGACTGTATTCGTTCATGTGGGCATGGAACGATCTGCTGTTTTCGCTGACGCTTATCACGTCGCCGGAATTGCGGACGGTGGGCCCGGGCCTGCTGCTCAGCTACATGGGCGAAGGCAGCAGTGACTGGAGTGGCGCAATGGCGGCCTCGATCGTCAGTTCGTTGCCGGTCGTTATCGGGTTTGCATTCCTGCAGCGTTTCTTCATTCAGGGCCTGACGGCCGGTGCGGTGAAATCATGAGACTTGCAAACAAGGTCGCTATCGTTACAGGGGTGGGCCAGGGGATCGGCCGCGCCGTGCTGCACCGCTTCGTGCGGGAAGGCGCCAGGGTCGTCGCCGTCGAATGGTCGCCCGAGGCAGCCGAAGCGGCGCTCGAGCACCTTCCGAAGGACGCCGTCCGTTTGTTGTGCGCCGATGCTCACCTCCAGAGCACCGTCGATGAAGCAGTACGACTGGCGACGACGCATTTTGGCGGGCTGGACGTGCTGGTCAACAACGCGGTCAAGTACATCGAGCGAAACGTCGTTGACTGTTCCGATGAGGAATGGGCAGCGACGCTCGACTCCGCACTGAGTTCGACGTTTCGTTTCTGTCGTGCCGCTATTCCGCACATGCTGGATGCCGGTGGTGGATCGATCGTCAATCTGGCGTCAATCAACCATATCGTCGCGAACCCGGGATTGGCCGCTTATACGGCCGCGAAGGGCGGAGTCAGCGCATTGACGAAGCAGATCGCTGTCGAATACGGCGTGCGCGGCGTTCGCTGCAATGCGGTGTCGCCGGCACTGATTGCGACCGACAGAACGATGCAAGGCGTGAGCGAGCACGACATGCGTCTGAACCTGGAGTGCTATCCGGTTGGCCGTATCGGCCAACCCGAGGACGTCGCCAATGCGGTGCTTTTTCTCGCCTCGGACGAGGCCTCGTTTATCACGGGTGTCGATCTGGTTGTCGACGGCGGGTTGACTTCGCTGGCGGCAAGCGCGCTTCTGTCCACGCGTATCCGAACCTGGTGGGGGCGTCCCCCGATCCAGCTTCCTGATGCATGACAAATACCATGCCGGTGCTTTGCATGGCTGCATGGCACTGGCCAAGGAGAATGAAATTGGCTGAACTTGAACTCAAAGGCGTGCGCAAGTCGTTTGGTGCGAGCACCGTTATCCATGGCGTCGATCTTCGCATAGAAGACGGTGAATTCTGTGTTTTTGTGGGCCCATCAGGGTGCGGCAAGTCGACCTTGCTCCGCTTGATCGCCGGCCTTGAAGAGTGCAGCGGCGGCTCGGTGTCGATCGCCGGCCAGGATGTGACGAATGCCCAACCCGCCAGACGCGGCATCGCGATGGTATTCCAGTCATACGCGCTTTATCCGCACATGACTGTAGAGCAGAACATGGGCTTCGGCCTGAAGATGACCAAAGCGCCGCCCAATGAGGTATTGGCGGCTGTGACGCGGGCGGCGCAGACATTGCAGATCGAACACCTGCTCAAGCGCCGGCCGAAAGACCTTTCGGGTGGGCAGCGTCAGCGCGTGGCGATCGGTCGCGCCATAGTTCGTAATCCAAAGCTATTTTTATTTGATGAGCCGCTGTCCAACCTGGACGCTGCGCTGCGAGTCGAAATGCGCATCGAACTATCCAAAATCAAGTCGCAACTGGGAACAACGTTTGTCTACGTGACGCATGACCAGACCGAAGCAATGACGCTGGCAGACAAAATTGTGGTCTTGCGGGACGGAAAGATCGAGCAGGTCGGTGCGCCTCTCGACCTCTATTTGAAACCCGCTAATCGCTTCGTGGCGGGATTCATCGGTTCGCCGAAGATGAACTTCATCGAGGTGACCTCGAGTGACGCGCGTGCCGATGGCGTGACCGTTGCCATGCCTGGCGGCGCGTCGGTGCGAGTCGGCGCGCATGAACGGATTACCTCCATGGGACCCGTTACGGTGGGGATCCGTCCGGAGCATCTGCAGATCGTTGAGCCGTCAAGCGCGCATCTCTGTGGCCGCGTGATGCTAGCCGAGCGTCTGGGTGGCGAAACGTATCTGCATACGCAGATCCCGTCCGGCACTGCACTGGTGAAGATCGATGGAAATTCCCCCGTTCGCGCGGGCGAAAACATCGGTCTGTTCATTCCGGCCGAACGAGCTCATCTCTTTTCGTCGAACGGCGCACGGATTCCGGCGCTTCAACCACAGGCTTGATATGACTACATTGCATCCTCTGCAAATCGTCGAGATCCGGCACTGGAAGGTGGCCATGCCGTTTACCACAGCATTGGAGTGGGGCTCGGGAACGCGACCTGCCGTCACCAGATTAATCGTCGAATTGAAACTCGCCAATGGTGTCAAAGGCTATGGCGAGACCATCTGTTTGCTGGATTTCATCGAACCCGTACTTCTCAATACGGTCATTCCGATCGCGCTGCAGCATCGCGCATGCGATGTGGAGCGTTTCACCCGGCATGTTTTCGGCGCCGGCTACTACCACCACAAGCGCGCGGTGGTCATGGCGATGGCGGCGGTCGAGATGGCCATGTGGGATGCACATGGCCGCGCGGTCGAAACCTCCCTGTCGAAACTGTGGGGTGGTGTTTTCCGCTCACAGGTCGAAGTCTCCGCCTATCTGTTCGGCACAAGTGCGGATGCGTTGAAGTCCGCCGCGCAAAGCTTTCTCGACGATGGGTATCGGAGCTTCAAGGTCAAGATCGGCATGACGCCGGCTTCGGATCTGTCCAATGTGGAAGCCGTACGATCGGTGGTCGGCGAGCTGCCGCTGCGTGCGGACGTGAATAGCGCCTGGACGCCCGGTACGGCGAGGCGCATGCTCGAGCGTTTGAGACCGTTCGACTTGCAGTATGTGGAGCAGCCGCTTGAGCTTGACGACCTCAATGGGCATGCGGAACTGAGATTGATGCAACCGGTGCCGATTGCATTGGACGAGTCGGCCTATACGCAGGCCGACGTCGGCAACATTGTGCGCAACGCCGCGGCTGACGTGATCCTGCTTGATCCCCACGAAATCGGTGGACTCTGGCAGACAATCAAGGCCGCGGCGATCGCCGAGGCCGCGGGGATTCCGGTCACATTGCATAGCGGGGGAGAGCTTGGTTTTTCGCAATCGGCCTACATCCACCTGGCGAGCAGTATCCCGAACATGTCGATCTCCATCGATTCGGAACGTGCCTATCTTGCCGACGACGTCGTATGCGTACCGCCTCTCGTGAAGGACGGCGTTTTTTCAGCGTCCGACGATCCGGGGCTGGGCGTGACGCCGGATTTTGCGAAGCTTGACCAATATCGCGTGTCCAGCATTCGAGGCGCTTATCTCGATGCTAGTCGTCCCGGTTGGTTTTCCACCAAGCCTGCCTACTAGGCCATACGAGCCGGACCGACGAGCGGCGCTCGCCCGCAAGTGTCGGCAGCCCTCGCCAGGCTGACGGGATCCGTAAGGCGGAAAGAGGCGGCGCCGTTGACCAGCACCCGCCGTCTCCCACTGTTCGAAACATTCTTAGGTTCTCCGCTGCGAGAGGTGGGAGCGGCCGGCCATGAGGGTCAGGATGACCGGAATCGAGTTACTACCAAATCTGACGAACAAAAATGCCGCGTACTGTGAATCAAATTGCGGATGCTTTTTCCGCGCAAGAAGTACAGTCGGAGATTCTGTGTGTAGGACATAGCAGGGCACAACTGGGCGAAGGTCCCGTATGGTCGCCTCAGGAACGATCGCTGTACTGGGTGGATGTCGCTCTGCACGTGGTACATCGTATTGACCGGGACAATGGTCACGAATCGGCGTTTGCGTTGAGAGACATTGTGAGCGTGGTAACACCAAGTGTGTCCGGCGATCTGCTGGTTGCAACATCCGGCGGACTACTCATGATGGATGTTGCGAGCGGACGTGCCCGACAACTGAGCCACCCCGAGTCCGGTCAGACCGGCAAGCGTTACAACGACGGCAAGTGCGATCGGCTTGGGCGCTTGTGGATCGGATCGATGGATATCAATGCCGCTCAGAACCGCGGCAATCTGTTCCGTGTGTGTGGCGATGGGATATGTACGCAGATGGATTCGGGTTTTACGATACCCAATGGCATTGGCTGGAGCCCGGACAACCGGCGCATGTACTTTACCGATACCGGCACCGCGACTATTTACCAGTACGACTTTGACCTGGCTTCCGGCAGCATTTCCAATCGCCGGCCGTTGATCGTGTTTGACGAGGCCGACGGCAGACCTGATGGCTTGACGGTGGACGCGGACGGTTGTCTGTGGGTTGCCATGTGGGATGGTTGGCACATCGCACGAATTTCGCCCGACGGTCGCCCAATGCTTCGCGTTCGCATGCCGGTGCCGAGGCCTACGAGTTGTTGCTTTGGTGGGGAAAAACTGGATACGTTGTTTGTGACGAGTGCGTTCATCCGGTTGAGTCAGGAGCAATTGCACCGTGCTCCTTTGTCCGGTGGCGTGTTCGCTTTTTGCGTGCCGGGGGTGCATGGGCTTCCCGAGTCGCCATTTGCCGGCTAGTCCGGCTGTTTTGCCATCGCATGGATGAGGCCGCTCCGGAATCACGTTGTTCAGATCATCTGATCGAGGCTTCTGCCTGTCGCAAGCCTGGTGCGGTTGGGTATTCGCACCGTAGCCATAGAATTCCCCAGTTTGCGACAGGCCGCTGACTAAAGCATGTCAATCCACGCAGTAACCGCGGCGTTCATGTCGTCGCTGCGGTCCTGCATGATCCAATGGCCCGTGTTGGACCAAAGGTCGACTTTCGATTTCGGATGCACGAACCAGGAGCGCATGCGCCTCGCCTGCTCTGGGTCACGGCACAGGTGATTAACTGGAACCGTAAGGCTCTTGCAGAACGTGGCGCTCGCTTCTTCAATACCCACCTGATCGCTGCCAAAGAACAGGGGGGCAAAGGATTCGCGGACAACATGCGCGGGCATGCCCTCGGCGCGCCGCGTGTGCCAACGCTTGTATGCCGGATCAGTGCGGCGATCATAGACCAGTTCGAACAGGGCCGGGGCCACCACACCAGGGTCGCCGGTGCTCAGATCCTGACTGGTTTTCGCAAAAAGCCTGGCAGCGGCGTAGGAAAGGCCGAGCGCGCCGTCGACGGACACAACGGCACTGACCAGGTCCGGCCGCCTGGCGGCGAGTCGGGCGGCGATCTGCCCACCCATCGAATGCCCCACGATAATGAACTTCTGGCCTGGATATTTCTTCACGATAAACGTCTCGATGTCCGAGACATAATCCGCGGGCGTGTACGCACCCGGCGGCATGACCTCCGATCTGCCATGTCCGCGCAGATCGACAGCGACGACACGATATTTGCTTTCGAAGTACGGCAGTTGCCAACTCCAGTCATGGGAATCGCAAGTCCAGCCGTGGAGAAACATCACGTTCTTGCCTTTGCCTCGCTCCGTCGAGAACAACGCTGCCGGCGATCCGGGCGTTGCATATGCCGTACGGCCTCCCAGAGCGCCTGCAACAGCCGCCACACCGGCGATCTTGAGCATGCCCCGCCGGGAGAGTTCATGTTTCGCAATTACCATTCGGTATCCTTATTAGCAACAGGTGTATCAAACGCCTGCCTGGCTCGGCTGGGTGATGCCGGGTTCGAAGCAATCAGGCTGACTTCATGTTATACGTTGTATATCTACGGTCAATTACGCACCTTCAGGTGCGCAGATATACAGGAGGATACCGGGATGGCATGTGAGGTCGATGAGGTCTTCTTTGCGGACTGCGCTGCACGCTCGTTCTTCGATCAGGTGGCGAATAAATGGTCGGTTATGATCCTTACGCTTCTCACCGAGAAGCCGACACGCTTCAATGAGATCAAGCGGAGGCTGGAAGGCATCACGCACAAGGCGCTCACGCAGGCCTTGAGGCGGCTCGAACGGAATGGCCTGATCGCTAGGGAGGTGCTTGCTACCTCGCCGGTAGCGGTCGAATACTCGATCACGGAACTCGGGCGTACCCTGCAAGTACCGTTCGGAGCGGTATATGCCTGGTCTATCGATCACTTGCATGAGATTGAACTGGCGCAAGAGGCCTATGACCAGCATGCACCGCGAGGGCAATAGCAAGAGCCGTCCGCGGGGTTAGTCTGGCGATGGCGATTTACTTGCGGGCGTCCTTATCGGTGTAATGGGTTTCACGACCGATGTAGTGGACCAGAAACTCCATAACAGCTTTGATCGCGGGCGTACGGCGCAGGTCGGGGTAGGTCACCAGCCACAGCCCGGTTTCGGGCGGCTCGGATCCAATGTCCAGCCGGACCAGTTCAGCGTCGTTGTCGCCGATCATCGTGGGCAGAAGCGCGACGCCCACGCCGTTGCGTGCGGCCATCTGCTGCCCAGTCGCATCGCTCGCTTCGAATACGATGGGCCGCCCGCCGATATTTTTGCGTAGCCACTTTTGATGTTTCACATGGTCCAGCGACGAGTCATAGACGATGAACTCCCATTGCGCGGAAGGGCGAGCCGCATAGGCACGGCTGGCATATAGACCAAACCGGATTGTGCCTACGCGCCGTGCAACGAGACTGCCTTCCTCGGGCTTGACCATCCGAACAGCAATATCCGCGACGCCTCGATCCAGCGGTGCTATGTCGGGCGATCCCTCCATCACGATCTTCAAGGCCGGATGCGATTCACGGAACGTGCGTATGTGCGGTGCGATGCAGTAGTTACCCACCGTAGGCGGCACGCTGATACGGACCGTTCCGGACAGCGTGGACGACGCCCGCAGCGCGTATGTTTCAACTGTCCCGGCGCCGTGGGCCATTGATCGGGCGAGCATGGCGATGGCCTTTCCATCCTCGGTCAAACGGGTGCTGCGGGGGAGCCGGTGAATCAGTTTCAGTCCGAGCGCCGACTCCAGAGACGTTACACGCCGCCCAACGGTGGCGTGTTCGACTGACAGTTTGCTTGCCGCGCCTGAGAGCGTCCCGGTGTCCGCAAGTACCAGAAAGTACTGCAAATCTTGCCAGTCGAACATAGCGATTTTTTAACAGAGTTTGTGAACCGATGAGGAATTCCCAGGCGACCAGGGTAAGTCTAGTCTCGTTTGTGGCGGTCGACTGAAGACCACTCACGGACTTAGGAGAATCTGACATGCTCTACGAACTGGTTACCTTGTCGTCGCATATTCTGAAGCTGCCGGAGGTGATCGCGAACGCGGAAGCCTACCTCAATCATCCCGAAACCACAGGTTGCCGGCTCGGCGCATGGGCCTCGGAAAACGGGCGGCTAGGGAGCGTGCGCATTCTGCGAGGGTTCGCCGATGCTGGGGAATTGTCTCAGGAAAGAACGCGCGCGTTACATCACGCCAACCCTTTCGGTGCGGCTGGCAGCACCTGTACGATCGAGATGGAGAGCTACGCCGGCTTTCCTTTCCTTCCTCCCGTCGAACCGGGGTCGTTCGGCAGGTACTACGAGTTTCGCACCTACTGGCTAAGACCAGGTGGACTGGCGCCTACTATTGCGGCGTGGCAGGCCGCGATGCCTGAGCGGTCAAAACGCTCCCCTCTGACAATCAATATGTACGCGCTTGACGGCGTGCCGCGCATCACGCACATATGGCCTTGGCAAAGCCTGGATGAACGCATCGCGATACGTGCAAAGTCTTTCGCCGATGGAATCTGGCCACCCGTAGGCGGCCCTGAGAATTTCTATGAGGCGACGTCCACGATCTGGATACCGACGATCAATTCGCCACTGCGGTGACACGGGTTCTGTTGCGATCCCGCACCGTAGTTCTCGCATCGATCAACTTTCCTCCGCGAGCTTTGCTGCGGCAAAACCGTTCATTGGTGCGTCAGCAGCGTCACGCAAATCATCGAGATCACGCCCACGTGTTTCCGGTGTGAAATAGGTCGTTACCACGCCGATCAAACTAAGAATCGCGACGTAGCTGGCAAGCGGAATCCACGCCAGAAGCGTCCCTTCGTGTCCACCCCAATGCACCGTCGCCCAGGCGATGATGGATGCGCCGACGAGTGGCGCCACGCCGCCTGCGATCACAGCCGACACTTCGCGTCCCACCGCCACGCCGGCATAGCGATGCTGCGCGCCAAAGAGCTCCGGCAGCAATGCACCCTGCGTCGCGAACATGCCCCAGACGCCGGCCAGCGCGACGCATAACATCGCAATGCTTGCCGTGGCGTTGCCGAGGCTCAGCACCCACCAGGTCGGATAGGCCAGCAGCAATTGATAAAAAGCGAAGGCGCGATAGACGGGGATGCGTCCGAACCGGTCGCTCGCCATGCCGGCCAGCGGAATGATGATCGCCCCCGAGGCGCCGGCGAGCAGCAGGGCGATAGGGCCGATCTGGCCTTTGAGGCCGGTCGCGGTCGCGATGTAGCTGATAGCGAGCGATTGATAGATCGACGAACCGCCGTTCTCGGCCATGCGCATGCCGATGACCTTGAGAAGCGTCGGTTTCGAATGCTGAATGAGGTGCTTCAACGGATTCTCGTTGACCTCGCTTCGCGCTTCGAGTTTGGCAAACGACGGCGACTCCTTGAGCTTCAGCCGGATCCAGATCGCTACCGCGATGATCACAGCGCTCAGCAGGAACGGTACACGCCACAGCCAGCTTTGCGAAAGGTCTTCGACGCGGACCAATGCGAAGTAGATCGCAGCCGCCATCACGGTGCCGAGCAACACGCCCATGAACGGCAACGCGGCGAAATAGCCGCGCCGTTTGGCTGGCGCATACTCGGCCATCAACACGGCAGCGCCTGCCTGCTCGGCGCCGGCGCCCAGTCCCTGCAGCAAGCGGCATCCCACGAGCAGGATCGGCGCCCAGATGCCAGCGGACGCATAGGTGGGCAAAACGCCGATGAGCGTGCTGGCGATGCCCATCAAAAGGATCGTCGCCATCAGAACGAACCGGCGTCCATAACGGTCGCCGAGCGTGCCGAAGATAATGCCGCCCACCGGCCGGATGGCGAAGCCCAGAAAGTACGCGCCGAAGCTCGCGATCAGTCCGATGGCCGGCGTGCTGGACGGAAAGAAGAGCGGCCCGAAGATCAGCGCCGACGCGAGGTTGTACAGCGCGAAGTCATAATATTCGAGCGCGCTGCCGAGCGACGCAGCCCATGCGGCGCGATACAGGTCGGCGTTTGTGACTTCGTGCTTGCCGCCATTGGCGCGAGCGCCGGTGGCATGACCTGGGCTGCGCGGGCCCATTGCAACGGTTTGCTGGTTTTTCATCTTGTCGTCTCCTCCAATCGGGAATGCCATTTCGGTCACTCATGACCCGAATGCTCCTCTAGCCCACGCGTGCAATCTCGTCGAGCAACGCCGTGCTCATCGTATCGAGCGGCGCGGGCTTGCCCGTGTAAAGCTCGATCTGACCGCAGAATTGATGCAGCAGCATCCGCGTGCCATCGACGACGCGGCATCCAAGCTCAGCGGCGTCGCAAATCAGCTTGGTGCGCACGGGGATAAACGCCGCGTCCATTACGAACAGATGTGCTGCGAGTTGTTCGGACTTCAGTGGATTGACGCCGGGCGCACGGAAGCCGGCGGCTGTTGCATTGACCAGGCCGTCGAAGCCGGCCGCGTCGAAATCGTTCAGATCGCCGCCGAAAGCAAGGCCGAAGTGGCGGGCGAGTTCTTCTCCACGCGAGGCGGTGCGGTTGAATACCGTGATCTCCGCGCCCGCGCGCCGTACGCCCCAGGCGATCGCGCGCGCCGCGCCGCCCGCGCCGAGCAGCGCGATACGGCGGCCCGGTAGCGAGGTCACTTCTTCGAGCGCGCGCACCGCGCCTGTGCAGTCGGTGTTGTAGCCGGTCAAGTGGCCGTCGCGATTGTCGATCGTATTCACGGCGCCGATTTCGCGCGCCGTTTCGTCGAGCGCGTCGAGGTAGGGAATGACGGCCTGTTTGTGCGGCATCGTCACATTCAAGCCGCGAATGCCGAGCGTGCGCATCGCGTTGATCGCACCGGCGACGTCCTCTATACCGAAGCTCACAAATGTATAGTCGACGCCGAGCGCCTGATAAGCCGCGTTGTGCACCTTGACGTTGAACGTGAATGGCTGGCCGGCGAGCGAGCCGCATAGCGTCGGAATCGAGTGAGGCATGAAGCGCATGGGCTATTTCCCTGTTGTGTTCAGTTGACGATGGTCAGCGCGGGGTCGTACGAAGCGACGAAGGGCCGCCCGTCAGCGCAATGCGCTGCCCGGTGTCCTGCAGATGGCCGCCGTTCACCGCAAACATGGCGAGCTGCTTCTCGACGTTGAACTGCACGATCAGATGCTTGCTGTCGGCGGTAAACACGATGCCCTGTGCAGCTTCGCCACCCGGCGCCTCGGACATCTTCACGGCCTGGCCGTTGCGGATCGCGAACAGAAGCACCTTGCCGCGCGCATGGCGTCCGGGGTTGTCCGGCGTCAGGTTCGAGCCGTCCATGGCCTGTACGCCGATCCACTTGCCGTCGGGCGAGATCGCCACGCCCTCGGGCAGTGACGGCACCGTGAAGTGCTGCACCGCGCGGAACGGTTCGTGCGACACGTCGATGAGCGTGATCGCGTCGGCGTCGCCCGCGAGCGTGCCCGCGTAGCCGGACAGGCCGGCGAGACCGACGTCGCTCACGACGGCCCATTTGCCGTCGCTCGATACGTCGACGGTGTAGGGCGCGACGCCACTCGACAGACGCACGCCGCTGTCGGTGACATGGCCGTTGGCGACGTTCAGCACGGCGACGCCTTGCTCGTCGCGCAGTGCAACCAGCGCATGCCTCGCGTCGTGTGTGAAGCTCACGCCGGCCAGACGCTTCTGGCCGATCTTCAGCGTATCCACCAGCGTCACGCGGTTTCCGTCTATGCCGAGCACCATCACGCTGCCGTCGACGCACGCGACGAGCGCAAGTTTTCCGCTGCGGTCGATGGCGATGCCCTGCGGATGGCTGCCGATCTCGAGCCGGCTAACAGCGGGCGGCGACGCGTGCAGATCGACGACCTGGACAAAGGAATCCATCAGTAGTTTATTGGCGGCGTGGTCATAGCGGGTGGGCGCGCCGACCAGCGCCACGGCGGCGTCCGGCGTGACCGCGACCGCCTGCGGCGGTCCCTGGATACCGTTCTCCACCTCTACCTGAACCTTGACCTGAGGGGGAAAGCGGCTGGCGTCGAGAAGCGTGAGCGTGTCGGGTTGAGCATTGGCTGGGTAGGTATCGCGCCCCTCGACACGCTGATACTTGCCGTCATTGCCCGAGACGATCCAGTCCGCGGCATGTGCGGCGCATGCCGCGAATGCGATTGTCAAACCGGCGAGCGTTTGCGCGCCGCGCGTCCGGCTCGCGATGAATGAATACATGTCGATGTCTCCGATCTTGTCTTTTGTGGCGTATTGCCGTGGTGGCCGGCGTTTCCCGGACTGCACTGGGTGCCCAGTGAGGTAGCCCGTAACCTTGAATGCCCACAAGTTCAACGCAAGTGCAGCAAACGCGCCAATAGTCTTTCATGACGTTGTTATCATGATTCGTGATGACAAGCGACCGCTTGCGGAGAGACACCATGGAATTGAAGCACCTGCGCGCATTCGTGGCACTGGCTGAAGAGCTGCATTTCGGCCGCGCGGCGCAGCGTCTATGTATCGTGCAGCCTGCGCTGAGCATGCAGATCAAGGCACTGGAAGAGGAACTGGAGGTGCGGCTCTTCGAGCGCGACCGGCATAACGTTGCGTTGAGCGACACCGGGCGGCTCTTTCTGCCCGAAGCGCGCGCCACGCTTCATCAGGCGATGCGCGCGGAGCAGACCGCGAGGCTTTCCGCGCGTGGGGAGATTGGCGTGCTGCGCATTGCGTTCGTGTCGTCGGTCCTGCCGAAACTGCTGCCTGATCTGATCCGCAGCATGCACGCACGCTATCCGCTCATTACGCTGGAGTTGAAGGACATGACGACGCCGGAGCAGATCGCCGCCTTGCACGGCAACAAGCTCGACTTCGGCCTGATACGCATGCCCGCGAGCGGCGCAGGACTCGAAACGCGCATTGTGCTCGAGGAATCGTTCGTGGTGGCGGTGCCTGAAGATCACGCGCTAGCCGCGAAGCCCTTGATTCATCCGACCGATCTAAGCGGCTCGCCCGCTTTCGTGCTCTCGCGGCGATACGCGCCCGGCTTTTACGACGAGATGCTGGTTGCGCTGACACAGCAAGGCGCGGTGCTCGACATCGCTCAGGAGTTGGGCGAATTCCCGACCATGCTGGCGCTGGTGGCGGCGGGACTCGGCATTGGCGTTATTCCGGCTGCTGCGGCGCTGGCTCTGCCGCCCAAGGTCGTGGCGCGTCCGCTCGATCTTCCAGGTCACCGTACCGGTATCGGTCTTGCGTATACGCGGCTCGATAGCGCGGCGAAACGTGTGCTCTTCGAAGTGATGATGCAAAGCGTCGGAGATGTATCGGAGAACTGAGGTTTCACGAACGGGCAGGAGCGGATAGGTCCGCTGCATGTAGCTTTCCTCGACGCGCAGCTACCATGGGTCTTACCTGCTATTTGCCCGCAAGATTGGCTGCGGCAGGGGGATTATTTCGAATGAAATCAGGCGGATTTCCATGCACCGGACGAGCAACCGGAGCGACCGCGTAAAGCCTCAACCATTCACCGTAACCTTTGACCAGAAAGCCCCCCGATCGCTCTATGTACTGCTGCCGCGACGCTTCATAAACCCCCCGAAGCGCAAACCACGGCACATGCGGCAAGTCATGATGAACCAGATGGTAGTTGTTGTTCAGAAACAGCAGCCGCCAGAACCACGCAGCCTCGTTGATAACGGTGCGATGCTCGTAAGCATGTGCCGCGCGGTGTTCCTGAAACGAGCGGATCGAACCGAGCGACAACGATCCATAACCCGCACCGATGATAAAGACCCACGCCGGGATCGAGCAGACGCGCTGAAGCCACACCGTCAGTGCGGCTAGCGCGGCCAGATGGGCAAGCCACATCGGCACGTCACGCCAATCGCCACGTTTGATTTTGCCGAGCGCATCCGCGCCAGTTGCCGCGATCGCGAAAGCCGGCCCGACTAGCAGGCGGCCGGCAAAGGTATTGCGCAAGGTCAGCAGCGCGCGAATCGCAAAACCGGCGCGTTGCCACACAGGCGGACTCACGAAATAGCTTTCGGGATCATGCTCCGGGCGCGTCAGATGCGGATCGTCGTGATGCTGAAGATGCGCATCGCGGTAGACGCTGTACGGAAACCACACCGCGAGCGGCGCGAAGCCTAGCAGTGCGTTCAGGCGCGGCGAGCGCGTCGGGTGACCGTGCAGCAGTTCGTGCTGCAGGGACATGTACCAGGCGCCCAACAGCGCCAGCAGCGCGGTCGTCAGTGGAAGGCCGAGCGAGCGCGCGTGCATCGCTACGCCGAACCATCCTCCGTAAATCGTGACGATCAGCAGCCACGTCGGCCATTGTGTGCGCCATGCCCAGCTTGCGGCCTGGTGGGCGAGTGCCTTGCGTTGCGTGTCGTCGAGATATATCGCCATCGGCTGGGTCGGTCGGAATGCAGGTTTAGACCGATCCTACGGACCAATTGGCAGCACTAGAACCATTTTGTTCAGCAATGCATCTGCGTATAGATGCAAAAGCCGGGGGACACATCGCGGGCCCTTACGCAATGCGGCCAGACGCGGCGTGGCGCTCAGAACGCTTTGTGAACCTCGGGCAAGCGGCGCTCAACCGCCGTCCGCCACGCGGCAAGCATGATCGAGCAAACCTTCCGCCGTGCCGCTGCCATTGTCGATATCCAGACCGCTATTCACGATGAGCCAGCCGTCCTGTTCCGCCGATGGCCCGGCGCCGGTCACGAGGACGGTTTGCATCGCCATTGCCTGGCTGTTCGGGTTATCACGCGCAACGATGCGAAACGGATTGTCGGCCTGAGTGAGGGAAGTGACGCGCATGATCCGGTAGCGCTGGCCGTCGAGCGTATCCCAATGCCATTCGCCGGGAGCGTCCTTCGCGTGACGCGCCAGTGCGTCGCTTATCTTGCCCTGCATGCAATCGATATGAATATGCAACTGGTTTTGCGAGCGGCGAAATTGCGAATTGATCTCGAGGCCGAGTTGATTGTCGGGAAGGGTCCGCTTGACGGATTTCTCGACGTAAAGCCGCGAAGTCCATGCGTCGTCCCAGTAGTCCGACGCGTTCGGCGCCAGAATGAACGGGCTTTCTATGCCGGTGACGCGATCGGTCGGAATCAGTAGATGCTGTGAGCGGACGACGATATCCTTCAGGATTGCATAGCGTTTGTCGAGATTGACGATTGTGCACTGGCCCGGCGTGCCGGTGGCCTGTTGCGACGGGACGCAACGCACATCGACGATTTTCCAGAGTGCATTCGAATCGACTGCGGCAAGGCGCGCGCAGGCCGCGGCGATGCAGGCGAGCGCCAATGCCGAGACGGTTCGCAGAATCCTTTGCCGAACACGAGCCGGCTTTGATCTACTGGTCAGCAGCACTCGGATCGGCGGTTTTTGAGCGGTATGTTCAACGGCATCCTTGAGAGGCATCTTCAAGCAGCCCCTCAGAGCGCCGGCGCCGGCAGTACGCCGAGCAATTGCTCGACCGCGACGCCGATCGCCAGCAGCCGCCGATCCTCGCCGAGCGGGCCGTCCAGCTCCAGGCCGACCGGCAGGCCGGCGGCGGTCAGCCCAGCCGCCAGCGACAAGCCCGGAATGCCGGACGTGCTGGCCGGATCGGTATTGCGCAGGAACGCTTCCATCGTATCGATCGGCGCGGCGCCGTCGATCGATACGCTCGATGAACCGTTCAGGTCGTCGATGCGCGCCGCGGCGAGGCGAGTGGTCGGGAACAGCAGCGCGTCGAGACGCTCGTCGGCGAATGTCGCTGCGATGTACTGCTGCAAACGCGGCCGCCATTGCAGCAGTGCCGCGTCGTAACGATCGCCGAGCACGTCGGCGAGTACGTCGTCGTAGATCGCGCGCACATCCGGGCTCGCAATGCGGGTCGCCAGTTCAGCCACGGTCTTGACCGGCGCGTCGTTGGCGACGAGCCACGCGCGCACGTCCTCGCGCGCCTCATGGACTGCGATCGGACCGCCGACCAGGCCGTTCAGGGTTTCCAGTTCGCTCATCGCGACGGGCACGAAGGTGACGCCTGCTGCTTCGAGACGGCGCAACGCGGCGCGTGCGACTTCTTCCACCTGTTTTTCGAGCTCGTCCCAGAGCGGCGCGGGCAAACCGATGCGCAAGCCATTCAAGGCAAGCACGGGCAACGGCCCGGCCCCGGTGATCACGCCGTCGAGCAGAGCGACATCGGCAACCGTGCGGGCCATCGGTCCTACCGTATCGCGCGTATGGCTGATCGGCACGACGGCATTCGGGTCGTGATAGCGCCGCTCGGCGCCACCGTTGCCGACCGATGGGCGAAACCCCACCGTGCCCGTCAATGCCGCCGGAATGCGGGTCGAGCCGCCGGTGTCCGTGCCGAGACCCGCGGGCACAATGCGCGCGGCGATCGCGGCGGCCGTGCCGCCCGATGAGCCGCCAGGGATCAGGGTGGGGTTGTACGGATTGCGCACCGGTCCGGCGTGCGTGGCGAGGTTTGTGCTCGTGATGCCGAACGCGAGTTCGTGCATGTTGGCTTTGCCGAGCACGATTGCACCGGCATCGAGAAGCCGCTGTACCGAAGGCGCGTTCGTCTTCGGGACGAAACCCTCCAGAGCGGGCGTGCCTGCCGAGGTCTGCAGGCCGGCCGTGTTGATGTTGTCTTTCACGACGATGGGCAAACCGGCGAGCGGCAACTGCGCTTTTGCTTCGGGCGGCAATGCATCGATGCGCTGCGCGGCGGCCAGTGCGCCGTCGAGGTCGAGCGTGGTGAGCGCATTGAGGCTCGACAGCGATGCCGCGCGCGCGAGCAGCGTGGCTATATAGTCTGCGGCTTTGAGGCGCCCGGACTGGATCGCGGCGATTGCTTCGGTTGCGGTTAGGGCTAACTGTTGATCGACGGTCCACGTCATTGCAGGCGACTCCTTGAGATCAGGTGTCGTCTATTCTGGCACAGCCGTTTCAAAACCGACGTCAGGTGTCGCAATAAGCAATGAGGACTGTGCTGAAGGCCTGCGCTTGCCGGTTTGCCGGTCTATTTCCGGCTGTCGATCCACATGCGTCCCCAGCGGAACGCATAGGCGAGCGCATGTTCTTCGTCGAAGAAGTAGTCGAGCGCATCGAACGAATAGGCCTGACCCTGGCTTGCGGTGGTTTTCTCGATAGTCAGATTGGCAGCGAACAGGCCATTAGGCAGTTGTTGCGCAGCCGGTGCGACTTCGTAGCCTTTGTAGCGGATATGTGAATTCATGGTCGTGGCAGTGAGTGTGCCCGCGTGTGTTGCCAGGGAGCCGGCAGGCGGGACGCAACCCTGTGCGTCAGGCAACCGGTGAGTCAGCGGGCAGGATCAAGCGTAGGCCGCGCCGCGCAGCGGGTGAACCAATCTTTCCTCGTAAGCAAATCAGCGAGTTTCTGGAACGGTCTTCAGGAGGCTGGATCGGTCCATAGTCGCCAAGCGTAAAGACACTATCCAGCCTTGTTCGCGGATGGTCTGTTATGTGGCGCACGGTTTGGAACGGAGCGGGCGCGGCGCGTCGAGGAAATCGGCCGCCGAGGGGAGTTCGCAGAGGATTCTTGCAGAATTCGTGGACCGCGAGGCGCGGTCCACGAGGTCACACGAGGCGCGCTTAAACCGCGTGCAGCAAACGGGCGGGTTGTGCTTCCCTGGCAGCCTGGCCGAGCGGCGCGGCCGTCGGCGTGCGATGCGCGTTGAAGGCGAGCGCGAATTGCGCGGCCTGCTGGCCGACCGTGGCGAGCTGATCGACAACCTTGGCGTCCGAACAGGTGTCGACGGTGTCGAAACGCGTTTCGAGCGTGTTGATTCCCGCGCCGAACGGCGTGGGCCAGCCGCGCAATGCGTGGACGATCGAGCGCAGCGAGGTCAGCACCGAGCCGGCGGCCTGCCAGCCATACGCGGTGACGATACAGCCGACCGCGCGGCCATCCAGATACGGCCGCTCGTCGGCGCGCAGCTCCTCGAGCGTGTCCAGCGCGTTCTTGACGAGACCCGAAACGCCGCCGTGATAGCCGGGCGTCGCGATGATCAGCGCGTCCGCATGGCGCACGGCCTCGATCAGTTCGAGCTGTTCGTCGGTGCGTTGAGGGTTTTCCGGGGCGTAGTGGGGCAGGCTATGCAGGAAGGTGCCGCCGAACAGCCGGGTATTCGCGCCCGCGGCTTCCGCGCCACGCAGCGCAAAGCCGAGTGCGCGCTCGGTTGACGAGGCCGCGCGTGTCGTGCCGCCGATGCCGATGACAAGTGGCCGGCGCTGATGATCGAAACTGGTCAACGAAATGCTCCTTCGGTAGCGGCTCACGGGACGCTGGCGCGGGGCTGCGCGCAGACGAACCGGGGCGAACCGGACTTTGAAGCATTATCTTAATGAGCGCGGCGAGCCGGGCGAAGCGACTTTTTGTTCTAACGATATAACCGGGCGGGGTAACTGGCGGCTCGGGGGCCTGTTTGACGAAGGCCTTGAACCCGGCTTCGAAGCCGCTTAGGAACCCGCTCGGAACCCGCTCGGAGCCCGATGCGCCATCCTGTGCAATGCAGTTGAAGCCGCACGGGATAAGCATATGGCGAACCATTGTTTGGGGGTGCGATGACGCACGGCTATGATTGAGCCGTCTCCTCCATGACATCTCCTTGACATGGGATTTGGCCTCGCTACGTCAGTAGCGGGGCCTTTTTTTTCGTCTGGAGGTTCGGTGACAGAAGCGCCGGCTACTTCACGATAAAGCCGTTTTTCGCATGCTACGATGGTCCGCGAAGCGATTCCCCGCGAGGTCGAGCAAGCAATGGCAACCCTCTATGACATGCTCGGTGTGCCCATGCACGCCACCGGCGAAGAAATCAAACAGGCCTACCGCAAGGCCGCAATGAAATGGCATCCGGACCGCAACAGCGGCGCCGAGGAAGTTGCGCGCGCCACCTTCCAGGAAATCAAGGACGCGTACGCGATCCTCTCCGACGCCGCGCAGCGCAAGGTGTATGACACGGTCTATACCGAGCAGATGCGCGGCTGGGAAGCGCAGCGCGCACGCCAGCAGAAGGCGCAGGCCGAACGCGAGACGGCGGCGCGGGCCGCGGACGAAGTGGCCTATGCCGGGATGGTGTCGCTTGCCATGCGTTTCGCCGATGAGGGCCACAATCGCGACGTGCTGTTCGGCGTGCTGCTGGGGCGTCGATGCGAGGCGTTGCGAGCCGCGCAGATCGCCGACAGCGTGTCGGCTTTGCAGGCGTCGCGACGTGAAGCGGAGAGGGCGCAAGCTGCCGCCGAGGCGGCAACAAACGCAGCGGAGGCCCCCGACGTTGCAGCTACGGTTGCAGCCGCGGCGCAGGCACAAGCCATGAACGATGACGCCACCGTCAGGCAGGGCACGCCGTCTGACCCCGGCAAGCATGGCAATCCTCGCAAGCGCGAAGAAAGTGCCGGCGATGCCCACCCTGCCGGCGTGCTGGGCGGACTCTGGTTCCAGTTCCTGAACGGCTTGCGGTTCTAAAGAACCTCCACAGGCGGCACTGAAGCCGCCCAGGCTGCTTACTTGCGCACCTGCTCGCGCGGCTGGAAGAAAGCCAGACAGGCGCCGGCGAAGAGCGCCGCGGCAATCACGATCATGCCCGCATTGGTGCTGTTCGTGACGTCCTTCATCCATCCGACGATAGTCGGGCTGACGAAACCCGCCAGATTGCCCACCGAGTTGATCAAGCCGATGCCGGCCGCGGCGGCGCTGCCGCCCAGCATCGCGCTAGGCCATGCCCAGAAAACCGGCATCGTGGCGAGCACTCCGGCCGTGCCGATCGACAGCGCGATCATCGCGAGAACGACGTTCGACGTGAAAAACGTGGCAGCCAGCAGGCCCACGCTCGCCATCAGGCTCGCGGCGGCGAAATGCCAGCGGCGTTCGCGCATGCGGTCAGCGCTGCGGGCGATCAGCAGCATCGCGACGATCGCGCAGCCGTACGGGATGGCGGTGAGCATGCCGACATCCAGTGCATCTTTCACGCCGGCCGTTTTGATGAGCGTGGGCAAATAGAAGCTCACGCCGTAAAGACCCATCATGCAGCAGAAGTAAATCGCGGCCATGAACCACACCCGGCCATTGCTCAGCACGCTCGACAGCCCGGCGTGCAGCTTGCCGGCGCCGTCTTGCGCGATCCGCTGTTCGAGCAAGGTCTTTTCCTCTTCCGTGAGCCACTTCGCCGAACGGATACCATTCGGCAGGTATTTCAGCGTCATGACGCCGAGCACGATCGAAGGAATGGCTTCCAGCAGAAAGAGCCACTGCCAGTTTGCGAGTCCATGCACGCCGTTGAATGCCTGCATGATCCAGCCCGACAACGGACCGCCGAACACGCCGGCAACAGGAATGCCCATCATGAACAGCGCATTGACGCGGCTACGGCGCGCGGCCGGATACCAGTAGGTCAGGTACAGCACGATGCCGGGGAAGAAACCGGCTTCCGCGACGCCGAGCAGGAATCGCAACACATAGAACTGGGTTGGCGTGCTGACGAACAGGGTGGCGGCCGAAATGACCGCCCACGTAATCATGATGCGGCTGATCCACACGCGTGCGCCAAAGCGGTGCATCAATACGTTGCTGGGCACTTCGAAAAAGAAATAGCCGATGAAGAAAATCCCCGCGCCCAGCCCATAAACAGTGTCGCTAAAGTGCAGGTCGTTGAGCATTTGCAGCTTTGCAAAGCCGACGTTGACGCGGTCGAGATAGGCCGCGACGTAGCAGAGAAATAAAAAGGGCAGGAGGCGCCAGGTGACTTTGGCGTAAGCGAGGGATTCCAGTTTGTCCCGGCCGGCAGCAGGGTTCAGCGATGTAGCGTTCATGTGTCTCTAATTGCTATGGGATTTTCGTGCACGCTTGCAGTCACCGCGAAGGCCGCGTGGCTGGCGCGCGGTTGACAGCATACTGAAAGCATTCTTGCCGTGCAACAAACCGGGTCATGGAAGTGTCACGAACGCGCAAGACTGCTGCGGCAGAATCCGTCAGAGAGAAAAAGAACACAGGTACGGGGTGAGCGTGACCAGAAAATACAAGGTGCTGTTTCTCTGTCGCGAGAATTCAGCACGCAGCATCATTGCCGAAGCTTTACTGCGCGAACTGGCGGGACACCGGTTCGACGTATTCAGCGCGGGGCCGGAGCCGGCCGCGCGAGCTCACCCGACTGCGATCGCGCAATTGCGGCCGGGTATTTCGGACCTCGGCGTGCTCAGCCCGAAAAGCTGGCTGGAGTTCACCGGCGAGTGGGCGCCGCGAATGGACATCGTCATCGCCATGGACGAATGCGTTGCCGGGCACCATGCGCCGCTCTTTCCGGGTGAGCCCTCGTTGAGTAGCTGGATCTTTGCCGATCCGCTTGCCAACGGCTTGCCTGAGCTGGAGCAGGTCCGCGTATTTGAAAAGGTGTTCTGGCAAATCGTGCGACAGGTCAGCGCATTCATCGAGTCGCCGCGTTTCGCGGCGGCGCGGGAGACTGCCGCGAACACGGAGGCGCCGGCTCGCGTGAGCGGTACGATCTGACGGCTTAGCGGTTGGTCTGACGCGCAAGCGGGCTGCCGGCGAATGGGTCGTTTACCCAATCCACCTGTTTTCTCGGCTGCGGAGCAGGTGCCGGCGTGGCCGATAATTCGAAGTGGTCAATTGATTGACCTGCGCTAATTGCCTGTTTAAGCCATTGAGGCATTTCTCCCTGGCCATCCCAGCTATCTCCGGTTGCGCTGCGGTAGCGCGCGGCGGCTTGCCTCTTCGGTTCGGCCGCCAGCACGGCGGCGAGGTCTTCTGGTTTGATACCAAACTCTTCCATGCGATGGCGGAGATACGCAATCATGCTATCTCTCTTCCTTTCGTCCATAAGATATTCGTCCTTCTAAAGCGTGTGGCGTTCTGTCAGTTGCAGATTGCAAGGGGGAGCCGCGACAGCATTGAGCCCATGTAAATGGGGTCCGCCCGCGGTAAGGTTATTGATCGAAGGAAATCCTACTGGCAGCGTAAAAACGGTGCCTCATAAATTGCGTTACTGCCTATGCCCAGCGTGGCCGCCTATACGGCTGGCCGCGCCAATCAGTAAATATTCAAGCGCTGCGCCGCGCGGCAGGTACGGCTGGGTAAGCCTTACGGCCGCGATGGAAAAAACGGTGATGACGATACATTGATTGCGAATCGCCTGTCTCACGCCCGCACTCCGCCTTTCGCCGGTGTTTCGCGTGGGCTGCTGATTTGTGCGTTATTCCATCATCATAACGCACTGTTCGGGTAAATCACGCGCCAGCCTGACTGATTTTGTTGTCGCATGTCGCTGATCGGGGTACAAGCAGCTCGCCGCGCCGGGTTTGAAATCCTCAGTGGCCGACCTATAACGGAACAGCGGAACCACAATCTGCGTTTCCAGCCTGGTGGCGACCGATTCCGGCAAGCCACACGTGCCACCCGCACACCCCGGATCGGTCACAGGTTTGGCAACTACTTACCCGTTTAGTTCGGTGACTCGCCGCAGCAGTCCCGCATAGGCATTCGCCCGTCCGTCAGTTCGATCTGGCGATATGACGTTTTTTCGCGGATCAATTCTTTTTGAAGGGGATGACAGTTGCTGCGCCGGATTCGAGGAGTCTGGACATGAAACTACGTTTATTGATGATATCGGCAAGCGCCGCTCTCTTACTGGCACCGAATACGGCCGGCGCGTCAGGCAGCCAGCAGGATGAAACCGCGCCGGATCGGGTGTTGATGCAGAACGCAAACGAATCAGTGCAAGACACCACCGACATGTCGTTCGGTGAAACCATGATGCCGGCCGCCCAGCCGGTGCAGAACGTCTCCTATGGCGGCGTCGCCGCGGGCACGGCGCAAGCGGGAGGCCGGCAGGGGCGGCCGTGCTCGTCCGGGTCGCTATGCAGGATCTATTTCGGCCAATAGTCGGGCCATAGCGGGCCCTTGGCAAGGCGCCCATTCAGGAGGCGGTGAGGAGTGGCACGCCGCCTCTGTTATCGATTCGCGCCGCGTCATCACCCTGATCGAAATACCCACACGCCCGACTGCAATTTTACGGAGTCGTCAGCGGGCGATTTAATACGATGTTAAGGTGTGTCCCATTCAGGGTTTCACCCGCCGTCTTTTCCAATTGCAATCATTGGCACGCCACTATCGTCCTGCTTTTTATTCATGATTTGCCGTTCGGGAATTGATTAGTCCGGTGCAACTGCTCTAATCCCACCCGTTGTTTAGTTACTCGCAAACAATACTATGTTGATGGAAGATAATCTGCCGGCGAGCACTGCCTCGCCGGACGATGGGGCGTCGTCGTCCCTGCGCTCGTGGCTTGCTGTCGTGGCCGTTGCAATCGGTGCTTTTGCATTCGTGACCACGGAGTTTTTACCCGTTGGGCTGCTGCCACGCATAGCGGCGGATCTGGGCGTGATGCCCGGCACCGCCGGATTGATGGTCACGGTGCCGGGTGTCATTGCCGCCATCTCCGCGCCCGGTTTGATGCTGGTGGCCGGACGGATGGATCGCCGGCGGGTATTTCTATTGCTCACCGCCTTGCTGCTGGCGTCGAATCTGATTTCCGCATTTGCGCCGGACTTTCTATTCATGCTGGTTGGACGCGCGCTGCTCGGCGCCGCGTTGGGCGGATTCTGGACCTTGGCGACGGCAGCGTCGGCGCGTCTTGTTCGGCCGAAGGATTCGGCCAGAGCCATGGCGACGATTCTCACCGGCGTGACCTGCGCAACGGTGATCGGGGTGCCGCTCGGCACGTTCATCGCCAGCTTCGCTTCGTGGCGCGCGTCGTTCATGGCGACGGGCGGACTGGTCGCGGTCGCGCTCGTGGCCCAGTTTTTCTTCGTGCCGTCCTTGCCGTCGAATGCCGCCTTGCGGCTGCGCGATCTGGTGGCGCTGTTGCGCCGGCCGCATCCGCGTAGAAGCATGGTGATGGTGGGGCTCGTGTTCGGCGCGCACTTTTCCTCGTACACCTACATCACGCCGTTCCTGCTGCGCAATGCGAGTTTTACGATGTCGACGATCACGTGGCTGCTGCTCGGCTTCGGCATTATCGGCTTCTTCTCGAACTTCGCCGTTTCGTCGACGGTGACGCGCAACCTGAAACTATCGGTTGGCGCGATGGTGTCCCTGCTCATGTTCGCGCTGCTGGCAATGCCGCTCCTGCAGCAATCGCAGCCGGGCGTCGCCGCGCTCGTCCTCGCGTGGGGTGTTTCGTTCGGGGCGCTGCCGCTGTGCTTCAGCATCTGGATTCAACGCGCCACGCCGGACTTGCCGGAAGCGGGCTCAGCGCTGTTTGTCAGCATCATTCAGGTTGCCATTGCGCTGGGATCGCTCATTGGCGGCGTCGTGGTCGACCATGTCGGCATCTCCGCCGACTTTCTGTTCGGCAGCGGTCTGGCGCTACTGGGGCTCGCCGCGCTCGCGAGTTTTGGGCGGAGCGAACAGGTGGCCGCGGCGAAAGCGATCGCGTGTCCGGCATGCACTGATTAGTAAGGCGCCCGTCAAACCCGGATTCGCGACGACAGTTTGGGGCTTCGTCGCCCGGGTACCTGACCCGCCGCCACGGCACGAAAACTCTCGCTGAGGGTTTTAAGAGTTGTTTAAGTATCGCGTCCTACGCTGAAATCGGTTTTGTAGGGAAAGGGATGCGCGGCGCTCACGCCAGCGCGGTCCCGTGATGCCCCCTTCCGCGTCGCCTGGAGCGATGTCATGCGAACTGAACCGATGCGTGCGCTGCCCGCTGCCCGTCATCGCGACGGACTTGCGGAAGCGGTGTTAAAACCACGTAAGGCGAGACCACCTGACGTTAAGTCATCCAAAGTTACTGGCGGTTCTGCTGGTCGGGACACTGACCGCCTGCCACTCGCCATGGTCGCGGACCCTTCCACCCAGCATCCTTTTTCCATGCCGTTGCCGAACTACTGCAGGAATGAATATCGTTCGCGCGCGAATCACCCGAACCTTCTCGTGGTTGTCGGCGTGTGCACGCACCTTGGCTGCACACCCAGGCCGCGATTTCAAGAGGGGCCGCAAGCCAATCTGCCCGACAACTGGCCGGGCGGCTTCCTGTGCCCCTGTCATGGATCGACATACGATCTCGCTGGCCGTGTGTTCAAAGATAAACCCGCACCGCAAAACCTGGATGTGCCACGCTACATGTTTGCGTCGCCTGCCAGCGTTGTGATTGGGAAAGACGAGCAGGGCGAGGTGTGATCGTCCTCGTGCGTGGCGGTTGAGGAGGGCATCTTATCGGCGCGCGCGATTAAAGACCTGGCACGAGATCCGATCTGGCGCGGCTGAAACAAAGCAGCCGTATGCATACCCGAACACCTAAGTTGGGCAACCGATTTGCGTAGCCAGGTCGTTCAAATCCGTCGTGATGAAGTCCCAGGCCTGCTCGGCATGCAAGTCGGTCTTTTGCGCGGGACCATGCTCGGTCGACCTCAAGACGAACGCCGTTTTGAGGCCGCACTGACGCGCCGCTGCCAGATCGCTATTGTGAGCGGCGACCATGCACACCTCCGAAGGCTCGAGGCCAAGGATCTCGGCCGTTTCGAGGTAGACCTGTGGCGAAGGCTTGTACGCGCGAACGACTTCCGCACCCAGAATCGCGTCCCAAGGGAGCGCGGCGCGTTTCGCCATGTCGAGTATGAGTCTGATATTGCCGTTCGATAGTGGCGCGATCATGAAACGACGCTTGAGCCGCAGGAGCCCCTCGATGGAATCGGGCCACGGGTCGAGGCGGTGCCAGCTGTGGTTCAGCGCATCGAGTTCATCCGCGGGAATCGAACTGACGTCGATGCCGTAGTCGGCTAGCACTTTGAGCAGGTTTTCCCGGTGCAGTACGTCGAGCCGGACAAACGGCCGGCGGCCACTGCGTATCTCGCCCATTGCGGGCACATATTGACGCCGCCATGCATCCGCGAACTCATACGCGTCAATCGATGCTGCATGCCGCCCAAGGAAAGGGCGCAAGTCGCGCGCGACCCCGCCGCGCCAGTCGACGACTGTTCCGAACACATCAAACAGAAGCGCTTTGATTTCTGAGCTATGGGTCACGTCGCAAACCTCCTCGCAAGTTCGGCAGAAAGCGAGTCTAACCGGAGGCTGGAATGATGCCTATGACATGCGCTCCAGATCCACGGGGGCGGCAGGAACAGCACGTCGGCAAGAGCGTTGCTGATTGGGCAACAGCGGAAGCGACATCGGCACCTCTGCCATGCCTTGTGATGATGTGGACCTGTCTCACAAGGACACGCCAATACCTCAGCGCGAGCGACCACGTGACGACACGTGATCGCATTAAGCTCAGTTGACTCAAACCCCGAGCGCACGGCCGTCGCTACGTGGATCGTGCGCGCCTGCTGCTGCGCCATCCGGCTCGATGCGGATCACGCCTGGATGGCCCGCCAGCGGACTCTGGGCCGGAATCACACTCATCTCATGCCCACGTGCAGCGAGTTCGGCGAACACGTCGGCGCCGGCGTCTGCTTCGAGCTTCAAGGCATCGCGCGTATCGGAGAAGGTCCTGCCGAGCAGAAAGCGCGGACGGGCGAGGGCAGTGAGCGGGTCCATCCCGTAGTCGACCAGGCGCGTGAGGATCGCGGCCAGCGTTTGTGGCTGACCGTCGGCGCCTTGCGTACCGAACAGCAGGTATGGCTGGCCATTCTTCAGATACATGCCGGGGTTGAGCGTATGGAACGGCCGCTTGCCCGGTTGCACGACGTTGTGATGCACTGGATTCGTGCTGAACGACGCGCCGCGGTTGTGCCACAGAATCCCCGTGTCGCCCGCCACGATGCCGCTCCCCCAGTCGAAGTAAACCGTTTGCAGAACACTCACGCTGCGGCCTTCGCTATCCGTCGCGCCGATAAATACCGTGTCGCCCGGTCGGAATACGTGAGGCCATGCGCGCGCTTCACGCAGATTGATCGAGCGTGCATGCGCATCGAGCGTGGCGAGCGACAGCATGTCGTCGACCGGCACGTGATTGAACTCAGGATCGGACACGAAGCGGTCGCGGTCCGCAAACGCGCACTTCACTGCTTCCACTAGCAAGTGATAGTAATCGGCACTGCCTTCGGCGATCTGCGCGACATCGAAACGCTCGAGGATGCCCATGATCTGCAGAGTCGTTACCCCTTGAGTCGGCGGCTGCATGCTGACCAGTTCACCGCCACGATAGGCCACGCGCAATGGCGCCTCGTCGCGTGCTTGCGTTCGCGCCAGATCGCTCAACGTCAGCGGCGAGCCAGCTTCGCGCAAACCGAGTGCGATCCGCTCTGCAAGCTCGCCCTCATAGAATTCGCGAGCGCCGAAGCGGGCAATCCGCTCGATGCTTTTGGCCAGTGCGGGTTGCGCGAAACGTTCGGCAATGGCAGGAATACGGCCGTGCGGTGCGAAAGTCGCCGCAAAGCCGGGCAACGAGCGCAGTTCATTGGCGCGGAGTGTTTGCCAGAAATGCTGCGAAGGCGTGACGGGAAACCCATTCGCTGCATAGTCAAGCGCGTGATCGAACAGCGATGCCCATGATTGCTGCCCGCCCCATGACGTCCGGCTGATTTGATAAGCCTGATGCCACGTGTCGACGGTCGCCGCCGTGGTGATCGCTGACGCAGCACCGCGCAAAGGAATCGCGCCGCCGTACGGCGGCAGTTGCGCCGCGGCCTGGCCGATGCCCGACACCGTGCGCAACGTCCCTTGCCGGTCGCCGATCACCCAGAAAGCGTCGCCGCCGAGCCCAGTGAAATGCGGATACGTCACGCACAGCGCCGCGCCGATGGCAATCGCGGCTTCGATCGCGTTGCCGCCCGCACGCAGTACGTCCAGACCCGCGGCGCTAGCAGCGGCGTGCGGGCTGGTGACCATGCCGCAGGTGCTGTTGGCGAGTTTCAGATTGTGCATCAATGTTCCGCTACTGAAGATTCGCCAAGGTGTGCTGCGCGTATAGATCGCGCGCGAAGGCAAGCAACGCTCGGTCGCTGCCGCGCGTGCCGATGAGCGACAGCGCAAGCGGACGATCGATTTCGTCGGTGAATGGCAGCGTGATTTGCGGCAGGCCGCCAATCGCGGCGATCGAGTTCATCGTGAGCGCAGCTTCATAGAAGCGGCCGATTGCGGCGCCCGATGCGTCTTTCGGCAACAGCGCAACGGGCGTGGTCGGCATGAGCAGCACGGCATCGGGTTCGAACATCGCATCCAGCATGCTGCGTAGTTGGCGCTGGGTGGCACGCCATTGCGCGGCCTGCTTTCGATCGAGCGTCTCCAGCCGCGCAAAGCGGGCCGCAATGGATGGACCGAAACGCGGCCGCGCCGAACGGATCCAGTCGCCGAGCGAGGCGTCGATTTCAAGGTCCTGCACGGCCTGATAACACGCGAGCCAGCTCGCTTCGTCCCCGGCGAACAGATCGAGCGACGTGTCCGCGCCTAACAATTCAGCTAACGCCTCAAGGCGTAAAGCATCGTCGGGCTCGTTGCGCGCACGAGCGGCGAACGCCTCGGCGACACGAACCAGGCGCAACGGCTGCCCGGACGAGGAAGCCGCAGAGGGCGCTTGCGGCAGCAGTACGTCGCCCACCGCGGCAAGCCCATCGATCGATCGCGCGAACCAGCCGACCGTGTCGAAGCACGGGGCGAAGGGCAACACGCCTTCGAGCGAGATTGCATCGTGACTCGGCCGCATACCCCACAACCCGCAGAACGCAGCGGGAACGCGCACCGAGCCGCCGGTATCGGTGCCTAACGCGAAGTCCACCTCACCGCCGGCCACTGCCGACGCAGAGCCGCTAGACGATCCGCCTGGCAACGCATGCGGCCAACGCGGATTGAGCGGCGTGCCGTCATGATGGTTGGCGCCTTCGAGGCTATAGGCTAGTTCGTCGGTAATCGTCTTGCCGTCGAGCGTCGCGCCGGCAGCCAGTAGCGCACCGACACAGGGCGCATGACAGCGCGCCGGCTCGTGGCTTTCCCGCCAGTCAGGATTGCCGCCACCGGTCGTCACGCCCGCGACGTCGATCAGATCCTTCACCGCAAAGCGCAGGCCATCGAGCGGCCCGCTCGCAGTCGCAGCCACCCGTACGCGTGGGCCAGAGATAAACGCACTCATGCAGCATCCGCCAAGGCATCGACGATGCGCGCCGAATCCGTGACGAAGCCAAAGCACTTCTTCACGTTCCAGACGGTCGCCTCCGTGCAGAACGCCGGCGACGACGTCGCGCAGCAGTCTTCCACCAGCACGCAGCCATAACCGAGAAAGTTGGCGTCGGTCAGCGAATGCAGCACGCACTGATCGGTGTTCACGCCCGCGAACATCACCGTGCGAATGCCGAGGTTGCGCAGGATGCTGTCGAGCGGCGTGTCCCAGAAACCGCTGATGCGGTACTTGTCCACGCAGATATCCTCGGGTAGCGGCTTGAGTTCGTCGACCACTGCAGCTGCCCAGGAATCCTTCTCAAGCACATGCGAGCCGTTGCTCGCGAGCGGTTCGCCGAGGCCTGTGCCAGTTCCGGTCGGCTTATATAGATGCAACTGGTTCGGCGGCATGTTGGCGAGGTCGGGCCGGTTTCCCCAATTGACCCAGATAACCGGCACGCCGCTGCGACGCAGAGCCGGCAGCAGGCGCTGCAATGGTGCAATCGGCGCGCGGTCCACCGCGAAATCGCCCCCAATCTGGGCAACCCATCCTCCGTTGGTGCAGAAATCATTCTGCATGTCGATGACGACGATCGCGGTGCTGCGCAGGTCGATGCGCACGTTTTGCGGTTCGCACGACAGCGTCGCGACGATTGGTTCGGGCGGGGGCAAGGACATGTCGACCAGTTTCTCGCTGGCACTCCAGCGAGAGCGGCCGTCGCGGCCCAACTGGCCGGAAACGCTTGTGCCATATGCGTCGTGTTGTTTCATCGGAGGTTCTCCATCGTGTCTGAATCGCCATAAAAATGGTGCTGCCAGGACCTTGCCGCACGGTGCGTTTGCGGCGCGCAGTCCGTTGTTTCGAGCAGATCGGAACGAAGTCCGGCGTCTGTCAAAAGCACGGCATGGCATCGAAGTTGCATCTGTTTCGTTCATGAATAACCTACTTACCCAAACCAAACGCAAGAGGAATGCCAGAATGTCGATCGTCAAGTTCAAAACCCTCGCCACCTGCGTCGTGGCGCTCGCCGTATCCACCAGCGCGGTTCATGCAGTTGCTGCCGATCCGCTGCGGGTCGGCGTGCTGATTCCCGGTTCGAAATCGGACAAGGGCTGGATGGAATCCGGCTACGACGGGCTCGTTGCCGCGCAGAAGGAACTGGGCCCGAAGCTCAAGACGCAGATGATCGAAAACATCAATTACGCCGACATGGAACAGGCGCTGACCAACCTCGCGTCGAAGAACCAGTTGGTGATCGGTGTGGGCGGGCAGACCCAGGCGTCGGTGCTGAAGATCGCCAAGCGCTTTCCCAATGTGAGGTTCGCGATCGTCGGCGGCAACAAGGGGCAGGACATGCCGCCGAACGTGGCGGGCTATGACGTCAAGCAGGCGGAGATCGCATACGTCGCCGGCGCGGCCGCGGCGATGCTGTCGAAGAACGGCGCGGTCAGTTACGTGGGCGGCATGGAGATTCCGTCAATCGTCAACGCCGGCAAGGAGTTCGGCAACGGCGCGCGCTCCATCAATCCGAAGATCAAGTACTTCGAGAGCTACACGGGCGATTTCGACAATGTTTCGAAGGCGAAGGAGGCCACGCTGGCGGCCATCTCTCAGGGCGCGGACGTTCACTATCACATCCTCAATCTCGGCTTGCGCGGCATGGAGCAGGCGGCCAACGAGAAGCACACGCATGTGATCGGCAGCTATACCGACCGGTGCGGCACGGACCCGCTGTATATCGCGTATTCGATTACCGGCGTCGGCTATCAGGTGCAGTATGCAATCGACCAGATGGCGGCCGGCACGTGGCAGCCGGGCTATAAGGCGTTCGGCCTGGCAATGGGGCCGAAGGCGTCGGGCATGGTTGTCTGCAAGCCGACGCCGGAGATGGCGACGAAAATCAGGCAGATCGAACAGGACATCGAGAGCGGCAAGATCAAGGTATCGGAAGGCTGAGATGGACGCTACTCCAGCTTCTGCCGCTTGCGCAACGGCGTTTGCCGATGAGGGCGCCATGGCCCGCGCAAGTCGGGATGCGCCGCGCACCGCCGCGGTCCTGCGCATGGACGGCATCGACAAACGCTTCGGCCAGTTTCAGGCGTTGAGCGATGTCTCGCTCGAACTCTTCGCGGGCGAAGTGCATTGCCTCCTGGGCGAGAACGGCGCCGGCAAATCGACACTGTGCAACGTGGTGTTCGGCGTGCATCAGCCCGACGCGGGATCAATGTGGTTGGATGGCGAGCCGTATCAGCCTCACAGTCCACGCGACGCCCTTGCGCACGGCATCGCGATGGTGCATCAGCATTTCAGTCTCGTTGAAGACGTGAGCGTGCTCGACAACCTGCTGCTCGGCCAGGTACGCGGCTGGCTCGATCGCAAGCGCGAGGCGCAACGGGTGCGCGCGCTGGTGGCTGATCTGGGGCTCGCGCTTGAACCGGATGCGCGGGTCGCGGATCTGTCGGTCGGCGAAAAACAGCGCGTCGAGATCGTCAAGTGTCTGATCCGTGAGCCTCGACTTCTCGTGCTGGACGAGCCGACCGCCGTGCTGCTGCCGGCTGAAATCGATGCGTTGCTCGACACCTGTGCGCGGGTTGTCGCGCGCGGTTGCGCGGTTGTACTGGTGACGCACAAGCTGGCGGAGATCCGCCGGATCGCAAGCCGCGCGACGGTGCTGCAAAGCGGCCGCGTGGTCGCTCGTTCGAGCACGCCGTCGGCCGATGTCGACACGCTCGTGCGGGCCATGATTCAACGGCCGGGGAATGAGGGCCATGAGCTGAACCGTGAGGCGGACCACGACGCGAAGCCCGCGCCGCTGAAACCCCGCAGCGCTTCACCTTACGCCAGGCCGCTCGCCGACGAAGCCTTGCAGATCGACGGCCTTACGGTGCGCGATGCCGACGGCGTCACGCGTCTCGAAGACTGCACGCTGGTGGTCAACCGCAATGAGATCGTCGGCATCGCGGGCGTGGAGGGCAACGGTCAGAGCGAACTCGGCGCGGTGCTGGCCGGCTTGCAACGAGCGAGTGCCGGGCGCTTTTTCGTGCAGGGCAAAGACTGCACGCAGGCCGCGCCGCAGATGTTGACGAAGGTGGGTGTCGGCGTGGTACCGGAAGACCGGCACGCGGTTGGCTGTGTGCCCGACATGAGCCTGACCGAAAACCTCTTTCTCAACCGCCTCGACGACTACACGCGGCGCGGCTTCATGCGCCGTCGCGCGATGCGGCGCGACGCCCGCGCGCTGATGCAGCGTTTCGATGTGCGTGCCGCGAGTCCCGACGTCGCGTTTCGCGGTCTGTCGGGCGGCAACCAGCAAAAAGCGGTGCTGGCGCGCGAGCTCACGCTTGAGGGGCTTGCCGTGCTGGTCGCGGCGCAGCCAACGCGAGGCCTCGACGTCGGCGCGGTCGCGGCGGTGTATGAGCACATTCGCGCCGCGCGCGACCGGGGCGTTGGCGTATTACTGATCTCGTCTGGACTCGACGAACTGATGACGGTGGCCGACCGCGTCCTCGTCATGTATCGCGGCCGCATCATGGGCACCTGCGTGCCGGATGCGTCGCAACTCAATCTTCAACGCGAGCGCATTGGCGCATGGATGGCAGGCCAGACAGCATGACTCCCACGACCTCATTAACCACTTTGCCCATCGCCTCATGGCGCGCTTCGCGGCGCGTGCGAACCGCTGCCGTACTGGCGGGCGCGGCGCTCGTCGCGGTTGCGGCGGCACTGGCGCTGATTGCAATCGTTCATGTGCCGCTCGGCGATGCGCTCGCCGCCTTCGCCGACGGTGCGTGGGGCTCGCCTTACGCGATCGGCGCGTCGATCAATCGCAGCCTCGTGTTCGCCTTGGTCGGCAGCGGCTTCGTGCTGGCGAACCGCGCGCAGTTGACTAACGTCGGCGGTGAAGGGCAGATCGCGATGGGCGGCGTCGCCGCCACTGCCGTCAGCCTCTATGGCCACGTCGCGCATTTGCCGCTCGGTCTGCCATTCATCATGCCGATGCTGGCGGCCGCGCTGGCCGGCGCGGCATGGGGCGCGATTCCTGGCTGGCTGAAAGCGCGCGCCGGCACCAGCGAGGTGATCAGCACCTTGCTGCTGACGTTCATTGCGGTGTGGTTTCTCTACTGGTGCGTGCAATCCGAAACGCTGCTGCGCCAGCCGATGACCAACGCGGCCACGCTGCCCGAGTCGCTGGATATTCCCGACTCGACCAAACTTCCGCTGCTGTCGAGCGCAAGCTCCACGGGGCTGCATATCGGTTTGCCGATCACGCTCGTGCTGTGCATCGTGGTGACGCTGGCGCTGGTGTATAGCCGCTTCGGCATGTATCTGCGCGCAGTCGGCCTGAACGCGCTGGCGGCGCGCCGCGCCGGCATGCCGATCACGTCGACAATCGTCGGCGCGCTGGCATTGGCCGGTGCGCTCGGCGGTCTCGCTGGCGCATTGATGCTGCAAGGCGATCAATATTCGCTGAAAGCCGGCTTCTCGTCGGGCTATGGTTTTGACGGTCTTGTGGTCGGTTTGCTCGCGCGCGGCTCGATAACCGGCGTGTGTGCGGCGGCGTTGCTGTTCGGCTTTCTGCGCTCGGGCGGCATCAATATGGAAATGGTCGCATCCGTTCCGTCGGCGCTGGTGCTGGTGGTGCAGGGCGTCGTGATCGTCGCGCTGGCTGGCGGGTCGCTGTGGCTCGAGCCGAAAGGAGCACGTTGATGAACGCGGAATTCGTAGCGGTTTTCGTTGGCTCCTCAATCCGGTTTGCCGCCCCGCTGATGCTGGCTTCGACGGGTGAACTGATCAGCGAACGGGCCGGCGTGCTCAACATGAGCGTGGAGGGCATGATGCTGTCGGGCGCATTTCTCGGCGCGGCGGGTGCATGGGCGACCGGCAATGCGGCGCTGGGTCTCGCGATCGGCATGCTCGGCGTGCTGCCGATCGCCTTGCTGCAAGCGTTCCTGAGCGTGACGTTGCGCGCCAATCAGATCGTGACGGGCATCGGCATCAACATCCTCGCGCTCGGCGCGACGACGCTCGCTTATCGCGAACTGTTCGGCGAACGTTCGAGCGCGGTGATTCCCGGTCTCGCGGGCTGGTCGCCGCCCGGTCTGGGTGCGATTCCGGTCATCGGAGAGCCCGTGTTTCACCAGGTGTGGCTCGTCTATCTTGGCCTCGCGATTCTGCTGGCAACCTCGCTCGTGATGCGGCGCACCGCGCTTGGCGTGGCGCTGCACGCGGTGGGCGCCGCGCCGAGGTCGGTCGATCAGTCGGGGCTCTCGGTGACCCGGCTGCGTTATGGCGCGGTGCTGTTTTCAGGCGTTATGTCGGGCGCCGCGGGTTGTTTCATTTCGATCGGCGACATTCACACTTTCACCGAAGGGATGACCGGTGGCGCTGGCTACCTGGCGATTGCGGCAATCATCTTCGGCAACTGGCGGATTGGCCGCACTGCCGGTGCGTGTTTGCTGTTCGGTGCCGCGAGCGCGTTGCAGTTTCAGTTGCCCTTGATCGGTGTGCATGTGCCGACTGCGCTACTGGTGATGCTGCCTTATCTGCTTGCGCTGATCGCGGTGGCGGGGCTGATCGGCCGGCAAACCGCGCCGCTTGCGCTAACCCAGCCGTTCCGGCGCTGAGGCCGCGCTTACAATCCCGTGAAGTCACGCAGCCCTGACGCATCCATTTGACACAACCCCGCCACCGCCAGGCTTTCCATCGATATGAAACGTGCTTCCGCCCGATCGACCTCCGCTGCATCGACCGCGCCCACAACCCAGCGTCAGAAGCTCGCTGCGGCGACCCGCCAGCGCATCTTCAAGATTGCGATCGCCGAGTTTTCCGACAAGGGGCTAAGCGGCGCGCGCGTGGAGACGATTGCGAGCCGCTCGAAGGTCAACATCCGGATGATTTACCACTACTTCGGCGGCAAGGAGGCGCTTTATCTGGAGGTGCTCGAGTTCGTGCTGGGGCGCCTGCGGGAAGCCGAACTCAAACTCAAGCTCGATGTCGACCAGATCGAGCCAGTCACGGCCATCGTGCAGCTTTACGATTTCATCGAGGGGCACTTCGCGACCCATCCCGAACTGTCGAAGCTCCTGTCGTTCGAAAATCTGAACCGCGCCCGGGTGATGAAGCGCTCGAGCGCGATTCCGGAAATGTCGTCGCCGGTGTTGAGCCTGCTGCGCACGGTGATCGCGCGTGGCGAAAACGATGGCTCGTTGCGCAAGGACATGGACCCGCTTCATCTGTATGTCGCACTGGTGAGTCTGTGTTCGTTTCACAAGTCGAACGCTTTTACGTTGTCGCGGATTTTCAACACCGACATGCTCGCCACGCAGTGGCAGGAAGATCACAAGGCGCAGGCACATGAGATGGTGCGCGCGTTTGTCGTCGCCGGTGCGCCGTAAGCGCCCGGCTCGAATGCAGGGCGCGGGAGCCCCGAGTTGGGGAGCGCTGCACCATGACGCATTGATTGAAGGACGGGGGTGTGGCCTGTTCTCCTCGCGGGAGGATCGGCGCAAAACCAAACCTGGTAAGGCTGGCAGCATGTTCGGGCGAACCTGAAAGTCACCTGGCATAGCTCCTGCTAATTTGAGTCCAAACTTGTATTCAAGATTGGACTCAAGGAAAACCAGTGCCCATTTCGTCGCCCCTGAAGGTCCGTAGTCTCCTTTCGGCTTATGCCGCCAAGCGTCTTACGCCGTCTGAAGTCGTGGCGTCGGCGCTTGCTCGTATCGCTGAAATCGACCGGCCGGGAGTCTGGATCCTGCGTGTGCCCGCTGCAGACCTGGAGGCCCGCGCCCACGCGCTCGAAGCGCTCTACGAAGAACAGGGCAGTGCCGTGTTCGAACAGATGCCCCTCTTTGGCGTGCCGTTCGCAGTCAAAGACAATATCGACGTTGCCGGCTTGCCGACCACCGCCGCGTGCGAGCCTTTCAGCTATACGCCGGACACCTCCGCATTCGCCGTGCAGCGCCTCATCGACGCCGGCGCGATCCTGATCGGCAAGACCAATCTCGACCAGTTCGCAACCGGCCTCGTCGGCACGCGTTCGCCTTACGGCGCGGTGCGGAACACCGAGTTTCCAGAGCGCGTCTCAGGCGGGTCGAGTTCAGGCTCGGCGGTTGCCGTGGCCGCGGGTTGCGTGGCCTTTTCGCTCGGCACCGATACGGCCGGGTCTGGGCGCGTGCCGGCCGGGTTCAATGGGCTTGTCGGCCTGAAGCCATCGCTTGGACTCGTTAGCAAGCGCGGTGTCGTGCCGGCGTGTCGCAGCCTCGACACGATCTCGGTGTTCGCGCACGACGTTGACGATGCGTGGCGCGTGTTCAACGAAATCGCATACTTCGATCCGCTCGACGGCTACTCGCGCAAGGTCCCGGGACTCGGTCTCCTGCGTGGCGCGCCGCGGATCGGCGTGCCGGATCATCTCGAGTTCTATGGTGACGCAGCGGCGAATCAGGCCTTCTCGGCCGCACTCGATACGCTTTCCACCCATCTGCATCTCGCGCCCACGCCGATCGACTTCCAGCCGCTCCAACAGGTCTCCGCGCTGCTCTACGACGGCCCCTGGGTGGCGGAAAGGCGCGCCGCGCTCGGTTCATTCTTCGAGACGCATCACGAAGCGGTCCATCCGGTCGTCGCCACAGTGATCGGCAAAGCGGATCGCTACAGTGCCGCTGACGCGTTCAATGGCCAGTACGCGCTCGCCGATCTGAAGCGGCACGCCGAGCAGCTCTTCGAGACGATCGACATCCTGATCGTCCCGACCACGCCGACGCATCCGTTGAGCGCCGACGTGCAGGCCAATCCTGTCGAGTTGAACAGCCAGCTTGGCTACTACACGAACTTCGTCAACCTGCTCGACCTGTGCGCGTTGGCCGTGCCATGTCAGCGTCGCCACGACGGCTTGCCAGCGGGCGTCACACTGATCGCGCCGAGCGGCGCGGACCGGCGTCTCGCCGAGTTGGGCGCGCGGATCCAGGCGCTGTTCGGGAATGAGGCTGCGGACATGGCCGGGACGGTGGCTGAAAAGAAAACCGCGCCTGCAGCAAACACGATCGCGCCACTGCCGTTTCAGGAGCCGACCGTCGCGCTTGCCGTGGTCGGTGCGCATCTGCGTGGCCAGCCGCTGAACTGGCAGCTTCAGGAAGCCGGCGCGCGCTTTGTCACGGCGACGCAAACCGCAGCCTCTTACACGCTTTACGCGCTTGCGAATACGCAGCCGCCGAAACCAGGCCTTGTGCGCGTCACTGACCAGCAAGGCGCACCCATCGCCGTGGAAGTCTGGGACATACCGCTGCGCAGCTTCGGCAAATTTGTCGCCGACGTGCCCGCACCGCTCGGTATCGGCTCCGTGCAACTCGCCAACGGCCTCACGGTGAAGGGCTTCATCTGCGAGCCGTCGGCAGTCAGTAACGGCAGCGGTGCACTAGACATCACCTCGTTTGGCGGCTGGCTCGCTTATCTCGACAGCCTGAATGTCAACTGAGGGCCAACGCTCTTCACCCCCCACCAGGAATTGGACACCATGACCAGTCGCCGCAATTTCATCAAGAGCGCCAGCCTGTTGACGCTCGGCAATATCCTGCCGATTCAATCAGTGTTTGCCGCGCCGAAGACGACGGTCGGCGTGATCTACGTCGGTGCACGCAGCGACTACGGTTACAACCAGGCTCAGGCGACTGCTGCCGCCGTCATCAAGAAGATGCCTGATGTGAAGGTGGTGGAAGAGGAGAACGTGCCCGAAACCATCGCCGTGCAGAAAACCATGGAAGCGATGATCGAACAGGACGGCGCGACGCTCATTTTCGCGACCTCGTTCGGTTACTTCGATCCGCATGTGCTGAAGATGGCGGCCAAATATCCGAAGGTGCGTTTCGCGCATTGCGGCGGTTTGTGGAAGCAGGGCAACCCATCGAACATCACCAGCTACTTCGGGTATATCGACGAATGCCAGTACCTGAACGGCGTCGTCGCGGGCCACATGACGAAGAGCAAGAAGCTCGGCTTCGTCGCCGCCAAACCGATTCCGCAGGTGCTGCGCAACATCAATTCGTTCACGCTTGGCGCGCAGTCCGTCGATCCGTCGATCACCACACAGGTGATTTTCACGGGCGACTGGTCGATGCCGGTGAAGGAAGCGGAAGCTACCAACAGTCTCATCGATCAGGGTTGCGATGTGCTGACCTGTCACGTCGATGGCCCGAAGGTCGTCGTTGAAACGGCGGAAAAGCGCGGCGCGATGAGTTGTGGTTACCACGCGAGCCAGGCGGCGCTCGCGCCGAAAGGCTATCTGACCGGTGCGGAATGGGACTGGGCGACGCCGTACAAGCAACTGGTCACGGGCGCACAGGCCGGCACGCCGCAACCGAATGTGTTGCGCGGTGGCTTGAAAGAGGGCTTCGTGAAGATGTCACCGTACGGCGCGAAAGTCACCGCGCCGGCGAAGCAGAACGCCGACTCGATCAAAGGCAGCATGGTGGCCGGCAATTTCGTGATCTTCAAAGGACCGATGAAGGACAACAAGGGCGGCACGGCGATCGCCTCCGGTGCGAGCCACATACAGACCGATTACACGCTTGAAAGCATGAACTATCTGGTGGCGGGCGTCGTCGGCCAGATCTGAACCTGGCCTGCGTGATTGTGTGAGTTTGCATGAGCGAAGGAGCCATGATGCGCCCCAATGCCCCTACCGCGAGAGCGATGCTGTCGCTCTTGCCCGCGCTGCCGACCGCGTTGGCGGTGCTCGGCACGCTGCTACTGTTCTCGTTGTTCCTGCTGGTGCAGGGGCAGCCGGCGGTCGATGCGATCGGGCTGATTTTTGAGGGCGCTTTCGGCTCGTCGTTCGCGTGGCAGAGCACTTTGCTGCGCGCGTCGCCGTTGATGTTGACCGCATTGTGCGTCGCGCTGCCTGCCCAGGTTGGACTGATCGTGATCGGCGGCGAGGGCGCGCTCGCACTCGGCGGCATGTGCGCGGCAATCGTCCCGCAGATGCTGCCACACGGCACGCCCTGGCTGATCGCCACGCCGTTGATGGCGGTGGCCGGCATGCTGGCCGGCGGGTTCTGGATCGGGGCCGTCGGTGCGTTGCGGCAGTGGCGCGGCGTCAACGAGACGATCAGCAGCCTGTTGATGTCGTATATCGCGATCGCGCTCTTCAAACATCTGGTGGAAGGGCCGCTGCGCGACCCCGCAAGCCTGAATAAGCCGTCCACCTATCCGGTGCCCGACGCGATGATGATCGGCTCGATCCCCGGACTCGACACGCACTGGGGATTGTTCTGGGGCGTCGTCGCCTGCATTGCGGCGTGGGTGTTCGTGAAGTTCAGCACCAAGGGCTTTGCGATGCGCGTGGTGGGCGGCAGTCATCGTGCGGCACGCATCGTCGGCTTGCCGGTCAATCTGCTGGCTCTTGCCGCGTGCGTATTGGGCGGTGCTGCGGCCGGACTCGGCGGCATGTTCGAAGTGGCGGCGGTGCAAGGCAGCGCAAATGCATCCTTGCTGGCGGGTTATGGCTACGCGGGCATCCTCGTGGCGTTCGCCGCACGGCAGAATCCGCTCGCGATCATCGCCTGCGCGCTGATGATCGGCGGCATCGAGGCGAGCGGTTCGCTGCTGCAACGCCGGCTCGATCTCCCCGACGCCACCACGCTCGTCTTGCAAGGCCTGCTGTTTGCGAACCTGCTCGCGTGGGAAGCGCTTGGCGGGCGCATCGCCGCCTGGCGCGTCAAATTGCAGGCCGCCGCGCAGGCCGACCTTCCCGTGCAACTGGAGCAGACCCATGCCTGATATGCACTCGCCCATCGTGATCCTGTTGCTGTCGCTGTTCGCCGGTGCGATCCGTGTCAGCACGCCTTATCTGTTCGTCAGTCTCGGTGAGTGTCTAACCGAGAAGGGCGGACGCGTGAATCTCGGCCTCGAAGGCATTCTCGTGTCGGGCGCGATGAGCGGCTATGCCGGTGCTTTTCTGACCGGCTCGCCGTGGGCCGGCGTTCTTGCGGCCGGGTTCGTCGGCTTGCTGCTCGGCTGCCTGCATGGCCTCGTGTGCTCGTTGCCGCGCGTGTCGGACATTGCGTTCGGCATTGCGTTGATGCTGCTCGGCACCGGGCTCGCGTTCTATCTCGGCAAGCCATTCATCGAACCGCAGGCGCCGATGCTGCCGTTCATCGACCTCGGCACGTGGACCGCGTCGCCACAATTGCATAACGCGCTGCATATCAACCTGCTGTTCGTGATCGGCATGGTGCTGGCCTTCGTTTTGCAGTGGGGCTTGCGCAACACCCGTTGGGGGATGGTGCTGCGGCTGGTCGGCGATCACGCCGAGACGGCGCGTGCCATGGGCTATCCACTCACGCGTGTGCGCATCGCCGCGACGGCGGTGGGCGGTGTGTTCGCGGGCATCGGCGGTGCGTATCTTTCGCTGGTGTATCCGGGGAGCTGGAATGAAGGGCTCTCCAGCGGACAAGGACTGATGGCGGTCGCGCTGGTGATCTTCGCGCGCTGGCAGCCCTTGCGTTGCCTGTGGGCCGCGTTGCTGTTCGGTGCGGCCGGCGCGCTCGGGCCGGCGTTGCAGGCGATCGGCGTGACGAGCGGCTACTACCTCTACAACGCGGCGCCGTATGTGCTGACGCTCGCGATCATGATCGTCAATTGCCGTCCGGATCGCACGCTGACTGGCGCGCCGGGCGAGCTGAGCCTGACTCGCTGAGCTTGCCCCACTGATTTTGCCCTGCCATGCGTGCCTTCAAAGACCTCGCCAGGACCTAACAAGGATCTCACCGCCATGAACAGATTCATTGAAGCAAAACCCTACCCGTGGCCCTACGACGGTGACCTGCGACCGGACAACACGGCGCTCGTGATTATCGACATGCAGACGGATTTCTGCGGCCATGGTGGCTATGTCGACAAGATGGGCTATGACCTGTCGCTGACGCGCGCGCCGATCGAGCCGATCAAACGCGTGCTGAAGCCGATGCGCGAACTGGGTTTCACGATCATCCACACGCGTGAAGGGCATCGACCGGACCTCTCCGACCTGCCCGCGAACAAGCGCTGGCGCAGCCGCCGCGCGGGCACCGACGGTGTAGGCATCGGCGACGACGGCCCCTGCGGGAAGATCCTCGTGCGCGGCGAACCGGGCTGGGAAATCATCGACGAACTAAAGCCGCTGCCAGGTGAAATCATCGTCGACAAACCCGGCAAGGGTTCCTTCTGCGCGACGGATCTCGAACTGATCCTGCGAACGCGCGGCATCGTCAATCTGGTGCTGACCGGCATCACTACTGACGTCTGCGTCCACACGACGATGCGCGAAGCTAACGATCGCGGCTTCGAATGCACGGTGCTGGCCGACTGCTGCGGCGCGACCGACAAGGGCAATCACGACGCCGCGTTGCACATGATCACCATGCAAGGCGGTGTGTTCGGCACGGTATCGGATTCGCATGCGCTGCTGGCTACGCTACTGGCCAAGACGGCGGCGCCAGCAGCGGCGCTCGCCACTTCAGGCAGATAAATCATGACCACGGCGCCGAAGGCATTGGGTGTGGAAGTGCTGAACGCAAGCAAATCGTTCGGCGCGTTTCGCGCATTGAATAGCGTCTCGATCAAGGTCAAAGCCGGCACGATTCACGCGCTGCTCGGCGAGAACGGGGCGGGCAAGAGCACGCTCGTGAAAGGACTGGTCGGCTACGGCGTGCTCGACGACGGGCAGATCGCCGCCGATGATCGTGAGGTCCACATCGCGTCGCCGCGTGATGCACAGGCGCTCGGCATCGGCATGGTGTATCAGCATTTCACATTAGCGTCCGGCCTTTCGGTCGAAGAAAATCTGCTGCTCGCGCACGGGCGGATGCCGTGGAAAATCGACTGGAAGGGCGAGCGCGCCGCGCTTGCAGCGTTCATGCAGCGCATGCCGTTCCGCTTGTCGCTCGACGCGCCGGTGGCCATGCTCGCTGCCGGTGAAAAGCAGAAACTCGAGATCCTGAAGCAGCTATATTTGCAGCAGCGCTTCCTGATTCTCGATGAACCCACTTCGGTCCTGACACCGCAGGAAGCGGACGAAGTGCTCGGCCTGATGCGCGATCTGACCTCGCGCGGCGAGCTGACGGTGCTGATGATCACGCACAAGTTCCGCGAAGTGATGGCCTATGCCGACGACGTCACCGTGTTGCGCAAGGGCAGGCAAGTCGGCACGAGCGCGGTTGCCAACACCAGCCGCGATGAGCTCGCAGCGTGGATGATGGGCACCGTCGCTACGCATGCGCCGAACGAGGTCTCTTTGAAGGACGAAGCGCCGGTGATGGCCGCGGTGACCGTGGAGCGCCTGCCACGCAAACCCGTTGACGAAACGGCGCAGGTGCGTCTCGCGTTGCACGACGTTTCAGTCGAAGACGATCGCGGCCACACAGCAGTCAAGCACGCGACGCTGTCCGTGCGCGCGGGCGAAATCCTCGGGCTTGCGGGCGTTTCCGGCAATGGACAAAAGGAGTTGGTGGAAGCGCTGGTCGGTCAACGTCGCGTGAAAGCCGGCGACATGGAGGTGGCGGGCAAGGCCTACCATGCAACGCGTGAAGAGATGACTCAAAGGCGCGTGTTCGCGATTCCAGAGGAACCACTGAAAAACGCCTGCGTCGCCGCAATGAGCGTGGCGCAGAACCTCGCGCTGCGCGACTTCGATCGCGAGCCGTTGCGGCGCGGCGGCTGGTGGCTCGACCGGCGTGCCATGCGTGAGCGCGCTGCGCAGCTGATCGCCGAGTTCAATGTGCGTCCACCGCTACCCGAACGAACCATCGGCACGCTGTCGGGCGGCAATGTGCAGCGCGCGGTGCTGGCACGCGAACTCGGACAGCCGGTGGATGTGCTGATCGTCGCGAATCCTGTGTTCGGTCTGGATTTCGCGTCGGTTACCGATATCCATGCCCGTCTGATGGCCGCACGCGATGCTGGCGCGGCGGTGCTGCTGGTTAGCGAAGACCTCGACGAACTGCTCGAACTGGCGGACCGCATCGTGGTGATCGCGGAGGGCAAACTCGTGTTCGAGACGCCTGCGGCGCGCGCGGACCGGACCGTGCTCGGTCAGCATATGGCGGGGCACGGCGATGCCCCGGCGCATCACGCCGTACCCACAGAGAGAATGAAGGAAGCCATCGGATGACACAGCAAACCCCGTTGACGATCGACGCCAAACCGGGTCCCTTCACCTTGGCCCCCACGAAAACCGCGTTGGTCGTAATCGACATGCAGCGCGATTTCATCGAACCGGGCGGCTTCGGCGAATCGCTTGGTAACGACGTGTCGCTGCTGGCCGAGATCGTGCCGACCGTCGCGGCATTGCTGGCCTTCGCGCGCGGGCATCAATGGCTCGTGGTGCATACGCGTGAATCGCATGAGGCGGATCTGTCTGACTGCCCGCCGGCGAAACGGCTCAGAGGTGCGCCCAACGCCCGCATCGGCGATGCAGGACCCATGGGGCGCATCCTGATTCGCGGGGAGCCCGGGAATGCGATCATCGAGCCGCTCGCGCCGCTTGCCGGTGAACTCGTGATCGACAAACCTGGCAAGGGCGTGTTCTACGCCACCCGGCTCGGCGAAGAGCTCGCGATGCGCGGCATCACGCATCTCGTGTTCGCGGGCGTGACTACCGAAGTGTGCGTGCAGACCTCGATGCGCGAAGCCAACGACCGCGGCTACGACAGTTTGCTGATCGAAGACGCGACCGCCAGCTATTTCCCCGCGTTCAAACAGGCGACGCTCGACATGGTGCGTTCGCAAGGCGGTATTGTCGGCTGGACCGCGCCGCTTTCTTCATTGACGAAACTCGACGAGACGATCCCGGCATGGAGATAAATCAGCCCGAAGTGGTAGCTCAAGTGCAGGCAGCCTTTATCGAATACGAGCGGGCGCTGGTCGACAACGACGTTGCGGCGATGAACGCGCTTTTCTGGCACACGCCGGAGACGGTCCGCTATGGCATCGCCGAAATCCAGCATGGCGGCGAAGCGATCCGCGCGTGGCGCGAGACTTGCGAGCCGGTGCCGAAGTCGCGCAAACTGCATCGCACCGTGGTGACGACGTTCGGCACGGACTTCGCCACCGTCAGCACGGAATTTACCAGCGACGCGACACCTTTGATCGGCCGCCAGATGCAGACGTGGGCGAGGTTTGGTCCCGCCGACAGCTGGAAAATCGTTGCGGCGCACGTCAGCCTTATCGCCATGCCATGAAACGCCGATAATAAGAAAAAAGGGGATGTGGCATCAATGAACGACGATACGACGAATCTGCTCGAGACTCCCGCAGCACCTGACATGCCTGCCGTGCCGGCGGCAGCCAATCCGCTCGCCGAGCAGGTGTACCAGCAACTGAAGAACGATATCTTCAGCTTTCGCCTGTTTCCCGGCGACCGCTTTTCCGAAAACGGCATCGCGCAACACTACGGCGTGTCGCGCACGCCGATGCGCGACGGCCTGTTTCGTTTGCAACGCGAGGGCTATCTGGAAGTCGGCTTCCGGCGCGGCTGGAAAGTCTCGCCGATCAATTTCGATCAGCTCGATCAACTCTACGATTTGCGCATCGTACTGGAAGTGGCGGCCGTCGAACGTGTGGGGGCGGGTGGCGACGTCGCGCACGCCGCCGTGGAAGCGCTAAAAACGATATGGTGCGTCGAACCCGAATCGCGTGAGAGCGACCCGGTGAAGATGTTCGGCATGGACGAGAACTTCCACCGTCAACTGGTCGCGGCTACCGGCAACGCGGAGATGCTGCGCGTGCATAACGAAGTGACCGAGCGCATCCGCATCGTGCGGCGACTGGACTTCCTCAAACCGCACCGCACGAGCGCCACCTACGACGAGCATTCCACCATGCTGAACCTGATCGAACGCAACCGGGTGACCGAAGCGATCATCCTGTTGCGCGCGCATATCACGCAGAGCAAGCTGGAAGTGCGCAAGATCACGCTCTCCATGCTGGCCGCCGCGCGCGATAGCAAGTTGCCGTTTGTTTCGTGAGTGACCTCAACAGATCGTGATCCATCCAGTGCTTGAGCGTACCGAAGACATGCTCGACAGTACTTCGGCGGATGGTCATTGCATCGGGCTTCCGGTCAAGCCGGCGCTCCATAGCTTCCAGTATGTCTTCGTGCTCCCATCTTCGGATACGGCGATAGTCGCTGGGTGAACAGTGCTCCTTCATAGGGCAACGCGGGCAAGCGCTGGGCCAGCAAACTCGCAGATTCATGTCATGCTCGACGGTCGTGAATCGATGAATGGCTCTACGGACTGGACTTTTTGTTGATATAGGGCAGTGAGTTTCATTTGCGCGGTCGCTGGTTGCTCGACTCATATAGCGACGATGCGCCGGGCGTGTTCGATGACTATTGTCGTGATGGCACAAGTTGACTGGAGGAGCTCCAGCCTTCGGGTGAGTCAAAACTGCCGCGTCAAAGCACGCCTGCTTACTTTCCGTCTAGTAGACCGCGCTGCCGCGAAGCCCACGCTAGGCAACGGATTGACGGTTGCCAGGCCACGTCTATTTACAAACGGCAGTCATACGCCGGCGGAGTCTGGCCAGTTTCAATTACAGGAAATCGGCAGAACAGGTTTATTTACTCAGGACAGGTTTGATTTACGAAGAACCAGTCGCCACGGAACAAACCTGAAGACGGCACCCACCGATTCGCTTTTGTTATCACCTCCTTCAATACACGGATTGTTAGCGTATCGCACCGCTCGTATATTGACTGAACGAAAGCAAACGCAGCACGATCAGCAGAAATACAACAACTGAAAGGCAAGCCGCCAAGGCCTGCCGCAGGAGCACAGCAATGAACCGAATCGATCTGGAGGGGCGTGTTGTCGCCATTACCGGCGGCGCGCGCGGCATTGGCTACGCGGTGGCTCAACGAGCGCTGAAGTCGGGTGCATCGGTCGCCTTGTGGGACATCGACGCCGAGCGGCTCGCGCGTAGTCAGCAAGAACTCAGCGAACTGGGCAAGGTAACGGCCGTCACGGTCGAACTCACCCAGGAGGCATCGGTCGCTCAGGCAGTGGCGCAAACACTCGCGGCGCATGGTGCGATCGACGTGCTGATCAACTGCGCCGGCATCACCGGCGGCAACGGCGCGACGTGGGAGCTGGACCCCGAGGTCTGGCGCCGCGTGATCGACGTGAATCTGATCGGCCCGTATCTCACCTGCCGCGCGGTCGTGCCGCAGATGCTCAAGCAAGGCTACGGGCGAATCGTCAATATCGCCTCGGTGGCCGGTAAAGAGGGCAACCCGAACGCCTCGCACTACAGCGCCTCCAAAGCCGGACTCATCGGTTTGACCAAATCGCTCGGCAAAGAACTGGCGACGAAGAACATCCTCGTCAACGCGGTCACGCCGGCCGCAGCCAAAACGGAGATCTTCGATTCGATGTCGCAGCAGCATATCGACTACATGCTCTCGAAGATTCCAATGAACCGGTTTCTGTTGCCGGAAGAAGCAGCGTCACTGATTCTCTGGCTCTCCTCCGAAGACTGCGCGTTCAGCACCGGTTCGGTATTCGATCTGTCCGGCGGCCGCGCCACTTACTGAGCTATCGCCGGGTGACCTGAGCGGCGGCCGTGGCAGTGCAAGAGTAAAAAACGCAGAGCGCGACCCGCATGCTCTGCGAAGGAGACGACATGAATCCGCATTCGCCCGCTTCGCTGGAGGCGATCAACAGCAAGGTCATGCGCCGGCTGTTGCCGTTTCTGTTGCTGATGTACGTGCTGGCGTTTCTCGATCGCGCCAATATCGGTTTCGCGCAGAAGGCGTTGCAGCACGATACGGGTCTGTCCAATGCGGCTTTTGCGTTCGGCGCGGGCGTGTTCTTCGTGGGCTATGCCTTGTTCGAGGTGCCGAGCAATCTTCTGCTGCACCGGGTCGGCGCGCGCGCGTGGATGTGCCGGATCATGGTGACCTGGGGGCTCGTCTCGGCGGCGATGTGTCTCGCGCATACGCCGACTGCTTTCTACACGCTGCGTTTCCTGCTGGGTGTCGCCGAAGCAGGTTTCTTCCCCGGCGTGATCTATTACCTGACCCACTGGTTTCCGCAAACGGCGCGCGCGCGAGCGGTCGGCGTGTTTTATTTCGGCGCGCCGCTGGCGTTTATCTTCGGCAGTCCGTTGTCGGGCTCATTGCTCGAGATGCACGGCATGATGGGTCTGGCCGGCTGGCAGTGGCTGTTTCTGATCGAAGGGGCATTGGCTTCCATGGTCGGCGTATGGGCGTTCTGGTATCTCGACAATCGCCCTGAAGACGCGGGTTGGCTCGACGCGCAAGAGCGCAGCACCTTGCGCGCCGCGCTCGACGACGATGCGCGCGCCGCTTCCGCGCATGGGCCGCATCATATTCTCGCCGCGCTGGTGGATCGCCGGGTGTTGCTGCTCTCGGCGATCTATCTGCTGATCCAGATGAGTGTCTACGGGGTGATCTTCTATTTGCCGCAACAGGTGGCCGCTTTGCTCGGTACGACGGTCGGCTTGCGCGTGGGCCTCGTCGCCGCGTTGCCGTGGCTGTGTGCATTGGCCGTGACGTGGTACGTGCCGCGTCGTGCCGACCGTACGGGTGGGCACCGGCGCTGGGCTGTCGCGCTGCTGGTGCTCGCGGGCCTCGGCATCGGTGCTTCGGGACTCGCGCATAGCCCGTCGATCGGCCTGATCGCGCTGTGCTTCGCGGCCAGCGGCTTTATCGCGGCGCAACCGCTGTTCTGGACCTTCCCAACGCGCTACCTCACGGGTGCCGCGGCGGCGGGTGGCATCGCGCTAATCAATTCGCTCGGCGGCCTTGGTGGATTTATTGCGCCCAGCCTGCGCACCGCCGCGGAACGGACCTTTTCCTCAACCTCGGCCGGGCTGATCGTATTGGGCGTGTCGAGTCTGCTCGCGGCGCTCATGATCGGCACGCTATTGCGACGTGACGGCGCCCATTCATCCGGGTCTTTCCAGCACTTGCTGCACCGCGCCCGCTAGGCGCATTTTCGGCTGCGCGTCAGACGCACCAACAACGGAGCCCTCTTCATGGCCATGCCTACTATCCGGCACGTGCGTGCCTTCATCGTCCGCGGCGGCGGGGCGGATTATCACGATCAACCCGACGGACACTGGATCGACGATCACATTTCCACACCGATGGCGCGTTACCCCGAGTATCGTCAGAGCCGCCAGTCGTTCGGTATCAACGTGCTCGGCACGCTGGTCGTCGAGATCGAAGCGAGCGACGGCACGGTCGGTTTCGCGGTAACAACGGGCGGTGAGATCGGCGCCTTCATCGTCGAAAAACATCTCGCACGTTTTCTCGAAGGCCAGCTTGTTACCGATATCGAGAAAATGTGGGATCAGATGTATTTCTCGACGTTGTACTACGGGCGCAAAGGCGTGGTGCTGAATACGATTTCGGGTGTCGATCTCGCGTTGTGGGATCTGCTCGCGAAGGTCCGCAAGGAGCCGGTGTACCAGCTATTGGGCGGCCCCGTGCGCGACGAACTCGTGTTTTACGCGACCGGCGCGCGTCCCGATCTCGCGAAGGAGATGGGTTTCATCGGCGGGAAATTGCCGTTGCAGCATGGTCCCGCGGAAGGCGAGGATGGTCTTCGAAAGAATCTGGACAAGCTCGCCGAGATGCGTAGCCGGGTTGGCGACGACTTCTGGCTGATGTACGACTGCTGGATGAGTCTCGACGTACCGTATGCAACGCGCCTCGCGCAGGCGGCGCATGAGTACGGTCTGAAATGGATCGAAGAGTGCCTGCCGCCGGACGACTACTGGGGTTACGCCGAACTGCGCCGCAACGTGCCGCGCGGCATGATGGTGTCGACCGGCGAGCATGAAGCGACGCGTTGGGGCTTTCGCATGCTGCTGGAAATGCAGTGCTGCGATCTGATCCAGCCGGACGTGGGCTGGTGCGGCGGCATCACCGAACTCATCAAGATCTCCGCGCTCGCCGATGCCCACAACGTGATGGTGGTGCCGCATGGCTCCTCGGTATATAGCTATCACTTCGTCGTTACGCGGCACAACTCGCCGTTCGCCGAGTTTCTGATGATGGCGCCGAAAGCGGATGAAGTGGTGCCGATGTTTACGCCGCTGCTGCTCGACGAACCGGTGCCGGTGAATGGGCGAATGAAAGTGCCGGACACACCGGGTTTCGGCGTGCGGCTCAATCCGGAATGCGCACTGGTGCGGCCCTATCCGCGCTGAGCGCGTTGGATGCGCGCGAAAGGCGATGCAGCCTCGATTTCGATCTGCAAGACATCGTACTGATTCAGCCAACAGGAGAGGAACGTGTTGCTCAAGGATAAGGTCGTGATCGTCACCGGCGGTTCGCGGGGCATTGGCCGCGCGATAGCGGTTGCGTGCGCCGCCGAAGGCGCGGATGTGGCGATCAACTACTGGGGCGATAACGACGCATCGTACGGACGGCGCTCGGCCGTCGCGGAAGTGATCGGTGAAATCGAAGCGCTGGGACGGCGCGTGATCGCAGTCGAAGGCAATGTCGCCGCGCGCGAAACCGGTCAGGAACTCGTGCGCCAAACGGTTGAAGCGTTTGGCCGGGTCGACGTGCTCGCGAGCAATGCCGGCATCTGCCCGTTCCACGCCTTTCTCGACATGCCGCCCGACATCCTGGAGTCGACGGTGGCCGTCAATCTGAACGGAGCGTTCTACGTCACGCAGGCCGCCGCGCAGCAGATGAAAGCGCAGGGCACGGGCGGCGCGATTGTCGCGACCAGCTCGATCAGCGCCCTGGTGGGCGGCGGCATGCAAACGCATTACACGCCCACCAAAGCGGGCGTGCATTCGCTGATGCAGTCCTGCGCGGTAGCGTTGGGGCCGTACGGCATTCGCTGCAACTCGGTCATGCCGGGCACGATCGCGACCGATCTGAACGCGGAAGATCTCGCCGACGAAGCGAAAAAAGCCTACTTCGAGAAGCGCATTCCGCTGGGCCGCTTGGGCCGTCCGGAGGATGTCGCCGATTGCGTGGTATTTCTCGCTTCCGACCGCGCGCGCTACGTCACAGGCGCCGCGCTGCTGGTGGACGGCGGACTGTTCGTCAACTTGCAGTGATGCGCGACAGCGACGCGATGAGGCCGCCTTCAGCTAACCGGCGCGGATACGGTCCCAGGTTCGGTGATCGCAGTGCTGGAATCGTCGCGTTTCAGCTTGCGCGAGAAGCCACGCAGCAGTTCGATAAAGCGCAGTGCCGGATCGGCGAGGGCTTCTTCCTTGCGCGTGAGAATGCCGAACCCGGCGAGGCTCTTGCCGATTTCGAGGGGCAGCGCGACAAGCAGCTTGCCGCGCACATGATCGCGCACGACCGACTCGGGCAGCATGGCCACGGCGTCGTAGTTCTCGAGCAGTTGCAGCGTCGCGAAAATCGACGCGCACTCGGTCAGATTGACCGGCGTCGCAAGGCCGGCACGCGCGAGCTCCTCTTCGAACAGCACGCGTGCCGGACTGGTGACCGGTTGCGCGACCCACGGCCAGTCGATCAGCTCCCGCAAGGTAATGCGCGAGCGCTGCGCCAGCGGATGCACCGAACGCACCACCAGCAGCAAGGTTTCGCGGGCGAGCGGCTCGAAACTGAAGTCGTTGTGCTGCAACGGACTGGTCAGGCGTCCAAGTGCCAGGTCGACTTCGCGGCGATGCAGCAATTGCACGACCTGGTCGCTGGTTTCGCCCAGAATGCGCACGTTCAGCAAGGGGCTTTCGGTTTTCAGGGCGGCGACCGCCATGGCCAGCAGATCGGGCGCGGCGCCCATGATGGCGCCGACGGTCAACTGTCCATGTCCGCCGCGCCGTTTGACCTCGAGGTCTTCGGCAAACCGGGTCAGCTCGGCAAGTGCCCGGCGCGCGTAGGCCAGCGTGACGACACCGAGCGGTGTGGGCGTCATGCCGCGTGCGTTGCGTTCGAACAGCAGGAAGCCAAACGCTTCCTCGATGTCGCCGAGCATGCGGCTCGCGCTGGGTTGCGCGACATTGATCGCCTCGGCGGCCTGATGGAGATTGCGCGCGTCGTCGAGCGCGACGAGCAGCGCGAGGTGCTTGAACTTGAGCCGATTGACGAGTGCGATGGCAGCTGAGTGTTGGCTCATGATTCCGGTGCGATTCGGTTTGTGGATCGCCCAATCCCAACAACGGATTGAGATGCTATCGACGCAGGAATTATAGTCGTATCGGACGCTTCCACGCTTCTCAGGGAAAGCGCCCGGATACGACGGGAGACAGGCCGCAATGGAAACAATCGCTTTCCGGATGGTGCTCAACCCCGGCATGCGCGAAGAATACGAGCGACGTCATGCGCAGATCTGGCCTGAACTGGTTGATGCATTGCACAACGCCGGCGTGCACGACTATCGGATTTTCTTCGACGCCGAATCTAACCACCTATTCGCGGTTCTGACGCGCACCACGAATCACACGATGAACGCGCTGCCGCAACTCGACGTGATGCGCAAATGGTGGGATTACATGGCCGACATCATGCACACGGCCCCCGACCATACGCCGCTTCAGCAACCGCTCGAACCGGTCTTTCATTTGAGTTCACCTAGCTGATTTTGCCTGGGCCTTGGCGTGGAGGATGTTGCATGCAGGTTGTCGATTCGCATATCCATTTGTGGGACCTGAAGACGCATCGTTATCCGTGGCTGGAAAACCCGGGCGTGTCGTTCGTGGGAGACGCGCGCGCGCTGAAGCACGACTATCTGCTCGACGATCTGCTTGGCGAGGCGGGCGATATCGAGGTGTTGAAGCTGGTGCACGTGGAAGCGAATCACGACCCCGCCGATCCCGTTGAGGAAACCCGCTGGCTGCAATCCATTGCGGAGCGTCCGGGCTCGCGCGGCATGCCGGATGCGATTGTCGCCGCAGTGGATCTGTCCGCGGCGAATGCAGCGGAACTACTCGAGGCACATGCGTCGTTCGGCAATATGCGTGGCATCAGGCAGATCCTGAACGTGCACGAGAACAAGCTGTTCGATTACGTGGGCCGTCATTTCATGCGCGAGCCGCAGTGGCGTGAGCATTTTGCGTTGCTGCGCCGTCACGACCTGTCGTTCGATCTGCAACTGTATCCGTCGCAGATGGAAGCGGCAGCGGAGTTGGCGCGCGCCCATGCCGATACGGCTTTTATCGTCAACCATGCGGGCATGTTCGTGGACCGCAGCAGTGTCGCCGGTTATCGCGCGTGGCGCGACGGCATGCGATTGCTCGCCGGGTGCAGGAATGTCGCGGTGAAGATCAGCGGGCTTGCCATGTTCGATCATCAGTGGACGGTCGAGAGTTTGCGGCCATATGTGCTCGAAACGATCGATACGTTCGGCGTCGAGCGCGCCATGTTCGCGTCGAATTTTCCGGTCGACCGGTTGTTCGGTTCTTACCAGGACTTGTGGCACGCGTATGCGTCGATCGTCGACGGTGCGAGCGATGCTGAAAAAGCAGCACTGTTTTGCCGCAACGCGGAGCGTATCTATCGTATTTGACGTACCGGGCGCGTCTGACGCATTCCCGAAAGTAAAAAAGAAGGAGACACGTAGTGCAGCCATCCCCATCCGCTGTGCCCAGGCTCGAACTAAGGCACGCGAGCAAATCGTTCGGCCGGGTCCGCGCGTTATCCGACGGCGACCTCGCATTGTGGCCGGGTGAAGTCCATGCATTGCTCGGCGAAAACGGCGCGGGCAAATCGACGCTCGTGAAGATTCTGGCGGGCGTGCATCAGCCGGATACCGGCGAGTTGCGCGTCGACGGTGTGGCGCGTCGCTTCGCGACACCTGCCGAAGCGCGCGACGCGGGTCTGGCGGTGATCTATCAGGAGCCGACGCTGTTCTTCGATCTGTCGATTGCGGAGAACATCTTCATGGGACGGCAGCCGGTCGACCGGATCGGCCGCATTCAGTACGACGCCATGCGGCGCGAAGTGGACGGCTTGCTGGCCTCGCTCGGGGTCGATCTGCGGGCGGATCAACTGGTGCGTGGCCTGTCGATTGCCGATCAGCAGGTGATCGAGATTGCGAAGGCGTTGTCGTTGAATGCGAACGTGCTGATCATGGACGAACCGACCGCCGCCTTGTCGCTGCCCGAAGTGGAGCGGCTCTTTGCAATCGTGCGCAAGCTGCGCGAACGCGATGTCGCGATTCTGTTCATCACACACCGGCTGGACGAAGTGTTCACGCTGACGCAACGGGTCACGATCATGCGTGACGGCGCGAAGGTGTTCGACGGCCTGACCGCCGATCTCACCACCGAATCCATTGTCGCGAAGATGGTGGGCCGCGATCTGGAGACGTTCTATCCGAAAGCGGAACGCCCGCCGGGCGAAGTGCGCCTGTCCGTGCGTGGACTCACCCGCGTGGGCGTTTTCAAGGACATTTCCTTCGAGGTCCGCGCCGGCGAGATTGTCGCGCTGGCAGGGCTCGTCGGCGCGGGTCGCAGCGAGGTGGCGCGCGCGATCTTCGGCATCGATCCGCTCGACTCGGGCGAGATCTCGATCGGCGGGCAGCGGCTCGCAGCGGGTAGTCCGGCGGCGGCAGTACGCGCGGGTCTCGCGCTGGTTCCGGAGGACCGTCGCCAGCAAGGGCTGGCACTGGAATTGAGCATCGCGCGCAATGCCTCGATGACGGTGCTCGGACGTCTCGTCAAACATGGCCTGATTTCCACCCGCAGCGAAACACAGTTGGCCGATAAATGGGGCACGCGCTTGCGTCTCAAGGCGGCCGACCCCAATGCGCCGGTCGGCACGCTTTCCGGCGGCAACCAGCAGAAGGTCGTGCTCGGCAAGTGGCTTGCCACTCATCCCAAGGTGCTCATCATCGACGAACCCACGCGCGGCATCGACGTCGGCGCCAAAGCCGAGGTGTACAGCGCGCTGGCCGAACTGGTGCGCGACGGCATGGCGGTGCTGATGATTTCGAGCGAGTTGCCGGAAGTGCTCGGCATGGCCGATCGCGTACTGGTCATGCACGAGGGCCGTATCAGCGCCGATATCGCGCGTGCCGAAGCCGACGAAGAGCGCATCATGGGCGCCGCGCTCGGTCAGCCGCTTCCTCCGTTGGGGCACGCGGCATGATGCGCCATTCCTCCACCCATCCCGCGCCGGTTCAGGCGGCGGCTCCCGGGCGCGGCAGCGCGCCCGGCGGTTTCGTCGCGGGCCTCGCGAAGAGCCGCGAGACCACGCTGTTTGTCGTGCTGATCCTGCTGATTGTGGGCACGGGGCTCGCGAAGCCGCAGTTTCTGAATCTGCAGAATCTGCGTGACGTGCTGCTGAATGTGTCGATTATCAGCTTGCTGACAGCCGGCATGACGGTGGTGATCCTGATGCGGCATATCGATCTGTCGGTCGGCTCGACGGTCGGCATCAGCGCCTATGCGGTCGGCAGTCTGTACGTCGCTTTTCCGCAGATGCCGGTGATCGTTGCGTTGCTGGCCGGACTCGCGATCGGTCTGGTGGCGGGCAGTATCAATGCGTTACTCGTTGCGGTGGGGCGGGTGCCCTCGCTGGTGGCGACACTCTCCACGCTCTACATTTTTCGCGGCGCGGACTATGCATGGGTACACGGCGGCCAGATCAACGCGACCAGTTTGCCCGATGCGTTTTCCCATCTCGCTACCGGCACCTTCTTCGGCATACCGACGCTCGCGCTGATCGCGCTCGTCGTGCTTGCCGGTCTGGCTGTTTATCTGAAGCAGTTTCGCGGCGGACGGGAGCATTACGCGATCGGCTCGAACCCGGAGGCGGCGCGGCTTGCCGGCGTGAACGTCGAGCGTCGCGTGATGGCGGGTTTTCTGCTGTCGGGCGCAATTGCCGGTTTTGCGGGCGCGTTGTGGCTCGCACGCTTCGGCACCGTCGACGCAAGCACCGCGAAGGGCATCGAATTGCAGGTGGTTGCCGCTGCCGTGGTGGGCAGCGTCGCGATCACCGGCGGTGTGGGCACTATTCTCGGCGCCACGCTCGGCGCGCTCGTGCTGGGTGTGATCAGTATCGCGCTGGTCGTGCTGCACGTCTCACCATTCTGGGAGCAGGCAATCCAGGGCGCGCTGATCGTCGCCGCGATTACCGCCGATACCTTGCTGGCCCGCTCCGTCGCCAAACGCATGATGAGGAAACGCGATCATGGCTAAACCCGATTCCGCGCTGCTCACGCGCAAACGCGAAACGCCGTTGCAATGGGAAGTGCTGCTGGTTGTCGTGCTGGCTTTGTCGCTTGCGCTCGGGCGGTGGTTGTCGCCGGTGTTCCTCACCGGTGCGAATGTCAGCAATATCCTCGCCGATCTGACCGAGATCGCGTTGATGGCGCTGCCCATGACGCTGATTATCGTGGCCGCTGAAATCGATCTGTCAGTGGCATCGGTGCTGGGCGCCTCCAGTGCGCTGATGGGGGTGCTATGGCACATGGGCCTGCCGATGCCGGTGGTGATCGTGCTCGTTCTGATTGCCGGCGCGCTGGCGGGTCTGCTGAACGGTCTGGTGATCGTCAAGCTCAATCTGCCTTCGCTCGCGGTCACCATCGGCACGCTGGCGCTGTTCCGGGGCCTTGCCTACGTGTTGCTCGGCGATCAGGCCGTGGCGGATTTTCCGCCCGCCTATACGGCGTTCGGCATGGATACGGTCGGCTCGACCTTCATCCCGTTGCCCTTTGCGATCGTGATTGTCGGCGCGGTGCTGTTTACCGTGCTGCTGCAGTCCACCGCGTTCGGCCGCAGCCTCTACGCAATCGGCGCGAATTCGACCGCCGCGGCTTTCTCCGGTATCGAAGTCGCGAAGATCAGGCTGCGTCTATTCGTGCTGTCCGGCGCGATGAGCGCGCTGGCCGGCGTGGTGTATACGCTGCGCTTCACCAGCGCACGCGGCGACAACGGCGAAGGTTTCGAATTGTCGGTGATCGCGGCGGTGCTGTTCGGCGGCGTGAGTATCTTTGGTGGACGCGGCTCGATGTTCGGCGTGCTGCTGTCGCTGCTGATTATCGGCGTGCTGAAAAACGCGCTGACACTCGACGACGTGTCGAGCGAAACGCTGACGATCGTGACCGGTGTGCTGCTGCTGGCGTCAGTGCTGATTCCCAATCTGGTTGCCCGCTGGCGGGCGGCGCGTGACCGGCGTTTTATCGCGAAGTCCGCTGCATCCTTATAACGTTTTCCTTAACCGGCTCCAGAAGAAATACCGAATACCAAATGCCGACAACCCGGACAGCCATTCGTCCAACAACAAAGCAGGAGACGCCTCATGTTCAATCCTCTACGTCATACCGGCAAGGCCGCGCTCTGCGTCGCTCTCGTCGCGATCAGTTGCGCGGCATCCGCTGCCGGTCTGAAAAGCGGTCTGAAGATTGCCTTCGTGCCGAAGCAGATCAATAACCCTTATGAAGTGATTGCCGACGACGGCGGCATGGCCGCGATCAAGGAATTCGGCGGCGTGGGCAAGGTAGTGGGGCCGTCGGATGCGGGCGCATCTTCGCAGGTGCAATACATCAACACGTTGATCACGCAGCGTCAGGACGCGATCGTGATCGCGGCCAACGACGCGAATGCGGTCGTGCCCTATCTGAAGAAAGCGATGTCGCAAGGCATCAAGGTCGTGACCTTCGATTCCGACACGGCGCCTGAGGGCCGTCAGCTGTTCGTCAATCAGGCGAACGCGGAGGGCATCGGTCGAGGTCAGATCCAGTTGGTCGCGAAGCTGATGGGCGGCGAGGGCGAATTCGCCGTGCTGTCGGCCACGCCTAACGCGACCAATCAGAACACATGGATCAAGTGGATGCAGGAGGAGTTGAAAAAGCCCGAATATTCGAAGATCAAGCTTGTGAAGATCGCGTATGGTAACGACGACGACCAGAAGTCGTTCGTCGAAACGCAGGGCTTGCTGCAGGCGTATCCGAACCTGAAGGCGATCGTCGCGCCGACTACGGTGGGCATTGCGGCGGCGGCGCGTTATATCTCGTCGTCGTCAAGTAAGGGTAAGGTGCAGGTGACCGGGCTGGGCACACCAAACCAGATGCGTGCGTTCGTGAAGAACGGAACGGTCAAGGCGTTCCAGTTGTGGGACCCGAATCAGCTAGGTTATCTGGCAGCCTATGCGGCGGCCGCGCTGTGCTCGGGAACGATCACCGGCAAGGAAGGCGAATCGTTTGATGCAGGCAAGCTCGGCAAGCGCACGATTGGACCGCAGGGCGAAATCATTCTCGGACCGCCGACCACGTTCGATGCGAGCAATATCGATAACTTCAATTTCTGATTAGCGAGCCCGGGGCGCCACCATGCGGGGCATTGGCGCCCAGTTTGTCAGACAGGGGCGCTCTGTTTGGTACGGGATATGCAGGTCGGCCGATCGAAACCCGAAGCCACTTTGAAGGCGTACAAGCGGCTTCGGCGTGAACTTTGAGACCTATACTATGAATCGGTGTGCCGGGCGTGGGCGTCGTGCGCTCGAACTGCTATCGTACACGCGGACTAATCCCTGCCTGGAGGTGCATGATGATCGATATGACCTGGCTTGTGGTGGCTGACGGAGGTCGCGCGCGGGTTTTCCTGACGCCAGGACTGACGCTAGACTTGCAGGAGAAAGAGAGTCTCATCAACACGGAATACACCGGCACGATGCTCACGGAAAAAGACCGTGAGAAATTCGCAAAGCGCGTTTCCGATTATCTGGAAGCGGGCCGGCTCCATCAACTCTACAGTCGATTAAGGCTTGCCATCGAGCCCAAATTCCTCGGCATGGTCAAGGCGAATCTCAGCGAGGACACACGCCGGCTGATATTCGAGCAGGTTAGCGAGGACCTGTCGACGCTCAATGCCAGGCAAATCGAAGCACATCTCGGGCGAAAGCACTGATCGGCGAGCCGTGGCGCGGTAAGGCATTCACACGGCGCGGCCAGGATTGCCTTGAATCCTGCCCCGCGGGCTCTATGCGTCACTCACGCGTGTTTCCGAGCCATCGGATTCCTCGGTATTGCGGAACCAGTTTTCCGCATGCGAACGCTCGGCGACCCAGGAGCGGGACTGCGGCGTGTTGAACTCGCGATCGATGAACCGGCGTCCCCATTCAACCCCGTCTCTCACGGCCTCCTCCTCGGTTAGCCATTCGGGCTGAACGGTCATGGGCACAACATCGATGACAGTCTGCGCACCCCGGCTCACACTGACACTTGCGATCCACGCGCCGAGCTTGTTACGCTCAGGGTGCACGGTAATCTCAAACTCGCCGTACGAAACAGAGCCTGTTGGCATCGTTTTCTCCTTTGCCGCGTTCGTGATCGTTAGCTGTCAGCAATCCGGCATGCATGCTTCTTACAGACGCCGTGGCGTCATCATGCCGCAATTCCGGCCTTCCAACACACGGATATCGCAACTGAGCGGCAAACCAGCAGACCGCGTCGACCAATAGCTAGCATCGGAGAAAGCCATGTTCACAGGGTCATGAGTTGTTCATAGACTTCCGGTACGAAGGAATGGCAGGCCCTCATATCATCCAGTGGCAGGAGGTTGTATGGCGCAAAATGAATTCTCATATCGGCGGTTTCTAATTTCCGCAACGAGCGCACCGCTGCAAGCCAACCGGGGCGTCGTCACGGTCGATGTCACGACCGCGGACCCAGAACGCATTGCCGATCTGGGAACAGAACGTTTTATTCATGTGGAGCGCTGGGTTGAGAGAAACGATCCCGCGTTCCTTCAGGTCGTGGTGGACGAGTGCAAGGTCGTTATCGACCATTACGCGGACAACGTCGACGATAGTTGAGTCCGCCGACTCTCGCATGAGGTGTTGCAATGCAGGAATTCGATTTCTACCTCAACCTGAAGAAACCGACACTCGGGCTCTATGTGCGCAAGGGCGCGGGGCTGCCCGACCTGGTCGACACGAGCCAATGGCAATTCGACGGCCATGTGTGGGAGAGCGAGCTCGCGCCGGACATCCTGAAGGGGCTGGAGGCCAATGGGCACGCGTTTCAGGAGCTGGGTGGGTGAGTCTGTCCGACGGGAGATTCCATGCCTGCGTCGAGATAGCAATTCGATCCTTGAAAATTAGTACTATCCTAGCCTTAGGCTGGATGACAGCGCACTGTCGCATGACAGTCTTTCGGTGGATGCAGGCAACGACCGGTCTTGTGCGAAGTCGCATGGGGTCAGGGAGAAAACCATGCCGCAGCTGCAGGTCAATCTGAGTGACGAGTTCATCGCGCAGCAGCGTCAACGCCTCGAGGCAATGCGCCGCGAACTGTTGGGCGGAGAGGAGAAGACGACCGCTGCCGAACGAACTGACCAGGAGCAGCACGGCGACGAGGCAGAAGAGTCGGAGGACGTAGCTCAAGGCATGGCGCAGAACGAAGTCAACCAGGCGCTGCACGACGTGAACGACCAGCGCATCGGCGATATTGAACGCGCGCTGCAGAAGATCGACGAGGGTACCTATGGTCTCTCCGATGAAAGTGGTGAGCCGATACCAAAGGCACGGCTCGAAGTCGCTCCGGAGGCGATCCTGACCGTTGAAGAGCAAAGCCGCCGCGAGGCCCAACAATGACTTCCGCCGGCGCGCGGTAGTGCCGGCCCCACGCTCAGTAGCGATTCATAAAGTTCAGTAGAGCCCGGCGCGCAGCGCACCATGCCGCTGCGTGCCGCAGCACGTCCGTGAATCGCGGATCATCCGGGTGAAATGCGCTGGGGCGGATGCCACCCAATGCCTATCATCGGAAAAGCCAATATTCCCTTCTGCATGAGCCGCTCATAGAATCCAGATACGGATTTTGAGTTTCGTCATGCTAATCATGTTTATGAATGTGGCATGACCGATCCGTACTTTTCAGACAGTGCTCGTCGAAAACGGACGGGATAAAGAATCTCAGGACATGCCGTGTCCGATGGGCCATCGCTATCACGGTTCCTCGCTTATTGAACAAAACAAACGGACCGTGGACGGCGGCTCCGGCGTGTTCGCAATTCACATCGACGCGTTCTATAACCTTTGAAATAGCCGGATGTTTTAACCGAAAAGGTGAGTCTACGATGCCAGCCCTCTGCGAAATCTGTAACGCCCGTCCCGCTGTTGCCCGTGTGACCGTTGTGCAAAACGGCGAACGGAAGACTATGTCGATCTGCGACTACGATTACCGTCAATTGATGCGGCACCAAAGCATGCTCAACCCGTTCGATTCACTGCTCGGGGGCGGCGGTCTGTCGCGCTTCTTCGGCGGCCTGGGCAATGGCGCCGAACAAGACGACGAAGACGCCGGATTTGCCGCCGAGGTGCCGCGCGAGTCGGTCGATGCAACCGATGCTTTCAGTGAACAGACGCTCGAATTGTTGCAGGGTGCCGCCGAGAAAGCGCACGAGCTTCGCCGCAACGAACTCGATACCGAGCACCTGCTGTACGTGCTGGCGGATACCGACGTGGGCACCGCGCTTCTGAAGGAGCTCAAGCTCTCGCTGCAAGACATCAAGGGCTATATCGATCAGCACGCGCAAACGGGAACGGCGGACCCCGACGCACCGGCCGACAAGATGACCGTGTCGCCGCGTTTGAAAAAAGCGTTCCAGTATGCGTTCCAGGCATCGCGCGATCTGGGGCACTCGTATGTCGGCCCGGAGCATCTGCTTATCGGCCTGGCGGCCGTGCCCGACAGTATCGCGGGCACGCTGTTGAAGAAATATGGCGTGACTCCGGAGGCCTTGCGGCAGAAGGTCGTGAAGGTCGTGGGTAAGGGCGCGGAGGACGGCCGCGTCGATACGCCAACCGGCACGCCCACGCTCGACAAGTTCGGGCGCGACCTCACAGCCATGGCGCGTCAGGGTCAACTGGACCCGGTTCTTGGCCGTGCGCAGGAAATCGAGAGCACGATCGAAGTGCTGGCGCGGCGCAAGAAGAACAATCCCGTGCTGATCGGCGAGCCGGGCGTCGGCAAGACGGCCATCGTGGAAGGGCTGGCGCAGCGCATCATCAACGGCGACGTGCCTGAAGTCCTGCGCGGCAAACGCCTCGTCGAGGTCAACATCAACTCGATGGTAGCGGGCGCGAAATACCGTGGCGAATTCGAGGAACGTGCGAAGCAGCTGATCGATGAAGTCACGGCGAAGCGGGACGAACTGATTCTGTTCATCGACGAACTGCACACGATCGTGGGCGCGGGGCAAGGCGGTGGAGAAGGCGGCCTCGACATCGCGAATGTGCTCAAGCCCGCGCTGGCACGTGGCGAGCTGAGTCTGATCGGCGCCACGACACTCAATGAGTATCAGAAGTACATCGAAAAGGATGCCGCGCTCGAGCGGCGCTTTCAGCCGGTGCTGGTGCCGGAACCGACGGTGGAGCAAACCATAGTCATCTTGCGCGGCCTTCGCGACAAACTTGAAGCACATCACCAGGTAACCTTTGCTGACGATGCTTTTGTTGCCGCAGCTGAACTTTCCGATCGCTATATCACGTCGCGCTTTTTGCCGGACAAGGCCATCGACCTGATTGACCAGGCGGCGGCACGCGTGCGCATCGGCGCGACCTCGCGGCCGGCGGCGATTCAGGAACTCGAAGCCGAGATTTCCCAACTGAAGCGTGAGCAGGACTATGCGTCCTCCCGTAAGCGCTTCGATGAAGCGAAAGATTTCGAGGCACGAATCGGCGAGAAGCAGGCGAAACTCGACGAACAGATGGAGGCGTGGCAGCGCAAGACCGGGTCGGAAACGCTCGAGGTGACGGTTGCCTCGATTGCCGAAGTGGTATCGCGCCTCACCGGCATTCCGGTCACGGAGCTCACGCAGGAAGAGCGCCAGAAGTTGCTGGACATGGAGAAGAAGCTGCGCGAGCGCGTGGTCGGCCAGGAGGACGCGGTGCTTGCCGTAAGCGACGCCGTGCGCCTGTCGCGTGCGGGACTCGGCCAGCAGAACCGGCCTATCGCGACCTTCCTGTTCCTCGGACCCACCGGTGTCGGCAAGACCGAACTGGCGAAGGCGCTGGCGGAAACGGTATTCGGCGACGAGCAGGCGGTGATTCGTATCGACATGTCCGAATACATGGAGCGTCACGCGGTTGCACGGCTGATCGGCGCGCCTCCGGGTTATGTCGGTTACGACGAGGGCGGGCAACTGACCGAGCGCGTGCGGCGGCGTCCGTATAGCGTGATTCTGCTCGACGAGATCGAGAAGGCGCACCCGGACGTGAACAACGTGCTGCTGCAGGTGTTCGACGAAGGGCGGCTGACCGACGGCAAGGGTCGCGTGGTGGACTTCAGCAACACGATCATCATTGCGACCAGCAACCTCGGCGCGTCGATCATCATGGGCAACCTCGAGAAGCCCGAAGCGGATCGTCTGACCGAGAAAGCGATTCGCGAGGAATTGATGGGCGTACTCAAAGGTCATTTCCGCCCCGAGTTCCTGAACCGGATCGACGAGATCATCGTCTTCCACGGGCTCTCGCGCGACAACATCCGTTCGATCGTGCAGATCCAGCTCGAACGCGTGGTGCGCACCGCCGCCGCGCAGGACATTACTCTCAAGATAGACGAATCGGTTGTCGATCACCTTGCCGATGCCGGCTATCGGCCGGAGTTCGGCGCGCGGGAGTTGAAGCGCCAGATTCGCCAGGAACTGGAAACGCGGCTCGCCAGGCAGATTCTCGGCGGCGCTCTGAAGTCGGGCGACACCGTCGACGTCAGTTACGACAAGGACAGCGACGAAGTGAAGTTCAACAAGAGCGAAGCGCCTGCTGCCCCTGCTGAATCGAAGGCGGCGGGTGGCAAGGCGGCCAACGGGCGGGCGAAGAAAAAGACGTCGAAAGAGGCCAGCAGCCCCGAACCCACTGCGAGCGCCGATTCGAAGGAGTGAGGTGCAGGTCCGGCTGGGAGGCACCGCCGCGTCATTGTCGGCGGTGTGCCGGGTTGCCTGCCGGCCTGATCGAAGCCGGCGGCGGTGTTCATGTGCCTGAACTGTGCATGTCCGTCGCGGCTCGATCTGTATCTTTCGCGGCGTCTCAACGCAACTAGACTGAATTCCATTCAAGCCTTACGCCGTGACGCGGCGTAACCCCAAGTAAAGCTGCCCGCAGATCTCCTGCGGCAGTTCATGGAGTCTCATATGACCACGCGACGCGAAGTTCCAGGAATCCGGCCGTATGACGGGCCCGCTGGAGGTTGGGGGGCGCTTCGAGCGACTGCCCAGGCCGTCCGCACACAAATGGAAAACATCGAGGCGCCGATTACGTTGATGCGGACCAATCAGCCTGACGGCTTCGATTGTCCGGGTTGCGCGTGGCCCGACAAGGAGCACAAGTCTACCTTCCAGTTTTGCGAAAACGGCGCCAAAGCGGTGACGTGGGAAGCAACGACCAAGCGGGTGACGCCGGAGTTTTTCTCGGACAACACGGTGTCGTCGCTGCTGCAACGAACGGATTTCGAACTGGAGGATCTCGGCCGCCTGACCCATCCGCTCGTATACGACCGCGCCACGGACAAATTCCGGCCGGTTGAATGGGAGGACGCATTTGCCCGCATCGGCGAGGTGCTGCAAGGCTTGTCTTCGCCCAATGAGGCCGAATTCTATACATCGGGCAGGGCATCGAACGAGGCCGCGTACCTCTTTCAATTGTTCGCCCGGGAGTATGGCACCAACAATTTTCCCGACTGCTCGAACATGTGCCACGAGCCGACCAGCGTCGGCTTGCCCCAGTCGATCGGGATCGGCAAGGGCACGGTGTCGCTGGACGATTTCGACACGACTGAGCTCATTCTCTCCATCGGCCACAATCCCGGAACGAATCACCCCCGCATGATGGGCACGCTCCACGAATGCTCGCGGCGCAATGTGCCGATCATCGTGTTCAATCCGCTGCGCGAACGTGCGTTGGAGCGTTTCGCCGATCCGCAGAGCGTGGTCGAGATGGCGACGTTCGGGTCGACCCGAATCGCCTCGACCTATTTCCAGCTCGACGCAGGCGGCGACGCGGCCGCCCTCAAGGGCATCATGAAAGCGTTGCTGCAGATGGACGCGGAGCAGGGCAAGACGGTCCTTGACCATGAATTCATCGCGACGCATACCCAGGGCTTCGAAGCGTTTGCCGCCGATCTGGAAGCGACGTCATGGGACGATATCGAAAAGGCGAGCGGACTCACCCGTGAAGATCTCGATGAAGTGGCGCTTGCCTATGCAAAATCCAACGCGACGATTGTCACGTATGGAATGGGGATTACCCAGCATAACAAAGGCACCGCCAATGTCCGTCTGATCGCCGACCTGTTGCTGTTGCGCGGCAACATCGGCAAACCCGGTGCAGGCATCTGTCCTTTGCGCGGACACTCCAACGTGCAGGGAAACCGCACGGTGGGTATCACGGAAAAGCCGTCCGGAACCTTCCTCAAACAGATCGAAGACGTATTCGGTTTCACGCCACCCGCCGCGCACGGTCACGATGCGGTCCAGGCGATGCAGGCGATGATCGACGGCACGGCCAAGGCCCTGATTTGCCTGGGCGGAAACTTCGCGGTGGCGCTACCCGATTCCGGGCAGTCCTTTCCGGCCATGGGCAAACTCGATCTGAGCGTTCACCTCGGCACCAAGCTCAATCGTTCGCACCTGCTGGTGGCGAAGGAGACGTACGTGCTGCCGGTGGTGGGCCGTACGGAGCTCGATATCCAGGCGACCGGCCGGCAGTCGATTACGGTCGAGGATTCCATGTCGATGGTTCACGCCTCGTCGGGCAAGCTGAAGCCCGCGTCCGAACAGCTGCTCTCCGAGCCGGCGATCATCGCCGGGATCGCCAGCGCAACGTTGCCGGACAGCAAGGTGGCGTGGTCGAACCTGGTTGCGGACTACGACCGTATCCGGGACCTGATCGAGCGGACCGTGGCGGGGTTCGAGGCATTCAATGCGCGGATCAGAGTGCCGGGAGGATTCCGTATGCCGCTTCCTCCAACCGAACGCGTGTGGCCCACGCCATCCGGCAAGGCGATGTTCTCGGTGTACGGCGGTGTGAGAGAAGATGCGGACGTTCTCGGCGCAGAAAATGTGCTGCGCCTCATCACGATCCGCAGCCACGACCAGTACAACACAACCATCTACGCGCTCGACGATCGTTACCGGGGCGTATTCGGCCGGCGTGACGTGCTGTTCATGAACGAGGACGACCTTGCGGCGCGGGGGCTCGAACATGGCGATCTGGTCGACATTGAAACCATTTCGGCAAACAGACAGCTCCGCCTGAACGGGATCACGGCGATCGCGTACAACATCGCACCGGGTTCGGTGGCGGCCTACTATCCGGAAGCGAACGTGCTGGTGCCGCTCGACTTCATCGACAAGGAGAGCGGCACGCCTTCATACAAGTCTGTTCCCGTTCATGTTGTGCGTTCGGCAGAAGCTTGACATGGACATCTTCGACGCGTTTCACCTCGCCAGGCTGCAGTTTGCGTTCACGGTTTCGTTTCATATTATTTTTCCGGCGATCAGCATCGGCATGGCGAGTTTTCTCGCCGTGCTGGAGTGGCGCTGGTTGCTGACCGGTGACACTGCCTACAAGGACATGTTCCTGTTCTGGTCGAAGATCTTTGCGGTCGGCTTTGGCATGGGGGTGGTCTCGGGTGTGGTGATGGCCTACGAATTCGGCACCAACTGGAGTGGATTTTCCAGCGTTGCCGGCAACATCACGGGGCCGCTGCTGACCTATGAAGTGCTGACGGCGTTCTTTCTCGAGGCCGGTTTTCTCGGCGTCATGCTGTTCGGCTGGCAACGCGTCAGTCCCCGCTCGCACTTCTTCGCCACGCTCATGGTGGCGGTGGGCACGCTCATTTCCACCTTCTGGATTCTCGCGTCGAATAGCTTTATGCAAACGCCGCAGGGCTTCGCGATCGAGAATGGCCGGATCGTGCCGGTCGACTGGTTCAAAGTGATTTTCAACCCGTCGTTTCCGTATCGCCTCGCGCATATGACGATCGCCGCTTTCATTGTCGCGGGCTTTATCGTGGCCGCGTGCGGCGCATGGCATCTGTTGCAGGGCCGGCGCGACAAACCGGTCACACGCAGCTTTTCGATGGCATTGTGGATTCTGCTGTTCCTGACGCCGATACAGATTGTGGTTGGCGATGCGCACGGCCTCAATACGCGCGAGTATCAGCCGGCCAAGATCGCCGCGATCGAAGGGCTGTGGGAAACCGAGAAAGGCGGCACGGCGCTCAATCTGGTCGGCCTGCCCGACATGAATGCCGAGGTGACGCGATACGCGATCCAGATCCCGCATCTGGGCAGCCTCATTCTGACGCATAGCTGGAATGGAGAAATTCGCGGCCTCAAGGAGTTTCCTCCCGAAGATCGTCCGTATTCGCCGATCGTGTTCTGGACCTTCCGGGTCATGGCGGGTCTCGGCATGCTGATGCTGTTGACCGCGCTGCTTGGCCTGCTGCTCAGAGTGCGCGGCCGCCTCTATGAGACGCGCTGGTTTCAGCGTTTCGTTCTGTGCATGGGACCTTCCGGCATTGTGGCGCTGCTGGCGGGTTGGATCACGACGGAGGTCGGCCGCCAGCCCTGGACCGTCTACGGTGTGCTGCGTACCGCGGACTCCGTGTCGCCGATCGGTTCCCAGCAGGCAGGCGTTTCCTTGCTGATCTTTGTGCTGGTGTATTTCCTGGTGTTCGGCATGGGGTTCTACTACATGATGAAGATGATGAAGCGCGGACCGGAAGAGCATGTCGAGCGCAGCAAGTCGCGCCGGCATCCGGTGCTGCGTAATCGCCCGCTCGACGCACTGGAAGGGGAGTGACGCCATGCAGATCGATCTTCCTGTTGTGTGGGCCGCGATCATCGGACTCGGTGTTTTCATCTACGTGATGCTGGACGGCTTCGATCTCGGCATTGGCCTGCTGTTTCCGTTTTTCGAGGAGAAGGGCGACCGGCAGGTGATGCTCAATACCATCGCACCGGTCTGGGACGGGAACGAGACATTTCTTGTGCTGGGCGGCGCCGGGCTATACGGGGCGTTTCCGGTGGTTTATTCGACGCTGCTGCCGGCGAACTATCTGCCGCTGATCCTGATGGTGGTGGGTCTGATCTTTCGCGGAGCGGCCTTCGAATTGCGGGCTAAGGCCGTCAGGACCCAGCACGCGTGGGACCTCGCTTTCATTGGCGGCTCCGCACTCGCGGGGCTCTGCCAGGGCATCGTGCTGGGCTCACTGCTGCAGGGCATCAAGATCGTCGACGGCCGCTTCGCCGGCGACCCGTTCGACTGGCTTTCGCCGTTCAGCCTGTTCTGCGGAATCGGCGTACTCACTACGTACGCGACGCTCGGCTGCGGCTGGCTCATCCTGAAGACGGACGGCGAATTGCAGCGCAAGATGCGCGAACTGATGCGGCCGCTCGTGAGCGTCCTGCTTGGCGCGATGATGATTGTGAGTCTCTGGACCGTGATCGGATTGCCGGCGGTTGAGCATCGCTGGTTCGGCAGCGGCAATCTCGGCTGGTTCCTGCCGGTGCCGATTCTTGTGATTGCCTGTGTGTGGGGCGTGTTCCGTTCGGTGCGTCTGAAGCTCGAAGCCACCCCGTTTCTGCTCACCCTCGGGCTGTGCTTTCTCGGCTATAGCGGCTTGCTCATCAGCATCTGGCCCAACATCGTGCCGCCTTCGCTGACCATCTGGGAGGCCTCGTCGAGCCATTCGAGCCAGCTGTTCGCCCTGGTCGGCACGGTGATCGTGTTGCCGGTCATCCTCGTCTACAACGTCATGCAGTATCGCGTATTCCGGGGCAAGGTGCGCGAAGGGGACGCCGGTTACCACTGAGGGTGACGGCGCAGTCAGACTATTACAAGAGCACGTTATGATTGTGAGGCCAGGGCAAAACTGGTTCCGGCTGCTGTTTATCTGGAACGGTTCCGTATTGCAGTCGATTATTCCTCAACTGGTTTTCATGGGGGCTGTCAGCAGTCTTGCCGTACTGACGCACGGGCGCATTTTCGGCGAGAAGATCCCGCTCAATACGGCGCCGTTCACGTTATTTGGCCTGGCGCTGGCGATCTTTCTTGCGTTCCGCAATAACGCAAGCTATGAGCGCTTCAACGAGGCGCGCCATCTCTGGGGCAGCACGCTGATCTCAGCGCGCTCGCTGACTTCGCAGATGCTGTGCTACGTCCCGCGCGGCGATCACAACGTGCAAATGGCGCATACCCTGATTGCGACCGCTTACGCGTTGAAGCATCAATTGCGTGGGACCGATCCGACGCCGGACCTTGTTCGCCTGCTCGGACGCACGCGAACCGAGGCACTGCAGCACACCTGCTACAAACCGACTGCGCTGCTCAACGACGTTCGTCGCGATTTCGCCGATCTGCAGGTCCGGGGATTGATCTCGGACACGAAGCTCTGGATGCTGGACGCGCAGATCGACGAGTTGGGAAAGACGGTGGGTGGTTGTGAACGGATTGCGTCCACGCCGATTCCGTTCGCCTACAGCGTGCTGCTGCACCGTACCGTCTACGCCTATTGCGTGTTGCTGCCGTTCGGTCTTGTGGATTCCACGGAGTTCTTCACACCGCTGCTCTGCGTTTTCATTTCTTATACGCTGATTGCACTGGAAGCGATCGCCAGCGAAGTCGCCGAGCCCTTTTCGGTTGCGCCGAATGCGCTGGCGCTTGATGCGATAACCCGCAATATCGAACGCTCGGTTCTCGAACTATGCTGCTGCGAACTACCCGCCGAGATCCAGCCGCTGCGCTCGTACCAACTGACTTAGGGCGCTTTTCCCGATGCCTCCGGTCGGGTCGCCCGGCAGTCTGCAAGCCTGCGTTGCCGTGACACCTGACACCGCGGCCAAACTGTACTCCTGGAATTCGACACTGACTGTGCGTCCCCTGCACAGGGCCGACGCACTATCCTGCCAGAAGGTCAGGCGTGGGCCGGCGGCGCTGCCAGTCAGAACAGTCGGCTGCCGCTGCTCCTTCGCTTCGTTGCCGCCTTCTGTGGCTCCCTTTGGATAGATCGTGAACCTCATCGACCCGCCCGTACTCGCTGACATCGCTTCCCGCCGTGGCGTAGCCACAGGCGGCGTCGCCACGGCCACGCTCGACACGCTCAATCGTCCGCTGCGGGATTTACGCCTGTCCGTAATCGATCAATGCAATTTCCGCTGCACCTACTGCATGCCGCGGGAGACCTTCGGCGCCGACTACCGGTTCCTGCCGTCTGCGGAACGACTGTCGTTCGAACAGATCCTTAAGCTCGCAAAAGCGTTCGCGCTGCTCGGGGTGGAGAAGATACGCATCACCGGTGGCGAGCCGCTCCTGCGGCGTGGGCTCGAATCCCTGATCGAACAGCTCGCGAAACTGACCACCGGAAGCGGCAAACCGATGGAACTCGCGCTGACGACCAACGGTTCGCTGCTCGCCGCGAAGGCCCGCTCGCTGCGCGACGCCGGCCTCGGCCGCGTGACCGTGAGCCTCGACGCCGTGGACGATGCGATATTTCGCCGGATGAGCGACGTCGACATGCCCGTGTCGCGAATCCTGGACGGAATCGAGGCAGCGCGCGCAGTGGGCCTCGCACCGCTCAAGGTCAACACAGTGATCGAGCGGGGCGTCAACGACAGTCAGATCCTGCCGCTCGTGCGAATGTTCAAGGGCACCGGCGTGGCCGTGCGTTTCATCGAATATATGGATGTTGGTGGCGCGGACGGATGGTCGAACACGAAAGTGATCACGGCGCGCGAGACGCGCAGTATCGTTGAATCGGCGTTCCCGCTGACGCCGGTCGTCGTTCATGAGCACACGGGCACTGCCGTCAACTATCGCCATGCCGACGGTTCAGGCGAAGTCGGTTTCATCGCGAGCGTATCGCAACCGTTCTGCGGATCGTGTTCGCGTGCCCGCGTATCGGCCGACGGCCAGCTTTACACCTGCCTGTTCGCCACCCGTGGCACGGACCTTAGGCCCTGGCTCAACGAGGCCGCCTCCGTCGAGCAACTGGCCGCGGCTGTCCGCAGCCAATGGGTCCAGCGTGACGACCGCTACTCCGAGCTTCGCTCGACGCCACGCAAACCTGCATCGGGAAAAGCCTATCCCACCGTTCGCATGTCGCTGGTCGGCGGTTGACGCCGGGCCAGCCATTGCGAAGCAGACACAGACTGGAGAGCCGCCATGACAACACCGTCGTCCAGTGATCGCCCACAGTCCGATGCCAGCCACGTCGGCGAGTTTGCCAGCGATCCAGTGCTTCTGGCGGACGCTGTCGCGACGGAGTTCGACGTGCGTGTCCAGCGCCAGCCGATCGATATCCAGTCGGAAATCATGCCGGTCATGCGCAATCCCAACGTGGGCGCCGTCGTGAATTTTCTCGGCGTGGTGCGCCAATGCGGCGATGTCGGCGACGTGGTCGCGCTCGAACTCGAGCACTACCCGGGAATGACCGAGCAGTCGTTCAGCAGCATCGTCGAGGAGGCGATCGCGCGATGGCGTCTCGAAGCCGTGAAGATCGTGCATCGGGTCGGCCGTGTCGCGCTCGGCGACGCGGTGGTACTCGTCGTAGTCGCCGCGCCGCATCGCGGGGCCGCCTTCGACGCGTGTGAATTCCTGATGGACTTCCTGAAGGCCCACGCGCCGCTGTGGAAGAAGGAAATTCACCGCGACGGTTCGGTCAGATGGGTCGAGGCCAGGAGCCGCGATGAACAGTCGATGTTGCGGTGGGGGTGACGTGCCGTTCGCCCATACCGGGCCAGCCACAGGAACAGACGAATGAAACTCACCATCCGGTATTTCGCCAGCGTGCGTGAACAACTCGGCATTTCCGAGGAGATCGTGCACATCGACGCGCCCGAGCTTGCCGTCGATGGCCTGCGGGTCAGGCTCGCGTCGCGAGACGAGCGCATGGCCGAAGCGCTGCGCGCGGGCCGGCCGCTGCGTACCGCCGTCAACCACGAGATGGTTGCCGATACGTTTGTCGTGCGCGAGGACAGCGAGATCGCTTTCTTTCCGCCCGTCACGGGCGGTTAGCAGCCCGCCGACAGGACGCTAACCGGCGCACATCGCAACCAGCTTGCCGACGGTAATCACCGCCTGTTCGATCTCGCTCGACCAGGCGCTGCTGTAATTGAGGCGGATGAAGTTCCGATAGGTCGTCTCCGAGACCGAGAACATGTAGCCCGGGCCGATGGTGATGCCTTCATCGAGCGCGAGCTTATAGAGCCGCATGGCGTCGACCTTGGGCGGCAGTTCGATCCACAGCACATATCCGCCGGCCGGGTTGGACATGCGCGTACCTTCAGGGAAGAAACGCGCGACTGTGGCCTTCATCAGATTGGCCTGCTGCGCATACGCTCTCCGGACTCGTCGCAGGTGATGCTCGTAGCCGTCGCGTTCGAGGAATTCCGCAATCGCCATTTGCGGAATCGACGGAGAAGTCAGGGTGTTCAGAAACTTGAGTTTCTCGACCTGATCGCGATACCGGCCCGGCAGCGCCCAACCAATCCGGTACGCTGCCGTCAGGGTCTTCGAGAACGAGCCGCAGTGCAGCACCAGTCCCTTCGTGTCGAAGGATTTCAACGTACTCGGGTGCGTGCTGTCATAGTGCAATTCGTTGTAGACACCGTTCTCGATGACCGGAATGTCCCACTTCGTCAGGCGTTGCACGAGTTCGCGCTTGCGTTCGTCGGGCATCAGAAAGCCCAGCGGATTCTGGAAGTTCGGCATGACCATGCAGGCCGCGATGGTCTGCGATTCCACAATCGCGGCCAGCGCCTCGATATCGATGCCGTGTTCCGGATGCGTCGACACTTCAATCGCTTTCATGCCCATCCGTTCGATCGCGTGGAGCATCGCGTAGAAGGTCGGTGACTCGACGGCAATCACGTCGCCGGGTTTCGCGACCGCCTGGAGGCACAGGTTGATTGCTTCAGTCGCGCCGACCGTGATGACGATCTCGTTCGGATCGACCGCCATGCCGTTCTCGAGGTAACGACGCGCGATCTGGCGCATGAGTGCCGCGTTGCCGGGCGGCAGCGCATCCGTCACGCCCCAGCGGGTCTTGCCCCGTCCCGCGTCGTAAGCGTAGCGGTTGAGCTTCTCGAATGGAAACAGACTGGCATCGGGATAGGGCGAACCGAGCGGCACGGCGTCGTCGACACCGATCGAGCGCAAGGTGGACAGCACGAGGCGGCTCACGTCGACCGGCGACGAAATCGGGATCGGTTTCGATGGCCGGAGCTCGAGCGCTTTCCGCTCGCCGCCGTCGCCCCGGAAGTTGACGAAATAGCCCGACTGGGGCCTCGCCGTTAGCAAGCCACGGCTTTCGAGCAGCAGATAGGCGCGGATGACGGTCGTCACGCTCAGCCGATGCTGCTGGCTGGTCTGCCGTACCGACGGCAGACGTTCGCCATGCCCGTACACGCCTTGTCGGATCAGTTTCTCGATATCGTCTGCAAGCTTCTCGTAGAGATTCATCGGACGATTCCCTTAGCGTTTTGCCGCCGCATGTGTCCCGGTCTCCGCGCCGGCTGATGCGCGCTCCCGTGGCTGTGTCGCACGGCTGGTGCCGAGATCGTAGCAGAACTGTACTGGCCCGAGCCGGTCCGATTTGTGCACTCTGCGAGCGACGGCCCGACCTTACTCTGTACTCCATCGAATACGCATTGCCAGGTCCCCACGCCAGGGCCTTGCGATGCGTAAGAACGGATTCGGATGATACGAAATCGGTACACAGGGAGAATCGGCACCATGAATCTGCTAGAAGCCATGCGGATTTACGTCAGAGTGGTTGAACGGGAGAGTATTTCCGGCGCGGCGCGAGACCTCAATATCGGTCAGCCGGCCGCGAGCGAGCGCATCGAGCGGCTCGAGAAGTATCTGGGCTGCCGGCTTCTGCTGCGTAGCGCGCGCGCTTTCAATTGCACGCCTGAAGGGCTCACGTTCTACGAGCGCAGCAAGCGGATTCTGCATGCCGTGGAGCAGGCGGTCGCCGAGGTGTCGAACGACGGCGAGGAGCTCAAGGGCACGATTCGTATCGCGGCGCCGCACTGCTTCGGCGAAACGATCGTGCCGGAGGTGTTGACGCGGGTGCGTGAAACCTATCCGCAACTGGAGCTGGAACTGGTTCTGAACGACAGGATCGTCGATCTGGTGACGGAGGGCGTGGACATTTCATTTCGTCTTGGGCAACTGGGCGAAGGGGCCTTCATTGCCCGTCAGTTGGGTCAGGTTGGGCGCGTGCTGGTTGCCGCACCGGGTTATCTGGGCCGGCACGGTCCGATTGCCGAGCCGTCTGAACTGGTGAAGCATCCGTTCATCCGGGTGCAGGGCATGTTCGGCACGGACCAGTTGCCGCTCAGGCACGTCGCGACGGTGGTGGAGAGCGTGCCGATCCGCACCGCGATCAAGACGAGTCATTGGCGGCCGATGTATGAAATGATCCTCTCGGGTGCGGGCATCGGTGTGCTGGAAGAACCGGCGTGTGTCGAGGCGCTCGCGGACGGGCGGCTGGTCCGCATCCTGCCGGAATTCGAAGTGCTGCCATTCGATCTGAATGTACTGACGCAGGCGCAACGTCCGGTGCCGCCACGGGTGCGGACGATGGTGACGATGTTGAGAAAGTGCACGTCGGAAATTCTGGAAAGAGTGCACGTCGATTGCGGCGCAGTGACAAATCGCTTTGAAGTACTTCCCGACGATGAGGTGTCCGCGATTCTGAAACCGTCGTTGCGGGCCTGAGCCCTCGACGAGCGGGTCAGCTTCTGTTTTCCCGGCGAAGTCACTCCGCCTGGATTATCGAGCAACTTGCCAGGCGGAAACATCCGCCGCGTGCCGATTCTAAATATCGGCTCAGGCTGTTTCCAGCTTGGCCAGCGAGCGGGCTGGATAGGCGATTCCTTAACCGATAGCAGGAATTGGGAAGAACAAGTGGCAAGTTTGAGGGGAATGACTATCTTTCATAGACAACGCAGTTCGTTCGCGCAGCTCGCTCATTTAGCTTCCGGCATTCGCTGCCTGTTTGCTCGATTCCGCAAAACGCGATGAGGTTTGACGATGGTTGAAGGCAAGATCGTGCAATGCATCGGCGCTGTTATCGACGTGGAGTTTCCGCCCGGGCACATTCCAAAGATCTACGACGCGCTGGTGCTGGAAGGCTCGGGCCTCACGCTCGAAGTCCAGCAGCAGTTGGGCGACGGCGTGGTCCGCACCATCTGTCTGGGTTCGTCGGACGGCTTGCGCCGGGGCCTGATGGTGAAAAACACCGGTCACCCGATTTCCGTGCCAGTCGGGAAGGCGACCCTCGGCCGCATCATGGATGTACTGGGGCGTCCGATCGATGAAGCAGGGCCGATCGATAGCGAGCACACGCGTTCGATTCACCAGAAGGCGCCGGCATTCGAGGAGTTGTCGCCGTCGACCGAACTGCTCGAAACCGGGATCAAGGTTATCGACCTGATCTGCCCGTTCGCGAAGGGCGGTAAGGTTGGCCTGTTCGGTGGCGCCGGTGTGGGCAAGACCGTGAACATGATGGAACTGATCAACAACATCGCTAAAGAACACGGTGGTTACTCTGTGTTCGCCGGTGTTGGCGAGCGTACCCGTGAGGGGAACGACTTCTATCACGAGATGAAGGACTCGAACGTTCTCGACAAGGTGACGCTCGTGTACGGCCAGATGAACGAGCCACCGGGCAACCGCCTGCGGGTCGCGCTGACCGGTCTGACGATCGCTGAATACTTTCGTGACGAAGGTCTGGACGTGCTGTTCTTCGTCGACAACATCTACCGTTTCACGCTGGCCGGTACCGAAGTGTCGGCACTGCTCGGCCGTATGCCGTCGGCAGTGGGCTATCAGCCTACGCTGGCTGAAGAAATGGGTAAGCTGCAAGAGCGTATTACGTCGACCAGGACCGGTTCGATCACGTCGGTGCAGGCCGTGTACGTCCCTGCGGATGACTTGACCGACCCGTCGCCGGCTACGACCTTCGGCCACCTGGACGCAACCGTCGTGTTGTCGCGTGACATCGCTTCGCTGGGTATCTATCCGGCCGTGGACCCGCTCGATTCGACCTCGCGTCAGATCGACCCGAACGTGATCGGTGAAGAGCACTACTCGATCACGCGTGGCGTGCAGCAAACGCTGCAACGCTACAAGGAACTGCGCGACATTATCGCGATTCTGGGTATGGACGAACTGGCGCCGGAAGACAAGCTCGCCGTGGCGCGTGCGCGGAAGATCCAGCGTTTCCTGTCGCAGCCGTTCCATGTCGCCGAAGTATTCACGGGGACGCCGGGCAAATATGTATCGCTGAAGGAAACGATCCGTGGCTTCAAGATGATCGTCGACGGCGAATGCGACAGCCTGCCGGAGCAGGCGTTCTACATGGTCGGCAAGATCGACGAGGCTTTCGAAAAGGCCCGGAAAATGAAGTAAATCCGGGCCTGTGCAGGCGCCTGTTCCGGCTGCCTTATTTGACCTGCCTTATTCGGCCTGGGTCAGCGACACCGATGCTTCACTCGTCAGCGCGAGGAAGGTCAGCGTCTCGCGCAGATAGAGGCGCACTACCGTGTCGGTATGGCTCGAATAACCGATCGACAGCTCTTCGCCAAGGTGCAATTCGAAATCGCCGCCGCGCGTGGAGATTACGCTGCCGCCTGCCAGCGCGGGCGCCCAGATGACGTCGCCGCTCACAATCCGCTTGATGTGTTCGATGACCGGATAACCCTGATCGCGCGCCTCGGCGAGTGCCGTGTAGGCGTCGGCGCCAAGCAGCACGGAATAGGGACCGTCGACACCGGCAAGCCGCAGTTCTTCGAGCGCGTTGCTAATCGTGTTCGGATAAGCGGCAACGTCGGCCGGCAGCGCGAGCGCCGGGTTCGACGAGCCTTCGCGCAGGCCGCCGATACCCGCGGCCTTATAGCCGTCGAAAATCGCGCGATCTTCGGCGTAGGCGAGTTCTTTTGCGGCTTCCTTCGCGGGCTGCCAGTCAGCATCTTTTGCGCCACGCAAGACGCTGTCGATCGCTTCGCGCTGCAGTTCGAACGGCACGGTCAACTCGACAAGGCTCTTGACCTCGGACAGCTTCGCCACAACGCCCTGCTGCGGCGCGGTGATCGCGATCTGGTGCCCGGTGCCGACGCCGGATAGTTCGGTTCCGCCAGGACCCTTGACGTCAACCACGCGACGGCCGGCAACACTGCGCTTGAAGGTGCGAGCCACTTCGTCTTCGATCTGCGACCAGGCGGCATGAGAGATGGGGGCAAGCTCGCGATGCAGATTATTCATGTTGAGAGATTCCCTTGAGAGAGCCAATATTCAGCGAGCCGTCATGACGCGGCCCGGTGGATGAAGAGGAGTCGGGCGCTTGCGCGACAACGGCGGCAGTTTGCGGATCGCGATCCGCGAGCGCCTCGAGCAAGCTGGCCGACGGCACGAAGAAGAGGTTGCCCGTGACCGCGCGGCTGTAGTCGAGCAGCCGGTCGTAGTTGCCCGGCGGCCGCCCGACGAACATGTTTTCCATCATCTGCTCGATCGGTTCGGGCGAACGCGCATAGCCGATAAAGTAGGTGCCGAACTCGCCCATGCCGGGGCGCCCGAATGGCATGTTGTCGCGCAGGATCTTCACTTCCTCGCCGTTCTCGGTGATCGTGGTGAGCGAGCTGTGCGAACAGGTGGGTTTGACCGCTTCGTCGAGTTCGATATCGGACAGTTTCGTGCGGCCGATAATGCGCTCCTGGGTCTCGACCGAAAGCGCGTTCCAGCCGGTCATGTCGTGCAGGTACTTCTGCACGATGACGTAGCTGCCGGCCTCGAATTCCCGATCCTCGTCGCCGATAAGCGTGAAGTCCACGGCCTCGCGACCTTCCGGATTCTCGGTACCGTCGACGAAACCCACCATGCTGCGCAGATCGAAGTTGCGAAACCCGTGCACTTCTTCGATCACCGTGACCGCATCGCCAAGCCGTCCCGCCAGTTGCGTGGCGAGTTCGAAGCAGAGGTCCATCTGATCGGCGCGGATGTGCAGCAGGATATCCCCGGGCGTGCTCACGGCGCGGCGTTCGCCCGAGCCGAATTCGCGAAACGGATGCAGCGCCGCCGGGCGCGGCGCGCCGAACAGCGTGTCCCACACGTCGGAGCCGAAGCCGACCACGCACGACAGGTTGCCGGACGGGACGCGCTTGCCCACCGAGCGCACCAGGGCGGCAACGTCGCCGCACCACGCACGCACCTGTTCAGCGGGGTCCTGACCATCCTTGAGGGTCGCGACGATGAAGATCGCGCTACGGGTAATGTTATTACATACGGCTTGCGGTTCTGGGATGTCGTCTTTAGGCATCGGATTGATTATTGATAAACCGTCACGGATTCCAGGAATGGAGCGAATGCTTTCTGTTTGCTATACACCCGGGGATGTTATACCGCCGAGGCACTTTATGGAAAGTGCATGAAGGTCTTCAACGAGTTCGTACGCGCCTTGCGAGGGCGGAATGGCGGCTCGATAGCGTTTCGCGGGCTGAGCCAGCCGGCGTTGTGCCAATGCGGTGTGAGGCGTGATTGGGCGCCGATATGCTTCGACATTATTCTGTCGTCAATCTCTGCGTCTGTTTCGATACTTCATATTGGGTCTGACGGTCTTTTATTCTCCTGTCATACCGTTACCATCCGAACAGGCTTCGCTATTCTGGCCCAGAAGGCGACGCCAATTAATTCGCATTGCGAATGGAGGTTGAGTACGGTGAATCTGCTCGAAGCCATGCGCATCTACGTAAGGATGGTTGAACGCGGGAGTATTTCCGGCGCGGCGCGAGACCTCAATATCGGTCAGCCGGCCGCAAGCGAGCGCATCGAGCGGCTCGAGAAGTATCTGGGCTGCCGGCTTCTGCTGCGTAGCGCGCGCGCTTTCAATTGCACGCCTGAAGGGCTCACGTTCTACGAGCGCAGCAAGCGGATCCTGCATGCCGTGGAGCAGGCGGTCGCCGAGGTGTCGAACGACGGCGAGGAGCTCAAGGGCACGATTCGTATCGCGGCGCCGCACTGCTTCGGCGAAACGATCGTGCCGGAGGTGTTGACGCGGGTGCGTGAAACCTATCCGCAACTGGAGCTGGAACTGGTTCTGAACGACAGGATCGTCGATCTGGTGACGGAGGGCGTGGACATTTCATTTCGTCTTGGGCAACTGGGCGAAGGGGCCTTCATTGCCCGTCAGTTGGGTCAGGTTGGGCGCGTGCTGGTTGCCGCACCGGGTTATCTGGGCCGGCACGGTCCGATTGCCGAGCCGTCTGAACTGGTGAAGCATCCGTTCATCCGGGTGCAGGGCATGTTCGGCACGGACCAGTTGCCGCTCAGGCACGTCGCGACGGTGGTGGAGAGCGTGCCGATCCGCACCGCGATCAAGACGAGTCATTGGCGGCCGATGTATGAAATGATCCTCTCGGGTGCGGGCATCGGTGTGCTGGAAGAACCGGCGTGTGTCGAAGCGCTCGCGGACGGGCGGCTGGTTCGCATTCTGCCGGGTGTCGACCTGCCGCCATTGGAATTGAATCTCCTGAGTCAGACACAGCGCGAGGTCTCCACGCGGGTACGGCTGATTGTGACGATGCTAAACAACTGCACGCCGGACATTCTCGGTAGAGTGCGCGCGGACGTCGATGCTCACTTCGACCGATGCCATACATCGGAAATAAACCGATGGCACGCGCTGCGAAAATCACTATCTTTGATAGACACCGTCAGTGATACGAGGAGTTATCAAATGGCACAGCAATTGATTGTTGCAGTTTTCGACAGCGTGGACGTTGCCGAAAGAGCGGGCCGGGATTTCAGGAATTTTGAGGAAAAAGACCTTGGTTTCAAAATCGAGAGTGGCGTACTGGTTCAAAAGGATGCTACAGGTAAGCTGATTTTGCTCGACAAGCAGACCCGGCCGTTTTGGGGCACAGTGATCGGTGCGCTAACTGGCGGTCTGATCGGAATGCTCGGGGGGCCGGTCGGGTCGATCCTTGGCTTCACGATCGGGGCGAGCGGCGGATTGGCTGAGCACGCAATCAAGGACGCGTTCGATGACGACCTGGTCGCCGCGATAACCGGCAAACTGACCTCCGGCCATGTGGCGTTTATCCTCGAAGCGCAGGAAGCGTCACCGTTTGAAGTCGACAATATCGTGCTCGGTTATGGCGGCACCATTTTCCGCAAACCGCTACCCTGATCGCGGGCACCATGCAATCTTCAGGAGTAACCGGACATGACCGTATCGACCGACGAAGCTATCACCCGTGAAGCGATTGAAGGGCTTTATCGCGCCTTCGAGCAGAAAAGCGTCCCCTTGTTACGAAAGGTGGTGACCCCGGATTGGGAATATATTCCCGAGCCCGTCGGCGTGGCGCCAGGACCCGACCAGATGGTGCCCATATTCGCGAGCATTGCCACAGCGTTGCCGGATATAAAAATCGCGATTCTCGACGTGCTGATTCATGGGGACCGGGTAGGCGTTCGTGCGGAGATCAGCGGCACGCAAACCGGGGAGCTACTTGGCATTGCTGCCAGTTCCAGACACATCAGTTTCGCGATTCACTCTTTCCATCAGATGCGCGGAAGTCTGATCGCGAAGACGTGGCACCTGGAGGACTGGTTATCGGTATTCCGGCAGCTTGGGCAGTTGCCGCCCACGCTTGGACGGTCTTGAGTTGCGGCCGGTACGGACGCGTCAGCGCCGGGAAAAGTGTCAATGCGCGTGATGGATTGCTGCCGCGACCAGGAGATGAAACGGCAGCACGAGTAGTGCCGTGCCGCCGACGCCGAGCAGCCACAATGCAACAAACCATAGCAGACCGTGGCGCGGCGTCTCAGGGGTATCGCGGCTTGTCTGTGACATGGCGTGTCTCCTGCGGGCATGGGCGCGAATTTAATAACGACGCGGGCGCCTGTTCAGTGTGTTCGATTTATTCTAGGCGATCGAATGGTATAGAGCTATCTAAAACCAGACGAGCGAGGCGCGCCGAAGGATTGATCCTCGGCGCGCCTCGCTCTGCTTTAGCCGCACCAATGCATCAGAACCGATGCTGAATCCCCGCCGTCACACCCGTTTGCGTATCCGCCGCGCCGGTTAGATCGCGCGACAGGCTGACCGCGTTGCCATGCTTGGCCATTGCATAACCGCCCGCCATATACAGCACGGTTCGCTTTGACAACGCGTACTGCCCGCGCAGTGAGATCAGCGTCGGATCGGCGTCGCTCGCATCCTTGATGTCCTGATGATAGACCGCGGCAAACAGCGAGAAGAACGGCGTCACGTCGTATTGACCGCCAAGCCAGTACATATCGCTGCGCAACGTCGGCGCGGCGGTGTGGAAGGTGCGCCGATAGTTGCGATAGCCGGCCATCGCCTTCACCGCGCCGAAGTCATAACTCAAGCCCGCGTGAATGCCCTGGATGTAGTTGGTGGTGTCCGCGGGCGTCACGCTGTCGTTGGCGCCGTTCTGCCGGTCGAACGTGGCGACCACGGCGAATGGACCATTCTCGTAGCCCAGGCCGAAGTCATACTTCGAGCTCGACTTCATGCTGCCCGGCACGTTACCGAAGCCGTACATGGCGCCGAATTTGAAGCCGGAGAATGTGCCGTCATAGCGCACGGAATTGGCCGAACGCGAGAACAAACCGTCCTTGCGGCCACCCGTCGCCGTGGATGAGGTCGCCCACGAGTAGTTCGGTGCGTAACCCATCGGGTCGAACTGCAGCATGTAGTCATAGGTGGTCGTGAAATTGCGGCCGAGCGTGATTTGCCCGAAGCGGTTTTTCAGGCCGATCGTGGCGCGGCGGTCGAAGATCGCGCCGGGGCCGTCGTCGAACTGACCGTTCGCAATGTTGATACCGCTTTCCAACTGAAAGACCGCCTTCAGGCCGCCGCCCAGATCCTCGACGCCACGCAGGCCCCAGCGCGAAGTGTTCTTGCCGCCGGACACGAGACGCGCGGCGCCACCGTCCTTGCTCGCGTGATTCACATACTCGACGCCTGCGTCGACGATGCCGTACAAGGTCACGCTCGATTGCGCATGTGCCGTTGCTGCAAATCCGGCGAGGCCGGCGCAGGTCACGCCAAGGGTTGCCTTCTTCATACTCCACTTCATCAACAGTCTCCTGTGCTTGGTTTTTTTACTTCGGTTGGGGATGCGGTGCTGCCAGGTCCATCGACACGTGTTAGCTCGCCTGCGCGAACGCCCAGCAGTCGTTGGCGGGAAATTCAATCCAGTGACGGCCGGCCGCGCGCGGTACGTGGCCGAAGGCACGCAGGCGCAGATCGCCGCAATGGAACAGGTATTCCCAGCGGTCGCCGAGATACATCGAGGTAATCAGATCGGCCTCGAGGCGGTTCGCGCCCGGACCATCGGCGACCTGCACACGCTCGAGGCGAATCACGGCCTGCGCGTTTTGCCCGGCGCTGAGCGCTTCGCGCGCCTGCGCCTGCAATTGCCAGCCGTCACCGGCCAGCGTCACGCGTTCGCCGTCGACCGCGGCCACGCGCGCGTCGATGCGGTTATTGCTGCCCATGAACTCGGCGGTATAGAGCGAGCGGGGCGCACCATACAGTTCGGCTGGCGTGCCTTCCTGTTCGATGCGCCCGTTGCGCAGCAGCAGGATGCGATCGGACATCGCCATCGCCTCCGTCTGGTCGTGCGTGACGCACAACGCGGACAAACCCAGCGAAACGATCAGTTCGCGCAACCAGGCGCGCGCTTCTTCACGCAGCTTGGCGTCGAGATTCGACAGCGGTTCGTCGAGCAGAATGACGGGCGGGTTGTAGACCAGCGCACGCGCAATCGCCACACGCTGCTGCTGGCCGCCGGAAAGCTGATACGGATAACGCGCGGCGAGATGGCCGAGGCCGAGCTGGTCGAGCGCGGACTGCACGCGTTTTTTCTGCTCAGCGGCCGATACGCGCCGCAACTTCAATCCATAGCCGACGTTGTCCGCCACGGTGCGATGCGGCCATAGCGCATACGACTGAAACACGAGGCCGAGCGAGCGTTGTTCGACCGGCAGATCGACTTGAGCGGTACCGTCGAAGAACACCTTGCCGTCCAGTTCGATACGGCCCGAGGAGGGCTGCTCGAGTCCCGCGACCGCACGCAGCAGGGTGGTCTTGCCGCTGCCCGACGCGCCGAGCAGGCACACCACTTCGCCGGGGTTCAGGTCGAACGACACACCCTTCAGGATCGGGTTGTCGCCATAGCTGAGAAACAGGTTGTCGACCGAGAGCTTATCCATGCAATTTCACTCCGAAGCGCAGGGCGACGCCGAGTCCGACGCCGACCATCGCGATGTTGATGACAGAAAGCGCCGCGACCTGATCGACCGCGCCGGTCGCCCACAGCGACACCAGCAGTGCGCCGATCACTTCAGTGCCGGGCGAGAGCAGATAGACGGCGGTCGAGTATTCGCGCTCGAAAATCATGAAAATCAGCAGCCATGCCGCGAGCAGGCCGAAGCGCACGAGTGGCAGCGTCACATCGAGACTGACGCGCGCGCGGGTTCCGCCGACGCTGCGGCCTGCTTCTTCGAGTTCGGGTCCGACTTGCAGCAGTGCGCTTTGAATCAGGCGCATGCCGTACGCGAGCCACACGACCGTGTAGGCAATCCAGATGCTCCACATGGAGTTCTTCAATTCCTTCAGACCGGGCACGAAGAGGAAGATCCACAGGAAGGCGAGACCGGCGAGCAAGCCGGGCACCGCACGCGGCAGCAGCACGAGGTAATCGAGCAGGCGCGTGGCCCAGTCGTTACGGCGATGGCCCGCAAAGGCGACCAGCGAATAGAAACCCACGGCCAGCGCGCCGCCGATCACGCCGATGCCGAGCGTATTGAGAATCGCGCGAACCAGGTTGTCCTGTTCGAACAGTTCGGTGAAGTTCGCGAGCGTCAGCACGTCGGCGAGATTCACACCTTCGCCCCAGTTGGTGACGAACGCGCGCAGCGTGATGCCGGAGAGCGGGACGAACACCGTGAGCAGCAGCCACAGCGCGACGATTGCCAATGCAACCCAACGCCATGCGCCGAGCGGCAACAAGGTCTGACGTCCCGCTTTACCCTTGACCGTGACAAAGCGGTTCGCGCTCTTCAGCAAGCGTCGTTGCAGCAGCACCAGCGGAAAAGTGATTGCGACGATGCATACGGCGACCGCGGCCATCAGATGATACGAAGGCACGCCGAGCTTGTTCGTGAGCTTGTACAGATACGTCGCCAGCACGAGGTGACCTTCGGGGTCGCCGAGCACGAGCGGCAGGCCGAACACTTCGAAGCCGAGGAAGAACACCAGCACGCCCGCGAACAGCAGCGCGGGCAGCGTCATCGGCAGGCTGACGTCGAGTGCGACGCGGAAGGGCCGCGCTCCGGCGACGCGCGCGGCTTCTTCGACATCCGAGCCGAGATTGCGCAGCGCCGCCGACGAATACAGGTACACGTGGGGCACATGGGTGAGTCCGACGATGATCGTGATTGCGAGAACCGAATACACGCTCCAGGGCGCTTCGGCGGCGCCGAACAATGCCTTCCACCAGACCGAATAGAAACCGACCGGGCCGGCCGCGACCACGTAGCCGAATGCAAGCACCATCGGCGAAACGAACACGGGGGTGAGCAGCAGCGGTTCGAGCCAGCGGCGTCCAGGCAAGTCGGTGCGCACCATCAGGAACGCCAGAATGCCGCCGAGTGGGATCGAGATGAACAGCATCCCGCCCGCGATGATGAAAGAGTTCTTCAGCGCGGACCAGAAGTCGGGGTCGTTGAAAATGAATTCGAAACCGGTCAGACCGAATGTGCGTTTCGCGTCGAAGAACGGTGCGTTCAGCACGCTTTGCAGCAGAATGAAGCCGAGCGGCAGCGCCACCGCGACGGTCAGCACCGCGACGACGAGCCAGCGCAGCAAGCCCGCAAATGGCTGCAGACCGCCGCGCGGCAGCGCGCCTATCGTGCCGCCGTCGGCCGCGCGTGGTGAGGCATCGCGGTGTCCGGTTGCGCTAGTGGAAAGCATGAGTGTCCCCCTGCAGCGTAAAAGCCGCATATCGACAGGTAGTCAGGAAAGGTAGGGCGCCCGCGCGTTTCGGCGCGCGCGCCGTCAGGTCAGTCGAGGCTTAACGCTTGATCGACTGTTGCCATTGCTTGAGGAATTCAAGCCGCTTGGACTGGTCGAGATACACCAGCAGGCCGGCGCCGATCGGGATCGGCTTGAGCGAGTCGCCAAGCTGCTTCGTCAGACCGGCCATCGACGTTTCACCGTCTACGTCCGCGCGAATCGAGAACAGGCTGGCCTGGTTTGCGAGCAAGGTTTGACCGCGTTGCGACAGCAGATAGTCGACCCACAGCTTCGCGGCATTAGGGCTTTGCGCCTTCTTCGAAATCGTCACGAGGCGGCTCACCACCAGCGTGTAGTCCTTCGGATAGACGTAGCCGATCGACGGGTCTTTCTTTGCTTTGGTGAGCGCGTACGAACCGAGAATGTTGTAGCCGATCAGGTTTTCACCCGACGAGATGCGTTCCATCATCGCGCCGGTACTCGATTGCAGCTTCGGGCCGGTTGCGCCCATGGCTTTCACGAGGTCCCACGTGACTTGCGGATTGACGCGCGCGTCCTGCGTCAGATAGTTGAAGCCGACACCGGATTTTTCGATGTCGTATGTCGTGACCTTGCCCTTGAACTGATCGGGCTTGTTTTGCAGCAGCTTGATCAGATCGGCGCGCGTTTGCGGCACTTCGCCGGCCGGCAGCAGGCGCTTGTTGTAGACGATCGCGAGCGGCTCGTAGGTGGTGCCGTATGCCTGCTTCTGATACTGCGCCCATTGCGGAAGCTGCTTCGCTTCGGGCGATTCGTAGCTGGCCATCAGACCGTCGTTGACGAGCTTCACCTGCAGGTCCATTGCCGAGCTCCACAACACGTCGGCGCTGGTGCTGCTGGCGGCGTTCTCGCTGATGTAGCGGTTGTACAGCTCGGTACTGTTCATGTCGTTGTATTCGACCTTGATGCCGTGCAAGCTTTCAAAATCCTTGATGAGCGGGCGCACGAGGGCAGTGTCCGTGACCGAATACACGATCAGCTTGCCTTCCTTCTTTGCCGCGTCGACGGTGGCCTGATAGTCGCTGGGATAGCCGGCCGGAAAGGCCGCCCAAGCTGAGTTTGCGGCGAATGCAACCGCTACGGCGAGATACTTCAAAGAGATTTGCACGTCTTCCTCCAGAAAACATTGTGTTTGTTTTGTGTAGGCGAATGGTAAGAGAAGCGTGCTTTCTGAATGCTTTCAGTTTTCGAAAGAAATGCGTCACAATGGTCGAATCCGCCTCATGGATTTCCCTGGGATTCTGTTTATGCGTGTGCTGCTGGTTGAAGACAATCCGATCCTTTCCCGCTCGCTGACCGACGCGTTGACCAGCGCGAAACTCACCGTCGATTGCATGCACGACGGCGAATCCGCCGACCATGTTTTGCGCACGCAAGACTACGCACTGGTGATTCTCGATATCGGTCTGCCCAAGCTCGACGGCCTCGAAGTGTTACGCCGTCTGCGCGCGCGGCGCAACGCGGTGCCCGTCTTGATGCTGACCGCGCATGGTTCGGTGGAAGAGCGCGTGCGCGGCCTCGATCTCGGCGCCGACGACTACCTCGCCAAGCCCTTCGCGCTCACTGAACTTGAGGCGCGTGCGCGGGCCCTGTTGCGCCGCAGTCATGGGCAGGAACCGCTGCACGCGCAGTGCGGCACGCTGCTTTACGACAGTGTCGATCGTGGCTTCACGCTCGACGGCGAGCCGCTCGCGTTGACTCCGCGTGAACGTTCGGTACTCGAGGTGCTGATCCTGCGCAACGGCCGCGCGATCAACAAGGACACACTCTCGGAGAAAATCTTCGGGCTCGATGAATCGGTGAATGCCGAGGCCATCGAGATCTATGTGCACCGTTTGCGCAAGAAGCTCGAACGCAGTTCGGTCGGCATTGTGACGTTGCGCGGGCTCGGCTATCTGCTGGAAGCGAAAGACGCATGACGCGGCCGAATCTGCGCGTTCGCGTCGCGCTCTGGTTGTTGCTGCCCCTGCTTTTGCTACTCGCTTTCGATGCATGGCTCACGTATCAACGCGCAATGAACGCGGCGCACGCGGCCTTCGATCGCACGCTGGAGTTTTCGCTGCGCTCGATCCGCGACGGCATCCGTTTGCGCGACGCCCAGATCGAAGTCGATTTGCCGTATCTGGCGCTGGAGATGTTCGAATCCAACGGCGGCGGCAATATCTACTATCAGATTCGCGAGGAGGGTGGCCGGGTGGTGACCGGTTATCCGGACTTGCCGGCAGGCACGAAGGCGTCTGGCGATCTCTACAGCGTGCAGTTTTACGACGACATGTTTCGTGGTCGCCCGCTGCGCATTGCGATGCTGCGGCTGCCGGTCCACGACGTGCCGAGCGCGCAAACGCGCGTGGTGCTGGTGCGGGTCGGCGAAACGATCGAACAGCGCCAGGCGCTGGCGCGCGAGATTCTGATCGGCTCGTTGCAACAGGAATTCCTGCTGGTGGTGCTCGCGCTAGGCATTGTATGGCTGGGGGTTGCGCGCGGCTTGCGGCCGCTGAACCGCCTGTCGGCCAAAGTCGCCGCGCGTGCCGAGAACGATCCGACGCCGCTCGATACGGTGGGCTTGCCTAGCGAAGTCGCGCCGCTGGTCGATTCGATCAATCAGTACATTGGCCGTACGCAGCTAATGCAGTTGTCACGCAGGCGATTTTTCAACGACGCCGCGCATCAGTTGAAGACGCCGCTTGCGATCATTCAGGCCGAGTCGGAGCTGGCGCTGCGCGATATCGACGGTGGTGAAGAAACCTCGATAGGCAACCGCCGGCAAGGCGTGCATTTGCGGCGGCTGAATCGCGCGGTGCAGCAGGCGGTGCGCATCGTGCAGCAATTGCTGTCGCTCTCGCGGCTCGATGCGGACAGCGGATATACCGTCAAACATGCCGCTGTGCCGCTGCACAAGGTAGCGCGCAGTGTGACGCTCGACTGGTCGCCGGTGGCACGCTCGCGTGGCATCGATCTAGGCTTCGAACAGGACGTGCGTATCGAGGTGATGGGGCAGAGCGATCTGCTGGCGGAACTGGTCGGCAATCTGATCGATAACGCAATTCGTTATTCCGGCGATGGGGCGGTGATTACCGTGCGCGTTGCATGCGAAGCCGGACAGGCACTGCTGCAGGTGATCGACAACGGACCGGGGATTGACGTCGGCGAGCGCGATGCGGTGTTTGAGCGCTTCTATCGCAGTGAGGCGACGCAAGCGGTCGAGGGTAGCGGGCTGGGCTTGTCGATCGTGCGGGAAATTGCGCGCGTGCACGGCGCATCGATCGCGTTGAGTGAGGCGCCCGGCGGTGGTCTTGTGGTCAGCGTGCGGTTTCCGACGTTAAAGGCCGTGCTCGCGTGATGACCACGCTGTAATCACCGCAATGCTCGCTATGCGCGGATAGCGAAGCTCCTCGCGTAGGCCGTAGCTACCGTCTCGCTACCCCACATCTTGCCGTCGATGAGCCGTTGAGAATGTTCATCGCCAGGCACGGCTACGCCAACGCGTGCGGCTGCTTCGCGATACAACTGCGTCTGATTGATCCGCGCCGCGATTTCCGCGTAATCCGCGCGTGCGTCGATCATGCCCCAGCGTTCGAACTGCGTGAGAAACCAGGCGCCCTCGGCGGCGCGCGGGTAGTTCACCGCGCCGTTGTCGAAGAACCGTACCGGCAGGCCGCGCGGCGCCGAGGCAGCGATTTCGTTGCCGAAGCGCGCTGCGATCAACGCTTCGTCGATGCCGATGAACTCGGGCCGCGCAAGCCAGTGTGCAATCTCCTCGCGATGTCCGGCGCCGTCGAGCCAGCGGCATGCTTCGAGCATCGTCTGGACGAGGGCGCGCGCGGTATTCGGATTCGCGCCGACAAAATCGTGCCGGCATGCCAGCACTTTCTCGGGATGATCGGGCCACACCTCGCTCGTATAAGCGACTGTTCTGCCGACACCGTTCGCTTCCGCCATTGCGTTCCACGGTTCGCCGACGCAGAGGCCGTCGAGCTTCTCTTCGGAAAGCGCGGCGACCATTTGCGGCGGTGGAATCACCACGCTCTCGGTATCGCGCAATGGATGCACGCCTTGCGACGCGAGCCAGTAGGGCAGCCACATTGCGTGCGTGCCGGTGGGGAAGGTCTGCGCGAACACCGGCTTGCGGCCGAGCGTCGCCAACGCTTTGGGCAAGCTGCCGTGTTCGGCCAACGCATCGGCGAGGCGCGTTGACAGCGTGATCGCCTGGCCGTTGCGATTGAGCACCGTCAGCACGGCCATATCCGTTTGCGGACCGCCGAGGCCAAGTTGCACGCCGTAGACGAGGCCGTAGAGCACGTGCGCCGCATCGAGATCGCCGGACAGCAGCTTGTCGCGCACGGCGGCCCATGACGGCTGGCGGCACAACTCCAGCGTCAGGCCATGGGCGTGGCCGAATTCGAGCAGCTTGGCGGCGACGAGCGGCGCCGCATCGGACAGTGCGACGAAGCCGAGCCGAAGATGAGTTTTCTCGAGCGGTGCAGGCACGGACGAGGGGGAGGCGGAGGCGGCAGAGTTCATGAGCGGCGCTTCATTTGAGCGATTCCGCCGACGCGATAACAGCACGCGCGACTTCGGCGAGTTTGACGCCCTGGTTCATTGCGCGTTTGCGCAGGTTGGCGTACGCAGCGTGTTCGGTGATCTTCTGTTGATCCATCAGCAGGCGTTTGGCGCGATCGATCAGCTTGCGTTCGGTGAGTTCGCTTTCGACTTGCGCGAGCCGTTCGCGTAGCTGCGACTCCTGCGCAAAGCGTGCGAGCGCCACTTCGAGAATCGGCGCGAGCCGTTCCGTGGCGAGCCCTTCGACGAGATAGGCCGTGACGCCCGCACCGACCGCGTCGCGAATCAGTTGCTGGTTCGCGTCGTGGCTGAACATCAGCACCGGACGGGGCGCGGTGGCATTCATCACCGCGAGCTGTTCGAGCGTATCGCGTGACGGCGATTCCGTATCGATGATGATGACATCCGGCCGTTCGCTCTGCACCACGCGGTGCAGCGCTTGCGGCGTCGCCGTGCCGGCCAGCATCTCGTAGCCAAGTCGTGCGAGTGCGTCGCGCAGATCGCCTATCGGCTTGTCGGTATCGGTAACGAGAAGAACACGCAGCATGGGGTAGGGTTTATCGACGGCTGACCATCGATAAAGCAACCTGTATGCCAGTGCCAGCCAATCACGGCGAAGCTAACGCAATCACGGGCTTATCAGCGGTGCCGGGAAAGGAGGCTGCACTTGCGCGGTGCGTCCGCGGGGTGTGCACCGAAGCGGGGCGCCACATCACACCACGCCACACCACACCTGCAGCGCAGCCCGCACTCTTCATGCCGGCGGCCAGTTCTGCGATGACGCCCGGCCGGGCAAAGTAGAGAAAGGGAACGCGTGCGCCGATCAATACCACCGCGCGTAACTGCGGGGTGAGAACAGACAGCTGACTGCAATCATGGCGGCTATGCTAACTGCGAGCATGATCCATGCAGCCCCAAACCCGCCGCTCCAGCCGCGAACGATCCCGGCAAAAACGGGCGCGACGGCGGCGACGATAAACCCGACACCCTGAGTGAACGCGACCAGTTTTCCCGCGACGCGATGATCGGCCGAATGATCCATGGCGGTCACGAGTGTCAACGAGAACGTCCCGCCAAGTCCGGCGCCGGCAACGCCGACCCAGACCAACGGCGCCGCATCGGGCCATAGGATCAACCCGAGCAAGCCGACGAACTGGGCGGACAAGCCCAGAACCAGCCACGGCCGCCGGTCCCGGAATGGCGCTGCGGCCAGCGGAAGCAATAAAGCTGCTGCTGCCTGAAACATCGTCATGCTGGCAAGCAACGAGCCGCTATCCGTGACACTCACGCCACGCTGCTGATAAAACGCGGGCAACCACGCGACGAGCGTCGTGTACCCACCGTTGACGATGCCAAAGTAAAGGCCAAGTGTCCACGCGCGCCGTTTGCGCCACAAAAGAGGCGCCACGGGGCGCGTGACAGCGGGCTGTGCTGCAACGCCGGCCGAAGACCGAAGATTCAGACCCAACCAGCAGATCACTGCGATCAGCGCAGGAATAGCCCATACCGCGAGCCCCGCATGCCACGATCCCGTTGCGTTGCTCACCCATGGACTCAGGCGCGCCCCCAGTCCGCCGCCACCCATGATCGATGCCGAGAAGACACCCATTGCCAACGGCACCCGCGTATGGAAGCGCTGCTTCATGACCGCAGGCAGCAGAGCCTGAATCGCCGCGACACCGACGCCCGCCAGCGCAGCCGTCAACAACAGGCCGGCGCCGCTTGCTGCCGTTGCCCAGCGCGCGCCGCAAGCCAGGCCGATCGCCAGCAAACCGAGCGCGACGCCGCGCGTCTCGCCGATCGTACGGGTCAGCGCACCGGCACCGAATGCGCCGATGCCCATCGCGACAACCGGCAGGCTCGTCAGCAATGACGCGCCGTAGAAGCTCAGGCCGGTTGCCGCGCGGATCGTCGTCATCAATGGGCTGATCGACGTCAGCAAGGGTCGCAAGTTGATGCCGATCACCACGATCACGCCCAGCCACAAGGCATCACGCCACGTCAGCGCGTGGGATGCAGGGGTGGCGTCGGTACGGGCTGAAGTGGCGCTGGAGTGCGAATTCACAATGGACCTGGAGGCGAGAGGTGGACGCTGCCGGTAGGCGCAAAAAAGCTGCGCGACCTTGGCGGCATGGCTGGAACAGCGTGTCGAAGGGAGCGAAAAATTCATCCGAAACTTTTTTGGTCAACAATAGTATCATTAAATGGTTAACCATTTTTTGTGATTCCCGGTATAGGCTACCGTGTAGCCGCGCCGTGAACACATGGCGCTGGTCGTGCGCCATCGCTACAATGCCCGGCGACATCGCTCCATTTCCGTTACTGAATTCATGGCCCCACGTTCCCGAAGTGCCTCGTCTGCCGCTGCAGAAACGCCTCCTCACACCGTGATCGAAGACGATCCGGTCACGATCGAAGAGCGCATTTACGCGTCGATTACGGCGGCGCTATTGCAAGGCCGTTTGCGGCCGGGTGCGCAACTGGTCGAGCGCGATCTCGCTGCCGCGTTTGGTTGCACGCGTGGCGCGTTGCGCAAGGTGCTCGCGCGGCTGGGTTTCGAGGGCAAGCTGGTGCTCGAGGCGAATCGCGGCGCGTTTGTGCCGTCGCCGTCGGAAGAAGATATTCGGCAGGTGTATCGCGCCCGGCAGATCGTCGAGGCCGGCATAGTTGCGGCTTTATCCGGGAGTTTGAGTGCGGCTCACAAGCGCCGCCTGCGCGCGCATGTGCGTGGCGAGGAGAAGGCGTCACGAGCGGGCGCGGTCGAGGAATCCGTGCGGCTCGCGGGCCAGTTTCATGTGTTGCTGACCGAACTCGCGGGCGGTACGGAATTGCTTGGTCTCGTCGGGCAACTCGTCGCGAAGACCGAGCTATACAAGGCGTTGTTCGATCCGTCGAAGGGTTCGACCTGCTCGGCGGACGAGCATATGCAGATTATCGAAGCGCTCGATGCGGGAGACCTGCATGCGGCACTCGCGGCGATGCGCGAGCATCTGTCGGAACTGGAAGAGCGGGTGGTCGAGCAGGTGCGCAGGAGCGCCGCCGGAGAGGATCTCGTTGCGGTGTTCGGGGCGTAGGAAAGCACAGAAAGCGCAGGGAAGCGCACGGCAGCGCTGGAAAGCGCAGGTAAAGAGGGCGTAACGCGTGCGGCGCCGAGGCGCGCCGCTCGGGCTCGAGTCAATGATTCAAGCCGGAGAAGGCGCGCGAAAGGCTTCGCGAACAACCAGACAACAACAGTTCACCACGCCTTGACCGACCACGAAGCAGGTCGTTGAACGGTCAGCGTGCCGCCAGCCTTAACGGCGACGGAATTGCGTATTGCGTGCGCCGCCGCCACCGGTGGCGCGCTCGTCTTTGTGACGGAAATTGATCCGGCCTTTGGTCAGATCGTAAACCGACAGTTCCAGCGTCACGCGGTCGCCCGCGAGAATACGGATGTGATTCTTGCGCATGCGTCCGGATGCGTAAGCGCCAACCACGACGCCGTTGTCGAGCGTCACGCGGTAACGACTATCCGGAAGTACTTCGTCGACGATACCGTCAAGTTCAAGCAGTTCTTCTTTCGCCATGCATAACTCCTGGTCGATGGGATAAGTGGGTGTTGGCCACGCAGTTAAGCCTGGCGCAACATCTGATACGGTTGACAGTTGGCTTTCAGGCCAGCTGCTGCGGCACCAGCAGATTCGCTGATAGTACCGCTCAAAGATCGGCGACGGACTGGCCGTCTACACGGCCGTCGATCAATTGCTCGGCGTGGGCCATGCACGCAATGCGCGCCTTGCCCGTGCCGTCGAACGGAAACAGATACTGCAGACGGAACACACGCCCGTCGGCCGCCGGATTGGCGCCTACGCGGCAGATGCGCACCGACGCGTCGTAGCCTGCGTCCGGATTGCGGCTCGTTTGACCGTCCGCCGGGCGGCGCGGATAGACGAGCGGGTGAATTTCGTAACCCTTGTACGTCTTGACAGCTGAATTCATGAAGCACGTGTCCTGTATTACGTGGCCCCCGTGTCACGCGTGTTACGCGTGGCACAACAGGCCCGGCAGCGCTGCACCTTGGGGCGCGCCGCCATGGAAAAAAGGGTTGGCACAGGCCCGATGGCAAGGGCATGAGCGCGGCCGCGCAAAATCGCGGATTCGATGGAGAAGAAACACGCTGATGTCGCGCAGACATCGGGCGCGTAAAAGCTGAACCACTCAGCTGCACAACTCGCGACGGCGAATGCAGGCGGCGCATTGCCGGAGTGACGGGATCGCCGACAGGCGGCGGTCGAACAGTCGGGGGTGGTGCGGAGACGCCAATTGAAACTGTGCTTGATACGGCCGGTGTTACGGATGCGGAATACAGCTATTCCAATATGATGCACTAAATGGGGCTAATTGGATAGCAAAAAGTTCCGTGCGCGGGCAAACCGCCCAACCGGCGGGGCGTTGGACAAGAAAAGGCTGCTGCGAACGGCGCGCCGGCCGCTGACCGGTGCGCCGCGCCCGAGGCGGCGCCGTGATGGTGCAGGCGGGCCTCAGCGGGTGGTTTCGGCGACGCGCTTCTGCAACTCGCGTGAAGCGGCGAGCGGAATGCGTGCGTCGTCCCAGCCGGCCAGCCATTCGACTTCCTTCGACGTAAAAATCTGCCCGTGATTGCGCAGCGTGTATTGCAGGGAATCGATGATGTGATTGCGAATGATTTCCGGCGTGCCTTCGTCATCGAGCACGGCACGAAACGCTTCGAGCGTGGCCATCTGTTGCTCCGTGAAAGAGTGGATTCTTTTATCGCACGAAAAAAAAGCGCTGGCCACGCGGACAAAAATCGTTCGGTGCGGATGCAACAACTGAAACCTGTGTACGTCGTCTGGTTGAGCGCCACGCAAAGCGCTGCGCGCGATGCGGCCCCGCAATAAAACTGCGCGGCGCCGTCCTCATGCCGTGGCGGTCGCGGTCGTCGAGTGGGGTCGTTACAATGGCGCGTTATTGCATGTTATTGCGCCTCGCTGCCGGGCAGCGTTGTGCTTGCCTCGCCTGACGGCCATAACCCCGGCGCCTTGCCTGGCTCTTCGGAGCACAAGCGGCGCCGCATCCCTCGAACACTGCGATTTATCAATGCGCAAGACAACCGTCTCTCCTGTGAAAGATCTGCTGCTGGAGCGCTACGCATCCATCGCGGACGGTATCGCGGCGCTGTTCTACCCGTGTGCCGAAGTCGTGATTCACGACCTGCGCGATCAGACTATCGCGTATCTCGTGAACAACCTGTCGAAGCTCGAAATCGGCGGCCCGTCGGTACTCGATGAAGTCCACTATGCGGCACGGGGCCGGACGATCGGGCCGTACGAGAAGCTGAATTGGGACGGCCGGCGTATGCGCTGCGTCAGCAATATCCTGTTCGACGACGACGGCAAGCCGGCCGGCATGCTGTGCGTCAACTTCAACATCGCGGTGTTCGAAGATGTGCGCTCCACGCTCGATCTGTTCATCAAAGGCGGCAATCTGACAGCCGCGCCCGCGGAGGAACTGTTTCGCGACGACTGGCAGGACCGCATCAACACGTTCCTGCACACCTGGCTGCGCGAGCGGCAAATCGGCATCAATGCGCTCACGCGCGAACACAAGCGGGAAATCGTCGAGGCGCTGCACGCGCAGGGCGCGTTTCGCGGCCGCAGTTCCGCGAACTATGTGGCCGCCGTGCTGACGATGGGACGCGCCACCGTCTATAAGATTCTGAAGCAGATGAAAGAGGGCGGCTGACGGTCACTGCACGGTCGTGTCGATCCGGGTGCCCCGTTTGATGAACAGGGTGACCGGCGTTTTCTCGCAGATCTCGGCGAGGCGGTTGCGCTGGCTATCGTCGAGAGGGCCCTCTACCGAAACGGTGCGCCGAATGAATTGGCCGCCGTCGCGCTCGACGTGCAATTCCGTGTCGACCTTGATCCGGCCGCCCGGCCAGGCCTTTCTCTGCATGTACATCCGCAGCGTGGCGGCCGTGCATGCCGCGAGACCCGAGAGCACGAATTCGAAGGGCGCCGGGCCGCTATCCTGGCCGCCTTCTCGCGGCCCTTCATCACCGAGCAGGCTGTGTGTGCCTGCATCGACTTTGACGAGATAGTTGGGCGCGTCTGCGTCCGAGATGGCGCTTGCGATCGCGAGAGTCATTTTTGTCCTCACTGTTTATCCGTGGACCATCTGGCTGAAACGCCCACCGTTGAAATAAGCGGTTGCCGGCCGGAATCTCGTCGGGCAGATCCATCACGAAGGGACCCTGCACCGGATGCAGGATATCAACGTGACGTCGCGTATGCACCCTCGCACCTCACGCTGCTTCCAATCGACGCCTGAAATCGACGCCGTGTGACGCGCTTCATCGTGCTCCCGGATGGTCCGGCGCAATACGGTGGTTGCACCCTCCGCTTGCCTTCGTGAAAAATAGATGCTATTTTTTCATGAAATTATTTGGTTATTTTTTCACGGAGCAGCGCAGATGTTCCACCAGTCCGCCGAGCACGTCGCGAGCTACTACGCGCGCACTTATCCTGGCCCGATTCCGCTGCGCCCGGCTCTGGAAGAGCGCCTGGACTGCGACGTACTTATCGTCGGCGCAGGTTTCAGCGGCTTGCATACGGCGCTACGCCTCGCTCTGGCGGGCAAGCGTGTGACCTTGCTGGAGGCAAGCCGGGTGGCGTGGGCGGCTTCCGGGCGCAATGGCGGTCAGGCGCTGCTCGGCTGGTCCTGCGATATGCCGCCGCTGGAAGCGGCGCTGGGGCTGAAACGTACCCGTCGGCTATGGGACAGCATGTGCTGGGCCGCCGCAGAAATACGGGAGTTGCCGCAGCGGCATGGCTTCGATGCGGACTATCGCGCCGGCAGTCTGTGGGCGGCGGTGCTGCCGCGCCGCGTTGCGCTGCTGCAGCAGGCGCAGCGGGAGGCCGAGGAGAAGTGGGGCTACGACCGGATGCGCTTCATTCCTCGTGAGGAGATGCCGGCGTGGATTGCGAGCGGGCGCTACCAGGCGGCGCTCTACGATCCCGAGGCGGGCCACCTGAATCCGCTAAAGCTGGCCCAGGGTCTGGCGGCGGCGATCGAACAGGCCGGTGGACGTATCTTCGAACAGAGCCGCGTGCTGGATTACGGCGAGACGCCGGGCGGGCTCGGCGGCTATGTGGCGCGCACCGACAAGGGCGCGGTGCGTGCCGACATACTGGTACTCGCCTGCAACGCGTATATCGACCGCCTCGACCGGCAACTGGCGAGGCGCATGTTGCCGGTCGGTACCTACCAGGTGGCCACGGCGCCGTTGCAAGCGGATCTGGCCCGTTCGCTGCTGCCGCGCAACAGTTGCGTGATCGACAACCAGTTCGTTCCCGATTACTTTCGCCTCAGTCCTGACAACCGTCTGCTATTCGGTGGCGGCTGCACGTACGCGGGCGGCATTCCCAAGGATATTGCCGCGGCCACCCGGCCTTACCTCGAACGGGCGTTCCCGCAATTGCGTGGGGTGGAGCTGGAGTTTGCCTGGGGCGGACATATCGATATCAGCATGAAACGCACACCCGATATCGGCCGGCAAGGCGAGCGCTACTGGTTGCAAGGCTATTCGGGGCACGGCGTGCTTCCCACGCTCGCCGCGGCACGGGCCGTTGCCGACGCGATCCTCGGCGACGACAATCTGCTGGATCTGTATCGGTCCATCGACAATCCGCCGTTTCCCGGCGGCGCGTTGCTGGCGGCGCCGCTGGAGGTCATGGGTAAGACCTGGTACCGTCTGCGCGACAGAATCTGAGAGAGCCTGAGAGAGGGGATGGAAGATGAACAAGCAGGAAGAAATCGAAGGTCTCGCGATACTCATTCGCGACCTGCGCAAGCATAAGAAAGTGACGTTGGGCGCATTGGCGGAAAAGATCGGCCGCTCAGTGGGTTTCCTCTCGCAAATCGAGCGTGGTCTCTCGCGTCCGACCGTTGGCGATTTGACCGCCATCGGTGAAGCGCTTGGCGTACCTACCACGTATTTCTATAACCTGAGCAAGCCGCGAGCGCTGCCTTGGGTGACCCGGCCCGATGAACGCCGCACCCTCTATTACGCCGAGGGCGTGACCGACGTGCTGGTGTCGCCGAACATGTCGGCGGCCTTTTCGATGCTGGAAAGCCACCTGGCGCCCGGCGCCAGCAGCGGCGATAAACCTTTGAACGACAGCGACGAGCAAGGTGGCTTCGTCCTCGAGGGCGAGTTGACCATCTGGCTGGACGACGAGGCGCAGCCCGTGACCCTGGGTCCTAACGACGGCTTCCAGGTGCCGGCGCACGCCCGGTTCCGCTACGCCAACCTCTCCGATCAACCGACACGGGTGCTTTGGGTGTTCACCTAGTATTCCGGCGGACCTCTGGATGAAGCATCGGACCTGACGCGGAACAAAAATCTGGATTGCTAATTACTGGCATCGTCAATGAACGTGATAAGCGACCACGGCGAACTTAACGCCCCATCACGGCACTGACTTGCCCGCGCCGATCCATCGCAACTTTGCACTGAATCTCAACCCTCGCGCTTGCGCGTGAGAAGGACAACACCATGACGTCCCCCAGCGCTGATCTGCTTAGCGAAGTGAGAGCCTTCCGCGCGGCCTATCCCGAGGTGCGCTACGTCGACCTCATTTGCCTGGATATCCCCGGGCACTTTTACGGCAAGCGGTACCCCGTGGAGATGCTCGAGAAGGTCGCGGGAGGCAGTCTGCTGAAATTGCCGCAGAACTGCATTCTGCTGGGTGTGCAGGGCGGCCTGTACCCGATTGGCGACTATTGCTTCAACGACGGCGACCCGGATGCGGTGCGCCGCCTGATTGCCGGCACCCTCAAACCCGTGCGATGGGAAAGTCAGTTGTTGGGGCAGATGTTGATCAGCTCGGACGGCACTCACGCGCCCATCGTGTTCGAACCGCGCGAGGTTCTTGCGCGCGTGCTGAAACGCTTCGAGCGGCGTGGCATTCGCCCGGTCGTGGCCTTCGAACTGGAGTTTTACCTGTTCGACGCCCGGCTCGCCGACGGTCTGCCGCAGTTCCCGCGCGATCCCTTCTGTGACGACAGGGACGACCAGCCGAACATGCATATCGAGCGGCTGTCGCGCTTTTCCGGGGTGCTCGATGAAATGGTCGAAGTCACACGCGAGCAGGGCGTGGACGCTACTGTAATCACGGCTGAACTGGGACCGGGGCAGTTCGAGATCAACTTTGCCCACAACGACGATGGCCTGCGCGCCGCGGACTGGGCCGCCCTGTTCTGCCGCAGCACGCGCGGCGTGGCGATGAAACACGGCTACCGCGCCAGTTTCATGAGCAAGCCTTATTTGCAGGCGCCAGGCAGCGGCATGCACGTGCACGTGAGTCTCTACGATGAGGCCGGCAACAACCTGCTGGCGGCGGACGGCCAGCGCCCGTTACGCCACGCTGTGGCCGGGTGCCTCGCGCTGTTGCCGCATTGCATGCCGGTCTTTGCCGCCAATCACAACGCGTTTCGCCGCTATGGCTGGAAGGCGAATGCCGCGAGCCGGGGCAGTTGGGGTTTTGAAGACCGCGACGCCTGTATTCGCATTCCCGAATCGGACGATCGCAACCTGCGCATCGAACATCGTGTGGCGGGCGCCGATGCGAACCCGTACCTTGTGCTGGCCGCGATACTCACCAGCATGGAGCACGGACTGGACGCCGGGCGCGAGCCCATCGCGCCGCTCAATGAAGACCGCGCGAGCGGGATCGACTTCCCGAAGGACATGCTCACGGCGGTCGCCGCGATGCAGGATCATCCGGTGGTGCGCGCGGGAATGGGCGAAGAGTTCGTCATGGTCTACTGCGAGAACAAACGACAGGATCACCTGGATTTTATGAACGACGTGAACGCGCGGGAATACCGCTGGTTTCTTTGAGCGCGCATCGCGACTGTCGATCGCTTGACGCATCAGTATCAATCAGCGATTTTTCACGCCTCGGCACGGGTTTAGAATAACGGCCGCAACAAGACCGCGTGCTCTGTTTCGGAGAACGCCGGGTCGTCTACATACATTCCGTCGACCGGAACAGGAGCAGTTGAATGGTGCGTTATCGACACTACAAAGGCGGTATTTACGAACTGATTTGCGAGGCCACGCTGGAGTCCGACCCAACGGTCACGATGATCGTGTACAAAGCCAGCAATGGTACGATCTGGACGCGTCCGGCTTCGGTATTTTTCGAGCTGGTCGAAATCGACGGCGCCAAGGTGCCGCGTTTCGCGCCGATCAACTAGACGGGCTCGCTCAGGCGATCGCACGTGCGATCTCTGCCGAAGCAGCGTGTGCCGCCAGGTCATTACAAACAGGAAATCTGAATGCGTTTATTGCTTGCCATCATTCTGCCGTGGTTTCAGTTCTTCACGATTGGCCGGCCGTTTGCCGGCATCATCTGCCTGATCTTGCAGATCACGTTGATCGGCTGGATTCCGGCCGCGATCTGGTCGGTGTATGCGTTGAGCCAGTACAACACCGACAAGAAAATCGCCCGCGCGATGGGCAACGGCCGTTGAGGCCGGCTGCGAGCTTATTCGCCGCGCGCCTGTAACTCGACCGCATCCGGCACTTCGAGCACCACGTCGGTTTCCGCAATCGCCACGCACGGCAGGACGTAGCCTTCTGCTTTTTCTTCCCGGCTGAGGCCGGGCCACTCGATCGTGTAGCGCACGCGTCCTGCCGTCATTTTGCAAATGCAGGTGCGGCACGTGCCATTACGGCACGAGCGCGGCAGGCGGAGATTCGCAAAGCCGGCGGCTTCGAGGATCGTGAGCGAATCGGGCGCTTCGAAGCTTTGGCCGAGCGGCTCGACGCGAACGAGAGGCGGGCGGGTGGAGTCGGACATCGTGTGAGCGGGTGACAGATTGCGCCACACTTTACACGCTACGCGCTTGCAGTACGCTGCCGGGCGTCCATGCCTCAGCGTCGCCGGGTCAATGCGTCGTGTTTCCGCGCCGCAGATACCGATACACCGTATTTCGCGCCAGTCCCAACTCGCGCGCGGCAGCCGACACATTGCCGTCCAGCCGCTCGAGCGTTTGCGCGATCAAGGTGGCCTGCCAGTCTTCCATCCGGGCGGGCGACGCATTCATGGGTGCGGCCTGTCGTTCACGCCCATCACCCCCGTTAGCATTGCCGGAGTGGCCTGAGCGTGACACCAACGGCTGACCGCGGACGTCGGCTGCCAAATCCCTGCAATCCTGCAGAAAATCCTCCGGCAAATCTTCCAGTTCGATCTGCTCCGCGCCTTCGGCCATGATGCTTGCGGTGCGCAGCACGTTAGCCAGTTGCCGCAGATTGCCGGGCCAGCGGCATTGCGCAAACCGCTCCAGAACCTCATCGGATACGCGCCGCGGCAAACGCTCGCCATCCGGTTGCAAGGCCAGCATGCGCTCGACGAGCACTGCCAGATCGCTGCGCTCGCTCAGCGCCGGCAGGGTGACGACGAGGCCGTTGATCCGGTAATACAGGTCTTCGCGGAAAGTGCCGGCTTCAATCATTTCGCGCAGATTGCGGTGAGTCGCGCAGACGATGCGCAGATCGACCGGAATCGCCCGCGTGCCACCGAGCGGCACGACGTTGCGCTCCTGCAGGACGCGCATCAGGCGCACTTGCTGGGCGAGCGGCATATCGCCGATTTCGTCGAGAAAAAGCGTGCCGCCGTCGGCCTGCACGATCTTGCCGACGCTGCCGCGTTTCTTTGCGCCAGTGAACGCGCCGTCCTCATAGCCGAACAGTTCCGCTTCGATCAACGTATCGGGCAAGGATGCGCAATTCAACGCAACGAAGGGTGCGCAGCGTCGGGGCGAATCGTGATGGATCGCGCGGGCGAGCCATTCCTTGCCGGTGCCGGTTTTGCCGAGCACGAGAATCGGAATATCGCGGCCGCGCAGCTTGGCGACTCGTCGCAGGATGGTGGAGACTTGGGTGTCACCGGTATCGAGCGTTTCGAGTGTGGCGGGCGGTGCGGGTGGCGTAGCTTCGTAAGGTCGTCCCGCAGCACGTGCGCCGTTGGAAGCGGTTGCACGCGCCGCGTCAGGCAGGGCTTCCGCCGAAGCCACATAACGTGGCGCGGCAAATTCACCGCGTGCGACCACCCGCACACCGCTTGGCAAGGTCAACTCGACGCTTTCGCCGGGCGCCCGGGCGATCTGTTGCAGCAGCTGGGCGAAGGCGGTACCGAACAGCGCATCGAAGCGCTGTCTTTGCAGGCCGGCGAGTGGCTGGCCGAATTGAAACAGCGCGCTGCGATTCGCGGACAGGAACGTGCCGTCCGGCGCAAAGGCGGCAAGTCCTTCGTACAGCGTACCGATGAATTCGGCGCGTGCGTGAAAGTGGACACGAATGGCGTCGGCGAACTGATTGGAGAACAGGTGATTTTCGATCATCTGCGCCGACATCCGCACGAGCGCAAGCGTGTGCTTGTGGAAGCCGCGCGTGTCGCCGCTGACATCGAGCGCGCCGATGGTGCGCCCGAACGGATCCGCGATCGGCGCGCACGAACAGGTCAGGATCCGGTTCGCGTGCAGGAAATGCTCGCCGGCATGCACGACGGTTGGCTGCCCGTCGACGAGCGCGGTGCCGATCGCGTTTGTGCCGCGATCCGCTTCGGCCCATGACACGCCCGGGCACAGCGCGACGCGATTGGCTTTTTCAACGAAGTCGCTGTCGCCGAGACTGTGGAGAATCACGCCGTGATTGTCGGTAAGCAGCACCATGCTTTGCGTGTCGACGATCTGCGCGTGCAGGGTCTCCATGACGGGGAGCGCGTGCGTATAGAGCGACTGATTGCGATCGACAAGCTCACGCAGCGCGACGCGGCGCAGCGGCTGAAAGTCCGGCGTTTCCGACGCCCGCAAGCCGACTTCGAGCGAGCGGGCGTGAGCCTGCGCGATGACATCTGGACGACCGACGGCGGGTGGCGTGGCAGGACGATGAGTCAAAGCATGTCTCCGGTTATCGGACCCGGCAGGTGCGTTGCCCGCCATTGCGTTGCGCAGTGCAGCATACGGGGTGGATGCGTGCTTGCGGCTGAACATCGATATTACAGGACGAAACGGGAGCGGAGCGAAAGCCCTCGCAGCAGGAAAAACCAGTTCACACGATAGGGGGCGGTGCCTCAAAACAGCACGTCAGGCACCAAAATCAAGCAAACAAAAAGGAAAACTTGCGCAGCGCCCGAACTCGTCTACAGTGAATCCAATCACCTCCGCGAGGCGCGAAGTACGGCGCGCTCGCAACCGTGAGGTGACGGACCCGCACTACCGGCATCCGACCAGGGGGAAAAGCGCTGCAAGTGCGACCAGACTCAACCAGCGTGCGCAGTACCGATCGATTCATGCGCAGCACCCAACCTTTCAGGTGAACCCCATGCAGATCCTATTCCCGAACGAAACCCCTGAATATTCAGGTCGCGAACTTACCTTGGCGTTTCCGGCAATGGTCGATGGGCAAAGGGTGGAATGCATGATCACAGCCGAGGCGCTGGAAGACCACTTTGGCGCCGCCTCGCCGCGTCTGGAAGACATGGTCGGCGCATTCGACGCGCACCGGGCCCGGATCGAAGCAGCGACGAGACGTCTGCTATCGGAAACGCGGGCGCAATGTCTGGTGCTGAGAAGCGGTTACGTGCGCTTCTATGAAGCGAACTGGCGCAACTGAGCGCTTGCGCCAAGGACCCGGCGCCGGCTTAAACCATTCGCCGCAGCGTCTGGTCCTTGAACACGACATGGTGTGCAATCGCCGCCAGCGCGTGTAATCCGATCACCCAATAAAACGCGTTGCCGAGCCACACATGCGCGGTCTTGAGCAATGGCCGCGCAACCGGATCCGCGCCGATCAGCGTGTAGTTGACGTTGATCCAGGCGAGCGTGACCGGATGCCCACCGGCATTGATCATCAGGATGCCGAGCAGCGGCTGCGCGAAGATAAAAGCATATAGGGCGAGATGCGCGGCGCGCGCCAGAAACGCGAGCAGCCGGTTGCCGGTGAGTTCCGCGGGTGCGCCGGCCCAAAGCCGCCACAGCAGGCGCAGAACCGCTAACCCCAGCACCAGGGTGCCGGCCCAGAAGTGCACGCTGCTCCAGAAAGCCCGGCTGTCCGACCCTTTTGGCCCACGAATTTCGATTGCCAGATAGGCGAGCGCGACCAGCAGAAAAATCGCCCAATGAAAGAAGATCGCGGGCGTCGTATAACGGTCCGAGGCGCGGTGGTAGGACATGCAGGGAACTCCTGTGACCAGATTCGTTGGTTTTTATCAATCATCGGATGATAAAGGGTGCCAGAGCCGAACGGGCGCCTTCAGGAAAACGATTGTTGATCCAGACCGAACCGTGGCCAAACACCGTGGCGCTACCGCCGTGCTTTCAGCCGGGAGCGGCATGGAAAGGCATGGCATGGCACGGCATCGCATTGCGCACTGCCATGCCATGTCTTGTTTTTTTATCTCGAGCGGGTTCCCGGCTTGCGCGCGAGAAGCCGGCGCGCTTATTCGCTGCCGAGGTAGAAATAGCGGAACAGGAAAATCGCCGCGATGATCCACACCACCAGCTTCACTTTGCGTGCCTGCCCGGTCAGCAGTTTCAGGCCGGCATACGAGATGAAACCGAACGCGACGCCATTGGCGATCGAATAGGTGAACGGCATCAGCAGCGCGGTGAGCGCGGCCGGCACGACTTCGGTGGCGTCGTCCCACGGCAGGTCGAGCATTTCGCGCAACATCAGGCACGACACGTATAGCAGTGCGGGCGCCGTCGCGTAGCCGGGCACCACGGCCGCGAGCGGCGCGAAAAACAGCGCCGCGAGGAACAGCACGGCGACGGTGATCGCCGTCACACCGGTGCGGCCGCCGGCCTGTACGCCCGACGCGCTTTCGATATACGCCGTGGTCGACGACGTGCCCAGCATCGAGCCGGCCAGAATCGCCGTGCTGTCGGCAAGCAGGGCGCGGTTCAGCCGGAACATCTTGCCTTCGACCAGCAGTCCGGCGCGATTGGCCACGCCCATCAGGGTGCCGGTTGCATCGAACAGTTCGACCAGGAAGAACACCAGGATCACGTTCAGCACGCCAGTAGAGAGCGCGCCGCGAATGTCGAGCTGGAACAGTGTCGGCGAAATGGACGGCGGCGCGGAGACGATGCCGTGGAACTGGTTGCCACCGAAGAAAAAGCTCAGCACCGTCACGCCGACAATGCCGATCAGGATCGCACCGCGCACCCGCAGAAAGTCGAGTGTGACGATCGCGAAGAAGCCGATCACCGCGAGGATCACATGCGGGTTGTGCAGATCGCCGAGCGTGACGAGGGTGGCCGGATTGCCGACCACCACGCCAGCCGTTTTCAGCGAAATGATCGCGAGAAACAGGCCGATACCGCCGGTGATGGCAATCCGTATCGAATGTGGAATGCCGTTGACGATCACTTCACGCACGCGAAACAGCGTGACGATCAGGAACAGGCAGCCGGAGATGAACACCGCGCCGAGCGCGGCTTGCCAGGTGAAACCCATGCCTTTCACGACGGTGTACGCGAAGTACGCATTCAGGCCCATGCCGGGTGCGAGCGCGATGGGGTAGTTCGCGTAGAGGCCCATGATCAGCGAGGCCAGCGCGGCGACGATGCAGGTCGCGACGAAAACGGCGTCCTTCGGCATGCCGGCGTCGCCGAGAATCGCCGGGTTGACGAAGATGATGTAGGCCATCGTCAGGAAGGTCGTCAGCCCTGCAAGCACTTCAGTGCGCAGGTCCGTGCCGGCGGCGTCGAAGCCAAAGTATCGTTTTATGGAGTCCATGTGGCGGGTCTCTCGTTGTTCAAAAAGCGTTTCTTGTGGTTGATACGGGCTATGCGCAGCAGATGAGCAGGTCCCGCGCATGGCGACTGCACCGCCCGACACGGCTCTGATCTCCGATGCGCCACGCAGCCAGGCCTACCGGCGGATTGTAATCATGATTGGCGGTGCCGCCCAGATTGCATGACGGCAGGTTTCGCCGAAGGGGCGTGATGATACCTTGCCGGTGCGCGGAGTGGCGCGGCGCGGGGTGGCAAACAGCCTTGCGGCGTTACGGCGGGGAGGGAGGGTTTTGCGAGGAGGGCGACGGCAGAGGCATGCCTTACAGATACGCCATCTGCGCCAGATCCGTCATCTGCGCAGAGGTAAGGCGTAAGGCACACCGCGCCGGCATCGCCTGCAACCGTTGCGGTCGCGGGCGGCCGGCTTGCCGTTTGAAGGCTGGGGCGAGACCGATTACTGGGCCATGCTTGCGCCTTGCCGCTGCGCGCGACGCGCGGCGACAATGCGGCCGGCGCGCTGCGCGTTGTCCGGATAGTCGATCCAGTCGAGCGGATCGTAGCCGGCGGCGCGCCAATCGGCCAGATCGGCTTTCACCTGAGCACGCGTGAGCGGCGCCGACGGGTCGTAAGGCCGTGAAGTTTGCGCAAACGCGGTGCTCATGCCAACGGCGGCCAGCAGCGCGCCGAGTCCAACTAAAGAAACGATTTTCATGATTGGCTCCTATGGAGCGGTTAAAACGACCCCCGTATTTTAATTTTCGTAAGCATTTCGATTAAGCCGGTTGAACGTAATGCACCGTTTCATCCGGCGCTCCAAAGCGGCCCGGATTGAAGCCGCGTGCCCCTCGTCTCAGGGGGGCGAAGGCTTGCTGAAGCGGTCCAGCACCGCGCTCAGCAGATCGATCGGCAGTGGAAAGACGATCGTTGAATTCTTGTCGGCGGCAATCGTCGTGAGGGTTTGCAGATAACGCAACTGCATGGCCTGTGGTTGCCGTGAGAGCGTCTGCGCCGCCTCCAGCAGATGCTGCGAGGCCTGCAGTTCGCCTTCCGCATGAATCACCTTGGCGCGCCGTTCGCGCTCCGCTTCGGCCTGACGGGCAATCGCGCGGATCATCGTTTCGTTGATGTCCACATGTTTGATCTCGACGATCGATACCTTGATACCCCACGCATCGGTCTGGGCATCGAGTACCTTCTGGATGTCGGCGTTCAATTGCTCGCGAGCCGCCAGCAGATCGTCGAGCTCGTGCTTGCCAAGCACCGCGCGCAGCGTGGTCTGCGACAACTGGCTGGTCGCCTCGAAATAACGCGCGACCTGAATTACCGCCTTCTCAGGATCGACGATGCGGAAATACACCACCGCATTGACCTTCACCGACACGTTGTCGCGCGTAATGACGTCTTGCGGCGGCACGTCGAACACGACGGTACGCAAATCCATCCGCACCGCCTGCTGCACGATCGGGATGATCAGCACGAGCCCCGGCCCTTTGACCTTCCAGAAGCGCCCGAGCATGAACACCACGCCGCGCTCGTACTCGCGAAAAATCCGTACCGACGATGCAATCAGTATCGCCACCAGCAGAATCAGAATGCTGCTGAAGCCAAATGTGAAACCGATCATGTGTGTTCTCCTTGTTGTTGTGCTTCCGCGGGCACCACGGTCAGCGTCAGTCCGCGCCGTGCCGTGACGCGCACCGCTTGACCGGCCGCGACCGGGGCCGTGCTGGACACCCGCCAGCGTTCACCTTGCACCTGCGCCCAGCCGGCCAGCGTGCCGCCCGCGGTGGCGTTTGCCTCCGCATTCGCGCTTGCTTCTGTGCTTGTGTCTCCAGGCAGCAGGCCACCGTCGAGCACGACGCCAAGACTGCCGATCAGCCCTTCGGAGCCGGTCACCACGGGCCGGCGTCGTGCCCGCAACGCGAGCCTCGACACGCCGAACACAAACGCGACGCTGAACACGACCACCGCCGCGATCAGCGGCAGCGGAATGCCGTAGCCGGGCACATCGGTGTCGATCAGCATCAGCGCGCCGATCACGAACGCGATCACCCCGCCGAAGCCGAGCGAGCCGAAGGTCGGCAGAAACGCCTCGCCGATCAGGAAGGCGATGCCGAGAAAGATCAGGCCGAGCCCAACATAGTTGATCGGCAGCATCTGCATCGCGAACAGCCCCATCAGCAGACTGATGGCGCCGACCACGCCCGGCAGCACGAAGCCCGGATTGGCGAACTCGAAGAAGAGGCCGTACATGCCGATCATCAGCAGCACCAGCGCGACATTCGGATCGGTGATGACCGCAAGGAACTGGCTGCGCCAGTCGGCTTCGAGCGTGACGACCGGCGCGTTGGCAGTGTTGAGCCTGACGTCGCCGTGGCTCGTGCCGATCGTGCGGCCGTTCACCTGGCGTAGCAGGTCCGGAATGTCGCGCGCATTCAGATCGACCACGTGCTGCGCGAGCGCCTCGCCGGCCGACAGGCTGACGGCCTCACGCACGGCGCGTTCGGCCCAAACGGCGTTGCGGCCGCGCAACTGGGCGAGGCCGCGGATGTAGGCGGCCGCGTCGTGGACCTGCTTGCGTAACTCGGTGGATTGGGTGTCGAGCGGCAGGGCGGCGCTGGCCGGCGTGGCCGCGCTAGCGGAGTTTGCCGGGCCGGTTGAGGCAGCGGCGCCGGGTCCGCTTTTTGGTGCGCCGGCGCCTGCGCCGCCGCCGGGCAGACCAGGCATACCGCCGCCCGCCGGCGGTTCCGCCCCGCCGATGCCCATTTCGATCGGCGTCGCCGCGCCGAGGTTGGTGCCGGGCGCCATCGCGGCAATATGGCTGGCGTAGACGATATAGGTGCCCGCGCTCGCGGCGCGCGCGCCACTCGGGGCGATAAAGGTGGCGACCGGCACGGGCGAGGCGAGAATCGCCTTGATGATCTGCCGCATCGACGTATCCAGCCCGCCGGGGGTATCCAGTTGCAGCACGGCGAGTTGCGCGCGCTCGTCGGCGGCGCGCTGCAGGCTGCGCACAATGAAGTCGGCACTGGCCGGACTGATTGCGCCATTCACCGGAATTACGACCACGCTATCAGGCGCGATGCTGGCCTGGGCGGCCGAGGCCGGCGGTGCGTTTTCGCACAACGCGAAGCCGAGCGCCAACAGGGCGCCAAACGCGGTCATGCCGCGCATCAACCGGCCCGCGACGCCACCACGGATAAGCGCGGCGCGCGGACCAGACTGCCGGAACGGGAGACGTGGATACGTGCTCATCGCTGACGGCTGCCGCGCCATGCCGATGGGTATCGACGGCGCGGGCCGCTACCCCAAAAAGGCTGGCCTGCTCCTTACAGCTTAGTCCGATTCCGTGCGGCGCGTGAAATCCGCATGCGCCGGCCGGTAGTCGCCTGGCCGCATGCCGGTCCACTTGCGAAACGCGCGATGAAACGCGCTCGGTTCGGCAAAACCCACGGCGGTGGCGATGTCGGCAATCGTGCGCCCACTGTCCTGCAGCTCGCCGATTGCGATGTCGCGCCGCAAGTCGTCCTTGATCGACTGATACGTATAGCCTTCCTGCTTCAGATGGCGCCGCATCGTCGCTTCGGCGACATTCAGGCGCAGCGCCATCTGGTCGGCGGCGGGCCAGCCGGCCATCGGCAGCGCGCGCAGCATTTTGCGCACCCGCGCGGTGAGCGAGCCGGGATTGCGGTACTTGACGATGAAGCTGCCGGGCGCATCGCGCAGAAAGGGCTTCGCCGATTTGCTGGTCTGGATCACCGGCAGCTCGAGAAACGCCGTCGAGAGGTCGACGTACGACTCGGCCTGATCGAACGCCATGTCGTCGCAGAACATCAGACGGTACTCGTGCGCGGCAGGCGGCTCGGCGCAGCGAAAACGCGCTTCGATAAGCGGAATGCGCCGCCCGACCAGCCAGCACAACAGACCGTAGACGAGGATAAAGTAGGTCGCGTAAGCGAACATGGCGGGTGGCTTCGCGCCTTCGCGTTCGACATAGCGCAGCCGCACCCGCTGCGCGTTCGTCTCGATCCGTGCGCCTAGATCGTCCAGCACGAGCTGCATGAAGCCGACCGCCCGCTTGAGCGCTTGCGCGCCGTTGCGCGCGCTTAGCGCCATCTGCGTCATCGCGATGAAACTGCCGCTTTTCATGCGGTGCGAGTCCTGGCCGAAGAATTCGTCGTCCAGCGCGCGGGCGATGCCGGCCCACAACGCGCCGTACTGCGCCGACGAAACCCGGCTTTTCGGCGACGCCAGCATGGTGGCCGCAATGCCGGCGGCTTCGGCGAGCGGCAGGGCGTCGAAGCCGCGTGCCCGCGCCAGCGCCAGGGCCTCTTCGACCAGGCTGACGGAAATCGTGCCTCTATCGTTCTTGAAGTTCTTCATGTTTCTCATGGCTGTCTGGCAAACGCGCTCAACATTTTCCTTGGAACGATCCGCTAAACCCTTGAAAAGTTGGCCTGATCCGGCCTTTCATGATACCGGCATGGCAAATGCGCTCAAACAGAATGATCGGGCTGAGCATCGAACCTGTCCAGCGGCTTGCCTACACTTGATCTGAATCGATCGCGGGACGCATTGCCCGGAGACACCCCGGCGAGCCAGCCTCGCCGCCGCGACTCGATGCACATAACAGGATCGAACCATGGATAGCTTCTACACCGAAGAGCAGCGGATGATCCGCGACGCCGCGCGCGACTTCGCCACTGAGCGCCTCGCGCCGCACGCCGCCCAATGGGATCGGGACGCCTTGCTGCCGGCGGAAGTGGTGGCACAAATGGGCGAGCTGGGTTTTCTCGGCATGATCGTGCCGTCCGAGTGGGGCGGCTCCTATACCGACTACGTGGCCTATGCGCTCGCGATCGAAGAGATCGCCGCGGGCTGCGCCTCCTGCGCCACGCTGATGAGCGTGCACAACTCGGTCGGCTGCGGGCCGATCCTGAACTTCGGCACCGACGCGCAAAAGAACCGCTATCTGAAGGACCTGGCCAGTGGACGCACCATCGGCGCGTTCTGCCTGACCGAGCCGCAAGCCGGCTCCGAGGCGAACAATCTGCGCACCCGCGCCGTGCTCAGCGACGGCAAATGGGTGCTCAACGGTAACAAGCAGTTCGTGACCAACGGGTCGCGCGCCAACGTTGCGATCGTGTTTGCCGTCACCGATCCTGAGCGCGGCAAGCGTGGCTTGTCGGCCTTCATCGTGCCGACCGATACGCCGGGCTTCAACGTCGGCAAGCCCGAACACAAGCTCGGGATTCGCGCTTCGGATACCTGCCCCATCTCGCTCGACGATTGCGCGGTGCCCGAGGCCAATCTGCTCGGTGAACCGGGCGAAGGCCTGCGCATCGCGTTGTCGAATCTAGAGGGCGGCCGTATCGGTATCGCGGCGCAGGCGGTCGGCATCGCGCGTGCCGCGTTCGACGCCGCGCGCCGCTACGCGAGCGAACGTGTCCAGTTCGGCAAGGCGCTGAAGGACCACCAGACTATCGCCAACATGCTCGCCGACATGACCACGCGCCTGAACGCCGCGCGTCTGCTCGTGCACCATGCGGCGCGGCTGCGCACGGAAGGTTTGCCGTGTTTGTCGGAGGCATCGCAGGCCAAGCTGTTCGCGTCGGAAATCGCCGAGGATGTGTGCTCGAAGGCGATCCAGATTCATGGCGGGTATGGCTATCTCGAGGACTACGCCGTGGAACGCCACTATCGCGACGCCCGCATCACGCAGATTTACGAAGGAACCAGCGAAGTGCAGCGGATGGTTATCGCGCGCCAGGTTTAAACGCGAAGCAAACGGCGTTTGAGCGCAAAATAGCCTGAAAGCAGGGCAAAAAGCAGAAGCTAAAAGCAGAGCGCATAGCGCGCCATCAGCATGGGATCGGACGAGGCGCCAAAGCGCTGACGCCGGTCGACAATGGAGACGACGATGACTGTAGCGAAGGGTTTTCTCGAAGCGCGTGACCTGTTATTGCGCCATCGAACCGACTACGACCGCGCTTACCGCGAATTCGCGTGGCCGGCGCCAGGCGAGTTCAACTGGGCGCTCGACTACTTCGACGTGATCGCGCGAGACAACGACAACCCGGCGCTATGGATCGTCGACGATCTGGCCAGTAACGGCTTGCGGCTCTCCTACGCGCAAATGTCGGAACGCTCGTCGCGCATGGCGAACTTCCTGCGCGGTCTCGGCGTGGGGCGCGGCGACCGCCTGTTGCTGATGCTGCCGAATCGCGTCGAACTGTGGGACGTGATGCTTGCAGCCATGAAGCTCGGCGCGATCGTGTTGCCGGCCACCACCCAGCTTTCCGCCGACGACGTGCGCGATCGCGTGCAGATCGGCGGCGCGCAGTTCGTGGTGGTCGATAGCGCGGAACTTGCCAAGTTCGATGCACTCGACGTGCCGCTTACCCGCATCTCGGTCGGTACGCCGCGCGACGGCTGGATCGACGTTGCCGCCGCCTATGATGCATCGCCGCAATTCACGCCGGAAGGCGTCACGCGCTCCACCGATCCGCTGCTGCTGTACTTCACGTCGGGCACCACCTCCAAACCGAAGCTGGTCGAGCACACGCACCAGAGTTACCCGATCGGCCATCTGTCGACGATGTACTGGATCGGTCTGCAGCCGAACGACATCCACTGGAACATCAGTTCGCCGGGCTGGGCCAAGCACGCGTGGAGTTGCTTCTACGCACCGTGGAATGCGCAGGCCTGTGTGTTCGTCTACAACTTTCCGCGCTTCGTGCCGAAAGACACGCTCGACGTGCTGGTGCGTTTCAACGTCACCACGCTGTGCGCGCCGCCCACGGTCTGGCGCATGCTGGTGCAGGAACATCTCACCGACTATCCGGTGAAGCTGCGCGAGATCGTCGGCGCGGGCGAGCCGTTGAATCCGGAGATCATCGAACGCGTCAGGCATGCGTGGGGAATCACGATTCGCGACGGTTTCGGCCAGACCGAAACCACCTGCCAGATCGGCAACCCGCCGGGTCAGCCAGTGGTGTCGGGATCGATGGGCCGGCCGCTGCCGGGCTACCGGATCGAACTCCTCGATGCCGACGATCAGCCCGTCACTGAAGGTGAAATCTCGCTGCCGCTCGCCGAACGTCCGCTCGGTTTGATGACCGGTTATGCGAACAACGCCAACGCCACCGCGCAAGCCATGCGCAACGGTTTCTACCATACGTCCGACGTCGCGTTGCGCCGCGATGACGGTTACTACGTGTACGTCGGCCGCGCCGATGACGTCTTCAAATCGTCCGACTACCGGCTCAGCCCGTTCGAACTCGAAAGCGTGCTGATCGAGCACGAAGCGATCGGCGAAGCCGCCGTGGTGCCGAGTGCCGACGCGCTGCGCCTGTCCGTGCCCAAAGCGTTCGTTACCGTGCGTCAGGGCTATGAAGCCGGCCCCGAACTCGCGCGCGCGGTGTTCGCGTTCTCACGCGAAAAGCTTGCGCCGTACAAGCGGATTCGCCGTCTGCAATTCAGCGAGTTACCGAAAACCATCTCCGGCAAGATCCGCCGCGTCGAATTGCGACGCCGCGAAATGGAGCGCGAAAGCGAGCCCGCGCGCCTGCCCGGCGAGTACTGGGAAGAGGATTTCCCGGATCTGCGTTGATTTTTTGTTCCCAGTCACAGTTTGGCCCTTACAGGGCCACCGATACGGCCAGCGATACGGCCACTGCACAGGAGTTCCAGCATGAACACAATTGCTTCGAACCAGGTCCCCACCGTCAAGCTGCTGATCAACGGCGAGTTCGTCGAATCCAAAACCACCGAGTGGCGCGATATCGTCAATCCGGCCACGCAAGAGGTGCTCGCCCGCGTGCCGTTCGCCACAGCGAATGAAGTGAACGAAGCGATCCAGTCGGCGCACACCGCGTTCAGGACGTGGAAGGACACGCCGGTCGGCGCGCGCATGCGCATCATGCTGAAGTTCCAGGCGCTGATTCGCGAGCACTCGCCGCGTATCGCGAAGACTTTGAGCGCCGAGCAGGGCAAGACGATTCCCGACGCGGAAGGCGATATCTTCCGCGGGCTTGAAGTGGTCGAGCACGCCTGCTCGATCGGCACCTTGCAGCAGGGCGAATTCGCCGAGAACGTCGCAGGCGGTGTGGATACCTACACGTTGCGCCAGCCGATCGGCGTATGCGCCGGCATCACGCCGTTCAATTTCCCCGCGATGATCCCGTTGTGGATGTTCCCGATGGCGATCGTCTGCGGCAATACATTCGTGCTGAAGCCTTCCGAGCAGGATCCGTTGTCGACGATGCAACTGGTCGAACTGGCGCTTGAAGCCGGCGTGCCGAAGGGCGTGCTGAATGTGGTGCACGGCGGCAAGGACGTAGTCGACGCACTCTGCACGCACGATCTGGTGAAAGCGATTTCCTTCGTCGGTTCGACAGCGGTGGGCACGCATGTTTATCGCCTTGGCAGCGAACACGGCAAACGCGTGCAATCGATGATGGGCGCGAAGAACCACGCGGTGGTGCTGCCCGATGCAAATCGCGAGCAGACCTTGAACGCGCTGGCCGGCGCAGGGTTTGGCGCGGCGGGACAGCGTTGCATGGCGACTTCGGTGGTCGTGCTGGTCGGCGCGGCGCAGCAATGGCTGCCCGATCTCGTCGCGAAGGCGAAGACGCTGAAGGTCAACGCGGGTAGCGAGCCGAATACGGACATCGGCCCGGTGGTGTCGCGCACCGCGAAGCAGCGCATTCTCGGCCTGATCGAACAGGGTGTGAAAGAGGGCGCGACGCTCGCGCTCGACGGCCGCGACGTTAAGGTGCCGGGCTATGATCAAGGCAACTTTATCGGCCCGACGGTCTTCACCGATGTCACCACCGACATGGAGATCTACCGCCAGGAAATTTTCGGTCCGGTGCTGGTGGTGCTGAATGCCGCGACGCTCGACGACGCGATCGCGCTCGTTAACCGCAATCCGTTCGGCAACGGCGTGGGTCTCTTCACGCAAAGCGGCGCGGCGGCGCGCAAATTCCAGAGCGAGATCGATATCGGCCAGGTCGGCATCAACATTCCGATTCCGGTGCCGGTGCCGTTCTTCAGCTTTACCGGCTCGCGCGGCTCGAAACTCGGCGACCTCGGGCCGTACGGCAAACAGGTCGTGCAGTTCTACACGCAGACCAAAACCGTCACCGCGCGCTGGTTCGACGACAACACCGTCAACGACGGCGTCAACACGACCATCAGTTTGCGCTGAGCCATTCAGTCTAGTGGAGATAACACCATGAAAATAGGCTTTATCGGACTCGGCAACATGGGCGCGCCGATGGCGCTCAACCTGCTCAAGGCGGGTCACACGGTCAAGGTATTCGACCTCAACGCGCAAGCGGTGCAGGCGCTCGTCGAAGCGGGCGCCAGCGCGGCAGCTTCGCCGAAAGCGGCGGTGACCGACGTCGAATCTGTGATTACGATGCTGCCCGCGGCCGCGCACGTGCGTAGCGTGCTGAGCGCGGATGACGGCGTGCTCGCCGGTATCGCGAAAGGCGTGCCGATCATCGATTCGAGCACCATCGACCCGGCCAGCGTGAAGGCGTTTGCCGAACTGGCCGCGCAACGCGGCAACACCTTCGTCGATGCGCCCGTTTCGGGCGGCACCGGCGGCGCGGCAGCGGGCACGCTGACCTTCATGGTGGGCGGCAGCGCGAGCGCGTATGAGCAGGTCAAGCCGGTGTTGTCGGCGATGGGCAAGAACATCGTGCATTGCGGCGACACGGGCACCGGCCAGGTCGCGAAGATCTGCAACAACCTCGTGCTCGGCATCACCATGGCCGGCGTGGCCGAGGCGATGTCGCTGGGCGAGGCGCTCGGCATCGACACGAAGGTGCTGGGTGGCATCATCAATACCTCGACGGGCCGCTGCTGGAGTTCGGACACCTATAACCCGATGCCCGGCGTGATCGAAACCGCGCCGTCCACGCGCGGTTATACCGGCGGCTTCGGCACCGATCTGATGCTCAAGGACCTGGGGCTTGCCACCGACGCCGCGAAATTCGCGCGTCAACCGGTGTATCTCGGCGCGTTGGCGCAACAGCTTTATCAGACGATGAGCACGAAGGGCGCGGGACGGCTGGACTTTTCCGCGGTGATCAAGCTCTACCGCGACGACAGCAAAGACGGCAAAGACGGTAAGAGCAGGGACGCGTCATGATCGAACTCGACTACGCCCACGACGGCGCCGTCGCGCTGCTGACGCTCAAGCGGCCACCCGCGAACGCATTCACGCCGGATGGCTTGCTGATGTTGCAGCAGACCGTCGAGCGTCTGAACGGCGAAGCGCGCGTGCGGGCCATCGTGATAACCGGCGACGGCCCCAAGTTCTTCAGCGCGGGCGCCGATCTGAACACGTTCGCCGACGGCAATCGCGAGATCGCACGCACAGCGGCGACGCGCTTCGGCACGGCGTTCGAAACCTTGCAGAACGCGCGGCCGGTGGTGATCGCGGCGATCAACGGTTATGCAATGGGCGGTGGGCTCGAATGCGCGCTGGCCTGCGATATCCGCATCGCCGAGCAACACGCGGTGATGGCGCTGCCCGAAACGGCGGTGGGCCTGCTGCCCTGCGGCTGCGGCACGCAGACGTTGCCGTGGCTGGTCGGCGAAGGCTGGGCCAAGCGGATGATCCTGACCGGCGAGCGGGTGGATGCGGCGAGCGCCTTGCGTATCGGCCTCGTCGAAGAAGTGGTGGAAAAGGGCGCTGCACGCGAGGCCGCGCTGACCATGGCCGCGCGTGTCGCGACCTTGAGCCCGCAGGCGGTCGGCTTCAGCAAGACGCTGATTCATCAGGGCCGCAACGGCGTGCCGCGCGCTGCGGCGCTCGCGGTGGAGCGGGAACGCTTTGTCGATCTGTTCGACGGCGCCGATCAGCGTGAAGGCGTCAATGCGTTTCTCGAGAAACGCGCGCCACGCTGGCAGGTGACGAAGGCCGAGCCCGCAGGGCAGGTCCAACCGGCCGCCAACGTCGAGCAGGAGCCCCGTCGATGAGCGCCTTGCAGAGCGTCGCAACCGATCCGAGCGCGGAAGCGGAGCGCGAGATTCTGTTTCGCGTGGTCAACCGTGTGGCGATCATTACGCTGAACCGGCCTGCCGCGCTCAATGCGCTGTCGCATGCAATGGTGCGCGAGCTTGCCGTACTGGTCGAACATTGCCGTACCGATGACGGCATCGTTGCCCTCGTGCTGAAAGGCGCGGGCGCCAAAGGTTTTTGCGCCGGCGGCGACGTGCGCGAGGTGCACCGGCTCGCGAAGAATGGCGATAGCCGGTGGCTGGCGTTTTTCGTCGACGAATACCGGCTCGACTACGCGCTGCACCGGTTTCCGAAGCCGGTGGTCGCCTTGCTCGACGGTATTTCGATGGGCGGCGGCATGGGGCTCGGCCAGGGGGCGCGGCTGCGCATTGTCACGGAGCGCAGCAAGGTCGCGATGCCGGAGACGCGCATCGGCTTCCTGCCTGACGTTGGCGCCACGCGGTTTCTGAGCGTGATGCCGGCGGAGGTCGAACTTTACGTCGGGCTCACCGGTGCGACCTTATCCGGCGCCGATGCGCTGCGCCTGCAACTCGCGGATCTGTGCGTGCCGGCCGATTGGCTTGCGACATTCGAAGAGCGCCTGCAGCGCATGCCGCACGCGGGGGACCTGATGGGTGCGTTGCGCGGCGTGTTCGAGCCGCCGTGCAATATCATTCCCCACGCTGCATTGGGACCCTTTACCCAACTGATCCTGAGGCATTTCGACCGGCGTTCGAGCGTCGAGCGGATTGTCGCGACGTTGCGCCACGATCTGGAGCGCGAGCCGCCGCGCGAGGTGAGGCAGTGGCTGCAGTCTACTTACGACGCGATGGTCGGGCATTCGCCCACGATGCTGTATGTCGCGCGCGAGGCATTGCTGCGCGGCCGGCAGATGAGCCTGGCGGAGTGCTTCCGGATGGAACTGGGCATCGTCAAGCGGGTGATCGAGGAAGGCGATTTCTGCGAAGGCGTGCGGGCCCACTTGATCGACAAGGATCGCAAGAGCCGCTGGGCGCCCGCGACACTCGCGGAAGTGCGGCCGGAACGGGTCAGGCATTTTCTGGCTTCGCCGTGGAAGCGGGAAACGCATCCGTTGGCTGCTTTGGGGGCGGAAGAGGGCTGAAGTCCAACGCCCGCGGTAACCAGCACCCGCCACGCCTGCCACGCCGCATGCGGCGACGGCGGGCGTTTTTGCTGCCTGCCCCCTGCACCTGGTGCAAGTGCACCAGCAAGCCTGGTGCATTGACCATTGGCGCCGCAGCGCGATTTGGGCGATTCTGCAGTCTCGACAGGCTCTCGCGTGCTTTCCGCGCGCCCACAATAATGACTGCAACACCCTCCGCCGCGCCCGCTCCACCGCTGTCGACCGACGCTTTGGACGACACCCCGCCGCCAGCCGACGACAAGGTACTGCGTAGCCAGACCGACCGCCGCCAGTTGCAGCAGATCATCACGGGGTTGACCGAGGGCGTGATCCTCGTCGAACCGGACCAGACCATCGTCTGGGCCAATCAGGCCGCGCTGCAGATGCACGGCATCACCGAAGTCGCCCAACTGGGCGCGGACGTCACCGAATACCGCGAGCGCTTCCGGCTGCGTTACCGCAACAATCACCCCCTGCCGGAAGGCGGCTATCCGATCGAACGGGTGGTGGCGGGCGAGTGTTTCAGCGACGTGGTGGTCGAGGTTTTCCCCGCGCATGACGATGAAGTGAACTGGGTGCATCGCGTGCGCAGCCTCGTGCTGACCAATGCCCGCGGCGAGCCCGACTGCCTTGCCCTGATCCTGCACGATGCAAGCGAATGGGCGAGCGCCGAAAAGCGTTTCGAAAAGACCTTCAACGCCAACCCCGCGCCGGCGGTTATCTGCCGTCTCAGCGATCAGCGCTACATCAAGGTCAATCAGGGATTTCTGGAAATGACCGGCTACGTGCGCGAAGACGTCATAGGCCGCTCGGTGTACGAACTCGACGTGTTCGAAGGCGCGGAGAAGCGCGAACTTGCGATCGAGCGGCTCAGCGAAGGCGCGACGATTCCGCAGATGGAGGCGCTGTTGCGCCTGCCAGAAGGCGGCAACAAGTTCGTGGTGGTGGCGGGACAGCCGATCGACATTGGCGAAGAAGCGTGCATGTTGTTCACTTTCATGGATCTCGAACCACGCAAACGCGCCGAGAGCGCGCTGCGGCAGAGCGAGGAACGCTTCGCAAAGTCGTTCCGGATGACGCCGGTGCCTACCGCGCTGTTTGTCGCCGGCGACTACATGACGCTCGATATCAACGATGCCTTTACCGCGACCACCGGCTTTTCCTCCGAAGAACTGCTGGGCAAGCCGCTGGACCAGAGCGGACTGTGGAACGGCGACGCCTGCGAGCGGATCGGCGCGGCGTTGCGGGAGTCGGGCAGCCTGCGCAACGTCGAATTCCAGGTGAACAATCACGCGGGCGACGGGCTGAACTGTCTCGTGTCGGCTGAAGCGGTCAGCATTCACGGCAAGGATTGCGTGCTGATGACCTTGCTCGACATCACAGAGCGCAAGCGTTCCGAAATGGAACTGGTGACGGCGATCGAGACCGTCATGCAGGACGCCTCCTGGTTCAGCCAGACGCTGATCGAAAAACTGGTCAACGTGCGGCGCGCGAACGCGCCCGACGCCGGCGGCCATCTCGCCGACCTGACCGCGCGTGAGCGGGATGTGTTCTCCTGTTTGTGCGCGGGTCTCGCCGACAAGGAAATCGCCAGAGAGCTGGGGCTCGCGCCGAACACGGTACGCAACCATGTCGCCACGATCTACGCGAAGCTGGATGTACATAGCCGGGGCGAGGCGATAGTGTGGGCGCAAAGCCGCGGCCACTTCGGCCTCGCGCCTGCCAAAGCCGCCAAAGTGCCGCGCCGTAAGGGTTCGAAGACGGCTTAGGCGCATTTCTATTGCGCTTCACCCACAGGCGACGTGACCGGGAACGAGGCGTGCTACACAGGTGCGTCTGCGCCGTCGCGGGATGAAGCGGCGCAGATCGGCTCGCGGGTTCAGGCGCGCGGGCATGCGGTTCAAATGCACCAGGCGATCCGGTGCATTCGCGCCTGTCGGCAGATGCGGTGAAGCTGGACAATGAGATCCTGCGTCGAGTGTTCGTGGGCAAGCGCTCAGGCTTTTCTGACGCGAGGTGCTCGACGTCTTTGGTGCACAACCCAATCTTTCAAGGAAATCGTCATGGACAAGAATCGTGTCGAAGGTGCGGCGAAACAGGTCAAGGGCTCCGTCAAGGAAGCGATTGGCAAGGTCACCGGCAACCGGACGACCCAGGCCGAGGGCGCGGCCGAAAAACTGGCCGGCAAGGTGCAGTCGAAAGTCGGCGAAGCTGCGGACGCGATCCGTGAGCGCGTGAAGAAGTAACCCGGCAACAACCGTAAAGCGCCCGCTGCGGCGGGCGAATGCTTGCTCACTCTGTTCAAGGAGAACGATGATGAACTCAAATCAGATCGAAGGAACCGTGAAAGATGCGGCAGGCAAGGTGCAGGACGCGGTCGGCGGTCTGACCGGCGATCTCGACCTGCAAGCCGAGGGCAAGGTCCGCCAGCTTGCCGGCAAGGCTCAGGCGAAGTATGGCGACAGCGTCGAGCAGGTCGCTGAGACCGCACGCAACAATCCGCTCGGTGCGTTGTTGATTGCAATCGGCGTCGGATTTCTGCTGGGCAAGCTGATGTAAGTCAGTTCACGGCGCTTTGCGACGCATGGTGCATGGCGTCGCAGGCGCGTGTCTTTGGCCTTGGCGGGCGCCTGGTTGTCCGATTTCCCCGGCGGCTTTCAGGCGCCGGGTTCGCCGTCTGTTCGAGGAAAGTTCATGCTGGGATTCGACGTCTGCACAGCCAGGAAAGTCTGGACTGCGTTTCTGATTGCGCTGCTGCTGTTCATTATCTATACCGCGTCGTCCACATTGTTAGTGGTCGTGTTCGCGGTTTTCTTCAGCTATCTGATTTACCCGATGGTCGATTTCGTCGACCGCTTCCGGCCGCGCCGCGTGCCGCGGGTTGCCTCGATTGCGCTGGTGTTCGTGGTGGTGGTCGCGGTGATCGCGGTGGCAGGTTCGCTATTCGGTGTGCAACTGCAGGATCAGGCCACCCGTCTGTTCGCGCAACTGCCCGAACTGATGAAATCCGACGTGCCTAACCGTCTTCCGTTGCCGCATTTTCTCGAACCGTTGCGCGAGCGAATTGTGGATTTCGTGCGCGGGCAGATCGAGACCGGCTCCGATAAGGCCGTGCCGATGGCGCGCAGTGTCGGTCTCGGCGTGGTGCATGCGGCGAGCAATCTGATTTACCTCGTGCTGATTCCGATTCTGAGCTTTCTGCTCATCAAGGAAGGCCCGCAGATGCGTGATGCGTTTCTTGATCTGCTGACGGATCGGCATCGTATGTTGTGGGCCGGGATCGTCACGGATCTGAATGTGCTTTTGTCGAAGTATGTGCGGGCGTTGCTGTTCCTGTCGCTCGCGACGTTGATCTGTTACGGGGTGGTTTTTTCGTTGCTGGGTGTGCCGTACGCGTTTTTGCTGGCGGTTAGCGCAGGCTTGCTGGAGTTTGTGCCGTTCGCCGGGCCGCTAGCGGCGGTTGCCATTACGCTGGTGGTGGCCGTTTTTAGCGGGTATGCGCATTTGCTTTGGCTGGTGATTTTTATAGCGCTGTACAGACTGTTTCAGGACTATGTGCTCAATCCCTATCTGATGAGTGAAGGGGTGGAGGTAAGTCCGTTTCTTGTCATTGTCGGGTTGCTGGCGGGGGATCAACTGGGTGGTGTGGCGGGGATTTTCCTCGCCGTGCCGGTGATTGCCATGTTGAAGATTGTTATTGGCAGGGCGAGGGTTTTTTATGCTTCTTCTGCGAAGGGGGAGGCCGCGCGGCGGGCCCTGGTGGGTGAGGCGGATTAGCAGTTTTTTCTGTGTTCTCGCCCATTCCACCCTGATAACAAGGCCTTCATTCTTCCGGCTGCACCGCGCGCGCCGACGCGGTGCTCCGGGATGGATGCCGGCTTACCTGTTATCTCAGCCTTCTCCGACTGCGTTGCTTCCCAATATGGTCGTTGGCGGCAATGAGCTTTGTGCTCCGTGAACTCGCGATATCCAGAATACCGCGACCAGCGCGACGGCGACCGCTGCCCAGCCGACCGTTCCGTACCCGACGATCTGCCCGGTCGGTGAACTGCTTAGCATCAGGCCGCCGATCCATGCACCGCATCCCGTGCCTAGAGCCTGTAGCGCGCTATTGGCGCTTAGAAAAGCGCCTCGGCGGCTTGATTCGGGGACGGTGGTCAGGAGTGCCTGCATCGGTACTATGCGTGCGGACATCAGCACCATGAAAAATGGGAAGAACATGACTAGTGCATAGAACGGCAGATCCGGCAGATGCGTGACGAACAGGACGGGCAGGAACGAAAGTAGCGCTGCTATCCGGAATACGCGGCGTGTGCCGAACCGGTCAGCAAGTCTGCCCACGCGGCGCGATGTGAAGAACGTTGCTGCGCCGCCCGCCATATACAGCCAGGACAACTGCGCCGGCGCCACCCCGTGGTTGGCGACCAGTACCGGTGAGATAAAAGGGATCACCAGCATGTGCGAGACCATCATCATGAAGGTCAGCGCAAACGCATTCATATGCCGGGGGTTGCTCAAGATCCGCCACAAGTCGGGCAGCACCTCGCCAAGCGCTGGCTGGCGGCGACTCAGGTGCTCGGTAAGCGAAGGCACCAGTTGCGAGCCCGCTACCCAGACAAGCAGCGACAGCACCACCAGCAAATAGAACGGCGCGGCCCAGTTGAAATGCGCGCCTAACATCACGCCGGCCGGCACGCCGGCAATTGCGGCCAATGAAAAGGCCGTCATGATCGTACCGGTTGCGGCGCCGCGGCGCTGCACCGGAATCACGTCGCCGACGATCGCCATGATCACTGAACCCAGCACGCCACCCGTAATGCCGGCAAATGCGCGCGCGGCAAGCAGGAGGGGGAAGCTGGTGGCCAACGCACACGCCAGGTTCGACAGCGCGAAGAGCGCATAGACGGTCAGCAACAGCCGGCGCCGGTCGAAGCGGTCGATATAGGTCGCCGCGAATAAGCCCGAAAGCCCCGAACACCACGAATACGCCGACACGGCCGTTGCAAACGCAGCGGGTGTGATGCTGAATGCGTGCATGATCTGCGGGCCGAGCGGCATCATCACCATAAAGTCCATGATGATGGTGAACTGCGTCAGCGCAAGCAGCCACAGTAAGCGGCGCTCGTGCTTTGTGCTAATTGAGTACATCGGTCAATTCCTTGTCTTGTTGTTCGAGGCACGCCGCTTGTCGTGCGATCCAGTTTCGCGCGGCCCCGCAGTTCACCCGGCTCACACGGCTCACACGGTTTGACCGACATACGCCATTCACTGCACGCACGCTGTGGACGGTCAATCGTCGAGCGATTCGTGTACCGCTTCGGCGCCCTGTTTCCAGTAGCTGGCCGCGCGAATCCGCGACTTGTCGATACCGCGCTCGGTGCACAGGTGGTAGCGCACCGCACGCATCGTTGCGGATTCGCCCGCAGCCCACACATAGCCTTCGCCGTCTTCGGGCAAGTAGATTTCACGTACTGCCTGCAGCAAGGCCTCGCCGCGATAGGCCGATTCGCTGCGGTGGCGCCAGACCATATGCAGTTCGGCTTGCGTCGTGAATTCGATCTGCGCTGACGGGTCGGCCACTTCGATTACCGCTGCGACGCGGGTGCCGGCCGGCAGTTCTTCGAGGCGGCGGGCAATAGCGGGCAACGCGGTATCGTCGCCGATCAGCAGATGCCAGTCGAAGCCGGCCGGAATCACCAGCGAGCCGCGCGGGCCGCCAATGCCGAGATACTGGCCCGCTTTGGCTTGCGCCGCCCATGTTGCCGCCGGGCCGGCCTCGTGCATGGCGAACTCGATATCCAGTTCGCGAGCCTCAGCGTCGAAGCGGCGCGGTGTGAAATCGCGGGCGATCGGCCGCGGCTGGCCGGCGGGAAACACCGGACCGTCAGGGCTGGCTTCCGGCAGCACGGGTTTGTCGGCACCGGGTTCGGGAAAGAACACTTTGATGTGATCGTCGAACGAAGCGGAGACGAAGTCGTGCAGATCCTCGCCCGTAAAGGTGACGCGAATCAGATGCGGATTCAGCGCGTGGACTTGTTTGACCTGCAACAGGCGAAACTTCAGCGGATGCCGTACGCGATGGACTGCCAGATCGGCGCGGTTGTCATTTGTCAGCATAAGGGTGTCATTCCTCGTGGTTGGATTGGCGCGCGAAGGTAGGCATGGGCGCCCTCGCGCGCGAGTGGCAGATCGCGTAGTCTCAAACGGTCGGTTCGCCGCTGGTTGCGTCGTTGCCAGGATTGCCGTCACCTTCACCTTCGCCTTCGCCTTCGATTTCATTGACCGCGCGCATCAGAATTGCAGCGATGCGGCGTTGCTCGTCGGCCGGCACGTTGTCGCGGCGCAGGAGCGCATGCTTCAGCGCGCGGCGCGCCTGGCTCAGTTCCGGCAACCAGCCGCCTTCGCTGATGTCGGCCGGCTCCTCGCCGGCGAACGCGCGGCGCACGGAATCCATCTTGCGGGCGATATGCGCCAGCTTGGCGAGCATCAACTCGACGCGATCGCGATTGGCGGCCAGATACTCGCGGCCCGTTTCCGACAGTTCGTAGCGCTTGCGGTTGCCTTCGAGTTGCACGGTGACGTAGCCGAGTTCTTCCAGATAGGTGAGCGCCGGGTAGACCATGCCGGGGCTCGGGCTATAGAAACCGTTCGAGCGCGTTTCGAGCGCTTTGATCAACTCGTAGCCGTGGCTCGGCTGGGCGTCGATCATCGAGAGCAGCAGCAATTGCAGATCGTCGGAGCTGAATTTGCGGCCGCGCGGAAAACCGTCGCCGTCGCCACCGAAGCCGCCACCGAAGCCTCCGGGGCCACCGCCGAAGCGTCCGCCACGGCCGCCACGATGCTCGTGATCGCGGCCAATCGCGTGCCACAGTGCGTGAAGCGAGAAGTGGTCGTAGCCTTGGCGGCCGAAACGGTAGCCGTCGTGGTCGCCATGGCTGCGGCGCTCGTCGCGCTCGCCATGGCGGCCATGACGCCCGTGGCCGCGTTCGTCGCCATGAGATTCGTGCCAGTCGCCGCGGCCGCCATGACGGCGTTCGAAACTTTCTTCATATCGTTCGCTGCCGCGCTCGCCGGCCCGCTCGTAGCGGCGGGCGAAGGCGTGCCAAAGCTCATGCAGCGACGGGCGGTCATGTCCGGCGAAGAAACCGTCGTCCGCGCCACGCGAACGGGAAAAACGATGGTGATGACGCATCTTGGGTACTCCCGGTTGTGTCTTAAGATGTGTCTTAAGATATATATCTAAAGATAGTTTGTCAAACTTATTTTTGTGGGTCCCGGCGTGCAACAAAGCGTGCGGGAACGGCAAAGCGGCCGTTCAGACGGCACTTTCAGGTTGATGGGGGGAGGCAGCGGGGGATCGAAGTGATGAAGAAACGAGATTGCTTTATGACGGTCGCCGCTTCCCTGCCGTCGTCAATATTGGTCACGAACCGGCGCAGTAGCAATGCGGGGTGCTTCAGGCGCTTACCTGATTTTTATAGACGGCAGTTTCGCCCGAATTGAGCCACTCATCATCTGAGCACGTTCGGTCGAATCGCGCAGCTTGCTGCCGGGCGTAATCTCGACGTCAAAAAAACCAGCATATTTTCAGGGCGAAAATGGCTGATGTGGCAAGCGCTCGAACCGGTCATAACCGATTGTGGTGTGCGTGCATGCCGGTGTGAGATTGGCGGATGTCTTGCGGTGCGAGGCCATAAGCACGCCGAAAAGCCCGCGTGAAATCCGACGCGCTTTTGAAACCGTGAGCGTAGCCGATGTCCTGCACCGGAACGCCGGGGAAAGCGACGAGTTCGTCGGCAGCGGCACGCAACCGCGTGTGCCGGATATAGGCGGCAAGTCCTCTGTCGTGCTGAAAGAGGCGATAGAGGGTGGGGCGCGAGATACCCAATGACTCCACGACACGATCGGGCGAAAGATCGTCGTCGCGCAGGTTCGCGTGCACGTAGCGGCGCGCCAGGTCGAACGCCATGGCGCGCGCGAGCGCCGGTTTGCTGCCCCTCAGCCCCGCCTGCTCGCCGAACGCGTCCGCGATCAGCAGCACGATCTCGCGAAGAATCCGGTGGGCATCCCAAGGCGCCATGAAGCGGAGGAGTTGCTGCTGGACGGGCAGCGCGGACACGTCGAAATGCTGGTGCGCGATTTCAAGCCGCTGGGCTGGGTCCAGGGTGACGGGCAGATCCTGAAAGTGCGTCTTGACAGCTGGCATGGTGAGGATTCAGTGAAAAGGCAGAAGGTCTTGCTGCAATGCAGGGACCACCAGTACGGACGTCGCAGCCCGCAGCGCGGAATGGTCACAGGGATAGTGTTGCTCGCCATGCGGGAAAGATGAATGCTTCGTAAGGTGGCTGCATTATTGCCTCATTGGATTAATTCCAAAAGCGGGAACAACGTCCATTGCGCTCCTTAATATCCCTGACGACGCCAGCTAAAGCTCGTTCGTGCGGGTGAATCCGGCCCCTGGAAAAGTTGTATAAACCGAGCGACGGCAACTACGATAGACAGTGCCTCAACGCAATCCTTACCAATCGGCGCTCGATGCGCGGCTCGCCTGCGTCGAGAAATCAACGGAAGCCTGAGCAGGGGACTACAGCCATGAGCATCATCAGGCAAGTGGTGGTCGTGATTGCCCTTTCGCTTTCGGCGCTGTTCCTGGGAATTCAGTTCTGGACCACCAGCGTCATCGCCGTGCGATCTGAGCAGATCCTGCGCGAGTACGACGCTCGGCCTCCCCTTACGTCAATGGCGGAGGAAAAGGCCAGACAGGAAGCGATCGCCGCGAAGATCCAGAATGTGAAGCAAGGTCTGTTCTGGACCGGTATCGCCGGCAACCTGAGCGCCGCAGCGGCGGTCATCGTTGCTCTGTCCGGCGCCTGGATCGGATTTCATCAATACCTCGGCGTCCGGCAGAAGGAGAGGGTTGACCGTGCCTCCGCTGAGCTGAAGTCGATCTGGGAGATGCTGGCCGATAAGTCCGCGATGGTGCGTGGCGCCGGCATGGCGGCGCTACAGAATTTCCTTGGCCGAGAACTATCGATCTATCACAGCTCCATTGCCTCTGCCTTGTCGGTAGGCTGTCGATCGATTCTGGCGTATTCGGATACCCCGAAAGATTCCGAATTTCTTCTGCGAACCGTTACGCCGGTGATTGAACGCGCCTTCCGCTCGATTGATCACGAGACGCTGGGGTCAGTCTCATGGCAGGGCGTGGTTCTCTATTACCCCCGTCTCAATGACCTCGATCTTCATGGCTTCGATTTTCGCGATGCGATCATCATGGGCGGCGACTTTACCGGCTCCAATCTTCAGGGTTGCCGCTTCAACGCTGCGCGACTGACCCAGTGTCAATTCGATGGCGCCGATCTGCGGAAGGCGGTACTTGAACATGCCGACCTTGCGTCGGCGAGCTTCAAGGGGGCGAACTTATCGGACACGGATCTGCGCAACGTCAAGATACTGCACACGGATTTTTCCGCCTGCGATCTGCGCGACGCCAGATTCAGCCGGACCAAAATCGATTGGACGCTGACCAAAGGATGGCGCACCAGCCACCTCGACCCTGGCCTGCGAAAAACACTGATCGCGAAGCATGGACCGGAGGCTACGGGTCCGCGCGCACTGATGATGTGTTGGGAGTTTCCGCCTTTTGTCTCGGGCGGGGGGTGGACCGCGGCGTACCATCTGGTGCGACGGCTGCGCCGGAAGGGCAGTGACCTTACGTTGCTGGCGCCGTGGCCTCACTCCTCGTTATCGCCTTACCCGTTTGGCCACGAAGTCGAAGTTGCCGGCGTCGGTATTGATCATGCGGGAATCGATATGCGGCCTTTCCAGGGCTTTTCGGCCTATGGGTCGTACGGTGCCTATTCGAGTGCTCCCGCGTCGGAGATCGCTTCCGGGTTGGTGCAGGCCGAGGGTGAGGCAGGCAGCATCGTCGACGAGGTGAGCGCGTTCGCGCGTCGATGCGCAGACTTCGCCGAAGAGTCCGGCCACAACTGGAAAATCATCCATGCTCATGACTGGGTAACGTTCCCGGCTGCGGCACGGTTGGCACGGGTGTCGAGTTCTCCCTGGATTGCTCATTTCCATTCGACCGAATGGGATCGAAGAGGCGATAAGGCCAGTGAACTCATTCATCAGATTGAAGAAGACGCTTGCAGAGCCGCCGACAAGATTCTGGTTCCGAGCACCGTTCTCAGGGACACGCTTGTCCGCGTGTTGAAAGCCGAGCGCACGAAGATCCTGGTCGTCCCGAACTGTTTCGAGTTTGAGCCGGAAGAGTTGCAAAGACGCGGCAGCTTCAAAGCCAGGAGGGTGATATTTGCAGGACGGATCACCGCTCAGAAGGGACCCGACTACTTCATCGAAGCGGCAACCAGGATCAGGAAGAGGTTGCCGGAGGCGACCTTCGCGATGTATGGCGAAGGCGACATGGTGCAGCAGATCGCGACCTCGATCAGGCAGTATTTCCACCCGACGAAATTTATACCTCCGGTTGAAAACAAACAGGGGACGCCCGTGGAACTGATCGTGAGTCTGACTAGCGTGATCGTTGCGACGCGCAATCCGGTGACCGGTCGGCTCAGCTACAAGAACACTTCGTCTCCGGCGTCGCTCGATCGCGAGTTGGAGGCGAGGATTGCGAAGGGCGGTTTCACTCTGACGCTGAAGTTCACCCCGGACGGCTACCATCTTGTGACATTCGGGGAGGGAGCGCGCCAGGAGAACTTCCTGGTCTACGGCCCTGGGTTATGGAGGGAGGGGGACCCAATCGTGGAAATGAATGGGTTCGTCGACTGGTCGGCCCGCAATAGAATGTTTAGAAACGCCAGCGCCGTTATCGTGCCCTCGCGTAGCGAGCCATTCGGAATGATCATTCTCGAGGCAATGGAGAATGGCGTGCCCGTGTTCTACTCCAGAAACGCCGGCGTGAGCGACGTGCTTCAGACCGACCTGACAATCGACCCCGAGGATGCGGAAGCGGTTGCCGGGAAGGTCTGCGAACTTCTGTCCAACGAGCGTCGATGGCTCGCGGTGGTCGAAGAGCAGAGGGCGGCGCTGCTGAAGTTCTCGAAAACACCTTGTGAAGACGAGGTGGTTCGGACCTGGAAGTCCCTGATCCAACGGACATGACGGAATCTGGGCGGCGATCCAGGCATCGGCGGACCGAGCGGTGCATTGCGGCACCTGCAGCAGCCTGGATCAGCCGTCGAATCAGAACAGGTGGCGGATGCCGATCTGCGCGCCGGTCTCGTTGTGGCCGGGGTCCGGGCTCAGCAATGAACCCGTCGTGATGCTCGCGCCTGTCATGCGGAACTGGGCTGTCCCGAAGTTCTTCAGCCATGACACCACGCCGTAGACTTGCGTGCGCTTCGAGAGCGAGTAGCTCGCAATGGCGCCGATCTGTTCGGCGTTGTTGTCGAGCGACGAATCGTCCTTGATATAGGCGTAGGCCGCACCGATCGTCGCCTGGGGCGTAAGCCGGTAGTCGGCGGACACACTGTACGTGCTGTGGTAATTGCCGGGCACGTTGCCGACCGGTCCAAGGGCGGGGTTGTACTTCCCGGCGGGGTTTGCGAGCGCATTGCCTGTGGTGGCCGAGATCACGTCGTTCGCGCGAAACCACGCGAGGTAAAGCTTGCCATGCCCATAATCGTACGTCGCGCCCGCCATGATCTCCTGCACGCGCACGCTGTTGGCCGGATTCGCGGCATTGAGGTAGGCGAGCGCCAGGTAGAGCGGTCCCTGCTGGCTTTGCGCCGCGGCCTGATAGACCGCGTTACCCGCGAGTGAGCCCGGCACACCGCCGACTGAGTAGTGCAACTCCACCTGTGTGTTGGCGAACTTCGGCGAGAACCAGGCGACGTCGTTGTCGACGCGCGAGAGCCAGTTCGCGAAGTCGTTGTAGCCAGAACCGTAGGTGGCCGAGCCGAGCGCGTCGAGGCCGATTGCGTAGTAGAACATCGGCGTGTTCTGCCGGCCGAAGCGCAACTCGCCGAACGGCCCGGCGACGCCCACCCACGCCTGGCGATCGAAAAACCGGTACGCGTTCTGCTGCGCGCCCGTCGACGGGTCAAAGCCGTTCTCGAGGTCGAAGCGCATGCTGTAGCCGCCGCCGATGTCCTCGGTGCCGCGCAATCCCCAGCGGCTCGTCATTTCGCCGTTGTTCGCGAGCGCGACGAGCTGGGTCGATTTGCCGCCGACCTGTGCCGATTGATAGCCGGCGAATGTGTCTAGCACCCCGTAGAGCGTGATGGAAGACTGTGCGCACGCGTTTGCGGCGGCAACCGCGAGAACGGCGCCACTCAGCAAGCGGTAACCCTGATTCGGTTTCATACTCGTTTTCATACTAAGCTATCCTGATTTTTATTGCGAGCAGGACGAATTCGAAACAAAGGAATGGGTGTTCCGAACTCCGAAGGCGGTCGGTTCAGCCTGGTGCGCGTTCGCGCACGGGCGCAGGGGCGGGCAGGCTCAGCATGACGAGCGCGCCGAGGCACGCCACGGCGGCGAGCGCAAACAGGCACCAGGCCGGTTGGCGCGTGAGCTCACGGATCCAGCCGATCGCGAATGGAAATACGTATCCGCCGATGTTGCCGATGGTGGAGATGAGTCCGATGCCGGCGGCCGCCGCTGTGCCTGAGAGCAGCGTACCCGGCAGCGCGAACAGTACTGCGTTCGCGCTGATGAGGCCGAATGCGGCGAGCGTGAGACCGATGAGCGAGATGACGGGCCAGGTGGCAAATGCGCCGCTCAGCACGAGCCCGAGCGCGCCGATCAGCGCGGGGCCGGCCACGTGCCAGCGACGTTCACCGGTATCGTCGGAGTGGCGGCCGACGATTACCATCCCGATCGCGGCGAAGCCGAACGGCACAGCGCTCACGAGTCCGGTCTCTACGAGCCCTTTGACGCCGAGATCGCGAACGATCTGCGGCAACCAGAACGCGAGGCCGTAGATGCCGCCAATCTGCGTGAAATTGATGATCGACAGCCGCCAGACGTCGCCGCTGCGTAATGCGTCGCCGAGCCGGTGCGCGTGACCCTGCGCGTCGCGAGCCGCGCGTTCGCGAGCGAGCGTCGCCAGCACGCGCTCCCGGTCGTCGGGCGCGAGCCAGCGGGCATGCGCCGGGCCGTCGTCGAGCACGAAGAGTGTTGCGACGCCCGCCAGGACGGCTGGCGTGCCTTCGAGCAGAAACAGCCACTGCCAGCCGTGGAGGTTCCAGCGACCGTCGAAGCTCTGCATGACCCAGCCCGAGAGCGGGCCGCCAAGCACGCCGGCGAGCGCAATGCCGAGCAGGAACAGGCTGACCGCCTGCGCGCGCTGGCGGTTCGGGAACCAGTAGGTCAGATAGAGAATCACGCCGGGAAAGAAACCCGCTTCGGCGGCGCCGAGCAGCGTGCGCATCAGGTAGAACGACAGCGGCGAGTGGACGAACACCATCGCGGCCGACACGACGCCCCACACGACCATGATCCGGGCGATCCAGACCCGCGCGCCGACTCGCGCGAGCATCAGGTTGCTCGGCACCTCGCAGAGACAGTACGCGAGGAAAAAGATGCCGGCACCGAAGCCGTACGCGGCGTCCGACAGCCCGATATCGGATGCCATGCGCAGCTTCGCGAACCCGATGTTGATACGATCAATGAACGAGATCACGTACAGCAGGATCAGAAACGGCAGCAGGCGGCCGGCGATCCGGTTGTACAGCGTCCAGTCTGCGTCGCTGGGAAAACCCGAGCGTGCGAGTAGTTTCAAGATGGTCTCCTGGCGGGTTTCTTCGGGGCCCGGTTTGTGTTTGTTGTCGTGAGCGGCGTTCAGCCCGTCGCGTGCAACGCGTGGCCGGCTGCCTGCACTGGCCACGACGCGATCAGCACGAACGCGATCACGCAAGGCTCGGTGCCGCGGTTGATCCAGTTGTGGATCGTGCCGCGCTGCACGAGAACATCACCGGCCTTCAGGTGCACCTCACTGCCGTCGAGATCCATGTCGATCTCGCCTGAGAGCACGACCGCGTAGTCGATTGAGTCGGTGCGGTGGTTGCGCGGCGTGACGCCCGGCGCGTACTCGATCACGCGAAACACGGAGCCGTTCGGATGCGCGGTTGCGACCTTGCGCTGCGCACCGTCGCCGGGCACGTCGTTGTCGACGGGAAAGCCTTCAGTTGTCCAGATCACTGTGGCCGTCGCACCTTCGCGAAGCGGAGCGATGTTCGACACCGGCTCGTCGATACTGATGCAGGCCTTGCCGTTGGCGTCGTGGCCCGTGACCACGCGGCGGATCGAAAAACTCATGGGAACTCCTGTCGGCCGCTCGGGCCGGTCAATGAATACGGTGGAGAGGGGGCAACCCGATCCGTGCCACGTCAGACGCCGATCGGGTTGCGCAACACGCCGATGCCGGCGACTTCGGTTTCCAGCACGTCGCCCGGCTGCATGAACTCGGGCGGCGTGCGCGCGTGCCCGACGCCGGGCGGCGTGCCCGTCGCGATGATGTCGCCGGCTTCGAGCGTAAGCCCGCGCGAGAGCTCGGCGATGATCGCCGGAATATCGAAATACATGCAACTCGTGTTCGACGATTGCTTGACGACACCATTCACGCGCGAGGCGAGATCGAGGCCGCGCGGATCGAGTGCGTCCCGCGTGACGATCCACGGCCCCATCGGGCAGGTGCCGTCAATGCTCTTGCCCTTGAACCACTGCTGCCCGTGACGGCGCTGAATGTCGCGCCAGCTCAGGTCGTTCAGCGCGGTGAAGCCGAACACGTGGTCCATTGCGTCTTGCTTCGCGATGTCGCGGCCATCCGCGCCGATCACGACCGCGAGTTCGACTTCCCAGTCGAGTTGCGCCGAGAGTTCGGCGAAGTAAGGAATCGGGGCGTAGGGGCCGCAAACGGTCGTCGGCGCCTTGGTGAAGAAGGTCGGGAACTCCGGCATCTCTTTCACGTGCGGGCGGATCTTCGCTCCCTCGGCGAAATGTTCGAGGTAGTTCCAGCCGACGCAGAAGATGTTCTTGCGCGGGCGAGGGATCGGTGCGAGCAGTTCAAGGCCGGCGAGCGGCAGATCTTCCGCGGCGCGGCGCGCGAGGTCGTCCAGCGCCGCGCGAGCCGGCGCGCCCGCCGCGATTAGCGACACCATGTCGGTGGCGTCGAATGGCAGCGTCACGCCGAGCGCGGTGGCGCTCGCCGCGACGTCGATGACACGCTCGGCGCTGCGCACGAGTCCAATGCGCGCGATGGGGGCCGCGCGGTCACGAAAGCTCAGTAGTTGCATGTATCGGTTCTCGATGGAGGTTATGAGGCAATGTGTATATCATTCAAAGTAGAGTTAAGAATAATATACAAAAAGTGCTTGCGGGCGTTGGTTGTGGTTTTTTTCGGGTAAACACTGGTATAGTCTACGAACTATTTTCGTCTGCGAGCGTGCCGTGCCCTTTTCCCCGTCCAATGAAACCGACACGGAGGTGTCGTCGCAAACCACCGCGAGCGCGATCCACGCCCGGTTGCGGCACGACATCCTGCGCGGTGTACTGAAGCCCGGCGAGCGGCTTCGCGTGCACGACGTCGCGCAGCGCTACGGCGGCGGAACGATTCCCACGCGCGAGGCGTTGAGCCGCCTGTCGGCGGAATTGCTGGTGATTTATCTCGATCAGCGGGGTTTCGCGGTCGCGCCGATCAGCCAGGAGAGTCTCGAAGACCTGACGCGCGCGCGCGTGTGGACCGCCGAAGCGGCCGTGCGGGAAGCGGTGCGTAATGGGGATGCTGCGTGGGAGGAGCGCGTGGTGCTCGCGTATCACCGGCTTTCGAAGGTGCCGCGCTACGAGTCGGAAGATCCACCCGTTTCGAACCCGCTGTTCGATCCGTTGCATCGCGAGTTCCACCTGCAGATCTTTTCCGGCTGTGGATCGCAGTGGATGGTAGATACGTGCATGCGGCTATTCGATCATGCGGAGCGCTACCGGAACCTGTCGCGTCAGGCCGTGGTCATGCCACGCGAGCACGAGCACAAGGAACTCGTCGACGCGGTGCTGGGGCGCAGCGAGGAGGTGGCCGTCGCCTCGATCAGCGACCACTTCCGCCTCACGGCGCGGATCGTGAACGACTTCAGGCGGGGCAATTAGCGAGGATGCTATTGCGCTAGTTGCCCGTCCCGGTGACGAACTACCTGTGGGCTCCGCCGTTCGTGGCATCGGCCGTAACTATGCGGAGATTATTTATTTGCCCAGTTGATCCCGGTAGAACGCGGAGAGCTTTGCCACAGCGGGTACAACGTATTCGGCCTTGTCGTAAAGATCGACATGTGTCGCCCCGTCAATCCAGTGAAGCGCCTTCGGTTCGCCAGCCTGAGCAAACGCATCTTCTGTCATCCACCGGGTATCGGCCTTTGTACCGACGATCATGAGCAATGGTCTGGGCGAGATCATGTGGATAAGATTGAAGCCGTTGAATGCTGCGATTCTGTCGACACTGCTCCAGGACATCATCCTGGTCGAACGAGGATGTGCCGCGCGTGGTGTGCAGTAGTATTGCCAGCCTTCGTAGACGTACTGCCCTGCCTGCCGTGCGTCCGCCTCGGATTCGGGAAAGATGGGAAAACGCTGCATAGCTTCGCCGCATGCTTCCGCAGTGCGCGCCTTGCCAGCGGTGTCCAGCAGCGCCTGAAGCACTTGGGGCTCCTGCTTGCCGTCGCAACCTTCGCGAAAGAATCTGCCAATGTCCACGCCACTGACGGTGGCTACCGCCTTGATTCGGTGATCAGTTGCTGCGGCCGATACTGCGTAGCCACCCAGGGCACAAATGCCAAGTAGTCCGATGCGATTGGAATCGATGCCGTCACGTATACTCAGGAACGAGATGTGGCCAGTGAGAAGGGGCCGTTGCTTGGCCTGGGGTTCAAGCTGAACCCTGACAGAATAGCCGCGTTGCTGCTCGAGGCAGGCATTCAGCCAGGGGATCGCGGCCGCCGGCGCGGCATCGCCGTCCGCCACCTCGATAATGACCTGCTTGATCCTGTCGTTCGTCTTCTTCGGTTGCTGGATCGACCGAAGGATCTTTCCATGTTGGCGGATTCGATTGAGCGGGAAATTTTTTGGCGGCTGATCAGCGGAGAACAAGGGGCGCTGGTGCAGCAACTCGGGTTCGCTGACGGCCATACCATGCAGATCAGCCGGGCGATCAAATGGATTCGGGCCAACTACGCCAGGGCCTTGCGTGTCGAAGAGTTGGCTGAAGTGGCTTGTATGAGCCTCACTTCGTTTCACCGGCACTTCGTGGCAGTAACGTCGCTGAGTCCAATTCAGTTTCAGAAACAGGTTCGCCTGCAGGTGGCGCGAACGCTGTTGCTGTCTTCATCGAGGAACGTAGCCGATATCGGACTCGAAGCAGGTTACGACAGCTCATCGCAGTTCAGCCGGGAATATCGACGGCAGTTCGGCCGCCCACCTCGCGCAGACGGCGACTCCCTAAAAAGATAGCGAGACGTTTGATCGCGGTTGCCTAAGAGGGATGTCTTCAAAGCGGAGTGTATTCAAATAGATCGTCAACCGTTGCGATATTCACATCCTGATCACCTGGAGCCGAACGCGCCCTGAAATGCCTGCCGTGCTTCAGCGTGCGTTTCAAAGCCGATGCCAGGCGCTTGCGGCAGATCGGCATGTCCTGCTATGACTTCCAGATGATCGGCAAGACCACAAAAAGGGCGAAACGCAAACGGCGTAAGTTCAGCGCCGCCTAGGCCCAAGGCTGCAGTGACGTGCAGACTGAAGAGGTGGCCGCCATGTGGCCAGAAAGCCTGGCGTGGCCATCCCCGCGCTCTCGGATGTCGGTTATACGCATCTGCCTTTCCTTTACGCAATCATCTCAACCTGCGCCAGACCGAGATCGGCACATCACCGTTCGGTCGAGGGACGACGCGGTAGGTTAGCTGATCGCCTTTCAGTTCGTAGCTCCGTATTTGCTGCTGTCCCTCCCAATTGGGAAACGACGCATTCTGGATATGGAAAGTCAGGGTGCCGTTATCCTGATCGACACTGACTGTGCCGAAGTGAGTACTGGAGCCCATCACCGCTTCCTTGTAGTCGTCCGGCGTCCCGGCGCCCTTGTCGCCCGAGGCGAAAGGAGGGCGTTCGGCCTTGAAAATCTGCAACGAGTAGCGCCCTTGGGCGTCGATCAGCAGCAGCCCTTTGGGCGCACTGCCGAAGTCGTGCGCACGCGTGCCATCGGGATGTTGAACGTCAGCGGCGACGAGCGTCCACGTGCCCTCCAGCGACGGACCGGCGGCGACCGCGTCATCGGCACTCACCGCACTTGCCAATAACGTGCATACGGGGAAAACGACGCGAAAGAAGCCGCGACTCAGCAGCGAGTGGCTGTTCATGAAGTGTATTTCTCCACTGGATTGTTCCAGAAGCCTGCGCTTGCCGAGGCCTGGTTGTGACACGTAGCGGACGACGGGTCCTTGAAATTCGACATTGATCATAGACGGACGAATATGTAATGAATGCGATAATTCAGGACCGTTGCTTCAGAAAAACTGAGCTATGCCATTGCCCAATCTCGACATGGATGCGTTGCGGACACTGCTGATAAGCCAGCAAGCCGGAAGTTTGAATCGGGCTGCTGAGCGGATAGGCCGCTCGCAATCGGCTGTTAGCCAGCAGATGCGCAAACTTGAAGAACAGGTCGGTCAGCCCCTGTTTCGTCGGCAAGGCAGGGGTCTGGTTCTGACGGAATCCGGCGACCTCGTGCTGTCCTACGCGCGCCGCATTCTGGATCTGAATGACGAAGTCGTCAGGACAGTTCGAGGGGCATCGGTCGCCGGCGTGGTGCGCTTCGGCCTACCCGGGGATTTCGCCGAGACCTGGTTGCCGGCTGCGCTAGGGCAGTTCAAAAGAACTCATCCTGGCGTACGCGTGGAAATCGCGGTCGAGCGAAACGGAATACTGCTCGAGCGGCTGGATCGGGGAGAACTGGACCTGGTGCTCGTGATGGGTTACGCAAACCGTCCAGACGCCGAACATCTTGCGACGCTGCCGATGACATGGATTGGAGCGGCCGGGATCGACATTGACCTACGTCCCGGTGTTCCCCTGGACCTGGCCTTGTACAACTCACCGTGCTTTTTCCGCCGTGCCGGAATCGAGGCGCTCGACAACGCGAGCATCCCGTGGCGATTGGCTTACACCACAGCGAGCCTCCAGAGTCTGTGGGCAGGCGTTGCCGCCGGCCTTGGCATCACGTTGAGAACGGCCGCCGGATTGCCGCAGTCTCTTCGCCCACTCGATGGCAGGAATGGACTTCCGCCGCTGCCGACGGTTGAACTCTGCCTGCATACCGGACCAAGTGATAGGCCGGCCGCCCTGGCGGAGCTCAAGCAGGTCGTGATTGAAAATGCGGTAGCGAATCTGGGCTCTTAAGCAGGGGAAATCGGCAGAGCGCGCCTTTTTTCGACGCTCGCACAATATTCGTAGCCTCGAAACGTCTTTGGATGCATGGTGCTGCCAATCGCAGCGAGCGTGATGGCAGCACCGAAGCGCGGCATCATCGTTAGTAAAGCGTAATGATCAAGTCCGCAACAACGACCCGGCGCCGGCGATTCCGCCAGCGCCATCGAGCTAACGAGGTAAGGGCATGTCTCCCTCAGGCACCATTCTTCTCAATCAACTGCACGAACAGAACACCGTCGAGACGATTGGCCGAGCACGTTCGCAGTTCCATGGCTCAAACGAGGCGTTCGCGGAACTGGCGGAGCAATACACTTCGCTTGCTCCTCGACTGCGAGGGAAGTTTCTCCGCATGTACGGCTTGTCTAGTGAAGACTCGTATTTCTCGCAAGGGACCGATCTGTCGTTAGCGGTGTCCGCCGGGATGGGACACTTTTTGCGCAACCTGGTCCTTTCGCACCGGCCAGCGCGGATTCTGGAACTGGGCAGTTCAGTTGGCGTATCGACGCTGTATTTCGCCGACGCGCTCTGCAAGTTGGGCCGCGGTACGGTTGTGGCGACCGAACTGGATTCTGCAAAGTGCGCACGTCTTCGCGAACATGTCCGAATGGCAGGCGTGGAGTCTTATGTCGATCTTCGGGAAGGCGATGTGTTCCAGACCGTCGCGGAACTGGATGGATTCTTCGACTTCGTCTTTATCGACGTATGGGCCGACACTTACCTCCGCCTGTTCAGGCAGATTGAGCGTCTCCTGCGTCCGGGATCAATCGTGCTCGCCGACAATATGTACACCGCCGAAGACGCCGTTGGTACCTACAAGGACTACATCGAGAAAAATCCAGGTTTTTCAAGCACGACTCTGGACTTCGAATCGGGCGTCGAATTTACCGTCGTGGTCTCCTAGCGCGGACTGTCAGTTCAGCATCTTTTCCTCGGGGCGCAACGTCAAGACCCGCACGCCGTTTCGGGTGACTGCTACGGTGTGCTCAAATTGCGCGGACAGTTGGCCATCGCGCGTGACGACCGTCCAGCCATCTTCTTCGGTCTGAACGGCATGCCGACCCTGGTTAATCATCGGTTCGATGGTGAACACCATTCCTTCCTGCAGCACCAGGCCTGTGCGCGGCTTTCCCCAATGCAGCACCTGGGGAGGTTCGTGCATTTCACGGCCAATGCCATGCCCGCAATATTCCCTCACGACCGAATAGCCGTTTCTCCGGGCGTGCCGCTCGATGGCATGCCCCACATCGCCAAGTCTGGCGCCTGGACGAACGGCACTGATTCCTTTCCACATCGCTTCGTAGGTCACTTGCACGAGCCGTTTGGCCAACGGCGGCACCTGACCGACAAGATATGTTTTGCTGGAATCAGCGATATAGCCATTTTTCTCTAGCGTGATATCGAAATTAACAATATCCCCGCTTTGCAATATCTCGGTCGTGGATGGAACGCCGTGGCAAACCACGTTGTTGCGGGAAGAGTTAAGCGCGTAGGCGTAGCCGTACTGCCCTTTGCTTGCCGGACGTGCGTTGAGTTCATTCACGATGAGGCTATCGACCAGATTGTTGATCTGCATGGTCGACATGCCGATCAGGTCCAGCCGATCCACATGACCGAATACGTCCGCCAGCAACTTGCCCGACTCGGCGAGCAATGCAATTTCTTCTGGTCGCTTGGTCATGCGGAAGCCGCCTTGATCGCTTGCTCCACAACGCCCGCGGCTCGCAGTTCCCGGGCAACGATCTCATTGAAACTCTGCGTCGGATTCATTTCGCAAAGCATGCCAATCTTGATCCAGAAGGCCGCCTGCGCGTTGATCGACCGACACGACACGGCGCTCGCCTTGCGTATCTGATCGTGCAAATCGTCGTCGATATTTACAATACCCATACCACCCTCGATATATGAAACGTATACGAATCATATATTAAAGGCGGTTGGCTGTGCAAGTGATCTTTGTCGACAAAGATCACTTCTGGCGTCAATCGATTTCGGCGGGGAGCGGGCGATCGACCCATCTGGGCGAAAGATGGGTGATTTGAAGCGCGCGCGTCACGGAGCCGGGATGGGCGGCGGCGCGTACTTGCTGTCGCTGCCCGGGAACGGATTGGCCTTCGTGCGGATCGCTTCGTCCGCGTCCTTTTCGACAAAGAGCGCAATGCCGATCACGCCGACATTGGCGGCATCGCCGCTCGGCGTGTTGGTGGCGTAACTGCGTGCGACGGACGAGAAGCGGAAGGCCGCCACTTCCTTGCTGTTCTTGCGAAAGCCATCGATGATCAGCGTCTTGCCTGGGCGCAGGATATAGCCTCGATTGCCGTAGCTGCCGGGGCGCCCAGAAATCACATCGAGCCCGTCGACGCTCGCAACCACCTCGTACGCCGCCGTCCCTTCGTTGCGCAACGCCATCTCGTACCGATCACCTGATTTGCCGACGATGTTCCACCGGCCGTTATCGCCGCGCGTGAGTTTGAGCGTGTTGTTGCTGCCGTCGCGGAATTCGAGCCTGATCGCGCCGCTCACCATCGGGAGGCTCGCGCGCGTAGCGCCCGACGAGGTCTTGAGCACGTCGTTGTAATAGATTGCGGCCATGTCGTCAGGCGTATTCTCATTGGCGCGTTTGAAGTCGACGTCATGCGTCGTGGACTGCACGGTCTCGCCCCATGCAGTGCCGAGGCCCGGCCGTTGCGACGTGGCCTCGGGTGAGGGCGGCGGTGAAGCGGATTGCATGGGGGCCTGACTGCACGCGGCCAGCCAGATAACCAGAACAAGCATTGAAATACGTTGAGCGATTTTCATTTTTTCTGTGAATTTCAGGCGAATAGTTAATCCAGAATTATTTCGATCATGATATCTCACATGCCGTTTAATGAAATGCGCTGCGCGTAATTGACAATTTTTTGCTACTGCCGAATTGAAATGCCATTGCCCGGACTTTCAGTCTCGCGGTAAAGCAGGAATCAGTTGCTCAATCTTGATCGGAATGCCTGCAAATTATTCAGGGACTCGCGGAAAGAAAGTCAGGTCGGGGTCATCATGCAATGGCACTTAGCGCCGCCGCAAAACGCTTATCGGCCAGATATGCCACGTTAAACCGGCAGTAGGCGGAGACCTGATCGCTTCTTGGAGAAAAAATCGCCCCCGGGGCGAGAATAACCCCATGTTTAATCAGCGCTTCGGCCAGCTTCATCGAGTCGGCATAACCCGGTAGCGACGCCCACAAGTACATGCTCCGGTCGGTCACCTTGTAGATATCCGCGCCGAGTCTGGTCAATGCATTGATTGCGGCGGAGGTGGCTCTCTGCAGCTTTTCCTGAAGATGATTGGTGTGCCGCAGGAAATGGCCGTCACTGATGATCGCATCGAGCGTGCGCTCGCAGTATTCCGAACTGCTTACGTGCGTGAGCATCTTGACGTCGGCGAGATCGCTGGCAAGAGAAGCGTTACACGCGAGAAATCCGACTCGCAATGCGGCCGATACGGACTTTGCAAAGCTGCCGATATAGATCGTGCGACGCAACTGATCGAGTGTCGCGATACGTGTCAGGGTTCTGGGCCGCAAATCGGCGAGCGCGTCGTTCTCCACGATCGTCAGATCGTGCGCTTCGGCAAGCTGCAGGATTCGATGCGCTTTGGCGGCGCTTGTATCCGTTGCCGTGGGATTCTGGCCAACGGATTGCGTGAAGAACAGCTTGGGGCGGTATGTAGCAAGGTGCTCTTCGAGTTTAAGGATATTTGGACCATCCACATCGCGCGGCACACCGACGATATTCGCGCCGCTCAGCTTCAGCTTTCCGAATAGCGGGTAGTAACCCGGGTCGTCAACCAGAACCGTATCGCCTGGGCGCACGTAGTACCGGATCACCATGTCCATCGCCTGGTTTGCTCCATGCGTGAGGACGATTTGCGAAGGGCTGGCCTCGATCTCATAACCGGCCAGTTTCTGCTGAAGCGACTGGCGCAGCGGAAGGTAGCCATACCGGCTGCCGTAGCGAAAAAGTGATGCGACGCCCGTGCGAACAACCCGTTGATGGTACTGGTCGAGGCGTGTCTCCTCGAGCCACTCGACCGGCGGAAATCCCTCGCCGAGATTCAGGACCTCTGGTTTGACCTGCAACTGCTCGCGCATCAGCCAGACCACGTCCATCGCCCGATCGAGTGTGGTGGTCTCGTCGACCTGATTGGCCGCCTTGACCTGCCGCGACACAAAGAAACCCGACCCACGCCTGGGCTCGATCAGCCCATTCGCGGTCAGGATGTCAAACGCCCGGATCACCGTGTTCTTCGAGCATCCTGACGCCTCAGCATATTCCCTAATGGATGGCAGCTTCGATCCCGCCGGCAAAAGCCCTTCTTCAATCTGTTTCGCCAGATTGTCCGCCATTGAATCAGACAGGCTGTTCTTCTCGCGCCCAATCATGATTGCTGCTCCGCAAGGTAGGTACACTGTTTTGGGTACAGTTCAATCACTGTCGTCGAATACTGTACCTTTTCTATGGGTACACGACGCTTATTATTCGTCCATCTACTGACCCCCGCAAGTCCTGACAGCGCTATGCGGCATTGATGACACATGGAGACGCCTATGCAGATCGATTCCACGCTTCCCAATTTCCGCGCGCTTTCCCCCGCGCAACGTTTGGCTCATGTCAGCAGGGCCGTTGCCCTTGATGACGCGCAGTACGCGCAGCTCGCCAAACCGGGAGCACTGCCGCTGGAAACAGCAAATGGAATGATCGAGAACGTCATTGGTACTTTCGAACTGCCGATGGCCGTGGCGGGTTATTTCCAGATCAACGGGAAGGATGTCATCGTGCCGATGGCGGTCGAAGAGCCCTCCATCGTTGCGGCGGCCTCGTTCATGGCAAAACTCTCGCGGGATGCCGGCGGCTTTCGTACGTCGAGCACTGGTCCGTTGATGCGTGCGCAGGTTCAGATCCTTTACGTGTCCGATCCCTACGGCGCCCGTCTGTCGATACTGAAGCACAAGGAAGAACTGATCGGGCTTGCCAATAGCCGGGACAAGGTGTTGATCGGCCTGGGCGGCGGCTGCAAGGATATCGAAGTGCACGTGTTTCCGGAGACACCGCGCGGAGCCATGGTGGTGGCACATCTGATTGTCGACGTGCGGGATGCGATGGGCGCGAACACGGTCAATACCATGGCTGAGTCAGTTGCCGGTCGCGTCGAGGAAATCACCGGCGGCAAGGTGCGGTTGCGGATTCTGTCGAACCTCGCCGACCTGCGGCTTGCGCGCGCGCAGGTCCGTTACTCCGCCGAAACGCTCAAGACAAAGGAGTACTCGGGCGAAGAGATCATCGACGGCGTGATCGACGCTTATCTTTTCGCGGCCATTGATCCGTACCGCGCCGCTACCCATAACAAGGGGATCATGAACGGTATCGACCCCGTGATCGTTGCGACAGGAAACGACTGGCGCGCAGTCGAAGCAGGCGCGCATGCCTACGCATGCCGTGGTGGCCGGTATACGTCGCTCACCACATGGGAGAAGGCGAACAACGGCGACCTCGTCGGTACGATCGAAATGCCGATGCCGGTCGGCCTGGTCGGCGGCGCGACCAGGACTCATCCACTTGCGCGTCTCGCACTAAAAATCATGGACGTGAAGTCCGCCCAGGATCTTGGTGAGATCGCCGTCGCGGTGGGATTGGCCCAGAATATGGGCGCGTTGCGTGCGCTCTCGACCGAGGGTATTCAGCGTGGACACATGGCGCTCCACGCACGCAATATCGCGATGGCAGCGGGTGCAACGGGTGCCGACGTCGACTGGGTTGTGAAAAAGATGATCGCCGCGACGGATGTCCGCACCGACTTCGCAGTGGAATTGCTTGCGGGGCCGCGCACTGCCTGACTATCGTTTTCCAGCCACGCTTTGAAATAGAAAAGACAGGATGACCGTGCTGCAAGCGCATGGCCACTCAAACCAACACTCCGAAAATAAATCCGGAGGAGACACATGGAACAGTATCGCGGTAGCGCGGCGGCGCTTGTCGCCGCCAGCCCCCGTAGTGACGACGCTGCGCAGGAGTCCTCGCTTCGGCTAGTCGAGGTGTGGGGCGACACGGTCGATCTGAAACATCTCGCATGGTCAGTCGCTTTGGGGACCGGCATCAGCGTGGGGGCATTCTTTCTGGGCCAACGGCTGCTGTCGACGTTCGTTCAGGACGCAGCAATCGCTCGAGCCTACGCAATGCTGGTTGGGCTGGCCGGTTGCCTCGTTGCGGGCGTGGTTTGCGCGCTCCTGTTCAAACCAAAGCGCGACGTTGTCGAGCACGCCGTCGACCCGACGGAGCGCCTGAAGGTGCTCGATCAACTTGCCGCGGAATCTGGCGGGCTTGGCGCGGTCGCGGATCTTCCGCCGAGTGTCAGGGCCGAGATGGAGGAATTGGGTTTGCTCGAATTGTTCCTCGCCTATGAAAGCGCACACGCCAACGACGGTAACCCCGCCGAGGTCGACCCTCTACCGGCCCATTCCATTCAGAAGGGAGCGCGCTGATGAGTCCGTTTCTTCACCAGGTTCTTATCGCGCTTTCGATGGGGCTGATCGGCGCGATCGTGTTTGCCTGCATCGGTCTGATCTCGGGCACGGACGAGACGACGACCATCGCTCCGTTGACGCTTCTGGTCGCCCTGCTTGGCGTCCCGCCCGCGGGCGTCTTTACTTTCTTCATGTCTGGCGCGGTAGCCAAACATATGACCCACTCGATCCCCACCGCGCTGCTCGGCATACCCGGCGACACGATGGCTGCGCCGCTGTTGCAGCAGGCGACGATGTTGCGCGCTCTCGGGGTGCCGCACATTGCGCTGCGCAAGATGATCTCTGGTGGGATCGTCGCGGCCTTCGTCGCCGTGCCGCTTGGTGTTCTCTTCGCGGTGCTGCTAGCCCCGTTCGGGGCCTCGATCGCTCAGGCCGCACCGTGGGTGTTCCTTGTGGCGGCGCTGGTCATCGCCTACTTTTCCGCCGGACGCTGGGCCTCCGTGCTGCTCCTGTTGCCGTTCGTTCTGCTGATCGTCGGCCTTCAGGCACTGACTGGAAAGTACGGCGTCAAGCTTAGTGTCAGTTACTTTCTGGGTATCGCGATCGGTCCGCTTGTCGCTGATCTGTTCGCGATTCTCTCGCCTTCCGAGCGGCACCGGATGCGTCGTGCCCAGGTCTCAACCTTCTCGCTCGCGCCCGATCTGAAAGGCTGGAGCGGCTATTTCCCCAACCCGTTCCGGGTGCTGGATCGCCAGCAGGCGGCGTGGACCGTGGCCACCGCCGCCGTCTCAAGCGCGACCTTTGTCTTCAGCCCGGTCGCGATGACCGTTGTGATGGGAGAACTCGTCGGCGCGCGCGTCAAGCACGCGTACCAGCGCCTGACCACGGTCATCGCTGCCCGGAATGGCGTGACTGAAGCGACCTACATCGCAGAAGCGCTGATTCCCCTGATCGCATTCGGGTTGCCGTTGAGTCCGGTGGCGGCGGGGCCGGCAGCGCCTCTGTTCAATGCGCCGCCGCGCTTTTCGGTGGACGTAGCGACTGGACATATCAACAACCTGCACACGCTGATGTCCGCCCGGGAGTTTCTCGGATATGGCCTGTTGTCCGTTGTGCTCGCCGCACTGATTGCGTACCCGCTCGCCATGAACTACGCACACCGGGCGGCCTCATTCGTCGCCCGGCGTTTGAGTCATGAAGCGATTATCGCCACATTCGCCGGGCTGATTGTGGTCATCAGCGTTTGGGAAGGGCAATTGCTCGGCCTCGCGGTCATTCTGACGGTCGGACTGTTTGGGGGATTGCTTTCACGGATGTTTTCCTTCAATGCGGGCGTTCAGTTCATGGGGTATTACGTCGCTGTACTGAGCGTTCCGGCCATCGTGAAGCTGTTCTGAGTCTGAGCGCGGCCTGCGTACGAAGAACGCTGTCGAGATTCCGACAGGACGGTTTGCCTTGCAAGACGTATGGCGGCGCCGCGTAGCCGCTTTTACGTCGGGCAGGACCGGGTAGCGGCCGGCAAATCGCCGACTGAAATCGAAGCGTTGCTCCCGGAGGAATTTGCACAAGCCCTGCGCAGACGCCGGGTGGCCATCCGGCCTTCTAGCCCTTTGCGTACACGCTCGTTCCGCCGCCATCGTGACGCAACGTGGTGGCGACAAGCGCGCGAAACCATCGGTGTCCCGCGTCATTGTGATGACGCGCATGCCAGAACTGCTGAACGGTCAGATCGGGCAGGTCGATCGGCAGTGGAAACACATCGACATCCGCGAGGCGCGCAAACAGGTCGGCGAGTTCATCGGGAACCGCCGCGATGAAATCGGACGTCGCGACCAGACTCGGCACCGCCAGTAGATACGGCACGTCCACTCCGACCTTCAGCCGCGCGCCATGCCGGCGCATTTCCTTCTCAAGCAACTGGTTGGTGAGCGCGAGGGTGCCGGCCACGACGTGCTGTTTTTCGATGAACTGCGCGAGTGTCATGCGGACCTTCCTGCGTGTCGGGCCGCCTCTGATGATGCCGACCAGCGAGCGGCGGAAAAGCGGCTGCTGGTGCAGGTTATCGCCCATCTTGCCCAGATACCCGATGGCCAGATCGAGTGCGCCATCCTGCAGCGCGCTCGCCAATTCCAGCGAGGGCAACTGGATCGGCTTGAGCGACGCAAGCGGCGCGTGTTCACGCAACGCCGCCAGAAGCCGCGGCAACAACACGATCACGCCCATGTCGCTCAGACAGACGGAAAACGTCCGCGTGGTGGTGGCCGCGTCGAATGCCCTGGCGCTCCAGATTTCCTGCTCGACCACGCCTAGCACGTGCGCAGCGCCTTCGATCAGACGTTCGCCTACCGGGGTAGGTGCCATCACCGGGCCGGCCCGCACGAACAGATCGTCTTGAAACAGGGTGCGTAGTTTCCCCAGTGCATGACTCACAGCGGGTTGCGTCAAGCCGAGGCGGTCCGCCGCCCGGGACACGCTCCGCTCTTCGCCGAGCGCCTGAATGACGTACAGAAAGTTGAGGTCGGGCGGTTCCATGTATGCACCAGATTCATGATGAATATGAAACTCATTGTATAGATTTATACCGGTCCAACGATTAACTTTGCACCCACGGTCGATAAACGAGAATCAGGAGACAGCAGTGGTGGATTGCGATGTCATCATCGTGGGCGGTGGCCCGGTTGGATTGTTTCTCGCGGCGGAACTCGGGCAGCGAGGGATCAGCACAGAAGTGTTCGATGCCAAATCGGGCACGAGCACCCATCCGGCTGCCAACGCGAACAGCGCGCGCACGATGGAGCATTTTCGCCGCATCGGTATATCGGAGAGGGTCCGCGCGCTGGGTTTGCCTCCTGACTATGCGCCGGATATCGCGTATTTCACGTCGATCGCCGGTCACGAACTCGCACGCCTTCATCAACCCGCTTCCCGGGATGCTGTCGAATGGGCGAAAGCGCATTCTTTCACCTGGGCTACGCCTGAGCCCCCGCATCGCTGCTCACAACTCTACGTCGAACCGGTTCTGCTTGAAGCGGCGCGCAGCAACGCCCTGTGCCGTGTGCATTTCGATGCACATGTAGTTGCATTCTCGCAAGACGACGATGCCGTAACGGCCACCGTCGAGCTGGCCGCGACGCCCGAACGTGACGCTGAAACGCGCACGCTCAAAGCGCGCTATCTGATCGGTTGCGACGGTCCGCGCAGCTTTGTGCGCAAATCGCTTGGCGTGCGTTATGAGGGCGTATCCGGTGAGAAGCGGGAATTCATGGGTGGCCAGATGGACGCCGTGTACTTCTACGCACCCGACATCTACACGGTCAGCCCGCATGCGCCAGCCTGGCAATACTGGACCTTTAGCGCGAGACAACGCGCGCTGATCATCGCAGTCGACGGCAAGGGTCACTTCATCATGAACGTGCAGATGCGCGAAGACGAATTGCCCGACGATGACAGTGTCCGGCGCCGCATCGCTGAAGCGATTGGCGCGGATATTCCGTTCGAGTTGAAAAGCGGGTCGACGTGGACTGCCGGTTTTACGCTGGTCGCCGAGAAGTTTGCTGCGGGCCGTGTTTTTCTTGCGGGTGACGCTGCGCATCTATTCACGCCGACGGGCGGCCTCGGGTACAACACGGGCATCGACGACGCCGCGAATCTTGCGTGGAAACTCGAGGCGATGGTGAAAGGCTTCGCGGGCGCCGAGCTCGGCGCGAGCTACGAAGCCGAGCGCCGGCCGGCAGCGTTGAGAAACACCGCATTTGCACGCGGTTTCGCGGACAGCATCGGCCATCTGCAGGTGCCTGCGGAGGCTTACGCCGACGGCTCTCCCGGTAGCGCCGCGCGAGAAGCCGTCGGCGATTATCTGAAGTTTCACGCCACGGCCGAATTCGTCATTCCGGGCGTGCATCTCGGCACGCGTTACGAAACCTCGCCGCTTGTCGAAGCCGAAGCCGGGGCAGGTTCGCCGGATACCGCCAATCTCTATGTGCCGTGCGCTCGTGCCGGCCATCGCGCACCGCATGCGTGGCTCGCCGACGGGGGTTCGCTATACGACCGGCTCGGTACCGGCTTCACGCTGCTTTGCACGGCGCCGGCAGGCATCGACGCATCGCACGATGAAGCGCTGCACCGCGCGGCGGCCACGCTTACGCAACTGGCGATCGTGCAGATCAGCGAAGCGGCGGTCGCGGATCTCTACAAAGCCCGTTACGTATTGATCCGGCCCGACCAGCATGTGGCATGGCGCGGCAATGCGCTGAACAGCGAGTTTGACGCGGCGGTACGCCGTGCCATTGGACACGTGTCCGGAACTGACTCTGCAGCCCGTCCTTCAATGGCCATGGCGCTATGACCTGAACGGTATGGAGGCTCCGGCCGGAGCTCTGGAAAACAAAAACGGAAACAGTTTCGCATTCAAGCGAACCCATCCTTCGGAGACAGGAAATGCACGCGCAAGCAATTACGTCACACGGCGTCATGGACGACAGGAAGACGTCGTCGCTACAGATTCTCACGTTGATTCTCTGCTTTCTGGTCGTTGCCGCGGACGGCTTCGACGTTGCCTCTGTGGGTTACGTCGCGCCACTGCTCAGGAAAGCGTGGTCACTCAGCCCGGCGCAACTCGGTCCTATATTCGGCGCGGGTCTGTTCGGTCTCACCGTCGGCAGCTTCCTGTTCGGGCCGCTCGCCGATCGCATCGGCCGCAAGCGCGTGATTGCGATTTCGCTCGTGCTATTCGGGGTCGGCAGCCTGGCGTGTGCGTACGCGTCTTCACCGATGTGGTTGATCGTGCTGCGCTTCGCAACGGGTGCGGGGCTCGGCGGCGCGATGCCGAATGCCATTACGTTGTCGTCGGAGTTCAGCCCCGCGCGTAGCCGCGCATTGATGGTCACGCTGATGTTTTGCGGTTTTACGCTCGGACTGGCATTTGGCGGCGCGGTCGCCGCGCTGTTGATTCCGGCCTTTGGCTGGAAAGGCGTCTTTATCTTCGGCGGTGTGCTCCCGCTTTTGCTGACTCCGATCATCTGGCTATGGATGCCGGAATCGTTGCGGTTCATGGTGGGCAAGCCGCGCTATCGGCGCGAGAGCCGTGAGGTGCTTCGGCGTCTGACCGGTGACGCGGACACGCCGATCGAACATGTGATCCCCGAAGACGCGAACCCCGGCGCGATCCGCGAAACCGCGGTCGGTACGCTCTTCAGCCAGCGTTATCGAACCGGCACGCTGCTGCTTTGGCTCGCGTTCTTCTGCACGCTGTGGGTCTACTACCAGGTCAGCAGCTGGCTGCCCACGGTGATCACCGGCGCCGGTATCGAAGCCTCGCATGCGGCCCGCGTCGGCGCAATGTTGCCGCTCGGCGGGACCATCGGCTCGCTGATCAATGCGCGCCTGATGGACCGGATGAATCCGTTTTTCGTGCTCGCCGGCTCATACGCCGTCGCGGCGGTCTCCATCGCGTTGATCGGTTTCTCGATCAATGAACCCACATGGGTCTACGTCACTGTCTTCATGGCTGGCCTCGGTCTGTCGGGCGCACAGACTGGCGCGAACGTGCTTGTCGCCGGCTTCTATACGACTGCCGCGCGAGCCACCGGCGTGAGCTGGGCGCTGGGCGTCGGTCGCATCGGTTCGATCATCGGCTCGATGACGGGAGGCGTGCTGCTGGTGGCGTTTCACACTGTCGATGCCGCATTCGTTGTGTTTGCCGCGCCTGTCGTGATTGCGGGTATCGCGATGCTCGCCAACGGCTGGCTCTATCGCGGCCGCGACACATCACAGATTTGATTTCACTGCGGCGCGTGCGCCGCATTCATTCAGGAGAAGGACATGCGGTACGTGAGTTTTGAAAAGGACGGCAAGGCGTTTCTCGGCGTGCGTGAAGGCGGGGCGATCCGGACGCTTGGCGAAGCCACGCTGGAGGAGTTGCTGGCTCAGGGTGTTGACCTGAACAAATGGGCGGCCACGCAGCAAGGCGGGCGTGTAGAAGCGGAAGACGGCCTGAAGTTTCTGCCGCCATTGCGCCGGCCGACCAAGATTCTGTGCGTCGGTCTGAACTTCAAGGGCCACTCGAAGGAAAGCAATTTCGAACAGCCGGATTACCCCACGATGTTCCTGCGGCTCAATACGAGTCTCGTCGCGCACAACGCTCCAATCGTTCGCCCGCGCGTGTCGGACAGCCTCGATTACGAAGGCGAGATCGCCGTGGTGCTGAGCAAGGGCGGCCGCCATATTCGCAAGGAAGATGCACTGTCGCACGTCGCGGGTTACGCGCTGTTCAACGATGCATCCGTGCGCGAGTACCAGTTCAAAACGCCGCAATGGACAATGGGCAAAAACTTCGACGGCACCGGTGCATTCGGTCCGGACTTCGTGACGGCTGACGAGTTGCCCCCCGGCGTAAAAGGCTTGCGTCTTGAAACGCGTCTGAACGGCGAAGTCGTGCAATCGGCAAGCACGGACGACATGGTGTTCGACGTCGAAACCCTGATTGTTCTGCTAAGCGAGGCGCTCACGCTGGAAGCGGGCGACGTAATCGTGTCGGGTACGCCGTCCGGTGTGGGTTGGGCGCGCAATCCCCGGCTGCTGATGCGTCATGGCGATGTATGCGAGGTGTCGGTGGCGGGTATCGGCACCCTGCGCAATGAAATCGTCGATGAGGCTGCCTGATCCACTGTTGCCGTTCGGGGAGACACCACACCATGTCCACCTTTGCCGATTCACCGCCTGCTGGCGTGCATTCGATCGATCACTTCGCGCTGAACGTGCCGTCATTGCCCGAGGCCGAACACTTCTTCACGGCATTCGGTCTTGAGCTCACGCGCACAAGCGGCGCACTTGATGTTCGTGCCGCAGACGGGCATCGCTGGGCTCGCATCCTGCCGGCCGACAGAAAGTCGCTTGCGTGGCTGAGTTTCAACTGCTTTGAAGGCGATCTGCCCAGGATCGCGCGGCAGGCGATCGCGGCGGGCGCCGCGATCATTTCTTCAAACGATGCGACCCGCTCCGAAGGGATCTGGTTCGACGATCCGGACGGCAACCTGCTTCAGGTGCGAGTCGGTCCAAAGACCACGCCCGATTCCAAAACGCCGCTCGCGCTTTTCGGCGCGGAGGCGGATCGCCGTGGTTCATGCATGCGCTCCGAGGTGCGGACCGTGCACCCGCGACGCATGTCTCATGTGCTGCTCTTCACGCCCGATGTACTGCGCGCAGTGGCGTTCTACGAGAGCGCGCTGGGTCTGCGACTGTCGGACCGATCCGGCGACATCATCGCGTTCACGCACGCGCGGCATGGCAGTGATCACCATCTCGTTGCGTTTGCAAAAAGTTCGGCCAAAGGATGGCATCACGTGGCGTGGGACGTCGCGAGTATCGATGACGTCGGCAACGGTGCGACGCAAATGGCCGCGGCGGGCTTCAAGGCCGGGTGGGGCACGGGGCGGCACGTGCTGGGGTCGAACTATTTCCACTACGTGCGCGATCCATGGGGTTCGTTTTCCGAGTACTCCGCCGATATCGATTTCGTTTCCGCCGGAGCCGAATGGCCGGCAGGCGATTTCGCTCCTGAAGACTCGCTCTACCAATGGGGACCCGACGTACCCGAATACTTCATTCACAACACGGAAGCATGACGATGCGTCATGTCATGTGAGAGGCAGTTCCGAAGAAATTAAAACTAGACAAAGGGTTTGGAGACATGAAATTAAAGACGATTGCAGTGGCTGCCGTGCTTGCCTTGAGCGGTCCCGTGTTTGCGCAGAGCAGCGTCACGCTCTACGGAATTCTCGACACCGGTATCGAACTGGTCACGCACGCGGATGCGGCCGGTGACAAGGTGATCCGCATGCCAGGTATCACCGGTTCCGCGCCGTCGCGGTGGGGGATTCGCGGCAAGGAAGATCTCGGCGGCGGTCTTGCCGCAATCTTCACCCTGGAGGACGGATTCAATATGCGTGCGGGCGATGTGAATCAGGGCGGCCGGCTCTTTGGAAGGCAGGCGTGGGTCGGTCTGTCGAATTCATACGGTGCGCTGACTTTTGGCCGGCAATACACGATGTCGTTCTGGGCGATTAGCGACGCCGACGCGCTGGGTCCCGATATCTACGGGGGTGTTGGTTCCATCGACGCCTACATTCCGAACTCGCGCAGCGACAATACGGTTGCTTATAAGGGTACTTTTGGCGGCGTCACGGTCGGTGCGACGTATTCGTTCGGCCGCGATTCGGCTGGCACAGGCAACTCGCCCGGCCAAGGCACGTGCGCGGGATCGATTCCCGGCAATTCGCAAGCCTGTCGGCAATGGTCCGCGCTATTGCGCTATGACGCCAGCTCCTTTGGCGTGGCGGCTTCCTACGACGAACAGCGCGGCGGTCCAGGCGCTGCCGCGAATTTCTTCAACGGGGTAGCGCCGATCGCGTTGACCCAAAGCGGCGACAAGGACACCCGAATGCAACTCAACGGCTACTTCAAGGTGGGTCAGTTCAAATTCGGCGGCGGCTGGCTGGGACGTTTCGTCGACACGGAGGCGCCTGCGGAGCCTGACGTCCGAACGAACATTTTCTACGTCACCGGTACGTATTTCGTGACGCCTTACGTCATTCTCGACGGCGGCGTCTATCGCACCCTGGACAAACAGCAGGACACGCGCGCCACGCTCGCGGCTCTACGGGGCACATATCTGCTGTCGAAACGAACCAGCGTCTATTTGCAAAGCGGCTACCTCTTCAACAGTGCCAAGGCGCGCTATACGCTGAGCCAGGGTGGACCCGGGACGACGCCGGCTGCGGGTATCGGACAACTCGGTGTTATGGCCGGCATCAAGCACACGTTCTGAGCGCGCTGGATTCCGATGCGTTGATCCTGCATCGACCTGGCTCGAGATTCTGCAGTTTCGACGCTTTTCATTGTGACAATCGGCTGGCAAATGGCGACTCACGGCATGGCCGGGTTTAGTTTTGGCTTCGGATATCCTTCAATCTGGAAAGAAAAAATGTCAGACCTAGTTTGCTGAAATATCCCAGCTATCCAACTTGCCGCCGGTAGCGCTGTTGCTTGCACCGTAGCCTGCGTCCGAGTGGAAAATATATCGGCACCACTTGCTCGATGCACTCGAACCCCACGAGAGAGACACGCAAAACTGTCCGGTCTCGAGAACATGCCAGTTTCCGGTCGCATGCACAACATCCGAGGCGTGCGCAAAATGTTCCTTGCCCGGCTGTACATGGTATTGAAGCGAACCGTCTTCGTGCGTCTTCATGATCGTGGAGAAGCCGTTCACATATCCGTGAACCGTAGCGTTTCCTAGAAGCGTTGTGACCTCATCGTGCGAAAGCGGCAGCGCGCTGTCAGGTACGGTCACCGACCGGGGCGACGCGCAGGCAGCGAGCAATGTCCACGTTGCAAGGGTGACCACGCAACCGAACCGATGCGACAACCGGGACCTTAACCCTGGGATAAGCGCGTGGTCGTGTTGGACCTGGACGGCCGGCACGCCATTGATCCGGCGTACGTCCGCAGATGCTGGATATCGATTCTTCAATTTGCGTCTCCGGTAACGACGCCGACGGTGGTGAAGCACGGCAGTCTGGTAGAGCAGGTCGACGCCGCACCGCCTCGCGAATCCGCAGAATGGCTACCCGCCTGGGCGGGCAGCCATTGCACGTCGTCGAGGCCGCACTCAGTCGTTGTACTTCCAGATGTTGTAGTAAGCGGTCTGGGCAGCACTCCAGTTCAACTGAACAAGCCGCGAGCCGCCGGCCTGCAATGCAGGGAACTGGCAGGCCGTCGTGCATTGCTGAACGCCGTTCTGGGCAACGCCTGCTGTCACGGTTGCGGTGTACTGCCCCGAGCTCTGGAAGCTCACCGGTCCCGTCCACCATCCGTCTACTTCAGTCGAGGGTGTCACACCCGTGCCAGGCACCGTCTGAATCTGCACGCCTGTCACCAGTGGCGCCAGGTTCGCATTGGCGTTGCCGATCAGGTTCGACCACGACAGGCTGGCCGAAGTCTGCGCGCCTGCCAGTGATCCGTTCGGATTCAGGAATGCGCTCTGTGTACTGGATGACAGCGTTTGCCAGCTGACCCCGGCGCCGGCAGACGAGCCGAGCACGGGAGTCGGGTTCATGACCTTCGTGGGTTGACCAATCTGGTTGCCGTTGGTGTCGTAGAACGTGACCGTATAGATCGCGAACTGCGGCACGCTCGACGTGTTGATGGGCGAGGGCGTGTAGTAGCCGACGTTGTTGGACCCGGGGGTATAGGTCGCGGTGTTGCCGGGCAGTGCCTGCCATGACCAGCGGTAGAGACTGGTGTTGGCGTTCGTCGTGGCGCCGCCGGTGGGGGCGGCGCTCAGGAGGTGTTCCGTCAGCGAAAGACTGGAGTTGCCCGCTCCATTGCGCGGCTCGAGCCAGGCGGTAGCGTTGATGCCCGGTCCCGTTACCGACGCGGAGGCGAGGGTCACCGGGTTAGGCGTGCCTGCGGCACCGGCGGGAATGCCGATGCCGAGTCCCGATTCATATCGCCCATACTGCGCGTCGCTGGTATCGAGGAACTGCCGTTGGGCCAGGAACGACGTAATCGAGATGTTGTAACCCTGCTGGTTGCCGATGATGTCCCAGTTGCCGTTCGCCAGTTGCTGCACGACGGTCGTCGCAAAGTTGGATGTGCCCGACGCGCTGGTATAGAAGATCTGCACGAGCGCGCTCTGCGTGTTCACGTTCGGGAATGTGCCTGCCGGGATGAACGTCAGCGTCTTGACGCCTGTGATGGTCGAGCCCGCAGCGCTGATACCGGAGTGGTAGCTCTGGAACGTGGAAAAGCCGTTCTCGAGATAGGAGGCGTCGATAGCCGACGAACAGGCAGAGGTCGTCCCGCCCAGGCATTGCCCCAGTTGCGTGAGCAGCGTCGCCAGGTAGTTCGCCTGAACTGTCGGCGCGGACAGCGGCGTGCTCGCCGCCGCGGCCGTGGAGTTCAGTGCAATCACGCTGTTCGGACTGGCGATGCTTGCCAGTTGCAATCCACCCGTCGGCGAGGGTATCACGGTCACGGAATCGATCACCGCATCCGCGCCGGTCTGATTCGGCGTGAACGTGCCGCCGATCGGATCGAAACTGCTGGCAGCGGCCGCCGTGAGACCGCCCGTCTGGGTCAGGAGGGTCGACAGGGCCTTGTTTAGCTTCGACACGGAAGCACTGACGTTCGCCGGCGTCACCAGTGAGGAGAGTGTGGCGAGAGTCGTGAGATCCAGCGGATTACCGTCCGTGGTCAGTTGCGCTGTCACCGCCGTGGTGAGCGGCGTCACGTTGGCGACCAGCGGGGCGCTGCTGCCGGTCGGCACGCTGGCTACGACGGAATACAGCGGCGCATTGTTACCGCTCGGATCGGTCGCGACGATCAGGAACGGCGCGGTGAGTCCGGACAGCGGCACCGAGTAGTTACCACTCGCGGCGCTCGTTGTGGAAGCGTTCTTGCCCGTCGAATCGATGACCAGCACGTTGGCGCCTACCAGCGCATTGCCGATGGCGACGGTGCCGGTCATGGCCGTTGGTGTGGCAGTCGAGCTTGTCGTGGTTGAGCCACCCGTATTCGTCGAGCCACCGCCGCAGGCGGCGAGTATGGAAAGCGCAGAAGCTCCAGCTGCTGTTAGAAGTAACCCCGTTTTTGTGTGATGTCGCGTCATTGTTTTGAAGTTCATGGTTTTCCCCGAATGGAAACTGCGGTGTCTCTGTCGACCAATCTTTACCGAGAAGGTATCGACGACGCACCGAGACGTCCATACCCCAATTGGGGTGTGGAAATTTCACCGCAGCAGGTCATCATCACGGGGTGGCGACGGAAGCGATCTAATCGAAGGCGTTCAACGGCAGGTGAAGCATCAGTCGCATCAACTCTGATTGACGGTTCGTCGAGGTCTTGCGGTAGATAACCTGAAGCTGTTTTCGCACCGTCTCATGCTGGGTTCCAAGGCGGGCAGCAATTTCCTTGGGAGAAAAACCGTCGCCGAGCAACTGGCTAACACGGGCTTCAGCGGGTGTGAGATTGAACGCGGCTGTGAGGAGGTCTGAGTCGATGGGCGGGGCCGACTCAGGATGATAGAAGAGCAGCATGACAAGCGGCCGTAGACCAAAAGCGCCGCTGACCTGCGGTGGGACCAGCAGGGTAAAAAACGTGTATAGCGTTTCCTCTGCCATGCCGGGTTGGGCCGCAGGGCTGATTGTCAGCGAATGGTAAGCAGAGGCTTCTTCCACCCTGGACGGATCGCCGGCGCGGGCAAGCCCTTCCAGGCGCGCGCACTCGTCCTGAAACCGCTTCAGGAACGGGGTGGGCAAGGCGAGCTTGCCGTCCACCAATCTGACGAGGGAAGTCGACGTGAGCAGGCGCGAAGCCGCCTCGTTGACGAGTACGACGCTATTGTCCGTGGTCAATAGCATTACTGGCTGTCGAAGCTTGTTGACGAGTGCGTGACCGATCAGGGCCTTGGTCGAGAACACGAAATTCTGTACTTGCATCCGGGCCGCACGGGCCATGTGCGGGGTGAGCTTCTCCAGAAAACGTATCTCGGGCTGCTCGAGCGGAGTTTCTCCGACTGCTCTGAGCACCCCAAATATGACACAGGCGTTTGCGTCGTCTACCAGTTTGCAGAGTGACACGTAGCGCCGACCAACGGGGATCAGGAATTCCTGATAGAACGGATCCAGGGAGACAAACTCGTCGTTGAATACCTCATGGCAGTGCACCCATTCCTCGATGTCCTTTTGCCGAATAAGGGCCGTTCGTGGGTCAATTTTTCCGTACTTCTGGATATAGGCGAGCTCGCCGTCAATGGGAAGGTTGAACCCGTCGCTATAGGAGAGCGCACCATGCTGCTTGTCGAGCGCGAGCATGTGGATGGCGCTGGCCCCGACTGCTTCGCCCAGCGAGGTAAAGAAATCAGCCCATGCCGCCGGTCGTGCCACCGCTTCATAGAGCAGGTGAACGATGTTGTCGTAACGTGCGTCAGATAGGTCCACGCCGATTCCCCGGTTTTTATGCTGCCTGATCCGTCTATCTGAAGCTCGACGGCAAATGAAGCGGCTCAATCGGTATGGTCATCCCTGATTGGCCAGATCCGTTGTGCTAATCAAAAGCGTTCAACGGAAGATGCAGCATGAGCCGCATCAATTCAGACTGGCGGTTGGTAGATGTTTTGCGGTAAATAGACTGGAGCTGTTTGCGCACGGTCTCATGTTGGGTCCCGAGTCGCGATGCGATTTCTTTCGGTGAGAGACCTTCGCCGAGCAGGCAACTCACGCGCCCCTCGGCCGGCGTTAGATTGAAAGCAGCACCCAGCAGGTTCGAATCGACCGGTGGAGCCGACTCAGGATGGTAGAAAAGAAGCAGAACAAGCGGCCGAAGGCCAAACGCGCCGCTAACCTGAAGTGGCACCAGCAAACTGAAAAACGTATAAAGCGTTTCTCCCACCATACCGGGCAGCGTCGGCGCTGTGATCTGCAATGATTGGTAGCTGGAAAGCTCTTGTGCCGCGGACGGGTGTTCACCACGAGCTAACCCTTCCAGACGCGCGCATTCGTCGTAGAACTGCTTCTCGACCTGTTTCGGCAAAGACAGCTTGCCGTCAGTCAGCTTGATCAACGCAGTCGACGCGAGCAGGCGGGAAGCCGACTCGTTGATCAGCACGACGCCGCCATCTGTGGTTAGCAGCATCACGGGTTGTCTAAGCTTGTTGACGAGAGCATGTCCGACCAGCGCTTTGGCCGAGAAGACAAAATTCTGTATCTGCATCTGGACTGCACGCGCGAGATGCGGCGTCAATTTCTCGAGGAATTCTATTTCCGGCTTGCCAAGCGGTTTCTCGCCAACGGCTCTCAAGACTGAGAAAACCACGGAAGATCTGGCGTCATCGACGAGTTTGCAACCGGACACGTAGCGCTTACCAATCGGAATCAGGAATTCCTGGTAAAACGGATCGCGCGAGACAAACTCATCGTCGAACATTTCATGACAGTGCAGCCATTGGCCGACTTCCTTCGCCTGTACAGCCGCCATGCGAGGGTCGATTTTTCCATATTTCTGGATATAACCCAGTTCGCCGTCAGTTGGTAAATTAAATCCATCGCTGTATGACAAGGTGCCATGCTGCTTGTCGATTGCAAGCATGTGGACGCTACTCGCTTCAACCGCATCGCCGAGCGCATTGAAGAAGTTAGCCCACGCGGCGGGATACGCAACGGCTTCGTAGAGAAGATGGATGACACTGTCATACCGTTCGACGGACAGATCCACGGTGATTCCCCCGGAGTCTTGATTTGTTAGACGCGCGGCATAGTCCTGCGACCGACTTTAGCAAGGGATTCTTACAGTTGGTTTCCACGTCGCTTCCGTGGCTGGTTTTCGCAAAAAAGCAGTGGTTTCTGAAAAGCCGAGTGCGCTCGGCTCGCTCTCGATGCCATACGTTGGATATCTACGGTCAATTACGCACCTTCAGGGAGAGCGGTAATGAGAGCAGATCGGGGGAGGTTATTCCGTGATTGATGCATCGTTATGAGTTGCCACTCGCTGAGCAGATCGTTGCGGCATGTCTATACATATCGCTTATCTTTTTTCAATCCGACTGTGATGCGCTGGGCAAGCGCGAAGCGGGACAGGCTGCCGCAGAATTCTCTAAAAGCCAGCTATCTCTCACCAGATAACGGCCTTCCCATGAAATAACGTTTCTGACAAAAATGGAAGCTGAGATCGCGTACACGAATCGGGTAATCCCTATTTGCACACACTTGTCTATACAAGTAAATTTCTACCCTGCGTGATCGAACTCGACATGGCCGGGTACCAGAAGTCCCCGCCGCCAGGCGAGCAAACCGCTGCTCGCTCCCGATTCGCCAGATAGATAAAAGCGGCGGCTCGTACCGCCACACCCGTAACTCCAATCGTCCGTTCGCCCGACTCGATGTCGGGCAAGTGGCATCGGAAGTGTTCTGGAGAATGTTTCTTGGCAATTCCCACTGAAGACGCCGCCAGCGGCGCGTTGATCGAATCCCGCTCCATTGACTACATCCCCGATGCGGAAAGGCATGGCAGCCTGTTTAGCCAGTTCACGCTGTGGCTATCGGCCAACCTGCAGATCACGGCCATCGTGACGGGCGCGCTCGCTGTCGTACTTGGCGGGGACGTGTTCTGGTCGCTCGTCGCCCTGGTGATCGGGCAGATCATCGGTGGAACCGTGATGGCGCTGCACGGTGCTCAGGGACCCCAACTCGGCCTCCCACAAATGATTTCGAGCCGGGTGCAGTTCGGCGTGTACGGCGCGATGATTCCCATCGTGCTCGTGTGCCTGATGTACGTCGGTTTTTCGGCAAGCGGTTCGGTGCTGGCCGGCCAGGCGGTCGCCCAGCTTTTCAACGTCGACGACGCGCTCGGCATCGTGATGTTCGCCGCCGTGATCGTGCTCCTGACGATCTTCGGCTACCGCTCGATTCACTTCGTCGGGCGCATTGCCAGTGTGGTGGGCGTCGCGGCCTTTGTCTTCATGTTTGCACAGCTCTTCGCGCGTCACGACGTTGGTGCGTTGCTTGCGAACCGGCACTTCACGCTCGCCAGTTTCCTGCTTTCGATGTCGCTGTCGGCTTCGTGGCAGATCGCGTTCGGCCCGTACGTCGCAGACTACTCGCGTTATCTGCCGCGTTCGACCTCGTCTATCCGTACGTTTCTCGCTGTGGGACTCGGCTCGGTAATCGGCGCACAGGCTGCCATGACCTTTGGCGTGTTCGCTGCGGCACTCGCAGGAAGCCAGTTCTCGCACCACGAGGTGTCGTACATCGTCGGACTGGGCGCGAGCGGTGCGATTGCCGCGCTGCTTTACTTCAGCATCGCATTCGGCAAAGTCACTGTCACGACGCTCAACGCATATGGCAGCTTCATGTCGATGGCGACGATTGTCAGCGGCTTTCGCGGTCAGCGCGCCATCTCGACCCGTCACCGCCTGCTTTACATCCTCGGCATGGTGGGCGTATCGACGTTGGTCGCGTTGGCGGGCCGCCATTCGTTCCTGAAAGAGTTCTCAGCGTTCATCCTGTTCCTGCTCGCTTTCTTCACGCCGTGGAGCGCGATCAACCTCGTGGACTACTACTGCTTTACGAAATCGCGCTACGACGTCCCGGCTCTCTCGAATCCGGACGGCCGGTACGGCCGCTGGAATGTCATGGCCATCTCGATCTATGTCGTTGGGGTGGTGGTTCAGATGCCATTCATTTCGACCGGCTTCTATACGGGCCCGCTTGTCGACGCACTTGGTGGAACGGACATCTCGTGGATTCTCGGTCTTATCGTACCCGCGGTGCTCTATTACACCTGTGCTCGCCACTCCTCGCGCACTATCCCGAAGCATCTCATTCTCCCGGTCGAGCAAGGCAACGCACGCAATTGAAGTACGTGGAAGCGCTTCCTCTCCAGGTTTTCCACTGACACGCACGGGCAGAAGGGCGCCCCGAATCGGCAGCGGTTCTGTCCAGGTTGCGCAGCGTCGAAGATCGGCTCTTTGCCCAGATCGGCGGATGGGCGGCAAAGCATGAAAGTTGCTGAACGGTAAGAGCGCTGACAAACCGTAATTGCGCAGAAGGGCGAGTGCAATTCAATTGCCCCCAGGCTTGTCCAAGCAATGTGGACCTGCTATCGAGGCGCGCCTATCGCCTGGACGAAACGAATTGCGCACGTCAGGCATGGACCACTCTTTCCGAGGGAGGAATCGTGCAAAAGAAAATCGTCATTCGAATCGTCGCGGGAGGCGTCAGCCTGATGGCGCTGTCCGGCGCTGCAATCGCTCAATCGCTGGCATATACGAATCAGCCTGTGGACGTTTATGCGGGGCCGTCCGGGGATTATCCGGTGGTGGCGCAAGTGCCGCCGAGCGCGCAGCTGACGGTGTACGGCTGTGTCTCCGATTACAGCTGGTGCGACGTCGAAGCGCCCGGACTGCGCGGTTGGGTCTATGGCGGATATCTCGACTATCCGTACCAGGGTAGCGAGGTGCCGGTCATGACTTACGGCGTGCAGATCGGACTGCCGATCGTGGTGTTCTCGTTCGGAACTTACTGGGATCATTACTACCGCGGCCAGCCCTGGTATCACGACCGGGACCGCTGGGCGAATCATCCGCCGCCGCTGCGGGGCGCTCCGCCGCCGCATGGTGGTCCGCCGGCAGCGGGCGGTCCGGCTATGAATCCGCGGCCGGTCATGCACGGCGGCCCGCCGCCGCAACCCCAGCCGGGGTACGCGCATGGGCCGACGCAGCCGCCGCCGCAGCCGGGCTACGCGCACGGGCCTGCGCAGCAGCCCGGACACATGATGGGCGGTCCCCAGGGACAGACTCCCTTACACCCGGGTGGTCCGTCCGGTGAGCGCGGCGGCGAGGCGCGCGGCGGCAGTGAAGACCGCAATCGTCCACCGGATAACCATTAGCGATTGCATTTAGCTGACACCCGCACGCCACGTGTCTGTCTCGAAGCGGATCATCAGCGCCGCGCTCGACAGCAGCAGGCGGATGAGGTCCGCCTGCCGCGTCACGCCGGTCTTCGCGAACACCTGCTTCAGGTGCGAGCGCGCCGTATCATAGGTGACCTCGTGTGCCTGAGCGTATCCCTTCAGATCCTCGCCACGCATCAGCCAGCCCGCAAGCCGCGCCTGGTGGCGTGTCAGCCCGTAGGTTTTACAGAGCAGTTCTTCAGGCGTGCATGGCGTGTCGTCCGGATCGGAGGCGAATACGATCGCTGCGGTCTCCGCACCAAAGCCGCTCGTATTTTCGTGAACCGGCGCTACCATCGCTGAAATCGGGGTCACCGAGCAAAGACGCGAAAGCCCCAACGCAGTACCGATTCGCGGTTGCCGCTCCTTCATGCCTATCGCTCGCGCGAGCGCGCGTTGCAAGTTATCGTCGTCTTCCGGGAGTTGCGCGCGTAAGCGTCCTGACGGGTCGAGCCGGAGCCCGCGATGCGCGTCGGTCATCGCGTGCGCCGTTCGGTTTGCTGTAAGGACTTTGCAACCGGCATCACACATCCAGACGGCCATTGGCATTGCGTCGAGCGCGTGCATCTGCCCTGCATTTGCTGCGCGCAATGCCCGGAACCGCTTGTGAATCTCGAATGACTGAGACAGGTGCGGTACCAGTGCCGCGTATAGCCGCAGGGCGTTGTTGTCGAACATGCCCGCATGTCGGGAGCGGATCGCGGAGAACTTGATCGCCTGGCTGCCAGTTTTCAGCACTACGCCGCCGAGCGCATGGGCGAGGTCTTGCGGTCGTAGCCAATCGCCGTAAAACTCGCTTCGCTGCAGCGCAGAAAATGGGACCAGCATCTCCGATGTGATTGCCTGGCCAGCAGGCATCCTGTTCTCGGCCTGCGCCCAGATGTTGCAATGCGCGTAATGGGCTCCATACGAAGCGATAAAGGCCGGATCGAAGCGCACATATTCCATCAGCGCGGTCTCTCCGTCCTGCTGCACGACCGTCGAATCTCTGAAATCGTGCATGAAAATTACCACGCTCTCGGCACCGACTGCTGTCGCAAACCTGTCGAGAAAGGTCCGCCATTTCGATGGGTCCGTTGCCGCGGCATAAATCAGATGAATCACCATCGAAAGCGTTTCTGCATCGACGCCGTCCATTCCAACCTCCTTTTGCCTCCGGTGGTCGCCCCGACCGACCCGTCGGCACAAGCCGGCGTTCCTTGAAGCCTACTATGAAATCAGGCTTCAAAAATTTGTTTGGCAATGCAGATAATCTGAACTTCATCAGTGCCGTTCCGGCAGTTCGCTTGCACCCCGGCCATGCAATCGCGCGATTCCTGCCGGGCAGCGCACCCGTTCCCACATTTATTCCTTCGTTACCCTATGAAACGCGCTACCGATGCAAAGCGCGAAATGTGCACTGGCGCACACGGATAGATTGCAATCTACCCCAATTGAGGCATGACGCCACCCGCGCGGGGGACAAGAATATGTTCAACGATTCTTCAGATTCAGCACCGGCCGCGCATGCATTCGAGCCCCTGCACGGCCGATGCGGTAGTCGATGGAAGACAGACGAAGCTCGAATATTGATCTGACTTTTGAAGCGATCAGATTCTTGCCCGCTTCCTGGCCGTCGACGAGCGCTCCTCTTTGATCGCCACTGCGCCGGATTCAATGAGTCGCCAATTGTCAGCGGTCGCGTTCCATGCAGACCGATGAAAAGACACGCGTTGGACCTGTCAGGAGAAAGGAAAATGAATCCATCGTATTCCCGTATAGAAGCAGCGACAGTGCTCGTGATGAGCACGCTGGTGCTTTCTGCGTGTGGGGGAGGCGGAAGCGGAAGCGGAGGTAACCAGACGCCGCCGACTGTTACACCCCCTGGTAGCTCTCCAGGCACACCTGGCTCAAGCTACACGATTGGCGGCTCCGTGTCGGGGCTCGACAGCGGTCGTTCACTGTCCGTGCTCGACAACGGTGCCGATACCCTGTCGATAACAGCCAACGGGGCCTTCACGTTTGCCACGCCTGTCTCATTCAATAAAGCCTACGCCGTGACAGTTGGCAGTCAACCATCATGGCAGAACTGCTCGGTGGGAAATGATAGCGGCGTTGCCACGAGCAACGTCACCAATGTGACTATTTCGTGCGTGGCCGGCCAGGCACGGGTATCGACCTTTGCCGGTTCGACTACCTCTGGCGCGGCCAACGGGGCGGGCAACGATGCGTCATTTAATGCGCCAGCAGGCGTAGCTCTCGACTCGAGTGGGAACGTTTATGTGGCCGACTTTGGAAATAATGAAATCCGCAAAATCACACCGGCAGGTTTAGTGAGCACGTTCGCCGGCTCTGGGGCTTTAGGCTCCGCCAATGGCATGGGTAACACCGCATCGTTTAATCATCCGGGTGGTGTCGCGGTCGACGCAAATGACAACGTCTATGTAGCAGATCTGGGAAATAACGAAATTCGGAAGATCACCGCCGCTGGCGTAGTGAGCACCCTTGCAGGCTCGACGACCCCGGGTCATGCCGACGGAATGGGCAGTAGCGCGTCGTTCAATAGTCCGTGGGGCGTGGCAGTCGATGCGAGCGGAAATATCTATGTGGCAGACGTTGAGAACGAGGAGATTCGAAAGATCACGCCGGCTGGACTGGTGAGTACATTCGCGGGCTCGTTGTCGGCCGGTTCGTTGGACGGTACCGGTAGTACGGCGCTATTCGCAGGTCCACGCGGTATAGCGATTGACAGGAGCGGAAATCTCTACGTGGCCGATAGCAGCAACAACGAAATCCGAAAAATAACGCCTGCAGGTGTGGTAAGCACGCTGGCGGGGTCGACAAGATCGGGTTCGGCTGACGGGACAGGCGGAGCCGCGTCATTTTCCGACCCAAACGGGGTAGCGGTTGATGCAAGCGGGGCGATCTTTGTAGCAGATCGTGTGAACAACGAAATTCGCAAAATCACCCCGACCGGCACGGTAAGCACCATAGCGGGTTCTTCCTCAGTGGCAAGTTCAGTCAATGGTGTCGGCAGTGCGGCTTCCTTTGCTGGACCAGCAGGTCTGGTTGTCGACGCAAACGACAATATCTACGTGGCAGAGATGAACGACAACGAGATCCGTTTTCTGACGCCTGCTCCGTAAGCGAGTTCAGTACGACATCCCGTTTGATCGAACGCTTAGCAGGGGCTGAAAATGAATGCGGTTAAAGCGAAAACAGGTTTCCGCTGCGATTTCAAAGTTGCCGCCGCAGGGGCGATTGCGTTGTTGATGGTGGCATGCGGAGGAGGGTCAGGCAACTCACCCGGTGCCGGCAGCGACAGTGCAAGCAATGGCGGAAATAGCGGAAATGGCGCAGGTGCTGGAGCAGCCTCCTCTCCAACTTCCGCCAGCGCGCCCACAGGGGCTTCGTCGCCGGCGACTGCTAACCTGAGCTGTCCGGCGGGAAGCGGTCAAGGCACTGGTGGATTGCAGTTCTATAGTCCAAGCGGCAGTTTTTCCTATTCTCTTAGCACGGTCGCTGGTTCTGCTCAAGACTACGCCACGCTGACCTGGGGAGTACGGTATAGCAATGTCAACAACCTCGCGTCGTCGAGTTACTCCGGTTCGCTCCGCGCTACGCTCTATGCGGTGAAGAGTTCTTTTGCCGGCAGCGGCGCCATTTCGGGGACGCTACTTGGTGTATTCATCCCCAGTTTCACTGGCTCTGGCGCACAAAGCGCAAGTCAGGTGAAAGTTAACGGCTATAGCACAACAACCGTCGTTAGCTCGGCGGTAGAAACCAATCCTCCAGTCGGCCAGTATTGTATGGTTGCTGCGCTCGATGAATACTTGCCCGGCAGCTGCTCGTCGCCCGACGGGTATTGCTTTGTCGATTGGCTGCAATTCCCGGGACCCGCGACGTTTCAATAGCTCGCGAGCGAAGCTGGTCAATTCTCAACGATGCACGAATGTAACTGACCCAGTGACGATTTAATTCTCGCCGGACGCCGGCGCCTGGGTGCGACCGCAGCTTCTGAGCGGCGAACGGCAATTCCGACATTCGACGGGCTGCTCAGCGTCCATGAGCGGTCGTTCCAGGATCGTTGCCCGGAGCGGCAGCTTCAGGGTCGCGTGCGGCCAATCGCTGGCTCGCAAATTCCGGACTGTGCGTGTTCTTTACATCAATCCATCGGCGGAAGGGTCGCCTGGCGCCGAAGAAAAAATATCAACCTCGCTAACGACGAATTGGTTAATCGGCGGCATCAGAAAATCGACCGCCCCGTATAAGTCGTCAACCATTCCAGCGCCAGTACGCCCGCGAGCGAGTTCCCATTGCTGTCGAGTCCGGGCGACCACACACAAACAGCCATCTCACCCGGCAGCACCGCGACAATTCCGCCGCCCACGCCGCTTTTCGCCGGCAAGCCGACCCGGTAGACGAAATCGCCCGCCGCGTCATAGGTGCCGCAGGTGAGCATCAGCGCGGAGAGCCGTTTAGCGGAACTGATGTCGAGAATCCGCTCGCCGGTGGTGGGTACCACCCCATGATTGGTCAGGAACAGCGCCGCCTTGGCCAGCTCGACGCAACTCATCGAAATCGCGCATTGCCGGCAATAAGCATCGACCACCACCTCAGGCGGCATCTCCATGTTGCCGAAGCTCGCCATGAAATGCGCCATCGCACGGTTGCGGTGCGCGTGCTGCAACTCCGATAGCGCGACGCGCGAATCGTAGTCGATGCTGGTTTCACCCGTCAGCCGCCGCATGAATTCGACCAGCGCGGTTTCGGCCTGCACGAAACGGCGGCACAACACATCGGTGACGACCAACGCTCCTGCATTAATGAACGGATTGCGCGGCTTGCCGTGTTCGGCTTCGAGTTGGACCAGCGAATTAAAGGCGTTGCCGGACGGCTCGCGCCCGACGCGTTGCCAAAGTTCGTCGCCGAGCAGCCGGAACGCGAGTGTGCAGGCGAATAGTTTGGAAATGCTTTGAATGGAAAAGCGCGTGTCGGCGGCGCCGGTGCGGAATAAGTCACCCGATGCCGTGACGATCGCCATGCCGAAACTCCCGGCGGGAACGTTCGCGAGTTCGGGAATGTAATCGGCGACCTTGCCGGTGCCCAGATACGGCTGAAGATCGCGATGAATCTGTTCGAGGATGGATGCGTAGTTCATTGGGGCTCGGACCGTTGAAGCCGCGATTCTACTGGCATCCTGCTGCTAATTGTTGATGCGGCGACGCGCCGGCGTGCCTGCTCGCGCAGCAACGCCGTCGCCCGGAATCAGTGCGCGCCCGCCGCACCCGGACCGCCGCCACCCTTGGCCGGCTTCGTAATCCAGATCAGCGGAATGATCAGAATGAAAATGATCGCCGATACATAGAAGATGTCGTTCAGGCCCATCATCGCGGCCTGGGTGTTCACCGTGAAATCGAACAGCGCATGCGCCGATTGCGGATTCAGTTGCAGCAGCGACTGGGTCGAATCGATCTGCTGGTTGAACAGCGGGTTGTTGATGCTGGCCTGCTCGGTAAGCCGTGCATGGTGCAGCACCGTACGGTTATTCCACTCGTTGCCGGCGATCGACGTGCCCACCGCGCCGCAAAACACGCGCGCGAAATTCGACAGCCCAGCGGCGGCTGGAATTTTGTTTGGCGGCTGTCCGGAAAGAATGATCGCCGTCAGCGGCACGAAAAATAGCGCCATCGGAATGCCTTGCAACAGCGTGGGCAGCACGAGGTGCCACGTGTCGATTTCGATCACGTACTTCGAGCGCATGTAAAACACAATCGCGAAGCCGATAAACGCGAGCGTTGCGATGATACGTGCGTCCGAGCGCGGCAGCACGCGGCCCATGATCGGCGCGAGAATCACCGCAAATACGCCGAGCGGCGCGGTAACGAGGCCGGCATCCACGGAGCGGTAGTTCAGATACTCCTGCATCCATTGCGGCAGCAACACGAGGTTGCCGAAGAACACCCCGTACGCCACTGAAATCGCGATCGTGCCGCCGAGAAAATTGCGCTGCGTGAACAGCCGCAAATCGACAATCGGGTTCTCCTCGGTCAGCTCCCACACGAGGAAAAACGCGAAACTGATCAACGCGGTGATGCCGAGAATCAGAATCACCGGAGAGGAGAACCAGTCGAGATCCTTGCCCTTGTCGAGCATGATCTGCAGCGACGCGACCCATGTCACCAGCAGGCCCAGCCCGACCACGTCGATCGGTGGCTTGCGGGTTGCCGATTCGCGGGTGCGATAGATCATCCACGTGACGCCGGCCGCGAAAATGCCGACCGGAATATTGATGTAGAAGATCCATGACCAGCTATAGCTATCCGTGATCCAGCCGCCGAGCGCGGGGCCCGCAATCGGGCCGACGGTGGCCGTCATGGCCCACAGCGCGAGCGCGGTCGACGATTTCTCCTTCGGATACGAACCGAGCAGAATCGCTTGCGAGAGCGGAATCAGCGGCCCGGCCACCGCTCCCTGGAACACCCGCGCGATCAGCAGGATCGGCAGCGTGGGCGCAATGCCGCATAACCACGAAGCCAGCACGAACATCAGAATCGCTCCGACGAACAACTTGATCTGGCCGATGCGTTGCGTGAGCCAGCCGGTCAGCGGAATCGAGACGGCATTGGCAGCGGCGAACACCGTGATAACCCATGTGCCTTCGTCGACCGACACGCCGAGGTTGCCCGAAATGGTTGGAATCGCCACATTGGCAATCGACGTGTCGAGCACGTTCATGAAGGTGGCGAGCGCGACGGCGATGGTCGCCAGAACCAGTTTGCCGCCTTGTAGCGGCGGCGGTGGTGCCGGCGGCGCGGCGGCAGGCGCGGAAGAGGGCTGGCTCAAAACGATTCTCCGGATTGCGGTGCAACGGATGTTTGATACGGCGTGATGCTCTGCCCAGGCAGTGAGCCGGGCGGCTGCGCGAATGCCCACAAAAGCATACCTGCATTCACGTTCCGGCGTAGTCGAAGCACGCAGATCGGACGGCAGGAAGCGTTCCGGCAGCGTATGCTCCCGGCTGAGGCGCCGCGCAGGACTGCACGTTGCCGGCCTGGCTGGCCGCGCGTGCGGAAACACGGAAATACGGACACGAACCGGAAGTACAGCGAGTACGAAGAGAGGATTTGACTATGGCCTGGGAGCAATTCGAACACGGCTGGCGGCGCATGCCGTCGACCACGCCCGCGAGAGCGCTGGTGGTGCTGTTGCACGGCGTGGGCAGCAATGCGCGCGATCTGATGCCGCTCGCGGACATCTGGAGTGAGAGCCTGCCGGACGTGGCATTCACTTCGCTCGACGGCACCGAGGCCTTCGATGGCGGCTTCGGCGGACGCCAGTGGTTCAGCCTGCGCGATGTCAACGAAGGCAATCGCGAAACCCGTGTCGCTGCCGGCTATCCGGCCTTGCGGCGAGTACTCGAGGCGGAACTGGCGTACTGGCAGCTTCCTTTCGATCGCCTTGCGCTGGTCGGTTTCTCGCAGGGTTCGATCATGGCGATGCATCACGTCGCGACGAGCGCGCAAGGCGCTGCCGCCGTCGTCGCGTATTCGGGGCGGCTCGCTTCGGTAATCGTCGCGCAGAACCGCACGCCGCTCACGCTCGTGCACGGCGAGGAAGACGAAGTGATCCCGGTACAGGAGCTGGAATACGCCGCGGACGCATTCAACAGCGCCGGCTACGCGGTCGACGCCTACGCGTTGCCCGGCATCGGTCACACGATAAACGCGGACGGTGTCGAGCTCGGCAAGCAGGCGCTGGAGCATGTCTTGGGTGCTTTGTCGCGCGATTGACTCGCCCAGAATTGAAAAGTGGCCCTAAAGATTCTGATTTACTTGCCGTTAACTGCTCATTGGTATGAAAATCACCCCCGCCGCGCGGATCGCGCAACGCCCAACTGGGCGTGCCAAGCGGTTCGGGTAACCGGGGGCGCATTTTCAGACTGCCCAGCAAGGGCGGATAACGACACATCAGAGCCTTCCTATGGCCAGACCGACGCCGCATTACCCGATTTTCGATCGACTGTTCCGTCAGTCCGTGACGGTGGACCTCGGCACGGCCAATACCCTTATCTATACCGACAACGGCGGCATCGTGCTGAACGAGCCGTCCGTCGTGGCGTTCCAGAAAGAGTCCGGCGCCGGCCAGAAACGTGTGGCGGCCGTGGGCACCGAAGCGCGCCAGCTACTTGGCCGTGCTCCGGGCAACGTCGAAGCCGTGCGGCCGATGCGGCACGGCGTGATCGCCAATTTCTCCGCGGCCGAACAGATGATCCGGCAATTTGTCGACATGGCGCGCCCGCGGCCGCTGTTCAGCCGGCGCGCGGCCTTCACCCTGTGCGTGCCGGCGGGGGCGACCCAGGTCGAGCGCCGCGCGATCAAGGAAGCGGCGGTGGCGGCCGGCGCGTGGAAGGTCAGTCTGATCGGCGAATCGCTGGCGTCGGCGGTTGGCGCGGGCCTGCCGGTGTCGGAGGCGGTCGGCTCGATGGTGGTCGACATCGGCGGCGGCACGACCGAAGTCGGCGTGATCTCGCTCGGCGGCCTCGCCTATAGTGGCTCGGTTCGCGTGGGCGGCGACAGTTTCGACATGGAAATCGTCAGTTACGTACGCAGCCTGTATGGCGTGCTGCTTGGCGAGCAAACCGCTGAACACGTCAAGAAGGGCATCGGTTCCGCCGTACGCGACGTGCCGCTCGAGCATATGAACGCAACCGGGCGTAGCGTCGACGACGGCTTGCCGCGCACGGTTCAGTTGAGCAATCACGATATCGCCGATGCAATCGAGGGGCCGCTGCGTCAGGTGATCGGCGCGGTGAAACGTGCGCTTGAAACGGCGCCGGCCGAGTTGGTGACCGATATCGCGCATAGCGGCATCGTCCTGACCGGCGGCGGTGCGCTGCTCGGCAATCTGGGCCGCCGCCTGACCAACGATCTCGGACTCGAGGTCCGCGTCGCCGATGAACCGCTTACTTGCGCGGTGCGAGGCGCGGGCGCGGCAGCGGCCGCCGGTTTGCTGGACGAAAGCGCCTACGAGTGATCTGATTCGACCTAAGCCGCCCCGCGCGCGTCGAACGAGCCTCAGCGGATATTCAATGGCTGTGTGACAATACGCGTCGTATCCCAATTTTAGGGATGCGAATCCGCTTTCTTCTTCGAATCCATTTCTAGCCGTCGCCGCTGACAGGTTCAGCCGTCGCCGCGCTGTCCGTGAACCACCTGTGAATCAGTCCGTTTCCGCTTCGTCCTCTGCCGCCTCTCCGGCCTTTATCGAACTGCATAGCGGCCTGCGCATGCCCTATGTGGAAACCGGGGAGGGTGAGCTGCTGCTGTTCGTGCATGGCTCGCTGTGCGATTACCGCTATTGGCAACCTCAGCTGGCGGGTTTGTCGAAGCAGTACCGCTGCGTCTCGGTGAGCCTCACGCATTACTGGCCGGTGACGGATACCGAGCCCGATCAGCCGTTCAGCTGGAGCGAACATGCGGACGATGTGGCTGAGTTCATCGATCGTTTCGGCGCCGGGCCGGCGCACGTGGTGGGGCATTCGCGCGGCGGCTGCGTGGCATTCCATTTCGCGCGGCGTCATCCGCAATACGTGCGCACGTTGACGCTGGCCGACCCGGGCGGCCCGTTGCAGATCGCCGGCCGCCCGCCCGCGACTTTGCCGGAAACCGTCAATGCATTGCGTGCGAAAGCCGCACAACTGATCGAAACAGGGGACGTGGAAGCGGGCTTGCAGCTGTTTGTCGATTCGGTGAGCCGGCCCGGGTTCTGGGCCATGAGCACGCCGGGCTTTCGCAGGATGGCGACCGACAACGCCCACACGCTCGCGCGTCAATTCCGCGACCCGTTGCCGGCCTACGTGCCCGAACAGGCCGCCGAGGTGCGTTGCCCGGTGCTATTGATCGACGGCGAGAAGAGTCCCGACATGTTCCGCCGCACGGCGACGGCGCTGCAAACCTGGCTGCCGGATTCGCGCCGCGAAACTGTGCGTGGCGCTTCGCACGGAATGAATCTCGCGCATCCGGCAGCATTCAATCGCTACGTCGACGAGTTCATTCGTTCAGTGGACGTTTGATAAGCGCACGATGAGCGCTTCGTGCACCCGCCCGCGTATCGGGGCGGTGCGCTTTCAATTGATCGCCTGGTGCGGTTCAGGCCTTGCGATGCGCGTCTTTATCGAGTGCACGTTCCGCGGCTTCGCCGACGAGGCCGTGGTAATACAGATGCACGCCGATCGCGAGCGAGTCGTTGCGAATTTCGTGGAAGGCTTTCCATGCCTTCGCCGGGTCTTTGAACAGCAGATAGTGCGCTTCGTGCGCGATCAGATCCGCGACTTCATGCAGGCCGTGGCCATGCAGCACATTCACAAGTTCGTCGAGGCTGCGATGGGTGCGCGCGTCGGTGCGCGGGTAGAGCATATGCAGTACCGCCACGTCCTGTGTTTTTAGTGCTGCCGACAAGGCCACAACGATGTCCTGGTGATTCAGTGCGGTGACGACGTTGTCTTCGTTGTGGACGTGATCCGGAAACAGCATTTCGAGAGAGGCGTTCATCTGGTCCTTCCTGTTCTTCTGGCTGATTAAAAAGGCCCGCCGTAGGACGGCGGGCCAAAGACAGCGATGTGTTCGCAGGGGAAGCAAAACACAACTTCAGTATCGCAGAGCGGCGGGGCTTGTGCAGCTTGACTGCCGCAAAACATTGTTGCAGTAAGCGTGCTAACTTTCATTTGGCTGGCAATGTTGCTGAGCGGGTGCAGCATTTTCTCAGGCCGTGTACTCTCAGTTTATTTGCGCATGTTTCCGGCGACGGTGCTTATTTCCTGTGCAATGAATGTTGCGCCAGTCGAGATGGATTGTTGCGGTCAATCGTCGCAATCAAAGCTCTTTCGGACCGTAGAATGCGAAGCGGAGCCTGAGCATGCCAAGCGGTGATCCGACGATCGGGCATGCCGGCACGTGTGCGATGTGAAAGTAAAAGGAACGTGTAGATGAACTCGAAGACACACGCAACGCTGAGCTTTTCCGACAGCGATCAAACGATTGATTTGCCTGTTTACCAGGGCACGCTCGGGCCGGATGTCATCGACATCCGCAAGCTGTACGCTCAGACTGGCAAGTTCACGTACGACCCGGGCTTCATGTCCACGGCGGCATGCAATTCCGAAATCACGTATATCGACGGTGACAAAGGCGAGCTGCTGTATCGCGGTTATCCGATCGACAATCTGGCGCAGAACGCCGACTTCCTTGAAACGTGCTATTTGCTGCTGAAGGGTGAATTGCCGAATGCGCAGCAGAAGGAGGAGTTCGTCACCACGGTTACGCAGCACACGATGGTGCATGAGCAGATGCATTTCTTCTTCCGTGGATTTCGCCGTGACGCGCACCCGATGGCGATTCTGGTGGCGGCGGTTGGCGCGCTATCGGCCTTCTATCACGACTCGCTCGACATCAACAATCCGCAGCATCGTGACGTATCGGCGATTCGCATGATTGCGAAGCTGCCGACGCTGGTGGCGATGGCGTACAAGTACACCGTGGGTCAGCCTTTTGTTTATCCGAAGAACGACCTGTCGTACAGCGCGAATTTCATGCGGATGATGTTTGCCAATCCGGCGGAAGAGTACGAGGTGAACGACGTGCTGGTGCGCGCGTTGGACCGCATTCTGATTCTGCATGCGGACCACGAGCAGAATGCGTCGACGTCGACGGTACGGCTGGCGGGTTCGTCGGGTGCCAATCCGTTTGCATGTATCGCGGCGGGCATTGCTTGCTTGTGGGGTCCGGCGCATGGCGGTGCGAATGAAGCCGCGCTGAACATGCTGGAGGAGATTGGCTCGGTCGACAATATTCCTGAGTTCATTGCGAAGGTGAAGGATAAGAACTCGGGTGTGAAGCTGATGGGCTTTGGTCATCGTGTCTACAAGAATTACGATCCGCGCGCGAAGCTGATGCGTGAGACCTGTCACGAAGTGCTGGAAGAGTTGGGGTTGCATGACGACCCGCTGTTCAAGCTTGCCATGGCGCTTGAGAAGATCGCGCTTGAGGATGAATACTTCGTGTCGCGTAAGCTGTATCCGAATGTGGATTTCTATTCGGGTATCGTGCAGCGGGCGCTTGGGATTCCGACTGCGATGTTTACGTGTATCTTCGCGATGGCTCGGACTGTTGGGTGGATTGCGCAGTGGAATGAAATGATTGCCGATCCGGAGCAGAAGATTGGGCGGCCGCGGCAGTTGTTCGTTGGGGAGACTCAGCGCGAGGCTCGGGCGCTCGATAAGAGGTAAGCGCCTCGTCGGCGGGTTTGTTGTTGATCTGGATTTTTGGCGGTGCCTTGCTGTGTTCGTGGTCTGGTCTGTTGTTGGTCTTTTGGCCTTTCCTTGTTTTGTTAGTGGTCTATTAGCGTTGCCCCTGTGCGGGGCGGCACCTACTTTTCTTTGCCTGCCGCAAAGAAAAGTAGGCAAAAGAAAGCGGCTTTACCCCGCTAGCTCATAAGCGGGTCCCCCGTACAGCCGCGGTAGTGGTGCATCTGGAATCTGTGTTCTCGCACATTTCGCCTCAGTGACAAGGGCGTCATACCTCCGGCGGCGCTGCGCGCGCCGATACCCAGTTCATAAAACCGCCCGCCGGGTTTTCGCTTCCGCGGTTTGCTCCGTTCCCCCACTCGTCGTTGCATCGCTGCCACCGAGCTGCGGTTTCATTCTCCCGTTTGTCTCCTCCCTAATTCTCTGTTGCCTCGCGCCTCCCCGGATGCCGTTTTGCTCTCGCGTTTTCCCCCGTGTCATGACTCGCCGTTGCTTCGCTGCTGCAAGCACAACCGCGGCAGCGATCGCGATTGCACTGCGAATGCAACGCACCGACATTCCGTTTGAAGTGGGGGGCGCTGATCAGAGTGGGAGCACCTCGCCGAGGCGAAGCCGATGGCTCCCGCTGCGCGGAGCGAAGCCCCAGGTTTCCCTGGCAGACCCGTCCGCGACGCACATAGTGCGGAGTGGGAGCTGATGAATCCTTTGTCACGAACGCGGAGTGTGCGGGGGCACGGATTCCAGATGCACCACTATCGCGGCTGTGCGGGGGACCCGCTTAAGAATTAGCGGTTTGAGCCGCTTTCTCTTGCCTACTTCTCTTTGCGGCCGGCAAAGAGAAGTAGGTGCCGCCCCGCACAGGGGCAACGCTAATAGACCACTCACAAAACAAGGAAAGGCCAAAGCGCCAAAAATACCAGCTCAGCAGCGAATCCAGCGAGCAGCCGTGCCCCCCGGCGAGGGGAAAACAAAAAACCAAAAAACCGAAACTCCCGTGTGATAAGTTCGTCAGACGCATGCAGACCTTCTACAATCGGAAACAAACCGCGCAGCCGCACAACCGCACAACCACCCCAGACCCGCGAAAGCGAACCGCATACCGACCACGATCACCACAGGAGTGCCCCTGATGCAGCAGCCAGAAGCCCTCGGCGGCCTATCCCACTCGGGTGGAATCGACCACCACGAACCCGAGCCGGACGGCGCATTCATCCCGACGGAAAACCTCAACGTCGCGAGCGCTACCCAGCACGTGCTGAAGTCCGGCGACACTTTCATCGTCAACGACCCCCTCGGCGATATCACCGGCCATGACGACGGCCTGTTCGTCAACGACACCCGTGTTCTGTCCTCATTGCGCCTCACCTTCGGTGGCCGCGCGCCCTCATTGCTGTCAGGCAGCGTCAGCAGCGACAACACCTCGTTCACCGCGCATCTGACCAATCGCCCGTTGCCGCCGCTCGGCGGCGATAGCACGCCGGAAGGCGTGATCCACGTCGAACGCGTACGCGTGCTCTCGGGCACCGTGCTCAACGAAGCCATCGAACTCACCAACTACGGCACGAGCGATGCAGTCGTGCCGCTGTCGATCTCCTTTGCCAGCGATTTCCGCGACATGTTCGAAGTGCGCGGCCTCAAACGCGACAAACAGGGTCGTGTCGAACCGGCACGTGTCGAGAACCGCGAGGTGCTGCTCGGTTATATCGGTCTCGATGACGTGGCGCGCAATGTGCAGATCGCCTTCTCGCCGGAACCGGACAAGCTCTTCGCCGATCGCGCGGATTACACCGTCAAGCTGCCCGCGCAAGCGTGTGTGTCGATCTATCTGTCCGTCTCGGTGCAGGTCGTCCCGCAAGCCGACAAGCCGGCCGCGGGCGTCGCACAACCCACGCACGCAGTGAGTGAAGCCCATCTGTCGCAGATCGACGCGGAGCGCCCGCGGGTCGGGCGCGCGGCCGTGCGCGCCGCACTGGTCGACGCCCACCTGGTGATGCGGGAACGGCGTCGCGTCACCGCGCGTGTGCGTTCGAGCAATCCGCTCTTTAACGCGTGGATCGACCGTTCGCTGGCCGACCTGGGCCTGCTGACCACCGATCTCGCCACGGGGCCGTACCCCTACGCCGGCATCCCGTGGTTCTCGACGCCGTTCGGGCGGGATGCCGTCATCACGTCATTGCAGACGCTGTGGCTGCAACCGAATCTGGCCGCGGGCGTACTGCGTTTTCTCGCCGAGCATCAGGCACGCGAGAATTCACCGTTTCGCGATGCCGCACCCGGCAAGATCATGCACGAGATGCGCAAGGGCGAAATGGCCGCCACCGGCGAAGTGCCGTTCGCGCTGTACTACGGCGGCGTAGACACGACCCCGCTATTCATCGTGTTGGCCGGCGCTTATGCAGCACGCACGAACGATCTCGCGCTGATCGACGAGTTGTGGCCGGCGTTGGAGCGCGCGGCGCAATGGGTCGCGGGCGTGTGCGACAAGAATCGCTATGGTCTGCTGGACTATCAGCGCGAGTCGGACGGCGGCCTCGCCAATCAAGGCTGGAAAGACAGCCACGATTCAGTCTTCCACGCCGACGGCCGCTTTCCCGACGGTCCTATCGCGCTCGTCGAAGTGCAGGCCTATGCGAGTGCCGCCTTCGACACGATGGCTCACTTTGCCAAGCTGCGCGGCCTGCGCGATCAGGCCGGGCAATACAGTGAACGTGCGAAGAAAATCCGCAAGTGCGTCGAAGAAAAATACTGGATGGAAGAGTCCGGCTTCTACGGCATCGCGCTCGACGGCCACGGCGAGCTATGCCGCGTCATGGCGTCGAATGCGGGTCACCTGCTGGCCTTCGGTCTGCCTTCGCGCGAGCGCGGCGAAGCGGTGGTGCGCGAGCTCGACTCCACGCTGTTCCACACCGGCTGGGGCGTGCGTACGCTGGCCGCGAGCCAGGCGCGCTTCAACCCGATGGCTTACCACAACGGCTCGGTCTGGCCGCACGACAACGCGCTCTGTGCGCGCGGCCTGTCACGCTACGGCGGCAAGGCGGCGGCCGTGCGGCTGCTGCAGGCGCTCTTCCAGGCCGCGGTCAATTTCGACATGCGCCTGCCTGAGCTGTTCTGCGGTTTCCCGCGGCGGCGCGGCGAACCGCCCACTGCCTATCCGGTCGCCTGTCTGCCGCAGGCGTGGGCGGCGGGTTCGCCGTTCATGATGCTCGAAGCCTGTTTGGGCATCACGATCGACGCGGAGCGGCGTGAAGTCGTAATCGAACAGCCCATGCTGCCTGAGGGTATCGACTGGCTCGAAGTCGGCGATCTGAAGGTCGGCGATTCGTCGGTATCGATCACGTTCCGGCGGATCGGTGACAAGGTGGTCGCGTCGGCGGCCGAGCAGGGTGACGTGCGGGTGGTCGCGCTTCTGTAGATATGCGCCTTCGCGAGGAGGCGGCGCATGCTGGATCTTCGCTGGATCCTCTGTTGGCTGCGATGCCCCGGGTGGTAACATTTGTTGTCATCTTTATCGGCCGGTCACCCGGACCATCGCATGCCAGACAGTTTTGACCAGCTCGCCGCCCTGATCAGGGCGCGCTTCTCCGAACTGAGTCCGCAGTTCCAGATGGGCGCGGCGTTCCTGCTCGACCATCCTGACGAAGTCGCGGTCTCGTCGATGCGCAAAGTGGCCGAGCGGGCGCAGGTGCAACCGGCCTCGCTGGTGCGCCTGTCGCAACAGCTGGGTTTTCCCGGCTGGAACGAATTGCGCAACCTGTTCGTCGCGCGCGTGCGCACGCGGCCCGAGCCGCTTACCAGCCGCGCGCGTTCGCTCGTCAAATCGAAAGATGCGCTGGCCAACGACCTGTTGGTCGCGCAACAGCACAATCTTGAAGTCACCGCGGCGCATAACAGTCGCGTGATCGTGGAAGCGGCGCGTCTGCTGCGGCGCGCGCCGCACGTGCATGTCGCGGGCTTTCGCTCCTGTTATGCCGTGGCGTTCGGGCTGGTCTACGGGTACCGGTTGTTTCGCCCCTCCGTGTCGCTGCTCAACGGCGAAGCCGGTACGCTCGAAATGCAACTGCGTACGGTAGCGCGTGACAGCGCTACCATCGTCATCAGTTTCGCGCCGTATTCCGTCGAGGCTGCGCGTGTCGCCGAGGCCGCGCTGGAAAAGGGCAGCAAGCTGATCGCAATCACGGACAGCGCGGTCTCGCCGATCGCGTTGAACGCCGACAAGGTGCTGATTTTTTCGCACGAAAGCCCGTCGTTCTTTCCTTCGCTGGTGGCAGCCACGGCGATTTCCGAATCGCTGGTCGCGCATCTGCTCGCGCTGGAAGGGGCGGGGGCCGTCGAACAACTTGGCATTGCCGAACAATCGCTGCATGACAAAGGCGCATACGTGCCCTGATGTTCTTCGTCTTTGTCGTTTGAGCCACGCGCAGGTCTGCGCGGCTTGAAGCAGAACCGCTCCGCTCGTTCCGCCGTCACGCAATTTGACAACAAATGTTGTTTGGAAGTATAAATACGTGCCGATTGTTGACAGGGTGCGAACCGTGGTGTCCAAGCAGGATTTGAGTCTTTTTCAGGTGAGCGGTGAGCCATATGACATCGGCTTCCGGCTGGGTGAACTCGCGAGGCCGGTGTTCACCGAGTATATGGAGCAAAGCATTGCGTGGCGGGCGGTTCGGCGCTGGCGCGGCGAGCCGTTCGTGCAACAACTACGGGCGGCGGCTCACGCATATTTCCCGGCGCTGCTGGCCGAACTCGACGGCATGGCGGCAGGACTGGGCTGGTCGGCGGAAGACGTCTTTTTGTGGAATTGCCGCGGCGAGTTGATTCACAACGCACCGGACGGTTGCACGACGTTAGCCGCGGTCGGAGGCAATGCGCGTTTCATCGCGCACAACGAAGACGGTGATCCGTTTCTGCGCGAGCGTTGCGCGCTGGTCGAGGTTCAACCTGCCGGCAAACCCGGCTTTGTCAGTTTCTACTACCCGGGATCGTTGCCGGGCCACACCTTCGCGGCCAACCGCGCGGGCCTCGTGCAGGCCATCAACAATCTGCGTATTTGCATACCCGCAGCCGGCGTGCCGCGAATGATTCTCGCGCGCGCGGTGCTCGATGCGGCCTCGCTCGACGAAGCATTGTCCATTCTGCGCGGCACGCCGGCTGCGAGCGGTTTTCATCACACGCTCGGCTGTGCGGGCGACGAGCGTCTTCTGAGCGTCGAAGTCAGCGCGCGGCGCTGTTCCGCGCAAACGGTGTCGGCGATCGCCGGTCATGCGAATCATCTGATTCATGCTGGCTGCGAAGCCGAGGCGCAAATCGTCACCGATTCTTCACGCGACCGGCAGGCTCGCGTCGAGCATCTGCTGAGCACATGCGCCGGTCCAATCAATCCCGCCGCGTTGCTGAATATGTTGCAGGATCGCGCCCCTGAAGGCTTGCCGATCTACCGCGACGACCCGTTCGATCCCGACGATGAAAACACGCTCGCGACAGCGCTTTTCGACATCGGCAGCGACCGTGTTTCGATGACGGTTTATCGACAAGGCCAATGCGCGTTCGAGACCGTTGTCGCCTCCTTGCGGCCTGCGCCGCTCCGCACCTGAGCCGCCGTCGCCCATAGAAAGGAACAGGAAAATCATGTCTACCGTATTCCATCGCTCGCCGAAGCAGTCACTGCCGGTCGCTATCGCCGGCGACGGCATCGAAATCATCGATTCCACCGGCAAGCGCTACATCGATGCTTCGGGCGGCGCAGCCGTCTCGTGCCTAGGCCATAGCAATCAACGTGTGATCGACGCGATCAAGCGCCAGGCGCAGCAATTGCCGTATGCGCACACGTCGTTCTTCACGACCCAGGCCGCGGAGGAACTCGCCGAGCGCCTGGTGGCGAGTGCGCCGCAAGGGCTCGAACACGTGTACTTCGTGTCGGGCGGCTCGGAGGCGATCGAGGCGGCGCTGAAACTGGCGCGGCAGTACTTCGTCGAGAAGGGCGAATTGCAACGCCGTCATTTCATCGCGCGTCGGCAGAGCTATCACGGCAACACCCTGGGGGCGCTTGCGATTGGCGGCAATGCGTGGCGGCGCGAGCCGTTTCTGCCGATCCTGATCGAAGCGCATCACGTAAGCCCGTGTTACGCATATCGCGAACAGCGCGCCGACGAAACCGAAGAGCAGTTCGCGCAGCGTCTCGCGGACGAACTCGAACAGAAGATTCTGGAACTCGGCGCAGACACGGTGGCGGCGTTCGTCGCTGAAACGGTGGTGGGGGCGACGGCCGGCGCGGTGCCGCCGGTGCGCGAGTATTTCCGCAAGATCCGCGCCGTGTGCGATCGCTACGGCGTGCTGCTGATTCTCGACGAAATCATGTCCGGCATGGGCCGCACAGGCTACCTGTACGCGTGCGAGGAAGACGGCGTCGCGCCGGACCTGCTGACCATTGCCAAGGGGCTCGGCGCCGGCTATCAGCCGATCGGCGCGACGCTGGTAAGCGAGCGGATTTACCAGACGATTGTCGGCGGCTCGGGCTTCTTTCAGCACGGACATACGTATATCGGCCACGCCACTGCCTGCGCCGCGGCGCTCGAAGTGCAGCGCGTGATCGCTGACGAGCGGCTGCTGCCGAACGTACAGGCGCGCGGCGAGCAGTTGCGTGGGCGCTTGCGCGAACACTACGCGCAGCATCCGCATATCGGCGATGTGCGCGGGCGGGGCCTGTTTGTCGGCGTGGAACTGGTACGGGAGCGCGCCACCAAGGTGCCGTTCGACGCGTCGCTGAAACTGCATGCGGCGATCCGGCGCGAGGCGTTCGCGCGTGGCTTGATGGTGTACCCGATGGGCGGCACGGTCGACGGCAAGATCGGCGATCATGTGCTGCTGGCGCCGCCGTTTATCTGCACGGCGCGCGACATCGACGAGATCGTCAACCGTCTCGCCGATGCGATCGAAGGCGCACTGGCCGCCGTCTGACACCCTTTCTATTTCTGCGAGATTTGCAATGACCGAGCGCTTGCCTCACTTCGAACTGTCCGATGCCACGCCCGAACAGAAGGCTGTTCTTGACGAGATATTGTCCGGTCCGCGCGGCAACCTGAACGGGCCGTTTCTGGGCTGGATTCATAGTCCGGAGCTGGCGCAGCAGGCGCAACGGCTCGGCGCGTTCTGCCGCTATCGCACCGGCTTGCCGCTGCGCCTGTCGGAGCTGGCGATTCTGGTGACCGCGGCGCGCTGGCAGGCGCAGGCTGAGTGGTACATCCACTATCCGATCGCGCTGGAAGCGGGTGTAGCCGAAGCCGATGCCGAGGCGATCCGCCAGGGGCATCGCCCGTCCTTCGCTCACGCCGATGACGCCTTGATCCACGATTTCGCGAGTGAACTCTACGATACCAAACGCGTGTCCGATGCGACCTATGCAAAGGCGGTCGAGCGCTTTGGCCATCAGGTGGTGATCAACCTTGTCGGATTGCTTGGCTACTATGCCCTGGTGGCGATGACGCTGAACGTGTTCGACATGCGCGCCGTGGGACAGGAGAGCTTGCCGTTCGCCGGGTAGTGGCGGCGGGGGCGGCGGGGGCGCTGGTTTCGCCGCCGGGTTTTGCTCCGCGCGTCGTCGAACCGTAAGCCGTTGTCGTCACGACACTGGCACACGGAAGCGCCTATCATGAAGTTCGGTCTACGCCCGCGCCTCTCGCGCCGCGCGGCACGCCCTCGAGGAAAATCCTTGCGGGCGACTCGCGACCGATGCCGACACCACGAAAATCCGGGCTGGACCGTTGCGGGCGGCATCACGTAGGGTTGAGGAGCGGCACGAAGCAGGGCACAAACAGGAGAGAGCGATGAAGCGCAAGGCATCAGCAGTCTGGCAAGGCGGCCTGCAGGACGGCAAAGGCTCGATTTCTACCGACAGCGGCGTCCTCAAGGAAACCCAGTACTCGTTTTCCACACGCTTCGCGGACGGCATCGGCACGAATCCGGAAGAGCTGATTGCGGCCGCGCATGCGGGTTGCTTCTCGATGGCATTGTCGGCGGAACTGGGCAAGGCCGGCATCACGCCCGAGCGTATCGGCACCACGGCAACCGTCACGCTCGACAAGGACGGCGGCGGCTTTACGATTACCGCGGTGCATCTCGATGTGGCCGTGAAAATCCCGGGTGGCGACAAAGCCGCGTTCGAAAAGGCCACCGCGGACGCCAAGGCGGGCTGCCCGGTGTCCAAGGTGCTGAACGCCACCATCACGATGGACGCGAAGCTCGAAACCTGAGCACGCGATTTGTGCGCGGCAGATCCATGCAGAGCCGGCTGGCAGGGGACACCTTGCCGCCGGCAGCCGCTTTCCGTTCATTTCATTCATTTGTAATCTAACGAACATGACGACGTTCCGGCCGCGCGCGAGTGGCGAGATGCCGGTTGCCGTCTTCGATGGGATCGTCAATGACAACACAAACCGAAAAAGCACGGCAATTCCAGTCATATCACGCAGCCGGCGAAGCCTTCATCATCCCGAATCCGTGGGATATCGGCACCGCGCGGCTGCTTGCGCTGGCGGGTTTCAAGGCGCTTGCCACCAGTAGCGCAGGCTATGCGTTCTCGCGCGGCCGGCCGGATAACGCCGTGGGCCGCGCGCAGATGATGGCGCATCTCACCGACATCGCAGCAGCGACCGATTTGCCGGTCAGCGCTGACCTGGAAAATGGTTTCGGCGATGCCCCGGAAGATTGCGCTGAAACGATCATTCAGGCCGCTGCGGCGGGCGTGGTCGGCGGTTCGATCGAAGATGCGACCGGTCGCGCGGATGAGCCGATCTATGGGTTCGAAGCTGCGGTGGAGCGCGTGCGCGCGGCGGTTGTTGCGGCGCGCAGCTTGCCGTTTCCATTCACGCTGACGGCGCGCGCCGAGAACTATCTGGTGGGCCGGCCCGATCTGGACGATACGATCCGGCGTTTGCGGGCCTATGAGGGGGCCGGCGCGGACGTGCTTTACGCACCTGGTCTGAAGACGCGAGAAGAGATCGCCGCGGTGGTCGATGCACTCGAACGTCCGGTCAACGTGCTGATGGGGCTGCAGGGCGTACTGCTCAGTTTCGACGATCTGCGTTCGCTGGGCGTGCGGCGTGTCAGCGTGGGCGGTTCGCTGGCGCGCGCGGCGCTGGGCGCGTTTCTCCGCGCGGCGCATGAAATGCGCGATCACGGCACCTTCAACTACACGAAGGAGGCCGCGAGCGGTAACGAGATCAACCAGCTCTTCACGGCAGCCGAACAGAAGTGGGGTCAGCAGACGGGCGAGTGAGGATAGATGGCGACGGGCGGCCGCGTGAATTTTTGCCGGACCGTCCCGCTATCCAATCTTGCCTTGCTTTCTTGAACGGTTAGTCATAATATCCGTTGCATGAAGCAATCTGGCAACTGGAAGCAATCCGTGAAAAAAGGCGGCGAAGCACCCCGTGGGCGGCCGCGCGAGTTCGATACGGACACTGTTCTGGCGAGCGCGAGCCAGGTGTTCTGGCATCACGGCTACCATGCCACCTCGATCGACGACCTCTGCAAGGCCACCGGTTTGCTGCGCGGCAGTCTGTACGGCGTCTTTGGCGACAAGCACGGCATCATGCTCGCCGCCCTCGATCATTACGCGGAAGGCTCGGTCGCGCGGCTGGCCGAGCGACTCAACGCGCCGGTGCCGCCGGACGAGGCATTGCGTAACGCCTTGCTGCATTACGCCCGGGTTGCCTGCGCGTTGAACGGCGAGCGCAGTTGCTTCATTACCAATACCTCGCTGGAGATGCCGCGCGACGACGAGACCTTGCGTATGCGCGTCGCCGCCATTCAGCGCCGCATGGCAACCTTGCTGGCGGCGGCGGTGATTCGCGGGCAGGCGAGCGGCGCCTTCAATTCCACGCTCGACGAAAAAGCCGTTGGCGATTTCCTGCTGTGCGTGATGCAAGGGCTGCGTGTGCTGGGGCGAGTCGCCCATACGGAAGATGCGCTGATTGGAATCGTGGACGTCGCCATGCGTGCGCTCGTCTAATTTTTTTACCTAATTCTTGAACGAACAGTCATGAATAGAGATGCTATCAAGTCCGCTTCGGCGGCACTCGCGGGGGCGGAGGGTGGGACCGTTGCCGTCTGTCCTGGTGCCGGCGCGGTTGCCGCTCGCGCGGCCGCCGTCTCCGAAAAGGCCGCGGCCGGCTTCGAGCGTCCGGGCCTTGCGCTCGCCGTGTTGTTCGTCGGTGCCTTCCTCGCGCCGCTCGACTATTTCATCGTCAACCTGGCGCTGCCATCGATTCACACAGGCCTGAACGCCACCGACGCGCAACTGCAACTCGTGGTGTCCGCCTACGCGTCGGCTTACGCCGTGCTGCTGATCACCGGCGGACGGCTCGGCGACCTGTTTGGACGGCGTCGCATGTTCATGACGGGGATGGCGGCATTCGTGGTTGCTTCGGCGCTGTGCGGTTTTGCTACCAGCGGCCATATGCTGGTGATCTCGCGGATCGTGCAGGGCATCGCGGCCGCGGTCATGGCGCCGCAAGTGCTCGCGACCATCCGCGCGGTCGTGCCTCTGCATCGGCAGACCAAGGTGATGAGCCTCTATGGTTTCGTCTTCGGGCTGTCGTCGATCGTCGGCCAGTTGGGTGGCGGCGCGCTGATTACCTATCATCCGTTCGGGCTCGACTGGCGCATCATCTTTCTCATCAATATCCCGATCGGCATCGTGGCCTTCATCGGCACCTGGAAGTTCGTGCCGGAAAATCAGCCGGCCACGCAAACCGGCATCGACCTGAAGGGCGTCGCGTTGCTCTCGATGGTGCTGCTGCTGGTTATCTATCCGATGACGCACGGCCGCGAAGCCGGCTGGCCGGCATGGACCTTCGTGATGTTCGCGCTTGCCGTGCCCGTGTTCGCGCTCTTCGTGGCGACCGAGCGGAGCGTCGAACGCGGCGGTGGCCATCCGTTGGTGGATTTGCAATTGTTCCGCAATCCGGCCTTCGCGCTGGGTCTCGTGCTCGCGTTTCTGTTCTATTGCAACAGCGCGTTTTTCCTGACCTACGGGATCTTCCTGCAAACCGGTCTGCACTGGTCGCCGCTGGCCTCGGGCATGGCCATCATGCCGTTCGCGATCGGCTTCGTGATCGGGCCGCTGACGTCGCCAGCGGTGGTCAAGCGGATCGGCGGCCATGTACTGGCGCTCGGTTTCTCGATGATGACGATCGGTTTCACGGTTACCGGCTGGTCCGCGACCCATGCCGCCACGCCGGATCTGCTGTTCTATTGCGGACTGGTGTGCGCGGGCGTCGGTCATGGCCTGCTGCTGCCGTCGATCATGCGCATCGTGCTGCAGGAAGTCGTTCCGGAGAAGGCGGGGCTCGCCTCGGGCGTGGTGTCGTCGACCTTGCAGATCGGCTCGGCGTTCGGCACGGCGGCCATCAGCGGCGCGTTTTTCGGTGTGATCGGCGGCCGTGAGACGCCCGGTGCCTATGCGCACGCATTCCAGTACAGCCTCGCGATCAATGCGTGCCTGATGTTCGTGTGTATCGGGTTGAGCGTGCTGCTGGTACGGCATCAGCAACTTGCATTGCGCCGGAGCGCCGCCCAGCCGGTTTGAAAATAACGCACCGGGAATCGTTTTCAACGGAAGCTGCGGACTTTTTATACCCTTCGACCCAACCCGGTTCGCGGCGTGAGATTTACCGGCTGGTTTTTTGTTCACTGGTAATTCCGCTTTTAAGCTGATTGGAATAAACCCGAACCGGTTTGTCAGGCGAGCATTAAATATGACAAATGCAACCCGCATTTTCTACTTGAGGTTCGGGTTTTCCAGAGTAATTTTTGCAGTCGGATAGCATTGCCAGGATGGCCGACTGGCTTGATGTGCAGGGTTTTCACGAGTTTTACCTTAGCTGCCGGCATGGAAAACCTATTCCAGCGCCTATGAAAACGGTATCAATAAAAAGCGCTTGCCGCGATTAATTCGGATTGTTAATCTTGGCAAGCTCTTTGGGGTTTTCCTTCGGCAGTTCGATGTTGCAAAGCACCAGGCCATAACTATTTCCGCGCAACGGGTTCCGTAGGGATTGAATATGCTGACCGCTATCATTGATGCATTTGAAACACCGCCAGCCGCCCCTTTCAGTGTCGGTGACGTCGTCACGTTAAAAGAAGGCGGTCCGCGCATGACCGTGACCTACGCGGGACCGGTGGCGCTCAATCCTGGTGACTGGCTGATTTGCGAGTGGTTCGACGATCAGGGCGAACTGCGCCGCGAGATGTTCGCGCACGAGAGCGTGCGGGCTGAACCGCGCTCGATTCCGGCCGGCTCGGTGACGTGGGGCAAGATGGGCCGGGCAGCTTGAGAGAAGCAGCCTGAGGCACGTACCAGCCAGAGGCACGTACCAGACCCGCGAGCCGGCTTATCCGTCGATCAATTTCAACCCCGCCACTGACAACACGATCAGCGTCATGCAAATCACCCGGGGTGCCGAAACCGGGTCGTTGAACAGCACCACGCCGAGCACCGTGATGCCAAGCGATCCGATCCCTGTCCATACCACGTAAGCCGTACCGGCCGGCAGATGTTTCATTGCCAGCGTCAGTAAAAACACGCTGCCGAGCGCGGCCGCAACGCCGCCGATGCTCGGCCACAAACGTGTCCATCCATTTGCATATTTCAACGCCAGCGCCATCAGGATTTCGACCGCGCTTGCGGCGAGCAGAATAAGCCATGCCATCGTGAGTCCCATCGGTAAGTGGTTAATGAGCGGCCAGCTTAGAGCTATAGTGATGCGCTCACCATTACTTACCCACTGGTAACCATGGCATTCCCCGAGTCCGCCAGCGCGTCCCTCACATCGGCCGAACAAGCCTATCGCGGCGACGTTTTCGACGCGGCCTGTTCGTCGCGCCTTGCGCTCGAACTGATCGCAGGAAAATGGACGCTGCTCATCATGCCGGCGCTGCTGCCCGGTCCGATGCGCAATAACGCGTTGCTGCGCAAGATCGGTGGCATCTCGCAGAAGGTGCTGACGCAGACACTCAAGGAACTCGAGCGCAACGGTCTGGTGATCCGCGAGGAGCAGCCAGGCGCAGTGGCGCACGTGGAGTATCGGCTCAGCGAGTTAGGGCGAACGCTGAGTGACGCGCTGGTGGCGCTCGATGACTGGGCCGAGAACAACGCGGCCGAACTCGACGCTGCCCGTGAACGCTATGACGCGCGGCAGCAAACGCACCGCTAACCGGCTGACTGCGGTTGCTGCGTACGGTTGTGCTTTGACTTTGAATTGAGTTAAGGCTGTTTGTTTTCCGGGCGCTCACGCGCCGCGGCGCGCCTTTGCACACGCATCAGAAGCGCCGAAGAAAACGCCCGCATCCGCACGATCTTGCGCGTCTCTATCACTTCACCGGCCACGTTCTTCGGCGGGTTGGGCTGCATCGCCCAGTAGAGCGCGAGTAGCCAGCCGAACCCGGTCCAGCCGAGGCACGCATTGAAGAGCGCAAGCGTCAGCACGTCATGACGCTTGCGCCGGTCGGCGAGAATGCTCGGCAGAAAATACAGCGCCAGCGCGAGCACTGCGGCGATGGCCTGAACCACGACGTTGCCACCCATAGACCGGCTCCTCAGGACGCGATGTATCCCCGATTGTCGCGCGATTGTTCTGTTTGCGCAGGGCCGCCGCGAAACATGCAGGTAGGCCGAGGGGTTCAGTGCATCGCGCATCAGGACTATCATGGATGCTTCGACAGAACAGATCCGCCACGGACCACCCCACCATGATCTCCGACGATACGACCCAGCAGACTCAGCGCATCAATCAGGACACGCTACGCGAATTCGTAGACCGCAAATGGAACGACGAGATCGTGCCTGCGCTTACGGACTACATCGCCGTGCCGGCCAAGAGTCCGGCGTTCGATCCCGAATGGGTCAAGCACGGCTATCTCGAGCGCGTCATCACCGACGCGGCGCAATGGGCCGAGCAGCAACCCGTGCGTGGCCTGAAACTTGAAGTGGTCCGCTTGCCGGGCCGCACGCCGGTGATCTTTTTCGAAACGGCCGCGACCCGCTCGGGCAGCGACGAAACCATCGTGCTGTACGGCCACCTCGACAAGCAGCCTGAATTCGACGGCTGGCGCAACGACCTCGGTCCATGGACGCCGAAGCTCGAAGACGGCAAGCTCTATGGCCGCGGTGGCGCCGACGACGGCTACGCGATCTACGCGAGCCTCACGGCGCTGGCGGCGCTCGACGCGCAGGGCATCGAGCGTCCGCGCTGTGTCGGTTTGATCGAGACCTGCGAGGAATCGGGCAGCTACGATCTGCTGCCGTACGTCGACGCCTTGCGCGAACGGCTCGGCAAGGTCGGTCTCGTGGTGTGCCTCGACTCGGGCGCGGGCAATTACGATCAGCTGTGGCTCACTACGTCGCTGCGCGGGTTGGTGGCGGGCGACCTCGAAGTTCAGGTGCTCGACGAAGGGATTCATTCGGGCGGCTATGGCGGCATTGCACCGTCGAGTTTCCGCATCATGCGGCAGCTGTTCGACCGTCTCGAAGACTCCGCCAACGGCACCTTGCTGCCGAAGGGTTTTCACGTTCAGATCCCGGCAGACCGGCTGCGCGAAGCGGAAGCGACCGCCAGGATTCTCGGCGACGACGTCTGGAAGAAACTACCGTGGGCCTGTGGCCAGGACGGCCGGCAGGTGCTGCCCACCACCACCGATCCGCAGGAAGCCTTGCTCAACTCGACGTGGCGTCCTTCGCTGTCCGTGACCGGTGCGGCCGGTTTGCCCGCGCTCGCCGACGCGGGCAACGTGCTGCGTCCGCGCACGGCATTCAAACTCTCGCTGCGCCTGCCGCCGATGATCGAAGCGGAAAAGGCCGTCGCCGAACTGAAGGCGCTGCTCGAATTCGATCCGCCGTACAACGCCAAGGTCACCTTCAAGCCGGACGCCGGTGCGGCGAGCGGCTGGAGCGCACCCGATCTCGCGCCGTGGCTCGCTAGCGCGCTTAACGACGCGTCGCGCGAACACTACGGCGCGGACGTCGCCTATATGGGGCAGGGCGGCACGATTCCGTTGATGAACGTGTTGAAGTCGGGCTTCCCGAAGTCGCAGTTCATGGTGTGTGGCGTGCTCGGGCCGAAGTCGAACGCGCACGGACCCAACGAGTTTCTGCACGTGCCCTACGGCAAGAAGTTGACGGCGGCCGTGGCGCAGGTGATCGCGGCAGCGCCTTAACCAGGGCTTCGCCTTCACTTTTCTTGCAATAACGTTGCAGGTGAATCAGCGGGCGCCATGAGGCGCCCGCATTTTATTATGCGAATTGAATAGTCCGTCTGTTAGGCCACAAATCAGAAAGCAAATATCCACAAACACTATTTTCGATTGCATTACCTAATCGAAAGCTATTTCTTTTTCTTTCAAATCCGGCACGAAATTCAGGTGCTGTTCGTTCGCTAATTTATTGTGACCGACTGCCCGATCGGCGCTTAATTTCGCCCATCTCCGATGCGCAAGCGTTTGCGTCTGCGGATCCTGTTTCCCTGTATTTGACCTTCCCGCAGAGCCCCGCCCGGCGGTGCTCCGGGCACGTGTTGCATTCATCTGTTGGTTACCCCGCTCCCATCCGATTCCGGTCTGCTTTAGGCTCGCATTGCAATGCCAATGTTTAACCTTAAAAGGATCATTCAAAATGAATCTGCATAATCATCACGCCTGCCGTCCGTTCCTCGAGGCCGGAAATTTGTCGCAAATCTCGGCTTACTATGAAGAAGGCCGCAACATCATGTGGATGATGCTGCGGGCACAACCGCGGCCCTGTTTCAATCTCGATCTGGTGCATGACATTCTGGGTCTCGCGCAGGCAGCACGAGAATCCGGCCTGCCGATCGATTTCTGGGTGACGGGCTCGTTGATTCCGACCATGTTCAATGTCGGCGGCGACCTCGATTTCTTTGCCGACTCGATCCGCTCGGGAAAGCGTCAGTCGCTGCTGTCGTACGCGCGAGCCTGTGTCGATTGCGTGCATGCGGCGGCACGCGGCTTCGACACCGGGGCGATTTCGATCGCCATGGTGGAGGGCACGGCGCTGGGTGGGGGCTTCGAGGCGGCGCTCGCGCACCATTTCGTGCTGGCGCAGAACGATGCGCGCATGGGTTTTCCGGAGATCGCATTCAATCTGTTCCCGGGCATGGGCGGTTATTCGCTGGTCGCGCGCAAGGTGGGCATGCGTCTGGCCGAGGAGTTGATCGGTGTGGGCGAATCGCATACGGCGGAGTGGCACTTCGGCAAGGGTCTGGTCGACCATCTGTTCGAGCCGGGCGACGCCTATATGGCGACGCGTACGTTCATTGACACGCTCAAGCCGAAGATGAACGGAATCCGCGCGATGCTGCGGGCGCGTCAGCGTGTATTGCAACTCTCGCGCGCCGAACTGATGGAAATTACCGAGGACTGGGTGAATGCCGCCTTCATGATCGAAGAGAAGGACCTTGCCTTCATGGAGCGGCTGGTGATGCTGCAAAATCGCCGTACTTCAAATTTGCGCCAGACAGCTTCCAGTGCGGCCAATTTCGCCTGAATCGATCCGGGTCTCGACGACATCGAACCGCAGCGGGCGCGGGCCGCCAATACTCCACGGGGACTTCTTTCGGGGCGGGGCACTTCCTGTGGGCCACCGGTTGCGCGGAAGCTCAGGCAATCAGTCTGAGCTTCTGTCTATCCTGCAACCAGCGTTCGAACTCCGCGGCCGGCATGGCCTGACCGTACAGAAAGCCCTGCACGTAGTCGACGCCCAGCCCTTTCATGAACACCTCTTCGGCCTCGGTTTCGATGCCTTCGGCGACCACCTTGAAATTCAGTTCCTGCGCGACCGCCACCATCGAGCGCACCAGGGCCTGCGCTTTGGTGTCGGCATTGATCGAGCGGACGAAACTGCGGTCGAGTTTGATGACGTCGAGCGGAATGCGGCCCAGTTGCGAGAGCGACGAGTAGCCTGTGCCGAAATCGTCCAGATGAACCTGTGCGCCGAGTTGGCGGAACTGCCTGATCAGATCGATCGCAGCGGCTTCGTCCTCGATCAGGCAGCTCTCGGTGAGTTCCAGATCGATCAGGCAGGGATCGAGATTCGCGCATTGCAGCGCTTCGCTGAAATGCCGCACCACGGCGGTATCGACCAGTTGCCGTGCCGACACGTTGATCGCGACGCGCAGGTTATAGCCGTCGGCCTTCCATTTGGCGGCCTGCCGCGCGGCTGTTTCCATGACCCAGCGGCCGAGCACGCCGATGAGGCCGGATTCTTCCGCATAGCGGATGAACTCCGCCGGCATGATCTGCCCGCGCTCCGGCGAGTTCCAGCGCACCAGCGCCTCCGCGCCTTGCACCACGCCGGTGGCGAGCGTGAGCTTGGGTTGATAGTGCAGGGTCAACTGGCCTTCTTCGAGGCCGCGCCGCAAGTTGGTATCGAGCCACATGTACTCCGCCACCTTGCGGTTCATGTCGGGCGAGAACACGCGATAGGTGCGCTTGCCTTCGTCTTTGGCGACGTACATGGCCGTATCCGCGGAACGGATCAGCGATTCGAGGTTGTCGCCGTGCTCCGGATATAGCGCGATGCCGATCGAGCAGCCGGTGTAGACCTCGACGAGCCCCAGGCTAAACGGCGTGCGCAGGCGTTCGAGAATGCGTTGCGCGGTTGCTTCGAGATCGTGGGCGGTGCCCTTGGTGGCGAGCACGATGAACTCGTCGCCGCCGAGGCGCGCGAGCGCGTCGCCTTCGTTCAGGCAGGCGCGGATCGCCGACGACACGTCGCAGATCAACCGGTCGCCGAAAACGTGACCGTAGTGGTCGTTGACCTTCTTGAAGTTGTCGAGATCGAGGAACAGCACGCCGACCGATTCGCCTGGCGCCGCATCTTCTATCGCAGTCCGGATCTTGTCCTGGATCGCATTGCGATTGGCGAGGCCGGTGAGCGAATCGGTGTTCGCCAGTTCGGTGAGCCGGTCCTGCGCGAGCCGTTCTTCGGTGATGTCGGTGCCCGAGCAGATCAGAAACTGTTCGTCGACACCGCTGCCGCTGTGAACGAACTTGTTGCGAAACAGAAAGAGCCGTTCGCCGCGCAGGGTTTTCACGCGCCGCTCGACTTCATACGAGACGCCGCGATTGAAGAACCCCGCGATGTTCTGGCTCGATGCCGCGCCAGATTCAGTGCTCATGAACAATGCCCACACATTGCGGCCAACAATGTCTTCTTCCTTGACGCCGGTGAGTTCCTCGGCAAGGCGGTTAAAGCGCTGTATACGGCCGTGTCTGTCGACGATGACCACAACCGAATTGACTTCGGAGACGACCTGTTCGGCGAATGACAGACCATGGACCAGATCGCGTGCGACGGACTCCGTATCGTCGTAGGCCGAAGCGGTGCCCGCCCAGGTATTGCTGGCGAGTTTTTTACCGACGAGGTGCAGGCGCAGCGGCTCGCCGAACAGCCGCACGTCGAGAATAAGGTGCGAAGTAACCCCGGTGAGGCAGCGGATTTGCGAGGCCTGCTGGGGATTCAGCGGAATTGCGACGTTAGCCGGCACGTCGCCGCTGACCGGCGTGAGTTCCAATGCGTTGCTGTCGTTCGACAAACGCCAGCAAGGGCTGTTTGTGCCGAACTGCGCAAAAAGCACCTGATCGTGTTGGTCGTCGTTCATGAGATCCCTGGGCGGTGTGCCGATGGGCCCCACCATGAAGGTGGATTGGCGGCAAACAGTCTTCATCATACTTAAAGACTTGCCTCATTGTAGCGAAGCAACCGATATTCGGGCCCATAAAACGTTAACGATCAGAATGGTCTTTGTCTTTAAATTTTTGTTTCGGCGCGCATGAGCGAAAAGCTCGCGAAAATGCATAGAAATTGTTTCAGAATCGAATCAAAATCGCGTCAGAATCGTCGCGTCAACAGGCTTCGTGCGTGCTCCCGTTCCGCAGGAATCGTTTCCATGGCGGGAGCAAACCAGAATGCCCCTGCAATCAGTGTCGCGATAACAACACCATCCCGATACAGAATCCGATTTCCGGCGACAGCAGGCACCCGTTCGCCGACTAGCAAAGTGCCCGCAAGATTTAAAGGATCGGTTGCGGCAACGCACACAAATGCACCGTCGTTTGCGTGCCGTCGAACCTCCCGCAATAACGGAATCGCTTCTGGTAACGCGAACTGTTCGCCGGCGAGGCCATTGATAAATCGACCGCCGCGAACCATGCCACGCGCTTCGAGCCGCTGGAAGACACGCAACAGATCGCGCCACGGCGGCAACCAATCGGCTTCGCGTTCGAGCAAACGCCAGAACACCACGCCGTAACGGCGCAGCAAAGTCATCGCAACGTGTTCGAGTATCTCGGGCGCGAACTGCTGACGACGCGCGGGCGAAGTTTCCGGCGCGGCAGCAACGGCTTGCCGGTTGACGAGCGCCCAGCGTCCGGCGTCGTCCATTCCTCCGATCAATGCGCTCGACCTGACGCGCCGGCTGCTCGAATAGGCACTGCGTTTGGCGACGGGTTTCAGTAGTGCCCGCAAGCCGGCGAAACTGTCGGAATTCACGAGGCCTGCTGCAACCAGTTCGCCTAATGCGTTCTCCAGTTCCATGCGCAAACCGCTTACTTCAGTGAGCAATTCGTCGAAGAACATCGCGCCGTGTTGCGATAACGTGTCATGCACGCGCTGTGCCCGCGCCGATAGCTCAGCCTGTTTCGACGGGTCGATCAGCGCGCTCCATACACGTACCTGAGCACGCGGCAGCAGCACGATCGGCGTGCTGCGCACCGGCCCCGCGGCGCCGCGTGCCCGTTCGGTCAGACGGGTCCAGACGATCTTGCCGGCCCGGCATAGTTCGTCCAGCGAAGTGTTCGCGTACGCCTTCACGCGCGCCGGCAGAATGTCCTCTTCCCATGCGCCCGCGGCGGCCTGAAAACCCTCCATCTGTTCGAGTACGGCGGCCAACGCTTCGCGTCCCTCGCTACGGGTATCCGGCGTCAAATGCTGCCACTCGAACAGAAAGCGCATGAAGTCGTGCCGTTCCACCGGCTCGATCTCGCGTCGCAAGCGCTTCACGGTGTAGCGGTGTATCCGTGCCAGCAAATGGCGTTCACACCATTCTTCCTCGCTTGCGCCAAGCGAGAAACGGCCTCGCATCACGTAGCCTTCCGCTTCGAGGCGCATCAAGGTCGGCTCAACGGATGCCGCGGGCAAGCGCAGCGCTTGCGCAATCGCATGCACCGGCAGCGGGCCAAAACCGGTCAGCCGCGCGCGCAACACGTCGAGCAGGGCGTCGTCGGCGCTCCAGGTATCGGTGAAGCCCTTCGGTGCGGTGATCGGTGGGTCGAACGGCGCGTCCGGATAGAGCGCCTGGAAACAGGTCAGGCGCTCGACGGGCAGCCACAGCACGTCGTCGCAGATCCGCAGGCGGGTAGCGCGGCCGGATTCGGCAAGCGACGCGAGCCATGCGGACCAGCCTTCGTTGTGATCCGCTTCGGCTCCAGTGATGCACGCGAGGCCCGTTAGCGCTTCGTGCATCTCGTCGGCGGTGCGTGCCTGCGGCCATGCTTCGCCGCGTACGCTGTCGATCGCGTCGGCGTCGAGGGCGCCAAGGTCGTCGGCGCTGGCCGGATCGGTCCAGCGCCGGTTCAGTACGGCTTGCGTGCGACGCTCTTCGATTGGTGCGTCGTCGAGATAGGCATACGGTTTTGCGTTGAGGATTTCGGCGGCAAGCGGCGAGGGCGCCGGCAGATCGCGGGCGACCAACTGCACGTCGCCCTGTTCGATGCGACGCAGCAAAGCGAGCCAGCGTTCGCTATCCATCGCTTCGTGCAGGCAGTCGTCGACGGTTTGGTCCACTAACGGATGACGCGGGAGCTCACGCTCGCCGACAATGTTCTCCAGGCACGCAGCTTGCTCCGGAAACACGCTTGCCAGCAGATCTTCGCTGCGCATGCGCTGCAATTGCGGCGGCGTCTTGCGCCCACCGGTATAGCGCGGCAGGCCGAGCGCGGTGGTCGCGTTCCAGCGCCAGCGCACGCCGAACAGCGGCGCGTCGAGCAGCGCCTGGACCAGCAGATGCTCGGCGCTGTTCGAATGCAGGTAGCGCCATACGTCGTCGAGTACGAACGAATGGCTGCCGGTGAGCGAGAGGACGATCGCGTCCTCAGTGGCGGCGGCTTGCAGTTCGAAGTTGAAGGTCCGGCAAAAACGCTTGCGCAAGGCGAGGCCCCATGCGCGGTTCATGCGGCTGCCGAATGGCGCGTGGATGACGAGTTGCGTACCGCCCGATTCGTCGAAAAAGCGCTCCATGACCAGCGTGTTTTGCGTCGGCAGCACGCTGAGGGCGGCACGTGCACGAGCGAGGTAGTCGACAATCTGGCGGGCGGCGGCTTCGTCGAGACCGAGCGTTTCGATGAGCCAGTCGATTGCGTGCTGCAGGCGTGCAGCCATGGGATCGGCATTAGCGTCGGCATCGGCCGCCTTGCCGTCGAGCAGGCGCTCGATCTGCTCACGCAGGCGCGCCACGCCGAACGACAGTTCATCGCTGCGCCCCGGCGCCTCACCCAGCCAGAACGGAATATTCGGCGGCTGCCCTTGCGCGTCCTCGACTCGCACGCGGCCGCTCTCGATTCGCAAAATGCGATATGACGCGTTGCCGAGCTGGAACACGTCGCCCGCGAGACTCTCTACCGCGAAATCCTCGTTGACGGTGCCGATATTGATCGCCTGCGGCTCGAGCACCACCGCATAGTCGGCGTTCTCGGGAATCGTGCCGCCCGAGGTCACGGCGACCAGTTTTCCACCGCGCCGGCCGCGCAGCGTGCCGCTCACGACGTCGCGGTGAATATAGGCGCCGCGCGGGCCGTTGCGGCTCGTGTAGCCTTCTGCGAGCATGCGCAGCACGGCGTCGTATTGCTCGCGTTCGAGTTCGGCGTAGGGGGCCGCGCGCCGCACCAGGTCGAACAGCGCGTCTTCGCCCAGTTCGTTGCTCGACACCTCGGCCACGATCTGTTGGGCGAGCACATCGAGTGGCGCGCGCGGGATCCGCAGTGCATCGAGTTCGCCACGCCGCACACAATCGAGCAGCGCCGCGCATTCGATCAGATCGTCGCGCGAGGCCGGAAACAGCCGGCCCTTCGGCATGCCGCCGACATGGTGGCCGGAGCGCCCCACACGCTGCAGGAATGGCGCGATCGCGCGTGGCGACCCCATCTGGCAGACCAGATCCACATCGCCGATATCGATGCCCAGTTCCAGTGAGGCGGTGGCGATCAGCACCCGCAAGTCGCCGCGTTTGAGGCGCTGCTCGGCGTCGAAACGGTGTTCCTTCGCGAGACTGCCGTGGTGGGCTGCGACCGCGTCCTTACCGAGGCGCTCGCTTAGATGACGCGCGGCGCGCTCGGCCATGCGGCGCGTGTTGACGAAAATCAGCGTGGTGCGATGCATTGCGATCAGTTCGGCGAGCCGGTCGTAGACGCGTTCCCACACTTCGTTAGGCATCACTGCTTCGAGCGGCACGGGTGGAATCTCGAGCGCGAGGTCGCGCTCGCGGATGTGCCCCACGTCGACGATCGCGCAGTCCGCGGGAATGGTGCTTTCGATACTCGCGCCACCCACCAGAAAGCGCGCAACGGCGCTGACCGGTTTTTGCGTCGCCGACAGGCCGATCCGCGGCAAGCGCCGCTCGCACAGCGCGTCGAGCCGTTCGAGGCTGAGCGCCAGATGACTGCCGCGCTTGCTGCCGGCGAGCGCATGAATTTCGTCGACGATCACCGTGCGCACCGTCGACAGCATGCGCCGGCCGGAATCCGAACCGAGCAGGACGTAGAGCGATTCCGGCGTGGTCACGAGAATATGCGGCGCGCGCTTTTTCAGCGCGTTGCGTTCCTGTTGCGTGGTGTCGCCGGTGCGCACGGCGGTGCGAATCTCGAGCGGGGGCAGCCCGCGCGCGTCGAGTTCCGCGGCGATGCCCTGCAACGGCACGTCCAGATTGATGCGGATGTCGTTGGAAAGTGCTTTGAGCGGCGAGACGTAGACCACCAGGGTTTCGTCGGGCAGGACACCGCCGTTGGCGAGGCCTTGCTGAACCAGTTCGTCGAGCGCGGACAGAAAGGCGGTGAGGGTTTTGCCCGAACCGGTAGGCGCGGCGACGAGCGTTGAGCGGCCGCTGCGAATCTGCGGCCAGGCGGCCGCCTGAGCGTCGGTGGGCGCCGGGAAGGTCTTCAGGAACCAGCCGGCGACCGCGGGATGGAAGTCATCGAGCACAGTGGCCGTTAAGAAGCTGGAAGCGTGACCCGCAGCGGCGTCCGGCGCCGTCCGCAAGGCCGGATCGAAGCTGGCGGAATCAGGGTGCGCGCGCAAGGCGGTCGCAGATGTCGAGGCCGAAGTCATGCTGGCATAGATGGGGGCGCGACGTGCCATATCCAGAGGACGGCAAGCGCCGGCCTGTTGCGAAGATCAGCACTCAGTCTGGCAGGTTTTTACCGGCTTTGCCGAGGGACGGGTGGCCGGGAAAGTGTGAAGCGCTGAGGCAATTGCTGCCGGTGCGGATCCTGCCGCACCGCACCGGTAGCGCGTACCTAGGGCCATGCGGAAACTACCAGATCCAGCGTACGCCCGCGTCGCCGGTTACCGTTCTCTGATGCGCGCCGCCCAGGTTCGTCACCCAGCCGAGCGTCGCGAACACGCTGCCGGACGCACTGAATTTGCCGACCACACCCGCGCCGAGCTGCGCCGCGGTTTGTCCGACCGTGCCCTGCATGACGGTTCCTCCGCCGAAGGTGACTTTGTCGTCGGAACCGAACTCGCGCAAGAGGCTGACGCGCAGATAAGGGCGCCATGCTGTCGCGAAGGCATCGAATTGACCTTGCAGGCGCGCACCGATTCGTCCGACAAAAGTATTGCCGCTATTGAAGCCGACACTCGACACCCCGTCGTTGAAATCGGACAGCGCGAGATGCTGCCACACGAGTTGCGCCTGCGGTTCGAGCGAGAGGCCCGCGCCGAGCGGAATCGGCAAGCCGCCTTCGAGCGAACCGGTGACCGCGTTGCCGTGCGTCGTCGTGCCGACGCCGTCGCGCGAGAGCGGATCGACGTTCAGCGAGCTTCCCATCAGCACGGCGTCGGTGTACCAGCCGCTCGGGCCGATATGCGTCCAGTAGCCGCCGAGGCTATACGCGTTGATCGCAAGGTGGCCGACCGCGAGATTGGGCATGCCGAGCGCAAAGCCGTCGACGTCGCCGGTGGCCCGCGCGAAACCAACGAACACACCGTAGTGGTTGCGCTGGCCGCTCGCGCTGTGATCCGCGTAAAGATCCTGGCCGGCCTGAATGCCATACACGGAACCGTCGAATTGCGGACTTGCCGTGCCGCTCTGGCTCAACACGCTATGACCGCCCCATACGCGGCCCCATGCGGCAGGCAATGTGCCGCTTTCGCTCAATAAGGCCTGATCGCCCTGGCGGTCATGAAACGTATCGATCTGCATCAGGCCGAGTTCACGCGCGACGCCGGGCGCCGCGGCGTAGATCGGCACTTCGACGCGATAGAGCGGCGTGGCGGCCGAACCGGCCGGCGGCGGGGGCGGCAAGGGCGGTGTGCCCTCGGCTGCAACCGGCACGCCGGGTTCGGCGACGGGGGGCTGGCCGGGCGCAACAGGCGGCTCGCCCGGTGTAGTCGTGGGCGGCAGTGGCGCGACCGTATTGCGCAGATACCAGTTGTCCGTTGTACCGCCGCTCACGCCGCCTTTGGCGAGGTAGTAAGAGTAAGCGCCGGCCTTTACCGGTGCGGCCAGCGTGAACGCGCTCGGAGCCGTGGTGGCGCCATTGGCCGCCTGAACCAGCTCAATGCCGTCCGCAATCGTTTGCGCGCCCTGGCCGCCGATATTCGTGACTTGCAGACGGGTTGAACCGCTGGCCGTGCCGCCGCTCAGCACGAGGCGATCGGACGCCGCGCCGTCGCCGGCGACAACGGTGTTCAGCCCGATGGTGCCGTTCTGGCCGGTATAGTTGCCCGTCACGTTCAGCACATTGCCGACACCGGCGCTGGCCGGACCGCCAATCTGCACGAGCCCGGCATTGACCAGTGAGCCGTTGATCGAGAACGCTCCGGTCCCCTCGCTGGCCAACAAGGGCACTGCATTTGCCACCGCCAGCGTGCCATTGTTCTGGACGGCGCCCGTCACGCTGCCATAGCCGCCGAGCGTCGCGCCGGCGGCCACCGTGGTGGCGCCGCCGCCGGTCAGCGCGGCGTTCGCATGGGTAGCGTCGCCGATCGCGAGGCTGCCCGCCGCGACCGTGGTGGGGCCGCTATAGGTGCTCACGCCGGTCATCAGCAAACTGCCGCTGCCGGCTTTCGTCAAGGCGCCGCTTCCGCTTACGGCCTGCGTGAGTGTGGAGTTGAACGCTTGTGTGTCGATGGTGCCGCCGCCCGCTGCCAGCGCAATTGCGCGCGTGCCGGCGAGGTCGAAGCTCGAGGTCAATTGCAAGGTGCCGCTGTTGAACGTCAGGCCACCTGTGTTCGCGCCGAGCGCATTGTCCGCGCCCACCGCGATTCCGCCTTGATCGATAGTCGTACCGCCCGAGTAGGTGTTGCCGGTGGTCGCCGTCGGCGCGAGCGTCAACACGCCGGCGCCGGTTTTATCGACCGCGCCGGTGCCGCTGATCGTTCCTGCGTAGGTGCCCGCGCTGTCCTGGGCAAAGCGTACCAGGCCATTGTCGGTGACGCTGGCAGGCAGGTTCTGCGCATTCGCCTGCAAGGTCGCGCCGCTATCGACCAGCGCCGTCGCGCTTGCGCCGAGCGTACCGGTGAGATTGAGCGTGCCGGTTTGCACATGCGCAAGCGAAAAGGTCCCGCTGCCGGTCCAGTTCCACAGCGCACCTTGCATCAGCAAGGTCTGAAAATTGGTAAACGCGTTCGATGCCGTGCCGGAGCCTTGCAGGATCACCGTGGCCGTTCCTCCGGCGCCGCCGTCGGCCGCGCCGTTGATCACGGAGCCGGTTTGCAGGATCAGCGTGTTGTTGCCGTTGCCCATCGTGATCGCGGTGCCGATGCCGCTCTGCACGAGTCCCGCATTCGTGATGGTGCTGCCGCCATTGAGCGTGCGGATGCCGGAGCCGTTCTGGCTGATGATGCTGCCGCCCGCGAGGTTCTGGATCGTCGCCACGAAGCTCGATCCCGCGGTATTCGAGAACACCGCATCGGAGCTGGCACCGCTCGCGGTGATCGTGCCGCTGTTGATCAACTGGTCGTTATTGCCTTGCAGATAAGCGGTTGGACTGTTCGCGCCCGAGGTGGACAGCGTGCCGCTGTTGTTGATGGTGCCGCTGCCGCCCAGAATCGAAGCAGCGCGTGCATTGCTGCCCGAGGTCGTCACCGTGCCGCTGTTGATCAGCGTGTTGTTCGACTGGCCGACGTTCGTTTGTCCCCACGCGGCCGTCATGCCGTAAGCGTTGGGGCCGCTGGTCGTGATCGAGCCGCGGTTGGTCAGCGTGTTGCCGCTGCCGTTGGCGGCCATGCCGTCGTTGTAGGCGCCGGTCGTGGTGATGCTGCCGCCGTTCGCGTTGGTGATCTGATTGCCGTTGTTCACGCCGAGCAGCACGGCGCCGCGCGCGGTGCCGGTGCCGCCGCCGCCCGTCAGCGAGAAGGTGCCGCTGCTGGTGATCGTGCTGTTGGTGTCGACGCTGAAGACGACCGGGGTGGCACTGCGTACGAAGCTGCCCGAGGCGGTGTTGTCGGCATTGATCGTCACACCGGTGCTGCCGGTTTGCGCGACGACGGCGGGGAGGCCGCTACCCGTGCAGGAGACTGTGGTACCGCTCGGCGGCGCGGTATTGCTGCACGCGGCCATCGCGGAAGGGGTGAGTGCCCTGGAGAGCAGGACGACGCTGCCCAGGCCGATTCCAAACTTTTTCTTCTTCTTCATACGCGTGGTCCTTTTGTTAAAGGCACTGCACCATACGAGCGGAATGGTCCGACTTATACACGTCTTACTGAAACTTTCCAAATGCCCCTGGCATAACTGATGAATATGTTGCAAATCGCCGACGCTTGCCGGAGACCCGCATGGCGACTGGCTTGCCGGGGATCGGATTATTTTTCCGATCGAAATATTCATCGGTAACAGTGACGTTCGACTGTAATGAATTTGAAACATGGGTTCCTTCGTTGGCTACTCGTGCAGCGTGTCGCGCGCTGTGGAGATTTGCCGGGTGAAGTACTCTATATGGCTCACCGAACCACCAATCTTTGATGGAGTCTCGACGATGCGATACAACCCGTTAGGCCGTACCGGTGTGTTTGTTTCAGAGCTATGCCTGGGCACGATGACCTTCGGCGGTGGCGAAGGCATGTGGAAGCAGATCGGCGATCTGCAGCAAGGGGACGCGGAGCGGCTGGTCGGCCGGGCGCTCGATGCCGGCATCAATTTCATCGACACCGCCGACGTCTACGCGGAAGGACTGTCCGAACAGATCACAGGCCAGGCGCTGAAGAACCTTAAAGTGCCGCGCGACAAAGTTGTGGTCGCAACCAAAGTGTTCGGTCCAACGGCCGGGTTTCCGAACGCACGCGGCGCTTCGCGCTATCACATCATCGACGGTGTCAAGGCTAGCCTGAAGCGGCTGCAACTCGATCACGTCGACCTGTATCAGATCCACGGATTCGATCCGGCCACGCCGATCGAGGAAACCGTGCGCGCGCTCGACACGCTGGTTCAGCATGGCCATGTGCGCTACGTCGGCGTGTCGAACTGGGCCGCGTGGCAGATCGTCAAGGCGCTGGGCATTGCGGAGCGCCTCGGTCTCGCGCGCTTTGAAACGCTACAGGCGTATTACACGCTGGCGGGGCGCGACCTCGAACGCGAACTCGTGCCGATGCTGCGCAGCGAAGGTCTTGGACTGATGGTGTGGAGTCCGCTCGCGGGTGGCTTGCTGAGCGGCAAATATGGGCGTGAGCAGCAGGGCGAAGCAGGCAGCCGCCGCACCACCTTCGATTTTCCGCCGGTCAATCGCGAGCGCGCTTACGACTGCATCGACGTGATGCGTGATATCGCGGACGCGAAGAACGTCTCGGTGGCGCAGATCGCGCTCGCCTGGCTGCTGCATCAACGTGTGGTGACCACGGTGATCGTCGGGGCGAAGAAAATCGAGCAACTCGACGACAACATTGCGGCTACCAGTGTCACATTGAACGCCGACGAACTGGCGAAGCTCGACAAGGTCAGCGTATTGCCGGCCGAGTACCCGGGCTGGATGCTGGAGCGCCAGGGCGAGGCGCGCCGCAAACAGCTTGAAGAAGCGCGCCATCCGCTATAGCCCGTGCAATGCGTGTGGGGAACTGCTGCTTCCCTCACGCCGCGGGTGGGTTGTCTGCCTGATAAGCGGCCACCGCGTCCATGGTGCGCGCCGAGTACACCATCGCGGCGCCTGCGTTCATGGCGATCGCGACACCGAGCGCTTCGGCAATCTCTTCACGGGTCGCGCCGTGCTTCAGCGCTTCGGCGGTGTGCACGGTGATACAGCCGTCGCATCGTGTGGTTACCGCTACCGCCAGCGAGATCAATTCGCGCGTCTTCGCGCCGAGCAGGTCAGCTTTCTGGCCTGCTGCTGAGAGCGTTTGATAACCCTTCACCGTATCCGGCGACAGTTTGGCGATCTCGCCGATGCGGCCGAACAGTTTCTTGCGGTAATCGATCCAGTTCAACATGACAGAGCTCCTTGGTTGGCAGCAAGCCGGCGGGTGCCGGTGCCGTGAGACAAAGTATTGCGCTGTGCCGCGACATCCTGAATACTCGATTCGCTCAACTTTTAGCGCGATCGTCTCATGGATACCCTCAGCCGGCTGATCGACCTTGCCAGGCCGCAAGCCAGCCTCGACTTGCGCTGCCTGTTCAGCGGTGGCTTCGACGTCGATCATGCGCCGATGGAGGCGGGGATTGCGCCTTTTCATCTGGTGCTGGACGGCGCTTGCGTCGTCGAGACGGCGAGTGGCGCACGGATTGAATTGCGCGCAGGAGATTTCATGCTGTTTCCGCACGGCGCCGCGCATCGGGTGCGCGATGTCGGGCGGGCTGGCGGCGGCGCACCGATCAGGTTGAGTCATGACGGCATGCTGCCTGTGCATCGCAATGATGGTCGCGATGCTGAGCGCAATCACGCCGTCAACGAAGCCTGTCCCGCAGCATGCAAGCCGGTACGCAACACGGCACGCAACCCCGTCGGCAATGGCGGCGATACGCGCGATTCGAACGGCGAGTGCAACCTCGGCGTGGATCTGGATCTTCTGTGCGGCCGGTTCGTCTATGCGCCCGGTTCCTCCGCGTTGCTGCTCGACGCGCTGCCCGATCCGTTTCATGTGTCGCTCGGCGGCGTGCAAACACTTGGCGCGCTGCAGACGGTGATTACGCTGATGCGCACCGAAGCCGAACGGCGTCAGCCCGGCGCGCTTGCAATCGTCACCGCACTGAGCCTCGCACTCTTCGCGATGGCCCTGCGCATGCATGGGGAACGGAATGCATCGAGCCCTGGCGTGCTGGCTCTACTCGCCGACGCGCGTCTCGGTGCGTCTGTCCAAAACATGCTGAGCGTGCCCGAGCGGGCATGGACGATCGCGGAACTGGGTGAGATCGCCGCGATGTCCCGCGCGACTTACGCGCGCCACTTTAACGAGCGCGCGGGCATGACCGTGATGGACTTTCTCACGCAGATTCGCATGACGATTGCGTGCGACCTGCTGCGGCGCACGCAGCGTAGCGCCGCGGAGATCGGCGAGACGGTGGGGTATCAATCGGAAGCCGCGTTTGGCAAGGCGTTCCAGCAGAGCGTAGGTGTGACGCCGGGACGTTACCGGCGTCAACCGCAGGAGAGCGATCGAAATGCCGGTTAAGGGTTAAGTCTTCCCGGGTCTGCCGAACCAGCGTTTCTCGATCGACGACATGATCAGGGTCACCAGCAGCGCGCAGATCGTGCCCAGCGTGACTTCGCCGAGGCGCAGCAGGGCCTTGTCCCACGGCGAACCGGTGCCCGGCACCAGCAGCATGATGGTCGCGGTAATGCCGCCCAAACGCGCGGCGCTGCCCACGTTCACGACCCAGCAAGTTACGATTGCCACGGCGACGGTGGCCGCATAAGCCGCGAGATTGCCGCCGCCGAGCGTTGCGCCGGCGAGGCCGCAAATGCCCCCGACCATCGCGCCGATGAACTGATCGCGCGAGAGATTGCGGGTGTCGATATAACTATGCTGACTCACCGCGATCGCCGTAATCGCAGCCCAGAATGCCTGTTCGGTATGTAGCCAGCGGCCGATGGCGAAAGCGAGACTGGCGCCGGCCACCGCCTGCGCGGCCATCACGCCGCCTTCGGCCAGGCGGTCGCCGAGCGGCAGCGTCTTGAGAAAAGCAAACAGCGAATTGGCGGCGTTCGTGCGCGCTGCGCGTCTTGAGTTGTCGGGAGCGGTCATCGAATGGGAGGAATCTGTTGCAGCGTGCAAGGACTCGTATTCTAGCGACTCCGTTCTGGCGACTCCGTTTGTGACCATGCAGGTAGGGGCCGCCATGCAAACGAAGCATGCGCGGCCGGTTGAGGGTCAGGCATCCGGACACGTCATCTCATGGTGCGCGTCCGAACGCCTCACGCAACTTGCGTTTGGCCTGTTGCAAGGTGTCGCGGCGCGCTTTCGGCAGATTCCTGCCTGCACGATTGATGTAGAAGTTCAGCATCGACATCGCCGACTGGAACGGCGTGCCCTTACGGCGGCGGCTTCGCGTCGACGATCGCTTCAGCGATTCGGCAATCGACTCCGCGCTGCCGGTTCTGAAAATATCGTGCTCGATATCCATTGCGTCGCTGGTCTCCATCACCTGATGCGACCACTTTTGCGGATGCTTCGCGCTGCTTCGGCTGGCGCTTTTCGCGTGATGCGCCGCGTGCGCGCGAGCATGCCGTTGACGTGGCGGACGTCCTGACTTGCCGCCAGCGACCGGGCGTTTCGATTTGCTGGCGGTTTTGCCGGTGGCTTTCCTCGCGGCCATGATTTCGCCTCCCGACTTACAGCTTTACGCCGCCGGCTTCCGGCGCATCCGACGAAGCCGCCGGAATGTCGCCAACGCCCAGGTCGTCGCGCCGGTGGTACGGGGCGGGTCCCCAGTAAGGCTCGCTGCCGTAGTACTGATGCACGGAGGTGGCCCAGGTCTGGTCAGCCATCGCCGGCCAGTGATCCTTATCGAACCCCGGTGCATTTTTCACACGCTCGGCCGTCATATCGAGGACGAAACACTTCTGCTGCGTGTCGAGCGTCAATGCACGCCACGGAATCGCCAGCAGCTTGTCGCCGATGCCGAGAAAGCCGCCGCTTGACAACACCACATACGCGATGCGGCCAGAGCCGACGTCGAGCATGATGTCTTTGACCTTGCCGATGTCCTCGCCGTCGCTGCTGATCACCTTGTTGCCGTCGAGGGTGGCGGCTGCCATCACCTCGGGACCGGGACCGTCGGCGGTCTCGTTGCCTTTGCCCACGATACGTGCGCCCTGGGTCTGTGTCTGGTTGGCCATGACGTTTCTCCTTTACCGGTTCGATGTATGGAGAACTGAGCAACCGGCATTCCATCGGTTTGCGGGAAGCGATGCACCACAAGGCATAAGGCTTGCTCTGTATTTGCTCTGTAGCTTGCTATGTATTTCGACGACAGCGTGGACAGCACCGTGGACGGCAGCGCGCGATTGGCCGCCAGGTTGCCCGGCCCGCTTCGATAGACAGGTTGACCAGGGAGAAAATGCATGAAATTCCGGTATTCCCTACAAGTGATGACCGTTGCGCTAGGGTTTGGCGCAGCGTCGGTCGGCACCGCGTACGCACAGGCCAGCGACGCTCCCGCCAGCGATGCGCCCACGAGCGCCACTCGACTTTCGCCGGCGGACCAGCAGTTCGTGCAGGATGCCTCACAGTCCGACGCCACCGAGATCGCGGCAAGCAGGATTGCGCTCAAGAACTCGAACGATCCGCACGTCAAGAAATTCGCGCAACAGATGATCGCCGACCATACGAAACTCTCGCACGGCATGGCCGCGCTCGTCGCGAAGAAGGGGCTCACCGTGACGCCGGCAGCCGACTCCGCGCTGGTCGGCAAACTGCAGACGCTCAAGGGCCGCGAATTCGATCAGGCCTACGTCGAGCAGATCGGCCTGGAGGCGCACCAGCGAGCGGTCGATCTGTTCCAGCAGGAGAGCCAGAGCGGTACCGACTCGCAGTTGAAGGCGGCGGCCGCGCATGCATTGCCGACCATCAGACATCATCTCGCGATGGCGCAACAACTTGCCGGCGCAATGAAGGGTTCGTCATGAGCGCGACCCTGCCGCGGCCGGCCTATGAGGATTCCCGTATGCACATTACTTTCCCCGACGACCCGCCGGTGTTCGACGGCGCGAATCTGACCGTGCAATTCATGGCGCGCGTCGACGGCGAAACCGTTCTGTGCGCGATCAGCGCCGAAGCGCTGGAAGATCATTTCGGCGCCGATTCCGCGCTCGAATCCGCCCTGATGGCTGCCTTCGACAAAGGGCGTAACCGTATCCGCTCAGTTTGCGCGGAAGCACTCGACCGCAACGGTGGAGAAGGCGTAGTGTTACATAGTGGACTGTTCAGAGTGGAAGGCATGGAACCCGATCGCGGCGGCGCCGCGTAGTTCGGTTACGTGCCCGCCGTCTGCGCGTGTTTCCAGCGCAAAGGCTGTGCGGCGGCATGGTCCGCAAAACGCGATTCAACGATGCAAGGAGGCCTTATGTCACTCATCGTCGCAGCACGGTTTACAACTTTCCCCGCCGCTGAAGATGCGGCCCAAAAGCTCTTCAATTCAGGTTTCGTCGAAGAAGATGTGACGCTGTTTTTTGTCAATCCGCGTGGCCAGCACGCGCGCTATCCGATTGGCGGCGATACCGCCACCGACTCCGCCGCGAAGGAAGCGCCGAAAGGCGCGGGCATGGGTGTCACCATCGGCGCGGTAGTGGGGGCGGTGGTCGGCGTAGCGATATTTGCGACCTTCTCGGCGCCGCTGCTCGTATCGCTGATTGCAGCGGGCGTCGGTGCTTACGTGGGCTCGCTGGTTGGGGCCATGGCGCGCACCCGCGAAGGCGGCCATGTGGGCCACCATGTGCCGTTCCACCAGGAATTGCGCGACTCCGGCGTGCTGGTCGCCGTTCATGTGTCGCCCGACAATCAGTTCGACGCTGCTCGCGTCTTACGCGAAGCAGGGGGCGCGGCGATCGAGCGTGCGAGTGGGCGTTGGCAGCAGGGGCGGTGGGCCGATTTCGATCCACGTAGAACGCCCGAACCGCTCAACGAATTCAGCGAGAAACATGCTTGAGCGAAGCGAGCAATGCAGGCGGTTTCGTTTAAGCGTAGACGCGGTAAATCACAAACGGCCCGACAATTGTCGGGCCGTTTGCATTCCAGCGAGAGAATCGTCTGCGCTTATTCCGCGACGATCTTCAAATGGTTCTTCACGCTCGAGACGCCATCGACGCCTTTCACGACTTCACCTGCCGCAGCCTTGTCGTCGGCAGTCGGCACGGAACCCGTGAGCCATACCACGCCCTTACGGGTCTTCACGTGAATGTGGGTCGACTTGACGTTCTTCGCGCTGAGCAGTTCAGCCTTGGCCTTGGTGGTGATGGTGCCGTCGTCCACGTGCTGGCCGATGGTTTCGGAGGCTGCCGACGGGGCCGATGCGCTGGTCTGCGCCGTAGCGTTCAGTGCGAATGCAACACAAGCGATGCTGCCGGCGGTTTTCAGAAGTCGAATAGTCTTCATGGTTTCTCCATTGGGTATTGATGAAGGATGCGTTCAAAGATGCAGTCACTGCCTGCGATCATCTGCCTGCGAAGACCTGCGCCTGTCCACACCAAGTTCACCCGCAAGGTATGTGCCCGGCCCGCCGCATCATGGCCCGCTGCCGGAAAAAGCCGTTACCGCCCATGCATTTAGGCTGAGGAATAGGAGGAAGCGCCGGTGCGGCCCGCCGCCCGGCGCCGCGCAGGTTATACGACCGGAAATTGCCGGGTACTTGTAAAAATGGGGCTCGGCGCCTGCGCAATCGGCGGGCCTGAAAAGGCAAAACTTAGAAAAAACAGCGTGTTGGGCAAGCTGGTACGACAGTTGCTCTATTGAGGTCACGTACGATTTTTCAGCTATTCACGGGACCTCACTACAATGCCGTCAATTGAACTACGCACAAGGCAGTCTCTCGCACTCACGCCTCGTCTGCAGCAATCGGTGCGTCTGTTGCAGTTGTCGTCTCTGGAGTTTCAGCAGGAGCTGCGCACCGCGCTCGACACCAATCCGTTTCTCGAGTACGACTCGACCGACACGGAAGACGTCGCGCTCGCCACTACAACGCCAGGCGATGACTCAGGCGCCACGCCCGCCACGGACCAGGCTGCCGCGGCCGAGTCCGAAGCGCCGCCGGCCGAAAGCAGTGGCAGCGACACCATGGAAAGCGCGGGGCAGGACGATATGCCCGGTGATTTTTCGGGCGACTTTTCGGGTGACTACACGGGTGACTACAGCAGCCGTGGTTCGATGCGCCAGAATGGCGACTCGGAAAACAGCGATCCCGCCGACTGGGCCCGTGCCCAACCGACCTTGCGTGAGCAATTGCACGACTCGCTGCGCTTGTACCGACTCGACGATCGCGACCGCGCGGTGGCCCGCTTCATCATTGAGGCACTCGATGACGATGGCTATCTGCGTCAGGAGTTGAGCGATCTTGCGGAGAGTGTCGACCTCAAGCCCGAATTGACCGAAGAAGAATTGCTGGTCGCGCTGCGCCTCGTGCAATCGCTCGACCTTCCCGGTCTCGGCGCGCGCTCGCTGTCCGAGTGTCTGTCGTTGCAGGTCGACGCGCTGCCCGCGGACACGCCGGGACGCGATGTAGCAAAGCAAATCGTCGAGCATCATCTTGAACGTCTCGCGCGTCGCGAACAGGCTGAACTGCAAAAGCAGATCGGCTGTAGCGCGACGGAGTTGCGGGTGGCCTGCGCGCTGGTGCGCAAGCTTGATCCGAAACCGGGCAACAGCTACGGTCGTGCCGACGACAACTACGTGGTGCCGGACGTCATCGTTCGCCAGGTGCGCAACAAGTGGGCGGTATCGATCAACCCGGCCGTGCAGCCGCGTGCCCGCATCCATCGCATGTATGCCGAGTTGTTCGCGCAGTCGGCCGGTGCGAGCCGTTCGCCGCTCGCGCAGCAATTGCAGGAAGCGCGTTGGCTGATCCGCAATGCGCAGCAGCGCTTCGATACGATTCAGCGAGTGGCCGAGTGCATCGTCGCGCATCAGAAGGCCTTCTTCCAGTACGGTGAAATCGCGCTCAAACCGATGGTGCTGCGCGACGTGGCCGAGGAACTCGGTCTGCATGAGTCCACGATCTCGCGCGCGACCGGCAACAAATATATGGCTACGCCGCGCGGCATTTTCGAGTTCAAGCATTTCTTCCCGCGCGAGCTCGGGACGGAAAGCGGCGGCACCTGTTCGGCCGCGGCCGTGCGTGCGTTGCTCAAGGAAATGATCGCTGCGGAAAACACGCACGATCCGTTGTCGGACGTGACGCTCGCGAAGATGCTCGCCGATCAGGGCGTGCTGGTGGCGCGGCGTACGGTGGCCAAGTACCGCCATCTGATGAAGGTGCCGCCGGCCGAACTGCGCCGCCAGGTCTGAACGGTTTTCGCTTCCGTTAAAGCCGGGTTTCACCAGAGAGTCGCGCGAGACTGACCGCTCGCGTGACTCTTTTTCGTATCTGGACGTTTCGCGCGTGCCCCATTACATTGGCGGGTCAAGTCGAAACGGGGTGAGTCAATGAAGTACTCGAATCTGGTCGAGCGTTTGCAAGGCAAGCGCACGTCGGCGTGGGAAATCCACCGTGCTGCCCAGCAGGCGCTCGCCAATGGTGAAGACGTGATCGTCCTGAGTGTGGGCGACCCTGACTTCGCGACACCCGCGCCGATCGTCGAACGTGCAATCGAGGCGTTGCGCGGCGGCGATACGCATTACAGCGCCGTATCGGGGCGTGAGCCGCTGCGTGCAGCGATTGCCGAAGAACATGTACGCACCACCGGTTGCGCCGTGAGCGCGGCCAACGTGATCCTGACGGCGGGTGCGCAGAACGGCGTGTTTGCTACATCGCTGTGTCTGCTGGAAGCAGGCGACGAAGTGATCGTCCCCGAGCCGATGTATCTCACGTACGAGGCCTGCGTGCGCGCGGCGGGCGCCACGCTCGTGCCGGTGCCGGTCGACCCCGCGCGGGCGTTTCACCTCGACTGCGACGCGCTCGAAGCGGCGATCACGCCGCGCACCCAGGCCATCTTCTTTGCCACACCCTGTAATCCGACCGGCGTGGTGATGCCGCGTGCCGACCTCGAACGCATCGCGCGGCTTGCCTGCCGGCATGATCTATGGGTGCTGTCCGACGAGGTCTATGCCGATCTCACATTCGAGCGCGAGCACGTCAGTATCGCCGCGATGCCGGGCATGGCGGAGCGCGCGGTGACGCTCGGCAGTCTGTCGAAATCGCATGCCATGGCGGGCTGGCGCGTGGGTTGGGCAATCGGGCCGGCTCCCTTGATCGAGCATATGGGGCGGCTCGCGCTGGCGATGCTTTATGGCTTGCCGGGTTTCATCCAGCAGGCCGCGCTGACGGCTCTGCAAAGCAAGGCGCCGATCGTTGCCGGGATGCGCGAGCTATACCGGCGTCGTCGCGACGTCGTGTTCGAACGGTTGCACCACGTGCCGGGTTTGCGTTGCCTGTTGCCGGAAGCCGGCATGTTCATGATGGTCGATGTCAGCGGCACGGGTCTCGACACGGTCGATTTCACCTGGCAGCTGTTTCGTGCTCAAGGCGTATCGTTGCTCGACGCCAGTGCGTTCGGCGAAACGGCGAACGGGTTCGTGCGGCTGGGTTTCGTAGTCGACGAAGCGAGCCTGATCGATGCATGCGAGCGGATTGCCGCATTCGTCGGCGGATTGCCGGCGCACAACCGGGCGTAGGCGGAAGCGGGCGCAAAGAACGCTGCTGGGACCTTGGACGCAGGTGAGCCGCTGGCGGGGGCAGGATAGATGGTCGGCTTTCTTAAGTGTTTCGAATTGCTTTCGTTTCCCCTCGAAGAAGCAACGCGATGCAGGGGTAGGGGCTTATTTGAGCCGGTTAGAGTCCGTTAGAGCCCATTTTCGATTGACGTCGTTCATGCTTGCGTCAAGAATCGTTCGCCGAGTTCGTCTTAGTCTGGACAGCCGGAACATCGGCGCCTATCGACTCGCGGACGGAAACTGCATGGCCATTCGCTTTTATCTCGCGTTGCGCCGGTCATTGATGGCCGGATCCGTGGCGGCCGCGCTGATTGCGATGGCGCTCGTCTTCGCCGTTATCGCCACGTTCAGTCAGATGTGCGTGGCGGCCGAACTGGACGAACCTTCCGCTGCCGCGGCCAGCACGGGAACAGCCGCATTGCCGGGCAGCCCGGCGAGCGCGTCCGGCATGCCGGGTACCCAGGCGGGAACAGCCGGTCAGGCCGCCGATGCGAACGGTCAGCCAGTCAGGGCGCCTGGCGCCAATCCTGCACGCCCTGGCCGTCCTCTGCGGGTTGCCGCCGCCAGTCAGAACGAGTCGGAAGACAACGCGCCGCATAGCGCCAAGCCGGAAACTCCGGCGATTCCGGTGCCGCCGGAGAGCGCCGCGGTGACGCAGCATTCGATCCGGATCGGCGGCCGCAAGATCGATTACACCGCGACCGCCGGCAATCTGTTGCTGCGTGACCATAGCGGCCAGGCCAATGCGAGCGTGTTCTATATCGCCTATACCGTCGCCACGAAAAATCCTTCGACGCGTCCCGTCACCTTTCTCTTCAACGGCGGACCGGGTGCGGGCACCGTGTTCCTGATGATCGGCTCGTTCGGGCCGAAGCGGGTGCGCACGGCGAGTCCCGCGAACACGCCGCCCGCGCCGTATGTGCTGGACGACAACCCCGATAGTCTGCTCGACACCACCGACCTGGTGTTTATCGACGCCGTGGGGGCGGGCTTGTCGAGAGTCGTTGGGCACGGCACGGGGAAGGACTTCTGGGGCGTCGATAAAGACCTCGCCGCGTTTTCGCAGTTCATCGATCGCTACCTGACGGTGAACCAGCGTTGGAATTCGCCGAAATATCTGCTCGGCGAATCGTATGGAACCGCGCGCGCCGCGATGCTCGCGTATGAGCTGGGGCAAAACAATATCTCGCTCAACGGCGTGATCCTGATGTCCTCGGTGCTCGATTCCGCGGCGTTTTCACCCGGCTCCGATTTCCAGAGCGAAAGCTACTTGCCGAGCTTCGCGGCCATTGCCTGGTATCACGACAAGATCGTGCCGAAGCCGGCCAACCTGCCTGCCTTTCTCGACGAAGCCCGCGCGTTCGCCCGAGGGCCCTATGCGCAAGCACTTGCGCAGGGCGACGCGTTACCGGACGCGCAGCGCGACGAGATTGCCGCGCGCGTTGCGCAGTTCACCGGACTCGACGTCGATTATGTGAAGCGAAGCCGCCTGCGTCTCTATCCGTCGCGCTTTCGCGATCAGTTGCTGCGCGATCGATCGCGCAGCGTCGGCCGTTTCGATGCGCGTTTCGAAGGGCTCGAGTATGACGGCGTGTCCGAGCATCCCGATTTCGATGCGTCGGTGGCCGGGGTGTCGAGCGCTTTCGATGCCGCGCTTCATCAGCATCTGGCGCAGGATCTGCACTTCACGCCCGTCGACCGCTATCGCGTCTTCAACAACGAGGCGTTGACGCAATGGGACTGGAAGCATCGCGAGTGGTGGGGGGAACACCTGAACGAGCCGTATGCCGCGGGCGATCTCGCCGAAGCGATGCGGCAGAACCCGCATCTGCGCGTGATGTCGGTAAATGGTTATTTCGACCTTGCCACGCCGTTCTATGCAACCGAGTACGCGCTTGCGCATCTGGGTGTCGATGCGCCGCTGCGCGCCAACGTGCGTATCGCCTACTATCCGACCGGCCACATGATCTATCTCGACGATGCCGCGTTGCATACCCTCAAGCGGGATCTGGCGAGCTTCTATGCGGCGGGCGCGAGCTAGCTTCGTCAGTGGCGCAACGTCGGCGAACGGTATAATTCGTCCACTTCTTCACCCGCGCCGCCCATGCCATTTCTCCCGATCCAGTCCTTCACGCGCAAACGACTTTCCGACGTGGTGTCCGACCAGATCAAGCAACTGATCTCGGACGGCGCGCTGATGCCGGGCGACCGGTTGCCGGCCGAACGGGATCTGGCCACGCAACTCGGTGTGTCGCGGCCGTCGTTGCGGGAGGCACTGATCAGGCTGGAAGCGGACGGCTATATTGAAACGTCGGGGCGGGGCGGTTTTACGGTTGTCGACGTCACCGCCCCGATCATTTCCAAGCCGCTTGCTGAACTGCTGCTGCAGAATCCGCGTACCAGCGCCGATATTCTCGAACTGCGCCAGGGCCTCGAATCGATTTCGACCGTGTACGCCGCGCAACGTGCCACGGCGGCCGATCTGCAGAAAATTACCGAAGCATTCGAAGCGTTGAAGGCTGGCTCGCAGTCGCAAGACCGCGTGAACCTGGCGGAGCTGGACGCCGCGTTTCACCTCGCGATTGCCGACTCTACGCATAACATCGCGCTTGCCCATGTGATGCACGGCATCCATACGCTGATTCGCGAAGGCATGCGCCAATACCATCGCCTGATCGACTATGACGAGGCAATGGAAAAACAGTTGATGAGCCAGCATCAGGCCATCTATGACGCGGTCATCGCGCGTGACGCGCAAAAGGCGCGCAAGGCCGCCGAGCGTCATTTGACCTTTGTGCGTGAAATGTACAAAGACGACGCGACGAAACCTGCGCCGAGCGTGATTTCCTGATTCCGCCGGGTGTCTGATGTTCTGGTTTATCTGAGCTTTCGAACTTCGTTCGCGCTCGCCTCGCGAGTGGCGCCTTGCGCACCTGCGCTGCTTCCTGACGACCCACCCAGCTCGCTCCTGCTGTGATTTCCGGTTGACACCGTGCGGTGCGCTCCTTATATAATTCATGGTCAGACCAACATGACCAGTCTGACTGAGTCTTTACAATGCGGCTCACGACGAATGACCGCGCTGACAGGCCAGACGCATGGCGTCGGCGGAAAATGCCTGCGCCGCGATGATTCCAGCACTAGAGTGGATGAATCGCCGGCCGCCGCCTTTCTTTTCAATGAGCTTATGAAAGTCGCCCTGTTTATCCCGTGTTTTATCGACGCGTTCTATCCCGAGGTGGGAATCGCCACGCTCGAATTGCTCGAACGCTTCGGCATCGAGGTCGACTATCCGCAGGAGCAAACCTGCTGCGGCCAGCCGATGGCCAACAGCGGCGCGCAAGCCGAGGCCGCCGGCGCCGAGCGCGTGTTCGCGCGCAACTTCGCCGGCTACGACTACATTGTCGGGCCGTCGGCGAGTTGCATCCATCACGTGCGCGAGCATTTGACCGCGATTGCGCAGACCGATGAAGTCACGAAGGTTCGTGCCAACGCCTATGAGCTGGTCGAATTTCTGCACGACGTGGTCGGCGCGCGCGAGTTTCCATGGGCCGAGTTTCCGCATCGCGTCGGGCTGCATAACAGTTGTAGCGCGTTGCGGCATCTGAAGGAAGCATCGGTCTCGGAGATCGCTGCGACGCCGTTTTCAAAACCGCGCACCTTGCTCGAAGGCGTTAAGGGCATCGAGTTCGTCAAACCGTCGCGGCCCGACGAATGCTGTGGTTTCGGCGGCACCTTCTCGGTGACCGAGGAGCCTGTGTCGGTCCGCATGGGGCAGGACAAGGTCCGCGATCATCTCAATGCGGGCGCCGAGTACATCGTATCGGGCGACATGTCGTGCCTGATGCACCAGCAAGGTTGCGCGGAACGCATGAAAGCCGACGCACGTTTCATTCATATCGCGCAGGTCCTTAACGGAGCACGCGCATGAGCCGGGTCGATCACGCGAAAGCCGCGGGCGCTTTCATCAGGAAGACGGAGCATGTCGCGTTTCACGATAAGCGTCTGTGGGATTTGCGCGAGAAGCGCGATGCGCAGGCGCACGGCATTGCGGAATGGGAGACGCTGCGCGACCTGGCGTCGGACATCAAGGAACACACGCTGTCGCATCTGTCGGACTACCTCGAGCAGTTCGCTGCCGCGGCTGAAGCCAATGGCGTTGTGGTGCATTGGGCCGCGACAGCGGAAGAACACAACGCGCTGGTTCACAAGCTGATGTCCGAGCGCGGCATGACCACGCTCGTCAAAAGCAAGTCGATGCTCACCGACGAATGCAAGATGCGCGAGTATCTCGAACCGCGCGGCATCACGGTGATGGAAACCGATCTCGGCGAGCGCATCCAGCAACTCGATCACCAGGACCCGAGCCACATGGTGGTGCCCGCGGTCCATAAACTACGCGCCGACGTGGCCGAACTGTTCGGCCGCACCATCGGCACCGATCCGAACAACAGCGATATTCATTACCTCGCCGAAAGCCAGCGGATGAACACGCGGCCGTATTTCGTCGCCGGGAAAACCGCCGGCATGACCGGCTGCAATTTCGCGGTGGCGGAGACGGGCACGGTGGTGGTGTGTACTAACGAAGGCAATGCCGACCTGTCGGCGAATGTGCCGCCGTTGCATATCGCGTCGATCGGTATAGAAAAGCTGATTCCCAAGGTGTCGGATCTCGGCGTCTTCATCCGCATGCTGTCGCGCAGTGCGCTCGGTTCGCCGATTACGCAGTACACCTCGCATTTTCGCGCGCCGCGTCCTGGCACCGAGATGCATTTCATCCTCGTCGATCATGGCCGCTCGGAGCGGCTTGCGATGGAGGAGTTCTGGTACTCGCTCAAATGCATTCGTTGCGGCGCGTGTATGAATACCTGCCCCGTGTACCGCCGCAGCGGCGGTTTGTCGTATGGCGGCACGTATTCGGGGCCGATTGGCGCGATCATCAATCCGACTTTCGATCTGAAGCGCTATAGCGCGTTGCCGTTCGCGTCGACGCTCAACGGCAGTTGCACGAATGTGTGTCCGGTGAAGATCAATATTCACGAGCAGATCTACAAATGGCGCACGGTGATCGCCGAGCGTCACGAGGTGCCGTTCGTGAAGCAGGAAGTGTTGAAAATGGCGGGACGTCTGCTCGCGAGTCCGACGCTATATCGGGCGACGGTGTCGTCGATGGGAGGCGCGCTGCGGCGGCTGCCGAATTTCGTGCTGTATAACCCGCTCAATATCTGGGGTCGGCAGCGTGAGTTGCCGGAGGCGCCGAAGCTGACCTTCCATACCTGGTACAAGAAGAATCGTGGAGGTGGCAATGGCAACGCGTGAAGCTTTTCTGGCGAAGGTGCGCGAGGCGCAGCCGCCGGCGCGTCCACGGCCCGATGTGCCGTTGTTCGCTTCGCTGGGCGGGGATTTGCGGGCGCGCTTCACGGCGGCATTGCAGGCGATGGGCGGCACGTGCGTCGACGTGTCGGCGGCGGGTGACGTACTGGCGCTGATCCGCGAGCGGTTCGGCGAGGCAGCGTCGGTGGCCTCGGCGACCTCCGAAGTGCCCGGCACACGGGAGATCACGGCCGAAACCGAGCCGGCTTCGTTGCAGGACGTCGAGGTGGGCGTGGTGCGGGCGCGCTTCGGCGTCGCTGAAACCGGTTCGGTGTGGTTCAGCGAGCGCGAGTATGGCGTCAACGCGCTGGGGTACATCGTGCAGCATCTGGTGGTGCTGCTCGATCCGGCGCAGTTACTTGACGGTTTGCAGGACGTGTACCGACGCGATGACTTTCGCGACGCGCGCTTTGCTGCGTTGGTCACTGGCCCTTCGGCTACGGCGGATATTGAAGGCGTGCTGATTCGCGGCGCGCAGGGGGTGAGGTCGTTGACGGTGGTGTGGGTGGCAGGGTTGTAAGGGATCTGGTGCGTGCCTGGCTCCAGGGGGCAACGCCCAATCTCATCCGGGCACGTGTTATACTGACTCAATGATCGGTATTTGATCGATTTTTGTTATTAAAATCATTGAGTTGCATGTTGATTTGGATCAACTCTGTGAGCGGAGTTTGTCATGGTCCTCGAAGACCGGCTGAAGATAGCAATTGCCAGGCGGGCGTCCGATGTGTTCCTGCGGACCGAGCTTGCCCGTCTTGGTAGCGAGGCCCAGATTGGGCGGGCGCTTCGCAAGCTGCTCGACAGTGGGGTCATCGTTAAACTCGGCGTTGGCGTGTATGCAAAAGCCAAGCGTAGTGTCCTGTCAGGCGTACCGATCCCGGTTCAGCCCGTTGAGGTTTTAGCCGAGCAAGCTTTGACGAAGATGGGGGTCGAGGTCTACCCGAGCAGGCAAGTCGAGTTGTACAACGCGGGTGAAACGACTCAATTGCCGGCCGGTACTGTGATCAACACCGGCAATCGCCGTATCGTGCGGAAGTTAGGTTTCGGCAATAAAACTGTTCAATATGAAAATAATCTCAGAAGAACAGAAAGAGCTTATTGATTCGATTACCGCGGAAGGGCTGGCCGGAAACCTCTCTGCCTTCGTCCTCGAGAAAGATATCCACGTCACTGACGCCTTGCATGCGTTGGCGAAACTTCAGCATCGGCACATTCAGTTCGTTTTTTGCGGTGGTACGAGCCTGTCCAAGGCGCATGGCCTGATCGAACGGATGTCCGAAGACGTCGATCTGAAAGTGGTGTTGAATGCCGATCACGGGTTCACGCAAAGCGGCGTGAAGACTCATCTTGGCAAGCTAAAAAACGCTGTAATCGACGCGATGAAAGCGCTGGGCTTCCACTTCGTCGAAGAAGAAAAACGGGCTCTTAACGCGAACCGTTACTTCGCGTCCGGTTGGCGTTACAACACGCGCTATATCGCTCACACCAGCTTACGACCTCATTTAAGCCTCGAATTTACAGTGCGTACGCCGAGCTTTGCCGTTGTGCAAAAACCTATCGGCTATCTGATCGACCGTTTGGCGGGTCGCGAAAGGGCGCCGGTCCGTATGCCGTGTGTCGCTATCGAAGAAACACTCGCGGAAAAAGTTCTGTCGTTTTTGCGCCGTCACGCGGAACACAGAGCCGGCGTGCGGGAAAAGTGGGATCAGGCATTGGTGCGCCACATTTACGACACCTATTGCATCGTTGGCTCGAACGCGGCGTTCGTCGATCGAGCGGCTGCCCACTTTAAAGACTGCGTCGAATACGATCGCGGAGAGTTTCACCATCACGCCGCGTTTGTCGACGATCCGAAGCAATCCATGACCGCGGCTCTAGCGACTGTGGAAACAGAAGCGCAGACGAAACGTGAGTATGAGCAGGTGCTGCTGCCGCTTGTCTATGGAGCGATGAGGCCGACGTTCGGAGAGGCCTTCGCAGTGTTCAAGTCCACGGCGTCGAAGCTTCTGGCGACGCTTTGAGAACCGCTGCACGTCGCACCACTTTCAATAAGGCGTAGGTTAGCCGGTTCTCCGACGGTTTTTGCTATCATCACTGTATAAACATACAGGTTTCGTCAAAACCCCGTGGCAATAGATGCTCCGTCAGACCTCCGCGCTGATGCCCCTTACTACCTGCTGAACTTCGAGCGTGCGCTCGCGTGGCTTGCCGAGCGTTACGACGATCTGCTGGACGCGCACGAACACGGTTTTCTGCGCGATTTCGCCGCTTTGCCGCAGCCTTCGCGTGCGTTGCTGGTTCGCATGCTGATGCGCAAGGGCGAACTGTTCCGCGCCAGCCGCCTTTCTTATGACGAGATCGGCTGTCCCTTCGAGGCCGTTGCTCCCCTGGCGGCGCTCGGCTGGGTCGACACTGAACCGCACCTGACGCTCGACGATCTGTTCGCGCTCACAACCCGTCCCGAGTTGCTGCTGATCTTTGCGGATGCCATCGCGTTGATTCCAGGCGCGAAGGGCTTGCGCAAACCCGATCTGCTGGAAGCGCTGCGGCCGTTGTTCGCCGACGGCAAAGGCGAAGGCGAAGGCGAAGGCGAAGGCGAAGGCGAAGGCGAAGGCGAAGGCGAGGAACGAAGCGTTGCCGCGCATCCGTTGTCCACATGGCATTGCGAAACCACCGACCGCGTCTTCCACGTCGCCGTCGCGCCGCTCTGCGAACGTCTGCGCCTGATGTTCTTCGGCAATCTCCAGCAGGACTGGTCGGAGTTCGTGCTTGCCGATCTCGGGGTGTTCCAGTACGAGAAGGTTGCGTTCGCGCCGTCGTCGCGCGCATTCCAGCAGCGTGCGGACGTGGACGTCTACCTTGCGTTGCAGGCCTGCCGCGAAGCACTCGAATGGCTGCCCGCGGGTGACGCTGAAGCCGCCGCGATCGACGAACTCGTCGCCGCGATTGCCGCAATCGAAATTTCGAATCCCTGGCTCGAAACACGGCGCGCGAAATTGCTGTTTCGTGTCGGCCAGCATTGCGAGCGTCAATGGAACTGGCCTGCTGCGCTGGCCGTTTATGAGCGCTGTGCGTGGCCTGGCGCGCGCCATCGGCGCTTGCGGGTGCTCGAGCGCAGCGAACGGTTCGACGAAGCCTTCGCCCTCGCTTCGCAAGCCGCTGGCACGCCTGAAAGCGAAGAGGAAATGCAGCGCGTCGCGCGCATGCTGCCGCGGTTGCAGCGCAAGCGCGGCGAGCGGGTGGCGCGCGTGCCTGCCGCACGGCCGGTGGAGCGCAGCACACTGGTGCTGCCAAAGCCGGAGGCGCCACAACCGGTCGAATACGTTGCCCGGGATCATTTGACTTGCGAGTCCGCGCCGGTTCATTACGTCGAAAACGCGCTGATCAACTCGCTGTTCGGTTTGCTGTGCTGGGAGCCGGTGTTCGCGGCGGTGCCCGGCGCATTCTTCCATCCGTTCCAGCGCGGACCCGCCGATCTGCATGCGCCGGATTTTCATGCGCGCCGCGCGGACCAATTCGCCACCTGTCTGGCGCAACTCGAGAGCAGTGCCTATCGCGAAACGATTCTGCGGCATCTGCAAAGCAAGGCGGGTCTGCAATCGCCGTTTGTATTCTGGGGCTTGCTGACGCCGGAACTGGTGGCGTTGGCGCTCGATTGCCTGCCGGCCGCGCATCTGAAACTGTGGTTCGAGCGTCTGCTGCGCGATATCCGCGGCAACCGCTCAGGCCTGCCGGACCTGATTCGCTTCTGGCCGGCCGAGCGCCGTTATGAGTTGATCGAAGTGAAGGGCCCCGGCGACCGCTTGCAGGACAATCAGATCCGCTGGCTCGCCTACTGCGCGCAGCACGGCATGCCGGTACGGGTACTCGACGTACGCTGGGCCGATGAAGATGCCGCTAAGCCCGAGATGGTGACGGTGATGGAAACGGTGACAGCAGCCACGACAGCGGCTCCAGAAGCAGCGGCGGAAAACGTCACCACCGGTGCCGCGAACGAGGGCGCCACATGACTTACGTGGTCGCCGTGCGGGCGATGTGCGAATTTACCGCGAGGCGCGGCGACCTGGATCTACGCTTCACGCCCGCTCCCACCTCGCTGGAAGGCATGGCGGGCCACGTGACGGTGGCCGGGCGGCGCGCGGGCGGCTATGAAACCGAGATCACGCTAAGCGGCACGCATCGTGGCCTGACCGTGCGTGGCCGCGCCGACGGCTACGATCCGGTGTCGAACCGGCTGGAAGAGGTCAAGACCTATCGCGGCGCGCTCGAACGGATGCCCGCCAATCACCGGACCCTGCATTGGGCGCAGGCGCTGGTGTACGGCCATCTGCTATGCCATGCCCGCGGGCTCGGCGAATTGACGGTCGCGCTGGTGTACTTCGATATCGGCACTCAGAAGGAAACGTCGCTGGCCGAAACACACAGTGCACGTGAGTTGGAGATTTTCTTCGTCGAGCAATGTGAGTGCTTTCTCGATTGGGCCGTACAGGAAGAGGCCCATCGCGCGGCGCGCAATACCGCGCTCAGCGCCTTGCAGTTTCCGCACGGCGCGTTCCGCAGCGGGCAGCGCGAACTCGCGGTGTCGGTGTATCGTGCCGCGCGAGACGGCACGCCGTTGATGGCGCAAGCGCCAACCGGCATCGGCAAGACACTGGCGACGATTTTTCCACTGCTCAAGGCGTGCGCGTCAGAACAGATCGACCGCGTGTTCTTCCTCACCGCGAAGACGCCGGGCCGCGCGCTTGCCCTCGATGCGATCGAAACGCTGCATCGGAGCGCCGCGCCGTCCGCAGCGCGGTTGCCGCTCAGAACGCTGGAGCTGGTCGCGCGTGACAAAGCCTGCGAGCATCCCGACAAAGCCTGCAACGGCGAGTCCTGTCCGCTCGCGCATGGCTTCTACGACCGGCTCGATGCGGCCCGCAGCACGGCTTTGGCCGGGCCGAAGCTCGACCGGGCGTCGGTGCGCGAAGCGGCGCTCGCGCACGAGATCTGCCCGTACTATCTGGCGCAGGAACTGGCGCGCTGGTCCGACGTGGTGGTCGGCGATTACAACTATTACTACGACAGCAGCGCGATGTTGTACGCGCTCACGCAGATCAATCAGTGGCGCGTCGGCGTGCTGGTAGACGAGGCGCACAACCTGCTCGATCGGGCACGCCGCATGTACAGCGCGTCGCTCGACCAGGCGGCGTTCCGGCTCGCCCGCAAAACCGCACCGGCAACCCTGAAGAGGCCGCTTGAACGGCTTCAGCGCGAGTGGAACGCCGTCAAACGCGCGCAGACCGGCACCTATCAGGTCTACGCCGAGGTACCCGGCAAACTGCTTGCGGCGGCACAAAACCTGATCGGCGCAGTGACGGACCAGTTGGCCGAAGCGCCGCTTTCTATCGACGAGGCGTCGTTGCGGTTTTTCTTCGACGCCATGCATTTCGTCGCGCTGGCGGAGCAGTTCGGCGAGCATTCGATTTTCGACATCACGCTCAGCACGGATCGCTACGCGCCGCGCGACAAGACGAACGCCACGCTGTGCGTGCGCAATGTGATCCCCGCACCGTTTCTCGCCGGGCGCTACGCTGCCGCGCGCACCACGGTGATGTTTTCCGGCACGCTCAATCCGCATTATTTCTATCGCGACACGCTGGGTCTGCCTGAGCAGGCCAACTGGCTCGAGGTCGAAGGACCGTTTCGCGCCGAGCAGTTGCAGGTGCGCGTGGCGGGCAATGTATCGACGCGCTGGCGCGACCGCGAGCGTTCGCTCGTGCCCATTGTCGATCTGATTGCGAAGCAGTACGCCGCGATGCCGGGCAACTATCTCGGGTTTCTGAGCAGCTTCGAGTATCTGCAGCAGGTGGTGGGGTTGATGCGCGAGCGTCATCCGGAACTGCCGGTATGGGCACAGGAACCGGGTATGGACGAGGCCGCGCGCGATGCGTTCCTCGCGCGCTTTCGCACCACGGGGCAGGGTGTCGGCTTTGCAGTGTTAGGCGGCGCGTTTTCCGAGGGCGTCGATCTGGTCGGGCAGCAGTTGATCGGCGCCTTCATCGCGACGCTCGGTCTGCCGCAAATGAACGACGTCAACGAGCAGATGCGCCGCACGATGGACGCGAAGTTCGGCAACGGCTACGACTACATGTATCTGTATCCGGGTTTGCAGAAGGTCGTGCAAGCCGCGGGGCGGGTCATCCGGACCGAGCAGGATCAGGGCGTGGTGCATCTGATCGACGACCGTTACCGGCGGCCGGAAGTGCGCCGGCTGTTGCCGCGCTGGTGGCAGGTGCAATAGGTGAAATAGGTGCAATAGGTGCAATAGGTGCAATAGGTGCAATAGGTGCAATAGGTGAAATAGGTGAAATAGGTGAAATAGGCGTAATTGGCGTAATTGGCACAAGCCGATCTCTTTACCTCCCAGGTAATCGACCTGCCTACCGCCGCCAGGCAAAGTGGCGGCACGGCACAACGATTCCGACCCAGGCGACCCAAGCTAAAGAGGCTCTCATGAACGCAACCGCACCGTATCTCACCGACGAACCCAACACCATCCGCACCGCGGACCATACGCGTCTGTTCTACCGCGACTGGGGGCATGGCACGCCGCTCGTGTTCCTGTCCGGCTGGACGCTGAATTCGGACATGTGGGCCTATCAGATGGAGCCGCTGTCGCGCCTCGGCTGCCGTTGCATCGCTTATGACCGCCGCGGCCACGGCCGTTCGAGCGACCCGGGGCGCGGCTACGACTTCGACACGCTCGCCGCCGATCTCGACAGCGTGCTGAGCACGCTCGATCTGAGCAACGTGACGCTGGTGGCGCATTCGATCGCGAGTGGCGAAGCGGTGCGCTACCTGACGCGCTACGGCGCGGAACGTGTGGCCCGGGTTGCGTTTGTCGCGCCGGCCGCCACGCCGTATCTGCTGAAAACCGAAGACAATCCGAACGGGATCGACGCCGCTCTGTTCGAGCAAGGCCGCGTTGCGCTGAGCCGCTCTTTCCCCGACTGGATCGAGGCCAATGCCGCGCCTTACTTCGGATCGGGCACGTCGCGCGCACCGCTCGACTGGACGATTCGCATGATGCTGCAAACCTCGCATCAGGCCATGCTCGAACTCGCCCGTGTTCAGACCATCACCGATTTTCGCGCGGAGTTGGCCCGCATCCGCGTGCCGTCGCTGGTCGTGCAGGGTGACCGCGACGCCTCAGCGCCGCTCGAATTGACTGGCCGGCCCACGGCGGCGCTGATCGAAGGTGCGTCGCTGAACGTCTACGAAGGCGCCGGTCATGGCCTCTACTTCACGCATGCGGAGAGGTTGAACCAGGATTTGCTGGCGTTCCTGGGCCACCGGCCGGCTTAGGGTCGGCCGGCGGCTGATCGTCGAGCGGTGCGTCGGCTTTTGCGGCGGCCGCCGTCTTCAGCGAGGTATCGGCTGCCGGCGTTGCCGGCGCCGGGCCTTCCGGTGCGGTCTTGGGGGCGTCATCCGGCGTGCCGTTCGATTCGACTTTGGCCGCCACGCTCTCCGGGTCCCACGTCAGCAAATGCCGTTGCGGGTTCGCGATGGCGATGCCGCGAGTGCTGAACTGATCGAGAATGCGCCGGTTGAATTCGCGCTGTACGCCCCAGCGCGCGGTGTCGCGGCATTGGATCTGACCGGCCAGCGTTACCGCCGAGCCATCCACTCCATCCACGCCCCAGAAGCTGAAGTCGGACAGGATGCCGTCCTTGTATTTCTCATCCTCGCGCAGCGCGGCGCCGATTTCCTTCAGCGTGGCGATTGCCAGATCCACATCTTCGCCGAACACGATATTCACTTTTACCGCCGCATTGCCGAGTCCGCGATTGGTGTTGTTCACTGTGGAAACCGAACTGAACGGCACGGTGTAGAGCGAGCCGTCGCTGCCGCGCAGCCGCACGGTACGAATCGACAAATACTCGACCGTGCCGGACACGCCCGCGAGCGTGACCCAGTCGCCGACCTGCATGGCGTTTTCCATCAGCAGGAACATGCCGGTGATGAAATCCTGCACCAACTTTTGCGAGCCGAAGCCGAGCGCCACGCCGAAGATACTCGCGCCTGCCAGCAGCGGGCCGATGTTCACGCCGAGCTCGCTCAGGCCTGTGAGCACCACCACCAGCGCGATCACGCAGAAGAGCACGCTGCGCAGCATCGGCAGGAGAGTACGCAGACGCGCGGCGCGCACCAGGTCGCCGCTCGTGGTCCAGCGGTCCAGCCGCTTTTCGATCGCCACGTTGGCGCCTTCCCACACCACCAGCGCGATCCCCGCAGCGACCCCGATCGTGACCAGCGCCGAAGCCAGCCGATGACCGATCGAACCGGTCTGGAACAGCTCGCCCACGTCGACACCCCATACCTGCAGCAGCGCGAGTGCGGTGACGATGCCGATGATCCACGAGACGATCCGCCGCAGCAGCGGGTAATAGCGGTAGGCATGCTCCTGCACGAGTGACTTTTCCGTATCGCCTTGTACATTGAAGAGCCGCGCCATGGCGCCGAAAATCACGATCGAGACGACCCGCGCGCCGACCAGGATCGCCAGCGTAATGCCACCGAGATGCAGCAGGGTGTGGTAGCCGTTCTGCACGTCGAGCGCCCAGATGAACCAGAGCGCCATGACGATGAACGCGGCGAACCACGCCCATGCGTCGGCGAGGGCATGGCCGAACATTTCCAGCGACTTGCTCGCGGCGAAGCGCTTGCGGATCCGGTCGCCGACCGGCTTCGAGCAACGCAGGATCAGGATCGAGATCATGATGTGGCCGGCGAGCGCGACCACCTTCATCAGCGCGAGATGCGCCGCATCGTTCAGGCCGAGCGACTGCGCTATCTCCGCGATCGCCGAACCGGCGCCGACCACCGCAACGATCCTCACGATCCAGCGCTGCAAGAAAACAGCCCACGTATCGCTCATGCGCAACAGACGCAGGCGCGGCGCGGTGGGTTGCAGGAAGAAGCCGCTGCCGATCACGATCAGGCGGCACAGTACGTAGATGTCGATGATCGAATCGAGCGCGCGGTCCTGCGGCGTGCCGTCGGTGGTGAAGATCGACATCAGCGCGCTTGCCGTGGCGACGAATATCGCCAGCGGCAACAGGCGCAGCACGGCAGTCAGCAGCGCGCGCGGCAGACGTTGCAGGAGCGTCCAGTGATGCACGGCGTGCTGCTTGCCTTTGGCCTCGATGGCTTTGCCGCTGGTGGGCGACGGTGTGGGCGTGCTGGCGGATGCGCCTGGCAGGCCGGTTGGCGGCACGGTGGTGTCATCGGCCGCCTGTTCGCGCCGTGCGGCGAGGGCCGTGTAGGCGCGGCGCAGCACGCGGCGCGCGAACCATTCGAGCCCAAGCGCGGGCAGCAGCGCCGCCAGCAGCGACCACACCACCTGACCCAATATGCTGCGTGCTTGCGGGTTGGTCGATTGCCAATGCCACCAGGCACGCACCGATGCGACGTCGAGCAGCGCGGCGAGCGAGCTGCGTATCGATGCGCCGAGGCGTACGGCCCAATGCGCGCCTTGACGCGCCAGTTGCGAGGCAAGACCATTGGACTGGAATGCGGCTGGAACGAGCGCGGCGGCGCTGCTGGCCGCTGCCGGCGCTGAAGCCGCGGTTGCTGCCGAGGCAGGCGGAGCGCTGAGGGCGCCCGCAGCGGCGATCGCCTGGAGGGTGTCGCTGACTTGCGCGCGGCGGGCGGGGTCATTGAGGACGCTGAGGGCCTGACGGGCCTGTTCGGGCGTCAAGGTGAGCGCGGCGGCGGATGCCCCTGATGCGGCGGCGGGTTGCACCGCGGCGGCAAAGACCGGCGCGGTGCTCAGAACGAGAAAAAGAAGAAACCAGGCTTGAAGTATTTTGCGCATAGGGTGTAAAGCGGGGTACCAGGTTCGGACGGTGGTGCCGGGACGCGTGAACCGGTTCGGCGGCGTGACCCTGAACCGACACGGGATTGATCGTACAAGTTCCATCCGTGGCGGCTTTCGGTGGCCACGCGAAAGCTTGGCCAGATGGTCCGGATTGTAACGTCAGGTAGCAAAAAGCTTGCCTATCAGACGGTACAGCCGCCGACGCCGCCGCGAACCCGCAGGCGTACCCATCGCCTATTCCGTTGCGTCCACCGCGCCCGTTGCCGGCACCCCAAGCGTGCCTTCGACCACTTCGGTGAAGGTGCGCTCCTCGCGCAGAATGAAGCGCCTGGTCTGCGCGAACTGGAAATTTTCCCGCGCTTCCGCATCGCTGCGCAGACGCGCCCGATAAGTTTCATAGGCGGCGAGGCTGTCGAATGCAATCAGGCCCCAGGCGATGTCGTTGGTGCCTTCATGGGGCAAAAAATAGCCGATCAGATGGCCGCCGCAGCGAGGAATGATGCGGCCCCAGTTGCGAGCGTAGTCGTTGAAGGCGTCGCGCTGGAATGGATCGATCTGATAGCGGATAAAGCAGGTCATTGTCATGTGCAGGCTCCCGATCAAGTAGTAGTGGTGGTCTGAGATACCGGTTACCAGTATGGCGGCCGGTTGACCACGACGTTTCACAGCCTTCTGAACTGTCGATGAAATAGCGCTGCCTCTCTAGGGCCCGTGTTGCGAACGGATCGTCACTGCCGCGAGCACCCCGCCGGCCAGCGCGCATACCGCCGACACCAGCGCCACCGCCCGCAGCGCCGCACCCAACGCCTCGGTCTGCGCGTGGGTCACTTCGGCATGCGAAGCGCTTTGCGTGACGCCGGAGGGCACGGAGCCCGCGTCGCTACCTGTTTGCGCCAGGCCCGTTTGGGCCAGGCGCGCCGTTTGACGTGCCGCGTCGGGCACATGCAACGCGTCGAGCCGCGCATCGAGCGCCGCGTCGTGCGACCACACGAACACGATCCCGAGCACGGCGATCGCCAGCAGACTCGCCACCCTGGCAACGGCGTTATTGATGCCTGACGCGACGCCGGTGCGCGCAGCCGATACGGAGGTCATCACGGTGGTCGTCAACGGTGCGACCGTAATCGTCATACCGAGCCCGAGCACAACGAGCGCGGGAAAGAAGCCGCGCCAGTATTCACCGCCTACCCAGGGCAGTGCGAGCATGGCAAAGCCGAGCGCCGCGATTGCGGGCCCGATGCCCAGCAGGACCCGTGCGCCATAACGGCCCGTCAGCCCGCCGGTGAAACGCGACAACACGCCGATCGTGACCGGCACCGGCAGCAGCGCGGCGCCTGCTTCCGTCGCGCTGTAGCCATAGGCGCGAATCAGCGTAAACGGCAGGAAAAACAGTGCGCCGCCCAGGCCAAAGTAGAGCAGCAGCGTGACGAGGTTCGCGCTGGCGAAGTTGCGTGAACGGAACACGTCGAGCGGCATCATCGGATTAGGGGACTTCGCTTCGAGCGCGACGAAGCCGGCCAGTACGAGCACGCCGGCGAGGATTAATGCCAGCACCCGGTGATCGCCGAAACCGCGTGCCGCGGCGATGGTCAGCCCGTAGGTCAGCCCGGCGAGTCCTGCGGTGGCTGTCACCGCGCCTCGCCAGTCGAGCCTGGGCGGCGCGTGCCCGTTGAGCGCCGCGGCGGGGCCGGATGGGTCGTCTTTGCGCCGGTTATCCGGCACGGCGATGATTGCCAGCGCGATGGTTGCGCACGCAACTGGCACGTTCAGAAAGAAAATCGCCCGCCACGAAAACGCATCGACGAGCCAGCCGCCCGCCACGGGTCCAAGCGCCGACGTGATCGCGCCGACGCCGGCCCAGGTGCCGATCGCCCGGCCGCGTTCCTTGTCGTCGAACATCGCGCCGATAATGGCAAGACTGCTCGGCACCAGCAGCGCCGCGCCGATGCCTTGCACGGCGCGCGCCGCGATCAGGGCGCGGGCGTCCGGCGCCAGGCCGCAACCAATCGAGGCCAGCGTGAACACGCCGATTCCTGCGATAAACACGGTGCGGCGGCCGAGCGTATCGCCGAGCGAGCCGCCCACCAGCACCAGCGCGCCGAGAAACAGCAGATAGGCGTTGACCACCCACTGGATGGCCGCGACGCTCGCACCCAGCTCGGTCTGGATCGAGGGTAGCGCGACGTTGACCACGGAGCTGTCGATGAACGCCATGCTCGAGCCAAGAATGGTCGCGGCAAGCACGAGCTTTTTGCGCCGGCACGGCGGACCGAGGCCGAGGGGCTGAGCGTGGATGGCAAGCGTGTCGCACGGACTCGCCTGGGCCGGGAGGGCAGAGGAAGGGCGGCGCGCAAGCGCCGGAGCGTGCTGATCGGCCAAGTCCACTCCCGGGTGGATGAACGGCTTTCAGCATAGCAACGCCAGGGGAGATCCGATAGGCGGTTACGACATCTGGCGCGCTGGACCGCGGTAACCATCATGCCCGGCGCGTCCATCGCGTCCGGCCTGGCAGTCTTGCGCAAGTTCGCCCGCTCAGGCGGCCGGCAGGGTCAAACCAGATACGGCGCCTGCCGCTCCGCCTCCTTGTCGGCATCCGTGCCGCCGTTGGCATTCGGCGCACGCCCGGTAGCCGGCTCCTGATGCAGCCGGTTCGCATGCATCAGGCGATACAGCGTGGCGCGTGAAATGCCGAGTTCGGCCGCGGCGTCGGACAATTTGTAGCCATGCCGCTGCAACGCGTGCTCGATGGCGTCCTTCTCAGCCTTGCTGCGGATCTCCGCGAGCGTCACAGCCGGCCCGCTGTCGGTTTCCGGCAAGCCGAGGTCGCTCGCCGTGATAAAGCGCCCCTCGCTCATCACCACCGCGCGCCGCACGCAGTTGATCAGCTCGCGCACATTGCCCGGCCACGGATAGTTCGACATGGCGACGATCGCGTCGCTCGACAGTCCGCGCAGTTTGCGCGCGCCGTCCTGCCGGTACATGCTGAGCGCGTAGTTGGCGAGCAGCTTGATGTCGCCGCCGCGCTCGCGCAGCGGCGGCTCGACGAGCCGCAGCACGCACAGGCGGTGGTACAGGTCGGAGCGGAAACGGCCGTCGTCGACGGCGCGGTCCAGATCGACATGGGTTGCCGAAATCACCCGCACGTCGACCTTGATCGGTCCGCTGCCGCCCAGCCGTTCGATGGTGCCTTCCTGCAGGAAACGCAGCAGGACCGCCTGGCACTCGTGCGGCATGTCGCCGATTTCGTCCAGAAACAGGGTGCCCTCGTTGGCGCTTTCGATCCGGCCGATTTTGCGTTGCAACGCGCCCGTAAAGGCGCCGCGTTCGTGGCCGAACAATTCGGCTTGCAGCAGGCTCGGCGGAATCGCGGCGCAATTAATCGCGACGAACGCCCGGCCCGCGCGCGGCGAGCGCTCGTGAATCGCACGCGCGGTCAGTTCCTTGCCGGTGCCCGATTCGCCGGCGACGAACACCGGCGCATCGGTCACGCCGCATTTGTCGATCCGGCGGTACAACTGCTGCATCGCCTCGCATTGTCCGACCATGCCGTGCCGGCCGAGCGAGGGTTCCGTTGCGACCGGCGCGTGCCTGAGGCTCGACAGTCCGTGCGCATGCCCGAGCGCGAACACCAGCCGTTCGTTCAACCACGGCCGGGTCACGAAATCGAAGCAGTAATCGAGGATAAAGCGGCTAACCAGTTCGTTTTCCGACTGGCCCGGCGCGATTTGCGCGACCCAATTGGTTTCGACGCGCCGCATGCAGGAAGCCAGAGCCGACAAGTATTGGGAGGTGCAGTCCGTGGGCAATTCGACGAGGCCGACCTTGATATTGGCGCGCTCGATCATGCGCTCGGCGATCGCCGTGCTTTTGGCGTGTACCGCTTGCCAGCCCGATGCGGCCAGGAAGTGGGCGAGGTTCTGATCGGGCGCGCTCGACACGTACAGAACGGTGCGTTCGGTGTCGACAGGCGTGCTAGTCGTATTCATATAACCCCCGGATCGTTGCTTCTCTCAGAACGGCTTTCGACGAATTGGACAGACCGGCAATGGCAAATTCACGGTAGCGGCAATGACGGGGGTTTGAAGCGGCGTGAGCCGCAGGGCGCTGCATTTCGGACAGGCAGCAGAATAAGTGTTCACCGCTGAAACTGCCTGACTATTTCATCCCCGAATCACAAAAAGCCGTTTATTACCTCGGCGGCCTGACACAGGCGCTCTAGGTGGCGCATGGCCTAACGATATGCGAAAGCGCTTTGGAGCGCCATACAAACAATTCTGGATCAGGAAACGTTTTTCGCACCGGGACGTATCGGCTTGCCGTTCAAAAATAGCAGGTCAACCCCGGCTGTGCGTGTAAGACCACATAGCGACCGCAAATCTCATGCTGTTAATCATGCAATAAATGACGCGTTGCCGAATTACCAGGCATTACCGCGTCTCAAGCTTGCGACATTTTGGGCAGCTACCGTGAAAGCCGTTTCGTGGCCCGAAGCATCGGCATATTTGACCGGGGCACGCCGCAAAGCGCGGCCGGAGAGGGACCGACAAAAAGTGCGCCGATGCCCTGCGCAGGTAGATCCTTCCGCCTTGCGTTAGCGATTGAATCCAGCGCGTGTCAAATCCGAATCAACGTGTACCGCGAGGCCCGGCCCGGCGCGGTGCATTGCAGCAAATTCTCCATCCAGCAAGGGATTGATGATGCATGGCACAGCCATTGCAATAGGAGTCTCACAAGCAGATTCATTGCCGCCTGGCTCCGGATGCACGGGGAAACAGCAGATGGAGCCCGGCGGCAAAACTTGTCTTCGTAAGCGCGGCCGGGGAAGCCAATGTGTCTTACGAGGGTGCGGCGGGGCCACTGAAAAACGGACGTCAAAAAAACGGGGCGAATGAGCGGTACGAAGTATCGGTCATTCCGTCACCGGACGACGTGAAGCATTGACCTCGCCACTTTATCCGTCAAATGGGACGGATTTGAAGTGAACGGTCGAGGCTGATCGTCATAACGACAGATACCGTGCTCGGGCAGATCTCGAGCACGCGATGCACAGAACAGGGAAGGGGCAGCGCACGGTCCGTACAGCCGGCGCGACGAAGCGGGGAGGAATGGCCTGAGTCTCCACAGAGGGGCACACGCTACGAGGAGAACTGGGCGCCGTGCCCGCGCATTCGGGCGGGCACGGCTTACCTGGAGATGGCCTTGCAATGGCTCTTCATTCGGGGGTGTCATGAAAACGATCAGCAAGCCGGCCGCATTGCGGCTGAATCACCAGAACACGGCGCGCGGCGCCGGTTTCTTCTACTCGCGTCACTTTGCGCAACAGCAGTCATTGGTCGCCGCGCCGTCGGCCGATCTGCTCACGCTGGTGATCGCCGAGGCAATCAAACGCAAGGCTCAGGCCGAGATTCAGCGCGACGTGTTGCGCGAAGCGATCTATGAAATTCCGGTTTTGCCCGAACGGGATCACGATCGGGGCGCAGCCATCTACCCAGCCGATCCCGACGACTACGTCTGAACGCGCAGAGTGATTGACGTGGCCTTACCCACTGGAAGGCTTCAGTTCGGCGGAGGCCCGACATGATCGACATCTTTCTGATTTCGTCCAGCGCGGAGCGCGCGCCGCATATCGTCGCGCGCCTCGAAGAAAGCGGCGTGGTATTTCGTTTGCGCACCGCTTATGGCACGGCGCGGCAATTGCGCGTACATGCCCGTGAAATCAGGAGCGCCGATCTGCTGATTGTCGACGACGTCGATCTGAGCGCGCGCGAGTTGCACGGCGTTGAAGAGGCGCTGGCCTGCTCGCCCGCGTTGTATTGCATGCTGGTCACGCCAGCGCCGTCCGCGGCCTTGCTGACCGCGGCAATGCGCGTCGGGGTGCGGCACGTGCTGTCATGGCCGCTGGACGCGTATGAGATTGCCGCGGCGCTCACGCATATCGCCGGGAAGAAAAGCGTGGGCGTGCGCCGTGCCGGGCGGATCGTGTCACTGACATCGTGCAAGGGCGGCAGCGGCACGACGCTGATCGCCGTGAATCTCGCCTGGTCGCTGGCTGCGCAGCGTAACAGACGCGTGCTGCTGATCGATCTCAGTCAGCAATTCGCCGACGCGAGCCTGCTCCTCGCCGACAAGCCGCCACCGGTGACGCTCGCCGATCTATGCTTGCAGGTTGACCGTCTGGACGCCGCGTTGCTGGACGCCTGCGTGATGCACGTACACGCGAACCTCGACGTGCTGGCGGGGGCCGGCGACCCGCTCAAGGCGGCCGCGATGCTGCCCTCGCAACTGGAGCAGATTCTCGCGCTGGTGCGCGAGCGCTACGACGCGGTCCTGATCGACATCGGCCAGAGTATCAATCCGCTGACGATCCATGCGCTCGATCACAGCGATGCGATCTGCATGATCGTGCGGCAAAATCCGCTTTACCTGCACGGCGGCCGCCGGATGCTCGATATTTTCAAGGAACTGGGCTATCCGCCCAGCAAGGTGCGGGTCGTGGTGAATCAATACGACAAGAACGCTCGCATCAATCTGCCGACACTCGAACAGACTCTCGGCGCGAAGGTCGCGCACCAGCTTTCGCGTGACGACAAGCAGGTCAACGAGGCGCTCAATCGCGGCGTGCCGCTCGTCACCACCGCCCACGACAGCGCGCTGGCGCGCGGTATCTGCCTGCTCGCCGACATGCTGTGGCCCGCCATTGCCGAGCCCCGCAAAGGCATGCTCGGCCGCTTGTTCGCTGCGCGGCCGAACGTGCCGCCGCAATTGAAGCCGGGCCACTGACCCGATCCGATCGCTGAAACCCGCACGCCCGGCCTGAATCCGGGCGCGTGTGGCATGACGCATGGCATGATATGGACATCGGCCCGTTGCGACTGCTACGCTGCGGCACGGGTGGACCAGAAATCTTCATGCAGAAGACTTGAAAAATAATTCGCAGATCGAAGTGAGTGACGCATGACAGAAACCACACGCTCGCGGGAAGTCGATAGAGAGGGTTCTCTCGAGAATGCTGCGAACAGCGAGCCGGCGAGCGCGGCAGCTCGCGTCGGCGGTGAGGGCAGCGGTGAAGACGGCGGCGAAGGCAGCGCGGTGGCGGCCGGCGGCTGGCGCGAGGCGACGGTCGAAATCGCCGCGCGTGTCGCCGCGGGGTTCATGCTGAGCATTTTTACCTATGCGGCGGTCAGGCAATGGCTTGTTGCGCCCACCCGTATCACCTTGTTGCTGCTCGTGGTGAGCGCGTTCATGACTCTCGGCCTGTCGCTGTTTGCGCGGGTGCCCAGCAAACGTGACTGGACGCCTTTTGCGTTCATCTGCTCGGTAGGCGGAACATTCTATTTTCTGGCCGTGCGGCTGTCGCCGGGAACCCAGCTCATTCCGGAACTGGCCGGTGCGTCATTGCAGTTGCTGGGGATCATCTGGCAGATGTTTGCGAAGGTGTCGCTGAGCAGGTCCTTTGGCATCTTGCCCGCCAATCGCGGGGTGATCTCCCACGGCGCTTACCGGTTCATGCGTCACCCCATGTACCTGGGGTATTTCCTGACGGATATCGGGTTTTTGCTGGCGAACTTCGGGATTCAGAACGTGATTGTCTACGGATGCCAGTTTGCGTTGCAGATTGGCCGCATTGTGCGGGAGGAACGGCTCCTGTCCGAAGACGAGCGGTATCGGGCGTACAGGGGTAAGGTGCGGTTCCGCGTGATTCCGGGCGTGTTTTGACGATGTATGGTGTAGTTCGGGCTACGGCATAAGCGGCAAAATACCCGGCCGGCCCGATTACCCTTGAGAGCGCCGCGTCAGCGCAACGTCACCCATGCAAAGCGATATCAACCCGTTCAACGACATGGCGTCGATCCTGTCCAATCCGATCCTCAACACGGATTCATACAAGGCGTCGCACTATCTGCAATATCCGCCCGAGGCGTCGGCGATGTTTTCATACATCGAGTCGCGTGGCGGCCGCTATGACAGCACGCTGTTCTTCGGCCTGCAGATGCTGATCAAGGAGTATCTGTGCCGCCCGATTACGGCGGCCATGATCGACCAGGCGAAGGCGTTTTTCACGGCGCACGGCGAGCCGTTCAACGAAGCCGGCTGGCGTTACATCGTCGAGCATCGCGGCGGTTATCTGCCGGTGCGGATTCGCGCGGTGCCGGAAGGCTCGGTCGTGCCCACGCACAATGTGCTGATGACGGTCGAGTGCGACGATCCGCAGGTGTTCTGGCTGGCCTCGTATCTGGAAACCATGCTGCTGCGCGTGTGGTATCCGATCACGGTCGCGACGCAAAGCTGGCATCTGCGCAAAACGATCCGCGCCTGGCTGGAGAAAAGTAGCGACGACCTCACGCAATTGCCGTTCAAGCTGCACGATTTCGGCGCGCGCGGCGTGTCGAGCGCGGAATCGGCGGCGATCGGCGGTTCCGCGCATCTCGTCAGTTTCATGGGTTCGGATACGGTGCTCGGCGTGCTTGCCGCGAACCACTACTACAACGAGCCGATGGCGGCGTTCTCGGTGCCGGCCGCCGAGCACAGCACGATCACGTCATGGGGGCGCGAGCGTGAAACCGACGCCTTCCGCAACATGATCGCGAAGTTCGGCAAGCCGGGGGCGATCGTTTCGGTGGTATCCGATTCCTACGACCTGTTTTCCGCGCTCAAGGTATGGGGCACGGAGTTGAAGCAGGCGGTGCTCGACTCGGGCGGCACGCTGGTGATCCGGCCGGATTCCGGCGATCCGCTGACGATAGTTCTGCAGACCATGCAGGCGCTCGAGGCCTCGTTCGGTTCGGCGGTGAACGGTAAGGGGCGGCGCGTGCTCAATAACGTCCGCGTGATTCAGGGCGACGGTGTGAATCCGGACTCGATCGAAGCGATCCTTGCGGGCATGGATCAGGCTGGCTTTGCCGCGGACAACATCGTGTTCGGCATGGGCGGTGCGTTGTTGCAGCAGATCAACCGCGATACGCAGCGGTTCGCCATGAAGTGTTCGGCCATCCGGCATGGCGATGAATGGCACGACGTCCACAAGGATCCGGTTACGGATGCCGGCAAGCGGTCGATGAAAGGGCGGCTTACCTTGCTGCAGAATCGTCACACCGGCGAGTATCGAACGGCGACGCTGCCGGTGGCGTGGGGCGAGCGCACTGTTGAAGGCGAATGGGACGAGGCGCTCGTCACCGTTTTCGATTCAGGAAAACTGCTGGTGGATATGGCGTTTTCCGATGTCAGGAAGCGGGCTCACGCGGGCGAGAATTAGCCGCGGGTCAACTGAGCTTCCAGACCGACACACCGGCGTCGTCAATATCGATCCGGCAGGGGCTTCCTTCGCGCAGGCGGGTATCCTCGTTGGCGATATCGAACCGTACCCCCGCGATATTCAGCCTGACATACCGCTCGCCGCGCCGTAATTCGACCGCCTCGACCACGCCGGCATGCGCACCGTTGGGACAAAGATGCACGGCGTGGGACGAGATGCGCCACATCACGCGTTGCCCAGCGGAAATGGCTAGGTCGCTGTCGCCCGTTGCGATTGTCAAACCATTGCCGATCTCGATCCGACCCGGGGCGCTCATCGAACCCTCGCCGACATTGTGCAAGCCAAGCAGTTCGGCGACCCGCATCGAAGCCGGCTGTTCGAATACCGTGGCGATGGAGCCTGCCTGCAACACGCGGCCCTGTTCGACCACCAGCACTTCGTCGGCGAGGAGAGCCGCTTCGTCGGGATCGTGCGTGACGATGATGGTCACCGCGGCTATCTCGCGCTGCAAGGCTCGCAACGACTGCTGCAAACGCCGCCGCCGCGGCGTATCGAGCGCCGCGAACGGCTCATCGAACAGCAACAATTCGCTATGACGCGTGAGCGCCCGGGCCAGCGCCACACGCTGCCGCTGACCGAACGACAACTGATGCGGCAAGCGCGCGACCAGTTGCGCGAGGCCCAGATGATCGAGCCAGTAGCGCGCGCTGGCGGCATCGGCGTCGACCGGAAACGCGAGTTGCTGCGCGACCGTCATGTGCGGAAACAGACCGTAGTCTTGCGGCATATAACCGATCTGGCGGCGCTCGGGCGGCAGCGGGCTCAAATCGGTTGCGCCGAGCCGGACGGAACAGGATGCGTTGGATTCGAGCCCTGCAATCAGGCGCAATGCCAGCGATTTGCCCGAGCCCGACGGTCCGATGATCGCCAGCCGCCGCGTCGCGGGTGTCCATGCGATGTCGAGTTCGAACGCGCCCAGGCGGCGTTGCAAATGAAAGGTGAGACGCCGGCCGGTGGTCTCGCCCCGGCTGGCGGTGAGATCCGTGCCGGGCTCCGGCGCGTCGTCGCCGTTTTCGGTTTGTTCGAGCGCGGATTTCTGCCGAAGGCTATAGATCGACAGCGCCGCGCAAACAATCGCAATGGCGAGCGTTGGCAGCAGCAGGGGCATCATCGCCGGCAGACCCTGGCCGCCGAATACGACGTACGTATACACCGGCAGCGAGTACGGGTGATAGGCCACCATCACCGTCGCGCCGAATTCGCCGAACGCACGCAGCCAGGCGAGCGCTAGTCCTGCACGAATCGCCGGCCACGCGACCGGCAACATCACGCGGAAAAAGCGGCTGCCCGCATGGTGACCGAGCGTGGCGGCCACGTCGTCGAGCACCGGGTCCACGGCGGCAAACGCCGATTTCGCGGCGATGATCAGGAAGGGCGCGGCCACGAAGACTTCCGCGAGCACGATGCCGGCAAACGAATCCGTCAGCGCCCCGTTTGTGAACTGGCCGACCCAGCTATACGGGCCGAGCAGAAACAGCAGCAGCACGCCGCTCGTGAGCGGCGGCAAGGCGAGCGGCAACTGCACGACGAAGCCGAGCAGCGCCATCTTGCGCGAGTTCGAACGTGCCAGCAGATAGCCGAGCGGCACGCCGCCGAGCAGAATCACGAGCGAGGCCACACTGGCGCTCGCCGCCGAGATGCCGACCGCCGACCACACCGCGCGCCAGTCGACATTCGGCCAGTCGGCCGCGCCGAGTTGCGGCACGCTCGCGACAAACGGCGCGCACAGATAGACGGCAAGCAGCGCCGCCAGCCACAGCAGCGGTCGCGCGGCGGACCGGTTTACCGCCTGTTTTGCCACCTTACTGTGCAGCGTCGATCACGGCCTGGACCGAAGGCGGCATTCCTTGTACATCGCCGGTAATGGTCGGTTTGATCACATCGACGCCGTGTTGCTTGAGCAGCGCGCGGCCTTGCGCGCTCAGCAGGAAGTCGACGAAGCTGCTCGCGCCGTCACGGTTCGGGGCGTCGCTCAGAATCGTCAGCGTGTAGCTTGCTTTAGCCTGCAATTCGGGCGCCGGACGGAGCGCCGGAATTTTCAGGTCGGAGGTTTCGGTCGAGTAGAAGAAGCCGGCGTCGAGCTGACCGGATTGCAGGCGGCCCACCAGCGTTTCTTCAGGCAAAACCTGAGCGGGGTTCTCCGCGTCGCCCAGCGTTTTTTCGACGAGATCCGGTTGATGGTAGAGCGCCGCGGCCTTCGTCATCATCTCGACGGTGAAGGCGCCCTTCGGATCCAGCTTCGGATCAGTACGGCCGATGCGGATGCCCGGTTCCTGCAGCACCTGGTCCCAGCGCTTGCTCCTGAAGTCCGCCGCGAATTTGCTTTGCGGGTTGTAGCCGATCATCAGCGGCGATTCGGCGAAGTTCACATACCACGTCACATGATTGCCGTTCGCCTCGCCCATCAGGCTGGTATTCACCTTCGGGCTGGCGCTGATGAATACGTCGCCGCGCCGCAGTTTGCCCTTGATTTCGTTGGCGATCTTGTTCGAGCCCGCTGCATAGCCACGGAAATGCTGGCCGGTCGCCTTTTCAAAGGCGGGGCCGACGCTGCGCTCCATCAGATTGACGAGCGAACCGGCGTACAGCACGTTGACCGTATTGTCCTGCGCGAAGGCGGGTGCGGCCGTCACCACGCCGGTGACGACAACGAAAGATGCCAGCAGCTTGCGAATCATGCGATTAACCCCGATGCGTTATTAAGAGCGATATATTACGACGTCATCGCCTTGCGTTGTGCGTCGTTGCGCGTCTGGTCCGCTCAATTAATTGAGCGGGAAAGTCCGCACGTAGCTGGTGCCGCCCGTGCTGCCGGCGCGGTCGACGGCGTATAGCAGGTGCCGCGGCGCATCGACGGCCACGCCACGAGCGTCCTGAAAGTCGTTTGCAAGCAGGCTGGTGGTGCCGTCCGGCGCGATCCGGCAGAGGCCGCTCGTGTTGCACTTGGTGTAGAGGGTGCCGCTCGCGTCGACGGCCATCAGGTCGGGACTGTTGATCTGCACGAGCGTCGCGCCAGGTGCGACCGCCTGCGATCCGGCGAGCAGCGCACTCAGGCTCGATTTGACGATGTTGTTGTTTGCCTGGTCGGAGACATACACGGTATCGCCCGACACGGCCACGCCGACCGGCTTGCCGAGGCCTGTCAGCAGGTCGCGCTCGACGGCGGTATGCGCGTTCGGGTCGTAAGTGATTAGGCTCAGGCCGCCTTGTGGCGGCGCGCTGCCGTTTTTGATAAACCACGTGGACAGCAGCCGGTTCGACCCGATCGAGATGAGCCCGAGGCGGCGGCGTGCCGGATTGGGGCCGCTCAGCGGCGCAATCGTGTCCGCACCCGTGATGCTGAATACCGCGCTCGCGGTGCCGAAGCCGAAGCGTTCGATCATCAGCGTGCCGGCATCGGCAAAGCTCAACTGGCTCAGGCTGTTCGCCTGGCCGGCCACGACCGGCACGGTGGCGTAGTGAGAAAAGGTGTGGCCGTCGGGGGAGGACAGTACGCCGTTGGTCTGGTCGTCGGTGATAAAGACGGCGCCGTCGGCCGCGCGTACCGCGATGCCGTTTGGCGCGGCGCTGACGGCGATACGTTGCGGAACAGCCGCGACGTCGTCGCCGCCGCAGCCCGCTAGCGACGCGATCAGACCACAACTGACGAGGGCGAAGCGGGTGGTGCGTAACAGAGGCGAGAAGCGTGTAGAGAAGCAGGACGAGAAGCGTGACGCGAAGCGGCTAGAGAGGCGCATGTAATCTCCTGAGCGGCCGGATCGAAGGCCGGCCGCGAAGCCGGCTGGTCGACGCGAGCCGTGAATTTTTATAGGAGTGGATGACGTCGGCGAAATGGTCGATATGCCTGGCGATATAGTGCGTATCGATGCATTTTTGCGCCATGGCGATCATCGCAGCGTAATATACACACGGACATAACGAACGAACAAGCCGCTCAGACACGAAATGCTGGAGATAAGCGCTTATGGATAGTGTGAATGTGATTGCCGCGCCTGCCGTCGAAAGCGCGCTCGTCCTGTGCGGACGATTCCAGCGCCTGTTGTCTTTCGACCTCGAGCGGCTCAAGGCGTACGAAAGCGTGCTGTCCACGCCGTTCGACCTGCGCTGCTATACGACGAACCGTTTCATCCGCAGTGTCGAGCCATACCGCGGCGTGCGTTTGACGACCCTGCTCTCGGAAGCGGGCCTGCCGAACGAGGTGCCGGGCGAGTTCAAGCGTACGGTATTCGTGGCCGTGGGACACGATGGTTACGTTGTGACGTTTTCATGGCACGAGTTGTTCAACACCCCGATCGGCGAGAACGTGCTGGTCGCATACGAATGCGGCGGCCGCGCGCTCGACGCCGAAGACGGCGCGCCGATTCTGTTTTCCGGCTCGGACATTCTGCCCGCCCCACGCCACGTCAAACGTCTCGCCCGTATCGAGGCGCATGTTTTGAGGCCGTTGGGGTAGGCGATCTGGGCGACTGGCGTAACATGATCCGTTGCCCATCATTGCGTTACTGCCATGCCTGACGAACCGCTTTCGCCTGCTGTTGGAGGTGCCGTGCCCGGCGCCGCGCCGCTGCGTACACCGCTCGATGAGCCGGTTGCCGAGCGCACGGCCAGGTGGCTGGCTGGGGCGACGGACGCCGCCTCGCCCGATACACAACTGTTCGCCAGACTGATTGCCGTGCGCGACGTGCGTGACGAACTTGCGTTGCTGGGCTTGCCGCAGCCGGCATGGCGCGCGCTAGTGGCGCGGCACTTCGCGCATGCGCCCGCGCTTGTGCCGCTGTCTGCGTTGCCACCTGTGGACACCGGCGAACACGCGGCATTCGTCGACACGTTGCGCGCGCTCCTGTTCACGTATGCCAGCGCCACCGTCGATGCGGACGACGCCCACTGTCTTGCTTCGATCATCGCGCACGCATGCCTGCGGCCCGATCACCTGTGGCGTGACCTCGGTCTTGCGGGCCGCGAAGAGGTCACCTGGATGCTGACGCGTTATTTCCCGAAGCTCGTCGGTTTGAATGTCGACAATCTGCGCTGGAAGAAATTCCTTGCCCAGCAACGCGCGCTTTCGCTAGGGCTTGAGCCCGGCCCGGCTCCCGGTTGTCCGGGTTGCGAAGACTACGGGCATTGCTTTCCCGGCCGCCATTGAAGGCCGTTTAGCCTGGGTGGCAGGGCGAGGCGGTTCGTGTATCCTTTCGCGCATGGCTGATACCGCGAAAACCAAACCAAGACCCGCCACGAAATCCGCGAAACCGCGCCCCGAAGTGCGCTTCAGAATGCGCATTCTGAGCGGCGACGCCGTTGCGCTCGGGCCAGGCAAAGTCGAACTGCTCGAAGCTGTGCGCGAATACGGCTCGATCTCGGCGGCGGCGCGCAGTCTCGGCATGTCGTACCGGCGCGCGTGGCTGCTGATCGACGAGTTGAACCGCTCGCTCAAAGTGCCCGCTACCCATTCGGAGCAGGGAGGTCAGAGCGGCGGCGGCTGCACGTTGACGCCGGTGGGCGAAGACATCATTCGTCTGTACCGCGAGGTCGAAATCGAGGCGCAACGAAGCTGCACAAAACAGATCGCCGAGTTGACCCGGCTGATTCGCCCGTGAGCTGCGAAGTGTCTTCCGGCTCAGTGTCCGGGGTTTAAGCGTAAGCGGCTGGTGACTACCTCTCGCCACCGGCAACTCAGCTGTGGCGCAGGCAAAACGCCGAAGGCGGCGGATTACCCAACTGGGCAAGATGTTCGGGCCGCAGCCGGTCCACCAATTCGACGAAGCTCGCCACGCTCGCCGTGCGCAACGGGTAGTAGTCGATCTGGTGGCGCTCACATACCCGCTTGAGCGTAGTCATCGAATCGTGATCGACGCAGTCCACCGGAAACACGACGATATCCGCACCCGGCAACGCAGCGGCAAGCAAACCCTTGCGATCTTCCACGCCGCCGTCATGCACCACGAAATCACCGCCGGCGGCTTCCACCAGCCGCTTGAGCGCGGCATTCGAGCCGGGGCGGCCACCTACATACATGACCCGTTTGCCGCGTACGCTATCAAGGCTCGCTTGCCGCGTCCGGGCGGCGCCATGGGCGTGGGCGGCATCCACCGTAGCGCGCTCCAGTGCATCACATTCGCTTTGCACCAGTTTGAGGAGCGCTAGCGCCTGATCGTGGCTCTTGCGTAACGCGAGCGCCGCGCCTTGCTCCTGCAGTACCCGCTGTTCCGCGGCCTCACGGCGGCTGGTATGCAGGGCCACCCGCTGGTCGGTGTCGGCCAGTTTGTCGCGCAGCCGGGATACTTCGGCTTCGAGATCCGTGGGGTCCGTCGGCGTTTGGCGCGCGGCAAGCGCGGTGAGCTGCGCGATCTGCTCATTGAGCGCGGCGATCGACGCATCGCGCTGCATGCTGATTTCATGCAAACGGGCTTGCTGCCGTTCGATTTTCTCTTTCAATTCGGCGTTCTCCGCTTCGAGTGCAACCAGCCTGCGGATGTCCGCGCGATTCGCCGCGCCGACCAGATGCGACAGCATGTGCAGTTCGCCGAACGCTTTCTGGCGCACGTGCAGGTTCGCATACGGATGCGTCATCAATGCCCAGTAAGTCGGTGGAATGTCGCCGTTTTTCAGCGCTTCGTCCCAGAGCTTCTGCAGTTCGACCTCGTCGGTGGCTTTGTCGAAGCGGCGGATCGCGGCCGCATAGTGCTCGTCGAGCAACTTGTGCAGGGCTTTGGCGCCCGCGCCGCCATCGATCGCGAGTTCGACCGCCGAGTGATGAATCTCCAGATCGCTCGCGTCCCGGCTGTCGAGGGTAGTGAATTTAGGCACCAGCTTGCGCAGATCATGCGTGCTGAGACAGGTGCCGATGATCGAACAATGCAGTTGGCCGTCGAGCTCGGCGAGGCGCGCGCGCCGTTTGGTGTTCGAGAACGACGCCTTGGCGGGCGTGCAGCACGGATCGGCCGCGCGCAAGCCGGTCCCGGCCAGTTCGTCGCTGGACAGCTTGAGACGCGAGGGTTGAGCAAGGCGAAACGGGGGCGTGTGCATGAGGACCTCGAATCCGGTTCTGGCGTCAGGCTGACTGAGCATGCGTGCTCGACATGCACGTCACGCACGGCAAGCAAGCGTCGCTTTCGATATATTCGAAAAGATATAACGCCGGGCAAATAAAAACGTTCATGTGTGGCTATGGCGATCCAGCACGTGCCCGACGCACAGGCCGATAAAGGCTGTGTCGAGCCGTTCGAGTTCCGCTACCACCTTGCGCAACGCGGCCAGATCGTTGCTATAGGCGTCCGAGAAAATCGCGTCGCGAAGCTGCTCGGCCGAGCGCGCCTCTTCAATCGACGCTTTCAGCTCGCGCAGGCGGACGAACGCCGCCGCCCTGGCCTCTTCGGCGAGGATCGAGAGCAACTGGTTCAATGAGTGCGAACCCGAGGTGCCCACCGAGGCGAAGTTCAGGCGATCGTCCGTCAGCATCGACACGAAGCGCTGCACGCTGCCATAAAGGCGCCGGTAAGCATCCACGACATCCCGGATCAACTCGGCGCGGCCTCGTTCGGACGCCGACTTGACCGCAACAATGGTCGACGAAAGCCCCTTCGGAACGCGTCCCGAAGGATTGGGCGAGGTGGACCGCACTATCGGTCGCGAGGTGGATGGCGCTGCGGGTCCCGCTGTAAGTTGCGCTGTAACTGGATTACGCACCGCTGCTGGCTCCTGCTGGCTTGTTTCGCTTCATCGTGGGCGGGCGACAGGCGAGTCGCCGCGCTTCACGAAGCATACCGTGATATTCGACAGGATATAACGAAAGGCCGCGCGAGTGTTGCAGAGGCGGTCTTATCCGCTGCGCGCAAACTCGAGAAAGGCCCGCACGGCAGGCGCCCGTTCGAATTTTCGGAAGGCAAGAGCGATTTCCGAGGCGATCGGCTTGCCGGCGATATTCCGGTACACAACGCCCGGCAAGGTGATGCATCCGGCCAGCGTATGCGGTACGACCGCGACATTGCCGCCAAGCGATACGCATGCCAGCACCGCGGCGAGTGTGCCGGGACGTGGCCCGAGCCGCGGCGAAAAACGCCCGCGCCGCGCGACTTCGAAGGTGCCGGATTCCTGTTCCGGCAGAACAAAACACTGGTCGTGCAGGTGCGCAGGTTTAACCGTCGGCGAGCCGGCCAGCGCGGAATTTTCCGGCAGCGCGAGGACGAAGGTATCGCGGTGCACGGTGCTTGACTGAATGCCCTCGACGAGCGGCATCGGCGGGCGCACGTAGGCTGCGTCGAGCAGGCCGTCGCGCAGCATCCCGGCCGCGCCGTCCATCGGCACCTCGCGAATCGACACATCGACGCTCGCATAGCGGGCGCGAAAGCCGCTGACCGCCCGCTGCAATACGCCGGCATAGGCCGCCGAAGCGACATAGCCGATTTCGATCCGGCCCAGTTCGCCGCGCTCGGCGAGAATCGCACGCTCTTCGCCGCGCGCGAGGTGGCCGAGCGCGCTGATTGCTTCGGCGAGGTAGGCGCTGCCTGCCGCACTCAATGCCACCGAGCGCTTGGTGCGGTGAAAGAGGCGCACGCCGAGCAGCCGTTCGGCTTCCTGAATCAGCTTGGTCAGCGACGGCGCCGCGATGTCCAGTTCCTCCGCCGCGCGGGAGAAGTGCAGATGCTTCGCGACGCAGACAAATGCATGAATATGGCGGAGTTCGAGTTTTCGCATGGCTTTCAGTATTTCCAATGCAGCTAATTATTCTGTGATTTTATGCCAATGACAGGCAATAGCTGCGTGGCTACCATCGAAACACTTCGATTCGACTCCACCCGCCTGTATGCCATCTCCGTCCTCCCGTTCCGCACTGCGCACGCAGCCGTCGAACCCAACAGGCGCAAAACCTGTCAACCCCGCATTTGTGCTGGCCACCGCCTCGGCGACCTGTGCGCTGATCGTTCTCGATACCAATGTCGTGGCCGTTTCCCTGCCGTCGATCGCACGCTCGTTTCACGCGAGTTTCGCCGCTGTCGAATGGGTGGTCAGCGCCTATATGGTCGCGTTCGCCGCATGCCTGCTGCCCGCCGGCGGCCTGGCCGATCGGGTCGGCCGCAAGCGCATGCTGTTGCTCGGGCTCGCGGTGTTCTTCCTCGCGTCGCTGGGGTGTGGCGTGGCGCCATCGGCCGCCATGCTGAACGTGGCGCGCGCGGTCAAGGGCGTCGGCGCCGCGATGCTGCTCACCGCGGCGCTCGCCGTGATCGCCAACACCTTCCACGAAGGTCCCGCGCGTGTGCGCGCATGGGCCGTCTGGGGAACCTGCATGGGTCTCGCGACGACGGTCGCGCCGCTCGTCGGCGGCGTGATTACCCAATGGCTCGGCTGGCGCTGGATCTTTCTGCTCAATCTGCCGGTATGTGCGGTGCTTGCGTGGTGCGCGTCACGCTCGATTCGCGAGTCGCGCAATCCCACCCCCGGTCCACTCGACGCCGCCGGCGGCATTCTGTTCGGTCTGGCGCTCGCGCTCGGCATCTGGGCGCTGATCGAGGTGCCGACCGATGGGCTCGCGAGCTGGACAACGGGTGCGAGATTGGCGGCATGCGCGCTGTTGTTCGGCGCATTCATTCAGGTGCAACGCGTGCGGGCGCATGCGATGGTCGACCTTGCGCTGTTCCGCCAGTCGCGCTTTGTCGCCGCCGTGCTCGCTATGTTCGGCTATGCCGCTTGCGCGCAGGTGATGATGACGTTCCTGCCGCTGTACCTGCAGAACGCCTTCGGCCTGTCGGCGGTGATGGCGGGCGTCGGCATGCTGCCGTTCGCGCTGGCGATGGTGCTCGGGCCGTACATCGGCGCGCTGCTCGCGAGGCGCTTGCCGGGCATGGCCTTGCTGTCGGCCGGGCTGGTGCTGATCGCGGCCGGCAATCTGCTGACGGCGTGGGTCGCGGGCGACTCGAGCTATGCGTTAGTGGCGCTTGGCATGGTCGTGACAGGACTCGGCGCGGGGATCATGAATGGCGACACGCAGAAGGCCATCATGGCTTGCGTGCCGCCGGACCGAACCGGCATGGCCTCGGGTATCAGCACGACCACGCGCTTCACGGCGATCGTGAGCTCGGTGGGGGTGCTGGGTGCGGTGCTCGCAGCCCGCACGCACACGGCGTTCGTGGCCGGCATCCCCATGACGCCTGAAGTCGGAGCCGCACTCGACTCGGGGTTCATGTCGCGTGTGCTGGCGGGCGATATGGCCCAGGCCACCGCGCATCTGCCGCCCGGGTTGCGGATCGCGTTGGTATCGGCCGCGCACGCGAGCTTTGCCAGCGGCTTTGCCGCGGCGCTTGCCGTGGCGGGCGCGATGGCGGTGGCGAGCGCGGCGGGAATCTGGGTGCTGGGTCGCGGGAGCGATGCAGTGCGGGTGGGCGGAACCGCCTCGAATGGCTAGGTTGTGCCGCCTGGTCTGTAATACCCCGGCCGCGCCGTTTTCCGCTATCGTGTGCTGCCTGCGCGCGCTCAAGTCCTGGTGCGCGCTCCTTTCCAGGTCGTCTCCACGGCCGGCAACGCATCAGCACAAGAAATGAGCCATCTCAAATGAGCCATCTCAATACCGAACTGATCGAGCGTTTTTACACCGCGTTCCAGCAGCGCGATGCCGACACCATGGCCGCCTGCTACGCCGACGACGTGGTCTTCAGCGATCCGGCCTTTGGCGAGCTGCGCGGCGAAGAGGCGCGCGATATGTGGCGCATGCTGGTGGCGCGGGCGCAGGATTTCTCGCTGACGTTCGACGGCGTCGAAGCCGATGAGCACAATGGCCGCGCTCACTGGGTGGCCCGTTACACTTTCAGTCAGACAGGCCGCACGGTGGTCAACCGTATCGACGCCCGCTTCAGGTTTCGCGAGGGCCGCATCATCGAACATCGCGATGCGTTCGACCTTTGGCGGTGGACCCGTCAGGCTTTAGGCGTCAAGGGTGTGCTGCTCGGCTGGACTCCTTTCGTGCAGCGCGCAATCAGGGCACAGGCAAGAAAAGGCCTCGATCTGTATCGCCGCAGACAGCGCAGCGCGTAAGAGACCAACCGGAGACCAGCCGGAGATCAACCGGAGGTCAACCCGCTTCGTTCCATCCAGTCTTGCTATGCCCCGGCCAGTTGATGCAGTATTTCGTGATATGAACAAGCGGGGAATGCTATGCCGGTAGTGGATGCGTCGTGGGAAGCGTGGCTGAGCAGCAATGTGGCGCGCGGTTGCAGCATCGACTCGATGATCGACGCGATGGTGCAGGCCGGCTTCGCCACGGAAGCCGCGCGCGCGGAAGTGCACAGGGCGTTCGGCAAGGACCCGGTTGACGCAGGGGGCTCGCCGCTGGGTGCGACCGAGGCCGCGCTGGCGAAAGCCGCGCCGCAAACCTACCAGTACGACACGCCGCCGGTTGCGCGCGGCAATGTGATCCGCGCGCACGATCGCGACGTCCGCGTGCTGATGCGTTGCGAGCGGCCGCAGGTGATCGTGTTCGCGGATGTGCTGTCGCCTGAAGAATGCAACGAGATGATCGAACGCTCGCGGCACCGGTTGAAGCGCTCGACTACGGTCAATCCCGCCACCGGCAAGGAAGACGTGATCCGCAACCGCACCAGCGAAGGCATCTGGTACCAGCGCGGGGAAGACGCGTTCATCGAGCGGCTGGACCGGCGCATAGCGAGTCTGATGAACTGGCCGGTTGAAAACGGCGAGGGACTGCAGATTCTTCATTACGGCACGACCGGCGAATATCGTCCGCACTTCGATTATTTCCCGCCCGATCAGGCCGGCAGCGCGGTCCATACCGCGCAGGGCGGCCAGCGCGTGGCGACCCTCGTGATCTATCTGAACGACGTGCCCGACGGCGGCGAAACGATTTTCCCGGAAGCGGGAATGTCGGTTGCGGCGCGACAAGGCGGCGCGGTGTATTTCCGCTATATGAACGGCCAGCGCCAACTCGATCCGCTGACCTTGCACGGCGGTGCGCCGGTGCTCGGCGGCGACAAATGGATCATGACGAAGTGGATGCGCGAGCGCGCCTACGGCTGACGCGCAAGCAATGCAATGCGGGCGGGGCGCGATTTTTGCAGCTATTCGGCCGCGTGACGCGCGGCGGCTCGTCCCGCTGCGCCCGCTGACAATTGCTTCAATGCGCTGCGCGCGCTGACGAAGCCCATACGCATGATCATCAGGCCGATCGCCGCGCCGGCCACGTGGTCGAGCATCGGCATCCCCGCCATGCTGCCGGCCACGCCGAGGGTCGCGACCAGTGCCGACACCGCATCCATGCGCGCATGCCATGCACTTGCCAGCAGAATCGCCGAGCCGGTGCGCCGGCCTTCGGCGCGCATGTAGTGGAACAGCGTCTCTTTGGCGATCGTGACGAATCCGCTGACGGCGAGCGCGCAGACTTGCATCGCCGTGCTGGGGTTCAAGGTGGCGGTTTGTCCGATGCTGTGCCAGAGCATTTCGGCTGCCGTGAGAATCAGCAGGGCGGCGATGAAGAGCGAAGCCACGGCTTGCGACGCGTTGCCGTCTCCTTCGCGGCGTGCGGTGCTCAGGTTTTTGGTGCTCAGGACCAATACCACGAGCACGACACCGTCGGCGACCAGGTCGCTCAAGGTGTGGATGCCGTCCGCAACCAGGCCGTCCGAATGAGCGGTCAGGCCGATGGCGATCTGCATCGCCATGAGAAAGGCGTTGAGCAGCGCGCTGGCGGAGGCGGCTTTAAGCAAGACAGCCGCCTTTTATGGCGCGGCTGTGACGGTCGCTGTCTCGCACGGCGGAAGACTGTGGCATTGGGTCGGGACGCTTTATGTTGTCGCAGGAAATTACCTGTCGAACGTGGCGTCCAGATGACAGTGCCGCAAGCGCTATAAGCGCTCGGATGCGTTCTGTTTGCCCGGATCTGGGCGAGTGGGGTGCCCGGCCTCAGTGCGCCGGGCGGAACGGGGGCCAAGCACGGACCAAGCGCTTACCAGGCATGGACCAGGCGCGCGCGGACCGGCGCCCGGCCGCCCGCGCTTCGCTCAAGCAGTCTTGTAAACGTCCGGATTGTGCAATTCCATATAACGCTCCGGCGTCGTCAGTCCTTTGAAGCCGTGCGGCTCGTAGACGTGGTGAGCGTCGGTCGTGACCAGCACGATCCGGCGCAAACCGGTCAACTGTGGGCTGGCAAATACGTGCTTCATCAACGCCGAAGCGTATCCCTTGCCGCGGTAGGCCGGCAGCACGAAGACGTCGCACAGGTAGGCGAAGGTCGCCTGATCGGTGATCAGGCGGGCAAACGCGATCTGCCTGCCTTCGATATACGCGCCGAAACAGAGCGAGCCCGCCATCGCCCGGTCGAACGTCTCACGTGGCATGCCCTTCGCCCATGGGGTCTGCTGGGAGAGGAACGCATAGACCATCTCGATGTCGAGATCGGCCTTGTTGTTTGAAATTGTCAGCTCGTTCGCTAGCACCGCGTCTCTCCGCCTGTTCTGGTTAAGCAATCAAAGGAAGCAGCGCCGGCAGGGCAGCGTGGTTTCTCTTTACGTTTCTATTTACGTTTTTATTCACGCTTCCATTGCCGCTTCACGGCCCGCGTAGTCGTCAGCTTTTCGCCGGGCCCTCGACGCCGCGTGAGCCGCCGCCAATGCTCTGTCCTGCGTTGCGCGCGAGGCCCAGGTAACCGGTCACGGACACCAGCGTCAGCACGCCGGCAAACAGAAACGCCAGGCGGAAATCGTCCAGCGTGAAGACGTGGCCGGTTGTCTCGCCATTGAAGACCGCTGCCGCGCGCAACGAAACGGCGCCGAAGGCAATGCCCAGACCGATCGTCATCTGGGCGGCGGCGCTCCATAGCGTGCTGGCCGCGCTCATCTGCGGTTGTGAGACGTCGGCGTAGGCGAGCGTGGCAAGCGTCGAGAATTGCATCGAGCGCGCCACGCCGTAAATGAACACGACGAACAACACCAGCACGAGCGGCACGTTCGGCGTCAGCAGCCCGCAGGCAATGATGAAAATGCCGGCCACCGTCACGTCGATAATCGACACCATGCGGAAACCATAGCGTTGCAGGATGCGAGTGGTCAGTGCCTTCATGCCGAGATTGCCGAGCGCGCTCGCGAGCAACAGCAGGCCCGACTTGAACGCCGACAAGCCGAAACCCACCTGGAACAGCAGCGGCATCAGATACGGCACCGCGCCAATGCCGATGCGGGTGAACGAACCGGTAACCACCGTCACGGAAAAAGTCGGGATTTTCAGCGTGGAGACGTCGATCAGCGGATGCGGGTGACGTTTCGCATGCTGGAACGCCAGCACGCCCATCAACAAGCCGCCGAGGATGACCGCGCCGGCCACCCAGGGATTCTCGCCGGGCTGGCTCGCCAGTTCAGCGCCGTACAGGATCGCCGTCAGCGTGGTGGCGCTCAGCAGGAGTCCGACGACGTCGAGCGGTTTGCGTTCGGTGCCGCGCAGGTTAGGCACCAGCGCGAGCGCAATGGCCATTGCGGCCAGACCGAACGGCACGTTCAACAGAAAGATCCAGCGCCAGTTCGCATACGTGGTGATGAAGCCGCCCACCGGCGGCCCGATCACCGGCGCGGCAATCGCCGGCCATGTGATGGTCGAGATCGCCTGCATCATGCGGCTCTTCTCCGTACTGCGGACCACGATCAGGCGGCCGACCGGCACCATCATCGCGCCGCCCATGCCTTGCAGCAGCCGTGCGGCCGTAAATTCGGCCACGTTCTGCGACAAGCCGCACAACACCGAAGCCACCGTGAACACGCCGATCGCGCTGAAGAACACCGTGCGCGAGCCGCAGCGGTCGGCAACCCAGCCGCTAACCGGGATGAAAATCGCCAGCGCCAGCATATAGGCCGTCATGCCCAGACTCAAGCTGTTCGGTCCGACGCCGAACGAGTGCGCCATCTGCGGCAGCGCTGTCGCGATCACCGTGGTGTCGAGATACTCCATGAAGAAGGTGGCGGCCACGATGTACGGCAGCCAGCCGACGTGCGAATTGCGTGCGCCACCGCCGGTCATGGGGTCTTCCTCATCGCACCGCGTGTGGATTCGCTGACGCCGCCGGCGTGCCGGCGCGTACTCAGAGTGCGTGTTGACTTCATGTTTTTGCGACTACCTTTCGAAAACGTGTTTCCGGCATCCGTATATAGACAATCAACGAGATCGCAGCCCATACGGTGACGTACCAGTAGAAATATGACTCATGGCCGCTAGCCTTGAATCGTAACGCAACAAACTCGGTCGTACCTCCGAGGATCGCAGTGGTCAGCGCATAAGGCAAGCCGACGGCGAGCGCGCGGATGCGTGCCGGAAACAGTTCGGTCTTCGCCAGCATGTGAACGGACGTAAAGCCGCTCAGCATGACGAGCCCTGCGAATGACAGCGCGAACGCGACGAACGGGTCTTTGGTGTGGCTCAGCACGGTGAAGAGCGGCACCGAAAACAGCGTGCAGCACAGGCCGAAGCAGATCAGCACGGGGCGCCGCCCGAACACATCGGACGCGAGGCCGAACAGCGGTTGCAAGGGCATATAGAGCAGCAGTGCCGCCGCGGATATGAAGGTCGAGCTTTCCTTGCTGAGCCCGACCGAGTTGACCAGGAACTTCTGCATATACACCGTGTACGTATAGAACGCGACGGTGCCGCCTACCGTGATGCCGATGGCCTGCGCGATCTGCCGCCGATGCTGCCACATCTCCTGCGCGACCGACGGTCCGGGCTGCCGCCTGCTCTGCGCGAACGCTTCGGTTTCGGTCACGTTGCGGCGCATATACAGCGCGAAGAGCGCGAGCGCGCCGCCGATCACGAATGGAATGCGCCAGCCCCACGCCTCGATCTGCTGGGCGCTCAGCAGCCAGCGCTGCATCACCAGCATCAGCGCCAGCGCGCATAACTGCCCGGCCACCACGCTGACCTGAAGAAAGCCGAGATAGAAACCGCGCCGGTTTTCCGGTGCGATTTCGCTCAGGTAGGTCGCGCTCGTGCCGTATTCGCCCCCCATGCTCAGGCCTTGCAGCAGACGCGCGAAAATCAGCACGATCGGCGCGAATACGCCGATCGTCGCGTAACCCGGGGTGAGCGCGATCATCAGGGAGCCGACGCACATCGCCAGCACCGAACCGGTCAGCGCGGATTTACGGCCGCGCTTGTCGGCATACAGTCCGATCAGCCAGCTACCCACCGGACGCGCGATATAACCGACTGCCGCGATCGCCGCGGTGTTCATCAGTTGCACGGTCGGTTTGTCGCTGGGGAAAAACGAGTTCGCGAAGTAGATCGAGAAAATGCTGTACGCGAGAAAGTCGTACCACTCGATCAGATTGCCGGCGAGGCCGCCGACAATCGAGCGAATCCGCGGCCGCGCGGCAGTATTAACCGTATCAATGCCGTGCTCGCGGCTCGTGTCGGGGGCGCTGGACATCGGGTCTCCTGGTTTCCGGTTGTTCCGGTTGTTCTGGTTGGAATGGATCCGCGCGGCATCCGCGCGGGGTCTGCGCGCTGTCTATGCAGCTCAATCCTTCGCCGCGTATTCCTTGTCGAGCTTGTCGTACAGCGGTTTATTCACGAGGCGCTGGCGTTCGCTGAACGGCGCGACCAGCGTAGCGTCTTCATCGAGGCGGCCGTTGCTCTTCAATGTGCCGAGCGCGCGCTGCATGCCGAGCACCGCGCCTTGCAGCGCCGCGTTTGCGTACAGCACGATGCCGTAGCCGAGTTTGGCGAGCGCTTCACGCGATTGCACAGGCGTCTTGCCGCCGATCACGATGTTGATCAGTTGCGGCTTGTCGAACAGTCCTGGAAGGCGCTCGATGTCGGCGAGCGATTCGGTTGCTTCGATAAACAGAATGTCCGCACCGGCTTCGATAAAACGTTGACCACGTTCGATCGCGTCTTCAATGCCGTGGACTGCGGCCGCGTCGGTGCGCGCCATGATCTGCAGATTGCCGTCTTCGCGGGCGTCAACAGCCGCGCGGATCTTGCCGACCATTTCGCTCGTGCTGACGACTTCCTTGCCGGCGAAGTGGCCGCATTTCTTCGGCATGATCTGGTCCTCGAACTGGATCACGTCGGCGCCGCTGCGCTCGAGCACGCGCACGGTCTGGCGTACGTTCAGTGCGTTGCCGAAGCCGGTGTCGGCGTCGACGATCAGCGGCAGGGCAACGGCGTCGCGAATCCGCGCGCAATGCTCGGCGACTTCGGCGAGGCCAATGAAGCCGAGATCGGGCAGTCCGAGCGACATGTTGGTGACGCCTGCGCCCGTGATGTAAATCGCTTCGAAGCCGGCGTCCTCGATCACGCGTGCGCTCATCGCGTTGAAGGCGCCCGGCACGAGGAGGCCCTGGCGTTGGTTGACTTTGGCGCGGAAGGCGGCGCGGCGGGTGGCGGAAATGCTCATGGCGGTGTGTCTCCAGATGGGAAGTAAGTGATAGAAGCTCGGACTGACTCCGCAGGAACCATGCCATTCGCGGGGTCTCAGAATTAATGCCGAACAATCAGTAGCTTAGGCTGAGCGGCAGCAGCGGCTCGGTTCATGGCAGAATGTTGGTGTGTTCCATGAAACGTTTCATGGAACGTTCCAGTTGTGAACGGAGCGCTGCAGTGTCTATTTTCACGTCGTCTCTTGCCAGTCCTCAGCCGGGCCTCCCAGGTGTTGCTCTGGTCAGTATCAGCCGCTTGCAATCGGTTTGCGAGACGGTCGCGCCGCGTTATGCCGATCGCGCCAGGTTTTTTTCGGTCCGTGAAGGCTACGGCGCTGCCGTTACGGCCCTGCAGGCCTATGTGGACGCTGGTTCGGTCGATGTCGTACTGGCCGCCGGATCGAACGGCGCCTACCTGCGCGACAACCTGAGCGTCCCGGTGGTGATGGTCAAGGTGAACGGTTTCGACGTGCTGAGCGCGATCACCCGGGCCACCACGAACTGGCCGCGCGCGCAGATCGGCCTCGTCCTGCATGAAACCATCTCGCACGAACTCGCGGACCTGCGCGCGTGGCTGAACATCGGTCTGAAGCAGCGCGCCTATCGCTCGATCGACGAAGTGCGGCTGGCGGTCGCGAATCTGGCGGCCGAAGGTTGCAGCGTAATCATCGGCCCTGGCATGGCCTGCGATTTCGCCCAGCAAGCCGGTATGGAGAGTGTCTTTCTGTACTCGCTCGGCGCGGTCGAAGAAGCGTTCGAGCGCTCGGTCGAACTGGCCCGCGTGAGCCGCCAGAAGGAATCGAAGCGGGTGCGCCTGAATACGATCGTCGCCCATCTGCGCGACGGTGTGGCCGCCTTCGACGATGCCGGCCAACTCGAAGCAATCAATCCGGCAATGCTGGATCTGCTCGGCCTCGACCGCGAACAGGACGTTGCGGCGCAATTGACACGCACTGTTGGCCCATTGCTGCGCGAGACACTCGAACATGGCATGCCGGTCGAGGAGCGTATCGAGCAGATCGGCGGCCGCGCGCTGATCGTCAACTGTATGCCGATCGTCGAGCAGGGCCTGCGCTCGGGCTCGGTGCTTACGGTGCAGGACGCGCTGTTTGCGCAGCGGATCGACCGCTCGCTGCGCACCAGTCAGCGGCCCAAACATCTGGTCGCGCGGCACCATCTGGACGATCTGGTCGGCAACTCGCCGGCGCTCGAACGGGTGCGGCGGCTCGCCCGCGCGGGTGCGGCTCACGATGCTACCGTGCTGTTGAGCGGCGAAAGCGGCACCGGCAAGGAACTGGTCGCACAGGGTATCCACAATGCCAGCCGGCGGCGCGGCAACCCGTTCGTTGCCTTCAACTGCGCGGCGCTCCCCGAAGGGCTGATCGAAAGCGAATTGTTCGGCCATGAGGAAGGGGCGTTCACCGGCGCGCGCCGTGGCGGCAAGCCGGGCCTCTTCGAAATCGCCCATACCGGCACGATTTTTCTCGACGAAATCGGCGAGATGCCGGCGGCGCTGCAAAGCCGGCTGCTGCGCGTGCTGCAGGAGCGTGAAGTGATGAAGCTCGGCGCCGGGCGCGCGACGCCTGTCGACGTGCGGGTGATTGCCGCCACACATCGCGATCTGCACGCGCTGGTCGCGCAGGGCGTGTTTCGCGCTGATCTGTATTTTCGGCTGAATCTGCTTCAGATAGCGTTGCCGCCGCTGCGCGAAAGGCGCGGCGATATTGCGCAGCTGGCGCGGCACGTGCTGGAGCGCAGCGCGCTCCAATATGGGCTATCGGAGGCCGCGCTCGAGCGGGTGCTGACCTTTCTCACGCCCCTGTTCGAGCACTATGCATGGCCTGGCAATGTGCGGGAGCTGGAAAATCTGCTCGCGCGCGCCGCCATTTATCTGAACAATTCGGCCGGCGAGGAATGGCAGGACCTGCAAGCAGTGTTTCCCGAGTTCGGGCGGATGCGTCAGGTGGCCGCAGACGGGGACGGCACCATGGATCATGCCCTGCTCACCGGCGATGCTCCGGTCCGGGGTTCACCCACCCCCGGGGACCTCAAACGCGCCCTCGAACAGGCCGGCGGCAACCGCGCCGCAGCAAGCCGGGCGCTGGGAATCGGCCGCACCACCCTCTGGCGGCTCATGAAGGATTTACCGGGGGATTGATGCGGTGCAATAGCCGCCGGTAGCCATTCAAATAGTAATAAACTATCAAAATAATTTAAACACACCACTTTACCTATTAAGCGGTGTCTGACATACTGACTCCACTTTCCAACCACCCAGAAAGAGGACTCAGTAAATGCCGATCATCAACAGTCAAGTCAAACCGTTTAAGGCACAGGCTTATCACAACGGCGATTTCCAGACCGTCACTGAAGAAAGCCTGAAGGGCAAGTGGTCGGTTTTCGTTTTCTACCCGGCTGACTTCACCTTCGTGTGCCCGACCGAACTGGGCGACCTGGCCGATCGTTACGCCGAATTCAAGAAGCTCGGCGTCGAAATCTACAGCGTGTCGACCGATACGCATTTCACGCACAAGGCATGGCACGACACGTCGGACACGATCCAGAAGATCAAGTACCCGATGCTGGCTGACCCGACGCTGGCCATCTCGCGCAACTTCGACGTGCTGATCGAGGAAGAAGGTCTGGCACTGCGCGGCACGTTCGTGATCAACCCGGAAGGCGAGATCAAGCTGGCCGAAATCCACGACAACGGCATTGGCCGTGACGCTGGCGAACTGCTGCGCAAGGTGCAAGCTGCGCAATACATCGCGGCTCACCCGGGTGAAGTTTGCCCCGCCAAGTGGACGCCGGGCGCAGAAACGCTGACGCCGTCGCTCGACCTGATCGGCAAGATCTAAGGTCTACAGGCCTCTCGCAGTAAGCGCCTCACGGTGCATCGCCGTGCGGACCGCGTCTTACCGCGGTTCGCACGCTCCCGGGCTGCGCGTTTCCTATCCGGATGCGCGCGGCGCCGGGACCCAACACCCCTCGTCACGGAATCGAAAGCCATGCTGGACGCCAATCTCAAGACTCAGTTGAAATCCTACCTCGAGAAGGTTAGCAGACCTATCGAGATCGTCGCCTCGCTCGACGACAGCGCGAAATCGCAAGAGCTGCTGGCGTTGCTGAACGATATCGCGACGTTGTCGGAACGCGTCACCGTGATCGAACGTCGCGGCGACAGCGAGCGCAAGCCGTCGTTTTCGATCGGCGAGCCGGGTAAGGAAACGGGCATCCGTTTCGCCGGTATTCCGATGGGGCATGAATTCACGTCGCTCGTCCTCGCGCTGTTGCAGGTCGGCGGCCATCCGGTCAAACTCGACGACGCGGTGATCGAACAGATCCGCAATCTCGACGGCGACTATCAATTCGAAACGTATTTTTCGCTGTCATGCCAGAACTGCCCGGAAGTCGTCCAGGCGCTGAACGTGATGGCGCTGCTCAACCCGCGCATCCGCCACGTGGCGATCGACGGCGCGCTGTTCCAGAACGAAGTCGAAGCGCGCCAGATCATGGCGGTACCGACCATGTTCATGAACGGCGAAGTGTTCGGCCAGGGCCGCAGCGGTGTGAAGGAAATCCTCGCCAAGCTCGACACCAATGCCGGTGCGCGTGCTGCGAAGGAACTGGAAAAGAAGCCGGTGTTCGATACGCTGATCGTCGGCGGCGGTCCTGCAGGCGCGGCCGCGGCAATTTACTCGGCGCGTAAGGGCATTGCCACGGGTGTGGTGGCTGAGCGCTTTGGCGGCCAGGTGCTCGACACGCTGGCGATCGAGAATTTCGTCTCCGTCACGGAAACCGAAGGACCGAAGTTCGCGATGGCGCTCGAACAGCACGTGAAGAGCTACGAAGTCGACATCATGGACGTGCAGCGCGCCGAAGCGCTGATCCCGGGCCGCATCAACGAGGTGCGTCTGGCGAATGGCGCGGTGCTGAAGGCAAAGACGATCATTCTGGCAACCGGCGCGCGTTGGCGCGAAATCAACGTGCCGGGCGAGCGCGAGTACCGTAACCACGGCGTGGCGTACTGCCCGCACTGCGATGGTCCGCTGTTCAAGGGCAAGCGCGTGGCGGTGATCGGCGGCGGCAACTCGGGCGTCGAAGCGGCGATCGATCTCGCGGGTCTGGTGCGTGAAGTGACGCTGTTCGAATTCGGCGCGCAACTGCGTGCCGACGAAGTGCTGCAACGCAAGCTGCGCAGTCTCGCCAACGTGACGATCGTGACGCAGGCACAGACCACGGAAATCACCGGCGACGGCAAGAAGGTCAACGGTCTGGTCTACAAGGACCTGCGCTCGGGCGAAACGAAGAGCATTGAACTCGAAGGCGTGTTCGTGCAGATCGGCCTTGTGCCGAACACCGAATGGCTGAAGGGCACGGTCGAGTTGTCGAAACATGGCGAGATCGTCGTCGATGCGCGCGGCGCGACGTCGGTGCCGGGCGTGTTCGCGGCCGGCGACGTGACCACGGTTCCGTTCAAGCAGATCGTGATTGCCGTAGGCGAAGGGGCGAAGGCGTCGCTTTCCGCGTTCGATCACCTGATCCGCAGCAGCGATGTGGATGAAGTGGTGAGCGAAGCAGAAACTGAAGCGACAGCTTGATGGTGTTGTGTGCCTAGTGGACGGCGGCCTGCGGGCCGCCGTTTTTGTTTGTGGTTGAGACCGGAGCTCACTTCAATGCGGGGTTCACCATTTGGGGACTCCGACTGATCACGAAGCCTGCACCCTGAGGTGCGCTGCAGCAAGCCAGCAAACGCCCGTTTCATTCACCCGCTCGACGCCCATCCTTCCTGCCGCGCTCAGTGCCCCTTTGTTTGGAGCCTCCCACCTGGGCCAATTCCTTGGCTATCCCACCGCTCAGGCCATATAAATCTGGGGGTCGGGCGCGTCCCGCCGACATGCGTACTGGCTCGCAAGCGCACAGCGTGCTGCCGCCGGGCGACATAAAACAAGGAGGGAGACAATGGCAACATCGCAAGCGACCCCCGCCCGCTGGGTCGACGGCAAGCGCTATTTGTGGCTGCTCGGTGCGCTCACCATCACCTTGCCGCTGCATGCCGCCAATCTGGCGTTGCAGACTGGCTGGCATATCTTCTGGTGGTTCGGGCCGATTTTCGTGTTCGGCATTATTCCGGTGCTCGACTATCTGATCGGCGACGATCCAAGCAATCCGCCGGAAGACGTCGTTCCCCGGCTCGAACGGGAGCGCTATTACCGCCGTGTCGTGTATCTCGCCACCTTCATCGAATATGTGTCGTTCTTCGGCTCACTGTGGATCGTCGGCACGCATGCTCTGACGTGGTACGACTATCTCGGTTTCGCGCTCTCGCTGGGCGCCGCGACCGGCGTGTCGATCAACACCGCGCACGAACTCGGCCACAAAACCGACGGCTTCGAGAGATGGCTCGCCAAGATCACGCTGGCGCCGGTCGCTTACGGTCATTTCTTCGTCGAACACAATCGTGGACACCATGTGCGCGTGGCAACTCCGCCCGATCCGGCGAGTGCGCGCTACGGTGAATCGTTCTGGCGTTTTCTGCCGCGCACGGTATTCGGCAGCATCGCGTCGGCGTGGCGCCTGGAGAAGCATCGGCTCGAACGTCTTGGCAAGTCGCCCTGGACGTGGCGCAATGAAGTCCTGCATTCGTGGGCGATGACGGCACTGCTGTGGGGCGCGATGGTCGTGCTGTTCGGCAAAACGGTGATTCCGTTTCTGCTGATTCAGGCGGTGTATGGCGCTTCGTTGCTCGAAGTGGTCAATTATCTGGAGCACTACGGGCTCGGCCGCAAACAGCTCGCCAGCGGCCGTTATGAGCGTTGCCAGCCGCAGCACTCATGGAACAGCAATCGCATCGTGACGAATCTGTTTCTGTACCAGTTGCAGCGTCATGCCGACCATCATGCGAATCCGACGCGCTCTTATCAGGCACTGCGTCATTTCGACGGCGCGCCGCAATTACCCTCCGGTTACGCGACGATGATCATGCTCGCGTACGTGCCGCCATTGTGGTTTCGCGTGATGAACCCGCGCGTGGTCGCGCATTATCAAGGCAATATGGCGCAGTCGAATATCCGGCCGGCCATTCGTGAGCGGGTGCTGGCGCAGTTTGCCGGCTAGCGCGCACTGCTTGATGCAAAGAAAAAGCCGCCCGGGCAATGCCGGGCGGCTTTTTTACTGGACTTGCGAAACACGGGGACTGTGGTCCTAGCGCCGGTCGATCGAATACTTGCCGGCTCCGGTGACACACAACAGCAGCAATCCACCCATGATGCTGATGTTCTTGTAGAAGTTGATCATGTTTTCGTACTGTGCGGCGCCCGTCATGTTCCAGTAGTGGTGGCCAATGATCGCCGTACCCAGCGTATAAAGCGCAAGCAGCAGGGCAAGCGGGCGCGTATAGAAGCCCAGCACCAGCGCGATGCCGACCACAAACTCCATCACCACCGCGATGATCGCCGACAATTCCGGAACCGGCGCGCCGGTGGACGTCATGTAAGCGACGGTGCCGGAAAAGCCGGTCAACTTCGACCAGCCGAAGATCACGAACAACACCATCAACAGGATACGGGCGACGAGAACAACTGTGTCTTTCTGGTTTTCAAATAGCGTATAGCGCATGATTTTTCTCAAAAGGTAAGGAAAGGGGGCGGCTCGCCGCGAACTGCGCAGCGAGCCACGCTTAAGCCTGCCGCTTAATCGGCTTGTTTCACTGAACCGCTTAAGCCCACAACTCCGACACTTCAATATTGCGCAGATCGAACACCAAAACCTCCGCGTCGTGACCTTTTGTGAAGGTCAGGGCTTCTTCGTCGCGGACCCGTGCACCGTCGCCTTCGCCAAGCTCGACGCCGTTCACTGTGACGCTGCCGCGCGCCACATGAATATAAGCATAGCGATTACTGGCCAGTTCGAGGCGTGCAGTTTCGTCACCGTCCAGAAGACCGGCATAAACGCGGGCATCCTGTTGCAGCACCAGCGAACCGTCCGCACCGTCCGGCGACATCACGAGACGCAACACGCCGCGCTTCTGGTCCGCGCCAAAATGACGTTGCTGGTAGCGCGGCGCGGTGCCTTGCTGGGCCGGCGCAATCCAGATTTGCATGAAGTGCACCGGCTCGCTCTTCGAATGGTTGTATTCGCTATGCGCGACGCCGGTTCCCGCGCTCATCAACTGGATGTCGCCGGGCACGATCACCGAGCCGGTGCCCATCGTGTCCTTATGTTCCAGCGCGCCTTCCAGCACGTACGAAAAAATCTCCATGTCGCGGTGCGGGTGCTTGCCGAAACCCTGAGCCGGCGCGACACGGTCGTCGTTGATCACGAGCAGGTCGGAAAAGCCGTTCTGCTTCGGATCGTGATAGTTCGCGAAAGAAAACGTATGACGCGAGCTGAGCCAGCCGTGCTCCGCGCGGCCGCGTTGATTGGCGTGTCTGATATCGAGCATCGTGTTTCTCCTGGGTTCTGGTGGGCGATCCGGCCAGATGTTTGGCCGCGATCCATGAACGACAGTTTAGGTCAATCAGGATGGTTATAATTTGGTGAAAAAATGAAACAGTGTCTCGTTAAGGTGGACAATACAATGCAACTCGATGACATGCGGATCTTCGTCGCCACCGTCGATGCCCATAACTTCACCGCGGCGGCAAAGCGGCTGGCGCTGTCCAAGCAGTTCGTCAGCCGGCGTGTGATGGCGCTGGAGGAAGGGCTCGGCGTGCAGTTGCTGATCCGCAATACGCGCAAGCTGGCCGTGACCGAACTCGGGCAGGAGTTTTATGAGCGCGCGCGGCGCATCCTCGGCGAGGTGGAAGATGCGGAACAGGCTATGTCGGTGGGGCGCGCGGGGCCGCGTGGGTTGTTGCGGGTCAGTGCGCCGATGTCGTTCGGGATGACGCATCTGTCGCCGTTGGTGGCGAGCTTCTTGCGCGAGCATGGGGAGGTGCGTTTCGATATGGAGTTGAGCGATCGCACCGTCGACGTGGTGGGTGAGGGGTTCGATATGGCGATCCGGATCGGCACGTTGCCGGATTCGACGCTGATCGCGCAGAAGCTTGTCGATGTGAGGATGGTGGTGTGTTGTAGTCCGGGGTATGTGCGGCGGCGTGGGGCGCCGGTTGGGCCCGCCGATCTGGCGCAGCATTCATGCCTGTTGTATGGGCATGGCGGGGTTGTGAGTTGGGATTTTGTTGTTGATGGGGTTTTGAAGGGGTTTGAAGTGCATGGGCCGCTGCGGGCCAATAATGGGGAGTTGATTCGCGATGCTGCCATCGCCGGGCTTGGGATTGTTCGGCTTCCTGATTTTATTGTTTCTCATGCGGTTGGGAGTGGGCTGCTGGTGAGTGTGCTTGATGAGTTTTTGCCTTCGGCGGCTACTGTTTATGCGGTGTATCCGCAGCATCGGCAGAGTTCGGGCAGTATTCGGGCTTTTGTTGAGTTTTTGAGGGAGGGGTTGAGGGGGTGATTTTTTTGCCTTTGCGGCGCTTGTTTGTGGCGTGTTTTTTGGGGTTGGCCTTTCCTTGCTTTGTTAGTGGTCTATTAGCGTTGCCCCTGTGCGGGGCGGCACCTACTTTTCTTTGCCCGCCGCAAAGAAAAGTAGGCAAAAGAAAGCGGCTTTACACCGCTAGCTCTTAAGCGGGTCCCCCGCGCAGCTACGGTAGTGGTGCATCTGGAATCTGTGTTCTCGCACATTTCGCGTTAGTGACAAGGCAGTCATACCTCCGGCGGCGCTGCGCGCGCCGATGCGTATTTCTCCGCCGTTGGTTTTCCTCTTTACCCATTCCGGAACAGGAAGCTGTAGCCGTTCAGTGCGGGGACGCCCCCCAGGTGCGCGTACAACACGCGTGAGCCCTCCGGGAATTCGCCGTTGCGAACCATGTCAATCATGCCGTGCATCGATTTTCCTTCGTACACCGGATCAGTCAGGACGCCCTCGAGTCTTGCGCACAGGCGGATCGCCTCCAATGTGCCGTCGTTCGGTAAGCCATACTCCGGGCCGCCGTAGCGCTCGTCCAATACCACGTCCTTGTTCGTAATGTCACGCTCAAGCTCCACTTTTTCCGCAGTCTGCTTCGCGATTCGGATGATCTGCTCCCGCGTCTGCGCAGGTTTCGCAGATGCATCAATACCAATCACGCGCTCGGCACGGCCGTCGGCAGCGAAACCCACCACCATCCCGGCCTGGGTGCTGCCCGTCACGGAACACACCACGATATAGTCGAATTTGAAACCGAGTTCGACCTCCTGCCGGCGTACTTCTTCAGCAAAGCCGACGAACCCCAGGCCGCCCAGCGGATGATCTGAACAGCCGGCCGGGATCGCGTACGGCTTGCCGCCCGCAGCACGCACGCTCGCCAGAGCGTCCTCCCAACTCTTGCGGAAACCAATGTCGAAACCGTCGGAAACCAGCCGGACGTCAGCGCCCAGAATGCGCGACATCTGGATGTTGCCGACCCGGTCGTATACAGCGTCCGAATAGTTGACCCAGTTCTCCTGCACCAGCACGCACTTCATCCCCAGATGCGCGGCAACCGCCGCTACCTGGCGGGTCTGGTTCGACTGGATGCCGCCAATCGATACCAGCGTGTCACACCCCTGCGACAACGCCTCAGGAATCAGATACTCAAGCTTGCGCGTCTTGTTGCCGCCAAACGCAAAACCACTATTGCAGTCCTCACGCTTCGCATACAAATGCACCTTGCCGCCCAGATGGTCACTCAAACGCTTCAGCGGCTGGATCGGCGTGGGCCCGAAAGTCAGGGGGTAACGTGCGAATCGTTGCAGGTTCATGGCAGCTCCGAAATGGTAGGTTCGGCGCGAGCAGCAAGCCGCCGCGCTATCCAGATGGTAGGGAAAAGCCCTCGAAATGAGCTTGCAAATAAATTCTGTCCAGCATATTTTTTAAAATATTCAATCGAAGATGACCTAATAAAAAACCGGGTAGAAACCAATGAGCGCAATAAAAGTTCGCGGCACATCGGCCACCTCTGAGGTACCCGCCGCCCCAACCGCAATCGCGCAAGCCGACTCGCTTCACACACTCGATCGCATCGACCGGGCGATCCTGCGTCAACTGCAAACCGACGCGTCGATTTCGAACGTGGCACTGGCGGCGAAAGTCAAACTGAGTGCGCCAGCCTGTCTGCGGCGCGTCGAGCGGCTCAAGGAGTCAGGGCTGATTCGCGGCGTCGTCGCGTTGATCGACCCGAAGGCGGCCGGGGCGGGCATGCTGGTGATCATCGGCGTGGTGCTGGACCGGTCCACGCCGGAGTCGTTTGCCGAGTTCGAAAAAGCGGCGCAGAAGGTGGCGGGGTGCATGGAATGTCACGTCGTGACCGGCGAGTTCGACTATTTCATGACAATCCGTACTCGCGATAGCGAGAGCTTTAATCGTCTGCACGCGGAACAGTTGCTCTATCTGCCGGGCGTCCGGCAAATCCGCTCCTTTATGGTGCTCAAGGAGATTCTGTCGACCACGAAATTTCCGCTGTAACCACCGCCGACACGTAAAAAGACGCGCATGCTGTCATAAACCCCGTGGCTGGCCGACTAAGTGTCGGGACCACTCGCGGGCGGCGCGTTCAGCGCCTGAACGGGTGAACGGTACGGACTTTCCGGGACGATCATCATGGCTTGCAGCAGACGAAGTTTCTTCAGGTTAATCGGAGCGGTGTCGCTCGCGGGCAGCACCGCGGCGTGGCGCACGGCACGCGCGGCGGAGTTGGGCGCCGCGGCGGCTTACGAGGTTGCGCACAGCGACGCCGAATGGCACAAGCTGCTGACAGACGCGCAGTACCGCGTGCTGCGCGAGGCGGGTACGGAGCGGCCGTTCAGCAGCCCGCTAAACGACGAGCACCGCGCCGGCACGTTCGCGTGCGCCGGCTGCGCGCTGCCGCTGTTCTCGTCGAAAACGAAGTTCGATAGCGGCACCGGCTGGCCGAGTTTCTGGCAGCCGCTGGATCACGCGGTCATTACGCGGACCGACAAGTCGTTCGGCATGACGCGCGACGAAGTACTGTGCCGGCGCTGCGGCGGCCATCTGGGTCATGTATTCGACGACGGTCCCAAACCGACCGGCCTGCGCTATTGCATGAACGGCCTCGCTCTCACTTTCACGCCCGCTGCGCGCGGTACCAGTTGATCGAATCAGGACAGACATCATGAACATCGAGAAACGCATCATCGGCAAACCGGTCCGCTCGCGCGGCGCGGCCATCGCGCTTTCGCTCGGGCTCGGCGCGCTGGCGCTGCTGCTGGCGCAGCGCGTGGCCTTTTCGTCGGAAGCCGGGGTTGTCATTGCGCCGCCCGCGCTCGACGAACCGGTTTCCGCCACGAGCGCGCACGAAGAAACCGCCGTGTTCGCGGGCGGCTGCTTCTGGGGCGTTCAAGGCGTGTTCCAGCACGTGCGAGGCGTCACGAAGGCGGTCGCGGGTTATTCGGGCGGTCAGCGCGACACCGCGCAGTATGAGACCGTCAGCGGCGGCGACACGGGCCACGCGGAATCCGTGCAGGTCACGTTCGACCCCACCAGGGTCAGCTATGGGCAGTTGTTACAGGTCTACTTCTCGGTGACTCAGGATCCGACCGAGTTGAACCGCCAGGGGCCGGACAGCGGCACGCAATATCGTTCGGCGGTGTTCCCGCTCAATGACACACAGCGGCATGTCGCGCAAAGTTACATCGCGCAACTCGACAAGGCGCATGCGTTCCCGGCGCCGATCGTCACGAAGACGGAGCCGTTCAAGGGCTTTTATCCGGCCGAGTCGTACCATCAGAACTACCTGAGCTTGCATCCGAACTCCGCCTATATCGCCATCAACGATATGCCGAAGATCGCCAATCTGAAGCGTCTGTTCCCGAATCTCTACCGCGACAAACCCGTGCTGGTCGAAGCGGCGCAGTAGAAACGCAAACGCCGCGCCGGCGGCAATCTTCCTGATCCGACGCCGCATCGCGCGGCGCCGGACGTTTTTTTGTGGCTGTATTCTGCCTGTCACCATCGCCACGGCATGCTTGTCAGCATCCGTCGGTCTGTCCTTGCATTGTCCCTGTCCGAACCGGTTCTCCAGCGACCAGGCCCGCATTTTGCACAGCAGCGTGCGTCGACAAATCTTTCGCAGGTCCGATTCGTACCAAGGCGCAATTGACGGGGCGGCATCAGGTTCGAACACTGCGTTTTGTCAGACAAGGCGTGTCGTTTGCTGAAAGAATTACATGTCGCGCGTAGTAATGCGGCATTCGCCCGGACGTTTGTGATCCGTTCTGGAGTCCGGGCGAGAACCTAAACCCTTCGCGATATGCGAGAACGGAGGCTTCTGGTGTTGATCAGCCGTAGAAAGCGAATCGGCAAGATTCGCAATAAACGAACAAGTATCGCGGCAAAGTCTCTGGTCGCCGTGACCCTGGGTGGTATCGGCGTTCTGCCGGGCTTGGTGCAGGCTCAAACGCCTTCGCCATTGGGCGAATGGCAGTATTCCGTAGGCATTCCGCTGCAGAAGATGTGGCAACCGGAGATTCCGGACTGGCAGGTGCGTGTCGGCGCGGCGACGTCGTTCCAGCCGCGTTACGAGGGCTCGGACAGGTATCACCTGATGGCGGGTCCGAGCGTCGACGTGCGTTACAAGGACCTGTTCTTCTTTTCGAGCGGAGAAGGCCTCGGGGTCAACTTCGCGCAAGGGCAGAACTGGCGTGCAAGTCTCGCCGCTGTCTACGATCTAGGGCGCCGCGCTCATGACGATCAGCAGGAGTTGAACGGACTCGGCAACATCAATCCCGCGCCGGGCCTCAAACTCTCCGGGGAATATGTCGTGTCGAAGGATTTCCCGCTCGTGCTGCGCGCCGACGTGCGGCGCTATTTCGGCGGCTCGAACGGCTGGATCGGCGATCTCGGCGCTTATATGCCGATGCCGGGCAGCACCAAGAAATTCTTCTGGTTCGCCGGGCCGAACGTGACCCTCGCGGACTCCAATTACATGAACGCCTGGTACGGTGTGAATCAGAATCAGGCGGCGCACTCGCAATACTCGCAGTATCACGCGAGCGCGGGCTTCAAGTCGGTGGGGTTCGGTGTCAGCATGGTGTGGCTATTCGACAAGCACTGGTTTGCCACGGCCGACGGCGCATTCGAACAACTGGTCGGCAGTGCGGGCAACAGTCCGATTACGCATACCAGGGCCACCGGTGTGGCCGATATCTCGATCAACTATCGCTTCTGATGGACGCGCGGGTCTTCTGAAAGGCGCGATAGCCGGTGTCTTTCGCGACGGCCGGTCTACGGTCGTTGCGCAGACAACCAGGCTACACCGGACTATCGCCTCGCAGAAAAGCGCACTATTTTGCCAGCCGCGCATCCAGAAACTGACTCATCAGCGCCGCAACCTGATCGACGGCTTCATCCAGCAAAAAATGGCCGCCTTCAAGCATATGGACTTCGGCGCTGGGCACATTGCCGCGATACGCGTGGGCGCCTGCCACTTCGAATGAAGGATCGTATTTCCCCCATGTCACGAGCAGGGGCGGCTGACGTTCGTCCAGATACCGCTGCCACAGTGGGTACCGCTCGACATTGGTTCGATAGTCGTAGAAGAGCTCAGTCTGAATATCGATCTGCCCGGGGCGCGATAGAAACGCGAATTCATCGGTCCACGTGTCCGGATCGTAACGATCGGGATTCGGTGTGCGCCCGACATGCCGCAAACGCGTCGCTTCAAACGAAAGCAGATTGGCCCGCAGTGCTGCCTCATGGGTTGCGCGATCGTTCCAGAAGGCCTTGCGCGTTTGCCACAGCGGACCAAGGCCGGCTTCGTGCGCCACCGCGTTCTGCACCACCAGGGCTTCAATCCGCTCAGGGTTCGAAAGCGCGAGCCGAAACCCTACCGGACCGCCATAGTCCTGCATGACGAGGGTATAGCGCTTCAGTTCCAGTGCCTCGGTGAAGTGCTGCACCACCTCGGCGAGGTGATCGAACGTGTACTCGAAGGCGGCGGGCGAGGGCGCGCTGCTATGGCCGAAACCCGGATAGTCCGGCGCGATCAGCCGGTAATTCTGCGCGAGCAGCGGCATCAGCGTCTCGTACATGCGCGACGACGACGGAAAGCCGTGCAGCAGCAGAATCACAGGTGCATCGCGCGGCCCCGCCTCGCGATAAAAAATGTCGAGGCCGTCGATTTCGATGCTGCGATAGCGCATTCCGGTGCGTGTGGAAGTCATGAACAGGCTCCTTCAGTGATTCGTAAAATCGATCATGCGCTGTGGCCGCGCGAACTGTCGCGCAGATGCAGCGCTGCTGCCGCGACGAAGAATCCCATCGCAGCGATACCGACGCCCGGCCAGCCCCAGTGGGCGAGCGCCGGTCCGGCGATGGTGGCGCCTATCGCGCTGCCGACGAAAAAGAGCCCGGTATAGAGCCCATTCACCCGGCCACGCGATTCGGGTGCAAGCAGATTGATCGCGCGCCGGCCCAGCGCCTGATCGGCAATCACGCCGCCGTCGATAAAGAATGCCGCCACCGCCAGCATGGCGATCGATGCGGCACGCGACACGCCCGAGGTCAAAGCCAGTGTCGCCATCAGGGCGGCGGCGATGGCGATCGCATGCGCGAGCAGGGTGGCGGGCTTCGACCAGCCCCGGTCGCCGGCACGGCCCGCCAACGGCGCGATGAACACGCTGCCGCCGCCGGCCAGCGCGAACAGCGCGATGGCGTTGCTGTTCAGACCGAGCGGTGCGCGCGCGAGGACGATGGCCACGCTGCTCCAGAAGGCATTGAAGCCGGCCATCAGCAGACCCTGATACAAAGCCCGGCGGCGCAGCACGGGTTCATGCGCCAGCAGGCGCGCCATCGACGTCAATAACGTGGCATAGGGCGGTGCGTGGACAGGGCGCACATCCGGCAAACGCGGTACCACGGCGAGCGTGACAGCCGCGAGCAGCAGCGCGTCGGCTGCATAGAATGCGCGCCAGCCCAAGGTGCCGCCGATCACACTGGCCAGCGGCCGCGACAGGAGAATGCCGAGCATCAAACCGCTCATCACGTTGCCGACCACTTTGCCGCGCGAAGCCGGCGGCGCGAGCGACGCCGCTGCGGGCACCAGCATCTGCACGACGCTCGAAGTCACGCCGACGGCGAACGATGTCACCAGAAACACCATCGCCAACGGCGCGATGGCAGCCAGCGCAAGGCACGCGATCTGTGCGAACAAGGTGGCGGCGATCAGGGGCCGATTGGGCAGACGGTCGATCAGCGGCACGAGTCCGACGAGGCCGACCGCATAGCCGAGCAGCGTCAACGCGGTAACGAGCGTGGTCCACGCGCCAAGATGCAACGAGGTGTTGAGCGGGCCGATCAAGGTTTGTGACGCATAGAGGGGCAGCACGGCGACCGCGACCATCGCGGCAAAGCGCACGGTCGGAACGCTTTGGGTGGGCGGCGTAGCTGCCCGGGCTGCTGTCTGGCACTGCATCGTGGGAGAGTCCATCGTTAGGCGAGCCGTTGAGTGATGACGAATCGATGCTACTCTCACGTTGAACAAATACAATTCGCACTGAATTTGATACATCCTCACGAAAAACGGGAGAATGGCGATGGATGCCCTGCGTGATCTGGAAACCCTGGTGGCGATTGTCGAGGAGGGCAGCCTGACGAGCGCCGCGCGCCGGCTTGGCCGCTCATTGCAAGCAGTCAGCCGGTCGCTGCAGATGCTGGAGCGGGCTCATGGAACGACCCTGATCGTGCGCACCACCCGTACTTCGCAAGCGAGCGCGGCCGGCGTGCGCTTTTACGAGCGGGTCAAAGGTGCGCTGACCGAACTCGAACTGGCGCGCACCGAACTCGCCGAGGAGGCACACCGGCTCACCGGCCGATTGCTGATCAATGCGCCGTCGCTGTTCGGACCGCGCTTTATCGCGCCACTCGCCGCGGAGTTTTTGCAGCGTCATCCGCAACTGGAGTTGTCGCTCGATTTGAGCGACGCGTATCGCGACCCGACGGAAACCGGCGCGGATGTGACGATCCGCATTGGTGAAACGCCCGATTCAAGGCTGGTGGCGCGGCGCATCGGCACGCTTCGGCGGGTGGCGTTCGCCGCGCCGGCTTATCTGGCCGAACATGGCAGACCGTCGCATCCACGGGATCTGGCGCGACACGATTGTGTCGTTCGAACCGGGGTGCCGCATCCCGGGCGGTGGGTGTTTGCTTCGCCCGACGGCAGCGAAATTGCCGTGGCCGTAGCCGGTCGCTTTGACAGCAATCAGGTGGCCGCGGTGAATGCGGGCGTGCTGGGCGGCATGGGGATTGGGATTGCCGCCTTCTGGCAGATTCAGGAATGGGTCGAGGCCGGCAGCGTTGAAGTTTTGCTGCCGGACTTCCATCTCACGCCTTTGCCATTGCACGCGCTGTGGGCGAAAACACGGCGCTTGCCGCAGAGGACGCGGCTGCTGGTCGATTTCCTGGCGGTCAAACTGGGGACGCTGTAGCGCGCGGCGCAATGCCCCGTTGTGCTACGCTTGCCGGACCGAAACCCAAGCTTGGCAAGCTCGCCTTTATCATGCGTTCCTGGCGCGTATCCACACCGCCCCGCAGCGGGCACATCAATACCTCGCGTGTTACCGACCTCGTCATGTCGATCTCGCATGCCGACCCGGACGCGCTCGCTGCAAGCATTCTGAAAACTGTCGGCGACGCGCTGCCCGTTTCGCAGTGCACGATTTTTGCCTATGAGTTCGACGCGAGGCCGCGTACCGTCTCCGCCGCCGACCATCGGGGCGGCCGCTTTCTGCGCAATGTCGCCGACCACTACGCCACGCACTTCTATGCCCTCGACGGCAATCGCGCCATCATCGGCCGTCCGCAAGCGAAGCAGCCGCAGGAGGCGTTAGTGCTGCACCAGCAGCAAAGCGAAGAAATCGAAAACGAAGCCTACCGTGCCGCCTGTTATGCGCAGCCCAACGTGTCCGACCGCTTATCGTTGCTTCTGCAACCAATGGAAAGCGTCTGGCTGTCGATCAATCTGTATCGCGACCGCGCCTATGGCATGTTTCAAGCGGGTGAACTGGAGCATGTGGAGAGCGTGGCGCACCTGTTCGCGCATGCGGCGAAAAGCCATTACGCGCTCAACGGCCAGCATCAGCAAGGTACGGCAGCCGCGATGCTGGCGCGCGTGAGACGGGCCTGCCCGACGCTGACGCCGCGTGAGATCGATGTGCTGCGCGGCACACTGGAAGGCGCCAATGCGGCCGAGATCGCCGCGCAAATGGGGATCAAGGCCACTAGCGTGATTACGTATCAGAAGCGCGCTTACGCCCGGCTGGGTATTTCCAGCCAGCGCCAGTTGTTCGCGCTATGTCTGCTGCCTGAGTGCAACTGAGTGCAACTGAGCGCTCCCGAGCGAGCCTGAACGGTTCCAACCCGGCGCGCCGAAGTTGCGGCCATCGCCTCGCGGCGCCGCAGTTGACGGGCTACCGCTGAACAGCCGGAATGCAATCGCGCCCGGATCGACAATCACCCCCGTTTAGCCCGTGCATCGGCCTGTGTCTCACGATCCCAGCGCTTCAGCCACGGCATGATGAATTCCGCGAAACCGTCGGCCGGTGGCGACAGCGCACGTTCGGTCGAGCGATACACGCATACCTCGCGGATGGTTTCCGGATCGACAATGCGCTTCATCACCAGGCCGAAGGTTCGCGCGAGCGGCGCGACATAGGCGGGCGCAAGCGTGACGGCAAGCCCCTGTGAAGCCAGGCCGAACGCGGTGGTGACGTTGTCCACCAAGTCCACCGGAATGATGCGCGCTTCCACCGGCAGATTCGCCAGCATCTGTTCGACAGCGCGCTCGTGGTCGCGGCCGGTGGCCACAATCGGCACGTCGCGCAAATGCTGCCACTGCACCCGGCGCCGCGCGCTCAGCGGATGCGTTGCCGCGCACCACATCACCCACGGGCTCGCGAAAGCCGGATCGCAACGCACCCGCGTGCCGCTCTGGCGATCCGGGCCGATTGCGAGGTCTACGTCGCCGCTTTCCACGCGTTCCACCAGTTGCTCGACCACGGTGTCGCAAATGCGCACGACCACCTTCGGCTTGTCGCGCGCATATTCGGCGATGGCCGCGGGCAGCGCGGTCGCTGCGAGCACCAGCGGCGCGCCGACCCGCACGATGCCGGCGGCGCGATTGCGGATGTCGTCGGCGGATTGGGCGGCGGCGCGCACATGGCGCAGCACCGATTCGGCCGACGACAGAAAATCCTGCCCCGCGCTCGACAGATTGACGCGCCGCGTCGTACGGTCGAACAGGCGAAAACCCAGTTCGGTTTCCAGTTCGGCCAGCAACTGGCTGACCGCCGACGAGGTCAGCCCGAGCCGGTCCGCCGCCGCGCCGATGCTGTGCAAATCGACGATGGCGAGAAAGGCTTCGAACTGACGGATAGTGACGCGTGTAAGTGGCATCAGGCGATTCTAAAGAAAAACTTACTAATCGTGAAAAAACGATTGATTGTATGTGGCGAGCCGTTGGCCGACACTCGTGCTGGTCGACGCGAGGAGGGAACCCGCTTAGACTTTCGTCTTGCCCACGCGGCTGAGGCCAGGCTCCAGGCTGCAACAGCCCACATCCAGAGCGCGGCCAGGGCACATCCAGGGTATACGCAGGCCACCATTCAGCCACACGCGGGGCTCCACTCAAGGAATTGCCATGTTCGACCACATTCCCGCCTATCCGGGCGACCCGATCCTGAGCCTGAACGAGGACTTTCAACTCGACCCGCGGCCCAACAAGGTCAACCTGAGCATTGGCATCTATTTCGACGACGCCGGCAAGCTGCCGGTGATGGACGCCGTGCGGCACGCCGAAACCGCGCTGCTCGATGCAATCGGTCCGCGCTCCTACCTGCCGATGGCGGGTCTGCCGCTGTATCGCGACGCCGCACAGGCACTGGTGTTTGGCGCGAATCACGAAGCGCGTGCAGCGGGCCGCATCGCCACCTTGCAGACCATTGGCGGATCGGGCGCGCTGAAAGTCGGCGCGGATTTTCTGAAGCGCTATTTCCCGGCCTCGCAGATATGGATCAGCGATCCGAGCTGGGAAAATCATCGCGTGGTGTTCGAAAACGCGGGCCTCACGGTCAACACCTATCCGTATTACGACGAACACACCGGCGGCCTGCGTTTCGCCGACATGATCGAGACGATTGGCCGCTTGCCGGAGCAGAGCATCGTGCTGCTGCACGCGTGTTGTCACAACCCGACCGGCGTCGATCTGAGCCCGGCGCAATGGGCGGAACTGGTGCCGGTATTGCAGCGCCGCAAGCTGATTGCGTTCGTCGACATGGCGTATCAAGGTTTCGGTTCGGGCCTCGAGGAGGACGCCGCCTGCGTGCGCCTGCTCGCCGATGCGGGCGTGCCGTTGATCGCCGCCAATTCGTTTTCGAAGAACTTCTCGCTGTACGGCGAGCGCTGCGGCGCATTGAGCGTCGTGTGCAAGAGCCGGGACGAGGCGGCTCGCGTGCTTGGTCAATTGATGTCGGCGGTGCGCGCCAACTACAGCAATCCGCCGACGCATGGCGCACGCCTCGTCGCCAATGTGCTGTCGGACGCGTCCTTGCGGGCTTCGTGGGAAGCGGAGCTCGCCACCATGCGCGAACGGATTCTGGCCATGCGCGGCACGATTCACGACGGCCTCGCAGGCCGCGTCGATGAAGTGATGCGTGAGCGTTATGTCGCGCAGCGCGGCATGTTCACCTACACGGGCCTGAGCGAAGCCCAGGTCGAGCGTTTGCGCAGCGAATATGCCGTGTATGTGCTGCGTTCGGGGCGCATGTGCGTCGCCGGATTGAATGCGCGCAACGCGGGCTATGTGGCGTCGTCGATCGCGGCGGTGGTGGCGGGCGCTTAAGCGCTGCGGCGCGCAACGGCCGCGCATCCGAATCGATGAGCGATAACAATGGAGACCCTGATGACGATTCTTGAAGTACAACCGGCGAGCCCACCGAAGTCCGCCGCGATGCATCCCGACGAATGGCAGGCGCGCGTGCAACTGGCAGCGTGCTATCGCATCTTCGATATGCTCGGCTGGACCGAGATGATCTACAACCACATCACGTTGCGCGTGCCGGCCAGCGTCAGCGGTGACGAGCGTCATTTCCTGATCAATCCTTTCGGCCTGCACTACAGCGAAGTGACGGCGAGCAATCTGGTGAAGATCGACGCGCAAGGAAGCGTGCTCGACAACTCGCCGTATCCGGTGAATCCCGCGGGTTTCGTCGTGCATGCGGCGATTCACGAAGGCCTGGCCGATGCGCACTGCGTGATGCACACGCACACCACGGCGGGCGTCGCGGTGGCCTGCCTCGAAAACGGTTTGGAGCAGACCAACTTCTATAGCGCGCAGTTGCACGACCGTATCGCGTATCACGACTTCGAAGGCATTACGGTGCATGCGGAAGAAGGGCCGCGCTTGCTGGACCATATCGGTAACAAACAGGCGGTGATCCTGCGCAACCATGGCCTGCTTTCATGGGGCCACACGTTGCCGCAGACTTTCGCTATCCTGTGGACGCTCAACCGCGCGTGCGAAATTCAGATGGCCACGTTCTCGATGGGCCGCGCGCGGCCGGTGCCGGAAGATGTGGCGATCCGCTGTTCACGCGATTCGTTGCAGTTCGATCCGCGCCACGGTGCGGGACAGGATGTGTTCGACGCCCTGGTGCGGCGCGTGGATCGCATCGACGCGAGCTATAAGGAATAACAGGAATAGTGCAAGAAATAACGCAAGGCTTAACGCAAAGCCTGGCTCAGGAATCAAAGCAAGGATTGAATCGATGAAAGTAGCAATCTACGGTGCAGGTGCGATCGGCGGCTGGATGGGCGTGAAGCTCGCGCAGGCCGGACACGGCGTGAGCGTGGTGGCGCGCGGTGCGACGCTCGATGCGTTGCAGCAGCACGGCTTGCGTCTGATCGAAGGTGGCGTGACGCACACCGTGCCGGTGAAGGCGAGCGAACAGCCGGCGGATCTGGGCGTGCAGGATCTCGTCGTGGTGGCGGTGAAGGGGCCGGCCATGGCGTCGGTGGCCGAGCATGTCGCGCCGCTGCTGGACTCGCAGACTACCGTGCTGACCGCAATGAACGGCGTGCCATGGTGGTTCTGCGACGGGCTCGGCCGCGATTTCGCCGGCAAGCGGTTGAAGTCGATCGATCCTGACGGTGCGATCGCCGCCGCGATTCCCACCGCGCAAACGGTGGGCTGCGTGGTGCATGCCAGTTGTCTGATCGAAGCGCCGGGCGTCATTCGGCATCATCAGGGTAATGGGCTGATTATCGGCGAGGCGTCAGGACAGCCGAGCGAACGCGTCAAAACGCTCACCGCCACGCTGGGCGCGGCGGGCTTCAATGCGTCGCTGTCGGAGCAGATTCAGCGCGACGTCTGGTACAAGCTGTGGGGCAATATGACGATGAATCCGATCAGCGCCATCACCGGCGCGACCACCGATCGGATTCTCAGCGACGAACTGGTGCGCAACTTCGTCACCAGCATCATGCTGGAAGCGAAGGAGATCGGCGCACGCTTTGGTATTCCGATCGAGCAGGCGCCGGCGGATCGGCACGAGGTCACGCTCAAACTCGGCGCGATGAAAACCTCGATGCTGCAGGACGTACAGGCGGGCAAGGCCGTCGAGCTCGACGCGCTGGTGGCCGCGGTGCGCGAACTGGGGCAACTCACCAATGTGCCGACGCCGTATACGGACGCGCTACTCGGACTCGCGCGCTTGCATGCGAGCACGTTGGGCCTGTACCCACGACAGTGAACGTAGCCACGAAAAACCGCCCCGCGTGATCAGTTCACTCGCGGGGCGGTTTTTTCGTCTGATGGTTTGCTTCGGCGGCGCTGCGCCGTACTCCGGCTGCGTTACGCGGTCACGGCCGAGGTGGGCGGCAGCTTCGCCGCTTCGATCAGCGACAACGCCCGCTGCATATCGCCGAGCTCCGTCATAGCTAGCAGCGCAAGGCGTGCCAGATACAAAGGCGCTTGCGCTTCGCCTTCGGTGGTGAGTGTCGTGCAGAGCGTCGTGTAGACGCGGTCGAGTTCGCTATCGGTCATGGTGTGGATTCCCCTTGCGTCATTTCGTCAGGCTGGCCGTCACGGCGCTTTGCACATTCGCCGCGCTGCCGTTGCGCCAGCGGGCGAGCACGTGACCGTCGGGCCTGATCAGATAGACCGTGCCCGGCGTCGCGTCGAGCATCTCGTGCAGGCGTCCCGCCGGATCGACTACGTTCGGGCAGGCGGTGCGCGGCGCGTCGGCCATGACCAGCGTGACCGCCTTGAACGGAATGCTGTGTTCACCGAGCGCATGATGCAGTTGCTGCCATGCCTCGTCTTGTGCCGCAGTCGGGCCGAAGCGAAGCGCGGTGAAGCACGGCCCAAGCAGGTCGGTGAGATGGATGTCGACTGCTGCGCCGTCGCATAGGCGTTGCAGGCGGCACTCCGGCAGCACCGTGCCTGGCGCGGGGCCTTTGGCGAACGCATCCGACGCTGTGGCCGCAACCTGATTGAGTGGGGACTGGGCGTACGCAATGGCGTGCGTCTGCCGCGGATTGATCAGTGGTCTCACGGCGGGATGATGTTCGGCTAGTCCCAATACGGCCTTGCGCATCAGGTCGAACGCGAAGGACGGGGGTGCCATGAATTCCGTGCTTTTCATCCCGTAGCTCAGATTTTCACATGCCGCGAAAACACGCTCGTCGCTGTAGCTGTCGAGCAGCCGCGCCGACGCAATGCCATTGACCACGCAAGCGAGTTTCCAGCCGAGATTGTCCGCGTCGTCGATGCCGGAGTTTGCGCCGCGCACGCCGAAAATCGGCACGAGATGCGCGGCATCGCCCGCGAACAGCACCGAGCCGTGACGGTAGCGTTCGAGGGTCAATGCATTGGCTTTGTAGACCGTAATCCAGATTGGCGACCATGCGCCGGTTTCGCCCATCGAATCGAGCACGCTCTGCACGCGCGGCATTACGTTTTCAGGCTTGACCGCGGCTTCGGGGTCTTCGTCGTCGCGAAGCTGGTAGTCGATGCGCCAGACATTGTCAGGCTGTTTGTGCACCAGCACGGTCGAGCCGGGATTGGAGGGCGGGTCGAAATAGGCGAGGCGTTCGGTGGCGCGCGCACTCTCCAGTTCGATATCGACAATCACATAGCGGCCCTCGTAGGTCGTGCCCGTGAGCTTGAGGCCAAGCGCCTCGCGTATCGTGCTGCGGCCGCCGTCGCATGCAACAACCCAATCCGCGCCCATTTTCCATGCGGTGTCGCCGGTGCTCAGGGCGAGCGTCGCGCCCGCGGCGCCATCGCCGGCATGCTGCTCGATGCCGGTCACGCGCGTTTGCCAGCGGACCTCGATCAGATCGGCGTGCTGTTCTACTTCGTCGAGCAGCAACTGTTCGATCTGGTATTGCGCGATGTTGATCATCGGCGGCAGCGATTGCTCGTCGTCCTGATGCATGGTGAAGCGGAACACTTCGGCATCGCGATAAAAGCTGCGGCCGCCGGTCCATGGCAGGCCTTTTTGCAGGAAGCCGTGCACGGCGCCGAGGCGTTTGAAAATCTCCAGGCTGCGCCGCGAAATGCAGATTGCGCGGCTGCCGGTGCAAACGCCGTCGTCGGCTTCGATCAGCACGGAGCGCACGCCCTGGCGAGCCAGCGCCAGCGCCAGCGTCATGCCGACGGGACCGCCGCCGACAATCGCCACCGCGCGGCGCACGGGGTCGCGTCCGTCGACCAGCGGCGGCACCGCGCCCGCGTAGTGACGAGGCGTGAAGGGATAGGGTTTGAAGCTGCGGCTCATGCATGTCTCCTGGATCTTCGATGCCGGGAATTGCCCGCCACGGCGCTGAACGCGCTCTAAAGACGGTGCGAATCGATCGATGAAGTATGCAGGAGGGGTGGCGCGCGGCTGTCCTCATTTTGGGTACATTGCGCGGGAGCATTGGTGCTTCGGTGCATTGAAGCAGCGCAAACGGAAAGGCCGCGGGGTGCGCCAGCACCTCACGGCCTCTTTCATTCATTCAATCATGCAGGCGTCCGTGCGGACCGCCTCAATCCGCGCCAGCCGCGTGGGAAGTCTGGCGCGCGTGATGCACACTCGTCGTCACCTGACATTCCTCGATCATCGCGCGGAAGGTGGGAGCCGCATGTGAAGCGCCGGTTGCGCCGGTCTCCGCGCTGCCTTCTGGCGCTCCGCCGACGCCAACCACCAGGGTTGCCTTCGGCCGCCATTCCCGCGTACGCCGCAGCATATTGCGCAGATACGGCGGCGATTCGGGCGCGTCGAGCGAGATGATGCAGATGATCGGCGCGTCCCTGAAACTCGGCTCGTCGGCATGTGCGCTGCGATAACCCGAGTGCGTGGCCATGATCGGCGCAAACCCGTGGCGGCCGAGCAATTGCACGGCGATCGCCACGGTAACCTCGTCGAATGCGCCACGTCCAGGCACGCACAGCACCGAGGTCTTTTCTCTTTCATGGCGCAGCGGCGTATGGGCCGGATTGTGGCTGTCGTGCCGGTCCGAAAGATCCGCCGACGCCGAAGCCAGTATCGCGCCCACCGAGTCGGCCGGTTCCGTGCGTGACAGGCGATCCGGCAGTCCGTCGGCGATTTCCAGGTTCTCGACGATATCGACCAGCGCATCGTTGATGCGTGCCAGCTGCTCGGGCATCAATACGCCGCGCATCGCATCGTTGCGCGCGAGCTTGAGGCCTTCCAGCGCGACGTTGTCGTAGTAGTCGATCAGCGACATCTCGCGCAGCAGGCGCTCGGCTTGCACGATGGCCTCATGGGTATCGTCTGCCAGAAGCCGCTGATAGAAGTTCTGCGCGGGCGTCAGCGCGGGCTGGTCGCCCAGCAGCACCGTGAGGAAGTTCAGACGGTCGGCATAGCGCCCCAGTGTGACGACGCACAGCGTGAGCGGCGTGGACAGCACGAGGCCGATCGGCCCCCACAGCCAGCTCCAGAAAATCGCCGCCACCACTACCGCCAGCGGCGACAGGCCCGAGCGATGGCCGTACAGCAGCGGCTCGGCGATCTGACCGGCCGCCACATCGACCACGATGAAGAGGATCAGCGTGTAGACCGCCATGGTCCATTGGGGCTGGATGGCGGCGGCGAGAAACACGGCAAGAATCGCGGCGATCCAGATGCCGATATACGGCACGAAACGCAGCAACGCGGCAATCACGCCGAACAGCAGCGCCCCCGGCACGCCGATGATTGCGAGGCCAATCGCAATGATGCCGCCCGCACTGAGGTTCACGCCCAGTTGCGCGACGAAATAGCGGCTCAGGCGCCCAGCAGCGTCGTTGATGGCGGTGGTCGTGCGGTGCAGGTCGCGTGAGCCGAACAGACTGATCAACCGGTCGCGCAGATCTTCGCGTTGCAACAGGATGAAGATCGTCACCACCAGCACGATGAAGGTCGTCTCGATCGGTGCGATCGCCGGCGACAGCGCCCGTTGTGCGAGTTGCAGCGGCGTGGGCGAGGGCTCGTGCACTTCCACAGGCGTCGGCACCGCCGGCGCATTGCGCGCCGCGCGTCCGGTCAGGCGCGGCGGGGCCGGCTTGGTTGGCGCGACGCGCTGCAGTGCGGCGGCGGCGCGGCTCATCAGCGAATCGGCCCGGCCGACGGTTTTCTCCTGCACCGTCTCGATCTTTTGCTCGATCGCCTCCTGGTACTGCGGCAGATCGCCCGCCAGTTGCACCAGTTGCGCCCCGATCAGCCCCCCTACGGCCAGCAAAGCGGCGAGGGCGAACAGCACCGCGATAAAGATCGACGGCAACTGCCCCATGTGCAGGCGCCGCAACGCCTGCACCAGCGGGGCGAGCAGAAAGCTGAGCAGCACGGAGAGGGTGATCGGGATCAGCACCTCGCGGCCGAAGTACAGCGCGCACACCACCACCACGCCGGTGATGACCGAGGCGAGGCCATGCAGACTGGGCGTGCCCGGCGGGTATACGCGGTTCGGCCGCCCGTGCGGCGGTAACGATATTTTCATGAACACACTTCTCGATGTGATGACGCTGTCGCTTTGCTCGAGGGCACGCGCGAATGGAACGGCGGCAGGTAGATAAAGCGCCCGAGCAATTCATATGCCTGGATTGTAGGCGTTTTGACGTGTGGCGGTCGTTTCCGCCTAGCCCAGGTGCAGCCGCAACAGTTCGAACAATCGCGAACTCGCATACAGCAGCAAACCGATAAAGCCGCCCACGATCGTCCCGTTGATGCGGATGTACTGCAAATCCTTGCCGATATTCAGCTCGACCTGCCGTGACATTTCGCGTGAATCCCAGTTCTTCACGGTATCGCTGATGTGGCGCGTGAGGAACCGGGCGAAATCCGGCGCCATGCCGCGCGCCACTTCTTCCATATGATCGTTGAGCGACTGGCGCAGCGCGGGGTCGTGCGCCAGTTCCCGGCCCACCCATTGACCCATCGCCATCACCCGGGCATGCAGGGCCGAATCGCTGCTTTGCAGGTCGCGCTTGAGCCATGCGCGCAACTCGCCCCACATGTCCTTGACATATGTACTCAGCACTTCGCCTTCCACCAGGTAGCGCTTCAGTTCCTCGCCTTTTTGCAGGAAGGCGGGATCGCTCTTGAGTTTGACAATCAGCTTCTGCGCGGCCTCGTCGAACTTCTGGCGTAACTGATGGGTGGGGTTCTCGCTGATCTGCTCGAGCATCCGGTTCACTACATTGGCGATCGTTTCGGCGCCTTTCTCGCCCAGCCACGCCGACGGCAGAATCATCTCCATCTTCGGATACTCGTTCTTCACCCACTCGACGATGCGTTCCGCGATAAACTCGCGCGCCTGCGGCTCGCTCAGCAGCGCCACGACCTGTTCGATGCCGGCATCGAGCAGTTCCTGGTGGCGGCCGTCTTTAGTGAGTGTGTCGAGAATCGCGCCCATGGATTGCGACAGATCGACTTTGGCCAGCACGTCGCGCAAGGCGTCCTTGATGAAGACCTGGATGCGCACGTCGTCGGTCAGTTCGAGAATGCCGCCCGTCAGCCTGACCACGTAATCGCCCAGGCGCGCCGTGTTGGCCGGTTTCGTCAGCCAGCCGGTGATGCTTTGCGCCGGGTCGTGCTTCTGGATCAGCCCGACCAGCGAGGGCACGTCCAGAAACTTGTCCTGCACGAACACCGCGAGGTTGTCGGCGATCTTGTACTTGTTCCTTGGAATGATCGCGGTGTGCGCGGAGACGATCGGGATCGGCACACGGCGAAACAGCGCCGCCACCGCGAACCAGTCGGCGAGCGCGCCGACCATGGCGGCCTCCGCCACGGCCTTGATGCCGTCCACCCAGAGGCCGCGTGGCATGAAGGCGGTTACGACGAAAACGCAGGCTGCGGCCGCCAGTAACAGCAGCGGGGTGCGCTTGGCCTTCTTCAGTTCGGTCTCTTTGTTCATCGGCAGCGGGGGCGGCGGGGGCCTGGTCGATTGAAATGTTGCGGTGCGATTGATCTGGTCGTCCAGAAACGCGAGTGTAGCGCCGCTGTGCCCGTGACGTGGCACCGGCCTGGGACTTTCTTTGACCCGTTGGCGCGGTAACATGAGCGCCAAATGACGGTTGAGTGACGATGCAATTGAACGGAATGGAGGCACAGTGATCAGGTTTCTGCACACCGCGGACTGGCAGATAGGCACGCAGTTCGGCCAGTTCGAGCCGCACGATGCCGCGCACCTCGCGGAGGCGCGCTTCGAAACCGTGCGGCGGATCGCCGGGGAAGCCGCCGCGCGCAAGGTCGACGCCGTGCTGGTCGCGGGCGACGTATTCGACCTGCAGACCGTCTCCGACACGGTGATCCGCCGCCTGTTCGGCGCGTTGCAAGCGTTTTCCGGGCCATGGATCATGCTGCCCGGCAATCACGACGCCGCGCTGGTCGAGAGCGTGTGGACCCGTGCGCAGCGCCTGAACTGCATCGCGCCGAACGTGCGGGTGGTGCTCGAACCCGGCGTGGTGACGCTCGACGCCTGCCAATGCGCATTGCTGTGCGCGCCGCTCACGCAACGCATCACCTACGACGACACCACGGGCTTCTTCGACACAGCAGAGACGCCGCCCGGCTATCACCGCATCGGACTCGCGCATGGCAGCGTGAGCGGGATCTTGCAGGAGGGTATCGATTCGTCGAACCCGATCGCAGCAACGCGTGCCGCGAGCGCGCGTCTGGACTATCTTGCGCTCGGCGACTGGCACGGCCATCTGCGGGTCGACGAACGTACCTGGTATGCCGGTACGCACGAGCAGGACCGGTTTCGCGCCAACGAGCCGGGCTTCATGCTCGACGTCACGTTGAGCGAGCCTGGCGCCGTGCCGGCCGTGGAAGCGGTGCGGGTGGGGAAATATCAATGGCATCGCTGGGAGGAAACGATCTCGGTGCCGACCGATGTGGATTCGCTCAGGACGCGCCTTGCCGCATCAGGCAGTCACGACGTGCTGCGCGTCACTGTCAGCGGCACGACCGCGTTGGCCGAGGCGGAGGCGATTCACGTCGCGGTGGAAGAAACCCGCGCGCGGGTGCGTGCGCTGCGCGTCGATCTGAGCGGCCTGCAGGTGCTGCCCACCGTCGCCGACCTCGCCGAACTCGGCGCGCAGAGCGGCTACCTTGCGAAGGTGGTGGCGCGTCTGCGAAGCTTGCAGGAAGACCCGCAGTCCGACCCGCAACAGGTCAAGCGCGCGGCGGAGGCGTTATTGCTTCTCGCCCGTTTTCAACGTGAGCTGCCGCGCGAAGCGAGGTCCGCATGAAGCTGGAAAGTATTGCGATTCAGGAATTCAGGCAGTTCACCGGCCGCCTCGTTATCGACGACCTGCAGCCCGGGCTCAACCTGTTCACCGGTCCGAACGAGGCCGGCAAGAGCACGATTGCCGAAGCCGTGCGAGCGGTGTTCCTCGAGCGCTACAAGGCTTCGCATCTGAAGGACCTGTTGCCGTGGGGCAAGGCGAGCGGGCAGCCGTCGGTTGAAGTGACGTTCGATCTGGACGGCACGGCATGCCGGCTGTCGAAGCAGTTCGTCACACGGCAGCGTTGTGAGTTGAAGATCGGTCAGGCGGTGTTCGGTGAAGACGAAGCCGAGGACAAACTCGCCGCGCTGCTCGGTTTTTCGCGTGCCGCGCGTGGGCCGCTCAAGGCGGAAAACGCCGGCGTTCCCGGTTTGTTGTGGGTGCAGCAGGGCGGCACGCAGGAGGTGCGCGATTCCACCGGGCACGCGGCGCAGTATCTTCGCGACGCGCTTTCGCAACTCTCGGGTAGCAGCGAATCCGCGGGCGAGGACGCGTTGATCGCCGCCGTGCAGCGCGAACTCTGGCAACTGCTTACCGCGCGTACGCAGAAGTCCACCGGGCCGTTGGCCGAGGCCGAACAGGCGTTGGCGGCGCTCAATGAGGAACGCGACGAGCTGGAGCAGCAGCGCCAGCAGTTCGACGAAAACATCGTGCGGCTTGCCGCGCAGCAGGAAGCTTTCGACGACGCGCAACGCAAGCGCCCCTGGGAGCTGCACGAGCAGAAAGCGGTGCAGGCGCAACAGCGTGCCGATGCCGCGGCGGAACTCGAGCGTAGTCTTCAGGCGCTCTCACAGTCGTTGCAATTGAAGGACGCGGAACTGGCACTCTCGTTGCAGCAGGAACAGGCGGCGAACGAACTGGAAACGGCCGTCGCACGCGAGAGGCAACAACTCGATGCCGCGCGCGCCAACGTGTCGGCGATACAGAACGAACATGCGCAGGCTCAGGCGAGCGTGACGCAATTCGAGCAGGTGTATGCCGACGCCACGCGTGCGCAGGAACTGGCGAACGCTGCGGTGACCGCGGGCGATCTGCGCAGTCAGATTGCTCTGCACCGCACCGAGAGCGAGCGGCTTGAAACAGCGATTTCGGCTGCTGACAAGGCAAATGAGGCCGTGCTGGAGGCGACGCGCGCGGCTGCCGCGCTCGAAATCGACGGAGCGCAGTTGAAGCGGCTGCAATCGTTCGATGCCGAATTGACCGTGCTGCGCGCGCGTACCGAAGCGGCGATGACGCGCATCGAATACCGGCTGACGGGTGCGATTAGCGTCGGCGATACGCAGGTAAGCGGCGAGGGCGTGTTACGGGTCGATGAAGAGAAGCTGATCGGCCTTGGCGAGCTTGGCGAATTGCGCGTGATTCCGGGCGTGTCCGATTTGTCGGCGCAGTTGTCCGAGCTGGCGTCGCTCGAAGCTCGTCATGCGCAGTTATTGCAGGCCCTGGGCGTGGCGTCGCTAGGCGAGGCCGAGGCCCGGCACGAGCAGTGGAAGACGCTGGTCGCGCAGCAGAAAAGTCAGGCGAAGATTCTTGAAGTGCATGCGCCGCAGGGTATCGACGCGTTGCGTGCCGCCTTGGCGACGGCTGCTGCACGTTTGAAGACTTCGAATGAGCGGCTGGCGCTATTGCCCGATGCGTCTGCTGCGCTGCCGCTCGACGAAGCTCGCCGCAATGCCGACATCGCGCGCGATGCATTGGAAGCCGCCAGAAAAGTGCTGGCGCAGGCCGCGGAAAGCAAATCCACCGCTACCGCAACGACAGAGTCGCTCGCGGTTCAGGTGCAGCGCAAGGAAGCCCAACTGGGCGACGAAGCGTTTTGCCGCAACCGTGCGCAGTGGCAGACGAAAATCGTCGAGCAGCGTGTGCAGGTCGAAGCGCTGAAGAAACAGCTCGAAGGACGTGAGCGCGAACTGGAAGCGGCGCGTCTCGACGATCCGGCGGCTGAAGCGAAACGCTATCGGGCGTCGGCTGAGCTTGCACGCAACGAGCAGCATGAGCGGCAGGTGCGGATCGCGCAATTGCGCAGTCAACTGGAGACGGTTGGCGCGTCCGGGCTTGGCGAACGTCTCGCGACCGTGAAGGCTTCAGTGGAACAGGCTACGCGTCGCAAGGACGAACTGAGCTTGCGGGCGGGTGCGTTGAGTTTGCTCGACGAGGTGCTAGTCGACGAACGCGATGCCGCGGTGGCCCAACTGCGTGCGCCGTTGACCGAACGCCTCGGACACTACCTGAAGCGGATTTTCCCGCAGTCGACGATCGCGCTCGGTGACGATCTGAGTCCCGCGACGCTGGATCGTTATGGTCGAGCGGATACGCTCGACGCGTTGAGTTTCGGTACGCGGGAACAATTGGGTATTCTGACCCGGCTCGCCTATGCGGATCTGTTGAAGGCATCGGGCCGCCCGACCTTGCTGATGCTCGACGATGCCGCCGTGCATACCGATGCGGCACGGCGCGACGCGATCAAGCGCGCATTGATCGACGCGGCCACGCGGCACCAGATTCTGGTGTTCACATGCCATCCGGAGCTTTGGGACGATCTGGGGGTGCGGCAGCGGGCGATTGACGATCTGAAGGTAGCGGCTTAGGGGGCTAAGCGGGTTCCCTTTGTTGAACCAGGCGGCTACCTCAAAGGAGGGCGGTATGAGCGAGCCAACCGCTCACTCATACCAGCGCGGCGTATAAACCCACTCGCCACCGTCGATGCCGTTGGCAAACCCGCGCGTGGTCGACGAGCCGACGATCACCATCGTCCGCATATCCACATCGGACGAGCGCAGCTCGCCGAGCGTGATCGTACGCAGTGTGCCGCCCGGTCTGCCGATATCGCGACCGAGTACCACCTTCGTTGCTGCCGTGCGATATTCCCGCAGGATATCCAGCGCCTTATCCAGTTGCCACGGTCGTGCGCGCGAGATCGGGTTATAAAAAGCCATCACCAGATCCGCTTCGGCCGCATGCCGGAGGCGCTTTTCGATGATGGTCCACGGTTTCAGATTGTCGGATAGCGACAGCATGCAGAAATCGTGACCCAGCGGCGCGCCGGCTTGTGCGGCAGTCGCCATGGCTGCCGACACCCCCGGCACGATGGCGAGTTCGACCGCACGCCAGCCGGCGTTCGCCGAACCGCCTTCTTCGAGTGCCTCAAGCACCGCAGCCGCCATCGCGAACACGCCGGGATCGCCCGACGACACCATCACCACCGACCGTCCTGTGCCAGCAAGTTCGAACGCATGGCGTGCCCGCTGCATTTCCTCGCGATTGTCGGTGCCGTGCACGCGTTGATCGGCGCGCAACGGGCCGGCCATTTTCACGTAGGTTTCGTAACCGAGAATATCGGTGGCTTCGTTCAGCGCGGTTCGTGCGGCAGGCACCATCAGGTCGGCACGGCCTGGACCGAGGCCGATCACGGTCAGGCGGCCGCGCGCGCGGCCAATCGTGTGCGGGTCGATGGCCAGCGCGGCCAACGCGAGGGCAACGCCTGCGTCCGCGTCGTCGTGCAGCGTTTGATAAGGGACACGCAGCGCGGCATGCAGCAGATTGCTCGGCGGTTCGCCGTCCTGCGGGCGCGGCTGGGCAAAACGCAGGGGCACATTCAGGCTCGCTGCGGCATCGGCGAGCGCCGCGTCCAACATGTGTTCAGAAGGCGCCAGCAATGCCGCGAGCGAAAGCGGCGCAAGACCGTGTGCGTCCAATGCCTCGCGCACCAACGCTGCGATCCGCGCGCCAGAACCCGTCTGGGAATCCGATCTGGAATTTGCGCTGAGGTTTGCGTTCGTAGCAGAGGCCGAGCCAGCACCCGCACCCGCACCCGGCACAGTGACCGCCGCCACCACGCTCCGAGGATGAATCACCAACTCATCATCACGCCCATCCCACGCACGGGGTGTCACGCGAATCGCGAGACGTGCCGATTCAGAGCGCGGCAGTTGCGCATCGTCGAGCCACGGCGCTTCGCCCTCGATTCGCGTGCTTTCTCCTGCGAGCAGGTCCGAAACAAAGCGCTTGCCTTGCGCGATATCGGCGAGTGCATAGCCTTCGGGTGGATTGAGCACACACGTTCCGAAGCGCAGTTCGCCACTCGTCGTAATCGCCGGCGGCACAGCCAATTCAGCCGCGATCTCACGTGCCATCACGTTGACGCCTGCAAGGCCGCCGAGCAATGGCACGACCGCGCTGCCATCTTCCGCCACGGTCAGTACCGGCGGCTCGACGCCCTTGTTCGACAGCAAGGGCGCGATGCAGCGAATCACGATACCTGCGGCGCAGAGCGCAACGATCGGCGTGCCGCGCGCATAAAGATCGCACAGATGCGCGCGGAGTTCCGTATACGAGACGTCAGCTTCGACGCGCCCCTGCAAGGCATGCACCTGGGAACCGGCATACAGCGTCTGGATACGCCGTGCGGTTACCAACGCGCCCGCGCCGAGAATGACGATGGCGGGCGGCGTCATCCTTGCCATTTTTCCCCCGGCACCACAAGCAGCGAGAAATACGGCGAGGCCATCGGGTCGACTTCGTCGAGGGCCACAATACGTTGATTACCCATGGTCGCGCGTTCGACGTAAAGCGCCCGATGCGCGAGCCCTAGTTCGACGAGCACGCGCCGCACCTTATCGAAATTACGGCCGAGTTTCATGATGACCGCGGCGTCGGCATCGGCGAGGCGCCGGCGCAATTCGTCTTCGGGCAACACGCCGGAGAGCACCGACAAACTCTGATTGCGATACACCAGCGGCGCGCCCAGAACGGCCGCACCGCCGAGCATCGAACACACGCCGGGCACGACTTCGGCCTCGAAACGCGCAGCAAGGCGGTCGTGCAGATACATATACGAGCCGTAGAAAAACGGATCGCCTTCGCAAATCACCGCGACGTCGCGGCCGGCGTCGAGATGGCCGGCGACAATCTCCGCGGCGGTGTCGTAGAAGTCGGCGATGATCGCTTCGTACGAAAGCGGCGGTTCGAGCGCTTCGGTCGTGACGGGATACACAAGCGGCAGATGCTGCTGAGCGTCATGCAGATGCGCCTCGATGATGCTGAAGGCGTTGCCCTTTTTACCCTTCGCGACGAAATACGCGACCACGGGGGCCGCTTTCAGCACGCGCAGCGCTTTTAGCGTGATGAGTTCCGGGTCGCCGGGGCCGACGCCCAGGCCGAATAAACGTCCTCGCACGGTCATTTACTCGACCTCCGTCGCCAGCGCATTCACCGCGGCGGCCGCCATAGCACTGCCGCCGCGCCGGCCATGAATCACGACGTAGGGCACGCCGCGGCTATTTTCCGCCAGCATCGCTTTCGATTCGGCAGCGCCGACAAAGCCAACTGGAAAACCAAGAATCAGCGCGGGTTTCGGCGCGTCGTCGTCGAGCATGTCAAGCAGATAGAAGAGGGCGGTCGGCGCATTGCCGATCACCACGACGCTGCCGGCCAGATGCGGCCGCCACAATTCGAGCGCGGCGGCCGAACGCGTATTACCGAGTTCGCGCGCGAGCGCGGGCACGTCCTGATGCGTGAGCGTGCAGATGACTTCGTTGTTGGCGGGCAATCGTGCGCGCGTGATGCCCTGCGCCACCATACCGGCGTCGCACAGAATCGGCGCGCCTTGTGCCAGCGCCGTGCGGCCCGCGGCGCCCGCACCTGCGGAAAATTGCAGGTCTTCAATGACGTCCACCATGCCGCAGGCGTGGATCACACGCACCGCGAGTTTTTCGAGGTCGGCGGGAATGCGCGAAAGATCGGCCTCTGCACGTATCGTCGCGAAGGATTGGCGATAGATCTCCTGACCGTCGCGAATGTAATCAAGCATCTAAAGGGCTCCGGGCCGGGTAGGCCAATGAGTCGAGCATGTCGGCGGCCTGTTCGATCGTAAGTTGGTGCGCGACGCACGAGCCGAAATCCGGTTCGCCATTGCGTCGATAGAGGTCATAGAGGCCGGGCGCGGTGGCCAGCAGCGTGTACGGCGCGCAATAGGCCGCAGCGCATGAGCGCGGACAGCCGCTCAGATGAACGTCGACGCCAGCGGGCAAGCGATTCGCCAGAAGCAGTGCATCGGCCTTGGTATCGGCGAGGCTTTTTGCGCAGCCCGTGGAACCGGCGCAGGCGATCAGGTGTGTAATCGGCTGCGCGGGATCGCAGGCGAGACCTAGCGCGTTCATTTCCGCGAGCACGGCGGCCGCATGGTTTGCTGCGATATCGGGCAGCAGGACGCTTTGCCAGGGCGTGATGCGCAGCGTGCTGTTGCCGTGCTGTTGGGAGAGTTTGGCGAGGCGGTGCAAGGTGGCGGCGTCGAGGCGTCCGAGAGGCGGTTGGCCGCCCGCGTGCTGCAGGCCCACGACGCGTTGAGCGTGCGCGCCGAGCCGCAGCGTGGCATCGGCAGGCGTGCCGCGTTGCCAGTGTGCGAGCGACGCGTCGCGTGACAGCGGGAAATCGATGTACTGACGAGCGTGCTGCAAAACGGCGTCGATGGAATGCGCGGTAAGCAGATGACGCATGCGCGTGGCATCGGCGGCGGCCAGATCGAGGAACGTATGCAGCAGCGCGCGAACCAGGCCGGTGACCTGCGTAGGCAGTACGGCGCCGAGGGCGCCAGGTTTCGCGTTCGTCTCTCCAGCGGGGCAACCGGCCAAGCCGAACACAAATCGCACGCCGTCATCGGCTTGCGTCGCCGCCAGCCAGACATCGTGCGGATGATCGACTCTCGCAAGGCGCTCGCCGCCGTCGAGCAATAGCGCGAATTTGGGCGACAGCGCCGCGAAACGCGCTTCGGTTTGCAGCAAGGCAAGCAGTTCGGTGCAAAGGGGCCGCGTGTCGAACAGTGCAAATGGATCGCGCCCGGCAGTCGGACTCACCATCACATTGCGCACGTCGTCCGCCGAAGTCGCGAGCAGCAAACTGGCAGCATCTACCGCAGCGTTGGCTGGAATCGGTCCGACAGCCGGTCCAAGGCCCGCGTCGACGAGTGCCGCGATCAGTGCCGTTTCATGCCCGCCTTGTACAGCATGCACGCCACGCACCTGCAGATTCGCGCGATTGGTCAGCTCGATTACACCGCTTGCATGCCGCGTGCTGGCCTCGGCGATCGCGATGGCCTGTGCGGCGCTCAACTCACCGCCGGGCAGTTTGATCCGGCAGATCCCACCGTCGCGCGCGGCGACGATGCGCAGCAGCCCCGGACACGCCGAAGGCCGCAGCGCGAGCGCCGCGTCGGGTAAAACAGTGGAGGGCGAAGCTTGATTCAAGACGGACACCGGGTTGAGCGTCGCGCGATGGCCCGAGCGCCGCCCTTACGGGCATTGCTGCGGCATCGGTACACCCCGCCCGATGGTGGCTGGCACGAACAGTCTGGCCGGCAGGTCTCCTGGCTGGCAGGTCATCGTCCGCCGCCGCCTTCCCGGTCGAACCAGTGGCGCGCAGCGCAGGCGGACTCGCTGCATACAGTTGCGGGGGCAGCCACAGCGACACTGTGTTCCCTCTTCGGCCCCGAAGGGCACCGGCGGCTGTATTATGCCTTTTTTCGAACAGCACAACGAGGCTGGACGCTTTGACCGGCGTGGCACAGCGCAATATTTGACGATACAGAATGAGGATGGATGCATGCCGGCGTGGCTGACTGTGGTGGGCATAGGCGATGACGGCTTCGCCGGTTTGGGGCGGCCCGCGCGGCGTGCTTTGCTGGAAGCGTCGGTGGTTTATGGCGGCGAACGTCATCTGGCGATGCTGCCCAGGCGTCTGGCTGCGCGCCGGACGGCATGGCCGAAGCCGTTCGATCTTGCACCTTTGCTGGCGGAGCGTGGTGGGCCCGTGTGTGTGCTGGCGAGTGGCGACCCGATGCTGTTCGGCGTCGGCGCCACGTTGGCGCGGCAATTGCCGACCGGTGAATTGCGGGTGCTGCCGGCGCCGTCGTCGCTATCGCTAGCGGCTGCACGGCTGGGCTGGCCGTTGCAGGATGTGGCCACGGTTTCGCTAGTGGGGCGGCCATTGCCGGCGCTGAATGCCCATTTGTACGACGGCGCACGCGTGTTCGTTTTGAGCGCTGACGGGCGTACACCCGCAGCGCTGGCTGAGTTGCTGAACGCGCGCGGTTTCGGCGCGACCCGGATGAGCGTGCTGGAACATTTGGGCGGCGACCTGGAGCGGTGTATCGACGGACGCGCCGACCAGTGGTCCGCGGGCGACGTGGCGGCGCTGAACCTGGTCGCGCTTGAATGCCGTGCAACGGAAGGCGCGCCGCGTTTGCCGTTGACCACCGGCTTGCCCGACGACGCCTTTCGCCACGACGGCCAGTTGACCAAGCGCGACGTCCGCGCGATCACGCTGGCGCGCCTCGCGCCGACGCCTGGCGAACTGCTCTGGGATGTCGGCGCGGGCAGTGGTTCGATCGGCATCGAATGGATGCGTGCGCATCCGGGCTGCCGCGCAATCGCGATCGAAGGACACGCGGAGCGTCAGCGGTTCATCGAACACAATCGCGATGCGTTGGGCGTGCCGGGTTTGCAACTGGTCGCCGGCCGCGCGCCCGAGGCACTGGCAGGATTGGCCGAGCCGGATGCCGTGTTCATCGGCGGCGGTGTAACGGTGGCGGGTGTGCTCGATGCGTGCTGGGCGCGTCTGCGCGAAGGCGGGAGACTGGTCGCCAATGCCGTCACTTTGCAAGGCGAGGCGGCGCTCGCGGCATGGCGGGAGCAGCATGGCGGCACGCTGACCCGCATCGCGCTGGCTGAGGCTCAGCCGCTCGGCGGTTTCGATACGTGGCGTCAGGCGTTGCCGATTACGTTGCTGGAGGTCACAAAACAGGCCAACGGCACGCACGGCGCGTCCGGCAACTCACCTCAACCATAGTCGGAGCCGTGCAATGAAGCGCGTTCTGCTGCTCGGCGGCACCGGCGATGCTTTGCGGATCGCCAGACAACTCGGTCATGAGCACGTGTACAGTCTCGCGGGCCTCGGCAAGGTGCCGGACGATCTGCCATGCGCGGTGCGTGTGGGCGGCTTCGGCGGTAGCGAAGGGATGGCGCGCTATATCGCGGACGAACGTATCGACCTGGTGATTGACGCGACGCATCCGTACGCCGCGCAGATTAGCGCCAATGCTGTGAAAGCGAGCGGCGTGGCGCGCGTGCCGTGTTGGGCACTGCGTCGCGAAGCCTGGCAGCCGCAAGCCGGCGACGACTGGCGCATGGTCGGCGATTGGGCCGAGCTTACGGCGGCGCTCGCTTCGTTCAAGCGGCCACTTTTCACGCTCGGACGCGAACCGCTTGCGCATCTCGACGAAATCCCTCTGCGGCAATTCTGGACGATACGTTGCCTCGACGCACCCGAAACCCATCCGCGTGCGCGGATTCTGGCGACACGCGGGCCGTTTACACTCGAAGGCGAACGAGCGCTGTTCAGCGCGGAAGCCTTCGATGTCATCGTCAGCAAAAACAGCGGGGGTAGCGCCACCGAAGCGAAACTCGAAGTCGCGCGCGAACGCGGCTTGCCGGTCGTGATGCTGCGGCGCCCTGAATTGCCCGCGGTCGATCGCGAGTTTGCAAGCGTGGCCGACTTGCTGGAAGCGTTGCGAGTCTCGACTTGAATGGCACATGCATGACATTCCGGCCAATCGAATCATGGAGTACTGAATGACGGTGTTTTTTATCGGTGCGGGTCCGGGCGACCCGGAACTGATCACAGTAAAAGGGCAACGCCTCGTGCGCGGCTGTCCGGTGATCCTGTACGCCGGCTCGCTGGTGCCGGCCGCTGTTTTGGACGGCCATAGTGCGGAGCAGGTCGTGAATACCGCCGAGCTCGACCTCGATCGGATCGTTGATTTGCTTAAGGCCGCACACGACAAAGGCCAGGACGTGGCGCGCGTGCATTCCGGCGACCCGTCGTTGTATGGCGCAATCGGCGAACAGATCCGCAGGCTTCGCGAACTCAATATTCCCTACGAAATCGTGCCGGGCGTAACGGCAACCGCGGCTTGCGCGGCGACGCTCGGCTGCGAACTGACGCTGCCCAATATTTCGCAGACGTTGATCCTCACGCGTTTCGCCAGCAAAACGACCATGCCGGAGGGCGAGCAACTCGCCGACCTCGCGAGACATCGCGCGACGATGGCGATTCACCTCGGCGTGCGTCATCTGGCACGCATCGTCGATGAGTTGCGGCCACATTACGGCGGCGATTGTCCAATCGCGGTGGTCTATCGGGCGAGTTGGCCGGATGAGGAGAAGATCGTCGGTACGCTCGACGATATCGTGGGCAAAGTGCAAACGACCTCCATCGAGCGTACGGCGCTGATTCTGGTAGGGCGGGTACTCGCCGCGGACGGGTTCACTGAGTCCACGCTGTACGCGAAAGGCGCCTGATTCGCGCGGCGCCGACTTCTTATCCTCCGGTTTTTAGCTGCGCCCACAGCCTGCCTTCCAGGCGCTTGATCGGGGCAGGCAAAGGCTTGAGCAGAAACAGCGTTTTCAGCACGGAATCAGGCGGGTACACGGTCGGATCGTTGAGAATTTCCGGCCGCACGAATTTGCGCGCGGCCAGGCCGGGACAGCGATTGATGGATTGATGCATCGGCAGATGCCGTCGCACATCCGGGCAAACTCGTCCATGTCTGTTTCAGCGTGGTGGACTGCCGGTCGCCGCGCCCAGCTTCTTGACCAGCGCTGCCTGTTCTTTCGAATCTTGGCTGAGCGCGCGAAGCGATGCCGTCGCAACCGGATCGTTATCTTCAGTATGCGAGAGCATCACGGCGCCGGTTCGAACGATCCGGCGATTGTCGTCGAGATAGCGCAACATGGCCTGTCTTAGCGCGGTGCGCGGCGAGCCATCGGGCAACCGCGTGTTCTCGACCGACGTATAAAGCGCCTCCCATTGCGGGAGGATATCCACAAAGAGCTTGTTGGAAGCGGCGTCTCTTTCTATTTGCGAATGCATTTTCATGTGTTGCCATGCACGTGTGTCGTCGATCGCGTGTTTCTCCTGCGCACTCAATTCGACCAGCAGCTTCGAAAACTGAATCTCCTCGCGTTTGGCTTTGCTGACGTGCGTCAGCGGATAGGTCAAGGCGCCCAGCGTGACGCATGCCATGAGCGTGGACAGCAATGCGCTCCTGAACGAGTGCCGCTCGCGCGCTGCATTGTCCAGCGGTCTTGCCAGCAGCGCGCCGATCAGCAAACCGCCGACGAGACCGCCCAGGTGCGCGGCGTTGTCGGTGCCCCGATGCCGGAAGCCGTCGAGCAGGTTGATGACGATGAACACCCACATCGCGCTACGATTGCGCGCGGCAATGCTGGCGGGCAGTTCTTTGCGAAAGCGCAGCACGAAAATCAGCAAGCCACCGGCCACGCCGAAGATGGCGCCGGACGCGCCGGCACTGTTGATGGTTGGATGCGCGAGCACGCTCGCGATACTGCCGGTCAGTCCGGCGAACAGATAGAGCGCGAGAAAACGCATGTTTCCGTAGAGGCGCTCAGTGAGGCGCCCCACGGCGTAAAGCGCAATCATGTTGAACGTGATGTGTATCAAGCCGAAATGCACGAACATCGAGGTGATCAGCCGCCAAGGTTCGTCACCGAGCGTATACGGTCCGAAGTTCGTGCCCCAGCCGACGATCGCAACGGGGTCCACTTTCATCACACCGACGCCCGCGCGGCACATCGCCAGGAACACCATCACGTTCAGCGCAATCAGCAGGTAGGTCACCCAGGTGAAGCGTGTTAGAGCGCTGAGCTTGTCCTTGAACGTGGTGAGCGCAATACGCTCTGCCGCGAATGCGGGCGTCATTTGAGCCGGCAGCAGCTCGACGATGCGCCGGACGTCTTCCTCGCTGCTTGCCTTCAGGACAACGTGCTCGACGCCACCTTGCGCTCGATGCAGATCGAACGAGATGCGGTGATGGGCGAGTTGGATGTCGAAGATTTCCGCACGCGGCAAGTTTCGTTGTTCTGTGTTGTTTTCTGTGTTGCGGGAGCGGCGCAGCGTGATGCTGTCATCTGAAAACGACAGTTGGCCGTTGATGCCTGATGAATAGCGGATCGCGGATAGAAGGCCTGGTTTGCCGGAGGGCTTGATCGAGTAGCGCACGCTGAAGCGTTGCGTGCTGTCCCAACCGGCAAAAGGCGTTGTTCCTGAAGCGAGGCCAGGCGCTGTCAGGGTAGGTTCCAAACGATCCATACGATCCCCTTACTCTCTCTATTTTTCGTTATGTTCTTCTTGAAGATCGCCCTTCTGGTTTGGGGCGTCGCGTGGTTCTGATTGTAGTATTGAAACCCGAGCCTGCGCCCGGGTAAATGCCGCAAGTTCTGCACCGTCTTCCGTCCATGAGGCCGCTATCCTAGCGTCATGATGAAGCCCAGCACCGAACGCGATTATCGTCGACGGATCGCCCGCGTAGTCGAGGCGATTCTGGTGGAACCCGGCGCGCCGCATACGCTCGAGAGCCTTGCCGCGGTGGCGCATCTCTCGCCTTATCACTTCCATCGGATCTATCGCGCGCTAACCGGCGAAAGCGTGGTCGAGACCGTGCAGCGCCTGCGGCTCGCCCAGGCCGCGCAACGGCTGACCAACGCCGCGGCTTTGGTCACCATGGTCGCGCACGACGCCGGCTACAACAGTCCGCAGGCTTTTGCGCGCGCGTTTCGCGGTTTCACCGGGGTGACGCCGAGCGAATTCAAGGCGCGGCAGAAGCGACTGGCCGCGCCGTCCAGAGGGCGCCGCGACAACGAGGCAAACGGGACCGGCAGCGAACACGCGGCTGAAAGCCGGATGTCGGCTTTGCCGTCGGTTGAACTCACCGAGATCGCGCCGCTCGATCTTCTGTGCCTTCGCCACGAAGGACCGGTCGCGACGATCGGGCAAACCTTTCGCTCGCTGATGGAACGGCTCGGCTGCGGCGCGAACGCGCTTGAGGACCAGCGTATCGGCGTCTGTACGCGCGATCCGGCGCAGCCTGCCGGTTTCCGCTATCACGCGGGCCTTGTCGCGTCGCCTCATGATGTGCTGGAACCGGGCGAGGCAATCGAACCTATGCGGGTGGAGGGCGGACTGTACGCGGTGCATCGGCTGATCGGCCCGTATGCGTTGATCGCGCCGACCTTCCATGCGCTCTACCGCGGCTGGCTGCCGCAAAGCGGCTATGCACGCGACAACCGTCCGTTGCTCGAGGTGTACCGGAACCCGGCGATTGCCGGTTTGCAGCACACATGCGTCACGGATCTGATGATCCCCATTCGCAAGGATTAGTCATGTTTCGTTTCTGCTGTGCCGCCTTCGCGTGTTCGGTGGCCTTGTTGTGGGCAGACGCCGCCGCGCCGGCCGATCCGCCCGCCTGGCATGTGGGTGAGGCCGCGCGTGTGTTTCATCCTGCCACGGTGCGTAACTGGCGCGGGGCTCGGACCCAGGCGCTGGTGACGACCATCTGGTATCCGGCCGATCCGGCGAGCCCGGAACTCGCCCATGATCTTGGCGCGCCGGGGCGCCCGCTGTTTCATGGGCACCCGGCCATCGTGGATGCGCCGCTGTCGAGCGCGCGAGCGAAGTATCCGCTGCTCGTGCTGTCGCACGGCACCGGCGGCAGCGCGGACAGTCTCGACTGGCTGGCCTCGGCGCTCGCGGCCCAGGGCTATATCGTGGCGGGCGCCAATCATCCCGGTAACAACGCATTGGAGCCGATGACCCGCGATGGCTTCATGCTCTGGTGGGAGCGCGCCACGGACGCGAGCGAAGTGCTGGACGGCGTCCTTGCCGATCCGATGCTGGGCCCGCATGTCGATCGTGACCGGATCGGCGCCGTAGGTTTCTCGCTCGGTGGGTACACGGTTCTCGAACTGGCCGGCGCGCGAACCAATTTGCCGGCCTTCGAGCGTTTCTGCTCGGGGCCGCAGGCCGATGCGATCTGTCATCCGCCGGAAGCCGCCAGAATCCACGAGGACCCTCACGCACCGCCGTTGACACTCGCCACGCTTTCGCCGGAAACGAAGGCGTCCCGGGACCGCGCCGGCGATTCGTACCGGGATGCGCGCGTCAAGGCGGTCTTTGCGATCGCGCCGGCGCTAGGCGAGGCTTTCGATAGCCACTCGTTCGCGGACGTCGACATTCCCGTCTCGCTGCTCGCGGGCGAGGCCGACGTGACCGCGCCGGTGGACACCAACATTCACCGCATCGCGGGTTTGCTGCCGAAGGCAAGCGTCACGATGGTGCCGGGCGCGTCGCACTACACCTTTCTCGACACCTGCCTGCCCGGTGTAATGGATCGTCTTGCGACTATCTGCAAGGACAATCCAGGTGTCGATCGGGATGCTGTACACGCGCAAACGGCCCAAAGGGCGATCGATTTCTTCGCCACCGCGTTGCCGGCGAGTGGCGCGTAGCGCCACGTATCACGCAGCGGCGCTCAATCCTCGAGTGGCGACAACGCTTCAAGCGGAATCTGCTTCGTCGGCCCGATGGAGATGGGCGGCACGAAACTGAGCAGCACGACCACAAAAATCGCAATCGCGAAGATCGAGATGAAAGTCAGGTGCAGCGATTGATGCAGCACCATGCGGATCATGTCGCTGTCGGCGAGACTCGTCACCTGATTCTGCAGCAGCGCTTTTAACTGATCCGAGGTGACCACGGCCACATCCTTCGAGTGGCTGAGGCCGAAGTTGAGCACCGCGCCGAACAACGTTGCGCCCAGCGTGCTGCCGAGATTGCGAGAGAAAAGATTCGATGCGGTCGCGCTGCCGCGTTCGTCCATCTTGACGATCTCCTGGATCAGCACGAGCGAGCTGACGCTCGACGTGCCCATGCCGAAGCCCATGATGAGCGAGCCGAACGCCGCGATGAGCGGTGAGCCGCCAGGCTGCAGGAACAGCAGCAACACCGCGCCGAGCGGCACGAAAGCGCTGCCGCCGATCAGAATGCGCCGCAAGCCGATGCGGTGAAATGACTTCGCCGCGAGCGTCGCGCCCGCCGGCCAGCCCACCATCATCATCGTGAGCGCAAGACCCGCGACCACGGGCGAACGGTGCAGCACGCCTTGAACATACATCGGCAGGAAGGTGGTGGCGCCCATCAGGATCATGCCGGCCAGCACGGTGGCGGCATTGCACGCCGCAATCGGCCGTCGGCTCCAGAGCGCGAACGAGATCATCGGCTCAGCCGCGCGGCGTTCCTGGAACACGAACAACAGCAGGCACAGCATGAACGCGCCACCGGCGAGCGAGGCTTTGACGAGGTCGTCGTCGCCTGCGTAGGTCAGCGCCATCATCAGTGCCGCGATCGCCGCCATGAAGAGCGCCGCGCCCGCGAAATCGATCGACGGCCGCGCGTGCCGTTCCGATTCGCGCAGGAACGCAATGAAGCCGGCTGCCGAAGCAAGGCCGATCGGCACGTTCATCCAGAAGATCCACGCCCACGACAGATTGTGAATGATGAAGCCGCCCACCATCGGCCCGACCACCGCTGAAATCGCCCACACGCTGGCGAGATAACCCTGCACCTTGCCGCGTTCGCGCGCCGGATAGAGATCGGCGACGATGGTCAGCGTGACCGGCTGGATCGCGCCCGCGCCGACCCCCTGGATCAGACGGAACACGATCATCGCGGGCATCGACCACGCGAAGCCGGCCAGCACCGAACCGAGCAGAAAGATCGCGATGCCGGCGAGCATGACCGGCTTGCGTCCGTACAGATCGGCAAGCTTGCCGAACACCACGGTCATCGCGGTTTGCGTCAGCAGGAACGACGAGAAGACCCAGCTATACAGATGCAGATCGCCGAGTTGCGCGACGATCTGCGGCATGGCGGTGGAAACGATGGTGGCTTCAATGGCGACCATTGCCATTGAAGCCATGACGGCGGCAATGACTAAACGACGCGACGATTGCGGGCTGCGGGACATGGGGGCGGTAGTATTAGGATGTTGGAGGCGTCTGACGGCATAACAGGCACACGCATGCCGCGACGCATAAGCGCGGCCGCCCGAAGGCGGCCGATCTCGAGTATGCACCTTGCGGAGAATGTGTGCTGAACGCGGCTAGCGGCGGCGCAGGTCAGTCCGGTATTGAAGTGGTACCGGAACGGCTTGGCATGGCCATTGCGGCATCAGCATTACTTTCGCCAAATGGAGGGTCATTATGAGGATCGAATTCACCGGACGCCGTGAAGTGGTGGCAGCGGCGCGCGTCGCCTTCGAAGCCAATGTCGATGGAGCCGACGTCTGGTGCAGCGTGTCGCTGGACGCGCTGAATAGTCATTTCGGCAACGAGGGACCGTCGGCCCACGATCTGGTCGGGACCTTCGAGGCCAATCGCGCGCGGATTGAAAATGCTACGCGGCGCGTCCTCGAAAAAAACGGGGGACGGTCAGTGGAACTCGAAACCGGGGATTTCAACTGAGCCCTGAGCGGCCCAAATCCTGACACGGGAGGGCGGTCCGGCATCTGTGCGCCGGGCCCGCTCTGATTGCTTTTCGCCAGCGCACCGGCTGATTTCTCCAGATTCAACAACAATCCCTTCGATGAGCGCCCGTTACTCCGTGCGGAATCGGCGCCTATATTGGGTTCAGCGGTCACGACGAGTATGAGTCCACTGACCGCCCACCCTCAATCATCGGAGTTTGTTTTTACCATGAAGTCTTTGATCCAGGCCGTCGTTATCGTTGCTTCGCTTACCGCTTCGGCCACCGTTTTTGCGCAATCGAATTCCCGCATCACCCGTGAGCAGGTGCGTGCCGAACTGATCCAACTCCAGCAGGCGGGGTATCACGTCGGTGACGGCGACCAGGCGCATTATCCTGATGCGATTCAGGCTGCGCAGGCACGAATTGCCGCCCGCAACAGCGACTTGAGCGGCTACGGTGGCAACGCCGCGGGCTCGTCGCAAAGCGGTCGTCCGGCGGTATCGGCCGCGGACTGGAATGCGATGTACGGCCATTAAACCGTGAGCTTTGCCGAAAACGCGGCGAGGATTGACTGACCTGGTTGTGTTGCGCTTATGCGTGTTGATGCGTGTTGCCATGTGGCGATGCAGCAATGCAGCAATGCGATAGCGCGCATTAGCGCAACGCGTTCGGGTTTTCGCCGCGAAGCCGGCGAGCGGTGGAGAGCGGAGAAGATCGGTGGAAAGGACTCTTCCAGAGTCGCGTGTACATCCGCTGCGTCTGCGCAGGTACAGTATTTATGCCCGCACGGTTTCCGGTGTGCGGACGAGAGAGTTGGCCCCGGCTGGTAACAGCCGGGGTTTTTTTGTTTGCGGCTTGCTTGCCGCCGGATGAAACGGCAGCCGCGACTGCGGTATAGTCCCGCGAACCGATCGCAGACACGCCTTGGACCTTTGCCGCAGTTCCGGCAGGCTGAGGCTTTGACTATCCGGAGAAAGTCGTGAAAGAAATCATCGAAGGGCTCATCCGCTTCCAACGCGAAGTCTTCCCGCAACAAAGCGCCTTGTTCAAGCGTTTATCGACCGCGCAAAGTCCGAGCACGCTGTTCGTGACCTGCTCGGATAGCCGGGTCGTTCCCGAATTACTGACCCAGGTGGAGCCCGGCGCGCTGTTCGTCATTCGCAACGCGGGCAACATCGTGCCGTCATACGGTCCCGAGCCGGGCGGGGTATCGGCCACGGTCGAATACGCAGTGGCGGTACTCGGCGTGCGGGATATTGTGATTTGCGGTCACTCCAATTGCGGGGCAATGACGGCAATCTGCACATGCAAGAACCTCGACCATCTGCCGGCAGTGGCAGGCTGGTTGCGTCACGCCGACGCGGCGAAAGCGATCAACGCGTCACGAACCTACGCATCGGATGCCGAGCGTCTCGACGCACTGGTCAAGGATAACGTGATGGCGCAACTCGCGAACATCCGCACGCATCCGTGTGTGGCCGTGGGTCTGGCAAACAAAACGGTGCGGCTGCACGGCTGGATCTTCGATATCGAAAGCGGCACGATGCTCGCGCTCGATGGACGCACAGGACAGTTTTTACCCTTGGTGGACAACCCGGAAATTTATGTTGTCTAGCGTGAGCGGGATGCTTCTGCGGGCCGGATAGCCGCCTATACTGCCAGAACGCGCGGAGCCGGCCATCCCGCTGCACGGCTCGGCGCAACGCGAACTGAATCGACTCGCGAGGTTTCCATGAAAATCCTGGTGGTGCTGACTTCACACGACCAACTCGGCAATACCGGCCGGAAGACTGGTTTCTGGCTCGAAGAGTTTGCCGCGCCGTATTACGTGTTCAAGGATGCCGGCGCCGAGATGACGCTCGCTTCGCCCAAAGGCGGCCAGCCGCCGCTCGACCCGAAGAGCGATGATCCCGATGCGCAGACCGATGCGACGCGCCGGTTCGGCAAGGATAAGGACGCGCAAGCCGCGTTGGCGAATACCGTAAAACTTTCCACCGTGTCGGCTGCGGACTACGACGCGGTGTTCTATCCCGGCGGTCACGGACCGTTATGGGATCTCGCTGAAGACCCGCATTCGATTGCGCTGATCGAAGCGCTCTATGCCGCCGGAAAACCGGTCGGCGCCGTATGCCACGCGCCCGCCGTGCTACGTCATACGAAGCTGGCGGATCAAGCGCCGCTCGTGCGTGACAAACCGGTTACCGGTTTTTCCAATTCCGAAGAAGCGGCGGTCGGTCTTACCGACGTCGTGCCTTTCCTTGTCGAAGACATGTTGAAGAAGCATGGCGGACGTTATTCGAAGGGGCCGGACTGGCAGTCGCATGTGGTGATCGCGGGCAATCTGATTACGGGGCAAAATCCCGCTTCGTCGGAAGCGGCGGCCAAGGCGTTGCTTGCGAAGCTCGGTTAGCGGCAGGCTCAGCGGGCTTAACGGGCTCAATCGGCTTCAACCCGCCTCAACCCGCATAGCAGCGAAACGCGAGGCTGATACGCGGCTCGGTCACGCCCGCCAGTTTGGGAATGCCGTGCTCGTGCGTGAATTGCGAGGCGTAGCTCATGACGATGCAACTGCCTGGCTCCAACTCCACATGCACGATCCGGCCAGAACCCGCCTTTGGCCGGATCGACATACGGCGGCACGTGCCGAGCGAGACGATGGCAATCGGCTGGCCCGGTAACAGTTTTTCGGTTTTGTCGCCATGGAGCGCAACGCTGTCGTTGCCGTCGCGATAGAGATTCAGACCGACGCGATTGAATGGCGCGCCCAACAGTGCGCGCACGGCCTCGAATGCTTCGCCAAGCGGCGCAGGCAGATCTTCAGCTTCGCGGGTGAAAGTGGCGAGCAGGCGCGGCACCGCCACTTCCCGGTCGTACATCATGCGCTGCTGGCTGATCCAGCAGATATTTTCAAGTGACTGCTCGAACCACTGTTGCGCGGCAATTGCGGGGATCGAATCAGGTAGATATCGAATTCCGCCTTCCGCGTCATTGACGAGGGACACGGGTTCGGGGGCAAACAGGCCTGGCTGGAACACCATGATTCAAACCTTGCGGAGCGATAGCCCGGACACGAAGCAATGGGCCATCCATAAAGGTCATTATACTGTGTTTTTATACAGTGTTTTGAGGTCGGGCCGCGCATTTCCACCGGACATCCACGTGAACCGCAAACGAGTATCCGGTCTGTTAGCAGTCGTGTGCATGACGGCGGCGTTTTCGGCCTGCGTGCAAACCGGGGATGGGACGTCGAACGCCGGCGTGCCGCCCGCAATGACAAGCGGTAAAACCGGGTCGCAGTCCGACGACAATCTCGCGATAGCAGTCCGGCGAGCACTCGACAAGGCCCCAGGTTTCAATGTGGCGGGCGTATTCGTGCGTGCACGCGACGGCGCGGTGATCTTGAGCGGCACGGTGCATAGCGCCGACCAGATCCGGCAGGCGGAGCAGATCGCCCGAACCGTGCCGGGTGTGCTGGTCGTGGTGAACAAGCTCACGCTGTGGCACGGCGGTAACGGCTGAACCCGCGGATTGACGAAACCACCAGTCGGCAGTTGTTGCAGGCTGCCGCGCTGCCGACTGGCGCAACGATCGCTCCGTTAGTTCGATGTCACGAGGGAATCCGACGGTACGATCCTCAGTGCCCCCGGGTTCTTCGCCATTGGGCTCGACCACGACAGGTGCATGCTCGCCGGGCCCGACCCGTGCACATACTCCACCTTGATCGAGGCGCGCTGCTTCGCGGTGAGCCAGGTGGTGCCGCTCACCGTGGCCAGTGTCGAGGTCTTCTTGTTGATGACCCGCACCCCGTTGATCCACAGGCGTGCAACGTTGTCGCTATTGATCGAGAACGTGTAGAGCCCGGTTCTGGCGGCCTCGATTGCGCCGGTCCACCGCACGCCATAACCGGTCGCGTTGACGCCCGCGGAGGCATCAGGCGAATCGGTGCCGCGTTCGGTATTCAGGTCGAAGTCGATCAACGGCGTGACCGAGGTCTTGACCGGCGCGCTGTTGAAAGTCGGATCGTTGTAGTAGCCGACTTGCAGCACCGGCAGCTTCACATCGAAGCCGCCCGTCAAGGCCTGGACCTCCGACGTCTGCCACGGGTGACCATCCGGATAGATCGTCCCCTGGAAGGGCGTGGCCGGTTCGACGGTGGCGGGCGCGCTCGGCACCTGACCCCAGTGGAAGCGCGTATTGGTGCGGCCGATCATCAGTTCCCACACGACGAAGCCCGTCGTGCCGCCGTAGTTCGACACAATGCCCGGCATCGTCTGTCCCGTCGTGCCGGGGAAGCCGCGCTGCAGCGTTTCGGAATTCAAGGCGCTGACATTGCTGCCGTTCACCGGTCCCGTGTACGGGTTGTTGTACGGATGGAACGCATAAAAGTCCGAGAAATACGTGCCTTCGTCCTCCTGCACCTGGGGCGAATTGATCGGCTGCGTCGCACCCGCATTCAGAATCGCGATGCGCGCGTCGTTCATCATCACGGCGCGGGTTTGCTGCAACGAACCGTTGCCGCTGCAACCCGGTTCGTTCATCGGCTCCCAGAAAATGATGCGCGGGTCGTTGCGGTGCGGTGCGACGAAGTCGGTGATGTAGCTCGCGAGACTCGCCTTATACGTGGTGCCGGCATTGGCCGCTGTGGGCTGGAAGTACGCCTGCTCGACCGGCGTGCCTGGCGACTGCACCCACTGACTGTTATGCACGCCCCAGATCGGCGCGGGTTGCGGACCATACGCGGGCGTCGGGTTCCAGCAGTCGTCGTAGAAGATCGGCGAGACCTTGATGCCATGCCGCGCGGCGATCTTCAGCAGGTTTTCGAACTTGCTAAGGAATGCGACGCGATCGTTCGCCCACACGAGGTAGTGCAGATACACGGCAATGGTGTTCATGCCGTATGTCTGCGCATACGTCAGCTCGCGATTGACGATCTCGGGGTCGTAGTTCTCCCAGAAGTCGATCGCGTTCACCGCGTTGGACGGCGTGTAGACCGCGCCGACCACCTTCGAGAAATCGAAGCTGGGCGACGTAACGGTCGGATAGGTGCGGATCGTGATGTTGCTGAAGCTCGCGCCGACGCCGAATCGCCGCAGCCCGAAGCTGCCCGACTGGAAGGCCGCGGGGAGCGCGTTGGTGGCGTCGTTGACGCTGATCACGCGCTGCTGGTCGAGATCGACGGTGATGGCCGTGCCGCTCGTCGTGACTTTCAGGTGGTGCGTGCTGCCGCCCACGATCGTGCTCATCGGGTACGCGATGAAACTCGTCCAGTTGTTGTTTTCCCTGCCGACCTGCAGCACGTGCGAACCCGTATCGAGGCCGATGTAATAACCGGTCAGGCTATCCGGGCCGCCTGCGGTGGGGTTCGTCGTGCGGACAATAAAGCCGGCGTTCGCCGCGCCGCTGCCCACCGGCGCGCTGACCGTCACATCCGCTTCGTAAGACGCCGTGGCATAGGTGCTGGCGAGCGCAACGGTTTTGTCGCCGGCGCCAGTGCCGTTGGTGGCCGGCGGGGGAATCGTGATGGTCGAACTGCTCGAACCGGGCTGCCAGCCTTGGGTCGACCCCGGCGCGAGGTAACTCGTGAAGTCGCCGAAGTTGAGGGTCGTGGTGGAAACCGGCGTGGGCGGGGGTGGTGGCGTGTACGGCGGAAGGTTGAGGGTGGGGTCGGCGATCACGAGCGGCGGCGTCGTTGTCTTCATCCCGAGGGGGATGGTCTTTGCCGTCCTGAACTCGGCTTCCACGTTGGCCGTATCCGCCAGCGCCGCTGCCGAGGCCGCGGCTGCCCCCGACGCTGCTGAGGAATCGACTGCTGCGATCTGCCTGTTCGCCGACGCGGCCACGTCTGGCGAACCATCATTGCCGCCGCAAGCGCCCAGCATGGCGAGCGTTGCCAGCACAAAGTAATTGCGCACCTGTATCTCCTGATGTCCCCGCTTAATTGATGGTCATAATTATTATTAAATACGCATAGGGCCTCAGACAACGGGCCTAGACCCTATGGATACGGAAATCGATATGAATAATATTATTAGTTTGCGAGACCTGTATCGGTACTTACCCGGAATGGCGTAAACGCGGGGTAGAGGGTCTGACGGGGGCGCAGCCGATGCTGGCGGCGCAAAGGAGGCGCAGCAGGCATAATCCGTTTTCCGATTACGCAACCCTTTCATTGGGGTGCAACCCAGGCGGCGCGCCGCCTGGTGCGCTGTCAGGAAAACTCATGCCGCCCATCACTGCAGTTCGGAACACCGCCGTGCCGCTGCGCAGCATTGCGCTGATCCTCGTCTCGATGTTCTGCTTCGCGCTGGTCGACGCGCTGGCGAAGTCGGTGGCGCTCGCCTATCCGGCCAATGAAGTGACCTTTTTCCGGATGCTGTTCGGCCTCTTGCCTGCCATCGCGGTTTGCCTGCGCGGCAAACCGCTCATCGAGCGTCTCAGGCATATGGATGTGCGTGGGCAGACCGTACGCGCGCTGACCTTGCTCGGTGCTTCAGGATTGTTCTTTGCCGGACTGCCTTATGTCCCGCTCAGCGAAGCGGTGGCGATCGTCTACTCGGAGACTTTGCTGGTGATCGTTCTGGCGCCGCTTATTCTGAAGGAGACGCTCAAGCCACGCGATGCGCTGGCCGCCGCGATCGGTTTTGTCGGCGTACTTTTCGTGGTGCGGCCGGACGGTTCGCATTCGAGTTGGCTCGGCCCGGTCCTGCTGATTGCGAGCGCGTTTTGCGGCGCGTTGTCGATCATTCAGATCAAGCGGATTCGTGCCACCGACGATTCGGGCACCACAGTGCTGTATTTCACGGTGATCGGCACGATCGTCACCGGGGCGTCGCTATTCTTTGCATGGCGCACGCCATCGCGCGAGGCGCTCGTGGTGATGGCCTTGCTGGGCGGGTTTGCCACCGCAGGGCAGTTGCTGATGACGATGGCATTCCGACAGGCCGACGCCGGTGCGCTCGCGCCGTATAACTACACCAGCATCGTGTGGGCCGCGTTATTCGGCTATGTCGCGTGGGGCGAGACGATCGGCGGCATGTCGCTGCTCGGCATTGCCTTGATTGTCGGCAGCTCGATTGTGGTTGCGGTGCGTGGCAAGCAGGCGGAAGGGCCACTCGTGTAGGCATGCACCGGGCTCACCGCATGCGCCGGATTCAAACGCTGAATTCAAATTCGCTGCTGATTGCTTCGCAGTTCAAACAATCGTCCTAGAAATGGCTGGCCAGCAAGCTGGCTTTTTCGGACAACACGCCAGGCACATGCGGACAGATCGATGTTTGGCGGCTATAAATAGCACATAGCACGCATCCAGCTTGCACTCCTATTCGTACGTGACTGTACCGGCCCGAACATGCGGTCGTTGCGGCGGCATCGATTAATTCGCTACGAACCCTCTGATGAATTCGGGCACGTTTGCGATACCGCGAACGCGCACGTCCACGATTCGAGAGGGAGACGTCATGATTATCGAATCCAGCAAGATCGTTCTCACGAGCCTGATTGTCGGCACGCTTGGGATCGTGGCTTATATTTCGCAGTCGGATAAAAACTGGCTACCGGCGGACGACCTGGGTCTCGAGCACGGAAATACTTTGGCTCGTGACGCAGGCGGCGACACGAACAGCGGTTCGGTGAGTTCGGGACCCGTCCTGACATCCGGCGGCTCGGCGGCAGCTATTGCCGGGAATCTCGACGCGGCGCGCCACAGTCTGCAGCGCAACGACCTGGTCGCCGCGCAAGCGCAACTGGACGCGGTACGGCCGGCACATCGGGGCGACGATCAGGTTCGCGCGCTGCAAAGAGAAGTAGCGGCGCGCATGGAGCAGGCACAGCAAGCGCAGGCCGCCGTGCAGGTGCGGAAGCCAACGCGGCAAGGGATGAAGCCGGCTCACTCTGCGTCGCTGTCTTCCAGCAACACGGTCCGTTCTCGTGAACGTCACGTGGCGACGCGCGAACAGTCGAAGCGCGTGCCAACCAGTTATGCGAAGACCCGGTGGAATCCTGAAACAGCGGTGACTACGGTTGACGCGGGCAGCGTGTTGAGCGGGGTGGCGAGTGCCGTTGGTGCTCCTGCAACTGGACGCGCATTACCCTCCGTTCCAGCTAGGGTCGCGGAAATCTCTAACGTGGCCGGTGCGCCCGCTGACTCAAAGCCGACCGTGCCAGCGTCAACTGCGCAGCCCGTACCGCGAGCCGAGCTAACCGCGCAAACCGCATCGGCACAATCGGCGCAATGGGGGCCTCAACTCGCGCCCGCTGCCGGCACGTCGGCGAATTCAGAAGCTGGGGCGAAAACACGCGCACAGGTGCGTGCGGAAATCGCCCGTGCCCGTGCCGACGGCGCTCTGCCTGCGTTCGGCAATCCGGACCCGGCCGGACCCGGCGGCGCACCGAGCCTGACCCTCGCGCCGCGTCCTTGAAGCGTTGCGCGGGCAACAGCATCCGCGGCACTTTGGATTCGTAGGCAGACATCGCAGCAAGCTCCTCTCGATGAGTAAGGGCAGGGGTTTCATTTATCCGGCTTGTGAGCACGGCGTGTTGCGAGGTGGTTGGCGGATGCAGTTCATTCGTCTTTTCTGCCAGGCAGGCGATTTTCTTTTGATATTTAAAATTGGCAATGAGCATTTGCGATTGCCGCAATAATAGACTGAATATGTTAATTTTACTTCAAAGATATTCCAATTAATTTCAGCGGGAATTAATTGGAATTGAAAGTTGAGTAATATGAGTTGTTTGGGAGGTTTCTGCTTCAGTCGCGCGCCGGCCTGACTCTTCGATGTGGCAATTAAATCAGATACTTGATGTGTAATCGCACGTCGCGCGTTCCCCTTTTAATTTTCCACAGAGGCTGGCCGTTCCGGTGAAATGATCAGCAATCTAAAAAATCAGTCACGTCGCATAATAGCAACATCGTAATTAACTGAAAAACAGTATTTCTATCAGTGGGATATTCTCCGCCACTCGATAGCATCCGCTATTGAAATCCGGAGAGAAATCAATGAATAAATTCGTATTGTCGGGCCTCTCGCTCGCACTCGTCGGCGCCGCGGGTGCCGCCCACGCACAAAGCTCGGTTACGCTGTACGGGTTGATCGACACGGGTCTCACCTACACCAGCAACTCGGGAGGCAGCGCAAACTACCAGCAGGCCAGCGGCATGCTCAATGGCGACCGTTGGGGCCTGCGCGGTTCGGAAGATCTGGGCAACGGCCTGAAGGCGATCTTCGTGCTGGAGAACGGCTTCAATCTGTCGACCGGCAAGCTCGGTCAGAACGGTCGCGAATTCGGCCGTCAGGCGTACGTCGGTTTGGCGAGCGACCAGTTCGGCTCGGTTACGCTCGGTCGCCAGTACGACAGCGTGGTCGACTATCTCGCGCCGCTCGCACTGAACGGCACGCAATACGGCGGCACGCTCGCATCGCACCCGTACGACAACGACAACCTGAACAACTCGGTGCGGATCAACAACGCCGTCAAGTTCCAGAGCGTCGATTACGGCGGCTTCAAGTTCGGCGCCTTGTACGGCTTCTCGAACGCGGCGGGCAGCTTCGCCGATAGCCGCGCCTATAGCGTCGGCGCATCGTACGCGTTCGGCGGCCTGAAGTTCGCCGCGGGCTACCTGCAACTGAACGGCGGCGGTTCGACGACCAACTCGAGCGGCGCCGTGGCAAGCGGCGACTCCACCTTCAACGCGGGCCTGCAGCGTACCTATGGCGCAGGCGTGAACTATGCGTTCGGCGCGGCCAACGTCGGCCTGGTATTCACGCAGACGCAACTGAGCAACGCCACGTCGATCGGATCGTCGGCGTCGGGCACGAGCAGCGGATTTGCGCTGACTGCCGGCAGCGCGCGCTTCACGAACTATGAAGTGAACGCACGTTATGCATTCACGCCGGCATGGACGGTATCGGGCGCATATACATTTACCGACGCCAGTCTGAACGGCGCGAGCCCGAAGTACCAGCAGATCACGCTGCAAACCGACTATGCATTGTCCAAACGTACCGACGTGTATGTTGAAGCGGCGTATCAGCATGTCGGCAGCGTCGGCAATTCGGGCATTACTGCCGATATCGTCGGTGTGAGCCGCTCGTCGACCGACTCGCAGGTGGTCGGCACGGTGGGTATCCGTCACCGTTTCTAAACGGCCGGTGCAGAGGTAAGCAGAAAAGCCCGCATTTTGCGGGCTTTTCTGTTTTCGCTGACGAAGCGGTCCCGCCCTCATGCTCTCAGGCCGCTCATTGTGTACCATGCGGATTGCCGTGCCCGCTTTGTGCCTTCGCTGCCGCCGGGTGGAGGCGGCCAGCACGATGAAGGTCGAATGTGAAGCGCCCGTTATCCCCACACGCTGTGCCGGATGAACTGACATGCAGATAGAGCCGTTTCAGATTGCCGTGCCCGACGCCGACATAGACGATCTTCGCCGGCGTATTCGCGCAACCCGCTGGGCCCCGGCGACGCCATCGCCCGCGTGGCAGCAAGGCGCCGATTCCGCGTGGCTGCGCGAACTCGCGCAGTACTGGGCCGAGCGCTTCGATTGGCGGGAAGCCGAGCGCAAGTTGAATCGGCAGCCGCAATTTCTCGCGGAGGTCGAGGGGCAGCGCGTGCACTTCGTGCATCGGCGCGGGGTTGGCCCAGCGTGCTATCCGCTCGTCGTCACGCATGGCTGGCCCGGATCGTTTTTCGAGTTCCACGCGTTACTCGATCGCCTATGCGACCCGGCCGCCTTCGGCTGCGATCCGGCCGATGCGTTTGACGTCGTCGTTCCGTCGCTGCCCGGCTTCGGATTCTCGCAGGCTCCGACAGAGGCCGGTACATCCGCGTTTCAGGTGGCGGACCTGTGGGCCTCGCTGATGCGCGGTCTCGGTTATGAACGCTTTGGCGCCCAAGGCGGCGACCTGGGCGCGGGCGTCTCGATCGCGCTCGCGGCAAGGCATCATGAACGTGTCGATGGCATTCATCTCAACTTCCTGCCGAGCTCGTATGAGCCCGCAAGCGGCGCCGCGCAGACACCGCTCACGCCCGCGGAGGAAGCCTATCTGCGGCACAAGAACGAATGGGCCGCGCTCGAAGGCGGCTATGCGCACATGCACGGCACGAAACCGCAGACCGCGGCGGCGTCGCTAAACGATTCGCCGGTGGGGCTCGCCGCATGGATCGGCGAGAAGTTTCGCGCATGGAGCGATTGCGACGGCGACGTCGAGCGGGTGTTTTCGAAAGACGAGCTGCTCACCAATATTTCGCTTTACTGGTACACCCAGAGTATCGGCTCGTCGATGCAGATGTACTGGGAAAACCGGCTGCAACCGATGCGTTTCACCGAGGGGCCGCGCGTCGTGCCGCCGGTAGGATTTGCCTGCTTTCCGAAGGAAATCAACCAGCCGCCACGCACGTGGCTCGAGCGGACTTTCAACGTGGTGCAATGGAGCGACATGCCGGGCGGCGGCCATTTTGCCGCGCTGGAGAAACCGGATCTGCTCGCAACCGAGATTCGCAAGTTTTTCAGGAAGTTGAGGCACTAGGTGTCGATTCGATGGCATGATCGGTTCGGCGATGATGTGCCTGGCCGACATGGCCAGCGTGTGTTCCGAAGCGAATCTTCAAATATCGTCAGGGCGTATTGCGGTGCCCCGGCGGCCGCGTATGATCGGCAGGGCAACAAGAACAACGCAGTGACGCAGGTCTGAGCACAACGCGTCTCAGAGCAGGCTCTGCGGGAAAACTAAAAAACAATGCAGACAATGAAGGCCATTACGCGGCGTGTCATCTATTTCACGCGCGACGCTTCGCCAGAACTATTGGCGAGCTTCGAGGAACGCGATTGGGAGGTCGAGGTGATCGGCTCGGTTCGAGACGTGCGGCGAGCCGTGGACGATGGCTCGCTGGCGGCCGGACTGGTCGATCTGTCGAGCGTGTTCGACGTTCATGACATTGCCGCGCTGGAAGGCTGCCTGGCAATGCCGAACGTCGGCTGGGTCGCAATGACCGCCACGCCGGAGCTCGATGAGGCCGCCGTGCGCCGGCTGGTGCGCGACTACTGCTTCGATTATGTGACGCTCCCTGCCGCGAACGCCAGGATTGTCGATACCGTCGGCCATGCCTGCGGCATGATCGCGCTCGGCGAACCCGTGTTCGTCAATACGTCGATGGCGGAAGGCGAGATGATCGGTAACTGCGATGCCATGCTCGCGTTATTCCGCTCGATCCGCAAGGTCGCGACAACCGACGCGTCCGTCTTCGTTTACGGTGAATCCGGTACCGGCAAGGAGCTGACCGCGGCGGCGATTCACGCGCGCTCGCCGCGCCGTAGCGAGCCGTTCGTTGCCATCAACTGCGGCGCGATTCCGCCGCATCTGCTGCAGTCCGAGTTGTTCGGCTACGAGCGCGGCGCGTTCACGGGCGCGAGTCAACGCAAAATAGGGCGCGTCGAGGCCGCTCACGGCGGCACGCTGTTTCTCGACGAAATCGGTGACCTGCCGCTCGAAAGTCAGGCAAGCCTGCTGCGTTTCCTGCAGGAAAACACGATCGACCGCCTGGGCGGCATCGACTCGATCGATGTCGACGTGCGGATCATTTCCGCCACGCACGTCGATATGGAGGCCGCGATTAACGACGGGCGTTTCCGCGCGGATCTGTACCACCGCTTGTGCGTGCTGAGAATCGACGAGCCACCGCTGCGCGCGCGCGGCAAAGACATCGAACTGCTCGCGCTGTACACGCTGGACCGCTACCGGAAGGATGCGAGCCGGCGGGTGTACGGTTTTTCGCCGGACGCGATCGCAGCGATGCATCAATACGACTGGCCCGGCAATGTGCGGGAACTGATTAACCGGGTTCGCCGCGCGATTGTGATGTCAGAAGGGCGAACGATTGGTGCGGACGACCTCGAACTCTCCAACTACGTCGAGGTCGTGCCCGTGACGCTTGCGCAGGCGCGCGAGACGGCGGAGCGGCAAGCCATCGAACTCGCGCTGCTGCGCCATCGCGGGCGGCTCGGCGACGCCGCGCGCGAACTCGGCATTTCACGCACCACGCTGTACCGTCTGCTCATTTCGCACGGTATGCGCGAGGGGGAAGACAGCACCGTGGCCGAAAGCTGATGCGAAGATCGCGCGGCGTTGGCCAATCTGCCCAGCTAATGCACCCAGCTAATGCCCCCAAGTAAGTTATTCACGCAAATGTCAAAACACCGGATCGCTGCGCGTACTTTCGACCTCCCGAAAGCCGATTGACGGCGCCCGCGTTGCGTCTCGCTGGCTTTTGGCGGAAAGGGGATGCAAGGACGTGAAACGATAGCTCATACCTGATAGCCGCGGCCCGGTTCATCCGATTCCATCGCCGCGGATCATCACCCGGCTCGAGCGTGACGCCACCAGGGCGCGAGCCGCGGCACGACGGCTCTCGCACCACCTCGCGCGGGCTTCTGGCTTGCCGCCCGATACGACCTGTGGATCAATCCGCGAACGATTACGGCAGCGCTGGAAAAAGCGAACCGTCTCTCACACATGGTGAGGAACAACGTGAATCTTTTTCCTTGCACGCTGGTGTATGTGGATGTCGATGCGAATCCGGGGCCCAACTCGAGGAATCGCGATCCGCTGTCGTATGTGAGTCAGGCGATCTGCCTGAACAACAGCTTGCGGCAGGTCGGTATGCCGAAGCTGACCATCATGACCAATGCGCCGGCACTGGTCGCGTCGCGGCTCGACAAGGTGACGCCCGAGCGCCGGCCTGCACTGATGACCTTGAAGGCGACGATCGAGTTGCCGAAGAACACGCCGTTCTACGCCGCGCATTTCAAGCTGGATCTGATGGACCAGATAGCCGGTTGGCTGCCAGCCGACACGATGCTGTTGCTGCTCGACGCCGACATGGTCGCGCTGCTGCCGCTCTCGCGCGATCTGATCGGGCGCTGCGCTGAGGCGGGGCTCGGCGCCTTCGATATTTCGGATCAGGTATTTCCGCCGTACGGCAGCGAACGCGTTGTCGCGGATCTGGAAATCGTCGCGGACAGGCGGCTCAAAAATCCGCGCTGGTACGGCGGCGAGTTTCTAATGGCGACGCCCGCTGCATTGCGCCGGCTGGTGCCGCGCGCTCGCGCCAGCTACACCCGCTATATCAGCGAAATCGAGCGGCTCGGACATCACGGCGACGAAGCGTTCATTTCGGCGGCGCTCAATATCCTGGCCGACGAGGGGCAGGGCCTGATCGAAGTGGGCGCCTATCAGGCGGTGGGCCGCCATTGGCCGGGCAATAACTATCGGGACGTGCGCTGGTTTCGCTGCTGTTCGTTTGTCCACTTGCCAGGTGGTAAGGCGTTGCTGGAACGAGAAGCGCGTTTCGCGGATTTTGTGCCGGACCGCTTCTGGCGCCATATGCGACAGGCGCATCTGCGTGGCCGCGTGCGCCATGCACTGAAACGCATCGCCCGGTGGCTGAGTGTGGAGCGTCTGGCCACGCGGTCTGCCTGAGACTTGCACGGCGTGAAGCGTTAGGCCATCGCATTCTGCGGGGCACTACGGCAGCAGCGGGGTCTAACTGTGCGCGGGCATGTACCGGCGATTTTGCCTCTATGACGGCGGGAAAAAACCGTGATACCGGGCGTTGCCGGCAACGTTGGTTTCAACGAGGTGACCGGCCGCGCCTACCGACTGGAGCGTTTCAACGGTGCCAGTGCGATTCGACACGAAGGTCCACTGCGCGGCGGCGTCCTGCGACTGGCCGCTCGTGTGTATTTTGCGCAGGGCGCTCAACAGCGCCTCGCTATCCGGCGAAACCATGACAAAGCCCTCGTTCGCAAGCGCAGCCTCGTTCAGGCCGAGCTCGGTGCACACCTGCATACGCAGCGGCGCCTCGAGCTGATTCGCGCGACGCGACTGCTCGATCTGCTCGACGGTTACCGCATCGACAAGGATTCCCTGCCGGAGCAGCGGCTTGTTTTGCCACGCGTCAGGAGGACAGCCCTTGTTCTGCGGCGCCAACTCGACGAACGGATTGATTTCGGCGGGATAGATCCGGCAGACCAGCGGCCGTTGCTCGTAGATATTGCAGCGCATATCGGCGCGCAGATTGGGACAGGCTCCTTCGAATGCCGCGGCGAGCACGATCGAAATACGGACCGGCAAGCTTCCGCTCATGGCCTGTGACGACCGGGCCCGTTTGTATTCCGCTTGCGCATTGCCGGGTTCGGGCTCAACCGGCCACGGGATGGCCTCGCAAATGAGTTCCATCCGGCCGCCGCGCTCGAGCCACGCGATAGCCTCGGTAACCGTCAGCGCCAGGCGCAGGTCGTGGCAGCATTTGCCGCATTCAGTACATTCGAAATCGATGTCATTCATCATAAATCCCTCGCCGCGAAAGTCTACGCTGGCTTTAGTCGGACCAGATGAAAAATTCTGACAGCAAAGTCGATAAATTTTTGCGGCGAGTGGGTCGGGCAACCGGAGTCCGCGCCTCGCGCCCCCGAAGCATCCCTAGCTGTTGAGATCGGGATTCTTTTGCGCGATCTCGTGAACCCACTCGCTAAACACCCGCACGCACATGCTCTGCCGGCGGTGTGGATACAGCAGGGAGAGGGGCACGGACGGGCATGGGTAGGCGCCAAGAATTTCGCGCAACGCGCCGGCCTCGATCGCCTTCGCGACCATGAAGCGCGGCACCTGGATCATGCCGAATCCTTCGATCGCGAACCTCGCAAACACCAGTCCTTCGTTGACCGCGAGTGCGCCATCCAGTGATTTTCTGACCAGCACCCCGTCCACTTCGAACTCGAATGGGTAGACACGCCCCGTGCGCGCCGAAAAATAGTTGACGGCCCGATGGTGTTCGAGATCGTCGGGCGTGGCGGGCTCGCCCATCTGCTCGAGATACGCCGGCGCGGCACAGGTGGTCAAACGGACATTGCCAATCCGCCGCACGATGAGGTTTGAATCGTCGGGAGTCCCGATCCGGATCACGCAGTCCACGCCTTCCTGAATGAGATCGACGTTGCGGTCGGCCAGCCCCATCTTCACGGTGATGTCGGGGAAGCGCGTATTGAAATCGCGCATGACAGGCAGCAGCACGTTGGCGGCAAAGGTGGCGGACGTGTCGACGCGAATCGTGCCGCGCGGGTTTTGCCGCTTGCTCGACAACGCGGACTCGGCGCCGGAGACCTCGGCCAGAATGCGCGCGCAGTATTCGTAGTAGAGCGCGCCGTCGTCGGTGACCTGCACGCTGCGCGTGGTGCGATTCAGCAGGCGGACTCCCAGATGGCTCTCCAGATTCTGCACGAGGGTCGACACCGACGCGCGTGGCATTTCCAGCGAATCGGCCGCCCTGGAGAAGCTCGATGCGTCGACGACACGCTTGAACACCGCCATACCTTGAAGAATATCCATACCGGGTGGTTCCCTCGAATGTGGCCGATCCGCAGTCTAGAACGGACCGGCGATGCGCCGCAAACAGAAGTCCGCGCGATCTGGGCAGCCTACGAAAAATCTTGACAGCGCCTACGATCCATCTATAGTTCACCATATGGCAAAGTCTCCAGTCAGTCAGCTCGATCGCACGTTTTCCGCCCTTGTGGACCCGACACGGCGGGCCATCCTCGCTCGCCTTGAGCGGGAGCCCGGGCTGTCGGTCACGGAAATCGCGCGGCCGCTGCCGCTCAAGCTCCCCGCGGTTATGAAGCACCTCGACGTGCTGAGCGACGCGGGTCTGGTATCGCGTACAAAGAGCGGGCGGACGGTGTCGGTCGATCTGGTCGCAGGGCCGATGGAGGAGGCAATGGCATGGTTGAGACGCTATGAGCGTTTCTGGTCCGCGAGCCTCGACCGGCTCGCCGATTTTGTGGAGGGAGACGGGCAATGACCCAGGAAAAGCCGAGCCTGACTATCGTGCGGCGCATCAAGGCACCGCCAGCCCGAGTGTATGCCGCTTGGACCCGGCCCGAACTGATGGTGCGCTGGTGGGGGCCCGACGCCGGGCCGGTACTCAGCGCCGAAGCCGATCCGCGCGTGGGCGGCCGCTTTCGCGTGGTGTTCCAGACACTGGATGGCGAAACGCACGACTGTCGCGGCGAATACCTGGAGGTCGAAGCGGACCGCAAGCTCGTCTTCACGTGGGAGTGGGTCACGCTGCCCGAGCGCCGCTCGCAGGTCACTCTCGGGCTGCGTCCGATCGAGGAGGGGACCGAGCTCACGCTTACGCACGCACAGTTCTTCGACGAAGCCGCACGCGATGCTCATCGGAGCGGCTGGGGTACGGCTCTCGACAAGCTCGACGCATTCATGGCTCGACTGGAAGACGAAGGCAACTGACGCAGGTCGGAAACACATTCAACTCATACCGAGGTCGAATATGAAGCTCTATTATGCTGAGACACTGGCTCCGCGAAAAACCTGTGCAGTGGCAAAGTATTTAGGTTTGCCAATCGAATACACCTTCGTCGATTTGACGAAGGGTGAGCATCGCAAGCCGGACTATCTGGCGATCAATCCGAATGGCAAGGTGCCGTGTCTCGTCGATGGCGGGAGAAGCATCTGGGAAGCCGACGCGATCATCAGCCATTTCGCCACGCGCGCGAAGTCCGACCTCTGGCCGACCGACGACCGGCAGATCGACGTGCTGCGCTGGTTTAGCTGGAACAACCACCATTTTTACCCGCATGCCGGCATGCTTTACTTCGAGTCCATCATCAAGCCGGTGTTCGGACTCGGCGGCCCCGATCCGTCGAAAGTGGTTGAAGAGCAGGGCATGTTTCGCAAATCCGCCAGCGTGCTCGAGCAGCATCTCAAAGGCCGTAAATGGCTGCTGGGTGATGGCCTGAGCGTTGCGGATTTCTCCGTTGCCATTGCGCTGCCCTATGCGAAAACCGCAGCCATGCCGCTCGACGAATTTCCGGAAATGCAGCGCTGGCACGATCAACTGAACGAGATCGAAGCATGGCGCAATCCGTTTCCGGTGCGTTCGGCAACCTCCGCCGCGAACGCTGCGCTCAACGCGTGAAAATACGCGTCATGTGCTGCGCGATCGTTGCACTCGCCATGACCTTGCTCGCCAGTTGGCGCAGCGTGTCGGACACGCTCACCGGGCGGGCCGGGTGGCTACGGCGCATCGCGATCGTGTCGATTGCGATCGGCGCGGCCGCCGGCTCCGCGCTGGCAGCCGATCAATTCGCCGAGGTTCGTGGCGGGCAGTCGTCGTTTTATTCTCGCCTGAGCGCAATGCCGATTTGTGCTCATTTCATCCGCTAGCGGCGGATTTTATTTTGTGAACTCAACAGCTAGTTAATTTTAGAAACGCATTGACTGCCGTCCCGCCTCCTATCACACTCCGCGCCGCAATAAAATAAAGTTTCTCGTAGAAGCCGGCGCTCGTTCGAGCCTTCAGAGCATTAACTCCGTTGATTACTCGAGCCATTCTGTTTGCATACACCGTGCACCCGTTCAGGAAAGATTGTGAAAGGAAGTTGACACGGGAACGTTTGCCAAACTAGGCTACGCACTATCGCTAAAAACTGACCCTGTTCCTGTCCACCTGCCCGGAGACGCAGGTATGCCGTTGCTTTGTCCGTCAGTCAGGCGATCGCGTCAAAACGGAAGAAAACGGCTCACGCCAGCTTTTCGAAAGAATTGTAATGATTAAGTCGCGCAATTAAAAATCAGCCACAAGTGCTGAGGTAGTAACACGTCCATATATTCTCGCTAGCAATCTGCGGCTAGTGCGGGAGACCTTTTTCGCTGAAAAAAGAGAAACACAGCTTAAGCACTCAACGCACTTTCTTTATGCCGATTTTGTCAGTCGAGGATTAATAATGCGTATAAATTTCCGATTGCAGATACAGTGCCTGGCGTTAGCAGGAATAATGGTCCTGGCGGGCTGCGGCGGTTCAGACGGCTCGCCAACGCCTTCGAGCAAGTCCGCCCAAACGCCCACGGCCGCTTCCGACGCGGCGCTCGCGCCGCCTACCGCGCCGATCGTCGCGGATGCCTCGATCAACAAGAGCGTGCCGCCGGTCGAATTGCCCGACACGGTCACACCGATCAACTACAAGCTGTGGTTCCGGCCGAACCCGGCGCTGTCTTCGTTCGACGGCCGCGCGGACGTTCAGATCAAGGTGCTGAAGTCCGTCAACGCGATCACGATCGCCGGCCACCGCATCAAGTTCACCAACGGCTCGATCACGCTGCAGCCGGGCAACATCCAGTTGATCGCCACGCCTCAGGATGACGGCGATTTTTATCAGCTTCGACCCGTGAGCGGGCAGATCGCCGCCGGCAACTACTCGCTGCACATGGAGTGGAGCGGCATCATCAACTTCAAGACCTATGACGACCCGGTCGCCAAAACCGGTGGCAGTTGCGGCAACGATCCCTATCCGGGTTGCTCCGCGGCGGAGGGCGTGTTCCGCGTCGACCTGAAGTCGACCGATGGCACGACCAGCGGCGCAATTCTCACGCAAGGTGAATCGAACCTTTCGCGCCAATGGTTCCCGGGCTGGGATGAACCGGCGTTCCGGCCCACCTATGAGGTCAGCGCTGAAGTCCCGCAGAACTGGAACGTCGTGTCGAACGCGGCGGAGAAACCGGCGGTGAACGTGGATAGCGGCTACAAGCTGGTGTCGTTCGAAAAGACCCCGCCGATGCCGTCCTATCTGCTCTTCTTCGGCGGTGGCCAGTTCGACATTCTCGAAGACGACTTCGCGAGCCCGCTGCCCGATCACAAGGGTCTGCATCTGCGCATCTTCACGCCACCCGGCATGCGTGACTGGGCAAAACCGGCCATGCAGCAGACCAAGCAGGCGCTCGATTACTACTATCGATACACGGGTATTCCGTTGCCGCTCACCAAGTTCGACACGATCGCCGCGAACGACGCCTTCAAGGCGCAAAAGGACCTGAACTTCGGCGGCATGGAAAACTGGGGTGCGATTCTCGAATTTGCCGACGATATTCTGCCGCCGCCCGGCACCCCCATGTCCGACTATGGCGTGACGGTTTTGACGCATGAAGCCGCGCACCAATGGTTCGGCGATCTGGTCACGCTCGACTGGTGGGACGACGTGTGGCTCAACGAATCGTTCGCGACGTTCTTCGAGAACAAGACCAAGGTGCGCTTCTTCCCGGACCGTTTCAGCTGGGTCGACGACGTGAAGAACAAGTATGCGGTGATCAACGCCGATCTGAAATCCACTTCATTCCCGGTGCAGCCGAACTTTAACGGCTGGGCCTCGAATGACTTCGTGCTGAGCGCAAGCGCCTTTACGTACGACAAGGGCGGCCATGTGCTGAAGATGCTGGAGAACTATCTCGGCGAAGAGGTGTTGCGCAAGGGGCTGCAGTCGTATCTGGCCGACTACGCGCTCGGCAACGGCACACCCAAGCGTTTGTGGGACGAACTGGCCAAGGCTAGCGGCGAGCCGATGGTCGCGATTGGCGACAGCTTCGTGCGGCAAACCGGCGTGCCTTTGCTGTCGCTCGACACCCAGTGCGATCTGACGACCAATCAGACCGTGGTCACGTTGAAGCAGTCGCCGTTCCCGAACCAGAACCAGTACCCCGGCACGCAATGGACGATTCCGTTGACGCTCGCTTACGGTGATGGACTGAGCGCGCGCAAGACGGTTGCGATGAAGGACACGCAAATGCAGGTGCGTCTGAACGGCTGTTCTGCCGTGCTCGCGGATCCGAGCGGCCTCGACTACTACGTGACGAACTACAGCAACAACGCGTGGAGTCAGTTGCTGACGCAAGGTAATGCACTGAAGGACCCGGTGTTGCTGACCAGTCTGCAGCTCGAGGCCAAGCTGCTGGTGAAGAACGGTCTGGCGGATCCGTCGCGTGAAAGCAGCATCGGTTCGCTTGGCTCGACTGCTACGCCGCTCGCACGTCAGATGTTGATGACGGCGCCGACGACACAGTCCCTGCGTCCGACGATCCGCTATCAGGGCAAGTTCAAGCTGAAGCCGCAGGCGCAGCAAGCGCAATAAGCCTGGCAGGCTGGGTAGACGGCCTCGTGCCGTCGTGAAAGAGCCGTCACGTGGCCCGCATTCTTAGCGATGCGGGCCACGGCACGACGGCATCCATCGGCGCCATACGCCGCGAGCGGTGCTCATCGAGCAAAGCTCCATCTCGAGCGATCAGATCCGCGTCATCGCCAGGTCAAGCCGAACGTGGCCTGCTCTCCAGCCAGTTCCGCAACAAACCCGCCAGAAGCGCGCTAACGAGCACGGCAAGATACAGCGTAACGAGACTGTGACGCCATGTATCGAGCGCAAGCTGATGCGTCAGCAGTTTCGAATCAGGCGCCGGGAGAACGGCATGCATTGCGACGACCGCCTGCTTCATCCGCAGAAAACCCACGGCGGATAGCAATGGCAAAAGAACGAGCAGGGCAAACAGCACCGGCCTGGCGCGTTGTGCCGCCGCATGGCCACGCAAGCGGAACCACACGCCGAGGCAACCGTGAATCCAGCCAGGCGCAAGCAGCGCAAGTTGCAGACCTTGCGTGCCGCTTGTGATCAGCGATATCACAATCCGTTCGTAGTTCGGCTCGAAACCATACAGCGACGCCGCGAGGCGCGTCGCGACCGCATGCCGGATCAGCAGCAGAGGCAGGCTGAGTCCGGCCCACAGGCGGATCCATTCGGCCGGCGGGAGCGCCCAGTGACGACGCCCGTAAATCGTGCGCACAGCCAGCGCGAAATGGAGCAGGGCGGACCCATACAGCAGGATCGTGCCGGGCACGCTATGCCATATCCACAGAGCCAGCATCAGTCCGCGCCCGGCAAGATCGAGCGACCAGATTCCGAGCGCATGGTTGAGCAGATGCAAAAACAGATAAATGAGCAGCACCACGCCCGACCCGAGTTGCAGGCGGCGCAGAACAGGCCGTAATTCCGCTCGCACGTTACCCTCCCTTCAATTCGTAAGCTGCGGAGAAACGGCTTGAGAGGCCGCAGTCGAGCCACGTCGAGCATACCGCGGCGCCTGCCGTGCTTCTGCGGTCCTCATGCCCCGCGAGCGGGCGTGAGGGTGCGCTTGCGGGATCGGCCCGCTTGTGCCCCACGTGCCGTACTCTGGCGCACCGCCTCGGCGAATCGCTGTAGCGCGGACAGCGAGCCGCACACGCTCTGATATTCCTCGCGGCCAATCCTGCCGTCGAGGATGACGGCCATGCCCGAGGCACGGGCCATGTCGATGATGTCCATGTTGACTACTCCTTTCAGGTTCTCTCACCTGCAAGACTGGGGACGCGGCGTGGCTATTCCCGCGTTGACGGTCGTGCGGAGCCTGTAAGCCGACGGCACTGAATTCACCCGTCAGCACTATTTTCATTTTTCCGGGAATAAAGCCGGCAGCGCTGCGGTCTTGCAGGTGAACCGAGTCGTGTGGCCCGCCGGATGATCCCGCGGTTTGCCTGCGAATCCTTATCGTGAGGTCGACATGTCGTCACATCATTCATTCAACCCATCCCGCCGCGGCGCACTGAAATGTCTCGCTTTCGGGGGCGTAGGCACGGTGTTCGTTCTTGCGGGCGGCATTCTTACGCCCGTGGAGCTGGCGCTTGCGGCCGACGCGAAATCGTCCGCGACATCGATGGGTGTGCCGCTTTTCCTGCAGATCAGCGATTCACATATCGGCTTCAATAAAGAAGCGAATCCGGACGTCGCGGGCACGCTCAAGCAAACGATCGACTACGTCAATGCCATGCCGGTCAAGCCCGCGCTGACTATCCACACGGGCGACATCACGCATCTTTCCAAACCGGCGGAATTCGATCTCGCGGCGCAGCTGATGTCAGGCTTGAATATCACGGAGCTTCATACCGTACCGGGCGAACACGACGTGACGGACGGCCCCGGAACCGAGTACTTCAACCGCTTCGGCAAGGCTTCGGACAACAAAGGCTATTACAGCTTCGACCACAATGGCGTGCATTTCGTCGCGCTCGTCAACGTGATGCATTTCAAGCCTAACGGCCTGGGCGGACTCGGCGACGATCAACTCGCCTGGCTTGAAAACGACCTGAAGGGGCGCTCGTCCAGTACGCCGATCGTCGTCTTTGCCCACATGCCGATGTGGACGATCTACGAGCCCTGGGGATGGGGCACGGGCGACGCTGGTCAGGCCATGAGCTATCTGAAGCGCTTTGGCTCGGTGACCGTACTGAACGGTCATATTCATCAGATCGTGTCGAAGGTCGAAGGCAATATCACGTTCCATACCGCCCGCTCGACCGCCTATCCGCAGCCGACTGCCGGCAATGGTCCCGGCCCCGGGCCGCTCACGGTAGCGAGCGATCAACTTCCAAAGATGCTCGGCGTGACCAGCATCAAGATCGAGCGTCATCCGCTCAAAGCGACGCTTGACGATACGACACTCGTTTGATTGCAGGATTTTCTTTCACGCAGGAGATCAGTTATGCGAAATAATTCCCTATACGGTACGCTTGTGGTGTTGCTCGGCGGCTCGGCGCTCGTCGTCGCATCGGCTGGGTTTTCCGTTGCACAAGCCGAGACGCCCAACACCGTGGTCATCAAGAACTTCATGTTTTCGCCGATGGAACTCACCGTCAAAGCCGGATCGACGGTGACGTGGAAAAATCTCGACGGCGAGCCGCACACTGTCGTGAACGACGCCGGCATGTTTCGCTCTGCCGCGCTGGATCAAAACGATACCTACCAGTTCAAGTTCGACAAGCCCGGGGTGTACAAGGTGTTCTGCAGCATCCATCCGAATATGAAAGAGACGATCACCGTGCAATAGGTGCCGGATCCTGTGTGGGCGCCATGCGCTCACACAGTCGTGCACCGTGTTTAAAGCAGCAGCTACCCATTAGCAGGGTTTCTGCTGGCGTGCTTATTGCATAAGACAGACGCACCGCGCACGCTCGTATCGCTCCCCATCAGCCCAGCCTGGAGTTGTACTGCATGTGCCCGCAGTACCGCTCATTGATACACGCGGCGTTGAATCTTTTACCTGTTTTGCCGATGCGTACCGGACTCGCCAAGCTGCCGTTTAAAGCGCAGCATTGCCGCATGGCGGCTACCCCGCGCGCGAAATAAATTCTTCCAACATCACCCACTGCTGAATCGTGTGAACAAAATCTGGCCGACAGGTCGGACGTAGGGATTCCGGAGAGTATTGCGATGTCCAACGATACTGACTTGCCAAAATCTGCTGTAGAGCGCCCGGATACCGGCTTCGATGCCGGCGGTGGCAGTGGGCCGTCGGCTGCGGCGCCACCGGTGCGCTTCGGACGTCTTGCACTATGCGTTGCAACGGCGAGTTCGCTGGCTGTCGGCGTGGTGGGTACGGTCGCGTATGGGGTCTGGTTCAACCACGACCAGCAAAGGTACGCGGACGCTATCGCGGGAGCACGGCAGGCGCTCGGCGCGGTTGGGTCGACGGCGGTAAGACAGGCGATCGCTGAATCGATTACACCGCCCGGGTCGGCCACAGCACCCGCGCGGACAGCAGCGGCAGCACCGGTCATGGACGAGGCAGGCGAGAAACAGGCCTCCTGGTCCGGCCCGGTTACCCGACCTCCCGCGCCGGCGCCGACGCCTACGCCGATGCCTACGGTTACCCAGACCGCGGTGGCCGACGCGACACCGGCCACGGTTTCTACGCCTGCCGTTCTTCACGCGGCATCCCCCTCCAATCCTCCCGCACAGCAACCGGGAGTCGGCCGCTCGGGCAGAGATGCGCGTCTTGCGCAGTCGGATCGCCGCTCTGCGCCGACGGCCAATGCCAGGCATAAGAGCAGTCTGTTCGCCCGCATGGGTTCGTTCTTTCGTCGCGTGAGCTATCGCCAGCATGGCACCGGAAGCCAGCAAGACCTCTATTCCCATCCCTGAGCGAACGCGTAGCCAGTTCGCCGCGGGCAGGCGCGCGCTCGCCATCCGCTTCAGGCCGGGCCCGGCTGTGATCGCCACCGCCGCGCTGATTTGTCTGCTGACAGGACTTCTGTACCTTGCGCTGCAGATCCGAACGATCTTCTCCGATCAGTTGAAGCAGGAATACGCGGGGCTCGTTCTCGAAGCGGTCGAACGCGCGGAAAGCGCGCGAAACGTGGTCGGCATCTGGCAGCAACTGCCGGACGCCGCGCAAGCCGGTGCCGCCGGATATCGGGGGTCTCAGGGGTACCGGCAAGCGCGAACCGAACTCGCTCAGCGGCTCGCGTCACTCGCGGCGCTGGTGAATGCCAGTCCATCGGCGGCGCCGCGTTTGCCCGCATCTTCGCTTACCCGCGACGCCGATCTGCGCGATACGGATGCCGCGCTCGGTGCCGCGTCGGCCTGGTGGCGAGCACAACGCGACGCGGACAGCGCCGACGTGCGCGTGCGGATTGCTCACATTGCGCGCACGCTGATCGCATTGGCAGCGTTGCTGTTCTGCATGCTGATCACCGCGCTGGGGATGTATGCGAAACGCAATCGCCTGCTGGCAGGCAGGTCGAACGAATTCGAATGGGCGGCGCTGCACGACGCAATGACCGGCTTGCCGAACCGGCGCAAGCTGTTCGCCTCACTCGAAGCCGTGGTGACGAAATCGCGCGCGTTCGCGGCGCCTTGCAAAATCGCCGTGCTGTATGTGGATCTGGATGGCTTCAAGCACGTCAACGATTCGCTCGGCCACCGCGTCGGCGATGAATTTCTGATCGCCGTTTCGAAGCGCTTTCGTGAGTCGGTGCGTAAAGGCGATGTGGTCGCGCGGATCGGCGGCGACGAATTCGCCATCCTGGTGTGCGAGTTTTCGACGAATGCAGAGCTGGGCGAAATCGCCCGGCGGCTGATTGCCTGCGTAGCTCAAACGGACCGGGAGATAGGGGTCGGCGGGGTTCGCGCCAGCATCGGCATTGCCAGTTTTCCTGATCCCGTCGACGATTATCATCGCCTTGTGGCCTCCGCCGACGAGGCGATGTACCAGGTCAAACGTAGTGGCAAGAACAGTTACGCGTTCGCAAACGGGGCGAGTTGATCCGCGCCTTTGATGATGCCCACCAGCTTAGAGCGTCGTGGCCTTTTCAGACGTCAGCGTCAACTTGCGGCGCGATAGTTCGTTGATCAACACGATGCGCAGCGCGTCGGACAGGTGTTTCCATCCGCGAATTTCGTCGCGTGTGCGCAGACAGCCGATGCACCAATCCGTATTGCTGTCGATTTTGCAGATGTCGATGCAAGGCGAGGGAACCGTCGCGATCGGCTCGATCGGCGCAGCGGTTGCGCTGGCTTGATGCTGTTTTTTATCGAATACCTCCGCAGCGCCAGGCTGGCATTCCATGTCACACGCAGCGCTCTTTAAGTCGCTCATTTCCGAATCCGTTCTACTTGAATTGGCTGTGAGCGCCGTCGATCAGTCGTTCGGCCACGCGCTCCAGAATTGGCCCGCGGGAGTATAGCAAGCGGCTGCACAACCCTGCGCCTCGCGCGCGAACGCACGCGCCGACTTATTTCGTGTTAAAAAATCGGGGCCTGCCGATATGCGATGAAATACGTCGGCACGGCTGCCGTCGTTCCGAAGTCATCCGCAGCGGAAGAGTCAATGTCCAGATATTCGTTGATACGCGCCCTTGAGCGTGCAAGCCGGCCTGAGTGGATCGTTGCTGTGCTGACGGCAACACTGGCGGCCTGCGCGCCGCTACCGCCGGCTGCAAATCCGGCTGCAAATCCGGTCGCGGATCAAACCCAGCATCAGGATGCGCCGCAAGCGCCTGCTTCGGTTGCGGTGCGCTCAGCCGACGGGCCGCTGCCGGTTCCTCCGAATCTCATCGCGTTGACGCAGGCGGCGGGCCAGAAACGCCTGATGGCCACCGCCCACAACCGGTCGTACTGGCCGCTTTCGCAGTACTTCGAAACGCAGCGCAACGAGGCTTACTGTTCGGTCGCGACCTCGGTGATGGCGCTCAATGCTCTGGGCATTCGCCGTCCCGAGTCGACGTTGTATCCGGATTTTCCATACTTCTCGCAAGAGGATTTCTTTCGCAACGTCGATCCGCAGGTGGCCAATGCCGCGCGGGTATCGAAGGAAGGCATGACGCTCGACCAGCTCAGCGCGGCCCTGAACGCATTTCCTGTCGAGGTGAAGGCGTTCCATGCCAACGATCTGACGCTCGGCCAGTTTCGCGATCTGATTCGCGACACGACGAGCCGCAGTGGCCGCTTTGCGTTGCTGAACTTCAGGCGGGTGGACATCGGTGAAACAGGCGGCGGCCATTGGTCGCCACTGGCCGCTTACGACGCCGCCAGCGATAGCGCGCTGCTGCTCGATGTCGCGCGCTACAAGTATCCGGCGGCGTGGGTGCCGGTCGCGCAGCTGTACGCGGGAGCCTTGGCGGTCGACTACGTCAGCGGACTTTCACGCGGGATTGTGATCGTCGGCACGCGAGCGCATTAGCGCTTTCTCACGGCTTGCCGGTCCCGCAGACCGTCCGGCGCGATTGCTATTGCTATGGCTATTGCCGGCCGCGATTGAACTGAGCGCACCTCAATCGTCCTGATTGCGCCACTCGGTGAGTCCCTCGCGCGCATTCAATTCGATGAACGACGGCAGCGCGCGCAACCCGCGGATATAGCGCGCGAGATGCGGCCAGCCGAGTGCCGGACGCGGCATATTGCGTGTCCAGCGCATCAGCACGACGGCGAGGAAATCCGCCGTGCTGAGCTTGCCGCCGACCAGATAATCGCGTCCGTCGGCGAGTTCGGTGTCGAGCCGGTCACAGGCTTCTTCGATGCGGCGTCGCGCAAGCGCCCGAACGCCTTCGGCCCCCGCGGGATCGCCGTCGCTATCGGCGTAAAACCAGTCGCGCATGGCGGGCAGCACCGTGTTGGCCAGATAGATCATCAACTCCAGCCACGCCGCGCGCTCAGCGGAGCCGGGCTCGGGGGCAAAGCCCGCTTCAGGATGCCGTTCGGCCAGCAGCATGAGCAACGCGGCCGACTCGTGGCGCGGCGTGCCGTCGACCATCAGCGTAGGCACGCGGCCAGAGGGATTCAGCCGCAGATATTCAGGGTTGCGCTGATTGCCGACATTGATATCGACGAGCCGGGTCTCGAACTGGATGCCCATTTCTATCAGCATCCAGTGAACCGCCATACTGGCCGCGCCTGGCGAATAGCAAAGAAGGTAGTCCATTTATCCGTTGACGAGGTTGGCTGAAGTGGGGCGTAGTCTAACGCTATCCTTGCCGGGCACGCACGCGGCAGGCCTGCAAAATGCGCATGATATCGGCCGCCCGAAGCCCCGCGGCCGGCCCGCGCGATTGCCGTCCTTACGAAAACTCGTGGGTGGCTCATCGGTCGTTAATGGTCCTATGCTGCCCCTGTTCATGTTCGAAGGTGACGCAACGCGATGTGTGCACTCGATAGGCGGACTTTGCTAAAAGGCGCGCTCGCCGCGCCGTTGCTGGGCGTAGCGGCGCGCTCTCCTGTGCACGCCCAGCACGCGCCGAATGGTCCAACTGAACCGGCGATGGGCCCGACCCAACGCCGCGTGCGGCCCGGCGACCCGTCATGGCCGTCGGCGCAGGCCTGGCAGGAGCTGAACCGGGCCGTCGAGGGCCGCCTGAGCGCTGTCACTTCGCCATTGGCGATCTGCGCGCAAACGCCTGCAAGCACGGCTTGCATGGAAGTCTTCGGGCGCCTGAAAAACCCGTACTACCTCGGCGACACCCCTGCGCTGACGCAGGCATCAGGATGGCTCGATGCATGGACATCGGCGCCGAGCGCCTACATGGTGGCTGTCGCCAACGCGAAAGACGTCGCACGCACAATCGCTTTCGCGCGCGAACATTGTCTGCGTCTGGTCGTTAAAGGCGGCGGTCATAGCTATCAGGGCACGTCGAACGCGGCCGATTCTCTGCTGGTCTGGACGAGATCCATGCGCGACATCACCCTGCACGATGCGTTCGTGCCGGCAGGATGCGAAGGGCGCCTGAAGCCCGCGCCCGCGGTGACGGTAGGCGCCGGTGCGCTGTGGGGACACGTGTACGACGCCGTGACAACGCGCGGCGGCCGCTATGTTCAAGGCGGCGGCTGCCTGACGGTGGGCGTGGCCGGGCTCGTGCAAGGGGGCGGCTTCGGCAGTTTTTCGAAACGGTTCGGCACCGCCGCCGCGAGTTTGCTGCAGGCTGAAGTCGTCACAGCCGATGGCGAGGTGCGAATCGTCAATGCATGCTCACACCCGGATCTTTTCTGGGGGTTGAAGGGCGGTGGTGGCGGCAGTCTCGGCGTCGTCACGAGCCTGACGCTACGCACGCACGAGTTGCCCGATCAGTTCGGTCTGATACGCGCGACAGTGAAGGCATCGTCGGACGACGCGTTCAAAGCGCTGATCGGCGAGTTCGTCGCATTCAGCGCCGACCATCTGGTGAGCGAGCATTGGGGCGAAACGGTTGCCTTCCACGCCGACAACACGTTAGGCATTTCGATGCTGTTTCAGGGCATGAACCAGAACGATGCCGCACATGTCTGGCAACCGTTTTTCGATTGGATCGCGGAGCCCGCCCACGGTTGCACGACAACACCGCCACAAGTGCTGAGCCTGCCGGCGCGACGTTTGTGGGACGCTGGCTTCATGATGCAGCATCTGCCCGGCGTGCTGAAGATTGACGATCGTCCGGGCACGCCGGCAGAGAATGTTTTCTGGACGAGCAACGTCGGCGAGGCGGGGCAATATCTGTACGGCTATACCTCGACATGGCTGCCTGTTGCGCTGGTAGCGCCAACTCAGCGGGGCCGTCTGATCGATGCGCTGTTCGCGAGCACCCGGCACTGGACGGTCTCCTTGCACTTCAATAAAGGGCTCGCGGGGGCACCAGCGGACGCATTGAACGCGACCCGGGATACCCCGATGAACCCGGCCGTACTCGACGCCTTTGCATTGGCGATCATTGCAGGCGAGGGTGCTCCGGCCTTTCCCGGCATGCCGGGCCACGAACCAGAGGAGGCGCAGGGACGGCGCGCTGCAACGAGAGTCGCGCAGGCTGCGCAGACACTGCGTACGGTTGTCCCGGAGCCTGGCACCTATTTGTCCGAGAGCAATTTCTTCGAAGCCGACTGGCAGCACGCGAACTGGGGAAGCAATTACGCGCGGCTGGCTGCCGTGAAACGCAAATACGATCCCGACGGCCTGTTCTTCGTTCATCACGGCGTGAACTCGGAAGAGTGGAGTGCCGATGGCTTCACGAGAGTCCGAAACAGATAAGGGGCTGACGCCTAAGGCGACCAGCCCCTTCAACCACTATGCGGCAAGCTACGAAGAACGCCTCAATGCACCGGCGCGTGAGTCTGCTCGGCCGGCCGCGGCTGCGTCACGGCGCTCACCAGAACAAAAACGATGATGTTCACCGCCAACGCCAGGAAGCCGATATTGATGTCCTTTAGCCCGTCGGGCAAGAACGGCATCAACTGCCCAATACTCAGATGCAGCGTGGTGGTCAGCGCCACGACCGCGACGCCCGCCAGAATCCCGCAAAACGCGCCGTACTTGGTTGCCCGGTTATGCGGCATCAAACTGCAGATCACTGCCGGAAAGAGCTGGGTCACAAAGCTGTAGCCCATCAGCAGCAAAGCCACGATCGTCTCGCCGCCGTGCAGCGTAAACCCGACGGCCACCAGCGCCACCACCGGCACCAGGAAGCGCGCGAGGTTGGTCACTGTCGCGTCGGATGCATTGCGGCTTATCATGCCGCGATACACGTCGTTGGCAAGCAGCGTGGATGCCGACGTCAGGATCATCGATCCCGGCACCAGCGCCGTCAGAATCCCGGCCCCGCCGATCACGCCGACGAACCACGGGTCGAAAGTCTGCAACGACAGGCGCAACAGCGACAGGTCGATGTCGCCGCCCTTCAGGCCCGGCACCTTCAGCGTTGCCGCAAAGCCCACGAAGAACACGAACAGCAGAATGAGCTGGTACAGCGGCAGCACCATCGCGTTACGGCGGAAAATACGCTCGTTTTTCGCCGTGAAAATCGAACCAAACGAGTGCGGCCACATGAAGAAGCCCAGCGCGGTGAGGAGCACGGTCGACTGGAACCAGATCACGCTCGACCCCTTGGCGGGGAAGTTCAGGAAGCCCGGGCGGGCGGTGTCGATGGCGCGGAACATGTCGCTGAAGCCGCCGTAGTAGTGCAACGGCAGGTAGATGCCGAGGAACAGCACGATCGCCAGAATCAGGATATCTTTCACCACCGAATTCCACGCCGAGCCGCGCACGCCGGAGACGGTCACATAAGCCGTCACCACCGCGGCGCCGATCCAGATGGCGGTTGTCGAGGAAATTGCGCCATACGACGCTGTCGCCACGATGATGCCGAGGCCCTTGAGTTGCAGCACCAGGTACGGAATCAGCGCGGCCACGCCGACCAGCGCAACCAGCGTGCCGAGCGCCGGGCTATCGTATTTGCGCGTGAAGAAATGTGGCTGCGAAACGAGGCGATGGTCTTTCGCGTAACGCCAGATCGGCGGCAGCATCCAGTACGAAAGGATGTACGCCAGCGTGCCGTAGGCAAGAATGTAGTAGACGGGTGCGCCCTTGCCGTACGCGAAGCCGCTGCCGCCGAGGAAGGTGAAGGTCGTATAGATTTCGCCGGCCATCAGCAGGAACACGAACGCGGTGCCGAAGCTGCGGCCGCCCACGGTCCACTGTTCGAGACTCATGTCGTGGCCGCGCCGCGCGCGCACACCCAGGTACAGCGCAAACAGCGTAATGGCCGCAATAATGATGAGTGCGCTCATGAGCGGGCCTCCTCGGCATCCGCCGCAAGCTGACGGTTGCTCGGATCCAGACGGTAGACGATCGCCATGATGAGGGCACTCAGGATCACCCACATGACGATCCAGGCCAGCACGAATGGCATGCCGAATACCAGCGGTTCGACACGATTCACAAACGGGACGCCGAGCAGAATGCCGATGAACGGCAGCGCGGCGAGTGCACGAAGCAACATGGGGGCAACTCCTCGAACCGGTAAGTACGTCTCGTTGAAAGTGCAGCTTCGCTGAGGACTTTATGCCTGATGCTTCGAGCCCGTAAAGTCCGTCAAAAAAGTGTAGGCTTTCTGAAAGTTGTGCGCGCATCTTTCTGCGCCTGTCTGCTGCGGTGCAACGCCGCGCGTGGCTTGCATCGTCCCCTTTTTTACAGATTTGCGTGCCGCGCCGCGATATCATCTGAGTCACACAACGCGGGGCATCAATCTGGAGCGCCCACAAGCGTCCAGCACTTCAACTCAGCGTAGCGCTCCGGCGGGCCGTCAGTCAATCAAGCCGCCCGAGCCGCTGCCCGAAACGGATCGCATATGGTCGAAAGTCTGGTCTCGGATATCCTGTTTGGCTTCACCGGGCTGATCAGCATCATCAATCCAATCGGCATGGCGTTCGTTTTTCTCGACCGCACCGCATCGCTCACCACCGAAGACCGCACCGCGCTCGCCAAGAAGATCGCCTTCAACGTGATGTGCGTGCTGCTGGTTGCCTTCTTTGTCGGCACCCCGATTCTGCATTTCTTCGGTATCTCCATGCAGGCCTTGCGTATCGGCGGCGGCCTCGCGGTAGCGGTAAGCGGCTGGCAGATGCTCAATGCGCCCGATACGCCGGCCGAACAGCCGGCAGTCAAGCGGGTGGATTCGGATAACGCGATGTCGAAGGCGTTTTTTCCTCTCACCATTCCGCTCACCACCGGGCCGGGTTCGATCGCCACCGCGATCGCGCTGACCGCGAACCGCACGCATAAACTTTCGGAGTTCGTGCTTTCGGGTATCGCCTCAGTGGGGATCACGCTCCTCGTGGCCGTCACGGTCTATCTGGTCTACAGCCGGGCCGTGGTTTTCGCGAAGTATCTCGGCGCGGACGGCACCAAGGTCGCGATGCGCGTCTCGTCGTTTCTGCTGCTGTGCATCGGCGTGCAAATTATCCTGACCGGTTTTTCGGAGTTCCTGATACCGATCGCGCAGATGCAACCCGTGGTCAAATAGCGAAGACAGGAGGGAATCTCATGTGCCGCTGGCTCGCTTATACCGGCAACCCGCTTCAACTCGAAACGGTGCTGTTCAACGCCAAACATTCGCTGATCGACCAGAGCCTGCATTCGCGGCTCGGCCAGACCACCACCAACGGCGACGGGTTCGGCATCGGCTGGTACGGTCATCCCACCGACATCCCGTTTCGCTACCGCTGTATCCAGCCCGCGTGGAGCGACCGCAATCTGCGCGAGGCCGCGCGGGCCATACGCGCGCCGCTGTTCGTCGCGCACATCCGTGCGGCTACCGGCACGCCGTCACAGGAAACCAACTGTCATCCGTTCCGCTATGGCCGGTGGCTGTTCATGCATAACGGGTTGGTGCGCAACTTTCCTCTGGTGCGCCGCGAGCTGATGCTGGCGATCGATCCCGAGTTATTCGCCTCGGTTGAAGGTTCGACGGATTCCGAGGTGCTGTTTTTTCTCGCGCTGACCTTTGGTCTCGAACTCGCGCCCGTAACCGCGCTCGAACGCATGGTCGGATTTGTCGAAGACGTCGGACGCAGACAAGGGGTGGATGAGCCGCTGAACATGACGGTCTGCGCGACGGATGGCGAGCAGATCATCGCGGTTCGCTATTCGAGTGAAAGACAGTCGCGCTCGCTCTTTCACAGTACCTCGTTCCAGCATTTGCACGAGCTGTATCCGGACGACCCGCGCATCACGGCGGTGGGCGATAACGCCTTCCTGGTGTTATCGGAGCCGCTCTCGGACCTGCCGGGCTGGTGGGAGGAGATTCCCGAGAGCACCGCCGTGATCGCAAGGGGTGGCGAGATAGAGCAGTATCCGTTCGAACCGAAGCTGGTCGAGCTCAAATCGGCGTAGCGCGTTGCGACAATTCGGTTCGGTTCGGTTCGGATCGCTTCTGTTCGGTCCGCGGCCTGTCGCGATCCGTGACCCGGCGTTGTGCTGCGCTAGCGCGTCAGCAGCATCGAACTCAGCACCGAAAACACCGTCGACGGTAATTCCGCGAGACGGCTCACCACCACGTTGTGCGGATAGAAATCCTCGACTGCATCGGTCAGCACGCCGATGCCGACCAGTTCGATGCCGCGTTTCTGGATCGCCGCGACGCGTTCGCGCAGATCGTGGCGCAGCACCTGTGGGTCGCCATCGCCGGTCGACGGATAGCCGTCTGAGAAGACGATCAGGATGCGCCGCTCGGCCTGATGATCCGCGAGTCGCGTCGCGGCCCAGGCCAGCGCCTCGCCGTCCGGATTCTCGTGACCGCAGTCGATTTCGGCAATGCCGCTCAGATCCGTCGCGCCAAAGCGCTTGTAGACTTTCAGGTCGAGCCGCTCGACAAAGCGGTTATAGCGCCGCAAATCCGCACCGCCCGCCAGTTGCCTTTCATACAGTTGCTTCATCGGTGCGGATTCGAGTGAGCAATAGCCGAGCACTTCGCAGTCGAACGACAACTGCGTGAGCGCATCGCACAGCGCGCTCGCGCACAGGCGCGCGAGTTCGATCTTGCGCCCGGCCATCGATCCGCTGCGATCGATCAGCAAGGTCACGGCGACGTCGCGTCCTTTGGCCGCCCGCTGCGTGCGAAACGGCGTACGGTAACCCGGCGACGTGGCGAGTTTCGCCAGCGCGGTGCGATCGATTTCGCCGCGCTCCTGTTCGCGGCGCCAACGGGTGCGTTCGTCGGCGCTCAGCGCGCGTTCGAGTTTTTCCTTGAGCGGTGCCGTGTCCGCGCGGGCCTGCGCGCGAAGCTCGCGCCAGGTCGCGCTGTCGCCCTGACCGGTGACGTCGGTGATTTCGTCGAACTCGGTGGCAAGCGGAATCGATAGCCGGTCGCGAGATGCGTTTGACACTGCGCCGGCTTCGCCTTCGGAACGCGCGGACGGTTGCTGCGCATCGGCCAGCGACTGCCCCATGCCGACCGCATTTTCCGCCTGCGCACCGCCGCCTTTATCGGACGGAGGCGAGGCAGCATTGTCCTGGTCGGGCAGGGCGGTGTCGTCGTCGTTGAACGGTTCGGACGAAGAAGCCGCGGTTTCCGTGTCGAGGTCTTCAACCGGATCCGCGGTGAATACCATGCTGTTGACATCGCCCGCCGACAAAGCCCGCACGCGCGCCACCAGGGCTTGCGCCGCTGCAATGCTATGCGCGCTCGAACGGCTTCTGCGCGCTTCGTCCAGCAGATCCTGCGAGGCGTGCAGCGCGGCCAGCAATGAGTGGACCGCTTCGGTGCGGGTCGGCTGCTCGTCCCATAGCGTGCGCTCCACCAGCCAGACCAGCCGGTCGCGCCAATGCAGCTTCGGCCAGCGTTGCCGCGCCTGTTCGGCGGCATGCGCACGCAGTTTGCCGATGAACCAGCGTGCTCCCGGATACTCGTCGAGCAATTGCATGCAGACGCGGCGGTCCTCGATCACCTGTGCGAGCTTCGCGCTCACGCCGCCCGGTTGCGCATCCATCAGCGCGAGCGACGAGTGCTTGGCGCGCGCCACCAGCAGATCGAGATAGCCGATCAGCACGTCGCGCTCGACGCCGCCGCTCAACTCATAGTCGGGAATCACAATGCGGCCGGGTTCGACACGCGGTCCATCCGGACTGAAGGCGACCGTCACGCCATATTGTCCGGTCAGCACGCGCGCCACCTTGCTGAGCGTCGATTCGAACGCGAAGCCTTGTGTGTCGCGGGTGAGATGCCTTGCGTTCATGGTGATCGCTTATGGTGCGGAGCGGGCGTCAGGCGGTCGGCGCGATGTGATGGCGAACGATGCCGCGAATCAGCGCTGCGTCTTCCGGGCTGACTTTCGCGTAAATCGCCGGACCGGCAGCCCGTTCGGGGTCGCCGGTGCGCAGCATCAGCTCGGCCCAGTCGAGCAGGCGCCGCGTGGAGAATGCGCTCGACAGGTCTTCGCGGGCGAACGCCGCGCGGCAGTCGGCGGCAATCGCGGCAAGCGTGGTGGCGAGCGCGTGTGTCATATGCGGCGCGAGGGTACGCATCAGCACGTCGGCTTCTTCGGCGGGCGTCAGATAGTCGAGCATATAGACGCGCCAGCGATCGAGAAAAGCCTCGTTCATCAGATTCGCACCTTGATACAGGTGACGGAACTGGCTCATCGCGCCGACCGCGTTCGCGGTGGCAAACAGCCGGAAGGCGGGATGCGGCGCGACGATCTCATTGCCTTTTTCTTTCAGCACGAGGCGGCCGTGCGGTTCGAGCACGGCGGTGAGGGCGGCGAGAATCGACGGTTCGGCGAAATCGATTTCGTCGACGATCAGCCAGAGGCCTTCGCGCATCGCGGTGGGCAGCACGCCGTCCACCCAGATCGTCTCGCCGCCCTTGACCGTCCAGAAGCCGACAAAATCGCCAACGGTGGTTTGCCCATTCATGTTCGAGCGCAACACACTGTGATGCGAGCGTGCGGCAACCTGTTCGATCAAGCTGGTCTTGCCCGCGCCGGTGTGACCGATCAGCATCACGCGCCGGTTCTCCACGATATCTTCGACAATGTCGTTAAAGCGCTCGGAGAACAGATAGGCGGGATTGATGCGCGGCACGAGCGGATTGTCCACGCCGCATGGCACGTCGACCAGGCCGATGCGCACGGTTTCGCGTGCATCTTCCTGCTCCTGCAGATGGTGTTTCGCTGCCGAGGCTCGCGCCGCGACGCGCTGCAACTCCGGCATGAAGGCCACGCGCTCCGCTGTACCTGCTTCGTTTGAGGCATCGGGCGTATCGATCGCAAAGCCCTCGCGGCGCCACTTCTTCAGCTTCGCGCGCAGGTTCTCCGCGTCGACCACCAGATCGATATCCACCGATCCGGTGCCGGCGCCTTCGTTGACCCCATGCTCGAGCCGATAGTTTTCCGGCCGGTCCGCCACGCTGACGCGCCACCATTCCGCGCCGGTTTCGGTCGCCCGTTGGTAAAGGCCAAGGTTTTCGTCTTCGGTCAATTCAGGCGCGTTCATGGCGAGTGGCAAATGGTGAATGTTGATGGGTCAAATAACAAATAATGCGTTTCGATTTGGCTGAGGCCGAATGACCGACTATCTTATCGTGAGTACCTTTCGTTCTCCCCGCCAGGCATTTCATTTGCAGCGTATGCGGATTCAACTGAAGATTCTCAATGTCGAGCGCGCTGATTGCAAAAGTTTATTGCGTGAAATGGATAGGCTATCAAGCACCGATCACCTATAGTTCGTGCGCGACGCGTGTAGTTTTGCAACATCTCATTCGCAAACTGGTTGGATCCGGTGTTCGCTCCAGCATTACAAGCATTACGCCGGTGTAACCCGGTAGGTGCAACAGGTCATTGCCCATACGTTCCGTTGTATGCATGAGGCCTTGCGGACGGCCCTTGCGCCGAGTGTCCGTGGCTTGACGCAGAGTCGGTCGCGGTGCGACACGCTGAGTAGTTTTGAGTCATCGGCAGTCGGCTTTGCGCATCATTTCGACAGAAGAAACTCACGGCAAAAACAATGAGACTACCTACAAAATTAATGGCCGCCCTGGCAGTGGTCAGTCCTCTGGCATACGGTCAAACCAGCGTGACGTTATACGGCCGTCTCGACGGCGGCGTGGAATATCTGAATCACATCAACAATGGCGCGGGCGGCACATCGAACCGCTGGAGCGCGGAAGGCGGCGATTGGGGCACCAGCATGCTGGGCCTGAAAGGCAACGAAGATCTGGGCGGCGGCCTGAATGCGATCTTCAATCTGGAAACCGGTCTGCAAGTCATGAACGGCACCACCAGTGGTGGACGCTTGTGGTCACGGCGCGCATTCGTCGGTCTGAAGGACAATCAGTGGGGCACGTTGCAGGCTGGGCGTAATCTGTTTATCGACAGCGACGGCGTGTGGGAATTCGACCCGTTCGTGCAACAGGCGTTTTCTTCGGCCTCGCTCGTGCGCGGGCGCAACTGGCAGCAGACCAGCAACAACGTCGAGTATCACAGCCCGGTCTTGTGGGGCTTCGACGTCCAGGCGCAATACGCGTTCGGCAACCAGGCGGGCGCGTTCAACAACGGTGTGCCCGGCGAGTTTGGCCGCTCCGACGGCATTATGCTCACGTATCACTCACCGCTCTTCGACGTGCGCGGCATCTACGATGAACTGCGCGACAGCAATGGCCGCTTCAGCAACATCTTCCAGGCCTCGCGCGAATATTTCGCCGGTGCGAACGTGCATTTCGATGCGTGGAAGATCCAGGGCGCCTATACCCATTACGCGGCACCGGATTCACCGGTGGGCGTGGCCGATAGTGCCGATCACTACTGGCTGGGTGCCACGTACAACATTCAGTCGCGCTGGGCGGTGACGGCGGGCGGCTACTACATCAAGGTCGGCGACGGCGGCGGCGATGCCGCGCACGACCCGTCCGGCCACGCAATGATGTACGTGCTCGGCACCACCTATAACCTCTCCAAACGCACCTTCGTGTACGGCACCGTGGGTTACGTGCGCAACGGCAGCAATTCGAATTTCTCGCTTGAAGCGTCGCCGCGCGATGCGACCAACAACACGAGTCCGCTCGCGGGCGAATCGCAAACCGGTGCGTACGTCGGGATGATGCATCAGTTTTAACGCAGTAAAACGTCTCACAAGGGAAGAACAACATTGACTCCACAAGACTCTCACGGCGGGCTCGCCGCGAGCGATGAACCGTCCACGATGACGCGCCGCCGCTGGCTGCAAGGCGCGCTCGCGTTGACGGCCGCCGGCCTGGCCGGCTCGCTCACGCTCAAGGCGCTGGCCGACGACTCGGCCGCACCGCCGATCGACGCCTTCATGACGCTGTCGCAATCGTTGACGGCCAGGTCGGCTCTCGATCGCGATGTCGGCACGCGCCTGCTGGCTGCGTTGCAGAAGTCCACACCCGATCTTGTGCTGCAGTTGCCGAAGCTGGCCGGCGCGCTCGCCGCCGGTTCCGCCGACGCCGCGCAACAGGCGCTCGCGCTGAAGATCATGGAAGCCTGGTATCTCGGCACGGTCGACAATCAGGTTGTCACCTATGAACAGGCGCTGATGTACGACGTGGTGTCCGACACGCTGATTATTCGTTCGTACTGTCCCAACAAGCCCGGTTTCTGGGCCGCCAAACCCATCGAAAGGCAAGCCTGAGCTATGGCCGATGCACAAAACCAGGCTGAACAAGCCGATATCGTCGTAGTCGGGTCGGGCGTTGCGGGCGCGATCGTCGCGCATCAGATGGCGTTGGCCGGCAAGTCCGTGATCCTGCTCGAAGCAGGGCCGCGCATGCCGCGCTGGGAGATCGTCGAGCGCTTTCGCAATCAGTTCGACAAGTCGGACAACTCCGCGCCGTATCCGTCCAGCGCGTGGGCGCCGCATCCGGAATACGGCCCGCCGAACAACTATCTGATCCTGAAGGGCGAGCACAAATTCAACTCGCAGTACATCCGTGCGGTGGGCGGCACGACATGGCACTGGGCCGCGTCCGCGTGGCGCTTCATGCCGAACGATTTCCGCATGAAGACCACCTATGGCGTGGGCCGCGACTGGCCGATGGACTACGAGGAACTGGAGCCGTATTACCAGCGTGCCGAAGAAGAACTCGGTGTGTGGGGTCCAACCGACGAAGAACTCGGTTCGCCGCGCAGCCAGCCGTATCCGATGGCGCCGCTGCCGCTCTCGTATAACGAGCAGACCATCAAGAGCAAGCTCAACGCATTCGACTCGGGTTATCACGTCGTGACCGAACCGGTTGCGCGTAACAGCCGTCCGTACGACGGGCGCCCAACCTGTTGCGGCAATAACAACTGCATGCCGATCTGCCCGATCGGCGCGATGTACAACGGCATCGTGCACGTCGAAAAAGCGGAGCAGGCCGGCGCGAAGCTGATCGTCAACGCGGTCGTCTACAAGCTCGAAGTGGGTGCGGACAAGCGCATCATCGCCGCGCTGTATAAAGATCCGCAAGGCAACGAGCATCGCGTGGAAGGCAAGTATTTCGTGCTGGCTGCGAACGGTATCGAAACGCCGAAGATCATGCTGATGTCCACCAGCCACGATTTCCCGAACGGCGTGGGCAATAGCTCCGACATGGTGGGCCGCAATCTGATGGACCATCCGGGCACGGGCATTACGTTCTACGCGGACGAAAAACTCTGGCCAGGCCGTGGTCCGCAGGAAATGACCTCGCTGATCGGCTTTCGCGACGGCCCGTTCCGCGCGAACGAGGCCGCCAAGAAGATCCACCTGTCGAACCTGTCACGCATCGACCAGGAAGCGCAGAAGATTTTCAGGCAGGGCAAACTGATCAAGCCGGCTGAACTGGACGCGCAGATTCGCGACCGTTCGGCGCGCTTTGTCGAGTTCGACTGCTTCCACGAGATCCTCCCGCAGCCGCAAAACCGCATCGTGCCGAGCAAAACGGAGGTCGACGCGATCGGCATTCCGCGCCCCGAGATCACGTACGCGATCGACGACTACGTGAAACGCGGCGCCGTCCATACGAAAGAGGTCTACACGAACGCGGCGAAAGTGCTGGGCGGCACGGAGATCGAGTATCAGGACGAATTCGCGCCGAACAACCACATTACCGGCGCGACGATCATGGGCAGCGACCCGCGCGACTCGGTGGTCGACAAACATTGCCGGACCTTCGATCACCCGAACCTGTTTATTTCGAGCAGCGCGACGATGCCGACCGTGGGCACCGTCAACGTGACGCTGACCATTGCCGCGCTGGCACTGCGCATGGCCGACCAGTTGAAGAAGGAAGTTTGAACGTGCTGAAAAAGACCTTTTTCTGGCTGCTGGCCGGTGCGTTGACCTGGCCCGCATTGGCGCAGGCCGATGATTCCGCGAGTCCGGTGAGCGGCAACGACACCGCGTTGATCAAACGCGGCGAGTACCTCGCCACCGTGGGCGATTGCATGGCCTGCCATAGCACCGCCAAAGGCAAGCCCTTTGCCGGCGGCCTGCCGTTGAAAGTGCCGATGCTCGGTACGATCTATTCGAGCAACATCACGCCGGACCCGCAAACGGGTATCGGCGCGTGGACGCTTGCGGACTTCGATCGCGCGCTGCGCAAGGGCGTCTCGAAGGACGGCCACAATCTGTATCCGGCGATGCCGTACGTCTCTTACGCGAAGGTGAGCGACGACGACGTGAAGGCCTTGTATGCGTACTTCCGTTACGGCGTGGCACCGGTGAACGAGGCCACGCACGCGAGCGACATTCCGTGGCCGCTCAATATGCGCTGGCCGCTGACCGTATGGAACTGGGTGTTCCTGAAAAACGGCGCGTATGAAGCGAAGCCGAATCAGAGCGTCGCCTGGAATCGCGGCGCGTATCTCGTGCAGGGCCTCGCGCATTGCAGCACGTGTCACACGCCGCGCGGCTTCGCGATGCAGGAGAAGGCGCTGGATGAAACCGGCAGCGGTTTCCTCGGCGGTTCGGTGCTGGCGGGTTGGGAGGGCTACAACATCACCTCGTCGGTCAATAGTGGCATTGGCGGCTGGAGCCACGCGCAACTCGTGCAGTATCTGCAAACCGGCAGCGTGCCGGGTCTCGCGCAAGCGGCCGGCCCGATGGGCGAGGCCGTCGAGCATAGTTTCTCGAAGATGAGCGACGCGGACATCGATGCAATCGCCACTTACGTCCACACGGTGCCCGCCGTGGAGGGCGGCAGTTCACAAGCTCGCGGCACGTGGGGCAAGCCGTCGACCGACGTTACGCGTTTGCGCGGCGTTGCATTGAGCGACGGCACGCTCGACCCGGCACGGTTATACCTCGGCAATTGCGCAACCTGCCACCAGGCGCAAGGCAAGGGCACGCCGGATGGCTACTATCCGCCGCTGCTGCACAACTCGACGGTGGGTGCGTCCAATCCGGGCAACCTCGTCCAGGTGATCCTGCACGGCGTGCAGCGCAAAACGGCCGCCAACGACGTCGGCATGCCGGCCTTCGCCACACAGTTGAATGACGCGCAAGTCGCCGCGTTGACCAACTATGTGACGACGCAGTTCGGCAATCCGGCGGCCACGCGGGTGACCGATAAGGACGTCGCGAAGCTGCGTTGGGTCGGTCAACCGGGGCATGCGTACGAGGCCGCTGGGTCATCATTAAAACCGCAAGCCGAATGAAAGGGCTGCCGCCAATCATCGGTACAACAGGGCATTCGATGTAACGCGCCGTGCAGTTTTGTGCGCATCGGCGCATCATCGATAGGCCTTGCGGTCCTCAAGCGTCCTTTCCACGTTCTTCCGCGCGAACACGGTTCGCCGGGCACGGCCGATGCACGCCGTCCCGGCGAAGAGTTCCCAACCGCCGAACAAGGAGTGTCCCTATGCAAAACGATCCCGCCCTCGATCAGTTGTGCATCAACACGATTCGCACGCTGTCGATGGACGCAGTGCAAAAGGCTAATTCCGGTCACCCCGGCACGCCGATGGCACTGGCGCCAGTCGCCTATCATCTGTGGCAAAACCACCTTCGCTATGATCCGGACGAGCCGCTATGGCCGAACCGGGATCGTTTCGTGCTCTCGGTGGGGCATGCCTCGATGCTGTTGTACTCGCTGCTGCATCTGGCCGGCGTAAAGGCCGTGGATGAGCACGGTAAGCTGACCGGTTCGCCCGCCGTCTCGCTCGACGACATAGAACATTTCCGCCAGCTCGACAGCAACACACCGGGCCACCCGGAGTACCGTTTGACCACCGGTGTGGAAACGACGACTGGTCCGCTCGGTCAGGGGCTCGGCAACAGCGTCGGCATGGCAATGGCGGCACGCTGGTACGAAAGCCACTTCAACAAGCCGGACGTGCCGCTGTTCGATTACCGCGTCTATGCACTATGCGGCGACGGCGACATGATGGAAGGCATCTCGCACGAAGCGGCCTCGCTCGCCGGACATCTGCAACTGTCGAATCTGATCTGGATCTACGACAGCAATCGCGTGACGATTGAAGGCCACACGGATCTTGCGTATAGCGACGACGTGGAAAGCCGCTTTCGCGGTTACAACTGGCACACGCTGCGCGTGAACGACGCGAACGACGCCGCGGCGCTGGAGGCTGCGTTTGTCGAAGCGAAAAGCATTACGGACCGGCCGACGCTGATCGTGGTTCACAGCATTATCGGCTGGGGCGCGCCGCACAAGCAGGACACTTCCGCTGCGCACGGCGAAGCGCTCGGCGTCGAAGAAGTAGCGCTGACCAAGAAATTCTATGGCTGGCCGGAGGACAAGTTCTTCTACGTGCCGGACGGCGTGCATGAACGCTTCGCGCAGGGTATCGGTGCGCGCGGCAAGGCGGCGCGCGCAGAATGGCAGACGAAGCTCGACGCATACAACACGAAATATCCGGACCTGGCGCGCCAGTTCGCGCAAATGGAAGCGCATGAATTGCCCGCGGGCTGGGACAGCGATATCCCCACCTTCGATGCGGATCCAAAGGGCGTCGCGTCACGCGATTCATCCGGCAAGGTGCTCAATGCGATTGCCGCGCGCGTGCCGTGGATGATCGGCGGTGCGGCCGATCTCGCGCCGTCCACCAAGACCAATCTGAAATTCGAAGGCGCGGGTAGCTTCGAGCACGACAACTATGGCGGCTGCAATCTGCACTTCGGGATTCGCGAACACGGCATGGGCGCGGCGGTGAATGGTCTCGCGTTGTCGAATTTGCGGCCGTTCGGTTCGACCTTCCTGATTTTCAGCGACTACATGAAGCCGCCGATTCGCCTGTCCGCGATCATGGAGGTGCCGTCCATCTATGTGTTTACGCACGATTCGATCGGCGTCGGCGAGGATGGCCCGACCCATCAGCCGATCGAGCAACTGGCGTCGCTGCGTGGGGTGCCGGGGTTGACCGTATTGCGCCCGGGCGACGCGAACGAAGTTGCCGAGGCGTGGCGCGTAGCCATGTCGCATCCACGGCGCCCGTCGTGCATTGTCGTGTCGCGCCAGGCGTTGCCGACGCTGGACCGCACGCGCTATGCGCCGGCCACCGGCGTGCAGAAGGGCGCTTATGTGCTTGCCGATGCGCCTGGTGGGCAGAAGCCCGAAGTGATTCTGCTCGCCACGGGCAGCGAGTTGTCGCTCTGCGTCGACGTTTACGAGAAGCTGAAAAGCGAAGGGATTGCCGCGCGAGTAGTGTCGATGCCGTCGTGGGATCTTTTCGAGCGTCAGGACGAGGCGTACCAGGAGGCCGTGCTGCCGTCCGATGTGGACGCGCGCGTGGCCGTCGAGCAGGCGGCAACGCTCGGTTGGGATCGTTATGTCGGGCGGCTCGGCGCGCAGGTGGTGATGCATACGTTCGGCGCGTCCGCACCGCTGGCCGACCTGAAGAAGAAGTTCGGCTTCACGCCCGAGCGCGTGTACGACGCGGCGAAACAGCAGATTGCGCGGGTGAAAGGCAAGAGCGGCAAGCAGTAGCAGGGCCTGTTTGCAGGCGTTCGCGCGGCTAGTACGGCTAGGCGAGCGTCTGCACCGCTGTTGCTCCAATCTCCACACGGCCGGCTGTACCGTCGAGAGTGTTGCGATAGCCATGCGATTGCATTTCGGCGAGTCTGCTGAGTGTTCTCGACAGATCGTGCGCGCCTTCCAGCCCGCTGAGCGCGGCCTCGATCGGCTGATCGGAGGCGATGAACAGCGCGCATTTGCGGTCGTAGAAGATGTCGACGAGCCAGATGAACCGTTGCAGCGTATGGGCTTTGGCAAGCCATTCGGTGTGCACGTGGTCGAGAATCAGGCCATGCCATTGCTCGGCGAGATCCAGATAATCGAGGTGCGAGCGGCTCGCCACGCACAGACTCTCGAAGTCCGCCCATAGCAAGGCCGCGCCCGCGGCACGTGCAACGAGCGGCCGCCCTGCCGCGCTGACGGTGGTTGACTCCAGCGTCTCGTTGCCTTCATAGCGCACAAAAATATCCAGTAGCGCGTCGCGCGTCGCCGGGTCGAGCGGTGCAAAAAAATGCGGACGTGCCGCTTCTTCAGCGCCGAAACGGTAATCGCGCGCACCGTCGAAGTGAATCACGGTGAAGCAGCGTTTGATCTGTTCGATTGTCGGCAGGAAGCGCTCGTGAAACTCCGGGTCGGACAACAGCGTGTCCGGTGCGTAGTTCGAAGTCAGCACGATGCGCGTGCCCTGGCCGATCGCGGTATCGAGAAAGCGGCCCATCAGGAATGCATCGGCGATATCGTGCACATGAAATTCGTCGAAGCACAGCAATTCCACGCCGTCGAGCCATTGTCTCGAGACCGAGCCCAGCCGATCGTCGCCGCGCGGCTCGTTCACCAGACGCCGGTTCATCTCGCGTAGAAACTCGTGAAAGTGCACGCGCCGTTTGCGGCAGTTCGCCAACTCGAACACCGTATCGACCACCAGGCTTTTGCCCCGGCCAGGCAGCCCATGGCAATACACGCCTTGATGCGCGCGCGCGAAGTTGGCTTTCAGGCGGTGCCCGTTACCATTCGCGCCGAGCAACGTGACGAGCGCCGCAATGGCATCGCGCTGCGTTGCATCGGGAACGATCTGGCACGCGGCGAGGGCACTGATTATCTGGGTTTCATCGAGCATGGGTTGAAGTTTCTGTCTGTTGTTCTTGTGCGCTTTTTGTCCGTCACCGGGTCAGCGCCTCAATACCCGCTGCAATTCGCGTGGATCGACCGGCTTGGTGAAATGGTGGTCGAATCCGGCCGCTTCGGCGGTCTGCTTGTCCTGCTGCTGGCCCCAACCGGTGACGGCGATCAGCAGCATGCCGGCATCGTGATAATCGCTGCGAACGCGGCGCGCCACTTCATAGCCGTTCAGACGCGGCAAGCCGATGTCGAGAATCACCGCATGCGGTGCGAATTCGCCGATCAGTTGCAGCCCGGCGATACCGTCACTGGCTGTGCGAACCTCGTGGCCTTCGAGTTCGAGCACCATGGCGAGACTATCGGCGGCGTCCGCATTGTCGTCGACGATCACCACGCGCAAGCCCTGCGAGCGCGGCACATCGAACGGTGCGCTATCGGAAGGCTGCGGGATCGCTTTCGATAAGGGCAGACGGATCACGAACTCGCTGCCGCTGCCCGGACCGTTGCTGAATGCGGCCACGGTGCCGCCGTGCAGTTCGGCGAGGCCGCGCACCAGCGCGAGACCGATGCCGAGGCCGCCTTGCGAGCGGTCCAGCGCAGGGGCGAGTTGCGAGAACATTTCGAACACGCTGTTCAGATGCTCGCGCGGAATACCGATACCTGAATCGCGCACCACGATCACCGCTTCATCGCCTTCACGCGATGCGGCGAGCGAAATGTCGCCGCCTGACGGCGTGTACTTGGCGGCATTGTTCAACAGGTTCAGGATCATCTGCGACAGGCGTGTGGGATCGGCGTCGAGGTAGAGCGCCTCGCGCGGCAGCGTCACGCTCAGATGGTGCGCCGAGGCCTGCACGGTGGGCCGCGCCGCTTCCATGGCGGCCTGCATCGCGCGGGCGAGTTCGAGCCGCTGCTTGCGCAATTCGAGCTTGCCCTGCGTGATGCGCGACACTTCCAGCAGGTCGTCGACCAGATGCGTCATGTGTTGCAATTGCCGCTCGAACACGTCGCGCGACCAGCTTAGCTGTGGGTCGGCAAAATCTTTCAGACGCAGGATTTCAAGCACATTGCGCATCGGCGCGAGCGGGTTGCGCAACTCATGTGCGAGCGTGGCGAGAAATTCGTCCTTGCGGCGGTCCGCCTTTGAGAGTTCCAGGTTCAGACGCTGCAGTTGCTGTTCGGCACGTCTGTGCCCGGTGATGTCGCGGCTTACGCTAACCGCGCCATAGATGTCGCCGCGTGCGTTCGCCAGCGGTTTGACGACCGTTTCGCAGACGCCGTGAGTGCCGTCGCGCCGTACGAAAACCAGTTCGCTGCGCCACGTACCCTCGGCGGCGAGGGCGGTGAGCGCTTCCCGGCGAATGCGCAATGCGTCTTCCGGCAGATTGAACATTGCAATTGGCTTGCCGAGAATTTCACGCCTCCGGTAACCCAGCATGCGCTCGCCGCCGGCGTTGAAATCGGTGATGTTGCCACGCAGATCGGTGATGACGATCGCGTCGCTCAGATGCTCGAAAATGGCCGCCTGACGCAACAGCACGGTCTGCGCATCCTTGCGCCCGGTGATGTCGATGCCGAGACCGTAGATCGTCAGCGGCTCACCGTGCTGGTCGTAGGTGGCGCGGCCGCGGCCTTCCATCCAGCACCAGTCGCCGCTGGCGTGCAGGAAGCGGAATTCGGCGACGTAATCATCGCCGCTTGCCACGGCAAGGTCGACCGCCTCTTTGAGCGCGATCAGGTCGCCGGGGTGAATCAGTTCGAAAAAGCCCCCGGGCATTTTTGCAAAACGTCCTTCGGCATAGCCCGCGAGCGCTTCCAGTTCGCGGCTCCACCAGAATTTGCCCGATTCCGGCTCATGCGACCACGCACCCATGCGCGCCCCGCGCATGGCGAGACTCAGCACGTCACGGCTTTCCTGCAAAGCTTTCTGCGCGAGCTGATGCCCGGCGAGGGAAGCTTCCGCGTTGCGGCGCGCAAGCAGCAGTTCCTGCTCGTACTTATGACGATCCGCGACGATCAGCGCCGCCACTTCGACGTAGCTGCCTTCGCCATGACGGCGGCTCACTGCGTTAAGCAGCATCGGCACGACGTGGCCGTCCCGATGCATCATGTCCAGTTTGACCTCGGCCACCGAGCCTTGTTTGTGCAGCAGGGGCGACCAGTGCGTCCGGTAGAACACCTTGCCGTCGGTAGTCAGCAGATCCTGAATAGACTTCGCCTCGGCGAGTTCCGCCGCGCTATAGCCGAGCCATGTGCAGAAGGTGGTGTTGACACGCAGGATCCAGCCATCGGGGGTGGTCACGAGCAGGCCGCAGGCGGCATGCTCGAACAGGGCATCGGAGGAGGGCAGCGGCCGGTACGCGCTCTGCATCGTCTTATGGGCTCAGCGGCTCGACGTTGCGGGGCATGCACGGATTGCAGCAAGCGCCATGCGGCGGCACCATGGTTCGCTTGCCGCTAGCGCAAATCTTTATGTTGTTGTATTTGCTGAAGCTCATGATCGAATCCTGTGACCTGCCAGTGGGCCAGGGTAAGCGATAAATACCGCGGTAAATACCCCAGGGCCCAGCGCGAATAGGGAATGTTACCGAAGTTTGAGTGTTTTCCCCAACCCGCGGGGGACTATATCCGTCCGTATATAGCGGGATAATGATGTCGAAGTGAATGCAAAGTTATGCGCAATGCACGTAATCAGCACGATATGCACGGCGGAAGTGCGTTTCATCGATATTTCCACACAACAACCCGCGCTTGCGCACGATGTATCGGGGCGAGTCAAGACAGCATAAATCAGGAAGCGGCAGCGCGCCCGGTGAGCTATGTTGACGAAACAGGAAGTGGTAGCGCAGACCAGGGAGAATGAGGTGACGTTCGACAACAGAATGGACGAGAACGATGACGTTGTGGTTTGGCGGCCCATCCCGTATGCGATGGCTTCAAACCGTCGCGTGCTCGTGGTCGACGATTACCGGGAAGCGGCTGAAGCGCTGCAAATGCTCCTGACTGCCGACGGTTTCGAGTGCCGCGCGCTTGAAGACCCGTTTGCCGTTTGCGAGGCGGCCTGTGAATGGCAGCCGTTCGCGGTTCTGCTCGACATCAAGATGCCGGGTCTCGACGGCTTCGAACTGGCGCGCCGCCTGCGCGCCGATCCGTTGACTTCGGACATGCTGCTGGTGGCCTGTACGGCTTTTTCTTCGCGCGCAGACCGGGCGCGAGCCAAAGCAGCGGGTTTCGACGCGCATTGTGCCAAACCCCTGACGCCGGAGCGTCTCTTGCGCGTGCTCGAATCGGCTGCCGCGATGCCTGCGCTCGGACCACCGTAATATTTACGCCAAACGCGGCGTCTGGGTCCGGAATTTGCTGGAGCAGCAAGCTTGCGCATGCCAAACACATGTGCGGCCTTCTCAGCTTCCACAGGAATCCCTATGTCATCCCAGGCCAGCTACTCGACGCGCATCGCGGAAGGCACACCGTTCCCGCTCGGCGCGACGTGGAACGGAAGCGGCGTCAACTTCGCGCTGTTTTCAGCGCACGCAACCCGGGTCGAACTCTGTCTGTTCGACGAAACCGGCGAGACGGAAATCGAACGCATCGAACTGCCGGAGTACACCGACGAGGTCTGGCACGTGTTCGTGCCGGGTCTGAAACCGGGTGCGGTGTACGGTTATCGGGTCCACGGTCCTTACGAGCCGGAAAACGGACATCGCTTCAATCCGAACAAACTCTTACTCGATCCCTACGCCAAAGCGCATATCGGCGAGCTCAGGTGGGCGCCGGAAATCTTCGGCTATACGCTGGATTCGGAAGAGGGCGACCTGTCATTCGACGAGCGGGACAGTGCCCCCTTCGTGCCGAAGTGCAAGGTGGTGGACGCCAATTTTTCGTGGAGTCATCCGGAACGCAATGCGCTGCCCTGGGAGCGTGCGATCTTCTACGAGACCCATGTGCGCGGTTTTACCAAACGTCATCCCGGCGTACCGGAAAATTTACGCGGCACCTTCGCCGGACTCGGCCAGCAGGTCGTGCTCGATTACATCAAGGGGCTCGGCGTCACCTCGGTCGAATTGCTGCCGGTTCAGACCTTCGTCAACGACAGCTACCTGCTCGACCAGGGGCTTACCAACTACTGGGGCTACAACACGATCGGCTTCTTCGCGGCCGATCCGCGCTATTTCGCGTCGTCTACCGACCCGGTCGGCGAATTCAAGGAAATGGTGGACCGCTTTCACAGCGCGAACCTCGAAGTCGTTCTCGACGTGGTCTACAACCACACCGCCGAAGGCAACGAGCGCGGCCCGACGATTTCGTTCAAAGGCATCGACAACGCGTCTTACTATCGCCTGATGCCTGACGAGCCGCGCTACTACATTAACGACACCGGCACGGGCAATACGCTCAATCTGTCTCATCCACGCGTGCTGCAAATGGTTACCGACAGCTTGCGCTACTGGGTGACCGAGATGAAGGTGGATGGTTTCCGTTTCGACCTTGCCACGATTCTCGGCCGTGAAACGCACGGTTTCGACGAAGGCGGCGGCTTTCTCGACAGTTGCCGCCAAGACCCGGTGCTCTCGAGCGTGCGGCTGGTTGCCGAACCATGGGACTGCGGTCCCGGCGGCTATCAGGTGGGCGGTTTTCCGCCGGGCTGGGCCGAATGGAACGACCGTTTCCGCGACACGGTGCGCGAGTACTGGAAGGGCGACGAAGGCAAGGTGGCCGATCTCGCGACACGCCTGACCGGCTCCGGCGACAAGTTCAATCATCGCGGGAGGCGCCCGTGGGCAAGCGTCAACTTCATCAGCGCGCACGACGGTTTCACGCTCAACGATCTGGTCTCGTACAACGACAAACACAACGAGGCCAACGGCGAGGACAACCAGGACGGCCACTCGGACAACAAGTCATGGAACATGGGTGCCGAAGGCCCGACCGACGATCCGGAAATCCGCCAGCAGCGCGAGCGTCAGAAGCGCAATCTGCTGGCTACGCTGCTGCTCTCGCAAGGCACGCCGATGATTCTTGCGGGTGACGAGTTCGGCCGCACGCAAAAGGGCAATAACAATGCGTATTGCCAGGACAACGAGATCAGTTGGGTCGACTGGGAAAGCATCGACGACGACGGCCGCGCGCTGACCGAGTTCGTCAAGAATCTGACCACGCTGCGTCACCGTCTGCCGGTATTGCGTCGCGGACGCTTTCTCAGCGGCGAATTCAACGAGGCGCTTGAAGTGACCGACGCGCGCTGGCTTTCGCCCGACGGTACCGATCTTTCGCAGGAACAGTGGGACGATCCGGCAATGCGCTGCTTCGGCCTGGTGATCGACGGGCGCGCGCAGGCGAGCGGCATCAGGCGTCCCGCGTCCGATGCGACCTTGCTGCTGGTGCTCAATGCCCATCACGACGTGGTCAATTTCACGCTGCCGGATATTCCCGAGGGCGATCAGTGGACCTGTCTGCTGGATACGAACATGCCGGTGCGCCCGGAGTTGCCTCAATTCAGCGCGGGCGATGCCTATCAGGTAACCGCCCGGTCCCTGCTGCTGTTCGCACTCGACGCGCCGAGCCGCGCAACGCAGCGCGTGTTCGATCGCCTGGAAGAACAATTGACCAGTGACGAAGGCGAACACCCCGCCGGCACGTGAGCGAGGCGTGGCCTTCGCGTGAGCCGGTTGTAATCCCTGCCGCGGCACGTGTAACGTTTTCACGGCCGGGCACCCTATGGAGAACGGCGGAAGTGCGGTAAATTCCGGGGAAAGGAAATAGCGCACGAACAACGTGGGGGCGTTGTGCGCTGCCACCCGACCACTCATCTTTCATGGAGATCGTGACCGTGCAACGTGCGGAGCGTGCCGCAATCGACTTCCCCATGCCGTCGCGTAATTTCGCGGCGACGCGGCGCGTGCTGCTGATCGTGCTCGCCGTGTCGATTGTGTTCCCGCTGACCTGTCTCGCGGGTTATGGCTATTTCGACTACCAGCGCCGGATTGCCGACTCGAACGACATGATCGACCGGCTCGCGCGCGTGGCCGAGGAGCAGGCCGTCAAAGTGATGGACCTCAACCAGCAGGTGGCTTCGCGTATTGTCGATCTGCTAGGCAATGACGACGACGCGCGAATTCGTGGGCAGGAAGCCGGCTTGCACGACCGTTTGCGGCAAATCGGCGGCGACTTTCCGCAGGTCGCGTCGATTTACCTGCTTGGTGCGAACGGCGATCTGCTGGTGTCGAGCCGCGCTTATCCGGCGCCTGTCATGTCGACGAGTCAACGCGACGACTTCACTACCGCCAAGGCGATACGGCCGCAGCCGTACTTTTCCCAGCCTATGTTCGGGCCGCTGTCGCAGACCAATGTGTTCAATACCTCGATTGGCCGTTCGGGCGAGAACGGGCAATTCCTCGGCGTGGTGTCCGTGGCGCTGCGCACCGAGTACTTTTCGCGCTTCTATCGCGATCTGACGAATGGCGATCCGTCGCTCTCGTTGGGGCTATACCGCCAGGACGCCAGTCTGCTGGTGCGCTATCCCCCGTGGCCCAAGGGCGCCAAGCCGACCCCGCACAGCGCGTTTAGCGCGGCGTTGCGCGACAAGCAGCTGTTCGGCCACATTCGTCTGACGTCCTCGGTCGACGGCGTCGAACGGCTGCTGGCTTTTCGCCGGGTCGGCGACTATCCGCTCTATGTGATGAGCGCTTATGCGACCGCCGCGATCGCCGACGCATGGCGCCAGCACTTCATGGTGGTCGCGGGGATCACGGCCTTGCCTTGCCTCGCGATCTGGCTGCTGGTGTTTTTCTCGTTACGCCAGCTCGCCGACGAGCGCCGTGCGTGGGAGCGCTGGCAAGGGGAAGTGGCCATGCGTCTTTCCGCGGAGGCATCGACCCGGCAATTACAGCGGATGGGCGCGCTCGGCAATCTGGTCGCCAATGTCGCGCATGACTTCAACAATCTGCTGATGGTGGTGTCGGCCAACACCGAGCTTGCGCGTTTGAAACGTTACGACAACCTCGAAAAAGAGGTACAAGCCATCGAGCGCGCCACCGCCACGGCGGAATCGCTGACACGGCAGCTCCTGAGCGTGGCGAAGAAGCAGCCGCTCAAACAGCAGCCGGTCGACCTTGCCACATGGCTGCCGAACGCCGCTCCGCTGATCGATGCATCGCTCGGCGACAACATCGAATTTGCTTTGAACATGGTCGACAACATCTGGCCGGTGCTGGCCGATCCGACCGACCTCGAATTCGCGATCATGAATCTGGCGGTCAACGCCCGCGATGCGATGCCACGCGGCGGGCGCTTCGTGATCCGTTGCCAGAATAACCGCCTGGTGGGCAGCGACACCTTGCTGCCGGACGGCGAATATGTACTGATCACCTGTTCCGACGACGGCGAGGGCATGCCCGAAACGGTTGCCCGTCGCGCGTTCGAGCCGCTCTTTACTACCAAGCTGCGCGGCTCGGGTACCGGTCTCGGGCTCGCCCAGGTTCTCGCCATGTGCGAACAGGCCGGCGGCACGGCCAAAATCGACAGCGTGCAGGGCCGCGGCACGACGGTCAGACTTTACTTGCCGCGTCATCGCGAGCGGCAAAAAGCCCTGGTGCCGGAGGTGGAAACGGCGCAGCAGCCTGCCCTTGCGTCAAAAGGCGTGGTGCTGCTGGTAGAAGACAACGAAGACGTGGCGGCCGGCGTAGCCGCCGTGCTGGAGACGTTTGGCTGCGAAGTGCACCACGAACCGACCGCCGATCAGGCGCTCGATCTGCTGAGCGGCGGCGCGACATTCGAGCTCGTGCTGTCCGACATCCAGATGCCAGGCAGGCTCAACGGCATCGATCTTGCTGAGAAGGTACGCAGCGCGTGGCCCGCGCAGAAGATCGCGCTGATGACGGGCTACGCGGACGAACTCGAGCGGGCACGCCGCCTCGGCGTGGCGATACTCGCCAAACCCTTCAATATCGACGAACTGCACGCCCTGGTGGTTTGCGAACCGTAAGGCTGGGCCCGCCCGGGTACCGGTCTTTGCAATGCGGCGCAACACACGCGACAATGCCGGAGGAAGCCGGGAAAAAGCCGGGAAGCAGCCGGTAAAAAGCAGCGAGGGCCTGACGCTGCAAAACTGCGCGGGCGCCGGCACGCGGCGTGGCGCACAAGGGATGGGTATGGCGGGTAGTGAAACAGGGGCGTCTCCAGCGAACACGCAGTCAATCGCGCAAACGGACACGCAAACTGACAACGCAGCAACGAACACCGACAGCGCGGACACCTCCGCGGTGCGCAGGCGTACCCCGGAGGCCAGTTCGCTGGATTTTCCAGTGGTTGGCATCGGTGCGTCCGCGGGCGGTGTGCAGGCACTTCTGCGTTTCTTCGAGAATGCTGCGCCCGATATGGGTATGGCATTCGTGGTCGTGCTGCATCTCTCGCCCGACCATGCCAGCAGTGCCGACCAGGTTCTGCAACACGCTACCGGCATGCCGGTGCTGCAGGTGCAGCACCGTGTCCAGGTCGAAAAAAACCACGTCTATGTCATTTCACCGTCGAAGGATCTGTCGCTCGACGACGGTCATCTGACACCCATCGAAGCCGACCGGCCGCGCGCCCGCCCGATTGCCATCGACCTGTTTTTCCGCAGCCTCGCCGATGCGCACCGCGAACGCGCGATTGCCATCGTGCTGTCGGGCACCGGCGCGGACGGCGCGACCGGCATCGGCCGCATCAAGGAGCGGGGTGGCCTGACTATCGCGCAAGACCCGGCGGACGCCGAATACCCCGAAATGCCGCAGAACGCGATCGCCACCGGCATGGTCGACCTCGCGCTGCCGGCCGCGCAGATGCCGCGCAAACTTCGTGAACTGGCCGACAACGCCCGCGCGATCCGCTTGCCGCCCGCGGAAGACGAACCCGAAACGCCGGCCGCGCGGCCCGATCCCGTGTCCACTGCCGAGCGGGCTTTGCTCGGCGTGCTCGCCACCTTGCGCGCGCGCACCGGCCACGATTTCCGTCACTACAAGCGCGCCACGATCCTGCGGCGTATCGAACGCCGTTTGCAGGTCAACGGTATTGCCGATCTGCAGACTTACCAGGACTACGTCCTCACGCATCCCGAAGAAACCCCGGCGTTGCTCAAGGACATGCTGATTGGCGTAACCAATTTCTTTCGCGATCGTGAAACGTTCGAGGCGGTCGAGCACGAAATCGTGCCGAAACTGTTCCAGAAGAAATCCCAGGACGATCCGGTGCGAGTCTGGATCGCCGGCTGCGCGACCGGAGAAGAAGCCTATTCGCTGGCCATGCTGCTCGCCGATCATCCTGAGCGGCCAGAAGGCATACCGGTCCAGTTGTTTGCGACCGACATCGATGAACGTGCGATTGCTTTCGCGCGTGCGGGCATCTATCCCGAGTCGATTACCGCGGACGTTTCCGCGCAGCGCCTGCGCCACTTCTTCACGCCCGAACGCGCGCATTTTCGTGTTACCAAGGACATCCGCGAAAAGGTGCTGTTCGCCGTGCACAACGTGCTGCGCGATCCGCCGTTTTCGCGTGTCGACCTGGTGTCGTGCCGCAATCTGCTGATCTACCTCGACCGCAGCGTGCAGAGCCAGGTGCTGCAAATGTTTCACTTCGCGTTGCAACCTGGCGGCTATCTGCTGCTCGGCAGTTCGGAATCCGCGGAGGCTGCGGGCGATCTGTTCACGCCGGTCGACAAGAAGAATCGCATCTACCGGGCCAACGTGGTGACCAGCACGGTGCGCCCGCCGATCAGCATGCCGGTCGTGCAAAGCGGCGGCACGACCGCCACCGCGAGTGCCGGGCCCACGCCGCCGCTGCCGCAGAGCTTGCCGTTTTCGGCCTTGCATCAGCGCATTCTCGAACTCTATGCGCCGCCGAGTGTCGTGGTCGATACGGATGCAAACATCCTGCATATGTCCGAGCACGCCGGCCGCTTCCTGCGCTTCGTGCGCGGCGAACCGTCGTACAACCTGATCATGCTGGTGAACCCGGCTTTGCGTCTGCAACTGCGCGGCGTGCTCTTCCAGGCAATGCGCAGTAACAGCGAGGTCGTGACCGCGCCGATCGAATTCACGCCCGAGGCGCAGGTGCGAATTATCGTGCGCCCGTACCGGCGTGCCGAAGATGCACCGGAATTCGCGCTGGTGTTGTTCGAAGAGCGTGCAGCCGGTACGGCTGTACCGGTCATTGAGCCGGCCGGCCCTGCCGCGCAGGATTCGCTGCTGGGCCACCTCGAAGACGAACTGCATCGCACAAAGCAGGAGTTGCGCTCGACGGTCGAGCAGTCGGAGGCTTCGACCGAAGAGCTGAAAGCGTCGAACGAAGAATTGCAGGCGATTAACGAGGAACTACGCGCGGCCACCGAAGAGCTCGAGACCAGCAAGGAAGAACTGCAGTCGTTGAATGAGGAGCTGTTTACCGTCAACGCCGAGTTGCAGGACAAGATCGAGGAAACCGGCAAGGCCAAAGACGATCTGCAGAACGTGATCGCCTCGACCGGCATCGCGACGGTGTTCGTCGATCGCGAAATGCGCATCAAGCGCTATACGCCCGCCGCGACCGAACTGTTCAACGTGATTCCCTCCGACGTGGGCCGCCCGCTGCATGACATTACCCACCGGCTCGACTACCCGCAAATGGCCGACGACACGGCCGCTGTCTTCGAGTCGCTGCAACTGATCGAGCGTGAGATTCGCGGCGTCGGCGGCCGCCATTTCCTGACGCGGCTCGCGCCGTACCGCACCACCGACGATCATATCCACGGCGCGGTGCTGACCATTGTCGATATCACGGCATTGCGGCGTGCCGAGCAACTGGTGCGCCAGGGTGAAGCGCGCTTGCATCTGGCCGCGCAAAGCACCAACGACTTCGCGATCATCGTGCAGGATCTGGATGGCCGGGTGGTCACGTGGAACAAGGGCGCGGAGCGGATCTTCGGCTACAGCGAGAGCGAGATGGGCGGCCAGTTGCTCGACCGGCTCTATCTGCCGGAGGAGCGCGAAGCGAACGAACCCCTGACGGAGCGGCAGCGCGCACGCAGCGACGGCCGTGTCGAAGACGAGCGCTGGTACGTTCACAAAAGCGGCGCGCGGCTTTATTGCAGCGGCGTGATCACGCCGGTTTCATCGGATAGTTTCAGCGGTTTTGCGAAGATCGTGCGCGATCTGACGCAGCGTAAAGGCACCGAGGCACTCGAGCAGCGCAAGATTTCTCTTGAACGCTCGATGCGCCAGAAGGTGGAAGCGGCCAGCCGTCTGAAGGACGAATTCCTCGCGGTGCTGTCGCACGAACTGAAGAACCCGCTGAACCTGATCCACGTGAAAGCGGACCTGCTGGACCGCGCACCGTCGACACAGGGGCTGCCTGTGGTACGCGACGCGGCCGATGCGATTCGCCGTTCGGTGATCAGCCTCGCCAAGATCATCGACGATCTGCTCGATCTGTCGCGCGTGCGGACCGGCAAACTGGCGCTGGAACGCTCGCGCGTGGACGTCGCGGCGATCACGGCGCTGGTGGGCAGCGCGATCGAGGCCGATGCGCTGGCGCATCACGTGAAGGTGACGGTGCACGGCGTGGCCGAACCGTTCTTTATCGACGCCGATCCGGTGCGCTTCGAGCAGATTCTGTGGAACCTCGTGAGCAACGCGGTGAAGTTCACGCCGCAAGGCGGGCAGGTGAGCCTGACCCTCTCGCGTGAAGGCGGCCATGCCTGTATCGAGGTGCAGGATACCGGGCGCGGTATCGAAGCAAGCTTTCTGCCGAATGTGTTCGATATGTTCAGCCAGGCCGAGGGCGCACATCGGCGCCATAGCGGTGGGTTGGGAATCGGGCTCGCGCTCGTCAAGCAACTGGCCGAAATGCATGGCGGCCATGTGCAGGCGGAATCCGCCGGCCTGGGCAAGGGCGCGCGGTTTCGCGTCTGGCTGCCGGCCGACAGTACGGCGGCGCAGCCCGAAACCCGCGAAATGCCCGGCGACGTCAGCTTGCTCAAAGGCATGCGGATTCTGTTGATCGACGATGCCGTCGAAAGTCTGCAGGCGTTCCAAAGCCTGCTCGAACTCGAAGGCGCGCAAGTCTGGCCCCAGACCAATGGCGCCGACGCGCTGGCCGTTGCCGCCCACCAGCAGTTCGATCTGATCCTCTCGGATATCGGCATGCCCGGCATGGACGGCTATGAACTGATCGCGGCGCTGCGCAAACTGCCGGCCACCGCCTCGGTGCCGGCGCTCGCGCTAACGGGCTTCGGCCGGCCGCAGGACGCCACGCGGGCGATCCGCGCCGGCTACGACGGCCACCTCGGCAAACCGGTTTCGCTGCAGGCGCTGCTCGACAAGATTGCGCGCGCCACCACCACGAATCGTTGAGAAGCCGTAGAGACCTGGAGACGTAGAGCCTAGCCCTTTTCCTGCGCTGCGTCGTATTTGCCGAGCGCCGCCGCGCTGTTCAGACGGGCGCGCTTGAGCAAGGCGGCCTGCGCTTCCTTGACGTTGCCCGGCTGGCCTCGCCAGGCTTGCAGCGGCGGTTCCTGCAACGCCCGGCCATACGAGAAGCTCAGATTCCACGGCAGCGGCCCGAGGCGATTCATCGCATCGAGATTGGCGGTTGCCTCTTCCGGCGTTTGGCCGCCGGACAGGAACACGATCCCAGGCACCGCCGACGGCACCGTACGCTTGAGTACCCGCACGGTATGCGCGGCGATATCCGCAACCGATGATTGCTGCGCATGTTCGGCGCCCGCCAGCACCATGCTGGGCTTCAGCAGAATATGTTCGAGCACGACGTGGTGCCGGTGCAGCGCGTTAAAGACTTCGTGCAGGACGGCCTCGGTCACTTCCGCGCTGCGCCCGATCGTGTGGTCGCCGTCCATCAGCACTTCCGGTTCCACGATCGGCACAATGCCCGCTTCCTGCGAGATCGCCGCGTAGCGCGCGAGGGAGTCGGCATTGGCTTCAATGGCAAGGCGGCTCGGCAGGCTCGCCGTGATGTTGTAGACCGCGCGCCATTTTGCGAAGCGCGCGCCTTGCCGCTTGTAGTCGGCGAAGCGCCTCGCGAGACCGTCGAGGCCTTCGGTGATTTCGTCACCGGGCGCGAGTGCGAGCGGAATCTTGCCGAGGTCCACCTTGATGCCGGGCACGATGCCATTGCTGGCGGCAAGTTGCGCAAACGGCGTACCGTCGTCCGCTTTCTGCCCGAGTGTTTCTTCGTAAAGGATCACGCCGCTCACGAAGGCGCCGAGCCCCGGCGTGGTGAGCAGCAGGTTGCGGTAGGCGCGGCGGTTTTCCTCGCTGGATTCGAGGCCGATGGTCTTGAAGCGTTTAGCGATGGTCGGGCCGCTTTCGTCGGCGGCGAGAAGACCTTTGCCGGGTTGGACCATTGCATTGACGGTGGCTTGCAGCTCGCTACGGGTGTCCATGAGGTGTGCTCCCTTGGTGTGCTTCCTTGGTGTGATTCCTTTAATCCGGGTTGCGGACGAAATCCTGCATCAAAGCGAAGCGAAAGCCCCGGCGATATCCGTGGCGCTGGTCGGGCGCACGATACGTGCGACCTCGGCGCCATCGCGCATGAAGACCAGCGTGGGCCAGAGCTTGACCTTGAAGGAGCGGCCAAGCGGGCGGCCCGGGCCGTCTTCGACCTTGAGATGCCGGATGCCGGCATGGGGCTCGAAGGCTTTGACGATCGACGCTTGCGCGCCCTGGCAGAAACCACACCAGTTCGTGCCGAATTCTATAACCGTGGCGCCCGGCAGGGCGTCGATCTCGGCTCGAGAGGGGGCGTGGGAAGAATAGGGGATTGGGCTTGCCATAAATGCTCCGATACTTTTTTCCCTTCGCGGACAGCGGTTTGCGCTTGCGCCCGGCGCTGCCGCGGGTGGATTAGGGAAAGAGTATCAGCTATGGCCGGGATCGTCAGTGGCGAGGGCAACGCAATGGAACGCAAACCTGTCATCGCGCGCATTGCTCGGCCGCGAGAGCCAAAGCATCCTGTTTGGCGGGGTTCTGAAAAAAATCTTCGACACTGACATGCTGCTCGTTCGCGAGCGCTTGCAAGCAGCGCTCATTGTTGCTGCGCACCGCTGCGGGCGCGCAGGCAATCGCAATACCCAGCAGGATGCAAAGCGACAACCCGATCGCCGCGCCGAATATCCAGTTCGCCTGGACTTGCGTGACGCCTGACACGCTTGCCCTAACCTTACGGGCTGCCGCGCTGCGCTGACTCGCCAGATGGTTCATTCGATTCTCTCCCGGCATATGGTTAGCAAGACAACTATTTGATTAAAAAAAACGCCTTATCCAGGCGCTTCATCCGAGTGCTTTACGCACGTTATGCATGGACGTAACGGCCGCTTCGAACAACTCCGGGCCCACCTTGGCGCGCAGATTCTTCGCAATTTGCGCGCTGGCCTCGTTGATGGGCCGCTCAAGCGCCTTACCCGCGCGGGTGGCATACACCCGCCATTCGCGGCCATCGGTTTCACCCTGGCGGCGCTCCACCAGCCCCTTGTCGCTCAGGTTGTCGACCAGCCGCGTCGCGGTAGGGCGCGCAATGCCCAGCAGATCGGCCACCTGGCTGCTCAGACAACCGGGCGTGGCAAGCACCACGCGCAGCACGAAACCCTGCGGCGGCGTCAACCCGAAGCCGGCGTACACGGCGCCCCATTCGCGCTCGACAAGCCGCGACAAGGCGGACGAATTGAAGTAAAGGCAGTGATCGAACATGGCTGCTATTGAAACGCAAGATGGTTAGCAAGGCAACTAAAATTTAACGGCGCGAATCGGGCGGCAGCAGTTGCGTTGTGTTGAGCTACTTTAAGGGCGGCCTGCGGGCGGCCTCCGGCTGCGCCGTCCCGAAGATTTCACACAAGCGCATACGCTTGCCAGCCTGACATGTTAAACGTCATGATTCGCTCTAGCTGCATCATCGCATTCAGGAAAGGACATGGCAGAAAGGATCTATCTTCAGCGCCCCGGGCAGGACGACGTCGTCTCGGTTGCCACGGGCTTCAGTTGGGGCGCGTTGCTGCTGGGCTTCGTCTGGGCCATGTCGAAAAGAATGTGGTTTGCCACGTTCGTCATGCTGGGGGTCAGCACGATCCTGTTTCTTAGTGGTTTGTGGGGCGACACGATTGGCACGATCGGACTGGTGCTGTCTGTGCTGTTCGGCGTTGCCTGTGGCGTCTACGGCAACCAGTGGCACCGCTGGACGCTCGAAAAACGCGGCTACGTGGTCATGCAGCAAACGGGCGAGGGCAAGTAGCTGCGCCTGTGGCGTCAGCTTTTCCGCCGCGATTTTTTTCCGCCCGAATGTGGGATGTGAGGCGCGCAGGTTTACGTTCCCGCAAGCTAAGCCGATAATGCCCCGGTTGTTCCGGCCACGAAGCCTGCGGTTTGCGTTGTGCGCCGCGAACCTGTTTTCCCTGACCCACCGCCACTTGCGTTGAAAACCTCCCGCTTTTTCGACCTGCTGCACATCCCAGGCTTCAAGCCACTGGCCGCCGCCACCCTCATGCTCGGTGTGGCGATGTCGTTCACCGCTCCTTATCTGTCGCTATTCGGCGTTGAACGCGCCGGCATGACGCCGCTCAAGCTCGGCCTCTTCATGACGCTGATTGCCGCCAGCGGGGTGCTCGCCAGCACCTTCGCCGGCCGCTGGAGCGATGCGAGCGGACGGCACCGGCCATTGCTGCTGGCAGCACTGGTGGCGACCACACTGGGCTATCTGTGCTTATGCGTGGTGCGTGACTACCGGCTGTTGTTGATGGTCGGCATTGTTTTTATCGGCGCGGGCGGCTCGGCCATGTCGCTGGTGTTTTCGTTTAGCCGCGCGGCGTTGCCGGTATCGAGTGCCGCGGAGCGCGCCTTCGCCAGCGCCACCTTGCGGACCATCCTGTCGGCGGCGTGGGTGTTCGGCCCGTCGGTGGGGGCACTGGTGCTGGCCGGCGCCGGCTTCTATGGGCTCTTCCTGTTCGCGGCGGCGAGTTTCGCGGCCTGCGCGAGCATCGTCTGGCGCATGCGGGAGCCGCAAGGCCATCTGGGCGATCACACGGTGGAAGACACGGCTTCCGAGCCGTCGGCCTCGATTACGGTCCCACCGCTGACCGCGCCCGGTGAAGATGCGCACGAGGACCTGCCGGGTGTTGCTTCGGCGAACGACATTCGCCGGGCCGTGGCCGCGCTGACCTTGCTCGGGCTCGCCGCGAACGCCACCATGATCGTGCTGCCGCTTTACATCGTGCATGGCTTAAGCGGCACGCATCTGGACGTGTCGGTCATGCTTGGCCTCGGCGCCTTGACGGAGATTCCGATGATGCTCGCGCTCGGGGCGAAGTCGTCAACGCTGCACAAGCCCAACTGGCTGGCCGCCTGCGCGGCGGTGCACGCGGTGTATTTCGTCGCGATGTCGCTGGCGGGCAGCGTCCATGTGCTGATTCCGATGCAGATACTCAACGCCTTCGTGGTCGCGGTCACCTCGTGCCTCGGCATGACCTATGTGCAGGACCTGATGCCGCAGTCGCCCGGCCGCGCGACCGCATTGTTCTTCAATGCGGCGCGGGTCGGCTCGATTCTATCCGGCGTGTTGTCCGGTTTGCTGGTGGAGGCGTTCAGCTATCGCGGCACGTTCCTGTTCTGCGGTTTGCTGGCGCTGTGCGCGCTGGTGCTGTTCGCCGTGCCGGGTGAGCGCTATCCGCAGATGTGGCGCGCGGTGCAGCGCTTTGCGCGCACACAGTACCGGAAGATTCAGGAACGGCGGCGTTAAGGCTCCAGGCTGTACGCCAGCATCCGCGCGCGCGTCGCGTCGCTCAGACTATTCCAATGCCGCCAGGGCGGTCGCGACACTATCCCGCTTTAGCGCCCAATGAAAGTGTAAGAGGATAGTTGGCAAAATCGAAGCCTGTCTCGCGACGACGGCGTCTTACCGACCCACGTCCGGAACTCCGGAACTTTAGGCTGCGCAAAACCTCTGCAAAGAAGCGTATCGTCGTTTGACGCATGCGGGGCCCGATTCACTGCACGGACGATCCTGGGCTGCTACCGTGTGTCCGTCGGATCACGTAAAACGCAACTACAGTTAGGAAAGTCGCTTACCGTGCACGAAACGTGCGGTAAGACCCCGGCACGCCGAACCAGATCGGAACGCGCAACGAGACATTTTCCGGAGCGAGATATGCAGCTAGGCATGATTGGATTGGGACGCATGGGCGCGGACATGGTGCGCCGCCTGACGAAGGGCGGTCAGCAATGCATCGCTTACGACGTACAACCGGCCGCGGTGGACAAGCTGAAGCAGGAGGGCATCGCCGGGGCAACGTCGCTTGAAGATCTGGTCGCGCAATTGCAAAAACCGCGCGCGGTGTGGCTGATGGTGCCCGCCGCGGTGGTCGACAAGACGCTCGATAACCTCGTGCCCTTGCTCGAACCCGGCGACATCGTGATCGACGGCGGCAACTCCTATTACCACGACGACATTCGCCGCGGCGCCGATCTGGCGAAGCGTCAGCTTCACTATGTCGACGTCGGCACCAGCGGCGGCGTGGCGGGACGTGAGCGCGGCTACTGTCTGATGATCGGCGGGGAGGCCGAGGTCGTGAAGCGGCTCGAGCCGGTTTTCTCGACACTCGCGCCGGGTGCGGGCGCGGCGCCCGCCACGCCGGGCCGCACAGCCGGCGCCAGCACCGCGGATCAGGGCTTCCTGCATTGCGGTCCACAGGGCGCGGGGCACTTTGTGAAGATGGTTCACAACGGCATCGAATACGGCATGATGGCCGCGTATGCCGAAGGCCTGAACATTCTGCGCCACGCCGACGCCGGCAAACACGCGCGCGAAGCCGATGCCGAAACGTCGCCACTGCGCCGCCCCGAGCTTTACCAATATGAACTGAATCTCGCCGAGGTCACCGAGGTCTGGCGGCGCGGCAGCGTGATCGGTTCGTGGCTGCTGGACCTGATAGCGGGATCGCTGGTCGGCGACGCCGATCTGCAAAGCTATGCGGGACGCGTATCGGATTCGGGCGAAGGGCGCTGGACCGTCGCGGCGGCAATCGACGAAGGCGTGCCGACACCGGTGCTGAGCGCCGCGTTATTCGCGCGTTTCAGCTCGCGGGGCGACGCGGACTTTGCGAACCGGGTGTTATCGGCCATGCGGCACGACTTCGGCGGTCACGTTGAAAAAGCGGCCACGCCGGTCGACGGGCACAAGAGCTAATTCACGGGAGCCGTTATGGAAACCGCTAACGCCACGTCTCACGATGTCGTGTTCCTGTTCGACTGCGATAACACCTTGCTGGACAACGATCATGTGCTGGCGGATTTGCGCGCGCATATGGTGCGGGAGTTCGGCGAACAGAATAGCGCGCGCTACTGGGAAATTTTCGAAGGCTTGCGCGCGGAGCTGGGCTACGCCGATTACCTTGGGGCGTTGCAGCGCTACCGGCTGGAGCATCCGCGGGACACGCGTCTGCTGCTGATGTCGTCGTTCCTGATCGATTATCCGTTTGCGAACCGGCTGTATCCGGGGGCGCTGGATACGATCAAACATGTGTCCAGATACGGCCCGTCGGTGATTCTGTCCGACGGCGACGTGGTGTTCCAGCCGCGCAAGATTGCCCGCTCGGGCTTATGGGACGAGGTCGAGGGCCGGGTTTTGATCTACATCCATAAGGAGCAGATGCTCGATCAGGTGATGGAATGTTATCCGGCCCGGCAGTATGTGATGGTGGATGACAAGCTAAGGATCCTGACGGCCATGAAGAAGGCCTGGGGCGAGCGGCTGACCACGGTTTTTCCTCGCCAGGGGCATTACGCTTTCGATCCCAAAGAGATCTCCAGCAATCCTCCCGCGGACGTGACGATCGAGAGGATTGGGGAACTGGCCGATATCGACGTCGATATGCTGCTGGGCGCAGGGACGGCAGGGGGCGCTTAGGTTGTCTCCCGTTAGGGCCGGTCCAGCCGGTGGCGTGCTAGCCAAGGCCGAACAGTTTAACCAGCAAGCCGAACACGCCGACCAGGACGGCAACGCCGGCGCACAGCAGCACGAGCGAGAGAACAAGAATCAGGGGCGTTTTGAAGCGGCTGGTTGTCGACATGGTGACCGTTTAGATGAGGGGCGAGCAGTACAGGACGCGCCAGATGCGATCCGCCGTAGCGCATTTAGCACCCGAAGCTTAAGCGCCTTCACTTAATGTGCGCTTAAAGTCTAGCGCAAGAGCCACAGTCTCTGGCACGCCAACGGCAAGGCTGCACAATGGCTTACAGACACGGCGGCCAATTGAGCGCATGATCCTTGCTTGGCGTGCATTTTTGTCAGGCTGGTTCAGAATCAGCCGCGCGCTCAACCGGGTGCCCATCTTCACGTCGCCGGCGATCAAACGCTGTGCGGCGGGCGGGCCCGCCAGGGGGAAATCATGGTATCGGCAATCCTGGGCATCGTGGGTGGCATGGCGTTGATGTTCGGCGCTTCACTGTACCTGCGTGAGCTTCGTCTCCTGCACCGCCCGGACCGCCGCTGGACAGGAAAAAAACACTGATTCGCCCCACATCCTCGAAAAGGGAGGCTGTATGTCACTACCTTCTCAGCGGCGTTCACCGTCGCCGTTGCGTCAAGCCGATTCGCCAGGCGCCGTACGCGACCGGCGCACCGAACTCGGCCGGGCCGACGAAGCGCGCGCCGAACAACGCGAACGCGACGACGCACGCAACGATCCCAATGCCAGCAAATGGCGCTACCAGCCACCTCAACGCAAAGAGAAAGAGCAGGCGTAAAGCGTCTGGCTGGATACCAGCGAACCGGCGCCAGCCGGTGTTCGGGCCGGCAATCGGATCGGCCGTTCCACTCACCATGCTTCCTGTCCACGCATACACCGCGCATACACGAAAGCGACGCACATCCGTCGCAAGATCAGACGTTGGACAATCGCGTCGAACCATGACGCGCGCTTCCTGTCACACCCCTGACGATTCCCGGCCCCATTCCCGAAAGCCGTAAGCAACGGACCTTTGCCGATACCTCCGCGCTATGTCATGCGCATGACAGAACGGCTGGTGTTGCGGGTTTTCTTCATCGGCCGCGTCACGAACAATCGCTGCAGCACCCGCTAACCTGCCTGACAGTCCTTTTCAAGGAGTGACGCCATGGCCGAAGCAACCTCCCGTCCCACCCCGCCGACTACCCTCGATCCCGACACGTTGCGCAAGATGGACCGCTACTGGCGCGCCTGCAACTACCTCTCGGCCGGCATGATCTACCTGCGCGACAACCCGCTGTTGCGCGAACCGCTCAAACCCGAACACATCAAGAACCGCCTGCTGGGCCATTGGGGCTCGGACCCTGGGCAAAGCTTCCTGCTGGTGCATCTGAACCGCCTGATCAGGAAGCTCGATCTGAACGTGATCTATCTCGCCGGCCCCGGTCATGGCGCACCTGCCACGCTGGCCCACTGCTACCTCGAAGGCCATTACTCGGAAATCTATCCTGATCGCAGCGAGGACGAAGCCGGCATGCGGCGCTTCTTCCGGCAGTTCTCGTTTCCCGGCGGCATCGGTTCGCATTGCACGCCCGAAACGCCGGGCTCGATTCATGAAGGCGGCGAACTCGGCTATAGCCTGTCGCATGGTTACGGCGCCGCGTTCGACAACCCCGACCTGATCGTCGCGGTGATGATCGGCGACGGCGAGGCGGAAACCGGACCGCTCGCCACCTCCTGGCACTCGAACAAGTTTCTCAATCCGATTCGCGACGGCGCGGTGCTGCCGGTTCTGCATCTGAACGGCTACAAGATCGCCAACCCGACGATCCTCGCGCGAATTCCCCGCGAGGAGCTCGAAGCCTTGCTGATCGGCTACGGCCATAAGCCGTACTTTGTCGAAGGCAGCGATCCGGACACCATGCATCAGCAGATGGCCGCGACGCTCGAACAATGCGTCGGCGAAATCCGCGCCATCCAGCAGCACGCACGCGAGTCCAATGATGCGACGCGGCCACGCTGGCCGATGATCGTGCTGCGCTCGCCGAAAGGCTGGACCGGGCCGAAGGAAGTCGACGGTCATCAGGTGGAAGGCTCGTGGCGCGCGCACCAGGTGCCGGTGCTCGATCCGGTCACCAACACTAAGAGCCTGAAGCTCGTCGAGAACTGGCTGCGCAGTTATGAGCCGGAATCGCTATTCGACGAAGCAGGGCGGCTGCTCGAGGAATTGCGCGAACTCGCTCCTGAAGGCACGCGCCGCATCAGCGCCAATCCGCATGCGAATGGCGGCTCGCTGTGCAAGACGCTCGACCTGCCGGCGTTTCGCGATTACGCGGTGGCGGTGAAAAAGCCCGCTGGCTCGTACACGTCGCCCACCGAGGTGCTCGGCACGTTTCTGCGCGACGTGATGCGCAATAACATGACGAACTTCCGCGTGTTCGGCCCGGACGAAACCGCCAGCAATAAGCTGACCGCCATCTACCAGGCCTCCGAGAAAACCTGGCTGGCCGAAACGATGGCCAGCGACGCCGACGGCGGCGAACTCTCGGTGGACGGCCGCGTGATGGAAATGCTCAGCGAGCACACCCTCGAAGGCTGGTTCGAAGGTTACGTGCTGACTGGCCGGCACGGGCTGCTCGCTACCTATGAAGCGTTTGTCCACGTGATCGATTCGATGTTCAACCAGCACGCCAAGTGGCTGGAGAAAGCGAAGCGCGATCTCGGCTGGCGGCAACCGGTGCCGTCGATCAATCTGCTGATCACGTCGCTGGTATGGCGTCAGGATCACAACGGCTTCACGCACCAGGACCCGGGGTTTCTCGATGTCGTGACCAACAAAAGCCCGGACGTGGTGCGTATTTACCTGCCGCCGGACGCGAATTGCCTATTGAGCGTCGCCGATCACTGTCTGCGCTCGCGCGATTACGTCAACGTGATCGTGGCCGACAAGCAACCGCATTTGCAGTATCTCGACATGGAATCCGCGGTTACGCATTGCACCAAGGGCATCGGCATCTGGGATTGGGCCTCGACGGATCAGGGCGTCGAACCGGATGTGGTGATGGCCTGCGCGGGAGATATCGCGACCATGGAAGCGCTCGCCGCCGTGCAGATTCTGAAGGAGCGCTTTCCCGAGTTGAAGATCCGTTTTGTCAACGTGGTCGATCTGTTCCGCCTGATGCCCGATCATGCGCATCCGCACGGCCTGTCCAGCCGCGATTTCGATTCGCTGTTCACCGCCAGCAAGCCGGTGATTTTCAACTTCCATTCGTACGCGTCGCTGGTGCACAAGCTCACGTACAACCGCACCAATCACGACAATCTGCACGTGCACGGCTATCGCGAGAAAGGCAATATCAACACGCCGCTCGAACTGGCGATCATCAACCAGGTCGACCGTTTCTCGCTCGCTATCGACGTGATCGATCGTGTGCCGGTGTTGCGCGGTGTCGGCGATCATGCGAAGGAATGGCTGCGTGGGCAGATCATCGAACATCTGGCTTATGCACATGCCGAGGGCATCGATAAGGAAGAGATCCGCAACTGGACATGGAAAGGCTGAGCGAGGCGGGCCATGCATACTCAAGATGCCACCCAGGTTGCGACGATTCTGGTGCTGAACAGTGGTTCATCGTCGCTGAAGTTCGGGTTGTTTACACACGCGGGCGGCGATGAATCGTTGCTGCTCGCCGGCAGTGCGGAAGGAATTGGCCGCAGCGACGGCAGCTTGCGCATCACCGCGCCCGACGGCCGCGTGCTGGTGCAGCAGGAGCGCGTGCTGGAATCGCAGACCGACGCGTTGCAGGTGCTCGCGCGCGTCCTTGCGGAGCAGAAGCACGCGCGGCCTGCGGCGGTGGGGCATCGGGTGGTGCATGGCGGCCCGCACCTGCGGGCGCATCAGCGCTTGACACCCGAAGTGCGTCAGCGTCTGCAGGACGCCGTGCATTTCGCGCCTTTGCATATTCCACCGGCGCTCGCCTTGATCGACGAGGCGTTGTCGATCTTCAGCGACGCGCGACATTTTGCCTGCTTCGACACCGCGTTTCATTCGACACTGCCGCCGCGTGCGGCGCAGCTTGCATTGCCGCGCCGCTATGTGGACGCGGGCGTGATTCGCTACGGTTTTCACGGCCTTTCGTACGAATCGCTGGTCACGCGGCTTGGCGCCGATTTGCCGCCGAGAGCGGTGTTCGCGCATCTGGGCAACGGCTCGAGTTTGTGTGCGCTGCAGGACGGCAAGTCCGTCGATACCTCGATGGGGCTGACGCCGACCGGCGGCGTGCCGATGGGCACACGCAGTGGCGATCTCGACCCAGGCGTGCTGCTGTATCTGATGCGCGTGGAGCATCTCGATGCCGATGCACTGGAGACGCTGTTGAACCGCCAGAGCGGTCTGGCTGGCTACGCCGATGGCGAAAGCGATATGCAGGCACTGAAGAAGCGCGCCGCGGCGGGGGATGCGAATGCGTCGCTGGCACTGGAGGCGTTTGCTACCGCCGTGCGCAAGACGATCGGCGCTTATGCGGCCTTACTAGGCGGGATCGACTTGCTGGTGTTCACGGGCGGCATCGGCGAGCACAGCGCGGAAATTCGCCGCCGTGTCTGCGATGGGCTGGCTTTCATGGGCCTCGTGGAGGGCGATCCGGCGGGGAAGGTGAGGGCGATTCACACCGAGGAGGAAAAGCAGATTGCACGGCATTGCCGGGCACTGTTGCAAGCCGGTTGATGCTATTTGGGTTTGATTCTGGTTCGATCGGTGACACCCGCGACGCCGAACAGGCGGGATACGTCTTCGAGCGCCGCGGTTTTCTGATGAGCGTCCTGGAGTACACCTCGCAAGGTGATTCTGCCGCGTTCGACTTTTACTTTCACCGTCTCTTTGGGGACAGCCGCGTCCCAGGATAGCCGCCTCACGGCTTCTGCCGCGATCCGGTCATCGCTAAAGCGTGGGCTGCCGGTGCCGCGCACGGCGAGGTGGCCACGAGGCATGACGCTCTCCTGTTTGTTTCACTATCGGCGAATAGGCTCGGTGCACATCTCATCTGAGCCCGGAATTACGGCAGAAACTCGCGTAGTGCCGCGGTGCGTTCAACGGCGAGCGCACCTTTAATGTCATCGGCCGAACGATCCGGAAACGCGTCGCCAACGAAGGTCGCGAAAGCATCCCGATAGGCGAGCCATGCACGCTGGGTATCGCGAATACCGCTTTGCTTGACCGTGCCATAGGAGAAGTCCTTCGTGTGCATCACCTTCTGGTAGGTCGTGTTCAGAACGGCATCCGACTGTGCAAGTTGTTGCGTCGAGAATTTTTTGAGCTTGCCGTTGACGAGTTGGCGCAGATCGTTCTGGAAGGCCTTGCTCACTGCGTCCGTCGCGTCGATCTGCAGCGCCGCGCGAAGTGTGCCGCTTAGATCCACTTCGTTGTTCCCCACGGCATTCGCGTAGGTCGCCGAGGCGGTCTGAAGGCGAGCGAGTGCGGCCTTCTGCGGCTCGCTCCAATCTTTGGAGAGCGTGGTGATCGTCTGCTTGCGTCGAATATTCTCGATACGAGAGGCATGAGCCTCGCAAATACCGGCGAGCAATCCGCTCGTCGCGTCGTCGCACACGCTGAAATCGTTGCCGGTCCACCCTTCGGCACGCAACCTGGCCAGATGCTGGACGCGGCCGTCCATTTCGGCTTCCGCACCATCGAGCTGGCAAGCAAGTGCGATGGCGCGGTTAAAGTCGCGCTTCACGCCGATGCCATTGGCATACATCATCATGAGTAGACCATTGCCCCCGAAGGGAACCTCGTTTGCGTCCGGTCCCCGTGCCTCACGTGCGGCGCAACGCCGGGCCGCGGCGGGGTCGGCCTTCATACCGATGCCGTAATATAGCGCCTCGGAATCGCACGGAGTCGCTTTGTCCAGCGGACCAGGCTCGGCAATGTCTACCGTTGCCACGGATTTGCAGATCTGTTTCGATTTTGCGAATGACGGATCGGATTTTCCGTCGGCCCAGGATCCCGCGCCGGCAGATACGGCACTCATCAGAAGAAGCGGGGCTGCAATGACAAGAGGAGCAAACCGCATATAGAGTGGCTTCATTCTGTTGTCCCTTCAGCGTCAGGCTAAAGGTATAGGACGGAAGCCGTCATGTTAGCCTGGCCTCTGTTTGCATTCTCCGGAAATGTCTTGGCAATCTGTGTTCTGCGCGAGTAGGACAGGGTGCATGACGCATTTAGAATCCTGTGGAATGGCAAACCGGTCAAACAATAAAAAGCGAATCGACACTCATGAAATCTGCCAGGCGCATTATCTGTTCACTGATATTTTTTCTGCTATTGGGTGCCTGTCCGGTCGACACGGTCAGCCTCGGCGGCATCCCGGAACTGTTGCTTTACCTTGCTGTTTTTATGGCACCCTGGCTGGCGATCACGGGCGTATTTTTCTGGCGGCATCGTCGATTGCCCAGTCGTAGGCGTGCCGGCCTGACCGTGCTGTTCTTTCTCGCGCCTGTACTTTGTTTTTTCGTTCTGGGTGGCGGGCAAGTGATTCTTGGGAAGGCGGGCAGGACCTTCACCGCTTTTGCGAAACGGCCCGTCGTGATAGCGGGTGTAACGTTCCCGGCAGGCAGCGTGGTAAGTTACGAGCAGTTGGGGGGCGGGTACTGGCACAATCGTCCGATATTTGCTCATAGCGATAAGCCAGTCATGGCCGGATCAGTGGAAATCACCAAGCTTATGTATTGGCGGGAGCACGCGAACACATTGATCGTGGTCTTGAGCCGGGATCAGACAATCGAGGGGTGGCAATGTCACGGGGGCGCCGACTCGGTAGCTGAAATGAGTTTGACGGCAACGCAACCCAGTTTTCGGGGCTGTATGTTTGCCGCGCCGGGAACGATCGACGGGATGAACTGGCCCGTGTTCACCGAAGTCATGAAACGCGACAATGGCGACTGGAAGTTGTCGTGGCAAACGGCTCGCGATGGGAGCCGCCCGCTTGCGAACGTTTTCGGATTCAAGGCAAGGGAAATGAAGGCGACTTACAGTGCGACGCTTGCACTGAAGCAGTGGTCAGCCAGCGCCTATTACCCGGAAACCCGGGTCGGTGACTATGCGTTTTCGAGCGAAGGTCAAACCGACCTGGTTTGGACGGCCGGCGGCGATATCCGCGTAGAAGGACACGCCAGCAATGTGAAAACCGGCGAGGTCGTCACCTGCCTGCTCATACGGCCGCAAGGTCGCAAGGCTCGGCCGTGCGAGAGAGACAACGGCTGATTTTGCTCGGCCGTGCCGGCGCGCGAGCGCACCGACACGGTCCAACTGCTTAGCGCCAGATGATCGATCCCGGCTCCGGGCAGACCCACGATGACTGCAGGCGCTCGCGAATCTCGGCGAGGGACTGCCTGACCAGCAATTCGCCGTTGCGAAACACCGGAGCCAGCGCGCCGTGTTCAGCCTGCTCGACAGTCTGCTGTTCGTACAGCACGAAGCGGTCGCCTTCCTTTTCGACGCGCAACAGCCCCTTGGCGGATTTCTTGGTGCCGTCGTCCGTCGCCGGGTCTTTGTAGATATCGACTGCTTCACCGCCCACTTCGGCATAGATCGCCTTCAACGCGTAGCCGAAAGTGTCGCGGGAATTCATGCCGTACACATAGCTGCCGATACCGAGCACCACATTGCACGAGGCAAACCCCTTCGCCGCCAAACGCAGCATGATGTCGCGAGCGCGGGGCAGCGTGATCGAGTCGCCGTAAATGAGCCCGACATGCGAGTCCAGAACCTTGTAACCCTTGGCCGTTGTGGTGCCGCCGTAGATGTTCCAAAGGCATTCGACGGCGCCCGTGCGCTCCGCCTCGGTAATCGGCTCGCCGCTCTCCTTGACGGTGTACTTGCCGTCTTCCGATACCGCTGGCTGGCCGTTCCCCTGAACCAACTCCGCGTCGGTATAGCCGGTCAGGATCTTCACCGGGTCGCCCGAGTCGGGACGGAACACCACCTTGGCGTTGCCGAGCGCATCGGGCTTGCGTGCGAGGATCTCCGCCTTGAGTTCGTTCGCGATGCTGGTCATGACGTTCCAGAAGTCGAACGTATCGCTAACGATGGAGACCATCCCTTGCGGGTAGCCTTCCGTCACGAACTCGCGGATGACTTCCAGTTCCGCCTTGCGGCGCAGCGCTTTGGGGTCGAGCATCGCGTGGGCGGGATCGCGCGCGAGGCGTTGCAGGGTCAGCAGAATGCGCAGCGCCATGACGCTGTGTTCGGATGCCGGAATCGAGCCGCCGACCAGTTCACGGTCCGCATTCGCGCCATAGTGGTCTTCGAGGTAGTCGATCGCTGGAATCGTATCCGTGCCTGTGAAGGACAACAGGTGGCCGGAACCGCAACGCATCGCGTCGTGCACGCCGCTCATGCCGCGCATCGAGAAATCATGGCCTTGCCAGCTCACGAATTCGAGCGGCGCGCCGGTCAGGTTTGCGAAGTAGATCAGCAGTTTGCGGAACTCGAACGCGATGGTCGCCACCGTGGAGGGCTTCCACGATTCGCAGCTGAAGATCGTTTCGAAGTACGTCGAAACCCACGGAAAGTCTGGATGGGTGTTGATGAAGATGACCGGCGGCACCTTGATGTCCACCCGCGAGCCCTCCGGCAGCGAGCGGATCTCAAGCGGCAGATAGCCCAGATCATGCAGGTCTTCGAGACTGGACACCGGAACCGCGCCCGGACCCAGGGCCGTGTCCATGCGACGCTTGTATTTACGTATGGCCTGGGTCTTCGGCTTGCGGAAGAACTCACTGTCGAACAGGTCGATCAGGAACTCCTGGATGAAGCCTTGCAGACCGAACCAGACAACCTTGTCGTCGAAGAGCTCACGCAACACCGGCGCGTACTTCGCCGAACGGGGCGTGAAGTTCGCGACGAGTTTCGTGGTCGAACCCGGGTACATTGACGGGTGGCCGGTCTTGTAGAAATCGGCGAGGTTGAACGGGACGAGCTGGTTTTTCTCGAGGACTTCTGTGCGTTCGGGGGCGTTCATGAAAGTCTCCTGCGATGGGTTCAGACCACCTGGCAGCGGGTGTCGCTGGTCCAGTTGTTGCGTGTGAAAACCGTCTGGTAGTGTTCGAGAAGAGGGCCGAGGCCTTTGCTGAAAATACCGTGGGTGACGTACAGATAGAGCGGGTGATTCTGACGCTGCCCGGCCTGCCGCGTTCGCAGGGCCGACGCCAGTTCGGTGAATGTGCGCCCGCCGTCGCAGATATCGTCCACGACGAGCAAGGGGCAATCGGGCAGATCGCCCACCACCTGAGTGCCGGTGATCTTGCCAGTTTGGGTATTGCGGACCTTTTCGGCGAAAACGACTTCGAGTTCCAGCGCACGAGCCAGATACATCACCCGCTTGCGTGCGCCGGCATCCGGCGCGACCAGTGCGACGCGTCCCAGGGCGGCTTGCGCCCGGCGAAGCGACGGCAACGGATCAGCGATCACGACCCGGTTCAGCAAGGCCGTCACGACGTCGCTGTGCGGGTCCTGAATTTCGACTTGCGTGTAGTTCTGCGCATTGATCAGGTCGCAGAATACCCGGGCGCTCAGCGCCTCGCCGGCATTGGCCACGCGGTCCTGGCGAGCGTATGGCACGTAGGGCATCGACAACCGGAGCGGTGTGCCCGGATAGCCGCGGCGCAGTGCATCCGTGACCAGCAGCAGCGTCATGACCGACTCTGCGTCGGGCAGGTGGGCCTGAATGCGCAGCGCCTCGGCGGGCAGATCCAGTTCCACGGCGACATTGACCTCGCCACCTGGGAAGACCAGTTTGCGTATCGGCAGCACCTGTTCGGACCGATCGCGTGACACCGCAAAAACCTGAATCATTGCTATCCTCCATGGACCTTCGTCGAGATGTTCGACTAACTTGGTTCAAGTATAATCCGACTTAGTTGAGTTTTGCAACTAAGTATGGAAAAATACTTGTGCCGCATATTCGGCAGGGGATTTTCCAATGAAACACAGCCACACCACGCCGGACGTAAGCGTCGACATTGTTTTGCTGACTTTGGACGATGGGCGGCTGAAGGTTGCGCTACACCGGCGCGAGCGCTCGCCTGGGAAAGGCAGTCTGGCGCTACCGGGCGGTTACGTGCATGTGGACGAGGATGCTTCCATGGAAGCGACGGCCTACCGCGTGCTGCGGGACAAAACCGGGCTCGTACCGCGTTACCTCGAACAGTTGCGAACCTTCGGCGGCCCTGATCGCGATCCCCGCGGCTGGTCGGTTGCCGTCGCGCACGTCGCGCTGATTCCGCACGCCGAACTGAGCGAGGCCGGGGCAGGGGTATTTCACTTCTACGACGTGGACGAGCTTCCGGAACTCGTCTTCGACCACGCCGGGCAGGTTCAGGAGGCGGTGCAGCGCGTGCGCAACAAGGCAAGCTATTCCACGCTGCCGTGCTGGCTGCTGCCGGAACTGTTCACGTTGACGCAGCTTCAGGGCATTTACGAACAGATTTTTGGCGAGACCGTGTCGCGCGGTACGTTCCGGTCGCGTTTGGGCATCAAGGTGGGAGAACTTACGCCGGGTGAAGCGGCTGACGAGGCGGACATTCTGATTGCGACCGACCAGTTTCAGGGCGGCAATCAGCGTCCGGCTCGTCTTTTCCGGGTGAACCGGCTCAGTCTTTTCAAGCGGGCATTCTGGTAACGGCATGCCCGTGCGTGCGCGGGCCTATTCAATAACCCCGGCTACCGCCTGCGCCGTGGCTGCCGACAACGTCCACCCCAGATGCCCGTGGCCGGTGTTGTAGAACACGCCACGCCGCTTGCCGCGGCCCACCTTGGGCAGCATGCTCGGCAACATCGGCCGCAAGCCCGCCCACGGAATCACGCGCGACGTCGACACCTCTGGAAAATGCCGGCGCGTCCAGTCCACCAGCGGAGCGATCCGGTCCGAGCGGATATCGCGGTTAAAGCCGTTGATCTCCGCCGTGCCCGCCACCCGGAAACGATCAACACCGAGCCGGCTCGTCACGATCTTCGCGCTATCGTCGAGCAAGCTGACCCACGGCGCGCGCTGTTGGCTGACTTCATCGTCGAGGTACACGGTGATCGAATAGCCCTTCACCGGATAGACGTTTACGTGATCGCCCAGCATCGCCGCAAAGTCGCGGCTCTTCACTCCGGCGCACACGACGATCCGCTCAAAGGCAAAGCGCTGTAACTCGCCCTCGAGATTGACCGTCATCGAAAACCGTCCTTCGGCCGGCTGGTCGATCGCTGTGATCTCGGCATCGTAATGAAACTCGACGCCGTGCCGCGCGCAGGCGCTGGCGAGGCCGCGTGTGAATTTATGAATGTCGCCGGTCGAGTCGGAAGGCGTGAAGAAGCCGCCGAAAAAATCGCCCTGCAGCGCAGGCTCGATCTGCTGCAACTCCGTGGCCGTCACCGGATTGCGATCGAGACCGCCTTCGCGCAACAACGCATTCACCTTGTTCGCCGCGTCGAATTCCTTGCGGGTCTTGTAGATGTGCAGAATGCCGCGCCGCTCCAGATCGAAGTCAATCCCTTCGCGCTCGGCAATCGAAAACAGATGTTCGCGCGCCGCAATCGCGAGCCGGACGGTCTCGACCGTGTTCGCGCGGTAATGCGGAATCTGCCGCAGAAACTCTCCCATCCACGAATACTTGTGCCACGTGGGCATGGGATTGAGCAGCAGCGGGGCGTCGCGCGTGAGCATCCAGCGCAGGCCCTTCAGTACGGTGGCGGCGCTGTTCCAGACTTCGGCATTGCTGGCGGACAACTGCCCGCCATTGGCGAACGAGGTCTCCATCGCAGCATAGCGATGACGTTCGAACACGGTGACGTGGTGGCCGCGCTGCGCGAGGGCGTGAGCAGTCGTGACGCCGGTAATGCCGGCGCCAATAATGGCGATTCGTGACATGACATGATCCAGAGTAGTTGGGCATCACCGGTGTCGATTTCGTGTCGAAACCGGCGTCGATGCCCCATCTGTCCATGTACCTGAGAGTTTCTTCCCGCAAGCAGAGGAGCGCGATCTAGGCGCCATGCCGGGAATCCCCTTCGGTGGGCGCGCACGGCGCCGCTCTCCAGATGTTCCTGCTGCGCGGTCCTTTTGCCTGAGAGTTTCCGGGGCGGTTGCTCCGTCGGCGTCGTCACAAGCCTCTGACGATCTCTCCCGCACTGCATTGCAGAACGGCTCGACAATACCGGGCAAAAAATTTCGCCGCAAGTGTTTCGTGTGATGCCGCGCCCAATCGATCCGGCGACCCCTTGCGCGGGGCAGGCTGAAAAGCCCCATCGGCAGGACGGCGATTGGGTTGGCGTGGGCGACATCGGCTATGACATCGGCTATGACATCGGCTATGACATCGGCTATATTCGGCGGCATAGTGCCCGCCTTCAATCGACAGAGGAGCCGCCGTGCCCACTGCTACAACGTTGCTCGCTTTCGCGCTGGTCTCACTCGGCATGGTGCTTACGCCGGGTCCGAACATGATCTACCTGATCTCGCGATCGCTCTGCCAGGGGCGGCGCGCCGGGCTCGTGTCACTCGGCGGCGTCGCGCTCGGCTACGTGTTCTATATGTTTTGTGCCGCGTTCGGTATCACGGCGCTGCTGTTGACGGTGCCCTATGCGTACGACGCGCTGCGTTTCGGCGGCGCGCTTTACCTGTTGTATCTGGCCTGGCAGGCGGTCAAACCGGGTGGCCGCTCACCGTTCCAGGTGCGCGACCTGCCGCACGACAGCCGCCGCAAGCTCTTTACGATGGGCCTCGTCACGAACCTCGCGAATCCGAAGATCGCGGTCATGTACCTGTCGCTGCTGCCGCAGTTCATTTCGCCGGGGCACGGCAGCGTGCTGTCGCAATCGATCGCGCTCGGCTGCGTGCAGATTGTCATTGCGGTCACGGTCAATGCGCTGATTGCCAGCATGGCGGGTTCGATCGCCGGCTTTCTCGCCGGGCGCCCGGTGTGGCTGCTGGTGCAACGCTGGCTGATGGGCACCGTGCTCGCCGGCCTGGCCGTGCGGATCGCGTTCGACGCGCGCCGTTAAGCCACGCGCTGAAGACGCGCGCGAATCTTCAGCGCTGTCTTGCGCGCCGGCTCGTCACAACGCCTTGTACATGATGGTGGTCGAATCGAGCCGCTCCTCCCGCGTGTCGCGGCAAAACTGCGGAATCACACCGGCCGTTTGATAACCCAGCGCGGTATAGAGCGGCTCCGCTTTATCGCCGGTGCGCGTATCGAGTGTTAGCAAGCTGCGTTGCAGTTGCCGCGCACGGCGCTCCAGCTCCACCATCAGCGCTTTGGCAATGCCTTGGCGGCGAAACGCCGGGTGAACCAGCAGCTTGCGCACTTCGGCGCGATGGCGTTGATTGGGCATCGTGTCGTAATCGAGTTGCACGGTGCCCGCGATCGACTCGCCATGACGCGCGACGAACAATACCAGCGCGCCCGCACGCAGCGACGGCAACACCTTGCCGCTCCAGAACGCCTCACTCTCTGCAACGCTATGCGGCAGCACAAATCCCACGCTCGCGCCGTCATGGACGCAGGCACGCAGCAGCGCGCCGAGTTCGGGCAGATGCCGGACGAGCTCGTCGGCGGAGAAGGTCGTGATAGTGGTGGCGCTCATGTTGGCTGGAACTCAGACGATGAAGAGGATGTAGCGGGCCGCGCTGTGCGCGGGAGTGGCGAAAGCGCTGGGGCCGAATAACTGATAGCGCAGACAGTCACCGGCTTGCAGATCGTGACTCCGGCCGTCGACGGTGATCTGCAATTGCCCTTCGAGCAGGATCAGATGATGTTCGATGCCGGCTCGCGGCGACGCGTCGTAATCGATTCGCGCGCCGGCATCGAGTTCGCATTCCAGTGCCTCGCCGCTCAGCGCCTGAGCCGGCGGCGACACGGAGCGGCGCCGGAAGCCGCTGCTCGCGTCGGTCCAGACGGCCTGCGCATTGCGCGGGACCAGCGGCGCGAAGTCTTCTTCGACCATGTGCATGAGGCGCGACATCGGCAAGCCGTAGGCGACGCACAGCTTGCCCAGCACGCTGGCCGTGGGGCTCACGGCGGCGTTTTCGAGGCGGGACAGCGTGGCGCGGCTGACGTTGCTGAGTTTTGCGAGATCGTCGAGGGACCAGTTGCGCTCAGCGCGCAGCGCTCGCAGACGCTGGGCGATGCGGCGGTCGATGGCGTTGTCGTCGGAGGGTGTGTTTTCCATATTCGGGAAATTATCTCTAATGCGGGAATGCGTCAACGAGAAAAAAACACTCAAAGGGACGCGAACGCGTTCAGGACGGCCGGGGCATCGCAGAGATTCGTACACCGCGCGTGGCCTGGGCGTTTATGATGGTGCCCACCAACTAAAACCCGCCGCCCGGTTGCGCAACGGGGCTGTGCATCGATCACGCACACCGTCCACGAGACCCGGCGGCGCTTGCCGCGACATCCTCTATGAACTCCACTCCCGACGCTGTTTCCCGCCCCTCCATCCGCGCATTGACCTTGCTTGAAGGGCGCGTGCTCGGCGTGCTGGTCGAAAAGCAGCACACCGTGCCGGACAGCTATCCGCTTTCGCTAAACGCACTGACCTTGGGCTGCAACCAGAAGACCGGCCGATCGCCCGTGATCAACGCGACCGAAGCCGAAGTGCTGACCGCCGTTGACGGCCTGAAGCGCCTGAGCCTCGTAATGGAAGGCAGCAGCAGCCGCGTGCCGCGCTTCGAGCACAACATGAATCGTGTCCTGGGCTTGCCGAGTCAGTCGGCGGCCTTGCTGACCACGTTGCTGCTGCGCGGTCCGCAGACCGCCGCCGAATTGCGCCTGAACAGCGCGCGCCTGCATGGATTTGCCGACATTTCGTCGGTCGAGGCGTTTCTCGATGAACTCGCGGCCAACGATCCGCCGCGCGTGGTGAAACTGGCCCGCACACCGGGCGAACGCGAAAACCGCTGGATGCATCTGCTGTGCGGCGAAGTCAGCGCGAGCGATCTCGCTCAGCCGGGCGGGGAAGACGAGGTGGTGCCGCTGTCGGCGTTCGAGGCGGTAAAAGCCGAGCAGAAACGGCTTGCCGATGAGCTGAGCCGGCTTCAGGCGGTGGTACAGCGCATGGCCGCTGAACTGGGCATTGAAATCGATGAAGCGTCTGGCACGGGAGACTGAAGCCCGATTACCTGCTCGTGCGCTGCGAGTGAGCGCGCGAGCGGCCGGAAACTAGAACTTGTAGTTCACCGAAGCGAGCGTATTGAGCTCGAATCTTTTTTCGGTAATCGGACTATTGGCCGCGTCGTGCTCCAGTCGCCCGAAAGTCGCGGAAACCGAGCCATTCCAGTGTTTGGAAAAGTCGTACGTCACCATGGCGTTCATGTGGATGTCCCGTACGCCGGCGCTGGTGCCATACGTGGGCAATCCCGAGGCCGCGCTCTGCTGTCCGGACACGCCGAAGAAAGTCCGTGTATAAGTCCCGTTCGCCCACGTAAAGCCCGGACCCACGGAGAACAGCCAGCCGCCAACCGGCGCGGACGCCACGAAATCCGTGCTGACCGTAGTCCCCTGGTGATGGCCGGCGATATCCTGGTACAACGCCACTGAGCCGGTAAACGCCCACCACGTGTAGTCGGCGAAAAGCTTCAGTTTTGGCCCGCCATGCACGTCGCCCAGTCCATGCAGACGCGGGTCGTCGGACTCCTTGCGAGTCTGGAAGTCGAAACTGAACGCCGCGCCCACGTGATAGGCCGGGCCGCGCAGCACGTTGACACCGAGCACGTCAGGACCCTGCGAGAAAATCCGGTCGTCGTAGGAGATGTCCAGCGAGGGAAACGGGAAGAAGTTCAGCTGTCGCGACCCCGGGTATTTGGGGGTAATCACAAGGCCAGGCCCCACGCCGATTTTCCATTTGCTGTCGGTGGCCGCGCTGGTGCCCGCCTCAGATGCCGCATTCGGACTTGCATCGTCCGCGTAGGCCGCGCGCGCGGCGCACAGGCCGAGAGCCACGGCGAGCAGCAGCGACCGGCGTGCGGTTTGACCGAATCTGGGCGTACTGCGCTGCGACGCGCGCGTGGCCTTGGCCGGCGCGGTCATACGCGCTCCTTGCCAAGTGCCGCGAGTTGCCTGAGGCGCCGCGCCAGGGCCTTCGAGACCACCGGTTGCTTGCCGCTGTCGCCGCCGCCATGGGCCACTTCACTCTCGCGCAGAAACAGCGCGGTTTCACGCGCGACGATTTCGCGCTCGTTGTCCGACGTAATCATGTGATACGAATCGTCCAGCCAGATTGTGCGTAAAAAGGCGGCGCCGATATTCGCGGCGACAAAGCGTGCATTGCGCGGGCTCGACGTCTCATCGTCGATTGCATGAACAATCAGGCAATCGGTCTTGATGTCGCGCACCTGCGTGCGCACACTCGCGGCGAGGCGGCTTGCCTCGTGCAATGCCGGCAATGAAATCGTCGACGGACCGACTTCGCTGAAGTCGCTGCGCTGCATGGCGCGGGCGATCTTCGCCCTCAGCGCTTCGTTGCGCAAGCCGAACGGTGCTTCCTCGCGGTAGCGCCAGCGTTTGCGCAGTGGCGTGAAGTACGCCCAGTTGAGCAGGAATCGATACCAGGGGATCGCCCAGCCGTCGTAAGAGAGCGTCAGCGACAACAGCACGAGCGACTGCGCCGCGGGACGGCGATGCGCGAGCGCCAGCGCCAGCGCCGCCCCGATCGACAGCCCGCAGATCGAGACGTGCGCAAAGCGCGCGGCCAGCGCGTCGTACTCGCGCACGGCGGCGTCGAGCCACGCTTCCATCGCCGCTTCTTCGGAACCGGCGCTATAGCCCGGCAGGACCGGTGCGCAAGCGGTGAAGCCCTCGGCATTCAGATAGCGCGCGAGAAAGCGTAATTCGAGTGGCGAACTCGACAGTCCGTGCAGCATCAGCACGGCATGATCGTCGCCGGGTAAGAACAGGCTCGTAGGCTGGCTCATGGATCAGTCTCCGATCCGCAGCACGAGAAACTCGCCAGCATGCGTGGTGAAGCGTTCGCACATGCACTCGGTCAGCCTCGACGCGCCGTCGGCGCCTTTCATGCGGACGCGATGACTGCCGGGCCACAGCGCCTTGCTGAGCCGCTGGATGTCTTCGGTATCGACGTCGGCAAAACGCGGGCCCGGTGCAATTTCGTTGGGCAGACGCGGCAACAGGCCTTGCGTCTTGATGTCGTCCACTTGCTGCAGCGCGTCGCGTTCGAGCGCCTGAATGAAAACGAAGGTCCGGTGATGGTGCGACAGATGGCGCAGCAGCCGGTGCGTTTCGTCGACGGCGCGGCGTGCGAGCAAGCGTTCGTTGTCGTGGCGCAGCAGCATTTCATAGCGTGACTGCGCGACCGAGGCGATCAGTTCGGCGCGAAACTGCGACCGGCGCAGACGTTCGATCAGGAAGATGACGAGCAGCGTCACCAGCGGATACGAGATCAGCAGAACCAGGTCGGCGCTATTGAATACGGTGATGGTTGCGTAGGGCGGGACGAACAGATAGTCGGCGATGCCGAGGCCGAGCAGCATGACCGCGAGCGCCGGCGCCAGCCCGCAAAAATACTCGACCAGGGCCGCCGCGATGCAGAACGCGGTGCCCGGCATGATCGGTCCGAGTAGCGGATGGAGCAACATGCGCACGCCGCTGGCGATCGCCAATGCGGCGGCCGCGGTGAGCCAGGCGCGTGTTCCCCGTGGTGCCCAACGACGGGCGTTTTGGACTTCCATAATATTTTTTTTAGGGAGCGATTGCGCTTCCCGATTGAGTGTGGCACTGCGCTTTAAAGCGCAGGTCGGACAATACCATAATCGGACCGGCGTAAAGGTCCCGAAAGAAGTAAATACCGGCGGCCTCAGCGGCCGTATTGTGTTGCGAGGCGCCGATCGAAAAACGTGCTCGTGAATAGGGGTATTCTCACTGGCAAATCGCACGCCCGCGGGTTTGGCAGGTATACAGCAGGCGGCGCCGTTGCTTCAATTTGAGTTAAGCCAATTTACAAATGACACAGAACATTTACGACGACCCCATTTTCTTCGAGAACTACAGCCAATTGGGTCGCTCGAGGCAAGGCCTTGCCGGCGCCGCCGAATGGCCGGCGTTGCGCGCGATGCTGCCGGAGATGGGTGGCCTGAAGGTGGTCGATCTTGGCTGCGGCTATGGCTGGTTCTGCCGGTGGGCGCGCGAAGCGGGCGCCGCCACGGTGCTCGGCCTCGATGTTTCGCAGAAGATGCTGGAGCGGGCGGAATCGTCGTCGAACGATCCCGCCGTGACCTATGCCCGAGTCGATCTCGAACATCTCGACTTGCCGGAGGCCGGTTTCGATCTCGTCTATAGCTCGCTCGCGTTTCATTACATCGAAAATCTGCGCGGCCTGTTCGGCATGGTGCACCGCGCGCTGGTGCCGGGCGGGCGCCTCGTGTTCTCGATCGAACACCCGATTTTTATGGCGCCGCGTCAGCCAGGCTGGTCGGTCGATGCGGATGGCCATAAGCACTGGCCGCTCGACAGCTATCAGCTGGAAGGACCGCGCGTGACGAACTGGCTCGCCGACGGGGTCGTCAAGCAGCACCGCACCATCGGCACCTTGCTCAATCACCTGATCGGCGCGGGCCTCACTATCGCCCATGTCGACGAGTGGGGGCCGACCGAGGCCGATCTTGCCGCGCGGCCTGAACTGGCGGAAGAGCGCGAGCGACCGATGATGCTGCTGGTGTCCGCGATACGCCAGCCTTAAGGCGAAGGGATGACCGCTCAGGCGTCGCGGCTTCTGCGCGGTTCGTCGGCGAGGGTTCGCTGCGTACGGTAAAAGACCCGTGGCGGCACGTTCGGCGAATCTTCAGCCAGCCTGTCGAGTTCGTCACGAATCGCGGCCAGATAGTGGCCGTCGCGGGCATCCGCGTCACCTGCGAAGATCGCTTCCAGCCGGCGCCGCACCGCGCCATAGCGCGCGCCGGCCGCACGATGCTTCTCAGCCCGCTCCGCGTATCGGAAGAATGTTTGCAGCGCGGCGGAGACCGCCGCTGCCACGCTGACGACGCCCACGAAAATCCTGAGCGCCGGTGACACAGCCGTCGAATTCAACGACGCAAACACGGCCGTGCCCACAAAGGCCGTCAACACGGTGACCAGCCAGCCGATGCCGCGTTCTCGCGCGCAGAGCAGGTCGGCCATGTCGTAATGGCTCATCTGGGATTCGCGCGCGCGCCGGATCCACTTCAACAGAAGCTGGTCTTCGTCGACCGGGGGCTCGTAGGCAGTCGGGTTTTTCATGGGGCTCGTCGGGGCTCTTCAGTGTCGCCAAGCGTAGCGCATGGGTTTGACGATACTGTGCCACATGCGGGCAACGAACTGATCGCCGCGCAACCGGCGCGGTGGATCAGCCGAGCAGACGGCGCACCCGTGGAATAACTTCCTCGGCAAAAATACGCATATCGGTCTCGAACGGCTGGAATTGCAGCATGAACAGTTCGATTCCCGCGCGATGAAACGCGGCGATCCGCTGCGCAACGGTGTCGTAGCTGCCGACGAGGCCAGCTGCCGTGCCGCCGTTCGAGCCCACGCGCGGGGTTTGCGCGAAGGTCTGGAACATCACCGCCTTCGGGTCGATGTTCGATTTCTGTTGCTCACGCAACGGGGCGTCTTTCGCGGCCAACGTGAAAAGATGATCGAGGTGCCGATTGGCGGCCTCATCGCTTTGGCGCGCAATCACGAACGCCGACAAACCAAAACGCAACGGCTCATGCGACTCAGGGCGCTTGCGCCCCGCGACATTCGCAATCAGCGCTTTGACATCGGCGAGGGGCTGGCCGTTGATGAACCAGACGTCGCCTTTGTCCGCGACCAGTTCCCGGGCCGGTTCCGATTCACCGCCGACATAGATGCGCGGACGGCTGCGAAATGGGTCCGCGGGCCGCAATAGATAGTCATCCACATTAAAATGCGCTCCGCGAAACCGGGTGCGTTCGCCACGCAGCAAGGAATCGACCACCGTAATCCACTCGCGCCCGTAGGCATAACGCGCGTCGTGCTCCGCGAAGCCAATGCCGGCACGCTCCAGTTCAGGGCGATTCCATGCGTTGACAAGATTGATGGCGAAGCGCCCACCGCTGATGTGTTCGATCTGCTGCGCCATCTTGGCCAGCACCACAGGGTGATACAGATAAGGCTTGATCGCGGCGATGATTTCGATGCGCCCGGTCAGTGCCGCGAGCGCGGCCGATGCAGTCCACGCTTCGAGTTGATCGAAATCGGAATTGTGCGGATTGATCGTATGTTGCGCGACCAGCACGGAGTCATAGCCGAGCCGCTCCGCTTCGAGAACGAGGGCCTTGTTTCTCGCCCATGACGCGTCGTACGGTTCATCGGGGTCCTGCAACGCGGCACGGCTGCCGTGAACCAATGCCCAGATGCCGAAGCGGGGAGGGAGTGCCGAGGTCATGCAGAAATCTCCACGGGAAAGCGTGTTCGTCAATTCGCATCAAACCTCGAATGATGAGCGATGCCACCGTCACGCGTTCCAATTTCTGCCCATATCGATCGATGAAATCGGTCTTTGGGCATGCGTCGTTCTTTTATATATTCGTCGATTCCGCCTATGCACATGGACGTTGATCGATGCCACCCGTTTTCTCCCGCTCCCGAATCCTGCGACGCCTCTGCGTGTGCCTGACCTTGATCGGCGGCGTGCTGTCGGCCGGCGTGGCAAGCGCTAACGAAACCGTGTCGATCAGCTACCAGCGGTCGTCGACGCTGTTCATCCTGCTGAAACGAACCGGCGCGCTGGAAAAGAAACTCAACGCGCTCGGCTATGACGTGAGCTGGCACGAGTTTTCGACGGGCCTGCTGCAATCGCTGAATGCCGGCAGCGTCGATTTACATGCGGATGTCGCGGATGCGTTTGCGCTCTTCACGCAGGCTGCCAACGCACCGCTTACGTACTACGCCGAAGAAACCTCCGCGCCCACCGCCCAGGCGATCATCGTGCCGCCGGATTCGCCGATTCATTCGGTGGCTGACCTCAGGGGCAAGCGCGTGGCGGTATCCAAAGGCTCGGGATGCAACTTCCTGTTGCTGAGCGCTCTGGCTAAAGCAGGGTTGACGATCAACGACATCCAGGTGCGCTATCTGGAGGCGCCCGATGCGCTCGCCGCATTCCGTGGCGGCAACATCGATGCATGGGCCATCTGGGACCCGTTCCTCGCCGCACAGCAGCGTGACGCGCACGTTCGCGTGGTGGCGGACGGCAGCGGCGGGGTCGCTCAATACAACCGCTTTTACACGGCGACAACGGCCTTCGCCGATAAGCACCCGGACGTGCTGCGCGTCGTATTCGATGAATTGAACGCCACCGGCAAGTGGGTCAAAGCGCATCCCCAGGAAGCGGCGCAGATTCTCGGCCCGGTGTGGGGCAACATTCCGGGGCCGACTGTCGAATTGGCCAATAGCCGTCGCAGCTATGAGATCGTGCCGGTGAAACGCGATCAGCTGGCTGAGCAGCAGCGCATTGCCGACACCTATCGTGCGGCCGGGCTGATTCCCGCCGCCTTGAAAGCGACGGACATCCGTATCTGGACGCCACCGGCGAAGTGATTCACGTATCCGGATCACGCCGTCGATCCGACATTCAGTGTGGGATAAACCAGCGACGCAGCGCTTCTTCCAGGCCGTCGGTGCTGTTTTCTTCAGCGACCCAGGCCACGCAGGCGTCCGGGCGGATCAGCATCGAAGGTCCTGTCTCGACGGCGACGCAACGTATCCTCTGCGTGGTTGCCGCAACGCGCCTGGAAACAGTCTGCCCGGTTGACGCGTCGAGAAGAACGCCCATGCCATCCTGCATGACATCGTAGAGCGAGACGCCGTCATCGCCCTGGCTGATCGGCCGGTTGCCAATCAGCCGTCCGACCTCGTCGCGTTGCGAGCCGAGATCGTAGCGGGTGGCAAGGCCGCTCATCATCTCGCCGATGAACCGGTTGACGTCATCGAATTGCATGAGGTTCGCGACGAGCTCACGCATCGCGCCGGATTGCGGATCGGGCCGCATGATGGCCATCTGGGCAAGGGTGTTGGCCAGAACGGTTTCGGCGACGGGCCGCCGCTCGGCCGTGTAGGTGTCGAGCAGGCTGTCGGGCTGCTCGCCCCGAATAACCGCGGCGAGTTTCCAGCCGAGGTTGGCGGCGTCCGCGAGCCCGAGGCTCAGGCCCTGACCGCCGAACGGCGAGTGGACATGCGCCGCGTCGCCGGCAAGCAGCACCCGGCCCCGGCGATAGGTATCGACGAGCCGCGTATTGTCCGTCCACCGGCTGCCGCTTTCGAGCGCTTTCACACGGACATCTTTGCCGCTGATACGCCGTAGTACGGCTTCGATCTCCTCACGTGTGACGGGAGCCTGCCGATCTTCGGGCGGACCGCTGAAGTCGAGCATGGCCAAACGGCCCGGAAACGGCCCATAAGAGAACACGCCCCCCGATGTGCGACGCCAGCCGCTGGGCAGCAGGTGTTCGGGATGGTCGATCTCGGCGACCGCCTGGTACATCGTCATGCCTGGAGCCGTACCGGGAAAGTCAAAACCGGCCATCTTGCGGATCGAACTGCGCCCTCCGTCGCAACCAACCAGGTAGGTGCAGCGAATACGGCCTGGGCCTTCGTCGGCCGGGGAAGTCCACTCCACCTCGACGCCGTCTTCCTGCTGGACCAGACGGGTCACGTCACACCCCCGGCGCACCTCGATCCCTAGCGCGTGCACCCGGTCAGCCAGCATGGCTTCCACGGCGCGCTGGTCTACCGGGTGGGGACGCCGCTCCGGTTCCTTCTGTGCATCCTTCCGGATCAGGGACAGGCCGGCAAAATGGCCACTGAACCTGGAGCCCCGACCCCGCACGTCCGGTCCGTTCTGATCGGTGAACTTCTTCATGGCCGCGAAGGTAAGCTCTTCGGCGGCGCTGATAGCCTGGGTCATGCCGCGGCGCTGCAACGCTTCGCTCCCCAGCGGTCCGATCCCCAATGCCTTTGCTACCATGCTCGGAGCCGCCAGGCGCTCCAGCACGAGGACGCGCGCGCCGGCCAAAGTCAGCTCAATGGCGCTCAGAAGCCCGACAGGACCGGCGCCCACAACGACAACATCAATCGATTCACTCATATACCAAGTCTCAATGTGTACTCAGTACATAAAATATGCGATAAACTAGCGACATGTCAATGCCGACCGACCTCCGATCCCGTAAACGCCTTGCCACGCGGCAAGGTATCTCCAATGCCGCCACGCGCCTCTTCCTCGCGCGGGGCTTCGATCAGGTGACAGTGGACGAGATTGCGGCAGCCGCCGACGTCGGGCGAATGACGGTGTTCAATCACTTTCCCCGCAAGGAGGACATGTTCTTCGATCGCGACGAGGAGGGGCGCGAGCTTCTGCGCGAAGCCTTGCGGCGGCACGACCCGCGCGTCGCGCCGATCGAAACGCTGCGTCTGCTCGCTCACAGGCTGGTTGCGGAACGGAGCCCGTTCGTCGAGTTTTCTGACGCGAGCCGGGGCTTCATCGAGACGATCGAGGGCAGCGAAACCCTCAAGGCGCGGGCGAGAGCGATACGCGACGAACTCGCACAGGCCGTAACGCTGGCGTTATCCGAATGTGCGGGGCGGGAGACGGCCGATCCCGATGCGCGTCTGGCGGCCAGTGTGCTGCTCGCGACGTGGACCGTCGCCTTTATCGAGGCGCATCGGACCTTTCGGGAGAAGCGGGATACTGATGAAGCGAATGCCGTTTTTCTGGCTATTGTCGATAAAGGAACCATCGGCCTGAAAGCGGCGATGGCCGACACGCCTTACGCCTGAGTAATCAGCTTCGGCCTGCTGACGCTCAGCGCAGGATTTCCCGCCATTCCTCCTTTCCGCCAACGCTCTTAAGGCCGCTTACGCGGCCTTAGTCGTTTTAGCGCGTGCTTTTAAGACTGCGTCGCAGCAGTGGAAGCTTCCGGGTTCCGGGCCACACCGAACCTTTCCTGATGTGCTTTTCCGTTCAGGTAGAAGTCACCGATCGCGGCTTCGCGGGTGATCGCCGGGTTGTGCGATGCGAGCACTCGCGCATTGCGCCAGTAGCGATCGAAGCGGCGCGTTTCGCTGGTTGCCGATGCACCGCCCACTTCGAATAGCAGCGTTGCCGCTTGCAGGGTCTGCTCGATGACAATCTGCTGCGCCTGGAAGGTCTGGATATCGAGGCGGATATAGGTTTGCTCGTCGGCCCGGCCTTCCTGCCGCGCCACGGATACCGCATCGATCGCGCCGGCGAGCGATGCGCTGATACTCTGTGTCGAGTAAGCAAGGCTCGCGAGACGGCCGACGACACGATGCACCAATGGATTGTCGCGCGGGCTCGATTCACCCGGAACACCGAAGGCTCTCGTCCTGGCTTGCGTGAACGTCACGGCATCGCGCAGCGCCGCACGGCTGATGCCGGCCAGATTGGCGATATGCAACGCCTGATAGTACGCAGTCAGCAGACTGTTGCGGCGAGGTTCGGCCGCACTATAGCGGCGGTACAGATTGTCGAGCGAGACCGGCACATGCTCGAAACGCGCCGTGCCGCTGCCGGTCAGGCGCTGCCCGAAGCCATCCCAGTCGTCGATTCGCGAGAGGCCTGGCGTGTCGCTCCTGACGAGCACACGCACGTCGCTCTGTCCGTCGTGTGCGGTGACGTCGACCCAGTCCGCGTAGAGCGTGCCGGTGGTGTAGTACTTTTCGCCGTCGAGATGCCAGGCGCCGTCGGTTTGCGTGAGACGCACGCTGTTGTTGGTGGTGCCGGTGCGCTCGGATACGGCGCCGCCGATGATCTGTCCTTGCGCGATGCGCGTGAACCAGCGGTCGCGCAGCGGTTCGTCGCTACTTTCCAGCAGCGCTTCGATGAACCCGCCGTGTACGCGCAGGATTTGCGGAAGGTTCGAGTCGGCCTCGCCAAGCCGCGTGACTAACGCGAGGAACGCCGTGAATGTAACGCCTTCGCCACCGTACTGTTTCGGCACGCGCAGTTTGGTGTAGCCGGCCTCGCGCAACCATTCCACGGGAGCGTACGGGAGTTCGCGATTCTGCTCGCGTTCTACCGCGCCTTCGGCGATGCGGGTGAAGACGGGAATGAAACGCCGGGTCAGCTCGTCTTCAGCGAACAGTTCTGCTGCGTCTGCGCCAAGTTGATCTGGATTCTGGTTTCGCTGCGATTCTGATGCTGGCATGAGTCCTCCAATACGGGTCCGCAAACTGGGAACGGTACGGGAGGGGATGAGGGCCTAGCAACCAAGTATTTGGTCGATTCTTAGAAGGTGGCGTGAAATGGTCTGTTTGCCGGTGCGCCGGTGCGCCGGTGCGCTGGAGGCGCTGGAGGGCCACGACGCGCTTGATGCGCTTGACGCAGGTAGCGCGATGCGTGGCAAAGCAACTGCCACGCCCCTCTCATTCGTACGAAAACGCGCCGCCGAACTTGTCCATCCGCTCCAGCGCCATACCCGAGCCGCGCACCACGCAGGTCAGCGGCGCCTCGGCGACGAACACCGGCAGGCCGGTCTCTTCGGCAAGCAGGCGATCGAGGTCGCGCAACAGTGCGCCGCCCCCTGCGAGCATGATGCCGCGCTCGGCGATGTCGGCGCCCAGTTCCGGCGGCGTCTGTTCGAGCGCGATCTTCACCGCCGAGACGATCTGGTTCAACGGGTCGGTGAGGGCTTCGAGAATCTCGTTGCTGGACACCGTAAAGCTGCGTGGAATGCCTTCAGACATATTGCGGCCCTTGACTTCCATCTCCTTGACTTCGGAGCCCGGAAAGGCGGAGCCGATTTCCTTCTTGATCGCCTCGGCGGTCTGTTCGCCGATCAGCATGCCGTAGTTGCGGCGAATGTAGTTGACGATCGCATCGTCGAACTTGTCGCCGCCTACGCGCACCGAACCCTTGTAGACCACACCGCCGAGCGAGATCACGCCCACTTCGGTGGTGCCGCCGCCGATATCGACCACCATCGAGCCGGTCGCTTCGGAGACGGGCAAGCCGGCGCCGGTGGCCGCGGCCATCGGTTCTTCGATCAGATAGACCTGCGAGGCGCCGGCGCTATGCGCGGCTTCCTTGATCGCGCGGCGCTCGACCTGGGTCGAACCGCACGGCACGCAGATGATGATGCGCGGCGACGGCGCGAACATTCGCGACTCGTGCGCCATCTGGATAAAGCGCTTGATCATCTGCTGGGTGATGTTGAAGTCGGCGATCACGCCGTCCTTCATCGGGCGGATCGCCTCGATATTGCCCGGCACCTTGCCGAGCATCTGTTTCGCTTCCTTGCCGACGGCCAGAATGATCTTCTTGCCGTTCGGGCCGCCTTCCTGACGAATCGACACCACCGAGGGTTCGTCCAGCACGATGCCCTTGCCACGCATGTAGATAAGGGTGTTCGACGTGCCGAGGTCGATTGCCAGGTCGTTGGAAAAATAGCCACGCAGAAAACCGAACATTCAAATTCCTGTCTCGCTGATACCGGACGCGTGAGCGCGCCGCTTGGGAATGCCGCCCGAAGGCGGCAGGCGACCAGGTGGCGGTCGGGAGAGAGGGAAGAATAACAGTTTCGGCAGGCGGACTACCTGGGTGCGCGTACTCGCAATGCGTTGTTGGCCTGCCATTTGATGCGTTCGCAATTGCTTTTGACCCGCGCCGCGAACTCCGCCGGGGTGTTGAGTTGCAGCGAGCGCATCTGGATCGTATCGCTATCGCCGCGCCGCCAGCCGTTCTGCCAGCGCGTATCGAACTGGCTGGCCTCGGTGAGCACCTTTCTCAGCTTCTCCTTGTACTCGGCCACCTCCTGCGCGGAGACGCCACAGAATTCCTGGTCGAAGCGGGCACGCTGGCCTGCGGCTTCCGCGCTGGCGTTGGCACTGTCCTCGCTGGCCGACGCGGGCCGTGGCTGCGCCAGCAGCAGAAGCGATAACAGCAGCGCCAGCGCGAGCAGGGGGCGGCGGCAAGATTGGTTTTTAGACACGATTGGCTCCTTCTGGCCGTATTCCGGCGCCGCAACGAATCGCGGGGGATCGCGCGAGTAGCGCGCGAGTAGCGCGCGAGTAGGGCGGCAGCAGCTGCTGCCGCCCATCTTACCGTGTCTGGCTGGAGCCTCCACCGGCCGGCGCTGCCCGCTTGAAAACGGCGTTGTGCCGCATGGCAGCGTGCTGCCGTCAACATTACCGGATCGTAATCATCTCGCGCTCCGCTTGCCGGTATGATTTAGCGGTCAAGCACAGCGGAGCACTCCCCATGCGAATCCTGGTGATCGAGGATGAGCTCAAAACAGCGGCTTATCTGAAGAAAGGCCTGGAAGAATCCGGCTACGCGGTCGATGTCGCGAACGACGGCCCACAAGGGCTGATCCTCGCACAGGAAGAAGAGTACGACGTGATCGTGCTCGACGTGATGCTGCCCGGCATGGACGGCTGGACTGTCGTCAAGACCTTGCGCAGCACGCGGACCACGCCGGTGTTGTTCCTCACCGCACGCGACGATGTCGACGACCGCGTGCGCGGTCTCGAACTCGGCGCCGACGATTATCTCGTCAAGCCGTTCGCCTTCGTCGAGTTGCTGGCCCGCGTGCGTACGCTGGCACGCCGGGGGCCGCCGCGCGAAAGCGAACTGATCAAGGTGGGCGATCTGGAAATGGACGTCAATCGCCGGCGCGTGAAACGCGGCGGCACGCGGATCGATCTCACGCCGCGCGAGTTTTCGCTGTTGCAGTTGCTGGCGCGCCGTCAGGGTGAAGTGCTGAGCCGCACGCAGATTGCGTCCTATGTGTGGGACATGAATTTCGACAGCGATACCAATGTCGTCGAGGTGGCGATTCGCCGGCTGCGCACCAAGATCGACGATAACTTTCCCGTCAAGCTGATTCACACGGTGCGCGGCGTCGGCTACGTACTCGAACTGAAGGACGCCGCTTGATGCGTGGCCGCTCGCTCGCCGCAACGCTCGCGCTTGCCTTCGGTGTCACCACGCTCGCGGTCTTCGTGCTCGTCGGGAGCTTTCTGTACCTTGCGCTGGAAAAACAGATCAAGGCGCAAGACGATCTCGACATCGTGCTCGCCGCACGCCACGCACGGCGGCTCGCTCAGGAGCTCGACACGGCGAAGGGGATTCGCGAGCACGGCGACCGGCTCACCAGTCTCGTGCTGGGCAATGAAGCGATGTCGATGGAGGTGTTCGGTCCCGATGGGCATATGGCGATCGAACACAATGCTGGGGAGACCTTCCCGGCGCTGGGCGGCACGGCCGGCAGCGCGGCTTCCGCTGTTTCAAATGCATCGAGTGCTCCCATAGCAGTTGGTGGGGCAAGCGAGCCGGACGAAGCGAGCGCGGCAAGCGATCTCCAGGATCCCGGCGAGACCGCCGAACCAGGCGGCGTCCAGACGATCGACGCGTTGCCGCCACTCACGCGCATTGCCGCTTCGGCGCGCATTACCGACGCGGACATCGGCACCTGGACCGGCCGTCACGGTGCGCCGATCCGCGGCATTCTCGCGGATGCGCGCTTGCATGACGGCGACACGGCGACCGTGCTGATCGCGCGCAACATGAGCGACCGCTGGCGGCTGCTCGACCGCTATCGCGACAAGCTCAACGTCGCCGGCGCGGTGGGTGTGATTCTCGCGGTGCTGCTGAGCTATCTGCTGATTCGCGCTGCGATGCGGCCGCTGCGCGATATCGCGGCGAGCGCGGCCGGTGTCACGGTCAATCGTCTGAATACGCGAATCGCGGTGGCGCGCGTACCGAGCGAACTTGAAGCCCTGGTGAACGCACTCAACGCGATGCTCGAACGCGTCGACCGTGGCTTCCAGCACCTGTCGCGGTTCACGGCCGATCTTGCGCACGACATGCGCACGCCGCTTGGCAATATGCGTGGCGCCACCGAAGTCGCGCTCGCCAGGCCACGCTCCACCGAGGAATACGAGTCGCTGCTCGCATCGAATCTGGAGGAATGCGACCGCCTCGCGCGAATGATCGAAAACGTGCTGTTTCTGGCCCGTGCTGAGCATCCGCAATTCGTCAAACATATGCGCGAGTTCGATGCGGGGCAGGAACTGACGCGGATCGCCGAATACTTCGAGGGTCTTGCCGACGACGCGAATGTAAGCGTGCAGGTTTCCGGTTCCGCGATGCTGACGGCAGATCTCGAACTGTTCCGCCGCGCGGTCAGCAATCTGCTTGCCAACGCGATTCGCTATACGCCACGCGGCGGCGAAATCGCGCTCGATGTCCACGCTTCCGATGATAAGGTGCGCGTCACCGTATCGAACCAGGGGCAGCCGATTGCCTCCGAGCATCTCGAACGGATTTTCGACCGTTTCTATCGCGTCGACCCGTCGCGCAGTTCCTTGCCTTCGTCCGGCGTGTCGCAAGGCTCGCCGGGTTCGACGGGGCTCGGGCTTGCTATCGTCCGCACGATCATGGAGTTACACGGCGGCGCCGTGCATGCGGAAAGCGACGCGCAGAGCACGCGCTTCGTGCTTACGTTCCGGCGGGTTTAAGGGCTGGCAACGTCCCACCCAGCGCCTTCAACAACAACACGCTCGATTCCAGCCGTCGCGCCGCGATCTGATCCGCGGTGCGCTGATTCGTCAACGCAATCGTCTGCGCCGTCACCACGTCGAGATAACTTACCGCACCCGCATTGAAGCGATTCGTCGTGAGCCGCAACGACAGATCGGCGGCCGTGGTCGCGCGCTGCTGGCTGGCGGCTTCGTCGGCAAGTGAATGCAGGGCGGACAGATTGTCCTCGACCTGCTGGAAGGCGACTAGCACCGATTGCCGGTAGTCCGCGACCGCGCCGTCGTACTGCGCCGTCGCGCCATGCAGGCTGGCGGTACGCTTGCCGCCGTCGAACAGCGTGCCGACCAGTTGCGGACCGAGCGACCAGAACAGGCTCGGCGCGCTCAACCACGGCGCGAAGAAGGTGCTTTCCAAGCCCGCGCTCGCCGACAGCACCAGATCGGGGAAGAACGCCGCGTGCGCCACGCCGATCTGTGCGTTCGCCGCCGCCACACGCCGTTCGGCGGCTGCAATGTCAGGGCGGCGTTCGAGCAGTTGCGACGGCACGCCGACGGGAATCGCCGGCGGCGTCGCGGCCGAGTCGTTCGGAGGCAGCGTGAAGCTCGAGGCCGGCTCGCCGATCAGCGTGGCAATCGCATGCTGCATCTGCGCGCGGGTGACGTCGATGTCGGTGTCCTGCGTACGGGTCGCTTCGAGTTGGATGGTGGCCTGAGCGACCGCGGAGGCATCGATCGCGCCGTCTTTCAGTTGCTGCTGCAGCAGCTTCAGGGCGGCGGCGTAGGCGGTTACGCTGTCGTCGAGCAGCTTCTTTTGCGTGTCGAGCGAGCGCAGGGAGAAATAGTCGACGGCGAGATCGGCGCTCATCGACAGACGCACGGCTTCGAGATCGGCCTCGCTCGCAGCGGCATCGGCCCGCGCGCCGGTCACGCTGTCGCGCACGCGGCCGAACAGGTCAGGTTCCCAACTCGCCGATACGCCAGCCGAATAATCCGGTACGGTCTTGCCCGCGAGCGATTTGCCCTCGACGTTCTGCGAGGTCCGCGAACGATCCTGTGCGACGCCGGCCGTGATCGTCGGGAAAAAACCGGCGCGCTGATAATCCACCATCGAGCGCGCCTGCTGGACCTGCGCAACCGCTTTGCGCACGGTCTGGTTCGAGACGTCGATGCGGGCTTCGAGTTGATTCAACACCGGGTCGTTGAAAATCGTCCACCAGGGGCCGCGCGGTGCGGTGTCTGCCGGCGCGGCCTGGGCCCAACCCGGCGCCGTGCCAGCGTACTGCGAGGGCACCTGGACGGCGGGACGCTGGTACGGCGGCAACGTCGAGCAGGCGCTCAGCAGCGCGCCGATCAGCACGGCCGCCAACGAACGGCGTAACAGCGGACGTAACAGCGGACGTGACAACGGACGTGACAGGCAGTTTGAAGACATTCGGCTCATCCTTTCCATGACAGGCGCTCAGCCATGCGCGGCCGGCGCGATCTGTACGAGCTGACCGGTACTCAGCGAATCGCCGGGGTTGTCGATCACACGGTCGGTCGCGGCGAGGCCCGTGGTGATCTCCACATGCGTGCCGAAATCGCGGCCGATGTGCACCGTCCTGAGCACCGCACGGCCATTGCCGTCGACCACGGCAACCGTCACGCCATCGGGACGAAACAGCAGCGCGCTCACCGGCAGATCGAGCGCCGGTGTGGTCGATTGCAACTGCAGATGCACCTGCGCGTAAGCGCCGGGCAGCAGCGCGCCGTCCTTGTTGTCGACGTCGACCTCGACGCGCAATGTGCGGCTCGACGGATCGATCGAGCCGCTCGTGCGGGCTACCCTGGCCGCGATGTGCCGCCCTGGATACTGCTGGGCGCTCAGATAAACGCCGGTGTCGGGCGTGACGTAGGGCGCGTCGTTCTGCGGCACGTCGACGAACACGCGCAGCACGCCGGTCTGCTGAATGTGAAACAGCTCGCCTGACATACCCGGCGTGCCGGGCGTGCCGCCCGCCGTCACCAGGCTGCCGACATCGACGTTGCGCGCGGTGATCGTGCCGTCGAACGGCGCGGTGATCTTTTCGTAGGACACCAGCTCGGCCAGATGCGCGACGTTGGCCTGCGCCGACGCCAGCATCGCGCGCCGTGCTTCCATGTCGCTGAGCTTTGTATCCGCATCCTGCTGCGCGACCGATTGGGTTTTCAGCATCTCCTGCCAACGCTGCGCCGTGGTTTTCGCGAAGTCGAAGTTGGCCTGCGCGGTGGCTTCGTCGGCACGCGCCTGGCGCAACTGTGCGTCCAGATCGGGGGCGTCGATCGTGGCGAGCGTCTGACCGGCTTTCACCTGGGTGCCGATGTCGGCGCTCCAGTGCGCGACGTAGCCGCTCGTGCGCGCATAGATCGATGCTTCGGCAAACGGCGTCACCGCGCCGGGCAGCAGCAATTCGTGGACAGCAGGCGCGGGGCGCGGTGAGACCACGGACACGCTGAGCACGCTTTGCGCTTGCGTCTGTTGCGTGAGCGCAGCGCTTGTATGCAAACGCGGCACGATGCCGGCGATCAGCAGCGCCGCGGCAAGGCCGGTCAATGCCAGCGGCCACATGCGGCGGCGCGGCTTCGGGCTGGCAGGCAAGTCGGCGGCGCGCGGGTCTTCGCTGGCGCTCGCCGGCTGAGCCGACCCAGCGGCATGCGCGGTGTCGGCGGCGCGGGGCGCTTCGCTGCCCCCGGCAGCCTTGGCGACGCGATCAGCCTCGACGGCCGGTTCAACCCCGTCGCCGCGGTCGGGTGGAAGTGATGAGTTGGTCATGAGCGGGCTCTCGTCGTAGAGTCAAAGTGTGCGGGCGGGAACGCGGGATTCCTGGGCGGCGGTGCGAGCCGCGCGGCGTTTGTCGAGCCACGCATGCACCGCCCCGTAGACGACGGGAACAAACAGCAACGTGGACACCGTGCCGAGCGCAAGGCCGCCAATGACGGCGCGGCCAAGCGGCGCATTCTGTTCGCCGCCGTCGCCGAGGCCGAGCGCCATGGGCAGCATGCCGATCAGCATCGCGAGCGCGGTCATCAGGACCGGCCGGAAGCGGCTGAAACCAGCCTCGAGCGCGGCTTGCAGCGGCGGCCTGCCGCCGTGGTGGAATTCACGCGCGGTGTTGATCACCAGAATGCTGTTGGCCGTGGCAATGCCGATGCACAGAATCGTGCCGGTCAGTGCCGGCACGCTCAGGCTCGTGCCGGTGCTGAACAGCATCCACGCAATGCCCGCAAGCGAGCCCGGCAAACCGCTGATGATGATGAGCGGATCGAGCCACGACTGAAAATTGACGACCATCAGCAGATAGACGAGGGCGATCGCGAACACCAGACCGCTGGCGAGTCCGCTGAAGGAATCGTGCATCGCCTGCACCTGCCCGCGCACCACGATCGATGCACCGGGCGGCAATTGCGGGCGGATCTGATCGACCAGACGGGTTACGTCAGCCGCCACACCGCCGAGATCGCGCCCTTGTGCCGACGCGAAGATATCGAGCACCGGTTGCACGTTGTAGTGCGAGACGACGGCTTGCTGCGTGCCGCGCGTCAGCGTGCTCAGCGCGCCGAGCAGGTTCTGCGGCGCGGGGCCGTTGCCGGTCGGCGCAATGGACGCTGCCGCCGCGCCCGTACTGGCGGCGCCGCTCTGCGCCACGGGAATATTGGCGAGCGCCTGCAGCGAGTTGATGTCGTACTGCGGCATCATCGCCATCAGCGGATAGCTGACGCCGTTGTGCGGATCGAGCCAGAAATTCGGCGTGGTTTGCGAACTGCCGGAAAGCGCGATCAGCAGATTCTGCGACACGTCGCGTTGCAACAGGCCGGCCTGAATTGCCCGGGTACGGTCGACATTCACGTTGATCGCGGGTTCGTCGCCCGGTTGCTGGATGCGTGCATCGACGAGGCCGCGCACACCGCGCAGTTGTTCGAGCAAGCGGTTCGCCACGACGCGATTGGCGTCGAGCTTGTTGCCGACGATCTGGATATCGATCGGCGCGGGCAGGCCGAAATTCAGAATCTGGCTGACGATGTCGGCGGGCAGGAACGCAAACGTAACGCCGGGGAAATCTTTCGATAGCACGCTGCGCAGCGTCGCCACATAGGCGGCCGTGGGTTTGTGTCCGGCGGCGAGCGTGATCATCACGTCGGCGTCTTCCGGGCCGATCGGATCGGATGAATCGTAGGTCAGGTTGATGCCGCTCACCGGCACACCGACGTTATCGAGCATGGCTGCGAGTTCCTGCTTCGGGATCACGCTGCGCACGCGGGCTTCGACTTCATCGGTGATGCGCGCGGTATCTTCGATGCGCGTGCCGGTCGGCGCACGCAAATGCAGGCGAATTTCGCCGGTATCGACAGCAGGGAAGAAATCGCGGCCGGCGAATGGCACGAGAGCCAGCGAGCCGATACACAGCAACAGGAAGATGGCGATGAACCGGCGCGGCGTCGCGATCACCGAGCCGAGTACGCCACGATAGCGTTCGCGCAACCTCTCGAAGCGATGTTCGAAGGCAGCCTGGAAGCGGATCAGGCGCGCAATCGGGCCGTTACCCGTGACCGGCGCATTACTGCGCGCACGCATCAGGTACATCGCGAGGGTCGGCACCAGCGTACGCGAGAAGAAGTACGACGCGATCATCGCGAATACCACCGCTTCGGCGAGCGGCACGAACAGATAACGCGCCACGCCGGAAAGCAGGAACATCGGCACGAACACGATGCAGATAGACAGTGTCGAGACGAACGTCGGCACGGCGATTTCGCCGGAGCCGTTCAGAATCGCGTCGTGCAGCGGCTCGCCGTTTTCCAGATGATGGGTAATGTTTTCAATCGCGACCGTGGCATCGTCGACGAGAATCCCCACCGCGAGCGCGAGCCCGCCGAGCGTCATGATGTTGATGGTCTGGCCGAGCGCGGACAGCGCGATCAGCGAGGTCAGGACCGCAAGCGGAATCGACACCGCGATGATCAGCGTGGCGCGCCAACTGCCGAGAAACAGCAGGATCATCAACGCGGTCAACGCGGCGGCGATCACGGCCTCGCGCGCCACGCCCACCACCGCCGACTTCACGAACACCGATTGATCGGACAACGCGGTGATATGCAGCGCGCTCGGCAAACCGGCGGCGATATGCGGCAGCATCGCCTTGACTTGCTGGATGATGGTCAACGTCGACGTGCTGCCGGATTTTTCGATGGTGAGGAGCGCGGCGCGTTTGCCGTCGCTGCGCACGATGTTGGTTTGCGGCGCGTAGCCGTCGCGCACATGGGCGACGTCGCGCACGTACACCACGCCGCCGGCCACGGTCTTGATCGGCAGGTCGTTCAGCGCGGCCACCGTGTCGGTGCTGCCGTTCATCTGGACGTTGTATTCCTTCGTGCCGATCTTGGCGGTGCCGCCCGGCAGGATCAGATTCTGTGCGTTGACGGCGTTAACCACGTCGAGCGGGGCAAGACCTTTGGCTTGCAGGGCGCGCGGATCGATATCGACCATGATCTGGCGCACCTTGCCACCGAACGGCAGCGGTACCGATGCGCCTTGCACCGTCGCCAGTTGGGTGCGGATCTGGCTGTTGCCGAGGTCGTAGAGCTGCTGTTCGGACAGCGTATTGCTGGAGAGTCCGAGTTGCAGGATCGGCACTGTCGACGCGTTGTACGTAATGATGTTCGGCGGCAGGGTGCCGGGCGGCAGCACGCGCAGGATCGATGCGGAATTGGAGGCCGCCTCGGCGATCGCGCGATTGATGTCCGCGCCGGGATGAAAGAAGATCTTTACGACCGAGACACCATTCAGCGATTGCGACTCGATGTGCTCGATATCGTCGACGTCGGAGGTGAGCGCACGTTCATAGTTCGACGTGATGCGGTTGGCCATGTCCTGGGCAGAAAAGCCGTTGTACGTCCAGACGATGCTGACCACCGGGATGTTGATGTTCGGAAAGATATCGGTCGGCGTGCGGAGTATCGCGAGCGGCCCGACGATAAAGATCAACACCGCGAGAACCACGAAGGTATATGGGCGGCGCAGCGCGAGCTTGACGATCCACATGACGGTTTCCTGAAAAGAGGCGGAGGGAGGCGAGCGTCCTGCTGGAGCGCCTGGCGGCGCGCGACGCGGGCTTCTTGATGAGTCAGGAGTGTGGGGGAGGGGCGCTTACCGGGGGCGGTCCGGTAGATTACCGTTCTGTTATCTGCGGTTCTTCTTTTGAGTGCTTTGGTTTAAGCGCGACGCATAGATAACAAAACGGTAATCCGCGGGTCAGTGCTCCGACAGCTGAAATGACAAGAATAGGAAACGTGGTTCAGGCCACTCATTTCTTGCACTTCACCGGAGAGACATCATGAAACTGCTTACCGCTATTGCTGTTGCCGCGCTTAGTTTGCCGTTTGGCGCGAATGCGTTTGCGCAATCCAATCCGTCAGGACTCACGCGGGCTGAGGTTATGGCTCAGTTGCAGCAGGCTCAGGCTGAAGGGCTCGTGCCGGCGCCCAATAACGACTACCCACCTACGGCAGCGGAGATTGCGCGCAATCGGGAGCTTTATGCCATTCAGCATCACACGGATGGCGCTGGCGCGGTCAATACAGCTGGGGTACCTGCTGCGGATGCTGGGTCGGCTTCTAACTGATGCCCGGTCTGCTTCCCTACGGCGTGGGCTTGTTTGATTTCTTATTGGTTTATCAGCGCCGCCCCGTGCGGGGTACTGCTCTCAATCATGCGATCAAGCGGGCCACGCCGCGCGACGTGGCCCTGGGTGGCCCTGGTGGTCCTACTAAAGACCGCGTTACTGCTGGGCTGCGCGCTTGTGCAGGGTGTCCAGCGTAGCGCCGTCCACCGAGCCCGCCGCTGCCGGATGCTCTGCTGCGTGATTCGGCGCGGCCGCGAGACCCGGCACCAGTCCTTGCAGCGATCCGCCTGACAAACCAATCTCGTTCAGCAACGAGTCGATGAGCGGTGCATGCGCCCGGTACGACAACGCCGCGGACATCGCCTGCTCAGCCAGATTGTTGCCATTGTGTCCGGACACCGGACCCGACGCACCGTCGGCGCCGCCGTTGCCGGCATTGCGGTTTAATCCGTCTACCTGAATGATCTTGATCCCTTCGATTGCCTTCATCGGCTCGACGGTCTGCTGGATCACGCCGGGAAGCGCCTGCAACAGCGCGAGCTTGAACTTCAGGCTTGCCTGATCCGACGACAGCGCGTTGATAGCGTCATTGAGCGCACGTTGTGCCTCAGCTTCCGCGAGCCCCTTCTTGCGGGCGGCTTCAGCCAGTTCCACAATCGCGGTGGCCTGCATCTGCGCGGCCTCGCGCTCGGCGCGCGCCTGGGTCGTGACGTGCACGGCATTGGTTTCAGCTTCCTGCGCTGCCTCGATCAGCGCAACCCGCTTGGCACGATCAGCCTCCGCGGTCCGGCGGGTGGTTTCCACCAGTTGCTCGGCCTTGACCGCTTCCGCAAGCGCCTCGTTGGCTCGCGCCTGAGCCTGGGATTGCGCTTCCGATTTTGTGGCGATCACAATGGCCTTGTCCTGCGCGGCGATTTCGGTCACCTTGGCCTGCTCGATGGCGGCCATCTGGGTCACCCTGGTCTGCTCGATCTCCTTGACGCGAACCTCGCGCTCGGCTTCTACCTTGCGTGTACGGACTGCCTGTTCACGCTGGATCTCCGATTCCTGCACCTGCCGTTCCGCCACGATCCGGCTCTGCTCGGCCTCCTGGTGACGCTCGGCCTCGTAGGCGGCGATCCGCGCGCTCTGTTCGGCGGTGCGCGTTTTCACCTGCTGTTCCTGCTCGAGCTTCATGAACGATTCCTGCTGCTCGATTTCCAGCTTTCGCGCAAGCGCGTCGCGATTTTTTTCGCGAACCGAGACCTCGGTATCCTGCTCGACTTCGTTTCGTTCCTTGCGCCGGCGCTCCGTTTCCTGCGTGAGCTTTGTCAGGCCTTCCGCGTCGAACGCATTGTTCGGGTCGAAGAATTCTTTCGATGTCTGGTTGAAGTTGGTCAGCGATACGCTTTCCAGTTCCAGACCGTTCTTGGTCAGATCTTCCGCGACGGTGTTCTGTACGCCCTGCACGAATTTCTCCCGGGCGTCCTGCAGATCCTGCATCGTCATCTGCGCGGCCGTGGAGCGCAGCGCGTCGACGAACTTGTCGTCGACCAGCGCGCGCAGGTTTTCGGGAGCCTGTGTCCGTTGACCGAGCGTCTGCGCGGCGGTCGAAATACCCTCGGCCGTCGGCTTCACGCGCACGAAGAACGCAACCACGACGTCGACGCGCATACGATCCTTGGTGATCAGGCTGTCGCGCGTCGCACGGCTGACCTCGAGCTTCAGCGTGTTCATGTTGATCGGAATGACCTCATGGAACACGGGCAGCACGACTGCGCCACCGCTCATGATCACTTTCTGCCCACCGAGGCCGGTTCGCACAAATGCGCGTTCAGCCGAGGCGCGGACATAAAGGCGCGCAAAGATCAGGCCAATGACGCACAGGCCAACCACCACGGCGAGGCCAATGCCGCCCCAAAAAATGATCGAATCCATATTGATTGTCGAACTCCCCTAAAAAAGATGGGCATTGCAAAACAGCGGGAGCCCGCGCGCGTTGCGCGGGTCACCCGACAGGCAGCTAAAGCAGATCCGAACGGCCAATGATTACGGCGCGGTACAGCGACCCAGAGACATGCGACACGATCGCCACTGTCGTGCCCCGGACAAAAGACTGGCCGGCCCTATCCGGCTCGACGCGAACGTAGTGCGGCTGACCGAATCTATCCACGAGGCGCGCTTCCGCGGGGGTGCCGACGGAGGCTTCACCGGTCACGATCTGCGCCGGCAGCCCAATGAAATCGATCTCGGATACGGCGGACGATTCGGTCTGCGGCACAAAGCGGGCGACAAGGCCGCCGGTTTGCCGGACGAGGGGCAGCGAGCCAAGTGCGGAGATCACGCTCGCCAGTGCCGGCGGCAGCATGAACCCGGCGAGTGCATGCAGCAGCGATTGCACGAGCAAGCCGACGACCGAAAAACTCAGCAGAAATAAAATGAGCAGAACCAGAAGGGGCACCCGGCCGACGTGCAGCCAGCCGAGAAACTGGCCTACGATACCCACGCCGGCATCTGCACCGGAATGGTCAAGGCCGAAATGCGTGACGAGAAGACTGCCTGCATGCTCGGTGACACTCATTCCGAACAGGAGTGTGAGGCCCTCCAGTAAGCCAATCACAATCATCAACCCGATCGCGGTTACGAAGGGGGCGTTTCCTGGCAGCAGCAGTAAGCTCATGATTGTCGATCCCCGTAACAGACGCGCCAGGCTTCGCACCGACTGGCTTGTTGTTCACCCTTGTCAGCTACGCGATACGTCCGCGAACGCGTTTTTTCTTGCGGCGTCTTGTCAGGTATTCAGGTATCCGTGAGTTGACGAATCGGTACTTAAAGATAAAAGCCTATCCGACTTATCAAAGGTTCTCGCGGCAGCCTGAAAGGGATATTCCAGCTAAATGAAGCAGGCCGGGCAACAGACAGCGCAAGTTTGATCATTCCAAAGAAGACCTGGAGTCGCACGAATTGAAACGGCTTTTCTGTAAAATTTTATGATCTTTACATAGAACTTTAACGGCCCATTGGCTTGATACGCGTGGCTCCGCCAATAAAGTCTTTGTTATCAAAGCGATTATGTATTGCGTCAGGTGCGGTAGCGGTCGTGCTAAGAGAATTGTTGCCGCTCAGTATAAGTGGCTTTGGTAAAAATGGCGAGAACGACTCGGCCAGAGTATCTGGCCTGGTCGGATTAAGAACTGACGACGGGCTACAGCGCGAGGCAAGGTATTATTATCGCCCCGCATTCAACGTGAATGGGCAAGGCTTCATTCAGGCCAAACCCAGCGCCCAATCCACCGCTGCATCAAACAGGCTGTTACCCGCCGGCGAGAGGTTGCCGAAGGTGTCGTTGTTCAGGAAGAACATCACGCGCCGGGCCGGCGCCAGCGACTCGTAGTCCATCGTGGCGCCTTTCTCATACGCGAAGATCGCCGCCTTTTCCGGCTGGCCATACAGCGTTGCAATGGTCGTCGCGCCTAAGCCCGGTTTGCCCCAGCTCATCGCGCCCTGCTTGACGTAGACGTTCGTCACACCCGCCGGCAAGCCGGCTGCAATGGGGTGGGGCGCGTTGACCAGCCACAGGTAACGCTCCTTTTCCGCTTCGCCAAAATCGACGTCGTGACGCTTGCCCGTCATCGCGAAGTCGTCGAGCAAATCGTTTTCCCATGTCAATAACGGTTTGGCCAGGTAGCGCCAGCCTCCCGCTACCTGTTTCGAGGAGACCGTCGATGAAATGACGACCAGGTCCGCGTCGCCCACCGCCTCGGGCGGTTGCGCCTGATCCAGCATGCGTACGCTATAGCCGCGCGCGTTCAGGTGCGCCGCGATCTTCTGGTCGACGGGCACGCTCGGGCCATTCAGTTGCACGAGCATCACGACTTTCTTGCCCGCGCGCGGATCGCTCGCTGCGGCGCGCGCGACGGGTGTCGTGACCGCCAGCAACGCACCGAGGCTCGCTGCGGTGGTGAGAAAGGTCCGGCGTTTGCGGGCAGGCGCCACGCCCTTGTTAGCGCGACGGTTCCAGAGTTTCATAGTGACTCCCATCTTCTGTTGATCCATTGAACCCACGTTTCGTGCGCACGGTGTCGGTGCGCACGCCTAGAACTCGAGCGTCGACAGCAAGGAGACCTGGCGCGCGTCGCCCACCGCGACGAAGTACCGGTTCGCGCTCGACGGGTAGTAAGTCTTGTTGAACAGATTCTTCACGTTGAGCTGGAACGACAGATGGCGATTGCCGAGTTTCGTTTCGTAAGTGGCGAAGGCATCGGCGACGGTGTAGGCCGGCAGCGTGAAGCTATTGGCCGAATCGCCGGGGCGTGGGCCGACATAATGCGCACCGGCGCCCACCCGCAACTGGTCGCCGCCGAAGATCGTGCCGAAGTCATAGACCGCAGCAAGCGATGCCGTATTCTGCGGCGCGTTCCACAGGCGCTTGCCGGCATACAACGGGTCTTCGGTGGTCTTCGCGTCGATGTACGCGTAGCTTGCGATCACGCTCCAGTGCTGGCCGATCTGGCCGGCCACGTCGAGCTCCACACCGCGTGAACGTGCCTTGCCGGCCGTGCGCCAGTCGGTCTGTCTGGTGGCGTCGTTGTACTGCTGCACCAGCACGTTTTTCTTGTCGATGTTGAAAAGCGCCAGCGTGCCGCTGAGGCCATTGGGCATGGCAATCTTGGCGCCGAGCTCCCATGAAGTGGCTTCTTCAGGCTGCACCGACGAATCGATCACCACGCCGGTGGCAAGCGGCGCGATCGTCGAGGTCGGCTTGAGCGACTGGGTATAGCTGCCGTATAGCGAGACCGTGTCGGTCCATTTGTAGACCACGCCCGCGCGCGGCAGCCATTTGCTGCCGTTGATGTCCGTATTGACGACAAACGGCCGGCCCTTTCCCGCGATCTGGTTGTAACTCAGAAAACGCGCGCCGCCGATCAGAATCCACTTGTCGGTGAGATGCAAATTGTCCTGGAAGAAGAACGAGCGGTCGTGCAGCGTGTCGGTCTGATCGCTGTCACTTGCGGACACGGTGGTCGACGGGCTCTCGCGGCCGTAGATCGGATTGAAGTAGTTGAACGAATATTTCGTGGCCTGGCGCAGCAGGTCCTTGCGATAGATGCGGCGGTACTCGCTGTCGACGCCGACCTGCAAATCGTTGCGCAAACCCGCAAGGTTGAAATGGCCGTCCACGTATGCGATCGCGTAGCTGTCCGTGCTGAGCGCCCCATGCGTCGCGTCGTTGCTGCGCGACACGGCGCCGGTCGTGCTGTTGATACCCTGCACGCGCAACTGACCCGCGTCGTATGTCTCGCGGTTGTAGCTATAGCCGAAGTGAGCCTTCCAGTTCGCGTTGATCTGATGATCGACGCTGATTTGCGCGAGGTTCGATTCGCCGTCCATTTCGTTGAACGGTTCGTCGAGACGTTCGCGGCTCGAAATCGCAAGCGGCTGGTTGGTTTTCGGGTCGAGCGCGGTGCCGCGGTCGAACGGATAGAGAAACTTGCGATATTCGTACGACACCACCACCTGGGTATCGCGTCCGTACCACGCGAGCGACGGCGCCACGAGCGTCTCGCGGCGTTCGCCGAAGTTGCGCCAGTATTGCTCGTCGGTCTGATCGACCACGAGCCGGTAGGCGAGACCGGAGTCGCCGATCGGCCCGGTTGTATCGAGCGTGGCGGCGGCCCCGTTGCGGCCGTGTCCGTAGGTCGAGCCGAGCACGGAGATCGCGTGATAGGGCTGGAGCAAGGGCTGCTTGCTCACCACGTTGACGACGCCGCCCGGGTCCATGATTCCGTACAGCAGCGAGGTCGGGCCCTTGAGCACTTCGACACTGTCGGCCGCCGCGTTCAGCGCGCGCCCTTGCACCAGCGGCATGCCGTTGTGCATGATCGAACCGTCGCGATTACCGCCGAAACCGCGCTTGAGCAAGGTGTCCTGCGTGCCGGCCAGCGTGTTGCCTTGCACGATGCCGCTCACGTTCGCAAGCGCATCGTCGAGATTACGCGGACGCTGGTCGTGCAGCACCTGGGACGGCACGATGTTGACGGCCTGGGCGGTGTCGAGCACCGGTGTGTCCGAACGCGTTACCACCGAGTCGGCAGGGGGCCGGTAGCTGCCGGCTTTCACCATCGTCGAACTGACCGTGACGGCGGGGAGGGTGGTGCCGTGCGGGTCGCCGTCGTCCGCTGCCGCTTCAGTGCGCGGGACGAGCGTATAGCCGCCATTGGCCTGCTGCGTCGCGCCGAGTCCGGTGCCGCGCAGGATTCGCTCGAAGCCTTGCCTGACGTCGTAATCGCCGTGCAGGCCTGCGCTCGTGCGCCCGTCTGTCAGTGCCGCCGGAAAGGACAGTAACAGCCCGCTTTCGCGTCCGAAGCGATTGAGCGCCGCTTCGAGCGGCCCGGCCGGAATGTCGTAGCTCTTGCGCGCCGGCGCTTCGGCGGAAGACGGCGCATCGGCCGCCAGCGCCACGTTGAACGGCAGTCCGGCGGAGATCAGTGCGGCCGTTGCGATGTGCCGCGCGCGCATAGCGCCACGACTGCCACGGCGGCCATTGCCGGCGCCGGTCTTTCGATACTGTCCCATGTTCAAAGCTCGCTGGAAGGGTGACGATGTGTTGCTCTCATCTCCCTTGTCACGCGAGATTCGAAAACAGCTCACAACAGACGAAAAAATTTTCAGCGATGCCAGGGCTCGCCGGTTTCAGGCGCGCGCCGCGCGCACGGTGCCCCAGTAGCGCGTAATGAATACCACCTCGACCGGCAAGGTTGTGGCCAGCGTGTCGAGCACACGCTCCGTGTCGGCGAGCGGGAAGGTGCCCGAGATCCGCAAATCGGCCACCGATGGATCGCAACCCAGATGCCCCGTGCGGTACCGATCCAGCTCGGCTACGAAATCGCCGAGCCGCATGCCGCTGGCGACGATCAGACCATCCGTCCACGCTGCGTCGTTCTCGCTGAGCGGCTCGACCGCGCCGACGTTGTCGTGCGTGAAGCGGACGCGTTGTCCGGCACGGACCACCGGCGTAAGGCCGGCTGCGTCGCGCGGGCTGACCCGCACCGCGCCTTCGAACACATCGAGGCGGCTAAGCGCACTCTGCTGCCTGACGGCGAAGCGTGTTCCCAAAGCTTGCAAACGCCCTTGCGCGGTCTCGACAATGAACGGCCGCTGTTCACCGGCGAGATGGCCGGTCGCGATCATGATTTCGCCTTTGATCAGGCGCACACGCCGTTCGGTGCTGTTAAAACCGATATCGATGGCGCTGTCGGTGTTAAGCGTGACGCGGGTGCCGTCGGCGAGCGTGAGGGCGCGGCGTTCGCCGGGCGCGGTGTGCGCATCCGCACTCCATGCGCGCCACGGCACGTGTTCACCGGCGAGCCATGTCGCACCGCCGGCGAACAGCAGGGTCGCGAGGACTTTGACACTCGCGCGGCGTCTGGCCGCCCCGGTACGCGTCAGCGCAGCGCGAGCGGCCGCTGCGCCGCCTGCGTCCACAACGCCCGTGCCTGCTTCAGTGAGTCCCCTGAATCGACTGCTGACGCTGCAGATGTGCTGCCACGCGCGTTCGTGATCGGGATGCTCGGCGCACCAGCGCGCCAAGGCGAGTTGCTGGGCGTGCGTGTCTTTGCCGGATTGCAATTCCATCCACCACTGCACGGCGCGCATGGCGATGTGTTGCGGAATATCGGGTCTATCGGGTCTCGCGCTCGCGTTCATCCGTCGATCCGTCAGGCCACGTTCAGCGCAAAGAAACACTGTGCGCCGGCGCGCACCAGATGGCGTTTCACGGTCGAGATGGAAAGCTTCAGTTGTGCGGCGATCTCGGCGTGGGTCAATCCGTCGAGCTGGGCCAGAAGGAAAGCACGTTTGACGGCGAGCGGCAGCCGTTCCAGCAGACTGTCGATCTCGCACAGCGCTTCCAGAAGCAGCGCGCGCTCCTCAGGTGAGGGCGCGAAATTCTCGGGCACGAGCGCCAACGCTTCCAGATACGCACGCTCGATCTGCTCGCGACGCCAGTAATTGGCCATGACGCGTTGCGCGACCGTGGTCAGAAACGCGCGAGGTTCTTCCAGACCCAGCGGTTCATCACGGGCGAGCAAACGCAGGAACGTATCGTGCGCGAGGTCGGCCGCACGATGCGCACAGCCGAGCTTCTTACGCAGCCATGCGTGGAGCCAGCCGTGATGATTGCTGTAGAGCGCCTGCATCTCGTGATGCAGCGCCGATTCGTTTGCCGCCATGGCCCACCGGGCGCGTCAGATCCGTGGATGCGACGCCTTTGTAAATGAGAATGATTCGCATCATAACATGTCAAAATGTAAGGTGGAAAGACGTCAACTCACGCATTAGCCGGCTTTACGAACCCAGTTGCCCCCGTGTGCCGCGGCCTGCGCTGCCGGCGAGATCGCGAGATAAGCCAGCGCCTGTTCAGTGGAGCCTTCGTGATGCGGCGTGTAACGCGGATTGAAATAGCGTAACGCCGCCGCAATCATTTTCCAGAACGACGGCAGGCAACGGCGCCGCGCTCCGGCGCGCCACGCGAGAATAAAGCCGTAGTACCTGCCGGCAGCAGGATCGCGCTGGTGCATGAAGCGTGCGCCGCGCGTCAGGAAGTACAGCAGAAGCACGACGGTCGAAAGCATATGGAAGCAGCGTTCGAAATAGGTGCCGCCCATATGCCGGAAGATGTCGAAGGCCACCGTGCGATGTTCGACCTCTTCGGCACCGTGCCAACGCAGCAGGTCGAGCATGGTGGGGTCGGCGTGGGCTGCATCGAGCCCGTCGGCATTGAGCACCCAGTTGCCGAGGTAGCCGAAAAAGTGCTCCAGCGCGGCGATCACGCCAAGCTGCTGACGCAGCCAAAACCGTGTTTTGCCGATCTTCAGCCCAAGCGGCTGTTCGCCGAGCAGCTTGCCGAACAGCCAGTCGAGTTGTTTCGTGAAGGGCTGCGTGTCGATGCCGTGCGCCTTGTAGTAATGCGTGAGCACACCACCGTGCGAGCGCGAATGCACCGCCTCCTGACGGAGAAAACCCTCGGCGTCGTCGCGCAAGGCCGGGTCGGTAATGAGCGGCAGCGCCTTGTTGTAGACGCGGCAGAACCATAGCTCGCCGGCGGGGAACAGCAGGTTCAGCACATTGATGATGTGCGTGCTCGACGGATCGCCCGGAATCCACTGAATCGGTGTTTGGCTCCAGTCGAACTTCACGTGGCGGGCCTTGATCTTGTGCTGGGTTTGCTCTTGGTTCATAACGGTCTCCGGCGTCTGATTGATGAGCTCACTGAGCTCAGCGCGGCATCATGTTGATGCGGGCGATCACGCGGCCTAACCCGGGCAGGTAGCGCGAGATAAACCGCATGGAATGCGCCTCGATGCCGATGGCGACCACAGGCCGGTTGCGCAACACGGCGCCAAGCGCGGCTTTCGCAACCGCCTCGGGCTTCAGTCCGCGCAACTGATAAAGCCTGGTGGCCTTCTGGCGCATGCGGTCCTGGTCCTGCGGGCTGGCGCCGACGTACTGTGTGGCAGCCATGATTCCGGTCTCGGCGAACCCCGGACAGATTGCGCTGACACCGATACCCTCGCTCGCGAGTTCTCCTCGCATGCACTCGCTGAGCATCAGCACGGCGGCCTTGGTCGTCGCGTAGGCGGGCAGATCGCGTGAAGGGGCGAACGCGGCGGCAGACGCCGTGTTGACGATGTGGCCGCCATTGCCGCGCTTCACCATCTGGCGCGCGAACAGGCGTGAGCCGTGGATCACGCCCCACAGGTTGACGTGAAGAATGCGTTCCCAGTCTTGTGCCGAGGTGTCGAGTACGCCGCCTGCCATGCCGATGCCCGCGTTGTTGACCACGATGTCAGCGCCGCCGAGTTCCGTCCCGACCCAGTCGGCCAACGCTTCCATCTGCGCGGCACTGCCGACGTCGGTCTTGCGCGCGTAGGCGTGATTTCCCAATAGCCTGACCAGCGTGGCGGTGCGCTCCGCGGCTACGGTGTCGATATCGACGGCGACCACGGCCGCACCTTGCTTCGCGAATTCCAGCGCGATGCATCGCCCAATGCCGCTGCCCGCGCCGGTCACCACCGCGAGCTTGCCGCTGAGCGCCTGGCGTGCCGAGTCCATGCGGGCGCGCTGCAGCGTCTGCGGTTCATCCCCGCCCTCGGTGTGTTCGACGAGCTCACGCACCATCCGGGCCATCGGTTCGGGATGGGTGAGCGGCACCCAGTGCCGTGCGGTCAGTTCACGGCGCCAGTACTTCGGCACCCATCGCGAGAGATCTTCGGACAGCGCCGGGCTGACATATTTGTCCAGCGTCGGCACGATCACCTGGACCGGGGCGTGCGCGTAACGCTTGCGCGGCATGAACAGGCAGCGGATGAAGTTGGCGCGGTACAGCGATACGCCGCGCATGCCGTCGCGGGTTTGGGTCGGCCTGGGCGTGACCTCGGTCTTTTCCACCCGACGCAACACCCGCGGCCACGCGCGGCCGAGCCATAAGCGCCACGTCAATCCCGGCAGCACCGGCAGGTGAAACAGCAGTACGTACCAGGAGCGCACCAACTGGCCCAATACCTTGCCGATAGAGCGCGGCGTGGGACGTAGCAGGCGCGCTCGCATCCAGTACGCAACATGGTCGAGGCAAGGGCCCGAGCATGACGTGTACGATGCAATGCGGCCACGCAAGCGCTCTTCAGTAACGAACTCCCATCCCTGAATCGAGCCCCAGTCGTGCGCGACCAGATGGACCGGACGATCGGGGCTAACGGCATCGATGACGGCAACGAAATCGTCGGTGAGCTTTCCTAAGCGATAGGCCTTCGTGCGGGTTGGCGCAGTGGATTGCCCGGCACCCCGCACGTCGTAGGCAACCACGTGGAAATCCTGCGCCAGCAGGCTGGCTAAAGCGTTCCAGACTTCGCTGGTGTCGGGGTAGCCATGCACCAGGATCACGGTCGGCCGGGCGGGGTCGCCCCATGCGCTGGCGGCCAAGGTTACGTCGCCCGAGCGCACCGTGAAACTCGTGCGATGCATCGCGGGCGGCGCCTCGTACAGCGTAGGCGGCACGGGTTCGGTCAAAAGCTGCATATGCGCCTCCGTCATGCCGCGGCTAACGCCCGTCCGCGCTGCGCCCAGCGGCGCACATGCGGCAGGTCGTCGTCGAGCCAGTAGGCGTCGTCTTCGGTGATGACGAGCAGTTCTTCGAACTTGGCGCCCACGCCCTGAAAGCCGAGATGCGGCTCGACGGCCCACAAGCCGGGCGTCGGGGCATGATCGGAGCGGCGATCGATCGACCACAGCGGCGACCAGCCTTCTTTCCTGCCCGCGCTCACCTGGTCGAGGACCAGATTGCGCGTGGCGTTCAGGCCGAAGCGCGCCACGAAGCGCGGCTTGGCGGGGTTGTGCAGCTTCGCGACCCGATGCGCCAGCACCTTGAACGGATAGGCCTTATGACGCGGCTCCACGCCCTGTTTCCTGCATAGCAGGTCGACCGCGCGCGCCACGTCGGCAAGCGTGCGCCGCTGTTTGACCATACTGACGATCAGTTCGCGGTGTTCCGCGAGATCGTCTTTCAGTTGCTCGAGAATCGGATTCGTACCGACGCAGGTCGCGTAGCCGACATCGGCGATCACCCCGTTCAACACGGGTGCCACGTCGAGAATGACCGGCATGTTTTCTTCCAGACGGCGTGAGCCCGGGAAGAATGCAAGATTGAAGCCGGCCATGTGCGACAACCCGGAGAAGCCCTCAAAAGCGGTACGGTCGCCAAACCAGGCGAAGGGTTTGTGCAGCCAGTCATGCACGCCATGGTCCTGCAACCATTCGGTCAGCAGCCGGGCGGCGTCTTTTTCCGTCATGCCCGGTCGAAGCATGTCGCCGATGCTCTCGACACACCGGTACGCCAGTTGCTGGACTTCACGGAACTGCGCCAACTCGTCCACGTTGACGTGTGGAATGGCCTTCTCACCCATACCTGCCTCCCAATATCCTGTCTGACAGGCGTACAGCAGCCCATCACGATGACATTTTTTATTGTTACATTTAATGATGTAACGATTGGATGCTACACCATGAGAAAGACCAGTCCACTGGTTTTTTCCCTGGTGGGTCGTAGGGTGGGGAAGAGTGCGTTCCGATCGGGATCGCTTCCAGTCGGCTGAACTGGAGTCCAATCACCAACTGAAAGCGGGGCACCCGCGGCAGGAAGCTAAACCGCCGTTCGATCAAGGTCGCGAGGTATGGACGCAGTCGCGATGGCGGCAATGATTGAAGCGATGCCGGCCATCACGAACGTCGCGGACAGGGAGGTTGTGATCACCATCCCCGCAATGGCCGATCCGAGCGGAAAGCCGGCGAGATTCAAGCTCATCGAGATGGATAACACCCGGCCGAGTTGACGCGGATCGGTGCGTCGCTGACGCAAGGTCAGCAGCGCGACGTCGATTGGACCGGACGCCACCCCGGCAAGCATCAAACCGATGGCTAAGCCGCCAAAGCCAAATTCCGCTGCAACCGGCCATGCGGCCAGGGCGGTAACGATCATTCCGGCCGCCATGATGAGGCGTTCACGGCCCGTGGTCCGCAGATGGCCGGCGAGAAGCGCTCCCAGGCCACCGGCCATACCCATCGCGGCCCACAGCAAACCGGTTACTGAACTGCCCACCGCACTGGCGTAGTGGTTAGCCACGAATACCGGAACCACCACAACGAGAACGCCCCAGGTCGCCTGATACAACGAATAGGAAATGGCGAGTCCCCGCAGCGTCGGCTGACGCGCGACCATCTGGATGCCCTCGATCGTCTGGCGCAGCAGAGATGTCTGGGTGGAGGCGAGGCCTGGCAGATTCTGGACGTAAGACAGACAGATCGCCGCACCCGCGTAAGCCACGGCGATGACGGACAGCGCGGATTCAGGTCCGAACGAAGCAACGATCAGGCCGGCCAAACCGGGCCCCACCACGTCGACCACGGCATAGACCGCGGTGTCCAGCGCATTGGCCCGATCGAGCGCGTGAGCCGGCACCAGGCGCGGCAGCAGGGTTCGCGTTCCCGCCGCTCCCAACGGACCGGTAAGCGAGAACAGCACGACCAGCACAAACAGAACCGGCGTGCTGGCCCAGCCAACCCAACTGGCCATGCTGATGGCGGCGATGTAGATCGCGCTCGCGATCAGATCGATCCTCAATGCCGTTGTCGGGCCCATACGGTCAAGCAGCGCACCCGCGATCGGGCTGACCACCAGACCCGGAACAATCGCGGCGAACGTCAGCCATCCGGCCAACGCCGGCGACGAAAATCGCGTCAGCACGAACAGCACTAATGTCAGGGTGAACATGCGCCCGGCGAGGCGCGAAAGAGTCGCCGCAAGAATGAGCGAGAACAGGCTGGGGATCTTGAGAAGAGCACGATAGGAATTCTGTTGTTCCATGGTGGCCTGGTTGGGTGGAGCTAGCGCCGGGAATGCTACGGGAACGACTGCTTTGACCGGATTGGCACGTGGCCGTCGTTTACACATATTACAGACCTGTAGGGTGAGCTGGTCACGTGATGGTTGAGCCGCGGTCTGATGCGGGTCCCCATTCGACATCCGATGCGCTCGCCGGTCGCGTATCCGTTGGGCGGTGTCGGGCTCCTGAGCGCTTACGACTGGTCGAATTGCTTGCACGTTTGTCGAGTTCTGTCTACGCGCCGCAAGATGAGCGACGCATCGACCCTGCCGTGCGTCGAGCCGGATTGTCCCGCCGTTGCTTGCCGCTATTGAAACAACCAGCCCTGCACGATTCGCCGGTTGCCATTCCGGATTCCGTCTTTCGAAGACAATGCGAGGGCGCGCTTCGACTAAGTAATAGGTCGAAATATCCAGCGACAAAACTCCACAATCGCGGTAGCAAATCGACAGTCATTTGAAGTGGGGGTGATTAGCATCGCAAATACGTTGTGCCGTGATGGAAGGGAAACGCATTTGGCTAGTACACCAAAGCGTCTGGCAAGAACGGCTGAATTGCTCGCGGCAGGCACCGCAGAGTATTTTGATATTCATGGTAGGTAAGGCCATCGATGGAATCGTACGCCCGCTCGGTACCGGTAGTGATGTACCACCACGTTTCACCAACGCCCGGGGCACTTAGCATCACCCCGGAGCACTTCGATTCGCAGATGAACTGGCTGGCGCGTAACGGATACGTGACGCTAACGGCAGACGAATTCGCGCGCTTTCTACACGGCGCGGCAATGCCCGATAAATCAATCCTGCTGACGTTCGACGGCGGGTATCTGGACAACTATATTCACGCTCATCCGTGTCTTGAACGTTATGGCCTCAACGCCATCATGTTTCTCGTAACGGGTCGCGTTCACGACGGTCCCGCGCGATCCTTTCCGTCTTCTCCGACTCGCGGCACAGGTGCGGAGCGTTCGCACCCGGAGTGCGAACGCCTCATTCCTGGCGGGCAGGCAGACGATGTCGCCGTGCGCTGGAGTGAGGTCGACCTGATGCGCGCAGCCGGCACTTTCGAGTTTCATAGTCATACGCACAGCCACCGTCGCTGGGATCTGGCGTGTACTGATGCGGCCAGCAAATTTCGCCACATCAGCACGGACATCGAGATGTCAAAGCGGATTCTGACCGAGAAAATGGGTGTGGCATCGACCCATTTGTGCTGGCCAGAAGGTTACTACGACGATGACTATATCGCCGCCGCGCAAGCGGCCGGGTTCGAGTACCTCTATACAACGCGCAACACCCGGCGCAACGTTCCGGGTAGCGATCCGTACCAGATACATCGCATGGCGGATAACGGAAAGAACGGCGAATGGCTGGCGGAAAAGGTACAGCAGTATCAAGGCGCCCCGTGGGGTGGGGCGTACTACTGGTTCAAGCGATTCAGAGAGTTTGGAAGGAACGCGTTTTCATGAAGATTCTCTGCACCCACTTTCACATGGGTGACGGTGAGTGCTTCGTGCGAGATACCTAGTCGCCCGGAGCGAGATCGGACAGGTCAGTGCCGTTAGCCGCCAGTCGAACAGCTTCGTGATTCTCCTCGGGCGCAACTTTGACCACCTGTCCGAAATCGCCCGCAACAAACGCCAAACGTTTCTGGGCGTCAGCGTGGACGGCTGACAGCAGCCGCGTGCTGAGCGGAATTTCCGCGCAGCGCCGAACCCGCCGACTGCGTATTCGCGGAAGCACCAGGCGCACCGAGTTCATCCAGCTGCGTACGATACGTCTCTCGCGCGGTCCAGGCCGCGAGCGCCGCGAGGCCAGTAATCGCGAGCGTCGCGGTGCCGATCACAAGCGGGATATCTTTCGATCCGGGCGGAGCGATCGCGGCGAACAGCGAAGGCAGCAGCGCCGTTAACGCCATCCCGATGTTCTGTCCGATCGACATGGCCGACACTCGCGTACGCGTAGGGAACAACTCGGGCATGAAACTCGGAAACACCGCATTGAATCCTTGATAGATCACACCCCACATCAGAACCGACGTGACAATCGCCACCGGTGCATTTCTCGCGCTGATTGCGTACAGATACACGTACGACAGCAACCCCGCGCCGACCGAACCGACGATCACTGGAATCCGCCGTCCGATCCGGTCGGACAGTTTGCCGACAAACGGAATCACAAGCACGGCAACGAGGTTGCCGACGAGCGGGATCACGAGATACGTGTTCGCGTGGAAGCCGATCCCGTACGACGGTTGCACCGCGTACGCGGCACCGAAGATCGTTGCCACCATCGCGATCACCGCGGCAAGCGCCATGATTGCGATCCGCACGATATCTCGCCAGTTCTCGCGCAGTGCGACTGCGATCGGTGATGCGGGCACGCCGCCGTTCGAATCCGCCTGAATGAATGCCGGCGATTCTGACACCTTGCGGCGAATCACGAAGCCGGCCGCGAGCACGAGCGCGCTAAGCAGGAACGGAATACGCCAGCCCCATGACGCGAACTGGTCAGCCGGCATGTAATAGGCGAGTGGCATGAAAATCGCGGCGGCGAAGATCTGACCGGCTTGCGTACCCTGCAACGCAAAGCTGGCGTAAAACCCGCGCTGGCCGAACGGCGCCTGTTCGAGAATCATCGAACTGGCACCGGAAATTTCGCCGGCCACCGCGAAGCCCTGGATCAGGCGTAGCACGACGAGGGCGATCGGTGCGAGAACGCCGACCTGATGGTAGGTCGGCAATAGCCCGACAACGAACGTCGAGACGCCCATCAGGAACATACACAGCAATAGCAGATGCTTGCGCCCGTGCGTGTCGCCGCGTCGCCCAAGCACGAAGCCGCCGATCGGCCGCGCAACGTAACCGACACCGTAGGTCGCAAGAGACGCGACAATCGCCAGCTTAGGGTTGCCGGCCGGGAAAAACAGTTGCGGAAAAACCATCGCCGCTGCCTGCGCGTAGATGAAGAAATCGTAGTACTCGAGTGCCGAGCCGATCCAGCCGCTGGCCGTTGCGCGCCGGGTCTGCTGTGCAGACGGATTCTGTGCTTCGTTGTGAGTTGGCATCGTTGTGTCTCCTGATTGGTTTTAATGTGCTGCTATGGCGGACAGCGCCGCCGTGGCGGCCTTCCGCGCGTCGCCGCTGCATTGCGAAATGCCATTCGGTCCGGGCGCCGGATCGCGCATGCGTCGTGCGATGTAAGTGAGCCGCCGACGATCAGGCTTCCAGCGGCGTCATATTCATGAACGCGCCGAGGTTGCCGAATTGCGCCAACGCCATCTCGGCACCGGTCTGGATCCGGCACCCCGCGTCGCGCGCAACCTCGAGAAAGCGCGTGATATCGGGCGAGGTGACGACGTCCGCGACAAGGATGCCGGCACTCAGCGTCGCTATCTGGTCTAGCGGCAGTGGCAATGTTTCATTACCGGTCATGCCGACAGGCGAGGCATTGACGACGAGATCGAATGACGCCAGTGAGTCGAAATCCGAGCTGGTCGCGACACCCGGGTAGTGCGCCGCCAATAACGCGCGCAACCGCTGCGTGCGCGAGGCGTCCAGGTCCGTCAACGTGATCGCCGCGGCGCCGTGTTCGCACAGTGACCACGCGATCGCGCTGCCGACGCCGCCGGCGCCGATCACCAGCGCGTGCGTGCCTTTCGGCTCGAAACCGTGACCGTGTGCTGCGTTCATGAAGCCATCGCCATCGACCATGTCGCCAATCAACGTGCCGTCCGCTTCGCGGCGAATAACGTTCACGCAACCGAGCGCATGGGCCCGATCACTCAGCAGGTCAATGCGCGTGGCCATGTCCTGCTTGTACGGCACGGTGACAACGCAGCCGCGCAGATTGCGCCATGCGCGCATTGCCTCGATGAACTGATCCAGCGACCCGCTTTCGAGATCAATCGGAATCATCGAAGCGTCCTTCCCATGCCGTTCGAACCAGACATTGAAGTTATGCGGCGATTTCACCTGTGCGATAGGAGACCCTACGATGGCCAATAGTTCGGTCGTGCCGCTGATCATGAATTGCACCGGATAACGTTGTAAGCGAGCGCCGATGATGCGACCACGAGCGAGTCCGGGCAACGCCGGAATCAGGCAGATAGCCCAATCATCGCAACTTCGATGCGATAATCGCGTCATTCTTATGGTTTAACGGTCGAAATCGATGAAAGCCCCGCTGATCCATGAACGCGATCTGATCGTCGGCCTTCAGAAGGGCTTGGCGTTGATTCAACTTTTTACCGACGAAACACCCCGGCTCAGCGTGCCCGACGCCGCCCGGCTAGGTGGGTTGACGAAGAGCGCCGCGCGGCGTTTCCTGTTGACGCTGGTGCACGACGGGTATGCGCAAACCGATGGCCGGCATTACTGGTTGACGGCCAGGACGCTGCGCCTCGGACAGGCTTACGTCGATTCCGCGCGGCTGCCGCGGATGCTCCGGCCGATTGTGGAAAAGGTGGCGGCCGAAACACGCGAACATGTGTCAGTCGCAGTGCGCGATGGCGACGAGGTCGTGCATATCGTCCGTAGCCTAGTCGCAAACGTATCGTCGCTGTCGATCCGTCAGGGATTTCGACTGCCCATGTACTGCACCGGCAGCGGCCGTCTATGGCTGGCGTCGATGCCGGACGACGAGCTCGACGCGTATCTGAGCCGAGTCGATCTGCAGCCGCTGACGCCGTTCACTCTCAAGTCGGTCGACGACATCAAGACCGCCATCGCCCAGGTCCGCGCGCAGGGCTACGTGGAGTTGGATCAGGAATACGAAGTGGGCATGAGAATTCTCGGGGTGCCGCTGACTAACCGGGACGGTGAGATGCGGGCGAGCCTGACGATCACGATGCAGGTGTCATCGATGACGCCGACGGATATCCGTGAGCGGTATCTGCGGTATCTGTATGAAGGACAAGCTTTGCTTCGGCCGATCATCGATATCTAACCCTAGCCGTTTACCGTCTCACGACTGTGATCGCGCGATAGTCCAGCACATGTCGACGGTAGACGTTGGCCGACATGCGGATAGCTAACGTCTCCCAACGTGCATCACCGCCTTAAAACCCATATAACCCGGCGGGGTTGTCGATCAGGATCTTTCGTGTCACGGAATCACTGCCGGCGCAATCCGTGAGCCAATCGAGTAGACGGATGTTTGACGGTGCCGGATTGGCATTCGGATGTGGCCAGTTGCTGGCCCAGAGGCAACGCTCCGGATAGTGGCGGGTCAGGGCACGTGCCAGGATCGACACGTCTTCGTAATGCGGCGGACCGGAGCGCGATGTTTCGTACGGCGCAGAAAGTTTGATCCAGCACTGATTGCGCTCCAGAACGCGGCGCAACGCCATGAAGACCTCGTTGTCGGTTCGTACCGGCTCGAGAAACTTGCCGGTATGGTCGATGACCAGTCTGCCAGGCAATCGCCGAAGGGTAGCCTCGTACTGAGGAATATCACGTCCGTCAAGTTGCAGGTTGATGGTCCAGTTCAATGGGGCAATACGCGCGGCCATTTCCTCAAGGCTATCCCACTGCATGAGGCCGCCGCCGCCAGGTATCATCATGTACCGGATACCTCGCACACCGGCCTCATGTAAACGCTCAAGCTCCGCGTCGGTTACGGTGGGCGGTACGGCGACGATACCGCGCGCTGTGTTGCCAAACTGCGCGAGCGCCGATAGCGTGCATCGATTGTCGAAACCGTAACCCGTAGGCTGCACGACGATTACCCGTGTCAGACCGAGCGATGCCTGTACCTGGCGGTACGACGCGACCGGCGCAGGAGGGGGACGGAAGGTGGCGCTGGGGGCGAGTGGGTAACTGTCTTCGTAGATGTGGATATGGCAATCGCACGCGCCGTCAAGATGATGAGCATCCATAGCTGTTCAATGTAGGAAGATGATTGGTCAGATGGCCGTCGTGGTCGTGCGATGCGCTATTTGCTGCCTGAATGTGTTCAGCCGGGTCGCATGCGTAGCGTTGACGGCCCCGATCGGAATCTGCCCTTGTAGAATGGCTTTAACCTGCTCGACGGTTTCGAGCGCCTGGTGTTCGATGCCCGCTGAAGTCAGCCCGCCCACGTGCGGTGTTGCGATCACCCGCGGATGTCGGGCCACAATCGGTGACGGCATCTGGTCGGGCGCCAGGCCCACATCGAGCGCGCACCCGGCGAGACGACCGGAGTCCAGTGCGTCGAGCAACGCCACTTCATCCACCAGTTCACCGCGCGCCGCATTGATGAACCATGCGCCTTGTTTCATCGAAGCAAACGCTTTCCGGTCAAGCAGGTTCTCGGTCTCCGCATTGAGCGCAGCGAGGCAAATCACGAAATCGGCATTGCCCAAAAGCTCGGCCAACGGAACCTGTTGCCGCGACGGATGTTCGATGGAGGCATGTGGGTCCGCGATAAGCACCCGCATGCCGAGCACCACAAGCAGATCGCACAGGTAACGGGATATTTGCCCATAGCCGATGATCCCCGCCGTCGCGCCCCGTAACTCCCGGCCCATCACAGACGCAGGCGGTTCGCCACGGCGATAGCACTCGGCGTACGTGCTGATGTTGCGGGCCATATCGATCATGCACCCTAGTACCCATTCGGAGACCGCCGGGATAAAACCCGCACTGGCGTGTGTGACGAGTACGCCATGCCGGCTCGCGCTATCGACGTCGATTGTGCGGATATCGACTGCGCAGCGCACGAATGCGGCCAACCTTGGCAACGCGCTAAACAGCGACTCGGGCGCCGGGGTTTGCCGATACGCGACGATGATGTCTGAATCGCAAGCGGCGGCAGAAAGTTCATTGATCGTGAGTTCGCGGCACTCGGAATTAAACGTGACGCTGGCGACCGATTGCAATGCATCGATCGCCTTGTCGCCATAGTACTGTTGCAGCAAATGGCGGGGATGAGAAACGAAAACGTTCTTCATTGGTTAACCTTGATGCTTCTTGTACGTAAGAGGGCGCAAGCGGCCCTCCGGCAATTTGCAGACCGGATGGGACTGTTTCATTTTTCAAATGCTGGCACGACGAGCCGCCGGCGAAAGCAGCGCTTATTGCCGGGGCTTCCGTCGCGTTATCGCGTTATCGGCACCTTCGTTCCGCTCACCGGAGGTGGCCCCACTGATTCGCGCTCGATCAAACGGGTGAACGGAAAAACCTGCTCCTCTGCAGCTGGCTCCAGATGGGATTGGCGGCTCATCGCGCGTTCGACCATGGCACGAGCCATCTCGGTCACGGGGAGTTGCAAGGTGGTCAACGCAGGATTGGCAATCTCGGCAAGAAACAGGCCGTCCATGCCAACGACCGACATGTCGTGCGGCACCCGCAGCCCCGCTTCACGCAAACCGGCCATAAATCCCAGTGCCATCATGTCGTTCACGGCCACCACGCCAGTGGGCCGATGAGGATCCCTGGCGGCCAATTTAGCAAGCTCGCGACCCACTTCACCGATCGCCGCGTCGCCGTACTCGTTCATCGGGCCGCCCTCCAGAACGCGGGCATGCTGTTGCAGTCCGGCTTCCGCCGCTGCCGCAAGAAAGCCGCGGATCTTGTCGCTACGGCCCACGGTCAGTCCCGCAACGGTTGCGAACGCAAGGCGTGTGTGGCCGTAGGCGATCAGATGCCGGGTCGCGAGACGGCCGGCCTCAAAGTTATCGGGGGTAACGTGATCGATGCCCGACGCTTCCCCTGGCGTTGCCCGGCGATCGAAGCTCACCACCACCATGCCGCGCTCGACCGCTTGCGTCAGATGATGCTCGTCAGCCAGCGATGAGATCACAACGACACGTCGCACGCCGTGCGCCAGCAAGTCCTCGAGGAATGCGGCTTCTTTGTCCTTCTCGCGATAGGTATTACCGACGATGACCCGATAACCGTATTGCTCCTGCGCGAAAGTTTCGACGGCTCGCGCGATCATGCCGTACATCGGATTGGCAATGGAAGGCACCAGAAGTCCGAGCAATGGGGTCTGGCCGGTCTTGAGCTGCCGTGCCAGCGAATTGGGACGAAACTGGAGCTCGGCGATTGCCGCCTCGACGCGCAGCAGGGTTTCGGGCCGCATTCTGTCCGTGCGGCCGTTCAGCACGTTGGACACTGTGCTCACTGAGACAGCGGCCTGACGGGCCACGTCCTGTATCGTACTCACAGGATCCTCTTTAAAGTAGTTACAAGCCGTAATGGTTTGGTAGCCATAGGGAGAAAGATGGAACCAGCACAAGCACGATGAGTGCGATGCACAGGACCAGCAGATATTTCAGCATGGCAGGCGCGACTGCCCGGAGTTGCGTACCCGTAATGGCGCATGTGGCAAATAAACCCAGGCCGACCGGAGGCGCAAACAGACCCAGCCCCATTGCAACTACCATGACTGTGCCAAAGTGTAGCGGGTTGATGCCGAGTTGCTGCGCGACAGGAACCAGCAACGGACCAAAAATGATCAAGGCAGGCGCACCTTCGAGTACCGCTCCAAATACCGTCATGATCAGTACGGAGACCAGCAGGAACAGCGTGGCGCCATAGTGATTCGCAATTGCCAGCATCGTACCCGATAGCAAGTCCGGGATCTGTTCAAGACTCAAGGCGTAGGACACGCTGGACGCGCACGCCACGATGAACAGGATGCCGCCCGACATGGACGCCGCCTGCACGAACAGCCGCGCGACGGATCGCACCGTCAACTCCCGGAATGCGAGCCAACCGACCACCAGCGCATAGACGACAGCGAATGCGGATACTTCAGTTGACGTCGCGACCCCGGAAGTCACGCCTTTGCCGATCATGCCGACCATGATCAACGCTACGAGCGCGCCCCCCAGCAGCGGCAGCCAACGTCTGCGCTGCGCGAAGGCGCGTGCAGAATCGATCTTGCGGCCGTAGATCACAGCCACGATACCCAGCGATAGCGCGAGGACGATGGCCGGGACGATCCCTGCGAGAAAGAGTCCGGCGATCGAAATATTCGCCACGAACCCCATGATGATCATGTTGACGCAAGGTGGAATCGTCTCCGCCATCACCGCGCTGCAGGCGAGTAACGCCGCCGTCTCGTTCGGGTCTTCACCGGTTTTTCGCACGGCCGGCATCAGGACACCACCCACCGCCGCAATGTCAGCGAGTTTCGAGCCGGACACTCCGGAAAAGAATGCGGTTGCCAGAATCGTGATGAGTCCGAGGCCACCACGCACACGTCCAAACAGGCGCAGTAGCAGTTCGATCAGACGCGAAGACATGCCGTTTGATTCCATCAACAGGCCTGCCACTACAAAGAACGGGATGGACAGCAAGACAAAGTGCCCCGTTCCTGCCAGGACCTGCTGCGAATAGACGAGCATTGGCAAGCTCGGCTCTGCGAGAAAGAAGAGCAGTGACGACAGGGCTAACACAAAGCAGATCGGCATACCGAGCGCTAAACCGCCTACAAAGCCAACGCAGAGCAGAACGCCGGGGGTGAGGCTGTACTCCGGCAGGAACGTGTTCCAGGCGAAAACCCCCGCCGCCATGGCGGCGCTTGTCAGAAAACTTCCCACCACCAGGTAAGTCGCCCCGTTCAACGCATTTGCGATAGCAAACAGCGTCATGAACAGGCTGCCGATCACAATCGGGTACACATTGATCCACCCGGGCAGACCGCTTGGTGTTGTTTGACTATAGGAATCGGCAAGTAACAGGAAGGATGAGATGCACAGGCTGGCGGAGACACTGGCGATAATCCAGTGTCCCATGTGAATCAGCAGTGGCTGCCATCGACTGGGTAGGAGGCCCCGTAACACGTCGACGCCCAGGTGCTGGCTGCGTCCAAGCAACGACGCGGCGCCAAAGAAAACCAGCAGGACCATCAGGGCACTTGCAGCTTCCTCCGCCCAGTCAACCGGGTCGTGGAGAAAGTACCGGTAGATGACCGATATGAAGACCACACACACATCCACGGCCAGAACGATCCCGGAGAGCCATTCCGTGGAACTGAGCAAGCGGTTGAGCCAGCGACCGAAGACTGTGTTCCGACCGTATTCCGGTACGGCGGCTGGGGCTTCCGATGTAGAGGCTGTCAGAGCAGTCACGGCTCACCCTTTCGCGGCAGTAATGGAAGAGAGAAGCGGTGCCGTCACCGGATATTGCTTCGCGAAGGTCTGATACAGATTGTCCTGGAGCTGGCGCCGGATGGCATCACGCTCGGCCTGCGCCATCGGGAAAAATGCCATCCCGCGTTGCGCGAGTGCCTGTTCCGCTTCCGTAGCTTTGCCGAGTGCGATCGCGTTCTGTTTGATGCTCGTCTCCTTGACTGCCCGAAGAAATGCGGGGCGCAGGTTGAGCGGAATTTTGTCCAGCGTGCGCTTTCCCATCACGACGACGAGCGGACTGAATACATGCCGGGTTTGCCAGCACGAATGGGTAACGTCGTTGAACTTGCTGGACAGCACCGTGGGGGCATCGTGTTCGAGACCGTCAACGACGCCGGTCTGCAAAGCCATGTAGAGCTCCCCGAACGGGATGGGTGTGGGGACCGCGCCCATCGCTTTGAACGTGTCGACGAACACCGGGGTCGGCAATACTCTGAGCTTGGTCCCCTTAAACTCAGCAAGCGATTGAAGGGGCTTTCTTGTGAAGACGTTGCGTGCGCCGAACTGTGACGCCCACGTCAGGATCTGGCAGCCGGAACGCTCCTGTAACAGTTGAGTCAATTTTGCGCCCACGGGGCCGTCCAGCGTGCGAGCGGCGTGCGCGTAGCTGTCGAACAGAAAGCCCAGATCGAGCATGCCTATCTCCGGAAAAATCGTTGCCCATATGGACGACCCGGAGACCATCATGTCGACCGATCCAATTTTCACCTGCTGGACTACGTCCCGTTCCTGACCAAGCTGGCTGTTCGGAAAGTAGGCGATCTGGATGCTGTCGCCAACGCGAGCCTTCAGGTTTGCCGCGAACTGTTCGTACCACACGTGGAGCGAGGCGTTTTCGTTCACGGGCATTGACGACGAAAGCCGCAGTGTGACCGGCTGCTGGGCGCTCGCTGCGGCAGGAAACGTAGCGAGCGCCACGACGGACGCAGCGGAGGCGGATTGGAGAAACCTTCGCCTGGAAATAGAAACCATGTATGTCTCCTGGTACGCCGTCAATGGCGCGCGTTTATTTGGTGTATCGATATAGTATATCGATACACTAATCGTAAAATCAGTACTTACCCTTGGCAGAGGTTCGTCGCAAATACGGTCTGGCAACGTGGATGCTGTGTGGTGCAAACAGGCGAGCAGGATGAAATTTTTATTTTAGAGAGGATGTCTAATCAAGCTGGTCGGGCAGTATTCCACACTGTGCCGCCGCTAAAGTTGATGGTCTACTCGATGCTCAGCATCGCGGAGTGCAGGGCAGTGCGGGACAGCGCCCTGATCGCGCATGACATTCATCCGCAGTAAATGAACCTGACATGAACGGTTGCCAATGCCAGCCTGGAATACCTTTCGGCCGCCGTTACCGCACGTCGTTGCTTTCGGCGCATCTGGCCAGGGTGAGGAATGGCGGCCGGCCGTTCGCGATTGCTGGATTGCCTACACCGAGCCGAAACGAGCGCGGTCGGTCCTGCAGCCTCGTAGCGCCGCACCAGCCGGCTGACCTGACGCTCACACAGTTGCCAGCCGCTCGGCCGCCAGCACGACCGTCAGCCGCCGCTGGGCGACCGCTTCGATGATCTTCACGCGCTCGAGCTCGTGCATGCTGATCGTGATGAATCCACGTCCGTTCATGGTCGGGCTCCGGGCTGGCTGTAATGCCGCAGCATGCGCCACAGCAGCCGGCCCGGAGCCGGGAACCGGACATTTCTAATGAGCCAGAACACGACATTACAACTTAGCCTCTACATCCAATATGTTGATAATTTATCTTATGTCAAATAGGCTTGCTAACACCAACTCCTCGTTGCTTACAATCTGTAGCGATTTTTGCGAGATTGTAATGTTTACGTTAGTTTACGCGCCCTTCAGACTTCAGAGGGTTCTCAGGTGTTCGCAGAGCAACGACACGGCTGTCTGCATGAGTTTCTGGAACTGACTGGCGGCCGTACGATCGCTGAAGTCGCCAGAAAACTGCGCTGTTGCTCGCGAACGATCCGCAACTACGTCGCCGGCCGGTCGCCAATACCGTGGCATCGCATTGAAATGCTCCGCCTGCTCGCGCTTGAGACTTCCGCGATGCAAGGCAATTCCAGCGGTGAAACTTCGGCCGACGAAACTCCTGTAGTGGCCAATATCGAGCCCGATCCCACAGCTCCAGACGTTCCGCCTGCAGAAATGCTCGCGTGGGTTGGAGTCCACGCCCCGCACTTCCTTTCGAGCAGGCGCAGCTTTGCGCTATATGTACGTGGCTGGAACGTAGTCGACAAAATCCGGCGCGCCAAGCGTGAAGGCACGTTCGCGGCCGTACTCGCGCGTTGGCGCTCGCTTGCAGTCGAGCTGCCGCGAATGTGGCGCTCAGGCCGAATGTTCGCGGGCATAGGGCCACCTGCATACGTACATGATAAACCCGAGCCATAACCCTTCTTTTGTCTGACTTATCACTGTCTCTGGCTATAATGCCGCCTTTCGCGATTGTAATATTTCTAACGAGCGCATTTTGGCGTAACAAGGGGTGTGTATGAGAAAGCTGTTCAAGTGGATCGGGATTATTTGCGGCGGGCTGGTGGCGCTTGTTATTCTGGTTGGCGTGTTTGCTCCCAAACAATCCGCGACTGAGACGAGCACGGGGGCTTCCAACGCGAATGCACGCGAGCAGTCTGCTACTGCGACTTCGGCGGCGGTGCCCGTTGCACCGATCAATGTCGCGACCGGCGTCTTGTTCGACGATTACGATAGCAATGAGGTCGCCGCGGACCAGAAGTACAAAGGAAAAGCGCTTGCTATCGCGGGCACAGTACAAAGCATTGACAAAGATGCGTTTGATAACATCGTCGTCGCACTGCGGACAAAGAACGAATTTATGCCCGTCCACGCATACTTGGACAAGGAACATGAATCGCTTGCAGCCTCACTGCGTAAGGGGCAGAAGATAGCGTGGGTTTGCGTCGGCGCAGGAAAAATCATCGGAAGCCCAATCATCCGGGATTGCAATCCTAGAACATAGATGTCCGCAGCAGTAATCAAAAAAGCCCGCAAAACGCGGGCTTTTTTGATTACATACCTTGTGTCCAACACCCGCAATGGGCTTCCCATCAATTCGAGGTCGATCGTTTCTTTGCCGTCTAGACGGTATCACTGCGTGCAATATGCAGGAGGCCTTGCGCGATCACGACGTTGGCATTCTTCGATACTTCGGTTGCGCCGTTTTTTAGCATCATGAGGGGCATCGAGGCCGCTATAGGCTCCCACGCTCGCAGTAGCGCCGCCTTGTCGGGGTGGGTCTGGAACAGAACGCTCAACGCGGCAGTAAAGACAGTAGCGGGGTCCGCGTCGTCTGCTTGAGGTAGATCCATAGTGCCTCCGAAGGGGTGACGTGTTGCGCAACACCGTTTCATCATAGGCGATCGCCGGTCATATGGGCACTTCTGAGCTGGAGCAGCATTACATGCAAATCACCTTGCGCCTAGGGTAGCTTGCATCAGGCTGGCGGGTTGCGCTCCTTCAGAATCTTGCGCATCCGCCTGTTATCGAGAATCAGGGCGACGAAGACGACCGCGAGCAGAATCTCGGTCGCATAGTTTCCCGCCGCGACAGAAAACAGCCACACGAGTGCAGCGCATCCGATTGCCACCGCGATCAGCGCGGCCCGGTCAATCCACCATTCTTTCGAGCCAATCTTCATTGCACGTCCACCGCTTGCAGTCGTCCGGCCGGGATAGCCGCTTTGCGCACGAACGCGCTACGGCCGGGCGCGCCGATCGCGAAAATTTCGGGGTTCGTTTGCATGACGAATAGCACATGTGGCGGAACGCGGATGCCCGTGTCGAACGTGAATTTCAGAACGCTCTTCATCGTTGCGTTTGGCGTAGTACCACAATCGAGATATGCGTCGGTGGCGACCATCAGACTGCCGACAGCTGCACCTAGCCAGAACGATGCGTACATCGCGCCGAACGCAAGCAGCTTTTCGCTTGCTGTAGTTGCGCCTAGGATTTCGCCGACCGTTGCGGTTTTTCCAAGCTTCTCAGCTGCGGCGATCATCGCGCCGATCCGGGCGAGCACATTTGCAGGCGCGGTTGAAATGCTCGCAGGAACGTCCAGACCAAGCGCGTCCATGTTGTCTTTAAAGGCTCTGTAAAAGCCCGCCCCGGTGCATGCTATCGGCATTGTATTCACTTCCCTTTGAGTAGCCGCACAAGCCACCATCAACGGCAATTATGCGGGATGAATTTTCGGTCGAATCGGACCGTCAATACTCTATCAAAAGTCCTTCCGAGCTTTTCCAGCGGGTCAGAAATCCAGTTGTGCAGCAGTGATGCCGAGCGCGGCCGCGATCTTCTCGCGCGTGCCTTTGCGCATCCGGGTACTTGCTTCCTGCTGCGCATACGCCGATTGGCTGACGCCAAGGCGTTCTGCAATCTCGGCCTGTGTAAAGCCCAGGTGTTCGCGCCATGCACGCACAGGCGGCACGTCATCGGCAAGCGCGCGCCGAACGACTTCATGCGGTATCAGATCGTTGGCCTTTGCGTACTGCGCGACATACTCAGCGTAGGGAATGACCACAAAGGCCGGCTTGTTGTCCGGCCCCATGATCGTTTGAATGTTAGTAGGTGCGTTCATCGCGTTTCCTCACTTCCTGAATTTCGACAATCCTGATTGAGCCATCCCAATCGAAAAGTACCCTGTAATTGCCCACTCTGAGGCGATAGCCGTACTCGTGGTTCTTGAGAGCCTTGACGTTCTGGCAGTTCGGCATCGTGGCCAGCTCGTCGACCGCATCGAGAATGGTGAGTCGCGCTGGCCTGTCCAGTTTCGCGGCCTGCTTCGTTGCTTTGGGTGTCCAGTCGATCGCGTTCATGCGAATAATTATAAGTCAATTATAAGATAATGCAACGAAAAACATAAGATAAAGCCGGATTTCGCATGGAAGGGTTAGCCGCCCTTCCGAAAATGCGACCGGTGCCGGTCGGTTGTCGGGTCGTCACGTACTTCCATTTCGAGCGACGTGGTAAGGCCGCCGTCGCCGTTAAGCGTATGCGTTGTCTGTTTCACCAGCCAGGGCGTTTCGTTGATCTCCGGTTTGAAACCGGCGACGTTCACGGGCAGCTCCGGGAAAATCTCCGGCCGACCAAGGGCGAGCTGGTAAGAGAACGTCGCCTGCCTGCGCTGCGTGCGCGCAAACTCGGCCTGGGCGGCCGCCCGCGCTTCGGATTCGGTCGCATAGTCCTCCGGCAGTACTTTCACGTTTTTGTTGTTGTCGCCGCCGATGATGACGGACTTGCGCTTTCCCTTCGTGTTTGAGTGGTAGTGCGCCCGCACGGCCGAATAGCTCTCACGCTGCGCGACGTGATAGCGGTGTGAGTCGCCGTCAGCGCGCGTCAGGTTCAACACACTAAGCGCTTTGCCGCTCGCCGTCTTGCCGCTACCTATCGGCATGAACAGCAGGTTTAAATCCTTGACGTTCATCACGGCGTCGTAACGCTTCGCAAGCCGTGTCAGAAAAGACATGTCGCTTTCGTGCGTCTGGTCGATGTGGGCGATCACGATCCTGGCGAGCACATCGGAAACCGCAGCTTTGAGAGAGTGGCGCCCGGCAATGGCGCGCACGATCGAGCCGATAGTCAGCCCGTGCCAGCTCTGTTCGCGCCGCTCGTGCATCTGGTTTGTCATCGACGCCGACCGCGCGCGGATCGTCAGAATATCAGGCGTGCCGCTATGCTCGACTTCGTCGACGGAAAACGTCCCTTTTTCGACAAGCGGCTCGCCGACCCATCCGATCGCTACCTTGATGTTTGCGCCGCGTTTCGGAATGGCGAACGTGTTTTTGGAGTCGTCGATTACGAGGTCGATCGTATCGGCTCTTCGCGCACACGCGGTCTCCCAGGCCTGCATTCTCTTGTACGAGGTCCTTTCTCACCCCTTCCACGAATCCACGCGCATCGATCTGCGCGAGGCCTGCCACCTGTTCCGCGGTGAATTCAAGCATGCGGATGCACCCCTGTCAGTTGCCCGTTGGTTTCGACAAGCCAGTTATAGGTCGGTGAGAAAAACTGCACGCGTTGGGTCAATTCGAATAGCGATGCCATGTGAGGCATGACCCGGGCATCATAGAAGCGAAGCAATGCGACTCGTCCGTCAGGCAGGCGGACGTTAAGTCTTTCGCACAGTTCACTGGCCAGCGCCCCGAAGGAATAGGCACTCACCAGCCAGGAAACGCCGGTGTCTCCTGCCGCGTGCACGGCGAGAGAGGCGCGGACTTGCGGGGGCGCAATTTCGCAACCGATCAGCCATGGACCAGCATCGGCCAGTGAGGCGTATTGCCACCGCTTGTCGGCCGCAATGTCCAGAATGGGAAAGGCGTTCTGGCGTCGCCCCCAGACTTCAGCCGGATACCGTCGCACAACGGCATCAAACACAATGCGTACGTATACGAAGCATCTTGCACCGCGTCGGCACACCACCTCACCATCGTGTCAAATCCAAGGCAGGTGGCTTGCTTTTTGAGTATCGCGTTCGCAGATTGAACAACGCCGCAAGCCGTTTCTGGGCATGGGTATCGTTGCATCCCATCCAGCGGTTTGGTTCAAGGATTTCAACTGCGCGCGAGTCATTCTGAGTGGCATCGAATTGATGCACATGATTACTCGTTGGTTTCTTAAGCTATCCTTCGCATATCACCTTTTCTTGACCTGCTTTCCTTACCGCGACAGAGCCCCTTAATGCCGCCACCCCGACCGTCGCCATTCACCCGCATATTTTCTATATCAAGATATCCGTTTTCTCTATACATCTCCGAAATCGTTTCCGCGTAAGGGGTTCCGCTTAATCCTGCCCGAACGCAACCACTTTGTATCGACTATGCACGCGCGAGATCTCCGAATAAGATATCGCCATCAATATCCCAAATCGGAGATTCAGCTGAACCATTGGGGCGGCTCCTGCCGCCCTCGATCGGAGGCAGGCCACAGGAACAGGGCTATGTTCGCCTCCGCCCTGCGCAATCTACGCTCTGCCACGGGCCTCAATGTGAGTCAAAAGTGATTTCAAAAATACGCCCTAACCTCACGGCCCTGCGTGCCCTCGAAGTGGCGGCGAGACGTCGCAGTTTCACGTCGGCAGCAGATGAACTTTGTGTAACGCATAGTGCAATCAGCCACCAGATCAGGCAGCTTGAGACCTTGCTCGGAATGGTCCTGTTTTCGAGAGTTGGACAGGAAATGCGGCCTACTCCAGTCTGCGTTCGACTTACAGCAAGACTGAGGCAGAGTCTGGCAGACATAGATCTCGCGCTCGATGAGGCACGTTCCGACAGTATTCCTTCCCGCCAACGGTTGCAACTTAGCGTGATGGGTGATTTTGCGAACGCCTGGCTAATTCCTCGTCTGGAAGACTTTTCGCAGGCACACTCCGACATTGATTTATCGCTCAAGGTGCACACCGAGCTAAACCCACCGGATCCGAACTCTGCAGACATTGGAATATGGCACCGCCGAATCGAAGAGGGAGGTTTTCGCTCGATACGATTGCTTCAGGATCGGGTGATTGCCGTTTGCAGCGCAGGATTTCAAGCCAGGCATTCGCTGGTGTCTTTAGACACATTGGCTAGCGTTCCGCTGCTTCGATTCGAAACACGGTCCTGGAACGAATTTTTTCAGGCAGCAGGGTTGAAGCACGGCGAACCCCAACATGGTCCAACATTCAGTGACACAGCATCATTGCTAAATGCTGCTCTCGCGGGACAAGGAGTAGCCATGCTCCGGGAGCGGCTTGTACGACCATATTTGCGTAGCGGTGCATTGGTGAAGGTTGGAGACACTCACATCCAGGCCAACCTTGACTACTACATGACCTGGCGGGAAGAAAGCCCACGGGAGGGGGCAATCTTGCGCTTTGCCGAGTGGCTTCGACATCACATTGACGAGCCTTGATTCTCAACTGAACTGGGTACAAAGCGCTGCCAGCGGGGTCCGGCTGGTGCCTCCTGCAATTCATCTGCGATTGCCTTCCCCGACGGTCGACCGCGTAGCCTCCAATTTCGAAGAACTACGCGACACGAAGGGCCTCGAGCAGAGCGCTCAGACCGCGAGCTTATGCGTGATCTTCTGCGTGATTGCCTCGGCGTCCATCGTAGAACGTAATGTCTTCACCTTCGCGCAGATCCAGCACTTCGCAGCCGGTGTCAGTCACTGCGACCACATGTTCCCAATACACAGCCAGCGACTTGTCGGCAGTCTGCGCAGCGCGCGTTACGTTCGGCAGTCGAATGCCTTCACCGCTTCCAGCGCAAATGAATGGCTCTACCGTGATGATCATCCCCTTTTCAAGAACGCGACCTTCATTCATCGACGACCGGTAGTACGGAATCAGCCAACCGTCCGCATGCACCTGGCCAATAGAATGACCCGTTCCGCTGGGCACGCGAAGCATCGAGAAGCCAAACGATTCTACGTAGTCCTGGACCTTTTCGGCAATGTCCGCCAGCTTTGCACCGGGACGCACCAGACTGATGCCCAGGCACATTGCCTGATAGCCGACCGACATAAGCAGACGCGCTGCAGAACTGGTTTCCTCGCCAACGATCCACATACGCTGCGTGTCACCGCACCAGCCCTCTTTCTTGATGCTCACATCTACACCGAAAAGATCTCCCTTTTTCAGCGGGAGGTCGCTCGGTTCGCCGCTGAAGGCGTTTTCATTGTGTGCAATTGAAATGCAAGCATACTGGCTCGAATCGTAACCCGCCAGGTCCTCACGGTCGATCTCGGCACCGTACTTGTTAACGATGAGATCATACGCAATGCTGTTAATTTGCCGCGAGGTAATGCCAGGCTGAATGTGCGGAGTGAGATCTTCAAGAACTTTCGCTGCTATCCGGCCCGCCGCTCGCAACATTGCAATCTGTTCGGGAGTTTTGATGCTGATCTTGTTGTAGTCGACGCCGTGACCCATGACTTGCTCCTTTCTAAAACATGTGATGTATGTTCGTGAGGTATACCCAGCATTCCTGTGTCTTTACAATCGAGAATCGGCTTACGTCTGTATAAATCAGTTCGCAAGACGCCCGTCGATTCGGTATCAGGTGCTGAGCTCCGGTGCTGCGAAATCAATGGCCGCTAGCCACCGTGTTCACATTATTAGGAGCTCACTGTCCCTCGTCCAACGACCTTTTTTCAAGGCGCATGTGAGAGATATTCAACTCGACACGGAGCCCCTCATTTATATTTCGAATGGAGCGATATAGGCCTTCATCGGCCGCACAAAATTTCCCAAAGCAGCCGGTCACGATAAACGCGATGCGTATCGCCGGAACCGCAATTTTGTACAAGTGGCAGAAGTTCGCCATCAGTATAATTTCCACTCCTGGCCAACTGTTCTTGACATTTAAAACGAACCATGACTCAGAAAATGTTCTGGAGCGCCCCCTATCAGACTGAACTCGATACGGTGGTGACCCATGTGGTTGGTGATCGAGTGCAAGTCGAAGAGACTATATTCTTCGCCTTTTCTGGCGGACAGGAGAGTGACGCCGGCACGCTGGGTGGCTACGCAGTTCTCCTTGCAGAAAACCGCGGCATTGACATCATTTATACATTGCCAACGGAGCACACGCTGAAGATCGGAGACCGGGTGATTTTGCGCATCGATTGGGATAGGCGCTACCGGCTCATGCGACTTCACTTCGCAGCTGAGATGGTCCTTCAATTGGTGTACAAACATCGACCTGGGATAGAGCGCATTGGCGCTCACATATCACCTGATAAGGCCCGGATCGATTTCGCCAATGAAGTTAGCCTTGCGCCACTTTTCCCGACTATCGAGCAAGAGGTGGCACTGTTGACAAAAGACGACCATCCAATTGTTACTGCGTTTAGCGACGAGCCAGCCGAGCGCAGGTACTGGGAAGTCAAAGGCTTCGCCCGGATGGCATGCGGTGGCACTCATCCACGATCGACCGCCGAGATCGGTCCGCTAAGACTCAAGCGTAAAAATACGGGTAAGGGAAAAGAGCGCATCGAAGTTACGCTGCTTGAGTAGTGCGGTATCGCGAACTGCAGCGGAAACCGGGCAATTTTTGACCTGTGTCGAGGCCGACTGAACACCTGAATGTGTGCCGAACATGGCTCAGTACTACGGGAATTCGGGGGTTGATTTCAGCAGGTCATTGCAGCGAGAACATCCAACTGTGATGGATACGATTATCCGCCTTCATCCCTACGTTTCGCCCAGAGTCCATGCGCAAGCTCGCCTGTTTGCTTCTCTCGATCACGCTCGCCTCGCCGCTCCCGGTCCTGGCATTCGGCTTCTCCAATCCAGACTACGATCAATGCATCCTGCAATCGCTGAGGAACAGTCAAAGCAGTACGGCTGCAGACGCGATCAGACGCTCGTGCGAAGCGCTTTAAAAAAAACGGCGAACTGCTTTTGCCTCGCGAACAGTCGTATCACGTGTGTGTCCTGCAGAATGTGCAGAACGTGAGAGACGCATTTGCGGTTCAACAGATCCTGCGGGCATGCCAACGCCAGAATCAGATGTAAACTATTTTGGATTGCTGAGGCTATGACATCGCGTCGTAGTGCATTCCAAAGCTGAAAGTAGATGAGTTCCTGGCTGGACGTCCTGCCTCGTGTTGGGAGCTTCGAAGAGCCATTCAGCGCACTGCACTATTCGAACCCAAAAAACTCCACCGGATTGTCGATCAGCAACAACCGTCGTGCGGCTTCGTCAGGCACGATATCGGCAATCAGATCGACCAGATCGCCGTCGTCGGGCATTGGGCCATGAAGATTGACATGCGGCCAGTCACTGCCCCACAGCACGCGCTCAGGCGCGTGAGCGGCAATACTGCGCGCGATCGGTAAAGCATCATGAAAAGGCGCGCCCGTCCTTGAAAGACGATCGGCGCCGCTCAGTTTCACCCAGACGCGCCCCGTATCCATCAGGCGACGCAACGTCGCAATGGCGGCGCCTTCCGGACCAGTTGCGATATCGGGTCGCGCCATGTGGTCGATGACCACGGGCACATCCAGCGATTCGATGAACGCTGCGTGCTCCACGATATTGTCCCCCGCAACGTGAATGGCCAGATGCCAGCCAAACGGCTTAACCCGCGTGGCAACCTGGCGTATCGCGTCGAGATCCGGACGCCCACCCAGATGCGCCAGAAAATGAAAGCGCGCGCCGCACACGCCGGCTTCGTCGTAGGCCGCGATGACTTCGTCAGAATCCGTTGCACGAACCAGCGCCACGCCTTTGTAACGTCCGCCACCCACTCGAAGTGCATCCAGCAGCGGGCGGTGGTCGTAGCCATGCCCCTGGCTCTGCACGATCACGGAACGTGCAAAGCCGAAGCGTTCATGCCAATGCCGGAGTGCGGTTTCGGGTGCCGAAGGGGGGGTAAAGCTCCGTTCCTCCGGCAAAGGATATCTGTCGAAGGGACCAAAGATATGGCAATGGGAATCGCAACTGCCCGTCGGAATAGCGAGCTTCGGCGTGCGCGGATCAGCAAGAGGTGGTGCGGATTGAATCAATGTATTCGTCATGTTCGATACCTCAGTCGCAGCGAACCGTCATGCCGCCGTCTACGACCACCTCCGTGCCCGTAACAAAGCGTGCTTCATCGGATGCGAGATAAAGGGCTGCGTTAGCCGTATCGCGTCCGTCGCCCATGAAACCTAAAGGAATGCGTGCGAGACGCTGCGCCAGTAGCGCATCGACATCGCCGCCGGCGCGTTGCCCCGCGAGGCGCGCCTCGACCATCGGTGTATGCAATTGGCCGGGAACGACCGTGTTCACGCGAATGCCCCTGCTCGCATACTCAACCGCAACCACGCGCGACAACTGGATAACGCCCGCCTTCGATGCCGCATAGGCAACCTGCGCGGCACCCGTCCACCGGATGCCGGATGTCGACGACATGTTGACGATTGCACCGCCGCCCTGCTGTTCCATCACCGGCAGCACATACTTGCAGGTCAGGTAGACGCTCTTGAGATTCAGCGCGATCTGCCCGTCCCAGCGATCCTCGTCAAGCGTAACGGGCCCGCCGTGCGCAGATCCGCCCACGTTGTTCACGAGAATATCCACGCGGCCGTACTGCCGCACGCACCCGTCGACCATCAGCGCCACTGCTTCGCCATCGGTTACGTCGCAGGCGACAGCGGCAATGTCGCCGCCCACCGCGCGCACCCGCTCGACGGTCTCATGCATCGCATCGAGGTCACGATCGACGGCATAGATCTTCGCGCCCTCCTCGGCAAATCGCACGGCGACGGCACGTCCGTTGCCCCAGCCCGGACCGATGCACCCCGCCCCCGTCACGACAGCCACCTTGTTGTCGAGTCGCCCCGTTGTCACGTTCATGCTCCCAGTTCGTTCGCGGCGCCGGCCGGCGGCGAAACCTGAAACACGCTGATCGTCATCGAGATCAGCGTGTAATACCCCGCGAGACCAACCAGGTCCACGACACCCGTCTCGCCGAGCTGTTCGACCGCTTCGCCATAGGTGGCATCCGACACCTTGCGCTCGCGATGCAATTCCAGAAGGAATGTGTGGATCGTTGCCTCGTCGGCATGCGCAAAGGCAGGCACGGCGCCGGTGCGGATCGCCTCGACCACGTCAGCGCTGACGCCTGCTTCCAGCGCGATCGGTTTGTGCGCGTACCACTCGTATTCGGATCCCCAGATACGCGCAATGACCAGGATGGCAAGTTCCGAAAGACGCGGTTCGAGTGATGTTTCATAGCGGCAGTAGCGTCCGAGCGCCTGCGCGTTCTGCGCCAGTTCGGGGCGATGCAGCCACACGGCGAGCGGCCCGCGCACGCCTTTGCGAGGACCGCTCGCAATCGTGTCGTAGACGCTGCGTTGTGCCGGCGTCATGTGGTCAGGGTCGAGGTCGGCAATTCGTTTCATCGGTATTTCCTTTGGCGTGGCGGCGAAATGGCTGTCATGTAAAACACGGCCATGTCATTTAGCGGATGATTCACTCGGAGCAAGGGCAACGTTGCTGGCCGTGGTGTGGTTCCCCTCCTGCACCTCCAGCGGCCGAGCCTGCTCCTTGAGGTAGGCACGAAAGCGTTCGATATCGAATGCGCCTTCCCAGCGGGCAATCGCAAAGACGGCCACCGTATTGCCGATCATGTTGGTGAGCGCGGTTGCGGTAGCCATCAGCCGATCGATCCCGAACAGCAATCCGAGGCCTCCGAGCGGCAACGCACGCACGGACTCCATCGTCGCGGCCAGTTTGATGAACGCTCCGCCGGCGACAGTCGTTCCGCCCTTCGAAGTGAGCATCAGTACCCCCAGCAACGCGATCTGCTGACCAAGCGAAAACGGTGTGTCGGTTGCCTGCGCGATGAAGCCCACCGAGAGCGCCATGTAGATGCCGGTGCCATCGAGATTGAAGCTGTAGCCCGCCGGCAGCACGAAGCCGACCACCATCTCGTCGCACCCCGCCTGCTGCAGCTTCTGCACGAGCCGCGGAAACGCCACCTCTCCCGATGCGGTGCCGAATACCAGCAGCAGTTCTTCGCGGATCATGCGCAGAACCGCGAACAGCGACAGGCCGCAACTCGCCAGGATGCCGCCGAACACAACCACGATGAACATGATCGAACCTGCCCAATACAGGAGCACGAGCTTCATCAGATACAACAACGTCGCGCCGCCATAACTGCCGACGGCTGCGGCCATCGCGCCAAAGGCACCGAGTGGCGCGAGACGCATGATGAAACCGAGAATCGTGAAAAGCACGCGTTGGCCCTCGCCGATTCCGCGCAACAGAATCGAATCCCGCCCGACCGCGATATTCAAGGCGATGCCGGCCAGAATGGCGATCAGCAGAACCTGCAGGATGTTGCCGGCGGCGAAGGCGCCGACCAGTGTCGACGGTACGATACCCAGCAAGAAGTCGGTGACCGTCATGTGCGCGGCCGATTCGGCAAATTGCGCCACTTTTGCCGTGCTCTCGATGTGCGTGGCATGCAGCCCAACGCCCGGCTTGACTACGTTCACGAGAACGAGGCCGACGAAAAGCGCCAGCGTGCTGACCACCTCGAAATAGATGAGCGTCTTCGCACCCAGCCTACCGAGCCGGCGCATGTCCTGAGCATGCGAAAGTCCATGCACAACCGTGCAGAACACGATCGGGGCCAACAGCATCCGCAGCAATCCGATGAAGGCGTCGCCGAGCGGCTTCATCGCGATCGCCGTCGCAGGGGCGAATATGCCAAGCAGCACGGCCAGCAGCAGTGCGATCAGCACCTGAACGTGCAATTTCTTGAGTTGTCTCATCAATGTCTCCATTTCTTATGTAGTGCGTCGATTCGCTTCTCGCGAGCCGTACATCGTCTGATTCGTTCAATAAGCACTGCGCAGATAGGGCACGTACAGATTGAGTGTCGAGATACCACAACCGCAAGGCCGTCCAATCTGCGACGCGACGGCCGATGACGTGACAGGCGAATCGAAAGCGGCGAGCATCCAGAGTGTGCCGTCCTGTTCGAGGAACCCGCGCAGTTGCAGCAAGTCCGCGCGCGCCGACAGCGCCTCTTCGATCGCGCCGGAGATGGCCTGCGCCGATGCGCCGTCCGGTCCCGGCTGAATCCCCATCACGAGCAATCGGGATGCCCCCGCGGGAACGGCCAGCGCGAGCGGTCCCGAAGGCTTCAATTCGACGGCGGTGACGCGTGAGCGTCCGACGGTACGCGGCAGGATGCGCCGGCTCCAAGGCGTGGAATGCGCGCCCGATACAGCCCGATAAGCATCGGTATCCAAAGCATCCTCCGACTCGAGGTCGTACAGTGCCATCCAGCGAGGCCAGCCGTCGAGGCAGACCCACCGCGAGGCATTCCTGAATCCAGGCAGCGAACGACGCTGCGGGAAATGCTCGGTGTCGTACCAGTCGTTGAACTCCTCTTCGAGGGATGCTGGTGGTTCCATCCACACCATCAGAATCGCTGGAAGCTTGATCCGGTTCATGCACGCCCCCTTCCGATAAACGCACCGATATGTTTCGCCACTTCCGCTGGCTGTTGCGAAGCCATCAGGTGACCCGCGGAAGGCACGATCTCGAAGCGGGTCCGCACCATGCGCGCCGCCTGCTGTGCGAGCCGCTCGGGCGGGCGCTGGAGATCGTGTTCGCCGGCAAGAACCAGACACGGGCACACCAACGTCCCGAGCACGTCCGAAAGGTCGATGCCGCTCAACGCCCGGCTGGCAAACTCGTAACCTGCGGGGTCTCGTGTGATGAACCGCTCACGGTACCGGTTAAACGCCGATGCATCACGGCGCAGCACCGGCGGCCAGGAATTGTCGAGCGTCACGTCGACGATCGCCGCCATTCCTTCGCGCGTGGCAAGCTCCGCGCGTTCGTGGAGATAGTGCCGACGCGCCGGATCGACGTCGAGCGCTGGCGCGCACAGCACGATACCGGCAATGTCGCCGGGAAAGCGAGCAGCAAAACTCACGGCAATTGCCGCGCCGGCTGCCGCCGCGATCAGCCAGCAAGGCTGCGGCCATGCGGTCGCGTCAAGCAGTTCGCGGAGATCATCGACCTGGTCCATCAACGAAAAGGCCGAGTGGACCTTGTCCGATTGCCCCTGCCCGCGCTGATCGTAGCGAAGCAGTCGCGTCGAGGGTTCAAGCCCCGCCGCGACCCCCTCCCAGCTCTCGATGCTGCCGCCCAGTTCGTGAATCATCACCGCGCCGGTCAGGCCTGATCCGCTCAGCGCGTAGCGTAGATTGCCGCTCGACAATTCCATCCATGCCGTTCTGCTATCTGTCGGCGAAGCTTCGCCGATATCGTTCGAAATTAGCTTCAAGACTGCTTTTCTCCATTTTTCGATACTGTGCGCGTTACGCGTGCCATTGACAAAAACCTTTTTACGATGGGAAGCTATGCCGTCAAGGCATGGATCAAGCCGACGAAACAAATCATTGGAGACGATCATCGAAATCAGGGAACTGCGGTCCTTCGTGCATATCGCGCGCGTAGGCAGCGTCAGCCGCGCGGCCGCCGAGCTTTACATCGCGCAACCCGCGCTCAGCAGACAGATCGCGAAGCTCGAAGCCGAGCTCGGCACGCCGCTGTTCGTGCGATATGGACGCGGCGTGCGGCTCACCAGCGCAGGTGCTCAATTGCTCGAACGCGCGGAGATGATCATCAATTTCGTCACACAAACGAGCGAACAGGTCCGCGCATCGGCCGATCGTCTGAGTGGCCATATTGCGCTGGGCTTGCCGCCGGCGGTCGGCGTGTGGGTTTCCGCGCCGATTGTCGAAGCGTTTCGCGAGCGATGGCCCGCAGTCTCGCTGCACATGCGCGAAGGTCTGAGCAGTTCGCTGCAGGAATGGCTGCTCGATCGCCGCGTCGATCTGGCGATCGTCTACAACCAGCCGCCGCTGGAAGCATTTGACGTACTGCCGCTATGCAGCGAAGCCATGGTCATCGCCGGGCCGCCGGGTGACACCGTGATTCAGGAACGTGGCGGCGAGCCGCTGCGGATTCGCGACCTCGCCGAACTGCCGCTGATCGTTCCGGGCTTTCCACACGCAAACCGGCGCGTTCTCGAACAGGCGGCCGTACAGCATGGCGTGCATCTGCGCATCGTTCTGGAAGTGGATAGCGTGACGTTGACGAAGGCACTCGTGCGCCGCGGTCTGGGATACGCGCTGCTCACCTACACGGCAATCCAGGAGGAGGTCCAGCGCGGCGATTTACAAGCATTGCCCATCGAACGCCCCAGCATCCGATCGACTGTCGCACTAGCCACTTTGCGCGAGCAACGCGCATCGAGGCTGGTACGTACCATGTCGGACGTGGTCGCCGAAAAGCTGCACGACCTCGCCACGGTCGGGGCATGGAAAGATCACGTCACCTGGCTCGGCGACAACACTCAGATCGTCGAAGAAGCGTAACCGAGTGCCGCCCGCACGCCCGCACGCCCGCTCGCCCAGACGGGCAGGACTCGCTCAGAATTTGTGCCGGAAGCCCACGCGCAGCACGGTTTGCGAGTCGGATGACGACGGCGTCAGCAGATTGATCGCCGCGACGGCGCGCTTGCCGGTCGAATCGACGCCTGCCGCATGCTGGTAGACGCCGATCACATACAGCGTTGTCCGCTTCGACAGAAAGTACTGCGCGCTCATCTCTCCCTGGTGGTAGCGTGCGCCCTCGTTTCCGCCTGCGCCGTTGCCGTCCGTGAAGTCATACGCCGCGCCCAGCAGCCACTCAGGTGTAGGGCGGTAGCGGAAGCTGACCTCCGCGTTGTTGAACATGGCCGTGCCCGTGTAGTGAGCCGGGTTTGGACCTGAACCCGTGTCGCCCATGTTGCTGAAACGCACATTCGAGTAGGTGAGCGCCGCCGTCCCGTTGCCGATCGTGTAGGCGGCAGCAGCGCCAATCGACGTATAACTGCGTGCCGACATAAAGCCGCTATACACCGGCGTGACCGTGCCGTTTGCAGTCGCCGCCGTAAGCGTGGTCTGCGAGTTGTTGCCGAAGAAACTGAGGTTGGGATTGCGGGCATTGATCATCGCGACGCCGAGGCTCAATGGCCCGTTCGCGTAACCTGCACCGAGCGACCACACCTGGTTGCGCGATACATCGCCGGCCACGCCGCCCAGACTGTACACGCCGCCAAAGGTGAAACCGCCGAAAGCCGGACTCGTGTACTTGATCGAGTTGTTGGTGCGGTAGCTATTGTTGAAATTGTCGAGGTCGCCCGGGTGCGCCGAGATATAGCCGCCCCAGTTGTCCGCCGCGGCGATCTGGCCGACATAGTCCACCACCGAATCGTATTGACGACCCAGCGTTATTGACCCGAACTGCCCGCTCGCCAGACCGACATAGGCCTGCCGCCCGAATAGCAGACCGCCCTGCCCCAGGCCGCCATTGTTGACGTTAAAGCCGTTCTCGAGGAAAAACAATGATTTGAGACCGCCGCCCAGATCTTCGACACCCCGAAAAATGACCCGGCTTCCATTGTTCACCCCGCTCGACATCATGTACTGATGCGCTCCGCCGGCATTGGTCACGTCATTGATGCCGACATCGATCACGCCTGCCAGCGTCACGCTGCTCTGTGCATATACGAGTTGCGGCAAGGTCGCCGCGACGGCAACTGCGAGCAAGGTTTTTTTCATCTGGTTCTCCGAGGTTTTGTAGGTGTGGATGAAACGAAAATCGGTGATACAAGTCAGGCGCTTGCCGCGCACAGACGAGCGTCTTCCAACCACATCGATACCGAGTGGCTTGAACAGGCCGGCAGCCGGCGCGAATCGACAACCTGACGTCGCGGCCTCACGAAATACGTGAGCCGCACGCGTGTCGCGCGAAGAAGGGGGAGTAAGCTCTCAGCCAGAACGACAGAGGGCGATGACCGAGTTGGTATTCACGTTGCGTCTCCATTTTTCCAGCACTTTGCCTGTGGAGACGCTCGCTGACAAAAACCTTTTATCGATAGCAAGTCATGCCGGGGCGGCATGACTTGCCGATTACTGCCGGACGGACAGAAACCCGGTTTCTTTCACGGTCGCGCCGCGTCAATGCGCCGTGCGACTGTTGCCGAGACCGATCAGAGCCTGCAGGACAGCGGCCTTGAACTGTCCGAAGAGCATGCCTTTCCACGCGTCATTGTCGCAATAGAACGCATCACGCAGCGCGCGCTTGATCGTGTACGCCTGCCCGGGCGCGGCGCTCACCTGGTTGTGCAGCCAGTGATCGCCGCGCAGCGCATACCTGACATCGTCCGACAGCAAAGTACCGAACTCGAGTGCCACCGTGGTCACATCCGCATCGTGTTCCGCTTCCTCATAGGCAAGCGCAACAATTGGCCCGGACACCGGAATGGACGCCGAGCCGATGCTTGCCGGCGCCAGCACGTCACTGCCCCAGTAGGCCTTCGCCCTAAGCAGTTCCTGCGGAGACGACTGGCCGACGAAAATTTTTTCGCCATGCCCATGCGCACCGAGGCCGGTATGAACATCGATCATGGCAACGTGCCGGAAGCCCTTCAGGTGACGCCTGAATATGGCTCGCACACTGCGATGGCTCCAGCTTGGCGATGCGCCACCGTAGAACAGGCCGTCGGGCACGTCGTATTGTCCGGTGACCAACGCCTTGCGAAAACGTTCTTCACCGTACGTTGCGTAGTAGTCGGCTATGTCGCGCCGGTTCTGCTCGGTGGGCGGCCATGTGCGCGGCAGCAGCAGCGAGTGAATGTCCTTATAGTCGGGATTGTGCGGCAGCGGCTGGCTGAAGTTCACGCAATTGCGGTTAAGGTCGATGTTGTCTTCGTTGGCCCGCCTTAGATGCGAAAAACCATAAGGGTTGACCGCATGGACGACAAGCAGCGCCACCTTGTTGGTGGTCGCCGCCGCGAGCAGGTGCTCGTCGCGCAACAAACCAATCTGGCATCCCGACCCCGCAAAGCCCTCGACGCCATGCGTGCCCGACGTGATGACCAGCAGGGATTGCGCGCCAGGCGGCGACACCAGCAAATGGTCGATGGCTAGCGCTTCGCCGTCGGCGCCGACATAGGTGTCGAGCACACTGCTCTCGACAGTGACGCCAAGGCTTTCCGCCGCCTGGTGCAGCTTGATCCGGGCTTCGGCATAGCTGGCGGAAAAGAGTGCATTGATCTTGCCGGTCATCGTGGGTTTCCTTTATATGAGAGGCCGGGCGGAGCGATCTTCGATCTTGATCAGCGCCGCAACGGTAATGGCGGTGCACGCCAGGAGATAGAGTGCCGGGCTGAGTTTCGAGCCGGTGACGTGTACCAGCCACGTGGTAATGAACTGCGATGAACCGCCAACCAGAACAACGCCGATCGCATAGATGAAAGCGACTCCGGTGGCTCGAATGTCCTTCGGCAGCAGCGCCGGCACAATTGCCATGCTTGTCATCGACATGACGTGCAGGACGCTCAACAGGCCCACCACGAGCAGGAGACGGGACGCGCTTGGCGCGGCAGTCAGGTAGATGAACGCGGGATAGATCGCCAGAACGATGGCCACGCGGGCTGCAATGCTGATTTTCTTCCGGTTGAACCGATCAGCGAGCATGCCGGTCAGCGGCATGCCGGCAAAGAGCACCAGACCAACCAGAATGCCCGCCGGCAGAGCACTCGACATCGGGATGCCAAGTTCGTGGATCGCGTACGTCGGCATGTAGAACGTGATCAGATACACGCTTGCGGTGCTGCCCATCATCAGCAGCAAGCCCATCATGATGACCCGCCAATGATCGCGAAGGACAACGCGCAGCGGGCTGGCCGCCTTGACGTGGGCTGGCTTCGGCTGCACGGTGTCGTCCAGCTTCTGGCGAATGTACAGGCCAACCGGCGCGACCAGAATGCCGACAGCAAAAGGAATCCGCCAGCCCCACCGCATGAACTCGCTGTGGCTGAGCATGCCGCTGCAGGCAGTGGCGAGCATCGCACCGATCGCGACGCCCAGGCCCTGGCTGGAAAACTGCCAGCTCGAATAGAAACTACGTGTCCGGGGTGTGGCGTACTCGAGCAACATGGCGGTGGTCGCGCCAACTTCACCGCCCGCCGAAAAGCCCTGGATCAACCGGGCAATCACGATGATGACAGGCGCCGCAATTCCGATCTGCGCGTACGTCGGCGCGCACGCGATCATTGCCGCGCCAAGCGCCATCAAACCCAGCGTCATCATCATCGCTGCCTTGCGGCCCGCCCGGTCGGCATAACTGCCCAGCACGATACCGCCGATCGGACGCGTGACAAAACCCACGCCGAAGGCCGCGGTCGACATCAGCAACTGGCCATACGGTGTTGAGTTTGGAAAAAACAGCTCCCCCATGGTGACGGCAAGAAAGCTGTAGATGGTGAAATCGAAGAACTCCAGCGCGTTGCCGATCGTGATCGCCGTGATAACGCGCGCGGCGCTGGCTCCCTGGTTCTTCACCGCGGCGACGGTTGGCGCGGTATCCGAGAATTCGCTCAACTCTTTCATGGCCTTCCTCATGGAGTGTGCGACCATTGTGAAACTGGCATGAAATAAAAAAAAGATAAGAAATCGCTCTCAGTGATAACTCATTTTGATCCCTCAACCGATCGTGAAATCATCATGAAACTGAACCAGTTGCGCACCTTCCTCGCCGTCGTCGAAACCAGCAGCATTCATGCGGGCGCACGAGCGCTCGGCATATCGCAGCCGGCAGTTTCGGCCGTTATTCGCGGGCTGGAACAGATGCTCGGTGCACCGCTATTCAGGCGCAGCAGCCTCGGCATTGAATTGACCGAATACGGCCAGACCTTCGCTGTGCGTGCCCGGGCACTGGTGGAGGATATGCGGCGCGCGCGCGAGGAAATTGCCCAGATGCAGAACGGGGAATCCGGCAGTGTTTCGGTATCCTTGTCATCGACGGCCGCCCGTGTTTTCCTGCCGGAGGCACTGGCGCGTTTCAGGCAGAGCATGCCGAATGTCGCGGTGGAATTGAACGAAGCAACCTGGCTCGAGGCGCTTGATCAACTCAAAAAGGGCGTCACGGACTTTGCGGTGGTCCAGGCGCCGCAGAGTCTTTCCTATCCTGAGTTCGTCGAAGTGATGCCGTTGATTGCATTCCCGCTAGTGATTGGCGCGCGCAAATCGCATCCATTGCTCAAAAGCCGCTCGCTTGCCGACCTGGTCGATGCCACCTGGCTATTGCCGGGACGGCCGGCGCCCGGCTCGGCCGCACGCTTTGCCGAGGTCTTCGAGCGTCACGGTTTTCGTGCGCCCAAACTCATCATGCGATGCCAGTCGACGCTGACGGCGTTCGCGCTGATGCAAAGCATGGACTTCGTTTCACTGTTTGCCGCGCCCATGGCGGCGCAGGAGTTCAGCCGATACGGACTGAAAGCGGTACCGGTCAGGGAGGCACTGCCTGAGTTGATGCACAGTCTGCTGACGAGGCGAGAGCAGCCCCCTACCGCTGCCGCCGCGCATTTCTTCCATTGCATCAGACAGACCTGTCTCGACAACGCATCGGCAGCATCTTCCTAAGCTGTGTCGCGACAGCGGCATCCGCTCAATAACCCAACGCGCAGCCGTCCTTTCGGTGATCAGACGCACCAACCAGCACGCCCTCCTCCCAGTCGATCCAGATCGCCTGGGATCCACCAATCGCGGACGGTGCCGCAGACAGTTTGAAGCCACGATCCAGCAGCGCCGCACGAACCGGCGCGGGCATGGTTGCTTCGACCTCGACCGAGTCCGTGCCTGGGCGTGGAAAGATACGCGGCAAGTCCATCGCCGACTGGAGATCCAATCCATAGTGAAGCACCTTCGACAGGAAGTGTGCGTGGCCCATTGCCTGATAATGGCCGCCCATTACGCCGAAGCTCATACGTACGCGACCGCCTTGCGTCACCATGCCCGGGATGATCGTGTGCAGCGGTCGCTTGCGTGGTCCGATGGCGTTCGGGTGTCCCGGCTCAACGACGAAGCTCTGGCCGCGGTTGTGTAGCAATACGCCAGAATCCGGTGCCATCAGACCGCTGCCAAACGGGTGAAACAGCGAGTTGATGAAGCTCACGCAGTTGCGCTCGCGATCGACCACGGTGATATACACCGTGTCCTGATGTTCGGCTGGCGTGAGCGCCGGCGCAGGCGGCAACGCACGGTCGAGATCGATTCGGCCGCGCAATTCGTCGGCGAGTGTATCGGATAGCAGCCAGTCAACGTCGACCTCATGTTGCCGGGGGTCGCCCAATACCGCGTCGCGCATCGAATAGGCGAGTTTGGCCGCCTCGATTTCCCGATGGATGCGATCAGGATCGAGCGGGTCGCCGTCAGCGGCGAGTTTCTCGAGAATCTTCAGGATCATCAGCGCAACCACACCCTGTCCGCTCGGCGGGCACTCGACAACCTCGTAGCCACGAAACGCCGAACGTATCGGAGTCACGTATTCGCCGTGGTAGTCCGCAAAATCGTCCAGCGAATGCAGGCCACCGTGCGTGCGCAAATGCGTCACCATTCGAGAGGCGAGCGGACCGCGGTAGAAGGCGTCACGCCCCTCCTCGGCAATCGCGCGCAGCGTGCTGGCAAGGCGCGGTTGCCGGTGCACGACGCCGGGCTTTGGCGCGGCACCGTCGATCAGCATCGTTGTGCGAGTCTCCCTGTCGCGTGACAGTAATTCGACCTCCTTCGACCAGTCGGCTGCAACCCGCGGCGTGACTGCGTAGCCTTCCTCCGCGTGACGGATCGCAGGCGCGAGGACGTCGCGCAGCGGCAGGCGGCCGTGATCGCGGTGTAGCGTCGTCCACGCATGCACGGCGCCGGGCACCGTCACCGCATGCGCGGAATGCCGCGCAATGGCGTCTACGCCGAGTTGTTGCATCCGTTCGACGGTGGCCTCCGCAGGCGCCCAGCCCGCCCCGTCGTAGGCGACGATATCATCCGTGCCACCGCGCGAATACAGCGCGAAGCAATCGCCGCCAACCCCGGTCGATCCCGGCTCGACGACGCATTGCACCGCGCATGCGGCGATCGCCGCATCCATCGCGTTACCGCCGGCGGCCAGCACGTTGAGCGCCGCAAGCGTTGCCGCGGGGTGTGAGGTCGCGGCCATGCCATTGCGGGCGAACGCGAGTGAACGGCCGGGCATCTCGAAGTTACGCATATGCAGGTTCTCCAGTCTAAGGTCAGGTCGGCGACAGTGGCGCGAGCACGGGCGCGGGCTTCAGCGCACGGCGCAGGAACGAGCGGGTACGCGCATGCGTCGGCGCGGTGAATATCTGCTCCGGCGGCCCCTCCTCGATCAGTTCGCCCTGATCGAGTACAACGACGCGGTGCGCGACTTCCCGCGCAAACTCCATTTCGTGCGTCACGACGACCATCGTCATCCCGTCATGGGCCAACTCCTTCATCACCTGCAGCACCTCGCCGACGGTCTCGGGGTCCAACGCGCTGGTGGGCTCGTCGAACAGCAGAACCTTCGGCTGCATCGCCAGCGCGCGAGCAATCGCGACGCGCTGCTGCTGGCCGCCGGACAACTGGGACGGATAGTGATCCGCGCGATCCGCAAGCCCGACACGGGCCAGCAGGCGCTTCGCTTCCTGAATCGCAGCGCCGCGCGGTGTTTTCAGCACATGGGTCGGCGCTTCGATGATGTTTTCGAGCGCCGTCATGTGCGGAAACAGGTTGAAACGCTGGAATACCATGCCGATGTCCCGCCGCTGCCGCGCGAGTTCGCGGGCGGAATCGCGTACCACCTTGCCGTTCGCGCGCTCGACGTAGCCGAGCAGGCGCCCATTCACACGCACGCGGCCGGAATCGAAGGTTTCGAGCAGATTCAGGCAGCGGATGAAGGTGGTTTTCCCGGAACCCGAGGAGCCGATCAGCACCACCACCTCGCCTTTCGCCACGCTCAGCGATACGCCGTTGAGTACCTTCGTTGTGCCGAACGATTTATGGACATTCGACGCCTCGATAATGACTTCATCTGTCTGATTCACCTCAACGCCCCCTCAGAAGCTTCATGGTTTGCGCACCGAACAGGCGGTTACCGGCAGTCACCTTGACTTCACCGCGGTCATAGTGCGCCTCGAGGCGGCGCTGGACGAACCCCCACAGCGTTGTCAGCAACAGGAAGTAGATCGCGAGGACGAGGTACAGCTCAAACACCCGGAAGTTAACCGACGTGATCATCTGGGTGCTGAGCATCAGCTCTGGAACGCCGATCACACTAACGAGCGTCGTGTTCTTCAGCATGACGTTGAACTCGTTACCCATCGGCGGCACGATCACACGCAGCGCCTGCGGCAGCACAATGCGCCGCATCAGCAACACCGATGACATGCCGAGCGAACGCGACGCTTCATACTGGCCTCGATCGACGGCACTCAGACCCGCACGAATGATTTCCGCCATGTACGCGGCGGAATTGATCCCGAGCGCCAGCACGGCTGCCTGGATGTTGCCCGGCAGGATAAACACGCCGAAGTCGAGATCGTGGAAGCGGAAGAGATCGGCGGCCGCGAACGCGGTGTACAGGAACACGATTTGCACCAGCAGCGGCGTGCCGCGTACGACCCAGATGTAGGCGCGTGCGACATACTGCAGGGGACGGTTTGGCGAGAGTCGTAGCAATGCGATAAAGAGGCCAAGCACCGTGCCGAGCAGAACTGCCGAGATGCTGATTCCGCAGGTGAGCCACAGTCCATGCAGATAGGCCGGACTGGGCGTCGTCAGAAACCGCCGGAAAATCTCCCAACTAAAGTTCATGGCGTCATCCCGCTTAGTAGCGTTCGTTCTCGAGCTTCCACTTTTCGAGCATGCGCGTGTAGCGGTCGCTCTTCGTCAGTTCAGCAGTGACCTTCGCGACAGCGCTGCTGAGCGGTTCGTTCTTGCGCGCACCGATGCCCGTCGCGATCCGGCTGAATCCGGACACGGCTTCCTGGAACATGTTTCCGGACACCTTCTGGAATTGAGCGGCGCTTTCGGCTGTGGTGCCGTATGCGTCGACCTGCTGCAGCCGGAATGCCTGGAAAGCGTCGGCATCGGTGCCGTAGACAACAATGTTCATTGGCGGCTTATGCGCGGCAGTGAGCTTGTCGTTTTCCTTTTCCAGCAGCGAGCGGATCGTCGACCCGTTGATCACCGCGACCTTCAGGCCGGACAGATCGTCGAGCGAATGAACATTCCTGGGATTGCCGCGCGGCACCATGATCGACTGGCTCGAATACATGTAGTCGATGATGTCGATGATTTCGCGCCGCTCCGGCTTATCGAACAACTGGCCGATGATCAGGTCGCATTGCCGCGCCTTTAGCGCGGGAATCTGGCCGCTGAACGGCACGTTCCGCCATTCGACCTTCAGGTTGCCCAGCGACTTTGCGACATCACGCGCGACGTCGACCGAGAATCCCTGCGGTTGCTGCTGCTCGTCGTAGAAAGCGAGCGGCGGCGCGTCCATGCTCGAGCAATAGACGAGCGTGCCGCGCTTGAGCAGGCCTGCCGGTTGCGAATCCGCCGCGAACGTCATCCCTGCGTGCAACAGCATCGATACGCCTGCGCAAAAGGCGGCGCGACGAAAACGCATGATCTTCTTTCCTGACATCGGACTGCTCCTAGTGTGAAAAGCGACCTCTAACCGGGACAAAGCTGGTGCGTCGCCCGCACGGTGACGTGACTGGCACGCGTGCAACCGTCAGTCGCGAGGGTTTGGGGTTCCGAGGATGTTGATCAGCCGCGGCACCGTCGACTCGATGTGTTCGCGCATCGCGCGCTCCGCGAGTTCCGGATCCCGGGTGCGAAGCGCGTCGAGCAGTTCCTGATGAGCGTCGCGGGCACGCTTGCGCTTGAAGGTTGCCTGCTCCATCCACAGCCGCATTGGGCCCTCGATCAGCGCATAGAGCGAGCAGATCTGCTCGTAGAGGCGCGTGCGGCCGCTGATGCCGCACAAGCATTCGTGAAATGCGCAATGGCGCTGAACCCACAGTTCGGTGTTTCCAACCGAAGCGTCCATGTCGTCCAGCAGACGTTCCAGGGTGAGCAGGTGTTTGTCAGTACAGCGCGGAGCCGCCACGCGCATCGCCAGCCCTTCGAGCGCGACGCGCATGTCGAAGATGTCCTGGACCTCTTCGATGCTCAGGCCCCGGACAATCGCACCTCGATTCGGACGGAGGATCACCAGGCCCTCGGCGTGCAGGCGACGCAACGCTTCCCGCACAGGCATGCGGCTCATGGAGAGTTCCGCAGCGATAGTCTCGGCGACGATCCGTTGGCCCGTAGCGAAACGGCCTTGGCAAATCGCTTCGAACAGGAAGCGGTAGGCCTCCTGTTCGGCCGTTGCACCAAGGTCAGGGATTCGTGATGCGGCGGATTTCGGCATGGAAGTCTGTTGGGACACAGGGACACGAGTCCCGAATATAACCAAACTGGATTTTTGTATCCACTTTTTCAAAAGCTAACCAGGGAATGTCCCGAGAACCCAATGTCGGGCGGCGGAGCGCTGCGTGTGAGCTGCAGGCACCTCCACGTCCACCACCCCCATCAAAAAACCTCGCTACGCATGCTCCATGCAACAATCTGATTTTTTCGAGTGAGGATCGACTTGAGCCATGACTGACCAGAGCCGCAGCAGGTTGGAAATTAGAAGACTATCGCCACCGGAATGGATGCACGCATACCCTGTCATCACTCAACTTCGGTCTCTTGAAGAGGCCGAATTCATGGAGCGAGCCGGCCGGCAATCGCATTCGGGCTATGAGCTTGTGGCCGCATTCGATGATGGGAAGATTGTCGGGGTAATGGGCATGCGGCCCGTTCACACTCTGGCGCGCGGGGCGCATCTGCATATCGATGACCTCGTGGTCGATGCGGCGGGCCGAGGGAGCGGCGTCGGTCGATCCTTGATGGAATATGCCGAAGCCGACGCCCGTGCTCGCGGTATGAGCGCGATTTTTCTTGACGCGCGGCCGGACGCCATTCCGTTCTATGAGCGCGAGAACTATGTGCTACACGCCGCGCCATCAATGAAGAAAGCTCTGGTTCCCCCACTTCCTTCACGCGGGGCGGATTGACGACGCCGATGCGGTCAATGCCGGCACTCACCGACTGCCCGGTGACAGAGAAAAGTACTTGCCACGACTCGCTTCCTGTAGCGATTCTGTTGTAATCGGACGGATCACTCGAGAATCTACATGGCGAAAATCTGTATCTACGGCGCGGGGTCCATTGGTTGCTATATCGGTGGACGGTTGCTTGCCGCCGGCAGCGAGGTGGATTTTGTCGGGCGTGCCCGTATCGCCGATCTGTTGCAGCAGCAAGGCATTACCCTGTCGCACTACGACAATCGACACTGGTTCGTACCGCCAGAGCGGATCGACATATCCACGCAGGCAGTAAAGGCAGCCGCAGCCGACCTCGTGCTGGTGACCGTCAAGTCCGCCGCGACACCCACCGCCGCGGTGGAACTGGCGAGCGTGCTTCGTCCGGACGCCGTGGTCGTCAGCTTCCAGAACGGCGTCGGTAATGCGGAGGTGCTGCGCGCGGCGCTGCCGCATCACACAGTGCTGGAGGGGATGGTGCCATTCAATGTTGTCGAACGCAGCCCAGCTGCGTTTCATCAAGGTTCGGCGGGGAAACTGGAGGTCCGGCAAACACCGGCCTTGCAGCCGTTCGTCGACGATTTCAGAAATGCAGATCTGCCGCTGATCCAGCACGCCGACATGTTGCCGGTGCAGTGGGCCAAGCTGCTGCTCAATCTCAACAACGCGATCAACGCGCTGTCCAACCGGCCGCTGAAGGAGGAACTCTCGCAGCGCGCCTACCGGATCTGCCTCGGCATGGCGCAGAAAGAAGCACTCGTGCTTCTGAAGCTGGCCAACATACGGCCGGCCAAAGTGACGCCGCTTCCCGCCACCTGGATACCGCGTGTTCTCGGCGTGCCTGACGCGTTGTTCGAACGGCTCGGCCGCACGATGCTGACGATCGATCCGCTCGCGCGCTCGTCGATGTCCGACGATCTGGCCGCGGGCCGCACCACGGAAATCGACTGGATCAATGGCGAAGTCGTGCGCCTCGCTGACCGCCTTGGCCGGACGGCGCCGGTGAACGAACGGCTATGCGAGCTCGTGCGCGAGGCCGAGCGAAGCGACCTGCGGCCGTCATGGTCGGGCGAAGCGCTGCTGACCCAGATGCGGGCTGCAGCGGGCGTCTCTTCGCTACGGCACGCCGCGCGCTAAACATAACCGCGTGTCCGGGCCGTCAGCCTCGCCCGTCACATACGCGTCAGTCCAGCACGGTTGCGTCGACTGCGGTCCCGTAACACAGCACCTCAGTAATACCTCTCGCAATCTCGGTCGCGTCGTATCGCATGCCGATGATGCTGTTCGCCCCCAACTCCGCGGCCTGGGCAAGCATCCGTTCATAAGCGTCCTGCCGCGTTCGCTCACACAGCGACGTGTACAGCGAGATGTTGCCGCCGAAAATTGTCTGCAGCGATGCGCCAAGCGAGCCAACGATGGATCGGGACCGAACGACGATCCCACGAGCGACGCCGAAGGACCGCTCGATCCGGTGCCCCGGAAGCTCAAACGCTGTTGTAACCCTATGCCGTTCTATCATCGCCCTCTCCCGATACGTCTGCGTATCAGCCATTATCCCTATCGATGAGCGACCGTTCCAGATTAGCGTCGATCCTCAGCAACAACTCCAGTAATTGCGTTCGTTCTTCGGAAGTAAAGCCGCTCAAGGCTGTTTCGCAAACCTCGTCCATGACCCGCTTGCCGTTGGGCATCTGCTTCGCGGCATGGGGAGTCAGCGAGATGAGCCTGCTTCGGCCATCGGCCGGATCGGGCACGCGTTTGACTAACCCGTCGCGTTCCATCCGGCTCAAAAGTTGCGCCATGCTGGACTGCTCCACCTGCGCCGTACGCGCCAACTCTGCCTGAGACAGGGCGCCGGCTTTTTTCAGCGTCACCAGAACGGGCAACTGGCCATAAGCAAACCCCAACTGACGCAGCGGCGTGTCGACCAGCCTCGCAAAGCTTCGATACACCTGGCCGATCAGCCTCATGGGCCGACCCGGATCTTCGGCGTGCGATTCGCTTGACATATCAATAGGTACCTATATATATTGCATAGGTGCCTATATTAATGAAATCTCTCATGAATGCAAACCCCAGAATTGCCATTGTCGGCGGTGGGCCCGCGGGACTCACGCTTGCACGTCTGCTTCATCTTCAAGGGATTGCCGCCACGATATTCGAGCGCGACACGCATCCGCTCGAACGACCGCAAGGCGGCACGTTGGACCTGCACGAAGAGTCCGGTCTGCTGGCGCTGCAACGTGCCGGCTTGACCGATGCATTCCAGGCGTTCGCCCGCTATGAGGATCAAGGCACACGTCTGCTAGACAAACACGGGCAGGTACTTTTTGAAGATCCCGACACCGCGAGCGGGAATCGCCCCGAGGTCGACCGCACGGCCTTGCGCGCCATGCTGCTCGGTGCCCTGCCGGACGGCATGGTTCAGTGGAACCGGCCGCTGCGCGAAGTACTGGACAATGGCGACGGACGCTGGAACCTGCTGTTTGACGCCGGTATTGAAGGTCCATTCGATCTTGTGATCGGTGCCGACGGCACATGGTCACGCGTACGGCCACTGCTGTCGCCATACATGCCTCAATATAGCGGTCTGTGTTTCGTCGAATTCGGCATCGACGACGTCGACCGCTCTCATCCCGTTCTGGCGCGCCTGGTCGGTCGCGGCAAGATGGGCGTGGAAAGCGACGGCAAGGGGCTGATCGTCCAGCGCAACGGTAACGCGCATTTGCGCGGCTACGCGATCTTCCGCGTTCCGCTTGGCTGGGTGGAACGGCGCTTCGATTTCACCTCGCCGAAAGCGGTCCGGGAAGGCTTGATACGCGAATACGCGGGCTTCGCCGACGGCATCCTGGATCTGTTTCGCGCCAGCAACGATCAATTTGCCGTACGGCCGATTCATGCCCTGCCTGTAGGGCATTGCTGGACGCACCGCACTGGCCTCACGCTGATCGGTGATGCGGCGCATGTGATGTCGCCATTCGGTGGCGAAGGCGTGAACAATGCGATGCTCGACGCGGCCGAACTTGCGCGGCTGCTAGCTACGCACTCATCGTGGGACGACGCTATTTCGGAGTATGAAACATTGATGTTCGTGCGTGTCGTCGAGTCCGCCGAAGGTTCGGCCGAAGGCGCCGCGACGTTTCTGTCACACGACGCCGAAGCGCTGACGCTCGAAATGTATCGTCGTCACCAGACAGAATCCGGCGTGCTCACCGGTGGCAGTTGAGCAGCCGTAGATCTGCTATCCCCTCGCCTCGCAGAAGCTTTGCGACGCTACGATTACTCGAATAAAGCCCAGGCATAGGCATTGCGCGTACCGCTGACACGACCATCCTGGTTCAGCGGCATGCACGAGACAGCGTCCTTTCTGATCGCCGGCGGCATCTTCGTCGCCATGGGCATTGCGAGTTCAATGTTCGAGCGCCTGCCATGCAGCACGGCGATGTTCTATCTGGCTGCTGGCTTCGTGCTCGGCCCGACAGGCGTCGGGCTGCTTGCGCTGTCCCTTCCCCACGACGCCGCCCTGCTGCGCATCCTCACGCAGATCGCGCTGCTGGTGTCGCTGTTCGCGATCGGCTTACGCTTGAGGGTGCCGGTGCTCGACGCGATGTGGAGCCTGCCGCTGCGGCTCGGATTGCTCGCGATGATCGTCACCGTGCCGCTCCTGACGCTGGCTGGCGTCGGCATATTGAAGCTTGGCTGGGGACCCGCGCTGCTGCTTGCCGCCATTCTGGCGCCGACCGATCCAGTGCTTGCGCACGATGTGCAAGTCCGCCATTCCGGCGATCTCGACCGGGTGCGCTTCGCACTCTCCGGTGAAGGCGGTCTGAACGACGGCGTCGCTCTACCGTTCGTACTCGCCGGCCTCGCGCTGTGTTCAGACCCGCGAGCAGGCGTCGAGCAGGTGTTTTCGATCGGTTTTCTGGGCATGACGGTATGGGGTATCGTCGGCGCAATAGCCGTGGGCGCACTGCTGAGCTGGACGACTACGCACGCGGTAGCCTGGCTGCGTACTCATCACGCCCAGGCCCTTGGCCTCGAAGGTTTCTTTGCGCTTGGATTGATCGCACTCTCGTACGGCGCTGCGCAACTGCTCCACACGTTCGGATTTCTCGCCGTGTTCGCGGCGGGTGTCGCGATGCGCCGGGCCGAACACCGCGCGAGCGGCAAGCGCTCGGCACCCGCCGCCATCGGGGCCGTCGATCCGGGCGATATCCAGGCGACTGCCGCGCATCCGCGCAAAGCGCATGCATATATCGCCGAATCGGTGCTGGGCTTCACGATCGAACTCGAACGGATCGCCGAAATGGCCACGATGATGATCATCGGCAACGTCCTTTCGTCGCTCCCTGTGGCGCTCTTCACCTGGTCGAGCGCGGCGCTTATTGTCGTATTGTTTGTGCTTGTGCGGCCGCTCGCCGTCGAAGCGTCGCTGATCGGCTCACCGGCCTCACCCGCGCAGCGGCGCTTGATGAGCTGGTTCGGGATTCGCGGGATCGGCTCGTTTTACTACCTCGCGTACGCACTCGAACATGGCCCGCGCGCCGACGTGCTGCCTCTCGTGCCACTCGCACTGGCGGTGGTAACCGCGTCAGTGATCGTGCACGGTGTCTCCGCAACGCCGTTGATGAACTGGTATCAGCGTTTGCGTGGTGTGACCCGCTGAGTGATTAGCGTCCGTTGCCATCTCGCGAAATCCTTCCCTGCCGCGCGATCTCCAGCGCGTCGCGCTCTTTCCGGGGAGACCGCCGTAAGACTTGTGGGCTCAAGCCATGCCGAGCCATTGCTCGATAACGGGACCACGCTCACCCAGCACCGGATCGCTGGGCGGAAACGGCAGCGACTCCATTGCAGCGAGTTCTTCCGGGGTCAGCTTGTCGCGCCTGATGTCCCATTGCTGCCCCGCCGGGTACGCGCCCACCACGCGCAGATTGCCGTTGAACGCCTGCAGGCAATGTCCGGTGCCGGCAGGCAGCAGCAGCGCGTCGCCCGGATGCAGGGTGACCACGCATCCGCCCGGGCCGCCAATGATGACATCGGCCGAACCCGACGCGACGCCCAGCACTTCGTGCGCGGTCGAATGAAAATGATGGTAGTCGAAGATACCGTCGCGCCATTGCGGCGGCCATTGGTTATGCTCGAAAAGCGCTTCGAATTCGGCGACCAGATCGCCGCCTGCACCCGGTATCGCCGTTCGGTATATCGCTACGGCGAGTTTGCTGTTGTTCGGCACCCAGTCGCGTGGCGCCAGCGTGAACGCTTCGTAATATCCCCGTTCTATCTGCCGCTCGTATCGCATATGACTCCCTGCTTGCGAAGCTGTGTGCCCGCAAGCATCGTCTTGCTCGACGATGCACGACGAACCTCGGCGGAAAACCTTACATCGCTGCGCGCATCATTTACAAACGCTGACGCGCTGCGGGCACGGACTCGTGAGCGTTTGTCATGCAGCCCTTCTCTCCTGAGAAGGCGCCGGCCAGAGCGCAGCCCAGAACGCAGGACTCACGCTGGCGTGGTTTGCCAATATGCGAAGCACGTCCTGTGCCGTGACGCCGCAATCATGACACCGCCGACAGCCCGCGCGACGCGCGGCTTTCCGTCCGAACCTTCATCTCCGGCCGACTTACCCCGCCAGGCGCTTCCCGCAGATGAAATTTATCTGTCGAGACATGCAGCAGTTGCGCCAGCTCGGTCAACGACTGCGCCGCTGCCGCTGCCTGTTCGACCAGCGCGGCGTTTTGCTGCGTCATGCTATCCATCTGCGTAACAGCAATGTTGACCTGATTGATGCCGGCGCTCTGCTCTTTGGCGGCCGCCGTGATCTCGTGTACGACCCCTGACACTCTCGCGATCGCATCGCGCGCAGCCTCGATTGTCTGCCCGGTTTTATCGACGAGTTCAACGCCGTTCTGCACCTTTCCCACCGCGCGATTGATCAGAACCCGAATTTCTTTTGCTGCACTCGCACTGCGCTGCGCCAGCGTACGCACTTCACCGGCCACAACAGCGAAACCGCGTCCCTCGTCTCCTGCCCGCGCCGCCTCTACCGCGGCATTGAGTGCGAGGATATTGGTCTGAAATGCAATGCCCTCGATCACTGAAATGATCTCCACCATCCTGTGCGATTCGCTCGACACCTCCTGCATGGTCGACGCCGCTGCCGTTGCCATCTCGCCACCGCGATTGACGATTTCCTCCGCATTCGCCGTCATTTCACTTGCCGTTTGAGCGTTCTCGGCCGTCTGTCTGACCATCGCGGTCATTTGCTCCATGCTGGCAGCGGTTTCCTCGAGCGAGGCGGCCTGATTCTCGGTACGCGCGGACAGATCGGCGTTGCCCTCGGCAATCTCACCCGCGCCCATCGCCACCTTGCTGGCGGCGTCCTTGATCTGTCCAATCGTGTCGGCGAGCCCGTCGCGCATACTCTGCATGACATGCAGCAGACTGGAATCGTCGGCCCGGCGGGTGTCGATGTCGATGGCAAGGTTACCCAACGTGATCTCGCCGGCCACCTGGACCGCATAGGCCGGATCGCCGCCGATCGTGCGCTGGATGCTGCGGTTGGTCAACGAGACCAGCGTGGACAGCAGCACCGCCAGTCCGGCAAATATACCGCCCACGAGATAGAGCGATTCTTTGAACGCCGCGTCGATATCGTCCACATAAGCGCCCGTAGCGATAATCCAGTCCCACGGCGCATATCGCACAACATAGCCGATCTTGTCGACCGCTGCATTGGCCGGATCGTGTGGATGCGGGAACACGTAATCGACGAAACCACCGTTCGGCGCCTGCGCGACCGAAGCGAAGGTCACGTAATGATGGCGGCCATCGGCATCGGCGGCCCCCGCCAGGTCTTTTCCATTCAATGCGGGTTTCATCGCATGCATGACCATCCGCGGTTTGGAATCGATCACGAGAAAATAACCGTCTTCGCCATAGCGGATATTGCGCAGCCGCTCGAGTGCCTGTTTGCGGGCATCCGCCTCGGGGAGCGCGCCGCTCTGCGCAAGTGTCGCGTATTCCTTCACGATGCTGAGCCCTACATGCGCGACGTTGACCAGATCGTTCTTGCGCTCTTCGATGCGGGTCTGACGGGACAACCATGCTGCCGACACGGACACCACGAGGAGTGCCATCAGACTGACGATCAGAGGCAGCCAGAGCTTTTGCGTGAAACTGAATCGGTGCATGCACGCTCCACAACGCTATCGAGGGTTCGCCCCAGGTCTCGTTACGGCCGTGCTGCTGCGCCCCAGGGACCGGCGAGCCGTTGCCTGAACACGGCTACCCGATCTGTTTATCGACATGGGCGGTGCGGATATGTCTAGAGACAAACCCTTGGCGAACGCCGCGAGACGACGCAGGGATGCCCCTCCAGGAGGAAAGTGCCCGAAACTCAGTGACTAATCGCCTCCAAAGCCAGCCCGCGAGTGGGCGGTCCGAGCAGAATCATGCAGATCGCGACAATCATCGAAATACCGATAAAGACCGCGACGCCGGGTACGCCATAGCCGTGCAGCAAAACCCCGATCGCAAGACCGGCGAAAGCCGCGGAAATCCGGCTCCACGAGTAGACGAACCCGATGGCGCGCGCGCGAACCCGAGTCGGGTAAAGCTCGGCCTGGTAACCGTGGTACGCGTAGGACATGATGTTCGACGACAGCGTGAATAGAACGCCGAGCGCAATCAGCAGCCAGGGTTCGGAAGCTTGCGAGAACACCGCAATCACCACGCCCATGACGACGAGACCGCCAATGATCTGAACCTTGCGTTCCACCCGGTCTGCAAACCAGGTGCCGAGCAGCGGGCCGAAGGGGTTGGCAATGGCAATGACGAAGGCGTAGCCGAGGCTGGCAGTCACATGAATACCGCGGTGAATCAGCAGCGTCGGCACCCACGCCGCGAAGCCGTAGAAGCCGATCACCTGAGCCATGTTGAAAATCGACAGGATGATCGTGCGGCGGCGATACTGGGACGTAAAAATTTCCCCCAACGTGCCTGCCGCCTGACTCTCCGGCATGACGGCCTGCGGTGCGGCGAGTTGAATGCCTTTCTCCGCGACCACGCGGCGCTCGATATCCGCGACAATGCGCTCGGCTTCGTCGACCTTTCCATGCCGCGCCAGCCAGCGCGGACTTTCAGGAATGTGGCGCCGCAGGATCCAGACCACGATTGCACCTACCGAGCCAATCAGGATCACGACGCGCCAGTAGTCGAGCCCTAGCGGCCGGGTGCCTTTCAAGGCGAAGGCAAGGAATGCCACCACCGGCACAACGGAGAACGTGATGAACTGATTGACGGCGTAGGCGCGGCCTCGCTGCCCGCTTGAAATCAGCTCGGAAATATAAGTATCGATGGTCACCAGCTCGACCCCGATACCTATTCCGGCAACGAAACGCCAGATATCGAGGCCCAGCCCGGACGACTGGAAGGCCATGATGATCGTGCACACCATGTACCAGATCAGCGACCACGTGAAGATCAGGCGGCGGCCAAACCGGTCGGCGACATAACCGAACATCAGCGTGCCGACCCACAGACCGGCGAACGTCGCGAACACGAAGGTGCCAAAGCCGGACACGGCCAGCGGTTGAAGCGAGGCGAGAAATCCCAGCGATTCAGGCTTGAAAAGCCCGGACTCGTTCATACCCGGCGCAACGTAACCCGTAAAGAACAGGTCGTAGAACTCGAACACGCCGCCAAGCGAGATCAGGATCACCATCGTCCAGATGGTGCGCGATGGCGGCAAACGGTCGAGCCGCGCGGCAATTTCGGCTGCTTTCTGCTGGGACATAGGATCTCTCGCTTTGCGTTATCCGCACCATCGGCGTTGAAATCCCGGCACTTTCGTATAAGGCTGCGGCAACCGGTCCGCAACTCGATTCATCGCCGGGATCTGGACGGCAATCTCGCACATATTCACGAGCGGACGCAATGCGTGTCAGTACCGAGATGTGCGCAGGTCCACAGGAGCGCTCAGTCCGTTGCCGCGTGCGAGAACTGGAACACGTTGACCGCATCGCGCAGGCTTTGCGCCTGCTCCTGCATCGACTGGGCGGCCGCGGCGGCCTGTTCGACCATTGCGGCGTTCTGCTGTGTCGTCTGGTCCATCTGGGCAATCGCCACGTTCACCTGCTCGATGCCGCGACTTTGCTCCTCGGATGCCGACGAAATCTCCGCGATGATGCTCGTTACGCGCCTGACGGACTGGACCAGCGACGCCATCGTGGTGCCCGCGCGTTCAACCTGCAGCTTGCCGCTATCCACCTTGCCGGTCGAATCCTCGATCAGAGACTTGATCTCCTTCGCCGCTTCCGCGCTGCGGCGCGCCAGATTGCGCACCTCGCCCGCCACGACGGCGAACCCCCGGCCCTCCTCGCCCGCGCGGGCCGCTTCCACCGCGGCGTTGAGCGCCAGGATGTTGGTTTGGAACGCAATGCTTTCGATCACCGAAATGATGTCGACGACGCGCGACGAACTGGCCGCGATGCCTTGCATCGTCGTCACCACCTGCTGCACCGCAACGCCGCCTTCACCCGCGATACTGGACGCGTCCGCGGCCATCCTGCTGGCCTCGTGGGCATTGTGCGCGTTCTGCTTCACGGTCGCCGTGAGTTGTTCCATGGTGGCGGCGGTTTCGCTGATCGACGCTGCCTGCTGTTCCGTGCGCGCCGAGAGATCCTGATTGCCGGCCGCGATCTGCTGCGCCGCCACGGTAATCGTTTCGGTTCCCCCGCGAATGGCGCGCAGCGTGTCCACCAGACGGCGCTGCATCCGCTCCATCGCCGACAACATGCTGTCGGCGTCTGTCCGCTGCAACGCTACCTCGCGCGACAGATCGCCGTTCGCGATACGCTCGGCGACAGCGGCCGCGTACACCGGATCGCCACCGAGACTGTGCGTCACATTGCGGATGATCAGGATCAGTGCCGTTGAACTGAGGGCGCCGATCAACAGAACGACGATCAGGTAGCGCAGCAGATCGGCCTTGAATGCCTCATTGATATCGTTGACGTATACCCCTGAGATCAGATACCAGTCCCAGGGGACAAACCGTTTAACGAAGCTGATTTTCTCCAGCCGGTCCGGCTTGCCGGGCAAGCGGCCCATATAGCGTACAAAACCCTGGCCCTGTGCCTGCGCGACTTTCACCATCTCCACGAATAGCAGCTTGCCGTCCGTGTCCTTGTAGTCGCTGACGTCTTTCATCCGCAGGTCCGCGAGCACGGGATGCATGATGACCACCGGGTGCGCCGTCGTAATGATCATGTAACCATTGCCCGGATAGCGCATGACGGAAAGTCTCGCCTTTGCCTGCTCCTGCGCCTGCTCGAGCGTCAACTGGTGAGCATCGACTTTCCCGGCGTAATCCGCAACGATTCCGGCCGCCGACTCCACAACGTTCCGAACTGCGCTCTGACGATCCGCCATCGTTCTTTCACGCGACTCCCACGCGGCCCAGCCGCCCAGGAACAGCAGGCCCAGCCACGTAATCAGCAGCGCCAGCCATAACTTGGTGTTCAAACTGAGACGCCTCACTCCATTCTCCCGATACTTTCCGCCCGACAAGACGCGATCGATTCGCGGTGGCTGGCTGCATATCGGCGCGCGGCCGGATTTCTGGAGTAAGGAAAACGCGGATGCATAACGGCGGCCACCTCATTGACCGCCGAAACGACAGCGGGCGGCTCCCGCCATCCGGGAAGCCGCCCGCGTCAATCCGCTGAAAACCCTTAGAACGAATGCCGCATGCCGATCCGCACGTCGGATTGCGTATTCGACGTCGACGGTGCGAAGCTGTAGCCGATCACCGCGTTCACGCCATTCGAGGCGCGCAGATAGTCGCCGGAAACATAGACATCGGTACGTTTGGACAACAGGTAATGCAACCCGAGCGAGCCCTGGTTCCAGTGATTGCCTTCGAAGCTCGTGTGCTGATAGCCGCCGTATAGCGACAACGCGGGCGTGAAGTTATACGACGCGCCCGCTTCATACACCTGCATATGCGAAGTCTGCCCGAAGCCCTTGATCGTCGTATAGGTGAAGTCGCCCGAGAGCATCAGGTTGCCGATCGTATAGGCGGCGCCGACCGCGAACGCACCTTGCTTATCCACCGGGAATGCCGACGCGCTATACAGATCGGTTACAGCACCCGTGGCCGGATCGACGGACACGGTCGGTTGGCCGAGGAAGGTTCGCGTGCCGATCATCGCGTACGGGTCGAAACCATAGATACCGTACGGATTGTTCAACTGCGTATACGCGAGGCCCATGTTGAACGGACCGTGGTCATAATGCGCGCCGACGCTCCATGCGCTCTTCTGATGGAAGTCGCCAGCGGTGTTGCCGAACGAGTACATGCCGCCAAAGGTGAAGCCGGAGAAATCGTTCGACAGGAACTTCACTGAATTCGGCAGACGGTCGCCGTTCATCCGGTCGAAGTCGCCCTGGTGAATCGCGTAACCGCTCGCCCATGCGGAAATGTTGTACAGGTAGACGAACTCTTCCGTCATATCGAGCTGATTGCCGAACGAGAAAGTGCCCCAGCCGTTCTTGATACCCACGTAAGCCTGGCGTCCGAATTCAGCACCGCCGAATCCCAGTTGGCCATTGCCCAGGTGAAAACCCGATTCGAGTACGAAGACCGCTTGCAAACCGCCGCCCAGATCTTCTACGCCTTTAAAGCCGATCCGGTTGCCGTAGGAAATGCCGTCGTCGAATTTGAACTGATGTGCGCCCCCGGCATTGTTCACGTACGTGATGCCGGCATCCAGAATCCCGTACAGGGTGACACTGCTTTGCGCATGGGCCACCGTCGGCGCACATACCGCGCTTGCCGCGAGAGCAAGTCCCGAAAGACTAACGGCATTTCTCTTCTTCATCTAATTCTCCCCTGCTCTTTGCCTGCGTATTTCGTTGGATAAAGCGATCCCCGCCGCGCGTTGTCTTGCAACGCGCAGCGCTTCTCGCATGACGGGCAGTTCGAAATCGGCTGAGACTGGTTGAAACGAATTGAAGCTATCGGCAATGCATGTAACGATCTGTCATGTCTGCATCGACGGCTCAAGAATACGAGTCCAGATTTATGAAGATTCGACCGGATGCGACATGAATCTGTCGAGTAGCGACCTCGAAGTGTGAAACACCGCGCTTATTTCACGCCGAGTGCGGTTTGCACGGCTTGCAAGCCATTGGCGCCACTGACAGTGTTCACGCCGTCGAGCCATGATTTCAGCAATTCGGGGTGGCGCTTGAGTGCCTCGGTGGCGGCCGCATCGACACCGGTCTTCTTTTCCAGCACCTCGGTAATCACGCCGTTCTCCAGATCGACATTGAATGTGAGCTGCCTGAACAGGCGGCCCACATTCGGACACTGCTCGGCGTACCCGTTACGCGCAACGGTATTGACCGTGGCGCCGCCGTAGTTCGGCCCGAAGTACTTGTCGCCGCCGTCCAGGTAGGTCAGCTTGAATTTCGTGTTCATCAGATGCGGCTCCCATGCAAGGAACACGATCCACTTCTTGTCCCGCACGGCGCGCTCGACCTGCGTGAGCATGCCGGTCTCACTCGATTCGACCAGCTTCCAGTTGCCGAGCCCGTAGGCCTTGTCGTCGACCATCTTCTTGATGTTCTGATTGGCCGGCGCACCCGGTTCGATGCCATAGATCTTGCTATCGAACCTGTCGGCGTTCTTTGCGAGATCCGCGAATGAATGCACCCCCGCAGCGGCGACGTAATCGGGCACGGCGAGCGTGAACTTCGCATTGCTCAGATTCGGATGCACGACTTCGATCGATTTGTCTTCTTCGAACGGCTTGACGAGCGGTGCCTGGGCCGGCATCCAGTTGCCGAGAAACACGTCGATCTGCCCTTTCTTAAGGCCCTGATAGGTAATCGGCACTGACAGGTTCGCCACGTTCTGATGGTAACCGAGCGCCTTCAGCAGCACGCCGGTCATCGCATTGGTGGCGTCGATGTCGGTCCAGCCAGGCCCCGCCATGTTCACCTGCGTACAGGATTGCGGCTCGGCCGCCATGGCGAAGGTGGCCGCCGCGCATAGCAGCGCAACTCCGGATACAGCCTGTTTGAAGAGCTTTTTCATCATGTCGGCTTCCTGTAGCTGAGAGGGTGCTGGGAGGATAAGTGGATTGAATCGTAAATGGAGAATCAACGCGTCACAGCGGGAAAACGGGCCATTGCTTCGAGCGTGTCGAGATCGATGTGATTGCGCATATAGCGCTGGCTCGCATCGACATGCGGCTGCCAGTCCCATGATGCGACGGTGCCTTGTGTCGTAGCCTCGAAATGGAAACGGCGGCGGCGCTGGCTTCGGAGTACTTCGTTGTGCAGCGCGGCGAGATCCCAGCGTCGCGCGATCTCCTCGCGCAATGCCGCGACCTGGGTTGCATAGCCGGCGTGCGTCGCGAGGTTCTCGCGTTCGAGCGGGTCCGCTGCCACGTCGTAGAGCTGATCAGGATCGGCCGGTGTATGGATGAACTTGAAGCGCCCGCGCCGCAGCATCACGATCGGCGCAATGGCGCCTTCCGCCAGGTATTCGCCAATCGCTTCGTCGTGGCCATCATGGGTGTCTTGGGTGCCGAGCAGGTGCGGGACGAGACTCTGACCGTCGAGCGAATCCGGCCAGAGCGCCGGCTGTTCGCCGCGCGCCATTTCCACCAGTGTGGGCAACAGATCGAGGTGCGAGACCGACTCGCGTACCCGATGCGCGTCGAACTGCTGCGGCGCATGCACGATCAATGGGACCCGGCAGCCGCCTTCGAAAAACGTCATCTTGTACCAGAGTCCGCGCTCGCCGAGCATCTCGCCGTGATCCGACGTCACCACGATGATGGTATCTTCGGCAAGCCCCGCTTGTTCGAGCGCGTCGAGAATCGCACCGAACTGGTCGTCGACGTAGGAAATCGCGCCGTAATAAGCACGCCGTGCATGACGGATCTGCTGGTCGGTTGGCGGCGTGCGGTCGGTTTCGCACACATGCCGCAAACGCTTCGAATGCGGATCGGCTTCATCGAGCGAATCGCGATGCGTGGGCAGTTCGATGTCTTCATCCGCATACAGGTCCCAGTATTTCTGAGGAATCGCGTAAGGGTCGTGCGGATGCGTCAGCGAAGCGACCAGGCAGAACGGCCGCTCATCTTTGCCTGCATGGCGCTCACGCGCGATATCGAAAAGCTTCTGGCGCGTGGTGAAGGTGACTTCATCGTCGAAATCCAGTTGATTGGTACGCACGCAGGGGCCGGCGTCGATCACCGAACTCATGTTGTGGTACCACGTAGGACGCGTTTCGAAATCGTCCCAGTTCGGCGTCCAGCCGAAATCGGCGGGATAGATGTCGGTGGTGAGCCGTTCTTCGAAACCATGCAACTGATCGGCCCCGCAGAAATGCATTTTGCCGGACAGGATCGTGCGATACCCAACGGCGCGAAGATAGTGCGCGAACGTCAGCGTTTGCGACGGAAATTCTGCTGCATTGTCATAGGCGCCGATCGCGGACGGCAGCTTGCCCGACAAAAAGGAAAAGCGCGACGGCGCACATAGAGGACTGGCGCAATACGCCGAGTCGAATACCACGCCCTGTTTGGCGAGGCGATCGAGATTGGGGGTCTTCGTCAGACGATGTCCATATGCGGCCAGCGCAAACGGCGTCATCTGATCGGCCATCAGAATGAGGATATTCTGTTTCGTTTCAAGCATTGGGGCGCGCCTCGAATAGAATCGCAAATGCGGATGCAGGTGTCGTTGCAAGCGGAATAGCCGGCACGCCGGCCCCGCATGAACACCACTATTGCTGTCCAATTCGAAGCTGTGAAGACGGCAAATCGTTATGTGCCTATAAGGGGGCCTTATGTCGAGGCAGGATCGTTTGCCGCCAATGCAGGCATTGACAATGTTCGAATCCGCCGCGCGGCTTGCGAGTTTCACGGCGGCCGCGCGCGAACTCGGCTCGACGCAGCCGGCGGTCAGTCAGCGCGTGGTGCAACTCGAAGAAGCCGTTGGCGCACCGCTTTTCGAACGCGGCCATCGTGGCGTCACGCTGACGGAAGACGGCGCGTGCCTCTTCGAAGCAGTACGCAACGCGCTCGACACTATCCGCGTGGCCACCGCCGAGATCCGCGCACGGCGCACGCCGCAAACCCTCACGCTCTCCACCGATTTCGGTTTCGCTACCTACTGGTTGATGCCGCGCCTGTCGCAGTTCAAGGCGTTGATGCCGGACGTCGACGTCAAGATCATCACGTCGCAAACCGTATTCGATCCCTCACACGATCAGGCGGACGTTGTGATTGCGTTCGGCGACGAGGATGCGGACTGGACCGCGCGAGGCGCGCTCAAGCTATTTCCGGAACGTGTCACGCCGGTGTGCAGTCCGGCGTTTCTGGCGGCGCATCCGCAGTTGCGTACGCCGTCCGATCTGACGAGCTTGCCGCTGCTGCATCTCGAACCCACCCAGCCGGCGCGCTGGCTGTCGTGGGCCGACTGGTTTACGGCACACGGCCTGGATGCGCCCGCCGCGCATCGCGGCATCACCTTCAACAGCTTTACGCTGGTCGCCCATGCAGCGATCATGGGCCAGGGTGTCGCGCTCGGCTGGGCGCCGCTGATCGACGAACTGCTCGCCACCGGCCAACTCGTCGAACCGTTCGACACACCCGTGGTCACGGAGCGCGGCTATCTGCTCGTCACACAGCGCGCGGCGACACCGGCGGTCAGCGCATTCCGCCAATGGTTAATCGGTGAATGCGGGCTCGACGCAGAATGAGGGCCGAGCCTCAGGGAGCCGGAGACGGGGCGTGAACCATGGTTGACACATATGTAGTCCATGGATTACACTTTCTGAATGTTGAATATCCGCACCACTGAGACATTTGACGCCTGGTTCGACGGTTTGAAAGACCGGATCGCCAGGCGCCGCATTCAGGCCCGCATCGACCGTCTGGCGATGGGCAACCCCGGCGACACGAACTCCGCCGGTGCGCCAATTATCGAACTGCGGATCGATCACGGTCCCGGCTATCGCGTCTACTACGTGCAGCGCGGCGCAGTGCTGGTGATCCTGCTGTGTGGTGGTGACAAGTCGACTCAACCCGCAGATATCAAAGCCGCACACAAGATGCTGGCGAACCTTGAATCGGAGTGAACAATGGAAAAAATCAAAACCCGGTCGTGGGATTCGGCCGAACACCTGAAGACCGAAACGGACATGGCAGAATATTTCGAGGCCTGTCTGCTCGAAGGCGGCGACGATCCTGCATTCCTCGCGCATGCGTTGGGCGTGATCGCGCGTGCGCGTGGCATGGCGCAACTTGCCCGCGATACCGGGATCTCGCGCGAGGGCCTGTACAAGGCACTGTCCGAAGATGGCAACCCCAGCTTCGCGACGATCATCAAGGTGATCCGCGCCCTCGGTCTGGAGTTGCACGCGGCGCCTGCTCACGCCTGAAATTGACTTGTGCCCGGGGCGTTCCGGGCCTCCACCGCCCACCTCTGACGCTCCCATTCCAGCGCGACGGCGTTTAGCTTCTATCCGCGTACCCCGCCGATTTGCTCTACTGCGATGATGCATGCCGCGCCCCGCGGCGTGCCCCTATCGCCCCAAGTGGAGTGCGCATGTCCGTCGATTCCCGTCCCGATCAACTGGTTCTCACGGTCGCCTGTCCGAGTGCGGCCGGCCAGGTTGCCGCCGTCGTCGGTTTTCTCGACCGGCATCATTGCTATATCGACGAATTGACCGTTTTCGACGACGACCTCAGCGAGCGCTTCTTCGTACGCTGCGTGTTTCATGGCGTCGATACCAAAGAGACCCTGCACATCGCGGCACTCAAGCGCGAATTCGAAGCGATCGCCGAGCGTTTCCGGATGAGCTGGGCAATGCATGACGTCGGCACGCGGCCGAAGGTGCTGATCATGGTGTCGAAGCTCGAACATTGTCTCGCCGATCTGCTGTTCCGTTGGCGAATGGGCGAGTTGAAGATGGATATTGTCGGTATCGGCTCGAACCATCGCGATCTGGAGCCGCTCGCGCAACAGCACGGCCTGCCGTTCCATCATTTGCCGATCAGTGCCGATACCAAGCCGCAGCAGGAGGCGCGTTTGCTCGACCTGTTCGACACCTCAGGCGCCGAATTGATGATCCTTGCCCGCTACATGCAGATTCTTTCTGGCGAGACGAGCCGCGCGCTCGCAGCCCGCGCGATCAACATTCATCATTCGTTTCTACCCGGCTTCAAAGGCGCGAAGCCCTATCACCAGGCGCATGCGCGCGGCGTGAAGCTGATCGGCGCCACCGCGCACTTCGTTACCGACGATCTCGACGAAGGTCCCATCATCGAACAGGTCGTGGAGCGCGTCGATCACTCATATAGCCCGGAGCGCCTGCTCGCGACAGGACGCGACGTCGAATGCATCACGCTTGCACGCGCCGTGAAGGCATTTATCGAGCGGCGGGTATTCATCAACGGCGATCGGACCGTGGTACTGCAATAGCCGCCATAGTCGCCAAAGAAAACGCCGCTCAATGTGAGCGGCGCCTCATTCATACAAAGCACGAAATCACTTCAGCCAGCTATCCACACGATCCCCATGCGCACTGATCCAGGCATCGGCGGCGGCTGTCGGCTTTTCGCCGTTTTGCGCGGCCAGCATCACGCTGTCGATCTCGCCCGGTTTCCATTGAAACTTCTTCAGGAACGCGACGACCGTGGGCGCCTTCGTCTCCAGTTGAGGATTGACGACGCTATCCACATGCTCCGCCTCGCCGAACACCTTTTTCGGATCGTCGAGGAATTTGAGCTTGTACTTTGCGAACATCCAGTGCGGTTTCCAGCCCGTTACGATGATCGGCTTGCTCGCCGCCTCCGAACGAGCCAGCTCGGCAGTCATCGCACTGCCCGAACTCGGCATCAACTGATAGTCGAGCCCGTATGCCTTGATTGCTTCGCTGGTTTTCTGCATCACGCCGGCGCCGGCGTCGATACCGACGATACGCGAGCCGAATTCCGTTTTCTTCGCTTCGAGATCCCCAACGCTCTTCACGTCGGCGTTCTCCGGCACGATCAGGCCGATCTTCGCATCGTTGAAGTTGGGACCGAGGTCGACGACCTTATCCTTGAAGTTGTTCCAGTACGCGCCGTGCGTGACCGGCAACCATGCGGACAGCGTCGCATCGAGGTCGCCGCGCGCCACGCCTTGCCACATCACACCGGCCGCGACCGGCACGAGCTGCACCTGATAGCCAAGGCGCTTTTCGATCACGCGCGCGGCCACGTTCGAGGTCGCGACGCTGTCGTCCCAACCCTCCACGTAACCGATCTTGATGGTCGGCTTGGTATCGGCCGACACGCTTACGCTGCTCGCCGCCAGCGCCGTGCTCAACACACTCAACATGAATATCTTTCTGACCAGTCTCATCGCCGTTCTCCCGTTTGCCATCCAAACAACCCGTACCCATTGAGCATTTAGAATCGCCAGCCAGAATTGCCAGGTAGCGTCGTTTTCCGACATCCAGTTGTCCGCAGGCGACTTTGGGCGAGAGTCAGAGTCTGAGCCCTGCTCTTGTCTTACTTATCCACGACGAGATCGCTCAGGGGCTTGCTGCAACACAGCAGCACCATGCCCTGATCGATTTCGCGCTGACGAATGCCGCCCGCGTGTTTCATGGCGACTTCGCCCGACACCAGCTTGACCTTGCAGGTGCCGCACATGCCTTGCGTGCACGAGGCTGCGAGCCGCACGCCCGCCTTTTTTGCCGCATCCAGTACGTGCTGGCCGCTGCCACATTCGATCTCGCGGTTGCTTTTGACGAAGCTCACCTTGAATTTCGTTTCCGTCTCGAGCGGTATTGCTGCCGGCGTGAACCCGGTCGCCTGTTCACGTGTTTCGGCAAAACGCTCCGCGGCGACTGTCGGTGCCTGTAACGCGTCCGCGACATGCGCGGTTGTCAGTTGCGCGGCCACCTCGCTGATCGTCTCGAACGAGAAGCTTTCCTCGTGGTAATGGCTGCGATCGAAGCCGCCTTCGGCCAGCAGGTTTCGGACGGCCTGCATATAAGGCGCGGGACCGCAGGTGAAAATCTCGCGATCCAGGAAATCTGGCGCAATGAGTTTAAGCAAGGGCAAGCTCAGAAAGCCGGTGATGCCTGGCCAATTGGTCCGTGCACCAAGCCGTTCACAGACGAACGCGGTGCGAAAATTAGCCTGATTCGATGCAATCAGATCGAGCTCGCGCGCGAAGATGATGTCGTCCGGGGTCCGGGCGCTGTGCACGAATACGATGTCGCTATCTTCGCCGAGTTCATGATGCGCGCGGCTCATCGACATCAGCGGCGTCACGCCCGATCCTGCCGACAGAAACAGAAACTTACGAGCCGGATGCCGGGCACAGGTGAACTCGCCGGACGGCCCCAGCACGCGAACCTGCATGCCCGCGTGCAGATTGTCGTGCAGCCAGTTCGACACGGTGCCACCCGGCACGCGCTTCACAGTGATGGAAATGGTGTGCGGACGGGTGGGCGGCGACGAGATCGTATAGCAGCGATTCACGGCCTCGCCATCGATCTCCAGTTCCAGCGTAATGAACTGCCCGGGTTCGAACACAAACGCCCGTTCGGACGGTGCACGAAAGAAAAAGCTCTTGACGTCGTGCGTTTCCTGGCGGACCAGGCAGCACACCAGCGTGTCGTCGGTATCGCTGTTCCAGCGCGCCGGCAAGGTCTCCCAGAACCGCGGCTGCGTCACGCGGCTTGAAGTCTCGCCGCCTGAATTTTCACGGTTCGCAGCCGGCTCGGGACTGAGCTGAAGCGTCGCCTGATCGCGCATCATTGTTTTCTCCCGCTCCTGGTTGCGGTATCGCGCTCAGCGCATGAAAGACACGACTTTTTCGCCGTGCGAAACCGGCGCATCGCCGGCATCATGGGTTTGGGGTGCATTGCTGTACTCCGCAATGCGGCCGATATACCACTCGCAGAATTTCTCGACGAGGCCTTCGGTGAACGGCGAATACGGACCCGGTTCGTAGGCGCTGCTGGTCGCGCCGCGTTGCGAGTACTCCACGAGCGCACGGTCCTGGTCATTGGTGGCGCGCCACACGGCCGTAAGATTGTTCACGTCGTAATCGATGCCCTCACGCGCATCCTTGTGGACGAGCCACTTGGTACGCACCAGCGTTTTACCCGCCGACAACGGAATCACCGAGAAGCTGACGATATGGTCGCTCATGAAGTGATGCCACGAATTCGGCTGCGTCCAGAACGAGAGACCACCCAGATCGGCCTGCTCAAAACCGCCGAGCAGTTTCTTCGATGCCACCTTCGCGTCCATCGTCTGCGACTCGCCGTCGCGATCGAGCGGTAAGCGTTGCGTGCGGAAACCCGTCACCAGATCCGCCAGCCGGTCGATCTCCGCCGACGGCAGCTTCATCGCCTCCCATTGCGCGGTACGGCGCGCCACGGTTGCTTCGAACGCGGCCATGCCTTCTTCATTGGCGGGCGTGCGTTGATAGCCGAAACCGTATTCGTAAAGCGAAATCGTCAACTCCGGATGGTTCGCGACGCAGTGGTAGCACTCGCGATTGTTCTCCATCGTGAGCTTCCAGTTACCCTCTTCGATGATGTCGATCGACGCCGCGACCTTGCAGCCGGCCAGATCGTGCGGCAACAGGTACGGTTCCATCGCGGCGCGCATCACGGCGAAGTCGGCGGGCGGATCGTCCGCGAGACAGATGAAGATGAGCCCGGCCAGATTCTCTACACGCACCGCTTTCAGGCTGTGCTTGCAGCGGTCGAACTGATCGCCCATATGCTCGGCGAACATCAGATCGCCGTTCAGGTTATAGGTCCAGCTGTGATACGGGCAAACAATATTGCCGAGCGAGCCTTTGTCCGTATTGCACAGGCGCGCGCCGCGATGGCGGCAGACGTTATGGAACGCCCGCACCTGCATGTCGTCGTCGCGCACGATCAGAATCGAATCGCTGCCGATTTCCACTGTGATGTAGTCGCCTGGTTCCGGTACGTCCGGTTCCACCGCGACCTGAATCCAGTGCTTGCGGAAAATCGCTTCCATGTCGAGCGCGAAAATTTCCTCGCCCGTATAGAACGGCGCTTCCAGCGTGTGATTCCTTTTGCGGCGTTCGATCATCGCGCGAACGTCTGCCGAAACTTTCATTGTGTGCTCCGTTGCATGTCACGTCTGGCGCCGCGCCAGGCCCTCCTGGCCGCATGTTCGCCCGAACCGGAAATCAGTAATCCACGAGTTGATGCTCGCGCAAATACGCAAGGATCACTTGTGCTTTTTCGACGCAACTCCCTTCAATTACGACGCTGCCGCCACGGCTTTCCGTGGTCGTCGCCGAGAGCATGCGGGCATGCCCCGAGCGCTTCTCGGCAGCGGCCAGGCGCACCGGTTTGGCGGTCGCGGGACGGGTCGCCCAGGCGAGCGCGTCGGCATTGGCAGCGTCCGGGCTTCCGGGTGTTTTCTCCACGATCGGACGGATCGTGCCTTCGCGCAACCTTGCATAGGCGTAGGTGGGTGCCGCGTTGGCCATCGGGTGCACGGCGATCACAGCCGGCAACCGCACTTCAACGCGCCGGCGCAGGCCTTTCGGCATGAATTGCCGGACTTCCGCGCAGCCGTCGCGGAGTGTCAGATCGACGGCGGCACCGACCAAGGGCATCTCCAGCGCACTGGCGACGCGATACGGCAGCATGCCGCTGTCGAATGCGCCTTCGGCGCGGGTGCCGGTCAACACAAGGTCGTAACCGCGCAGCCGCGCGGCAAGTGGCGCTGTCGCGTCACCTGGCAGTCCAGCAGAAGCAGGCACTTCCAGCACCTCGACCGTGTGTGCGCCGAGCGCGAGATACTCCTTCAACGCCGGATTGGCCGGGTCGCCCGCATGCAGCACCTCGAGTGTCGCGCCGTGCGTTCTGGCGAGGGCAAGCGCCATTGTCAGCGCGGCGGCGTCGTTACGGCTGTAACGCGCGGTGCCGCTGACCGGGTGCCGCCCCACGGAAACCAGTACGGCGATCTTCATGCCAGTGCTCCTTCCGCAACAGCCGTTGAATTCAATATCGCCGCACCGGTGCCGCGTGCGCTACGCGCGGCCGCCGCGGCTTCATTCAGCGCCGCGATGGTTTCCCCCGCGTCGCCGATAACGGTCAGATTCGCGCGTTTGGCGATCGGCGCACTGGCGTCGAGATTCACGGCGATCACATGCCGGCAATCCTTGATGCCTTGCAGATGCTGCACCGCGCCGGAAATACCGAACGCGATATAGACGCTCGCCTCGACGGTCTTGCCGGTCGCGCCAATCTGCTTGTCGCGGGTGAACTTGCCGTCGTCCACGGCGACGCGGCTTGCGCCAATCGCGGCGCCCAACGTAGCCGCCAGACGTTCGAAGGCCGGCACATCGCTAACCCCATTGCCCGCCGAGACGATGAAATCCGCTTCCTCGAGCGCGAGCTGGGCCGCGTCCATCTCCTCGATTCCAAGATCGCGCACGATGCCTTTCGAGGAAGCCGCTTCGCCATCGAAACGCCACACCACGCGCTCGCCCGCGCCGACGAACGGTAACTTCGGATCGACCGCATTCGGTGCGAGCAGCACAACCTCAGGCAACGCACGCACGGCGAACGCCGTATTCGTCTGAATATAAGCCGCGACATGTGCGGCATCGATTTCAACCACATGCGTCGCGACGCTCGCGTTCGCGGCTGCCGCATAGCGGCGGCCAAGATCGCCGTCGCCGGTGACGTTGTCGGGCAGAAAAATGTGCGCCGGCGCATAGGCCGCGACACACGCCGCCAGTGCGTTCAGTTCGTCCAGCGGCGCAAAAACACGGCGATCGAACATGGGTAACTCGATCAGCTTGTCTGCGCCGAGCGCGGCGGCATCACCCGTGAATTCGCCGAATACAAGCAGCACGACTTCGGTCGTTGGGTTCGCGATCAGCGCGGCGGCGGCCAGCGCCTGGCGTGCGTGATCGTCCAGTGCGCCGCGATCCGCGTGCGCGGCGACCAGCAGCACGCGCTGCGCCACAGCCGTCGTACGGCGCGGCTTCGCATGCTCGCGATGCGCCGGCCCCGAGGCGCCGTGCACCGCAAATTCCGTCGCGCCGGCGACGCCCGTCATGCCGAGCGTGATGCGCCTGAGTCCGTCGGCTGTGATCGTGAACGGCCGGCGCGGGTCGATTCGTTTGAGCATGTTCATGGCGTTACTCCAGCGCTGCCGCAACCAGTTCGGCGACGTCCAGCACTTCCGGACGGGGGCCAACCACGCCTTCGAGCATCGCCGTGCAATTCGGGCAGCCCACCGCAACGATCTCGGCGCCTATCGTGCGGGCGTCGTCGATACGGATGTCCGGAATGCGTTTCTTGCCGGGAATGTCGGTCAACGGCGCACCGCCACCGCCTCCGCAGCACCGTCCGCGCAGGCCGTTGCGTTCCATTTCGACCACCTTGATGCCGATGCTCTTCAGCAACCGGCGCGGTGCTTCGGTCTCGCCGTTATAGCGGCCCAGATAGCACGGGTCGTGATACGTGATCTTGCGGTCCGCGAACGCGGCAACCGCCTTGGGCGACAGCTTGCCGCTCGCCACCAGTTCTTCGATCAGCGCGGTATGGTGCTGCACCTCGTAGAAACCACCGAGTGCGCGGTATTCGTTGCGTAGGCTGTGCAGCACGTGCGGATCGGCGGTAACGATCTTGCGGAATGCGTACTGCGAGAGCGTGCCGATCAGTTTCGCTGCGAGTTGCTGGAAAGTGGCTTCTTCGCCCAGACGCCGGGCCGTGTCGCCGGTATCGGTTTCGACGCCACCGAGCACCGCGTAGTCGATTCCCGCCCGATTCAGCACCTTGACCAGCGCGCGCAACGTACGCTGATAGCGCATGTCGAACGCACCTTCGCCGGCGATCAGCAGCACATCTACCGGGCGCCCGGGTTGCGCGACCTGGACTTGCAGATCGACGGCCCAGTCGTAACGCGCACCGATGTCATAACCGTTCGAACTGCCGGTCTCACGCAGATTCGCGAGCGTGATGGGGCCTTTGCCAGGTACGTTGCCTTCGACCAACGTCTGGTTGCGGCGCATATCCACAATCGCGTCGACGTGCTCGATCAACATCGGGCATTCCTGCACGCAGGCACGGCAGGTGGTGCACGACCACAAGGTATCCGCTTCGATCAGGCTCGACACGAGCGGTTTGCCCGGCGCACCGCCGTGTTTGCCAACGGGAATGCCGGGGGTCGGACTGCCCGCGTAGGCCTCGTCCGTGCCGCCGACCATGCCGGTGACCAGATCCTGAATCAGCTTCTTCGGATTGAGCGGCTGCCCAGCGGCAAACGCGGGGCATGCCGCTTCGCACTTGCCGCACTGCACGCAGGCGTCGAAGCTCAGCAACTGGTTCCAGCGGAATTCGACCGGTTTGCCCACGCCGTATTCCTTCGCGTCAAGCTGCGGCACCTTCAATGCGGTCGGCGGCACGACGTCGTTGTCGTTACGCTCGGCGAAGCGCTCCTGACGCGGGTGAAACGCGAGGTGCAGCAGACCGGCGAGCGCATGCTTCATCGGGCCGCCGCGTGCTGCGCCGAACGTCATCGTGAACGCGCCCACCGCGATCAGCAGCGCGACGATAATTGCGAGCGCTCCCGACATCGCCGCGGCCGGCAGCGCGATAAACAACGCCAAGCCGAGCGCGAACGACCCGAGCAGCAGCGGCAGATGATCCCAGGGTCCGCGGGAGAGTCTTGCCGGCACGGCCTTCGCACCATGCCGCCGGCGCCAGACGAACACTGCGCCGACCAGCATCACCAGCGCCGCCAGAAAGATCAGCTTGTCGAGCCACGGCGAATAGATCGCGAGACCATAGTTGACGAACACCAGCGCCATCGCCAGGATCGCGCCGCCCGCGGTCGCCACGTGCGTCTTCGCGATGTACGGGTCGCGCGCAACCACATGGTGCAGGTCGACAAAGTAACGCTTCGGAATTGCCAGCAGATTGGTCCAGCCGTACGCGCCCGCCGCCGTGGCGCGGCCTTCGCGCCAGTACGCGGCGCGCTTGACGAGCGCGAACGCCAGACCCGCCACCGACAACCACAACAGGACGGTGATGACAAACACGGGGCTCATCGTCAGAAATCCTTGCAAAGGCGCAGCGCGTCGTAGATCGCGCCGTGAATGTTGTGCATGGAAATGCAGTCGCCGACGCGGAACAGCAGGAAGCGGCCGTTGCCGAGTTCTTCGCTGAGCGACGGTTGCGGCTCGGACGCGAAGAGCTTGTGCACATCCACCTGGCCGCGATTCACCGATTCGGGCTTGAGCGCCCAGTAGAGCTGGTCGTTCGGCGTGCTGCCGTTCTCGATCACCACCTGATCGACCGCGCGCTCTTCCTGCTCTTCGGTGTACTCGTTGCGGATCACGGCGATCTTCTTGCCGTCTTCCTCGTAGACCTTGTCGAGCCAGTAGTTCGGCGTATGAATCACGCCTTGCGCGTAGAGGCGGCGATAGAAGATCGGGAACGTGGTGCCGCCGACGTCATCGGCGACCTTCACGTCAGGCGTCACGATCTCGACGTTCGAGCCGCGGCTCGACATGAAATCCGCGACGCCCGCACCGGCGTGGGTGCTGACGCCGTCATACACCAGCACGTTCTTGCCCGGTTCGACCTTGCCCGACAGCACGTCCCATGAACTGACCGCGAGCCCCTCTTCGACACCCCATGCCGCGACTTGCGACGTGAACGACGAACCGCCCGTGGCCAGCACGACGATGTCCGGTTTCTCGGCCATGATGGTTTTTTCGTCGGCGGCAACCCCGAGGCGGCGATCGACGCCAAGACGCTTCGTCTCCATATCGAACCAGCGCACAATGCCTGCCATCTGCTCGCGTTGTGGCGCTTTCGCCGCCAGCATGATCTGGCCGCCCACGTAGTCGTTCTTCTCGAACAGCACCACGTCATGACCGCGCGATTTCGCCACGCGCGCCGCCTCCAGTCCGGCCGGCCCCGCACCGACCACGACCACTTTGCGCTTCGGCCCACGCGTCTTCGCGATCACGTGCGGCATGGTTTCTTCACGCGAGGTCGCGGCGTTCTGCACGCACAGCACGTCCAGTCCGTTGTACTGGCGGTCGATGCAATAGTTCGCGCCGACGCATTGCTTGATCTCGTCCTCGCGGCCATCGCGAATCTTGATGACCATATGCGGATCGGCGATCTGCGCGCGCGTCATACCGACCAGATCGACCATGCCACTCGCCAGCAGGCGCTCCGCCTGACCCGCGTCGCGAATACTTTGCGCGTGCATTACCGGCAATTTCACCACCGACTTGATCCCCGCCGCGAGATGCACGAACGGTTCGGGCGGCAGCGCCATCGGCGGCATGCAGTTCGCCAGCGTGTTGTGCGTATCCGCGCCGGAACCGATCACACCGAGGTAATCGATCAGGCCGGTTTCGCTCATCGCCTGGGCGATCTCTTTCAGTTGCTCGTGATCGAGACCGTCCTCGTGGAATTCATCGCCGCACATGCGCAGACCGACGCAGAAATCCGCGCCCACCGCTTCGCGCACGGCCTTCAACACTTCGGTGCCGAAACGCAGACGGTTTTCGAGCGAGCCGCCCCATTCGTCGGTGCGGAAATTCGTGCGCGGACTCCAGAACTGATCGATCAGATGCTGGTGGGCCGCCGAAATCTCGATGCCGTCCATCCCCGCGTCCTTCACGCGCTTCGCGGCCGCGGCAAAGTCCGAGATGATGCGGCGAATCTCTTCCACTTCAATGATCTTCGCGTTGCCGCGATGCACCGGCTCGCGCACGCCGGAAGGCGACATCAGATGCGGCCAGTGTTCGCCATGAAACGCCGAACGGCGGCCCATATGCGTCGCCTGAATCATGATCTTCGCGCCATGCCGGTGCATCGCTTCGGCCAGCCGCGCGAGCGGATCGACGATCTTGTCGGTCGAGAGATTCACCGACTTCCACCAGCCTTGCGGGCTGTCGATCGACACCGGGCTCGAACCACCGCACACGGCAAGGCCGACGCCACCCTTGGCCTTCTCTTCGTAGTAACGGATATAACGGTCGCCGGGCAGACCACCCGGCTCCGCATACACCTCCGCGTGCGCGGTGCTGACAATGCGGTTGCGCAGTGTCAGCTGGTTCAGCGTGAGAGGCTTGAAAAGGTTCGGGTAACGCATCGCGATCGACCTCGGAATGAATAGGCAGTGTGCGGCTTGGTGCGCGTTGCGGTTACGACGCGAGCGGCGCCACTTCGAACACGCAGTGATCGTGGCCTTCGGCCGCGCAGCGCGCTTCCTGCGAATGGGACGGCGGACCCTTGCGCTGCCCAGCCGGCGCGGTATCGTTGACCCAGTCCATCGCGCCCGCGAACCAGCCCGCGAACATGTAGCAAAGCTTGCCCTCCTTGCCCGGCTGCGCGAGCACGAACGACGAGTGGTGCAATTCAATGCGGGCCCGCGAGCTGGACGGATCGGCTTCCGTGATCTTGAAGAGACCCCAGCCGCGTTGCGACAGACGGTTCAGGTAGTGCTCGAACACCGCCATGCCGGCAATGCCGTGCTGTTTTGCTTCCTTGTCGCACCAGAAATATGCGGACTTGTAGCCGGCCTTGTAGAGAATCCCGGCGTACGCGTCGCGGCCGAGTGCTTCCTCGACGGCCGTGTGATTGTTCGTGAAGAAGTGGCGCGGCACGTACAGCATCGGCAGCGCATCAGTAGTCCAGACGCCGGTGTTCGGATCGACGTCGATAGGCAGTTGGGGTTGCATGTGGGGGCTCCGTTTTTATAGGTTCAAGTTCGGTGAATGAAGAATCAGACCTTCCACACTTCGCCGAACACCCGCACCCAGTTTTCACCCATGATCTTCTTGATGCGGGTTTCGCTCCAGCCGGCACGCTCCATCGCGGCGGTCAGGTTCGGAAACTCGCCAATCGTGCGAATGCCTTCCGGGTTCACCACCTTGCCGAAGTTCGTCAGTTGGCGATAACGGCCCTTATCGTGCGTGATCCAGTCGAAGAACTCGGTGCTATAGCCTTGCGTGAAGTCCGTGCCGATACCGACCTGATCTTCGCCGATCAGATTCACCACGTATTCGATTGCTTCGATATAGTCTTCGACGGTCGCGTCCGGGCCGCGCTTCAGGAACGGGGCGAACATCGTCACGCCGACGAATCCGCCTGCGTCGGCGATCTCTTTCAGCTGCTCGTCGCTCTTGTTGCGCGGATGCTCTTTCAGCCCCGACGGGCAGCAATGCGAGTAGCACACCGGCTTGTTCGAGGCCGCGATCGCCTCAGACGACGTCTTGCCGCCCACATGCGAGAGATCGACCATGATGCCGACGCGGTTCATCTCCTGAATCACCTCGCGGCCATAGCCCGACAAACCGCCGTCGCGTTCATAGCAACCTGTGCCGACCAGGTTCTGCGTGTTGTAGCAAAGCTGGACCACGTTCACGCCAAGGTCTTTGAACGCCTCGATATAGCCGAGGTTGTCTTCGAACGCATGCGCGTTCTGAAAACCGAAAATGATGCCGGTCTTGTTCTCTTTCTTCGCGCGAAGGATGTCGTCGGTGGTGCGCACGAGCGTCAGGATTTCGCCGAACTCGCGGATCTGCTGCTTCATCTCGGCGATGTTGTCGACGGTCTTCTGGAAGCTTTCCCAGACCGACACCGTGCAGTTCACCGCGGTCACGCCGCCCTTGCGCATGTCTTCGAACACCGAGCGCTCGAACTTCGAAATGTTCAGACCGTCGATGATGATGCTGTTGTCGTGCAGAGTGCTCATCGTTTGCTCCAGGCGTGCTTAGTAGATGGGAAAGCGTTCGCACAGCGCGAAAATCTCGCGGCGCACGCGTTGTTCGGTGGCGGCATGACCTTCCGGGTGATCTCGCAGCGCGTCGAACACCTCGACGATCAGCCGCCCGACTTCGCGGAACTCGCTCACGCCGAAGCCGCGCGTCGTGGCCGCCGGTGTGCCGAGGCGAACGCCGGAGGTGACGGTCGGCTTCTCGCTGTCGAAAGGAATACCGTTCTTGTTGCAGGTGATGCCCGCGCGTTCCAGCGCCTGCTCGACCTGATTGCCCTTGAGGCCCTTTGGACGAAGATCGACCAGCAACAGATGGTTATCCGTGCCGCCCGTCACCAGATCGACGCCGCCCGCTTTCAGCACCTCGCCGAGCACCTTCGCATTGGCCAGCACGTTGTCGATGTAGGTCTTGAAGCCCGGTTGCAGCGCCTCGCCGAACGCCACCGCCTTGCCGGCGATCACATGCATCAGCGGGCCGCCTTGCAGGCCGGGGAACACGGCAGAGTTGATCTTTTTGGCAATCTCTTCGTCATTCGTCAGGACAAAGCCGCCTCGCGGACCGCGCAACGTCTTGTGCGTGGTCGACGTAACGACGTGTGCGTGCTCGACCGGATTCTGGTGACGCCCGGCCGCGATCACCCCGGCGATGTGTGCCATATCCACCATCAGCTTCGCGCCCACACCGTCGGCGATCGCGCGCAGCCGGGCGAAATCCAGTTCACGCGGATAAGCCGAGAAGCCGGCGATCAGCAGCGCCGGTTTATGCTGCTGCGCGAGTTCCTCGATCTGCTCGTAATCGATCAGCATCGTGTCGCGATTCACGCCGTACTGGACCGCGTTGAACCACTTGCCCGACATCGCCGGCTTGGCGCCGTGGGTCAGGTGGCCGCCGGCATCGAGCGACATGCCGAGCACCGTGTCGCCGGGCTTGACCAGCGCGAGCATCACCGCTCCGTTAGCCTGGGCGCCCGAATGCGGCTGCACGTTGGCGAATTTCGCGTTGAACAGTTGCTTGATCCGGTCGAGGGCCAGCGTTTCGATCACGTCGGCGTATTCGCAACCACCGTAGTAGCGCTTGCCCGGATACCCTTCCGCGTACTTGTTGGTCAGCACCGAACCCTGCGCTTCGAGCACCGCGCGCGACACGATGTTTTCCGACGCGATCAGTTCGACTTGCGACTGCTGGCGCTCCAGCTCTTTCAAAATGGCGCCGCGCACCGCCGCATCACGCGTGGCGAGCGATTCTTCGAAGAAAGGATTCGGGTTCGACATGGTAGGTCCGTGAGGAGGTTGGCGATGGGCCGCAAGCGGCTCTCGGGCGGGCTAACAAGCCCTGCTGTCACCGCTCTGCATTGGGTCTATTCTTGACGTTAGCCCCGCGCGCCAATTTACGAATTCAGACGCGTTCTTTGCCTTTTCCGCCATTCGCGTCCTTTTTCGACAAGTCGCGATGAGAGGTTTCGAACGGTCGTTAGCGATTCGCGTTTTTGCTGCACTGCAACTGACCGTCGTGCGCGGTTCGGGTGCGTAGGCGGGCGCTGACGGCTCCGTTCTGGTGCCGTTTGTTTAGCTATCCGTCTTTATTGATGGGCAACTGAGGGTTTAGCCTGATGGCACGTTAGTTGCGCCCGTCCTCAAAATTGCAGCAGTCGCTGCTCCCCACGGCGACGCGACATTACAGATTCGAAGGAATCATTTCCCCCATGTCCACCGATCGCACGGCGTCGTTGTCGCACTTTGCATTCATGCCGGTGCCGAACTTCACGATGATCGCGTTTACCAACGCGATCGAAGTTCTCCGCATGGCGAACTACCTGACAGGGCAAACACTTTACCGCTGGTCGATCGTGAGCCCCACAGGCGGCCCGGTGACGGCGAGCAATGGCCTCGCGGTCGATACCGGACCGGTCGAATGCGTCGGTCAACCGGATATCGTATTCGTGGTTGGCGGTATCGACGTGCAGCGCGCGACCACCGCCGAGCATCTGATCGCACTGCGCCGCTTCGCCCGCATGGGCAGCGTGCTCGGCAGCCTGTGCACCGGCACTTACGCGCTGGCGCGTGCCGGCTTGCTGGCCGGTTACGCGTGTGCGATTCACTGGGAAAACATGTCGGCGCTCAAGGAGGAGTTTCCCGACACGCGCTTTCTGAAAGAACTGTTCGTGATCGATCGCGATCGCGTGACCTGCACGGGCGGTGTCGCCCCGCTCGACATGATGCTCAACCTGATCGCGCCGCGCGTCGGCACGGCACGGGTCACGCAGATCGCCGAGCAGTTCATCGTCGAACATGTGCGCGATACGAGCGCACAACAGAAAATGCCGCTGGTGGCGCGGCTCGGTTCGGCCAACAAGTCGCTCTTCGAAGTGATCGCGCTGATGGAGAACAATATCGAAGAGCCGCTTTCGCGCGAAGAGCTCGCACGGCTCGCCGGCATGTCGCAACGGCAATTGCAGCGCCTGTTCCGCGAGCATCTGGGCATGACTCCCACGCATTACTATCTGACGCTGCGCCTGCGGCGCGCCCGTGAATTGCTGCTGCAGACCGACATGTCGATCATGCATATCACGATGGCTTGCGGCTTCCAGTCGGCTTGCCACTTCTCGAAGAGCTATCGCGACGCGTTCGGCACCGCGCCGACGCGCGAACGGCGCAAGCAGGCCCCCTCCCTCGCCGCCGCGCCTGTCATGGCGGCGTGATTCGCGGTCGGCGTTTCAGTTAAAGGCGGCACGGCTGGCCAGACGTGCGCGCCGGATCGTATCGCCGTCGTTGTGCATGCGTTGAAGAACAAACAAGGCATACACCGCGACGCCGACGTCAGGCCGCTTTCAACAGCCCATGCGGGTCGATCACAAACTTCTTCGGCGCACCGCCATCAAATTGCCGGTAACCGTCCGGGGCCTGGTCGAGCGAAACGACCGTCACGTTGACGATATCCGCAATCGGCAAGCGGTCCCACAAGATCGCCTGCATCAGATTGTGGTTGTACTTCATCACCGGTGTCTGCCCCGTGTGGAACGAGTGTGACTTGGCCCAGCCGAGACCGAAGCGGATGCTCAGACTGCCTTTGCGCGCAGCGGCGTCGGTGGCGCCCGGATCGTCCGTCACGTAAAGGCCCGGAATCCCGATCGCACCCGCGGCCCGGGTGATTTCCATCAGCGAATTGAGCACGGTGGCCGGCGCTTCCTCATGCGAACCGCTGCTGCCGTGACCGTGTGCCTCGAAGCCGACGCAGTCCACCGCGCAGTCCACTTCCGGCTTGCCGAGAATCTGTTCGATCTGCTCGCCGAGCGTAGCGTCCTTCGACAGGTCGATGGTCTGGAAACCCATCTTGCGAGCATGCGCGAGCCGCGCCTCGTTCATATCGCCAACGATCGTGCAGGCCGCGCCCAGCAAACGCGCGGAAGCGGCCGCCGCCATGCCCACCGGTCCGGCACCCGCAATGTAGACGGTCGCGCCAGGCTTCACGCCTGCCATCACCGCGCCGTGATAGCCGGTCGGCAGAATGTCGGACAGGCACGTCAGATCGCGGATTTTCGACATCGCTTGCGCGTAGTCGGGGAATTTCAGCAGATTGAAGTCCGCGTACGGCACCAGCACGTACTCGGCCTGGCCGCCGATCCAGCCGCCCATGTCGACGTAGCCGTAGGCGCCGCCGGCCCGTGACGGATTCACGTTCAGGCACACGCCGGTATGTTGCGCCTTGCAGGTCGGGCAGCGTCCGCAAGCAACGTTGAAAGGCACCGACACCAGATCGCCGACCTTCAAGGTTTCGACGTCGCGGCCCACCTCGATCACCTCGCCGGTGATCTCGTGACCGAGCACGAGGCCGACCTCGGCCGTCGTGCGGCCACGCACCATGTGCTGATCGGAACCGCAAATATTCGTGCTGACCACCTTCAGGATCACGCCATGGCCGATTGACCGGCCACGCGGATCGACCATCTTCGGAAAGTCGATCGATTGCACCTCCACCTTGCCCTGCCCTAGATACACGACACCGCGATTGCTGCTCATTTGCCTGTCTCCATGTTCTGTGAGCGGCGCGCCCGATTCGATGTGGCGCGCCGTTCAACGAGCGTAGCGCCCGCTGAAACAAAGGACATGTACCGAACGCGACACGGGTTTGGCTGGAACCGACACGCCGGGCGCAACCCGTGCGCGCGCTGATGCAACCCGTTTTTTATTGATTGACCGTTCAATATAAAAAAACTAACATGCCCCAATCGAATACCTGGGTGGGCTGCCTGCGCCCGCCGCCTCCAGCACCATGCCCAAACTCGGAATGCGCGAAATCCGCCGCGCTCAACTGATCGACGCCACCCTGCTGACCATCGACCAAACCGGTCTGGCCGGCGCCACGCTCGCGTCGGTTGCGCAGCGCGCGAGCATTTCCACCGGCATCGTCAGCCATTACTTCGGCGACAAGGACGGCTTGCTCGAAGCCACCATGCGCCATGTGCTGCGCGATCTGTGGCAAGCCACGTCGAGGCGGCGCAGTGCGGCAAAGGCGGATCCCCGCTCGAAACTGCGCGCGGTCGTTGCGGCGAATTTCGACGCCGAACAGACCAGCGGCCCGGTCATGAAAACCTGGCTCGCGTTCTGGTCCGAGAGCATGCACAAGCCGCACTTGCGGCGGCTTCAATACGTGAACACCCGGCGCCTGAATTCGAACCTGTGCGCGGACTTTTCCAAGGCGTTGCCCCGTCCGGCGGCGCGCCGCGCGGCAAGCGGCCTCGCGGCGCTGATCGACGGGCTATGGCTGCGCGGCGCGTTGTCCGGCGAGCCCTTCGATACAAAGGCCGCGCTGCGCGTGGCAAACGACTACATCGATCTGCTGCTGGAAGCACGCGACTAGCACACGTCCAGAGCGGCGACATTTTCAGAAAAGGAGCAAGTCATGGCGGTATTCGCAACGCAACGTCTTTACATAGGCGGCGGCTACGTCGACGCGACCGGTGGCGAAACTTTCGATACGGTCGACCCCGCCACCGGCGAAACGCTCGCGACCGTGCAACAGGCCTCGGCAGCCGACGTGGATCGCGCCGTGCAATCCGCGCGTGCCGGTCAACGCGAATGGGCCGCGCTCACGGCAATGCAGCGTTCGCGCATTCTGCGCCGCGCGGTCGAACTGCTGCGCGAGCGCAACGACGAACTCGCCATGCTCGAAACTCGCGACACCGGCAAGGCGATCGCGGAGACCCTGGCGGTCGATATCGTCACCGGCGCGGACGTGATCGAGTACTACGCGGGCCTGGCTACCGCGATCGAAGGCCAGCAGATTCCGTTGCGGCCGTCGTCGTTTGTTTATACGCGGCGTGAACCTTTGGGCGTATGCGCCGGCATCGGCGCATGGAATTACCCGATCCAGATCGCCTGCTGGAAATCGGCACCCGCGCTAGCGGCCGGCAACGCGATGATCTTCAAGCCGAGTGAGGTCACGCCGCTGTCCGCCTTGAAACTCGCCGAGATTTATACCGAGGCCGGCGTACCGGCCGGCGTCTTCAACGTCGTACAAGGCGACGGACGCGTGGGTGCGATGCTCGCCGCGCATCCCGACATCGAAAAGATCTCGTTCACCGGCGGCGTTGAAACCGGCAAGAAAGTGATGTCGCTGGCAGGCGCCTCGTCGCTCAAAGAGGTGACGATGGAACTGGGCGGCAAATCCCCCCTGCTGGTCTTCGACGACGCCAACCTCGAACGCGCCGCCGACATCGCAATGAGCGCCAACTTTTTCAGCTCCGGTCAGGTGTGTACCAACGGCACACGTGTCTTCGTGCAGCGCAGCGTGCTGGAACGGTTCGAAGCGCTGGTGCTGGAGCGCGTCAAGCGGATTCGCGTCGGCGCGCCCACTGACGCCGATACCAACTTCGGTCCGTTGGTCAGCGCCGCGCAATTGCAGAAAGTGCTGGGCTACATCGAAAGCGGCGTACAGGAAGGCGCGCGGCTGCTTGCCGGCGGCAAGCGGCTCACACAAGGCCATTTCGGCAACGGCCAGTATGTCGAGCCGACGGTGTTCACCGGCTGCCATGACGAGATGCGGATCGTGCGTGAAGAAATCTTCGGCCCCGTTATGAGCATTCTCGTTTTCGACGACGAAGACGAAGCGATCTCGCGAGCGAACCACACCGCTTACGGTCTTGCCGCGGGCGTCGTCACCGAGAACCTGGCGCGCGCGCATCGCGTGATTCATCGTCTCGAAGCGGGTATCTGCTGGATCAATACGTGGGGCGAGTCGCCGGCGGAAATGCCGGCGGGCGGCTACAAGCAGTCGGGCGTGGGCCGTGAGAACGGCATCACCACGCTCGAACACTACACGCGCACCAAGTCCGTGCAGGTCGAACTCGGCCCGTATCAACCGGTGTTCTAAGGAGAGGTGGCAATGGCTTCGAACGAATACGACTACATCATCGTCGGCGCAGGGTCGGCGGGCAACGTGCTCGCCTCGCGGCTGACCGAAGACGCGGACGTGACCGTGCTGCTGCTCGAAGCAGGCGGCCCCGACTACCGTTTCGATTTTCGCACGCAGATGCCCGCGGCCCTCGCCTATCCGTTGCAGGGCCGGCGCTATAACTGGGCGTACGAAACCGATCCCGAGCCGCATATGAACAACCGGCGCATGGAGTGCGGGCGCGGCAAGGGGCTCGGCGGTTCGTCGCTGATCAACGGCATGTGCTATATCCGCGGCAATGCGCTCGATTACGACAACTGGGCAGCACGCCCCGGACTGGAAAACTGGACCTATCTGGATTGTCTGCCGTATTTCCGCAAAGCCGAGACGCGCGATGTCGGCGCAAACGCGTATCACGGCGGCGACGGCCCGGTCCATGTGACGACCAGCAAGCCGGGCAATAATCCCTTGTTCGCCGCGATGGTCGAAGCCGGCGTGCAGGCGGGTTTCCCGCGTACCGACGACCTCAACGGCTATCAGCAGGAGGGCTTCGGCCCGATGGATCGCACGGTTACGGCGAACGGCAGACGCGCCAGCACCGCGCGCGGCTATCTGGATCGCGCGAAGACCCGTCCGAATCTGACCATCGTGACGCATGCCATGACCGATCGCGTGCTGTTCTCGGGCAAGCGTGCGATTGGCGTAGCGTATCTGCATCATGGCAATGCCGTCACTGCGCACGCACGCCGCGAGGTGCTGGTATGCAGCGGCGCGATCGCTTCGCCGCAATTGCTGCAACGCTCAGGCGTTGGCCGCTCGACGTGGCTGCGCGAACTCGACGTGCCGCTGGTGCACGATCTGCCTGGCGTCGGCGAAAATCTGCAAGATCATCTGGAGATGTACATCCAGTACGAATGCAAGGAACCGGTCTCGCTATATCCCGCGTTGCAATGGTGGAATCAGCCCGCCATCGGTCTTGAATGGATGCTTAACGGCACGGGTATCGGCGCGAGCAATCAGTTCGAAGCAGGCGGCTTCATCCGTACCCGCGACGACGATTTGTGGCCGAACATCCAGTATCACTTCCTGCCTGTGGCGATCAACTACAACGGTTCGAACGCCATCAGGATGCACGGCTTCCAGGCGCATGTCGGTTCGATGCGCTCGCCAAGCCGTGGCCGCGTGAAGCTCAAATCGCGTGATCCTGCCGCGCATCCGAGTATTCTGTTCAATTACATGGCCGATCCGCTCGACTGGCGTGAATTCCGCGACGGCATCCGCATTACGCGCGAAATCATGCGGCAGCCGGCGCTCGATCGTTACCGCGGCCGCGAGCTGAATCCGGGCGCGGAGCTGACCACCGACGAGCAACTCGACACGTTTGTGCGGATGCGGGCGGAGACGGCATTTCATCCGTCGTGCTCGTGCAAGATGGGTTATGACGATATGGCCGTGGTGGATAGCGAGGGCCGCGTGCACGGCATGCAAGCGCTGCGCGTCGTCGACGCGTCGATCATGCCGCAGATCACAACCGGCAATCTGAACGCGCCGACGATCATGCTGGCGGAGAAGATCGCCGACCGGATTCGCGGACGGGATGCGCTAGCGCGGGTGGAGACGCCGTACTTCGTGGCTCGCGGCGTGGCGTCGAGAAAACGCGAAGCTGCGGTGGTTTAGTCCCCGCCAGGACAATCAATCACTCGCGCGCAGGACTCAACATCCCCTGCGCGTCCGCCTCTTCGGCTTCGGACACCAGCGTCTCCAGCGCCAGCCCACGCGTCTCGATGCCCATGATCCACACTGCCGCCGCGGCGATCACGAAGCACATCGCGCCAAGCGAGAACACGCCACCTTGCCCGAACATCGGCAGCACCACGCCGACTACATAAGGGCCGATCAGCGACCCCACGCGACCAATCGCCGATGCAAAGCCTGAACCTGTCGCCCGCGCGCCCGTGCCATAAAGCTCCGGCGTATAGGTGTAAAGGACTGCCCACATCGCAAACATAAAAAACTGCATCGCAAGACCGGCACAGATCAGCAAGGTCGGCGTTTGCGCGTGCAGCGCGGTTTGTCCATAGACGTAGGCCATCACCGCGCTGCCGGCCAGCGACGCGATACAGGTCGGCTTCCTTCCCCAGCGTTCGACCAGCCACGCCGCGCAGATGAAGCCGGGAATCCCGCCGAGCGAAATCAGCACCGTATACAGCACCGACTTCGTCACTGCAAAGCCTGCCTGTTGCATCAAGGCGCCGAGCCACGACGTGAGCCCATAAAATCCGAGTAATGCGAAAAACCATAGCGTCCACACCATGATCGTGCGGCGCCGGTAGGCCGCGCTCCAGATCTCGCGGAACGCGCTCGTGCCCTTCGCGGCCGGCGGTTCCTGCAACATCACCGGCGCGCGCAACTGGCTCAGGCCGGCCGCTTTCATGACCTTTACTTCAACCTCGGCGAGGATCTTGTCCGCTTCGGCGAGGCGCCCGCGATGTTCGAGCCAGCGCGGCGATTCCGGCACGACGCGGCGCACGATCAGCACGAACACGGCGGGAATCGCCAGCAACGCGAACTCGGTACGCCAACCGAACGTCGGCAACACGAAATACGACACCACGCCCGCTGTGATGAAACCAAGCGGCCAGAAGCCATCCATCAGCGCGATCAGCCGGCCCCGCGAGATTGCCGGCACAAACTCGGACAACAGCGTCTGCGCAATGGGAAACTCCATGCCCATGCCAAAGCCCAGCAGCACGCGATAGAAAATCAGTGCCTCGACACTCTGCGCGGTCGAGCACAGATATGACGCCAGCCCCCACAGCACCATGCTCCACTGAAACACCGGACGCCGGCCGAAGCGGTCGGCCAGCAATCCGGCGACGGCCGCGCCGATCACCATGCCGAAGAAGCTCGCACTCGCAACCAGCCCTGTCGTCGCACTCGACAAATGGAATTCGCTTTTGATCGAGCCGAGCACGAAGGTCATCGTGCCGAGATCGACGGAGTCGAAAAAGAATGCGATCGCGATGATGATGAAGATGGTCCGGTGATATCCGGAGAACGGCAGTCGCTCGAGTCTGGCGGCTGCGCTCGCGCGAGGCTGAAAAGCGGTAGACATGTCATCCCCTCGTTGATGCGGCAGTTGCCGCGTGGACGTTCCGATCAGTGCATTTCAGTAGACGCCGACATAATTCGGCCACATAGAAGAAATACGTCATCGGGATGGAACGGGGACGTCGTTCGCTCAATACGTCCGCTCAATACGTCCGCTCAATGCGTGCGTTCAGGCACGGGGGTGCAGGCGCGCCCGCTACGGCCGAAGCCGTGCACGCGCTGCGCCGGCAATACGCGCGAGCACGTCCGCACTCAGGCGAGCGGCAATTTTCTCGACGTATTCGTGATGCCGCGACTGTAGCGGCGCACCCAGTTGCTGCGCGAGGAGATAACGGATCAAGGCGATGCGCCGGTGCCGCAACTCGATACTCTGATCGAGCAGCGCGAGTGCGGCGTGGGCATCGCCCTGTTGACACGCGCGCTCGGTGAGACGCGCGGTGGCTAGACGTGTCGACGTCATGTCAGTCGGTGTCCGGAAGAACCGCGAACGGTGCCCTGATAAGACACCGTTCGCCGCACATCACGACATGAGCGGCTCAGCCGCGTCGAGCATCATCTTGACGAAATAGTCCGCGAAGCTGCGGCGCACAACGATATCGAAGCTGTCGGCGCCGGTGGGCAACAGCGTCATCGAGGCCTTGAAATAGTGGCTCTGCGCGCACTGCCCTTCATCGAACAGTTTCGGGTGCAGATCGAGCGGACAACCGCGTGCCAGCACTTCACGCGTGCGCGTGCCGCTGATTTCGAGCACCGTATAGCCGCTGCCGATATCCACCGCCGACGCGAACACGCCCGTGAATGCCGAGCCGAGCTTAGCCTGCAAGGGTGCGGTGCGGGTTGCGTCGTGCGCTGTCGCCGAACGCACCAGCCATTCGTCCGGACCGAGCCACAGCATGTCGTAGCCATTGCCGCGCGCCAGGGTGTTCGCCTTCTCGGGCGGCCGGCAGCCGAGCACGCTTTCCACCGCGCTCACGAACGCCGCGTCGCGCGTGTCGCCACGCACACTCACCAGTTCCAGGAATGGCCGCTCATTCAGGCGGAACGCAGCCGACGCCGTTGCCTGATGCTTCTTCAGCAGCGCATCCACACCCACCAGCGGCGACTCCTGCCACACGCCCGTTTGCTCGCCGACAGCGCGGCTCACCGCCGACACCGTTCCTCTTGTTTCATTCCACATGTTGACGTGCTCCTTCGCTGTCGTAGAACACCGAGCTGGTGATTCTGGCTGCAATCTGCTTGCCGCTGGCGAGCGGGATCGTGACCGTTTCGCCAATCTTGTCGAGACCGCCCTTCACCACGGCCATGGCAATCGAGCGCTTCAGAATCGGGCTGTAGTAGCTCGACGTGACGTGGCCGAGCATCGGCGCGGTATCGCCCTGGAACGGACCGGCGACGATCTGCGAGCCCTCGGGAATCACGAACGAGGGATCGTCCGGGAGCAGCCCGACCAGTTGCTTGCGCCCCGCCTTTGCGGTGTCCGTTCGCGTCAATGAACGCTTGCCGAGAAAATCTTTCGACTTCGCGACCAGCCCACCCATTCCCACGTCATACGGCGTCATCGAACCGTCCGTGTCCTGGCCCACGATGATGTAGCCCTTCTCCGCACGCAGCACGTGCATGGTTTCCGTGCCATACGGCGTGATGTCGAACTCCGCGCCGGCAGCCATCAGCGCTTCCCACACCGCGCGGCCCACATTCGCGGGTACGTTCACTTCATAAGCCAGCTCGCCGGAGAAACTGATCCGCATGACGCGCGACGCCGCGCCCGCCACGGTACCTTCGCGATAGCTCATGAACGGAAAGGCCGCATTCGCGAAGTCGATGTCCTGGCACACCTTCTGCAAGACCTTGCGGCTGTTCGGACCGACCACGGCAAAAGTTGCCCAGTGATCCGTCACGGAAGCAAGCCGCACGCGCATGTCCGGCCACTCGGTTTGCAGCCAGCGTTCGAGCCACGTGAGCACGCGTGCCGCGCCGCCGGTGGTGGTGGTCATCATGTAGTGCTGGTCGGCGAGTCGCACGGTCACGCCGTCGTCGAAGATCATGCCGTTTTCGTCGAGCATCAGACCGTAGCGGCACTTGCCGACTTCCAGCTTGCTCCACGGATTCGTATAGACCCAATTCAACAGCTTGGCCGAATCGGGCCCCTGAATGTCGATCTTGCCGAGCGTCGAGGCGTCGAGAATCCCCACGCTTGTCCGTACCGCCAGCGATTCGCGCGCCACGGCGGCATGCATGTCCTCACCCGGTTTCGGGAAGTACCACGGGCGCTTCCAGTTGCCGACGTCCTCGAACGCCGCACCGTTCTCCACGTGCCATTCGTGTACTGCCGTCTTGCGTACCGGATCGAGAAACTCACCCAGTTCGCGGCCGGCGAATGTGCCGAACGTCACCGGCGTGTAATTCGGACGGAAGGTCGTCGTGCCGGTTTCGGGAATCGTCTTGCCGAGCGCCTGCGCGAGAATCGCCATGCCGTTGATATTGCCGAGCTTGCCCTGATCGGTACCGAAGCCCATCGCCGTGTAGCGCTTCACGTGTTCGACCGATTCGAAGCCTTCACGCGCAGCCAGAAAGATATCGGCTGCCGAGACGTCGTTCTGAAAGTCGACGAACTGCTTCGGTCCGCGCGTTGCGAGCTCGCGGCCGCCGACGAGCCACAGCGGTTGCATCTTCGCTTCGGTAATCTCGGCGATCTGCACCGGATTCGGCCGCGCAACGATATGGCCCGCCGCACGCGCCGCCTCGACACCGGCGTCGACGGCAAAGCGGATGCCCTGTCCCAGTGTGAAGTCGCCGGCACATGCACCGACGCTCGTCTCCGCCTGCATCGCCTTGCCCGGCACGAAGCAGGCCTTGCCGTCATGCCAGTGCGCCTTGCCGCCCGACTGGGCGAACAGGTGCAGCACCGGGCTCCAGCCACCGGACATCGCCAGCAGATCGCAAGGCAGATCGCTCTGCTTCGCGCCAACCTGTCCGTTCGAATACGAGGCCACCTCGACCGAGGCGACCCGCAGCTTGCCGTGCGCCGCGGTCACGGCCACACCGTTCATCACCTTGACGCCATAGCGGCGCGCGAGCGCGGGCAACGAACCCTTCGATTCACCCGGACGCGGATCGACGACCGTCACCTGAGCGCCGGCCGCTTTCAGATCGAGCGCGCATTGATAACCGTCGTCGTTGTTCGTGAACACGACGGCATTGCGGCCCGGCAGTACCGCATAGCGATGCAGGTAGGTCGACACCGCCGAAGCCAGCATCACGCCCGGCAGATCGTTGTTGCCGAACACGATCGGCCGCTCATGCGCGCCGGTTGCGAGAATCACGCGTTTCGCGCGGATCTTCCACATCAGTTCGCGCGTGCCCTTTCTCTGCGAAACCGGCAGATGTTCCGTGAGCCGCTGCGTGACGGTGATGAGGTTGTGGTCCTGATAACCGAATGCCGTGCTGCGGCACAGGATTTTCACGTCGGGCATCTGCCGCAGTTCGTCCTCGATCTTGTGAACCCATTGCAGCGCCGGCTTGCCGTCGATCTCCGCGCGGCACGACAGCAGCGAGCCGCCGAGTTCCGGCTGATCGTCGATCAGCGTCACGCGTGCGCCGGACAATGCCGCCGCATGCGCGGCCGCCAGACCCGTCGGGCCGCCGCCGACCACCAGCACGTCGCAATGCGCAAAGCACTTGTCGTAACGATCCGCATCGGTTTGCTCGGGCGCCTTGCCGAGGCCGGCCGCATCGCGGATCACTTCTTCGTACTTCGGCCAGAATTTGCGCGGCCACATGAAGGTCTTGTAGTAGAAGCCCGCCGGAATGAAGCGAGCGAACTTCTGGTTGATCGCCATGCGATCTTTCTCGATGCTCGGCTTCGCGTTCACGCTGGTCGCGACGAGTCCCTGATACAGCTCCACTTCGGTCGCACGCGCGTTCGGCACCGTATACGCGTCGGTTTCGAGCTGCACGATCGCATTCGGCTCTTCCACACCCGCCGTCACGATGCCGCGCGGCCGGTGATACTTCCAGCTGCGCGCCACGAAGTGTTCACCGTTCGCGAGCAGCGCGGAGGCGAGCGTGTCGCCCTGATAGCCCTGGTATTTGCGCCCGTTGAACGTGAAGTTCAGTACGATCGCGCGGTTGATGCGCCCGCCGCTGGGGAGTCGGTCTTGCTGGCTCATGGTGCCTTGCCCTCGTTTGCCTTGCCTTGTGCGTTTGCCTCATTGACGTCCAGCGTGAGCAGCGGACGCTCGAAGGTCTCGTAGCCCTGAATCTCGTAGCTCACCGTGTCGCGCTGCGCCTTGAACCAGCGGCGGCATCCTTGCGCGTGCATCCATTGCTCGTGATGCACGCCGCGCGGATTCTTGCGCATGAACAGGTAGTCGCCCCATTCCTTGTCGGTGAGTTTTTCCGTATCGAGCGGACGGGCAATATCCGCTTCGCCGCCGCAAGAAAATTCGGTTTCGGCGCGCGGCCCGCACCATGGGCATTCGATCAGCAGCATCTGGTTTTCCTCGGCGTCAGCGTTAGTGGGCAACAGCGGCAGCGCCGTGTTCGTCGATCAGGTGGCCGGTGTAGAACCGGTCCAGCGAGAACGGCGCATTCAGCGGATGCGGTTCATCTTTCGCGATCGTGTGCGCATAGGCCCAACCCGAGCCGGGCGTCGCCTTGAAGCCGCCCGTACCCCAGCCGCAATTGAAATAAAGCCCCTTGACGTCGGTCTTGCTGATGATCGGGCACGCATCCGGCGACACGTCCACGATGCCGCCCCACTGGCGGTTCATCCGCACGCGCGAGAACACCGGGAACATTTCGACGATCGCTTCGAGCGTGCCTTCGATAATCTGGAAACTGCCGCGCTGACCAAAGCCCGTGTATTGATCGACGCCCGCACCGATCACCAGATCGCCCTTGTCGGATTGACTGATGTAGGCATGCACCGCGTTCGACATCACCACCGTATTGACGACCGGTTTGATCGGCTCCGACACCAGCGCCTGCAACGGATGGCTCTCGAGCGGCAAGCGGATGCCGGCCATGTCGGCGAGCGTGGACGTATTGCCTGCCGCCACCACGGCGACCTTCTTCGCCTTGATGAAGCCCTTGGTGGTATCCACACCGACCACCTGGCTGCCGTCGCGGCGAATCCCCGTGACCTGGCAGTTCTGCACGATGTCGACACCATGCTGATCCGCGCCGCGTGCAAAACCCCAGGCCACCGCATCATGCCGAGCCACACCGCCGCGCCGCTGGATCGACGCTCCGAGCACCGGGTAGCGGCTATTCAGATTGATGGTCGGCTCGATTTCCTTGATCTGCTCCGGCGTCAGGAACTCGGCATCCACACCGTTCAGCCGGTTTGCATTCACACGCCGTTCTGTATCGCGCACGTCCTGCAGCGTATGCGCAAGATTCATCACACCGCGCTGGCTGAACATCACGTTGTAGTTGAGGTCTTGCGACAGACCCTCCCACAGCTTCATCGCCTTTTCGTAGAGCGCGGCCGATTCGTCCCACAGATAATTCGAGCGCACGATCGTCGTATTGCGCGCAGTGTTGCCGCCGCCGATCCAGCCTTTCTCCAGCACGGCGATATTGCGCACGCCGTGCTCTTTCGCGAGGTAATAGGCAGTGGCGAGACCATGCCCGCCGCCGCCGACGATCACGACGTCGTACTCGCGCCTGGGCTCCGGGCTCTTCCACTGACGCTCCCAGTTCTCGTGATACGACATCCCGTTGCGCAACAGGCTGAATATCGAATAGCGGCTCATCGTTGGTCCTTTGGGTCCTGTTGTTACTCTTTGATTCCTGATTCGCTCAACACTCGATGACGTTCACGGCAAGACCGCCGCGCGACGTCTCCTTGTATTTGGTCTTCATATCCGCGCCGGTTTCGCGCATGGTCTTGATCACGTTGTCGAGCGACACATAGTGCTGGCCGTCGCCCTTCATCGCCATGCGCGCGGCGTTTAGCGCCTTGATCGCGCCCATGGCGTTGCGCTCGATGCAGGGAATCTGCACGAGGCCGCCAACCGGGTCGCAGGTCATGCCGAGGTTGTGTTCCATGCCGATTTCGGCAGCGTTTTCCACTTGCGTCGGCGTGCCGCCCATCACGGCGGCGAGCGCGGCCGCGGCCATCGAACAGGCCACACCCACCTCGCCCTGGCAGCCCACTTCCGCACCCGAGATCGAGGCGGTTTCCTTGTAGATGATGCCGATCGCGGCAGCCGTCAGCAGGAAGGTGACGATGCCTTCGTCGTTCGATGCATGCATGAACTTCACGTAGTAATGCAGCACCGCGGGAATCACGCCGGCCGCGCCGTTGGTCGGCGCCGTGACGACGCGCCCGCCCGCCGCGTTTTCTTCGTTCACGGCCATCGCGTAGAGATTGACCCAGTCGAGCATTGACAGCGGATCGCGCAACGACTCTTCCGAGCGCGAACGCAATTGCGCGCAGAGATCGGCGGCGCGGCGCTTTACGTGCATCGGACCCGGCAGTTCGCCACGCACCTTGCAGCCACGCTCGACACACGCCGACATGACGCGCCAGATCGTCAGCAAGCCTTCGCGCACGTCCTGTTCGGAGCGCGACGCGCATTCGTTGCGCAGCGTCACCTCCGCGATCGACAAGCCGGTTTCACGGCACACCCGCATCAGATCGTCGCCGGTGCGAAACGGATACGGCACGTCCACGCCGGCGCGCAGTCCGTTGACGCGATCGCCTTCGCGATTGATCACAAAGCCGCCGCCGATCGAGTAATACTCTTTCTCCACCAGCAGTTGGCCGTTTTCGTCGAAAGCCTGAAAACGCATGCCGTTCGGATGCACGATGCTCGAACCCGGCGCGCCAGGCATCAGCTTGCGGAAGAAGCCCAGTTGTTCGCGCTCGTCGAATTTGACCGGGTGCTTGCCGAGCAGCATCAGTTGCTTTGTTTCGCGAATCGCCCGCAAGCGCGGTTCGATCACGTCCGGGTCGATCAGATCGGGCAGATTGCCTTCGAGGCCGAGCAGCACCGCTTTGTCCGTGCCATGCCCCTTGCCGGTCGCGCCAAGCGAGCCGAACAGTTCGACCTTGACGCGGCGCACGAAGCCAAGCAGATTGGCGTCCTCGATATGCGAGGCGAAGCGGCACGCAGCGATCATCGGCCCGACGGTGTGCGAGCTGGAGGGACCGATGCCGATCTTGAACAGATCGAAAACGCTGACGTTCATGGTGTGCCTTGTACGTTGCGATACCAGCATTAGCTGGGTTGCCGGGTTTGGCTTGAACTAGCCGCTATTGCACCGCACGTCAAATTGGACCGATAGAATAAAAACGGCATGACAGTGGGATAGTGGCGTCAAGCGGAGCGCCGGTCACGCGCAGCGGCGGATTTGCGATGACTTCTGACGCATTTTCGACAGGCGCCGGGTTTGCGGCTCGCGATGCTCGAAACAACGCTGAATGGCTCGCTAGCCCCGGTGCTATGCTTGATTCAACTCTTTTCTTTTGCTGGCTGCATGCATGAATTCCGCTGAACCGCGTCCCCTTCAATCGATCGACGGCCCCTCGAAGCAGCGCATCCGCTTCGGCATCATCCTGCTGCCGAACTTCACGCTGACGGCGTTCTCCGGGTTCGTCGACCTGTTGCGCCTGTCCGCTGACGAAGGCGACTTCAGCAAACCCGTGCGCTGTTCGTGGAGCGTGATAGGGGAAACCCTCGCCCCCGTGCGCGCGAGTTGCGGGATTCAGATCACGCCGTGGGAAACCTTCGACAAGGCCGAGCCGTTCGATTACGTCGTGGTGGTAGGCGGCCTGCTGCATTCCGGGCCGGCCGCGAACGACGCAACGCTGGCCTTCATCCGCCGCGCCGCCGCCACCGATGCAACCCTGGTCGGCATGTGCACCAGTGTGTTTTCGCTGATGCGCGCGGGCGTGCTGGACGGCCACCGCATCTGCGTGAGCTGGTTTCACTACTGGGATTTCATTGAACGCTTTCCAGCGGTCAATGAGGAGACGCTGGTAGCAGACAGGCTGTTCGTGATCGACCGCCGGCGCATTACGTGTTCGGGTGGACGGGCGTCGATCGACGTGGCGGCAGCGATCCTGTTGCGCCACTTTGAAACGGCCACGGTACAGAAGGCGCTGCGGATTCTGCTGGTCGACGATATGCAGAAAGGCAATGCGCCACAGCCGCATCCGCCCGGACTTGCACCCGCCGCGCATCCGAAGGTGAAGCGCGCGATTCTGCTAATGGAACAGCACGTGGGCCGCTCGCTGTCGCTCGATGAACTGGCGCGCAAGCTCGATCTGTCGCCGCGTCAACTCGAGCGGCTCTTCAAGGCGGAAACCGGCAAGGCGCCGCAGGCCTACGCGAAGCAGGTGCGCTTGCGCACCGCCGCGTGGCTGCTGACGAGTTCGGATAAGACGGTGGCGGACATTGCCTCCAGCTGCGGCTTTTCCGACGCCTCGCATCTGGGCCGCGAGTTCCGCAAGCAGTTCGGCTTGCCGCCGATGATGTACCGCGAGCAACGTGGCACGGCGGCGGAAGTGGATGACGGCTCGGGATACGACGAGACGTTTCCGGGGCGGGCCCAGGCGATCTAGACCCGGCTACATGACGGCTCAGGATCACGGCCCGGGTCCCTCTTACTGCCCTGCCACGTACGCCTTCACCGCCGGCAAGCCGTCCTTGCCATCAAACGTCTTGACACCGGCAAGCCACTTGTCGAGCACGCCCGGATTCGCCTTCAGCCAATCCTTTGCCGCCTTGTTCGGATCGGTCTTGTTCATGATCGGCAGCATCACGTGGTTCTCGATATCGGTCGTGAAGTGCAGGTTCGATACGAGTTTCGCGACGTTCGGGCAACGCGTCGAGTAATCGGTCGGGACGACCGTCATCACTTTGGCTTCGCCGTAGTTCGGCCCGAACACGTCGTCGCCACCGGACAGATAGTCGATCTTCATCTGCACGTTCATCGGATGCGGTTCCCAGCCGAGAAACACGATCGGCTTCTTGTCGCGAATCGCGCGATTCACTTCGACCAGCATGCCCGCCTCGCTCGACTCCACCAGCTTGAACTTGCCAAGGCCGTACTGGTTGCTGTCGATCATCTTCTTGATCAGCGCATTGCCGTCGTTGCCCGGTTCGATACCGTAGATCTTGCCGTCGAGCTTGTCGTAGTTCTTCGCAATGTCGGCAAAGTTTTTGATGCCCGCCTGATACGCGTAATCCGGCACCGCCAGCGTGTATTTCGCGCCGGTCAGGTTCGGCGTGGGCAGCACGGTGAGCTGACCGGCCTTCCTGAACGGATCGATGATCGGATCCATGGTCGGCGACCAGTAACCGAGAAACACGTCGATCTGCTTGCTCTTCACGCCGGCAAAGGTGATCGGCACCGAGGCGATGGTTTTGGTCGGCTTGTAGCCGAGCCCTTCGAGCACCGTCGAAGCGAGACCGGTAGTTGCCGCGATATCGGTCCAGCCGACGTCGGCGAACCGGACGTCCCGGCAAGTGGCAGGTTCCACGGCAAAGACAGACGACACCGACAGCGCGCACAACGACGCAGCCCACAAACGTTTCATGGCGTTCCCTCAGGGTGATTGAAGCTAGACTGGTTTTATCAACCGGATTTTCCAGGCGCGATTAATCGCACCGACTTTCTTGATGCCAACTCATTTACGCCAACCTGTTCACGCCGACAGCCGCCGCTCGACGCTCGGCGCGTGACCAAACTGCGCACGATAGGCCTTGCTGAAATGACACGGCGAATGAAAGCCGCACACGGCCGTTACGCGTGCAATCGATGCGTCCGTGTTGCGCAGCAGTTCGCGTGCACGGCGCAAGCGCAAGGTCAGGTAGTAGTGCGTTGGCGATACGCTCAGGAACATCTTGAACATGCGCTGCAAATGACGTTGCGACAGATGCACGAGCCGCGCAAGTTCATCGAGCGATAACGGCTCTTCGATATTCGCCTCCATCAAGCGCACGACCTCGATCAATTCCGCCCGTGAGAAGCCCACCCGCGCATCGACCGGAATATGCTGATAGTCGGTCGAACCACGAATCCGCTCGACAATGAACTGCTCGGACACCTGTGCCGCGACCGCATGGCCGAGGCGCATGCCCACCAGGTTCAACATCAGATCGAGCGGCGCGGTACCGCCCGTGCAAGTCAGCCGGTCGCGGTCGATCACGAACAGCTCGTCGGCGAAACGCACATGCGGGTAACTTTTGTGCAACGGCGACATATCTTCCCAATGCACGGTACAGCGATAACCGTCGAGCAGGTTCGCGGCCAGCAGCGCGTAGGGCCCGGTACACAGTCCGCCAAGCGGAATCCCTTTGGACGCAACGTCCCGCAGCAACGCGATCACCGTATCGTTCACGTAATCGCGCACATGCCAGCCGGCGCAGACGATCAGTACATCCGGCATACCCGCTTCGGCGAGCGTCGTGGTCGGCTTCACGGTGATGCCGTTGCTCGCTCGCGCCGGCTCGCCGTCCGGTGTAATCACCGACCATGTGTAGTGCTGCGCGCGGCCCACGTAATTGGCCATGCGTAGCACTTCGACCGCGCTCGTGAACGCGATCATCGAAAAGTTCGGCAGCGTCAGAAAGCCGAAGTGCGCGAGCCCGGACAACTGCGAATCGGCCGGGGCCTCGACAGTAGGAATCGCATCGCGCTTCATAGGCGGCTCAGCTGTGCTGCGCCGTCGGTGCCCGGCGCACCTTCATGACGCTGCGCAGACCTGACAATAACGGTGCGCGCACCGTGCCCGGCGAGCGGCCGAAGCTCTCCGTGATGCGGTCGAGAATGATCGCCAGCATCACCACCGAGAGACCGCTTTCAAAGCCAAGACCGATATCGAGCCGCTGAATACTCGCCAGCACGTCGTTGCCGAGACCGCCGGCGCCCACCATCGAAGCGATGATCACCATCGAGAGCGCCATCATGATGGTCTGGTTCACACCCGTCATGATCGACGGCAGTGCATTCGGAAACTGCACCTTGTACAGCAATTGCAGCGGCGTGCAGCCGAACGCCTGCCCTGCTTCGACGATCTCGCGATTCACATGCTTGATACCGAGCGAGGTGAGACGCACGGCGGGCGGCATCGCGAAGATCACCGTGGAGAGAATCCCCGGCACGCGGCCGAGACCGAACAGCATCGCGGCCGGAATCAGGTAGACGAACGCGGGCATGGTCTGCATCAGGTCGAGCACAGGGCGCACGATCGTTTCCACGGTGCGGCTCTTCGCGGTCCAGATGCCCAGCGGCACGCCGAGCAGCAAGCTGATCAAGGTCGACGAGAGCGTGAGGCCGAGTGTAATCACCATCTGATCCCAGAACCCGGTGCCGTAGATCAGCAGCATCGCGAGCAAGGTGAACAGCGCGAAACGCCAACCCACTCGCCACAGACCGACGCCGACAAAAAACGCCATCAACGCCCACATCGGCACTGCTTGCAGGCTGTGTTCGATCAGCGCGGCAAAACTCTCGATGACCTTGCCGATGGAGTCGAAGGTTTTCGCGTCGTGGTCGAGCAGATAGTGAACGCCGTGATCGACCCAGGCGCCAAGTGGAATGATTTCAGACATGAGAACCTCTATGGCGCGTGAGAACATGCAACACGTTCGTCTTGTTGACCGAACCGCAGTAGGAGCCATCCGCTTCCACAACCGGCAGCGGCGCCCGGCTCGCGACTACGCGCTCGACGACGTCGTCCAGCGGCGTGGTGCGACGGATGCATTCAACGTGATTGAGTTGTGGCGAAGCGCTACCCGTCGCATCGCGGCACACGAAGCCGCGAATCTTGCGTTCGGCGTCGAGCACGAACGCGTATTCCGCGCTGCCGTTGAGCGTCGCGGCCACGCTCGAGGCGTCGATCTGCGGCGAATGCTGCATGAGCGGCACCGCATCCGTTTGCATCAGATCGCCCGCTGTCAGATAGCGGCTGGTGTCGATGCCTTCGAAGAACGCGCGGACATAGTCGTCGGCGGGGTTCGTGATGATTTCCTGCGGGGTGCCGATCTGCACCACCTTGCCGCCTTCCATGATCGCGATCCGGGTGCCGATGCGCATCGCCTCTTCCAGATCGTGCGAGACGAACAGGATGGTGCGTTGCTGCTCGCGCTGCAGATCGAGCAGCACGTTCTGCATTTCCTTGCGCTTGAGCGGATCGAGCGCCGAGAACGCTTCGTCCATGATCATCAGCGACGGATTGACTGCCAGCGCCCGTGCCAGACCCACGCGCTGCTGCATGCCGCCGGACAGTTGGGCCGGCAACTTTTCCGCAAACGGCGCGAGGCCGACCTGTTCGAGCACGGCCATGGCGCGCTTCTCGCGCTCCTTCTTGCCGACGCCCGCCACTTCCAGCCCGAACGCCGCGTTGGAGAGCACCGTGCGCTGCGGCATCAACGCGAAGGACTGGAACACCATGCTCATGTCCTTGCGGCGCAACGCGGTGAGTTCCGAGCGCGGCACGCTCGCCACGTCGCGGCCGTCGATCAGGACTTTGCCGGCGGTCGGTTCGACGAGCCGGTTGATCAGGCGAATCAGCGTCGACTTGCCGGAACCGGACAGGCCCATCAGCACGAAGATCTCGCCTTCCTTGACTTCGAACGATACGTTGTGGACACCGACTATCTGACCGGTGCGCGCGAACACTTCCTCTTTGGTTGCGCCACCTGCCAGCATGCCGAGCGCCTGTTTCGGACTGGTGCCGAACACCTTGCACAGCCCTTCAACCACGACCTTGGGTGAATTCATTGAACGCTCTCCTTTGTCGACCGCAGTTAGCGCTTTAGCGCTTACTGCGGTCCCATGCAAAGCTGTCGACCACAGTTAGCGCTTCAGCGCTTACTGTGGTCCCATGCAAAGCTGTCGACCGCAGTTAGCGCTTCAGCGCTTACTGTGGTCCCATGCAAAGCTGTCGACCCGAGTTAGCGCTTTAGCGCCTACTCCGGTCCCATGCAAGCCAATTGCTGCAGTGGCGGACGTCTGTCCGCGCTGTGCATACATAGTTGCCAGAAAAAAGTACGCCTAGCCGACTATTTGCGACAACCACATGTGGAAATACGACACCGCTCTCGCGCGGATGCCGGCAAGCGGCGATCAAAGCCCTGTTGGGCAAGGGTTTGCGAGGTGTCGGAGGGATCAGCCGGGCGTGTCGCGCCAGAGCAAGTGGGCGTGCTCCGGTGGAAAAAAGACGTGCATGGAAGACGTTGCCGGCAAACTTGCGGCGATGCAGCAAGCACACTGCCGCTCAGCGGGCGCGATTGCGCAGCCGTGGCCGTCCCCGATGATCAATGCTCGATGCTCAAGATCGCGTGCAACAGACGATCCGCCCGCGAAAAATACCAGATCGCAAGGCCGCCCAGCACCGGATACATGCAGCACAAGCGCGCGAGCGACCAAACCTCAGCAGAAAAGCTCATTGCATTGACCGCCCAGGGTGGAGGTTCGTCGGCAAAAATTCGAAATGGCGCGATCTGGCTACAAGTTGCCGGTTCAGGCCGAAAAATGCTGAGGGTTGCACCCGACAGAGGAAAAACGAGCCGTGCACACGATCCATGGTGCACGACTTTCATTACATTAGTCTTAAGGGCGGCCGACGTCACTTCGGGTTAGCCATATCGGCTCCCGCCCCAACGCTGCTGTCACGAGATTGACACGCCCATGAGCACCCGCGAGTTCATTGCGGCGCGGGCGCCGCCCGATATCCGCGCCGGCCGATAGCCAGAGCGAGCATGGCCGACACCGCGAGACTCGCTGCCACGACATAGAGTCCGGCCGCATATCCTCCTGTCACGCTCTTCAGCCAGCCGATCGCGAACGGCCCGACGAAACCGCCGAGGTTGCCGATCGAATTGATCATGGCGATACCGGCCGCCGCGCCGGCGCCCGAGAGAAAGGTACTCGGCATGGCCCACAACGGCGCCTTGGCCGCACTAATGCCCACGTTCACGACGATCAGCGCAAGTACCACCGCGACGACGGTGTCCGCAAAACCAGCCCATGCGAGCCCGACACCTGCCGCGACGCATGGAATCACCACATGCCACGTGCGCTCTCCCGTGCGATCCGAGTGGCGCGCCCACATCACCATGCCGACCACGGCCAGCACGCTGGGAATTGCATTCAATGCACCCGTGCCGAGTGCGCTAAAGCCAAATTGACGAATGATCAGCGGCGCCCATAAGCCGAGCGTATAAAGACCCGCGGACGTGCCGAAGTAAATCATCGACATGATCCACACACGCGGGTCGCGCAGCGCGGCAAGTGCGCCTGCCGCGTGGCCTGCTTGCGACTCACGTCCCGCACGTTCCTCCCGCAAGGTCGCGATCAGCCACGCTTTCTCATCCGCGGCGAGCCATGCCGCTTTCTCAGGTGAATCGGTAAGCGCTTTCAACACCACGAAACCGAGAATGACGGCTGGAATCGCTTCGATGATGAACAGCCATTGCCAGTCTTTCAGCCCGAGCAGCGCCGGCATCTGCATGATGGCGCCTGAGATGGGGGAACCGATTGCCGTCGACAGAGGCGCGGCCGCCATGAACGCCGCGGCCGCGACTGCACGTTGACGCGCGGGAAACCACTGGCTGAGATAGAGAATGATGCCGGGAAAGAAACCGGCTTCCGCGACCCCGAGCAAAAACCGCAGCACGTAGAACGAGTTCGGCCCAACGACAAACGCGGACGCCGCCGACACCAGCCCCCACGTCACCATCACGCGCGCAATCCAGATACGCGCACCGACCTTGTTCAGAATAAGGTTCGACGGCACCTCGAACAGGAAGTACCCAAGAAAGAAGATGCCGCCGCCGAGTCCGAACATGGTCGGCGAAAGGCCCAGATCCTTATTCATCGTGAGCGCGGCGAAACCGACGTTCACACGATCGAGAAAGCTGACGAAGTAAAGCAACATGACGAACGGCAAAATGCGCCACGTCAGCTTGCGAACCACACGGGCTTGCAATTCATTGGCCATGCGAGTCTCCATTCTTTGAATCGCCCGTGACGTGCTCGTCCGGGCGTTATGTTCTTGTGAAATGCGTGCGTTGCGTGTTGTGCGTTGCGTGTTGTGCGTTGCGTGTTGTGCGTTGCGCGTTGCGCGTTGCAGGGTTCCGGGTTCAGGCTGCCTTGAACTGCGCCGCCGGTTCCGCTGCGAGAATTGCGCAGACGGCATCGGTCACCTGCACAGTCGTCGCCGTGCCGCCAAGGTCGCCGGTGTGCAACGCCGGATCAGCGGTGATGCGTTCGATCGCGCTCATCAATTGCTGCGCGGCGGCCGCCTCGCCCAGGTGCTCGAGCATCATCACCACCGACCAGAACGTGCCGACCGGATTGGCGAGCCCCTTGCCCATGATGTCGAAAGCGGAGCCGTGAATCGGTTCGAACATCGACGGATAGCGCCGCTCGGGATCCAGATTCGCGGTCGGCGCAATGCCGAGGCTGCCGGCCAGCGCCGCGGCCAGATCGCTAAGAATGTCCGCGTGAAGGTTGGTCGCGACGATCGTATCGAGCGTTGCAGGACGATTGACCATGCGCGCGGTGGCGGCGTCGACCAGTTCCTTGTCCCATTTGACGTCGGGAAATTCCTTTGAGACTTCGAGCGCGATCTCGTCCCACATCACCATCGCGTGACGTTGCGCATTGCTCTTGGTAATTACCGTCAGCAGCTTGCGCGGCCGCGACTGGGAGAGGCGGAATGCGAATCGAAGAATGCGCTCGACACCCGCGCGGGTCATCATCGAAACATCCGTCGCCACTTCGATCGGATGGCCCTGATGCGCGCGCCCACCTACGCCGGAGTACTCGCCCTCCGAGTTCTCGCGAACGATCACCCAGTCGAGATCCTTCGGCCCGCAGCGCTTTAACGGCGCGTCGATACCGGCAAGGATACGGGTGGGACGCACGTTCGCGTATTGATCGAAGCCCTGACAGATTTTCAGGCGCAGCCCCCACAGCGTCACGTGATCGGGAATATGCGGGTCGCCCGCCGAGCCGAACAGAATGGCGTCTTTATTGCGGATGGCGTCGAGCCCGTCAGCCGGCATCATCACGCCATGTTCGCGGTAGAAATCGCCGCCCCAGGCGAAGTTCTCGAACTCGAACTGGAAGGCGTCGCTGCGCGCGGCGATGGCTTCGAGAACCCGTTGGCCTGCCGGCACGACTTCCTTGCCGATGCCGTCGCCGGGAATGGTTGCGATGCGGTAGGTCTTCACTGGCGTCTCCTGGATGTTGAATGGTTGACTGCATCCTAGAACGAGGACCGCTCGCGAAAACGCTGCTAGACTCAAAGCATCCTTAACCTGAAGTTAACAATGGACTCCGGTCAGAGCGGCTCATTGGTCTGCTCACTAGCCAGTTCATTGCCCAACCAAGATGACCTCAGCGATACACCCGGACGACCTCGCCTTCTTCTCCACGCTCGCCGCAAGCGGCAGCCTGACCGCGGCTGCGCGCGAACTCGGTTTGAGCACCGCGGCCGTGAGCAAGCATCTGGCGCAAATGGAATCGCGTGCGGGCGTGTCGCTCGTCAACCGCACAACGCGGCGCATGAGTCTCACGCCGGAGGGCGAACTTTATCTGACCCGCGCACGGCGCATCCTGAGTGAAATGGACGACCTGGCCCAATTGCTCGGCGGTTCGCAGGCCGCGCCGAAAGGTTTGCTGCGCGTGAACGCGACCCTCGGCTTTGGCCGCAGTCACGTGGCGCCGCTGATTTCGCAGTTCGTGCGGCGCTTTCCCGAAGTGGACGTGCAACTGCAACTCTCCGTCGACCCACCGCCGATCAGCGACGATGCATTCGACGTGTGCGTGCGTTTCGGCGAACCGCCGGATGCTCGCGTGATTGCTCGGCGGGTTGCGTCCAATCGGCGGCTGCTTTGCGCATCGCCCGCGTATTTCGCCAAACGGCGCACGCCGCGCAGTCCGGCGGAGTTATCGCAACACAACTGCATCGGCATCCGTCAGGGCGACGACGGCTATGGGCTATGGCGCCTAACCAGCGGACGCGGTTCGGCCGAAAAAACCGAGACGGTTCGCGTGCGAGGCAACCTCACCACCAATGACGGCGAGATCGCAGTGAAGTGGGCGCTGGACGGCCACGGCATTCTGATGCGGGCGGAATGGGATATCGCGGAGTATCTCGCCGATGGCCGCCTGATCCACGTCCTGCCGGAATACCGCACACCGGGCGCCGATATTTACGCGGTGTATCCGCAACAGTTGCAAATGACCGCGCGGGTCAAGGCATTCGTCGACATGCTGATCGAGGCGCTCGGTGCGCGCTGAATCGATTTCCGGCTAGTTCTGCAATGCAGAACATCTATGTCAAGCGGACAGGTGACAATTCAAACCGGGTAATTCCCGCAATTTCCTTGTATTACATAGCCTTACGGCGCGAATCAAGCACACCGAAAACGCCTGGTGTTTTCCCTAGTCTGGCCTGCATTGCAGTCCAATCAAGCGATTTCCCCCGTTGACACAGAACGAACGGTCGTGCCAAATTGCGCCTGCATCCTGTGCGCAAGCACGCGACCAATGAACTCATAGCCGCGCCGAGCCGCCCCACAGATCAGGAGACAAGCCAGCAGGCAACCGGACTCGAGGTGCCCTCCAGCAGATCTATTATTTTGCAATCCTTAGCAGATTGCGAAGGCGTTTCGTCGCCCATTGAAATCGTATCGCGCAACAGATCGCCAGAACCTTGCAGCACACGCATTACTTCGCCCGTTCACCCGATTCCAATAAACAAGGAGACACGAAGCATGCAGGCAAGTTATCGCAATCGGCTTGGAACCATTCTTGGATTAGTCGGCGCATGCGCGCTAGGCGCCGCTCAAAGCGCCCATGCGCAAAGCAGCGTCACGCTGTACGGTATCGTCGACGGCTCCCTGCTCTACACCAGCAAAACACTCAACCCGGCGACCGGCCAGAGCGCCGGGCATCAGTACTCGTTTACCGACAGCGGCCTGTCTGGTTCGCGCTTCGGCATGCGTGGCGCGGAAGATCTCGGCGGCAGCACGCGCGCGATCTTCGAACTCGAAAGCGGCATCAGCATCGCCAACGGCTCGCTCAGCAATTCGAACGGCAACGAATTCGGCCGTCAGGCATGGGTCGGCATCGATAGCCGCTACGGTACGGTCAAGGCCGGCCTGCAATTCTCGCCCTTCTTCCTCGCGGTGTACGACTTCGATCCGCGCGAGATGTCGTATTTCGGCAGCGGTCTGGTCACCTACCTCAATAACGTCTACGTGACCGGCCTGTTCAACCCGAACGGCATTTCGTACACGTCGCCGGAAATCGCTGGATTGCAAGCCAGCGCGATGATGGCGCTAGGCGGCACAGCCGGGGATTTTCAGGCGGGCCGCCAGTACTCGGCGAGCCTGCGTTATCACCTCGGCTCGCTGACCGTCGATGCCGCGCTTTACAGCGGCAACGCCGGCGGCAGCGCGGCATCGATCGCCATTCCGAGCGTGGTCGAATTCGACGGCCGCGCAATCGGCGCCAGCTACGTGTTCAACAACCTGACCGTGAAAGCGTCCTACGTGCAGTACAAGGTGGCGGGCTCGTTCAACGATCGAGTCTATTCAGGCGGCGCCAGCTATCGCATCACCCCCGCGCTGACCGTCGATGCGGGCGTGTGGGTCACGCGCGACGGCAACAACTCGTCGAACAATTCGATACTTGCATCCACCGGGCTCGATTACTCGTTGTCGAAGGCTACCGTGGTGTATGGGCAAGCGGGCTTCGTCACCAACCACGGCGCGATGCACACCGGTTTGTCCGTCAACAATGCGCTGAACGAAGCGACCGGCACAACTGCCGGTGTGAACCTCGGTATCCGGCACATGTTCTAGCACGCAGGTGCGCAACGAGAGAGGCCGGCGTGCCGCGCGAAGCGGTGCGCCGGACGGATCATGCGGAGCGATGCACTACAGATCGTAGCCGGGATTGCGCCGTGTCAGACGCCGCAGCAGGCCGGGCCACACCAGATCGGCGCCCTTGCCTTTGCTCACTTGACGCGCCTGCTCACCCATCGTTTCGATAATCGATTGCGGTACTTCGATCAGCTTGCCGCCTGCTTGCGCGAGAATCTGGATACGACATGACGTTTCGAACAGATACATCGCCTGAAATGCTTCGGCGACGGTGCGTCCACAGGTCAGTAGTCCGTGATTGCGCAGCATCATGTAATTGGCCTCACCGAGATCGGCGACCAACCTCGCCTTCTCCGCATCGCGCAGCGCGACGCCTTCATAGTCGTGATAGGCGAGATTCGTCAGCACGAAACCGGATTGTTGCGACAACGGCAGCAAGCCGGCCTCTTGCGCGGCGACCGCGATGCCATGCGCCGTATGTGTGTGCAGCACGCAGTTCACGTTGGGCCGCGCTTCGTGCACGGCGCTATGAATCACGAAGCCGGCAGGATTCACGTCGAACGGGGTCGGCATGACAGGTTGCCCCTCATGGTCCACCTTGACCAGACTCGATGCCGTGATTTCTTCGAAGAACAGGCCGTACGGGTTGATCAGAAACTCATGCTCGCGGCCTGGTACACGTGCCGAAATATGCGTGAACACCAGGTCGTCCCAACCGAACAACGCGACTAGCCGGTAGGCAGCAGCAAGCTCGACACGGACCTGCCACTCTTCTGGCGACACCATCTGACGAACGCTGGGGATATCAAGTGCGGAGTTCATGGAGGACACCTTGAGCCAAGCGATGAACATCATGTTGACGGCCGCTTTGTGAAGCATTCACGCGCGGATGTGGGGAGCGCATTAGCGGTGGAATGATTTCTGCATTGCAGAATACTGGGCCGCACAAAGCGAAGTCAAGCTGACTTCCCTTTTCACCAACGCTGCTCGTGAGCGCAGCGGATAAACCTTCTATCTATGCCGAATACAAGTAACGGCGCGGCTCCCGGGCGATGTTCACGGCTTCGTCAAACGCACTGGCTCAGTGCATGTGCCATCTAAGTGACTTCCCTAATAATCTGCATTGCAGAACAATCAAATGGAAAAACCTATTGACGAAAAGCGAACGCCCGTGCCAAATTTCTCTCGCGCCGCCTTTGCAATTTACGCCGATGCGCGCGTGTTTCAAACCGTCGACAAACGGCGACAAACGTCGACAAACGTCGATACCGGTCGCCGGATTCAGGCAGCGGCTGTTGTCCCGTCCGTAGTCAGGCGTGTGGCGATGCATCCCCTGAACCCAGGGTAAGCATTGCGCGGCACGCCTTCCGTTGGAGGGTGTAAAAGCGTGGATATGTTTTTGCAGCAGGTTCTCAACGGGTTGACGCTGGGCGGCATTTACAGCCTCGTCGCGCTCGGACTCACGCTGGTCTACGGCATTCTCGCGGTGCCGAACTTCGCCCACGGCGCGTTCTACATGGTTGGCGCGTTCGTCTCGTTCTACCTGATGAGCCGGCTCGGCTGGAACTACTGGCTTGCCATGATCGGCTCGGGCCTCGCGGTCGCGGTACTCGCGATCCTCGCCGAGAGACTGGTGTTCCATCCGCTGCGCAAATCTTCCGAACTGCATCCGATGATCGCCGCGATCGGCCTCCTGCTGTTTCTCGAAGCGGGTGCGCAGGCGATCTGGGGCGCGGATTTTCATCGCATGGCCACGCCCTACGCCGGGATCGTCGACCTCGGCGGCGTAACCGCACCGTTGCAGCGTCTGCTGATCATCGGCGCGGCGTTCGCATTGGTGGTGCTGCTGCAACTCTTCCTCCGATACACGGTGATCGGCTCGAGCATCATCGCGATGGCGCAGGACCGCGAAGGCGCGTCGCTGATGGGCATCGACGCCAACAAGGTGACGATGCTGACCTTCGGCATCTCGGGCCTGCTTGCCGCCGTGGCGGCCACACTGTACGCGCCGATCAACCTCGTCTATCCGGCGATGGGTCAACTGGTGATCCTGAAGGCCTTCGTCATCATCATTCTCGGCGGCATGGGCAGCGTGCCGGGCGCGATCGTTGGCGGCCTGATCATCGGCATGGCCGAGAGCTTCGGCGCGTTCTACATTTCGACCGACTACAAGGACATCATCGCCTTCGTGCTGCTGGTGGTGATTCTGTCGGTTCGTCCTCAAGGACTGTTCACCAGGGAACTGCGCGCATCGTGAAATCAGTCATGAAAATATTCGAGGGCAAGCGTGGATGGACGCTGTTGTTCGTGCTGGGCCTCGTGTTCCCGTTTCTGGCCACCAACGACTACATGCTCACGGTGATGTCCACCGCCTACATCTTCGCGCTGGCCACCGTCGGGCTGAATCTGATCACCGGCTATACGGGACAGTTCAATCTCGCGCACGGCAGCTTCATGGCGGTGGGCGCATACACCGCGGGCATTCTGACGGTCGACCATCAGGTGCCATTCTGGCTCGCGTTCATTGCCTCAGGTGTGGTTGTCGCGATACTGGGCGCGCTGGTCGGTCTCGTTTCGTTGCGTCTGCGTGGTCATTACTTTTCCATTTTCACCCTGTGCGTCGGCTACATCATGTTTCTCGTGATCGAGAAATGGGACAGCCTCACGCATGGCGTCTCGGACATCGTCGGCATTCCGGCGCCGTCGGGCTTCGGCATCGTGTCGTTTGAGAACCCGCTGCCGCTCTATTACCTGGTGTTTGCGTTCCTCGTGCTCGGTGTATGGCTGATGCATCGCATCGTCAATTCGCTGCTCGGCCGGACCTTCATGGCGATCCGCAATAGCGACGGCCTCGCGCAATCGCTCGGCATCAATCTGATGCGCAACAAGGTGCTGGCCTTCGTGTTGTCGGTCGTCTATGCCGGGTTCGCAGGCGGTCTCTATGCGGGCGCCGTGCGCTTTCTCGGCCCGGATCTGGCCGGCGTCGAGCACACCTTCGACATGACCATGTACATGCTGGTAGGCGGTATCGGCACCCTCGCCGGCCCGCTGCTCGGTGCGCTCGCCATACCATGGCTCACACAGTATCTGCAGTTCCTGCAGGCGTACCGCTTCGTCGTGTTCGGGCCGATCCTGATTCTGCTGGTGATCTTTCTACCGAACGGTATCGTCGGTTTGTATATCGCAAGAAAAAACCGGCATGCGAAATCGGCTTCGCCGAAGAACGGCATGGCCGCACGTCAACCGCAAGCCGCGCGCGGAGACCGCCATGCTTGAAATCGACTCGCTCAGCAAACGCTTCGGCGGCCTCGTCGCGGTGGACGACGTCAGCACGCATATCGAAGCCGGCAAGATCAACGCGATCATTGGGCCGAACGGCGCGGGCAAAACCACCTTCTTCAATCTGATCAGCGGCACCCATCTGCCGAGTTCAGGACGCATCCTCTTCAAAGGCCAGGATGTAACAAAGCTGGGCGCCGATCGGATGGCGCGCCTCGGTGTCGCGCGCACCTTTCAATCAACCGCGCTGTTCGATCGGGCCAGCGTGCTCGACAACCTGATCGTCGGTCACCGGCTGCGTACGCGCTCGGGGCTATGGGACGTACTGACTCATTCGGCGCGGCTCAAGCAGGAAGAACGCATCTGCCGCGACAAGGCGCGCGAGGCGCTGGACTTCGTCGGCTTGTCGGCGATCGCGGAACGGATGGCGGGCGACATCTCGCAGGAAGAGCGCAAACGCGCGGCCGTGGCACTCGCGCTTGCCACTGAACCGAGTCTGATGCTGCTCGACGAACCGGCGGGCGGCGTGAATCCGGAAGAGACCGAAGGGCTTGCCGAACTGATCCGCAAGCTGGTGAAACACGGCGTGACGGTGTGCCTTGTTGAGCACAAGATGAATATGATCATGAAGCTCGCCGACCGCATCATGGTGCTGAACTACGGCAAGAAAATCGCCGAAGGCACGCCCGCCGAAATTCGCGCGACCCCGGCCGTGATCGACGCCTACCTGGGGAGCGAGCATGCTGAAGTTTGACAACGTCTCGCTCGATTACGGCAGCTTCCGCGCACTGGACGGCATCAATCTGCACGCGAACGACGGTGAGCTGGTGGTGCTGCTTGGCGCAAACGGCGCGGGCAAGAGTTCGATCTTTCTCGCCACGAGCGGCCTGCGGCGCGCCGCGAGCGGCAGCCTGCGCCTGGGCACGCGCGAGCTGCTCGGCATGACGCCCGCGCAGATCGTCAAGAACGGTGTGATCCAATGCCCCGAAGGCCGCAAGCTGTTCCCGGGTATGTCGGTGCTGAAGAACCTCACGCTCGGCGCATACGTGCATCGCGGCGACAAAGCCGGCAATCAGCGCAATCTGGATCAGGTGTTCGCACTCTTCCCGCTTCTCGCCGAACGCAAGGACCATCCGGCGGGTTCGCTGTCGGGCGGCCAGCAACAGATGGTGGCGATCGGCCGCGCGATGATGGCGCGGCCCAAGGTGCTGCTGCTCGACGAACCTTCCCTCGGTCTCGCGCCACTCGTGGTCAAACAGGTATTCGAGGTCATCCAGCAGATCAATCGCGCGGGCACGACTGTGCTGCTCGCCGAACAGAACGCATTCGCGGCACTGAAAATCGCGCACCGTGCGTACGTGATCGAGAACGGCCGCATCGTGCTGGAAGGCGATCACGCGAGTCTGATGAACAACGAAGCGATCCGGCGCGCTTACGTCGGCGGCTGAACGAAATTGACGCATGGCCCGCCGTATGAAGATCATGCGCCAGGCCGATTCGAACAATCCCAAAGGAGACACGCATGACGATCAAACGCTTGTACGCACGGGCGGCTCTGTGCGCGGCTGTCGCGACGACTGCGCTACTGAGCGCGGGCACCGCAATGGCGCAACAGGTGGTCCATATCGGCTACTCGGGCCCGCTGAGCGGCGGCGCGGCGAAGTACGGTCAAGAAGTGCTCGACGGGATGCAGATGGCGGCGGCCGATGTCAATCAGGCCGGCATCGAAGTGGCCGGCAAGAAGATCAAGTTCGAAATCGTGCCGCTCGACGACAAGTACAACCCCGCCGAAACCGCGATCAACGCACGGCGTCTCGCGCAGGAGCAGCAGGCCGCGGTCGTGCTCGTACCGCATTCGGGTGGCGGCTTCGCTGTGCAGACCAGCAACGAACAGCAGAAACTACTGCTGCTCTCCTACACCAGCGTGCCGCAGATCAGCGAGCGCGGCAACAAGCTCACCGTGCGTATTCCGCCCGCGTTCACCTCGTATCTGAACTCGTTCATCAAATACGAAATGGCGACGTACGGCAAGAAAGTGGCGCTCGCCGCCACCGATACCGACTACGGCAAGGTCTGGGTCGCCGCATTCAAACCCGCGTGGGAGGCGGCCGGCGGCACGGTCGTCGCGGACAATGCAATGTCGTATAACCGCGCCACCGATTTCTACAGCGGCGTAAGCCGCGTACTGGCGGCCAAACCCGACGTGATGTTTATCGGCGGCCCGTCCGAACCGACCGGACTGATTGCGCAGCAGGCGCGCGAACTGGGCTTCAAGGGCGGCTTTATCGTGATGGACCAGGCCAAGCTCGACGAAGTGGCCAAGGTCACCGGCGGCTACGCGCCACTGAACGGCGCGATCGGGGTACTGCCCTTAGCCAACGACGAGACGCCAAACGCCAAGGCGTTTGTGGAACGCTTCCGCAAGAGCCACGGCGGCCGTGATCCGAGCCAGGAGGTCTCGCTGAACTACACCGCGGTTTACGCAACGGCCCTCGCGATGAAGCTGGCAGGCACGGTCAGCGACGCGACCGCGATCCGCAATCAGTTCGACAAGGCCGTGAAGGCGCTGCCGCCGCAGGCCAATCCGAACGGCGTGAGCGGGGTCGACGACCACGGCGGCTTTGTGCTCGGCAATCCGCTGGCGGCGGTGGTTCAGGGCGGACAGTTGAAGTCGGCGGGATTGAGTTCGTTGGCCGCGGCGAAGCAATGACGCAATAGTAATAAAGAAGGATTCAAGAACGGCGCCGTGATTTTCACGGCGCCCTGAATTTTCGAAGCCTTGCGTATCCCAGACCTCTTTGTGAAGCGTCCGCCGACGCCCGGCTACCCCTTCAACGCTTCGATGATCTGCGCACGCACTTCAGGCCGCTCCGCAAACGGGTCCGTCGGATTACGCGGCATGACGATATCCTCGGCACGCGTTTTGACAGCGCCTAACGCGTGCGGATGCGAAAAGATATAGAACTGCTCTTCGCGGATCGCATCGAACACCATGTCCGCGACCTCCTGCGCGCTCACCTTCCCCGAACTCACTGCCTTCTCGCTCATCACACGCGACACCCGTTGCGATAAGGTCGGCGGCGTGTCGTTGGCAAGTTCGGACGGCCGGTTGCGATGCGCCTTCGCAATCCCCGTCGGCACAAAGTACGGGCACAGCACCGAACACGCCACCTGCTGCGTGACCAGCGAAAGGTCCTGATACAGCGATTCGGTCAACGACACCACCGCATGCTTCGACACGTTGTACGGGCCCATCATCGGCGGATTGAGCATGCCGGCCATCGACGCGGTATTGACGATGTGCCCGCGATAGTCCGGATCGCGTTTGGCCGCTTCGAGCATGAGCGGCGTGAAAACCCGCACGCCATGAATCACCCCCCACAGGTTGACGCCGAGCAGCCATTGCCAGTCGCGCTCGGTGTTCTCCCACACGAGGCCGCCGCTGCCGCCCACGCCCGCATTGTTGAAGACCAGATGCACGCCGCCGTAAGCGTCGAGCGTGGCGCGCGCCAGCGCGTCGATCTCTTCGCCTCTCGCCACGTCGACACGGCGCGCGATAGCCTGCGCGCCGGCCGCGCTCACCTCGGCGAACGTTTCGTCGAGTGCGTCCTGCTGCACGTCGGCGAGTACGAGGCGCATACCCAGTTTCGTGCCGAGCCGTGCAAACTCCCGGCCAAATCCGGAGCCCGCACCGGTGATCACCGCGACGTTGCCTGCAAAATTGTCCATGCCTTGTCCCGTTTCCAGTTGGTACGTCCAGTCAGATGTCGTGGCTCGCCTGCGCGACGCTGTTACGCCCCGATATTCACCGCGTTAGCGCGCGGCAGGATCGTGCCGCTCGCGCAACTCCCTTTTCAGCACCTTGCCAATCGGACTGCGCGGCAACGCATCGACGAAGATCAGCGCGGAAAGCCGTTGCATTTTCCCCAGCCGCGCGTTGACCCAGGCAAGCAGCGTCTCGGCTCCGATCGATGCATCGGTCCGGCGCACCACGAACGCGACCGGTGTCTCGCCCCACTGCGCCGAGTGCATACCCACCACGGCCACATCCGCGACATCGGGGTGCGAACCCAGTTCAGCCTCGAGGTCGCTGGGATAGATGTTGAAGCCGCCCGAAATGATCATGTCCTTCTTGCGATCGAGCAGCGTCAAAAATCCGTCTGCATCGAAGCGCCCCATGTCGCCCGTACGGATAAAACGCTTACCGCTCGGGTCATGCCATTCCGCCTCGGCAGTCTTGTCCGGCTGCCGGTAATAGCCGGTCATCATCGCCGGCGAATGGCCGACGATTTCGCCCACTTCACCTGCAGCGACCTCGTTGCCGAGTTCGTCGATCAGACGGATATCGTGACCTTCCGCCGGTTTGCCGACCGTATGCAGCTTGGCCGGAAATTCATCGGCCTCCAACTGGCACGAACCGCCGCCTTCCGTCATGCCATAGTACTCGGTGAGCTTGCCGGGCCAGCGACGCACTACGTCCGCTTTCACGCTCGCCGCGAACGGCGCACTGGTGCAGAACTTGGCCTGAAAGCTGGAAAGATCGTAACGGTCGAAGTCCGGGTGCGCCATCAGGCGTTGATACTGAACCGGCACCAGCATCGTGTGGGTGACGCGGTACTGGTGCGCCAGTTCGAGATAGCGTATGGCGTCGAATTTCGGCATCAACACAACTGTGCCGCCGAATGTCAGCGTCGGCATGAAACTCACGAGCGTCGTGTTCGAATACAGCGGCGTGGAGATCAGCGTCGTGGCGTCAGGACCGTAGCCGCGCTGAATGCTGCGCGCCGCATAGGCCCAGCGCATGCCATGCGGCTGCACGATACCCTTCGGTGTACCCGTGGTGCCCGACGAATAGATGATGTTGAACGGCCACGCCGGATCGATCGTCACGGTTTCAGGCGTGGTTCCCTTCGGGGCGAGCCACGCTTCAAGCGGGGTGCTGCCTGCATGCGCGTCGAGCGCGATGGGAATGGCGTCGATCTCGCCGGCCACCGGTTCAAGCAAACGTTTGACGTCGGCATCGAGGAACAGCAGCCGCGCGCCCGAGTTGCCGATCATGCTGACGAGACTCGCCGCGCTCGACGACGGCGCAAGCGGCGCCACCGCGGCCCCTGCCCGCAGGCCACCGAGAAACGCCACCACGTACTCCACCGAGGCGGCCGCGCACAACGCAATCGCATCGCATGGTTTGACGCCGTCGCGCTGCAAGGCGGCGGCAAAGCGATCGACTCGCGCGTCCAGCGCGGCGTAAGTCACGATCTCGCCGTCGCAGATCAGCGCTGCGTGCTCAGCGCGTTCTTTGGCGAAGCGGCGGAGCATGTCGGTAATGCAGACGAACGGTTCGTCCATTAGCGTTTCGAGCCATGTCATGACGACGTGCCTCCCGTGCCGCCACCGCTACCGGTGTTTGCGCTGCTCTGACTGGCCGCGGCCGTGCGCGCCGCATCCTCTTCCTGCAGCTTGCGCCACAGAATCTTGCCGCTACCCGACTTGGGCAGCGACGTCACGAATTCGACGATGCGTGGCGCCTTGTAAGACGCCATCTGTTCGTGCGACCAGTCGATGATCTCCTGCTCGCTGATTGCACCGGCATGAGACGCAGCGGGCACCACCAGTGCCTTGACGGTTTCTCCGCGTTTAGCGTCCTTCACGCCGATCACGCACACTTCGTGAATCGCGGGATGCCGGTACATCAGCGCCTCGACTTCCGCCGGCCAGACCTTGTAGCCCGATGCGTTGATCATACGTTTAAGGCGGTCCGTCATGAAGAAATACCCGTCCTCGTCGATATGACCGAGATCCCCGGTGCGGAGAAAACGCTTGCCGTCGAGTTGGATAAACGCTTCTTCCGTCGCCTTGGGATTGCGCCAGTAGCCTTGCATCACCTGCGGCGCGTTCACGATGATCTCGCCGGTTTCACCTTGCGGGAGTTCCTGCAGCGTGACCGGATCGATCACGCGCGAATCCACGTCAAACACCGGAATGCCTAGACACTGCGGCTTCGGCCGATGTGGAGGATTGATGTGCGTGCCGGCGATCGTCTCGGACATGCCATAGCCTTCGACATAATCGAGCCCGGTAAGTGACTTGAGCTTTCTGGCGATGGCCTCCGGCATCGCCGCACCACCACCGCGCGCGCCTGTCAGGCTCGACAGATCGTATTCGTCCAGTTTTGGGTTGGACAGAAAATCGACCATCATGGCCGTGATCGACTGCCACGCGCTCACGCGATATTTCTGCATGCATAGCGCCGCCGCTTCCCGATCCCAGCGAGGCAATACAACGATGGTTGCCCCGGAGAACACCGCGCTGTTCATGCCGCCTTGCATGCCGGTCACGTGAAACAACGGCAATACCGATAGATACACACCGTCCGACGGCGCCGAGAACCACACGCAACCGCCCAGCAGCGTGCTCATTACGCTGCGGTGCGTGTGCATGCAGCCCTTTGGCTTACCGGTAGTGCCGGAGGTGTAAGGCATCACGCACAGATCGTCTGGACCGGTGGTGAGCGGGCCCGGCGCGAGATGTTTTTCGAGCGCCTCACGCCACGGCGTGACGCCCGGAATATTGACGGTCTTGCGCGGCGCGGCCACCAGTTCCGGCACGGGAATCGACGATGGCCCCTTCACATAATCGCTATAGGTCGCGACGATTGCATGCTCGATACCTCGACCTGGGCCTGTGCCGATCAGCGGCTCGACGTTTGCGAACAGACATTGCGGTGCAAAGATCGTGGTTGCGCCACTGTCCTCGACGTAATGCGCCAGTTCACCGCTCATATTCATCGGGTTGACCGGCACCACGACGGCGTTTGCGCGCAAGATGCCGTAGTAGGCGATGATCCATTGCGGGCTGTTCTGCATATAGAGCAGCACGCGGTCGCCTGCCTTGACATGGCACTCCTGCTGCAGAAATCCCGCAACGCGCTCGGCTTCGTCCTTGAACCCGGCGAACGTGACCGGCGTGTCGTAGAAGACGATGAACGGTTTGTTGGGAAAACGCGCCGCCGACACCTCGGCGTTGTAGAAGATATTGGTTTCGGGCAGCGTCAGATGCTTTGGCACGTGCGGCGGCCAATTCGGATAATGGCGTTCGTTCATAGGCGTCTCCTGCCTGACTGTCTGTGCGCGTTTCACTGAGCACGCGCTTCGTTCACATCCGCCGCGTGACGGATGCGACCAACTGATGAATCCGGTGAATCAGAGGTGGCCGCCGGTGGCGTCACAAACGCCCGAGGTGACGCCCAAGCTCCATCTTCGCGATCGCATTACGGTGCACTTCGTCGGGCCCATCCGCAAAACGCAGCGTGCGTGAGCTCGCGTACGCGCGCGCGAGGCCTAAGTCGTCGCTGACCGCGCCGCCGCCGTGCACCTGCATGGCCCAATCGATCACCTGGCACGCCATGCTCGGCGCGGCCACCTTGATCATCGCGATCTCCTGGCGCGCATCTTTGTTGCCGACCGTATCCATCTTGTGCGCCGCGTTCAGCACCAGAAAACGCGTCTGGTCAATCATGATGCGGGCATTCGCGATCCGCTCACGCGTCACCCCCTGATCGGCGATCGGCCGGCCAAACGCCACACGTTCCAGCGAGCGGCGGCACATCGCCTCGAGTGCGCGCTCAGCACGCCCGATCAAACGCATGCAGTGATGGATGCGGCCCGGTCCGAGCCGCCCTTGCGCGATCTCAAAGCCGCGCCCCTCGCCGAGCAGCATGTTGCCGGCCGGTACTCGCACGTTTTCAAAAGCGATTTCAGCGTGGCCGTGCGGAGCGTCGTCATAGCCGAATACCGGTAGATGGCGCAGCACTTTCACGCCCGGTGTGTCGATCGGTACGAGGATCATCGACTGCTGCTGATGCCGGTTCGGGTGATCCGGATTGGACTTGCCCATGAAGATCAGCACCGTGCAGCGCGGATCGTTGGCGCCCGAGGTCCACCATTTGCGGCCGTTGAGGAGGTAGTCGCCGCCGTCGCGCTCAATGCGCGCTTCGATATTGGTCGCGTCCGATGAGGCGACTTCCGGCTCGGTCATCGCAAAGGCCGAGCGGATCGTGCCGTCGAGCAGCGGTAACAACCATTGCTCCTGCTGCTCGGGCGTGGCGTAACGCACCAGCGTTTCCATGTTGCCGGTGTCGGGTGCGGAGCAATTGAACGGCTCCGCGCCGATATGCGAGCGCCCCATGATTTCGCACAGTGGCGCGTATTCCAGGTTGGTGAGCCCAGCCCCGTATTTCGACTCGGGCAGAAACAGGTTCCACAAACCCACGGCCTTCGCTTTCTTTTTCAGATCCTCGATCACCGGCGCGGGCTGCCAACGGTTGCCGGATTCACGCGCGGCATCCATCTGCGCGTCGAAAACCGCCTCGGCCGGATACACGTATTCGTCCATGAAAGCGTTCAGGCGTTGCTGCAAATTCTTGACTTTGTCCGAGTGCTGAAAATCCATGCGGCGTCTCCTGTCTCATGCAAAGCTGTTGTGTGCGTGGGCCCGGCGCGCCTGAACCCACGCGCAGTGCCTCGGAACCGCTCCGTTGGACCATGAGTCAGACGATGATCGAGCCGCCGTCCACCGCGAAATACTGGCCTGTGATGTGACGCGACGCCTCACTCGCGAGGAACACGACCGGGCCTTCGAGATCCTCCTCGCCGCCGAGACGCTGCAACGGCGTGCGCGCCACGATGGCGCCTTCGAGTTTGTCGAGCAGTCCTGCCGACATTTTCGAGGGGAAGAATCCCGGGCAGATCGCGTTGACGTTGATGTTGTACTTGCCCCATTCCGCCGCGAGCGCCCGCGTGAAGTTGATCGCCGCGGCTTTGGACGTGTTGTACGCAATCGTGTTCATACCGGGCGGCGACCCCTTCAGCCCTGCCACCGAAGCGATGTTGATGATCTTGCCGGCACGGCGTGGAATCATGCTGCGCTTGCCGACTTCGCGAGCGACGAAAAACGGTGCATGGACATTCAGGTTCATCACCTTGTGCCACGCTTCGTCCGGATAGTCCTCAGCCGGTGCGCCCCATGTCGCGCCCGCGTTGTTCACGAGAATGTCGATGTGGCCATGCGCGCCGATCACTTCTTCCACGAGGCCGGGGATACCCTCGAAGCGCTGCAGGTCGTTGACCAGCGTCTGCACCTCGATCCCGCGGCTTTGCAGATGCGTTTTCGCCTCGGCGAGTTCGTCGGCCTTGCGCGCGGTGATCGCCACACGGCAACCCATTTCCCCCAGCGCTTCGGCCATTTGCAGGCCCAACCCGCGAGAGCCGCCGGTGATCAGTGCAACCTTGCCGTCCAGTTGAAACAGGTCTTTCACAGACATTACGCCGCTCCTCCAGGTTGTTCTGCAATGCAGACTTTCATTCCAGATTTTTCAACCATCATACGTGCCGAAATTCGCCGTGTAAATAAAAGCACGCTCATTCACTTTTGATTTAAACTGACACGCATCGCCGATGGGCGGATCATCGGGACTTACCCGAATACCGCACTTTTCAATCGAGCCGCGCCCATGCGACCCGTGCGTGTTGACACGCGTGCGGCGTAGTTGTTCTGCATAGTGGCTCACTTCTGGACGGGTCTTCTCCCATGCAAGATGCGCTGATCATCAACTCGCGTGATCTGGAATTCCAGCTGTTTGAAGTGCTCGAGGCCGAGACGCTCACACAGCGCGCGCGCCACGCCGACCATAGCCGCGAGACCTTCAACGCGGCGCTCGAAACAGCGCACGCGGTCGCCACCGAAAAATTCGCACCGCACAACCGCCTCTCCGACGAACATGAACCGCAATTCGACGGTCAGCGCGTGACGATGCCCGCCGCGGTAAAGGAAGCGCTCGACGCGTTCCGCTCCGCAGGCTTTCTTGCTGCCGGCAAAGATTACGAATGGGGCGGCATGCAGTTGCCCGCGGTGATTTCCTTTGCGTGCCTGTCGCTCTTCAAGAGCGCCAACATCGCCACCTCGTCTTATGCGATGCTGACCACGGCGAATGCAAACGTCATCGAACGGTTTGGCAGCGCGGCGCAAAAGCGCAAGTATCTGCAGGCATTACTGGAAGGCCGCGCGTTCGGCACGATGGCGCTGACCGAGCCGCAAGCAGGCTCGAGCCTGTCGGATCTCGTCACGAGTGCGGTGCCCAATGAAGACGGCACCTATTCGATCCGCGGCAACAAGATTTTTATTTCGGGCGGCGATCACGAGCTGAGCGAGAACATTGTCCACCTGGTGTTGGCGCGCATTCCTGGCGGGCCGCCGGGCGTCAAAGGGATCTCGCTCTTCACGGTGCCGAAATTCCACGTGAATGACGACGGCAGTCCCGGCGCGCGCAACGACGTCGCGCTGGCGGGGCTGATTCACAAGATGGGTTGGCGCGGCACCACGTCGACGATGCTGTCGTTCGGCGAACGCGGCGAATGCATCGGCGAACTGGTGGGCGAACCGCATCATGGTTTGGCGTATATGTTCCACATGATGAACGAGGCGCGCATCGGCGTCGGCCTCGGCGCGGTCATGCTCGGCTATCGCGGCTACCTCGCCTCGCTCGATTACGCACGCGAACGGCCGCAAGGACGGCGCCCGGACAACAAGAACCCGCTCGATCCGCAATTGCCGCTGATCGAACATGCCGACGTGCGCCGCATGCTGCTCGCCCAAAAAGCGTATGTGGAAGGCGCCTACGCGCTGTGCCTGTACGCGGCGCGCCTCGTCGATGAACAGAACACTGGCGAGAGCGACACCGCGCGCGCCGAAGCGGGCCTGCTGCTCGATCTGTTGACGCCGATAGTGAAGTCATGGCCCTCACAGTGGTGCCTCGAAGCGAATAGCCTCGCGATCCAGATTCACGGCGGTTACGGCTATACGCGTGAATATCCGGTCGAACAGTTCTACCGCGACAACCGCCTGAACATGATTCACGAGGGCACGCACGGTATCCAGGCGCTCGATCTGCTCGGCCGCAAAGTCGTGATGAAACAAGGCGCGGCGCTCAAACTGCTGGGGCGTGAAATACAGCGCAGTATCGAGGTGGCGCGCGCTCATCCGGCGCTGCAAGCGCACGCGGATTCACTCAGCAACGCATGGAGCGAGTTGACCGGCACCGTCGAAGCGTTATTGCCCACCCTGGCGAGCGAAAGCGAACGCGCGCTCGCCAACGCAAACGCTTTTCTCGAAGCGTTCGGTCATATCGTGCTTGCGTGGACATGGTTGCGGCAGGCGCTCGTTGCGAGCGCGGCCTTACCAGAAGCTGAAGCGAAGAACCAGACTGACGGCGACTTCTATCGCGGCAAGCTGCATGCGTGCCAGTGGTTCTTCCGTTGGGAATTGCCGCGCGTGTCGCTAATGCTTGCCACACTGCGCGGTCTCGACGATACGACGCTCAGCATGGCGCCCCAGTGGTTCTGAACGCCTTCGTTTGCTCAATGCGACAGTGCGCTTTCCAGTTGCGTCACCACGTCGATCAGGCGTGGGCGCACCTCCTCAAGCAGGAATTCCTTTGAGAGCTTGAATGAGGGGCCGCCGACATTGATCGCCATGATCGGCAATTCTCCGCCCGGCTGGAAAGCGCGCGCGATGCCGTTCACGTCTTTCTGCCAGTCTCCAAACGAAGTCGTAACGCCGAGCGTGCGGTAATCTTCGAGCGCGCTCTCAATACCGCGGCGGGTTTTCGGCCACGCCACGTGATCGAGCTCACGCACCTGCTCCATGAAGCTGAGACGATCGTGTTCAGGAATTGCCGCAAGCCATGCACGGCCAATCGCCGACGTGGCGACCGGAATACGCGAACCGACTTCCAGGGTCAACGCAAGCGCTACCGAGCCCCGGCAATTTTCCACGTAGATCATCGAGAGTCGATCGCGCGTGCCCAACGACACGCTCGCGCCGATGGTCTCGGCCAATTCCTGCATCACCGGCCGCGCAATCTTGCGCACATCGAGCCGCGCCAGCATCGCGCTGCCCAACGCAAGCGAGGCCGTGCCAAGCCGGTATTTACCGCTCTCTTTCAGATGAATCAGATAGCCGAGCAGCGTGAGCGTATGAGTGAGGCGCGATACCGTCGATTTCGGCAGCTTGCAACGCAAGGCGAGTTCCTGATTGCTCAGTGACTTGTCGCCCGAGCGGAAACACGCCAGCACCTCGAGTCCACGCGCGAGCGCCGTGACGAAATGCCGGTCGTCCTTATGCGCCTCGTGTGCCGTCCGGCTCGCGAGGACTGAATTTGTCCTCGCGGATGCCGCGGGCGATGGCGCAGTGTCGCCGGCGCGCAGGTCTTCGGCCGGATTATCGATTGGGCTCTGATTGGTTTTGCTCAAAATGAAACGCGCTCCTGCGAAACGGCACCATCTGAAAGACAAACCGTGGCCCGGATCGCGAGGGATCCGGGCTGCGGAATTATAGACAAACGCAAGCCGCCGCTCAGGCCTCTTCTTTCGGCGCAGCCACCACTGGGCTGAAGAAATAAACGATCGCGCCGATCGCAAGCGGCGCGACGGTCACGGCGAACAGCGCCGAGTAGGTTCCCGCGTCCGATAGATGCGCCCGTTTTGCGGCGCCCGCGATCCAGCCGAAACAACTGCTGGTTAGCGCTACGCCGAGAAAAACCAGGCTATTGAGCAAGCCCAGGCCAAGCCCGAGCCGGCGCGGCGCGATGATGGCACGCGCTTGCGACATCACGAGCGGATGGATCGAGCCGACCGAGAACAACACGCAGATCAACGCGACACTGAGTACCCAGTTGCCGTCCGGAACGAGCGCAAGCACGAGTGCCGCCAGCACGCCGGCGATCAGCCACAGCAACGAGATCAGCTTGGGCGCGCAGAATCGCACGGCGAGCGGGATGCCAAACGACGCGGCGATTCCGATCACGCTGGTGACGGTCATCGCGTTGCCGCGCGCAATGACGTCGAAGCCGTAGACGTCGGCAAGATACGGTCCACCCCATGACGTGCGAAACGTGCTGCCGACCGAGAGCGCGAGGCAGGCGGGCATCAAGGTCCAGAAACCCGTGCGCCGTTTCACCGCGCCTGCCGCGTGCTGCGGTGCAGCGAGGCTTCGCTCATGCTCGGCGGCGTCGCGCCGCTGCACGAAACCCACGACACCCAGCGTTGCGCATAGCATGGCGAGCGCGGCGGTGACCATAACCGGACGCCAGCCGAAGCTGGCCGTTGCCCGGCTCAGCGGAAACGCGGCCAGCAACGCACCCGCCATGCCGATCGCACTCGCCATCGTGACCGCGCGCACATTGCGCGTGCCGTGGCCGCTACGCAGCACGTAATTGAGCAGTCCCATGAAGATGGGCGCGCAACCGAGCCCGATGCCGGCTTGCGCGACAAGCGCCACGGTTGCGCTCGTTGTCATCGAAAGGACGCCGGCGCACGCGGCACCGATGCCCATCAGAAGCGCGGTGGGTCCGCGCACGCCGTAGCGGTCGAACATCAGACCGACCGGCAGTTGCGCGATCGCGAACACGAGAAAGAACGAACCCGCGAACCAGCCGAACATTTGCGGCGAGAAATGAAAATCGCCGATCAGCTGAGTGGAAATCACGGCGATGTAGCTGCGAAAAAACTGACTGAGCACGTAGCTGAAGGTCAATGCCCACAAGCCGTAATCGATCGACGATCTGGCAGGTTCCGTGCGTGTTTCGTGTAATTGTTGCTGTACGCCATCAGACATCTGCGGTGCGCCTTTGATGATCGAAGCCGCCATGATAGGCCAACCGGCAACGGGCCGCCGGGTGAGTTTTTTCAGCACTTGCGCGTTTGCTGGAGTATTGTTTAAACGCGCTGGGAGCTTCACGACGTCACTCTTCTACAAGACAGGGGGCTCCGTGCAGGCGGAAAAGTGCTTGCAGGCGCGTGTTTTTTGCATGCAACGATGCGACATCAACTTTTCGAGGAATGGAGAAAACGTGAAAACAGTCAATCTATTGAAGGTACTCGGCATCGCATTGTGTGTGGCGACGGCATCCAGCGCCTATGCCCAGGCGAGCGATGCGATGGCATCCGGCAGCATGGCGGCCCCGGCTACCAGCCCTAAAACCGTCAAGAAGGTGGATCGCAAGTTGGGTCTGGACGTACGCAGGGCTTTGTCGAAAGCGCAGGGTTTTGATGTGTCGAACGTGTTTGTCCGCGCGCGTGGCGGCGCGGTGACGCTAACTGGAACGGTGCCCGACAGCGGACAGATTTCGCAAGCGGAGGACGTCGCCAAGGGTGTTGCCGGGGTGAAATCGGTGAACAACAAGCTGACACTCGGCACGCAGGGCGGCGGTGGGGGTTGATCGCGCCGCGCAATTGATCAGCGGCGGCAGGTTGCGATAGAGAGCGTCGCAAGCGTCAAGTTGCGGCGCTGCCTGTCGTCCCGCCCCGTCCCGATCCGCTCTGGTATTTGACGAAACCGTCAGCGTCGAACCAGGCCGACGACATAGCAGCAAACTGTGTTCCAGCCGTTGAAGAACTCGCACTCGAGCGGCGCGCCGAGCTGCAGGCAATCCCCTTCTGCAAGCTGATACACCTGCCGGCCTTCACGAAAAGTCAGGACCCCTCGCGTCACCCAGATCTGCTGATGCTGAAACGCAAAGGCATCCGGCGGATAAGGCACCCGCACGCCCACCGGCAACTCGATCTCCAGCAACTCGAGCACCCCGCCGGTGGGCGGTGAAATCCGCCGCCGCGTATAACCCGTTTCCGGGTCCTGCCACACAGGCTGCCCGGCCCGCCGCACCAATCGCTCGCCACTCTGTTCGGCAAGCGCCAGCAGGGTCGACAAGGTCAAACCGAAGGCGCCCGAGAGACGGCCGAGCACGGTCGCCGTTGGACTCGCCTCGCCCCGCTCGATCTTGCTGATCATCGCCTTCGACACCCCCGAGCGCTCCGCCAGTTCGCTCAGCGACCAGTTACGCGCTTCGCGCTCGGTCTTCACGCGTGAAGAAATCGCCTCGGTCAAATCGATAGCAGAGGATTCGGACATGAAAGGATCGGAACCGGAAAAAGGTGAGCTTACCGTGAGCACGTCCACTTTGAGCCCTCATTAAAGGCCAGAATCAATGTCTTGCATAGTGATTTTTCGTCCACTATATTAAACGAACGATTCCCGCACAACCTCACTGCGTGATCGCCTGTTCTGAACTGCAACCGCAAGCATCCGTCCACCTCAGCCGGAAGACACCATGCCGAAGGAAATTGTTCTCAACGCTTTTGACATGAACTGCGTCGGCCACATCCAGCAAGGCATGTGGACCCATCCGCGCGATCAGTCCATCCGCTATACCGATCTTCAGTACTGGACCGACTATGCGCGCTCGCTCGAGGCAGGTCTGTTCGACGGCATTTTTTTCGCCGACGTGGTGGGTGTCTACGACGTCTACGGCGGCAATCCTGACGCGGCGATTCGCGGTGCGGTGCAGGTGCCGGTGAACGATCCGACGCTGCTGATTCCGGCCATGGCCGCCGTTACGCGTCACCTGTCGTTCGGCGTCACGTCCAATCTCACCGTCGAGCAGCCCTATCTGTTCGCGCGGCGCATGTCGACGCTCGATCATCTGACCCGCGGCCGGGTCGGCTGGAACATCGTGACGGGCTATCTGGACAGCGCGTCGCGCGCGATCGGTCTGTCCGGGCAAATGGCCCATGACGACCGCTACGATCTCGCCGACGAATATATGGAACTCGTCTACAAACTGTGGGAAGGGAGTTGGGAAGACAGCGCGGTGCTGCGTGACAAAACCCAAGGCATCTATGCGGATGCATCGAAAGTCCACGTGATTCATCATCACGGCAAGCAGTATCGGGTGGACGCCATGCATCTGAGCGAACCGTCGCCGCAACGCACGCCGGTACTCTACCAGGCGGGTTCGTCAGCGCGCGGCAAGCAGTTCGCCGCAGCGCACGCGGAGTGCGTGTTCGTCAACGGCCAGGCGAAGCCCGCCGTGAAAACCATCGTCGACGACGTTCGCGCTCACGCCGTGGCGCACGGGCGCCATGCGAACGATATCAAGGTGCTGCTCGGGCAAACGGTAATCACGGGCCGGACGGATCGCGAGGCACAGGAGAAGTACGCCGAGTACCGGCGCTATGTGAGCAGCGAGGCTGCGCTCGTGCATGCGGCGGCGTCGCTCGGTATCGACTTCGCGCGCTATGACCTCGACGAGCCGATCGACACCGGCAAGAGCCAGGCCATCGTCTCGAACGTCGAAGCGATGACGCGCGCCGCCGGCCCGCAATGGACCAGGCGCAAGCTGCTCGAACAGATGGTGCTCGGCAGCCGTCAGGCGCCGCTCGTCGGGTCGGCTGAATACATTGCCCACGAACTCATCGCATGGACCGAAGCAACCGGCGTGGACGGTTTTAATCTCTCGCGCACCGTCGCGCCGGAATGCTTCGACGATTTCATCGCACTCGTGGTGCCGATTCTGCAGGAACGTGGTGCCTATAAACACGCGTATCGCGACGGCACATTGCGCGAAAAACTATTCGGCCACGCGCGTTTGCCTGCCAGCCACACGGCGGCCCGGTTTCGCGGAGGCGCGGATTCCCATGCTTGACAAGCACATCTTTCGCGACGCCATGGCCGGCCTTGGCGCCGCCGTCAACATCATCAGCAGCGACGGCGTCGCAGGTCTCGCAGGCTGCACGGCCTCCGCGGTATGCGGCGTGACGGACGAGCCGCCTACCCTGCTCGTCTGCATCAATCGCGGCAGCCGCAACAACGCGGCCTTCCGCGCCAACGGCGCGCTGTGCGTCAACGTCTTGAGCGCGGATCAGCAAGCCCTTGCGGCGCATTTCGCCACGGGCTCGCTGCCCATGACCGAGCGCTTTGCCGCCGCGCAATGGAACACGCTCGCGACAGGCGCGCCCGTCCTGCTCGGCGCGCTTGCCTCGCTCGACTGCGAGATCGAATCAGTCACCGAAGTCGGCACGCATACGGTGTTCTTTTGCGCGGTGAAGGCCGCGCATACGCATGTCGGCGGCGATGCGCTGATCTACTACGGCCGCAGTTTTCATCGGGTCGGCACGCGCTGCGCGCCGGCAACGCTCGCTCAACCCGCCCAGTGTCCCGGCACCCACGCCCAGTGATTGCCTTCCCAGCGATAGTGGCCTTTCACCCAGTGATAACCCGGCGCGGGTGCCGGCGGCATCACTTCGACGAGCGGAGCGGGCTGCGGCGGCCGCGCCGGTTCGACGACGCAGGCTGACAACAAGGCAGCACTCAGACCTGCAAGCGATACGGCACGAATAGTCGATCTGATTTTCATATGCTCTCCCTGGTAATTTTCAAGTTATGCACGCACGAGCCCGGTAGTTGGCCGCATTCCCGCGATCTGGCCGAACAGCGTGTTCGCCGTACGCTGCGGATCGAGTCCGAGACTTTCGCTGGCGGCACCGGCAATCAGCGCATCCAGCGAAATGGTCGGCTTGAGATCGCGCGCTTCGTAGAGGTCGCCCGGTTTCAGGCCGGGCCAGTCGGCCAGCACGCGTCCGCCCGCCACCGATCCGCCCAGTACCATCGCCACCGAGCCGGTGCCATGATCGGTGCCGCCCGTGCCGTTGACGGCGACAGTTCTGCCGAACTCGGTGGCCACCACCACGGTGGTCTTGTTCCACAGCGGACCCATGCCGTCACGCAGCGCCGCGAGCATCGTATCGAGCGCTTTCAACTGATTGGCAAGACGCGCGTTTTGAGCCGTATGCGTGTCCCAACCGCCGGTTTCGATCATCGCGATCCGCGGGCCGTCGTCGCGCGACAGAAAGCCAGCGGCAAGCTTGCCCAGGCTCGCCGGGTCCTGACGCGCACCGGCCTCGCCCGCGAGCCCGCGCGCGGTCATGGCCGATTCCCACAGCGGGCGCAATTGCGCGTCCTGGTCGTACAGTTGCGAGACTCGCATCAGCAGATCGTCAGGCGCGGGCGGCAACCCCGAGGGCGCATACGACGTCACCGCCGCCTTGCCGCGCAGCGCCATCGGCACGGTCGGCGCGAAGGCAATCGCGTTCTCGCGCGTGGCCGGCATCGACGCGACGAGCCGGTTCAGCCAGCCGTCCTTCATCTGATACGGCGAGGTGCCGCCGGTCTCCAGCACGTTCTGCCCGTCGAAGTGCGAGCGGTCGCGGTACGGCGACGCCACCGCGTGGACGAACAGCGCCTGACGATTCGCATACATCGCGGCGGTCTGCACAAGCGCGGGATGCAGCGCGAACGTGCCGTCGAGCTTTGTCGCGTTGCTGGTATCGAGCGCGAGTGCGCCGCGCAACGACGCGTAGGTGGGCTCGGCGTACGGCATGACGATGCTCAGGCCGTCAGCCGCGCCGCGCTGGATGACGAATACGAAGCGGCGGTCGGTTGCAACGCTTGCAAAAGCGATCTGCGGCGACACCAGAATCGCGCCCGCGCCTGCGGCGGCAATGCTCAAAAACTTGCGGCGTGAAAGCATGGCATTCATCTCCGTTGAAAATCCGGCGAGACCAGCAGCAGCGCGATCGCCGTCGACGCGCTGTCGGCGCGCGACACAGCCGTGGCGGTCGGCGCGCTGAGCGAGCCGGCCAGCAAGGTCTGGCCGAGCGAGCGCGCATCGAGCCGGTCGCCGACCCGGGCCGCGAAGCGCTGCGCGACATCGACCCGGCGCACGAGTGCATCGGGCGCCGCCCAACTCGCGGCAATGTCGTCATAACCGGCGGGTGAACCCGGTCGCCATACCGGCTGGCCGAGTTGCGTCAGGATGGGGGCAGTCTGCAGATTGCCCAGGTCCTGCCAGCCGAGCCCGCGCATCGAAGAAATAGTCCACTCCCACGGCGTCTTGAACTTCGCGGCAACGGGCGACCACGCCTGCGGCATGTCGATCAGCGTCCGGTACACGGTCGGCAGATCGCCGCCACTGCGCTCGAATGCGTTCGCCAGCCGCTCGCTCACTTCAGGCGGCGGATTGTCCGCGACGAAGTGACGGGCGAGCTTGCCGCCGATATGCTGCGCCGTCGCCGGCGAACTCGCGAGGTCGTGCAGGACCGCCAGGGCCTGCTCTTCTCCGGGCTGGTCATAGCGGCGGCCCATGATGGTTCGCGAGCCCGGCTCGTGCAGCGCGACGCGAAACACGAAGGTGCCAGGGGCCGCGTCCGGCTGCGTGCCAAACCGGCCCCGATTACCCGCATTACCGGGACTGCCAGGATTGCCAGCGAGGCTCCAGCCGGTCAGCGCGCGGGCGAATTCGGTGACGTCGTCCTGGCTATAGCCGCTGCGCACACCGAGCGTGTGCAGTTCCATGATTTCACGCGCGAGGTTCTCATTCAGCCCGCGTTTGACGTTTGGATTGCGCTGCTCGGCGCGCATCGCCGCTACGCTGTCCGGTCCGACCGAGCGCGTCTGGTCGAGAAACAGCTGCATGGCCGGATGACGTTCGACCGCGACCAGCATGTCTTCGAAACGGCCGAGCACGTGCGGACGGATCGCTTCCGCTTCGAATGAGCCGGCCAGCGCCGCGACGCCGGGTTTTTCCGTGGACACCGCGAAGTGGTTCGCCCAGAAATGAACCAACCGCTCGACGAAAGGCGTCGGCGTGGTCAGCGCGCTTGCGACACGCGCGTTCACCGAGGCACGGTACATCGCGGCAATCTCACCGCGCAGCGCTTTTCGTTCGGCTTGCTTAGCAGTTTGGGCCGGAGTTTCTGTTGCAGCCTGTCCGGTGGTTGACGTGCTCGTTTGCGCATTCGTCTGACTAGCGGGCGCACCCACGCCGGCGTTCTGCGGATTCTGCCGGACCATCTGGTTCAGTTCCATGCGCTGCTGGATCAGTTCGGTGGACAGCGTCACCGAGTCAGGCTGGTTCGCCCATGCGGCAGGCCGCGCCTGATACTGTTCGAACTGCGCGAGCAGCCACGCCTTCGGGTCGGCGGGCGGCGTGTCGTCGACACGCGCGCCAAGGCCAAAGCGGTTCAGTGCAATCGCCGCGGCATTCATGTTCGGTGAGGTAGACATACCGTCCTCTTCGGCGTTGGATATTTCTTTAAACGAGTGCGACGATGAAATCCGTCGCGCTCGCCCAGAAATTTTTATCCACCCGAAGCGGCACCTGATGCTGTACTCGAAGCATCGCTCGAGGTCGGCCTGGAGGCCGCCGGCTGCGGCGGTTTTTTCGCATTGGCGGCCGCTTGCGGTTCACGCCATTGACCGCGCAGCTTCAGGCTGTCGGCGAATTCGACGCGCTCCTCGGGCGACAGCGTGGCCGCAAAATCCGCCACACTGCCCTCCACTTGCGCGCGCAAGCTGCTGTCCGCTTCACGCGTGCGTGCCAGCGCGGCATCCAGCGCCGCGCGATCGAACTGTGGCGCGGCGAGCAGCCGCAACACTTCGTGTCGCCCTTCGCGGGCATCGCGGGCAAAATCGCGGCCCTCGCGGCGCGCTTTCTTCAAGCCGTCGAGAAAGGCCTTCTGACGCTCGGCCGACAGCGTTTCGGCCGCAAAACGCAACGCTGTGCGCTGCTGCGCCTGCACCGGCGTCATCGCACCATGTGCCGCGAACCATTGATAAGCACCACCGACAATCGCACCCACCAGGAACACGTTGAGCACCAGCGAAGCCACCAGCACGATTTTCCATGACCGGCCGTTCATTCGCCGCTCCAATCGGCGGATGAACCACCGAAGCTCGAAGTTAAATAAGAAGACTCATGCACAGGCGGAGCCGTCCACGTCAACACGAAGAACGACACCGCAAAAGCGCCGGCCACGCCGCCCAGCAGTCCGACGCCCGCCACCGCCGCGCCCGACCACCATAACCGCTTGCGCGGCACACTGGGCCGCCGCGCCGGCGCGCTGCCGATGATGCGCTGCTGCAATGCCGCACCCGGCGGATCGACCTTGTCGGCCGCGAGCCACGCATCGATGCCGGCCGCGTCCGCCAGCATCGCATCGGCCTCGGCAGGGTGCGCCGCGGCCCACGCCTGCCCCGCTGCGCGTTCCTGTTGCGGCCAGCGGCGCGGATCGGCGCCGTAGGCCTCGACGATCTGATGGAATCTTTCGGGCGTCATGACTTGTCCTTGCTAAGGCCGCTGCCGGCCAGTTGGGCGCGCAGATTGCGGCGCGCACGTGCCAGCAGACTTTCCAACGCATCGACCGTGATGCCCATCAGGGCGGCAGCGTCGATGTTCGACATCTCCTGGTAATAATTGAGCACCAGTGCCTCGCGCTGTCGTGCGGGCAATGCGGCGAGCGCCTCGCGAACGCGCTCGTCCTGGGCGCGCGCTTCGAGGGTGGCATCGGGTAATGCGGCGGGGTCGACTTCGTCGGGCAGGTCGTCGTCAGGGACTTCACGGCGGCCGCGCAACCGGTCATAGCAAAGATTGAGCGCTACGCGGTGCACCCACGTATCGACCTTCGCCTCACCTTCCCGCCAGCGCGGGGCCTGTTTCCAGATCCGCACGAAGACCTCCTGCGCCACGTCTTCCGCTTCCATGCGATCTCCCAGCATGCGCGTGGCGAGCGCGAGCAGACGCGGCAGCTTGCGCGCGACGAGCGAACGGACGGCGGCCGGGTCCTGCCGGGCAACTCCCGCCAGCAGCTCCGCATCAGGATCGCGTTCGCTCAAGGCATGCGGCTCCACGGCGCACGCAAGATGCGAAGCGCGGATCGATCGGTTGTGCGCGCACCGCTACGAACAGTGCGCGCCGGGCGGATGGCAGGGTGCATTGCGCTCAATATACGACGACCGCCGGTCGATAGTAGGCCGGCCGCGCCGGGTAAACGACACAACCGGCGAGTGTAGCCGCCAGCAGAATGATCACAAGCGTTTTCATGGCAACCTGTCCGGTTGGATTACAAAGCGCGCCACGGCGCTCGACGTTCAGGCCCAATGCCCTTCGACCCAGCGCCAGTTCGGGCCGCGCTGCACCCAATGCCCCGGGACCCAGCGATAGCCGACCCGAACCGGCTGCCAGTGGCCGGGCACCCACACGTAACGGCCGTGATCCCAGCGCCAACGGCCCTGATCCCAGACGTAGCCGGCACGCGGCGCCGGCATCACCTCGACGCGCGGCGGCGGCGGCGCCATGGGTGCGACGATCACCGCTTGCGCCAAAGCGGGCACGGCCGTCAGCGCTGCAACACACGTGAGCGCCGCAGCGAGAACGGAAGTCAGAAGGCGGACCGGTTTGGTCGATGTCATGCTGGTTTCTCCCTAAGTGCCGAAAAGTGCCGAAGCCAGAAGCGGCTGCGTTTCTTCTTGAACGCAACAGCCGGAGAAATCCGTCGTTTTGATTTGCACTGAAAGAAACGCAATGTGACGTGCGAGTCGTGACCGGCAGCACCGCCCTCACTTTGCGACTCGCAGAAAGTAGAACGACAGCAAAAGTTATTCAAATGAATGACAACCGATAGGCAACGTAATGTTCGCGCCCCGAAATCTTAATCAGCCGATGTTTCAATGCGCGCTGTTTCTAGCGGTAAGACGTCTCAGCTGTACTTCTAACTTTCTAACAATATCCCCAGCGAACATCCACACGTGCATCACTGGAAACGCTGAACGGCGAAGTCGAATCTGGAGCCAGTCACATGTTCCGTAGAACCCTCTTACCCATCCCGTTTGCCGCGATGCTTGCGCTCGCAGCATGCGGCAACAATAACGTGAGCACGCCGGCGTCCTCGCCGGCTACCGCTTCGACGCCGGCAGCAACGGTATCGGCGCAGGATGCCGTCACGACGGCCACGCCGATCAAACACGTGGTGGTGATCTTCGGCGAGAACGTTTCGTTCGACCACTACTTCGCCACCTACCCGCAGGCCTCCAACCCGGTCGGCGAGCCGCAGTTCACCGCAGCGGCGGGCACGCCCACGGTCAACAACCTCGCCAACAACAACCTGATCACCGCGAACCCGAACGCGCTGTCGACCTCGCCGAACACGGCAGGCCGCACGGTCGGCTCCGTAGCGGTCGCGGGCCTTGGTCTGCCGGCTGCCGATCTGCTGCCGTTCCGTCTCGATCGTTCGCAAGCCAATACGTCGAGCCAGAATCACGCGTATGCCGCGGAACAGCTCGCGTATAACAACGGCGCGATGGATTCGTTCCCGCTGTTCACGGCGGCAGGTTCGACGATTGCCGGCAGCACCGGCGCGTTCGCCACGAAGGGCCAGGTGCTTGGCTACTTCGACGGCAACACGGTCACGGCAATGTGGAACTACGCGCAGAACTTCGCGCTGAACCAGAACGCGTACACGGACACGTATGGTCCGTCGACGCCGGGCGCGATTGAAGTGGTCTCGGGCCAGAACAACGGCGTGGTGGTGACGGGCGGTACCTCGGCCAACGCGATTCCGGATTCGACCGGCGGCTTCACGCTGGTCGGCGACCTGGACCCGACCGGCGACGCCTGCACGATCGCGGCAAAGAGCTCGCCGACGGCCGCGATGTCGTCTGCCAACAAGAACATCGGCGACCTGCTCAACGCGAAGGGTCTCTCGTGGGGCGGCTTCATGGGCGGCTTCAACCTGAGCACGGTGAACGCCAACGGCACCACCGGCTGCGCACGTTCGACCTTCTCGCAAGTGCTGAACGCGACCAAGGCCGACTACGTGCAGCATCACAACTGGTTCCAGTACTACCCGACCACGGCCAACCTCGCGCACACGCGTCCGACGTCGACGACAGTGATCGGCATGACCGATCCGCTGGACAACTCGGCTACGCCGGTTCACCACCAGTACGACACCGACGACTTCTTCGCCGCGGTGAAGGCCGGCAACTATCCGTCGGTGAGCTTCCTGAAGGCGCCGGCGATCAGCGACGGTCACCCGGGCAACTCGGACCCGATCGACGAGCAGGCTTTCGTCACGAAGGTGATCAACTTCCTGCAGCAACAGCCTGACTGGAAGAACACCGCCGTGATCATCGCTTACGACGATTCGGACGGTTGGTACGATCACCGCTTCATGGCGCCGAAGAACTCGTCGTTCGATTCGACCACGGCGCAATCCGCGGGCGGCGTGACGGTGGCCGGCACCGACAACCTGAGCGGTACGGGTCAGTGCACGGCAACGGGCGCGGTTCAACCGCAGGGTGTGAATGGCGGCGCAGTGAACGGCCGTTGCGGCCCGGGTACGCGTACGCCGTTTATCGTGGTGTCACCGTGGGCGAAGGTCAACTTCGTCGACGATACGCCGATCACCCAGGCCTCCGTGGTCAAGTTCATCGAGGACAACTGGCTTGGCGGTCAACGCCTTGGCAACGGTTCGTTCGATGCAGCCGCTGGCAGCATCATGAACATGTTCAACTTCTCGGGCTCCGGCAACAATCCGACGGTGTATCTGGATCAGAACCTGGGTACCAGGCTGTCGGCTCCGCCGGCGAGCTGAGCGACACGTGTGAATGGCTCTTCTGGTGCGCTTCTGATGGATTCAACCTCAGGTCATGCACGCGCGCTGTTCGTGCGTGACCTGACGAAGCAAGGCACCAGCAGGGTATGAAGCACATCAAGCTGTAGTTGGGCGTCGAGCCAGTGCAAACGTGCTGGCTCGATTTGCTTTTTGATCGCACCCGATCGAATTATTTGTCACTACCGCCATGAATCATCCTTCAGACGCCGTCCTGCCCTCGCACCTGCCTGCCGGCGGTGAGCCGGGTCCCGTCATTACCCGTCGCTCGTGGCTCCGGCTGCTCGCGTGGAGCGCTGCCGGCATCGTGTTTGCGCTCGTCGTGGTTTGCGCGTACGCGCTCGTCTATCCGGAACGGATGCCGCCCGCCGTCGGCGCGATCGTCGAAGAAATCACCGGCGCGAATCCGAATCCGGTTCAACTGATGCGTCCGCAAGACGCGCCGCTGAGCGCGGTTGCGCTGCTCGGCAAACAGATTTTTTTCGACGCGTCGCTATCGGCTTCGGGTACGCAGTCGTGTGCGTCGTGCCACTCGCCACAGCATTCGTACGCACCGGATAACGCGTTTCCGGTGCAACTGGGCGGCGCGCACATGAATCAGGCCGGCTACCGGCCGCCGCCGTCGCTGGCCTATCTGTATCGCCAGGCCCCGTTCAGCATCGGGCCGGATCAGGGCGATACCGACGTGCCGGTGGATATGACGCAACTGGCCTCACAGGCCGCCGGCGTACAGCGTGCACAGAAGACGGCGCTCGCCGCGCCGGCCGCTCCGGCAATGGTGCCGCAAGGTGGCTTGTTCTGGGATGGCCGCGCCGATACGCTGCAAATCCAGGCAATCGGTCCGCTGATGAATCCGGTGGAAATGGCCAATGCGACGCAAGAAGATGTCGCGCGCAAGCTGCTGCAAACGAAGTATCTGGACCAGTTCAAACAGATCTTCGGGCCGGGCATCGTCAGCAATCCGAGTCTGCTGATTTCGGAAGCCATGTTCGCAGTGGGACGGTATCAGACCGAGGACCAGTCGTTTCATGCCTTTACCAGCAAGTACGACTACTGGCTCGAAGGTAAGGCGCGCCTGACGCATGCGGAGTTGCATGGTTTGCAGTTGTTCAACGATAAGGACAAGGCTAACTGCGCCGGTTGTCACCTGAGTCAGCCCAGCAAGGACGGTCTGCCGCCGGTGTTTACCGATACGCAGTACGAGGCGCTTGGTGTGCCGCGCAATCCGGCCATTCCGATCAACAAGGATCCGAAGTTCTTCGATATGGGCGTGTGCGGGCCGTTCCGCGACGACATGAAGACGGAGACGCAGTACTGTGGGATGTTCCTGACGCCGACCCTGCGTAACGTTGCCGAACGCAAGGTGTTCTTCCATAACGGCGTTTATCACGACCTCAAACAGGTCATGGATTTCTACAACCTGCGCAATACGGCGCCCGAGAAGATCTATCCGCGGGATGCGTCGGGCAAGGTACAGAAATACAACGATCTGCCGCCGCAGTATCACGCCAATGTCGACGTCGCCGACGCGCCGTTCGATCGTAAATTCGGCGATCAGCCGGCCATGACGGATCAGGATATTCAGGACATCATTGCGTTTATGAAAACGCTGAGTGACGGGTACAAGTCCGGTTCCTGAGCGCTTAGGGGCAACGGTTGCGTAGCGCTTGCATAGTGTTTGCGCGGCGGCTTGCGCGGCGCCGCGCGAGCCGGTGAGGTATCCTTGCCGGCTCCGCGACCACTTTCCGTACCCTGCCCGATGGCTGATTTCCCTTTCGACGCCGTACTTTTCGACTGCGACGGCGTGCTCGTCGACTCCGAACCCATCACCAACCGCGTGCTCACCGAAATGCTCGGCGAGTTGGGCTGGCAATTGAGCGTCGAAGAGGCGATGCAGATTTTTGTCGGCAAGGCCGTTCGAGATGAAGCCGCACTCATCGAGGCGCGCACGGGTTTCGCAATTACCGCGGACTGGCTCATGCAGTTTCGCGCGCGCCGCAATGAGGCGCTCGACCGCGAACTGGTGGCGATTGACGGCGCGGCCTCGGCCGTGCGCGCGCTTTACGCGACACTCGACGGCCGCATTGCCGTTGCTTCAGGCGCCGATCGCGTCAAGGTCGAGTTGCAACTGGCCAAGGCCGGTATTCTCGACTGCTTCACAGGGCGTATTTCCAGTGGTCACGAAACGCCGCGCAACAAGCCCTATCCCGATGTCTATCTCGCCGCAGCCGCAGGCTTGGGTGTAGACCCGCAGCGTTGCGCCGTGGTGGACGATACGGTCACGGGCGTGACGGCCGGTGTGGCCGCCGGCGCCACGGTGTTCGGCTACTGCCCGAAAGAATTGAGCCACAGCAGCGCGACTGCGCTGCACGGCGCGGGCGCGGTTCACGTCTTTCGGGACATGGCCGAATTGCCCGCCCTGCTCGCCGGATGGCACGGCGTGCAGGGCTGAAGACACGCCTGTCATGCGCCGACCGGCGTTCAATCCTGCCGATGCGCTTTCAGCCACGCGAGCACGTCGGCCGCATTCCGATCGGGCGGAAACACGGGATAGAAGACCTTTTCGATGACACCGTGGCTGACGATCATCGCGAGCCGCTTAAGCAAGGTCATGCCGGCCGTTTCGAAGGTCGGCAAGGACAGTGCCTCGGTGAAGCGCAGATCCACGTCGGACAATAACGGAAACGACAGGTGAAGGCGCTCCACGGCCTCGCGCTGACGGGCCGGGTCCTGGGTAGAAAGTCCGAACAGATACTCCGCCCCGGCCTCCCGGAGTTCATCCGCATAGTCACGGAAGGCACAGGATTGCGGCGTGCATCCCGGGGCGCCGGGAATTGCGAGCCAGCCATCCAGAAGCGGGGCGTCCGGCCGTTTCTTCCACGGATAGGCGTAGATGACCGTTCGCCCCGCAAGGCTGCTGAGATGCACCGCCTCGCCGCTCGTCGAGGTCAATGCGAAATCCGGCAGGCTTGTCCCTTCCAGATGGTTTGCTGCACCATCGTCAATGGGTACCGGTAGCGTCGACCAGTCGATCACAATCGTGTCCGTCATGTGCTGCTCCTTGGGTGAGCCAGCGGGCGGAAGAGGCGCTACCAACAAAAAAGCCCCAACCGTTGCCGGCGGGGCTATGTGACTTGCGCTCCTGCGAACTCCTAACGCGTACACGCCCCCGATGACCAAGCCGAATGGGCTTGTGCATGACGGTGGATCGTAATCGCGGTTGACGTGAAGTTTCGCATGACGATGAAGTGTGCCCGCGCGATGGAGGGCTGTCAACGCACGCCTGTTCCTATTGCGCCTTGTCCAGCCGACGCAGTACCTGCCCGCTCGCGCTGTCTTCCACCTGCCAGCCTTCGGTTTTCAAACGGTCGCGCAAACGGTCGGCCGCGTTCCAGTCCTTAGCCGCGCGGGCCCTTTCGCGTTCAGCGGCGAGACGCCCGATATCGGCGGGAATCGCCGACACGTCCTCCTTCCAGTCGGCAAGCCGAAGTCCGAGCACGGCGTCGAAGCAATCGACCGTTGCCCGCCGCGTGGCCGCCGGAAGATCGCTTCTCACCACGTCCCACAGCACGGCGAGCGCACGTGGCAGATTCAGGTCCTGATCGACCTCGAGCTTGAAACGATCGACGTAGACGTCATCGGGTGCTCCCCCTTCCGGCCATTGCACGTACGCGCGGCGCAAACGGTCCAACGCGGCTTGCGCAGCATCGAGCGCCTCCATGCTGAAACGCAGGTTGCTGCGGTAATGCGCACTCAGGCATAAGTAACGATACGCAAGCGGATCGATGCCCCGCCCGGTCAATGTCGCGAGGCGCACGAAGTCGCCACCCGACTTGGACATCTTGCCGGCATCCAGCATGAGGAAATGACCGTGCATCCAGAAGTTGGCGAGACGGGTTCCATGGCATGCCAGAGTTTGCGCGATTTCATTGCTGTGATGCACGGCGATGTGATCTTCTCCGCCGCAATGAATGTCGAACCACGGGCTCAGGTATTTCGCCGACATTGCCGAGCATTCGATATGCCACCCCGGAAAGCCCCGGCCCCATGGACTATCCCACTCCATCTGCCGCTCGGTATCCGGAGGGCTGAATTTCCACAGTGCGAAGTCGGTCGCGTGCCGCTTCTCGCCTGGTGCAACGCGTTTGCCCGGTTGCAGCCCCGCTGCATCGAGACGCGCGAGAAAGCCGTAATCGTCCTGTTTGCTCGTGTCGAAGTAGATGCCGTCGGCCGTGCGGTAGGCATAGCCGTTGCGCTCGATCCCGGCAATGAAATCGATCTGTTCGGCTATGTGATCGGTCGCCCGGCACCACAGGGAGGGTTCCAGCAGGTTCAACGCGCGCCAGTCGTTCATGAGCGCCGCGGTATAGCGTTCCGCGATTGCCCATGCCGACTCGCCGGTGCGCCGGCTGCCCTTCTCCATTTTGTCTTCGCCTTCGTCGGCATCGGAGACCAGATGACCCACGTCGGTGATATTGACAACGTGCCGCACGCTGTAGCCGTTCAATACCAGTACGCGTCGCAGCACGTCTTCGAATACGTAGGTTCGCAGGTTGCCGATGTGCGCGTGGTCGTACACGGTAGGGCCGCAGCAATACAGACCGACGTGGTCCGCCTGAATCGGCGAGAAAGCGCGCAAGGTGCGCGACCAGGTGTCGTACAGGACGAGCGGCATGTGAACTCCCGTGGTGTTAAACGCGTAAAAATGCAGAGCAGAACGGCCAAAACAAAAAAACCAAAACAAAAAAGCCACCGGTCTTGTGACGGGTGGCCTCAGGGATACGGACGGTACAGATCGACTCGCTAAACGCGGGCTCCCCTTGGCAGGCTGCAACAGCATGCGTGCAAAGAATGCGAACGGGAACGGATAGAAGCGATCATGGAAACGATGCTACCGTCTGTTTCGAGGCGGGTCAATCGCGAATCGCCGGATAGTGCCGGCATGGCATGTCCTGGGCGCAGATGAAAAAACCCCCGCAAGACTTTCGCCTTGCGGGGGTTTTTCTCAATCTGCTGCGTTATCCGGCTAGCGGGACATCATGTGCATGCTGACGTTATGCATGATCCACAACGAACCGACGATCAGAATCACGGCCGTCAGTACGGTGAAGCCGAACGCCATGACGTTCCAGCGCTGTGACGACGAGGCATTCATGTGCAGGAAGAAAATCAGATGCACGACGATCTGCACGAATGCGAGACCCGCGATCGCGAGCAATGCGTTCTCGCCCGTCAACGTGCCGGTTAGCACGAGGCCGAATGCGGCCGCCGTCAATACGACGGAGAGAATGAAACCCACCGTATAGCTGCCGAAGCTGCCGTGACTTTCGCCGCTATGACCTTTATCCGGATGTGCCAGGTGTGAGTGATGGCTATGGTCCATTTAGATCACGCTCGCAAGGTAGACAAAGGTGAAGACGCCAATCCACACGACGTCCAGAAAGTGCCAGAAAAGGCTCAGGCACGTCAGGCGGATCATGTCGCGCTCGGTCAGATCGCGATGACGCATCACCTGCACGGCGAGCACCGCCATCCAGATCAGACCGCACGTCACGTGCAAACCGTGCGTGCCGACCAGTGTAAAGAACGACGACAGGAACGCACTGCGGCTCGGGCCCGCACCTTGCGCGATCAGATGCGAGAACTCGCGCATTTCCAGCACGAGAAACGCGAGGCCCAGCAGGAACGTCACGCCGAGCCAGAACAGCAGCACGCCCTTCCTGTTCTTGTGCGCACCCAGCATCGCGAAACCATACGTGATGCTGCTCAGCAGCAGCATCGACGTTTCAAGCGCGACGCCCGGGATCTCGAACAGATCCTTGCCGGTCGGACCACCCGCGAACTGGTGCTGCATCACCGCGAACACCGCGAACAGCGACGCGAAGATGATGCAGTCCGTCATCAGGTACAGCCAGAAGCCGAATACCGAATGCGACGGCGGGTGATCGGCATGATGCGCATCGTGATGATGCAGGCTCGCCGCAAGAGTGTTGTTTGACATCAATCCACCTCCAACGCGACCTGCGCATCGGCGCCGGAGCGTTTTTCTTCAATCGCGACCTGCGCACCGGCGCCGGAGCGTTGTTGTTCAATCGCCGCTACCGTGGCAGCCGGGATGTAAAAGCCGTCGTTCTTCTGGAAGCTGTAAATGATCACAGTACCGATCGAACCGACCAGACCGACAATCGCGAGCCACCAGATGTGCCACACAGCGGCAAAACCCAGCACCAGCGAGAACATCGCCACAACCAGACCCGCAGACGTGTTCGACGGCATGTGAATGTCGCGATACACCGGCTTCGGCCGATTCTTGCGCAACTTCATTTCAGCGAATGCGTCCAGTTCACGCACGTCCGGAATGATCGCGAAGTTGTACGACGCCGGCGGCGAGCTCGTTGCCCATTCCAGCGTGTGACCGTCCCACGGATCGCCCGTCACGTCGCGGTTTTGCGGCAGGTTGCGATCGCGGATGCTGACGACCAGTTGCAGCACCTGGCAAGCGATACCGATGGCGATCAGCACAGCGCCGACCCACGCGAAGATCAGCCACGGATGCCAATCCGGATTGTCATAGTGATTCAGACGACGCGTCATGCCCATGAAGCCCAGCACGTACAACGGCGTGAACGCGACCCAAAAACCGATCTGCCAGAACCAGAACGACGCCTTGCCCCACTTCTCATTGAGCTTGAAGCCGAAGGCCTTCGGGAACCAGTAGTTGAAACCGGCCAGGTAGCCGAACAGCACGCCACCAATAATCACGTTGTGGAAGTGAGCGATCAGAAACAGGCTGTTATGCAGCACGAAGTCCGCGCCAGGAATCGCCATCATCACGCCGGTCATACCGCCGATCGTGAAGGTGACCATGAAGCCGAGGGTCCACAGGATCGGCGTCGTGAACTGCAGACGGCCCTTGTAGATCGTGAACAGCCAGTTGAACACTTTCACGCCGGTCGGAATCGCAATGACCATCGTCGCGATACCGAAGAACGCATTGACGTCAGCGCCCGAACCCATCGTGAAGAAGTGGTGCAGCCACACGAGGAACGACAGCACCATGATCGCGCAGGTTGCCCACACCATCGTCTTGTAGCCGAACAGCGGCTTCTTGGCGAACGTCGCGACGACTTCCGAGAAGATACCGAACGCAGGCAGGATCAGGATGTACACCTCAGGGTGACCCCATGCCCAGATCAGGTTCAGGTACAGCATGGCGTTGCCGCCGCCGTCGTTCGTGAAGAAGTGCATGCCGAGGTAGCGGTCCAGACCGAGCAGCGCGAGCGTGACGGTCAGGATCGGGAACGCGGCCATGATCAGCACGTTCGTGCACAGGGCAGTCCACGTGAACACCGGCATTTTCATCCAGGTCATGCCAGGCGCGCGCATCTTGACGATGGTCACGAAGAAGTTCACGCCAGTCAGCAACGTACCGATACCGGATAGCTGCAGACTCCACAGGTAGTAATCGACCCCGACACCTGGACTGAACTGCAATTCGGAGAGTGGCGGATAAGCCAGCCAGCCCGTTTGCGCGAATTCACCGATCACCAGCGAGATGTTGATCAGGATCGCGCTGATCGCGGTCATCCAGAAGCTCAACGAGTTGAGGAACGGGAACGCAACATCGCGGGCACCGATCTGCAACGGCACGATGATGTTCATCAGGCCGACCATGAACGCCATCGCCATGAAGAAAATCATGATGACGCCGTGCGCGGTAAAGATCTGGTCGTAATGGTGCGGCGGCAGGAAGCCTGGCGCGTTATACGACAGCGCCAGCTGGGTACGCATCATGATCGCGTCCGCGAAGCCGCGGAACAGCATGATGAGCGCAACCACGATGTACATCACGCCCAGCTTCTTGTGGTCGACCGAGGTGAGCCATTCGGTCCACAGGTAGCGCCACTTGCCAAAGTAGGTGATCAGACCCAGAACGAGCGCACCGCCGAGGGCGATCCCGGCAGCCGTCACCATGATGATCGGCTCGTGGTACGGAATCGAGTCTAGTGAAAGTTTTCCGAACATGCGTTACCCCTTACCCTTTGGCGCACAGTTAGCGTCTTTCATGTTGTCGAGGACGTTACCGTTGTTGTATCGGGCAACGATGTTGTGAAAGAGCTTCGGATCGACCGACGAGAAGTACCGCACCGGCTCCTTCTCGGTAGGCGCCGATACCGCGTGATAGCGGTCCATGTCGAGACGGTCGGACGAGGCGCGTACCTTGGCGACCCACGCATTGAACTCTTCAGGCGAGGTGGCGAGCGCGCGGAACTTCATGTCCGAAAATCCCCGGCCGCTGAAGTTCGCCGCAGTGCCCGCGTAATTGCCGGCTTCGTCGGCGATCAGATGCAGACGCGTTTGCATACCCGCCATCGCGTAGATCTGGCCGCCGAGTTGCGGAATGAAGAAGGAGTTCATCACCGTATCGGACGTGATGACAAAGTTGACCGGCGTGCCGACCGGGAACGCCAGCTGGTTCACCGAGGCAATGCCGAGGTCGGGATAGATGAAGAGCCACTTCCAGTCGAGCGCGACGACTTCGACGTTGATCGGCTTCACCTGCGACTCGAGCGGCTTGTACGGGTCGAGCTCATGCGTGCTCTTCCACGTCAGCACGGCGAGAAACAGAATGATCAGCGTCGGGATCGTCCAGATGGCGATTTCGATACCGGTTGAATGCACCCAGCCCGGACGGTATTCAGCATTTTTGTTCGAAGCGCGGTAGCGCCATGCGAACAGCAGCGTAAGCGCGATAACCGGAACCACCACAATCAGCATGGCCCAGGTCGACGTGGCGATCAGCTCACGTTCGGCCAGCCCCACACTCCCCTTCGGATTCAAAATATCGAGGTTGCTGCAACCCGAGAGCAACAACATGAGGCCGGTGGAAAGGAAACTTGTCGACCCTCGCAGAGTCTTTCCTTTCATATCCATTGCCTTCTTTCTACGACTTCAACGAACGTCATTCGACCGCTCTCCTTTTTATAAGCGATCGCATAATAAGGGGTCGTCGAGGGGATATAAACACACAGTTTTGCAACAATCTATTGCGTCGCAGCACCGCGCGACATGTTGTCGCAGGTCCAAGTGCACGTGGTGATCTGCCATGCTCAATCGCACGCTGCCGGCGAAGTCGCCGGATCACGAAAGTCCCTTTAAACAAGCGATAAAACGCAGCACGATCTGAATGATCGTGCTGCGCCGGATGCTCGAAAAGGGACGTTTATCGGAGCGAAGAACGCGTCAGGAAAAGGCCGCACTCATGCAACGAATGCTGCACCTGCTCAATCGCCCATCCTGATCAGCCTGGCGTGCGTGCCGCCACGGTTGCGGGCGCCGCCGCCTGCAGGTGTTCGCCACCGTCAACCGGTACGGAATCCGAAGGATGTGCGCTCCGTTCCGATTGAGCCAGCAGCGTACCGACCGACGGATCGATCGCATCGGTGAACGGCTTCGGATTGATACCGATGGCCAGCACCAGCAAAGCCATCGCGCCGAGCAGCACGAACTCGCGCTTGCCGAGGTCCTGCAGCTTCGCGACACGTGCGTTGGCAATCGCGCCGAAAATCACGCGTTTGTACATCCACAGCGTGTAGGCCGCGCTCAGCACCAGCGTCGTGGCCGCGATTGCGCCGATCCAGAAATTGAAACGGATCGCCCCCATCAACACCATGAATTCGCCGACAAAACCCGAGGTGCCCGGCAGGCCGATATTGGCCATCGAGAACAGCATCACGAAGGCGGCGAAGCGCGGCATGGTATTGGCGACGCCGCCGTATTCCGCAATCGAAGCGGTCTTGGTGCGGTCGTAGAGCATACCCGTGCACAGCAGCATCGCGCCGGAAACCACGCCGTACGACAGCATCTGCACAATTGCACCCGCCTGGCCGATGCGGTTGAAGACGAACAGGCCGAGCGTCACGAGCCCCATGTGGGCGATCGTCGAATACGCGAGCAGGCGGCGCATGTCGGTCTGCACGAGCGCCAGCAGGCTCGAATAGATCACCGCCACCAGCGAGAGCGTGATCATCATCGGCGCGAAGAAATGGCTGGCCTGCGGGGCGATCGGCAACGCGAAACGCAACAGACCGTAACCGCCCAGCTTGAGCATGCCGATCATCACGGCGGCGCCGGTCGGGCCGTCGAGGTGGACGTCCGGCAGCCACGTATGCAGCGGCCACATCGGCACCTTGACGCCAAACGCGGCCAGGAAACCGAGGAACACCAGCACCTGCGCCCAGGTGCCCAGATGCGTTTCGCGCCACAGCGCGAGATCGAAGCTATGCGTCTGGCTGTACAGGTACAGCATCGACATCAGCATCATCAGCGAGCCGAGGAACGAGACAAAGAAGAACTTCACCGCGGCATACGAGCGGTTCGAATTGCCCCACGTTCCGATCAGCAGGTACAGCGGAATCAGCGTCGCTTCGAACGAGATGAAGAACAGCATGCCGTCCATCGACGTGAATACGCCCTGCATGAAACCCGACAGCATCAGGAAGGAGCCGAAATACTGCGCGGTACGCTCGGTGATCGACTCCCATGAAGCGACCACGATTATGATCGTGGTCAGCGCGGTCAGCGCGACGAGCCACAGCGAAATCCCGTCCACGCCCACATGCCATGCGATATCGAACGTAGGCGACCAGCGGACATTCTCGACGAACTGCATCGACGTCACGTCATTGCGGAAGTTCGACACGAGCGGGATCACCGGCAGGAAGCCTGCCACCGCGCCGATCAGCGCGAGCCATCGCGTGCGACTACGTGCCGCGTCAGATCCGGCACGCAAAACCACCAGGCCGGCGACAATAGGGATCCAGATGAGTAGGCTAAGAAGCGGAGGCAATGGCATGTGTTCTGTTGAAAACTTGAAATACAAAACGCCGCTCCAACGCCTTCGAAAACGAAAGCATTGAAATGGATCTGTAGGCTGGATTTCGCTGAATTTGACGCCGAAGCGGTGCTGCCCGCCTCGCGTTTACCCGCAGTCGAATGACCAAGGGTGGGAGATTACCAAGATAAGAATACTTTTGCAGCGCAACAACGCTGCAACGCCCTTGGCAATGCATTGTTGTCACGTCCACGCTTGCGAAATAGCGGGAAATGTGCAAACGCACAAATTCGTTCCAACAGGTTATTCGCCATGCTTTTTGCATGCAGAAGAAAGCAATAGTCTGCCAATTAAGCACTCTTGCAGGAACGCTTCCGCGCGAGGCTTGCACCGGAATAGTTCATGCAAGCGCATAACATGCCTTCAGGCCTGATTTCGAGCCGCCGGCAAAAATTTAGCGCGGCCGCGAACAGAAAATTTTTTTGATCCGGCACTCTAAAGAAACGCCGGTATGCGCTCAAAAAGGCCTGCACGGCCCACTCGCCCGCCTGCTTTCAGACAGGTATCAGGCGATGGCAACGTAGCCTGCGAGCCTTACAGAACCCGAATATACTTCGGCGGTTCAGGGGCCGGCATACGTGCGCAGCAGCGCAGTTTCTTCGCACGGCTGGATGCCGCCCTCGCCGGTCAGACCTATCGGATACCGCATGCCGCTTTGTGATGAAGGTGTCGTTCCCGCGCTCGAATGCCGCGAACTTGGCAAGACCTACGGCGCCGGCCGCATTGTGCTGGCGCACCTCGATTTCAAGCTCGCACCGGGTGAATTCGTCGCGATCATGGGAGACTCAGGCGTCGGCAAATCGACGCTGCTCAATCTGATTGCGGGCTTGGACAGCGCGGATAGCGGCGACGTGATCATCGACGGCAGCACGGTCTCGCAACTGGATGACAACGCGGCAACGCGTCTGCGCCGGCAAAAGCTGGGCTTCGTGTTCCAGGCGTTTCATGTTCTGCCCCATCTGACGCTGGCGCAGAACGTCGCGCTGCCGTTGCTGCTAAACGACCTGCCCACGGCCGGCGCGCTCGATATGCTCGCGGCCGTCGGCCTGGGTGGCCGTGGCGATGATTTTCCACGGCAGCTGTCGGGCGGCGAGTTGCAGCGCGTCGCCATTGCGCGGGCGCTCGTGCATCATCCGAAACTGATTCTCGCCGACGAACCCACCGGCAACCTCGATCCCGATACCGCCCACGACGTGCTCGGCCTGTTCCGCGCGCAAAGCAAAGCTACGGGTGCGGCCACTATCATGGTCACGCACTCGGAAGCAGCCGCGGCCGTCGCAGACCGCATCCTGATTCTGAGCGACGGCGGTTTGCACGCGTCACCGGGACGCAACACCGTTTCCGGCTCGCCACCCGCTACTCGATCCACCGCGCGTTCAGCCGACGATGCACGCTGATCCACGCCCGCTACAGCGAATTCGAGGCCATCGCCTGCTCGCGCGCTGGCTGTTGAGCGCCGAGTGGCGCAGTCATCGCGGCCGCGCCCTGGTTGCAATCGCGACGATCGCGCTCGGTGTCGCGCTGGGCTATGCCGTTCAGTTGATCAACAGCGCGGCCTTCAATGAATTCTCGGCGGCGGCCCGCAGTCTCTCGGGCGAGGCCGATCTGCAGGTGCGCGGCGCCCAGCCCTTAATCGACGAGTCCATCTATCCGCGCCTGTCGACCGAGCCGGGTGTCGCGCTGGCGAGTCCGGTACTCGCTCTCGATGTCACGGTGCCGGATCGGAATGCCGCGCTACCCGTGCTCGGCATCGACGTGTTCAAGGCAAGCCGCATTGCGCCTGAGCTGATCGGCGTGCCGGCGCCGGAGCGGCCGTTCGATACGCTCGCCGCTAATACGGTATTTCTTTCGACCGCGGCGCAGCAATGGCTGAAGGTGAGGATCGGCGATAACGTGGCACTGCAAAACGGCACGTCGATCGTGCACTTGCGCGTGGCCGGCGGCCTTGTGAGAACCCGGCCTGGGCAGCGGCTCGCTGTGATGGATATTGCCGCCGCGCAATGGCAGTTCGGCAAGCTCGGCAAGCTGTCGCGCGTCGACGTGCAACTCGAACGCGGTGTCGATCGCGAACGCTTCAAGCGTGATCTGCAGGTGCGACTCGGCAACCGGTGGGTGATCGGCGAGACACGCGATGCCGAAAGCCGCACCGATCGTCTGTCGCGCGCTTATCGGATCAACATGAATGTGCTCGCACTGGTGGCGCTTTTCACTGGCGCGTTCCTCGTGTTTTCGACGCAGGCGCTGGGTGTCGTGCGGCGCCGCGCACAGTTTGCGATGCTGCGGGTGCTTGGCTTGACGCGTGGTCGGTTGCTGCGCCAGATCCTGATGGAAGGCGCGCTGCTCGGCCTGCTCGGTTCACTGTCCGGACTTGCGCTCGGCTATGCGCTGGCGAGCGGCGCGTTGCGTTTTTTCGGCAGCGACCTGGGCGGCGGCTACTTTCCCGGCGTGCAACCGCACGTCGGCTTCGAACCACTGGCCAGCGCACTGTTTCTGACGCTCGGCGTCGCCGTGTCGGTATTAGGCAGTCTTGCCCCCGCATTGGAGGCCGCGCGTGCGCGACCCGCGGCGGCGCTCAAAGCCGGTGCCGAAGAAGGCGCCTTGGCGCAACTGGCTACACCGTGGCCCGCGCTGAGCTGTCTGCTGGTTGCCGGCGCTCTCACGCAGGCGCCGCCTTTGCTCGACACGCCGATCGGCGGCTATCTGGCCGTTGCTCTACTACTGATCGGTGGGATTGCGCTGATGCCGCGCGTGACCGCTTTGATCTTTGGTGCAGCGAACCGTGCGCTTGGCGCGCGGCGTCGCGCCGGCGCGGCGAACACTTTGGCATTGGCGCGTCTCGCGAATGCGCCGGGCCACGCATCGATCGCAATGGGCGGCGTGCTGTCGAGCTTTGCGCTGATCGTCGCGATGGCGATCATGGTGGCCAGCTTCCGTGTTTCTGTCGAAGACTGGTTGGGCCACTTGCTCTCCGCCGATCTGTACGTTCGCGTGGCGCCGAATGGCGACACAGGCGGCTTGCGCCCGGACGAACAGACGCTGCTTGCCAGTGTGCCCGGCATCAGGACCGCTGCGTTCGCGCGCTTCTCGCATCTCACGCTCGACCCGGCACGCCCTGACGTCGCCCTGCTCGCGCGTAAAATCGATGCCGCCGATCCGGGCGCGAATCTGCAGATGACCGGAGCGGTATTGCCCCCCTCCCAACTTCATGACGGGGAAACACCTGTTTGGGTCTCCGAAGCAATGGTCGATCTGTATGGATATAAGCTTGGCCAGCGCTTGCAGTTGCCGCTCGGCGAGCGCGGCCACGTGTTTGTCGTGGCCGGTATCTGGCGTGATTACGCGCGCCAGACCGGCGCAATCCAGATACGGCTTGCGGATTACCGGCGCCTGACCGGCGACACGAATGCGACGGATGTGGCTGTCACGGTTCAACCGGGGACGAGTGTCGAGCGCGTGATGAGCGGCCTGCGTGCACTGCCCTTCCGTGCATCGCTGGAGCTGTCGCAGCCGGGTGAAATTCGCGCGCATACGCTGGTTATTTTCGATCGAAGTTTTGCCGTCACTTATCTTCTCGAGGGAGTCGCAATCGTTATCGGCCTGTTCGGCGTGGCGGCGACGTTTTCCGCGCAGACGCTCGCACGGGCCCGCGAGTTCGGCATGCTGCGACACGTAGGTGTGACCCGCTCGCAGGTTCTCGCGATCCTTGCACTCGAAGGCGGCATGCTCACCGCTTGCGGTATCGCGATGGGTTTTGTTCTTGGATTCGCGATCAGTCTGATCCTCGTATTCGTCGTCAATCCGCAGTCGTTTCATTGGAGCATGTCATTACACGTTCCATGGACCGTGCTCGGCACGGTCGCGCTGGTGATGCTGGCCTCGTCGTGTTCGACGGCGGTGATTGCGGGACGCGGCGCGGTATCGGTGGATGCGGTGCGCGCGGTGAAGGAGGATTGGTGATGAAGGGATTGCCGCGTGAGATGACGGCTCGCGTTGTGAGTGCGCGGCGGCTAAGCGCCAAGGCGCGCGCTGCATTGCTTTGCATGGGCCTTCTGGCCATCGCGCCGGCGTTCGCCGCGGCACCCGGGTTCACTGCGGTCACGCCGGATCATCCGATCGTCTTTCCGCAAGACACCGGCGCACACCCGGCTTTTCGCACCGAATGGTGGTACGCAACCGGCTGGCTCACTACGCCGGACAACCGGCCGCTCGGTTTCCAGATCACCTTCTTTCGTTCGGCAACCGGTCACGACCCTGCCGATCCGAGTGCGTTCGCGCCATCGCAATTGATCATTGCGCATGCCGCGTTGAGCGATCCCGCGCTCGGTCGTCTTGCCCACGATCAGCGTATTGCCCGCCAGGGCTTCGGATTGGCGTATGCAAAGCCGGACAATACCGATGCCAAACTCGACGCCTGGAAAATCATCCGTGCCGCTGATGGCCACTACGACGTTACAGCGGACGCTAACGGATTCGCGCTGCACCTCGCGCTGACGCCGACCCAGGCACCGCTAATCCAGGGTGAGCGCGGCTATTCCCGCAAAGGTCCGCGGCCCGAGCAGGCGAGCTACTACTACAGCGAGCCGCAATTGCGCGTGACCGGCAGCGTCGTTCGACCGGTCGCGGCAGGCAGCAAATCGACAGGGGAAACGGTCGTGACCGGCGCGGCGTGGCTCGATCACGAATGGTCGAGCACGCTGCTCGATAGCGACGCAGTCGGATGGGATTGGCTCGGCGCCAATTTGACGGATGGTTCGGCCTTGATGGCTTTCAAGGTTCGCAGTCGCGACGGACATGCGATATGGGCACATGCGGCACTCAGAAATCGCGATGGTCGAGTGACGACATTCAATCAGGATCAGGTCGACTTCATTCCGGTTCTCACATGGCGGTCGCCACGCACGAACACGTCTTATCCCGTCTCTATGACAGTCAAAACCGGCGAGCTTACGTGGCGCCTCGATCCGTTGATGGACGATCAGGAACTTGATTCGCGCGAGTCGACCGGCGCGGTGTACTGGGAAGGTGCAGTGCGGGTGAGCCGCGACGGTGCGGACGTGGGCCGTGCGTATCTGGAGTTGACGGGTTACGCGAACGCGCTGCGGATCGGCAAGGAGTGAGCGGCGTGCCTGAGGGGATTTCCGGGGGTGCGTAAACGCAGAAACCCCACCTTGATGGGGCGGGGTTTCTGTTGCTGCTAGGGAGCCTGACGATTACCTACTTTCACACGGGAATCCGCACTATCATCGGCGTGGAGTCGTTTCACGGTCCTGTTCGGGATGGGAAGGGGTGGGACCGACTCGCTATGGTCATCAGGCATGACTTGTTGTCGTGTCGCCCTGGGGGGCGGCACAACCAATCTGGAAGAAGTAGTTTCTGGTGATGCTCACCAGAGGGAGATTCGGGGGTTGTGTTGTTTCTGGCACAACACTGATCTCAACCTGTGTGTGGTCTGCATAAGACCCTGCGCGTGGCGCAGGGTGGGGCATCCATAAGTGCTGAAGCACTCACGGCTGCCGACACACACCTGTTATAGGATCAAGCCTTACGGGCAATTAGTATCAGTTAGCTTAACGCATTACTGCGCTTCCACACCTGACCTATCAACGTCCTGGTCTTGAACGACCCTTCAAGGGGCTCGAAGCCCCGGGGATATCTCATCTTAAGGCGAGTTTCCCGCTTAGATGCTTTCAGCGGTTATCTCTTCCGAACATAGCTACCCGGCGATGCCACTGGCGTGACAACCGGTACACCAGAGGTTCGTCCACTCCGGTCCTCTCGTACTAGGAGCAGCCCCCTTCAAATATCCAGCGCCCACGGCAGATAGGGACCAAACTGTCTCACGACGTTTTAAACCCAGCTCACGTACCTCTTTAAATGGCGAACAGCCATACCCTTGGGACCGGCTACAGCCCCAGGATGAGATGAGCCGACATCGAGGTGCCAAACACCGCCGTCGATATGAACTCTTGGGCGGTATCAGCCTGTTATCCCCAGAGTACCTTTTATCCGTTGAGCGATGGCCCTTCCATACAGAACCACCGGATCACTATGACCTGCTTTCGCACCTGCTCGACTTGTCGGTCTCGCAGTTAAGCACGCTTATGCCATTGCACTATCAGCACGATTTCCGACCGTACCTAGCGTACCTTCGTACTCCTCCGTTACACTTTGGGAGGAGACCGCCCCAGTCAAACTGCCTACCATGCACTGTCCCCAGTCCGGATAACGGACCAAGGTTAGAACCTCAAACAAACCAGGGTGGTATTTCAAGGACGGCTCCACGCAGACTGGCGTCCACGCTTCATAGCCTCCCACCTATCCTACACAGATCGGTTCAAAGTCCAATGCAAAGCTACAGTAAAGGTTCATGGGGTCTTTCCGTCTAGCCGCGGGGAGATTGCATCATCACAAACACTTCAACTTCGCTGAGTCTCGGGAGGAGACAGTGTGGCCATCGTTACGCCATTCGTGCAGGTCGGAACTTACCCGACAAGGAATTTCGCTACCTTAGGACCGTTATAGTTACGGCCGCCGTTTACCGGGACTTCAATCAAGAGCTTGCACCCCATCATTTAATCTTCCGGCACCGGGCAGGCGTCACACCCTATACGTCCACTTTCGTGTTTGCAGAGTGCTGTGTTTTTATTAAACAGTCGCAGCCACCAGTTTATTGCAACCCCTTCACCCTCCTGGCGCAGGCCAGTCAGGCTACAGGGGCGTACCTTATCCCGAAGTTACGGTACCAATTTGCCGAGTTCCTTCTCCCGAGTTCTCTCAAGCGCCTTAGAATACTCATCTCGCCCACCTGTGTCGGTTTGCGGTACGGTCTTGTTAAACTGAAGCTTAGAGGCTTTTCTTGGAACCACTTCCGATTGCTTCTTCACCTAGGTGAATGGCCTCGCACCCTTGAATTCCGCGCCCGGATTTGCCTAAGCGCCTTCTCCAATGCAAGGACCGGGACTTCCAACACCCGGACAACCTTCCGCGATCCGTCCCCCCATCGCATTTAACAATGGTGCAGGAATATTAACCTGCTTCCCATCAGCTACGCATTTCTGCCTCGCCTTAGGGGCCGACTCACCCTACGCCGATGAACGTTGCGTAGGAAACCTTGGGCTTACGGCGAGGGGGCCTTTCACCCCCTTTATCGCTACTCATGTCAGCATTCGCACTTCCGATACCTCCAGCGCACTTTTCAATGCACCTTCGCAGGCTTACGGAACGCTCTCCTACCATGCACATAAATGTGCATCCGCAGCTTCGGTATATTGCTTAGCCCCGTTACATCTTCCGCGCAGGACGACTCGATCAGTGAGCTATTACGCTTTCTTTAAAGGATGGCTGCTTCTAAGCCAACCTCCTGACTGTTTTAGCCTTCCCACTTCGTTTCCCACTTAGCAATATTTGGGGACCTTAGCTGGCGGTCTGGGTTGTTTCCCTCTTGACACCGGACGTTAGCACCCGATGTCTGTCTCCCGTGATTGCACTCTTCGGTATTCGGAGTTTGCTATGGCGTAGTAATCCGCAATGGACCCCACAACCATGACAGTGCTCTACCCCCGAAGGTGATACACGAGGCACTACCTAAATAGTTTTCGGAGAGAACCAGCTATTTCCAGGTTTGTTTAGCCTTTCACCCCTATCCACAGCTCATCCCCTAACTTTTCAACGTTAGTGGGTTCGGACCTCCAGTACGTGTTACCGCACCTTCATCCTGGCCATGGATAGATCACCTGGTTTCGGGTCTACACCCAGCGACTGAATCGCCCTGTTCGGACTCGCTTTCGCTACGCCTGCCCTAATCGGTTAAGCTTGCCACTGAATGTAAGTCGCTGACCCATTATACAAAAGGTACGCCGTCACCCCTCGCGAGGCTCCGACTGTTTGTATGCATGCGGTTTCAGGATCTATTTCACTCCCCTCCCGGGGTTCTTTTCGCCTTTCCCTCACGGTACTGGTTCACTATCGGTCGATCACGAGTATTTAGCCTTGGAGGATGGTCCCCCCATCTTCAGACAGGATTTCACGTGTCCCGCCCTACTTTCCGTACACCTAGTTCTTCCTCGCTGTTTTCGTCTACAGGGCTATCACCTGCTATGGCAGCACTTTCCAGAGCCTTCGACTAACAATGAAGATAAAGAGTACAGGCTGGTCCCATTTCGCTCGCCACTACTCTGGGAATCTCGGTTGATTTCTTTTCCTGCGGTTACTTAGATGTTTCAGTTCACCGCGTTCGCTTCTCGTAACCTATGTATTCAGTTACGGATGACCCATACGGGCCGGGTTTCCCCATTCGGACATCTACGGATCAAAGCTCGTTTGCCAGCTCCCCGTAGCTTTTCGCAGGCTACCGCGTCCTTCATCGCCTGTGATCGCCAAGGCATCCACCACATGCACTTGTTCGCTTGACCCTATAACGGGTGTGTCTCTGTCGACCCAGAGTTAGCGCTTTAGCGCTTACTCTGGTCCCATCCCCGAAGGGGACAGGGACATTCACAGGGAATGCCTGGACCTCAGTCACATCGTTACAGGTTGAGTATTCGTGTTGCGCCGTATTCCAAAGCAATCTTTCGATCACCTTTTCATACATTGATACAATCACAACCCTGATTCACCTACTCACATGCCCATCTCTAGACACGCTTTCGTGAATCTCTTTACTACTTCTTCCTGATTGTTAAAGAACGACAGCCGATATCGCAGTTGCTATAACCGCGTATCACTCTGACTGGCTCAATCGCCAATGCCTGTTTCACTACACCGCAAACCCCTTTCAAGGTTTGCCGCAGTAAAACCGGCATTGAAGATTGGTGGAGGATGACGGGATCGAACCGACGACCCCCTGCTTGCAAAGCAGGTGCTCTCCCAGCTGAGCTAATCCCCCAGTCATGCACAGACCATCATCACACCTCGGGGTTCATCGACTAGCGCAGCCATCGCAGACAAGACAATGGTGGGTCTGGATGGATTCGAACCATCGACCCCCGCCTTATCAAGACGGTGCTCTAACCGACTGAGCTACAGACCCCTCAGTCTGTCTGACTTACTGTCTAATTTCACAGCCGATAAGCGTGAGCGCTCAACGTTCGACACGTTAGCTCGAGAAAGGAGGTGATCCAGCCGCACCTTCCGATACGGCTACCTTGTTACGACTTCACCCCAGTCATGAATCCTACCGTGGTGACCGTCCTCCTTGCGGTTAGACTAGCCACTTCTGGTAAAACCCACTCCCATGGTGTGACGGGCGGTGTGTACAAGACCCGGGAACGTATTCACCGCGGCATGCTGATCCGCGATTACTAGCGATTCCAGCTTCACGCACTCGAGTTGCAGAGTGCGATCCGGACTACGATCGGTTTTCTGGGATTGGCTCCCCCTCGCGGGTTGGCGACCCTCTGTTCCGACCATTGTATGACGTGTGAAGCCCTACCCATAAGGGCCATGAGGACTTGACGTCATCCCCACCTTCCTCCGGTTTGTCACCGGCAGTCTCCCTAGAGTGCTCTTGCGTAGCAACTAGGGACAAGGGTTGCGCTCGTTGCGGGACTTAACCCAACATCTCACGACACGAGCTGACGACAGCCATGCAGCACCTGTGTTATGGCTCCCTTTCGGGCACTCCCACCTCTCAGCAGGATTCCATACATGTCAAGGGTAGGTAAGGTTTTTCGCGTTGCATCGAATTAATCCACATCATCCACCGCTTGTGCGGGTCCCCGTCAATTCCTTTGAGTTTTAATCTTGCGACCGTACTCCCCAGGCGGTCAACTTCACGCGTTAGCTACGTTACCAAGTCAATGAAGACCCGACAACTAGTTGACATCGTTTAGGGCGTGGACTACCAGGGTATCTAATCCTGTTTGCTCCCCACGCTTTCGTGCATGAGCGTCAGTATTGGCCCAGGGGGCTGCCTTCGCCATCGGTATTCCTCCACATCTCTACGCATTTCACTGCTACACGTGGAATTCTACCCCCCTCTGCCATACTCTAGCCCGCCAGTCACAAATGCAGTTCCCAGGTTAAGCCCGGGGATTTCACATCTGTCTTAGCGGACCGCCTGCGCACGCTTTACGCCCAGTAATTCCGATTAACGCTTGCACCCTACGTATTACCGCGGCTGCTGGCACGTAGTTAGCCGGTGCTTATTCTTCCGGTACCGTCATCCGCCCCGGGTATTAACCAGAGCGTTTTCTTTCCGGACAAAAGTGCTTTACAACCCGAAGGCCTTCTTCACACACGCGGCATTGCTGGATCAGGGTTGCCCCCATTGTCCAAAATTCCCCACTGCTGCCTCCCGTAGGAGTCTGGGCCGTGTCTCAGTCCCAGTGTGGCTGGTCGTCCTCTCAGACCAGCTACAGATCGTCGCCTTGGTAGGCCTTTACCCCACCAACTAGCTAATCTGCCATCGGCCGCCCCTGTAGCGAGAGGTCCTAAGATCCCCCCCTTTCCTCCGTAGAGCGTATGCGGTATTAATCCGGCTTTCGCCGGGCTATCCCCCACTACAGGACACGTTCCGATGTATTACTCACCCGTTCGCCACTCGCCACCAGGGTTGCCCCCGTGCTGCCGTTCGACTTGCATGTGTAAGGCATGCCGCCAGCGTTCAATCTGAGCCAGGATCAAACTCTTCAGTTCAAACCTGTTACTGTTTTTCGGTCTCTTTCGAAACCGGTCGCTCACTCAACGTACTGACGAATGATTAACCTGCCGGTGTGAATCCACCCCGACAGGAAAACCTTCCTTTAATACTCGTGTGAGACTTGATACTTTCGCTTCCGGCAGACCCCGAAGAGTCCACCGCGCGTCGCGCATCAAGCGCCCACACTTATCGGCTGTTAATTTTTAAAGATCAAATACGCATTCACCACCGAATCCGCACCGTGTCGCCCACCTGCTCAACCACCGGTACCGCTTCGTTCTGCGTCGCTGCATCAGCAGCAGAGAAACGAGATTATGGAGATCGGCCCGCCTGTCGTCAATCCCCCTTGCGCAATTATTTTCAAAAAGCTGAGCCTCCCCAAAACAGCTCCGTCCAGGCATCGAAAAATACTTAGTCATCCGATCTAATAAACGGGCAATACCAGTGATCGCAACTTTTTGCAAGCGAGAGACGCAATCTCGATCGAGAGATACCGAGAGAAACACCGAGACGCGGGAACACGAAAGCAGCAGAAGAAACAAGCGAACAGAGCCTGCACGATAGAAACGGAACACAACCGATAAAGACAAGCAAGAACCCGACAAAAGACCGGCAACGAAAGAACACCACCAAGTGTGAATACGAAGAGTGGTTTCAAGAGATGCTCTTCGGCGCGCGCAGCGCCGCCGGAGGTATGACGGCCTTGTCACTAACGCGGAATGTGCGAGAACACAGATTCCAGATGCACCACTACCGCGGCTGTGCGGGGGACCTGCTTATGAGCTGGCGGGGTGAGCCGCTTTCTTTGCTTATCTTTCTTTGCGGCGGTGTATAGACCGGAGACATAGCTGACAGGTGTGCGGGGACATGGTTGACACTTCCGGGTACTAAAACGCCCGGTCCCGACCATGCCCTGGAACGCAAGAGACACCATGAGCCTCCGACAGGAATTTGTTCATCTGGCCAGTCAGGACACGCTGACGATGACCGAGCTGTGCCAGCGCTTTAACATCAGCCGGCAGACCGGCTACAAATGGCTCAATCGCGGCGAGCATGCGCTGGCAGATCAATCCCGACGCCCGCTCAGCAGTCCGTCGAAGACCCCCGCTGCGATGGAGCAGGAAGTGGTGCGACTGCGCCAGGCCCATCCGCGCTGGGGCGGCCGCAAGATCAGCCGGCGCCTGCGTGATCTGGGCCTTGAGGCGGTGCCGCAGCCCGGCACCGTGACCGACATCCTGCACCGGCACAACCTGATCCTGCCGGCCGATTCAGCGATGAGCCAACCCTGGAAGCGTTTTGAGCACGAGCAGCCTAACGTACTCTGGCAGATGGACTTCAAGGGGCACTTTGAGACCCTCGGGAAGGAGCGCTGCAGCCCCCTGACGGTACTCGACGACCACTCGCGCTTCAGCATCCTGCTGCGCGCCTGTGGACCCACCGACACCGCTACCGTGCAGACAGGATTACGGGAGGCGTTTGGACACTATGGCCTGCCGTTACGCATCAATACCGATAACGGCTCGCCGTGGGGTTCGCCTGGCAGTCCGGGGCAACTCACCGAACTGGCCGTCTGGCTGATCCGGCTGGGTATCCGCATCAGTTACAGCCGGCCTTATCACCCGCAGACCAACGGCAAGGACGAACGGTTTCACCGTACGCTGAAGGCTGAAGTACTGAACGGACGAAGCTTCGCTACCCAGCAGCACGTGCAACAGGAACTGGACCGCTGGCGCACCGTATATAACTGCGAGCGCCCGCATGAGGCGATCGGCATGGACACGCCCATCAGCCGTTACCGGCCGAGCCCCCGGGCGTATCCATCGATCCTGCCGGAGCCGGAGTACGGCCCGGATGACGTGGTGCTGCTGGTTAAATCGGATGGCCGGCTACGCTTTGAAGGACGGCACCTCAAGGTCTCGAATGCACTTTATGGACTGCCGGTTGCGGCACGCGCAAAGCCGGGCGAAGACGGCGTATTTGAATTCTGGTTTGCCCATCACCGCATCCTCACCCTTGACCTGAGGAGCGACAATCACTGACCATAAAGTGTCAATGATGTCTCCGCACGTTTGTCAACCATGTCTCCGGTCTATACACGGCGGCAAAGAAAGTAAGTGCCGCCCCGCACAGGGGCAACGCTAATAGACCACTAACAAAGCAAGGAAAGGCCAAAGCAAAAGCAAAACCGCCCCTCTCACCATGCAACCAACATAAAAGAACGCCAAGACCAGCACAAACCCTAAAGCCCCCACCCGGCGCAGCCGTAAACAAGCAATCCAGCCACATATTTAGCAGCCGACCATGGAAAACCCAGCAGAAGACCAGCCAGAGGCCCAAGCAGAATCTCAACCCCAAAGCCAGTCGCCGCTTCTAACGTTAGAAGCAGTCCCCACAGGCAGCCCATTGGACTGGCCGATCGCCGACTCCGACGGCACACTCCTCTTCGCCGCCGGCACCATCCTGGCGACCACGGACGAGCGCAAATTCCTGTTCGACAACTTCCACCCGCACCGCGGCGACCTGCTGGACACGGCCACGCAACCCGAACCGCCAACCGATCACCCAGCCAACACCGCCGACAACCTCACCCTGAAAGACATGCACCTAACGATAGGTGCATTAATCGGCGTACGCTCCCAACTCGGCAGCGGCGCCCCGATGCATCCATGCCGCATCATCGGCTTCGCACCCAACCACGCGCTCTTCGTCACGCCGCCGCTACAGGATGGCCGCATCCTGCCGCTGCGCCTCGGTGAAAACATCGAGATCGTCGCCATAGCAAGCCATGCCGTTTTTTCGTTTTGTCTGCACGGTCGAGTCAGTTTGCCGTGCCCCATTCGATTACGTGGTGCTATCGAAACCCGGCGTGATCCGCCGCCTGCGCGAACGCAAATCGATCCGCGTCCATGCGCATCTCGCGGTGCGCTTCGGCATCGGCGAAACGGGCGATTCATATGAAGGTCTGGGCCTCGCCAAAAGCATCAGCGCATTAGGTATGTCGCTGACCACTCCGTGGACGCTGGGTGAAGTCGGTGAACGGCTACGCGTCGCTTTCTGCCTCAGATCGGCGGTGCTGCCGACCGAGATCGAAACGACCGCCGTGATCCGCAATGTGCAGAAAGGCAGTACGCCAGGCGAGCCCTCGACCCACGGCCTCGAATTCGACCAACTCGACGTCGCGCAACAGATGGCGATGAAGGTCTTCGTATTCGACCGCCAGGACGACGTGCAGTACTGGTCCAACAGTTTGAAATAAACGCACGAAAACGCGCCGCACGGCGCGTGTGTGCTACTCAGGCAATGAGGGCAGTCAGGCGATCAACTCGTCCGGCGTAAGCAGCGCCGCCCCCCACGCATCGGCAAGCGCGCGGCAGCGGCCCAGCCGTATCGCCTCACGCTCGAAATCGACGAACACCACCTCGTCCGCGTGACGCGGCCGCGCCGGCTGATCGCCACTGCGGCCGTCGCTCAGAATCCACAACCAGCGCTGCTGTGCGGGCTTGCGCCGGGCGCTGCGCGCCAGCACCTGGGCAGCCTCGCGCACACCGGACGCCAGCGGCGTGCCGCCGCCTCCGCCCACCGGTCCTAGCCACCGCTCGTTCCACCAGCGCGGCACGGCAGGACCGAAACGCAGAGTGGCACCGGCACCGCCAAAACACACCAGCGCCGCCTCGGCGCGCGCGGCACTGGCGCGATCGAACAACGCAATCAGCAGACCTTTGGCAAGTGCAAGGCGCTGCCCGCCAAGCATCGACCCGGAACAATCGAGCACGAAGCAATGCAGCACGCCGCCCCGCGGCGCCTCGCGCACGAAGCGCAGATGCTCCGTGCGCAGCGCGTCCTGGCGCCTCGCGGCAAGCGTCGGCAGCCAAGCAATACGCTTGCCCGCTGTGCCTTGCAAACGGCCACGCAAACCTGCGCCAGCACCTTGCCGCCATCGAAAACCGCTGCGCGAGTCAGCGGCGGCACCCTTCCGATGGCTTAGCATTTTTTTGCGTTGAGCGGGACGACGCCTTTGACCTGCGCGACACCCGCGGGCTCCGGTGGCAAGTAACCCCAATCGTTATCGACGGCAGCGACACCTGGCATTGCCTCTTGCGAGGACCGCGAAGGCTCAGCATCCGCATTGTCAGCAGCCTGCTGCGGCACTTCGCGCTCTGGTGTCTCGCCACCCGCACGCGTCTCGCGATCGTGGCGCCGATGCGCCAGTACCGCCTCCGCAACCCGCCCGACATGCTCCGTCGTGACCGCAGCCGCCTGCTCCAGCGCCGCCAATGCCCGCGCTGCGCGCAGCATCACAAGATCGGCACGCAAACCATCGACCACCGCGTCAATGCATAGCGCGCTGACATGCGCATGCACGGCGTCGTCGAAGTCCAGTCGCGGCAACGCTTCACGCGCCGCACGAATCCGCTGGACATACGTTTCCTGTTGCTGCGTATAGCGAGCACGAAAACCCTGTGGATCGAGATCGAACCCCAGCCGTGCCTTGACGATCTGCTGACGCACCTGCGGCTCAAAACAGTTCTGCAACTCGACCATCAAACCGAAACGATCGATCAGTTGCGGCCGCAACTCACCTTCTTCCGGATTCATCGTGCCGATCAGCACGAAGTTCGCCTCGTGACTATGCGAAACACCATCGCGTTCGACCGTATTCACGCCACTGGCGGCGGCATCGAGTAACGCATCGACGAGCGCGTCGGGCAACAGATTCACTTCGTCGACATACAGCACGCCGCGATGTGCTTTCGCCAGCAGGCCAGGTGAAAAACGCACGGAACCATCGCGCAGTACGGTTTCGATATCGAGCGTACCGATCAAACGATCTTCGCTCGCGCCAAGCGGCAGATTCACCCATTGCCCTTCCGGCAGCAATTCGGCAAGCGCGCGCGCCGCGGTCGATTTCGCCGTGCCGCGCGGTCCGCTCACCAGCACCCCGCCCAAACCCGGATCGACGGCGGCCAGCAATAGCGCCTGCTGCAACGGCGTCTGGCCGATCAGCGCGGCAAAAGGAAAAATGGGTCGTTGGATCGCAGCGTTCATGTTTGCATCCCTTCGATCTGCTGCTCGCTTGCAAGCAGATGCTGTTCGACTTGCGCACGATAATCGCCGGGCGCCTGCCACAATCCGCGCTGCATCGCTTCGAGCAAACGCTCGCAGATCGAATGCAGCGCGTGCGGATTGTGTCGCTGCAAGAACTCGCGCGTATCGGCGTCGTTCAGATAAGCCTCGGTGACAAGCGCATATTGATGATCGGCGACCACGCGCGCGGTAGCGTCGTAGCCGTACAGATAGTCGACCGTCGCCGCGATTTCGGCCGCGCCTTTGTAGCCGTGACGCTTCACGCCATCGAGCCATTTCGGATTGACCACGCGCGAGCGGATCACCCGCGCGATCTCTTCATGCAGCGTACGCACGCGCGGCGCTGCCGGATTGCTGTGGTCGGCGTGATAAACCTGAGGCTGATTGCCCGCCAGATGCCGCACCGCGGCGACCATGCCGCCCTGGAACTGATAGTAATCGTTCGAATCGAGCAGGTCGTGTTCGCGGTTGTCCTGGTTCTGCAGCACGACATCCATCGCGGCGAGGCGTGTGCCGAACGCGTGGCGCGCTTCCTCGCCGGCGCTTTTCTGCGTGTAGGCATAACCGCCCCACGCCTGATACGCGTTGGCGAGATCGGCGTCGGTTTGCCATTGCTGCGAGTCGATCATGTCTTGCAGACCCGCGCCATAGGCACCGGGACGCGCGCTGAACACGCGCCAGCCGGCACGCTTGCGCGCTTCGGCGGCGTCCATGCCGCGCGCAATCAGCGCGTCGCGTTCGCGCAGCACACGCGCGCGGATCGGGTTCAGGTCTTCGGGCTCGTCGAGTTCGGCCACCGCCTGCACGGCAGCATCGAACAGATGCATCACGTTCGCGAAGGCATCTCGGAAAAAGCCGGATACGCGCAACGTGACGTCGATACGGGGCCTGTCGAATACCTCGATCGGCATGATCTCGAAGTCGGTCACGCGATGACTGCCCGGCGCCCACTTCGGCCGTACGCCGAGCAGCGCGAGTGCCTGGGCGATATCGTCGCCGCCCGTGCGCATGGTGGCCGTGCCCCATACCGAGAGGCCAATCGCACGCGGATAGTCGCCCTTCTCCTGCAAATGCCGTTCGATCAACTGTTGCGCCGATTTCAACCCGAGCGACCACGCCGCTTGCGTCGGAATGGCGCGCGTATCGACGGAATAAAAGTTGCGGCCGGTGGGCAATACGTCGGGCCGTCCACGTGATGGCGAACCGCTCGGCCCCGGAGGCACGAAACGGCCCTCGAGGCCACGCTTCAGATGAAGCATTTCCTGCGGACCGCAAGCGTCGAGCCGCGGCAATACATCATGACGCAGGCGTTCGATCACACGCTCGGCCTGCGGCAACGTCCCGTTCACGAGCGCCATATTGGACGCTTCATCGCCGCATACCTCACGCAACATGTCAGAGGCCAGCAGTTCCAGACGCTCGCGTGTATCGCCACAGTGCCGCCAGGGCGCATCGCTGACCTGCTGCAACACGTCAGGACGAGGACCGTCCCACGCCGCCGACCAATCCACCGAAAGCGGGTCGAACAGATGATCCATCTCCAGATCGCGCGCCAATGCATCGATCAATCCGGCCTTGCCGCCCTGGCCATCGCCGACCGGGAAGCGCCCCAAAGCCAGCAACGTATCGCGCCGCTGCACCCCTGCGGGCGATTGCCCGAACGTGTGCAAGCCGTCGCGAATCTGCGCTTCCTTCAACTCGCACAACCACGCATCGACACGCGTCAGCAGCACATCTTCATCGTCCTGACCGTTCGGTTCCGCGAGACTCAGTTCGTCATGCAACCGGTGCTCGACGATGGTTTCGAGAATCGTGCGCCTCAACAGCTTCGAGCGGCGCGGATCGACCATCAGCGCCTCATAGTATTCGTCGACCTGGCGCTCGAGATCCTGCAAGGGTCCGTAAGTTTCGGCGCGTGTAAGCGGCGGCATCAGGTGATCGATGATGACCGCCTGCGCGCGGCGCTTGGCCTGACTGCCCTCGCCCGGATCGTTGACGATGAACGGATACAGATGCGGCATCGGTCCGAGAATCAGATCGGGCCAACAGGCATCGCTCAACGCGACACTCTTGCCCGGCAGCCATTCGAGATTGCCATGCTTGCCGACATGCACGACCGCGTCGATGCAGAACTGATGACGCAACCAGAAATAGAACGCCAGATACGCATGTGGCGGCACGAGTTCGGCATCGTGATAGCTCGCGTAATCGCCCTGCTCGCGTGAACGCGAAGGCTGAATACCGACGAACACCTGCCCGCAACGCCAGCCTGCGATCATGAAGCGGCCGCGCCGCAACGTCGGATCCTGTTCGGGCGAGCCCCAGCGTGCGTTCAGCGCCTGGCGGGCCTCCGCGGGCAACGCGTTGAAGTACAGAAGGTAGTCGTCGAGCGCGAGGCTTTGCAACGCGGGCCGCAAGTCACGCACGACCGGATCGTTGGTCACGCCTTCGGTGAGCTGCTTTAACAAAGCGTCGCCGTCGGTCGGCAAGTCTGCGACGCGATATCCGTCGTCGCGCAACATCGACAGAATGCCGACCACCGAGGCCGGCGTATCGAGCCCCACGCCATTGCCAATCCGCCCTTCGCTCATCGGATAGTTGGCGAGGATCAGCGCGAGTTTCTTCTGCGCGTTATCGAGCGTGCGCAGACGGCACCAGCGACGGCTCAGTTCGGCCAGAAAGCCGACACGCTCCAGGTCCGGCTGATAACGGACCACATCGACCTGCGTGTGCGGACAACGATACGCGAGCCCCTTGAAGCTGATCGCGCGCGTGATGATGCGGCCGTCCACTTCCGGCAGCGCGATATGCATGGCGATATCACGCGAGTTGAGGCCCTGATTGTCCTTGAGCCAATCGTCGCGATTGCCGCCGCTCAGGATCACCTGCATCACCGGCGCGTCGCCGGCCAGCGCAAGCGGCTCGGGGTCGTCGATCGCGGATGCGGCGAATGCGGTCGTATTCAGCACCAGCGCGACGTGGTGTTGCGCGCACAACTGCTGCACGACTTCGCGGCTCATTGCATCTTTCAGCGACGTAATCGCGATCGGCAGCGGGTTCAGGCCTTGCGCTTCGAGCGCATCGATTAGCGCGTCGAATACGGCGGTATTGGCCGCCTGAAGATGTGCCTTATAGAACAGAATCGCGGCAACCGGCGCGCCCTCGCGCCAGCGCGACTGCCAGTCGGCCATCGTAGGCGTGTCGCGTTCCGGATGGTAGAGCGTCGCGGCAGGCAACGCGCGCGGCGGCGCAGGTTCGCGTCCCCAGCCAAATGAGCGGTACGCAATGCAGCGCAGGAACGCTTCGGCATTCTGCGGGCCGCCTTCACGCAGATAGCGCCATAGCTGATGGCACAAATCGGCGTCGGCGGTGCTGCGCGCGAGCAGATTCGGGTCTTCCTGCAGATCGCCCGAAAACATCGCGAGCGTCTGCTGCTTGCGCTCAGCGAGAGCGACGACCTGTTCGATTCCGTACGGCCAGTACGCCTCGCCGCCAAGATGATCGACCACCACCACGCGCGCATGCTGCAGCACGTCTTCGATATAGAAATCGACCGAAGCCGGCTGCCGCAAATACGTGACGTTCGCAAGCCGTACACTCGGAAACCCATCGCCCAAGCGGGGAAACACGCTCGCCAGCAGCGACAGCGTGGTATCGGCAGAACTGAGCACCACGATATCGGCAGGCTGCTGATCGATACGGATCACGCCTTGCGTATCGTCGACAAAACCGCCCGGCGTGGTGCGCAGCAGATGCATGAGCGCTTACGCCTGTTGCGGCTGGACGCTCGCTGCGACGCCCAGGGCGGCGTCGAGTGCCTGTTGCAGCGCGGCCTGGTCGAGGTCTTCGCCGATCAGCACGAAGCGGCTTTGCAGACCTTCGCCCACTTCCCCGGCTTGCCAGCGGCGGTCGAAGTAACTATCGAAACGACGGCCCACGCCCTGGATCACGAGGCGCATCGCCGCGCCCGGCAGCGCAGCGAAACCCTTGACGCGGTAAATCGTGTTCGTTTCGACCAGCCCTTGCAACGCGGCGATCACCGCCTCACGCGACGAAACATTCGCCTGCACCACCACCGAATCGAACTCGTCATGGTGGTGATCGGCGTCGTCAGCCGAACCATGGTGATCGTGGCGCAAGTGGATCGTTTCCTCCGAGGCCGCTTCGAGACCCAGCAGCGTATGCAGGTCGAGCTGGCCCATCTGCGCGCGTACGATCTTCACCTGCGCCGGAATTTCTTCACGAATAAGCGCTTCGACCGAAGCCTGATGCGATTCGTCAAGCAGGTCGGTTTTGTTCAGAATCACCAGATCGGCCGCCGACAATTGATCTTCGAACAGTTCGTGCAGCGGCGATTCGTGATCGAGGTTTGGATCGGCCTTGCGCTGCGCGTCCACCGCAACCGGATTGTCGGCGAACTGGCCGCTCGCCGCGGCCGGCCCGTCAACCACGGTAACGACCGCGTCGACGGTAAAGCTATTCTTGATCTGCGGCCAGTTGAAAGCCTGCACGAGCGGCTTCGGCAACGCGAGACCGGAGGTTTCGATCAGCACGTGATCGATCTGCTCGCGGCGCTCCACCAGCTTTTCCATCACCGGGAAAAACTCTTCCTGCACGGTGCAGCACAGGCAGCCGTTCGCGAGTTCATACAGTTGGCCTTCGGTTTCGACGCCGTTTTCATCGCAGCCGATGCCGCAACCCTTGAGGATTTCCCCGTCGATGCCGAGTTCGCCGAACTCGTTGACGATCACCGCGATGCGCTTGCCGCCCGCGTTCTGAAGAATGTGCCGCAGCAGCGTGGTCTTGCCGCTGCCGAGAAAACCCGTGACGATGGTGACGGGAATCTTGCGCATTTGAATTTGCATCGTGAGGTCCATCCGTAGGAGTTGCAGGTGCACGCCGGCGCGTTTGCGCGTTTTGTCTGTATCGGTCATGCAAACGGGGCCGCGCCCTGCAGGCAATAACGATAACAATGGCAAAACACGGGGACGAACAACGGCGTTGCCGGGGCAACAGAAAACAGAAATGCGGTCATGAACGCACCGCCGCATCCCCGCGGGGTCGTTCTTCGTCGTCTGGCCGGTATCCGGGCTGGCGAAAGCGCCGCTTCCCCTTCCCGGACGAGTGGTTTCTCGTCCAGTGGTCATATGCCGACGCGGCCTTGCGCGTGGACATCGAAGCCGGCTCCGCGGCGCCAGACAATCAATCTGGAACCGCATTTCGCTTACCGTTGCGGGGGCAGCACAGGTTAGCCCGGTCCATGGCAGGTGGGCACCCTGTTTCCCGTTTAACTGCATGCGCACGAGCGCGCACACGAGCACCAAAGTGCGTGCGAGTTTAGGCCGAGAGCCCCATGCCGTCAAGGAAACACGGGGTGTAGCAGGGCCTTTTCGCCATGCCGGCGCGACCTGCCGTGTGCTATTGTATGCGCGCGTTGGGTGCCCGCCCCTACGGGCCGCCTGGACCACCGCAACTCTCGCAGACCCTTCATGAAAACACTCAGCATCGGCATCGGTTGTCGCTTGCACAGTTCGGCTGAGCAGATCGAAGCGGCTGTGCGCGCCACGCTCCGCTCGCATACATTCGGCGAAATCGCTGCGATTGCCTCGGTCGACACCAAAGCCCACGAAGCCGGTTTGCTCGAATTCTGCACACGCCACGCGCTGCCGCTGAAGTTGTTCAGCCGCGCGCAAATTGCGGCGATATCCGTGGACGATCCGTCGGCGGCGGTGCGCGAACATCTCGGCATAGACGGCGTCTGCGAGCCATGCGCGCTGCTCGCTGCGGCCGGCGCGTTCGATGTGGCCGATGTGGCCGATGCCCACAACACGCGGCTGCTCGTGCGTAAAACCGTACACAGTGGCGTCACGGTGGCGATAGCCTCCTCGGGCAGCGCCCAGGCCGTCGGCGAACAGACAAATAACGACTCTCCAGAACAGGACCTGCAATGAAGACCGATCCCGAATCGCATCAACGCATGACCGAACGCCGGCGCGAAGGCCACGAAAAAAAACAGGCCAACGCTACCGTCGAAAAAGGTCTGCTGATCGTCAACACCGGCACCGGTAAAGGCAAAACCACTGCGGCATTCGGCATGGCCGTGCGCGTGCTCGGGCACGGTATGCGCCTTGGCGTCGTGCAATTCATCAAGGGCGCGCTGCATACCTCGGAGCGCGACTTCCTCGGTGCGATCGCCCAATGCGACTTCGTCACGATGGGTGACGGCTACACCTGGAACACCCAGAATCGCGACGCCGACATCGCCACCGCGCGCAAGGGCTGGGACGAAGCGCGCCGGATGATCGAGAGCAGCGATTATCAGATGGTGATCCTCGACGAACTGAACACCGTTCTCAAGTACGAATACCTGCCGCTCGACGAAGTGCTGTCGGTATTGAACGCGCGCGCGCCGATGCTGCACGTGGTGGTAACCGGCCGCCACGCGCCCGATGCGCTGATCGAAGCCGCCGACCTCGTCACCGAAATGCGCATCGTCAAGCACCCGTATCGCGAGCAAGGCGTGAAAGCGCAGCGCGGCGTGGAGTTCTAGGCGATGTCCGCGTGCCCCGCCCTGTTCATTAGCGCGCCCGCGTCGGGTCAAGGCAAGACCACGATTACCGCGGGTCTGGCGCGCTACCACCGGCGGCTGGGGCGACGCGTGCGCGTCTTCAAGACGGGTCCCGACTTTCTCGACCCGATGATTCTGGCGCGAGCCAGCGGCGCGCCGGTACTGTCGCTCGATCTATGGATGGTGGGCGAGACGGCCTGCCGGAACCTGCTCGCGCAGGCGGCGGCCGAAGCGGATCTGATTCTGATCGAAGGCGTCATGGGTCTGTTCGACGGCACGCCGAGCAGCGCCGATCTGGCCACCACGTTCGGCGTGCCGGTACTCGCGGTGATTTCGGCGAAAGCAATGGCGCAGACCTTCGGCGCGGTCGCCTTCGGTCTCGCGCAATTCAGGCCGCAAGTGCCGTTTTACGGTGTGCTCGCCAATCGCGTCGGCTCGCCAAGACACGCGCAAATGCTCGAAGAGGCTTTACCGCCAGCGCTGCGCTGGTGCGGGCACATCACCAGTCATGACGGCATCGAGTTGCCCGATCGCCATCTCGGCTTGCATCAGGCCGCCGAGATCGACGATCTGGACACGCGTCTGGAGCGCGCCGCCGATGCGCTCGCGCACACCGCGCTGGCGGAACTGCCGCCGCCGGTCGAATTCGGCGCGCCAGCGCCGGAAGCACTGCCGCGTATTCTGGAAGGCAAGCGTATCGCCATTGCGCGCGACGCCGCGTTCTCGTTCATCTATCCGGCCAACGTCACACTGTTAGAAACGCTCGGCGCGCACGTCGACTACTTCTCACCGCTTGCCGACGAAGCGCTGCCCGAGCATGCCGACGCCCTGTACCTGCCAGGCGGCTATCCCGAACTGCATGCACCCTTGCTGGCAGGCAACACGCGCAGTGCCGCAACGATTCGCGCGCACGCGGCAGCCAGCAAACCGATCGTCGCCGAATGCGGCGGCATGCTCTACCTGCTCGAGCAGCTCACCGACACGCACGGTACCAGCACGCCAATGCTCGGCCTGATGCCCGGCCATGCAAGCATGCAAAAGCGCTTCACGGCGCTCGGCATGCAACAGATCGACAGCCTGCATGGTCCAATGACCGGCCACACGTTTCACTACTCGAAGCTGACCACACCGCTCACGCCGCTGCGCTCGGCCACCCGGCCACCCGGCGATGCCCCGGGCGAGGCCGTGTTCCGCGCCGGGTCGATCGTGGCAACCTATATGCACACTTATTGGCCCTCCAACCCGGCCTTCACGGCCGCCCTGTTCCATGGCGAAGCCTTTTAACGATTCCGAACGCGCAGCCGTCTACCGCGCGATTTACGAACGGCGCGACATGCGCCATTTCGTGCGCGACCCGGTCGACCCTGCCGTGCTGCAACGCTTGCTCGACGCGGCACATCACGCGCCGAGCGTCGGTTTCATGCAGCCCTGGCGTATCGCGCGCGTCACCGATCCGGCCTTGCGTACGGCCTTGCACGCGACCGTCGAAAGCGAACGGCTCGCTACCGCCGACGCACTCGGCAAGCGTCGCGAAGAGTTCATGAAGCTGAAAGTGGAAGGCATGCTGGAGTGCGGCGAACTGCTGGTGATGGCACTGATGGACGGCCGCGAGCGGCACATCTTTGGACGCCGCACCTTGCCGGAGATGGACCTGGCGTCCGTGGCATGCGCGATCCAGAACATGTGGCTGGCCGCGCGCGCGGAAGGTCTGGGGATGGGCTGGGTGTCGCTATTCGATGTCGACGCGGTGCGCCAATTGCTGCATATGCCCGAGGGCGCGCGGCCGGTGGCCATCCTGTGTCTCGGCCACGTCGATCAGTTCTATTGCGAGCCGATGCTGGAAACCGAGCGCTGGGCAAGCCGCATGCCGCTCGCCGATTGCGTGTTTGAAAACCGCTGGCCGCAAGACGATAAAACGCCGGAATAACGCCAGGCTTTACGGCTGAAGCGGCTTGACTGAAACCACCTCCGGCACGCCACCCGTCTTCTCGGTACGCAGTTTCACGCGCCATTCGGGCGGTGCATCGAACGGAAATTTAGCCAGCGCGCTCTTCACGAGCAGCGGCATGGCGTGCAAGGGATCGGCATCGCGATCGCTGCTGGCCGCGCTCACTTTGTAGACTTCCCGTCCGCTCGATCGCTCGAAAAACCGCAGCGTCAACGTGTGCTGATAGGCGCGTCCGCCGAACAGCGAAAACGGCGCTTCGGGCGAGCGTTCGCACACGCCCGGCGCGCAATCCTTCGTGCCCACGCCGACCGCTGCCGGCCGCGTGTCATACGCAATCGACAATAAATAGTGCGCGGGCTTGTCCGCCGTATCGACAAGGCCGTTCTTCGCCAGCTCATCGTGCAGCATGGTTTCAAATTGCGGATGATCCGCGCCGGCGTCCTGCGACGGCATCCGCGCAATCGTATAAGTACGCTCACCCTGCAGCGCGGCTGAAGGGTTCGCCGTGTGCACGTTGGCGTTCAGACCCGCGCATCCGGTCAGACTCGCCGCGGCCAGCACGGCACAGATCAATATCGCTTTCACCAGCTTCTCGCTTCGATAAGGTCAATGTTCATAGGTCGTCAGCGCCCGGTTGCGGCGAACTCGGACTGCGCGTCGTCGAGCGCCGGCAGGGAAATCGTGAAAGCCGTGCCCTCGCCAGGCGCGCTGACCACTTCGACATCGCCGCCATGCCGCGTCACGACCGTCTTGACGAACGCCATGCCCAATCCCGCACCACCCACTTCCGGCCGCTCCGTCTCGTGAAAGCGCCGGAAGCGCTCGAACAGACCTGCCTGCTGCTCCTTCGGAATACCGTAGCCTTCGTCGCGAATCGTACACGACACGCGCTTCGCCGCGCCGGGCGCACCCGCCCGAACCTGCCCGCCTGCTGCATTGAGACTCGTCAGGCTATACGTGATTCGCGTGTCCGGCGGACTGTACTTGACCGCATTGTTCAGAATGTTCACGAGTGCGCGGGTCATCAGCGAGCGGTCGGCGCAGATCCAGTGACCGTCGTCCTCCGCGCCCGCCGCCTCGCCGTGCGTATCGGTTTGCAGCGTGATGCGTTTGGCGTGCGCCTGCGGCCAGACCTCGTCGCTGGCGTCGATCATCAGCTCGGTCATGCTCACCGGTTCGAGCGCGTAAGTCTGCGATTCGGCGCGCGCAAGCTGCACGAAATCGTCGGCGAGTGTCAGCGCACGCTGCGCATAGCGCTCGATGCGCTCCAGCAGGCCACGCGCCAGCACCGGCTCGCTGCGCGCCCGTTCGATCTCCACCAGCGCCAGAATCGAAGCCTGCGGCGAGCGCATATCGTGCGACAGCAGCCGCAACGCGTCTTCCCGCTGGCGCTCAGCTGCATGCAAGGCAGACACGTCGACCAGACCCGCGATCCACCCTGTGGTCTCACCTTGCTCGTTCGTGCAGTTCGCATAGCGCAGCAGATGGTCGCGCGCATGGGTATCGCGCACCTCGACGCCTTGCGCCATCAGCGCGGCGAACTCGCGGCGCGCGGGATCGAGCAGCGCCGGCCACTGGGCATGCGCCAGCAGATTGTTTTCGGCGTCCGAGGCCGTGCCGCTGTCGATGGTCTTGACCAGCGTCAGGCCGCCCAGCACCTCCCGCATCGGCCGGCCTTCCGGCAACGGCGCACCGAGGCGCGCGAAATGCGCCTTGGCCGCATGGTTCGCGATCAGCACGATACCCTGCACGTCGCTCACGAGAATCGGCTCAGGCATGCTGTCCAGGCTGTCCCACACAAAGCGCTTCATGTCCTGCACGCGCTGCGCGGCCTGCGCCATCAGCGCCATATGCTGTTCCAGCACGTCGCCGCCGAACTCGCGGCGGCGTTGCGGCGTTTCCGGCAGGAGGTGAGGCTCGTCCGCAAGGCGTTGCAGTTCGCCGCGCAGATACGCCATCGTCATTTCGAGGCGCCGCCAGTTCCAGATCGGATACACCACGAGCAGGCTGAAGATCGCCGGTACCGGCGACATCCAGAGCCGCGCGCCGTACAGCAAGACCGCGCTGCCGGCGGTGGCGACCATGCCCAACGCCACGGTCAGCAGCAACGAGCGGCGCGGCGACAACACCAGAAAGCCGGCGAGCAGCGCGGCGAGCGGTGCCAGCGACACCGCGAACAGCATCCACGGCTCGGCGGGCTCGATCTCACGGCCGGTCAGCAGCGTATCGAGCACGTTGGCGTGGATATAGACGCCGGGCAGCGGCCCTAACTCGCCGGACACCGGCGTCGCAAAGCGGTCGTACAGGCCGGAGGCGGTCACGCCGATCAATACGATGCGCCCGCGCAGCTTGTCCGCCGGCACGTCGCCGGCGAGCACGCTGGCAAAACTCAGCTTCGCGAAATTCTGCGCGTTCGGACCGAAGGGGATCAGGAAGCGGCCTTCGCCTTCATCATTGTCATCGTTGCTGGATGAGGCCGCCGCCTCGCCGGACGACTGCCTGCGCGGCCAGTCGTCGACGCGCAGCGTGCCACGCTCGACGTCCCGTGCGACCGGCACCATCAATTGCGGCCAGCGTGAATCGGCATCGCCCTCGAACCGGGCGACGCTGCGCACGATACCGTCGTTGTCGACTTCAAGATTGATATGCCCCATGCCGGCCGCCGCATGCGCAAGCGGCGCCACCGGTTCGACCACGGCGTGCCGGCCCGTGCTGTCCGGCGGTGTAAGCAGCATGGGCAGATAGGTGGGGCTCAGGGCGATCGCGCGGGCGAGCTGGTCGTCTTCCGGATTGGCTTCGGTGAAGAGCACGTCGTAGATCACCGCGGCGGGCTTCGCCTTCGCGATCTGTTCGAGCAGCCGCGCGTGGACGCTGCGCGGCCATGGCCAGCGGCCAAGCTGCGCGATGCTGGCGTTGTCGATTTCGACCACCACGATGTCGCGCAGCAACGGTTGCGCGCGCAGGCTAAGAAAGCGGTCGTAGACCAGGTTGTCGACGCTGGCGGTCAAACGGCCGAGCGAGCTGAGCAGAATCACCGCAATGCCGAGGCAACCGATACCGGCCCATTCCAGCAGGAAGCGGCGCCCGGCGCGCCGCCCGAGGCGGGCGCGCGGGTCGAGACTCAGGCGCGTGGGTGGGTTCGGCAAAGCGTGGCGTGGTTGAGGGCTAAGGGACCGGCGGGTTGCCGGCGCGGTCCCGTGAATCTACCAGCGTCAGCGTGCAAGCGTAAACGAGCGGACCGAACTGCTCTTCTCGTAGAAGCGGCCGTTCTCGAACTGCTCGGCGACGACCGTCCAGTAGTAGACACCGGCCGACAGATCGCTTACCACGATCTCGCCGCCGCTCAGATCGGTCCGGTCGACGAGCGGATGGTGCAGATCGGCGCTCGTAGCCAGCACGAAGCGAAAGCGCGTTTCGACCGTGGAACGGCTGACGAACCAGCGGAACTCGTAATCGCGGCTGCCGGCACGCGGTCCCGCCGACGCAGCCAGACCCAGTTGACGCCGCTCGAAACCATATACCTGAGGCAGGCCTTCGAGACCGTTCGCATCGATCGCGGCAATCCGGACGAAATACGTGCCGTCGGCCAGTTCGCCGAAGTCCGCATGCGGCGCACTCACGCGCAGATCGCGGATCAGATCGAGCTGATCGGCATCGCGCGCAATCTGCACGCGATAAGCCACGGCGGGGCTGGCGGGTACGAGGTCGAAAGCGACGGTTTTGCCGTCCTGTACTTTGGCCGGGTCGACGAGCGCCGGCGCGGCCAGCAATTGCACCGGCGCGCCAATCGCGCTGCCTGCCCGCGTGACACTGCCAAAGCGTGCCTTGACGAGTTGCGCGGACGCCTGCAGCGGCACGCCGGGTGGCGGCGCATAGGCCTCGCCGCCGGCTGCGGCCGGATCGACGCCGACCGCGCCGTCCAGCACTTCCACTGCGGTGGTTTGCTCGTCGCCATCGTAGGCGACCTTGAAACGCGTTCCGCGCACGCCGGCTACAACCGACGGCGAACGGATCTGGAAGCGGTCGTCCTTTTTGGTGGCATGCGTGACTTCGCTGGCGACTTCGCCGCGCCGCAGACCGAGTACGCGATCTCCCGAGCCGGTCAGTACTGTGCGCCGCAGCTTGTCGATGTCGAGCAGGCCGTCCGGCGACATGGTGACGTGCGAGCCGTCCGGCAACTCCAGCGTGACAAAACCGTTGTGGCCCGTACGGATGCGGTCCCCCTCGCCAAGCGTCGTGCCGGCTGCGAGCGGTGTGTAAGGATTATTGCCAGAAGCGCGCTCGGCCGGACCACTCGTCGCGATCACGCGGGCCGACTCGGGATCCTGTTTGAGCCGGTCGGCCGGCAGCCGCAGCGAGATTCCGGCCGGCATGCGGCGTGGTGCGGGCACATGATTCAAACGGCTCAACATGGCCCAATCGCCGGCGTCGCGTAGATAGCGGCCAGCGATTTCATACAGTGTGTCACCCTCGTGGGTCACGTAGGACACGTAAACCGGCGCCGTCGTTCGGGCGCGTTGCTTCGGCGCGCGGGACGATTGCGCATCCGCCGACAGCGGCGCAAAGCACGTCAGCGCGATCAGGCCGGCCGCGGCCAGCAGCGCGCCGGCACGGCGCCCCGGTAAGCCTGCGCAACCGGGCGCTACCGCCTCGAAAGAAACCGTCACGCGTCCCCCAATTCGGGGCGCTGCTGTTCGGCCACCGCCGGCGGCGTGCCGGATTCGATCCGCTCGAGCCGGTACCCATAGCCATAGATCGGTGTCAGACGGTAGCCGTGCTCCGGGCGCAAGCCAAGCTTGCTGCGCAGCATCGACACGTGCGTGTCCATGGTGCGCGACGGAATATCCGTGGCCTGCTTCCAGATCACGTCGAGAATATGTGCGCGCGACAAAGGCCGGCTCAGGTGCTGGAATAGCAGCAGCGCGAGTTCGAACTCCTTCTGCGTGACGGCGACGGTCGCGCCGCGCACCACCACGTGCTTCGCGCCCAGATCGAATTCGAATTCGCCGAAAACCTCTTTCGACGCCGGCGGCTTCAGGTGATAGGCCCGGCGCAGCAATGAGCCGACGCGCGCCAGCAGAACCGCCGCGGAGACCGGCTTGACGACGTAATCGTCCGCGCCCGTGTTGAGGATCGAGGTGATATCGGTTTCGCGGCCGCGGCTCGTCATGAACAGCACCGGCAAACGCTCGGAGAGGCTTTCGCGCACCCAGCGCAACACCTCTTCGCCCGACATGTCAGGCACGTTCCAGTCCAGCACCAGAAGGTCGAAGGTCTGTCGCCGCAATTGCCGCACCAGTTCGCGGCCCGCTCCGAAAGCGTGACAGACGTGGCCGGCCGCCGACAGCGTTTGGCAAACAAGATCGGCTTGCGCCGAATCGTCATCCAGAACTGCAATTCTCATAAAACCCCGCAACGCGACATGGTCCTTGGTAACTAACGGCCGGTGAACCGGCAGATGACCGGGATGACGGCGCTAGCACCGACGATCCAGCTTCCAGTCTTCATCTTCGGCTGCACATTTTTTCGATTAATGGTCCCTTGCCTCGCACCCCGTTCGTTCTGCTGTCTTACTGTCTCAAAATTAGCGCGTATTTTTGGCTTTAGCGCGCTAATTATTGAGGGGGTAGATCATGATAATCGAAAACGACCCTGCTCTTTCCCGGATGCAATCATGCGGCTATCCATCCGGCACGGTTCGGTCATTGCGAACCGTTCAATGGGATTTTCCCCAAAGGTCTCTCAGGTTCCGCCCGCTATTAAAATCGACCTCGGTGGATCGTCATTCGGGTCGGCTGGTCTCGCTCGCACGGTGATTGGCCCCGTCTGCTCTTCGTCGTAGGTGGCCCCGCCCCCAGCGATTTGACAATTTGCGAGTCAGTATAGGAACAGTCTCAAAATAAATCGTTTAAAGATTGTTAGATCGATTGATTGAAACCCGGCTTTTGCCTGATTGGCGAGGAATCCGGCACTTTGGAGTGGATGCGCCGGCTCTAAAACCTCACCGCCCGCCTTCAATCTCCGGCATCGGCGCGAATAGCGCATCGAGATCGTCGTCCGAGAACTTGGCGGCGCCGGCGGCGTCTTCAGAAAGAATGCTGTCGGCAAGTCCCGCCTTCTGTTCCTGCAATTCCACGATTTTTTCTTCGATGCTGCCCGCGGCGATCAGCTTGTAGACGAACACCGGCTTGTCCTGCCCCAGCCGATGCGCACGGTCGGTTGCCTGATTCTCGGCAGCGGGGTTCCACCACGGATCGTAGTGAATCACCGTGTCGGCAGCAGTCAGATTCAGGCCCACGCCACCCGCCTTCAGGCTGATCAGGAACAGCGGCACTTCGCCTTGCTGGAAACGCTCGACCGGTGTGACGCGGTCCGCCGTGTCGCCGGTCAGGATCACATAGGGAATCGCGGCCTCCTCCAGCGCTTCGGCAATCAGCGCCAACATGCCGGTGAACTGCGAGAACAGCAGCACGCGCCGGCCTTCCTCGATCAATTCGGGCAGCATCGACAGCAGCAAATCGAGCTTGGCCGAGCGCGTCACGCGCGTCGCCTTTTCGGTTTTTTCCGGCTTGCCGCGCTTCTCGTCCGGTTCGCCCTCTTTTCCCTCAAGCTGGACTTTCCGCACGAGACGCGGATCGCAGCAAACCTGGCGCAGCTTCAGCAACGCATCGAGCACGATGATGTGGCTGCGCGCGAGACCCTGCGCGCTGACTGCCGCCCGCACCCGCTCCTGCATCGCCGTACGCACGGTTTCGTAGAGGTCGCGCTGCGCGCCCTCCAGATCGACCGAACAGATGATGGTGGTCTTGGCCGGCAGCTCCTTGGCGACCTCGTCCTTACGACGGCGCAGCATGAACGGCCGGATGCGGCGCGCCAGCAGCGCGCGGCGCACGCCGTCGCCATTTTTCTCGATGGGATTGCGCCAGCGTTTAGTGAAATCTTTCTGACTGCCGAGAAAGCCCGGCAGCAGAAAATCGAACTGCGACCACAGTTCGCCGAGGTGATTCTCCAGCGGCGTTCCCGTCAAACACAACCGATGCCGGGCGCGCAAGCCGCGGATCGCCTGCGCGGCTTTGGTCGTTGCATTCTTCACATACTGCGCCTCGTCGAGAATCAGCAGGTGATAGTCATGCTCGGCGAGTACCTTCTGATCGCGCCACAGTAGCGCGTAGGTCGTGAGAATCAGTTCGTGCTCGCCGATCTGCTCGAAGCGCTCCTTGCGCTGCGGGCCGTTCAGCACCAGCACTTTCAAATCGGGTGCGAAGCGGCGCGCTTCCTCGCGCCAGTTGTGCACGAGCGTGGTGGGCACGACGATCAGCGCAGGCCGCTTGAGCCGCCCGGCTTCTTTCTCCGCGAGGATGTGCGCGAGCGTCTGCACGGTCTTGCCGAGACCCATGTCGTCGGCGAGCACGCCGGCCAGATCGTGTTCGCGCAGAAACTGCATCCAGTTCAGTCCCTGCTGCTGATACGCGCGCAGCTCCGCCTTCAGGCCACGCGGCACCGGCACCTCGTGCAAGCCCGGGCCGGCCTGCAGACGCTGCGCCAGTTGGCGAATCGAGTCGTCGCCCTGGAACTGCCAGCGGCCCGTGCTATTCAGTGCTTCGAGCCGGCCGGCGTCGACCGAGGGCACGCGCAGCGGCGCGCCTTCGGCCAGCGTGCCGCCGAGCGCGTCGAACAGGTCCACCAGCACGCGCACCACCGGCTTCAGGCGGTCGGCGCGCAGACGCAGACGCTTGTTTTCTTCCGTCTTCAGCTCGATCGGCTCGTCGTCGGCGATGGCTTCGAGCGCGCCGCCCAGCCAGCGCCGGTCGCGGCGGAACAGATCGGCGAGCAGTGGCTCGAGCCGCACATTCCGCTCGCCGATGCGGATGCCCATCTCCAGATCGAACCAGCCGTCGCCCGCCTGCTGCGCGGTGCCGTCGATCGCGTCGATCTCGATGATGTTGTAGCGGAACTCCGGCGCCATCGTCACCCGCCAGCCCTGGCTCACGAGCTCCGGCACGGCGTCGTTGACGAAGGCCGACCAGGAGTCGGCGTCGGGCAGGCCGAGCATCGTATCGGGCAAAAGCCGCGATGCGTAGACCCGGCTGGTCGGGACTTTCTGCAGCCCGGTCTTGCGCAGTTCGAGCAAGCGCTTCTTTTCGGCGTCATAGCGCCGGCGGATATGGATGACGTCGCCACCCGGCATCGGCACCAGCGTGACGCTGCTGTCGACATTGATACTCACGCCGTCGTAATCGAAGCTGACACCGGCCAGCTCAACAGCCTCGGACTTGCGCTGCCCCGCCTTGCCGCTTGACGGCAGCGCGTGACTATTGAGCGTGAGCACCGGCACGGGGTCGACATCGATCACGCGGATCGCGGACGCTTCGTGCGTGGGCGGCAGCGGCAGGTCGGGCGCGATCTCGCGCAGCACCGAGGCGACAAGCGGTGCTTCGGCGAGCGAGATCGGCGGCATCGCGAGGTAATCGGGCAACTGCTGGAACGGCAGCGACGACTCGACGATGCCCGCTTCATTGGCGACGCCGTCCACGTACCAGACCGGCTCGGTGGGGAGCACCATGCTGGCGCGCGGCTCGGTGCACAGCACGGGCCGCAGGCGTTCGTCCGCGAGTGGCTCCCATTCGATCCGGCCGGGCCGGTCGGCACCGCGCGACAGCGGCGTCGGCCCGTCCTGTCCCGGCGCCGGCTTGAGCTCGAAGAACAGGCGGCCCGTGAGGATCAGTTTTTGCAGCATCTCCGCGCCGCTCGTGCCGCGCAGAACGAACTGGCCGAAGTCCTCGCGCGAACGGCCGAGCCACAGGCCACGCAGGATCGACAGGTCTTCGTCGGAGACGAATCGGGGCTGCTTGAGCAGGGCCGCTTCCACGTTGCCCCAAGGCTCGTCGACTTCGACGATCGTGCCGTCGGGCGTGCAGCGTGCCCGGTACAACACGACCTCATGGCGCATGTGGAATTTGGACCAGTTCAGCAGATAAGCCAGGGTTTGGGTACGCGTGCCGCCCGACTTCTGGGCGACCGCATCGGCGGCCTCGGCGCGCGCGCGAAAACGCTCCAGCCAGCTGACCAGTTCGGGGCGCACGCCGGATGGCGACTGCGCTGCGGGCCCAGACCACGACTGCGGCGAGCGCGGGTAGCTGGTGGACGGGTGTGCATCGATGTCGACGCCAGCGTCGATCTCGACATTGGTGATGTGGTCCATCTCGTCGTGATACTCGAGCTCGGCGAGCAGCAGCGCGGCGACATGCTTGCAGTTGCGCCCGACCGGACAACTGCAGTCGCTCTGCGCCCATGGTTTGCTGCCATCGGTGCGAAACCGCACCCGCGTGTGATAGGGCAACACACGGGTGCCTTGCACGTAGCCGCTGAGCGTGGCGCCGTTCCATTTCACGTTCGTGACGGCGCCGACCGAACGCGCCTTCGCGACAGTCTGGTCACCCAGCCATTCCGTAATCCTTTCCCGATCAAAGAAAACTGACGACATCAGGACCCATCCCTATTCAAGCCGGCGGGGGCAACCATGCGCGGACGCGGCAGACGGTGTACGGCGCCTGCCGGCGCGATCGCGGCCCGGCACGATTGCCCGTGATAACCGGCCATTTTACGCGTTGACGGCAATGGGCTGTGGAGACGGCTTTGAACGCGGCGCGAAGGGCCGATGGCCTGGCTTCGCCTAGCACGAGGGATCGATTGACGCCCCGATACGGACCTCCAGGCCCGCCGCCGCGAACACCTGAGCGAGTGCGGGCGCCGGTGCCTCGTCGGTCACCAGCAGATCGACCGTGTCTGCGCCGAATGCGTGCACTAGCGCGCTATGGCCGAATTTCGCGTGATCCGCCGCGACCACGCGCTGCTCGGCCTGCGCAAAGGCCGCGAGCGAAAACGCGACGTCGCCTGGCAGCGCGTCCATGAAACGGCCCTGCATGTCGATCGCCGTGACCGAGACGATCGCGTAGCGCACGTGGAACTGGCGCAGGAACGCCAGCACGCTGTCGCCGAAGGAGGCGGAGTCGTCGGGACGCAGTTCGCCTCCCGCGATGAACACACGGTTGCCGTTGCGCGGCGCCAGCACGCGAGCCACTTCGATTGAATTGGTCACCACCGTGAGGCGAGAACGCGCAGTGAGCGCCTGAGCGATATGCAGACAGGTGGTGCCGCCCTCAAGGATCAGCGAGTCACCGTCCCGCACCAGTTCAGCAATGCGCGCGCCAATCGCGTGCTTGCCTTCGCGGCTTGCCACCATGCGCCGCTGGAACGGCGGCTCGTCGAGACGCTCGGGCACCATGATGCCGCCATGAACCTTGATGAGCAGGCCGTCGGCGATCAGCGGCTTGATATTGCGGCGGATGGTTTCATCGGAAACCTCGAAACGGCCGGCGAGATCGGTAATCGTGCAGGTGCGCTGCTCGCGGACGAGTCGCAGTATTTCGGCTTGGCGTTGGGTGGAGAACATAGGGTACGGATCGGGATGGCAGCGCCCAGTCTAGCAAACACCCTCATTATTCGCCAAGAAAACCCAACGCATTTCCATACAAACCCACAATCCGGATGGCAACGCTCAACTCGCCCTGACTTCTTCCAGCAACTCCGGATGCCGGTCCAGCACTTTCAACAGTTTGATCAGAGCGAGCGGCGGCCGGGTCTTGCCATTTTCGTAACGCGAAAAGGCGTTCACCCCCCCGCCAAAAATCTCCGCTGCCTCACGCTGGTCCAGATCGAGCTTCTTGCGCACAGCGGCAATGAATGCAGGATCCACTTGCGAGGCATTCACTTCTTTGTTGAAAGCCAGCATCATTTGCCCGGTGCGCGTGGCTTCGTCCATGTCGAGCACCGCCTCGTCGCACGCCGGACAATAGTCGCCCGTGACTGCTTCGAATACAGCCGTCTCGCCCTTGTAGACATAGCGCATATTGCGCGTATCGCGCACCAGTTCGGCCGCGCCGCAGGTCGGGCATTTCATGCTCACCACTCCTTGAATGACACGACAAGAACGTCGTCGATCACCGTCAATTTCAAATAGACCATGCCTGCTTCCGTGACGGCACAGTAGACGTCCTGCCAGACCCGATGGTCCGCGTACGTGGTCATGCTTTTTCGAAAATTCCCGCGCTCAAGCGACAGCAATGTCTCGATGATTGCCGCAGGCCCGAGGCCAAGTGCTGCAGCTCCAATCACGGCCGATTTCGTGATTCTGATGTTCCCCGCACGCGCGAGGCTTTGAACCTCGGCCAACTTGCAATGAGGCGTACTTTTTTCCAATCTCGCCTCCAATCGATATTAACCTACTTGGTTATTAAAGGGTAGTTTTGCTGTCTATTACCGACGCATCACCCGCATCCTTTGATCCCTTGTAAGCCAAATTGATCGTTGCTTTTTGCCAAGATTTGTTGCAATCTACGCGCGTTAATTCAACCAATTTCCACATATGTCCACACCCATCCCCACCCACGCTCGCGTCGTCATTGTCGGGGGCGGCATTATTGGCTGTTCGGTCGCCTATCACCTCACCAAGCTGGGTTGGACCGATGTGGTGCTGCTGGAACAGGGTCAACTGTCGTGCGGTACGACCTGGCACGCGGCCGGCCTCGTCGGCCAACTGCGCGCGCAGGAAAGCATGACCAAACTGATCCGCTACTCGACTGCGCTCTACGCCGAACTCGAAACCGACACCGGTCTCGCCACCGGCTGGAAGCAATGCGGTTCGCTCTCGGTGGCCCGCACGGCCGAGCGGATGACGCAACTCAAGCGCACTGCCGCCGTCGCGCGCGCCTACGGCGTGGCGTGCGACGTGATCAGCCCACAGGAAGCCGGCGCTCTATGGCCGGTGATGCGCACCGACGACCTGCTCGGCGCCGTCTGGCTGCCAGGCGACGGTAAAGCGAACCCCACCGATTTGACCCAGGCCCTCGCCCGCGGTGCGCGCACACGCGGCGCACGCATCGTCGAGAACACCCGCGTCACGGCGATCCATACGCGCACCGCGCTCGAAGACAAGGCCAATGGCACAACCGGTGCACGCGAAGTCAGCGGCCTCGCGTGGCGTAACAAGGATGGTGAAGAAGGCACGCTCAGCGCGGATATCGTCGTGAATTGCGCGGGCCAGTGGGCCAAGGCGGTTGGCCGCCTGTGCGGCGTGACCGTGCCGCTACATTCGGCCGAGCACTACTACATCGTCACCGAGCGCATTGCCGGCGTGCATCCGGACCTGCCGGTGATGCGTGACCCGGACGGCTTCATCTACTTCAAGGAAGAAGTGGGCGGCCTCGTGATGGGCGGTTTCGAGCCGAATGCGAAGCCGTGGGGCATGAACGGCATCCCGGAGAATTTCGAATTCCAGTTGCTGCCCGATGATTGGGATCAGTTCGAAATCCTGATGGAAAATGCGCTGCAACGCGTGCCCGCGCTCCAGACAGCGCAGGTTAAACAGTTCTACAACGGCCCGGAGTCGTTCACGCCGGACAACAACTTCATGCTTGGCGAAGCACCCGAATTGCGGCGCTTTTTTGTCGGCGCGGGTTTCAATTCGATGGGAATTGCGTCGGCGGGCGGCGCGGGCATGGCGCTCGCCGAATGGATCGTCGCAGGCGAACCTACGATGGACCTGTGGCCGGTCGACATCCGCCGCTTTGCGCGTTTTAACGGCAACGACACGTGGCTGCACGATCGCGTGAAGGAAACGCTTGGCCTGCACTACGCAATGCCGTGGCCAAATCGTGAACTCGACAGCGCGCGGCCATTTCGCCGCTCGCCCCTGTATTCGCTGCTGCGTGACAATGGCGCCTGTTTCGGCAGCAAGATGGGCTGGGAACGTGCCAACTTCTTCGCGCCGACACCCGCGGAAGCTCAGATCGATTACGCGTTCGGCCAGCAGAACTGGCTGCCGTGGAGCGGCGCCGAACATCGCGCGTGCCGTGAAGGCGTCGTGCTGTTCGACATGACGTCGTTCTCCAAATTTCTGGTCAAGGGACGCGACGCGGAAAGCGTGCTGCAAGGCATCCTCACCAACGACGTTGCCGTACCGCCCGGCACCACCGTCTATACCGGCATGCTCAACGAGCGTGGCACGTACGAGTCCGACTTCACGCTGAGCCGCCTTGCCGACGACCAGTATCTGATCGTCTCCGGCTCGGCGCAGACTACGCGCGATTTCGACTACATCGAGAAGTCGATCCCCCACGACAAACACTGCACGCTGGTCGACGTCACCGGCCAGTACGCGGTGCTGGCCGTGATGGGCCCGCGCTCGCGCGAACTGCTGCAAAGCGTATCGAAGGCGGACTGGAGCAACGAGGCGTTTGCGTTCGGCCAGAGCCGCGAGATCGATCTCGGCTACGCGACGGTGCGCGCCACGCGTCTCACCTACGTCGGCGAACTGGGCTGGGAGTTGTACGTGCCCGTGGAATTCGCGGTGGGCGTCTACGAAACACTGCACGCCGCGGGCAACGCGTTCGGTCTCGTCAACGCAGGCTATTACGCCATCGATTCGCTGCGTATCGAGAAAGGCTATCGCGCGTGGAGCCGCGAGTTGACGCCGGACACCAATCCGTTCGAAGCCGGTCTTTCGTTTGCCTGCAAGCTGAACAAGGACATTCCGTTCCGTGGCCGCGATGCTTTGCTGAAATTACGCGCCGAACCGCTGCGCCGCCGTATGGTGGTGCTCACCGCCGATGGCGCCGCCGATCGCATGCTGTGGGGCGGCGAAGCGATTCTGCGTGACGGCAAGCCCGTCGGCTTCGTCAGTTCGGCGGCGTTCGGGCACACGCTCGGCTGTCCTGTTGCGATGGGCTACATCAACAATCCGGACGGCGTCGCCGATGCGGCGTATCTGAACGGCGGTCAATACATGATCGACGTCGCCGGCGATCTGCTGCCGGCCACCGTGCATCTGAAGGCGCCTTATGATCCGCGCTCGGAACGGGTGAAGGGCTAACGCCCGCCGCGCGCCATACTCGAGAACACCCCGTCGCGGCGGATCAACCCATGCAACAGCGCTGCCGCGAGATGCAGCAGCACGGTGGCAAACAGCGCGAATGCGAGCCACGTGTGCAACGCGCGCAGTACCGCGAACAGTTCGACGTTGTGCGGCGCGATCGGCGGCAAATGCAGCGGGCCATATAGCGTGACCGGATAGCCCGCTGCGGACAACATCGCCCAGCCGATCAATGGCATCGCCGCCATCAGCGCATAGAGGACGAGATGCGACAGCCTGGCGGCGATGCGCTGCGGCGCCGGCATATCCTGCGGCAGCGGTGGCGTGCCGCGCCTCATACGCACGCTCGCGCGCAGCACCACCAGCAGCAGCAACGCAATGCCAAGCGGCTTGTGAATTGCGATCAACGTGTTATGCGCATGCGACACCGTCGCGACCATCCCCACCCCGATAAACAGCATCGCGACAATCAGCGGCGCCATCGTCCAGTGCAGAACGCGCGCGAGCGGACTGAAATGTGCGTGCGTCTGCTTCATGACTGGCCTCCGTTTTTCTGTGTTTGATGGATCGCGGGATGCAGCGTTTCTTCGAGCGTGCGTCGCTTATAGGACAACGCGTAAGCCGCCGAGCGTGCCGCGAGCAGCGGATCGTTCGAGGGACGAATACCCGTCGGCAAGATGGTTGGATCGAAATTGACGTCGCGGCACGTACCGTTTTCCTGCGACGTCGAACGATCGATCACCAGCGTGCCGGCATCGATATGCTGACGATCGTCGGGCCATTGCATCGTCGCGTCGTCGATGGGGTCGCCCGGCTGCGCGACTGTCAGGATCAGATGCCAGCGCAGCGGTCCGTTTTGCAGGCGTTGATCGAGGTCGGCCGCGAGAAAATTCTTCCCAGCCTTTTGTGCATCGGTAATCGGCTCATACGGTGTTTCGGGCACCATGGCCCAACGCACGGCACGCTTGTCGCCGGCACTGTCGGCAAACCAGAATGCGTTGATGCTGTAGTACGCGGCGTTCGCCAGACTCGATGACGGCGGATGCGCTTTCACCCACGCCTGAAAGGGCCTGGTTTCCGGATTCGCGTCGTAAAACGCTTTCAGGGTGGCTGGATTCGGTTTGCCGGTCGCGGCATCAGGTTTCGCCGCGACCAGTTGCTGATAAAACTGCTCGGGCGTATGAACCGCGAATACGGGTGTGGAATTCATTCCCGTACGCCATTGCTCACCGTTCTGCAATTCAAACAGCAAGGCCATACTGCGCACCGGAGAGCTGGTGTCGGGCGCCGACGGGTTACCGCCCGGCACCGCAAAGCGGCCCGTGACCGGCGTGCGGCCGGCGGCGAACACGGCGGCGCGCGATAGCGCCGTGCCGTTGCCGTTACTGTCGAAATAGCCTGCCACGCACAGGCCTTTTGCATGGTTGCGGCGGTAGCCCGGATGGGGCTGCCCGGCCACCGCCTCGAAGGTATTGATGAAACGCGGCGCTGTGAGCCGTGCGGGCGTCAGCCAGCCCGCGGTATAAGCGAAGCCACCGGCAAGGACAGCGACGACCGTGCCGATCGCGGCGAGCCGGCATGGCACGCATAAGGGTTCAGAATTGGGAACGGATGGTTTTGTCACAACGACTCCTTGACGCCCGGAAAGATGCACTCATCGGTGAACACCGAATTCAGCGATCTATTCCATTCGATATCCGGCGCGTCCGTTCGCGCCGGATATCGATCCCTTCAATTGACGTTACCCGTCGCCGCGCTGCCGCCCGCGACGTGGCTCGCGGCGGCCGCCTTTGCGGCAAGTGCCTGCTTGTTGTGCTCGACCTGCTGGGCGAAGACGGGACTCACATCCGGGTACGATGCATCGGTGACGTAGTCAAGGCCGTTCTGTTGGGCTTCGATCAATTCCTGGTACACCTGAGCACGTGTCTTGCCTTCGGCAAAAACGCTCGATGAAGCGGCAAGAATCACAACGGACAATGCGGCAAAAGCGATCTTCTTCATGATGAACTCCAGAGAGTTTTGTGCGGGTTCGCATGAGGGAAAACCACGGGCCGGCGGTTTTTATTCCTGCTTTGACGCTTCGAAAAAAACAAACTTCAAACGTGGAATAAACCCGCCTCAGCGCGTGTTTGCCGTTTGCTAGCTGAAATCCGACGCACGCCGACACCATGACCTCAACCGACGCCCCCTCCGACTCGCCGCTTTCCGAAGCCGACATTCAGGCCTACGCCGATGGCACGCTAACGCCGGAACGCACGGCGTTTCTGCGGGACTATCTGGGCAAGGATCCGGCGGAGGCACGCCGGGTGGCGTTCTACGGCAGATTGAACGCACAGATGCAGCAAGCCTTCCAGACAACCGGCGAACCCGTTTCGAACCGCGCAGAAGGAGCGCGCGGCGCGCCCGGCCGGCTAAAGGCCGCGCAGCGTCCGGGCAAGGTATTCAATACGCTCGCGGCGCTCGTTCTGGCGCTGACGGCCACGAGCGGCTGGCTTGCCGCCACCCAGGTGTCCGGCCAGGCGCTCAACAATGCCGCCGTGATGGCGTTGGCGGAAATCGCCGCCGCGCCGTATTCCGCCGCGTCGCCGACGCGAACCGACGGGTCCGCACCCAGACTCGCCGCGATAGGCCTGCGGCTCGTGGATCAAAGGGCCCTATCGCTCGGCCCGTTCCAACGCGCCAATGAATTCGTCTATCTGAACGAAGACAACCAGCCCGTCGTGGTGATGTCCACCCTGGCACTGTTTGCACAGGCGCAGCCGCAGTGGATCGCCCGTCGTATCGGCGAGATCCGGTTGCTGACGTGGACGGCGCAGCGCCAGCACTTTGTCGTCGCGGGCGACGCTCGTACTCGTCGCCTGATGCGTGCCGCCGACGTGATGACCATGCGCTAAACCACGCGCTAAGCCGTGCGCTGACTTTTCTCGCCACGCTGCAAAAAACATCGGAATAAAATGCGCCCACGCGTGTTCGCACTTTGAATACGCGTGGCGGTTCAATCGACCGCCGCCCACCCGGCGCCTCACGAGAAGCCCCACGATCGGGATGAAAAATGGATGTCCGTGACGAGTTGATGGAGCATGTGCCGCGCTTGCGGCGCTATGCGCGAGCGCTGATCAACAATCGCGATCTCGCCGACGATCTGGTGCAAGACACGCTTGAACGCGCGCTCGGCCGCACCGGCATGTTCCAGCCCGGCACCGACCTGCGCGCATGGCTGTTTACGATCATGCATAACGTGTTCGCCAATCAGGCGCGTAAGGCCTCGGCACGCGCCGTCCACGTGGCGGTCGACGATGCCAGCGTCCACGAAAGCGAATTTGCGGTGCCGTCCGATCAAACCCGTTCGCTGGAAATGCGTGACCTTGATTATGCGTTGCAGCGCCTGCCCATCGAGCAGCGCGAAGTCGTGTTGCTGGTCGGTCTTGAGGAAATGAGCTATGCCGACGTGGCCCTCGCACTGAACATTCCGCTCGGCACGGTGATGTCGCGTCTTTCGCGCGGACGCGAGCGGCTTCGGGCGTTGATGGCGGGCACGCAGCCCGGTGCAAAATTACAGGTGGTGCGATGAGCGACCAACATACGCCGATCGGCGAAGAAGACCTGCACGCCTACGTGGACGGAACCCTGTCCGACGAACGGCGCGTCGAGGTGGAGCGCGCGCTCGAACAGAACCCCGAGCTGGCCGCCCGCGTCAGCGACTATTTCTCGCTGAACAACATGTTCCATGAACGCTATGACCGCGTGCTGAGCGAGCCCGTGCCCAAACGTCTGCAAACGCCGGCGGCCGGCAAGCGCCGCTGGCAGATTGCTGCCAACTGGCCGCAGGTTGCCGGCATGGCAGCGGCGCTGGTGATGGGTGTGGGCATCGGCATGGGCACGCACATGGGGCGGGACGTCGTCGCGCCGATTGCAGGTCAAGCGGACACGCGCCCCGTCAGTGCGGACAGTTCGGAAATGTTTGCACGGCAAGCCGCGCTGGCGCATGTGGTTTATATGCCCGCTATCGACCGTCCGGCCGACATGACCGCGGATCACGAACAGGATTTCGTGCAATGGCTGTCCAACCGGCTCGGCACCAACGTGCATCCGCCGATGCTGTCGAAGAGCGGTTTCAACCTGTCGGGCGGCCGCCTGTTGCCGGGCGCCGACGGGCCGACTGCCCAATTCATGTATCGCGGGCCAAACGGCGAACGCGTGACGCTGTGCATTTCGCATCGTCAGGTGAGTTCGAACACCACGGCGTTCAAGCTGTATCAGGACGGGCCGGTGAACGTGTTCTACTGGGTCGATGGCGACTTTGGTTATGCCGTGTCGGGCGGGATCGATCGCAAGGTGCTGTTGCAACTCTCGCACGACGTGTATTCGCAGTTGACGGGCGTGGCGCCGGGTTGAGAGGCCGCGCCGAACTGCAATAGCGGGCTCAGTTGGCTGAACCGCTGCCGCGATCGAGCGACGCCGCGCGCATGGCGTCGCCCGGATTGCTGAAGAACTGCTGACGCAGTTGGGCGACCTGCGCGTCGTGTTGCTGAGGCGGCAAATCCTGTTTGTCGATCTGCGCGCGCTGGCTTGCGTAGTCCGCGTAGCGGGCTTGCCAGGCGTCGTCGGCTTGCTGCATCTGCACGACGCGCTCCGCTGCTTCAGGCCCAAGTGTTTGTGTGATCTGCGCACGCGTTGCATCGAGCGAACCGCCTTGCTTCTGCGCCTGAGCGATCGCGTCGAGCGCGGCCTGCTGCTGGCGTGCACGCTCGTGGGCCGCGCGTACTTCCGGCGGGAGTGCGGCGTCCAGCGCGGCGAGGCGGGCCGCTTTCTGCGCGTCGCTGAGCGAGTTATCCGAAGCGATGCGCAGGCGTGCCAGATCGGTGTGTTGCCGCTGCGATTCAGTGCCGAAGAACGGCTCGTTCCAGTCTCCCATCAATCGCGCGCCCAACGCGTCGCGCTGATCGAGCGAGAGTTGCAGCGCGTCGAAGTTCGGCTTTGCGCCGCCCGGGTTCTGGCTTTGGCTCTGGGTCGGGGAACTGTCCGGTAATTGCGCGAGCGCCTTGAGATACGCGTTGTAGCGCTGCCAGACGGTCAGCGCTTCGTCAGCGGCCGACGTGCCGTCGAGTTGTGCCGCGATCTGACGACGCACCACTGCGTCGAGCGTCGCCGCTGAAATTTCATTTTGCGTCGTCAGGAAGTAATCGAAGAAATCGCGTACCGCACGCGTACGCGCGAGGTGGCCATGGCCATCGGTTGGCAAGCGCGGCGGCGATGACCCGTCGAGCGAAGCGGGCAATGCCCCGGCCATCGATGCGTCGGCGGTCGGGGTTTTACTCACAGCAGGCGCCTGTTGCGCAGAACTCGCGGCACGCCCAGTTTTTTGTGCCGACGCTTCATGCGTGAGCGGCGTACGGCTCAGCCATAACGCGGCGCCCGCCGACAGCACGCCCACCGCGATGAAAGCCAGCCACTGGCTCCGCGCACTGCCCCATTGCCGCCCCAATCGCCCCAATCGCCGCATCCGCTCACACGCCTTGCGTCTTCAACCGGTTAGCCTGCGTACGGATCACCGCAACCGGATCCGCTGCATTCGCGCCGCGCACGCCGAGCAACTGGTTGATTTCGTCGAGGTGGTTCCACTTGTAGCTGGTACTGAGCACCTTGCCGTAGAGCGCGCTGCACACCGAGACGAGGCCGTCGTTCTGTCCCGACTGGCGGCTCAGCATGATAGCGCCGGTGCCGTATAAAACGAGCGTCGACGGATCGAGGACGTCGGCGGCATCGAGCGGAGCGACACTGGTGTCGGTAGCACCTGGAATGCCCAGTATCGACGTGGGTTGAATCGCGCTGCCCGCCCACGAATACAACAGATGCGTGTTGCCGTTGACGGTTTCAGTCGCCGCGCCGGTTTGACACGAACCCGGTGCGCCGAGACCCGCGCTCGGATAGCGCAGGTTGTAGGCGGCGGCGTTCGCTGTGGTCAGCGTTTGCAGCGCGGCTACCGCGTTCTGGTTGGTGTTGTGATTGCTACTCGTCAGGATGCCGAAGATATTCGCAAAGGCACCGATGATCGGCGTCGAAAGACCGGTCGGGTCTTTTTTCAACGCGTCCTGCACGAAGTCGGCGAACTCCGAGCCGCGATGCGGCGTGCCGATGGTGGTCACCGACGCGACGAGTTCCGGCGCGACCGCCGCGACATAGCGCGACGTCAAGCCGCCCTGGCTGTGACCGATCAGGTTTACCTTCTGCGCACCGGTTGCCGCCAGAACCTGCTTCACGTAAGCGAGCAACTGTTCGCCACGGCCGTTCGGACCGTCATCGCTTTGAAAACCAGAAAGATTTGCCACATACACGGTTGCACCGTGCTGCTGGAGATCCGACTGAATGCCGTACCAGTAGTCGAGCACGCCGAGATACTTGTCGGTGCCGGTAAGGCCATGCACAAGGATGATCGGATAGCGGGTTGCCGCGTAGTCGTCGCCGGCGGTGTTCGATGTCGCGGCAACCGCGCGATCGATTCCGGTCGGCGTGGCGAGTGTCAGAAGCACGGCGAGCGGCGCATTGGCAACAGCAGCAGCGATCGCCCAGGCGACGATGCGAGAACCCTTCGATTTCGACATATGACGGCCTCCGGTTGCGAAGTCCGCATTTAGCTATGGAAATCGGTTGAGGGCAATAGAGCGGGAACTCCAAACTGGCTATGCTGCAGTGCGTTGCCAAGCTCTATCGCAGCGTTGCGATGCGGCGGGCATTGAAGAGTTCGAGTTCGATCATGCTGTCTGGATTCGCGCTTGACTTGACCAGCTCCCGCGGTGTCACCCCCAGCAACCGCCCCATCCAGTGCGCCATATGACTCTGATGCGCAAAGCCCGTCTCCAGCGCGATCTGACTCGCGCTCAACCGGCCTTGAAGCAGGAGCGCACGGGCCCGCTCCACGCGCCGCTGCACCACGTACTGATGCACCGGCATACCGAGCGTCTCGCGAAACAGCACCTTGAAATGCGGCACGCTCAACTCGGCGTGCGCGGCCAGTTCGCCAAGCGTGAGACGTTGATCCAGGTGCGCTTCGATAAACTCGATCACGCGCGCGGCGGTTTTCGGCGCAAGCGTACGGCGTTTGTTTTCGAGCTTGTCGAGTATCGGCGCGCTGCCGATCAGCCGCACCACCATCGCCGTACACAGGCTTTCAGCGTAAAGCGGATCGGACGCATCATCCGCTTCGAGTTCAGCACGCAAAGCCCAGGCCAGATGCTGAAAGCGCGGATCGCGCATCTGGAGCTGCGGACGCAGCCGCGCTTCGCTCGTTTTCAGTTCCAGTTGCTCGACGGTCCGCTGCGCGAAGTCCTCGCCGATCCACACGCTGAAAATCGTGCAGGCGGCTTCATCGGTCCACTGCCCGTCGACGCCTGCGGGAATCACATCGGCGTCGCCATGCGCCTGAATCCGCGAGTAGCGCCGCTCGCTGCACATGCAACGCGCCTTGACCGGCGCGCCAACATGCACGCCCACGCGATGATGCTTGAGCGCCGGGATCCGGTGCAGTCCGGCTGACACATTGACCAGTTCCGCACCGAAACCCTGCCAGCCGAGCGCCTTGCTGGAACGCAATACCAGGCGGGAACCACTGTGCGGTTGCAGTATCGGTGTCACGGCATTCATTGCTTTCCCTCGTGGATGACGGCCAACGTGTGTGCATTGTGCTGCGTTTTTCGCCGCTTTGCTTGAGCTCGCGCTGCCACAATCGGCATGCTGCGTCGCCGCAGCAGAAAACAATCATCCGAATCTGCGCACGACGATCCGCGCCCGCGCGTTTCTCGCGCCCCGCTTCCCTAAGATGACGACATACCGATCCAGCCAGGAGCCGAACGTGTTTGTGATCTTTGGAGCAGCAGGCAATGTAGGTAGAGTGAGCGCGGCGGCATTGCGCCGGGCGGGCTGTGACGTGCGCGCGGTAGTCCGTAGCGCCGAGCAAGGTGCGGTGCTGGAGGAAATCGGCTGCGAAATCGCCATTGCCGATCTGCTCGACGCCGCCTCGGTCGCGCGCGCTATCGAAGGCGCATACGCGGTACAGATACTGTGCCCGGTGCCGCGCGCCGACGCCGATCCCGCAACCACGATGCGCCGCATGATCGACGTGAGCGCAAACGTATTGCGCGCCGACCCGCCACAACGCGTGCTCGCGCTCTCGGACTACGGCGCGGAACATCCGAGCGGCACGGGCATTACGACGCTGTTTCACACCCTCGAAATGCGGCTCGCGCCCATTCCCGCGCAATTGACGTTTCTGCGTGCAGCGGAACACATGCATAACTGGGCCCGCATCTTACCTGTCGCGCTCGCGAGAGGCGTCCTGCCGAGCTTGCATCATCCGTTGACCAAGCTGTTTCCGACGGTCGCCGCCGAGGACGTCGGACTGCTGGCCGCCGAATTCCTGCTCGATGAGAGGCCAGCGAAAGAGGCGCCGCGTGTGGTCAGTATCGAAGGCGAAACGCGCGTCAGCGCGTTAGACCTCGCACATACGCTCGGTGCATTGACGCACCGTCAGATTACGGCCTACGAAGTGCCCCGCGGCGAATGGGCCGCGATGCTCCAGGGTGCGGGACTCGGCGAGAATCACGCGCGTCTCATCACGGATCTGTACGACGCACACAACGCGGGCCGCATCGACGTCGAAACCGGGATCAGCGAGCGGCGCTTCGGCTCGACCGCGCTCGCGGACGTCTTCGCGGCGATCCTGGCACGCGTCGCCGCAACGTCGACGGCAAGCGCCGCCGCACGCTGAACGGCACTCGCGATAGGAGAAACGGCATGCATACCTGCCCATTGCTGCGCGCATCGATGAAATCGCGGAAAATCGCCGTGCGGCGTCCACTGCACGCGCGCGGAACGACGAGCAGCCGCGACTGGACGGCGATTCTGGAGATTTCGGCTGGCCTTGCGGGACTAGTCGGCTGGCGAGCGCTTCAGGACGTGCTCAACGCGATTCCCGACAGTAACGACGACTTCAGTTTGTTCTGACTCACCGGCCCCGACGAACCACCTGCGCGCCGTGGGCGCGCCGCAGCTCCGGCGAAGCCAGCCAACCTGAGGCCGCACTCTATTGACGAAAACGACGTGTTAGCGCCGGCCGCCGTTTGCAGGAGGCGGCCGGCGTCTATGCGTCGCTCATTCGTTTTCGTCGAAGTAGTGCCCAAACTTCGATTGCTTGGTGCGGATATAGCGCTCGTTTTCCTCGCGCATCGGAATCGCCAGCGCAACCCGCTCGCATACCGGAATACCGTGCTTCGACAGCGTGTCGAACTTCTCCGGATTGTTGCTCATCAGGCGCACCGAGGTCACCTTGAGCGTGCGCAGAATGCCCGCCGCCGAATCGTATTCGCGCGAGTCGTCGGGCAAGCCAAGATCGAGATTGGCCTCGACGGTGTCACGACCCTGCTCCTGCAGCGCATACGCGCGAATCTTGTTCGACAGGCCAATGCCGCGCCCTTCGTGGCCACGCAGATAGAGCAGCACACCGCAGCCTTCGGCCGCGATATAACGCAGCGCCAGATCGAGCTGCTCGCCGCAATCGCAGCGGTACGAGCCGAGCACGTCGCCCGTCAGGCACTCGGAGTGCAGGCGCGTCAATACGGACGACTTGTTGGCGACGTCGCCCATCACGAGCGCGAGATGTTCGGCGCCGCTTTCACACACGCGAAACACGTATGAGGTGAACGTGCCGTAGCGCGTGGGGAGCGTGGCGGTAGCGTCGAGGATGACGCATTCGCCGTTGATTGCGCCGTCTGCTGCTGGCGACGGATCGTGAGACGTGAGCATGGCGTTGGACAATGGTGCTGACATGAACCCGATCAAACCGGGGATAAGGTACGGACAAGTACGGACTGGGAGTTTACCGCTAATCGGCGCAACGCACCCGGATGTCCATGCGCCGCGCAAGGAACCGCCGTGGCGCCGCGCCGCTCCCGAACGCTAACCCATGCCGGACATGCTGCACGCCACAGGTATTCCCGGAGTACTTCCAGCGGCGCTGCGCGCCTATACTGGAATGGCCTGTCCCTCACGACAGCGCGCCGCATCGGCGTGCTGCACTGCGAAACGGAGCCGCTCCATGACAAGCGTTGCACAGCTTCTTAAAACAAAACCCAATCACACCACCGTTTTTACTGTCGAGGCCGACGATTCCGTCTACGACGCGATCAAGCTAATGGCTGAAAAAGGCATCGGTGCACTGGTCGTGACCGAGGGCGACAGCATCGCCGGGATCGTGACGGAGCGCGACTATGCGCGCAAGGTCGTGCTGATGGACCGTTCGTCGAAGGCCACGCCAGTGCGCGACATCATGAGCAAAGCCGTGCGCTTCGTCCGCCCCGACCAGAGCACCGACGACTGCATGGCGCTGATGACCGAACGGCGTATGCGCCACTTGCCGGTGATCGAAAACGACCGGCTGGTGGGCATGGTATCGATCGGCGACCTGGTGAAGAACATCATCGCCGAGCAGCAATTCACCATCCAGCAACTGGAGTTCTATATCCACGGCGAACGGCCCTGAGATTCGCCGCACGCCGGGTGTGACTCGCTGCCGGGCGTAACCGGGCGTAACCGGGCACAAGCGGGCGCAAAAAAAGCCCAATCCTTGAAAGAGGTTGGGCGAAGCTACCTTGCGGCAGCGGAGGTTCCTGTTTCATCAATGCGCGCCGCATACGGCGCGCATTGTCATATTCCTGGCGAACTGCTGACTGCTTGCTGATTGCCGAGCGTGCATTTGTTCGACGCACGCTCGGCCAAACTCATGGGGCTACGCACCTGCAGCCCCTCATTGCACCCAATCAATCAGTTACCGAAATAAACCGACTTCGGGCCGGACATCGGCTGGACCACGCCACCCGCTTGCGACGAACCGCTCACCGCGCCGCCGTAACCACTGGTATTCGCGACCGGTTCCTGCGTCTGCGCGACGGCCGGATTTTGCGCCTGCACACGGCTTTCGGCGGCCTGAATGTCAGACGGATAGTTTGTGTCGTTGCTGGTGGCCGGGTTGTAGCCCGCCTGTTCCAGCTGGATCAACTGACTGCGAACTTCCGCGCGGGTCAGGGGTTGTTGGCTCGATTGAGCGAACGAAGCGACCGGGGCGGCCAGAATGGCCGCAATAGCGACTGCCTTGATGAGCGAGTTCATGATGATTTACCTCCAGATCTGGTTTTTTGCTTCGCTTGCCACACCATGTGAGAAGCGAGTGATTCCAGTCTAGTCACCCGATCATCGAGGGAAAACCCTTAATTACGAGATACATAATTGTTCGATTCGCAAGAATGCAGCGGAACTTACGCATGAGCGCGATTGAAGTCCCGTTCTTGCCGTAATAATTGTCGGGATCGTAACCCTTCTGTTTGATGTTCCGACAATTTCACCCACTACGCATGTTCACCGCATCGCATGTCGCTAGTGATCAATCCGGCGCGTGGGTCAACGTTTCGGCATGCGGAGGCAGCAGAAGCTTTCGTGGTCCGCTGACGAACGCACTGCCTGGTTCAAAAAACCGCAATGGCCGATGCATTTCGCGCGATAAGCCGATGCGTGTCGTCACGCCGATCGGCACATCCTTCTCTATCACGCCAATCCACAGGTCACGCCCGGTGCAAAGATCGCGGCCGTCGAACGACTGACCGATGCCCAGGGCCATGGTGAGCCGGCCAGGGCCGCGCGCAAGGTCGCGCAGCGGCACGCCAGGCCGCCGCGCTTCCATCAGCGGCAAGCCTTCCAGCGGTTCGATGGCGCGCAGCAGAATACCGGCGCCGATATCCTCCGCTTCCGCGGACATGTTCAGCATGTACGAGAGCCCGTACGTGAGCCGGATATAAGCGTGGCCGGGGGCAAGAAACATCGAGCCGTTATACGGACGGCGGCCTATAAACGCGTGGCTGGTCGAGTCGCCGACCGGATACGCTTCGGTTTCGACAATCCGGCCGCTCATACGGCCTTCGGGAAGATCGTGCACCAGGTATTTGCCAACCATGAAGCGCGCCAACGCGGTTGCATCCGGCGGCAAATCGTCACGAAGCAATGGGAAGATGGGTAGCGGTTGTTTCTGCATGCGGTCCGGATGGATCTTTAGGCGCGAGGCGCAAGGTCGACGCAGGCGCGAGTTGGGCACTCAGCGGACACGCACGAGCGTGTCGCCGCGCCGCATCAAGCGATAAAGCGCCATAAAGCGCCATCGGCCCGCATTCATCCGCCCATTCGTTGTACCAAAACCTCACTTCCGGGCAGCGGCGCAATCACCATGGCACTAATTGGAGTATCGTGTGTTTCCGGCCTGCAGCACAGCCCTTGCCGGCATGCGTGTGTTCAAGCGCACCTGATCAACTTACAGTTTGCAAGAAGTCGCACGATCCGCAGCAACGTTCCATTCAGATTTGATCCCGAAGTACCGCTGGCGTAGTACACCGGCCCATCCACGGGCCGTCGTGTTCATGACAATAGGAGAGAGTTGAATGAAAGCATTCCAGGCAATCAAGATGGTCGGCGGCGCGCTGATCGTTCTGGCATCCGTCAGTGCGTACGCGCAAACCAGCGATGCCGCGGCTACGGCAGCCCCCACGGCTGCTTCGGCGGCGCCTAACGCCAAGTCGGTCAAGAAAGCCGACCGTGCATTGGGACGCAAAGTGCGCAGCGCGCTGTCGAAGACCAAGGGCCTGACGGTGACCAATATCACGGTGCGCGCACGTAGCGGTGCAGTGACGTTGGCCGGCACGGTGCCTGAACAGCCGCAAGTCGACCTGGCCACTCAGGCCGCGCAAGCCGTGCCGGGCGTGACGTCGGTCAAGAACGCACTATCGATCCGTCCGGTCGGACAGTAAAACCGCATCAAGCAGCCTTAGTGCTACGCCGGGCGCAATGCTTCTCGCAAGGCGGCGCGTCCGGACTGAAACATCCAGCCTGTTTCCCCTGAATTTCCCCGCAATTGCCAAATCCGGCGGTTGCGCACCTTCGCCACTGCGTCGGCACAATCCGTCCCGCGGGCTCACAAAGCCTCGCCCGCCGCAAACTATCCTTTATAATTTAATGCGTTAGGACGCGTTGTTGACAGGATGGTTTAGCAACTTACGCTCGCTCGCAGGTCTTGCCGGCGCCCACCTGTTCATCTCGCGCCAGTCAGCTACAGGCAACAAGAACCCGCAACGAAAGGAAGCCCCGAATGACCACGACCGCGACCGCCTTGCCCCGCTGGACCATCGCCGCGCCTTTCGTCGCCTGGATCGTGCTGGGCGCCGCGTATGCCCTTCCGGGTAATGGGCTGCTGCTCGCGCTGATCGGGGTCGCACTGTGCGCTGCCGTGTTCACAGCGGTGCACCATGCGGAAGTGGTGGCGCATCGTGTCGGCGAACCGTTCGGCACCCTGGTGCTGGCGGTGGCCGTGACGGTGATCGAAGTTGCCCTCATCGTTTCGGTGATGTTGACGTCCGGTCCGGAAAAAGCCGGTCTCGCACGCGACACGGTGTTTGCCGCGGTCATGATCGTCTGCAATGGGATCGTGGGTATTTGTCTGCTGGTGGGCGGCATCCGGCATCGCGAGCAGGACTTTCAGAGCCGTGGCGCCGCGGCCGCGCTGGCAGTGCTTGCGTCCTTGTCTGTATTGACGCTGGTGATGCCGAATTACACGACGACCAGCGCCGGCCCGCTTCTGTCGTCGTCGCAACTGGCGTTCGCGGGTGTCTCGTCGCTGGTGCTGTACGGGGTGTTCGTGTTCGTCCAGACCGTGCGGCATCGCGACTACTTTCTCGCCGACGTCCCCGACGAGGACGTCCATGCCGCCCCGCCAAGCATCGGTGTCGCGCTGGCGGCCGGCGGTTTGCTGGTGGTGTGCCTGGTCGCTGTCGTGTTGCTGGCGAAAGTGCTCTCGCCCGTGGTCGAAACCGCGGTGAAGAACGCGGGCGCGCCGCCGGCGGTGGTCGGCATTATCATCGCCGCGCTGGTGCTGCTGCCGGAAGGACTTGCCGCCGTGCGCGCGGCGCGCGCCGACCGTTTGCAGAACAGCCTGAATCTCGCGCTCGGCTCGGCGCTGGCCAGTATCGGGTTGACCATTCCAACGGTTGCCGCCGTGTTCTTATGGACCGCCCAGCCGCTCATCCTCGGTATCGACGGCAAAGAAACCGTACTGCTGATGCTCACGCTGGTAGTCGGCACCCTGACGCTGAGCTCCGGACGCACGACGATCCTGCAAGGCGCCGTGCATCTGTCGTTGTTCGCGGCGTATCTGTTTCTGTCCTTCGCGCCCTGACGGTGGGTCTCGGGTCTAAGGTCTGGGGCCTTGCGCCCCGCCCAGACACCGGGCGCCGCCTGCTCGTCCTACTCTTCCCAATGCGCCGCGATCCAGTTGCGAAACAGATTCAGCTTCTGCTGATGCGCGACTGAATCCGGATACACAAAGTAATAGCGCCAGCCGGTCTTGAGCACTGTCTCGAATGGCCGCACGAGGCGCCTGGCCGCGACGTCTTCGTCGATCAACGCAAGGTCGCTGATGGCGACACCGAAGCCCTGCAGCGCGGCGTTGGTCGCCATGTCGAGCGTGTCGAAGCTCGGGCCGTGCTCGGCGTCGATAGCTTGCGCATTCGCTGCATCTACCTCGCTCACTCTGGCAAGCCACATCTTCCAGTCGCGATGATCGCGCGTCGGATGCAGCAGCGTGTGGCGCGCCAGATCCGCGACCTGGTCGAGCGGTTTGTCTTTCAGCAGATCGGGCGCGCACACCGGCGTCAAACGCTCCTCGAACAGAGGCACCGCCTGCACGCCCACACCCGGAGACGAACCATAGATGATCGCCGCATCGAACGGCTCGAGCTGGAAATCGACGTCGTGCTGCCAGGTCGTCGTGATCTGAACGTGCAGCTCGGGATACTCGGCCTGGAAGCGCATGATCTTCGGCAACATCCAGCGCATCACGCAGGTCGGCACCTTCAGTGCGAGGTCGGTGCGCTGCCGCGTGAGGCGCAGCGATATCTCCTCGATACGCGCGAAGCTCTCCTTCACGGCCGGCAGCAGCAACTCGCCTTCGGCGGTCAGCGTCAGACCTTTGGCGTGGCGTTTGAAGAGGGGAAACTTGTAATAGTCCTCGAGCGCGATGATCTGCCGGCTCACCGCGCCTTGCGTCAGGCATAGGTGATCCGCGGCACGCGTGAAGCTGCGATGCCGTGCGACGGTTTCGAAAATCTGCAACGCGTTGAGCGGAGGGAGACGTCGCATCGGAGTAGTCCAATCCGGAATCAGGAAAAATCATTGCGTGGATGGCGGCGTTGTACGCCGTCACGCCCTGTGAGCCCACAGGATACGCGATCAGAAGTTCTCGCACGCGGTGCGCTCGGGCAAACCGCATGCATTTCACTCATGACCCGGCCGTCAATTCAAGCCTTGGCACACCCGCTTGCACCGACTCAGGGCAAATCCTGCCGGACATCGCACCAGAACCGAGCTTTCCTCATACCTCCTCAGGCCCCTCTACGCCAGAAAATCATGGACGTTAACCCCGATACGCCACTGGATTGGGGCTCGCAAGGATCGAAGCAAAGCCTCCGCTAGCGTCGCGCGGCAGCCAACCCATGAGATTCTGTCATGCGCTCCATGCGCATATTTCGTTTGTTGGGGGATTTTGGCAAATCTAGAGTGCATCCACACGCAACGCATCGGGTATCGCGTGAGGTCGGGAACAAAAGGTTGGGCACCACAAGCAGCGCAAATGGGCGATGCAACGGCAGCGGTCAGAGCGAAACTCACAAGGCAACAGGCGTTCAACACAGGAGACCGCCATGCAAGAGATCAAACGGGGTAGAAGGCAGGCCATCAAGGCGATCGGCACGGCACTCGCGGCGTCCACATTGCCGATGCCGTTTATCAATCTCAGAGCGCAAGAGCACAACTTCTCCGGCAAAACACTGCGCTTGCTGACCTGGTCGGACGACACCGGCGCCGCTGCCTTGCGCAATATCGCCGCCACGTTCACGGCGAAGACCGGCGCGAAGGTGATCGCCGACCGCGCCGACGGCACGTCCGGCATGGTCGCCAAGGTCAAGGCCGCGAGTGATCGCCCCACTTACGACGTCATCACCCTGGCCGGCGTCGGCGCGGCGGGCCTCGGCGACGCGGGCCTGCTCATGAAGCCCGATCTCGACAAGCTACCGAACCTGAAGGACGTCGCACCGCAATACCGCACGGGCGCGAACGGCTTCGGCGTGGGTTATCTGCTGTGGTCGGACGGCTTGATCTACAACACGTCAACAGTCAGGACGGCGCCGTCTTCGTACGAAGCACTGTGGGATCCGAAATACGCCGGACGCCTGTTCCTGCCGCCGCCCGAATGGGCCGAAGCGGTAGACCTCGCAATCATCGCCGCAAAAATGAACGGCGGCTCGCAACAGAATATCGAACCCGGCTTCAAGAAGCTGATGCAGTTGAAAGACCGCGTGATGACGCTCGGCGAGAACCCGAATCAGGTGGCCGATCTGTTCCGCACCGGTTCGCTCGATATCGGCGGCATCTATTCGCCGGCCTTTTTCCCCGACCAGATCCGCAAGCCCGAATACAAGATGGGCGTGACCTACGGCATGAAGGAAGGCTTCGCCACGCAGCTGATGTTCACGGTGATCCCGAAGTCGCATCCCGCCGACAGCGATCTGATCCACGCCTTCATCAACCATTCGCTCGATGCCGGCGTGCAAGGCCGCATGGCTGCCGACGTGCTGAACGGCCCCGTCAATTCGAAAGCGGTGATTCCGGCGGAGAGCCGCGCGTTCGTGCCGAGCCCGCAGCAGATCGCCGAGAAAGCGATCCTGCATGACGACAAGGCGCTCGCCGTCGTGCAGCCGGCGTGGATCAAGCGCTACACCGAAATTTTCTCGGCATGACCGCGATGCTCGCGCGGTTTTCGCGGCGTGCATCGTCGGCGTCGGACGCTGGGTCGGGTGACGCGCCGGACACAGCACCCGGCTCGCCCGGCGCGGCCTCCGGTGCACCGGGCGAGCCGGCGTCCACGGCGCTCGCGAAAGCGCGCCCCTGGCTTCTGCTCGCGCCAATCCTGCTGTTTCTCGCCATTCTCGGCGCGGCGGCGCTCGTCGTACTGCGAATGAGCTTCGGTACGCAAGGCAACGAATGGCATGGCTTCACGCTACAGAACTACGCCGATCTCCTCGACGGCTACTTCCTGAAGTCGCTGTGGCTCACGCTGAAGCTCGCATTTCAAAGCATGGTCTGCGCCGTGCTGCTGGCGATTCCCGTCGCTCTCGCGATGGCGCGCACCAAGTCGCGGCTCGCGCGGCGGCTGCTGCTCGCGGGCGTGCTGCTGCCCTTGCTCGTCAATCTGCTGCTGCAAGGTTACGGCTGGCTGATCATTCTTGGTCCGGCTGGCCTGCTCAATCACGCGCTGCTCGGCAGCGGCCTGGTCGAGCGCCCGGTGATGTGGCTGTATCGCGAACACGGCGTGTTGCTCGGCTTGATTCAGACCGCGTTTCCTCTGGCTGTGCTGCCGTTGTCGAGCGCGATGCGTGCGGTCTCGAGCTCGTATGAAGAAGCCGCGGCCACGCTCGGCGCGACGCGTTGGCAAACGTTGCGTCACGTATTGCTGCCGCTTGCCATGCCGGGGCTCGTGTCCGGCGCGTTGCTCGTGTTCGCCTACAACGCCAGTGCGTTCGCCGTACCCCTGTTACTCGGCGGACGTCGCGTGCCGATGCTGGCCGTACTGGTTCACGATCAAGTCGCGCCTCTGCTGAACTGGCCCGCAGCATCCGCGTCGGGCGTCGTATTGATGATCGCGACGCTTACCGTGATGGCGCTGTCGCAACGGCTCGTACGCCGTACGCAACGTCTCGCCGAGGAACCGCACCCATGAGCACGCCGATCCGGACTCCGCGCCTGCCGCGTTTGCCACGCTCGCCGCGCCTGCCGCGTTTGCCGACCACCATGCCCGGCCAGCTCGGCAAGGCCACCGCGCTGCTCGCCGCCGTCGTGCTGTTCCTCGCCGCGCTGCCGATCCTGACGATGATCACCATGTCGTTCAGCGCGGCCGACACGCTCGAATTCCCGCCGCACGCCTACGGCCTGCATTGGTACCGCGCGGCATGGCACAGCTTTGTCTCGCCGGATGCGAGCGACTCGCTCTCGATGGGCGCCGCGCTCAGCACAAGCCTGATCGTCGCGCTCTCGACGATGGTTATCGCCACCCTCGTCTCGGTGCCGGCCGCGTACGCACTGAGCCGCTACCGTTTTCGCGGCAAACCGGCAGTCGAACAACTGGTCGCGCTGCCGCTCGTCTATCCGCTGGTGATGCTCGGCTTGTCGCTGCTGCTGGTATTCAACGTGCTGCCGGTCGAGCTCGGCGTATTTCGCCTGATCATCGCGCACGTGATTCTGGCGCTGCCGTTCACGGTGAAGAACTGCGCGGCATCGGTAGCGTCGATCGGCCCGGAGTTCGAGGAAGCGGCCTGTGTGATGGGTGCAAGCCCAGGCCGCGCGCTGATCGACGTGATCCTGCCGCTGATGCGCCCCGGTATTCTCGCCGGCATGCTGTTCGCGTTCATCGTCTCGTTCAACGAATTCACAGTGACGTTCTTTCTGTACGGCATCGACACGATGACGCTGCCCGTGTGGCTCTATAGCCGCACGGTGTCGTCGCTCGATCCGACTGTATTCTGCTTCGCCGTATTTATCGTCGCGATCGACTTCGCGCTGATCTGGCTGCTCGAAAAGCTGATCGGCGACGAAGGGGTGGCGCTTTGACCGCCCTTTGCCTTTCGATCCGCGCTGCGCTGATGCCTTTTTGCTGGAGCATTCGATGACCCATCTGACCTTGCAGGCCGTGACCAAGCGCTTCAATGCGGCCTATGCCGTCGACAGCGTCGATCTGAGCGTGCCCGACGGCAAGCTGGTGTGCTTTCTCGGGCCGTCCGGCTGCGGCAAGACCACGCTCCTGCGGATGATCGCAGGGCTGGAAACGCCGAGCGCGGGCAGCATCAATTTTGCAGGCCGCGATATCACGCATCTGCCGGCGAACCAGCGCGACTTCGGCATGGTGTTCCAGTCGCTCGCACTGTTTCCGCACATGACAGTGGCGCAAAACGTCGCGTATCCGCTCAAGCTGCGCAAGACCGCGAAAGATGCGCAAGCGCGCCGCGTCGCTGAGTTGCTGGATCTGATCCAGTTACCGCATATGGCGAACCGGCCCGTCACGCAACTCTCCGGCGGCCAGCGGCAACGCGTGGCGATTGCGCGCGCAATCGCATCGCAACCGAAACTGCTGCTGCTCGACGAACCGCTCTCCGCGCTCGACGCCAAGCTGCGCGAAGCGATGCAGGTGGAGATCCGCCTGCTGCAACAGCGTCTCGGCATCACGACGATCATGGTCACGCACGACCAGCGCGAGGCGATGACAATGGCCGACGAAATCGTCGTGATGGAGAAAGGCCGGATTGCGCAAGTCGGCAAACCGCTCGATATTTATCGCGACCCGGTCAGCGAATTCGTCGCTGACTTCATCGGGCTCGGCAATATCCTGCCGGTCACTTACGACGGCGCGGGGGGCGTCAGCCTGCCGGGGGGCAGGCGCATTGCGGTGGCGCAGCCGGCACGCGTGCCGCAATCCAGCAGCGACATCCGTCTGTTGATCCGGCCGGAAGATGTGTGCGTCAAATCGGCGTCCGACCATGCAGGGCCGAACCGCCTCGCGGGCACGGTAACCTTTATCCGCGACGTGGGAGCCTCACTCGAAGCGACGATCGATTGCGCGGGTTTCACGCTGACGGCCGCCACTACCCCGCGAGAAACGCCGGGACTGGCGCTCGGCATGCCGGTGCTCGCGGAATTGCCACCGCACGCGTGCAAACTGATCGCTGCCCGCGCGGCGCATTGAAACGCTCATCCAGAAAAAACATTCCAGCACCGAGTTTTCGACAGAGGAAAGACCATGAATCAGCCCCAAGTTGCCCGATCGAACGCGCGCCGCGTCTTCGCCACCCTTGCCGCCACGCTCGCCTTCACCGGCCTCGGCGCACTGTGCGCCCTTGCGTCGCCGGCCGCGCATGCCGACGCGCTCGACAACATCGCCAAGACCGGCACGGTGCGCATCGGCGTATTCGAGGACTATCCGCCGTTCGGCTCGATCGGCCCGGACATGAAGCCGATGGGCTACGACATCGACGTTGCCAACCTGATCGGCCGTGCGCTCAACGCGAAGGTCGAACTCGTGCAGGTGACGGGCGACAACCGCATGGCCTACCTCGCCGACCACAAGGCTGACATGCTGCTTTCAGTCGGCCAGACGCCGGAGCGCGAAAAGGTGATCGACTTCTCACAGCCCTACGCGCCCTACTACCTCGCCGTCTTCGGCCCGAAGGCACTGCCCGTGAAGAACGCCGCCGACCTCGCCGGCAAGACGATTTCGGTCGCGCGGGGCACGCTGGAAGACCTGAGTGTGACCAAAATCGCGCCGCCCAGCGCGACCATAAAAAGATTCGACGATCCTAACGGCGCAATTTCGGCGTTTCTTTCTGGTCAGGTACAGTTGATGGTAGTCGGCAACGACGTCGGCGCAACCATTCTCGCGCGTCATCCGGCGAACGATCCCGAGCAGAAGTTCTCGCTGTTCAGCTCGCCGGATCACGTCGGCTTGAACAAGAACGAGCCGCGTCTGAAGCAGAAAGTCGACGAAACGATTGCCAAGGCCCGCAAGGACGGCACCATGAACGCGATTTCGCAGAAATGGCTGCGCGCGCCCCTGCCGGCCGATCTCTAAACCCTTATTGCACGGACGCCTTCGGAACGTCCACGCCGGAGTTTGACCTCACGATGAGCGCCACGTCATGACCTACGCGTTCGATTTCAGCGGCTTCGGCCTCTATGCGGGGCTGCTCGCGCGCGGCGTTGCCGTCACACTGGGACTGACCGCCGTGTCCACCGTGCTCGGCGGTGTCGTCGGCATTGGCGGCGCGAGCATCGCGGTGGCCGGGCCAAAGTGGGCGCGCTGGGTGGTCGCGACTTACGTCGAATTGATCCGCAACACGCCCTTCATCGTGCAGTTGTTCTTCATCTTCTTCGGCTTGCCGAGCCTCGGCATTCATATCGACGAGGTACAGGCCGCGATTCTGGCGATGACTGTCAATCTCGGCGCCTACGCGATCGAAATCGTGCGCGCCGGGATCGATTCGATTTCGCGCGGCCAGGTGCAGGCGGCGCAGGCGCTCGGCCTGCATGGGCGCCAGGTGTTTCGCTACGTCGTGCTGCCGCAGGCGCTCGCCAACGTGTTTCCCGCCTTGTTGAGCCAGGTGCTGATCGTGATGCTTGGCTCGGCGGTGGTTTCGCAAATCTCGGTCCCCGATCTGACTTACGCGGCCAACTTCATCCAGTCGCGCAACTTCCGCTCGTTCGAGAGCTACCTGATCATCACCGCGACGTACCTGGTGTTGTCGATCGTGTTGCGGCAACTCATGAACCGGCTCGGCCGCAATCTCTTTGCGGGCCGCGTGGCTCGTGGCGGCAATAGCGGCAGCGCGCCGCGCAACTGGCGTACCCGCCTGATGTGGCGCGGCGCCCGCACCCTGCCGACGGAGCGTTGATCATGGTCGAATTCACGCTGTGGGACATCGCCCGCAATCTGTTGCTCGCCGCCCGCTGGACGGTGTTGTTGTCGCTGATCGCGTTTGTCGGCGGCGGCATTGTCGGGCTGATTCTGCTCGCGATGCGCGTGTCGCCGTTGCCGTGGCTGCGGCGCATCGTGGTGGTGTACGTGGAAGTGTTTCAGGGCACACCGCTGCTGATGCAACTGTTTCTGGCGTTTTTCGGCCTGCCCTTGCTGGGCGTCGATGTGTCGCCCTGGGTCGCGGCAACCGTTACGCTGACGCTTTATACCAGCGCGTATCTGGTCGATATCTGGCGCGGTTGCGTGGAAGCCGTGCCGCGCGGCCAGTGGTCCGCGGGGGCGAGTCTGGGCATGACGTTCGGCCAGCAACTGCGCTACATCGTCTGGCCGCAGGCACTGAAAATCGCCGTCGCGCCGACAGTCGGTTTCCTCGTGCAGGTGGTAAAGAGCACGGCGCTGGCGTCGATCATCGGCTTCACGGAATTGACAAAGACCGGCACGATGATCACCAACGCCGCCTTCCGCCCGTTTCCAATCTACGGCATGGTCGCGATGATTTACTTCGCGATGTGCTTCCCGTTGACGTGGTACGCCCGCGTGCTGGAGAAACGGCAGAAGGTGGGACAGCACCGTTGAGGCTTCCCCCTGGTCGATAAAAAAGCGGCAACCGTGCAAAACGGTTGCCGCTTTTTTTCGTTGCGAACCTTGAGCGCGACGCCGCTAGCGAGCCGCCTGAGTCGACTTGCGCAGCTTCGCCACGTCGGCCGCCGTAACCGCCGGTCCACCGTTATTCCACCCGGCGCGCACGAAGGTGAGCACATCGGCGATCTGCTGGTCGTTGAGCACCGGAGCGTACTTCGGCATCGGATACGGCGCGGGAATGCCACCGATCACCAGGTCCTCCGTGCCGTTCAACGTCACGTTGATCAGCGAGGACGGATCCTTTTCCAGCACGTTCGGATTGCCGGCCAGCGGCGCCAGCATCGGCGCAAAACCGCGTCCGTCGACACCATGACAGTGCATGCAATACGCCGTATAAACGCGCGCACCGGCATCGTTCGCGGGACGGTTCAACGACACTTTCGTCGCCTGTGGATCGTACGAGTAAGGCGGCGCGCCACTGCCACCCGCCGGCGGCAGCGACTTCAGGTACGTCGACATCGCGGCGATGTCGGTGTCGTTCATGCCTTGCGTGCTGTTGTTGATCACGCTGGTCATCGAACCGAACGCCGATGCATGGCGATTGGCGCCGGTTTTCAGGAACGCCTGCAAGTCCTGATCGTTCCAGCGACCGAGGCCGAGGTTGTGCTCGCCCGTCAGGTTTGCCGCGAACCAGCCGTCGAGCAGGCCGCCGGTCAGGAACGCGCTGCCACTTTCATCCAGCGCCTTTTCCTGGAACGCAATGCCGCGTGGCGTATGGCACGAGCCGCAGTGCCCGAGGCCCTGGATGAGGTACGCGCCACGATTCCACGCCACCTCCTTGCCGGGCTTGTCCTGATAGACGCCCTTCTCCAGGAACACCATATTCCAGAACTTCAACGGCCAGCGCATGTTCAACGGCCATTTGATGTCCGGCTCGCGATTCGCCTGCTGCACCGGCGCGACGCCGCTCATGAAGTATGCGTACAGCGCTTTCATGTCGTCGTCGTTGACCTTCGCATAGGACGGGTACGGCATCGCCGGATACAGGTTGTGACCGTCTTTCGCGACGCCTTCGCGCATCGCTCTGGCAAAGTCCTCTTCCGTGTAGTTGCCGATGCCGGTTTGCTGATCCGGCGTGATGTTGGTGGTGTAGATCCGGCCCATCGGCGTGACCATCGGCAGGCCGCCGGCGAACGGCTTGCCCTTCGGCGCTGTATGGCAAGCAACGCAATCGCCGACCTTCGCCAGATAGGCGCCGCGCTGCACCAGGTCTTGATCCGCGGCTTGCGCCTGGGTCTGTGTCAGGAACGGCAAAGCCATGCAGAGCGCCGCGCCGAAACCCTTGAGTGTGTTTTTCATGTTGGGCTCCCTTCAGTCAGGCGGTTTGCAGTTGGCTGCCGACCGGCAACTGGCGCAGCCGCTTGCCGGTGGCCGCGTAAATCGCGTTTGTGAGAGCTGGCGCGAGTGCTGCCGTGCCGGGCTCGCCGATACCGCCCGGCGCCTCGCTGCTCTTCACGATATGCACCTCGATGGGCGGCGTCTGATCGATCCGCAGCATCCGGTAGTCGGTGAAGTTGTTCTGCTCCACGCGGCCGTCCTTGATCGTGATCTGGCTATAGAGCGCGGCCGTGATGCCGAAGATGATGCCGCCTTGCACCTGGGCTTCGATCGTGTTCGGATTCACCACCATCCCGCAATCGACCGCGCACACCACGCGCTTGACCGATACCTCGCCCTGCTCGACGGCAACGTCGACGACCATCGAGAAGAAGCTGCCGAATGCATGCATCACCGACACCCCGCGCCCTTGCCCGTTCGGCACCGCACTGCCCCAGCCCGCCGCCTGCGCGGCAGTGTTGAGCACGTTCAGCGCGCGGGGTGTTTTGCCCAGCAGATCCTGGCGGTATTTGACCGGATCGACTTTCGCCTGCGCGGCGAGTTCGTCGATAAAACTCTCGACTACGAAGGTACCGCGTGTCGGTCCTACGCCCCGCCAGAATGCGGTGGGAATGGCATGTGGTTCCTGGCGAACGTAGTCGACCAACTGATTCGGCAGGTCATAGGGCAGATCAGCGGCAACTTCCACGGCATCGGGATCGAGCCCATGCTGGAACGCGGGCGGCGCAAAGCGCGCCATGATCGACGAGCCGACAATCCGATGCTGCCACGCGACCGGTTTGCCGTTCGCGTCGAGCCCGGCGGAAATCTTGTCGTAGTAGTACGGCCGGTACATGTCGTGCTGGATATCTTCTTCACGTGTCCACAGCACCTTTACCGGCGTCGACACCTGTTTGCCGATCTTGACCGACTGCGTGACCATGTCGAATTCGAGCCTTCGGCCAAAGCCGCCGCCGATCAGATGGTTATGCACGACGATCTTGTCCGCGGGTAAACCGGTTACAGCAACCGCCGCATCCACCACCCGCGTCGGCACTTGCGAGCCGAGCCAGATATCGCAGCCGTCGGGCCGCACGTGTACCGTGCAGTTGATCGGTTCCATCGTGGCATGCGCGAGGAACGGTTGCTGATACACGGCGTCGACCCGTGTCTTCGCGTTTGAAAACGCGTTGCTCACGTCGCCTTCTTTACGCGCCACCGCGCCGTTGCGTTGCGAGGCGTTGGCGAGATCGTCGACGATCTGCTTCATGCCGATCTGCGCGCCCGCGCCTTCGTTCCATTTGATATCCAGCGCCTGCAAACCGCGTTTGGCGGCCCACGTATGGTCGCCGATCACGGCAACCGCGTTGTCGATCTTGACGACCTGGCGCACGCCGGGAATCTTCTTCGCGTTGGTATCGTCGACGCTGGCGAGCGTGCCGCCGAATACCGGGCAGTTCGCAATGGCCGCGTAGACCATATCGGGCACACGCACGTCCAGTCCGAACATGGCCGTGCCGTCGACCTTCTCGGGCGAATCGAGACGCTTCACCGCGGTGCCGATCACCTTGAAATCTTTCGGATCTTTCAACGGCACGTTCTGCGGCGCGGGCAGCTTCGCCGCGGCGCTCGCCAACTGTCCGTAACCGATGCTGCGATTGCTCGCCGCATGAATCACCTGACCGGCTTGCGCATGGCAGCTTGCCGGATCGACCTGCCATTGCTGTGCGGCGGCGCCGATCAGGAGCGTGCGCGCGGCCGCGCCGGCCCGGCGCATCGGTTCCCACGCATAGCGGATCGACGTCGAACCGCCGGTGAGCTGGCCGCCGAGCAGCGGGTCCATGAAGAGCTTTTCGTTTGGCGGAGCGTGGTCGAGCGTGACCGAGTCGAGCGGCACTTCAAGCTCTTCCGCGATCAGCATTGGGATCGACGTGTAGACGCCTTGCCCCATTTCGACTTTCGGAATCACCAGCGTGACCTTGCCCGCCGTGTCGATCTGGATGAAGGCGTTCGGCGCGAACACGCCGTTCTGCGGCGCCTCATCTCCATCGCCGCCGATCACCGATTTGCCGGCCTTCTGATCCTGACTGGCTGCCGGCATGCTGAAACCGAGCAGCAAGCCGCCGCCGGTTGCCGCCCCGACCGTGACGCTGAACTTCAGGAACGTGCGGCGTGTGATGCCGCTTTTGCCACGCTTCGGAGGCTGCGCGCCGTTTTGTGCATCGAGCAATCCCTGGGACATGTCAGGCCCCCTTCGCGGCTTGCTTGATCGCCGCGCGGATGCGGTTATACGTCCCACAGCGGCAGATGTTACCGGCCATGGCGGCGTCAATGTCCGCGTCGGTCGGACTGGGATTGCCCGCGATCAGCGAAGCCGCCGACATGACCTGCCCCGACTGACAGTAGCCGCACTGCACAACGTCCAGTTGGCGCCATGCCTGCTGGACCTTTTGCCCGGCGGGTGTGTCGCCGACCGCTTCAATAGTGGTGATTTTCTTGTCGCCGACAGCCGCCGCCGGCAGTACGCACGAGCGCACCGCGACGCCGTCGAGATGCACGGTGCATGCGCCGCATTGGGCGATGCCGCAACCGAACTTGGTGCCGGTCAAGCCGACGAGATCGCGCAACACCCACAACAGAGGCATATCGGGGGGTGCGTCGACAGTATGAGTCTGGCCGTTGATGTTGAACGTTGTCATAGGCGGCTCCGAGTGGGGTTTATTGTTTGTCGGGATGCTTGTACAAGCTGCTTGTCAGACTGCTTATCAGGCTGCTCAGTCAGACTGTTTGGGCTGAGACGTCGAACCAAAACGCAAAAACTTGCGGTGTTTATTCGACAAGCCGTGCTAATACGCGATGCGGCTACAGTTCAATGGGTGCAGCAGGCAGTGCGCAGCGCGAGCGCGCTGGAAGGGACGTGGAAATTGTAGTCTTGCATAAAGAAGTCCGCAGACCAAGCGGGCATGTCCGCAGCGTATCCGCACGACGGGGACGACCCAGCCACGGCGGCCGCCGGAAAAGTGAAACGGGAGTCAAACCGATGCGCTACCATTGCCGCGTTGGCTTGATCCGGCATGACTACCCGAAGGAGCGGCAAGATGAACGACCAGCAATGCATTCAATTCCTTTCGGAAATTCGCAAGCCGCTGTTGGCACTGCATAAGTCGATACTCGATCACGAGCGCGCGTCGTACGAAAAGGAATTCGGCCCCGTGACGCCGGCGGCCTTCCTGCAAGTGCTCATCAACGGCTCGGCGTTCCGCTGGCTCACGCCGCTCTCCACCGTGATCGCGAACGTCGACGAAATTCTCGACGACAAGGAAGCGGACGCGGCCGACCGGCTTGCCGCGGCCGAAGCCATTACCGGCCTGTTTTCTTCCGACCAACCCGACAATGCGTTTCTGCCGCGCTACTTGCCGCTTCTGCAAGCCGACCCGGCGATCCTGCACCATCACGGTCAGGTTTCCCAACTGCTGCGCGGTATTGAGTCGAAGTAGCTGGCGGCGCTTTAGTTCGCAGGCTTCGTTGATGTTAGCCGGACGGCGTCGCTGAGGTTAAGCGCGGCCTCCGGTGAGCGTTGCGTCTTCGGCTCCCGAATTCCCTCACCATAGCCAGCCGTGAATTTCGGTCATTCACACGTCGTATTCGTTGAATACCGAATTGACGCCTCCCTGCGGCACCCCGGCGATTACCAGGCTTTCCGAATTCAGCCGACACAACGACACCTTATTTCAAGGTGATTTATGCACGTTTCGCAACAGTGCGCGATGTGCGCCCTACTCGCCGCTCAATCCGGCAACACCATGAGTCGCGATCTTTTGAATTTGCCTGGCTTTGCTGAATAAAACAAAGGTGAGCTTTTGCGGGAGGTATTCGGAAGATGCCACGAGAAGCCGGACAGCACGCTTTAGCGCGCCCTGCTAAGGTAAGCGGACTTACTCAAAACGCCCCTTCGCTATGCAAAACTGGCCACTTCCGGAAAGCTATACGTTCCGTGATCAAACCGTGCGCTTTCGCGTGACGGGCAACGGTCCGCCACTGGTGCTGGTTCACGGCACGCCGTTTTCGTCGTATGTGTGGCATCGCATCGCTTTGCATCTCGCGCAGATTCGCACCGTCTATTACTACGATCTGCTTGGCTACGGCCAGTCCGAGCAACGCGATGCTCAGGACGTTTCGCTTGGCGTGCAGAACGTGCTGCTGGCGGAATTGCTCGCGCATTGGCAACTGAAGAGCCCGGACGTCATCGCACACGATTTCGGCGGTGCAACCTCCTTGCGCGCGCATCTGATCGAGGGATGCGACTATCGCAGTCTGACGCTGATCGATCCGGTCGCCGTCGCGCCGTGGGGTTCGCCGTTCGTGCGGCACGTGCGCGAACATGGCGCGGCCTTCGCCGGCCTGCCGCCGTATATCCACGAAGCCGTGGTGAAGGCCTACGTGCGCGGCGCGATTGCCCGCGACATTCCGGACGAGGAACTCGCGCCTTATGTGACGCCATGGCTCGGCACAACGGGACAAGCCGCGTTCTATCGCCAGATCGCCCAGATGGACCAGCGCTACACCGACGAGGTCGAAGCGCGTTATGCGCAGATGCGGTGTCCAACGCAGATTCTGTGGGGTGAAGACGACCAGTGGATTCCGCTCGAACGCGGGCGGCAACTGGCGGCCGTCATCCCCGAGGCACGCTTTCAGCCCGTGCCAAAGGCCGGTCATCTGATGCAGGAAGACGCGCCTGAAGCGATCGTCGCGGCAGCGCTGCGTTGGCTCGACTGACGGCGCGCGTTAGCTAGCCGCGGCCTTGCGGCAGATACGGCATCGGATCGACCGGCTTGCCGTCACGGCGCAACTCGAAGCCTACGGAGACGCGCGAGTTATTTTCGTCGCCCATTTCGGCAATCTGCTGCCCCTGCCGCACGATGTCGCCGATTTTCACCAACAGCTTGCGGTTATGCGAGTAGGCAGTCAGAAAGTCCTTGTTGTGCTGGACGATGATCAGGCTGCCGTAGCTGTTCAGACCCGTGCCGGCGTACATCACCTTGCCGTCGGCCGCGGCCCGCACCGGATCGCCGGGTTTGCCGCCGATTTCGATGCCGCGCGTTTCGCCCGGCTGGAACGCCTCGACGACTCGGCCACCCGCAGGCCATACCAGCGACACACCGTTCGCATGTCGCGAAGTCTCATGCGCAACTTCACGCACCTCGGCCGCGCTGGGCGCGGGCGATTGCGCGCTTGCCTGCGCATTGGCCGCCACCGGCGCTTGCTGCGCGGCGAGCGGAACAGCCGGCGCGGCCGCTGCCGCAGCCTTCGCCGCCGCGTTGGCCTGATTAACCGCGCGCACCGTTTCCGGCGAAGCGACGTGCAGCACCTGCCCCTGCTTCAACCGCGAGGAAGACTTGAGGCCATTCCACGCCTGTAACTGCCTGACACTGCAATGATGACGCTGGGCGATGCGCGCCAGGGTATCGCCACGCCTGACGCGATACACCAGAGGCGGAGCGTTCTTAAGCGGCGTGCCGTCGTCCGCGGCTAGCTTGACCGCTGGGACTGCGAGCGCGTCGGAGGCCGGCGCTGCAGCCGCTGCCGGCACACCGGACGCAGCCGAGGCAGCCGGCGTCGCCGCTGCCGCGCCAGTTTGACCGCCCTGCTGTCCCACATTCGCACAGCCGCTGACCACCAGCGCAACCGACACGCCAGCCAGACTGGCCATCAGTGTTCTGTCGAAACGCTTTCCCAACATGTTCGACTCCTGCTTTTTTATTGGCAGGCCGAGTGCTGCCTTGTCGCGTGCGAGGCGCGCATTCTGACGAAGCGCTGCTTTCTCTCGCGACACAGCGAGGCCGCCTCGTGCGGCGCTCACCCAGGTCCTGCCGTCCAACCCAATCCCTTGCGCGCTGCCGGATGCCCAGATGCCCGACAAACAGGCGATCTTCCGCGAAAAGGGCCAGATTGCCGATTAAAATTCACGCGGAATTGTAAAGTGCGTTTTGCAAAAAACGCTCCGCATCACACACTCTGATACAAACATTACGCACGGTGATGCAGACCCGGGTCGCGCCTCATGCGTGGTATTGGCCTGAGGCCGCTACACGCACGGTCGCAAAGACCCGCGAAAATCCGCCGGCGGCTACGCCGCCGGACAATCGGCTGGTAACGTTTTCTTTAACGGCAAAGCGTGGTCAAAACTTGAATGAGCGCTCGCCGCGACGGCGAGCGTAGGAGAAAAACGCGTGGGCAAGCGGACAGGCGCCATGCCCATCCGTTCAATAAGACTGAGTGACGACTAGCTGTAGGTCTGGCCTTGATACTTCACGTAGCCGACCGGATGATGCGTGAAGTGCAATACCGGCAGGACGGGGTTGGAGTTGTCCTGGGTCGGATAAGCACTGGCGTCGGAGATATATTCGCCTTGAGCCTCGATTGGCTGGCCCGCCTGCAAGCCGGGAATTTCATGCGCCAACCCTTCGCTGTCGCCGAAACGCACCGCGACGAACACCTCCGTGCCGACCAGATTCTGCGTACCTTCGAACTTCAGCACCTTGTCGATCCTGATGACGAAGTGCTGATGATTGGCGTTGTTGTGGAACTCCGGGTTGAGGAACACCTTGCTGATCGTGCCTTGCACGCAAGCGAGCGGCGCGCTCTGCGACTGCGCGGCAGGAGGTTGGGGAACGGTTTGCGTCGCGCGATTACTCATGAAATCTCCGGGAAGACAATCAGATGGGTCTACGGCGAAACGTAGCGCGCGCCGCCAGGGCGCAACGGCGCGATACCATTTGAGCCAGCCAGCACGCGCGAGTTCATTGCGCGCCATTCACTGGAGAGACGGGGCGCCGGACTGGCAGCGCCCCCGGCGCAGGGCAGGTCTTATCGCAGCGCTTTCACCGCATCGGCCGTCACGTCGGCAGCCTGGCCGCCGTACGTCGCGCGCAGATAATTCGCCAGTTGGGCGAGTTCCGTGTCGCTGAGTTGCGTGGCGAAGCCCGGCATCTCCTGCATCCGCTCGAGGCCCGGGAAATCCTGTGCGCCGATGCCGTCGAGCATCGCCACGATCAGGTTATGCGCGTCGCTCTGACGTACCGTCGAGTTGCCGTGCATCGGCACCGCGACGTGTGGCTTGCCCTCACCGCCGAGGCCGTGACAGCCGGCACACACCGCGAGATACACATTGCGCCCGGCCTCGAGTTGCGCCGCATCGGCCGAGACCGATTGCAAGGGTTGCGGCGCCGGGGCCGCGTCGCCGAGCAGATAGGTCGACATCGCACGCAGGTCGTCATGCGTCATGTACTGGCTGCTCAGATGCACAACCGGATACATCTCGCCGAACGCCGAGCCTTGCGGCGCGATGCCGGTGGCGAAGAAGGTCTGCAGGTCCGCAGCCGTCCAGCCACGCGCCGCCAAACCATGCGGCGTGATGTCGGGTGCGGCAATCCGGCCGAGCGCCGCGCCGGTCAATGGCTTCGCGCCGTCGAGCTGGCCGAATGTGCCGCGCGGCGTGTGGCATTCGGCGCAATGGCCGAGTGCGCTCGCCAGATAGCGCCCGCGATTCCAGTCAGCCGATTGTCCCTTCGACGCATCGGGCAACACGTCCTTCAGGAACACCCAGTCCCAGAAGCGCACGCCAAAACGCATGTTGAACGGGAACGACAGCTCCGGTTCGTGGTTCGCCACGGCGGCCGGCTTCTGCGCCATCAGATACGCGTAGATCGCGTCGCTATCCGCGCGCGACAACTGGCGGTACGACGTGTACGGCATGGCCGGATACAGGTGCTTGGTCGGCGTAACGCCGTCGTGCAGCGCCTTGTAGAGATCGTCCGCGCTCCAGTTGCCGATACCGTGGTCCTTGTCCGGCGTGATGTTGGTGCCGTAGAAAGTGCCGAACGGCGAAGCCAGCTTCACGCCGCCGGCGAACGGCGCGCCATCCGCCGTGGTGTGGCAGGCGGCGCAGTCGGCGGCCTTGACGAGGTAACGGCCACGCGCGAGCGGATCGGCGGCGGTGGCTTGCGGGCCCAGTGCGGCGGCAGCCTGCATCGCAGCGGCGGAGTCGTCCTGCTTGCCACACGCGCTGAGCAAAGCCGCCGTGCCGAGCAACAGCAGCGCGCGGCGCACATTCATGGAAGCGCTCATCATGCGGCGTCCTTTACGAGACCCGGCGTAGTCATCACGACCTCCTTCACGGCCTCGTAGTAGCGCACGTAGCCCGTGCAACGGCAGATATGGTCGTTCAACGCATCGGTGATGGTTTGCTCGACCTGATTCTTCGCAACCGGCTGGCGCTTCAGCCGCTCGATCAGCACCGTCGCCGCATTGACGAACCCGGGCGTACAGTAGCCGCACTGAAAACTGAAGTGCTCGAGAAACTTCTGCTGGATCGGCGACAGTTCGACGACCTCGCCTGCTTCGTTGCGTTTCGCGTGCCCTTCGATCGTGCGGATGGTTTTGCCGTTGAAGAAGTTCGCGCCCGTGATGCAGGTGCGCACTTCTTCGCTGGTGCCGTCCGGCTTGTCGACGATCACGACGCACGCGTGGCAGATGCCCTGGCCGCAGCCGAGGCGCGAGCCGGTCAGATGCAGGTATTCGTGCAGATAATCGATCATCATCAGACCGGCGGGCACGTCGGTTGGGCCGACGATCTCGCCATTCACCTTGACCGAAACCGGCAGCGTGCGGAAATGCGTCAATGGACGCTCGACCGCCGGTGCAGCCGGCGCGCTGGCCGGAACACCGGCGGATGCTGTCGCGCCGGAGGCCGCGGAAGCCGGGTTAGCGGCGGCAGCGCCCGAAGCACCAACAGTAGCGGATGCCGCTGCGGCAGAGGCGCCGGAGATTTTGCCTGAAGCAACGGCAGCGCTCGCCGCACCGCTCGCGGCATTAGCGGAAGTTTGAGTGGGGGCCGTCATGCGAGCACCTTCTGAATAAGTTGCGGGGTGACCGGCAGGTCGGTAAAGCGATGGCCGATCGCATGCGCGATACCGTTCACGATGGCGCCGACCACCGGAATCATCACCACTTCGGCGATGCCCTTCGGCGGGTCGGTCTCGGTCAGCGGCGGCAGCACTTCGCCGGTCTGGGCCCAGACGGCGACGTCCGTCGCGCGCGGCAAATGGTAGCGATTGAAGTTCCACGTGCCGTTGCCCGGGCCGTCCTCGTAAAGCGGCAAATACTCGTGCAGCGCGTGGCCGATACCCATTGCGAGGCCGCCTTGCAACTGCCCCGACACGAGTTGCGGCGAGAGCTGATTGCCACACTCCATGATCGAGTGATGCGCGAGCACATTCACCTTGCCGCTCGCTTCATGCACCGACAGTTCGACCAGGGTGCCGACCGCGCTGTAGTACGTCACCGCCGCGTTGTTACGCTGAACCGGCGGATAGAACACGCGTTGACGATCGAGCACGCGGTAATGGTTCGCCGTGGTTTGCAGTTTCTTCTTGTCGGCCGAAGCGTTGTCGCCATATCGCAGCGCGAGGCCGTCGAGCGGCAGACGCTCGACGCTGCCGTCGATCTCGAAGTCCGATTCGGTCCATTGCCAGCGATTGAACACGTGCACGGTCGCACCCGTGACCAGACCCAACTCGTGCGCCTTCTTCGCGAGCTGTTCGAACGGCAGCGCTTCGAGCCCGGCCGCGGACAGCTTGCCGTCGACCCAACGCGCGTCCTCCATGCGCACCACCAGCGGCGCGGCCTGACCGCCGCCCAGCCCCTGGCTCCAGATCGCCATCGCCGCCGGCCACAAGCCGTGCGCGAAGACGACGCGGGCCGCTTCGCGTGTGCTGTGCGTAAAGTAGAACGCCGAATTCGTCGCGCTCGACGGCGACGCATAACCCGGCGACCAGCGCGGATTCGCGGCCAGCTTGTCCTGGTCCGCTTGCGACATCATGTACGGATCGCCGCTCGTGACGACCGGCAGATCGGGCCAATCGGTGATCGCGACATGCACGTCGGTGGCCGGCATGCCGAGCCACTTCGCAACCGCGACCGCCTGCGAGGTCGACATGCCGGTGCCGATTTCGGCCGCCGTGTGTTGCAGCCCGATCTTGCCGTCGGCGCTGAACTCGACCTTCGCGAACGAGGTTTCCGCGCCCGTACCGAAGTCCTTCTGCACACACGCGAAACCAACGCCATAACGCGTACCCGGATGCGCGGTTTCGAACTCGGCCTTACGCTTCGCGCGATTCACCCATAGCGGATGAACCTTCGCCCTCTGCAGCACGTCGTCGACGCGAATCGCGCCGGCGGGCACCGCGCCCTGGGTGTTCTTCATGCCCGAACGCAGCGCGTTTTTCAGGCGGAAGTCGATCGGATCGAGATTCAGTTGCGCGGCAATTTCGTCGACCATCATCTCGGTCGCGGCCATGCTTTGCAGCGTGCCGTAGCCGCGCGCCGAACCGGCGTCGATCGCGCGCGAGGCAATCGCCACCGACGACAGATCGTTCTTCGGGAAGTAATAGATCGATTGCGCGGCCGTCGCACCCACCATCGCCACCGACGGCGAAAAGTTGCAGCGCCCGCCGCCATTCGCTTCCATCTCGGCCTTGAACGATTGCATCAAACCGGTGTTCTTATCGACGGCGATCCGGTAATTCATCTTGAACGCATGGCGTTTCAAGGAGGTCTGGAACTGCTCGTAGCGGTCGTTGGCAAGACGCACCGGACGGCCGTCCGCATACATTGCGCAGACGAGGCCGTAGAACGGCACGTTGAAGTGGTCCTTCGAACCATAGCCGACCGTGTAGCACGGGTGAATGAACAGGTTCTTCACCGGGAACGCGCACTTCGCGACCATGCCGGCAGCACTGTCGGCAACTTCAGACGGCGCCTGGGTCGGCACGACCATGTGCAGCGATTGGGTCGCCGCGTCGTACCAGCAGTTCGCGTTGTCGGGTTCGAGCGCGGCCGTGTCGATCGACTGCGTGTTGTATTCGCGCTGCATCACAAGCCAGTCCGCCGACGGATGATCCAGTTCCTGCTGGATCTCGCCCGCGTGGTACATGCCCTGCTCGTCGAGCTTGCCGTGTTCGACGCCGTCCGGCCATACCGGCTGATGCTTGCGCATCATGCTCGGAAACACCGGTGCGTCTTTCAGACTGGAGAAGATGTCGTCGTCGTACGGCGTCTTGCCGCCGACGCGCACGAAACGGAACGTGCCCCACGGGTCGCGTTCGAGCGGCCCGGTTTGTGCACCGTAACGGATGATCTGATCCTGGAACTTCAGTTTGTCTTTCGCGAAGCGGAAGCGCGCGAAGTCGTGATAGATCAGGATCGCGACCGCCTGGCCGAGATACGCGGGCGTCTTGCCCTGCGGCAACAACATGTCGTCGCCATAGAAGGCCGGGAAGATCAGGCCGTCGCGCGTCAGGTCCGCCGCCGTGACCACCCGGTCAGGCTTCAACTCGTCGCCGAGCAAGCTCAGGTCGAAACCTTCGTAGCTGCGATCGGCTTGCGTCGTGCGCAGGATGAAGGCGTGCGATTGTTGCTGCGGCCAGTGCGGCATGTCGGTGGCGCGGACGTCGCGCGCGAACACCTTCGAGCCAGTCACTTTGGCGATCCCGTCGATACGGAATTTCGCCTGGCCGCGGGCGGCATCCCACTGAACCGGCGTCAGAATTTTTTCTTCGAACAACGCAGCGAATGCGCGGCTGCCCATCGGCGCGATATACACCGACACACCCGCCAATACGCTGGCCTTCAGAAAACTACGACGCGAAAGGTCGAGTTTCCCCATGGACTTCTCCTTTAGTGAACACGGCGGCAACCCATTGGCAGAACGAACGCGGAACACAGGCCGGCGCGGCACGCCTGCCTATCAGCTTATACGTGGCGGACCTGCGTTCAACGGCTGTAAACCACGAGGGAGGTGTTCGAACCGCAGGCGCTGGCGTGCGCCCGGGTGTACCGGCGACGTGCGGCGGCCATCACTTCGTCCATGCCGCAGTCGATCTGATTTACCTTGAACTACCGTGAGTTGCCTTCTTCCTGCCCTACATAGAGCAAAGGCGAGGGATTATCGCGCTGAATCGCAATAGGGTGCGTCAATTTTTGTTCTCTATCTCGAAAATAACGGATTGCATATAAATCGTTATGGCGAGCGCTTTATAGCGCTTTATCAGGCCCGCAGGATCGTGATGCCCAGTGCGTCGAACGGCGCAGTGAGCACCTCGGGCGTGTTCTTCTCGACGACGATCGTGCTGGCCGCCGACACATCCGCAATCCTGTACGCCGACGCCGCATTGAGTTTTTCCGCCGACGCCAGCACCACCGTTTCCGCCGCATGCTCCACGAGTGCGCGCTTCACGTAAGCCTCCTCCATATCGCCGGTGCTCAGACCCGCTTGCGGATGCACACCGGTGACGCCCATGAAATAGAGGTCGGCGCGAATGTGGCTGAGCGCTTCAATCGCGGCCGCGCCCACGTTGACCATCGAATGGCGGAACAGGCGTCCACCGATCATGATGACCTCGAGCGCCGCGTGCTCCGCCAGTTCGACGGCGATGCTCGGACTGTGCGTGACGATCGTCGCCTGCAAGTCGCGCGGGAGGTGACGCGCCAGTTGCACGGCGGTGGTGCCACCGTCGATGAAGGCAATCTGGCCGCGCCCGATCAGCCCTGCCGCTGCCCGGCCGATCGCCGCCTTCGACGCCGATTCAATCTGTTCGCGCCCGGCAAAATCCACCGCCGCCGGCGAGGCCGGCAACGCGCCGCCATGCACGCGCTGAAGCTGCCCTTCGGCGGCAAGTTCGCGCAGGTCGCGCCGGATGGTGTCCTCCGAGACGTCGAACGTCAGGCTCAAGGTCTTGGCAATGACCTGCCCGTCACGCTCGAGCGTGTCGAGAATCAACTGTTTTCTTTGCGATGTCAGCACGACGCCGATCCTGTCAGTGTTCCGGTTGATTTGACCATTTGCACGAAATTTCTTGTTTTTACACGATACTGCACGATACCATGAATCGCATGCGGTGCAGGCCGCGGTTCCCAATAAAAGAGGATGCGAGTCATGAACGAAATCGCCGAACGGGTGCGGATCATCGACGTGAAAGTGTTATCGGACGACTGGTACGTGCTGAAGAAGACCACCTTCGACTACCAACGTGCGGACGGCAGTTGGCAACGTCAGAGCCGCGAAACCTATGATCGCGGCAATGGCGCGACGCTGCTGCTGTACGACGCGCGCCGCCGTACGGTCGTGCTGACGCGGCAATTCCGCCTGCCGGCGTTCGTCAACGGTCATCACGGCATGCTGATCGAGGCGCCGGCAGGCCTGCTGGAGGCGGCCTCACCCGAGGAACGCATCCGCGCCGAAGTCGAAGAGGAAACCGGCTACCGCGTGCATGACGTGCGCAAGGTATTTGAAGCCTTCATGAGTCCGGGCTCCGTCACGGAAAAGCTGCACTTTTTCGTCGCCGAATACGATGCGGTGGCCAAGGTCGGCGCGGGCGGCGGGATTGTCGACGAAGGCGAAGATATCGAAGTGCTGGAACTGCCGGTGGACGAAGCACTGGCGATGATCGAGCGCGGCGAGATCGTCGACGGGAAGACGATCATGTTGTTGCAGTACGCCACGTTGAATCTGTTCGGCGCGTAAGCGGCAGCTTCGCAGGTCGTTGGGCGAGATCGATTGGAGCAGGCATCGGCGCACGCCAGATGCGGCAAGCGCCCTGCCGCTGCTATGGCCGCGCCGCGACAGCGATTCTGTCGGCGGCTTCGTCATCTGCCAGCCATTTCTGACTGATCCCACGCCACATTAGGAAAAAGACGATAGGTTGAAGAAGGTCAAAAAAATATCCTTACGGGTCCTTTTGAAGACTGTTTGCCTAGCAGCCAAAGTAAGGCGGGTTTTTAAACAGGAAAGCCATCTCCGTCAGTGTATTTTTTTATTTCGCCCGCTCGATAAAGTCGGCGAATGATTTGAGGTTTAAGTGGATTCTCTTAATTCAGCGAACAGGTTCATGGGTGGTTTCTTTTTCGGCGCCCTGATCGCTGCCGTCGTCATGGTGTCGCTGTGCAATGCCGGTGAATTTTCGCCGTTTATCGCAAAGCTGCATGCTTTGGAGCAGGTCGTTCTGAGCGCGCTCATTGCCCTTGTTATTGTCGATGCAAAACCGTTGGCCTATAAAACCGTCTGGCGTGAACGCCGCTGCAGCTTCGTACTCGATGAAGATCTGACCGCAACTATTCGCGGCAGAACGTGCGGCATTCCGGCCGGCGTGATAATCGGAATACTGATTCAGAACTACGTGATGAATTGACACGGAACCACGTGAGTTCACAACTCATGATACTCAGCGCCGCGGCGACTATTCCTTGCCACTCGCGGCGCCCCAGCACAACCGCGCAATTTCGGCGCGGCGTATTCAGAACTTATGCCGTATCGCCGCGCGCACCACGACCTGCTTCGATGTCGATGACGGCGACTGGGTACCGGGCGTGAAGGCGTAGTCCAGAATCGTATAGGTCGAGTCGCCGCTCACCTGCTGATATTCGCCCTGTATGTACACGTCGGTGCGCTTGGACAGGTTGTAGTCCGCCATCAAACCAAACGAATGAATCTTCGGTTTCACGCCACCGTTCGAGGCATCGTAGCTTTCCATGGTGTAGACGTACTGCGCGCCGACGAACAGCATCGGCGAAATCTGATACTTGCCGTTCACCTCGAAGTTCTGATACTTGAGCGAGTTCAGCAAGATGCCGGGCGGCACGAGCGGCGTCACGCCGAGATAGCCGTTGCCGGTCGGGTCCAGGTAGTTCGAATTGGTGTACACGAAGCCGGCCGTGGCCGGACCGAAGGTATAGGTGATGCCGCCGCCGAACACGCGCATGCGGGCGGCGATAAAGCTGGCGTCGTTCGCGGTGATCGCGCCGTTTGAGCCGTTGCCAGGGTTATCGGCCTGCAGATACGCCGCGGCCACCAGCAATCCGCCATAGGCGTACTGGCCGCCGAAACTGTACGCGCGATTGTTGGCGAAATTCGTGTCGTTGCTGAAACTATAGACACCGCCGAACTGGAAGCCCGAAATCGACGGACTGGTGTACTTGACGCTGTTGTCGAGACGGAATGAGTTGTCGGTGTTGTCGTTATCGTAGGGATGCGAGAACAGCGCACCGGCCCAGTTGCCGTTGGCCGTGGTCTGCGCCAGATAGTCGACCACCGAATCGTACTGGCGGCCGAACGTCAATGTGCCGTATGGCGCCGAACTCAAGCCGACGAACGCCTGACGGCCGAACATCCGGCCGCCCTGATTAAGCCGCCCGGAGCTCACGTCGAAACCGTTTTCCAACTGGAAAATCGCCTTCAGGCCGCCGCCCAGATCCTCGTCGCCTTTCAGGCCCCAGCGGCTGCCTTGCGCATCGCCGCTTGCGAGTTCATAGACATGGCCACGGCCGACATTGTTGGTGTAGTTGATACCTTCATCGAGTACGCCGTACAGCGTGACACTCGTCTGGGCACACGCGGGTGGGGAGAAAATGGCTAGCGAAGTCGCGGACAAAACGGTGGAGACAGCCAGCGCGAACACTTGCTTGTTCATGAAGATCTCCCTGAGCTCGAGTAATGGGACAACTCGATCCGACCGCTTTCTTCTTGGCGCTTCTCAAGGCGTTTATCGACCCCGACGCGCTTTGAGGAAATCCTCACACGCCGTTACGTCGCCGTCCATCGGGTGTCACGCCCATATCTCAAAACGTTGCGAAATCTCCACTGCGTGGGGCAGCCCCTTTTTTCGCTGCGCCGTTTCAGGTAAACCGCGCAGCGGCGCCCGGCCCCTGGCCGGCTGCCGCATCGGCCACGGCGACCCTGCCCGTCCCGTGGCGTCTTTGTCATAAAAGGAAATATAATTGAAAGCTTTTGCGGCGCCGCAGCGGAACTCCGCGCCGTCGAACGGGTCATTTTTACTGGCCTCTACAACCGAGCCTCGCATGGCTGGTTCACGCTGCGATCCACGGCCGGTCCCCTGCGGGGGCAGCCGGCCGCCGCCGCACCCAATCCAATTTCAATAGCTTTGTGAGACGCCGCCGCGCTGGACTAGCGCGCCGTCGCACGGGGCTGCTTTTGACACCACACAATGCAAAAGTCGCAATCCCGCCTGATTGAACTCGATTTTTTTCGTGGGCTGGTCCTTCTGATCATTGTCGTCGACCATATCGGCGGCAGCATTCTCTCGCGCGTCACGCTGCATGCGTATGCGCTGTGCGACGCGGCTGAAGTCTTCGTGTTCCTCGGCGGCTTCGCCACTGCAACGGCGTACGCGGCGCTCGCCGAACGGCGCAACGAGGCGACCGCGCGTAGCCGCTTCCTGCGGCGCTCGCTCGAAATCTATCGCGCGTTCCTCATCACGGCCGGTTTGATGCTGCTGGTCAGCGCCGTGCTGAGCGCGTTCAGTATCGACGGCCCGAATCTCGCCACCACCGACCTCGACGATCTGATCGCCACCCCCGTGGCCGCCCTGCGCGACATCCTGTTATTCCGCCGTCAGCCATACCTCGCGTCCGTGCTGCCGATGTACACGTTCTTCGCCCTGCTGGTGCCCATGATCCTGCCGCTCGCACGCCGCAAGCCATGGCTGTTGCTGGCCGGCAGCGTCGCGTTGTGGGCAGGCGCGCCGGCTATCGACGCCTATCTGCCCGCCGCGCCGGACATGCACTGGGATTTCAACCCGTTTGCCTGGCAGTTGCTGTTCGTGCTCGGCGTGCTGGCGCGTTGCCAGCCGGTTTATCAGCGGATCAGCGCACACCGCCTCGGCTGGCTGATCAGCGTGCTGGCGTTCGCCGTCGTCGCTGCCGCGGCCTACTACAAGCTGTTTATCGAACGCGAGCCGCTCGATGGCAGCCTCAAGCAAAATCTCTCTTACCTGCGCGCGGTCAATTTTCTGGCCATTGCCTGGCTCGTCGCGAACCTGATCCAGCTCGGCTGGGCAAAAAAACTCGCGCAATGGTTGCCATGGGTCGGCATGATCGGCCGCCAAGGGTTATTGTGTTTTATCGCGGGCGCGGTGATTTCGCTGGTCGTCGATTCGGTGCTGTATGCAGCGACCGACGGCTATCTGAACTATCCCCTCGGCCTGGTGGCGGATGCCTGTGCAGTCGGCGCACTGTTCGCGGTCGCGAGAGCCTCCGAGCCGCTCAAGCGCTTCACCACGCGTATCTGGAGCTTGCGCCTCAGAACGTCGCCCTGAGGGAGCAGCGTGCGGATGCACGCGCGGTGCCTGCCGATTTCCACTGCCGATCCTGATAGCATGACGGCCGCGCGCGACCTGCGCGGCGGCCTCTTACTTTGACATGCGTCTATTCCTACATTCCGCACTCCTCGCGCTGTGCGCCGCTGTCGGCACGACGGCTAGCGCCAGCACGGTCATCAGCCGAAGCTTCCATTCCGAAGCACTCGGCCGCGACTGGTCCTACACGATCTATCTGCCTACCGGCTATCGCCACGACGCCCCTCGCATTCCCGTGCTCTACCTCCTGCACGGCAACAACGGCGACGCCAATGACTGGCTCACGCAGGGCCACCTGCAAGCCGCCGCCGACACGCTGATCGAGCACAAGGAGATACCACCGGTCGCAATCGTGATGCCGCAAGGCGGTACCGACTGGTATGTCGATCGCAAGGAGAAGATGGAGACCGCGTTCTTCACCGACCTGCTGCCCGAAATCGAAACGCACTATGCGGTCGCGACGCAGCGTGGCGGACGGATGATCGGCGGCGTTTCGATGGGCGGTTTCGGCGCGCTGCGCTATGCGATGACGCAACCCGAGCTTTTTTGCGGCGCGCTCCTGCTGAGTCCCGCGGTCTATGCGAATGAGCCGCCGCCCGGTTCGGCGGCACGTCGCGTGGGTGTGTTCGGCGACCGGCAGTTCGATCCGCACGTCTGGCATGCGCTCAACTATCCAGCGCAATGGGAGCGTTACATGAGCCGGCCGTATCGTCTGCCGATGTTCATCGCTGCCGGCGACGACGACCTCACGATCCAGGCCGACGCGTCTTCGCTTTATACGCATCTTCGGCTGGCGGGGAATCCGGCGGCGCTGCGCATCATCGACGGCGGCCATACCTGGGAGGTCTGGAGCGCGCTGCTGCCCGCGGCGCTGAAATATACGCTGGGCTGCGTCAAACAGACGGCGCACGATCAGGACAAGTGAATCAGAACGAGTGGACCGGCGAATCAGCAGTCCTGATTTCGCCGGCACATTGCGTGCAACTATTGCACGAGGTCAGTCCACAGTACGACCAGCACAGTCATGAGCGCGGGTCCGATGAAGAGGCCGAGCAAACCGAACGTCTCCGCCCCGCCGAGAATTCCGAATAGCACCAGCAGGAAAGGCAGTCGTGTGGAGTTGCCGATCAGCACCGGCCGCACGAAATGTTCAGCGACGAACACCACAATTGAACCGAACACCGCCAGCCCAATGGCCCCGGCCACCGAGCCTTGCGAGAACAGCCACAAGGCCGCGAGGCCGAATGTGATCGGTGCGCAGAACGGCAGCATCGCCGCGATCGCCGTGATGAACGCGAGCAGCGCGACGTGCGGCAACCCGGTCACGAAATAGGCCACGCCCATCAACACGCCCTCGCCAAGCCCGACCACGACCAGCCCCGACACCGTGCCGCGCACAGCGGTGGCCATGCGCTCGAGCAACTGTGCGCCGTCGTTGCCGAAGCCGCGCCGCACGCCGGTCATCAGCGAGCCGGACAGACGCGGCCCGGCCTGAAAGATCACGAACAGCGTGACCAGCATGAAGGCAAACACCATCAAGCCATGCGCCGCGCGCGCGCCGAAGTGGCGGCCGAGCGTCATCACGGTGGTGCTGTGCAGCCCCTTCATTGCCGCCGAGTCGCGCAGCGGTTGAGCGAGATTGGCCTGCCACCAGGCTGAAATCTGTTGCACGCCGAACGGCAACCGTTGAATGAAGTCCGGCATCGGAATGCCGTTTTCCTGCACGGTCTTGAACCACTCGTTCATGTCATGGGCTTCATGCAGTGCCTGCGAAATGCCGATCCCGAACGGCAGCACCACCAGCAACGCGACCGCGCATGTCAGCACCACGGCGATCAGCGTGGTGCGGCCCGATAACCAGCGGCTGCCCTCCACCTTTTGCAAAAGCGGCCACAGGGCGATGGCAACGACGCCTGCCCAGGCTATCGCCGCAATGAAATCGCGTACGACCCACAGCGCCAGCAGCACGAGTGCGATATACAGGACGAGTGATGCCGCTTTCTGCTTCTTGGGGCAATCAGGCGCGCTTGGCGATTCGGGTGGGCGTGAAATCATGAAGGCTCTTAGGATCTTGTGGATATGTGCGCGAGCCGTCCAGAAAAATGCAAACCCGCTACACTTACGCTGCACGGTCGCTCATCAATAACCACATCTTAAAGGAAGCACCGGCGCCCTTCGCAGGCGGCATGCTTGTCTCACTGCGTACAACACTGCGTTGCAAAAATCCACGCTATCGCAAATTCACGGCGCATATCGCCCGCAAAGCCCCGTCGTTTCGTACCGTCGTGAATGTCAAGTTTCATTGTTGCTATTTGGAGAACAGTGTTTCAACTGCGGCACAATGGCTATCCAGCGCTCGCGGGACTACATTCGGCACACCACAATACGGAGCCGACGATGATGACCTTAGAGTCCATCCCCCTTGACGGAACCAATGGCGTACGTATCGAAATTCTCGAGCGCTCCGACACGACGCTGGTGATCCGCTGGGTCGAACCGGGGCGCTGCCATTATGGCGAGCAACGGTGGCGGCGACGCTCGGCGCATACGTCGGGCACCTGCGCGGTGACGCGTCGCAAGATTCGCCGCGGCGACGCTGTCTTCAAACCGGCTGAACGGCCGGCGCCTTCGAATGCTTCCGCGATGATCTGTGCCGAGGTGTTGGGCGAACTGGTTGAAGCCTGAGGTTCTTGCCTGGACGGCACGTTGCTGACGTATGCCTGGAATACGCCGGAAACGTTTGCCGTCGTTTATTGTTGTTTGCCCCCTCGCGATTTGTTTGCTCCGGCTCCCTGCGGCCGCGCCCCTCTTCCCCATCGGCACCCACTCACGCCCTGCAGCGCTCGCCGGCTTTCTGCCTGATACAAGCCACGGCAAAAGGCCGCGGCGGCGCGTGCCTTCAATCGGCGGCCCGGTCCTCAAAAGCCTGATTGCGGCCCTTCGCCACGTGCGCTAAGGTGATCCTCGTTGCGCCAGGTCACCGCGCCTGCCAAACGCGCACGCTTAAATGAATGCCCTCAACTCCCATCGAACCCGCCGCAGCCCGTCTGGCGGCAAACGAGAGGCGACACCATGGCAGAAGACACCCCCGGCACTCGCGTCACAGCAGCTCTTCCGGATCAATTAGTTGCACCGCAGCAATTCTCGCTGGACGTCCTACTCGAGAAATATGCGAAAGGTGGCGAGCAATCGGCGGACGAGGTGTTCAAACGCGTCGCCCACGGCGTCGCTCAGGCGGAACCGGAGGCCCTGCGCGAGTCGGTGGAAGCGCTCTTTGTCGACAATCTGCGGCACGGTGCGCTCGGCGCCGGGCGCATCATGAGCGCGGCAGGCACGGGTATCGCCGCCACGCTGATCAACTGCTTTGTGCAGCCGGTCGGCGATGCGATTCAGGGCGTTGACGAAGAAGGCCTGCCCGGCATCTATGTGGCGCTGCTGCAAGCCGCCGAAACCATGCGCCGCGGCGGTGGCGTCGGCTATAACTTCTCCGCGATCCGGCCCAAGGGCGCGCGCGTTCACACCACCAGTTCGGCGGCGTCCGGACCGTGCAGCTATATGGACGTATTCGACGCGTCATGCCGGACCGTGGAAAGCGCCGGTTCGCGGCGCGGCGCGCAAATGGCCGTGCTCGACTGCAGTCACCCCGATCTGATCGAGTTCATCGAGGCGAAACATTCGAAGGGCCGCTGGAACAACTTCAACGTATCGGTCGGCGTCACCGACGAATTCATGCGCGCAGTCGAAGAAGATCAGCCCTGGCCGCTCGTGCACCGCGCCGAACCGTCGCCGGCGCTGCGCGCGGCAGGCGACGTGCGGCAACGCGAAGACGGTCTGTGGGTCTACAGCGAAAGGCCCGCACGCGAGATCTGGGAGCGCATCATGCGCTCCACCTACGACGTTGCCGAGCCCGGCATCGTGTTCATTTCCCGCATGAACGAGGACAACAACCTACGCGCCGTCGAAACCATCCGCGCCACCAATCCGTGTGGCGAACAACCGCTGCCGGCCTACGGCTGCTGCAACCTCGGGCCGTTGAACCTCACGCGCTTCGTGCTCGATCCATTCGCGCAAATGAAGGGCGGCAAGCCTTCGTTCGACTGGGACGCTCTCGCCAAACGCACCCGCATCCAGGTCCGTTTTCTCGACGACGTGCTCGACGTCACGCTGTGGCCGCTGCCGCAGCAATATGACGAATCGCGCGCCAAGCGGCGCATCGGCGTCGGCTTCACCGGCCTCGGCGATACGCTGGTGATGCTCGGTCTGCGCTACAACTCGCAGGAAGGCCGCGACTTCGCCGTGCGCATCGCGCGGCTGATGCGCGACGAAGCCTATCGGGCTTCGGTGGAACTGGCTCGCGAGCGCGGCGCGTTCGAGTTGTTCGACGCCGCGCGTTATCTGGAAGCGGGCACGTTCGCCTCGCGCCTGCCCGACGACATCAAGGAGGCGATCCGCCGCGACGGCATCCGCAACAGTCATTTGCTGTCGATCGCGCCGACCGGCACGGTCAGCCTCGCATTCGCCGACAACGCGTCGAACGGCATCGAGCCGGCCTTCTCATGGACCTACACCCGCATGAAGGTGATGGCCGACGGCGGTCGCGAATCGTTCGATGTCGAAGACTACGCGTACCGTCTTTATCGCGAGCTCGGCGGCGATGTGGACAAGCTGCCGGACTACTTCGTCAGCGCGCTCGAGATGTCGGCGCGCGATCACCTCGACATGATGGCCGCCGTGCAGCCATACGTGGACACGTCGATCTCGAAGACGGTGAACGTGCCGGCCGACTATCCGTTCGAAGCATTCGAAAGCCTCTACTTCGACGCGTGGAAAAACGGTCTCAAGGGTCTCGCCACCTACCGTCCCAATGAAACGCTCGGCGCGGTGCTGAGTGTGAGTCCGCCGCCGCAAGCGGACGATACGCTGGCCGAAACCGATCAGGATCCGCTGCGGATCGCCATCGATCATCGGCCCAAAGGCGAATTGCCGGCGATCATCGAGAAAGTCGAGTACCTGACGCAAGCGGGCAAGAAGTCGCTTTACGTGGCGGTGTCGTTCATCGAAGTGACCGGACGACTCGGCGGCGAAGACGTCACGATCGAGCGCCCCATCGAGTTCTTCATTCCGACCGGTCAGCGTGACGAGTCGCAGCAATGGATCACGGCGACCATGCGTTCGCTGTCGCTGGCGGCACGCGGCGGCTTTGTCGCGCGCAACCTGCAGGATATGCGCAAGGTGTCATGGGATCGCGGGCAAGTGCGGCTCGGCGAGGTGCAGCGTCTCGACGGTCATCGCACGCCGCGCTGGCACGATTCCGAAGTGGCGGCGCTCGCCTTTGCGATCCAGCAGATTCTGCATCGGCGCGGCTTTCTGGACGCCGAAGGCAACCAGGTGCCGTCGCGCCTGCTGGCGCGTTTGCCGCGTGGGCAGATGAAGGCCGAAACCGCGTTGCCGGCAGACTTCGGCATCCGTCCGCCGCCTGGCGACGCTGACGCCGCCAGCTTGACGCAGCCCGGCAGCATGCAAGGCTTGCACACCATGCTCGGACGCAAGTGTGGCTCGTGTGGAGCGAATGCGGTGATTCGCAAGGATGGGTGTGACTTCTGTACCGCGTGCGGCGAAGTCGGCGCGTGCGGATGAGTGGCTAGACGCCACCACCGGAGCGGCTGTGTTCCGGTCGATCCTGCCCGGTTGCAGGATCTACCCGTATCAGCAACGCAGGGCGCCCCTCAACCGACTCTCGCGTAATACAGATTCTGCGGGTGCTTCGCTTCGGCGAAGAAGAACCAGCGTTCCGCCACAAGGCCGGCGTACTGTACAAGACAGGCGGCCGCCAGCAAGCCGAGCGACGCGCCAATCGGATGCAAGCCCGCGCCCAGCGCGATCAGCACAACCGGCACGGCAAACGCGGCCACGAGGAAAGCCCACTTGATGCCGCGTAGCGTCCCCGCCGATTTACCGTGAAAGAACTCGCGCAGATTGAACGCCCCGGCGGTGAAACCGCGCGAAACCTGCACGAGCTTCGGGTTGTTGATGCCGGTTGCGCTCTGCACAGTCGACTTCGGCCGCAACCGCGCGTTACGCATCAGCGACGCGCAGCGGCTTGCACAACCGGCGAGCGTCAGCACGCAGGCACAGACGGCAAGCTCCGCGGTCAACCCCGGCGCGAACCACGCGGTCAGCGCCGTCGCCAGCGTGAAACCGGACGCGCAGCCTAGCAGCACAAAGTTGACCAGCGTGAGCGGCGTGGCCCATTCCTGAAGAAAACGCAGGCACGCGTAGATCATCGCCGTGCAGACGAACAGCGTCGCGCTTGCCAGTACGCCAAGCCATCCGATCGCAAGCGACCACGGCGAGCCGAAGCCGTGCGCGACGCCATAGAAAAACGCGCAGGCGAGAAACGCCGGCAGGCACAGGCACTCGCGCGACAGCCACGAGGTCCGCCACATTGCAATTGCGCGCCACGCGCGCTCCGGATGCCCAAGATGGAAGAACGAGGCGATCAGCCCCAGCAGGCCCAGCACGACCGACACGCCCGCGCCGATCATATAGAACGCATCCGCCGGCGCAGTGACGAGTCCAAGATGCGCCGCCGTCTCCACGCCGACGAGCGCGATCAGCAGGCCCTGCGCCGCGCCGCTCAAGGTCGTGAGAAAAACCACCGAAAATGCCGGATTCATCGCGAGGTCCTTTAGATGCGCGTCGCCATCGACGCAAGATGCAGTTCGCCGCGCTCGAGCCGCGATTCGAGCGATTCGTGCGCCTCCAGAGCCGTACCCGTGTCCTTGCACGAGCAGGAACCGCTGCCGCAACCCGAGGCCGATGTCGTGATGCGCGGCAGATAGTGGTTCGCCGGCCGCGTGTTCCACTCGGGCATCAGTTGATAACCGCCACGCTCCTCGATCGCCTTCGACACCACCGACTCCGGATCGTGGATATCGCCAAACAGCCGCGCGGAGGTCGGGCACGCGAGCACGCATGCCGGTTGGCGATCGCGCGCGGAGAGGTTTTCGTCATGAATACGGTCGACGCACAACGTGCATTTCGTCATCTCCTTGCGCGCTTCGTCGAGTTCGCGTGCGCCGTAAGGGCACGCCCACGCGCAGTATTTGCAGCCAATGCATTTGTCGAAATCGACCAGCACGAGGCCGTCTTCCTTGCGCTTGTAGCTCGCGCCGGTCGGACACACCGGCACGCACGGCGGGTCTTCGCAGTGCAGGCACGACTTGGGGAAATGAATCGTGTCGGCATTGGGGTAGCTGCCGGCCTCGAAGCTCTGGACACGGTTGAAGAATGTGCCGGACGGGTCCGCGTCGTAGGGATTCAGGTCGGCGAGACTGCCCGATTCGCCCGACGTGTTCCACTCCTTGCAACTCGTCACGCAAGCCTGGCACCCTACGCAGACGTTCAGGTCGATTACCAATGCCATCTGAGTCATCAAAGGCTCCTTACTGCTTTATTGCGTTGTTCGCATGCTTCGCCGTGTGTCACTTTCGCCCCGTCGCGCCACGTAAGCGCGCCGCGAATTCACCGCGCCCCGCAAAGTAGGTCTGCACGATCCGCGAGATCACGCCGTTCGATCCCGGCAAAGCGGGCATCGCGTCGAACTGCGGCAGCGTATGGTTCGCGTCCGCTTCCGCCGGATAGAGGCGCACGCGCACGTCGTACCACGCGGCCTGGCCCGTCACCGGGTCCGAGTTCGAGAGGCGCGCGGCCGCTTCGTCGCTGCCGGGTAACTCGTCGGTGATCAGGTGGTTGAGCAGAAAGCCGCGCTGCGATTCGTTCGCGCCGGCGCCGAGATTCCACGCACCCGAGGCCTTGCCAATCGCATTCCAGGTCCACACCGTGCCCGGCTCGACGGTCTCGCTAAAGCGCGCCATGCAACGCACGCGCCCCCATTGCGATTCGGCGTAGATCCAGCTGCCGTCGGCGATGCCGTTTTCCGCCGCCATCAGCGGATTCATGTAGAGGTAGTTCTCGCCGTGAATCTGCCGCAACCACGCGTTCTGCGAATCCCACGAGTGATACATCGCCATCGGCCGCTGCGTCACCGCGGCAAGCGGAAAACGCGCGAGATCGGTGGAGTCGCTTTCGAGCGGCGCATACCAGAACGGCAGCGGATCGAAATACTTCTCGACGCGTGCACGCAGGTGATCCGGCGGTTGCCTGCCGCTCGTGCGGCCTTGTGCGGCGAGCCTGAACTTCTGCATGACGTCGGAGTACAACTGGATCAGGATCGGTTCGCTGAATTTGCGGAAGCCGTTTTTTACCGCCCAGTCGAGATACGGTCCGTTGCAGTTGCGCATGTACTGGAGCGTCTCCGGCAAGCGGTAATGAAACACGCAGTTGTTCTTTGCGTATTGTTCCCACTGCTGCGGATTCGGCTCGCCTACGAGCGCCTTGTCACCGTCCTTGCCACGCCAGCCAATCAGAAAGCCCACGCCGGAATCAGGCGTCGTCGTGTGATTGATGATGAAGTCCGGGTAATCGCGAAAGCGCCGCGTGCCCTCGGCCGTGGTAAAGGCCGGAAACTTGAGGCGCGAAGCGAGTTCGATCAGCACCTCCTGGAACGGCTTGCATTCGCCCGTCGGCGGCACGACCGGCACGCGCACGGAATCCACCGGGCCATCGAACTCCGAGATCGGCCGGTCGAGCATCGACATCGCGTCGTGCCGCTCGAGATAGGTGGTATCTGGCAGGATCAGATCGGCGAACGCCGTCATCTCCGACTGGAACGCATCGCACACCACCAGGAACGGAATCTTGTACTCGCCATTCGCGTGCTTGTCGGCGAGCATCTCGCGCACCTTCACCGTGTTCATCGACGAATTCCAGGCCATGTTGGCCATGAAAATCAGCAAGGTGTCGATGGGATACGGATCGCCGCGCCATGCATTGGTGATCACGCTATGCATCAAGCCGTGAACGGCAAGCGGGTATTCCCAGGAGAACGCCTTGTCGATCCGCACCGGGCCGCCGTTTTCGTCGATGAACAGATCTTCCGGCGCGGCGGGCCAGCCGAGCGGCCCGGTGGCGAGCGGCGTGTTCGGCTTGACGGCGTCGGGACTGTTCGGCGGTTTGGCCGACGGCGGCACCGCGCGGGGGAACGGCGATTTATGACGAAAACCGCCCGGGCAGTCGATTGTGCCGAGCATCGACATCAGCACCGCGAGCGCGCGGATCGACTGGAAGCCGTTGGAATGCGCGGCCAACCCGCGCATCGCGTGAAAGGCAACCGGGTTGCCGGTGACGGTCTCGTGCTTCTCGCCCCATGCGTCGGTCCAGGGGATCGGCAGCGTGATCCGGTGGTCGCGGCTCGTCTGGATCATTTCCGCGGCGAGGCGGCGAATCGTGTCGGCTGCAATGCCGGTGATCCCAGCAGCCCATTCGGGCGTGCAATCGGCCACGCGTTCGCGCAGCAAGGCGAACGACGGCGTGACCGGCGTGCCGTCGTCAAGCGTATAGCGGCCCTCGAGTGCCGGGGTCACGCCAGCGGCATGGTGCGGCACGGCGCGCGCGGTCGCGGCATCCCACCAGAGATGATTTTGCGGAAACAGCGGATTGCCCACCGGCCGATCCGGGTCGCGCACAAACAGGCCGAAGTTTTCGCTGGCTTCGTCCAGGTCCACGAGTTCCGCCGCGTTGGTATAGCGCTGCACGAACTCATGATCCCAGGCGTCGGCGGCGATCAGTTCATGCAGGAACGCCATGAACAGTGCGCCGTCGGTGCCGGGCTTGATGGGCACCCACTCGTCGGCGATCGCGGCATAGCCGGTGCGAATCGGATTGATCGCGATGAAGCGGCCGCCCGCGCGCTTGAACTTCGAAATAGCGATCTTGAGCGGATTCGAATGATGATCTTCCGCCGTGCCGATCATGAAGAAGAGTTTGGCGCTGTCGAGATCCGGGCCGCCAAACTCCCAGAACGAGCCGCCGATCGTATAGATCATGCCGGCCGCCATGTTCGCCGAACAGAAGCCGCCATGGGCCGCGTAATTAGGCGTGCCGAACTGCTTGGCGAACAGGCCGGTGAGCGCCTGCATCTGGTCGCGGCCGGTGAACAGCGCAAATTTCTTTGGGTCCGTGGCGCGAATCGTCGCAAGACGCTTTTCGAGCACGTCGAACGCGACCTCCCACGACACCGGCTCGAACTGCGCGCTGCCCCGCTCCGCGCCCGCTTTGCGCATCAATGGCTGGGTCAGACGCGCGGGCGAGTACTGCTTCATGATGCCCGAGGCGCCTTTGGCGCAGATCACGCCCTGATTCAGCGGATGTTCGGGGTTGCCGTCGATATAGCGCACCTCGCCTTCACGCAAATGCACGCGAATGCCACAGCGGCAGGCACACATATAGCAGGTGGTCGTCTTGATTTCGAGCCGTTCGTCCTGCGTGCGGGCGTGGTGTTCCATACGGGATCTCCGTCGCGGCTCCGGCTATGTCGAAGCGATGTGGGTTCGATACCGATCATCCTATTCGTCGCCGGCCCACAAGGGAAATCACGATTTACGACTGAAACTATCCGCTGTGCCGATAGTTTCAGTTTGCCTTCAGTTATATTCAGTTGGCTTTGCTTGCCTTCGGCGCTCAGATCGGCGTCAAAACCGCCTCGCCTGCGAAATGGCGCGAGGCATTAGCGAGGAAATTGTCGACCGAAGCCGTGATCGCCTCCGGCGAGCGCCCGCCCACATGCGGCGTCAGGACGACGTTGTGTAACGCCAGCAAGGCTTCGGGCGGATGCGGCTCACTCTCGTAGACGTCCAGCGCCGCGCCGGCGATCGTGCCGGCCGTGAGCGCGCCGGCCAACGCGGCGGTATCCACCACGCTGCCGCGGGACACATTGACCACGAAGCCGTTCGGCCCAAGTGCGTCCAGCACCGCTTTGTCGATCAGATGACGCGTACCGGCGCCGCCGGGCGTCGCCACCAGCAGAAAATCGCACCATTGCGCGAGGTCCTGCACGCTGTCGAAATAGCGCAGCGCCGAGCCGTCGCGTGGTTTGCGGTTGTGGTAACCGATTTCCATCTCGAATCCGGCGCCGCGCCGCGCGATCTTCTCGCCGATATGGCCGAGCCCGACGATGCCGAGCCGCTTGCCGGACACGTTCGGGCGCATCGGCAAGGTGTCGCGCCAGGCGCCCTTGCGGGTAGCCTGATCGAGTTGCGGCACGTCGCGCACCACCGCGAGGAGTAACGCGAACGCGTGATCGGCCACGCAATGATCGTTGGTGCCGGCGCCACTGACGAGCACAATGCCGCGCGAGCGGGCGTGGTCGACGGCAAGGTTCTCATAGCCCGCGCCAAGCACGCTGACAAACTCCAGTTTCGGCAGCCGGTCGATTTCAGCGGCCGTCAGCCCGGTTGTGCCATTGGTCAGCACGGCGCGGATCGTCTCGCCATGCCCCGCGATCGCGGCGGCCCGCGCCGTGGCATCGGGCGCATGGACGACGTCGAAGGCGGTCTCGACACTCGCGCGGCTTGCATCTTTCAAGGGAATCAAAACCAGCAGGGAAGGCTTCATGACGGGCGTTTTTTCTTAAGGCGGTGATGGGCGGAAGACACGACGAGTGAGTGTAGCAAGCCGCGTGCAGCCCTGCTGGCGAGCAATCGTGAGCAATCGCAAACGATCGTGAGCGCCGTCGCGAACGGACGAAAAACGGACGAAAAAAACGGCCGAAAAACAACCGTGAGCGAAAAGTCCTGTTGCGAACCTGCTGCCGCCAGGCCTAAAGTCCACCCGAGCCACGCCGTTATCTTCGTGAATGGACTGACGCAAATACCATGCGCCATGCGTCTTTCTTTTGAGCCCGATCCAAGCCGCTTTAGAATAGCCTGAACGCCGACCACGGAAATCCCATGCTGGACACCCCCCCGCGCGGCCCAGCGCCCGCTAACGACGACCCGCAGGAAGTCTCTCGCCCCGAAGGAAGTCCCCTTGAGGGATCCGGGGACGATTCCCAGATGTTCGAACTTGCGCCTGTGTCGCTATGGCTCGAAGACTTCAGCGGCGTGCGCACGCTATTCGACAGGTGGCGCACGCAAGGCGTGACTGACCTGCGCGCTCATTTTGCCGAGTATCCGGCGCTGGTCGCCGAATGCGCGCACAGCATCCGCGTCATCAAGGTCAACCAGAAAACGCTGACGCAATTCGAGGCCGCGGATTTCGACGCGCTCACCAGCAATCTCGCCGCCGTGTTCCGCGACGACATGCTCAAGACTCATCTTGAAGAGCTGTGTCAGTTATGGGCCGGACAAACCCAGTTCACGAGCCAGACGGTCAACTACACGCTCGGCGGCCGGCGCCTGGATGTGCTGCTCAAGGGCGCCGTACTGCCCAGCCATGAAGACCGTTGGGACCGCGTGCTCGTTTCGGTCGAAGACATTACCGAACTCGAAGGCGCGCGGCATCGCGTGACACTTGCTGAACAATATGCGCGCGGCCTGTTCGAATATTCGCCGGTATCGCTGTGGGTGGAGGATTTCAGCGCGGTCAAGCGTCTGCTCGACGGAGCACGCTCGGCCGGCATCAGCGATTTTCGGGTGTTCACCGACGTGCATCCCGAGTTTGTCGAACGCTGCATGCAGGAAATTCACGTGCTCGACGTGAACCAGCACACCCTCGACATGTTCGGGGCGAAAAACAAAATAACGCTGCTGGCTCACCTGGCAGACGTGTTCCGCGACGACATGCGAGCACATTTCCGCGAACAGTTGCTCGACCTGTGGGACGGCAAGCTGTTTCAGCAGCGCGAAGTGCTCAATTACTCGCTCGACGGCAACGAGGTGCATGTACATCTGCAGTTTTCCGTTCTGCCGGGCCATGAGCACAACTGGGACCTGGTGCTGGTGGCCCTCACCGACATCACGGCGCGCAAGAAGGCCGAAGCGTACCTGGAGTTCCTCGGCAAGCACGACGTACTGACCAAGCTGCGCAACCGCTCGTTCTACGTGGACGAACTGAACCGGCTGGAACGCAAGGGTCCATGGCCGGTGACGATCATCATGGCCGATCTGAACGGCCTCAAACGCGTGAACGACCAGCTTGGCCATGCGGCCGGCGACGCCTTGCTGCGACGCGCCGGTGAAGTCCTCGCCAAGGCGATGGACGCGCCCTTTCATGCGGCGCGCATCGGCGGCGACGAGTTCGCGATCCTTCTGCCGGACACCGACGAGCGCGGCGGCGCCGCGATGGTCGATGCGATCCGCCAACTGGTCGAACTGAACAACCAGTTTTATCCGGGTTCGCTGCTGAGTTTTTCGATGGGCGCGGCGACCTGTCAGCGCGGGGACCGGCTCGAAGCCGGTGTGCAACGCGCCGATCTGCTGATGTATGAAGAAAAGCGCGCGCACTATGCGAACCTTCCGGCTGCGAACACGCCGGGCGACTGACATTGCAGCGCGCCACACGTTGGCGCGGCGCGTTTCGATTATGAAAAGGCCGCGTTGCGGCAGCGGATTAGACGCTGCGCCAGACGCGCGGTTACAAGCTCGATCAGGCGATCTGCCCGGCTCAGCCTTTATCGGTCCGCAGTGCCTCGCCGTAGGTGCTGACGATCCGCCGATCCTGCTCCTCGACCGAAAACAGCTCCCATTCGAGCCCGTTCACGTCCTTGCTGCTCGAGTACCCTTCTACCGCATCGTCCTCGAAGCCGACGTGCCGAAGCTGCCCCGCTTTCTCCGGCATCTCGTTGATCGAGAAGTTGAGCAGATCCGTGCGCCACATCGCGTAACGGCCAGGTACGACCGCCGTGGGCGGCTGATCGAGACGGCGGGTGTAATCTTCGACGGACGCGTCGAGGTTAGCGACGGCCAAAGCAATATGGAAACGTTTCATAGCGGTTGTCCTGACAGTCAGGATGAGGATGAGGTGTTTTCATCGTATCGGCGAAGCACCGCCGTAACCAGTTGCGCAATCATCCCGGTATCGCCATTACCGGTTTGCGCTAAAACAGCTTGCCGCGCGCAAGATGAATGCGGCCAGACCAGGCTTCGCTATACTCACCGGCCTGTGCGTGCAGTGCAAACGAGGAGCGATTCTGATGCTTTCCCACGTATTCGTCGGCATTTCGGATTTCGAGCGCGCGTTCGGCTTTTATAGCGTGCTGATGGAGACGTTAGAGCTGCGGCTCAAGTTCCGCGACAACGATACGTGCTGGGCCGGCTGGATGCCGGCCGGTGCGCCACGGCCCCTGTTCGTCATCAGCAGGCCCTACGACGGCCGGGCCGCCACCGCAGGCAACGGCCAGATGTTGGCGCTCCTCGCTAAAGACCGCGCCACGGTCGATCGAGCGCATGCTGTGGCGCTCGCTCACGGCGGTGTCTGTGAAGGCCCACCGGGTTTGCGCCCTCACTATCACGCGGACTATTACGGCGCGTACTTTCGCGATCCCGACGGCAACAAGCTCTGTGTGTGTTGCCATGAGCCGGACCCGAACTCAAGCACGCAGGCCGCCCGCTAGACACCTGGAAAGCGCAATTCGAAGCGCACCACGCCCGGCACCGGACACACCACACGCGCCGTGCCGCCGTGCAGATGCATGATCGCCCTGACGATTGCGAGCCCCAGCCCGCTCGATTCGGTGAAAGCGCTGCGTGCTGCATCCGCGCGATAGAAGCGATCGAACAGACGGTTCAGTTGCTCGTCAGGAATCGGCGCACCGTCGTTTTCCACCACCACCGTCGCGCCCCGTTCGTCCTGTGTGCCGCTCAAGCGCACCACCGTATTGTTCGCGCCGTATCGCACCGCGTTGACCACGAGATTGTTGATCGCGCGCCGGCACAGCATCGGATTGACCGACGCCATGCCCTGAGCGTCGACGGTAAAGCACATCCCGCGTTCGTCGGCGGGGCCTTCGAAATAGTCCGCAATCCTGACGAGTTCATCGCGCAGATCGACCGGCTCACGGTCGATGGACAACGCGGCGTGGTCCGCGTGCGCGAGAAACAGGATGTTTTCCGCGATGTGGCTCAAGCGGCTCAGCTCTTCGAGATTCGATTCGAGCACTTGCTGATATTCATCGGCGTCGCGCGATTTGGCGAGCGTCACCTGGGTCTGGCCGATCAAAGCGCCCACCGGCGTGCGAATTTCATGCGCCAGATCGGCGGAAAACTGCGAGAGGCGCTGATAGCCGTCGGCAAGACGGTCAAGCATCGCGTTGAAAGCGTGCGTGAGCTGGCGGAGTTCGACCGGCGCAGCCTCACTGTCGAGCCGCACCGACAAACTTGCCGGACTGATCTGCGCTGCCCGCGTGGCGATCTCGCGCACCGGCCGGAAGGTTCGGCGCAGCACGTAGTACGCTAGCAGCGTCGCGGCCAGCATGCCGGTCAGCGTGGCCAGCACGATGCGATTGCGGTACGCGGCCAGCATCCGCACTTCCTGGGTCATGGGATGCGCGGCGATCACTTCGACCTCGCTACCGTCCTCGCGCGCCTTGACCGTGGCGATCGCCCAATGGACCGGCACGCCGTCGGGCAACAGGGTCTGGCGGATGTCCGGGAGCGTCGGCAAGCGATTCTGGACACCGGCCTGGAGGACCGGCACCGCAATGCCGGCAGGGTTCACGTCGATAAACGGTGCCTCGCCCGGACGGCGGAACAACAGCACGTCTTCCTCCGCGCCGAGCATGCTCTCGAACAGCACAGGCCGGTTCTTCAATTCGCTGACTGAGTAGAGATCGCGCACGATGCGGCTGAAATGCTCGACCCGGGCGGTAAGCACCACGTCAGCACGCTGCTCCAGCGACACCTGCGCGGAGTGATAGAAATACGCGCCCAATGTGCCGATCACCACGCATGCGATCGCGGCGAACAGCACCGTGGTGCGCGCGGTCAACGAACGGTCGGTCCACAGCTTCATGAGCCGTCGCCGAAGGTGTAGCCGATGCTGCGCACCGTATGAATCAGCTTCTTCTCGAACGGATGATCGACCTTCGCGCGCAGCCGTTTGATCGCGACGTCGACCACGTTGGTGTCGCTGTCGAAGTTCATGTCCCACACTTCCGAGGCGATCTGCGTTCGCGATAACGCTTCGCCCTGCCGGCGCACCAGCAGATGCAACAGCATGAATTCCTTGTTGGTCAGTGGAATCTCCACGCCTTCGCGCGTGACCTTGCGGCGCAGGACGTCGAGTTTGAGGTCGGCGATTTCGAACACGTCGTGCTCGCGGATCACGCCGCGGCGCAGCAGCGTGCGGATGCGCAACACCAGTTCGGTGAAGGAGAACGGTTTGACGAGGTAATCGTCGGCACCGAGTTCGAGGCCGCGAATGCGGTCGCTGACATGATCGCGCGCGGTCAGGAAAATGACCGGCAGATCGCGCCGCGCGCGCAGCGCACGCATGATCTCCCAGCCGTCGATGCCGGGCAGCATCACGTCCAGCACCACCAGGTCGTACGCATGTTCGAGCGCCATGTGCAGGCCATCGGTGCCGGTGCGCGCGAGGTCGACCGCGTAGCCGCTTTCACGCAGCCCTTTTTTCAGGTAATCGCCGGTTTTCGGATCGTCTTCGATGACGAGGATGCTCATGGTGCCTGGTTTCCGACCCGAGCGCCGCCATGGGCGCGGGTCATGAATATGGACGTGGGTATGGCGGCCATTCTACGTGGCCGCGCCGCGCCGTTCATTACGTTTTTGTCATCCGTCTGTCACCCGCCGGAGCCACTCGCGCGCCTAATCTGCCCCTATCCCTCACCCACCCAGAGCAGACTCATGAAGATCGTTTCCGCCAATGCGATTCGCGCCGTCGTCGCCCCCGCGCTCGTTGCTGTCTCGCTGTTTGCCGCAGGATCCGCCGCACAAGCCCAAAGTTCCATGCCCACGGGCGTACGTGGCACCGTGACCGCGCTTTCGGGCGACCTGCTCAAAGTCCACACGCGCGACGGTAAAGACGTCGATGTGAAACTTGCGAAGGACACGCCGATTCGTGGCGTTACGCTCGCCAATGTGAACGACATCAAGCCGGACAGCTATGTCGGCACCGCCGCGATTCCGCAGCCCGACGGCACGTTGAAAGCGCTGGAAGTGCACGTCTTCCCGGCCAGCATGCGTGGCTCCGGCGAAGGTCATCGCCCGTGGGATCTCGGCTCGAACAGCACGATGACCAACGGCACGGTGGGCTCGCTCGTGGTCAGCAACGGCCGCACCATCACGGTCAAGTACAAGGACGGCGAAAAGAAAATCGTGATTCCGCAAGATGTGCCCATCGTCGCGCTCGAACCGGGTGACCGCTCGCTGCTGGTGCCGGGCGCGAAGGTCGTACTGTTCGCCCACAAGGAAGCCGACGGTTCGATGGCGGCGAATTTCATCTCCGCCGGCGAGCACGGTGTCACGCCGCCGATGTGATCTGATGTAAGGCGGCGCGTTTCAACCGCGCGCTTTCCCGGCCATCCGGACAGCCGCGTGCCTCAACGACGCGGCTTGCAGATTTCTGCCTGTTTCATCACCGCTCACCATGCCTAAACCGCCAGCACGCTTTATCGTCCACCCACTCGTCGTACGAATCACGCACTGGATCAACGCCTTTGCGATGGTGTGCATGGTGATGAGCGGCTGGGCGATCTATAACGCGTCGCCCTTCTTTCCGTTCAGATTTCCGGTGTGGGCCACCGTCGGCGGCTGGCTGGGCGGCTCGATTGCCTGGCATTTCGCGGCGATGTGGCTGCTGTGCGCGAACGGCCTGCTGTATCTGGCGTATGGCATCGGACGTGGACATTTCCGGCGCAAACTGCTGCCCGTCCATCCGCGCGACGTCATTCACGATGCTGCTCTCGCGATGCAGTTCAAACTGCCGCACGACACCGGCAAATACAACGCGGTGCAGCGCGCGCTCTATCTCTTCGTATTTTTTCTTGGCGTGTTGCTGGTCGCGTCGGGACTCTCGATCTGGAAACCGGTGCAGTTCTCGTGGCTGACCGCGCTCTTCGGCGGCTTCGATTTCGCACGTCGCGTGCATTTTGTCGCGATGGCGGGCGTGGTCGGTTTTGTCGTCGTGCATCTAGCGCTGGTGCTGCTGGTGCCGCGCACGCTACTGCCGATGCTAACGGGCCGCGCCCGTATCACCGCGCACGAAAGGAACGAGGCATGAGCGAATCAAAGCGCCGGGACTCGCGCAACACGAATATTGTTCTCGCCGACCACAAACCGCAAATCGAGCGCCTGCAACGGCGTCTGTTTCTGCGCTCGTCGCTTTCGATCGGCGCGCTGGCGATGCTCTCCGGCTGCAACATGCAGGACGGCGATTCCGTCGACAAGGTGTTGTGGGCCATGTCGCGCTGGAACGATCGCGTGCAAGCATGGTTATTCGATCGCAACAAGCTCGCGCCAACCTATTCGGCGAGCCAGATCACCGACCCGTTCCCGTTCAACGCGTTCTATCCGGAGTTCGACGCGCCGGATATCGACGGTTCGACGTTCCAGCTGGAAGTGTCGGGCCTGGTGTCGGACAAGCGCACCTGGACGCTCGACCAGCTGCGCGCGTTGCCGCAGGCTTCGCAGATTACGCGGCACATCTGCATTGAAGGATGGAGCGCGATCGGGCAATGGCGAGGCGTGCCGTTTCGCACGTTCCTCGAACGCGTCGGCGCCGATCTGAACGCACGCTATGTCGGCTTCAAATGCGCGGACCGTTATTACTCGAGCCTCGACATGGCCACGGCCTTGCATCCGCAAACCCAACTGACACTCGATTTCCGCGACGCGCCGCTACCGGCCAAATACGGCTACCCGCTGAAGCTGCGCGTACCGACCAAACTGGGCTTCAAGAATCCGAAGCACATCGCGGCGATCTTCGTGACCAACACGAACCCCGGCGGCTATTGGGAAGACCAGGGGTACAACTGGTTTAGCGGGCTATAACGCTTGCGGTTGGAGCGCGCCTACACCGCGGTCACGTAGCGCGCGGCCGGCTTGGCCACGCGGGGTGGCGGCGCATCGTACACCGTGCGCATGCGTTTGACTTCATCGACCGGGCTCAGGCCGAACAGACGCTTGAACTCGCGGCTGAACTGCGACGCGCTTTCGTAACCGACGCGCGCCGCGGCCGCACCTGCATTCAGCCCATCCTGCACCATCAGCAAACGCGCATGATGCAAACGCGTGGTCTTCACGTACTGCATCGGCGAAGTCGCGGTCACCGCCTTGAATTGCGCATGAAAAACGGCGAGGCTCATCCCCGCCTCTGAGGCCAGCGTATCGACGTCGAGTTGCCCATGGTAGTCGGCATGAATCCGCCGTAACGCCTTGGCAATGCGGCCGAAATGATTTTGATGCGTGAGGGCCGCGCGAATCGCGTCGCCCTGCTCACCTGTCAACACGCGATAGCAAATTTCGCGGACCACCCCTGGCGCGAGAATGCGCGCGTCGAGCGGCGAGGCCAACGCGTCCATCAAACGCTGCACGGCGTTGCTCAAGGCCGGATCGAGCGGCGTCGAATAGATGCCGAGCGGCTCGTTCTGCGCGGTGCCCTGCGTTTCATTCAACGCCATCAGCAACTCAGCCACCATGCTCAGATCGACGCGCACCGAGATGCCGAGGAACGGCTTGTCCGGGCTCGCCTCGGTTTCGCATTCGAACGGCAGCGGTACCGACAGCACCAGGTACTGCTGCGCGTCGTACTGGAATACCTGATCGCCGAGATAACCGCGCTTGCGCCCCTGGCAGACGATCACGATGCTCGGCTCGTACATCACCGGCATACGCGGCATCGGCCTGTTGGCGCGCATCAGATTGACCCCTTCGAAGCTCGAGCGCGTGATGCCCGGATTCGGTGCGAGCTTGTCGAACAATTCGACCAGGCGTTGCTGCGCGGGATCGGCGAGGCTATCGAGGACCGGGCCATGATCGGCCGGTGCGGGTTCGACGAAGCGGGTTGACATGACGATATAGTGACGAGCAAGAGAATAATGCTTGAAATTTAGCACCAAACGACCTACTGCGCTCGTCATCAGGAGTTTTAGGCAAACCTTCAAGACATTCAGGTATTCCCCGGCTCGCTCCCGGCTTCTACTATGGGAACCCTACCGGATCATCTATTTCCGCGCTGCGCCGGGCGCGGTTGTCCGTTCACTGCTTTCGTGAATATGTCAGCCACCGCCTGCGCCGTGATCCTGGTTCATTACAAGGTTTGGCCGTATCGGCGACGCGCGTCGCCCATCGCCGGCGCCTTGCGACATCACCCTCTTTGCTGGAGTTACCCATGAGCACGACTTATGCCTATGCAGCGACCGACGCTACCGCGCCGCTCGCCCCGTTCGAAATCCAGCGCCGCGAACTGCGCGCCCATGACGTGCAGATGGAAGTCCTGTTTTGCGGTGTGTGCCATTCCGACTTGCATCAGGCACGCAACGAATGGAAGAACACGGTGTTCCCGGTGGTACCCGGCCATGAGATTGTCGGCCGCGTGACGGCGGTGGGTCCGGGCGTGACCAAATACAAGGCGGGCGATCTGGTGGGCGTGGGCTGCCTGGTCGATTCGTGCCGCACTTGCGCGAGTTGCGAAGAAAATCTCGAACAGTATTGCGAAAACGGTTTTGTCGGCACGTATAACGGTGTGGACCGGGTTGACGGTCAGATTACCTACGGCGGTTATTCGACGCAACTGGTGGTGGATGAGGCATTCACGCTACGAGTGCCGGAGAATCTCGACCCGGCGGGCGTGGCGCCTTTGTTGTGCGCGGGTATCACGACGTATTCGCCGCTGCGCACCTGGGGTGCCGGTCCTGGCAAGAAGGTCGGGATCGTCGGTCTTGGCGGTCTGGGTCACATGGGCGTGAAGTTGGCCCGTGCGATGGGCGCGCATGTGGTGCTGTTTACGACGTCGCCGTCGAAGATCGAAGATGCCAGGCGGCTTGGTGCGCATGAGGTTGTCATCTCGAAGAATGCTGACGAGATGGGCGCGCATGTCAATAGCTTCGATTTCATTCTGAATACGGTTGCTGCGCAGCATGATTTGAATCCGTTTTTGAATCTGCTCAAGCGCGATGGGACGATGACGCTGGTTGGGGCGCCCGAGCACGATCATCCGTCGCCGCAGGTGTTCAATCTGATTTTCAAGCGTCGCCGCCTGGCTGGTTCGCTGATTGGCGGGATTGCTGAGACGCAGGAAATGCTGGATTTCTGTGGCGAGCATGGGATTACTTCGGATATTGAGGTGATTCCTATGCAGGGGATTAATGAGGCTTATGAACGGATGCTTAAGAGTGATGTTAAGTATCGGTTTGTGGTTGATCTGGATTCCTTACGGAAGTGATTTTTTTGGTTTTTGCCTGGTTGGCGGTTTTTTTTGTTGATCTGGGTTTTCTTGGCCTTTCCTTGATTTGTTAGTGGTCTATTAGCGTTGCCCCTGTGCGGGGCGGCACCTACTTTTCTTTGCCTGCCGCAAAGAAAAGTAGGCAAAAGAAAGCGGCTTAAACCGCTAGCTCATAAGCGGGTCCCCCGCACAGCCGCGGTAGTGGTGCATCTGGAATCTGTCGCCTCGCACACTCCGCGTTAGCGACAAGGCAGTCATACCTCCCGCCCCGCACTACGTGCTCGCCGGAAGGGACCATCTGCAAACCCGCGGGTGTTCGCCCGGCGCGGTGGGAGGCGTTGGTCTCGTCTCCGCGAGTGCCGGCAGAGCCAGCGCTTCGAAGCACCTGCGAGGCGAAATATAACTACTAACTAGTGACGCGATAAGCGCGACCGGCGCTGAAAACGACAATCAACCCTTTGACGCCCTTGAAAATCAAATACCGCAGGCGGTTCGGAGAACTGCCGAAACACTGAGTACGACATGCAGTTCGTGGAGTGCCGCAGTATGACTTGCCACCCGCACGTTGCGAAGTACCTGGACACAAAACCATCGGATGCCTTATGAACCAGGCGTCGGCGCGCGCAGCGCCGCCGGAGGTATGACGGCCTTGTCACTGAGGCGAAATGTGAGAGAACACAGATTCCAGATGCACCACTACCGTGGCTGTGCGGGGGACCCGCTTATGAGCTAGCGGTGTGAGCCGCTTTCTTTTGCCTACTTTTCTTTGCGGCAGGCAAAGAAAAGTAGGTGCCGCCCCGCACAGGGGCAACGCTAATAGACCACTAACACAGCAAGGAAAGGCCAAAGACCCAGACCAACAACAAAACCGCCGAGCAGGCCAAAACCCAACTCTTAACACCAACGTGGAGTCCAAATCGTGATCGACAGAATAACGGCAATGCGGACATTCATCCGAATCGTGGACACAAACAGCTTCACCCGCGCAGCGGAATCCCTCAACATCCCCCGCGCGACAGCGACAACGATCGTCCAGAACCTGGAGGCCTTACTGGGCACCGCCCTATTAACACGCACAACACGCCGTCTGAGCATCACACCAGAAGGCGCAGCCTACTATGAACGCTGTGCGCAAATCCTCGCCGACATCGACGAAATGGAAGCCAGCCTCCGTCACTCGACGGATAACCTGACCGGCCGCCTGCGCATTGAAATACCCGGCGCGGTAGCGAGCGCCATCGTCCTGCCGGCACTGGACGACTTCCACACCCGCTACCCGAATCTCGACCTGGCGATCGGCATCAGCAACCGGACAGTCGACCTGATCTCGGAAGCCATCGACTGCAGTATCCAGCTAGGCGAATTGCCGGATTCAAACCTGGTCGCGCGGCAGTTAGGCACGCTCGAGCACGTGACATGCGCCAGCCCGGCATATCTGGCCCGCCACGGCACGCCTTTCGACCTGGACGACTTGCGCGGACACGCTGCCGTCAACTGCATGTCGCCGCACAACGGCCGCGAAGTCGACTTCGATTTCGAAGTGGACGGCGAAGCGCAAAACGTCAAGGTCAGAGGCTTCGTCAAAGTGAGCGACGAGCAGGCGTACCTCACCTGCGGATTGCAAGGCCTCGGTCTGATCCAGCCCGCGCGAATCGCCGCGCAACCCTACCTCGACTCGGGACTGCTGCGCGAAGTGCTGCCGCAATGGAAACCCGTGCCGATGCCGGTCTCGGTCGCGTATGTGAAGAATCGCCGGGTGTCGCCCCGCGTGCGAGCCTTCGTCGACTGGCTCGCAGAGCTGTTCGAGCAAACCGAACACGTCGATCAGGACCTGTCGCGCGTTCGCCAACTGTTGCGCGGCCTGCACCCCGCCTGAGGCGGGTTTCACGCAGGCGCGCAACACACAGCAAGCGTTAGTTCGGCAGCGTGACCGGCACCGGACGTGTCAGCAGGTCAACGTAAAAATTGAAAAAACTCGGGTTATCGAAGCGTTTGACGATCGTCATCTTCTGCAAACCCGCCGGCGGTGAACTGGTGTAACCCGTCGACTTGCCGTCATTGGCGCCGAAGCTCGTATCCACGTCCACCCATTCGTCCACCGTCTGCGTGGCAAACGACGGATGCATCAGATACGCGAGCGTCAACGTATCCCAGATGTTCGTGGTGTAGTTCGGATTCGTTTCGAAGCCGTTCTTGCCGTCGAAACCATAGCCGTTCAGCGTCTTGAACAGTTGCGTAATGATGGTCTGCTTCGTCGGATCGTGCGCGACGCGGTCGTACAACGCCTTGTCCATCTTCACGGTATCGGTCACGTCGAGCGGAATCACTACCTGTTTGATCGGCAGGCGCAGCACGGTCTTCGCCGCCTCCGGATCGAACCACCAGTTGAATTCGGCTGTCGGCGTGGTGTTGCCAGGCACATCGATCGCACCGCCCATGTAAATGATCTGCTTGATCAACGGAACGATCTCGGGATGCTGACGCGTGGCGAGCGCAATGTTCGTCAGCGGGCCGATCGCCAGAATCGTCACCTCGCCCGGATACTGCTTCACCGAATCGACGATGAAATCCACCGCGCTCCTGCTCTGCACCTTCGTATGCGTGGCGAAGCCGTCCGGCGGCGCGATCAGGTCGCTGTCCGATTTCGGTTCGGGCGTATTCCACGCGCCGAGATAACCGTCGCCGCCGGGGAATTGCTTCTGCTCGGCCTGGATCGTGGCGAAATCGTGCGACAACGCGTAATTGGCGCCCGCATAGACGCCAATCTGATTTTCAACGCCAAGGCGTTCAACCGATTTCAATGCGTCCGATACGCCCTGCTTCAACCATTGATTACCGGACACCACCGTAATGCCCAATACTTTCAACGAGCCTTGCGCCTGCAATTGCGCAGCCATTACGCCTAACTGGCCGTCGTCGCTCAGCGTGTTGTAGTCACTGTCGATAATTACTTTGGGCGGATTCGTCTGCGCATTGAGATCGCTCCCGCCACACGCCGAAAGTACCGAGACGGCCGCCACACTTGCCACGCATGTCAATGCCACAAAAAGCCTCTTCACCGATGTCTCCTTTTATATGCAATCGTAGTGCTCGAATAAGGAGGCTCATCATAGACGTAAACTTAATGAAATAAAATCGTCAGATTTAATGCGTAATTCATGGAATCAGCTTTCTGCTTCTTAAGTCATCGAAAATGGCGGTAAACATCGCCTCGGTATCGACAAATTCGTGAAAACCGAAACGCCGAGCTTTCGAGCCGTCGCCGAACATGTCGTAATCCCACGAAAAAACGAAATCCGCAAAGCGCCATGCAGAAACGTCCTGATAGGGAACCGGCTGCAAGCCGTGCTGGGCCGCCATCCCCGTCCACAACGAAGCTTTGTCGGCCATGATCGTATCGAGCGACATGGGCAGCGGCGGCGCCACGTCGAGCGCGAAGTAGCGGGCTATCTTCGGCCACATATCGTTCCAGCGGAACAGGTCGCCATTGTTGATGTTGAACGCCTGATTCGCGGCGCGCGGCTCCGTCGCGGCCCACACCGTTGCGCGCGCAAGCAAACCGGCGTCGGTCATTTCCAGCAGTTTGTCGTAAGCACCGGGTTTGCCGGGAAAGCGCAAAGGCAAGCCGAGTTCTTTCGACATCGATGCATACACGGCGATCGCCACCGCCAGATTCATCGGGTTACCCAATGCAAAACCGCCCACCACGGAAGGGCGGATCGCCGACCAGGTCCAGCGCTTGCCCTGCTGGCGCGAGCTCAGGAGCGTCTGCTGGTCGAACATGAACTCAGGCGGCATGAAGTGCGCGTCATCTTCGCGCGCGGGGGTCTTGAACGGCCCGAGATGGCCGCCGTAGACCTTGTAGCCCTGCATCAGGCTCACATGCTGCAAGCCCGCCGCGGCCGGCTCGATGGCGTCGAGCACGTTGACCAGCATCGCCAGATTGGGGGGCACCAGTTCGGCCCAGGTCGGACGATCCTGATACGCGGCATAGAACACGTGCGTGACGTGATTCAAAGCACCCAGTTTCGATCGGGTGTCGGTCTCATCCAGCAGGTCGGCCGCGATGTATTGCACCCGCTCCCTGGCTTCGCCGCCACGGCGCGCGAGGCCAATGACCGTCCAATCGTCAAGCGTGGCGAGATGATCGACCAGATTGCGGCCGATCACACCCTGTGCGCCGACCACCAAAGCCACCTTCTTTACTGCGTTCATGACCATGCTCCCATCGCTCATTTCGTTGCGACGGCCCACGCCGTCCGGTAACTGAAAGATATCGGCGCGACAGTGCTTTCGGTAGACTGCCGGATGGCATATCACCTGTGAACTGAACTCACGATGGCACGTTTGGATGTGAACCGCTCCGGCGAACTCGAAGTGTTCGTCCGCGCGGTCGAGCTAGGCGGGTTTTCGGCAGCGGCACGTGCGCTGGGAATGACGCCTTCGGCTGTCAGCAAGCTGGTGTCGCGTCTTGAGGCCCGGCTGGGCGCGCGGCTGGTGAACCGCTCGACGCGCAATCTGCAACTCACGCCGGAAGGCTGCGTGTTCTACGAACGCGGTGTGCGCGTGCTCGCCGAGCTCGACGAAACCGAACGCGGCGCGGCCACTGGCTCAACGCCCCGCGGTCGCCTGCGTGTGCATGCGAATGTGCCGCTCGGTCGGCACTATCTGTTGCCGCTCGTGCCTGAATTTCTCGCCGCCCATCCCGAAATTACACTCGATATCGTGTTGACCGATCAGGTGGTCGACCTGCTCGAACAACGCACCGATGTCGCGCTGCGCAGCGGTCCGCTCAAGGATTCGCAACTGGTGGCGCGCAGGCTGGGTGACGCGAAGATGGTGATTGTCGCTGCACCGGCCTATCTGGCCCGCCACGGCACGCCCCAAACACCGGCTGATCTGGCAACGCACAACCGGCTGGGATTTGGCTTTGCAAGGGCGGCGAGCGGCTGGCCGCTGCTCGATGAAGCGCGACGCCGGATCGACGTGCCTGTAGAAGGTAATGCGCAGGTCAGCGACGGGGAAACGCTGCGCCAACTCACGCTCGCCGGCGTGGGCCTGGCGCGGCTGGCCGCTTTTCAGGTGCGCGACGACGTGGCCGCCGGCCGCCTCACCGTGCTACTCGAAGCATTCGATCCCGGTGAAACCGAACCGGTCAGCGCGCTTTATCTGGGCCAGGGCGGCCACCTGCCCGCCCGCGTGCGTGCGTTGCTCGACTTTCTGGTGGAACGGATGCGCGTCGATTGACGCGCATCGCCCGCAACCCGGACGGCAAAGTCACGAACGCCGCGGCGGCGTATTCTGCCCCGCCGGCAGGTTCAGACGCCGATCGCGCACCACCTGCCACGGCCGTACCAGATACGCCAACGATGCAAAACCGCTCCAGACATGCACGAGGCGCGTGAACGGAAACACCAGAAACAGCGTCATGCCAAGGAACATGTGGGCCTTGAACACCCAGCTCGCTTCAGCGATGAGCACAGCGGCGCCGCCCTGGAAGGTGACGATGTGCTGTGCCCAGCCGGCGAGTTTCATCATCATGCTGCCGTCCAGATGCTGCGCTGACATCGGGATCGTGCCGAGGCCCAGGACCAGTTGCACCCACAACAACACCAGCAGCACGATGTCGCTGGTTTTCGAATTAGCACGAATGCGCGCGTCGCCGAGCCGGCGGACCAGCAGCATGGTTACGCCGACAAACGCCAGCGTGCCCGCCATACCGCCCGACACCATCGCCACGACCTGCTTCGCGCCGGCACTGATGAACGATTCGTAGAGCACGTGCGGCGTCAGCATGCCGAAGAAATGGCCGAACATCAGGAACAGCACACCGACGTGAAACAGATTGCTGCCCCAACGTAAAGTACCGGTGCGCAGCATCTGCGACGAATCGCTTTTCCAGGTGTACTGATCGCGGTCGTAACGCAACAGACTGCCGACCAGGAACACCACCAGACATAGGTACGGGTAGATGCCGAATAAGAACGTATCGAGGTAGTTCATACCGTGACCTCCTTAGGTCGGCGTGGCGATGCAGCGTTGCGCCGAACGATCTGGATGGGTTGCACAGCAGGCGCGGCGTACTGGCCTGCCACGGAGCAGCCGTCGAAAACCACAGGCTCGGCCCATTGCTCGTCGAGCGGAGCCTCGGGTGGTGCCTCCGGTACGGTCTCAGGCGCTTGCACCGGTTCGCCCGCGAGATCGAGCGCGGCAGCAACGGCTGCCGCATAAGGGCTGTCCTGGCGCGCGAGCGCGGCATGAATCGATTGCAGCAGATGCGCCATCTCAGCAAGGAATTCGCGCGCGACTTCGTGAGGCTGCGTGGACGCAAACTCCAGCACCACGGGCAGGTAGTCCGGCAACTCGCCGGGCGCAAGCAACAATCCTTGCTGCTCATAGGTTTGCTGAAGATCGATCATTGCCGGGCCGCGCTCACGCGAATCGCCATGCACATGCTCGAACAAATGGAGCGACGTGCGGCGGCTGCGGTCGAACGTATCGACATAGCGAGCTTCCGCTTCGAGAGGATCGCTGTGCTGCAAATCGGCTGTCAGCGCAAAGACCGCTGCGCGACGCTCAGCCGACAGCGCCGTGTCGCCAAGCAAGGTAATTGCCAGCTCCGGCAGTAATGCACGCAACTGGGCATCCGGGTAGCTCAGCAACGCGGCAAGTACACGTGCCGCCGTGCTGTGGGGTTCATAAATGGGCTCGTTGTTCATCATTCCACCTCTCACACCTTTGCCTTGATCGGAATCGTGCGGCGCTTCTTCCCACCGAACAGACTCGTTTCGCTCGCGCCATCCGAGCAACCGTTACCGAACGAAAAGCCGCAACCGCCCTTCAGGTCGTACAGGTTCTCCGCATATTCGCGGTGCGTGCTCGGCACCACGAAGCGGTCCTCGTAGTTCGCGAGCGCCATCACGCGGTACATGTCCTCCACTTCCGGCTGGGTCATGCCCACTTGTGCGAGCACCGCCGCGTTTTCACGACCGTCCACATGTTTCTCACGCTGATAGGTGCGCATTGCAAGCATCCGCTCGAGTGCGCTGATCACGGGCGCCTCGTCACCGGCAGTCAGCAGATTCGCCAGATACTTGACGGGAATACGCAACTGCGTGACGTCCGGAATTTCGCCGTTCAGGCTCATATGCCCTTCGCTCGCCGCCGTGGTGATCGGTGAAAGCGGTGGCACGTACCACACCATCGGCAGCGTGCGGTACTCCGGATGCAGCGGCAAGGCGACGCGCCATTCCATCGCCATCTTGTAGACGGGACTATTTTTTGCCGCATCAAGCCATGCCTGCGGCACACCGTCGGCCCGCGCCTGCTCGATCACCTTCGGGTCGTTCGGATCCAGGAATACATCGAGCTGCGCCTGATACAGATCGGTTTCGCGTTCGACAGATGCTGCTTCCTCAATACGATCCGCGTCGTACAGCAACACGCCGAGGTAGCGAATCCGGCCCACACAGGTTTCCGAACACACGGTCGGTTGACCGCTTTCGATACGCGGGTAGCAGAAAATGCACTTCTCGGCCTTGCCGGACTGCCAGTTGTAGTAAATCTTCTTGTACGGACAGCCGGAAACGCACATGCGCCAGCCGCGGCACTTGTCCTGATCGATCAGCACGATGCCATCTTCCTCGCGCTTGTAGATCGAGCCCGACGGGCAACTCGCAACGCAGGCCGGATTCAGGCAGTGCTCGCAAAGCCGCGGCAAATACATCATGAAGGTGTTTTCGAACTGGCCGTAGATGTCCTTCTGCACATCGTCGAAATTCTTGTCCTTGCTGCGCTTCTCGAACTCGCCACCAAGAATCTCTTCCCAGTTCGGCCCCCACTCGATCTTCTCCATCCGCTTGCCGGTCAACAGGCTGCGCGGTCGTGCGACGGGGGGCGCCTTGCTTTCCGGCGCGGCCTGCAGATGTTCATAATCGAACGTGAACGGTTCGTAGTAGTCGTCGATCTGCGGCAGATTCGGATTCGCAAAGATGCGCGAGAGCACCTTCATCCGGCTGCCCTGGCGCGGCTCGATCGAGCCGTCCGCGTTCCGCTTCCAGCCGCCGTTCCATTTGTCCTGGTTCTCCCACTGCTTCGGATAGCCAATGCCGGGTTTCGTCTCGACGTTGTTGAACCACGCGTACTCAACGCCTTCGCGATTGGTCCAGACGTTCTTGCACGTCACCGAACAGGTGTGACAGCCGATGCACTTGTCCAGATTGAGCACCATGCCGATCTGTGCGCGAATTTTCATTGCCGACCTCCGTTTGCTGCGAGCACCGGCTCATCGTCGAGCCAGTCCACCTTCGCCATCTTGCGCACGAGGACGAATTCGTCGCGATTGGTGCCGATGGTTCCGTAGTAGTTAAAACCGTAGCTAAGCTGCGCATAGCCGCCGATCATGTGCGTGGGTTTGAGCACGATGCGCGTCACCGAGTTATGAATGCCGCCGCGCGTGCCGGTGATTTCCGAGCCCGGCACGTTCACAATCTTTTCCTGCGCGTGATACATCATCACCATGCCCGGATTGACGCGCTGGCTGACCACCGCACGCGCCGCGATCGCACCGTTGATGTTGAACAGTTCGACCCAATCGTTGTCTTCGATACCCGCCTCTTTCGCATCGTCTTCGCTCAGCCAGATCACCGGCCCGCCGCGGTTGAGCGTGAGCATGATCAGGTTATCGGTGTAGGTGCTGTGAATACCCCATTTCTGATGCGGTGTAATGAAGTTCAGCGCGATTTCCTTGTGTCCATTCGGCTTGCGGCCATGCATTGGCGACGCAGCCTTCAGATCGACCGGCGGCCGATAGCTGACGAAGCCTTCGCCGAAATCGCGCATCCACGGATGATCCTGATAGAACTGCTGGCGGCCCGTCAGCGTGCGCCATGGAATCAGCTCGTGCACGTTGGTATAGCCGGCGTTGTACGACACCTTCTCGCTTTCCAGACCACTCCATGTAGGCGACGAAATGATCTTGCGCGGTTGCGCCTGCACGTCGCGATAGCGGATCTTCTCGTCCTCGCGATGCATCGCCAGATGGGTATGCTCGCGACCGGTGATTTTCGACAGGGCGTCCCATGCTTTCACCGCGACGTGTCCATTGGTTTCAGGCGCGAGCATCAACAGCACTTCGCATGCGTCGATGTCGCTGTCGATCTTCACCATGCCCTGGGTCGCGCCGGCGTCGCGCACCGTGCCGTTTAGTTCGGCCAGTTGCCCGACTTCCGTCTGGGTGTTCCATGCGATACCCTTGCCGCCATTGCCGACTTTGTCCATCAGCGGCCCCAAGGCCGTGAAGCGCCGATACACATTCGGATAATCACGCTCGACCACATTGACTTGCGGTGCGGTCTTGCCTGGAATCAGTTCGCATTCGCCACGCTTCCAGTCGCGCACGTCGTAGGGCTGCGCAAGTTCAGCCGGGGTGTCATGCATCAGCGGTGTCAGCACCACTTCTTTCTCGACACCCAGATGGCCAACGCAGACTTCGCTAAACTTCTGCGCGAAGCCTTTGTAGATATCCCAATCGCTACGCGCCTGCCATGCCGGATCGACCGCACTCGAAAGCGGGTGGATGAACGGATGCATGTCGCTCGTGTTCAGATCGTTTTTCTCGTACCAGGTCGCTGTCGGCAATACGATGTCGGAGTACAGACACGTGGTGCTCATGCGGAAGTCGAGCGTCACCAGCAAATCGAGTTTGCCTTCGGGCGCCTTGTCATGCCAGGTGACCTCATGCGGCCTGGCATCGTCGTCGCCGAGATCGCGGCCTTGCACGCCGTGGCTGGTACCGAGCAAATGTTTGAGGAAGTACTCGTGACCCTTGCCCGACGAGCCCAGCAGGTTCGAACGCCATACGAACATGTTGCGCGGCCAGTTGGCCGGATGATCGGGATCCTCGCAACTCATCTTCAGCGAACCGTCTTTCAGCGTGCGCGCCACGTAATCCTTCGCGTCGAGTCCCGCGGCTTGTGCGTCGGCGGCTACCTGCAAGGGATTGGTTTGCAACTGAGGTGCTGAAGGCAGCCACCCCATGCGCTCGGCGCGCACGTTGTAATCGATCAACGACCCGCTGTATTGCTGTTTATCCGCGAGCGGCGACAGAATTTCGTCGACGCCCAGCTTTTCATAGCGCCATTGATCGGTGTGCGCGTAGAAGAAGCTGGTGGAATTCATCTGCCGCGGCGGCCGAATCCAGTCGAGCGCAAATGCAAGCGCTGTCCAGCCGGTTTGCGGCCGCAGTTTCTCCTGGCCCACGTAGTGCGCCCAGCCGCCGCCGCTTTGGCCGATGCAACCGCACAGCATCAGCATATTGATCACGCCACGGTAGTTCATGTCGGCGTGATACCAATGGTTCATCGCCGCGCCGATGATTACCATCGACTTTCCGTGCGTCTTGTCCGCGTTCTCCGCGAACTCACGCGCGACAGTGATCACCTGGTCGCGCGAAACGCCCGTGATCTTTTCCTGCCATGCAGGTGTGTACGGCACGTCGTCGTGATAGTCCACGGCGCCGCCGAAACCGCGATCCACGCCATAGTTCGCAGCCAGCAGATCGAATACGGTGGCGACCAGCACCTCGCGCTCGTCACCGGCCTTGCCCAACGGGATGCGTACCGCGGGCACCGGGCGCGCCAGCACGTCGTCCTGCTTGCTGGCCGTGAAGTGCGGCGTGTCGATGCCGCCGAAATACGGGAAACCGACCGTCACGACCTCATGTTGCTGCGCGCCGTCTTCCAGCACCGAAAGCTTGAGCTTCACGGCGTCGCCATGGCGCCCTTCTTTCGCTTCGAGGTTCCAGCGGCCGGCATCGGCGCGGCCGTCCGGCCCCCAGCGGAAGCCGATCGAGCCCTGCGGCAAAACAACCTTGCCGTGCTCGTCAAAGGCCACTGTTTTCCAGTCGGGATTGTTGTCCTGCCCGAGTTTGCCGTTGAAGTCGTCGGCACGGACATAGCGGTCCGGCACCAGCACCTCGCGGCCATCCGGCAGCGTACGCGGCTTCAATTGCACGAGTAGCGGCAGATCGGTGTAACGGCGTGCGTAGTCGTCGAAATACGCGCTGCGTTTGTTGAAGTAGAACTCGCGCAGGATCACGTGGCCCATTGCCATTGCCAGCGCCGCGTCGGTGCCCTGGCGCGGATGCATCCACAGATCGGCGAGCTTGGCGACTTCTGAATAGTCCGGCGTCACCGCAACCGTCTTGGTGCCGCGATAGCGCACCTCAGTGAAGAAATGCGCGTCGGGTGTGCGCGTTTGCGGCACATTCGAACCCCACGCAATGATGTAGCTCGAGTTGTACCAGTCCGCCGATTCCGGCACGTCCGTTTGCTCTCCCCATACCTGCGGGCTCGACGGCGGCAAATCGCAGTACCAGTCGTAAAAACTCATGCAGACGCCGCCGATCAGACTCAGATAACGGCTCCCCGCCGCGTAGCTGACCATGGACATCGCCGGAATCGGCGAGAAGCCGACGACGCGGTCGGGTCCATGCTTCCTGATCGTATAAACGTTGGCCGCCGCGACAATCTCGTTGACCTCGTTCCAGTCGGCCCGCACGAAACCACCCAAACCGCGCTGACTTTGGTAGTCGCGGCGTTGCGCGTCGTTCTCGACGATGCTGGCCCATGCGTCGACAGGGCTCGCGGCCACCGCGCGCGCTGCGCGCCAATGCTTGAGCAGGCGTGCGCGCACCAGCGGATACTTGACGCGATTGGCGCTGTACAGATACCAGCTATAGCTCGCGCCGCGTGCGCAACCACGCGGCTCATGGTTCGGCAGGTCGGCACGCGTACGTGGGTAGTCGGTCTGCTGCGTTTCCCAGGTGACAATGCCGCCCTTCACATGAATCTTCCACGAGCATGAGCCCGTGCAATTCACCCCATGCGTCGAACGTACGATCTTGTCGTGCTGCCAGCGCGCACGGTACGCGTCCTCCCACGTGCGGTCTTCCCCCGTGGTTACGCCGTGACCTTTGGCGAAACGCTCGCGCGACTGCGCGAAGTATTTCAGTCTGTCCAGAAAGTGACTCATGATTTCAATCCTTGTCTAATGCTTTTCAGCGCCGCGCTCAACACGGCATCCCGGCATTGCGCCGCGCGTAAAACCACCAGGTCAGTCCGACACACAGCACGTAAAAGGCGATGAACCCGTACAACGCCAGTTCGGGGCCGCCGCTGGCGAGAATCGAGCTGCCGTAGCTTTTCGGAATGAAGAACCCGCCGTATGCGCCGATCGCGCCGGCAAAGCCAATCGCGGCCGCGCCCTCTGTATTGCCTTCGCGATTTGCATGGACGAGCGCTTCCTTGTCGTTGGGCGGTACGCCGCGCAGTCGCAGGTTCAGGAAAATCACCGGAATCATGCGGAACGTGGAGCCGTTGCCGACGCCGGTGGTCAGGAAAAGCAGCATGAACATCGCGAAGAATCCACCGAACGCCCCTGCATGCGGCCCCCACGGGAACGCGGCACTGCCGGTTTTCGGCAGGAAGTACAGAACCCCCACAACCGCAAGCACCATCACGACGAAATTCCAGAACGTGACACGCGCGCCGCCTAGCTTGTCGGCAAGCCAACCGCCTACTGGACGGATCGCCGCGCCGACGAAGGGTCCGACCCATGCGTACGTCAAGGGATTGAGGTCCGGGAACTGGCTCTTGATGAGCAACGGAAAACCAGCGGAATAACCGATAAACGAGCCGAAGGTGCCGAGATACAACGTGCACATCAGCCAGTTGTGACGGCTACGGAAGATGCTTGCTTGCGCGGCGAAAGATGCCTTGGCGTCGGCCAGATCGTTCATGCCGAACCATGCGGCGACCGCGGAGATGGCGATCCATGGCACCCAGATGAACGCGGCGTTCTGCATCCACACCTGAGATACATGACCGGACTTCGTCATCAGTTGCGGCTCGCCGCCGAAAATGCCGAACACGCCGGCCGTAATGACCAGTGGCGACAAGAACTGCACCGCGGATACACCGAGGTTGCCGAATCCACCGTTCACACCAAGCGCAGAACCCTTGCGCTCCTTCGGAAAGAAGAAGCTGATGTTGGCCATGCTGGAACTGAAATTACCGCCGCCGAAACCGCACAGCAGCGCGAGCAGCAACATGGTCGGATAGCTTGTGGTGTTGTCCTGCACCGCAAAGCCGATACCGACCGCGGGAATCAGCAAGGACGCGGTGGAGAGCGCCGTCCAGCGACGTCCGCCGAAAATCGGCACCATGAACGAGTAGAAAATACGCAGCGTTGCGCCGGAGAGCGCCGGCGCCGCGGCGAGCCAGAACAACTGATTGGTCGAATAGCGAAAACCGAGTGACGGCAAGGTGACCGCCACGACGCTCCACACCTGCCAGATCGCGAATGCGAGGAATAGCGCAGGCACCGATATCCATAGATTGAGTTTGGCAACGGACTCGCCCTCCTGCTTCCAGAAAGCTTTGTCTTCAGGCGTCCAGAGAGTCAGCGTACGGCCGGCTCTCGCGCGTGCTGTCGAGATATTCATGATGGGGTTCCTGCTTGAGAAGAAACTTGGGTCGAAGCCTGATTCGAAGCCTGATTGCGCGTGACGTCGGCGGGGATTGCACCTGCGGTCATCACGTCGGTATGGCGGACTTCGGTGAGATACATCCAGATCAGCGACACCCACACGACACCGTAAAGCAGCATGAAGGCGCTCGAACGGATGCCGGTGAGATCGACCAGTACGCCGAACAGAATCGGCAACGCGAAGCCGCCCAGACCGCCGGCGAGGCCGACGATGCCGGAGATCGCTCCAATGTTGTTCGGAAACTCATCGCCGATGTACTTGAAGGTGCTGGCCTTGCCGAACGCGAAAGCAATACCGAGCACGAACATCAGCACCGTGAACCAGACGACGTTGGGACCGAGATGGAATACCTTGGGACCGTCGACGGTCGCAATCGTGAAAACGGTTTGTGGATAGCTGAGCAGGAACAGGCATATCCAGCTCACCCACATCACCCACCACGTCACGCGATGCGCGCCATAGCGATCCGAGAGCCAGCCACCCATCGCGCGCAGGACACCGCCAGGCAGCGAGAAGCACGCCGCAAGCAAAGCAGCAACGCGAATGTCGAGCCCATACTCACCGACGTAGTACTGCACCATCCACAACGAGAGCCCGACATAGCCGCCGAACACGATGCTGTAGTACTGGCAATACTTGAGGACGCGTGGATCCTTGAGCGCCCGGAGCTGATCGACGAAACGCTGGTTGTTCGGCACGCGATGTGAAGGATCGCTCGCGGTAAAAAGCCAGAACAGAACCACGGCGGCAAGCATGGCAACCGCGTAGGTTTTCGCGACCATGCCCCAACCGAAGGCAACGAGGATGGCGGGCGCGATGAACTTGTTGACGGCCGCACCTGAATTGCCCGCACCGAAGATGCCCATGGCAAAACCACGGCGCTCCTGCGGAAACCAGCGGGCCACATACGGCGTGCCAACCGAGAACGATCCTCCGGCCAACCCGACGAACAGACCGATGACGAGAAAATGCCAATAGGCAGTCGCATAGCTCATCAACCAGATTGCCGGCACGGTGGCAAGCATCAGACTGGCCATGACGACGCGACCGCCATAGCGATCGGTCCAGATGCCGAGCGGCACGCGCACGAGCGAGCCGGTCAGGACCGGCAGCGCGGCCAGCATGCCAAACTCGGTTTCGTTCAGATGAAGGGATTGACGGATCGGGATGCCGATCACGCCGAACATCATCCACACCATAAAACACACGGTAAACGCGAAGGTGCTCGCGATCAGAACCGACCAGGCTTTGGGTGGGGTTGCGGCGCCGATGCCGACCGCGGTCTTTGTCATGGGAACTACTCCTTTTCCATGACTCTGACTTTGCCGTTTTAGGCGCGGGTTCGGTATCCTTCCGAAGGAAGTTTGGTTGGGTGCAGAAGGAGTAGGAAGATTCTTAGGGGTAGTTCTTTCGGAGTATTGCGAATCGGTTGTTAATCGATTGTTAGTCGGTTGTTAATCGACCACGATCGAATTCACCGTCGCATACACAGCAGCTTGCACCCTCGAGCCCAACTTCAACTTGCGCAAAATATGCTGTACATGAATCTTGACCGTGGTCTCCGCAATTGCCAGCGCGCGAGCGATCTCCTTGTTGCTCGCGCCCAGAGCGATATGCGCAAGGATTTCCTGCTCCCGGGCCGATAGCACAATACCCGGCGCAAGCTGTGCCTGCGCTGCGTCGACAACGACCGGTGGCGCCGCCATGACCTCAGGCGCGGCTCTCACGGCCGCCGACGTGTCGTTCGCCGCCGCAGCCCGATACGCCGAGACCAGCTTGCCCGTCATCTCGGGACTCACTACCGCCTCGTCCCGCATGGTTCGCACGATCGACTCGGCGAGCGTGTTCGCATCGACGGTCTTCAGCAGATACCCCTGCGCGCCGCAGCGCAACGCGGCACCCAGATCGCGTTCGTCTTCGCTTACGGTCAGCATCAACACCCGGGCCTGTGGCGCGGCCTCATGCAAATCCTTGAGCGCATCGATTCCGCTTACGCCGGGCAGATGGTTATCCAGCAGGATCAGATCGGGTTGCAGTTCACCGGCACGCCGTTGCGCCTCGCCGGCATCGGCCGCTTCGCCGACCACCTGGAATCGTGCGTCTTCATGCAGCAGGGAGATCAACCCACGCCGGAACAACGTATGGTCATCGACCACCAGCAAACGAATTGGAATCATCATCTATGCTCCCCTTTACGGGCCGATGCCTAGGCAGCTTCGACCTGATCTTCATGAACCGCTTCTGGAGCACCGCGCTGGGACGGCGCCAACGTCAACGTGACACACGTTCCGGCGCCGGGCACTGAGTCGACCACCACTGCCGCACCAATCCGCGCCGCGCGTTCGCGCATGATGCGCATTCCCACGTGTGTCTCGCCGGGCGAGTGTTGCTGTGCGTCGAAGCCCTCGCCGTCGTCGCGAACTTCAAAACTCCATACCGGACTCTGCTGCACCTCCAGCCAGACCTCACGCGCGCACGCATGTTTGCGTACGTTCGACAACGCTTCCTGCAATACATGCAACACCTGCACCTGCACGTCCGCGTCGAGCGGCAGGCCATGGCCTTCGATCAGGAGATTCGTGGACAGCCCCGTCTGGTGTTCGAACTTGCGCAGCGTGGTGCGCAACGCAGGTTCGATATCCTCGGTGTTGCCGCGCGTGCGGAAATGCATCAGCAACTCGCGCACGTCGCCGGTGCTTTCGCGCACACCCGCGTCCAGTTCGTCGACGATACGCGCGACAGATGAATCGGCAGGGGTCGGCAATGCATCACGCAGCAACTGCACCTGTATTTTCAGAAACGCCAGCGACTGCGCGATCGAGTCGTGCAGTTCGCTCGCGAGCAACGCGCGTTCATCGGATACCGCGGTTTCCCGTTCCAGCGCACTCACGCGCAAATTCTCCATCGCGCCTGCCAGATGGCTCGCCAGCGTGTCGAGCAGATCGCGGTCCTGGGCGGACAACTGAAGCGCCTCGCTAAAGAACAGGTCGATCTCGCCAAGCGTGCGCTGATGCAGAATCACAGGCACTGACACGAGCGTGGCATAGCCCGCGCGCGCGCAATGACCGAGTGTCGCCGCGCCGGGTCCTGCGGCCAGCACGGGGATCACTCGCGCGCCAGGCACGCTCTGTGGATGACCACACAGGCAACTGCGCGACGTGAGACATTGCTCGTCTTCAACCATGAAGCGCGGCAGGCTGGCTCCCGCCAGCAACAGGTAACGTTCGTTGGCCTCGCCCGACCAGCGGATTGCCACCGAATCCGCGGCGGCAATCCGGCGAATGCGTTGCGCGAAGCCCTGCGCAAGTGCATCCAGCGTACTGGCGTTCGCGAGAAACGCGCTTACTTCATAGAGCGCGGCAAGACGCGCACGCTCCGTCTCGAGGCTGGCGGTTTTCTCGCTGACCTTCTGCTCCAGACCGGCATAAAGCTGTTGCAGGTTCTGCGCCATCCGGTTGAAACCCGTGGACAACTCACCGAATTCATCTTGCGTCACAACTTCGACACGCGTGCCGAAGTCTCCGCGCTCGACTCGCGACAGACCACCGGTTAGTCTGAGAACCGGAGCAAGTACGCTCAAATGCCCCACGTATAGCAACGCCAGCGCACTGCCGATCGCCAGCACCAGCAGTGCCAGTTGCACGGCATTGAGGATCGAAGTCCAGCGCGCAAGCTGCGCTTCGATCGAACTGTCGAACGAATCGATCAGTAAAACAAATTGCCTGGCTTGCCGTTCCACCTCAGCAGCGGCGGGTGGATTTGGCCCGCTCCAAACCGGGCGCAACGCCTGCCATTGCGCTTGCACCTGGGCAAAACGCGCGCGCGCCTCGGCGTTCCACGGCACGAACAACGGACGTGCTGGATCGCCCTTCTCAAGCAACGTGAGACTTTCATCGAACTGGTGGGCGAGCGCGCCGACCTGAGACGGGGAATCGCGCAGCAGCAGCGCGACGCGGTAGGTTTGCATCCGCATGCGCCCGGCCTCGTTGATCGCGGCCGCACCGCCGTCGAGTTGCCAGGTAATCCAGAGCGTCAAACCAATCGATGCGAGCGCCAACGTAAGCAACGTAGCGACAAGAGCAGCGAGTTTGGTGGCGAGAGGCCAGGAGGAGATGGAGCGCATTCAAAGATTCTATGCGCCACAGCAAGATAAGACACGACGCAGGATTGACTCAAATCAACCTGGCGTCGTGCTTGATGGGATTGTGCGTCACCAGGACGCACATTTTGGACTTACGGCTGGCGTGCCTGAGGCGCCGCCCCCGGACAGGCGGGGTCCTTACCCCAATGCCCGTCACAGACGCGCCAGCGGCACAGTTGGTCTTCAAAGAAACCACGCTGCCCGCATTCTTTTACGCGTTCTGCCAGCTTGACGTTGCCAGGCGTAGCCGATGCACTGACCTTGGTGGCCGTTTTGCCGTCGGTCGCTTTCGCATCGGCCGGCTTCGTGCGCGCCACGAGCGCAGCCAACAGATCGGCATCCGAATCATCTTTCGAAGCATTACCGGCCGCACGCGATTTCTTCGCCTGGGCGACCGCGGTCGGTGCGCTCGCGTGATGATTGCTTGCGCTCGTGCTTTCCTTCTTGCCGTGCGCCGTCAACTCGCGTTTCTCATTGCTGGCCACAGCCGTCGCGCTCTTGCCATGCTTTGCAGCCGGCACCGTGACCGCCGACGCAGCCGTTGCGGATGCAACCGGTGCAGATGCATTGCTGGGCTCGGCACCATCGGCGAGCGCGCGCGACAAGCGGCTCCCGTCACCGCTCGCGGGCGCACTCGCGGATGCCGCCGGTGTCTTGCTGTCGCTATCGTCGGCAACGATCGTGGCCGCCTGCGACGACGCTGCAGCCGGCGCTTCCGCTTTCGCCGCGACCTGAGGCGCGCCGCTGGCGGCGGACGCCGGCACGGCGGCTTTCTCGGCGTTGGCGGGCGTGGCGGATGCCAAAGACTCCGACTGCACACGCTGCTGCATATGCCACGCGCCCCAGCCGCCCGCCGCGATCACCAGCAAGGCGACCAGCACAAGCGGCGTTTTCGACCGGCGTGGTTTTTCGGTAGGCGGCGCGACGCGGCCTTCCAGGTTCGCAAGAATTCGCGAACCATTGCCATCGGCACCCTTAGCCTTATCGGATAACAGGCTAGGTGGGGCTTTGGAATTCGAACTTTCCGGCGCACTCATTCACTGTCTCATTGAATCCTGGATTATTTCGCCGTGATAATACCGTTCCGGCTCCTCTCCGAGCAGGCCTGATTCTAAGAGCAAGCATTACAAAATACAATTGTTTCCAATTTCCGGGGTCGACTTTGATTGCCGTAGTACTTCTCGCCTATTTCGCCATCGCCGTTGTGATCGCTGCAATGCTGCTATTGCCAGCGGTACGCGCCTCTTTATTAGGCGCCGCGCTCGCCATTCATGGCCGCGTGATGCGTCGGGCATCGCAAGGCGCATCACGTGCTCGAAGTCAATTAGCGCGTTCGGCAAAAATTTCGCAATCGACTGCAGTCGATATGCAAAAGTTACTGGCAAAGCGGCGCTTGCTGATTTTTACCACCACAGGTATTCTTGCGACGCCGCCATTGGTGGCATTGGCTTTACGCGGCCGGCAATTATTCCAATTCGATGACACTGCACGAGTACCGGACGAGAAAATTGCCGCGTTATTGAATGGCGAACAGCTTGTGCCCCCGCCGCCGCTGCCGCCAGAAGTATTTGCAACGCAGGAAGTGGAGCAGATTCGGCCTGCGCTGAAAGACGCGAGCCGCGACTGGAATTTGCTCGACGCCGATTTCAGAACGCGTTTATTGCTCGTTTACAAAATCATGCACGAGCAGTACGGGTATGAAATGGCATTGCTGGAAGGTTATCGCAGTCCGGAGCGGCAAAACCGCCTGGCGCAAATGGGGGGCAACGTCACGAATGCCGCAGCATTTCAGAGCTATCACCAATACGGTCTTGCCGCGGACAATGCGTTTTTGCGCGACGGCAAGCTCGTCATTTCAGAAAAAGATCCCTGGGCCATGCGAGGCTATCAGTTATATGGACAGACGGCCGAACAGGTCGGCCTGACGTGGGGTGGCCGTTGGAAAATGATGGATCTCGGGCACGTTGAATATCACAAACCCGGCTTCGTCCTGGGGCGCGGTCATTAAGGCGAAGCAGGTAATAAAGAGGTTGCAATGGGGCGTTCAATCAATTTTTCCGGCAAGAATCGGCAATGCCGCATGCATAACGGCATTCGCCCAGACGCCATCGGCGGAACACTCCATGGCGGATTTAACAATCCGGCCATATTCATCTTCGTCTGAATATGCTTTCGTTTTGTTTCAAACGCGGCGCGGGCAGACTTTGCCCGCGCTCGCGTCATGTTGTTTGCCACACTCGCGCCACAACACACATCACCAAGACCTGAACGGCTTATGCGACGCATTCTTAACGTGTTGACCCACACACGCACGCTCTCGATCATCGGCTTGCTAGCGCTCGCTGCTGTTTTATTCATCGGCGCCGACACCTTGCAGATCGACCTGATGTGGCCTGCCATCGTGCTCGGCGCGGTGGTCGCGCTGTGGCTGCTGGTCTGGGTGGTGCGCCGCCTGCGCGCGCGGCGCGCGAATAACAAGCTCGGTGAAATGCTCGAGCAACAGGCCGAGAAGCAGACCGAAACCGGCCCCGCGCCCACGCCCGCGCGCCAGGCCGAACTCGACGTACTGCGCACGCGCCTCGTGGATGCGGTGAAAACGATCAAGACCTCGAAGATCGGTCAGATGTCCGGCGGCTCGGCGCTGTATGAATTGCCCTGGTACATCGTGATCGGCAACCCGGCTGCGGGCAAAAGCAGCGCCGTGCTGAATTCCGGCCTGCAGTTTCCTTTCGCCGACAAGAACAACGCAGTGATTCATGGCATTGGCGGCACACGGAATTGCGACTGGTTCTTCACGACCGAAGGCATTCTGCTCGATACCGCCGGCCGCTATTCCGTACACGAAGAAGACCGCACCGAATGGCTCGGCTTTCTTGGCCTGCTCAAGCGTTTCCGGCCGAAGGCGCCGATCAACGGCATCATCGTCACGGCAAGCATTGCTGAGTTGACTGGCAGCAAACCCGAGTTCGCGATCAATCTCGCGAAGAATCTGCGCCAGCGCGTGCAGGAGTTGACCGAGAAGCTCGAAGTATTCGCGCCGGTGTATGTGATGTTCACCAAGGCCGACCTGATCACGGGCTTCACCGAATTCTTCAGCGGCAGCGACCGTCATGAATACGACCGTGTGTGGGGCGCCACCCTGCCCTACGAGCCGGACGAAAAGCGCGACGTGGTCGGCCTGTTCGACGAGCATTTTGAAGAGCTCTATGACGGCCTGAAAGAAATCAGCGTTGCACAGATGTCGATCAACCGCGGCAACAAGCTTTCGCCGGGCCAGTTGAGCTTCCCGCTCGAATTCTCGACGATCAAGCCCGCGTTGCGCGCGTTCCTCGCCACGCTGTTCGAAACCAACCCGTTCCAGCACAAGCCGATTTTCCGCGGCTTCTACTTCACGAGCGCGTTGCAGGAAGGCGAAACCAACAGCGCCGCCGCCACCCGCATCGCCAACCGTTTCGGCCTCTCCGCAGATAGCCTGCCCAAGCCGCACAGCGCGTTCTCGAAGAACGGCTTCTTCCTGCGCGATCTGTTCTCCAAGGTGATTTTCGCCGACCGGCAGACCGTCAAGCAGTTCGCCAGCCCCGCCAAGACGCGCATGCGCTATGCGACGTTCTTCGGCTTTGTCGCGGTGCTGGCGTTGGCGCTCGGTGGCTGGACGTGGTCGACGATCGGCAATCAGCAGCTCGCCGACAACGTCAAGGCCGACCTCGATAACGTGGTGCGCCTGCAGCAGAACCGCAACGACCTGCAATCGCGCTTGCAGGCCATGGACATTCTGGAAGACCGCATCGACCAGCTCGAGCAATTCCGCCGCGACAAGCCGCTTGCGGTGTCGCTCGGGTTGTATCAGGGCGACCGTCTCGAACAGCACTTGCTCACCGAGTACTACAACGGCGTACGCCAGATCCTGCTCGACCCTGTCTCGCAGAATCTCGCATCGTTCCTGAAAGACGTCAACGCGCACCCCGACCAGCTCGCTCCGCTGAACCGCACGCCGGACGCGGCCGCGATTCCGGTATCCGCACACGCGGCGATGGCGGCAAACAACCAGGGCGGCCTGTATAGCGACGCATCGCCGACCAACGTCGAAGATGCGTACAACGCGCTCAAGACCTACCTGATGCTGAGCGACAAGCGCCATGTGGAAACCGCTCACCTGACCGACCAGGTCGCCCGCTTCTGGCGCGGCTGGCTCGAGACGAATCGCGGCAACATGCCTCGCGACGAGATGATCCGCAGCGCCGAGCGCATGATCACCTTCTATCTGTCGCGCGTATCCGACAACGACTGGCCGATGATCGACCAGAACCTCGGCCTCGTCGACCAGACCCGTGAAAATCTGCGCCGCGTGGTGCGCGGCATGCCGGCCCGCCAACGCGTCTACGAAGAAATCAAGGCGCGTGCGTCGACCCGTTTCGCGCCGATGACGATCGCGCGCATTGTCGGCGACAGCAATACGGCGCTGGTGGCCGGCAGCTACGCGATCCCCGGCACCTTCACGCGTGAAGCGTGGTTCCAGTACGTGCAACCGGCGATTCGCGATGCCGCCACCAAGGAATTGCAGGCCAAGGACTGGGTGCTCAACACCTCCGCGCACGACGACCTGACGCTGGAAGGCAGCCCCGAACAGATCCAGAAGGCGCTCGTCGCGATGTACAAGACGGAATACGCAATGCACTGGCAGAAGTTCATGCAAGGCATTGCCGTGCAGAACTTCGGCAGTTTCAGCCAGGCCGTGGATGCGATGAACCGTCTGGGCGATCCGCAGGATTCGCCGATCCGCAAGATCCTCGAAACCGCATACGACCAGACTTCGTGGGACAACCCGTCGCTCTTCAACGCAAACCTGAAACGCGCGCAAACCGGCGTGACCAGCTGGTTCAAGAACTGGTTCTCGCGTGCGCCGACGGGCCAGTTGAACGCCAACATCGACATCAACGGCAATCCGGTTGAAGTGCCGATGGGGCCGATCGGCCAGGAGTTCTCGGCGCTGGGCCGCATCGTCGTCTCCGGCGACAACGGCTCGATGCTGAAGGGCTACATGGACACGCTCTCGAAGGTTCGTACGCGCTTTAACGTGATCAAGAACCAGGGCGATCCGGGACCGGGCGCGCGTCAGCTGATGCAGCAGACGCTCGACGGCAGCGGCTCCGAGCTGGCCGATTCGCTGAAGTACGTCGATGAGCAGATGTTGACGGGCCTCACCGATTCGCAACGCAAGGCACTGCGTCCGCTACTGGTGCGTCCGCTGATGGCGGCGTATGCGGTGGTGATCCAGCCGGCCAGCGTCGAAGTCAACAAGGTGTGGAACGCGCAGGTCTATCAGACCTTCCAGAGCTCGCTTGCCAACAAGTATCCGTTTGCCAGCGATGCGAAGGTCGAAGCCGGCGCCGGCGAAATCGCCCAGGTGTTCGGGCCGGATGGTGCGATCGCCAAGTTCGTCGGCACCACGCTCGGACCGCTCGCGGTGCGCCGCGGCGACACGCTGACCTCGCGCACGTGGGGCGATATGGGTCTCGCGCTGACGCCTGACTTCACCAGCGGTTTCGCGCGCTGGGTGGCGCCGCTTGCCGGCGGCGCGGCGAGCTCGTCGGGTCAAAGCTCGGCCGAACCGCAGACCGTGTTCCAGATCCTGCCGCAGCCTAGCAGCGGCACCACGGAATACACGCTCGCGATCGACGGCCAGCAGATGCGTTACCGCAATACGCCGCCGCAGTGGACCAACTTCGTGTGGCCGAATCCGTCGGGCTCGCCGGGCGCGACGCTGAGTGCCACGACCTTCGATGGCCGTACGCTGCAACTGGTCAACGAACCGGGCCGCTACGGTCTGGAGAAGCTGATCAATTCGGCGCAACGCAAGCGCCGTCCGGATGGCACTTTCGATCTGTCGTGGACCCAAGGCAATATCACCGTGGCGGTCAGCATGCGCATCATCAGCACCTCGCAGGCATCGGGCGGCGGCAGCAGCGACGCGCCGCAACAGCAAAGCCTGCGCGGCTTGCGGCTGCCGTCCTCGGTGGCGGACGTGAGCGCGGCGGCGAATTCGGTCAACGCGACGGCCGCGGGTGGCCCGCCACCAACAGGAACAACGGGCGCCGCACCGGCACTACCAGTGGCACGGCCGGCGACGGCCGCCGCCGCGGTTTCGAACACAGGGGGTGCGCAATGACGCAAACCGTGCAGGCGCAAATCGCCTACTTCGGCAAAATCCCGTCGCGTGGCGACTTCGTCAAAAGCGCGCATAACCCGCAGTTGCTGGCCACGCTCGACCGCTGGATCGCCGAGGCCATGGAATTGCTCACCGACGATCCGCGCTGGAAAATCGTCTACGAGAACGCCAAGCCGATGCATTTCGCGTTCCTCGGTTCACGCAGCAAGCTGGCCATTGCCGGACACATGGTGGCCAGCCAGGATCAATCGTCGCGGCGCTTTCCGTTTCTTGCCGCCACCGCGCTGGAAGTCGAAAAACCGCTGACGTTTCTGGCGCACAGTCCGCTGGCCTTTGCGCGTCTGTGGTCACGCATCGCCTCGCAGATGAAGCCGCTGCTCGGCGTGAGCGAACCAGCCGGCGCGCTGCAGGCGCTCGGCGAAACGCAAGTGCCGATCGAGATCGGCGGTGGTCCGGGCAATCCGCACGACGGCACCTTCAACGACTTCGTCGAGCACCAGACACTCTCCGGCCTCGAACAGATGCTGCTGGCGAGCGGCCATCCGGTGCGCCTGCGCGGGGCCATGCTGGCGCTCGGTTCGCTGCTGCGTCCGGTGATGCAAAGCGGTTCATCGCATCTCGAACGCGGGCTGACACTGCCGCTGCCGAACGATCCGTTTTATCGCTCGCTCGTCGCGGCATTCTGGCTCGAACTGATCGCGCCATTCGTCTCGCAGGCCGATTTCGAACTGGCGATTTTTATCGGCACGATTGCCGAACGCGAACGGCTCATCATCGGCTTTAACGGCGCCTCGGCCAAAACGCTGCATAGCGTGGTCGATCCGCAGGCGTACGCGGCGCATAACATCGATATCGACGATCCCGAATGGATCGACGAACACGCACAAAACGATCATGGCATCAGCAAGCTCGTCAGCTATCTCGACCAACCGCAACTGTCGTTGCGTGTCAGCATCGACACGTTCCGCGAAGCATTCACGGGAGCGTGACACGATGTTGAGCCAACCTATGCGCATTGCGTCACTTGTGGCGGGCCTTCTCATCAGTGCGTTTGCCCATGCCGACAACGACGGCCCGGCACGCGTCACACCGGTCGACAATAGCGGCATTGCGATTCGCACGACGGTTTTGCCCGCGCCTGCGTCAGCGCAACCGGGCAATGCCGGGCCGGCGGTCAATACAGCCGGACTCGCCAGCGGCACCACGGGCGCCGGTACCGGTGCGATCAGCGCGTCGCCGCCGCCCGCCAATGCAACGCCGGGCCAGGTCGTGGTCGGCGGCAAAGTGCCGGATGAAGCGACCAAGGCCGCGGTGCTCGCACGGCTGCGCGACACCTACGGCGCGGCCAACGTGGTCGATCAGATCGAAGTCGCCGACGTCGCGACGCCGCCGAACTGGTCCGCCAACGTGCAAAAACTGATCGGCCCGCAGTTGAAGCAGATCAGCAAAGGTCAGTTGAAAATCGACGGCACGCAGATCGACGTAAAAGGCGAAGTCCGCAACGAATCGCAGCGCCAGCAACTCGCCAGCGATATGGCGAATGCACTGAATCCGACCTACACGATCAAGAACGGCCTGCGTGTGAGCGCATCGGAACAGGGCCTGCTCGATCAGACCCTGGCGAATCGCACGATCGAGTTCGAGACGGGCAGCGCGACGCTTACGCCGCAAGGCCGCGCGATTCTCGATCAGATGGCCGCGGTCCTCTCGAAGATGCAGACGAGGACGGTCGCGATCATCGGCCATACCGACAACTCGGGCAATCGCACCTCGAATATCGCCCTGAGCCAGGCGCGCGCGGACGCGGTGAAGGGTTATCTGGTCGCCAAGGGCATCCCGCCCGAACAGATGACGACCACAGGGGTCGGTCCGGATCAGCCAATTGCGACCAACGATACGAACGACGGACGCGCACGTAACCGGCGCATTGAGTTTCGCGCGGGATCCTGAGTTGCCGCTGGTCTGAGTTTGAGTTTGAGCTTGAGCGTGTGATTAAAAAAAAGCCTGGCATCGGAAATCGATACCAGGCTTTTTTTACTTGTGCGATAGATGTTCTAGCTGTTTTCCTCGGGCTTCACGCCCAGCAGTTCGCGAATATGCGCGAGCGAACCATCGTCCTTTACGACAGATGAAAGCCACTGATGCAAAGGCATATCCGCGCATTCAGCCGCTTTGTCGGCGAAGTATGCAGCCGGATTGTGCGGCTCAGTGCTGCGAAAGAATCTGGCCACCGCACGCAACTGCGCGACGGCTTGCGCACGGCTCTGGATGCCTGCGATCGAACTGGTCTGGACGGTCGGGCTGATCGGGCTGGTCGTCAACACGGGTTCCTCGCGTTGCGGTGAAGTCTTGAAGATAGGCTCGGCGCGCTCGTGTTCTTCCGGCTTCGGCGCTTTCGGCGCCGGTGCGTCAGCGCTGACGCCCAGTTCGCGGGCGAAGCGTTCCGCCAGCCGGTAGACGCTCTCATACGCATCTTTCGCCTGCCGGAAACTCGGTGCCGAATCGGCCGCGCGTTGGTCCAGTTCCTGTTCGAGCGCGAGCATCGCCGCTTCGAATGCTTTCAGATCGGCCAGCAACGTCGAATAGAACGCGACCGGGGTAGCGCGTTTCGATGCGTCGATCTGCTCAATGGAAGGTTTGCCGCGCGCGATATCGTCGGCGTGATCCGGATCGCGCTTGACCGCTTGCGCGACATGCGTGGCGACGTCCCAATCGATCGTGCTGTACGAACTGCCTTGCGACGACGTGAGAGGCGTGGCCCGCAGCAGATCGCCGGTGCGTCCGACCAGCCACGCGACGTTGCCGAGCCGGTACTCGGTATCGTCGCCTTCGGGCAGCGGATGAACGTGATCCCAGTACTTTTCGCACAGCCCCGTGAGCAGCGCATAACCTTGCGTGAGACCGGTTACGCCTTCCTCGATGGCAAGCGCCTCAGTGAGCCAGACCGCGAGACGTAAATCCTTCGTCTGCGTCTGCAGCAGGCTGCTCGAGCGTTCGACCACGAACGGCCAGTCGGCTTCCTTGATATCCGTGACCCATTCGCCCTGATCCAGCGACGGGTCTTCAAAACGGCGCGCGTGCTGGATCGCGTCGAAATCCGCTGAAAACAGCAGGTCTTCGCCGCAAGGCGAGGTTTCGCTGATCGGCGCCAGCAGCGTGTTCAGGTTAGTCGGCATGACAGAAAGCAATAAGGTTCCGGTACGGCATTAAAACAGATCGGCAAGCAGCTGGGGCATACCTGCTCACACAACGTTGTATTCGAACTCGCCCGCTTCGCTCGCGCGCACCGTGATGCGTTCGATCTCGGTACCATTGGCAATGCGCTCGAGCACCTGCTGCGCAACTTCGGGCAATAGCGTGCCGTTCAGAATGTGGTCGACATTGCGCGCACCGGAATCCACTTCGGTGCAACGCGCCAGCACAGCGTCGACGAGCGATTCGTCCCACTCGAACACCGCCTTGTGATTCGATTCGATGCGGCGGCGAATCCGCTCCAGCTTCAAGTCGATGATTTCGGCGAGCACGTCGTCGGTGATCGGGTAGTACGGCACTACTTTCATGCGCCCGAGGAACGCTGGTTTGAACGCCTTGTACAACTGTGGACGCAGCGTCTCCGCGAGTTCATCCGCATCCGGCAGTTCTTCCGCGCTCTTGTTCAGGCAGGCCTGCATCACCGCCTGCGAGCCGACGTTCGAGGTCAGAATGATCAGCGTGTTACGGAAATCGATCTCGCGCCCTTCGGCGTCGTCCATCGTGCCTTTGTCGAACACCTGGAAGAACATTTCCAGCACGTCGGGGTGTGCCTTTTCCACCTCGTCGAGCAGCACCACCGAATACGGATTGCGACGCACAGCTTCGGTCAGCACCCCGCCTTCGCCGTAACCGACGTAGCCCGGCGGCGAACCCTTCAGGCCCGACACGCTGTGCGCTTCCTGGTACTCGCTCATGTTGATCGTGACCATCTTGCGTTCGCCGCCGTACAGCACGTCGGCGAGCGCCAGCGCGGTTTCGGTCTTGCCGACGCCCGACGGCCCGACGAACATGAACACGCCGCGCGGCTTGTTCGGGTCCTCGAGATTCGCGCTGGCGGTACGCACGCGTTGCGCGATCGCATCGAGTGCGTGGTCCTGCCCGATCACGCGGGCGGCCAGCAACGGCTGCAGATTCAGCACGGTCTGGATTTCGTCCTTGATCATGCGGCCGAGCGGAATGCCGGTCCATGAAGCGACGATTTCGGCAACCACGTGGCCGTCGACCTGCAACGGGACCATCGGCTGGCCGCCTTGCAAGGCGTGCAACTCCGCCACGCGCGTGGCCAGCGTGTCGCGTGCCTGCTGCGCCTTGTCGGCTTGCGCGGCATCCGCGCTGCTCACACGCGCTGCGTCGATTTCAGCGCGCAGTCCGACGATCTCCGTGACGAGAGCACGCTCCTTGTCGTAGCGCGCTTCATCTTCCGCGAGGTCTTTCACATCTTCTTCGCGCAGGTCGCGCAGCGCCGCGAGCCGTTCGTCGTGCAGCGCACCGCTCGCCACTTCGCGCTCCAATGCGGCAATTTCGGCGTCGATACGCTCCAGTCGCTTCTTGGTGTCGTCGATCGCGGCAGGGGTCGAGCTATGCGCGAGCGCGACTTTCGCGCAGGCGGTGTCGAGCACGCTGATCGCCTTGTCCGGCAGTTGACGGCCGCTGATGTAGCGATGCGACAGACGCACCGCTTCAGTGATCGCATCGTCCAGCACCCGGACGTTGAAATGCTTTTCCATCAACGCGGCCATGCCGCGCAACATTGCCGCGGCGAGCGTCTCGCTCGGCTCTTCGATCTTCACGACCTGGAAACGTCGTGCCAGCGCCGCATCTTTCTCGAAGTACTTTTTGTATTCGCTCCACGTGGTCGCCGCGATGGTGCGCAATTCGCCGCGCGCCAACGCCGGCTTCAGCAGATTCGCCGCGTCGTTCTGGCCGGCCTGGCCACCGGCGCCGATGATCGTATGCGCCTCGTCGATAAACAGAATGATCGGATGCGGACTCTTCTTCACCTCGTCGATCACGTTTTTCAGGCGGTTCTCGAACTCGCCCTTGACGCTCGCGCCGGCTTGCAGCAGCCCCATGTCGAGTACATGCAGCGCGACGCCCTTTAGCGGCGCAGGCACGTCGTCAGCCGCAATGCGCAGCGCGAGGCCTTCCACCACCGCCGTTTTACCGACACCCGCCTCGCCCGTCATGATCGGATTGTTTTGCCGGCGGCGCATCAGAATGTCGATCGTCTGGCGAATCTCGCCTTCGCGGCCGATCACCGGATCGATCTTGCCTTCACGCGCACGCTGCGTGAGATTGCTGGTGTAGGTATCGAGCGCGGGCGTTTTCGAGGGCGCGCCGGGTGCCGAGTCGGCAGCGGCTGCATCACTCGCGCCTTCTGCTTCGTTCTCCGCGTCGTTACTCCGCTCGACTTCTCGCGACCCCGCGGTCAATTCGTCGAACTTGTGCTTCAGATCCGTCACCCGCACGTCGCGCAGCAGCGGCGACATACGCTCGGCAAACTGGGCAAGATCCGGCGCCGTCAACAGCGCGAGCAGCAGATGCCCGGAGCGAATCCGCCCAATCCGCGAATCGAGCGACGCGATCAACCATGCCTGCTCGAGCAAATCGATCAGGTGCTTCGAGAACACCGGCGTACGCGTATTGCCGGTCTTCAAGCGCTGCAATTCGCGCTCGACATCCGCACGCAACGCATGCGCATCGACCCTGCTTGCGCGCAGCGCCAGTGTGACGTCGCTCGCCGGTTCTTCGAGCAGCGCCAGCAACAGATGCTCGAGGTCGACCTCATAGTGACCGCGCGCGAGACAGTTGTTGGCCGCGAGCAAAGCCGCCTGACGGCAGGTCGGATTCAGTTTGGCGATCAGGGTATTGAGGGACGTGCTCATGTCGTGCGATCCGGGTCCTGGTTCTATCGTTATGGTCAGTGAATCACGTGCAATTCGTAGCGGGCATCAGCCCGATCATGGTCGGCTTCTCTCGTGCACAGAAATGCGTCCCAGCCGAGGCGTGCGCCGCCGCTCAGCGTGCTTGGCCCCACTTCCTTGCGGCGCAGCACCAGCGAGACCTCATATTCGAGCGTCACGCCGGCAAGCAGCGTCAGCATGCGTTCGAGCGCCACAGCGCGGTCGGCACCCGGCAAAAACGCTTCATAGTCGGCCTTGTCGAGCGGTCCGATCACGAGCCGCGCACGCATGTCGCGCTGCCAGACCCGCTCGCCCGCCAGCGCCGTGGCGCCGAGCGTGGCATTGACACCGCCGAGCACGGTCAGTTGATCGCGCGGCACGTCGTACCATTTGCCGACGAACTGTTCGACGCGCACCCGCACCTTGAAGTATTCGGAGAGCGTGCGTTGCAGATAGGCCGCGGAAACCGGCCGGTGCCGCGCGGCCAATGCGTAGCCGGCAATCGCTTCGTCGAACAGCGCGCCATCGCCGCTTTGCAGACTGTTGCGCGTGTCGTCGTCGGCAACGCCTGCCAGCGCGAGCAACAGCGGCAGATAGCGTTCGTCGCGATCCAGTTCGTAATGAAACGGCAGCCGGTACTTCTTCCACGCCGCGTAGAACAGTGCGGTCGCGCGATTCGAAAATACATCGAAGAATTCGCGTGCCGCGCGGTCGCGCTTGATCTGCTCGCGCGCAATGATCTGCTCGGTGTAATGCAGCGGCAACGCGCCCTGCCCGCCGAGTAAACCGAAAAACGCCGGCGTGATATCGACCTTGTGTAGCGAACCGGCTGCGAGCGCGGCGGTGCGTTGCGGCTTCTCTTTCAGCGCCGCGCCTTCGTTGTCATAGGACTGCGCGCTGTGAATTTCGCTGGGCGGAAACGACATCGACAGCGAATTGCGAAAAGCAATCCGCTGCGCGACGATTTCGCCGGGACGTCCGTTACTCGACGGTGCCTGCTGCGCGAACCACTTCTCGAGAATCCGCACCGCCTGAAAAAATTCGAAGCGATGCGGTTCGTCGAGAAGTTGCTCGACTACGCCAGGATCGATTCGCCGCTGCGCGGTTTGCATCGCAAAATCTCCTCGCCAGTGCGCTTCGACACGACGACCAGTTGCACAAAGCTGTTCAGATGCACGTACAGCCCGAAAAACGTATCGATCACCCGCACGAACGACGCGAGACTCGTGCCGACGAAATGCTCCTCGTCGATCGTCAAACGAATCTCGATGCCGCGCACGAAAGTCGCGAACGGCTTGCCCGGCAGCCATTGCACCGCGGCACGCTGCTCGATGCCCACGAGGCCGTCGATATGCCGTGCCGACACTGCCGTGCGCCGCAAGTCGTAAAGCACCAGCATTTCCTTGAGCGCCGACAGACCGCTACTGGCCAACGACATATGATTCAACGCCAGATGCGAAATCAGCCGCCAGTGTGAAGCGCGCCCGCGCTCGAAACGCACACTGGGTGTCGGCCGCCGCAGCATTGTGATGCTGCCGGTCAGCGAGCCGCCCTCCAGAAACAGATCGCCGCCTTCGAGACCCACCGCGAGGCCGGCAGGCAGGTCCCGATTGGTACACGTCAGATCGAGACTCAGCGTATCGGTTTGCGGCGCGGCCGGTTCGAAGTCGATATCGACAATCGAGATTTCGGTCTCGTAACCGGGGCTTTTCTGCGCAACCCAATCGTTGCGCCGCGCAAACCAGTAGTGCCCCGCGCGCGCCGCTTCGCCGTGATGCAGCGAATAAAACGGGCGGAACTCGATCACCGATTCTTCATGCGCCTGCTGCCGGACGAGTTTCACCGAGTCGATCGAATAAACCTCGTACGCGAATGCGCGGCGCGCTTCGGCGATCACCGGATACGAAACCGCCTGATGGCTGATCCGGATCGGCTCGCCGTGCTGTTCGAACAGATTCACGACCGGCGTGCAGAACAGACGGAAATGATGCGCGGACAACGAATCCAGCAAGCGCGCGATGTGCGAATCGCTACGCACTTCCTTGAGCACGACGTGCAAGGTCAGGCGCTGGCAACGTCCGCTCGCGCGCGTCATTGCGGTCAGATCGAAATCGGCAAAATTGAATTTTTCGGGGAACGCGAAGTATTCGGTCAGCAAGCGGTACGCCGGATGCGATTTGGCCGGATAGTCGATCAGCGCATCGTCTTCGTCGAACCCGGCTTGTACGACCGCGGGCTCGCGCAGTTGCTTCCACACGCCGCGGCGGTCGGCTTCGACATAAGTAGCCATCGCGTTGACGAACAGGCAGTCCGCCAGCGCCGCGATAAACGATTGCTCGCCGTGCAGGTGCGCGCGCAACGTACCGACCTTCAGTGCGGAGAGATCGAGTTGCGCGGCGGTCGATTCGAATGTGATCGACACGATCGCCGTGGCGTTGCCGGGCAGAACGGTCGCACTCGGCGCCATGGCTACCGACGTGTATTTCGCCTCCGAGATACGGATCGGCGCCAGCGTCACATCGTAGGCGGTTCGGAAACGGCATTGCACGCCGCGAATCGGGCGCGACTTGAGTTCGGTGCCGCGCTCGACCAGAACCGGTTCGGTCAGATGACTGAGCGCGGCCGACGTGCCCAGTTGTGCGATCGAGCACGACGGGAACGGCCGCAGGTAGTGCGGATACAGCACTTCCAGCAGCGCTTCGGTGAATTCGGGGTAATCGTCGTCGAGCTTCTTGTTGATGCGCGCGCCCAATAGCGCGAACGATTCGATCATCCGCTCGACATGCGGATCTTCGCAGTGCTCGCCGGACATCGCCAGGCGCGCCGCGATTTTCGGGTAGCGTTCAGCGAAATCGCGTGAATAGCGCCGCAGAAATGATAATTCGCGCTCGTAATACGGCAGCAATTCTTCCATCAATCTATCCCCGGACCTGAACCCTCTCCGCTTGATTCATCGCCACCGTTGCGCGTAAGCGGCGGCAAAGCGGTACTCAAGATACTAAAACACAGGTACTACAACTCAGCCACCATAATCAGGTGCTAAAGCTTCGCGCGTGCGCGCGACACCGAGTATTGCAGCGTGGATGGCTGCAGCATTGCATCGAAACTCACCGGTTCTTCCGCCGGGTGCACGACCAGCAACGCCTGAATCGCAAAGTTCAGCGCATTGGTGGACTGTTCGTTCAATTCGAGCGTAACCGCCACTTGCTGCAAGCGCGGCTCATGACGTGCGATTGCCTGTTGAATCGATTTGCAGATAAACGTACGGTCGTAGTGACTCGCAAGGCTTAAGCCCGCGAAATCGTTCAGGCCGTAAGTCAGCAACGAGCGCTGACATTCCGGCAGCGCCGCCAGTTCATGTTCGGTCAGGGCGATCCGGGTGTTCAGGATCGCCTCGACGTCGCGCGCGACGGTGGCCTTCAACTCGTCCAACGACAATTGCCGCATTGCCGGGGAAGCCGGCAGATGCGGTTCGTCGTCGAACAGCTTGTCGAGAAAGCTGGGTTCGAAGCGTTTCATCAGCGTCCGAAAAACCGGTTAGACGCGAAGCGCACGCGGCGCGCGTCAGCCCTTGCAGGCCGCGCGCCGCGCGTGCACCCCGGCATCAGACCGCGTACGTCTTGTCGTTCTTCGTCAGGCTCCACGCGCCTTGCGCGTTGCCGCCCTGGTTGCCGCCGATCTTCTGCTGCGTGTACTTCCACTGCACAGCAGCGTACTTCAGCGAGAACTGTTCGGTCGGCAGACCTTCGCCCACCACGCTCGGCGTAGCGCTCGAGATGATCACGTACTTGAGCTTCACTTCCAGATACTTGATGCGGTTGCCTTCGCCGTCCGAACGCATGAAGTCGATCGTCACTTCGTCGAACGTCGTGCCGCCCGATGCGTGTTGATAGATCAGCGGGCTGACCACGTCGATATCTTTCGTGAACTGCATGTCGGCGTGCTCGCAACGCTCGGACGTGTGACCGCCCGCCGTCGAAGCCGTTGCCGAACGCGGTTGCGTAATCGAGTGGCTCCATGAATCGATTTCGATCCAGCCAGCATGATCCTTATCGGCAGACTCGCCTTTGATCGCCGGATTGCCGAATTTTAAATAGATGTCCTTCATAACTCATCGACTCCCCAAAGAGGTGGTTTTAACAGCTAACCCGTGCGGCCCGCACGGGTTTTCTGACTTCGTTTATGAATTTGCCGGTTTCGGCAGGTCAGCAACAAGCCGCAACGAGATCGACAACTCGTCTAGCTGGAAGTGCGGGCGTAGGAAAGCGACCGAACGATACGAACCAGGCTTGCCCGGAATTTCCGAGACCTGGATCGATGCCTCGCGCAGCGGGAACTGCGCTTTCTGCTCCTGAGTCGCGTTGTCGTCCAGCAGCACGTACTGCGAGATCCAACGATTCAGGAAAACTTCGACGTTCTGTGCCGATGCGAAACTACCGATCTTGTCGCGCATCATCGCCTTCAGGTAGTGCGCCACGCGCGACACCGAGAAGATGTACTGCAGCTGCGCGGACAGCACGGCGTTCGCATTCGCGCTATCGGTGCTGTATTTCTTGGGTTTTTGCACCGATTGCGCGGCGAAAAACGCGGCGTAATCCGAGTTCTTGCAGTGCACGAGCGGAATGAAACCCAGGTCGCTCAGCTCCTTTTCACGGCGATCGGTAATCGCGATTTCCGTTGGGCATTTCAGCGCGACTTCGCCGTCGTCGGTCTTGAACGTGTGGGTGGGCAGGTCTTCTACCAGACCGCCGCCTTCCACGCCGCGAATCGCCGCGCACCAGCCGAAATCGTCGAAGGCGGCCGTCAGGCGGGCGGCAAATGCCCACGCTGCGTTACACCACAGATATTTGCTGTGATCCGTGCCATCCACGTCTTCAACGAAGTTGAAACCTTCCGCGGTGGCGCCGTCTTTCGGATTAAAAGGCAGGCGGCCGAGAAAACGCGGCAGGGTCAAACCAACATAACGCGAGTCTTCGGAATCGCGGAACGACTTCCACTTCGCATATTCGACGGTGTCGAACACCTTGCCGAGATCGCGCGGCTTGCCGAGGTCGGCAAACGTTTCAAGGCCCATCAGTTCAGGCGACGCCGAGGCGATGAAAGGGGCATGCGCCGCAGCCGCGACGTGTGCCATCTGTTCGATGAAATACACGTCTTCAGGCTGACGCGTCACCTCGAAGTCGCCGATGATCGTGCCGAACGGTGCACCGCCGAACGTACCGAACTCTTCCTCATAAACCTTCTTGAAGAGCGCGCTCTGATCGAATTCAATCGCGTTCTTGAAATCGCGCACGAGGTCGCGCTTCGGCGCGTGCAGCGCCTTGATCTTGACCGTCGAACCGGTATTGCTTTCCTTGCACAGATAGTCCAGACCGCGCCACGTGCTTTCCATGCGCTGGAATTGCGGCGCATGCATCACCGCGCTCAGTTGCGCGGAAATCAGGCGGTCGAGTTCCGCGACGCGCGCGTCGATCGTGGCAGACAGGTTGTCGGACACCACCACCGTGCCGTCGAGCACCTGGTGTACGAGTTCACCGATCAGGTCTTTTGCGCGCGCGTGTTCGGACTCGGACTTGGCCACGCGGCTTTTCTCGACGATCTCGTCGAGCAGCGTGGATTCCGTGCCGCTCTGCGCGGCGGCGAGTTGGGCTGCTGCCGTTTGCTGATTCATCTCACACCCCGTGCGTACTTATTCGCCCTGCTTGTCGTGGTCCGGCGCGCCGGCGTGCTGGTCTGCTGCGTTGCCCTGGTCTTTCGCCAGCGTTTGCAACTGCTGCGTGTTGTTGAGCACTTCGCTCAACAGGTCTTCGAGCTTGTCGTTGCCGGCCAGCTTGTTGCGCAGATCGGCCAGCTTCGAACGCGCTTCGAGCAGACGGCGCAGCGGTTCGATCTGTGCGACCACCTCATCCGGACTGAAATCGGCCATCGACTTGAAACGCAGGTCGACCGCAAATTTGCCACCCACTTCGCTCAGGCGGTTTTCCACCTGAAATGCGGCGCGCGGCTCGATCGCCTTCATCACGTCGTCAAAATTGTCGCGGTCGATGTTGACGAACTTGCGATCGCGCAGCTTCGGCTGCTCGACTTCGGACTGTCCGGCCAGATCGGCAACCACGCCGACGACGAACGGCAGTTCTTTCACCTCGATCGCATCGCCACGCTCAACTTCATACGTGAGTTGAACGCGCGGCGGCCGCACTTTTTGCAAACGTTTTTGAATACTTTCTTTCTTCGCCATCGTCGGCTCCCGGATGCAGATAGATCAGGCGTGTGGATCAGCGCAGCGCGCTGAACGGATCGGACGCGCCGCCGCTTTGCGCTGCTTTGGCGGGCGCGGCAGGCGCGGCCGGTGCCGGCGCGGCGGGAGCTGCCGCCGTGGCGGCCGGAGCCGCGGCGCCGGGGGTTGCTTCCGGCGTATCCGTGGTCTTACCCTTGGCGACGCGGTGAATAACGCGCTTCTTCTTCACGACGGGCTTGTCGTTCGGGTCAGGCGGGAACAACGTGGCTTCGCCGAGTGTGTCGCGCAACTGCTTGGCGAGCGCTTGCGCGTCCGACTTCGCATCGCCCGCGAGCGACGCATCCTGACGCAGTTCGCCAAGCGACTGCGTAGCCACGCGCAGGCCGGCGACAGCCAGCACGCTCTTGGCCTGACGATCGGTCTGGTCGCGCTGCAGCGCTTCTTGCGCGGCGACAATAGCCTGGCCGTAATGACCCTGCGTGAACTGGATCTGCGCAATGCGCGACCACGGTTCCTCACGCGTCGGATCGGATTTGGCTAATTGCTGATAAAGCGAGATGGCGCGGTCCTGGTCACCACCCTTCGCGACGGTGTCCGCGTCCGCGAGTTGCTTATTAAAAGCCTCCGGTGTGGTCGCCACGTTGTTGCCCTGTGTCGCGCAACCGGCAATCACGCCGCATGCCAACACTACCCCAGATAGTTTTACTAACAGACGCTGATTCATCGTTTTTCACCGACGTGCGATTTTTTTAATTCAAGGAGAAACCGGGTTTTGCTTTGCTTCAACTGCGCGGGTATAGTACAGGCCAATTTTCGATAATTCAACTTTCGTGTGAAGAAGCATTGCACAAAAAAAATGCATGTGGATGATTTAAACGAAACATGCAGAAATTGTTTCCTGGTGCAATAGTGGAAATGCGAGAAGCGGAAAAAATTTCCGCGCGCAAGACATGCGGACGCGTGAGTGCCGGGGCGCAATGCGCTTTGCATCAAACGGCATTAGGCGCTATAGCGTGATTGCAAAATTACCGGATTGATTTCGTTATTGATGTTCTGACGGGGGACGGCGCCGAGCCGGTCGATGTATATGAATTCGCGTCTTGTTCGCCATGCATCGGTATTGATTGCCAGCCTCGCGGTGTGCGCGCTGCTGGGCGGCTGCGCGGCCGCCGTGCCGGCGCTGGGAGCCGCAGCCAACGCGGTTTTGCAGGCGAGCGGGCTCGGCAAACCCGAGGTGCCGGACGCCCAGAAACCGCCCCGCAATGTCGGCCTGACCTTATACGCGGCGCAGAATCTGAATGCCGCCAATGACAACCGCCCATTGGCGCTGATCGTGCGGCTTTATGTGTTGAAAGACCCCACCTCATTCCAGCAGGCGCCATTCGACGCCTTTACCGATCCGGCCAAGGAAAAGACCACTCTGGGCGGCGATCTGCTGGGCGTGCGCGAAGTGACGCTGATCCCCGGTCAACGTTACACCGTCACCGAAAAAGTCTCGCGCGAAGCTCAGGCATTCGGTATCGTCGCGCTATTCCGCGACCCGGCCATGCAGCGTTGGAAATTCGCCTTCGACCCGGCGAAGTCGGAGAAATCCGGCATAATGATTGGCCTGCATAACTGTGCAATGACGGTGACTAACGGCACCGTGATCCCACCTGAACAGGGATTGCCCGCCCAGCCGCTGAATATGCTTTCTTCGGTAAGTTGTGGTTAAAGATGCCGGGCATATACGATTTAACAGTTTTTAGAGAATTAACAATGCGGCGCTCGAATCGGTTATCTCCGGGCGCGCCACACGCTGAACGCATATAACAGGTTTGAGATGAGTTATTCCGCAAAAGTGCTTTGGGGGGAAGGCCTGTTTCTAAGGCCGCAGCATTTTCAGCGTCAGGACGCCTATCACGAGGCGCGCCTGTTCGAATCGATCCAGGCGATCCAGCCATACAACTGGGGCGTACGGTCGGCGCGTCTGGACCGCGACGCGCTCGGCAGCAACGTGCTGCGCGTGAGCGAACTCTCGCTGGTGTTTCCTGACGGGGCGCTCTACTCCGCGCCGCAAGCCGACGACCTGCCGCCGCCGATCGCGCTCGACACGCTGCCCGACGGCATCAATGAATTCACGTTTTATCTGGCACTGCATCCGCTGCGAGAAACCGGCGCGAACTATTCGCAAGACAGCAACGCGGGCTTCGTGTCGCGCTACGTCAGCGAGCAGACACCGGTGGCCGATCATTTCACTGACGCCGCCGAAGCCGACATCACCTTCCTGAAGACCAGCGTCAAACTCATTGCGCATAGTGAGCCGCGCGACCAGTTGCTGTCGGTGCCGCTCGTGCGCGTGCGCCGCACCGCCACGTCCGGTTTTGAAATCGACGACACGTTCGTGCCGCCCTGCCTCGCGATCGACGCGTCGCCGATCCTGCATCAACGGCTGCGTCAGCTGATCGACGCGCTGCAAGCCAAGGTCAACGCGCTGTATGGTTTTCACCGCGAGCCGACCAAGAACATCATCGAGTTCCGTTCGGGCGACATCGCTTCGTTCTGGCTGCTGCATACCGCGAGCGCCGCGTTTGCTTCGCTTGCGCATCTTTATCAGCATTCGGCGCTGCATCCGGAACGTCTGTTTCAGGAATTGCTGCGTCTGGCCGGCCAGCTCATGACGTTTTCGAAGGGCTACGCCTTGTCCGACCTGCCGGCTTACCGGCATGACGATCCGGGCCCCGGTTTTGCGCGCCTCGACACGATCCTGCGCGATCTGCTCGAAACCGTGATCTCCACGCGCTACTTCGCGATCGCGCTCGAAGAAGTCCGTCCGTCGTTCCATGCGGGCCGCCTCGACTCGGGCAAGATCGACGACAAGACCCAGTTCTACATCGCGGTCTCCGCAGACATGCCGACCGCGGAACTCGTCGAAGCCGTACCGGCCCGCTTCAAGGTCGGTGCGCCGGACGACGTCGACAAGCTGGTGCTCTCGGCCATGCCCGGCGTGCGTCTCGTCTACACCCCGCAAGTACCGCCCGCCATTCCGGTGCGCCCGGGTGCGTGCTACTTCTCGTGCGAATCGCGCGGCGCATTGTATGACCGTATGTTGCAGGCCCAATCGGCAATGATCTACACGCCGTCGGGCATCAACGATCTTCAACTCGAACTGATCGCCGTCACATCATGAGCTACGCGCCTTCCCTGTTTGGCGGCAGCACGCCTGCCGCGACGCCCGCCCCCATGACCGAGCCGAGCTACCAGGTCCGCTCGCTGCTCGATCTGCTGTACGACGGCTTCTTCATGCTGTTTTTGTTGAAGAATGGCCGCGAGCCCGGCGACGCGCACGAGTTCAGCCAGCGTATCCAGCAGTTTCTCGGCGACTTCGAGCGCGGCGCGAAAAAACTCAATGCGTCGGCGGAAGACGTCTACGCATCCAAGTTTGCGTTCTGCGCGGCCATCGACGAATCAGTGTTGTCGTCGACCTTCAAGATCCGCACTGAATGGGAGCGCCGGCCGTTGCAACTGGTGCTGTTCGGCGAGCAACTGGCGGGCGAGAAATTCTTCCAGTATCTGGAGGAATGCCGCGCACAGGGTGCCGCGCGTTTGCAGTCGCTCGAAGTGTTCCACATGTGCCTGCTGCTCGGCTTCCAGGGCAAGTATCTGCTCGAAGGACCGGAGAAGCTCGCCTATCTGACCGCGCGCATCGGCGACGAAATCGCGCATATGAAGGGCAAGCGCGCGCCGTTCGCGCCGCACTGGCCGCTGCCGGATCAGGTCGCTCACCGCCTCAAACGCGAGGTGCCGTTGTGGTCGATCGGCGCGGTGTTCGCTCTGGTCGGCCTGCTCGCCTATCTCGGGCTGAACACCTATCTGCGCGATCAGACGTTGCGCACACTCGCGCCGTATTCGCAGGTGGTCAAGCTTGGCCCGCAATCGGCCACGTTGACGATTTCGTTGCCGTAAATCAGGACGGCTGCACTTGAAGAAAAAAAGGCGGTCCGCAAAACGGACCGCCTTTTTTAATGCCAGACAAACGCTTCAAAGCGTCGACCTACCCGCCGACGCTTCAGCACTGCCCGCTTACTGCGATTCTTCCGCCCACACCGCGTTTTCACGCGCCATCAGCGCCGTCGATGCAGCCGGTCCAAACGTGCCAGCCGTATAGCCACGCGGTTTATCGCCCGACTTGGCCCAGCCTTCCAGAATCGGCTCCGCCCACGCCCATGCCGCTTCGAGTTCGTCACGGCGCATGAAGTGCGTGAGGCGTCCGCGAATCACGTCGATCAGCAAACGCTCGTACGCTTCCGCGCGGCGCTCGGTGAAAGCCTGCTGCAAGTCGAGATTCAGGTTCACCGGCAGCATGTGCATGCCACTACCCGGTTCCTTCGCGAGCACCTGCAACTGGATCGACTCTTCGGGCTGCAACTGGATCACAAGCCGGTTGCCGTAATTGCGCCCGCTATTGCCGTTCGGGATGATCGAGAAAGGCAGCTCGGAAAACTCGATGACGATCTCCGACACCTTCTTTTGCATCCGCTTGCCGGTGCGCAGGAAAAACGGCACGTGAGCCCAGCGCCAGTTGTTGATATGCGCGCGCAACGCGACGAAAGTCTCGGCACGGCTGCCGGCCGGCACATTGTCTTCTTCCTGATAACCCTTCACCGCCTCGCCGTCCACGGCGCCCGCGGTGTACTGGCCGCGCACGGTATCGCGTGCGATGTCCTCGGGCGTCATGGGCCGTAGCGAACGCAGCACCTTGAGTTTTTCGTCGCGCACCGCATCCGGGTCGAGCGACACCGGCGGCTCCATGGCAACGATGCACAGCAATTGCAGCAAGTGGTTCTGCACCATGTCGCGCAGCGCGCCGGTTTTGTCGTAGAAGCCCGCACGGCTGCCTACGCCGACCGTTTCCGCCACCGTGATCTGCACGCTCTTGATATACGGCGCCTGCCACAGCGGGCCGAAAATCGGATTACCGAAGCGCAGCACCATCAGGTTCTGCACGGTTTCCTTACCAAGGTAGTGGTCGATCCGGTAGATCTGCGCTTCGCTGAAATGCTTGCCGACCGCCGTGTTGATCTCCTGCGCGGAGGCCAGATCGTGGCCCAGCGGTTTCTCGAGGACGACCCGCGAATTCCCGTCGATCAGTCCGGCCGCCGAAAGGTTGTCGCAAATATTCGTGAACAGATCCGGCGAGGTCGCGAGATAAAACACCCGCCGCACATCTTCGCGCGATGTCTCTTTCAGGCGCTGGTAGTCCTCGATCGAATCGACGTCCATGCGCACGTATTCGAACAGCGCGAGGAATTTGTCCCAGGCGGCGGCATCGAACGCTTTCTTTTCGATGAAGGGCTTCGCCTTCGCTTCCATGAATTCGGTGATGTACTCCTCACGCGACCACGGCTTGCGGCCGATCGTGAGAATGCGGGTATCCGGCGGCAGATTGCAGTGCAGATGCGCCATGTAGAGCGCGGGCAGCAGCTTGCGAAACGACAGGTCGCCGGTGCCGCCGAAGATGATCATGTCGAGCGGCAGGTCGGGAGTAGCTGAAGCGGATTGGGTCGTCATAGCGCGGTCGCAGCGTCGTGATAGGCGTCAAGTCAAAGGACAAAGGGCAAAAGATGCCGGCGGACCGGCGCCTTTTTTCTGGCAAACGCCTATGGTGCAACGTTTTGAGATTGTTTGCACGGCAACATGTGCCGCAGGTTGGCGCAAGATGCCAACCCGGCCCTGCTTGCCATCATCCGCCGGCGCGGCAAACGGCCTGCGATCAGCCGCCCGACAAGGCTTCGCGCGCCACCCGGCAGGCCGCCAGATCCCACGCCGCGCAGCCGACACTTTTAAAAACAATCGCTTGTTCCGCCGGCAACAATGCAGCGTTCCCTACCACGGCTGCAATTCCACCGACCCGTGCCCAATCGACGCCGGCCTGAATGAAGTCACCGGCTTCGTGCCTCGCGCCAGCTTCGTCGTCGACGAACAGCGCGCTGCCCTCGATCGTGCGCGCGCCGATCTCGACCATGGCCGGCGTGAACGCACCGACGCCGATCACGAGCCGGTTCGGGCGCGCCGCTTCGTCGTAGACGGCCTGCTTGCTGGTGGTGAGCGCAATCACCACGTCGATCGCGGTGGGGATGGCTGCTTCAGGGTCGGCCAGTGGCTGCAGGTCGCGTACCTTGCAACCTTGCGCACCCTGGACCCGATGGGCGGCGCAGAACGCCGCGGCGCGCGCGGGCGCACTGCCCTTCACCCACACGCGCGCGTCGGGGAACAGGTCGCCGATCGCTTCCAGATGGTTCGCTGCCTGCGTGCCGGTGCCGATCAGCAGGAATTCACGCGGCCTCGCCGGCGCGAAAGTGAGTACGCCGAGCATCGACATCGCCGCCGTGCGACGCCCGGTCACCGTCGGGCCGTCGAGGATGAAAAGCGTCTCGCCGGTATCGGCGTCGAAGGCCATCACCTGGCCATGGATGGTCGGGATGCCGCGCGGCCCATTGCTCGCGCATACGTTGACCAGCTTGTGGATCGCGAGATCGGGCGCGGTTGCCGGCATCGACAGCATGATGCCGCCCTCGTTGAGCGGCACGACGAGCCGCTCAGGACTCACGATGCGTTGCTGTGCATAGTCGATGCTCGCGCGCTTCAACGCGTCGACAAGCGTTGCATAGGGGATCAGCCGCGTAGTGGCGGCGGCATCGAAAATCGGCATGGTCGGGTGGGTCATAAGCAGGCGTTTCCTGTCCAGGCAAGTTGGTATGTTCGATTCAGCGCACCAGAAAACCGTAAGTCAGCGGATCGCGTTCGTCGATGATCCAGTTTGCAAAGCCAAGCACATGCGCCTCGCCTTCGATCTCCGGGATCACCGCGTCGAAGCGGCCGAGTTTCGTCTCGGACAACACGCGGCCGCGAAAAATCGTGCCGATCACCGATTCGTTGACCAACGTCTCATTGCGGCCCAACTCGCCGCGCAGATAAAGTTGCGCAACGCGGCCGGCGGTGCCGGAACCGGTCGGCGAGCGGTCCACTTCCCGGTCGGCGAACACACAGCAATTGGCCTGCGTCGAACCGGCATGCCGCGGCACGTTGTCGATGATCGTGGCGTAGATGTGGTTGATTTCCGGAATCAGCGGGTGCTCGACCTTGAAGGCCGCGTTCGCCGCGCGTTTGACTTCATCGCCGAACTGGATCAACCGGTCGATCTCAGTCTCGCGCACGTTCAGATCGAAGGGCTTGCCCGACGTGTAGAAATAGAACGCGCCGCCGAACGCGATATCGCCGCGCACCTCGCCGAAACTGGGCGTGTGCACCGTCACGTCGCGCTGCCAGATGAACGAAGGCACGTTGACGAAGCGCACGTGCCCCGCCTGCTCGCCGTCCCATTGCACGAACGCTTCGATGAAGCCGCACGGCGCGTCGATACCGACACGGGTTTCCGGCTCGCTGCGCTCGATCCAGCCAAGCGCAACAGCCGCGGTCGCAAGCGCGATCACGCCGTGGCCGCAATGATCGCTGTAGCCTTCGTTGTGCACGAAGATCACGCCGAAGTCGGCGCTTTCGCTTACCGGTTCCGTCAGGTAACCGCCGTACATATCGGCGTGGCCGCGCGGTTCGAGCATCAACGCGCGGCGCAGGTGATCGGCGTGCTCCTTGAGCCACGCGCGCCGCTCGACAATGGTCTTGCCCGGAAACTTCGGCAAGCCGCTCGTGACAATGCGAAACGGTTCGCCGGCGGTGTGCACTTCGACCGTGCTGATCATGCGGTTCAGCTTCATGTTGGCAACCTTCCTGCGTGTAGAGAAGGGAAAACTTCAGCGAATGAACCCTGTCGTGCTTCTGGCAGCATGCACTCGCCGCCGGACATTTCGCTCAGATCCGGCTCGTAGGCGGTTCACGTTTCGTCCACATGGCGCGCCGACTGGATCACCATCAGCAGATCGCCCGGTTCGATCGGACACGGTTCGTCTTCATAGAACGACAGCATGCGCCCCGCCCGGATCAGCCCGACCACCACCGCGCCCGGCAGCGCATTGCTCCAGCGGCCGACTTCCAGCGCGGTGGCCGGACGTTCCACCAGATTAACCCGGCCGCGAGCCGACAGCAGATCGTTGATGAACGGCACGATGTAGTTGCTGTCCACCGCGTCGGCGAGCAACAGGCCGCCGATCTTGGTCGACGACACGATCACGTCGGCGCCGGCCTGGCGCAACTGGCGCTGGTAGGTTTGCTCCTGAATCCGCACGACGATCTTCGTATCCGGCGCAACGCTGCGCACAGTCAGCGTGAGCAGGATCGCGATGGCGTCGTCGCTGACCGCGATGATCACCGCCTTGGCGATGCGCACCTGCGCCTGCTGCAACAGATCTTCGCGCGACGGATCGCCGAGCAGGCCCGCCACGCCCAGCGCGGTGGCCGCTTCGAGCGCGTCCTGCTGGGAATCGATGACGACGATCGCGTCCGCCGCAAAGCCGCTTTCCAGCAACTCGCGCACCGCGACCGAACCGCTCAATCCGTAGCCGCACACCACGACGTGATCGCGCAGTTGTTTTTGCAGGCGTTTCATGCGGAATTCCTCGATGACGCGTTGAATGACGAACTGATAAGCGGTGCCCAGAAACACGAACCAGATAACGATACGGATCGGCACGATGAAGAAGGCATCGATGAGCCGCGCGCGGGCAGTGACCGGCACGATATCGCCATAGCCGACGGTGGCAACGGTGACCATCGTGAAGTACATCAGGTCGACGATGCCGAGCACCTTGCGATTGGCATCGCGCAGGCCGTCGCGATCGAGATAAAGCACGGCAAAGGCCAGCACGCACAGGCCAAGCACGAGGTAGATACGCTGCAGCAGCACGCGTTGCGGCGACGCTGCGGGACGCGTGAACAGCGTGCGGGCGCGCGGCGGCTGCCAGGGGGTGCGGGCACGGCGCGGCAGACGAAAGCGCGGTGGGCGTGGCTGCGGGTGTGGCTGATCAGACACGCGGCTACTCCGGGAATCGGGAACAAGCGATTCTACGACGCCCGGCGCGCCGTGGGGCCGGATCGCGGGATCGCGGCCGCAACGCAGAGGTTAGCGGTGATTCATCGGCAAGCGGCAGCGCGCCGCCGCCGGGTTCACTGCGAGGCGGCGTTAGCCTTGGCGCCGTCTTTCTTGCCGCCCTTGAACATCGCCCGGCACGCGGGGCTGAGTTCGTCGACGTGCTGCTTCATGCAGGCGGTGATTTTTTCCTTGTTCGGAATATCAGCGGCGCAAAAATGCATCGCGTCGCCGCGACAGGCTTTGGCCTGATCGTCCTCGGTGGCGGCACTCGCCGCGTTGACAGCGCTGAACACGGCAAGGCTCGCGGCGAGCAAGGCGAAGGTTCGGTTCATGACTCGTTCCAGTATCGCTAAGGTCGGTGTCAAGTCCCGCAGCAGAAAACGGGCCCGATCAGTTCGCCGGCATATCGGGCATATCGGGCATATCGGGCATATCGGGCATATCGGGCATATCGGGCATATCGGGCATATCGGGCATATCGGGCGTATCGGGCATATCGGGCGTATCGCTTGCCTGCTGCCCTGCCTTGCGCACGACTCGAGTGAGCGTCATGCCACGCCCTGCGTAGAAACGCGCCATCGTTGCGAACGGCAGGTACACATCCGCCTGGTGAGGCGCTATGCCCGACGGGTTATGAAACCATACGCCATCGCGATCGCGTCCGTGCAGCAGGATCAGATGGCCGCCCTGGTGCTGATTCGGCCGCTCCGGATAGCGGATTTCGGGGCTCACGGAAGCAATCGCCAACGTGTCGCCGTCGATGCGCACGGCGATCTCTTCGAGCGGCGCCTGCGGCAGCACCTCGACCTGAATGCCGAATGCCTCGCCGACCCAATCGGCGAACGGCCGGTAGATCAGGCCGTCGACGCCGCCGTCATCGCGCAGCCGGTACACGCCGTGACGCAATGCTTCATCGAGCAGTGCGGCGCGCGGGGCGTGTTCGATGCCCCAGTAATCGAGCGCGGATTCGAGGCAGGTCAGACCGCACAGGCGTTTGGCCCAGAAACGGTAACGCTCCGGGTCGGCGAAACCGCTGCGCTGCCAGTGTGGGTCGTCGCACGGGTCCGCCTGATGTTCGACGATGTGGCCCACCCAGTCGGGGCTGCCCCATTGCGTGTAGTACGGCACGTCGGTGTGGCGTAGCGTCGGTGAGTTCATGAATCTCGCGCGGTCGGTAGAAGATGTTTTGACCGCATGCTACACGGCCATCCGTGAGAGAGACAGGCAGAGGAAATTTATTCGCGGCACAAATATTTGTCATTTATTCGCCAGACAGATATTTACCGAATATGCGTCACACGAATATTTGACAAATATCTGTGTGACGCATAAAGTGCATTTATTCGTCTTGCGGATAATTCACCATGATCCACCTCGTCGCCACGCCGGACCAGATGGCCCAACTGCTGAGCGCCGGGCGGCGCCAGGCCGGCTTTACCCAGGCCGAAGCCGCCGCGCGCATCGGCATCAGCCAAAGCCGCATCTCGGCGCTCGAAACCGATGCCAGCGCCCTCACTCTCGCACAATTGCTGGCGCTGTGCGGCGCCTACGGCCTGCAATTGCAAGTGCGCGACAAGAACCAGCCGGTGCCTGAACCGGCGCCTCTGGTCGAGTGGTAAGCATGGGCCGGCAAACGCATTCACGGGCGCTTTCGGTGTGGGCCAACGGCGAGCGCGTCGGCGTCTGGCGCCTGCCCACCCGCGGCCCTATGGAATTCGCTTACGACCCGGCATGGATCGCCTCGCCCGCGGGCCGGCCGCTTTCGCTCTCGCTGCCGTTCGCGCCGAACAACGCGGCGAACAAAGGGCCACGGGTGCTCAACTATTTCGACAATCTACTGCCCGACAGCGAGGCAATCAGAAAGCGCATCGCCCAACGCTACCAGACCGATACGCTCGACGCGTTCGACCTGCTGCAAGCCATCGGCCGCGATTGCGTGGGCGCGGTCCAGTTGCTGGCCGAAGACGACGCACCGGCCGGCGTCGAACGCATTGAAGGCACGCCGCTCTCTGACAGCGAGATCGAGGCCATGCTGGCGCGCGCCGTCAGCAACCCCACGCTCGGCACGCGCGACGAAGCGGACGATTTCCGCATCTCGCTCGCCGGCGCGCAGGAGAAAACCGCGCTGCTATGGCACGACGGCAAGTGGCAACGTCCGCATGGCGCCACGCCCACCACACATATCTTCAAGCTGCCGCTCGGACTGGTCGGCAACAAGCTCGCCGACCTCAGCACCTCGGTTGAAAACGAATGGCTGTGTCTGCAAATTTTGCGCGCGTACGGCCTGCCGGTGGCCAACACCGAGATCATGACCTTCGGCAAGCAGCGGGTACTGAGCGTCGAGCGCTTCGACCGGCAATTGCATTCGGGCGGGCAATGGCTGCTGCGCCTGCCGCAGGAGGACTTCTGCCAGGTGTACGGCGTGCCCTCGCATCGCAAGTACGAAAACGAAGGCGGTCCGGGCGTGCTCGATCTCGCGCGGATTCTTCAGCAGTCGGTGTCGGCGCAGCAGGACATCGAAACGCTGCTGGCAAGCCAGATTCTGTTCTGGATGCTGGCGGCGCCTGACGGCCACGCGAAGAACTTCAGCATTCGCCTGCTGGCGGGCGGTCAGTATCGTCTGACGCCGCTTTACGACGTGATGTCGATCTGGCCGGTGGAAGGCAACGGCCCGAATCAATGGTCGTGGTTCAAGGCCAAACTCGCCATGGCAATGTGGTCGCGCAGCAAACACGACGCTTTCCGCGATGTACAGCGGCGCCATTTCAACGCCATGGCGCTGCGGTGCTCGTACGGCGCGAACGCCGAACCGTTGATCCAGCGGCTGATCGAACAGACACCTGAGGTTATCGCGCGGGTCTCGGCCGGGTTACCCGAGCGGTTTCCGGGCAAGGTCGCCGAGCGGATTTTCAAAGGCCTGAAAAGCTCGGCGGCCAGGCTCGACGCCATGCCGTCAGCCTAGGCTCACATCAAGGATCCATCAGAATCCTCCGGAAATACACTGGATACCCCGCCTGGTGATATTTCTTTACAGATACCGTGCGGTTTCATCGGTAAAATAGACTGACTTAATGCTAAAAGCATAAAACAGATTGCCGATTTTTTCCGTTCGCACTCGCACTGACACACTCGGCAACGGTCATACAAAACAGGCCGCGATACTTTTTACGGTACATTTGCTGTCCCCTGCGCCGCCGCGTCAAGTGCATCCAACGTGCATGGCCGCGCTACGCAAGTCGTATCGCACGCCCTACAGCCACCTTTCAATAAGGCAGATTCTCACGCAGCATGACCAACGAAACACACTCACCTGACGCCATCGCGGTTGCCGAGCGCGTGCGCGAGTTGATGAGCCGGCATGGGATCGGCAAACGCCAGCAAACCACTGAGCTATGCCGCATCCTCGATCTGAGTTTTTCGCAGGGGCACCGCAAGCTGCGTGGCAACAGCCCATGGACCCTCTCGCAGATCAAGAAGGTCGCCGAGGTGTTCGGCGAACCTGCGGCCCAGCTATTCGGTGCACAGTCGCTCGATCCGGGCATGGTCGGCGCTATCGCCCAGGAAGCGGTGTTCAGCATCGGCGCGATCGAGCTGGCCTGCACCGCATGGGTCGGCGCCGCGCTCGAACCGGGCAGCCGCCCTGAATTCGTGGCATACCCGAAGCTCGGCCAATGGCGCGTGGCACGCCACGACGGCACGCTTTACCAAAGCGCCTACGAAGTCCACAAGATCGAGATTTATCCGCGCCGCGTCGAAACCGACAAGCCGACCATCGCGGTGGTCGACGACGACCAGGCTTCCGCCGACAACCTGCGCGACTATCTCGAACGCAGCGGTTTCGCAGCGGTTGCGATATACGGCCTTGCGGCATTTGCCGAGCAACTGCAAACGCAGGTTTTCGACGGCGTTGTGATCGACTGGTTATTCGGCTCGCAGACCTCGGCCGAGGCGATTCGCGCGGTGCGGGCGTCGGAAAATCCGGATGCGCCGATTTTCGTGCTGACCGGCGAATTACTGACCGGCAAGGCCAGCGAATCGGAGATCAGCCAGGTCATCCGCAATTACGATGTCGCGTGTTATGAAAAACCCGCGCGTATGGCGATCCTGGTCGCCGATCTGTCCAAACGTCTCAACCGGCCCTGACTTGCCGGCAAGCGGCTGAAGGTGTGTGCTCAGGTTGAGCCCTCCTCCATCTGCTTCTTCCAGAGTTCTTCCTGGGTTCTTCCTGGATATTGCGTCACACCGTATGCCGGGAAACCAAAGCACGCTGCAACGCGTTGCGCAGTTCCTCGTAATGTACCGGCTTTAATAACGCGTCGAAAAACGGCTGCGTACCGGCTTCTCCCGCTTCTCCTGCCACACTGCCTGCACTCCCCGCATTGGCTGAACTAGCCGCACCCGTTGCCTCCGGCGCATAGGCGCTCACCACGATCACCGGCACACCCGACGAAGGCCCGCCACGCGCCGCGAAATCCGCAAGAAACGTATAGCCGTCGCGATCCGGCATATGCAGATCGAGCAGCACCACGTCGCAGCGATGCGCGTCGAGCCACGCGAGCGCGTCATTGGCACTGGAGACCGCGTGCGCGTCGAAATCCATGTGCGCGATCATTTCGCTGAGCGACTCGCGAATCAGCCGGTTGTCGTCGACGATCAGCACGCACGGGCGCGCGCCGACCGGTTCGGCATGCGCCGCCACGCCGGACGGCGCGGTGGCCGCGACGGACGAGACCGGAATCGTCACCGTAAAGGTGGTGCCCTTGCCCACGGTGCTCGCCACCTCGACGGTACCGCCGAACAGCCTGACGAGCCCCTGCACGATCGTGAGTCCCATCCCCGCGCCCTCGAAGCGGCGCGTACGCGACGCGTCCAACTGCGTGAACTCCTGGAAGATCAGCGGAATCTGCGCATGCGGCACGCCCGGTCCCGTATCGCTGACAACAAAGATCAGCAGTGCCGGCCGCTGCCTCAACTGCACGCGCACCGTGCCGGTTTCGGTGTAACGGATCGCGTTGGTGACCAGGTTGTTGACGATCTGGCGAATGCGGTGCGGATCGGAATCGACGAGGCCGCTCATGCCGCTCGCCTCGCTTTCCAGCTTGAGGCCGCGCGCGGCGGCCGACATCGCGTGTTCGTCGACGATCGAGGCCAGCAGCTCACGCGGCTCGAAATGCTCGTGACGCAGCTCGAGCTTGCCGGCGCCAAGGCGCGCATAGTCAGTCAGGTCTTTCATCTGGGCTTCCAGATGCCGCGCCGCGGTTTCGAGCCGCTGGATCACCTTGCGATCGGCCTCGGAGTGATAGTTGAAACCGAGTAACTCGATCGACGACACGATCGCGTGCAAGGGCGTGCGCAGTTCGTGGCTGATCATGCCGAGAAACGCGTCCTTCGCGAGACTCGCCTCGCGCGCCGCGCGGCTCGCCTGGTGCTCCGCTTCGAGTGCGGCATGCTGCTGACGCATCAGACGCGTACGGCGCCGGCCGTTGAGCACCAGCAGCGTGGTCGCGGCTGCCGAGAGCAGCAGCAGCAACAGGCCGCCCGCAAACAGCATGCGGCGCTTGTCGATGAAATCGCGGTTCATCGCCTCACGGTCGGCCACGTCGGCGAAACGGCGGCTCAACGCAAGATCGTTGACCTCATTCCAATGCTGGCGCAGCTCCTCGACGATCTGACTGGCGCGGCTGCGGTCCTTCGGCAAAGCGTCGACTTCAGGCTGGATTCCGTCCAGCAAATGATCGATCGAGTGGATCTCGTCCATTTGCCGTTGCAGCAGCGCGAGCTGCGTGGTCAGCCTGCGTGTCGAACCGGCCATCACATGCAGCTTTGATTGCAGCAATTGATAGCGCAGCATGAGCCGCGGATAGTCGTCGTCGACGCCCGATTGATACAGCAGCAACTGGTTCTCGAAACGGGCGTAGGCGATCTGCAGTTGCGCGGCGTCCCAATAGAAACCGTCGTACTGACCGGTCAGCGGCTCGGTCACGCGCGGATTGAGCAGGTTCGCGTACAACAGATAGCCGATTGCGCCGGCCGGCGCCGCAAGCGCGGTCAGCCAGATCAGCACATAGAGGACACGACGCCAGGGGCGGCGTGTTATTTGACGATGAGTGCCTTGATCTGCCATACGAATTTCGAGTCGCCCGCCGCGCCCATGAGTTCATCGGGGAATGCGTCGCGCGGATAGATAAGAAACAGCGGCCCGAAGTCGCTGATCTTCAGGCGCTGGCCGTTCATGCTGTACGCAACGACCACGCCGTAGCGAGCGCAGTCCGACACCGGAATGGTGTACGTATAGTCGTCGAGCGTATGGATCTCGACCGCGCTGCCGGATGCGCCGACTATCTTCAGGATATCCGCCAGCAGCGGTCCTGTGAAGGTGGAGCGCGGCGTCCAGGTGGTGGCGGTCGTAATCGAATGGGCCGGCAGCGCCAGCAGTTGCGCCTCGGTGAAGTGATACGACTTGTGCGCGGCATCGTTGGTCTTGCTGATCTTGCCCGTCACGTCGAGCGATAACGGCAACAGCTCCGCCTGCGCCTGTGCCTGCATGCTCCACGCAACGCATGCGAGGAGCAGACCCAGCCCCCACCATGCACTCCAGTTCCCGCCTTTGCTGCCGCTCAGCTTGGTCATCTGCCTGGTTATTCCATCGTTTGTTATTTTTTCGGACGGCGACGCGTGTCACCCCGACGCGCGATCTTTGATCCGCATGCATAATATCGCCAAAATTCTTTGTCTCAAAAACGGATATCTGCCGCCGCGCTGCACCGCGCGCCGTTCTCCGTCTACAGGACATCTGCCCTACGCGCGCAATGCAGCGCCCTGAGAGTCATGAACAAGCCGGTTTTGCCCCTGACGTACGAACAACTCGATCACTGGATCGAGTCGCTGCAACCCGCCTTGCTGGCGGAGCGGTTCACGCTGGCGATCGGCATTCTGCGCGGCGGCGCGCCGCTTGCGCTGATGGTTTCGCATGCGGTCGGCACGCCGGTTGCCTTTCTGCGCTACGACCGTCAGTCGCGCACGGCCGCCTGGGATTCGACGCTGCCGATCCCGCCCGCGGGTTCGAAAGTGCTGCTGTGCGAAGACATCGCGGGGCGCGGCTTTACGCTGACCGATTGCATCGCCTTCCTTCAGCAACAGGGACTCGAGGTCCGGACACTGACCGCCGCGGTCGACGATTTGAGCCGTACACAGCCCGATTATGCAATCGACGCGCGCGGCTACTTCGCGCTGTTTCCATGGGAGCGCCAGGCCTACACCGAGCGTTATCGCGCGGACTGGGAGCGCGTTGAAGCGGGCGCCGCGCCCGCCATGGCGAACGATCACGAATACGCCACCTACGCAATCGACCTCGACGGCATTCTGCTGCCCGACGTGCCGCTCGCGCGCTACGACGAGGATCTGGCCGCCGCGCTCGCCGAACGCGACGCGCTGCTGCCGTTCGAGGTGCTGCCGGGCATCGATCTGCAACGCGTGCGTACGATCATCACCGGCCGGCCGGAAGCGGATCGCGCGCGCACCGAAGCGTGGCTCGCGCGGCACGACTTCGGTCATATGCAACTGGTGATGCGCACGCCCGGCACGCACGATGAAAGCACCGCCGGCGCGGCCGCTCACAAGGCCGCGGCGGCATTGCGCGGCGGCGTCACGCATTTTGTCGAAAGCGACCCGGTGCAGGCACTGCTGATCGCGCAGCAGGCGCCGCTGCTGCGCGTGATCTGGTGGAACGCGCTCACGCAAACGGGAATGCTGGTCGGGGCGCGTGCGTGGACCTGATGGCGCGCCGGGCTTCGTTCACACTTCTTTTGCTTCTCTGATTTCCTTTCCTTCCCGCAGATGCAGATGCCGCGCCGCCCGCTGCGACGCGACGATAATCAGCTTCATGGTCGCACGCGTGGCGCCGACGAACAGCTTGCGTGCAATACGCTCGTCGAATGATTCGAAATCGACTTCGGTGAGAATCACGCACGGCGCCGCCTGCCCCTTGAAGCGATAGATCGACTCGAACAGCACGTCCCCTTCGCGGTAGGCCGGGTTGCCGAACAGATCGTATTTACCCGTGAAACTGCGCAGCCGATGTGGACCGAGATGGTCCTGCCCGGTCATCGCCGAGCCTTCGCGGCCGCGAAACGACAGCACCGCAATGTCCTGTTTGCGAAAGCCGAGCGACAACGCCTGCGTAATCGCCCGCTTGGTCGCATCGATGCTGCTTTCGGTAGCATTCGCTTCGTCGTAGACGGAAAGCGAAATATCGGAGCCGTCGAACGGACTGCCCGACGCCAGTCCCGCCGCGACCGGTACCGACGTGCCGACCACGTCGCGCACGTAGTCGAGAATGTCACGCGGACTGCGGTAGTTGGTGGTTTCCTTCAACGTGGTCCAGCCGGGCAGTTCAACCGGCTCACGCATATAGAGATTCTGCAGCGGATCTTCGAGCCACCACCACGCGGCGCCCGGCCGCAACAGCCGCTCGAGGGCAGCCACCCAGGGCTGCTGGAAATCCTGCCCTTCGTCGACGATCAGCACGTCGAATTGCCAGCGCGCGTCGATCGGCGTTTCGGCAAAAATCGTTTCAAGCTGGTTGAACACGTCGCCGGACTGAAAATCCGGCTCGCGGCCCGCGTCGCGCGCGACCCAGTCGCATAGCTGGTGATAGTTCGCCACCTTCGCCTCGGACGGCGCGACCCGCGCGATGTGATCCGCGAGCGGCCGGTTGAAACACACGTACAAAGGCCGCTGCCCGCGCGCCACCGCGTCTTTCATCACCTGCACCGCGAGTTGCGTTTTACCGGAGCCGGCCGTGCCGATCACGCGCAGCCGGAACGGCGAAAACTCGAGCCGCCGCGCCCAGGTAGCGAGGCCGCCCGCCAGCCGCGTCACGAGCGTGCCGGCCTGGCCGACCAGCGCGCTGGCGTCGGGTGCGAGCGCGAGTTCGTCGGCGAAAAAGTGGTGGATCTTCGGTGCGCAGGCAAGACGCGGTTCGTCGGCCGGCAAGGCTTCGCGAATGATCGCGGCCAGCCGGTCTTTACGCGTTGCGTCGACGATCCGCGCGGGATTGACGCCAGCAATGGCCGTGTCCTTGACGATGTGGTCCGGGCAATACAGCAGTTCTTCGATGAAATAAGTGCCCGCGCCGAACGCTGCGGTAAAGCGCCGGTGCAGCGTTTCGACGGTATGCGCGAGCGCGATCGCCACGTTGCGCTCCGTTTGAAGATAGACCTTGACGAGACCCTTCGGTGTTTCGCGCAGGAAACCGGTTTTCTGTTCGACGATCATCACGCGTCCGGCCGGGCTGACGATCACAAAATCGGCCTCGCCGAACACCGAAAAATTCTGGTTCAGGCGGGTCCAGTGCACGCCGTGATAGACGGTGTAGCCGTCAGGCAGCGCTTCTTCCAGTAATGCGAGGGTTTCGCGTTCGCGGGCCGCCGCGCCGGTGGCGGCGAGGCTCTTCCAGTCGTCGGGGACAATGCGGGCCATGCGGTGCCTCGTCGTATTCGGGTGCGCCCATTGTACGCAACGGCCACGCGTTGCCGGCGCTCAAACCCACTCGCATCGTGTATCGTTACTGGCTGAACGCCGCGCGCCGCGCGCGGCTTGCCACCTGTCAATGTTAAAAAGGATTTACCGGATGATTACAATCTGGGGACGCGCCAACTCGGTCAACGTGCAGAAAGTCTTGTGGTGTTGCGACGAACTGGTGCTGCCGTACGAACGCATCGACGCAGGGTTGCAATTCGGCCGCAATAATGAGCCCGACTATCTGGCCATGAACCCGACCGGCAAGATTCCGACGCTGGTCGACGACGACTTCGTGCTGTGGGAATCGAACTCGATCCTGCGCTATCTGGTGCTGCAATACGGGGAATCGAGCCTCCTCTATCCGTCCGAGCCGAAACTGCGCTCAAGTATCGACCGCTGGCTCGACTGGTCGCTCACCACGCTGCAACCCACGGAAAAACCGGTGTTCTGGGCTCTCGTGCGTACGCCCGCCGCCGAGCGCAATGCGGGCAAGCTCGTCACCGACCTTGCGGCGGTCACGTTGCTGTGGCGCTTGCTGGATAACCATCTGCAAGGCCGGTTCTTCCTTGAAGGGGAGAAGTTCACACTCGCCGATATCGTGATCGGCGCATACGCGAAACGCTGGTTCGGACTGGAAGGCATCGAACGGCCGCCGCTGCCGAATCTGGAACGCTGGTATTCGCGAATTGCGACGCGCGCGGGTTTCAAGAAATACGTCGATTTCGCGCTGACCTGACCCATCCGGCTACCACCCGAAAACATGACGATCAAGCTCTACGCATGGGGCACGCCGAATGGCCGCAAGGTCAGCGTCGCGCTCGAAGAAATGGAACTGCCGTACACGGTGCAACCGGTCAACATTGGCCGTGGCGAGCAGTTCCAGCCTGACTTTCTGCAGATCAGCCCAAACAACAAGATCCCTGCAATCGTCGACACGGACGGGCCGGACGGCCAGCCGATCAGTGTGTTCGAATCAGGTGCGGTGCTGCTGTATCTCGCCGAAAAAACCGGTAAATTCCTGCCGAAGACGCTGCGCGAACGTGTCCCGGTGCTTGAATGGCTGATGTGGCAAATGGGCGGTTTCGGGCCAATACCGGGTCAGGTGCACCACTTCGCCGCCCTCGAGTCTGTCACCGAGCGCGCCTATGGTCTCAAGCGCTATCTGGACGAAACCAACCGTTTATACGGCGTGCTCGACCGGCGCCTCGCACAAACGGAGTTCGTGGCGGGAGAATTGTCGGTGGCGGATTTCGCGATTCTCGGCTGGGCGTGGCGTCACGAACGACACAAAGTCGACCTCGCCACCTATCCGAATGTGCAACGCTGGTACGAGACACTGTTCGCACGGCCCGGCGTGCAGCGCGGCTTCGCCGTGAAGCTCGATTGAGTCCGGCGGCCTCATGCGTGGTGGCGGCGCGTTGCCTCGACCGGCAAGCGCACCGCACACCGGCACGGCACCGGGCACAGCAAAGCACGATGGCCTTTATAATCGACACATGAAGACCGCCAAGCCCGCCGCGACTGCTGAAAAAGCCACCCTTGCCACCTCCGCTCATCATCATGAGCCGGGGCACGTACACGGTGGCCACGGTGCATCGCAGGAAGCCGCCCTGACCCTCGCAGAAGAATATTGCCGCGAACGCGGCGAGAAACTCACGCCAATCCGCCGCAAAGTGCTCGAATTGCTGCTAAATTCCGGGCGCGCCACCAAGGCGTATTCGTTGCTCGACGACATGCGCCAGATCCATCCCGGTTCGGCGCCGCCTACGGTTTACCGGGCGCTCGATTTTCTGCTCTCGGCCGGACTCGTCCACCGCATCGAATCGATCAATGCGTTCACCGTTTGCCACGACCTCACGCAATGCCAGCACGGCATTCTGGTGGTCTGCCAGCAATGCGGCAACGTCACCGAACTGCATCAGCCCAAACTGCGCCAGGCGCTCGTCGCGCAAATCGAAGACGCGGGCTACCGCCTTGCCAGCGACGAGATCGAATTGAAGGGATTGTGTTCCGCCTGTCAGGCCGCGGAGGCTGCCAGTGCCAACGCCGCAGCACCGGTCGTTGCCGCCAAATAGCAGCAGTCGCTGCAAGCAGGTTTGCTGCCGCGCGAAAAACCGCCGCCGAAGATCCGGCGGCAGGCAACTGCCGCCCGCTTCCAAGATATCGATCAGCCCGCCGCGCGGGCGTCGATCGCGTCGTGCAGCAGGGTCACGAGGTCTTCCGGCAACGCCGGCTTGGTCATGAAATGCTGGAAGCCTTCGCCAATGCTACGCAAGCGGTAAGCGTCGTCGGTATGGCCCGTGAGCGCCACGGCCACCGCAGGCGCGTGATCGCCACGAATCTCGTGATCGCGCAGCCGCTGGATCAGGTAAAAACCGTCCATCGCCGGTAATTCCAGGTCACACACCACGGCATCAGGCAACAACCGCAGCGCCGCTTCGACGCCCGCTTCCGCATCCGCCACCGCGACGACATGCGCCCCTTCCCCCTCGAGTAACAAGGTCAGCGATTCCCGGCTAGCCGGGTCGTCTTCGACGAGCACGATCGTGGCCTGATCGAGTCTCAATACTCCGTTCATGTTCTGTTGTTGCTCAATAAAACCGGTTAGGCCGTTAGACGCGGCCAACGTATCGTCCTGCTGTGTGCCGCCGATTTTCGCGGCCGCGATCTTGCTGTCCATGGCTCCGACTCGATTTCGTGCGTCGAGTTGCATGCAGGCCCGCGATTGTAAAACGTGACCTGAGCACAATGCGTGCGCACGGTAACGTGCCAAAATTGCACGCCGATGAAAAAACCACCTTCGACACCCCTGCTCCGGCAGATAGATGCCGACACCCGATCCGCCGTGGCCACCGCTGCAAACCCATGTGCATCGCGTTGCCCATCCGGCGTCTTTCCTGATATCCGTGTTCCTTGCGACGCCGGTCGTGTTGCGCTCCTGTTGCGTTTTTCCGCGCGGCGTTTGCATCCACCGCTTAGGTAGCACGTGGCGTGCCTCAGCGCTCCCATTGGGTCCATCAGTCCTGTCGTTCACGCGCGGCGCCCGCATCGTGCGCGCGAAATCGCAGCGGCTGCGTTCAGCCACTGCAGCAAACGACATCTGAATGAGCTGGCTGGCGTGTCAGTCCGCTTTGCCGGGACCGACGCCATGCATCAGCAAGGCCACCACATGCCGGGTGATTTCCTCGCCGCCGATGTTGCGCCGCACGGGATCGTTACGCCAAAGCTTCGAGGCGGCTAGCGGCAAAATCGTCAGACCTAGCAGCGTGACGAATACCAGCGAAGGTTCAAGCCCCGCATTCAGGCGCCCTTCCTTCTGCCAGCGCGCGATGGCTGACAGCGACGCCTTCTGGTTCGCGTCGCCGAACCGTTCATGCATGCGTTGGCGAAGCAGGCCGCCGTCGCTGATCACTTCGCGCACCCACAGCGACGGAAACCACGGGTGCTCGTGCGCCACCTGCATCAAACGCCGCGTGAGCTGCGTGATGGCCGCAACCGGATCGTCGGGATTTTCCTGAAACGGCACGCCGAATGTTGCGCGTAGCGGAGCGAAACGCTCGTCGATCAGCACGTCGAGCAGTTGCTCGCGCGTCTTGAAGTAGTAATGCATCATCGCCGGCGTGAAACCCGCCTCGCGGGCAATCTCCCCAAGCGTCGTATCGACGATGCCCTGCCGCGCAAACAAGGCAAGCGCGGCATCCAGCAGACGGCTGCGCTGCTCCGGGCCACGCGCCGAGCCCGAAGGCCGGCCCGGGCGCCGCGCCGGCGCGGCCTTCTCCGGTTCGCCCACAACAGTTGACGCGGTTGACGCGGTTGACGCGGCCGGCTCCGCAAGCTTGCGCGCCTTCGCGGCCGCCGTGTTGCGCGGCGCGCGCTTCACTTGCTGTTCATCTGACGAAATCCTTGCCATTGCATTCAGTTTGACGGTTGACTCAATGTCGCATATATTAATCTCCAAATTAATTAATTTCAACACCGTGGTGCCATGAACCAATCGACAACGACTCAACCCGCCGTGCTCATGCAGCCCGGTGCGCAACCGGACGTGCAGTCTGGCCCTCAGGCCGCCGACCATCCGCCGATCCGCCTGCTGTTTCCGGCGTTACTGCTGGTCATGCTGCTCGCCGCGCTCGATCAGACGATCGTTTCGACCGCGCTGCCGACCATCGTTGGAGAACTCGGCGGGCTCAACAACCTGTCATGGGTGGTGACCGCCTACCTCCTCACCTCCACCATCGTCGTACCGCTGTACGGCAAGTTCGGCGATCTGTTCGGCCGTAAGATCGTGCTGCAGACCGCGATCGTGGTGTTCCTCGTCGGTTCCGCGCTGTGCGGCATCGCCCAGAACATGACCCAGCTGATTCTGCTGCGCGCGCTGCAAGGGCTCGGCGGCGGCGGTCTGCTGGTCGTCACGATGGCGGCGATCGGGGACGTGATTCCACCGGCCGAACGCGGCCGCTACCAGGGCGTATTCGGCGGCGTATTCGGTCTCGCAACGGTGATCGGACCGCTGCTTGGCGGCTTTCTTGTCGAGCACCTGTCATGGCGCTGGATTTTCTACATCAACCTGCCGCTCGGCGTCATTTCGCTGGTGGTGATCGGCGCAGTCTTCAAACCGCACGTGCGGCACGTGAAGCACACCATCGACTACATGGGCGCCGCGTTTCTCGCCGGCGCGCTCACCTGCATCATCCTGTTTACGAGCCAGGGCGGCACGATCCTGCCGTGGTCGTCGCCGCAGTTGTGGTTCACGCTCGGAATGGGGCTCGTGGCAATCTGGGGTTTCATCCACGAAGAGCGCACTGCCGCCGAACCGATCATGCCGCTCGAACTCTTCAAACAGCGCACGTTTTTGTTGAGCAGTCTGATCGGTTTCATCATCGGCGTATCGCTGTTCGGTTCGGTCACTTTCCTGCCGCTGTACTTGCAGGTAGTCAAAGGCTCGACACCGTCACAGGCCGGCATGCAAATGCTGCCGATGATGGGCGGTCTGTTCGTGATGTCGATGGTAACCGGCCGTTTGATCAGCAGGATCGGCAAGTACCGCATGTTCCCGATCGCCGGCACGTTCCTCGTGGCCGTGGCAATGCTGCTACTCGCGCGCCTGCAGATCGGCACACCGATTCATGTGATGTATGTCGATATGGGCATACTCGGCTGTGGCCTAGGCATGGTGATGCAGGTGCTGATTCTCGCCGTGCAGAATACGGTCGAGTTCAAACATATGGGTGTCGCCACGTCGGGCGCAACGCTGTTCCGTTCGATCGGCGGCTCGATCGGCGTCGCCAGTTTTGGTGCGGTGTTTTCGAACGGCCTGGCCGCGCGCCTGGCAACGCTGATTCCGCCCAATACCGAATTGCCGCACGCGCTCGGGCCGGCCGCCATCCATCAGTTGCCTGAAGCGTTGCGCGACGATTATCTGCTGGCGTTTGCCGGCGCGTTGCACACGGTTTATCTGTCGGCGGCCTGCGTGGTTGTACTGGCCTTCGTGCTCGCGTGGCTTCTGAAGGATCATCCGCTGCGCAAGCACTGATCCCGTATCACGTCTGCCGCGCGTGTTTTCTGCAAGCGCTTGATGACGAGGTCGAACGCCGTGGGCTTCGACCTCGTTCTGTTTCATCTCCCCTGCCGTTTTTGCCGATCGCGCTTTCGCGTCATTGCCTGCACATCGTGAACTTGCAAGCGCGTATGAAAAAAACACGCCACCCGTTCGTTCTGCCGACATATGAAGTGTTTCGTCGTACCTACAAATGAGCGCTCCGGCATCTGAAGTAGGTGAGAACGTCGATTGACGTTCTCCGCGAAACGCCACATATTGCAAGCAGCGGAATCGCAAGCGAGGACTTGCGCCCCAAGGTTCTCCAGTGCATGTGGATCGTGATTTTCGCAGGCGTTTCACCTGCCTCAAACCGATCTGGAGCATGCCGTAACGACGTTGTTTTCCACAGGTGGGTCCACAGCATGTCCACCCAGACAATACTCGGCCAGGATTTCCCGATGCCCTGCAGACGCTGTGGCGGCGCTCTGTACCGGCAGGTCGACTATTGTCCGTATTGCGGCGCGGTGCATCCACTCGACGCAGATCCGCACAAACGCGTCGTGATTCCCGGCAGCCGCGCCAGCGCGATGAGCAAGAGCGCGCAAAAAAGCAGCTTCGATCCGACAAAGCCAAGCGGAACCGGACTCGCTGCGCAGACGGCGCTCACCGACGAAGCCACGCCTATCGAGCCGCCAATGCAAGCGCCAATGCAAGCGCCGGTACTGGCGACGCTGCCCCCGCGCGGCGACCCGCCACTCGCCGAGCCGCCGCATTCTGACGGCCGCGGCATGTTCCCGATGCGCCGGGTACTGATCGCGATCGCGGTCATTGGCGCAATCGGGCTAGCGTATGTCGCTTATGCGCTATTCAGCGGCGACCACGAATCGCAGAACGGCAACACCGAGCAAACGGCAGATAATCCCCAGGACGCCAGAACGGCGACCGGCACGATTGCGCTATACACGCCTGCCCCGCCTGCCACATCTGCACCGTCGACGAACCCGGCTGCCGCGAGCAAGTCCACTGCTCTCGCGAATCCTGCCAATCCCTCGAAGACCGCACCGGCGATTCCAGTCACACCAATCGCGCCGCCGATGGCCGTGCCCGCAAAACCACTGGCGCCGCAGTTCCGCGATGCCGCGCAAGCGCTACAGGCAGCACGTCTGGCGCTCCACGCCAACGATCTGTCCGCGGCACAAGCGGCGCTCGGCGCAGTGCAAACATTGCAACCCGGCAACGCCGACGCGCAAGATCTGGCGACGGAATTGAAACCCCTCGCCGCGCATCGCGACGCCGCGTTGCAGGCAGCGCAAGCGTGTGCGGCGCAGCAGTCGTGGAACTGCGCACGTCAGCACGCCAACGAGGCACTCTCTATCGACACCGGCAACGACACCGCGAAGACGATCCTCGCACTCGTGATTCGCGAGACAGGTTGGGCACCGCTCAAGCCGCACGCTGCGATAGACAGTCCGGTCGGCGATCAATCGTTTGGATACCGAATTACATAGCTGTTTTTGAAACCGCCCGAAGCATCACCAGACCGATTTCACCGGCGATCGAGCGGCCTCTGAGCGGCAACAGACGGACACGGCACGCACAGCGCATAAACATGTGATGGCAGGCGGGTTCACCGGTGTCTCACAGGTGCCGGCGCGCCAGGCAGTTCAACCTTGACCGATAGGTAGATAGACCATGCTGAAGACACTTTTGGCGGGATGCCTTGGGCTGTTGCTGACGGTCATGTCATCGTTGGCGAGTGCCGAACCCGCGCACTACAAGATCGTCACCGGCCCGGAACGGGGCACGTATATTCAGATCGGCCAGGATCTGTCGAAATGGGTGGCGCAACCGGCCGGCATCGACCTGGAAGTACTGGCCTCGAAAGGCTCGGCCGAAAACGTGCAGCGCATGCGCTTCGAGCCGGGCGTGAAGCTCGCGCTGGTGCAGTCCGATGTGTATCAGGCTTACATCGATATGGCCAACGCGGGCAACGCCGACGCCGGCACGGCAATCCGGCCGCTACGACTGATCATGCCGCTGTACGACGAGGAAATTAACGTCGTGGTCCGTGCCGACTCGCCGATGAAAACCCTCGCCGACATCAAGGACAAGAGCATCAGCGTGGGCCTGATCGGCAGCGGCACCGCTCAATCGGCCACGACCCTCTATCACCTGATGTTTGGACAGACCATTCCCGAGCAGAACATCCAGCACCTGAGCAACGAAGACGCTCTGGCCGCGCTGATCGTCAGGAAGGTGGATGTGGCGATCATCGTGGTCGGACAGCCGGCCAACCTGTTCAACGAAATGAACCCTGAATTGCTGCAACAGATCCGCCTGCTGAAGGCCGATCCCGCCGCGCCCGAAACCGCCCGCGCCAAACAGACCTATTTTCCTGCCACAATCCGCGCCACCAGCTATCCGAACTGGCTGAAGGAAGACGTCCCGACGTTGACGGTGAAGGCCTTTCTCGTCACCTACGACTATGGTCTGCGCGACACCGTCGGCAATCTGAATCATTTTGCCGACTCGCTGTGCGCCAACTTCGACAATCTTCAGGAGCACGGGCATCCCAAGTGGAAGCAGGTCAAACTCGAATTGCCCACGCTCGTACGGGGATGGAAATACTACGGCCCCGTGGAGAAACATTTGCGCGCGTGCCTCGCGAACCGGAGCGCGGCGATCAGCGCGACCGCAGCGCAGGCTGCGCAAAAACCGCGTTCAGCCTGCACGGATCAGGAGCGGCTGCTTCTGCTGTGCAAGTAAGGCCGCGTGCTGGTGGCGAGAACTGTGCATTCAGGCATGCGCCTTCGATACGGCCGACACCTCCATCGCCCGTTGCAGCGCCTCGTACACCTTGGGCCGGTTGCATTGCGACACGTTAAAGCGCAGGAAGCCGGCCGCCGATTGCGATGCGCTGAACACATTACCCGGTGCGAACACGACGCTCTCGGCTAACGCGTGACGCGCGACGTCGGCGGCGTCGAGCGCATCCGGCAGGCACGCCCAAACGAAAATACCGGCCCGTGGCCGGGTCCACACTTCAAGACCTGCATAGCCCAGCCGCCTGATTGTTTCGCCCATGGCGTCCGCGAGTTTCGCGCGCATCGATTCCAGATGCCGCCGGTACGTGCCGTCCACCAGCAGACGATGCACCACGCTCGCCGCCAGTTGGCCATTGCCGAACGAAGTGGCCAGCTTCAGATCGACCAGCGGTTCGACCCACTCGCTGCGCGCCGCGATGTAGCCGCAGCGCACGGCCGCGGACAACGTCTTCGAAAAACTGCCGATCGAGACCACCCGCGCGAGCCCGTCGAACGCTGCGAGACGCGGTGCCGGTTCGTCCTCGAAGTCGGCGAAGATATCGTCCTCGACGATCAGCAGATCGTGCTCGCCCGCCAGTTTCAGCAAGCGGTGCGCGATAGCCGGCGCCAGCGTGGCGCCCGTCGGATTGTGGATCGCGGAATTGGTCACGTAGAGCCGCGGCCGATGCTCGATCAGCGCCCGCTCGAATGCCGCCAGATCCGGCCCGTTCGGCGTATAAGGCACACCGACGATGCGGGCGCGATGCGCGCGCAGCAGCGCCTGAAAGTTGAAGTAGCACGGATCGTCGATCAGGACCGTGTCGCCGGGTTCCAGCAGAAAGCGGCAGACGAGATCGAGCGCGTGCGTGCCGCCGTCGGTCAGCACGATCTGCTCTGGCGGCGCTTCCACGCCATGCTGCGCGAGCCGCCAGGCGAGTTGCTGGCGCAGCGCGGGCAGGCCGAGCGGGCTCGCATAGTCGGCCAGCGGCGCCTGCGGATCGCGCGCCAGGGCGCGCAAAGCGCGGCGCACACCGTCTTCCGGCAGCCATGACGACGGCATCCAGCCGCAGCCGGGTTTGAACACCTTTGCACCGGCCTCCAGCGACTGCCGCGTAAGCCACAACGGATCGACCTCGCGATCCAGCCGCGGCCCGAGATCGGAGAGCGCGAGCGGCGGCGCATGGCCGGACACGAAAAAACCGGAACCGCGCCGCGCCACGATCACCCCTTCCGCGACCAGCCGGTCGTACGCTTCCACCACGGTCGACTTCGACACACCGAGTGTTTCCGTCATCGCGCGGATCGACGGCACACGCGCGCCCGGCATCAACGAACGGCCGGCAATGCGCTCGCGCAGGCTGTCCATCACCGCGCCGACCCGCGTGCCGGCCGGCGCGCCCGGGCTCATCCGGCTGCTATCACTTTCCGCCATCTGTACTGCTCCATGTTCGGTACAGTTTGTACGAATTGTACTGATCCGTAGCTTACCCTTTATCGTCCAAAAGCGGATGCTAGGCGTATTATTTGCAATCCGCATGGACTCTTCCAATGGACAAGACAACAAACGGCTGGGTGAGCGGCATGGTGGGCGTACTGATTTTCAGCGGCTCGCTGCCCGCCACCCGCATCGCCGTGCAGGGCCTCGATCCGGTGTTTCTGACGGTCGCCCGCGCGACCATCGCCGGCACGCTGGGGCTATTGCTACTGCTGGTGTTTCGCGAGGCCCGGCCCGCCAGGCGCGATCTCATTCCACTGGTGGTGGTCGCGCTCGGCGTGGTGGTCGGCTTTCCACTCCTGACCGCCCTCGCGCTGCGCCACGTGAACGCCGCGCACGCCGTGGTGTTCGTCGGACTCCTGCCGCTGTCCACCGCGATCTTCGGCGTGCTGCGCGGCGGCGAGCGCCCGCAAGCGGCGTTCTGGCTGTTCTCGGCGCTCGGCAGCGGCGCGGTGGTCGCGTTCGCGTTGCGCCACGGCCTCGACGCGTCGCCGCTCGGCGATGCGCTAATGCTGGCGGCAATCATCGTCTGCGGCCTTGGTTATGCAGAAGGCGCACGGCTGTCGCGTCATCTCGGCGGCTGGCAGGTCATTTCTTGGGCGCTGGTACTGTCGCTGCCCTTGATGCTGCCGCTCGCCTGGTGGACGCGCCCGGCATCATTTGAAGGAGTAAGCCACGCGGCGCTGTGGGGGCTCGCCTATGTGTCGCTCTTTAGCATGCTGATCGGCTTCGTGTTCTGGTATCGCGGGCTGGCGCTCGGCGGCATCGCGGGGGTCGGGCAGTTGCAGTTGCTGCAGCCGTTCTTCGGCCTGCTGCTCGCCGGTCTGCTGCTGCACGAACAGATACCGCCCGCGATGATTCTGGTGACCGTCGTGGTGGTGGCGTGTGTGGCGGGCGCCCGGCGCTTCTCGCGGGCCACGCCGGTGCGGCCGGCAGTCTGAGCGAAGTCTCGCCGGTGGCTCGTCCACGCGTGCGCATCCTCATTTTCAGGACCGCGCAACGCCTGGGTATTCGTTGAATGCGGGTTGAATATGTCATCATCCCGATGATCGATCCACTACCCGCACCGCGACTACGATGCCGACCGCTTTTGCACAAACCGTCGAAGCCCGCTTTGCCGAACTCACGCCCACCTCCAAGCGTGTCGCCAGTTACATGCTGGCGAATCTCGAACGGCTCGGCCTTGAAACCGCCGACCAGATCGCCCAGCAAGCCGGCACCAGTGGCATTTCGGTGGGCCGGTTCCTGCGCAGCATCGGCTACCAGAATCTCGACGATCTGAAGCGCGAACTGCGCGGCGCCCAGGAGCGCCCGTGGCTGATCACCGACCGGCTCGACGCGTTTCGCCGCACCTCCGGCCAGCACGGCGAAACGCCACCCGCGGCAAACGGGCCCGACATCGCCCATCTCGCTCCGAATCCGGCTCTCGCCCAATCGCTCGAACTTGAAATCGGCGCGATCCAGTATGTCTATCAGCTCGCGCAGTCGCCGGTGTTTGCCCGCGTAGCCGAACGCATTTCGAATGCGGACGCTGTCTATATTCTCGGCATTCAGTCCACGCGCGGCATCAGCAACGCGTTCTACAGCTACCTCGAGTACCTCCGCCCACGCGTGTTCTATTCCGACGGCATGTCGGGTTCGTATGTCGATTCACTGAACTCCGAGTTCAAGTCGCCCTATCTGATCGTCACCGATACACGCGCCTACTCGATGATCGCGCGCCGTTATTGCGAAGCCGCCACGCGCCGCGGCCTGCCCTTCGCGCTCGTCACCGATATTTACTGTCCGTGGGCACGCGAGTTCGACGGCGATCTTTTGCAGGTGAAGACCGATGTCGGCCAGTTCTGGGATTCGCTGGCGCCGCTCACCTGCCTGTTCAACCTGCTGATCTCGGCGATTGTCGAACGGCTCGGGCCGGGTATCGACGAACGTGTTGCACGCAATCGCGAACTGCAAAGCGAATTCGATCAGTTCGATCTTTGAAGCGGCTGTCACCGTACTCGCGTACCTCGATCGCCGTCAGGATGCCGTCGTGGCCGCCGCTTCACCGCCGAGATACGCGTCGCGAATCCGCTCGTCGCCGAGCAGCGATTCGGCCGTGCCTTCAAGTACGACACGGCCGGTCTGCAACACATAGCCGTAATGCGCGATCTCCAGTGCAAGGCTGGCGTTCTGCTCGACCATGAAGAAGGTCACGCCCTGCCGGTTGATCGTGTCGATCAGTTCCAGCACCTTGTCGACGTAGAGCGGTGACAAACCCATGGTGGGTTCGTCCATGCAGATCAGCTTGGGCCGGCTCATCAGCGCGCGCGCCATGGCCAGCATCTGCTGTTCGCCGCCTGAGAGCGTGCCGGCCTTTTGCGTCAGACGCTCTTTCACACGCGGGAAAAGACCCAGCACGCGCTCATAGTCTTCGTCGATCGCCGCGCGGTCGCGCCGCGTATAGGCGCCCATCAGCAGATTTTCACGCACCGTCATGTCGCCGAACAGCCGCCGCGCTTCCGGCACCGAGCCGACACCGCGCCTCACGATCTGCGGCGTGCTGAGGCCGCCGATCGCCTCGCCTTCGAACGTGATGCTGCCGGCACGCGGCTTGTGCAGACCGAGAATCAGCTTCATCGTGGTCGACTTGCCGCTCGCGTTGCCGCCGAGCAGACTCACGATCTGCCCGCGCCGCACTTGAAAATTGACGTCGAAATGCACCTGGACGGGGCCGTAGAACGTTTCGATATGTTCGAGTTTCAGTAAAGCATCGCTCATCGTCGATATTCCAGCAAAAGTTCAGGCGGCCACGCGCACGGTCGCCGCGCCGCCGACATTGCGATGGCCCAGATATGCCTCGATCACACGCGGATCGTTGCGCACCTCGCGTGGCAGGCCTTCGGCGATTTTCCCGCCGTTGTCGAGCACGATCACGCGATCCGACAGCCGCATCACCATGTCGAGTTTGTGTTCGATCAGCAGGATGGTCAGCCCGCGCGCTTTCAGTTGTTGAATCAGCACCAGCATTTCGGCGGTTTCGGACTCGTTCATGCCGGCGGTCGGCTCGTCGAGCAGCAGAATGCGCGGATGCAACGCGAGCGCGCGGGCAATCTCGACCCGCCGCCGGTTCGCATACGACAGGCTGTGAGCCGGATGATCGATGCGCGGCGTCAGGCGTTCACCGAATCCGGCAATAATCTCGCGCACTTCGTCGCGCAGCGCCGCATCTTCACGGCGAACCGAAGCCGGTCCGACGAGCGCGCGCGCGACTTCGGCAATAGCGCCCACGATCGGCCAACCCGTACGCGCGACACGCAAACGCGCATGCGCGCCGATCAACACGTTATCGAGCACGCTGAGATTGCCGAATACCCGGCCATGTTGAAAGGTCCTCGCCAGTCCGAGCGCGGCCAGCTTTTCCGGCCGCACGCCGGTGATGTCGCGGCCGTCGAAACGCACGCTGCCCGCGTCCGGCGTATCGAGCCCGGTGATCAGATTGAACAGCGTCGACTTGCCCGCGCCGTTCGGCCCGATCACGCTGATCAGTTCGCCTTCCGAAATCGACAGATCGACTCCGTTCACCGCAGTCAGTCCGCCAAAGCGCCGCGTCACGCCGCGCACGTCGAGAAGAGTCTGTGTCATGTGCGCTCCGTCATACCGTTCCCAGCAAACCCTGCGGTCTGAACCGCACGAGCAGCAGCAAAACCAGCCCGTAGATCAGCATCCGGTAGTCGGCGGCCCAGCGGAAAATCTCCGGCAAACCGATCAGCGCCACCGCGCCGACAATGCCGCCCAGCACGTTGCCGAGCCCCCCGAGAATCACCATGGTCAAGGCGAGGATCGACACTTGCGAGTCGAAGGTCTGGTTGTTGATGTAGCTATACAGATGCGCTGCGATCCCGCCGCTAATCCCGGCGGCCAGACCGCCGAACGCAAACGCGATCGCCTTGTAGCGGTTCGGGCGAATCCCGTGCGAACGCGCCGCTACTTCGTCTTCGCGAATCGCACGCAGCGTGCGGCCCAGATGCGAGCTCAACAGCCGCGTTTGCAGCAGTGCCAGCACGATCAGCACGCCTAGCGCGAACCAGTAAATCGCGCGGGCACTGTCCGGCGTCCAGCCGAACACCGACAGCGGCGCAATGCCCGCGATGCCGAGCGGGCCACGCGTCAGGCTGTCCCAGTTGAGGATCACGAGGCTCACGACTTCGCCAATGCCCAGCGTCGCGATCGACACGTAGTGGCCGCGCAAACGGAACGCCGGATAGACCAGCAGCGTGCCGAGTGCGGCGGTGATCAAACCGGCGCAAAAAATCGTCACGACCGGCGACCAGCCGAGGTTCATCGACAGCAACGCCGACGCATACGCACCAATCACCAGTAATGCGGCATGGCCAAGCGAAATCTGTCCGACCGTGCCCGCCACCAGGGTCAGGCTCAACGCCAACATTCCGTACAGCCAGGCATTGGTGAGTGTTTGCAGGAGATAGGACGACGTGGCGGCGAACGGCAACGCAAGCGCAGCCAGCGCGAGAACAATCACCACGGCGCGTGGCACTTTTACCGCTTTGCCCGCGGACAGGAAGGTGCCGGTCATCGGCTCCGGCGGCAAACGGCGGCTGCCGCTAAAGAGTCCATTGGGACGCCACACCAGAAACAGCAGGAGCAGAACGAACGCGAACAGATCGCGGTAGCTGGTGCCGAAGATCGCCACGCCATAGCTCTCGACCAGGCCCAGCAACAGGCTGCCGACAATCGCGCCCGGCACATTGCCCAGACCGCCGATCAGCAAGGCCACCACGCCCTTGAGCGTGGCCTGGAAGCCCATCGCCGGATCGATGCTGTTGTAGTACATGCCGACCAGCAAGCCGCTCACGCCGCCGAGCGCGCATGCGATCGCAAATACCGCCTGATTGACGCCATTGACGTTGACGCCCATCTGTTGCGCCGCGTCGCGGTCCTGCGCCGTTGCGCGTACGGCCCAGCCCAACCGGGTGAAACGCAAAAACACATAGAGCACGGCTGCCGCCGTCACGCCGATGCCGGCAATCAGCAGATCCAGCGAGCCGATCGTCGCACCGCCAACCCGAAAGTGCCAATCGGGCAACGTGCTCGGCACCGGCCGGGGATCGGCGCCGAACAGCAACTGCGCGCACTGATCGAGCACGAAGCTTATGCCGATCGTGGCGAGCAACGGAGCGATACGCGCGGCGCCTTGCAGCGGCCGCAAGCCGATCCGCTCGATCGCGATGCCAAGCAGCCCGCAGCCGAGCACCACCGCCAGCAAGGCGAGCGGCAACGGCAACCCGAGCCGCGTCAGACACAGCCAGCCGATGAAGCTGCCGATCATGTACACCGAGCCGTGTGCAAAGTTGATCAGATGCGACACGCCGAAGATCAGCGCGAGCCCGACCGCCAGCAACGCGTAGATATTGCCGACGATCAGTCCATTGATCGTGTAGTCGAGCCATGAGGCCATAGCATTCAGATCCGGTGAAAACAGACAAACAGACAGACACACAAGCCGACACGTAAGCGTCGCTCAGACGTTGCTTGTGCGTTGCCTGTGCATTGCCGAAGTGTTATTTCGAAGCGACCAGTGGCTTCGCACCGTCCCATTGCGTGAACTGGTTGTCCTTGACGACCAGATACACGCTGCGCGCGCCGGCCACACGGCGTGTCTGCGGATCGAACTGCACCTTGCCGAAGATCAGGCTCGGCACATCCCTGATCTGCTTCAGACCGTCGTGCACCGCCTGACGGGTCACGCCGTAGCGGCGCATGACTTCCGCCGAGACGATCATCGCGTCGTACGCACGCGCGGCGAACGTATCGGGCTCGCCGTTGTACTTCGCGCGATAACGCTGCACGAAATCCTGTACCTCAGGCCGCTTGTCGCCGGGGAAGAAATTCGATTCGGTGAACACGCCATTTACTGCCTCGCCGCCGAGTTCGAGAAATTTCGGCGAATAGACCGAGCCCACGGCCGCGATCGGCTGCGTCAAACCCGACGAACGCGCCTGACGCACGATCTGCGCGCCGTCCGCGTAGTACGAGATCAGCACGAGCGAATCGGGTTTCGCTTCGTTCACCCGCACCAGCGTCGCGCGAAAATCTTTTTCAGTCGGCTGATAGCCTTCTGCGGCGACGACCTGCGCGCCGTCCTGCGCCGCGGCCTTCGCGAAAATGTCCTTGCTGGTGCGGCCCCAGTCGGTATTCAGATAGAGCACGGCGATGCGCCTGAAGCCGAGTTCCTTCGTTGCGTAGTGCGCGAGCAGCGGTTGCTCCTCAGCCTGGCTGAGCGCGGTGCTCCACATGTAGTCGCCACCCTTCGTGAAGTCCGGGTGCGAATTGGTGAAGCCGAATTGCACAAGTTGCCCACGCTGATAAATCGGCGAGGCCGCCATCGAAGTCGTGCTTGAGAGATCGCCTAACTCCAGCAGAATGCGCGGGTCGCCGACAAACTTCTGTGCGATCGAGACCGCCTGGCGCGGGTCGCCACGGCTGTCCTCGAAGTCGTAGGCGAGTGGCCGGCCCTTGATGCCGCCCTGGCTGTTGATCTGCTCAAGCGCAAGATCGAAGCCGCGCTTCCACTGCGTGCCGTATTGCGCGTCCTGTCCGGTAAGCGGCCCGCTTACGCCGATCAGATACGGCTCGCCCGCCGCGGCGCCGGCATGAGCCGGCAAGCTTGCGGTGATACCCATCACTGCGGCGAGCACCGGCAGCGTTTTCAGCCAGCGCGACCAGCTGGTTCGCGACGATTTGGATACGTGTTTCATGTTTGCCCCGACTGTCATCTTCAAAGTGAGGCCATGTAACCACGGTGAATTCCGGCGGCCCAACGAAGTTTTGGGAATATGGTTATCACGTCGGCGAGCATGCCTCTGCTCGCGCAAGGCGACGCGGCGAGCGTGGGTTCGCTGTCACTCGCCGACGCGTCAGGGCATCTCATTGACGCAATTGACTTTTCTTGCTTTTGACAGATGCCACCGAGAAGAAAACTCGAGGCGCCACGCGCTCGCACAACGATTCGCTTCGCATTTTTTTTGCTGTCGATATCGAAATTCATTATATAAATCGTGCATTCAGACGACCCTACAATGCGCAGATCGAATTGCCAGGGCGCGTCATGGAGCTGCATCAACTCGAAGCCTTTTCGGCGGTCATGTCCGCCGGCAGCATCACCGGTGCGGGACGTTTGCTCGAACGCTCGCAGCCGGCCGTCACACGCCAGATTCAGGAGCTCGAAGCGGATCTCGGCTATGCGCTGTTCAATCGCAACGGCCCGCGTGTCACGCCGACGCATCGTGCGTTTCTGCTTTACGAAGAAGTCGAGCGTTCGCTGGTCGGACTGAAGACCATCGAGCAGCGGGCGCGCGCCATCGGTCTCGGCGAAGCGGAACCGCTGCGTGTGGCGGCCACGCCCGCGCTGGCCGCGTCGATCGTGCCACCTGCCATCGCGATGCTGCCGCCGCTCGGCCACGCGCCGCAATTCCAGTTACGCAGCCTGTCGGCGGAACACGTCGTGCATGAAGTGCTGACCCGCACCGCGGATATCGGTCTGGTCACCTTGCCCATCGGGCATGCGGAGCTCGACATCCACTGGATCGCCGAGGCGCCTTGCGTGGCACTGGTGCAGAGCGGCGACCCGCTCGCCACACTGCCCCATATCGCGCTGCGCGATCTGGCGAAGCGGCGCATCGTCACCGTGGCGAACCGTTTCCGGCTACGGCATCGGATCGACGCAGCGTTCGCGGCCGCGCGCATCGCCGCCGACGTGTTTCTCGAAACCAATGCATCGTTGAACGCGGTGATGGCCGCTCGCGCGGGCGCCTGCGTCGCAATCGTCGACCCCGCCACCGGACTCGGCCTGCCTATCGAAGGCGTGACGGCGCGGCCGCTCGATTGCGCGATTCCTTTCTTCTTCGGCGTCGTCACGCCGGCGGGCAAACCGCGTCGCGCCGCCGTCGACGCGTTGCTGCAAGCCATCGAACATGCGACCCGCGAACTGCTCGACGGTGTGGTCCTGCATCCGGCCCAGCAACACGACGCACTGCTGCAACGCGAAACGCGTGCCCCTCGTACGCGCACCAAACATCCGGAACACACAGCATGAATCGCCTTGCCGATCTCGAAACCCGCTTGCGTGAAGATCTGCGCTGGCTGGAATTACCCGCGCCCTCCTGGGTCCCGCCACGTTTCGCCGCTGCCGAACGCGTACTCGATGTCGCCGTGATCGGTGGCGGCATGGCGGGGCTCGCCGCGGCGGCCGAACTGCGCTGGCTGGGTATCGACAATCTGCGCATATTCGATCGCGCACCATCGGGACGCGAAGGTCCCTGGGTATCGTTCGCGCGCATGGAAACGCTGCGCTCGCCCAAGCAACTCACGGGTCCCGCCCTGCGCATGCCGGCCCTCACATTTCGCGCGTGGTACGAAGCGCAATTCGGCAACCCCGCGTGGGATGCGCTCTACAAGATTCCGCGCACCCAGTGGATGGACTATCTGCGCTGGTATCGCGAGGTGCTCGATCTGCCGGTGCAAAACGACACCGCGCTCACCTCGCTGCGTCCGCGCGACGACGGTCTGCTTGAACTCGATCTGCACGATCTCTCGAAAGCAGACGCACAGCGCACGGTGCTCGCGCGGCATGTCGTGCTCGCCACTGGCCGCGACGGGTTGGGCGGCCCATCCGTACCGGTTATCGCCAATACGGTTGCGCGCCGCTACTGGGCCCATTCCGCGGAGGCAATCGATTTCGCTGCGCTGGCCGGCAAACGTGTCGGTGTCGTCGGCGCGGGGGCGTCCGCCTTCGACAATGCGGCAACCGCACTCGAAGCGGGGGCGGCCGGCGTCGATCTGTTTATCCGCCGCGACGACATTCCACGCGTGAACAAGTTGACCGGCATCGGCAGTCCGGGTCTCGTGCATGGTTTCGCCGATCTTGACGACGCATCCAGATGGCGCTTTCTGCACTACGCACAGACCGAGCAGACGCCTCCGCCGCGAGACAGCGTGCTGCGGGTTTCACGCCATGCCAATGCACGTTTTCATGTCGGCAGTCCGGTGGCAGCGATCGAGGAACTCGACGGCGCGCTCGCGGTAACAACACCCAAAGGCCGTTACGTGGTGGACTTTCTGATTTTCGCGACCGGCTTTCACTCGGATATCGCCACGCGTACCGAGTTTGCGCCGTTCGCCGGTTTTGTACGGCGCTGGAAAGACCGCTATCGGGCGGACCCGTCGCTGCCTTCGCACGAACTGGCGGAGTCGCCGGATCTCGGCGACGCGTTCGCGTTTCAGGAGCGCGAACCCGGCACCTGTGCGGCGCTAACGCAGATTCATTGTTTCAATCACGCGGCGAGCCTTAGCCATGGAAAACTGTCCGGCGACATCCCGGCGATCAGCGAAGGCGCGCAGCGCCTCGCACGCGGCATCGCGAGCCGCCTGTTCGACGCGGATCGCGAGCGCCACTACGAGGCGCTGGTCGCCTTCGACAAAGCGGAGTTACAAGGGGATGAATGGACCGATGCGGATGCATCGTCCGGCACTGCGCGCGCTCATCTGCAAGCAGAGCACGCCGCTGACAATCCCGCCGAAAACACCGCAGAAAACACTGATTAACCCGCCGGAGCAGATATGACCGACCTCGCGTCACAGACCCAATCGTCCGCACTTTCAGACGTCGCCGACACCGCCACCGTCGATACCGTCGACACCCTCGCCGGCCTGCAAGCCGGCAGCCCGCTCGCATCGGTCCGCCACACCCGCGACAAGGTCGCGCTGCACACGCAACGCAGCGAAGACGCACTGTTCGATCCCGCGTTGCCCGATCTGTCGCTGCACGAGCGCTTGTTTGCCGCATGGTATGCCGCCCGTCTCTCGCTGGCCGACGATCTCGCCGACGCCTACACGGCGAAGCTCATCGCCGCCGGCGCACAGCCGGTGACGCTCGATGCAATCGAAGCGGGTACGCTCGACCCCGCCGCCGACGCGCGCCTGATCGCCATCCTTTCTCACGTTAAGCTATTGACTCTGAAGCCGGTCCAAGCACGCCCCGAGCATCTGCGGACGCTGCAACAAGCCGGGATCACGACACGCGGCATCGTCGCGTTGTCCCAGCTGATTGCATTCGTCACTTATCAATTGCGCGTGATAGCGGGCCTGAAGGCATTGCGCGCCGCCCAGGAGGCAGCATGACCCAGGTGAACACCAGTGCATTGCCGGCTGACCGGTTCAACGGCTTTACCTTCGATACGCTTGGCTGGCGCGCATGGCTCGACACGGTCAGCCTCGAGAACGCCACGCCCGGGCAGATCGCCGTGCTCGAAGAAAGCCATCCGCACGCGAAGACCTCCGACTACTATCTCCTGCTGGTCCAGCAGGCGGAAATCCTGCGGCAACGCTCCGGCGTTTTCAACGCGATCATGTATGCGCCGGGCGGCCTGCCGCGCGCCGAGCGTGAACTCGCCAGCACCGTGGTCTCGCGCGTGAACGGCTGCGTGTATTGCGCTTCGGTGCATGCGCAACGATTCGGCCAGCTCGCGAAACGGACCGACGCGATCGAAGATGTTTTCGAAGACCCGTCGAGCGCCGGCACCACGCCGCGCGAGCGAGCGATCGTCCAGTACGCGATCGAATTGACCGATCACCCTGAAAATGTCGACGCAGACGCTATCAGGCGCCTCGAAGCCAATGGCCTGACGCAAGCGGAGATTCTCGACCTGACTCACGCGATCGCGATCTTTGCGTGGGCCAACCGGTTGATGCTCACGCTTGGCGAACCGGTGTTTCCGCAAGCGGACGCGTGATGTGCGGGCGCAGCGGCCCACCGCATCCAGCCGCGACAGCCTGTACGCGCCGAAGAGGCCAAAGGCCGCATTGCGGTATCCTCAGCGGCTCGTTCAGAAGGAGGATGGATTCATGAAGTTTTCGATTTGCGTGGCACTCGCCGCCCTGACGCTGTCCGCCACCGCGTACGCGCAAACATCGCAAACCTTTCGCTTCGGCGAAGGCCAGAGCACGCTGCCGTCCGGCAATGGCCATCCGGCACCCACGCCGGGCACGCAGGCCCAACAGCCGCAACCGATGCAAGCCCAGCAGCAACCGCAGCCCGCTGAACATGCCGCGGCCAAAAGCAACGCCAGGGCCAGGCCAAAGCACAAGGCAAAGCGCCACCGGCATTACCGCGGGCAGGTGAAACAACCGGATACCTACTCGCACAACTGACCGGCGCACGCAGGTAGATTCGCGACGAAAATCCGTCGCGCCCGGCCGCGACACATGGCCGGGCACGCCACGCCAGGCGCGGATCGCGCCCAGTCGCCTATGCATACGCCAATACTGCCCATACTGCCCATAAATCGCGGCGATTTTTGACGCGCTTCAAATTCGCGCGCGCGGCGGGCATAGTAAAACGTATTCATAGATTCACCGGCCACGACAGGAACACGTATGAGCACCCCCCGCCCCGCCCCATCCACACCCCATTCGACCGATTCAGCCGCCCCGACGCCACTGACCGCCCCGTTGATCCGCGACGCCACCGAAGCCGATCTACCCGCGATCCAGGCGATCTACGCCCACCATGTGTTGACAGGCGTCGCTTCGTTTGAGGAAATCCCGCCTTCCGTCGACGATCTGCGCACGCGGCTCGCGTCGGTGCGCAGCCATGGGTTGCCGTACATGGTGGCCGAGATCGACGGCGAAGTCGCCGGCTATTGCTACGCGACGCCGTACCGGCCGCGCGCCGCGTATCGGAACACGATCGAGGATTCGATCTACGTGAACGACGCGTATCGCGGACGAGGCCTGGGACGCGTGCTGTTGCAGGCGCTGATCGAACGCTGCGAAACCGGACCTTGGCGCCAGATGGTCGCCGTGATCGCCGACGGCGGCAGCGGCGGCTCGCTATCCCTGCATGCGCAACTGGGTTTCGAATTGACCGGCACGTTAAAGGCGGTGGGCTTCAAGCACGGCCGCTGGCTCGACACCACGCTGATGCAGCGGACCTTGGGGGCCGGAGATTCGACCGCGCCGGACGACATCGCGCAGGAACGCGACTGAAGCCCGGCCCTTCGTTTCAATACGTCCTCAAGGTCAGGGCCGGTTGCGCAGCACCGCGGTGTAAGTCACCGGCCAGTCGTCCGACGGCACGCCCAGGCATTCCGGCATTTCACTTTCCGTCAGTGTCCTGAACGCCGTGCCGTCCCATGTGAATTCCGCGCTGTCGCCGCAATCGCCGACGCCGCGGCCCTTGTCGAAAGTGGAGAGGGTCAGGCCGTCTTTCGACAGGCCCGGATTCACCACCTCTCCGCCACCGCTGTCGAAATCGGCGGCCACGGCTTTCTGGCTGCCTGCACGTACGACCCAGAACGAATAACTGGTGTTGTAGGCCCCGGACGACTGGCAGACGCCGATCAGCGAGACGCCGTCCGGCGCCTTGAAAGCGATCACCGATGCTTCGCCCGCATCACACGTTTCGTCCGGCTTACCGACGCCCGGCGGCAATCGCTTTGGCGCGTTCATAGGGCTCAAGACCTTGCCTACGAAGTGCGGCACGGCGAGCACGTCGCGAATCGTGCTCGCCGCCGCCGGCCCTTTGGCGACGAGCGCCGTGACGGTGCCGACGCGCAACTGCTGAGCGTCCATGTAACGAAGCGCGGCGGCAGCGCCCGACAACGAAACCGTCTTTGCCCCCTTCGATGAAGCGCCGTCGAACAGTTCGACCGAGAGGCTCTGTGCGTTGCGCAGATCGTCGATCAGCTTCATCGCCGCGCCGCCATTGAGATCGGCATCCACGAAGTCATAAACGACGTGTGCCGCCAGCCGTTGCGGCGCGGCGCCGTTCGGCACGCCCGATAGCGAGAGTTGCAGCGACGGCGCATGAACGTCGCTGTCGGGCATCGACGCGATCCGTACCACGGGCTGCGCATCGCGATCACCGCCGCGCGAAATCCTGATGTATGTGCCGGCTTGCGCTTCGTCGGCAACGAAACCGATGGCGGTGCAGTTGCGTAGATTGTCGCAGCCGACCGCCCAGTCCTTGAACTCCTTCAGCTCGCCCGCAGACGCGCCGCTCGTGATCAGCGCGCCGCACAAACCGAGGCTGGCGGCAACGGTCGCGGAGAAACAACGCAATGATGTTTTCATGTTCTGGACGAAAATCCGGCGGCCGGTCAGCGGCGAGAATGAGAATATAAGTGAATTCGCCTGAAGATTCATATCGCGGCGCACCGCGCCGGAGCCATGCAAACCATCGCGTTGCCCGCCAAACTCGCCGCCGAACTCGCCGCCGGGTTGGCCACCGCGTTAAAATCCCCCCATGCCCAATACGCCGCCCCCCTTTCCGCCCTTGCCCGACGCCTCGAGCGTCCCGTCAGGCGCCGCGCCGCGCAACGAATACACGGTCGACGAACTCGCGCGCGTCACCGATACCACGGTGCGCAACGTGCGCGCCTATCAGGACCGCGGCCTGCTTGCGCCACCGGAAAAGCGCGGCCGCGTCGGCGTATATGACGACACGCATGTGTCGCGTCTGAAGCTGATCAACCATCTGCTCACGCGCGGCTACACGCTCGCGAACATTCAGGATCTGATCATGGCGGTGGACGAAGGCCACGATCTGCGTTCGATCCTCGGCCTTGAAACCGCGATCGGCGGACGCTGGTCGCGCGAACGGCCAAAGAAATACTCGCTGCTCGAACTGCTGCACATGTTCGGCGACAAAGCCTCGCCGAGCGCGCTTGGCAAAGCGGTCGATCTCGGTTTGCTGGAGCGCGACGGCCTCTCCTTCGTGTCCGGCAACCCCACCGCGCTTGCCGCCGGCGCGACCATGGCCAAGGAAGGCATTCCGCTCGCCGACCTGCTCGACGCCGTGGGCGTCGCCAGACCGCATTTCCATGCGGTCGCCAAGGCACTGGTCGACCTGGTGGTCCGCCAACTGGACCGCTACGACGCCGACGCGCTGCCCCCGCCTGCCGACGTGCCCGCCCTCGTCGACGCAATCTGGCGGGTGCGGCCGCTGGCGATGGTGCTGGTCGAAAGCGAAATGAACCGCGCGCTGGAAGAGGCTTCCGGCGATTACCTCGGCGACCGCGTCGCGGCAATCATGGAAAAGAAGCTCGGTCATCCGGCCGAAGCCACCGCGGCGAAGAAAGATAAATCCAGAAAATAGTCACTCCGCGTTCGCGCGCGCGTCATATTCAAATCTGCATTGCTTCGTTTGATCGGCGGGATGTCCGTGCGACGATCTTCGATCGATCGAACGCAATGGAGATTCGCAGGATGGCCCGTCATACCCGTATTTCGCTTCACATCGCCGCCACCTTGCTGGCGGCGCTCGCCACCTTGAGCGCGAACGCGCAGAGCAGCAATGGCAAGGCTAACGAGCCGGCCAACGTGCTGCGCATTGGTTATCAGAAGTCGGGCCTGCTCGCGATCCTCAAGGCACAAGGCTCACTCGACGAAAAGCTTAAACCGCTCGGCTACAGCATCAAGTGGTTCGAATTTCCGGCCGGCCCGCAATTGCTCGAAGCGCTGAACGCGAACAGCCTCGACTTCGGCTATACCGGCGCGCCGCCGCCCGTGTTCGCGCAGGCCGGCGGCGTGCGCTTCGTGTACGTCGGCGCGGAGCCCTCGGGGCGTCATGCCGAAGCGATTCTGGTCCGAGGCGATTCGACGCTGGATAGCGTGGCGGAATTGAAGGGTAAGCGCGTCGCGTTGCAGAAGGGTTCGAGTTCGAACTATCTGCTACTCGAGGCACTGAAGAAAGCCGGCCTGCGTTACGAAGACGTTCGCCCGGTGTACCTCGCCCCCGCCGACGCGCGCGCCGCCTTCGAAAGCGGCACGGTCGACGCATGGGCGATCTGGGACCCTTACTACGCCTCCGCACAACAGACGCTAAAGGCACGCGCGCTGGTCGATTACTCGGAGCTCAACAGTCCCTATAACTTCTATGAAGCCACGAGCGAGTTCGCCCAGCAGCATCCCGACGTGATCGGCGCGATTCTCGGGCAATTGCGCATCACCGGCCTGTGGGTCAACGACCATCCCGTGGAAACCGCCGCGCTGATCGCACCGAAGGTCGGTCTGGATCAGAAGCTGGTCGAAACCTGGGTGCGCCGCTATCCGTATGGCACCACCGCCGTGACTGACGAAATCGTGCGCTCGCAGCAGATCGTTGCCGACGCGTTTTACGGCGCACATCTGATTCCGCAAAAAATCACCGTGAAGGACAACGTCTGGCAAAACCGCGAGGTGGCAGCCAGTCTTGCGGGAAAATAGGCATTGGCAGTTTGAAAACGAAGAAGGATTCGTTGCTTCGCTATCCGTAGCAAATAGGCACTATGACACTGCGTCGGCTTGAGGAATAATTTCCCGGGTCAACGCTACGTTTCAGTGGCCCCGTCATTCAAGGCCTGACGGGGCCACAACAACAACAACAACAACACGCCCCCTCTCGCCGCCATCCCGCACCGCTCGCCCTTTCCGCATCCGGAAACGCAATCTGTCAAAAAGCTTGCATCGGTAGAACTTTCCTTTCACGAAACAGTCCCTTCTACGCACGCGTCAATCGCGTCCTTCTCCAGATACCCGCTCGTCACGCTCGTCACCCGCGCTGCGCGAACGCGCGGGTCTCATGCTTTTCACAAACCATGCGGCAAACGGCAAACAATACGCCACCTCTGAAATAATCAGGATCGTCAAGGCCATGCAAAATCTACTCGCAGAGATTCACCCTTCCCGGTGGTCTTTCCTTTGGGATGCGCTCACCACGATCTCGATGCGCCTGTGCGCGGCCGCATTGATCCTGGTGGTGGGCTGGTGGGTCGCCCGCCGCGCCGCACGCTCGCTCAACCGCCTGCTGACAAGACAGTCGCGCATGGACGCCACGCTGCGCCCGGTGATCTGCGATATGTGTCTGTGGAGTATTCGGGTTGTCGCGATCATCGGCGCGCTGTCGCAACTGGGTATCCAGACGGCCAGCATCGTTGCCGTGCTCGGCGCCGCCGGCCTCGCTATCGGTCTCGCGCTGCAGGGGACGATGCAAAACATCGCGGCCGGCATCATGCTTCTGCTGCTGCGGCCGTTCAAGGTGGGCGACTACATCGATGGCGGCGCGGGTAACGTCGCGGGCACGGTCGACGAAATCAGCCTGTTCACAACGCGTCTCACCAAAGCCGACGGCATCTGCGAATACGTACCGAACAGCGCGCTGTGGAGCAATTCAATCCGCAATTACAGCCGCAATCCGACCCGCCGCCTCGATCTGGAAGTGGAAATCTCCGTGCGTGACGACGTCGACCAGGCACTGGCCGCCCTGCGCAAGCTTGCCGCGGCCGACCCGCGCGCGCTCGAAAATCCCGCGCCGCAGGTCATGGTGGCCCGTTTCGACGACAGCACCGCGGTGCTGAATATCCGCGTGTGGGCCAACATCGATACGTTCTGGGACATGCGCTGGGACCTCGCTCGTCAGGTCCGTCAAACGCTCAACAACGCGCAATGCGGCTTGCCGGTGCGCACTCGTGAACTGCATATCGTGCAGAACAACGACACCGGCGAGTCCGCGGCCGCCCGCTTGACTGCTGCCACGCCGCAAGCGCCAGTGCAGTAACCCCCGGCGCAGTAACCCCTTAAGTCAGCACGCCGGGCGGCCATCGCCCGGAATTTTTCACATGGCGGAATAACACCCCTTTCCGCGTCGGTCCCGATTCCCTGCCAGGCTGGCGGCATATCCGCCTGAGCCTTACGCCGCGGCCTTCTCCGCTCCATAGAGTTTCCCGTCTAACCCGCTGCTTGCGTCATCCGTTGACAGCCTCTATTGTCACATCAACCAATGTAACAGTTAAGAGCGAATAAAAGGAGACGGATCGGATGAACGCACGCATGATGCCCCTCGACGACGCGGCGCCCACCGCATCCGCGCCCATCGAAACCGATATCGCCATCATCGGCTCGGGCTTCGCCGGCCTGGGCATGGCGATCCGGCTGCGCCAGGCCGGCATGACCGATTTCATCGTCGCGGAAAAGGCCGAGTCGGTGGGCGGCACCTGGCGTGACAACCACTACCCCGGTTGCGCTTGCGACGTGCAATCCCACGTCTATTCGTTCTCCTTCGCCCCGAATCCGCGCTGGACCCGCATGTTCGCGCGTCAGCCGGAAATTCGCGCGTATCTGGAAGCGTGCACGCAACAGTTCGGCATTCAGCGTCATCTGCGCTTCGGGCATGAACTTGCCTCCGCGATCTACGACGAAACCCGCCACCGCTGGCAACTGACGTTCGCAAACGGCCAGCGCTGGTCCGCCCGCGTGCTGATCTCGGGAATGGGCGGACTCTCGCGCGCGGCCATTCCGAACATTCCGGGCATCGAGAAATTCAAGGGTAAAGCGTTCCATTCCCAGCACTGGGACCACACGTATCCACTCGAAGGCAAACGCGTTGCGGTGATCGGCACCGGGGCGAGCGCGATCCAGTTCGTGCCGCAGATCGCGCCGCGTGTCTCGCATCTGAACCTGTTCCAGCGCACACCACCGTGGATCATGCCGAAGGCCGACCGCGCGGTGAAGCCGTTCGAGCAGTGGCTGTTCAGGCATCTGCCTTTCACGCAGAAGATCATGCGTTCGGCGCTCTACTGCATGCTCGAATCGCGCGCCTTCGGCTTCGCGATTCATCCTTCGCTGATGAAGACCGCGCAGAAAGTCGCTGAGCGGCACTTGCGCCGCCAGGTGCCCGATCCGCAACTGCGCGCTACGCTCACACCGAACTACACGATGGGCTGCAAGCGCATCCTGATCTCGAACGACTACTTCCCCGCGCTGTCGCGCCAGAACGTCTCGGTGACAACCACCGGCATCGCCCGTGTGGAAGAAGATGCGGTGATCACGACCGACGGCGCGCGTCATCCGGCCGATTGCCTGATCTTCGGCACCGGCTTTCAGGTGGCCGATCCGTTTCCGGCGGGCGTGGTGCGTGGCCGTGGCGGCATCGATATCGTCGATACGTGGCGCGATGGAGCGCATGCGTATCTCGGTACGACCTTGCCTGGTTATCCGAACTTCTTCATGATCGTCGGCCCGAACACCGGCCTCGGCCACAACTCGATGGTGTTCATGATCGAATCGCAGGTCGAATACGTGCTGCGCGCGCTGAAGACGATGAACACGGAACGCGCCGCTGCGATCGAAGTACGCCCACATGTCGAGCGCGCCTACAACGAACAGATCCAGCAGAGACTCGGCCGCGCGATCTGGTCGACGGGCGGTTGCAAGAGCTGGTATCTCGATCCGAAGACCGGCAAGAACACCACGCTGTGGCCAGGATTCGCCTACAAATTCCGCCAGGCAACCCGCACCTTCAGCATGGACGACTACCTCGCGTATTCGCCCACGGCGCAGCCGCTGGGCGGACACGCGGGCTCGCAACCGCAGCCAGTGCATGCGCACGGCAATGCGGCTACAACGTCGGCGGAAGCAACCTGAAAAACGATAACGACAAGGCACCGTTCAGAGAGGACAGGAGATAAGCCAATGAAGAACTTCACCGACAGAGTGGCCGCCATCACCGGCGCGGGCTCGGGCATGGGCCGTTCGCTCGCGATCCGGCTGGCGCGCGAAGGCTGCCACCTCGCGCTTGCCGACCGCAATGCCACGAGCCTCGCCGAAACCGCGCAACTCGCGCAGGCCGCCGCACCGCATGTGGTCGGCTCGCCGCTACGCATCACCACGCGCGTGCTCGACGTGTCGGACCGCGCCGCGATGTTCGACTGGGCCGCCGAAACGGCCGCGCAGCATCAGCGTGTGAACCTTGTGTTCAATAACGCGGGCGTGGCGCTGTCGAGCACCATCGAAGGCATGGAGTACGCCGACCTGGAGTGGATTGTCGGCATCAATTTCTGGGGCGTGGTGCACGGCACGAAGGCATTTCTGCCGTATATCAAGGCGTCGGGCGCGGGGCACATCGTCAATACGTCAAGCGTGTTCGGCCTGTTCTCGCAACCGGGCATGAGCGGCTACAACGCGACCAAATTCGCCGTGCGCGGCTTTACAGAAGCACTGCGCCAGGAACTCGATCTGATGAAGTGCGGCGTGTCGGCGACCTGCGTGCACCCGGGCGGCATTCGCACGAGCATCGCGCAGTCGAGCCGGATCTCGTCGAACATGGTCGGCTTCATGCTGGAAAACGAACAGCAAGGCAAGGACGACTTCGAGAAGTTTTTCATCACCACCGCCGACGAAGCCGCACGCGTGATTCTCGACGGCGTGCGCAGGAACAAGCGGCGCGTGCTGATCGGCCGCGACGCGCGCGCCGCCGACTGGCTCGCGCGTACGTTGCCGGCGGCCTACCAGGCGCTGGTCGTGATGCAGACGCGCCGCATGAAGCGCATTGCGGAAAAGCGCGCGCGCCGCGCCGCGCAAGTCGACGGCCGGCGTGCCTGATGCGCAGGCCGTCATCTCACACCATGCAGACCGTCCGATCAGCACATTCAGCACACTCGGCAGCATATAAAGGATCACAAGGAGAAAGGCCATGATGCCGGTTCGCCGCGACCTCCGTTTCAATTTACCGCAGGAACGTGCCTGCGATTGGCACGTGCAGGGCTCGCACGTAACCCACTTCTTCAACGCGCTTTCACTGCTGTTCCCAGCCGGTGAGCGCTTTTTCATGGACAGCGTGCGCAACTACCGCGACCAGATCGACGACCCCGTGCTGAAGAAGCAGGTGCTCGGTTTCATCGGCCAGGAAGCGATGCATACGCGCGAGCACATCGAATACAACGATCTGCTGCAGGAAGCCGGCTTACCCGCGCATAAGCTCGACAAGCGCCTGTGGGCGATTCTCAACTTCGGCCGCAAGATCCTGCCGCATTCGTATCAACTCGCGGTCACGGTCTGCCTCGAACATTACACGGCGATGCTGGCGGGCCTGCTGCTGGAGGACGCATCGCGTATCGGCGGTTCGGTCGAAGGCTATACGCAGATGTGGACGTGGCATGCGCTCGAGGAAACCGAACACAAGTCGGTTTCGTACGACGTATGGAATACGGTGCTGAAGCCAGGCCTCGGACGCTATCTGCTGCGCACCGGCACGATGCTCGCCACGACGCTGACCTTCTGGCTGATCGTGTTCGACTTCCACGTGCGCCTGCTGATCGCCGATCGCAAACGCGGCGGCCATATCCGCGGCATGTGGCGTGTCGTGAAGTATCTGTACGGCCCGCGTCATGGCGTGTTTCCGCGTATTGCCGGTGAATGGCTGAGCTTTTTCCGGCCGGGCTTCCATCCGTGGGATCACGACAATCGCGCGCAACTGTCGCGCATCGACGGGCTCATCGCCGCGGTCGACGCCACCAACGCGGCTACGCCGAGCGCCCGCAAAGCCGCCCGGCGCGGCGTGCAGGCGGCCGCGTGATACGCGACACACTGTCGGTCGAAGCCGGCGACGTGCGGCTCGCGGTGTATGTGAGCGGACCGCGCGACGCACCGCCGCTCGTGCTGGTGCACGGTTATCCGGATTCGGCCGCGGTGTGGGAACCGGTGCGCGCGCAACTCGACGCGCGCTACCGTGTCATCAGCTACGACGTGCGCGGGGCCGGCGCGTCCGATGCGCCAGAAACGCGCGCGGCTTACCGGCTCGAGCGGCTCGCCGCCGATCTCGCAGCCGTCGCCGATGCAACCTGCGGCACACGGCCGTTTCACCTGGTCGGTCACGACTGGGGGTCGATTCAAAGCTGGGAAGCCGTCACCGACCCGGACTTCAAAGGCCGTATTGCGTCGTATACGTCAATCTCCGGACCGTGCCTCGATCATGCGTCGTTCGGCTTACGCGGCGCGAGTTCAGCCGCCGGCGTTGAGCGTGCGGAACAGCCCGGAATACATCAGACAACGAAGCGCCCATTCGGCAGCGGTCTTCGGCAAACGCTCAAATCCTGGTACATCTTTTTCTTTCACCTGCCGTTGCTGCCGGAGTTGGTGTGGCGTACCGGCGGCGCACGCATGTGGCCGTTATGGTTGCGCCTGACGGAACGGGTGCGCCCCGAGCGGGACCCCGCGCAAATGCGCAACGCGATCAACGGCCTGAATCTCTACCGCGCCAATTTCATCGACAGGCTGCTGCACCCACGCGCACGCCATGCACATGCGCCCGTGCAGTTCATCGTGCCGCTGCGCGATCGCTACGTCGGGCCCGAGCTCTCCGTGGGGCTCGAAGGCTGGCTCGGTGCGTACAGCCGCACCGAAATCGATGCCGGTCACTGGGTCGTATTGCGCGAACCCGAACGCATCGCGGCAGGCATCGAGCGCTTCGTGGAACTGCACCGGGTCCAGCGTCCATCGGAAGGCGGCGGTCCCGGCACCTCGACGAAGGTCAACGCTCGCGCGGCAGGCGTGTAAATAGCGTCGGATAGTCGATCACGAGGCCGTCCTCATCCACCGTCAGGTCCGCGGTGAAATTGCGGAAGATGCCTTCGTAGCGATACACCCGATTCAACTCGATGCACGAATACGCCTGTTCGGCCCGCGTGACCTGCAAATCCGGCGTCGAAATATAGGCGACGGAAATCGGTTCGCGCTCGCCTTCGGCCAGTTGCAGACGGCGGATCGGCAATGTGTTCGTATAGGGCGTGGCGGCGATATCGATATCGATGCACCCTTCAATCGCCTTCAGCACGTGGCCATGGCCGTCGCGCCAATGGCCGGCGCCGTCGCCGTGCAGTTCCAGCTCGGCGCCGCCGACGATCTTCAGCCACGCATAGGTCGTACGCCATTGCTCGTCGCTGCGTACCTTGTAGTGCAGGCCGTATGCTTTGCCGTAGCGCTGCCCGACCACGACGCTTTCCACCGCAAAGCCGTCCGCGCGCGCGTCGAACGCAAGATGTTCGAAACCGTCGCCCTCTTCCGATGCCCACCGTAGTTCACGCATCAGTCAGTCTCCTTCTGGAATGAAATGAACCGGAACGGCATGCGCGCCGGGTTCTTATCCTAGCGCGAAAGCTTTCGGTTCGCCGACGCGCAGTTTTCCGGCTCATGGCGCCATGCAGCATATGTGTCGCAAATAGCCACTATCAACATCTGACGATGCCTGATGTGAGGCAAGTGGCCTATGCTCGCGGTTCACCGTCAACCTGGCTCGCCGCGCGCGTCTGAACCGCACGCGGCAGCGTCACGCCGCCTCGAATTCGCCGCCCCTGATCATGCTCGCCCCTGCAACCGAAGCACAATCCGCCGCTTTGCGCACCTTGTTGCGCAGTTTCGGCCAGATCGTGCTGCAGCCGAACGCGTTCACCGGCGCGTGCCTGCTGGCTGCATGGCTGCTATGCGATCCGCGCCTCGCCTGCGCGGCGTTGATGGGCGCAGTCGCGGCCAACGTCAGTGCGGTGTTGGCCGGCTCTCGGGAAGACGACACGCAGGCCGGCCTGCACGGCTTTAATGGCGCGCTAGCCGGTCTCGCCGCATTCAGCTTCATCGCCGACAACGCGACCGCCGCCGCTGTGGCGATTCTGGCCGCGACGGGGGCTGCGTGGCTGCTGGAACCGTGGTCGCGCTGGCTGCGTGCACGTGGGCTCGGCTATTTCTCAAGTCCCTGTCTGATCGTCACGTGGCTCTGGTTGCCGCTGGCGACACGCGTCACGCAGCAAACACCCTCCCTTACAGAGCACGCACCTCGGGCTGCGCAATTGAGCAGCGGCGTACTCGCCGGATTCGCCCAAACCGGTTTTGCGTCTGGCGCGCTGCCGGGCTTGCTTGTGTTGATCGGAATTGCGGCTGCTTCAAGACGGCATGCGTTGTGGGCGCTGGCCGGCGCGGCCCTCGCAAGCGCCGCGCATCTGTTGCTCGGCGCGAGCCCGGGCTCGTTCGACGCGGGCCTGTTAGGATTCAATGGCGTGCTAACGGCGATCGCACTGGCCGATTCCGGCATCGCGGTGACGCTCGGGGGCGTGATGCTTTCCGTGGCGCTGCAAATGGCCGCCACCTACTATGCGTTGCCGGCCATGACTGCACCGTTCGTACTCGCGACGTGGAGCATGCAGTGGCTCGCTGGCCGATTCGCGCGTGCCGCGGCAGTGCCCGAACCGGCCGCGCATGGCGGAACCGGACGGCGTGTCACGTTGCCGGCTTCGGCCGGGACGTCGTCTGCATCGGTCAGACGCGCGGGTTAGGCGCAACCACAGCCCCAACCCACCAGGCAATCTCAGGAGACACACATGTCGTTCACCCACACGCCCACCGGCCGTGTCACCGAGGCAGGGCCGAGGTCCGAAGCCGAACAGCAGACCCGCGTCGACCTGGCCGCCGCGTATCGCCTCGCGGCGCTCAACGGCTGGGACGATCTCGTCTATACGCATATCTCGGCCAGCGTTCCCGGCGAACCCGGCCACTTCCTGATCAATCCGTTCGGTCTTGCGTTCGACGAAGTGTGCGCGTCAAACCTGGTGAAGATCGATATTGAAGGCAACGTCGTGGGCGCGAGCGAACATCCGGTCAACGCCACCGGTTTTGCGCTGCACGCCGCCGTGCATGCGGCCCGCGCCGACGCGTTCTGCGTGATGCACTTGCACAACACCGCAGGCGTGGCAGTCTCCGCTCAACCGGCCGGATTGCTGCCGGCGTCGCAGCACGCACTGCGCTTTTACGGCCACCTCGCGTATCACGATTATGAAGGCCTCGCCTTTACGCCGACCGAGGGCGAACGACTCGTCGCGCATCTCGCCGGCAAACCGGCCATGCTGTTGCGCAATCACGGCACGCTCACCACCGGCCGCACGATTGCCGAAGCTTATGTGTTGATGGCGACGCTGATCAAGGCTTGCGAAATCCAGTTGCAGGCACAGGCGTGCGGCAGCGAACTCGTCGTGCCGAGCGATGCCGTAGCCGCTCGCACAGCCGAGCAACTGTTTGACGGCGGCGCAATCGAAGGCGCGCTGGAATGGCCCGCCTTGCTACGCAAGCTCGACCGGCTCGATCGTACGTACCGGGATTAAATTCATTTTTCAACGCTACTCACCACGGAGTCACGCAATGCCCACGTTTCATATCGAACTCTTCGAAGGCCGCTCGCTGGAACAGAAACGTCAGTTTGTCGAAGCCATTACCAGGGCAACCTGCGAATCGCTCGGCGTCGAGCCGAACTCAGTGGACATCATTCTGACCGACGTCAAGCGCGAGAACTGGGCAACAGGTGGGCGTTTGTGGTCCGACGCGGACGCATGAGATAAACACCAATGCTGCGCGCATTGCACGCGCAGCAGGTCATTCCGGCGACGCGTATTCGACACGCGTCGCTGTGGCGGCGTCAGCAGACGCCGCCACGCCACCAGACCAATCAGAAACGGTGGATGATGCCCACACCTGCCGCAAACTGGCTGCGCGACGAGGACGGTGCGCCGTTCTGACCGTCGCCGATGTCGGCCGTTGCGTTGATGATGCTCGTGGACGTACCCGCCTTGTTCGGAGCCAAAGTCTGGCCGCCCGCACGTTGGTAAGCTTCCAGCGCGTACAGGCCGGTCCGCTTGGACAGGCTGTAGTACTGCGAGAGATTGAACTGCTGATAGCTCGCCGCGCTCGTAATGCCATTCGACTGCGTTGCGCGCGTGTAGCTATAGCCGGCAGCCAGGTCCAGCGCCGTCAGCGGCTTGTAGTGCAGCACGGCGCCAGCCGTATTGAAGATCGCCTCGTTGTGGAACGCCGAGTTCACACCCGGGATGTATTGCACGTTCGAGTACGAGAACGAGATGTCCCATTGCGAGCTGAACGCATAGCCGCCCGTCACCGCCACGCGCTGCTGCGCCTGTGCCGTCTGGTAGCCGTTGTTGATACCCGACACAGCCGTCTGCGCGCCGGCATTCGAGGTCGTGGAATCAGCACCCCATGCCCCGCCGCCCGGCGTCGAGTTGTTGATGCGCTGATAGCCTGCCGCGATCCCGAACGGACCGTTCAGGTACTGAACCGCCGCGCTAATCGTCGAGCCGGCATTCGTGCTGCCTGCCACACCGCCCAGCGAATACGAACCGCTCACCGTCAGGCCATGCATGTTCGGCGAGGTGTACACCAGCGAGTTATTCGCGCGGTACAGCGTATCCAGCGAATCGATATCGCCCGGGTGTGCACCGTAAGCGCCCGTCAGCCACGTGGTCGGGCTATAGGGCGACAGCAGCGTGTAGTACGAGGTGTACTGGCGGCCTGCCGTCAGCGTACCGTAGCTGGCATTGGCCACACCGACATACGCTTGCCGATTGAACGCCAGGCCGGAAACGGACTGCGCGCCGGTTGCACTGTTAAAGCCTTCTTCCAACTGGAAGATTGCCTTCGTGCCACCGCCCAGATCTTCGCTGCCCTTCAGGCCGAAGCGGCTGCCCGCCCAGATGCCGTTCACCATCTTGACCGCCGAGCGGCCACCCGTCGTCGAACCAAGCGACGTCTGGCTGCTCTGATAGCCGATCCCCGTATCGACGATACCGTACAACGTCACGCTGCTCTGAGCGTGCGCGCCAAGGGCGACCAACCCAAGGGCCGAGGTTGCTATTGCCTTTTTCATTTCTGCTCCTCTGTAAAAAAACTTATTCTTTGTGTCTGGCAGTCCTTTACCGGCGCCGACTCTTGATCAAGCGTTAAAACACCGGGTGGCCATTGATCAGGCTAGGCAACCACGTCGAAAACATCGGTACGTACGTCACAATGTTGATCGCGCTGAAGATCGCCAGGTAGTAAGGCCACGCCACCTTGGTCGTTTCACCGATCGACACATTGCCGATCGCGCAACCGATGAACTGCACCGAGCCAATCGGCGGATGCACGAGACCCAACGCACAGTTCAGCAGGATCATGATCCCGAACTGCACCGGGCCCACGCCGGCGTGCATCGCCATCGGCAGGAACAACGGTGTCGTGATCAGGATGTGCGCCGCCATGTCGACGAAGGTGCCGAGGAAGATCTGGATGATGTTGATGTAAAGCAGCATCAGCCAGGCGTGACTCGTTGCACCGTCGAGCATGTGTTCGATTGCGTCGGGAATCTCCAGATAGGCCATCTGGTAGCGCAGCATGTTCGACACGCCGATCAGCAGCAGCACCACGCCGGTTGTTTTAGCCGCCTTGGACAGCGCATGAAAGAGCTTCTGCCTCGTCATCGTGCGATACACGACGATGGTCAACACCAGTGAATAAGCCACGGCAATGGCTGCCGCTTCCGTCGCGGTGGCAATCCCCCTCGCCACGCAGAACAGAATGATCGCGATCACCATCAAGCCCGGCAACGCACCGAAGAACGTGCGGACCACCGCGAACCAGCCGGGAAAACGCTGCAATTCGGTCGAGCCGTCAGGACGGCGCGGATAGCCGAACTTGACCGCCTGCCAGTACGCGGCGATGAGCACGAAACCCATCACCCACAGCACCGGCAACAGACCGGAGAACAGCAGGTCGCCGATCGACACGCCGCTCATCTGCTGACCGTTCAACGTGCCGGTAATGCCCTGGGCCGCGAACGCATAGATGATCATGTTCGTCGAGGTGGGCATCAACGCGCCTGCGAGCGACGAATGGGTCGTCACGTTGACCGCATAGGCCGCGCTGTAGCCTTCACGCTTCATCAGCGGAATGACCACGCCGCCCATCGCGGACGTGTCTGCCGTCGGCGAACCGGACACGCCACCGAACAACGTGCACGCAACCACGTTAGCCATGCCCAGTCCGCCGCGGAAATGGCCCACGGTGGCCTGCGCGAAACGCAGGATGCGGTCGGCGATACCGCCGTGCAACATCAACTCGCCGGAGAAAATGAAGAATGGGACTGCGAGAAACGAAAACGCATTCATTCCCGAAATCATCGACTGCATGGCGGTGGCCGCCGGCAAGCCTTCATACAGATAAGTCAGGACGCACGAAAGTCCCAGCGCAAACGAAACAGGAACCCCGAATACGAGGAAAACGAGGAAACTAACTGAGAGGATGGCAAGTTCCATGATTCTTCTATTTGTGTTTCTGTGCGAAAAGCCCCAGCAGGTTCTCAAGCGAGAACAGAGCGATGCAGGCGCTGGCGATAACCGGGATCACATAACGAAGCGCTTCCGGAAGACCGAGAATTGGAATCTTGTCGTCCATCGTCGTCTCCGCCATCTGCAGGCAGCCGAAGAAAATCGCCACGGCCAGCACGATCAGACAAAGATGCTGGAACGCATGGGCGACCACCTGGCCTTTCGGCGGCAATTTCTTGACTAGCGAGTCAAGCCCGATATGGCCGCCTTCGCGAACCTTGAGCGCGGCGCCGAACATGGCGATCACGATCACCAGCAGGAGCGCAATGGGTTCGACGAAATCCGGTGCATCGCTGAAAACATAGCGCATCACAACGCTATAGATCACCAGCAGGCACAGCGTGGCGAGACTCGCCGACGCCACGACAACCAGCACGCGAAAGAGAACATCATTTGGGCGCTTCATGAAACTCATTGACCCCATCCTTGCCTACATCGGACCTAGTTTTAATCTTCAGGAATCCTGCCAACTGTCACGAGACAGATCGGGAAACCGCACGGCACGAAAGACCCGCAGCACGTGCTGCCAGGTCTTTCGCCACCGCGTTACTTCCGAACTTATTTGATCGCCTGGATTTCGTCGACGAGCTGCTTCATTTGCGGGGTCTTTTCATACTTCGCCCAGACCGGCTGCATCGCCTTCACGAAAGCCGGACGGTCGATCTGCGACGCGGGGATGATCGTCGCGCCGCCCTTGGTGACCGTCTTGGCCGCGTCAGCTTCGCGCGCGGTCCACAGCTTCTGGTAGTACGGCACCGAGTCGGCCGCAGCCTTCTTGATGATGGTCTGCTCCTGCGGCGTCAGCGTGTCCCACACCTTCTTGGAGAACACCAGAACTTCCGGTGTCATCGAATGCTGGGTTTCGGAATAGACCTGCGCGACCTCGAAGTGCTTGGTCTCTTCGTACGACGGCAGGTTGTTCTCCGCGCCATCCACCAGGCCCGTCTTCAGGCCGGTATAGACTTCGGCGAACGGCATCGGCGTCGGCGTGCCGCCCATCGCCTTGATTTCGTCGACCATCAGGTCCGAAGGCTGCACGCGCACCTTGAGGCCCTTCATGTCGGCAGGCGAATGGATCGCCTTCTTCGCGTACATCGAACGCGCGCCGCTCTCATAGAACGTCAGCGCGATCATGCCCTTCGCCGAAAAAGCGTCGAGAATCTTCTGGCCTTCCGGGCCGTACATCACTTTGCGGAAATGGTCGATGTCGCGAAACAGGAATGGCAGCGACGGGATCATCGATTCAGGTACGATCTCGTTGAACGCGGCGCCGTTGGCGCGTGCCATATCCAGTGCGCCAATACGCACCTGATCGATCGTGTCGTTTTCGGAGCCCAGCGCGCTGTTACCGAAGACCTTCACGGAATCCTTGCCACCGGTTGCCTTGCTGATTTCTTCGCCCATGTACTTCACGGCCATATTGGTCGGATAGGTGTCGCCATGCACGTCCGACACGCGGAACACGCGAGCGTGTGCCGACACGGTGCTGAACGCCAGCACGGAGGCCGCGACAATCATCGAGACACGGGAAGAGGCAAACTTCTTGTTCATCGTGACATTCCTTGAAAAATAGATCATCCAATCGATTGCGGCGGGCCGCGTGCGGATGTTGCGACATGGTTTTAATGCGTCTCCCGGCTTCAAAAAATGCCGCGCTTTTTCTCTGCCGTACGATCACCCCACTTTCGGGGAGAGAGTGATAACGTGTGGATCTGCGCGTTTTTCCCCGGCACAGATACTCAGCACTCCTCTCTGACAATCAGACTTCCTTGCTTCAACTGCATCGGCGTGAACCTCGCGCGCGTCGATCGCGCGCGGGGAGAACGCCGCTCTCCTTGTGCAGCGGCCAAACGTGTCTCGAAATGAATTTGTTTGGCCTCACATGTTGTACGACGACATATGAAGTCTATAAAACGTAAACTAAGTTGTACAGCCGGTATTTACCCGCACGAAGGCGACTTGAACGTAAGAGTTTCCGAATTTAAATTCGTCGCAAAGCCAATACAGAAAGGGATTCGAGTCGATCCCATATCTTGTGGGTTTATATTTTTCGTAGAGGGGAAGATGACTCGAAAGTGGCATTTATGCCACTATGTTGTACGACAAGCGATGAATAAATAATGACTACTGTTGGGCACCGACGTGCTAATACCCCGGCGCCCAGTCACATGGACGTCATTCCTTCACAGTTCGCCTGCGTACTCAGGCTCGGGCAACCCCGCCACACCAGGGCGGACGGCGAACAGATGGCCGTCGTGTTCGCTCGCGCCGGTCGCGGGACGAATCGACGTCACGAACAGCGTATCGAGGTTGTTGCCGCCGAATGCGCACATCGACGGCTTGATGGCCGGCACGGCAATCTGCCGATCGAGCTTGCCTTGCGGGGTAAAGCGAAGCAGCAGGCCCGCGTCGTTCGCGCAGATCCAGTAGCAGCCATCCGCGTCCACCGCCGCGCCGTCGGGACGCCCGGCGTAATCGTGCAGGTCGGCGAATACGCGCCGGTTGCGCGGCTCGCCCGTCTCGATGTCGTAGTCGAATGCCCAGATCTGCCGGCGCAGGGGATGCGAGTCCGACAGATACATCGTGGTCCCATCGGGCGACCACGCCAGACCGTTTTGCGTGATCAAGGCGTCGACAACAGGCCCCGACAATACGCCGCGCTCATCGAAGCGATAAAGCGCACCGGCGGGATTTGCCGCTGCCATGTCCTGCACCATCGTGCCGGACCAGAAGCGCCCTTGCCGATCACACCGGCCGTCGTTGAAACGCATATCGGCAAACGGGAAGACCGGTGCGGCAAGCCTCCTTGGCGTCACGGCCAGCGGTTCGGTACCGGACGCACCCTTGGTTAGCGTGACCGCGAAAAGCCCCGTCTCGCAGCCCGCCAGCACCGTACCGTGCCGATCGAACGCCAGACAGGCTACTTTCTCCGGCAATTGCCACTCGGTGCGCTCCGCCGAATCGGGCCGCAGCCGCACAATCTTTTGCGCCGGAATATCCACCCAGTAGAGCGCCTGCTCCGCCGCGCGCCACACCGGGCTCTCGCCGACCGACGCGGGCGCCTGGTTTGCCGCTTCGACACGCTCCACGCGCGGGTTTGCCACGCCGCTCATCGCTTAGGCTCCATCGGGCCCGCCAGCACAAACGGGCCGCCCTGGAAACGCTGGGTCGGATCGTCGAGCTCGGCAGTGGGCGCCGCGACCGGGAAGAGATGCTCGAATTCGATCGAACTGTCCTGCGGGCGAAAACCAAGAAACGCCGCCTTGGTGTTGTCGACCCACTTGGTCCGGTTGTCGGAAACGCCATAAACGATTGCGTGCCCGACCCGGTTGGTGAACAGTGAGCAGCGCACCAGTTCGATAAGGTCACGAAAGCTCAGATAGGTGACGAGCATGCGCGGATTTTTCGGCTGCTCGAACGACGAGCCGATCCGCAAGCACACCGTCTCGAGACCGAAGCGGTCGAAGTAATAGCGCGACAACGATTCGCCGAAGCACTTCGTCACGCCATACAGGCTGTCGGGACGCAGCGGCGCATCGATATCCAGTACCGACGTGGTGGGATGAAAACCCACGGCATGATTCGAGCTCGCATACACGATGCGCTTCACGCCCTGCTTCTGCGCGGCCGAATAGAGGTTGTACAGGCCGCGAATATTCGCTTCGAGCAGATCTTCGAACGGCGCCTCGACGGAAATGCCGCCAAGATGAACGACCGCGTCCACACCTTCGAGCAGCGCGTGAACCGCGGCTTCATCGGCGAGGTCGACAATCGAGGCCTCTTCATGCGCCGCCACGTCTCCCAGCGGCGCGATATCGGTAACGCGCACGATATCGGCCCACGCGGCGAGCGCGCCGCGCACTTGCTGGCCGAGATTACCGGCAGCGCCGGTGAGCAGAAGACGGCGGAAAGGCTTTTGCGCCGCCGTGCGGTCAGGGTTCGAGTCAGTCATATCTCAGTCTTTGTCGTGATTGCCAGCAGTACGATGAGGTCTGGCGGATCTATCAGGTCACCGGCGCCGGATTGAACAGCGTCAACGCATTGTGGAGCTTGAGCTTCTCCGCGCAAGTCTCTTTACGTCCGCTTGCGACGTCGAGCATCAGGCGGAACAACTCCCAACCCACGTCCTCAATTGTCGCTGCGCCGGTTGCAATAGTACCGGCGTTGATATCCATCAGATCGTGCCAGCGGCGCGCGAGATCGGAGCGCGTCGCGACCTTGATGACGGGCACTTCCGCGAGGCTGTACGGCGTGCCGCGGCCAGTCGTGAACACATGCAGGTTGATGCCCGCGGCAACCTGCAGCGTGCCGCAGATGAAATCGCTGGCCGGCGTGGCGGCGTAAATCAGGCCTTTCTGCCGGACCTTTTCACCGGGCGACAACACGCCGGAGATGGCCGAGTTGCCCGACTTGATGATCGAGCCCATCGCCTTTTCAACGATGTTCGACAAGCCGCCCTTCTTGTTGCCCGGCGTGGTGTTGGCGCTGCGGTCCGCGCCGCCGCGCTTCAGATAATCGTCGTACCACTGCATCTCGCGGATGATCGCGGCAGCCACGTCCGGGTTGGCCGCGCGCGCGGTCAGTTGATCGACCCCGTCGCGCACTTCGGTCACTTCGGAGAACATCACCGTCGCGCCCGCGCGCACCAGCAGATCGGTGGCGAAACCCACAGCGGGATTCGCGGTCAGCCCGGAAAATGCGTCACTGCCGCCACATTGCACGCCAACCACCAGATCGGCAGCCGGGCAGGTTTCGCGGCGGCGATTGTTGAGCCGCTTCAGATGGCCATCGGCCATTCTCATGATCGACTCGATCATCGACTGGAAGCCGACGTGCGCGTCGTCCTGAAGCACTACCACGCCGCCGTTCAGGTCGGCTTCGACGTCGCCGATGTCGGCCACTTCGGCGACATTCGCCGCCGCGGCAATCGGAATCGTACCCGGCGGCATCAGGCGTTCGGGCTGCAGCTTCTCGCAACCGAGGCTGACCATCATCACCTCGCCGCCGAAGTTCGGATTCAGGCTGATGTTGCGTACGGTACGGATCGGCACCATCGCGTCCGGCGCGTCGATCGCGACGCCGCAGCCATAGGTGTGCCCGAGGCTCACGACATCGTCGACATTCGGATAGAGCGGCAGCAGTTCAGCCTTGATACGCGTGACCGCATGCTGAACCACGTCGGCCACGCATTGCACCGTGGTCGTGATCGCCAGAATGTTGCGCGACCCGACCGAGCCGTCGGCATTGCGATAACCCTCGAAGGTGAAGCCTTCCAGCGGCGGCATGTCCGGCGCCTTGATGGTGGCGATCGGCAGATCTTCGAGCCCGGGCGGACTCGGCATGCGGATCACGTGCTCGTTGATCCAGCTGCCCTTCGGCAGCGCCTTGAGCGCATAACCGATCACCACGTTATAGCGGATGACCTCGTCGCCTTCCGCGAAATCGGCCAGCGCGACTTTGTGCCCTTGCGGAACACGCTCGCGCAGTGCAAGGCCATCGGGAAACACGGCGCCCTCTCCCAGACCGCCGTCGTTGACGACGATCGCGACATTGTCATTGGGGTGAACGCGAATGTAGAGCGGGGTTTGTTCCATTACATCGATCCTTGTGGCGATTTCACGCCTGCTACGGCAATCATTCATACGTCATCCTACAACACGAAAGATTGCCCAGAGTTCCGTATTTACCCTATGACGAGCATTATGCCGTGAAAACCCCGTTGAGTTAGTCGATTCGTTGTTGTACGATGACGTATAAGAAATCTCAATTTCCAAGTACAACCTCTTACGGCCCCCTCTTACGGCCCCTATTCGACGCCCTGGATATTCATCATGACGACACCGCAGGAACTGAAGCAGATCGTTTCCGAAGGCCTTCTGTCCTTCCCCGTTACCGACTTCGACGAACAAGGCGATTTTCGCGCCGATACCTATGCCGAGCGCCTCGAATGGCTCGCGCCGTACGGCGCTTCGGCACTGTTCGTTGCCGGCGGCACGGGTGAATTCTTCTCGCTCACGCATAACGACTACTCGAATGTCGTGCGCACTGCCACTGAAGTCTGCAAGGGCAAGGTGCCGATTCTCGCCGGCGCCGGCGGCCCGACCCGTGTGGCGATCGCCTACGCCCAGGAAGCGGAACGCCACGGTGCAAACGGCATTCTGCTGATGCCGCACTACCTGACCGAAGCTTGTCAGGAAGGCATCGCGGCGCACGCGGAAGAAGTCTGCAAGTCGGTGCCGAACATGGGCGTGATCATCTACAACCGCGCCAACTCCAAGCTTAACGCCGACATGCTCGAAGGGTTGGCCGAGCGCTGCCCCAATCTGATCGGCTTCAAGGACGGCGTGGGCGAGATCGAGAACATGGTGTCGATCCGCCGGCGTCTCGGCGACCGTTTCTCGTACCTCGGCGGCCTGCCGACCGCTGAAGTCTATGCCGCGGCCTACAAGGCGCTGGGCGTGCCGGTGTACTCGTCGGCCGTGTTCAACTTCATCCCGAAGACCGCGATGGACTTCTACCGCGCGATCGCCGCGGACGACCACGCGAGCGTCGGCAAGCTGATCGACGAATTCTTCCTGCCGTATCTGAAGATCCGCAACCGCCGCCAGGGCTACGCGGTCAGCATCGTAAAGGCCGGCGCGAAACTCGTCGGTCACAGCGCGGGTCCGGTGCGTGCGCCGCTGACCGATCTGACCGAAGAAGAAATGGCGCAACTCGACGTGCTGATCAAGAAGCTCGGCGCGCAATAACGTATGTAGCCGCGCATCGCGTTGCACATGCAGTAACGCATGCAGCAGCGCACTGCAATGACGCAGTAAGGCGCCAGGCCGTGTGAAGCCGGATCGCGCACAAGGCACCGCAAAGAGCGCCCGGGACGGCAACGTCGCCGGGCGCTTTTTCACTGATAAAAATTCTGGAGATGGCGATGGAAATAAGCCGCACCGCGAGCGCTGCGCATGTCGCAAAGCGCACCAAAGTCCGCTACGCGATTCTGCTGCTGATCTTTCTGATCACGACATTCAATTACGCGGACCGCGCCACGCTCTCGGTCACCGGGTCCGCGATGCGCGCCGAGTTCGGGCTCGATGCGATCCGGATGGGCTACATCTTCTCCGCATTCAGTTGGGCCTACGTGCTGTCGCAACTGCCCGCAGGCTGGCTGCTCGACCGCTTCGGCGCACGGCGCGTCTACGCGGCGAGCATTTTCCTGTGGTCGTTGTTTACGCTGCTGCAAGGCTCGATCGGTTTGCTGGGCAGCGCGGCGGCCGCCGTCATCGCGCTGTTCGTGCTGCGCTTCGCAATGGGCGCGGCCGAATCGCCGGCCTTCCCGGCCAATGCGAAGGTCGTGGCCAGCTGGTTCCCGACCAACGAACGCGGCACCGCCTCAGCCATTTTCAATTCGGCGCAATACTTCGCGGCGGTTATTTTCACGCCGCTGATGGCATGGCTGACCCACGCGTTCGGCTGGCATACGGTCTATCTCGTGATGGGCGCGGCCGGCCTGTTGCTCGCCCTCACCTGGCTGAAGGTGATGAAGAACCCCGCCGACCACCCACGCGTCTCGCGCGCCGAACTCGACTACATCGAACAGGGCGGCGGCGTGGTGAACGGGCACAGGAAAGCAGTCCAGACCGAGGACATCGCCGGCGCCGGCGGCTGGTCGCTGGTGCGTCAACTGCTAGGCAACCGCATGCTGCTCGGGGTCTATCTCGCGCAGTACTGCATCAATGTGCTGACCTACTTCTTCCTGACGTGGTTTCCGATCTACCTCGTCCAGGCGCGCGGTATGACGATTCTGCAAGCGGGTCTCGTCGCGTCGCTGCCTGCGATCTGCGGATTCTCTGGCGGCGTGCTCGGCGGCATTCTGTCCGACGGGCTGATCCGGCGCGGGCATTCGCTCACCATTGCACGCAAGGTGCCGATTGTCGGCGGCATGCTGCTGTCGGTGTGCATTATCGGCTGCAACTACGTGTCGACCGACTGGATCGTCGTCGCGCTCATGTCGCTGGCGTTTTTCGGCAAGGGCATCGGCGCGCTCGGCTGGGCCGTCGTGGCGGATACTTCGCCGAAGGAAGCGCTCGGTCTGTCGGGCGCCATCTTCAATATGTTCGGCAACGTCGCCGGCATCGTGACGCCCATCGTGATCGGCTACCTCGTCGCGAAGACCGGCTCGTTCAACGGCGCGCTGGTTTTCGTCGGCCTGAATGCGTTGCTGACGGTGTTCAGCTACCTCGTGATCGTGAAAGACATCAAACGGGTCGAACTGCGCCTGAGCTAGCGCTCAGGCTGTTATCGTACTTCCCGGTGCAGTGCAGACAAAGCGGCCTGGCCGCCCGGCGTCTGAAACCGGGCATCGGCAACGCGTCTGACGCCGATGCCGAAAATGATCCGGCATTTATATAATCAGTCGTCAGACGACGGTATAATGAATCGCAGGAAGTATCTGCAACTATCTGATTCGAGGGGCGTTTTCGATGGCTACACCACTGGCATCCGCGGCACCGCCACGACGCGCGCGCAATCTTGCCGAGTTTGTCGTCAGCTACGTCACCGAGCAAATCGCGTCCAACGCCTTGAAGCCCGGCGACAAGCTGCCGACCGAGTCGCAACTGATGGTCACGCTGAGCGTGAGCCGCACCGTCATCCGCGAGGCAATTTCACGCTTGCAGGCGGGCAAGATCATTGAGACGCGTCACGGCATCGGCAGTTTCGTGCTGGAGCCGCAGCGCGAAAAGCTGGGCATCGACATGGTGCCCGCCACCACCTTGCGCGACGTGCTGTCGATCCTGGAACTGCGCATCAGCCTCGAAACGGAATGCGCCGGCCTTGCCGCTCAACGGGCCAAGCCGGACGACCTCGCGCGCATGCGCACCGCGCTCGACGCGATCGAAGCCACCCGCCACAACGGGCTGGATAGCGTCGACGCCGACCTGCAATTCCATATCTCCGTGGCGCGCGCAACCGGCAACCGGTATTTCGTCGACATCCTCACGCAAATGGGCAGCGCGCTGATCCCGCGCAACCGGCTCGATTCGGCGGGAATCGCGCGGGCCGAACCCGATGCGTATCTGTCGCTCGTCAATCTGGAACACGAGAGCATTCTCGAAGCGATCACGCGCCACGACGCCGAAGGCGCGCGTGCCGCGATGCGCATGCATCTGTCCAATAGCCGCGAGCGGCTGCGGCGCGCCAATGAAAACGCGGAAGCAAATAGCTGAAACGTTGCGCTGCACGTAAAAGAAAATGGACGGGATATCCCGTCCATTTTTTTATCTTGCGCGCCGGCGCCCACTCCTCAGGCGCCGCTCACACATCACTTAGCTATGCCACTTAACTACAGCACTTAACTGCGCCACTTAACTGCGCGTAATCTCGCCATCGCGACGACGCCACAAATCCAGCGGATTGCTGTCGGCCAGCGCCACCGGCAGCAGATCGGCCGGGAAATCCTGATAGCACACCGGCCGCAGGAAGCGCTCGATCGAGGTCGTCCCCACTGACGTCGCACGGCTATCGGAGGTGGCCGGGAACGGCCCGCCGTGCACCATCGCGTGCGAAACCTCGACGCCGGTCGGGAAACCATTGACCAGAATCCGGCCCGCCTTGCGCTCGAGAATCGGCACCAGCTTCTTCGCCGCCGGCAGATCCGCGCTATCCATTTGCACCGTGGCGGTCAACTGACCAGCAAAGTGCTCGGCCACCGCGAGCAATTCCTGCTCGTCCTTGCAACGCACGATGGTCGACGCCGGTCCGAAAACCTCGTCCTCCAGCGCCGGTGTAGAGAGGAACGTCAGCGCATCGGTCACGAACAACGCCGCGCGCGCCTGCGTGGGACCCGTTGCATCAACGCCTTGCGCAAGCGTTTCGACACCGCGGGTTGCCGCCAGTTTGCCCTCGCCCTCCTCATAAGCGGCGTGAATGCCGGCCGTGAGCATGGTCTGCGCCGGCTTGCCGCTCAGTGCTTCGGATGCCGTGGCAATGAAGCCTTTGAGCGCGTCGCTATCCACGGCGATCGCGAGCCCCGGGTTGGTACAGAACTGCCCTGCGCCCAACACCAGCGAATCGACAAAGCCACGCGCGATGGCATCGCCGCGTTTCGACAGTGCATTCGACAGAAGAAACACCGGGTTGATGCTGCTCATTTCCGCGTAAACCGGAATCGGCTCGGCCCGGGCAGCCGCGACGCGCATCAGCGACGTACCGCCCGCGCGCGAACCCGTGAAGCCCACCGCCTTGATGGCCGGATGCGCGACCAGCGCTTCACCGACGGAATTGCCCGCGCCGACGATCAGCGAGAACACGCCTTCCGGCAAGTCCATATCCTTTGCGACCTGTTGAATCACACGGCCGACCATCTCCGAGGTACCGAGGTGTGCGCGATGTGCCTTCACCACCACCGGACAACCCGCCGCGAGCGCCGCTGCGGTATCGCCGCCCGCCACCGAAAACGCGAGCGGGAAGTTGCTTGCGCCGAACACCGCGACCGGGCCCAGCGGGATTTTTTGCATCCGCAGATCGGAGCGCGGCAAAGGCTTGCGCTCGGGCAACGGCGAATCGAGCGTGGCGGCAAGCCATTGGCCGGCGCGTACGACTTGTGCGAACAGTTTGAGCTGGCCCGTCGTGCGGCCACGCTCGCCTTCGAGACGCGCTTTCGGCAGGCCCGATTCTTCGTGCGCGCGCTGGATCAGCGTGTCGCCGAGCGCCGTGATGCCATCCGCGATACGCTCGAGAAACTCGGCACGCACCGTGAGCGGCAGATGCCGGTAGGGGTCGAACGCTTGCTGCGCGAGTTCGCAGGCGCGTTCGACATTCGCGACCGAGCCGCTGCCGAACACCGGCTCGGCGATCTCGGCGCCCGTGGCGGGATTGAACGCGCGCAAGGGTTTTTCCTCGCCGCGCACTGCTTTGCGGCCAATCAGCATTTCGCCGGTAATAGACATTTTGCTTTCCTTGGATGGACGTCTCAGATATAGGTCATCCTACAACATTGAGTACCCCTCGCGCAACCAGAAACCCTTGTCAGATGAGGAATTCGGGTTTACGTGGCAGTTACAAGCGAACGGGCCGATGCTAATCTTTGCCAAGACGTACGACAACTTATAACATTCGCTTCAGCAACTGTCGGTGCTTGCCCCTCTTAATCGCAGTTCAAGGAGACATCATCCCCATGACAGCCGCCACCCCTTATCAGCCCCTACCCAATAGCTTTCGCCACGCCGTGTGCGGCGGCGAAACCCTGATCGGCTGCTGGGCCTCGCTTGCCAGCCCGATTGTCACGGAACTGCTCGGCGTCATCGGCTTCGACTGGATGCTGCTCGATGCGGAACACGCGCCGAACGACGTTCTCACTTTGATCCCCCAGTTGATGGCGCTCAAGGACAGCCCGAGCGCGCCGGTGGTACGGCCGCCTGCCAACGACAGCGTATTCATCAAGCGGCTGCTGGATAGCGGCTTTTCGAATTTTCTGGTGCCATTCGTCGATAGCGCCGAAGACGCGCAGCGCGCCGTCGCCGCGACGCGTTACCCGCCGCAAGGTATCCGCGGCGTCTCGGTGAGTCACCGGGGCAACCGCTATGGAACGGTCGCCAACTACTTCGACGTCGCCAACGACAACGTCTGCGTGATCGTTCAGATCGAAAGCCGCAAGGCCATCGACAACATTGACGAGATTCTCGCCGTGGACGGCGTCGATGCCGTTTTCGTCGGACCGTCCGATCTCGCGGTCGCCTACGGCCATATCGGCAACCCGAACCACCCCGACGTGCAGCAAGCAATCGCGCACGTCTTCGAACGCGCTCAGGCGGCCGGCAAGCCGAGCGGCATCCTCGCCCCCGTGCAGGCCGACGCGGAGCGCTATCTCTCGATGGGTTGCCGCGTCGTCGCGGTCTGTGCGGATATGGGGCTGCTAAAAACCGCCGCACAGACGGTTCAACAACACTTCATGCAGAAACAGGCGGACCGCAAGTAAAGACGGCCGCCATGACATCCACGGAGCATTCCATGCAAAAAGCAGGCTTTATCGGACTCGGCATCATGGGCAAGCCCATGGCCGCCAACCTTCTCAAGAACGGCGTCGCCCTTGCCGCGTTCACGCGCAGCGGCGTGCCCGATGAACTCACCCAAGCCGGCGCGATCGCATGCGACAGCCCGGCCGCCGTGGCCGCGCATGCCGACGTGATCTTCGTCATGGTGCCGGACACGCCGGACGTCGAACGCGTGCTGTTTGGCGAACAGGGACTCGCGGATGCGTTGCGCCCCGGACAGATCGTGGTCGACATGAGCTCGATTTCGCCGATGGCCACGCGCGACTTCGCGGCCCGCGTGCGTGAGCACGGCGCGGACTATCTCGACGCACCGGTTTCCGGTGGCGAGGTCGGCGCCAAGGCCGGCTCGCTGACCATCATGGTAGGCGGCGAAACAGCCACCTTCGAGAGCGTCAAGCCGCTCTTCGACATGATGGGCAAGAACGTCACGCTGATCGGCGGCGTCGGCGCGGGCCAGGTGTGCAAGGTGGCCAATCAGGTGATCGTCGCCGCGACGATTGAAGCTGTCGGCGAAGCGCTGTTGCTCGCTTCCAAGGCCGGCGTCGATCCGGCACGCGTGCGCGAAGCGTTGATGGGCGGCTTTGCGTCCTCGCGCATTCTCGAAGTACACGGCGAACGGATGACGAAGCGCACCTTCGACCCGGGTTTTCGCATCGAGCTTCACCAGAAGGACCTGAATCTCGCGCTCTCGACTGCTCAGGCACTTGGCGTCTCCTTGCCGAATACGGCCACCTGCCAGGCGCTCTTCAACGCCTGCGTGGCGCATGGCGGTAAAGCATGGGATCACTCGGCCATGGTTCGTGCGCTCGAAATACTCGCCAATCACGAAATCGGCCAGCAAACCGCCTAACCCAACCGACCCGGCTCCCAGCGCCGCCCCACTCTCTATGCAAATAGAAAAGTGGGAGCGGCGCTTCCCCACGTTCACGGCCTGAGCCAACGAGTCTTATCAGCAACAGCTTCACTGTCGGTGCAGTTTTATTACAAATATTAAGGATGACTGACAGATAGAAAGATCGTTCCTAAGTTCATCGCTGATTCAGGCGACGGATGGAAGAACCGCGTTCCACCGCGCCCCGAAGAGTTCTGACGATCATTCACAACTCCCGCCAAGGGAAAGGAGACATCCGTGGCAACCCACGATAAAAACAACGGCAGGCAGGCAGTATCGAGAACCGCCGGCCGAAGCGAACCGAATTCACCTAAACGCAGAGCGTTTATCCTGCTCGCAGGAACCTCCGCGGGCGCCACCCTGCTAGGCACCTTGCCCGGGTGCGGCGGCGGCAGCGGCTCCGTGAACGCCACGCCGCCGGCGTCGACGCCACCCACCGCGGCGGCGGACCCGATCTGGGGCCCTACCGGCCAGGCAACGGCCATCATCAACAGGCTTGCCGCCATCACCCCGTCGACGTTCCCGGCTACTGATTTTCAGGTGACGAGCTACGGCGCGCGCACGCTGCCGGCGTCTGCGTTGATCCAGGCGAGCGCGTGGCCCGGCGGCACGATCTCATGGGTAACCGGCTCGCAAGCCGCGACGTCGCCGCAAAGCCCCGGCTCGAACGTGATGGTGCCGTGGGATATGACGGACACGGTGTACGATTCCTGCTCGCCATTCAATGCCGCGATTCAGGCCGCGCACGCGGCGGGTGGCGGCCGGGTGGTGGTGCCGGCCGGCAACTGGTATTGCGGCGGCCCGATCGTACTCCTGAGCAATGTGAATTTTCATCTGAGTTCCGGTTGCACGATCTATTTCAGCCCGAACCCGGCCGACTACGCGAAGAACGGCCCGTATGCGACGGCGAACGGGAATCTGTACTGGACGCGCTGGCAGGCGAACGACTGCCTGAACTTCGGCTCGCCGATCTATGCGTACCAGCAGAACAACATCGCGCTGACCGCCGACGACAACACCTGCGTCCTGAACGGCCAGGCGATGACACCGATGCAGTTGAGCACCAGGGCGCCGACCTCGTGCTGGTGGACATGGAAAGGCTCGAGCAACGAGTACGGTTACGTGAAACCGGCTTCCGGAGGCGCGCCGGTTTCGCAGGCCGACGCGAACACAGGCACCTCCGCCTATCCGGCCAACTCCGCCACCTACCCGGCCAGCGTTGCCTTGACGAGTCTGCCCGCGGCCCAGGTCACGAATCCGCAGGCTAATGTGTCGTTCACGAATCAGGACGGTACGACGACAACGCTGATGAATCTGCTCACGGTTTCGGGCTGGAATCAGGATCAGAACTACCTGCCCGCCCTGTCTGAACTCGGCGTGCCCGTTATGAATCGCGTCTTCGGCCTCGGTCACTTTCTGCGTCCGTGCATGGTCGAATTCATCGGCTGCACCAACGTGCTGCTGCAGAACTACCACACACAGAACACACCGTTCTGGCAGCATCACCCGACCGATTGCACGAACGTGGTGATCGACGGCGTGTTCGCGGACAGCATCGGCCCGAACAACGACGGCTTCGATCCGGATGCATGTAACTACGTGCTGGTGCAGAACGTCCAGTTCAATACCGGCGACGACTGCATCGCGATCAAGTCCGGCAAATGCCTCGACACGGAATATGGCCCCATGCAGAACATCGTGGTCCAGAACTGCACGATGCAAAGCGGTCATGGCGGGCTCACGATCGGTAGCGAAATGAGCGCGGGCGTGGAAAACGTCTACGCCCGCAATCTGACGATGCAAAACGAGAACTGGGCGAGCAATCCGCTGAACATCGCGTTGCGCTTCAAGACCAACATGAATCGTGGCGGCTTCATCAATAACGTGTGGATCAACGGTGTGACGCTGCCCAACGGCGTGAACCTGGCGGGCAAATACGGCGGCGGCGCGCTGGGCGCGAGCGTTCCGGGCTCGGTTCCCGGCACCGGCACGGTCGGCCTCACGGCCAACCCGTCCACCGGCCAGGGCGGCCTGATCACGTTCGACTGCGACTACAGCCCCTCGGGCGATGCGGTCCGCTGGAACCCGGCAACGATCAACAACGTGAACATTTCGAATGTGAACGCGACCAACACCTCGGGTTCGGTGAGCTACGCGATGCCCGCAGGCTTCTCCGCGACGTCGGCTTCATGCTTCCAGGCGATCGTCGCGCAGGGTCCCGTGGCAGCGGACTACAACGGCCCGCTGCCGGTACCGGCGATACAGCCGATTACCGGCGTGACGATCTCGAACTGCAACCTGGGGACGCCGATCTGCACGGGACCGGCAACCACAAACACGCCGGGACCGGTCTTCGTGAACAACGTAAAAGCCATCACGCTCAGCAACGTGGTGATTGGCGGCGTCACGTATAACAGCTCGCTGATTGGCTGACGGATAGGCGGGAGGTAAAACAAATGGCGGCGCCCTCGGGCGCCGCCATTTTTCATTAACCGGCGTGCTTCGCGAGCCGACTTTAAACGTTATTCACTTTGCTACTCACTTGGCCACCGCACTCACTGCCGTCCAGCGCGGCTCGGGTGTCTTGTCGCTGCTTCGGGCCAACAGACACACCACACCCGCCGCGATGATGTCGAACACCGCCAGCACCACAAACAACGGGCTGTAGCCGATCTGCGTGACCAGCACGCCAAACAGCGCTGTGAATGCCGCCGCGCCCAGATAACCCGCCATGCCGCCCATGCCGGTGGCGGTAGCGACTTCGTTCTTGCCGAACATGTCGGAGGTGATCGCGTACAGCGCACCCGACAGGGTCTGGTGGGCAAAGCCGCCGACACACAGCAACGCAACGGCAGCATAAGGACTCGCCACCAGCCCGACGCAGGCCGGGCCGATCATGCAGAGCGCGCCAACCACGAAAACCAGCTTGCGCGACGTGAACAGCGAGACCTTCACATACTTATGAAACAGCGGGCTCAGGTAGCCGCCGAGTACGCAGCCGATATCCGCCGCCAGAAACGGCATCCACGCGTACAGCGCGACTTCCTTCAGGTTCATGTGCCGCTCGGTCATCATGTAGAGCGGAATCCACGCGTTGAAGGTTTGCCACGCCGGCTCGGAGAGAATCCGCGGAATACCGATTGCCCAGAAATCGCGGCTGCCGAGCATGGCAGTCCAACTGCGTTTGACCGCGCCGAATTCACTGTGCTTCGCCTCCTGCCCGCTGAGGATGTATTCGCGCTCGGCGTCGCTCAACAGCTTCTGTTTCTGCGGGTGCTTGTACAGCAGCATCCATAGCACGCTCCAGACAATCCCCGCCACGCCGACGATCAGAAACGCCCATTGCCATTGGCCGTGCAGCAACGCCCAGACAACCAGCGGCGGCGCCAGCAGCGCCCCCACGGACGAGCCGATATTGAACCAGCCAATCGCAACTGAGCGCTCCTTCGCCGGGAACCACTCGCTCGTCGCCTTGACGCCGGCCGGGATGCCGGCCGCTTCGGCAATGCCAAGCACGCCGCGAAACAACGCCAGGCTGCGCCAGCCCGTCGACCAGGCCGCCGCCGCGCAGGCGAGCGACCAGGCCAGCGCAAACGCCGCAAAGCCGAGCTTGGTGCCGACCGTGTCGAGCACATAGCCCGCGACCGGCTGCATGAACGCGTAGCAAAGCTGCCACGCCACCACCACGTGCGAATACTGCGCGGTCGTGATGTTGAGGTCCTTCATCAACGTCGGCGCGGCCACCGACAACGTATTGCGCGCAAGGTAATTGATGATCAGGCCGGCCGCGACCAGGCTGACCATCCACCAGCGGATGCCTTTGATTTTCATGACTGCGTCTCCTCGTATTGCTTAACCAATCAGGACGGCCGGCCCGCGGCGACGGCGACGCCGTCGTCGCGCGAGTAATCGATGCCGACGAAGCTGCCGCCCTGGTAACGCTGACCCAATGCATCGAGCGGGTTCGGCTGCGCCAGGATTGCCTCGGCGTAGACCTCGGCGTCCTGCGTCGGCCGATAACCCAAACGCTCGGCACCGCTGTTGTCCCACCAGCTACGCTGGTTGGCTGACACACCCCACACGGTGATGAATCCGACGTCCTCTGCTTCGACACAGCGGTCGAGGAAATGCAGCAGGTCGTCATGACCGAACCAGGTGCTCAGGTGCCGCTGCTCGGTCGGCCGCTCGAGGCAACTACCAATGCGCACGCAAATACTCTCGATGCCGTGCTTGTCCCAATACATGCGCGCAAGCGCTTCGCCCCACACCTTGCTCAGACCGTAGAAACCGTCCGGGCGCAGTGCGCAATCGAGACTGAGATGTTCGGTGACCGGATACATGCCGATCGCGTGATTCGAGCTGGCAAACACCACACGGCGAACGCCCTGCCGGCGCGCGCCTTCGTACACTTCGACCAGCGCGCGCAGGTTGTTGTCGATGATTTCCGGGAGCGGGCGCTCCACGCTCGTGCCGGCGAAATGAATCAGCATATCGACGCCGGCCAGCAAGCGATCGACGACGGCGGGATCGCGCAGGTCGCCATGCATGACGTCCTCACCTTCCACCAATGGCACCAGAGCCTTTGAACCCGCGGCCGACCGCAAGGGGATCCCGCGTGCGATCAATGCCGCGCGCACTACGGAGCCGAGTTGGCCACCGGCCCCACTCAGGGCAATTTTCTTCATAAGATTCCTTTACAGCGCTGCGCGCGATTGAGCCGGAGGACGGCAAGCAGAGGAGCCGCGACGGCATGGGACCGGATTGATCCCTTGGTTGTACGATAACGTACTATTTACAATCTGCGGATGGATTTCAACCAGGCATTTACCCCTAGTAATTCTCGATAAATGGTAAATTATTGTTAGCAATCAAAGACGTGTTGCCGCCTCTATTTATATGACGTCATATAACACTTCGCGTGAATTGACGCGAACTCATACGCCACCTGAACAAGATGCCCGGTAGGTTGAATGACACCGGTGCTCGAGCGCGCGCCGGCCGACGCGCGTAGACTTGGCGCGTATTCGCGCGATCGAACCGCGGCGAGCCCGCAGCGACGCCGTCCCTTTATCACGATCTATCTTCAGCTCCGCCGCTTCCCATGCCAGATACCAGCCGTTCCGTGCTTTGCGTCGCTGTGCCGGCCGAATCCGGCGTAGGCCGCCTTTACGATGCCCCGGACCTCGCGGATGCGTACGCCGTCCGCTTGCCGGACGGCACCATTGACGACCCGGAATTACTCGCGCGTTTTCTGTTTGCGCACCAGCCGCGATGGGTGGCGAAACTCCTGAGCCTGCGCGATGCGCTAGTCGCCCATTTCGGAATCAAGACGGCAAAGGAGCTGCGCGCGGCTGGTTCGTCCAGCACGAGAGAACGCGTCGACATCTTCAGAATCTACACGCGCAGCGCGCGCGAGATCATCCTCGGCGAGAACGACAGCCATCTCGACTTCAGGCTTTCGCTGTTGCAGCAAACGCGCGATACGCACGAGGGCGGCACGCGCTATCTGATCCTGTCTACCGTCGTGCATTGCCACAACGGGCTCGGTCGTTTCTATATCCTCGCCATCGCCCCGTTCCACCGCCTGGTGGTTCGCTCATCGTTGCGCCGGGCGGCGCGCATCGGCTGGCCGACGGCCTGAGCGGCGTCTTATTCCTGCGGCTCCTGCTGCTCCTGAAGCTCGATCGCCTGCTTCACGCGCATCAATTCGACCGCATGGGCTTTCTGATCTTTCTGTATGCGCTCGGTGGGGCCCACCACCGAAAGGCCGTACAACTCTCCACCTATCGTCACGGCAACCGCGATCGCCGACAACTCCGGCGCGCTCTCGCCGAGATTGGCGCACCAGCCTAGCGCCTTTGCTGCCGCCGCTTGCGCGACAAGCCCAGGCAGATCGGCAACGGTCGCAGCCGTGAAACGTTCGAACGACAGTTGCGTGCCGAGTGACTGCTGCGCGGCGGCATCCAGTTCACCAAAAATCGCCTTGCCGATCGAGTTCGCATGCAACGGACGCAACTCGCCGGGCGCGCGCGTATAGCGAATCGCCTTGGTCGACTCGACCACATCGAGATACACCACGGCGGTACCGTGAATCTTGCCGAGCACCGCCGTCTCGCCGCTCGCGTCGCGCAATTCGACGAGACGCGGATGCACCATCTCGACAATCGGATCGACCGCATTGATCGCGCTTGCAAGCAACTGCAAGCGACGCGTCGGATAGTAGCCGCCCCGTTTTCTGACCTCGTACAGATAGCCGCGGCTCACCAGCGTGCGGGCGAGCGCGAGGCAACTCGACACCGGCACGTTCAGCAAACGCGCGAGTTCGGTGAGCGGCAGCGGCCGTTGTTCGGCGGCGAACAGTTCGAACAGGTCTAAGGTGCGGGCAACGAGTTTGACATCCATGGCGGCGAGGTGAAATGCTCAGTACGACTTCGGCAGGCCCAGCACTTTCTCCGCGATGAAACACATGATCATCTGCGGGCTCACGGGCGCGAGCCTCGGAATCATACACTCCCGCAGATAACGTTCGACGTGATATTCCTTCGCATAGCCCATCCCGCCAAGCGTGGCGATCGCCGTCTGGCATGACTGGAAGGCGGCTTCCGCGGCGAGGTACTTGGCTGCGTTGGCTTCGGCGCCGCAGGGCTGGCCGGCGTCGTAGAGCGAGGCGGCTTTGAACACCATCAGGTTGGCCGCTTCGAGTTGCATCCAGGCTTGAGCCAGTGGATGTTGAATGGCCTGGTTCTGGCCGATCGGCCGGCCAAACACTACACGTTCCTTCGCGTACTGCGTCGCGCGCCTCAAAGCCGCCTGGCCGAGACCGATGGCTTCGGCGGCAATCAGGATGCGCTCGGGGTTCAGCCCGTGCAGCAGATAGCGGAAACCCGCACCTTCGTCGCCGATACGGTCCTGCACCGGCACGCGCAGGTTGTCGATGAACAGCATGTTCGAATCGACCGCCTTGCGGCCCATCTTCTCGATCTCGCGCACCTCCACGTGCTCACGGTCGAGGTCGGTATAGAACAGTGTAAGGCCGTCGGTCGGTTTGGCGGCCTGCTCGAGCGGCGTGGTCCGCGCGATGATCAGCATCTTGCTTGCAACCTGCGCCGTGGAGATCCAGATCTTGCGGCCGGTCAGCACATAGTGGTCGCCGTCGCGCACGGCCTGGGTTTTCAGATGCGTGGTATCGAGCCCGGCGTCCGGTTCGGTTACCGCAAAGCAGGCTTTGTCCCGGCCCTCGATCAGCGGCGGCAAAAAACGGCGCTTCTGTTCGTCGCTGCCGAATACCTGCACCGGGTTCAGCCCGAAGATATTCATATGCACCGCCGAGGCCCCCGACAAGCCTGCGCCCGAGCCGCTGATCGTGCGCATCATCAGCGCGGCCTCGGTCATGCCGAGACCGGAGCCGCCATATTCCGGCGACATCGCAATCCCCAGCCAGCCGGCATCGGCCAGCGTGCGATGAAAGTCGTGCGGGAAGCCGCCGTCGCGATCACGGGCGAGCCAGTACTCGTCGTCGTATTTTTCGCAGATCTTTTCGATCGCGGCCTGGATCGATTGCTGGTCTTCGGTGAGATCGAAATTCATATCTACGTCCTGGGTCGTTACTGCTGGATCAATACTGTTTAGTACCTGCGCCTCGCCAACCATCTGCGAGACGCGCTCAAAGCCCATTCAAAGCGGAAACACGCCAACCAGCACCGCGGTCAACACCATGATGATGGTGGCGGCGAACAGAAAGGGAATCGTGAATTTCTGGTGCTCGGCGAGTTCGACGCCGGTCAGGCCGACGATCAGAAACGTCGCGGGCGTCAACGGGCTAACCGGAAAACCGGTCGTCATCTGGCCAAGCAAGGCGGCCTGCGCCATCTGCACCGGCGGCACACCGAGTATCTTTGCGCTCTCGGCCAGTACCGGCAGAATGCCGAAGTAGAACGAATCGGGATCGAACAACAGGCTCAACGGCATCGAGACGAGCCCGAGCACGAACGGCATATGGCGCGCATGGTCGACCGGCACGTGCTGCACCACGACCTGCGCCATCGCCGTGAGCATGCCGGTGCCGGACATGATGCCGGTGAACGCGCCCGCCGCGAGCAGAACGCTCGCCATCATCAACGCGGCTTTGGCGTGCGCGTCGATACGCTCGCGCTGCTGCCTGACGTCCGGATAGTTGACGATCAACGCGGCAACCGTGCCCAGCATGAACATCACCATCGGGTCGACAATGCCCGACACCAGCGTGACCAGCACGATCAGCGTCAACGCAAGGTTGATCCAGAAGCGGCCGGGGCGGCGCAGCGCCAGTTCCTCAGGCGTGAGTTCGCGAGGCGTTACCGAAACCGTTGCCGCACTCGCACGATCGAGACCGAGGCGTTTTTCTTCGCGTTTGCCGAGCACATATGCAGTGCCGAACACGAAAATCAGGCCGACGATCTGCACCGGAATCATCGGATAGAAAATCACCGTGCCGGGAATATGCAAGGCGGCCGAGGCGCGCAGCATCGGCCCGACCCACGGCAGAAAATTGACACCCGCCGCCATCGATGCCACACACGCAAGAATCCGCTTGTCGATGCCGAGGCGTGTGTACAAAGGCAGCATCGCGGGCAACGTGACAAGGAACGTCACCGCACCGGAACCATCCAGGTGAATCAGTAGCGCGAGCAACGCCGAGCCCATCACAATCCGCGTCGGATGGCAGCCGACCACGCGCAATACGCCGTTGATGATCGGATCGAGCATGCCCGCATCCGTCAGGATGCCGAAGAATAGAATCGCAAAAACGAACATACCGGCCACCGGCCCGATGTTCTGCACGCCGTGCACGATGTACTTGCCCGTCGACAGCCCAAAGCCGGCGACGAGCGCCGCCACGATCGGCACGACGATCAGTGCGACCAGCGGCGAAAGGCGCTTCGTGATGATCAGCCCGAACAACGCGACAATGGCAACCGTGCCGATCAGCGCGAGCATTGCGTGGCTCCTTGCGTGCTGTGCGTCCACTCATCGGCCCTGATGAAACAAGACGTAAAACCCGACGGCGAGCGTCGTCCTGCGCGATCAATGCACATACTGTCTCCTTGGCGGCACGCGGCCGCTCTTGGTTGTATCGACGGGGTGAATCCAGATTGAGCGAGGTGCTCCGAAAACGTCAGTCGTTCGCACCCGGCTTGCCGAAGACCTGCTCGGCGTGCTCATTGAGCGTCGGAGGCGTGCTGCGGTAACTGGCCGGCGTGCGGCTCAGCTTGATCGGCGACGCGATGCCTCTGTACGTGCCCATCTCCACGCGCATGCCGCGATGCGCCGTATGCGGATGCTCCAGCGCCGCACCCAATCCGAGCACCGGCGCGCACGGCACGCCACGGCGAATCAGCGTGTCGGCGAGCAACTCGCCTTCCCATGACGCAAAGTGTTTCTCGAGTTCCGCGCGCAATTCGCGGCGATGCGCGCTGCGCTCCTTGTTGCTGGCAAAACGCGGATCGTCCACGAGCGCCTGCGCATCGATCACGGCGCACAGTCCCGCGAACTGCGAGTTGTTGCCCACGGCCAGAAAAATATCGACGCTGCCGGTATGAAACATGTCGTACGGCGTGATGTTGGGATGCGCATTGCCACTGCGTTGCGGCTCTTTGCCCGAGTAAAACCAGTTCGGCGTATGCGGATGCAGAATCGACAGCGCACTATCGAACAAGGTCGACTCGACGAACTGACCGCGCCCGCTCGTCTCGCGTTCGCGCAGCGCCATCAGGATACCGAGCGCCGCGTTCAGTCCGGTGACCAGATCGACGATCGGCACGCCGATGCGCAACGGCGCGCCGCCCGCCTCGCCGTTCACGCTCATCAAACCGGTGAGCGCCTGGACCGCCGCGTCATAGCCCGGCAACACGCCGAGCGGGCCATCCGCGCCGAAGCCGGACACGCGGCAATGCACGAGCCGCGGAAAACGCGCCTGCAACGCGTCATAGCCAAGCCCCCAGCGTTCCAGGGTGCCGATCTTGAAGTTTTCGACGAGCACGTCGGCCGTCTCGAGCAGCGTGAGCAGTTTCCGACGGTCCGGCTCCTGCGTCAGATCGAGTGTGACGCCGAGCTTGTTGCGATTCACGCCGACGAAATACGAGGCCGTATCGCCGTCGAACGGCGGCCCCCAGGTGCGGGTTTCGTCGCCGTTAGGCGGTTCGACCTTGACGACCTCGGCGCCGTGATCGGCGAGGATTTGCGTGCAGTACGGACCACCCAGCACGCGTGACAGATCGATGATGCGGAGCCCCGCGAGCGAACCGGGTGTGAGATTGAGCAAGGCTTGTCTCCTGAGTGGCCGAAGCATATGCTCCGGCCGTTTATTCCTGCACATGAATAAAACTTTATGCTCAGAAAATATTGAAGTCAAGCAGCTTGCGAGGCAACACCGTATCGCTGCCATCGATTACAAAGGCGCCGCGCCCATTGTTGCAGCGCGGTCTATTGCCGCAGTTTCGTAACAACCACGCGAAACGCAGGCAAGCACGCAATTAGGAAAACTTGATACCTATCAATGATTTGCCGTCTCAAAATCGAAAATTCGCGTGAAACAAGGTGGTTTTTTGACGCACGTCGCGTCGCAGCAAAAAACTTCGCCTTCCCCTACTCTTGCGCCATCTGCCCAGCGCAGTGCGCACCGACAACGGTCGACGCGCGTAGTCCGCCTTCGGGCACGACGCACCTAAGCCACTTCACGCTCATGAACTCCGCAATCTCGGCATTCGATCTCGCCCGCATTCAGTTTGCGTTCACCGTTTCGTTCCACATTGTTTTTCCGGCGCTCAGCATCGGCCTCGCCAGCTTCATCGCCGTCCTTGAATGGCGCTGGTTGAAAACCGGCAAGGCGTACTACAAAGATCTTTGCCTGTTCTGGTCGAAGATCTTCGCAGTCGCCTTCGGTATGGGTGTCGTCTCCGGCGTCGTGATGAGCTATCAGTTCGGTACCAACTGGTCGGGCTTCTCCAGTTTCGCCGGGCCCATCACCGGACCGCTGCTGATGTACGAGGTGATGACCGCGTTCTTCCTCGAAGCGGGCTTCCTCGGCATCATGCTGTTCGGCTGGCAGCGCGTGAGTCCACGCGCCCACTTCGGCGCCACCTTGATGGTAGCGATCGGCACGCTGATCTCGACCTTCTGGATTCTCGCGTCCAATAGCTGGATGCAAACGCCGCAAGGCTTCGAAGTCGTGAACGGCCATGTGGTGCCGCTCGACTGGTTCAAGATCATTTTCAATCCCTCGTTCCCATACCGCCTCGCACATATGGCGCTGGCTGCGTTCATCGTCGCGGCGCTGGTGGTGGCGGCGGTGGGCGCATGGCATCTGCTGCGCGGCCGGCGCGATCCGGCCGTCAGGAAGATGTTCTCGATGGCGCTCTGGCTGCTCCTGATCCTCACGCCGATTCAGGCCTTCGTGGGCGATCAGCATGGTCTGAACACGCGCAAGTATCAGCCGGCCAAGATTGCCGCGATCGAAGGTCTGTGGGAAACCGAGAAAGGCGGTACCCCGCTGAATCTGTTCGGCATTCCTGACATGCAAGCGGAGACCACGCGTTATGCCGTGTCGATTCCGCACCTCGGCAGCCTGATCCTCACGCATAGCTGGGACGGCGAGATTCGCGGCCTGAAGGAATTCCCGCCGGAAGACCGGCCGAACTCGACGGTGGTGTTCTGGAGCTTCCGCATCATGGCCGGGCTCGGCGTGCTGATGATCCTGATGTCGGTGGCTGCATGGGTGCTGCGCCGCCGCCAACGCCTGTTCGAAGCGAAGTGGTTCCAGCGCGTGGCCGTCGTAATGGGCCCGAGCGGTTTCATCACGTTGCTGGCGGGTTGGGTCACCACGGAAGCAGGCCGTCAGCCGTGGGTGGTGTATGGCGTGATGCGCACCTCGCAGGCGGTGTCACCGCTCACCACGCAGCAGGTCGGTATCTCGCTGATGGCGTTCGTGGTGGTCTATTTCCTCGTGTTCGGCACCGGCATCTACTACATGCTCAAGCTGATGCGCGCGGGTCCGGCGCTGCCGGGACACACCCCGCACGGCGTACCGGAACACACACCGGATCAAACCGCGCGCCGCCCGCTGTCCGCCGCCGATCAGATGATCGACGCCGCCTGACTTCACTTGCCAGAAAGAGAAAGAAAATGGACGTAACCGTAGCGTGGGCCGCGATCATCGCACTGGGCCTCTTCATGTACGTGGTGCTCGACGGCTTCGATCTGGGCATCGGCATCGTCTTCCCGTTCTTCCCCGACGAGAAGGAACGCGACCTGATGATGAACACCGTCGCGCCCGTGTGGGACGGCAACGAGACCTGGCTGGTGCTGGGTGGCGCGGCGTTGTTCGCGGTGTTTCCGGTGGTCTACTCGACCGTGCTGTCCGCCCTGTATCTGCCGCTGATCTTCATGCTCGTGTGCCTGATTTTCCGCGGCGTATCGTTCGAGATTCGCGCCAAGGCCAAGCGCACGAAACATCTGTGGGACCTGGCATTCATTGGCGGATCGGCGGGCGCCACCTTCTTTCAGGGCATCGTGCTGGGTGCGTTCCTGCAAGGCATCCCGGTGATCGACGGCGGCTATGCGGGCGACGCCTTCGGCTGGCTCACGCCGTTCAGTCTGCTGACAGGCCTCGGTCTGGTGATTACCTACGCCTTGCTCGGTTGCTGCTGGCTGGTCGCGAAAACCGAAGGCGATCTGCAACGCCGCCTGCATCGCGTGGTGTGGCCGCTGACGCTCGTGCTGCTCGGGTTCATCGCGATGGTCAGCCTGTGGACACCGCTGCAAGATCCGAATATCGCGCAACGCTGGTTCCACGACAACCTGTTCTACCGTCTGCTGCCGGTGCCGTTCCTTGTCGCGGTCTGCGCGTTCTTCATGCATCGCGCGGTACGCGCGCGGCATCACAACACGCCGTTCGTGCTGGCGCTTTTGCTGGTGCTGCTCGGCTATGCCGGGCTGCTGGTGAGCTTGTGGCCGTATGCGATTCCGTCGAGCATGACCCTCTGGGAAGCCGCCGCGCCACGTTCGAGCCAGATGTTCACACTAGTCGGCGCGGCGGTCATTCTGCCGGTCATCATCGCTTATACGACGATGGGTTATTGGGTATTTCGTGGCAAGGTGCGTCATGGCGACCAACATCATTATCACTAAGGACACGGGCGCCGACACCGCCCGCAACGCCTCTCACCCGCCCGCGCGCCGGCTGCCTGGCTGGCTGTGGTTCGTCGCGCTGTGGTGCTTCGGCGTGGGCTCGGCGGTGTCGCTCGGCTTCGCGTTCAAGCTTCTGATGAATGCGACGTTATTTGCGGTCAAATGAATCATGTATTGGTGTGATCCAATCCGGTGCGCATAACCTGCGGGTTCCTGTGTAGAACGCTTCAAAATTGTGTCATTCGGCTCGTCTTCCTACCAAGCCGGAACCTATGCGCGGGAGACCTGCCTTACACAATAAGCTGGTGCATCGAACCAGCCGGCGATCATATAAATAGACTGTCAAATTATGCGGCGGGCCGCAACGCCCGCCGCGCCATCGATCGGCATATGATCGCGGGGTAACGGGCAATGACGCCAAACGAAAATAGAAGTAAAACGGGAAGAGCAGCCAGAAGCACGGCGGTGGTAGTCCACAACGCGCAGGTCCGACTCGCGGAGACATTATGAAGTTTCTTGTGGCCGACGACCATGAACTGATCCGGCAAGGCGTCAAAGGATTGTTGCGCGGTCTCGATCCCGACGCGCAATTCGACGAAGCCGATAGCTGGGAAACACTTGCCGCCGCCGCGCGGCCCGACGCCGACCACGACCTCGCGATCGTCGATCTGCACATGCCCGGCATGGGCGGCGCTTCGTCGCTGGAAATGCTGTTGAAGGCGAACCCCGCGCTGCCGGTCGTCGTCCTCTCCGCTGAAGAATCGCCCGACGAAATGCGCGCGGTGCTGGCCGCCGGCGCGCTCGGCTTCGTGCCCAAGCGGCAGCCCGCCAGCGTGATGCTCAAGGCGATCGAACTGGTTCTGTCAGGCGGGGCCTATGTGCCGATGGAAGCGCTCAGCCTGCTGGGCTCGCGCGAGACGCCCGCCCCTGTGCATGCCGACGCGGCGGCCGAACTGGCCGCTCCGGGCGCGATCCATGCCCCGGCTCAAGGCGGCGCCACACTCACCGAGCCGATCGCGCAATTCCATGCGCTGCAACCGCACCAGCAGCATTTGCTGGAGAACCTGTCGCCCAGGCAGCAGGACATCATGCGGCTCGTGCACCGCGGCTGGACCAACAAGATGATCGCGCGCGAACTGGGCGTGGCGGAAGGGACGGTCAAGGTCCACCTGTCGGTGATCTTCCGGGCGCTCGGCGTGCACAACCGGTCCATGGCGATCGCCGTGATCAACGGCTGGCTCGAAGCTGGGAAAACCCTGTAACGATGGATCGACGGATCGACGGGCGGCGCTCGGGCCGCCCTGCATGTCGCCCGTCCTTTATGCCGCCCGCCCCTTATCCAGTTCCGCCTGCTGCCACAGCATTTCCAGAGTGCGCCGCAAGCGCGCCGGCGTGACCGGTTTGTGCAGTACCGGAATCCCCTGCAAGGCCAGCGCCGCCAGTTCCGCCGACGCCATATCGCCCGTGATCAACAGCGTCACCACGCTTTCGTGCCCCGCCCGTGCGAGCACATGGCGCACGGCCGCGAGCGCTTGCGCGCCGGTCCGGTGATTGGCCAGCTGATAGTCGCATAGCACGGCATCCGGCACGAAACCGTCTTCCAGCGCGACCAGCGCGTCGACCTCGTCGCGCGCGCCACGCACGATACACCCCCAGCGCCCCAGCAGACTCGCGAGACCTTCGAGTATCGACGGTTCGTCGTCGATACATAGCACGTGCCGCCCTTGCGCCGAGGTGCCGCCCCCCACCGTCTCGTTCAGGCTCGCGACAATCCCGCCGGCGTCGCCCGGCCGCACCGGAAAACGAAACGTCGAACCACGGCCCGGCGCCGAGCGGAATTGCAACTCGCCCCCAAGCATCTCGACCAGGCGCTTCACCGTCGGCAAGCCCAAACCATGCCCCTGGCGCGCGTCGCGCTGCGGATTGGCGACCTGATAGAACTCTTCGAAGATGCGTTCGTGTTCCTCGGCCGGAATACCGACACCGGAATCGCGTACCTCGATATAGCCGCCCGAAGCCCGCCCGGCGCGGCGGTACCCCACCCAGATCGCGCCTTCGTCGGTATAGCGCACCGCGTTCGAGAGCAGATTGCTCAGGACGCGTTCGATCAACACGGGATCGTCGTGCACGACCGCCGAGGCCGGCGCGATCCGCAACGCCAGGCCCTTGGCCGCGGCTTGCGGGCGGTACTGGCTGCCGACCCGTTCGAACAGTTCGGACAGCCGGAAATGCAGACGGATCACCTGGGTCACGCCGCTTTCGAGCCTGGCGAGATCGAGCACCTGGTTGAACAACTGGTTCAACGCTTCGACGTTATAAACGATGTGCTGGGCCGTCTTCGCATGCTGCACGGGCGTCGCCGCCGTGTCGTTGAGCGAAGCCGCCAGCAGTCCGATCGCATGCAGCGGCTGGCGCAAATCGTGGCTCGCGGCCGCAAAAAATCGCGTTTTGGCAAGACTCGCCTCTTCGGCGACACGCTTTTGCGCCGCCAGCGACTCGGCCAGGTATTGCTGATCGACACGCGCCTGCACCACCTGATGGAACAGCTTGCGGTAGCTCAGCGCGTAGACGTTGATCGCGCCGAAGAAGAAGGCGAGGACGACCGCGAGAACCGTGCGGTCGAACGTATGGGTGCCGAAGTGCAGCACGATCGAGGGAAGCAGCAGAAACGGAATCGAGGTCGAAAAGTTCAGCAGATCGAAGCCGTTCGACATGAACACACCGGCGGCCAGCGTGACGAGCATCACCGTATGCAGCAGCGGCAAGTCGGTTTGCGGGCTCTGGAACGCGAACCACACCGCCAGCCCCGGCCCGCTATACAGCAACATGCCGCGCACCGCATGCAGGTTGATCCAGCCGCGCGGCGTGACCAGCTGCGGGTAGCGGCGATGACAGATCCATAACGCGAGGCCGGCGCAATTGGCCACCGCATAAAACCCGAAGCACGCCACGAACAGCCGCGGCGACGGGATGTTCGGCCAGTAGATCGCCACCAGCACCGCGATCGAGAACCAGTGGGAAAAGAAGGCGATCGGATCTTGCGCGTAAAGCACGCGCACCAGGTCTTCGTCGATTGCACGCTGGATGGGTGCGGCCCGCATCATGCGGTCTCCTCTTGGTCGGGCACGGCAGATTCGATGACGTTGGACGGAAGCTCAGCGACGCGGGCATCGTGCAGGCCCGGCGCGCGGAAGGTGCCGCATCAGGTATTGCGGTACTCGACCGCGCCGTTGCGGCCTTTCGGTGCAACCCACGGCTTTCAGAAGGCAAACAGGCAAAACCCGGCGGACGTACGAATGGTTTACCCGACAGTTTACCCATCAGCTACCACTTAATCCATATAGGCGAAGCCGTCGCCGGAAACCATACTGACGTCACTTTCAAGCGCGGTTTAACAATTCCAGCTTGCCTTCCTTGCCTGCAGTCGAGGCTCCCCGCGCTCCTGGTCTTTCCCTTTATGGAGGTTTTCATGGGCGCAGTTCCGAGCCACGCGTTCGTCCGCAATCTCGACGATGCGATCCTGCCCGACCTGTGGCGCCGCCGCACCCAGTTGTCCGGCGACGAAATGGTGTCGATGGTCGATCTGGTCAAGCGGGCGCTGCGTACCTATCACCCGCTTGAACTCCAGGCCCTCGGCGAGGACAAGGAAGAACTGGTCGCGCAGTTTATCTACGCGAAAGTACTGCGCCTCGCACCCGGCCACACGGAGACCAACGCCTGCGCAGACAGCGCGCCGTCCAACGGCTACGCACTGTGCGCGTATTTTCGCCGTTACCTGATCGACTGCCTGCGCAGCGCCGGCCATCAACGCAATGTGTCGATGGAAAACGAAGGCATGGCGCAGGAAATCGATCTGCACGCGCAAGCACTGGAAGACCCGGTCGAAAGCGTGTTGCTGCAATACGGTCTCGACGAACACGGCGTGCGGCTCGCGGCGCGCGCCTTCATCGACAGCCTCGACGAGCCGGAGCGCATCGTGCTGGCCGGCAGTCTCGGCTGGTGCTCGGAAGGCAAAGGTGGCTTGTCGGCAGTCGCAGCTCAGCATCGGGTGCCCTCATATCACTATCGCGCCGTCAAACTTGGCGTCACCATGAAAAAGACGGCCGGCGCCGCCGAATTTTCCAATACCAAGATCGGCCGCTGGTTGACCGACGCGCTCGGCATCGAAATCGACGTCGACAATCGCGCCGTGATTCTGCTCGCCCTGAACCTGCTCGCCGCCGAATCGAGCGACAGCGAAATGAATGAAGTAGCCGCCTAATAGCCTCTTCACGGACCGGCGTGGGGCGGCGGCGGGTTTCTTCTTGCTTGCGGAAATCGGGGCCGGCTCCACGCACGCGCCTCGTACGATGCGCCTTTTTTTGACATCGCGCACCGCCTGCGATAAAAAAGCCGCTGCCGCACGCCGTCTTCCTTCCGAAGTCCGGGTTCCCCTACCCGGCATCTCCTTCCTGACGAGGTGGTCCTGATGAACCGCTTATCGAGCGTCCTGACAGCCATGCAGCCGCATTACGATGTCGTGGTGGTGGGTTCGGGTTATGGCGGTGCGATCGCCGCGAGCCGTATGGCGCGCGCCGGCAGAAGCGTGTGCGTACTGGAGCGCGGGCGCGAATTCATGGCCGGCGAGTATCCGCGCACGCCAATCGAAGGCGCCGCGCAGATTCAATACAACACCGCCCTCGCGCAAATCGGCTCGCCGCTCGCGCTGCTCGAAGTCCACGTGAATGACGACGTGAATGCGGTGGTCGGCTGCGGCCTGGGCGGCACCTCGCTGATCAACGCGAACGTCGCGCTTAAGGCCGACCCGCGCCTATGGGATGACGAACGCTGGCCCGAGGCGCTGCGCGCCGACCAGGCGGGACGCGACAAAGGCTACGAACTCGCCCACGCGATGCTGCAGCCGTCGGCGGTGTCCGGCGATTTTTTGCAGTTGCCGAAACTGCAGGCGCTCAAACAGTCCGCGCAGGCGCTCGGCATGGCAGATCGCTTTTACCCGCCGGAGATCACCGTCACCTTCGAGGACCGCGTGAACGCGGCGGGCGTCGAACAGAAGGCCTGCGTCGGTTGCGGCGATTGCAACTCGGGTTGCAATTACGACGCGAAGAATTCCACGCACATGAACTATTTGCCCGATGCCGTCGCGCACGGCGCCCATATTTTCACGGGCACGGCCGTGCATTCGGTGCTGCGCGACACCGCCACGCAAAAGTGGATCGTGCGCTTTCAGGAGGTCTCGCTGGGCCGTGAGAGCTATGACGCGCCCGATCTGTTCGTGAGTGCCGATATCGTCATCGTGTCGGCCGGCACGATCGGTTCGACCGCCCTGCTGCTGCGTTCGCGCGAGGCGGGTCTGAGCGTTTCGGGCAGGCTCGGCCAGCACTTCACCGGCAACGGCGACGTCCTCGCCTTCGCGTACAACACCGAGGAAGCGATCAACGGCATCGGCTGGGGCGCGCACGAGCAAGGCGAGATTCCTGCTGTCGGACCGACCATTACCGGCATCATCGACCACCGCAATACGCCCGAGGTGAAAGACGGCTTCGTGATCGAAGAAGGCTCGCTCGCCGGGGCGGTCGGCGCCGCGATGGTCGCCCTGCTCGGCGGCGCGGCGCCGCTCGAAGGCGTCGACATTCCCGCGCCGCGCGCCGCCGGGGAACCGCTCGGCTACGATGCGCGCGTGATCGAGAGCTTCCTGCGCGGTCCCTATCACGGCGCCCTCAACCACACGCAAACCTACCTGGTGATGGCGCATGACGACGAAAGCGGCCAGATTACCGTAGGCGATAAAGGCAGGCCGCGCATCGACTGGCCGAACGCCGGCAAGCAGCCGATCTTCCAGACCGTCGAAGAAACGCTCAAGAAAGCCCAGGCACCGCTCGGCGGCAAATACCTGCGCAACCCGATCTCCACCAGCCTGCTCGATAACCGCATCGTCACCGTGCATCCGCTCGGCGGCTGCGGGATGGGTGAGGACGCAACGCGCGGTGTCGTCGACCATCAAGGCCGCGTTTTCAGCGATACCGCAGGCAATGCCGTGCACGATGGCCTGTATGTGATGGATGGCGCTGTGATGCCGATGTCGCTCGGCGTCAATCCGCTGCTGACGATTTCCGCGCTGGCGGAACGCAATTGCGCGCTGCTCGCCAAGGCGCGAGGCTGGAACATCGACTACCAGGCCAAGGGTGCGGCCGCCGCCCCGGCGCCCCAGCAGATCGGCCTGCGCTTCACCGAAACGATGATCGGCACCTATACGCCGACCGTCGTGGGCGATGCCACCGCCAGTCCGATCGAATTCACACTCACGGTCGAATCGGACAATCTGGCCGATATGCTGAGCAATCCACAGCATCTCGCCCACACCACCGGCACGCTGACTTGCCTCGCGCTCAGCGCGCAACCCATGACGATCGCCGACGGCACCTTCAACCTGTTCGTGGTCAATCAATCGGATGTAGACGAGCGCAACATGAATTACCACATGACGCTCAACGCCACCGAAGGCAAGACGCACTACCTGAGCGGACAGAAGATCATCACCCGGACCTCGCCGATCAACCTGTGGGAACAGACCAACACGCTCTACGCAGAAATCCGCGAGTCGGCGCAAGCGGATGCACCGCCGATCGGTACGGCAACGCTGATCATCACACCCGAGAATTTCCTCAAGCAGCAACGCACGCTCGAAGTCACCAACGCACCCGATCTGGAAACGCGCCTTGAATGGACCCTGAAGTTCGGCAAGTTTTTCGCGGGTGTGCTGTTCACCGAATACGGCGGCGTGGCCGCGCCCTTGCAGTTTTATGATCCGCAAGCGTCGCCGCGCCTGAAGCGCGCGCTGCGCGCACCGGTGCCGCAAGTAGTTTTTTTCGACACGCCCGACGGCACCACGCTGCGACTCACGCGCTACGCCGGGCCGTCCAATGCACCCCTGCGCCCCGTGCTGCTGATTCACGGTTCGGGCGTGTCGAGCCGGATCTTTTCCACCGATCTGACAGGCACCAATCTGGTCGAATATCTCTGTGCGGCCGGCTACGACGTGTGGCTCGTCGATCTGCGCGTCAGCATCGAAATGCCGAGCGTGCTGGTGCCGACCAATGTCGACAAGGTCGCTCGCGAGGACATTCCGGCCGCGGTCGCCAAAGTGCGCGCGTTGACCGGCCTGCCGGAGATTCAGGTGCTGGGCCACTGCATGGGCGGCATGGCGTTGACCATGTCGCTGCTAGGTGGCCTCGAGGGCGTGCGCTCGGCGGTCATCTCGCAGGTCTCGGCGCATCCGGTGCCGGGCACGCTGGAAAAGATCAAGTGCGGGCTGCATATCCCGGACATCATGGCGCATCTCGGCGTACACGATCTGACGGCCTTCACGGAACGCGGGGCATGGCCTGAAAATCTGCTCGATGAAGCGTTGCGGCTCTACCCGCTCAATCACAAGCAGGGTTGCGGCAGCCCGATCTGCCACCGGACAACCTTCCTTTACGGCCTGCTCTATGAGCATGACAAACTGAGCGAGACGCTTCACTCGAACCTGCAGGAATTATTCGGCGTGCACGACATCGAGGTATTCAGGCATCTGGCCGCCATGGTGCGAGCGGGCAAGGTTGTCGATGCGGCCGGCAAAGACGTTTACCTCACCGGAACGGACGGCATGAAAGGTCTGGAGGGCATGCGTCTGCCGATCGGCTTCATCCACGGCGAAAAGAATGAAACCTATCTGCCGGAGAGTACCGAGTTCACATTCGACCTGCTGGTCAGGCACTTCCCCGAGCAGCCATATGAGCGCCATCTGATTCCCGGCTACGGGCATATCGACTGTATCTTCGGCAAGAACTCGGCGGTGGACGTGTATCCGGTGATTGCACGGTATCTGAACGCGCATTGACGAATGCCGCAACGCGCCGCCGCTACAGGATCGGAGAATCCGGCGGCAGCGTACCCGGGTTGCACGCCGCGCGCTATTCGGGCTGCTGTTCAGGTATGGTATGTATAAGGGGGCGGGTCGCCGCGGTTGCGGCCAGCGCACCTGGCGCCGTGAGTCCATCACGCCCTTATCCACATCGAACTGCCACGCTTATCCGGATGAAAACCTTTTTTCTGACTACGTTGGCCGCCGGACTGCTGGCCAGCACCGTTGCAACAGCAAACGTACAGGCCGCCGAACTCCACGTGATGACGTCGGGCGGCTTCACCGCCGCCTATAAATTGCTCGGCCCCAAATTCGCGGCCGCAACCGGCAACACGCTCGACACGATCCTCGGACCGTCGATGGGCAAATCGCCGGAAGCCATTCCGAACCGCCTCGAGCGGGGCGAACACGCGGACGTGGTCATCATGGTCGGCTACGCGCTCGACGAGCTGATCAAGCAAGGCAAGGTGATTCCCGGATCGCGCGTCGAGCTTGCCGCTTCCCGCATTGGCATGGTCGTGCGCAACGGCGCGCCGAAACCGGATATCAGCTCGGTCGATGCGCTAAAGGAGACCTTGCTCCATGCCAGATCGATCGCCTACTCGGACAGCGCGAGCGGTGTCTATATCGAGCGCGAGCTCTTCAGCAAGCTTGGCATCGAAGCTCAGGTAAAGAGCAAGGCGAAGATGATTCCGAAAATTCCGGTCGCATCGGTGGTTGCCAATGGCGATTACGAACTGGGATTCCAGCAGGTCAGTGAGTTGCTGCCGGTGCCGGGCGCCACCTTCGTCGGAAAGATTCCGGAGTCGGTGCAATCGGTTACGCGCTTTGCTGCCGGCATCCCGGTGGGCGCCGAACATCCGAAAGAAGCAAAGGCATTGCTCGACTATCTCGCCTCACCCGCCGTACAGCCCGTGGTAACGTCAACCGGCCTGGATTCTGTCGCAACGCATTGACGAAGCGGCCTCGGGCTGGCCGGAAAACGCGTCCGGCCAGCCCGTCCACTTTGCGCGGCCAGACATAAGCAACCCTCACCATCAATAGAAGCAGGGCTGTGGCCTTCACACTTCAGGACGATTTCAAAGAAAACTATGGAACAGTTGACCTTCGGGGCTTGCGTCAAAAAAGGCTGGATCAGTTCGTGGCAAGCCGTCACACAGATGCCCTGGTTGTTCCTCGGCGTCTGCATCGTATTGGCCTGCACCTCGCTACTGACAGGACAACGCCCCGCCGTCACTGACACGATGGATGCGACGACGCGTGTCGGCCACGGCCTGCTCTCGCTGGTCTGGTTCTTTCTGCAACTGGCGGTATCCGGCACGCTGACCATCAAGGTTCATCGTTTCGTGCTGCTTGGCGAAGGCACGCAGCCGCTCGTGCCGCTCAACGGCAAGCCGCTCTTGCGCTATGCGCTGGTATGGCTCGCCATCATGCTGATCGCGCTGGCGATTACAGGATTCACCTTTTTCGCCATGCGCGCGCTGAAGATGGGGTTCCTGATCTATGTGCCGCTGCTGCTCGTTTATCTGTTCGTGCTTATCCGTCTGAGCCTGCTTTATCCGTCCATCGCGCTCGGCAGCCGGGTTGCGCTGCGGGCAGCGTGGCGGGACAGCCGTGGACACGTATGGAGCATCATCGGCGTGGGCTTCGTGACTTATGTGCCGCTCTTTGTGGTCACCGCCCTGATATTCATGCTGGTCGGCCCGAAGATGATGGCCGCGCACCAGACCCAGGGCCTCGCCGTCTTCGCGATTATTCAGGCGCTGCTCAATGCTGTTTTCGTCGTGTTCGCCGCAGCCTCGCTTTCGTGGCTGTACCGCCGCTACGCCAACGAACTGCTGACGCACGCCGAAGAGGCACCGCGCTAAATCGCGCGGCCCGCCGTGGCTCAGAACAGCTTGCCGGGATTCAGGATCCCATGCGGGTCCAAAGCGTGTTTGATCGCGGCCATTGCAGCCAATTCAGCCGGCGAGCGCGAGATCGGCAAGAACTCGCGCTTGAGCAAGCCGATCCCGTGTTCCGCCGACACCGAGCCGTGCAAGGGCCCCAGCATCTCGTAGACGAAGGCATACACCGTACCGTGATCGACACCGGGGATCGAATGGCCATCCACGGTGACGTGCAGATTCGAATCGCCGATATGGCCGAAGAAATACGACGCGTTGCCCGGCCAGCGTTGATCGAGCGCCGCGCGGCAACGGTCGACGAAAGCGCCGATCTCGCCGATCGGCAAACTCACGTCGAAGTTGATCGCATCGAGCCGCACCGGAAATTCGGCGGTGCATTCGCGAATCGCCCATAACGCGCGCGCGTCGGCCACCGATTGAGCGATCACCGCGTCGCGGATCGCTTCTGCGTCGAGCGCTTCGGTCAGCGCGGCGGAGAAGCGTTCGCCGTCGTCGCCCGCGTCGAAACTCGCGTGTTCGATCAGTGCATAAAGCGGGTGCGGGTCGGCGAACGGCGAACGCGTGCCCGTCAGTTTCACGCCGAAATCGTAGAAATCCGGCCACATGATCTCGAACGCGCCAATGTCGTTGCCAAAGCGCGTCGACAGTCGGCGCAGCAGATTCACGGCCGCGTCGTAACCGTCGAGGGCGACGAGCGCCGTGTGACGCGCCGCGCGCGGCGGATGGAGCCGCAGCACCGCGCGCGTAATCACGCCGAGCGTGCCTTCCGAACCGATGAACCAGTGTTTCAGGTCGTAGCCGGTATTGTTCTTGACCATCTTGCCGAGCGACGTCAGCACGTCGCCGTTGGCGAGCACGACTTCGAGGCCGAGCACCTGGTCGCGCGCGGTGCCTGACTGGATCACGCGATTGCCGCCCGCATTGGTCGCGAGGTTGCCGCCGATCTGGCACGAGCCGCGTGCGCCCAGATCGAGGGCAAGTTCGAAGCCGGCTTCGGCGGCGGCTTCCTGTGCGGTTTGCAAGGTGGTGCCGGCGCGCACGGTGAGCGTGGCCGAGGCGGCATCGATTTCTTCAACGCCGGTGAGCCGCTCGAGCGACAGCGCGATATCGGTCGCGCGGGCAATCGCGCCACCCGCGAGTCCGGTCATACCGCCCTGCGGCACGACGGGCTGATACGCTGCGTGGCAAATCGCCAGCGCGTGCGAGACTTCTTCGGTGCTGCGAGGCAAAAGCAGCGCGGCGGGACGCGTTGGATCGTGGCGTGTCCAGTCGGACATCGCATGTTCGCCGATCTGCTCGCCGGTGCGCACCGCGTCGGCGCCGAGCGCGGCACGTAGCGCATCGAGCGTAGCCGAAAGCGGTGCGACGCTATGGGTTGCGCTGCTCGCTGCGCCATTTGCCAAACTCTTATCTGTCATGCAGTGGTTCCTTGCATTCCTTAAACGGCCGTTTTCTTCCGATAACCCATCGAATCGTTGATCCGGCCGAGGATGTAATCGCCCGCGGCGACCGGCTGATACTTGAGGTCGGCGTCGCTCGTACCGAGTTCACGCGGATCGACCGTCGCGCCGTAAGTGGGATCATAAAACGTCGCGATCGAATAGCGCTCGCGCCCCGATGCATTGATCACACGATGCAAGGTGGAGCGGAAGCGATCGTTGGTCCAGCGCGCCAGCAGATCGCCAACGTTCACCACGAAGCTGCCCTCGATCGGCGGCGCGTCGACCCACGTGTCATTGGCGATCTCGCGCACCTGCAAGCCCCCTACCTGATCCTGCCATAGCAGGGTAATGCAGCCGTAGTCGGTATGCGGTGCAACGCCGAACTGATCCGCGTCCGATTGAGGCGGCTGCGGCGGATAGTAGACCATCTGCGTGCGCTGCATCCGCTTCGTATAGCGCGGCGTGAAGAAATGCTCGTCGACGCCGAGACTCACCGCCACCGCCCGCAGCAGATCGGCGCCGCATGCGGCCACCGCTTCGTAATAACCATAAAGCGCGGGCCGCAATTCAGGCATGAAATCCGGCCAGTTGTTCGGTCCACGCAACGCCTGACCCGCGCGCACATCGGGATCGTCCTCCGGCAATTCGAGGCCGATGCTGAAGAACTCCTTGTAGTCGGGGCGCTTCGCCTGATACATGGTGGCGTCGCCGAGCGCGTTGAAACCTCGATGCCGATGATTGACCGCCGCGCGCCGCTTCGTCTCGACAGGAAACGCAAAGAACGTGCGCGCCGCCTGGGCGGCTGCATCGATTGCCGTTTGTGGCACGCCGTGATTGACGATATAGAAGAAGCCGATCGTGGTGCACGCTTCGCGGATTTCATGTGCCACGCGGGTCAAGGCCCGCGGGTCGCCCGCGCGAACGCCGGCAAGATCGATGATCGGAATACGGGTCACGGGCATTGCGCTGCTCCCTGGAAGGCCGGTCGATTCAACTGATAAAAGAGACTTGTGAGTCGGCTTGCGAATCGCTCCACTCGCGACACGCTCGCGTGCCTCTTCGTTGCTTCTTCGTTGTATATACCGCCAAAAGCGCTCCCGCAAGTTGCTTCGCGTAGCCTCACATAAGGGCTTTTCTCTACTCGCGCGTTTATTTATTTCGCGCGAAAACTGCGGTATATACTGCCTCGAATGAATCGCGCAGAGTCTGCTGACGAACCGCTTTCGCGCGACACCATTTTGCCAACCGGAGAATCCCATGAGCATCCTTGCAGGATGGAAGTGTCGTTTGGTCATGCTGGCGTTGTGCGCGGCAAGCATCACCGCCCACGCGGACGATCAACTCGCCAAAGTGAAGAAAGCCGGCGAACTGGTGGTCGGCACCGAGATGCAGTTCGCGCCTTTCGACTTCCTTGAAAACGGCCAGCAAGCGGGCTTCAATAAGGATCTGTTCGCCGAGGTGGGCAAGGAACTGGGCGTGAAGGTGCACTTCATCGACTTGCCGTGGCCAAGCGTGCTGCCGGGTCTCGAAGCCGGCAAGTTCGATATGGTGGGCGGGCCGTTGACAGTCACCAAGGCGCGCATGGAACGCTACACGTACACGCTGCCGGTCGCGGACGCCACCGACGCGCTGCTCAAGCGCGCCAACGACACCGCGCTCAAGCAGTCGTCGGATATTGCCGGCAAGACTGTCGGCGCGGGCAAAGGCTCGGCCCAACTCGACCAGTTGAAGGCGTACGTCGCCACCTTGCCGAAGCCGCCTGAAATCCGCGAATACGTCGACAACAATCAGGCTTACGCCGACCTTGCCGCCGGCCGCATCGCGGCGGTCGCGAATTCGATGACGAATATCGCGTATGTCGCCAAACAGCGTCCCGAGGCCTTCGCCGTGGTACAGCCGCCGTTCGGCGCGAAGGTGTACTTTGCTTATTGCCTGCGCAAAGACGCGGATAGCAAGCCGCTTGCCGATGCCTTCAACGCGGCGCTCGTGAAGATGCACAACGACGGGCGCCTCGCGGCGTTGCAGAAGAAGTGGTTCGGTGTCGCGATGGACGCGCCGACCACGATGCCGTCGCCGAACTATTGACGGTTTGACGCACGGAGGGGCCGCCTATGTTCAGCACGACCGTCTTCCTCCAGGGTTTGCCGCTGCTATTGCACGCGGCACTCGCCACCATCGGCATTTCGCTGACAGGTCTGCTGATCGGCTTTTTTGTCGCGATCGGCGTATGTGCCGCGCGCCTCTCGGCGAGGCGCACCGCGCGCATGTTCGGCGGCGCTTATGTGTTTTTCTTCCGCGGCGTGCCGATGCTGGTGCAACTGCTGCTGGTGTACTACCTGCTGCCGTTCGCCGGAATCAATGTCTCGCCCATCGTTGCGGCGATCAGCGCCGTGTCGCTATGCTCCGCCTCGTACATCGCCGAGATTCTGCGCGGCGGTTTCCTCAGTATTCCGCCGGGTCATCTCGAGGCCGCGCGCATGCTCGGTCTTTCACCGTTCGATATGCTGCGGCGCATTTTGGTGCCGCAGGCGTTTCGCTTGACGCTGCCCTCGCTTGTCAATGAAATGGTGCTGCTGATCAAGGCTTCGTCCCTGATCTCGGTGGTCGGTGTGGCCGAACTGACGCGTACCGCGCAGAACATTGCGGCCAGCACCTATCGGCCGCTCGAAGCCTACGTCGCCGCCGGGCTGATTTACTTCGTGATCTGCGGCTGCCTCGCGCTCGTTGCGCACGCCGCCGAATACCGTTTGCAGCATGCGTGAACGCCCCTGAGCCTGAGATCGAATAAGTCATGCAAACGCTCGACCCCACCGTCATCACGCACAATCTGCAGCCGATTGCCGCCGGCCTCGCGACCACGCTCGGCACCTGGGCTGCCGGCGTGGTGATCGGCATCCTGATCGGCTTTCTGATCGCCGTGCTGCAACTCTTTTGCGGACGCTGGGTGCGCGGCCTGTTACGCTTCTATATCGAACTCTTCCGCGGCACGCCATTCCTGGTGCAACTGTTTTTGCTGTACTACGGCGGCCCTTCCTTCGGCCTCACGCTCGAACCGATGACGGCCGGCGTACTCGGCCTGGGTCTCTACGGCAGCGCGTATTTCGCCGAGGCGTTTCGCTCCGGCTTTCAATCGGTGCCACCGGGTCATCTCGAAGCGGCCTCCTGTCTCGGGCTCACCCGCTGGCAAGCGATCCTGCGCATTCAGGTACCGCAAATGCTGGTGCTGATCGTGCCCGCGCTCACCAACCTGATTATTGTGCTGAGCAAGGAAACCGCCGTGCTGTCGATCGTCACCGTCCCCGAACTCACCTTCGTGCTGACCGGCATTGGTTCGGCCACCTTCGCTTTCGTCGAGACGCTGCTGGTGCTATGCGTGTGCTATCTCGCGCTGGTTGAATTGACCTCGCGCGTGGGTATGTGGGCAGAAACCCGCATCGCGCGCTTCATGGCATGAACGCAATCCGGACCTCCCTATGAACGCTATCGCCGACATGCCCTCCTCCGCGTCCACCGCCGCCTTCGATACGCCGACAGGCGCGCCGCTCATCGAAGTGCGCGGCCTGAAAAAACGCTTCGGCGAAGTCGAGGTGCTGCGCGGCGTCGATCTCGAGATCGCCCGCTCCGAAGTGGTCTGCATCATCGGCCCGTCGGGTTCGGGTAAAAGCACACTGCTGCGCTGCCTGGCCGCGCTCGAAACCTACGATCAGGGCGACGTGCGCATCGAAGGCGAATTGCTAGGCTATAGCGAGCGCAATGGAAAACGCGTGCGAGCGTCGCAGAACGAGATCAATCGCGTGCGGCGCAACGTCGGTATGGTGTTTCAGCAATTCAATCTGTGGCCGCACATGACAGCGCTCGGCAATGTGATGGAAGCCTTGCTGCGCGTGCGCCATCTGTCGCATGACGAAGCGCGCCGCCGCGCCAATGCGATGCTGGAAACCGTCGGCCTCGCGCATAAGGGCGACGCCTATCCTGCGAAACTCTCGGGCGGCCAGCAGCAACGCGTTGCGATTGCACGCGCGCTGGCGATGGAGCCGCACATCATGCTGTTCGACGAACCGACCTCGGCACTCGATCCCGAGCTGGTCGGCGAAGTGTTGCAGGTAATGAAGCAGCTTGCGCGCGACGGCATGACGATGGCCGTGGTCACGCACGAAATGGGTTTTGCCGCGCAGGTGGCCGACAAGGTCATGTTCATCGACCAGGGACATATCGCCGTGCAAGGCAAGCCGCGCGAAGTCTTTCACGATGCGGGGCAGCCGCGTTTGCGGCAGTTCCTGCAAAACTATTTCGACCGCAATGCGTTCTGGACACGCGGCCCTGACGACGTGGAACCGCAATGAAGACCATGCACACGGCGATTGAGCCGCCCGCCGCCCGCTACGAACAGGTCAAGAACCATATCCGCCAGATCATCGAATCGGGCGGCCGGCAAGCGGGCGAACGGCTGCCGTCCGAACAGGAACTGGTCACGACACTCGGCGTGTCGCGCATGACGGCGAATCGCGCGCTGCGCGAACTGGCCGATGAAGGCCTCGTCACCCGCGTGTCCGGCGTCGGCACCTTCGTCGCGCAAACCAAGCCGCAATCCACGCTGCTGATGATCGCCCATATCGGCGACGAAATCCGCTCGCGGGGTCACGAATACAGCTACGACACGGTTCTCGCGCAACGCGAAACCGCGCCGGTGACTGTGTCGAACGCACTAGGGCTGGCGCCCGGAGCGTCCGTGTTTCATGTGATTTGCGTGCATCGCGAGAACGGCTTGCCGGTGCAGCTCGAAGACCGTTACGTCAATCCGGTAACCGCGCCCGACTTCCTGAAGCAGGACTTCGCCACGACGAGGCCGTCCGAGTATCTGTTCGTGACGGTGCCGGCGCACGACGTCGAGCATGTCGTCGACGCGGGCCTGCCGACGCGCACTGAGGCCGAATTGCTGGAAATTCACGCCGACGAACCGTGCCTGACGCTGATGCGCCGCACCTGGACGAGCGGCGTTGCGGTCACGTTCGCACGCTTCGTGCATCCGGGTTCGCGGTACCGGCTGGGTTGCCGGTTCACGCCGGACCTGTCGCAGCGCCAGGGCTAGCGGCGCACACGCCGCCCGCCCTCGCTCTTATTGCGCGGCTTATACGTTGCCCGCCAGATGAAAACGCGATGCCGGATGCCACAACTGCACCGACGTCGCCACATCGTCGCCCACCCAGGTGCGGCGCCATAGCTGCAAGCATGGCTCGCCGATATCCATCATCAGATGCCGTCGCACATATGCGTCGGGCTTCTGCGCATAGATGCGAAACTCCGCGCGCTGGATCGGCGCGAGCCGCACCATGTAATGATTCGGCGTCTCGACGGTGAAGTCCTGTTGCAGGTAGTCGGGAAACACCTTCGGATTGACGTAGCGATCTTCGTACTGAATCGGCTCGCCCTCCTCGCTATGCACAATGCACGAGTGAAACGCAGGGCCGCTGGCGAGGCCGAGCGCTTCGAGCGCGTGTGGATCGTCGCTGGGTTCGAGCATCAGCACACGCGCTGAATGACGATGACCGCGCGCGGCGATTTCGTCGGCAATATTGCGGATTTCCAGTACCGTCGATTCGTAGCGCTGCGGCGCGACGAACGTGCCGGAACCTTGCACGCGCGTCAGCACGCGTTCGGTGGTGAGCTCGCGCAAAGCGCGCGACACGGTCATGCGCGCGACGCCGAATTCCTTGACCAGTTCCGTTTCGGATGGAATCAAGCCGCCCGGCTTCCAGTCCCCTTCGCTAATGCGCCTGAGTACATAGCGCTTGATCTGCTCGTAGGCGGGCATCGCCTTGGCGGGTGTCTGCTGGGTACGGCCAGGCGGGTCCTGCGTCTCTGCGGTTTGCGGGTGTGTGTTTGTAATAGTGTTCACGTCGACCTCGTGGGTGGTACGCGGGTGGTACACATTTTTGGCCAGCTCACTGGCGGGTAGCCCGCTCACCGGCTCTGTCTCCGTTCATGCAATCCGTTCATGCAATCCGTTCATGCAATCTGCCAGTCCAGCCTGTCCAGTCTGTCAACTCCGGGCCCATCGATTCGGGCCCGGCAAGCGGCCCTTCAACCTGCATGGGCGGCCGCGCTGCCATCATTGGCCGCCGGATCGGCGCCGAGCCGGTCCGCGGCAGCAACACTCGTCACACTTGCCAAAGCAGCAAGACTCGCGCCGCTGGTCAAAGCATCCGGCCCGGGCCGAATATTACCCGGGTTTGGCAGCGGTGGCGGCATTCCGTCGGCGATCATGCGAAACGCAATCGCCATGTCGTCCGCGAGCGGCCGGTCGTCGCGGTAAGTCGGCACGACACGGCGTACGCGATGCCAGAGCGCATCCGTGTGCGGCGCGCGCGGCGCATCGACGCTCTGCAGATCGTAAGCCTGTGCCGCCGCCAGCAATTCGATAGCAACAATGCGCCCGGCATTGTCGAGAATCTCCAGCGCCTTGAGCGCGGCAGGCGTGGCATGGCACAGGTGGTCCTCCTGCAAACCGGACGTGATACCGCCGTCGAGACTCGCCGGCATCGCGAGGCGCCGGTTCTGCGCCACCAGCGAAGCCGCCGTGTACTGCGCGATCATGAAGCCGGAACAGGTGCCGCCCGGCTCCGCGAGAAACGCCGGCAAGCCGCTCACGAGCGGATTGACGAGGCGGTCGAGGCGCCGCTCGGCCATCGCCGCGACTTGCGCGATCGCGGTGGCAAGGCTGTCCATCGCCAGTGCGATCGACGCCCCCACCGCATGCGCCTGCGAATAGACACGTGGCGCTTCAGGCGTGCCGGCGACGATCGGGTTATCGGTAATCGATGCGAGTTCGCGATTGACCACGTCGGCGGTCGCGGTGAGCACGTCGCGCGCGGCGCCATGTACGTGCGGAATGGTCCGCATGCTCAACGGGTCTTGCGTGCGCTGGCCGATCACTGCGGCGAGAATGCCGCTGTCGGCGAGCGCGATGCGCATCCGTTCTCCAACCAGATTCAGGCCCGGCGAAATGCGCAACGCCAGCGAGTCTTCATCGAAAGCCGCGATCTGGCCGCGCAGGTTCTCGAAGCTCATCGCGGCGACCACATCGGTCCAGTCGAGCAGGCGTGCGGCACGCGCCAGCGCCAACGCGGCGAGGCCCGTCACGCACGGCGTGCCGTTGACGAGGCATAAGCCCTCTTTCGCGTCGAGCACCAGCGGTTCGAGGCCGAGTTGTTGCAAAGCATCACGCCCTTTGATGCGTTCGCCGCGATAGCGCGCATGGCCCTCGCCAATACAAACCAGCGCGATATGCGCCATATGACTCAGATAACCGACCGAGCCGAACGCCGGGACTTCCGGCAGGCAATCGGCATTGAGCAATGCGACCAGTCGATCCGCAACTTCGAGGCGAATCCCCGAATGCCCGTGCGCAAAGTTGTTGACGGCGGCCGCCATGATCGCGCGCGTCTCAGCGACACCGAGTGGCGCGCCCACGCCTACCGCGTGGCTCATCAGAATGTTGCGCGACAGGGTGCGTTGTTCGGACGGCGACACGATCACATCGCACAACGCGCCGACGCCGGTATTCACGCCATACGCGCGCATCCCGCGCTCGACGATCTGTTCAACAAGCACGCGCGCCGCCGCGATACGCGAACGGGCTTCAGCGGAAAGTTCGAGCGGTTCACCGGCGGCGATCGCCGCCACCTGAACCCAGTCGAGAGGACGATCGGAGCGGATCACAGCCATGGTAGTGCCCGGTGCGGTGAAGTGACGAAGGAATAAGCAGCGAATGCTGATGAATTAATTAGTCGTGCGATCCTGGTGACTCGACACGAACTGGCGGAACCGGTCCGACTTGCACTCGACGAACACTTCGTCCGGCGTACCATCGGCTTCGACCTGACCTTGATGCAGGAACATCACGCGATTCGACACGTGCCGCGCGAAGCCCATCTCGTGCGTGACGACCAGCATCGTGCGGCCTTCTTCGGCGAGCGAGCGCATCACACGCAGCACTTCACCAACCAGTTCCGGATCGAGCGCCGAGGTCGGTTCGTCGAACAGCATCACCTTCGGATGCATCGCCAAAGCGCGCGCGATCGCCACGCGCTGCTGCTGGCCGCCGGACAGATGCGCCGGATAGTGGCCGCGCTTTTCCGCCAGGCCGACTTTCGCGAGCAACGCTTCCGCCTCTTCAACCGATTCGGCTCGGCTGCGCTTTTGGACACGCATCGGCCCTTCGATCAGGTTCTCCAGCACGGTCATATGCGACCACAGGTTGAAGTTCTGAAACACCATGCCGAGTTGCGAACGCACCCGGTCCACCTGGCGGCGGTCGCTCGGTTGCAGCTTGCCGTCACCGCGCCGCTTCATTTTCAGTTCTTCGCCGCCGAGCGCGACCGAGCCGTCATCCGGCGTTTCGAGCAGATTCAGGCAGCGCAGGAAGGTGCTCTTGCCGGAACCGCTCGCGCCGAGAATCGAAATCACGTCGCCTTGATGGGCGTCCAGCGAAATGCCTTTGAGCACATGGTGGTCGCCGAACGACTTATGGATGTTCTTGACCGACAGTGCAACGGGTGCCGTAGCATTCATAGGGTTCTCCAGATTCTGCAAGAAGTGCGATCGTTCAGGGCGTAGCGCGGCGCGCTTCGGTCGTGGTCGAAACCGGCCGGCTCGGCGCGCTTTGCGCGGGCGCCGCACGCAAATGGCGCGACAGGCGCGTCTCGAGGAAACCGAGCAACCGCACGATGACGAAATTCAGGAACAGATAGATCAACGCGGCGCAGATGAATACTTCCGTAGTGCGGTACGTTTGCTGAATGATCTGCTGCGCGACACCGGTCACTTCCCACACGGTGACGAGACTTGCGAGCGCGGTGGATTTGACGAGCAGCACGGCCTCGGTGGAGTACGCGGGCAGACACTGACGCAACGCAATCGGACCGATCACACGGCGCAGCAGCGCGAAACCCGACAAGCCGATCGAATAGCCCGCTTCGATCTGGCCGACCGGCACGGCCATCAAGCCACCGCGAATAATCTCGGCGGTATATCCAGCGGTGCACAGCGCCAACGACAAAACCGCGCACATGTACGGCTCGCGCAACACCGGCCACAGAAAGCTCTCGCGAATCACGCCGAACTGGCCCATGCCGTAGTACACCAGGAACATCTGGATCAGCAGCGGCGAGCCGCGGAACACAAGGATATAAGCACGCGCGAAGCGGTTCGGCAGCCAGTGAGGCGACACGCGCATCGTGACGATCACGAGCGAAAGCAGGCCACCCAGAATCAGCGAGCAGAAAAACAGCCCGAGTGTGGTCGGCACGGCCGCGATCAGTTGCCGCAGCGTATCGAGCAGGAAATCGAAGTCGAAATGCATGATGTCCGGTCCTCGTCAGTTGCGCGCGAAGTTGCGCTTGAAGGATCGGCCCACGCGCGCTTCGGCGCGGTTGAAGACCCGGTTCGAAATGCTGGTCATCAGCAGATACAACGCGCCGCCCACCACGAAGAACGTGAAGTATTGATGCGTCGAACCCGCCGCCACCTGGCTCACGCGCAGCAATTCGGCGAGCCCCGTGACGGAAATCAGCGCCGAGTCTTTCAGGCTCAATTGCCAGACATTGCCGATGCCCGGCAACGCGAAACGCAGCACTTGCGGAATCAGAATGCGGCGCGCCATGGTCATGGTGGGCATGCCGATCGAACGCGCCGCTTCGAGCTCGCCGCGCGATACCGCGAGCACCGCCGAGCGGTACACCTCGGCCTGATACGCGCCGGAAATCATGCCGACCGCGAGCGCGCCCACCACGAACGGCGGCACGCCGACAAAGCCGTCCGCGCCGAACCATTGACCGATCGTGGTTACAAGCGTCGAGCCGCCAAAATAGAACAGATAGATGACGAGCAACTCAGGTACGCCACGAAACACCGTGGTGTACGTATCACCGATCACGCGCAGCGTGCGAAACCGCGACAGCTTGGCCGCCGCGACCAGCGCGCCGAATACGGCGCCGACCGCGAGCGCTGCCAGCGTGAGCGCGACCGTCATCAATGCCGCGAGCAGCAACACGCCGCCCCAGCCCTCCGGCCCGAAGCCGAGCATCTCTATCAGAGCCATTCCCTACCCCTCATCCATTGCGACGGATCGAACCAGCCGGCCTGCCCGGTTTCTTCACACCGCGCAGGCCGTTACTTCTGAACGCTCAAGCAGATCAGGAGCGAATCAAGGCGTGACGTCGGTCTTGAACCACTTGGTGGAGAGCTTCTTGACGGTGCCGTCTGCAAGCGCGGCGCCAATCGCGGTGTCGAATTTCGCTTTCAGGTCAGCGTCCTGCTTGCGGAACGCGAGACCTTCACCCGGACCCCAGATCGGGCCGCCGATCTTCGGGCCGGCCATGACGACCGACGCGTTGTCCTTCTTGTCCATGTTGGCGGCGTAGTAAGTCACGTCGTCGAACGAGGCGTCGATACGGCCGTTGGCCAGATCGAGGTCGCGCTCAGGCGAGGTCTTGTAGACACGGATCGTGGAGACGTCCTTGAAACCGTCGTTGATGAACTTGGTGTAGACCGTGCCTGACTGAATGCCGATGGTCTTGCCCTTCAGTTGCTTGCGCAACGCGTCGACGGTGGGTTGATCGGTTTTCGGATCGCCCGACAGCTTGACGACCGGCGCGCCCGGCGCAGCCTTGGGCAACACCTTCGCGTCGGTCACGGCGAACGTGGCCGGCGTGGCGGCGTAGGGCCTGGAGAACGCAATGATCTTTTCGCGTTCCGGCGTGATCGAAATCGCGTCCATCAGCACGTCGAACTTGCCCGCCTGCAGACCGGGAATCATGCCGTCCCAGTCTTGCGCCACGAGGTTGCATTGCAGCTTGATGCGCTCGCACAGATTGGCGACCAGCTCAGGTTCGAAGCCGCCCAGCTTGCCGCCCGGCAGCGTCAGGTTCCATGGTGCGTAACCGCCCTCCAGGGCGATCGTCACCGTCTTCCAGTCTTTGGCCTGCACCGGTGCCGCGAAAATCGTCGCGGCACCGAGAACGGCACCCATCACTGCTTTTGCTAACGTCGTGCGCTTCACTTTCACGTCGAAACTCCTTGGATTGGGGAAACCGTCGAACTGGATCTTCTAACTGCACCTTAATTTGTATAGACAAGTCTGCATGAGTCAAAAAGCCATCGCAAGAGGATTTGTTTGAAATCACGCAGATCATCGGGTAAGCCCCTATAAGATGCCGTGTGACAAGGCTTTAAAGGGTGCTTCGACCGCACGAAGATGGCGCACCGAGCGTAGCCGGGTGCACCAATTCGATTTCTTTTGTCTAGACAGGTTGGCGTCTGAAGTGCTGGCGCACTTCGAATCGGCGCGTTGCGCGCCCTACCAGATGAACGGCACGAAGCGGTAACGCACGCGTGCGATGTAGCCGGTATAGCCGTCGAGTTGTTCCGCCAGTACGCGCTCCTCACGTACCGCGCGCCAGCCGATACCGATCACCATCACCGGCACGCAGGCAAGCCCCCACCATGAACCAAGCAGCAACGGCGTGCCGATGAACAGCAACAACGCGGCCGAGTACATGGGATGACGGACATGGGCATACAGGCCGGTGTCGATGACTTTATGGCCGCGGCCTGTCTGAATCTTCACAACCGGTGCGGCATAGCTATTGGCCCGGAAAACGATCACACACAGGAGCAGGCAAACGAGAATGCACAGCGAGCCGAGACTCACCAGCCAAACCGGAAACGGCGCCGACCAGCGATAACGCATGGCATCGAGTCCCATCAGGACGAGCCAGGCGCCCCAGGCCACCGTCACCGCCATCATGAAAATCCGATCCCAGTGGCTTTGTTGCGCCTGAACGATCGGCGCGAGACGCTCGGCAAGCAGACCAGGGTCGTGGCGCGCCAGCCACAAACCAACCCACAGACTCAGCCCGCCTGTCTCGATCAGATACCACCACCCCGCAGGCCAGGCGAACGTGCCCGCGGCGCCGAACAGCAGCGCGCCCATGCATGCCAGCCAGAGCGACGTTTGGAGGATGAGGCGCGTGATCATGGTTGGGTCGTGGCGCTTGTAAGTGGTTGTGGGTGAAAGGAGCGCCGCCTGGGCGCTCGTTATGCCCCGGCCTCAGGCGGAAGCCGAACTGACGCGCCCGAATACGTCCGCAATGTCGATGTCGCCCGTGTTCAGGCCGAATTGATCGTGCAGGCAAGCCGCGAGTTCGTCCGCACTCTTCAGTTGCCGCTCGCTGATGACCTGGCCATCCGCCGCGCGTTCGTTCAACTGGTTGTCGAGCAAGGTCAGGCGCGATTCCGGCAGGACGAGGCAAACGATCAGGTGATTCAGGAACACGGATTCCGGTGCGGTCGAGGTGTACCAGTTCGACGTCTCGTAGTCGATCCATTCGACCGGGTGCAGGTCGAAACGGTAGACGCGAGCCCAGGATTCATCGCGAGACTGCACTTCGAGATAGAGCGCACCGCGCGCCGCATCGGCCAGACGGAACGTGCCCAGCTGCGTGGGCTGCGCGCTGCCGGCGACGAGCCGCAGCGGAGCGGTCAGCGTCACGCTGCCGAAACCGACGTCGGCGATCCACGCTTCGTTCCTGATGTCGACACGCAGGACCATGTGCGTACGCGGCGGAATCGCGCCGGATTCGCGGCCCCAAAGAACCCGGCCGAGCAAAGGCGTTACGTCGAAGCCCAACTGCATCAGGACATTCGCGAACAGTGCGTTCTGTTCGAAGCAATAGCCGCCGCGTTTTTGCGTAATCAGCTTGTGTTCGATTGATTCGAGATCGAGTTTCACCGCGCGATGCGTGAGCGGGTTCAGGTTCTCGAAAGGGATCGATCGGGGGTGCAGCTTATGGAGTTCCTGAAGCACTTCCAACGTCGCCGCGCGAGGCCCTTGGTAGCCTATGCGGGTGAAGTAATTTTCCAGATTCACGGTATGTGACATCGGTGTCGTCCCGGTAGGGTTTGGAAATTGTGCGCCTGATGTGCACCTGGTGCGCGCTTGAGAAGTGCTTCGCGCCATGGCGCGACATCGGAAGATGATCATAGCTTCTTTTGTTACCCGCTCGACGGAACACGAATCCCACGACTCGCCGCCTGCCTGTTCATATCTGCTTCCTGACATTGAGCTTTCGAGTTACTCCGGCTCTTCGCCCCCGCTCCGCCCAGCAGCCATTCGATATGACCAAATTCATACTAAAGCATTACATATTTATTCGGTTTAATTTACATACAAACAACCTTTAGTAGCAGTCCGTAAAGCTCGAAATTACACCCTAGTAATATTGATGCGAATCGTTCTCATTTGTGTTGACGCACCTATGCCGCGTGCGTACGATCTCGCCATCTGCTGCATCCGGCGTCGCGAACCGATGTGGCAACTCGCAAGCTTACGGCAACGTAATGCCGCGATGGTTAGATCAGTCGATACAACACAAATAAGGATTTCGATGAAGTTCGCCCAATCAACTGAACGCACCGGCCAGGTGCGTTGGCTTCGCGACGCCGGCACCGCGCGCCGTTCGCGTTTGCCTTCGATGCGGCGCCTTGCGCTCTGCACCGCTTTCGCCTGGGCCTCGTTGACCGCCGGCGTAGCCATGGCCGACGCCAATCCCGATGCCGCACCGGAAGCGCCCGAAGCCGACCTGAACATCAAGGCGACTCAAACGAATCAATGGACCGGCGTGTGGAATCGCGCGACGTTGCTCGGCGACATCGGCGGCCTGCGCCCCTGGCTCGGCAAATACGGCGTGACGTTCGCGCTCACCGAAACCAGTGAAGTGCTCGACAACCTGCGCGGCGGCCTTGCGCGCGGCGCGGATTACGACGGCCTCACGACTGCGACCTTGCAGATGGATACGCAAAAGGCGTTCGGTTTGCCGGGCGGCCTGTTCAACGTTAGCGCGTTGCAGATCCACGGCGCCAACCTCAGCGCCAACAAGCTGGGTACGCTGAACACGGCGAGCGGTATCGAAGCCGACGACGCCACCCGCCTGTGGGAATTGTGGTATCAGCAATCGTTCCTGAACAAGCGTGTCGACATCAAGATCGGTCAGCAGAGTATCGACCAGGAGTTCATCACCAGTTCGAACGCGGCACTGTTCGTCAACACGATGTTCGGCTGGCCCGCCCTGCCGTCATACGACATGCCCTCCGGCGGTCCCGCCTATCCGCTGTCCGATCTCGGCGTGCGCGTGCGCGGACAGATCACACCTTCGTTGACGGCGCTCGTCGGCGTATTTGACGGCGATCCGCTCGGCAACAATCCGAACAACAAGAGCGGCACCAACTTCAACCTGCATAACGGCACGTTGTACATCGGCGAGCTGCAGTACGCGATCAATCAGCCGGCCGACGGTGAAATGGTCGGCGCGGGCGGCGGCGGTCTGCCCGGCACCTACAAGCTCGGCCTCTGGTACAACAACGGCAGCTTCGCCGATCAGCGCTTCGACAACACCGGCCTTTCGCTTGCGAACCCGGCGAGCACCGGCGTCGCGCAGAACCATCACGGCGACTACAGCATCTACGCGGTAGCCGACCAGATGATCTGGCGCCCGGATCCGGACGAGCCGCGCAGCCTCAGCGTTTTCGGACGAGTGATGGGCGCACCGGGCGACCGCAATCTGGTGAGTCTCTCCGCCAACCTCGGCATCGTGCTGAAAGCGCCGTTCGCCGGCCGCGACAACGACAGCGCCGGCATCGCGCTCACCTACATCAAGATCGGCAACCACGCGAACGGCCTCGATCAGGATAACCAGGTATTCAGTGGCGGCCCCTATGGCGTGCGCACCAGCGAAACCACACTTGAAGCGACCTACCAGTATCAGGTCAACCCGTGGTGGCAATTGCAAGCCGATGCGCAATACACGTTCAATGCCGGCGCCGGCCAGAACCCGAGCGCGCCGACGCAACCGCTGCGCAATACGTTCGTGGTCGGCCTGCGGACCAACATCACGTTCTGATGCCGTTCGCCATGACTACCCACGCAGATTCGCATACCCAAGTTAAATCGAACTCCATGCTTTCGATCATGACCGCAACTACCGCTTTGTGCTCAGGCACGGAGGCACACTCATGAACTATCCCACGCGCAAATTTTCGCCGCGCACCGCGCGGGCCCTGATTGCCGCAACCGTCAGCGCCGCTGCGTTCGTGACGGCCGGCGTTGCACAGGCCGAGCCGCAAGGGTTCCTCGAAACCATCAAGCATCACACCACGCTGATCAACACCGTGCCGGAGAACGGCGACCAGAATCCGTACGCGGTAGTGGTTGCGCCGGTCACGGCAGGCACCGTCAAGCAAGGCGACGTGCTGGTCGGGAATTTCAATAACTCGACCAATCTGCAAGGCACCGGCAGCACGATCATCAACTATCATCCGGACACCAAACAGATGACGGTGTTCGCGACGGTGCCGCGCGATCTGAAGGAATGTCCGGGCGGCATCGGACTGTCGACCGCGATGACCATGCTCAAATCGGGCTACGTGATCGTCGGCAGCACGCCGAGCAATGACGGCACCACCGGCACGAAGGGCGCCGGCTGCCTGATCGTGATCGATCCGAACGGCAAGATCGCATCGACCATCACCAGCCCGAACATCAACGATCCGTGGGGCAACATGGCGGTCGTCGACAACGGCACGAGCGCGACGCTGTTCGTCAGCAATGCCGGTTTCGGCGTGGGCGGTGCGGAAGGCAATCCGCCGGTGTTCAAGCAGGCCACCGTCCTGCGTCTGGACCTCGACGTGCCGGCCGGCAAGGCGCCGGTCGTGAAGAAGGAAACGGTGATCGGCAGCGGCTTCGGCGCGCAGGCGGACAAGGGCGTGTTCCTCGTCGGTCCGACCGGCCTCGCGCTGTCGGGCGATCAGAAACTGCTGTACGTATCCGATGCAATCGGCAACCGCATCACCGAAATCGACGAACCGATGACGCGCGACACCAGCGCCGGCGTGGGCCGCCAGCTGACCGCCGACGGTCTGCTGCATCGCCCGCTCGCCATGGTCACCGCACCGAATGGCCACCTGCTCGTCACCAATGCGTTGAACGGCCAGATCGTCGAAATCGACCCGGCCAGCGGCAAGCAGATCTACGCGCGCTGGATCGACACTGACAAGGCCCAATCGCCCCCCGGCAACGGCGACCTGTTCGGTCTCGCCCTGACGCCCGAAGGCGACGGTTTCTATTACGTGCAGGACGACGTGAACACGCTGGTCCTCGCGAAGTAAATCAGACAGGCGCAAATCCGGCCGGCGAGCCGGACGCGCTTGCGGCACACCCCACGGCCAACTGAAGGTGAAGTAACCATGGCAAACGATCAACCCCCGCGGCCCTCCCGGCGCGGTTTTCTGAAGGCCGGCAGTGCGGCGGTCGCAGCGGGCGCGAGCCTGGGTGCGACCGGCGTCGCCCAGGCCGCGCTTGGCAAGACGCCGGCACACGCCGCCGATCCGACCCAGGCAGTCGAACCGTTCTACGGCTTGCATCAAGGCGGCATTGTCACCCCGCAGCAGAGCCACACGTATGTGGCCGCGCTCGATCTGACAACCGCGAACCGCGACGACGTGATCGCGCTGCTGCGTGCGTGGACCGACGCCGCCGCGCGCATGACGCAAGGCAACACGGCAGCCCCGCTGCCGACCGGCGCCGCGGCCAGAACCGAGCTGACCGACACCAAGGCTGATACGCCGGTCAGCACGAAGGCCGATGCGAAGACTGGCAGCACCGCCGACAAGCCCGCCGACAGCACGGCCAACGACACGGCCTACAGCCCGACCAACACCAAAGCCGCGCCCGATTCCGGCGACGTGCTCGGTCTCGGCCCGTGCGGCCTGACGATCACGTTCGGTTTCGGCCCGGGTCTGTTCACGAAGGACGGCAAGGACCGCTACGGCCTCGCCGCGCGACGCCCCGCTGCGCTCGTCGATCTGCCGCGTTTCAACGGCGACCAGTTGATCGAGCAGAAGACCGGCGGCGACCTGTTCATCCAGGCCTGCGCGAACGATCAGCAGGTCGCGTTTCACGCGGTCCGGCAATTGGCGCGCCTCGCTTACGGCACCGCCGCGATGCGCTGGGGCCAATCCGGTTTCCTGTCCGGTCCGCGCGGTCAGACGCCGCGTAATCTGATGGGTTTCAAGGACGGCACGAACAACCCGTCGACCGCGAAGCCGCAGTTGATGAACGAATTCGTCTGGGCCGGCGCCACTGCCGACGCACCGTGGATGGAAGGCGGCACCTACACCGTGGTACGCCGCATCCGCATCACGCTCGAGCACTGGGACAACACCGAAGTCGACTTCCAGGAACAGGTGTTCGGCCGTCACAAATATAGCGGCGCGCCGATCGGCAAGAAGAACGAGTTCGATCCGGTGAACCTGAAGGAAGAAGACAAGGACGGCAATCCGGTGATCCCGGAGAACTCGCACGTGCGTCTGTCGAATCAGGCCAGCAACAACGGTGCGCAGATTCTGCGCCGCTCCTATTCGTACAACGACGGCACGAACTTCTACATCGAGCGCTGGCCGCCATGGCGTCAGGAAACCGAATACGACGCGGGGCTGATTTTCCTCGCTCATCAGAGCGACCCGCGTACCGGCTTCATTCCGATCAACGAAAAGCTCTCGAAGTTCGACATGATGAACCAGTTCACGACGCACGTAGGCAGCGCGGTATTCGCGGTGCCGCCTGGCGCGAAACCGGGTTCGTATATCGGCGCAGGGCTGTTCGAGACGTAATGCAAGCCGCGCAGCAAGCCGCCGGCCATGAGGCAGGCGGCGCTTTGAAGACCAACAACAACATTACTAACGGATTTTAGGATCATGGCTCATTCCTGGTTTGGCACCCGCCTGCGCCTCGTCAGCAGCGCTGCCGCCCTCACGCTGGCCGCGTTCGCAACCGTACCCTCGGCGGCTCACGCTGCGTCGATCACGCTGTACAACGCGCAGCACGAACAGGTCGTCAATCTGCTCGCCAAGGACTTCGAAAAGCAGTCCGGCATTTCGGTGAAGATCCGTAATGGCGAAGGCCCGGCAATGGCGGCGCAAATCGTCGCGGAAGGCGCAGCGACGCCCGCCGACGTGTATTTCACGGAAAACTCGCCCGAGCTGATGCTGCTCGAAGAGAAAGGCCTGCTGAGCAAGGTGGACAGCTCGACGCTCGCCACCGTGCCGGCGCGCTTCAGCTCGCCGACCGGTGCATGGGTGGGCGTGACCGCGCGCGAAAACGTGCTGGCCTACAACACCACCAAGCTGCAACCGTCGCAACTGCCGCAGTCTCTGTTCGATCTGGCCAAGCCGGAATGGAAAGGCAAAGTCGGCATTGCGCCTAGCGACGGCGACTTCCTGCCGCTGGTGAGCGCCGTGCTCGCCCTGAAGGGCGAAGCGCAAACCGTCGCATGGCTGAAGGGCCTGAAAGCCAACGCGCAGATTTTCGACGACGACGAAGGCGTAGTGGCCGCCGTCAATCGCGGCGGTGTTGCAACCGGCCTGATCAACAACTACTACTGGGCACGTCTGCACGCCGAAATCGGCGATTCGAAGACCCGCAGCGCGATCTATCACTTCGGCAACGGCGATGCCGGCGCGACGGTGAACGTGTCGGGCGCAGCGGTGCTGAAGTCGGCCCACAACGCGGACGGCGCACAGAAGTTTCTGGCCTACCTGGTTAGCGAGCGCGCCCAGCAGTTGATGGCGAACAGCCACGTCATGTTCGAGTATCCGCTGCGCGCAGGCGTGGCACCGGACCCGATCCTCAAACCGTTCGCTGAACTGAACCCGCCGGCACTGACCATCCAGCAACTCGGCGACGACAGCCAGGCCGGCAAGCTGCTGCGCCAGGCAGGTTTGCTGTAAATGAGCGATGCCGTATCAGCCGGCCCCCCGGCTGTAACCTCCGCCCCGGCGCGCGCCCGTCTGCGCGCGCCGCGCGGGTTGTTCGCGGCAGCAGCACTCAGCGCTTTGCTGGTGTTGCTGCCGATTGCGTTTACCTTCTGGCGTGCGGCGAGCTTCGGTCTCGGTGAAGCGGTCGATCTGATCTTCCGGCCGCTCGTCGGCGAACTGCTGATCAACACGCTATTGATCACCGTGTCGGCCACACTCGTTTGCGCCGTCGTCGGTACGGCGGCCGCGTGGTTTGTCGAACGCACGCATTTGCCGGGGCGTCGCATCTGGGCCGTGCTCGCCGCCGCTCCGCTCGCGATGCCCGCCTTCATTTCGAGCTATGCATGGGTGTCGCTGAGTCAGGATTTGCAGGACTTCAACGGCGCGCTGCTGGTGCTGAGCTCCGCCTATTTCCCGCTCGTCTACCTGCCCGTGGCCGCCGCGTTGCGCAGCATGGACCCGGCGCTGGAAGAAAGTGCGCGCGCGCTCGGCTGCAACCGCTGGACCACGTTCCTGCGCGTCGTGCTGCCGCAACTGCGTCCGGCGCTGCTCGGCGGCATGCTGCTGGTCGCGCTCGGCGTGCTGTCTGAATTCGGTGCGTTTACGCTGCTGCGCTTTCATACCTTCACCACGCAAATCTACGCGGAGTTCCGCACCAGTTTCGACGGCGGCGGCGCTTCGTTGCTCGCGTGCCTGCTGATCGTGATCTGCCTCGTCGTGCTGGCATTCGAGTTTCGGGTACGCGGCGCGGCGCGTTATGAACGCGTCGATCGCGGTACGCGTCGCGCGGTATTGCGCTACGACCTCGGCGCATGGCGCTGGATCGTCGTCGCCGGCTTCGCCGCGCTGGCGATCACCACGCTCGGCGTGCCGCTCGGCATGATCGGCTACTGGCTCACGCAGCCAGGCGCGGCTGCCGTCACACCGGCCGACGTGTCGCCCGAACTGCTATTCAACGCGACGATCTCGTCGCTCGGGTTCGGACTCGCTGCCGCCCTGCTGACCACGCTGCTGGTCGTGCCGCTCGCCTTCCTGCTGGTACGTTATCCGACCCGCTTCGCGACGCTGTTCGAACGCACCGTGTTTCTGGCGCAGGGCATCCCGGGGCTGGTGATCGCACTGGCGATCGTGTCGCTCGCGGTGCATGCGCTGCAACCGCTTTATCAAAGCGCGACGCTGCTGGTGATCGCCTACGCGATGCTGTTCATGCCGGTGGCGCTGGTGAGCGTGCGGGCGGCCTTCATGCAGGCGCAGCCGCGCCTCGAAGAAACCGCTCGCGCGCTCGGCCTGAGCTGGACGCAGACGCTGTTGCGCGTAGTGTTGCCGCTGGCGGGTCCCGGACTCGGCGCGGCAGCGGCGATGGTGTTCATCTCCGTCGTTACCGAGTTGAATGCCACCCTGCTGCTCTCGCCGATCGACACGCAAACCCTCGCAACCCAGGTCTGGGCCGACACCTCGACCATGGCGTTCGCCGCCGCAGCACCCTATGCGGCGCTGCTCACCGGCATTTCGCTGTTCGCCTCCGGTCTCCTGTTCGCGTTGCTCGGCAAGTCGGCGTTGCTCGGCGAACGTAGCTAAATTTCGCGCACTCTCGCCCGCTTTTTCCATCGGATTTTCATGAGCGAACTTCGTATCCGCGGACTGCAAAAATCGTTCGACGGCCATCCGGTGCTGCACGGCATCGATCTCTCCGTCGAGCGCGGCACGCTGCTCGCGCTGCTCGGACCGTCCGGCAGCGGCAAGACCACCTTGCTGCGCCTCCTGTGCGGCTTCGAACGCGCGGATGGCGGCAGCGTCGAAATCGACGGCCGCCGCGTCGTCGGCGACAACCTGCATGTGCCTTCCGAACAGCGCCGCATCGGCTATGTGCCGCAGGAAGGCGCACTGTTTCCACATCTTTCCGTGGCGGACAACATCGTATTCGGCCTGCCGCGCACGCAGCGCCGCGCGCGGCATCGTGTGGCCGAATTGCTGGAACTGGTCGGCTTGCCGGCGAACTTTGCCGAACGCGCGCCGCAGCAGTTGTCAGGCGGCCAGCAGCAGCGTGTCGCACTGGCCCGCGCGCTTGCGCCGTCGCCGACCCTGGTGATGCTTGATGAGCCCTTTTCATCGCTCGACGCGGCTTTGCGGCTCGAAACGCGCCAGGCGGTGGCCAGCGCGTTGGCCGCAGCCGGCGCGACCGCCGTGCTCGTCACGCACGATCAATCGGAGGCCTTGTCGCTCGGCCACGAGGTCGCGGTGCTGTGGAACGGCCGGCTGATCCAGACCGCGACGCCGGAGACGCTGTACCGCAGGCCGGTGACGCGCGAGCTTGCCTCCTTCGTCGGTGAAGCGGTGTTGTTGCCGGGCACGGTCAGGCAGGATCGCGTCAACTGCGAGCTCGGCGATTTGCCGCTGTGCGAGCCGATGGGCAACGGCGCGGTCGACGTCATGGTCCGGCCTGAACAGATTCGTCTGTTGCGTGCCGAAGAAACCATGCCGGATGGCGCGGCGTCGTATGCCGCCGTGGTGCGCGAGGTGATTTTCCAGGGGCAGGACGCGGGCGTCGCGCTGCAATTGCAGTCCGGCGCGCAGACGATGGTGCGCGCTCGTGTGCCGGGGTATCTGTCGCCACAGCCAGGCGAAAACGTGCGGCTTGCCGTGGATGGCGCAGTGACGGCTTATCCGCGGGCTTGAGCGGGGCGCGCTGGTCAGTCGCTCATGCAGTCGCTCATGCAGTCGCTCATGCAGCAGCCGCTCCCCGCATTGGCGTTTGCGGACGCAGCGACAAATCCTGCACCATCTGCGCGGCCAGATAATCGCACGTCGGCCGGTCCGATTTGGCGCTGCGCGCCACCACGATTTCCAGCGGTGCGATCTTCGGCAAGCCTTGCGCCTCACCGAGTATCGCGAGCCGCGGCGGCACGCTGCAACGCGTGAGCGCGATCACCGACAACCCCGCATCCACGGTTGCCACCAAACCCATCAAGCTTGCGCTGCTAAACGCCGCCCGATAGCGGATCCGCGCACCGTCGAGCGCCGCCAGCGTATGGTGGCGCGCGATACAGCCCGGCTCATAAAGCCCGACCGGCAACGGCGACGCCGCCAGCACCGGCGTATCCAGCGACGCCCCCACCCATACCATCGGCTCGCTGCGCACGAATTCACCGCGCAGTTTGCGGTCGCGCGTGACGAAGGCGAGATCGATCTTGTTATCGGCCAGCATCGGCGCGAGCGATGTGCTCTGCGCGCAGACGATCTCGATCTCCACGTGCGGATACAGATTCGAAAAGCGCCGCAACACTGGCGAGAGCAACGACGACACGTAATCGTCCGGCGCGCCGAGCACCACGCGCCCGGTCACTTCGGGCCGCACGATCGCCGACCACGCCTCCTCGTGCAACGCCAGCACGCGCCGGGCGTATTCGAGCAAGGTATTGCCTGGCCGGGTGAGTGAGAGATTGCGCGTGTTGCGGGCGAACAGCGTGGTGCCAAGCATGGTTTCGAGCCGCTTGATCTGCATGCTGACCGCCGCCTGCGAACGGTGCACGGTGGTCGAAGCTTTCGTGAAGCTGCCCGTTTCCACCACCGCGACGAAGGTGCGCAGCAAATCGACGTCGAATTCGGGGTGCATGATTTATCAATCCAGCTTATGGAATTTCTCAATTTAATTCGTTTGTCGATGCAAGGCAAGCGGCGCAATACTGGGACTCCCTTATGTGACTCCACCTACGCGACCCCACCTTAAGGAGCGGTTTCGCATGTCCCTCACCCAACGTCAGCAAGGCGCCATTACGCTGGCCAGCGGCGGCCTTCTGATGGGCACGCTCGGCATTTTCGTCGAGGAAGCGCGGCTCGGCGCGCTGACGCTGGTGTTCTTTCGCTGCCTGTTCGGCTTCCTCTCGCTCGCCGCGTATTGCTCGTGGAAAGGCTTCTTCACGCGTGCGCATTTCACCCGGCGCACCGTCGCGCTCGCGCTGATCTCCGGCGTCCTGATGGTCACGCAGTGGGTCGGTTTCTTCGACGCAATTCATCGCACCAGCATTGCGGTGGCGACGGTGGTGTTTCACGTGCAGCCGTTCTGGGTCGTGTTGATGGGCGCGGCACTGTTCCACGAACGCCTCGGCGCCGACCGGCTCGGCTGGATCGCGACGGCCTTCGTCGGGCTCGTGCTGGCCTCGGGCGTTGCGGCTACCGAGAATCTGCAGGGACATACCAGCTATCTGATCGGTATCGCCGAGGCATTGGTGGGCTCGGTGCTATACGCGAGCGTCACACTGATCGCCAAGGGACTCGGCAATCTGCGGCCACATCTGCTGACGCTCGCGCAATGCGCAGTGGGCGTGGTGTGCCTGCCGTTCATTGCGCCCCTCACTGCCGTACATATCGGGCCGATGCAATGGTTCTGGCTGGTCGGCATGGGCGTGCTGCATACGGGGCTCTCGTATGTGCTGATCTACGGCGCGCTGCCGAAGCTGACCACGCCCATCATCGCCGTGCTGCTGTTCGTCTATCCGCTGACCGCGATCGTGGTCGATGCCGTTGTGTATGGGCGGGCGCTCTCGCTGCCGCAACTCGCGGGCATGGCCTTGATCGTGATCGCCAGCCTCGGCGTGAATCTGGGCTGGCCGCTACTGTCGGTGTTGCGCCCCGGTGGACGTGCGCGGCATCACGCGGACTGACGGTTGATCGCTGAGCCGCGGGCGGCTGCTTACTGAGCAGTCGCCCGCCGCTTGCCGTTTATCGCTTACCGCCATCGCAGCGGCGGCTCGCGGACCACCTCAGCTTTCATTTCGTCGAAAAAATCCCTGCAAAAACCCCGCATTTTCCATTCATTTCGCACAATCGCGAATAGTTCTCGTTTATAATTTCTGAATATTACAAGCCGGGCATTGACCCGGCTTTCGTTGTACCTCCCGTTCCCACATCGACATGCCAATCCGAGGCAGCCGATGTCACGTCTGTGCATTTCGCGCACTGACGCATGGTGCCCCGGCCGTTTCAATTTCCGGATTCATTCGACAGCAACAGGGGAATTCATCACTTCGTCTCGCCTGACCGACCACACGATTTCTGCCTGATCGTGCGCGCCAGCCTGCGTCCTCCTCGCACCCGCCTGGCGCTTTTGCATGACCGCTTTTGCTGCCCCCCCCCAAAAACCAATAACACCACCGATCCACACTCGAAGAACGTTGCCATGAACGTCAAAAAGAATACGTATCGCGCACTACTGCTCGCCACTTCTCTCGCCAGCGCCAAACCTTTGCTGGCGCAGCAAGCAACACCCGCCACCGGCGCGCCCGACAACACGCTGCCTGCCATCGCCGTCCAGGCCGCAGCCGATCGCTCCTACGACTCGAGCACCTCGAACACCGCGACGAAGATGAACATGTCGCTGATGGACGTGCCGCAAACGGTCAACGTCGTGCCGCGCGCGCTGCTCGACGAACAGAACGCGACCTCGCTGCAGGACGCGTTGCGCAACGTGCCCGGCGTCGGCTTTTCGGTCGGCGACGGTCAGCGCGATCAGATCACCTTGCGCGGCTTCAACAACATCACCGATCAGTACGTCGACGGCATTCGCGACGACGCGCTCTACTATCGCGATCTGTCGAACGTTGAACGTGTCGACGTCCTGAAGGGTCCCGCGGCCGTGCTCTATGGACGCGGCTCGGCCGGCGGCCTGATCAACCGCGTGCTGAAAAAGCCGACGGCCAATCCCCAGCAGGCGGTAGGCGTAACGCTCGGCACCGAAGGCGAACGGCGCGGCGAATTCGATCTCGGCTGGAATGCGAACGACGCCGCGCGTTTTCGCATTACCGGTGCCGCCGAAAACTCGAATAGCTTTCGCGACCAGTTCCAGTTGAATCGCCAGGCGGTGGCGCCATCCGCGCAATTCCGCATCGATAAGGACACCATCCTCAATATCGAAGCCGATTATCTGCACGACCGCCGCACTTCGGATCAAGGTCTGCCCGCCTATCTCGGCCGCCCGGTCAACGTGCCGATCAACACGTATTACGGTTCGGCCAACGCTGCGAGCACGTCCTATAACGACGTGGACGCGAAGAGCGCGACCGTGTCGCTCGATCACCGCTTCAACGATTCGCTGTCGCTGCACACGGCCGTGCGTGCATACGACTTCTCGCTCGAACGCAAAAACTATGTGACGTATGAGCCGATCAGGACGGCGCAGAACCCGGTCGTCACACTCGATCAAAGCACCCGCTTTCGCCAGGATCATGGCGTGGATGGCCTCTTCGAGCTGACGCAGAAAACCACGCTGTTCGGCATGAAACACGAGCTGCTGTACGGCGTCGAGCTGTCGCAACAGCAAAAATTCGACACCATCTACTCGACCAGCAAGGTCGCCACGTACAGCCTGTACGATCCGCAACTCGTCAACTTGCCGGGTGTTACCCCGGGCACGGCGGCAAAGACGAATGCATCCACCGTGCTAGGACTCGCCGGCGTCTACGCGCAAGACCTGATCTCGCTGACCGAGCACTGGAAGATTCTTGCCGGCCTGCGCTTCGACTATCTGACGCAAACCCGCAACGACTACACGTCGGCGCACGTGAATCTGGATCGCACGGATCGCGCGTGGAGTCCGCGTGTCGGTCTGATTTACGAGCCGCTCGATTGGGTGTCGCTGTACGCGTCGTATAGTCAGTCGTTCTCCCCGCTTGCCGATACGTTGATCAGCAGCGGCGCGTTCGCGAACGGCTCCGCGCTGGCGCCCCAGAAGACCACCAGCTTCGAAGTCGGCTCGAAGTTCGATCTGGGCCGCGCGAGCGCGAGCATCGCGCTGTTCGACATGAAGCAGACCAATCAGCAGATCGCCGATCCGTCCAACCCGACTTACGCTCTGCCGATCGGCACGCAGCACGTACGCGGACTGGAACTGTCCACCACCGGTGAGATCGCGCCGAAGTGGTCGGTGTACGCGGGCTATGCGTATCTGAACGGCAACGTCGACGGCTCGCCGCAAGCGAGTTCAGCCGGGCTGGTGCTGCACAACAATACGCCGGGCCTGATGCCGCGGCATAGCGCGAGCGTGTGGATCAAACGCGATCTGAAGTACGGGTTCTACGCGGCCGGCGGTGCGCAATTCCAGTCGGCGCGCTATACGTCGGCCAGCGACGCGGTCACGCTACCTTCTTTCGTGACGTTCGATCTCGGTGCGGGATATCACGGCAAGAACGTGGACGTGGCGTTGACGCTGGATAACCTGTTCGACCGCAAGTACTTCATCGCCGCACACGGTAACGCGGATATGTACAACATGCCGGGTGCGCCGCGCACGCTGACGGTGTCGGCAAGGTGGCATATGTGAGCGCTGTGATGCGTTGATGCGTTGAACGAAAAACCGGGCAGCGCGCCCGGTTTTTTCGTCCAGCATCACTGCGGCAGCACCTCGCCCTTAGTCTCCGGTGCAAACGGAATCACGAACAAACCAGCAACAAACGCCAGCGCCGTGAGCGCCACCGGCACGCCGAGCGTATGCATATGCAGCACCGCTGCGCCGAGCAGAAAGTTGACACCCGCCCCGATAAACCGTCCGAACGAAGTGCAGAACGCGAACGCTGTGGCCCGGACGCGGGTCTCGAACTGCTCTGGCAACCACAGGCTGAACAGCGCAAAATTGCCGCCGAAGAAGCCCAGCACAAAGAGCCACGCGATAAACGGCGCAAGTCCATTCGGCAGATAGAACGCCCAGCCGAAACTGCCGGCAATCGCTACCGCCATGCCGACGAAATAAATCGCCAGCGTCTTCTTACGCCCAATCCGTTCCGCGAGCGGCGGCAACGCGAGACAACCGAGAATCGTTGCGATCGACAGCAAGCCGGTTGCCAGCGAGGCCGTCCTGATTGCGTCGTTCTTCGTCATACCGGCCTTGGTGGCCAGCTGAATCACCGCTGAGGGCTCGTAGACCGCACCCGCCCACAAACCGACGATCGCGATCGTCAACAGAATGCACGCAACCCATGTGCGGCGCCGATACGTCGGCCCGAGGATTTCGCGCAGCGGTTTGGCACGCACGGTGCGCTCCTCGGCCTTCTGCCACTTCTCCGATTCCTTCACACGCAGCAGCACCAGAATCGCGACCACGACCGGCACCGCGCCGGTCAGGAACATCGCGCGCCAGCCGAAATGCACGCCGATCGTGTAGTTGAGCGCCGCCGCCAGAAAGAACCCCGCGTAGTAGCCCGTTTGCAGATACCCGGCGCCCATCTTGCGGCGATCTTCCGGCCATGCCTCGGCCACATACGTGCCCGCCAGCGCCCACTCGCCGCCGATCCCCACGCCGGCAATGAAGCGATAGATGGCGAGTTCCCATACGTTGTGCGACGTCGCAGCCAGTCCCGTGAAAATGGCGAAGGTGAAAATGGTGCCCGCCAGCACCTTGGTGCGGCCGAAGCGATCCGCCAACGGCCCCCAGATGAACGACAGCCCCCAGCCGACCAGGAATAGCGCAAACAGAATCGAACCGGCAAGGCCGACATTCGCGGGCGTCGCCGCATAGCCCGAGCGCGGCAGCAGTTCGGTCAACGCCGGCGTCAACACAAGCGCGTAGATGAACGAATCCATCCCGTCGAGCGTCCAGCCGGCCCACGCGCCCCAAAACCCCGCGATCTGCGAACGATTGAGCGGCGTACGGCGCCGCGCGGCCGACGTGCGGTCGGTTAGTGAACTCATCATGCTCCTCCAGCCCTGCGGTTGACGTACGTGTCTGACATAAAGGAAACGACGGGATGGTGCGCTTGCCGATGACTCGATTCGCCTCGTATAACGTCGAGAGATACAACGCAGGAAGAGCATCGCAGCCGGCCGGTGGTCAAAAACTTTCCGGGTTTGCCCGCCTGTAAATGACGCATTTTCATATATAATATTTGATATCATGAACGATGCAACAGATGGTTTTCCCCTGGACGCCCAGGCGCGCAGCCCGCTTCTACCGGTAGCAGCGCCCCGTGAGAGCATGTCCCACGTGATCGCGGAGGCGCTGCGCGCGGCGATTGTCGACGGCAGCCTGGCGCCTGGTGCGCCGCTGCGGCAGGACGCGATCGCCCGGCATTTCTCGGTCAGCGCAATTCCCGTGCGCGAAGCCTTGCGCCAGCTCGAAAGCGAAGGCTGGACGAGAACTGCCGTGCACAAAGGCGCGAGCGTCGCCCCTTTATCGGCGGACGAAGCACGCGAGATCTATGAGATCCGCTCCGCGCTGGAGAGCCTCGCCATCGGCCTCGCGATTCCGAATCACACCGCCGCCACGCTGCGCGAATCCGCCGCGCTCTGCCGCGCCGCCGAGCGCGAGCCGGACCCGTCGCTGTACGTCGCGCGTAATGTGGCCTTTCATATGAGCCTGTATGCGCCCGCCGTCCGTCCGCAACTCGAGGACATGATCGGCACCCTGCACCGGCGCGGCGAACGGTATCTGCGCCTGAAGTTCGGTTTGCCGTCGTACAAGGGCGAGTCGGACAATGAACACGTCGCCCTGCTCGATGCGGTACAGCGCCGCGATATTCCTGCTGCACAGTCGCTGGTTGTCGCGCATCTGCTCGGCACCGGCGAGCTGCTCCATCGTTTTCTGACCGAACGCGCGCAAGCGGAAGCCGCGCTTGCGAATCAACCCAAGCCGCGCGCCAGACGCACGCGCACCACCGGGAGCTGAATCCGCCGATGAACCACCCCGCCGAAGCCACTGAAGCGTCCATCGCCACGCGCTCCTGGACGACCCGCCGCGACGAAAAGAACCGTCGCCTCGCGGCCATTGCACCGTGGCTGGAAGACGGCATCCTGCCGACCAACCGCATCGTCGATGCACTCGAAACACTGATTCAACCTGGAGACCGCGTCGCACTCGAAGGCGACAACCAGAAACAGGCCGACTTCCTGTCCCGCTCGTTTGCCAAGGTCGATCCGCAAAAGATCCACGACGTGCATCTGCTGATTTCGAGCATCAGTCGTCCTGAGCATCTAACACTGTTCGAACGCGGTATCACGCACAAGGTCGATTTCTCGTTTGCCGGGCCGCAGAGTTTGCGCGTCGCGCAGTTGCTCGAAGATGGCCAACTGGAAATCGGCGCGATCTATACGTACGTCGAGTTGTACGCACGCATGTTCGTCGACCTCACGCCGCACGTCGCGCTGCTGTGCGCGGAGAAGGCCGACCGTCACGGCAACCTGTACACCGGTCCGAACACCGAAGACACGCCGACCATTGCCGAAGCCGCCGCGTTCCGGCATGGCATCGTGATCGTGCAGGTCAATGAGATCGTCGACGAACTGCCGCGCGTCGATATCCCGGGTTCGTGGGTCGATGTGGTCGTGCAGGCGGATCGGCCCTTCGCGGTCGAACCGCTGTTCACGCGCGACCCGCGGCATATCGGCGATCTGCAGGTGCTCACCGCGATGATGGTGATTCGCGGCATCTACGAACCGTACGGCGTGAGTTCGTTGAATCACGGTATCGGCTTCGATACCGCGGCGATCGAATTGTTGCTGCCCACGTATGGCGAATCGCTCGGCCTGAAAGGCAAAATCTGCCGCAACTGGACCCTTAATCCGCATCCCACCATGATCCCCGCGATCGAATCGGGATGGGTCGACAGCATCCATTGCTTCGGTAGCGAAGTCGGCATGGAGGCGTATATCGAAGCGCGTCCTGACGTATTTTTCACGGGCAACGACGGCAGCCTGCGCTCGAACCGCGTGCTGTGCCAACTGGCCGGTCAATACGGTGTCGATCTGTTTATCGGCTCGACCTTGCAGATCGACGCGGACGCGAATTCATCGACGGTCACGCGCGGACGTCTTGCCGGTTTCGGCGGTGCGCCGAACATGGGCCACGATCCGCGCGGCCGGCGTCATTCGAGCGAAGCATGGCTCAAGCTGCTGAAGAACCAGGGTCCGGTCTCGCGCGGGCAAAAGCTGGTCGTGCAGATGGCCGAAACGTACAAGAAAGGCGGCGAACCGACTTTCGTCGATGAACTCGACGCGGTCGCTGTCGGCGCGAAAAGCGGCATGCCGATTGCACCTGTGATGATCTACGGCGACGACGTGAGCCATGTCGTCACGGAGGAAGGCATCGCGTATCTGCACAAGGCCGAAGGAATCGACGAGCGGCGTGCGGCGCTGGCTGCGGTGGCCGGTGTGACGCCGATCGGGTTGCGCGCGAAGCCGGAGAAGACGGCCGAGTTACGTCGGCGCGGCATCGTCGCGTATCCGGAGGACCTCGGCATTCGGCGCGGCGAAGCGAAGCGTTCGCTGCTGGCGGCACGCAGCATCGACGATCTGGTGACGTGGTCGGGTGGCCTGTACGCGCCGCCGGCCCGCTTCAGGAGCTGGTAACAATGGCGCCTGCTGCTTTGCTCGAACGCGAGGCCGGCGCCATGCCGGCGATGCAAGCTGAATGCATGCCCCGCACCGCTGCATTGACTGACCGAAAGACGGCCGGCGTCGGAATACGCACGGCACTCTCCGATACGCAACTTGCGCACTACGCCGTCACCGCGCTAATCGAAGAAGCGCAACTTACGCCGAAGCCCGCGTTAGTCGACCGGCGCGGCAGCGGCGCGCATCGCGACCTCGATCTCGCCACCATGCTGCGCTCGGCACACACGCTCGAACCGACCTTCGCGGCGCTGGCACGCGCAGCACGCCAGCGCCGCGAACCCTCCGCGCTGTTGCGTGCCGAACTCGCGCAAATCGGCCGCGCCGGCGAGCAGAACATGTTGCATGCCACTGGCGGCAGCAACGCACATCGCGGCGCAATCTGGATTGTCGGCTTGCTGGTGGCAGGTGCATCGATGTCAAGCAGTGCCACGCGTTTGAACGCGCCCAAGATTTGCACGCTCGCCGCGCGGATTGCGTGCTTCCCGGATCGCTTCGCCGCTCCCACCGATAGTCACGGCGAACGCGCGCGGCAGCGCTATCAGGTGGGTGGCGCGCGCCGTGAGGCACAGGACGGTTTCCCGCACGTCATCGATATCGGTTTGCCCGCGTTGCACGCGGCGCGAGCCAACGGTGTCGACGAAAACGCCGCGCGCATCGACGCCCTGCTCTCGATCATGGCCTCACTCGACGACACCTGCCTGCTGCATCGCGCGGGTTTGCCTGGTTTGCACGCTGCGCAGCACGGCGCTCACCGTGTGCTGGAGGCCGGCGGAAGTTCGACGCCGGACGGCCAGGCCGCCTTCGTGGCACTGGAACACGCACTGCTGTCGCTCAACGCATCCCCTGGCGGCGCAGCCGATCTGCTCGCCGCCACTCTCTTTCTCGACATGCTGGCGCATCACGACGCCGCTGGGAGCTCAGCCTCATGGAACATCTAACCTTCGACTATCCGGCGCAACGCGCCGTCACGACCCGCGCGCATGTCGGCGTAGTCGGCTCGGGCGATCTGGAAGTCCTGCTGTCGCCTGCCGAAACCAGTGCGGCCCTGAGCGCGCATGTGGTTGTGCGGACCAGCGTCGACGGTTACAGCCACATCTGGAAGAGCGTGCTCGACCGCTTCTTCAGCCGTTACGACGGTGCCGCGCAAATCGAAATCAACGACTTCGGCGCGACACCCGGCGTCGTGGCGCTGCGGCTCGCGGAAGCCATCGAAGCGGCGCAACAGGGGGACGACGCATGAACACCGCCGCCACCGCGCGTTCCGCGCCCATGCTGCTTGACAGCTTCATTGAACTGCCCGCGCGCGAACGTGCCCGCGCGCTGCTCGACGCGGGCACGTTCCGCGAACTGCTCGGACCGTTCGACAAAATCGAATCGCCATGGCTGCCGCTGCAAGGTGTCGTCTGCCAGGCGGATGACGGCTGCGTGATCGCGCGCGGCACCATTGACGGCGAACCGGCCGTGGTCGCCGCGATCGAGTCCGCGTTCCAGGGCGGCAGTATCGGCGAAGTCTCGGGCAGCAAGATCGCCGCTGCGCTCACCATGGCCTTGCGCGACTGCGAACGCGGCAAGATCGTCCGCCCCGTCGTGCTGTTCGAGACCGGTGGCGTGCGGCTTCAGGAAGCCAATCTCGGCCTCGCGGTAATCGCCGAGATTCAGGCCGCGATCGTCGCGTTGCGCCGGCATGTGCCGGTAGTCGGTGTGATCGCGGGAATGGTCGGTTGCTTTGGCGGCATGTCGCTGGCGGCGGCCTTGTGTTCGTATCTGGTCGTGACGAGGCAAGGACGGCTCGGCATGAACGGTCCCGAAGTCATCGAACAGGAAGCCGGTATCGAAGAACTCGACTCGAGCGACCGGCGCCGCGTGTGGCAATTGATCGGCGGCGAACAAAGAGCCGCGACCGCGCTCGCCGATCAACTGGTCGACGACGCTACAGACACCGTGCGCGCAGCCGTGCACGCCGCGTTCAGCCAGGGACTGCCAACCGCGCACCGCAGCGAACAGGTCGATATTTTCCTCGAGCGCCTCGCGCAGATCGACCCGGCCAGTGTGACACCTGAAACGATGCGTGACGTGTACAACCCATCTGCGCAAAACAACGCGCGCAAGGAGCAGGCATGAGCGATACCTCCCTCAGCCGCGGCGCGCGCTGGTTCCATGCGCTGGCCGGCGAACCGTCCAGCAAGGCGCCCGTATGGAGCGCCGATGCGTCGCTCGGCGGTGAGACCGCGCGCTTCATTGCGGTGGTCCCCGATCCCGACAATCGCTTTGCGCGCGCCACCGACAATGTCGTCGGTCTCGAACAAGGCTGGCAGCTCGCGCGCGCGGTACGCGAGGCCATCGCGCAGGACGAAACGAGCGGCACGCGCCGCCCGATCGTCGCGATCGTCGACGTCAAAAGTCAGGCGTATGGCTACCGCGAAGAGATGCTCGGCATTCACCTCGCGTGCGCGGCCGCGGTCGATGCGTACGCGACGGCGCGCGACGCCGGGCATCCGGTGATCGCGCTGATCGTCGGGCCCGCCATGTCCGGCGCGTTCCTCGCGCACGGCTATCAGGCCAACCGGATCGTCGCCCTCGACGCGCCGGGCACGATGGTTCATGCGATGGGCAAGGAAGCAGCCGCCCGGGTCACGCGGCGCACCGTCGAAGCCCTCGACGCGCTCGGCGAAACGATTGTGCCGATGTCGTACTCGATGACGTCGTTTGCCAAGCTTGGCCTGCTCGATCAACTGATCGAAAACGTCGACGCCGATGCACCGGATGCCGCGCAGATCGAGCACGTGCGTCAGGTGCTCACTGGGCAGATTCGCAGCGCCCGCGAAGGTCGGCGCGATCTTTCGCACCGCCTCGAATCGGCAGCGGCGCAGAAGAATCGCGCGGCGTCGATCGAAGTGCGGCGGCGTCTGGCCGAACAATGGGACGCTGCGTAATGCAGGTCTGCGCAACGCCACCGTTCGCGGCCGCTCACGCGCTGTCGTGCGATGCGCGTTGGCGGCCGCATGATCTGTTGCGTCTGAACCGCTTACCGCGCTTCGATAACGAACCGGCATGGGTGCGCGAATCTTTCGAGCGCGCGCCATACGCGGTCGTGAGACGCGCGCTGGCCGCGGACGGCTTCGTGGCGATCGGCGTGCGCGGTATGGAACGGCCGCAGCGTTACGGCACGTGGGTGCATCTGGACGATATCGAAACTGCCATTTCGCCGGAGGCGTTAGCCGGGCGCAGTCCTCTTGCGGGGCGCAATGCGTTGCCCGCTTTTGCGGCCCTTGCCGTCTTGCAACGCGACGCGGCCGGCGGCGCATTGTCTGAATTCGTCTGGGGACCAACCGGCAGCACGGGCTTCGAACTGGCCACCCAGATACCCACCGTTACGTTATCGAGCGATCTTGATCTGCTGATCCGCGCGCCGGACAAACTCTCGCACGACATGGCTATTCAGTTGCTGCACCAGTTGCAAGCCATCGCACAATGCGCCGGCATTCGCGTGGACGCGCAACTGGAAACGCCCGCGGGCGGCGTTGCCCTGACAGAGTGGGCAGCGGGCAAAGCTCGTGTGATGGCGCGCCATGCGCGCGGCCCTCAACTGGTTCGTGATCCGTGGGCGCCCGCTCACGTCGACGCGTGATGCTCGCCCTTCTGTTTCCCGGCCAGGGGGCGCAATCGGACGGATTTCTGCATCGTCTGCCGCAGCACCACGCCGTGACCGATGCGCTCGATGAAGCGTCGCAGGTGCTCGGCACCGACGTACTGACTCTCGACACACCAGACGCACTGCGCTCAACGGTAGCCGTTCAGATCGGCTTGACCGTTGCGGGCGTGGCGATCACGCGCGCACTGGCCGATGCACAACTCACGCCGGAGATCAGCGCGGGGTTGTCAGTGGGTGCCTATGCAGCGGCGGTCAGTTGCGGCGCGATTCGCTTCGATGACGCGTTACGCATGGTACGAAAACGCGCCGAATTGATGGAGACGGCGTACCCGTCCGGCTACGGCCTCGCGGCCGTGTCGGGCTTGACCGAACACCAACTGGAAACACTCGCCGCGCAGCATGTGGACGCGGGCCATCAACGGGTCTATGTCGGCAATGTGAATGCCCCGCGTCAGATCGTCATGGCCGGAGCGAATGCCGCGCTGGACGTGTTCATCGAACGCGCGCTGACCGCGGGCGCTCGCAAAGCTGTCCGTCTTGCGGTGAGCGTGCCGTCGCATTGCGAGCTGCTCGCGCATGCCACGGACGAGCTGGTTGCGTACGCACAACATGTCCCTTTCCACACGCCACAAAGCATCTATGTCGGCAATCGCGGTGGCCGCCCGCTGTACACGGCAGAGGCCATTCGCGACGATCTTGCGACCAATATGCGCCACACCGTACGTTGGTTCGACGCGCTCACCGTCATGCAGGAAATGGGCGCCCGCGTGCTGATCGAAGCGCCGCCGGGTCAGGTATTGACGGACATTGCGCGTGAGAACTTTCCCGATACCACCGCGCTTGCCGCGCACAGCTTCTCGTTCGACAGGCTGGTCGCTACGGCGCGTCGGCGCCTCGCGCTATAGCTGGTGTCGCGACGCGGCCCGGCCGCCTCATTTGACCGCCATCTTCCAGGCTGGAACACACCCCTTCATCGCGGCAGATTACCGCCGCTCGATCAACTGCCGCCCCATCGCCTTCGCATACTGATCGCATGCGCTGCGCGCAACACGAGACGCCGCCAGCACGCCGACGTCGGCGTCGTCGCGGTAGTACATGGCAATGTCGATCGGCGGCGGCAACGGACGCACCTGTAGTTGCCCCAGTTCGCCGCTGGCCAGGAAAGGCTCGACAAACAGAGCCGGCACCGCCGCGATTCCATAGCCGTCGCGCAACAGTTTCACGATCACCGCGACCGACGGCATGCAGGTCACCTGCGTATCCGCTGCCGGCACGCCGGCCCGCTTCGCCAGCATCTCGACGATCGCATCCACGGCGATTTGCGGCGCGGTGCCCCGGCCGAATGTCAGCACGGGTTTCTGCAAGATCGTCTGCACATGTTTCGCGCGGCTCGCCGGAATCAGATCGTTGCGCGCGATCCAGCGCACGGGATAGCTCGCCAGCAAGGTCGAGACAATCGACGCTTCCTGCACGCCGGTTTCCTCCACCTGAATGACGAGATCCAGTTCGCCGGCGCGCAAGCGGGGGCCAAGCACGGCACTCGTGTCGACGCTCAGGTCTACGACGATGCGGTTGTACTCGACATTCAGCATCCGGATGTAGTCCGGCAGCCAGCTATGCACCACTGTTTCGACCACGCCGAGCCGCAGCCGCTTCGTCACCTGGGTTTCGTCCTGCGCGGCCAGTTGCAGCGAACGGGTGGCCTGCACGACCGAGCGCGCATGCGCGAGCAACCGCTCGCCATGCGCCGTGAGTTGAAACTCCGCGGCGTCGCGTTCGATCAGCTCCACGCCCAACTCGGCTTCAAGCGTTTTGATACGCAGCGAAATTGCAGCGGGCGTCGCATGCATTGCAGCCGCGGTCGCGCGAAAGCTGCCCAGACGGGCGAGCGTCAAAAACGTTTCGACAAAGCGCGTATTCATTGCATTAGCTCTCCCAACAGCGATCAGATGCACGCGATCATCGCGGCTGAATCCTGCTTGTGCTGTTAAGTTTAATTTAACAAAACACAAGAATAACTCGCTGGATGGATATTTTTGGCGTTACTAATCTGGGTTCCATGAATCACCCGGACCTAGCTGGAGTCGAGCCTTTCATGTCCTACACGCCTTCCGAGTTTCGTCAACAGATTCGCAATCGCCGCCTGTCCGGCCCGACTGCGGGCTACTGTGGCGACTATGCACAAGCCAACCTCGCCATCCTGCCCAGGCAATACGCCGACGATTTCCTGCGCTTCTGCACGCTCAATCCAAAGGCCTGCCCGTTGCTTGGCATCGGTGAACCGGGCCAATGGCGCGTACCGTCGCTCGGCGCCGATCTCGACATACGCAACGACGTCCCCGCGTTTTACGTATATCGCCACGGCGAGCGCACCGAGGAAGTGCATAGCCTCGACGAGCTATGGCGCGACGACCTGGTGGTGTTCGCGATCGGCTGTTCGTTTTCGTTCGAGGAAATGCTGCGGCGCGAAGGCATTCCGCTGCGCCATATCGAACAGCAGGTGAATGTGCCGATGTATCGAACCCGCGAGCGCAACGTGGCCGCAGGCGTGTTCGGCGGCAACCGCGTGGTCTCGATGCGGCCGATGAAAGCCGCCGACGCGATCCGCGCCATTCAGATCACCAGCCGTTTTCCCGCGGTACATGGCGCGCCGGTGCATATCGGCGATCCTTCGCTGCTCGGTATTCATGACATCGCGCGACCCGATTTCGGCGATGCAGTCGAAGTGCGCAGCGACGAGTTACCCGTGTTCTGGGCCTGTGGCGTCACGCCGCAAGCCGCAATAGAAAGCGCGCGTTTGCCGTTTGCGATCGCGCACAAACCGGGACACATGCTCGTCACCGACATTCCCAACACCACGCTGGCGGTACTTTAACCGCGGCCTCATTCGACCCAACCACGAGCCGCGCGGCAAGACGCGGCCACCGACCACGACCGGAGCCCTTGCATGAAAACCGAAGTGCAATTGACCGCAGACGCCGAACGCTACGACGTGCCCGGCACAGGGAAAGGACCGTTCGCATGGTATCGGCAGATTTCCACCGGCGAAAAGCGTGCGTTCTGGAGCTGCAAGATCGGCTACGTGCTCGACGCCATGGACACGCAATTCCTGAGCTTCGTGATTCCGACGCTGATTGCGACATGGGGCATCACACGCGGCGATGCTGGTCTCATCGGAACGGTCACGCTGTTGAGTTCCGCCGTCGGCGGCTGGGGGGCCGGCGTGCTGTCCGATCGCATCGGCCGGGTGAAAACCCTGCAGATCACGATTCTCTGGTTCGCGGTGTTCACGCTGGCGTGCGCGTTGGCGCAAAACTTTTCGCAGTTGCTGTGGGCGCGCGGATTGATGGGGCTCGGCTTCGGCGGCGAGTGGACGGCGGGCGCGGTACTGATCGGCGAAGTAATCCGTCCGCGTGACCGTGGCAAGGCGGTCGGCCTGGTGCAGGCAGGCTGGGCGATCGGCTGGGGCGTGTCCACGCTGCTGTTTATGGTGGTGTTTTCATGGATACCGGCCGAATACGCGTGGCGCGCGCTGTTCGCGATCGGTATTGCACCGGCGCCGTTCGTGATCTGGATCCGCCGCTTCGTCGACGAGCCGGAGGTGCATCGGCAGCAGAAAGAAGCGCAAGCCGCCGCACGAACGCGCCCTTCGCTGATCGACATCTTCCGCGGCGATATCGTCTGGACGACATTGCGCGCATCCATTCTCGCAACCGGCGTGCAAGGCGGCTACTACGCGGTCACCACATGGCTGCCGACGTATCTGAAAACCGAGCGGCATCTGAGCGTAATCGGCACCGGCAGCTATCTGGGCGTGGTCATCGTCGGTTCGTACTGCGGCTATCTGACGGGGGCTTATGTCAGCGACAAAATCGGCCGCAAGCGTGCGTTCATCGCATTCGCGCTGGCCTCGTGTGCGATCGCGCTGATCTATACGCAACTGCCGCTCGACAACCTCACCATGCTCGCGCTCGGCTTCCCGCTCGGCTTCTGCGCGTCCGGTATTTTTTCGGGCATGGGCGCGTTCCTCACCGAACTGTTCCCAACCCGGATTCGCGGCTCCGGTCAGGGGTTCTGCTACAACTTCGGGCGGGCGGTCGGCGCAACGTTTCCTTTCCTGATCGGCTACGTCTCACAGACCATGCCGCTCGGACATGCGATCGGCGTATTCGCCGCCGCGGCATATGGCGTCGTGATTCTCGCCGCGCTGACGTTGCCGGAAACCAAAGGACGTGAACTCGACGCCTCCTGAGACAGGCCGCTGAACATTCCTGCTATAGCGCCTGCTCCGGCGCGCGTCCGATCACGTGCGAATCGGACGCCGTGGCGCCGCCCGGCCTCCGCTCACGCTCGCGGCCGGGGGTTGCGACCGCGCCGGTGCCACCGGGACGCCGCGTCGATTTTGCGTGCCGCTCGATCAATCGTTGCAGCAGACAAAACGCGCATAGCAACGCGCCGATCACGATGCGGGTCCACCACGAACTAAGGGTGCCGTCGAAGGTAATCAGAGTCTGGATCGTGCCCAGAATCCCGACGCCGAACAGCGAGCCGATTACATAGCCGACCCCACCCGTCAACAAGGTGCCGCCGATCACCGTCGCCGCGATCGCATCGAGTTCCATGCCCTGGCCTTGCAGCCCATAGCCCGACAGCACATAGAACGTGAATACCGCGCCGCCGAGCGCCGAGCAGAACCCGCTCAGCGCATACACGCCGATCCGCGTACGCGCGACCGGCAAGCCCATCAGCAATGCCGAGCGCGGATTGCCGCCCACCGCATACACGTTGCGGCCAAAGCGCGTGAAATGCGCGACATAGATCGCAGCGGCCAGCGTGACAAGGGCGATCAACACATTGGCTGAAACCGAACCGACACCGATATTGAGGCGAAACGCGGAGATTTTCTGGAATGTCGGATCGTTGATGGTGATCGACTGCGTCGTGATCAGGAAGCACAAACCACGCGCGAAGAACATGCCGGCCAACGTGACAATGAACGCCTGCAAGCGGAAGAAGTGAATGAGTGCGCCCTGCACCGCGCCGAACACCGTGCCCATCAGCAGCACGATCGGCACGATCAGCCAGACCGGCAGATGCATGTGTTCGGACAGCACCGCTTCGACGATGGTGGTCAACGCCACCACCGAGCCCACCGACAGATCGATCCCGCCGGACACGATCACAAACGTCATGCCGATTGCGACAATCAGCAGGAAGGCGTTGTCGACCAGCAGGTCGAGCAGCACCTGCCACGAGAAAAAACCGGTGTACATCACGGAGCCGAAACCGAACAGCGCGCAGAACAGCAGAATGGTCACGGCGATCGGCAGCGTGCGCGGATCGACAATATGAGCCCAGACGTCGAAGAGTCGTTTCATCATCGCGCCACCCCGCGCTGCGTGAAGAGCGACATGGCGAGCGCGCGCGCCGAGGGCGACTGGATCACACTCACCGCGAGCACCACGGCCGCCTTGACGACGAGCGTCGCCTCCGGCGGCACGCCGATCGAGTAGGTCGTATAAGTGAGCGTCTGGATAATCAGTGCGCCCAGCACCGTGCCCGTCAAACTGAAGCGGCCGCCAAGCAGCGAGGTGCCGCCGAGCGTCACCGCCAGAATTGCGTCGAGTTCGAGCAGCAGGCCTGCGTTATTGCCATCGGCGCTGCGCACGTTCGAACTGATGAGGATGCCCGCCATCGCGGCGGTCAATCCCGAGAAACCGTACACCGCGAATACCAGCGCTTTCGAGCGCAAACCGACGAGGCGCGTCGCCACCGGATTGACGCCGATCGCGCGAATGAAAAGCCCGAGTGCCGTGCCTTCAACGAGCGCCGCGGTGGCCAGCACAGCCGCGCTTGCGATCCACACCGAGCACGGCACCCCAAGCCAGTACCCGCCGCCGACCAGCAGATAGCCGGGTGCGCCGATCGGTATGATCTGCCCCGCCGTCAGCAACTGTGCGATGCCGCGGCCGGCAACCATCAGGATCAGCGTGGCGATGATCGGCTGCATGCCGACGAACGACACCAGCAGTCCGTTCCACATGCCGCTCAACACGCCGACGATCAGCGCCGCGATTAACGCTTGCGCGATCAATCCGGCACTCGGCTCGGGCTGTGTCGCGAGTATCGTGGCCGCGGCGGCGCCGGCAATCGCCACGACTGCGCCGACTGAAATATCGATGCCACGCGTGGCGATCACGAGCGTCATGCCGGTAGCGACCAGCACCAGCGGCGCCGCGCGATTCAGGACGTCGATCGGGGCGCCGAACAGGTGGCCGTCGAGCATCCGCAGCGACAGAAAATGCGGATTCACCCACAGATTCAGCGCGCACAACAGCACCAGCGTGACGCAAGGCCAGATCAACGGCCGCTCCGCACCGTCGCGCACGAACCAGTTCGATAGCTTCATTCGCCGCTCCCCGCGATGAGTCGATAGATGTTGTCTTCGTTCGACGCCTTGCCGGCCACTTCGGCGATCTTGCGGCGGTCGCGCAGCACCGCCACACGATGGCTTACGCGCAGCACCTCGCTGATCTCCGATGAAATGAACAGGATGCTCAGACCGTTCGCGCATAGCGCCAGCAAGCGGTCCATGATGTCGAACTTCGCGGCGACGTCGATGCCGCGGGTAGGCTCGTCGAGAATCAGCAGCTTGGGATCGGTAGCCAGCCAGCGCGCAAGCAATGCTTTCTGCTGGTTGCCGCCGGAGAGCAGCCCGATCGGCTGTTCGGCATCCGTTGCCTTGATGCCGAGACGCTCGATCCACATGTCGGCGATTTCATGGGCGCGCTGCCGTTTGATCTTGCGCCACCAGCCGCGTCGCGCCTGCAACGCCAGCAGAATGTTCTCGCGGATCGACAGTTCGGCGACGATGCCCTCTTTCTTGCGGTCTTCCGCGCAGTAGCCGATGCCGTGCCGCACGGCGTCGTGGGGCGAACGCAGCCGCACCGGCCGGCCTTCGATCAGAATCGTGCCGCTGTCGGCGCGGTCCGCCCCGAACAATAGCCGCGCGGTCTCCGTGCGGCCCGAACCGAGCAGGCCGGCCAGCCCCAGGATCTGGCCCGGCTGCACGTCGAGGTCGAGCGGCTGCAAGGTGCCGCGCCGTCCGACGCCGCGCAGTTCGACGAATGGCTGAACCGCTGCCTTGCCCTGCGGCCCTTCCCCTTCATGGGCAGCATGCCCGACCTGCGCCGCTTCGCGCAGGCGCGCGCTCATGCGCTCGTGACCGACCATCTTCGCGACCAGTTGGTCGGCCGGCAGGTCGCGCGCCAGATATTCGCCTTCGCGTTCGCCGTTGCGCATCACCGTGATGCGATCGGAGATGGCATAGGTCTGCTCGATAAAATGCGTGACAAACAGGATGGCGATTCCCGATTGCTTGAGATGCCGAAGTATTTTGAAAAGCTGCGTGACTTCGCCGTCGTCGAGACTGGAGGTCGGCTCGTCGAGGATCAGCACGCGTGCATCGACCGATAGCGCTCTGGCGATCGCCACCATCTGCTGCACGGCGATCGGATAAGCATCCAGCGACCGGGTGACGTCGAGCGTGACGTCAAGACGTGCCAGCGCGGCCTGCGCACGGCGCTTGATGTCGGGCCAGTCGATCGCGCCGAACCGCTTCGGCTGCCGGCCCGCAAAGATGTTCTCCGCCACCGAGAGGTTCGGACACAGGTTCACTTCCTGGTACAGCGTGCGCACACCGGCCGCCTCGGCCTCCTGCGGCGAAGCAAACGCCACGATTTCGCCACCGAGGCGGATCGTGCCCGCATCAGGCGCAAGTACGCCGGTCAGGACGTTGATCAGGGTGGATTTGCCGGCGCCGTTCTGCCCCATCAACGTATGGATCTCGCCGGGAAACAGGCGAAAATCGACTCGCTGCAGCGCTTTCACGCCCGGGAAAGTCTTGCTGACACCAGCCGTGGCAAGAATCGGCTCGAGTGCATGCGAGGCCGCGCCTGCGCGAACGTCCTCTGTGATGGCCTGGGTGGCCGGCGGATTGGGTTCCGATGCGGGATGCGTCATAGACCTCGCTCGATGGGCGTTGCATTGGCCGGGTGGGCTCAGGCAGATCAAATCGGGCACAAGCTGATTCGGCGGAAAAGAGACCGCCCGATGCCAAAGCAGCCGGGCGGTCAGGCACCGCTGGAGAAACCCTGATGATCTGTCTTCAGTTCGCTTTTTATCCTGCGCCTATCGTATGGATAGCTAACCAGTTAGCCGCCATACCCTGCCCCATACCGTTCGTCTCAGTACTTGCGCGTCGGCAAAGTCTGCGCCGCGACGCTCATCGGGAAGACCGTCTCCTGCGTCAGGATCCGCTTGGGCAGTGGCTTGCCGGCCACCACGTCCTTGACCGCTGACATCAGTTGCGGGCCCAGCAACGGGCTGCATTCCACATCGACGTTCATCTTGCCCGCGGCCATCGCCTGGAAGCCGCCCTTGGTCGCATCGAATGAAACGACGGTGATGTCCTTGCCCGGATGCATACCGGCCTCTTCCATCGCCTGGATCGCGCCGAGCGCCATATCGTCGTTATGCGCATAAACTACATTTATTTTATTTCCATAAGTTTTTATAAATGCTTCCATCACCTGCTTGCCGCCAGCAAGCGTGAAGTCGCCGCTTTGCGATGCGATGATCTTAAATTTGGGATCGCTCTTGATCACTTCGATCAAGCCGGCATGCCGGTCGTTCGCGGGGGCTGAGCCAACCGTTCCTTGCAATTCGGCGATGTTGATCGGACCTTGATCATTTTTATAGTGATCCTCGAGCCAATGACCGCCACGCCGTCCTTCTTCGAGGAAGTCCGAGCCGATCATCGTCACGTACAACGACGTGTCCTTCACGTCGATGTTGCGGTCGGTCAGGATCACCGGAATATTTGCGGCTTTAGCTTCGCGTAGCACCGGTTCCCAGCCCGATTCGACGACGGGCGAAAACGCGATCACGTCGACTTTCTGCGCAATGTAGGAGCGGATCGCCTTGATCTGGTTTTCCTGCTTTTGCTGAGCGTCGGAGAACTTGAGCTTGATCTTCGCGTCCGCCGCCGCGGACTTCACCGACTCGGTGTTGGCGGTTCGCCATGCGCTTTCGGCGCCGACCTGCGCGAAACCGAGCGTGATCTGTTTGTCCTGCGCGTAAGCGCCCGGTGTTGCCAGCGCCAGCGCGCCGATGCTCGAGCAAAGCGCGAGCGCGCCCAACGCACGACATGCGGCGCGTCGTGTATTCGCCATGACTGTCTCCTGTTCGTTGTTGTGTCAGCGATCCATACCGAACCCGCCCAGCGTTTGCGGCCCTCAGGGTGCGTGGATCGTGATGTAGCGTAGTGTCTGGGGCGTTAACCGTCCAATCATATGATTCGCGTCGGCGATACCAATTTCGGTATGGCGGGCGGGTTCAGCTATGACGTGGGCGGGACAGTTCCGCGGAGGTGGCGCTCGCTCGGACCGGGACGGGGACGTGGGCGATGCTCTTTTATGCGTTTAAGTGCCGACCTCAGAGTCTCCGGCGAGTGGCCAGTGCCGAGTGGGCACCGGGTTGAACAACCGACGGCTGGCCCTCGAGCTAGCGCGTTGCTCCAAGCGGCGTCACCCAGCGAAACGTCAGATTGATTCGCTCGCCGGCCACGCGCGGCTCCTTCGGCACACGATGCCGCCAATCGGCCTGCGTGTCGCCTTTCATTACCAGCAAGCTACCGCCCTTCAGCGAGAACGACTGCACGACGCCGGTCCTGTTGTGCCGCAAATCGAAGGTGCGTGCCACGCCCAGGCTGATCGACGCAATCACCGGCTGGACGCCGAGTTCCGGCTCGCGGTCCGCGTGCCACCCCATGCTGTCGGTACCAGTGCGATAACGGTTGATCAGCACACTGTTAAAGCGCGCCTGGCAACTCGCCTGCGCCGCGCTCCTCAGTTCGGCGACGGTCGGAGTCCACGGTTGCGGTACGTTGCGAATTCCAGAGTAGACGTAGACCGCGTCCGGCTCGCCCTGCCAGGCAGTCAGCCGCGGCAGCGGCACACGGCCGGCCGGCGTGCCCATCATGTCCTGACGCCATTCCACCTCGCCGATGAGTTGGGTTAGCGCGTGCGCTGCGGCCTCGGGCGTGAGCCACTCAGGAAACCAGTCCACGTCGGGCGCGGGGAAGTCATCGAAAAGGTCCGCCATAAGATTGCCTGAATGCGATTGCGCACGCGATTCGTGCGCGAGTAAGAACCCCGGCTATTATGGCGGCAACGACGACGACACTCACGCCCGCGGCTTGCGCTGTCATTCGCCACGATCATCCATTTCTCTCATTCTTTTACTTCAACGGACTTTTATCATGGTTCTTTCCGATCAGGCTCTCGATCAACTCTTTCGCGAAGCGCGCACGCATAACGGCTGGCAGGCCAAACCGGTCGAGGATGCCGTGCTCAGGCAACTCACCGAGCTCGTATTGCTCGGGCCGACCTCGGCCAATTCGAGCCCCGGCCGCTTCGTCTACGTGAAAACGCCCGAAGGCAAGGAGAAGCTGCGTCCGGCCTTGTCGCCGGGCAATCTCGAGAAGACGATGGCAGCGCCGGTCACGGTGATCGTCGGGATGGATATGGCGTTTTACGAGCATCTGCCGAAACTGTTTCCGCATGCCGACGCACGCAGCTGGTTCGCAGGCAACGATAAGGCGATCGCGGATACGGCCTTTCGGAATTCGACGCTGCAAGGCGGCTATCTGATTCTCGCCGCCCGCGCGCTCGGTCTGGACACGGGCGCGATGTCGGGATTCGACGCCGCCAAGGTCGACGAGGCCTTCTTCTCCGGCACGACCGTCAAGTCGAACTTCCTGATCAATCTGGGCTACGGCGACCCGTCGAAGCTGTTCCCGCGCAGCCCGCGCTTCTCCTTCGACGAAGCCGCCCGGATCGTCTGACAGGCGGTTAGCCGCCGACGCCGACGCCGACGCCGACGCCGACGCCGATGCTAACCGGCCGCCGGTGCATTTATCCGAAAAGCGCCACGTAGAACACCACCGCGCCGATCACGGCGCCGACAAAGCAGAAGCCTTCGTCGGCGTCGTCGCCACTGGAGCGCAACCACGCGCCGACGACGCCGAACAGCCCCGCGATGCCGAGCGCAACGCATACCATCACGATGTCGAATAACGCGCTTTTGCCCAATTCGGAGAAGTCGATGCCGCGCACGCCGAAGTACAAGGCGAGCGCCATCAGGCATATACCCACCAGCGGCAGCATGACGTGACTGCCCTCTCGTCCGACGTGATGCCCATGAAGTACGTGGCGTACGTGACTACCTGATCCAAGCAGTTTCATGATGCGCCCTCCTGCCTCGCCCTCAACTGAGAACCCAACAAACCGCCCCTTGGCCGCGATGGCCTGAAGCTGCCGCTTCTACAAGCTGCTTCTACAAGCTGCTTCTACAAGCTGCTTCTACAAGCTGCTTCTATTGAGAATACTCCACGCGACAGGCAATTCAAAGCCCATTTAATTAGAGTGTCCGGAGTGTTTCGCCGATCCAGCCGGCCCGGATGCGGCAAGCGGAATTGCTGCAATGCGATATCCGTTGCTTCGTCCGGCACGGACCTGCTCGGCCGCGGCTGGAGGCAATTCTGGCGCCGTCGGCAAGGGGAGGCACATCTCGGTAGAATGATCCGGCTCGTCCGCCATTTCATGATCGCGCCTGGCGAGCCGCTGCCGCTGCTCCGCGCGTCGGCCCCTTCCCGCCTCTATCCTCTCTATGCGCCGCTCATCGTTTCTTGTTCGTATCATCCTGATTGGCATCCTGCTGCATATCTACGTCGGCCTTCGTCTGATTCCCGACATGCCAGTGAGTGCTGTCGGCCGATGGCTGTGCGCGCTGTGGCTGGTGCTGTCGATCTTTCTGATACCGCTCGGCATGCTGGCGCGCACCATCAAACAGCAGCCGCTCAGCGACCGTCTCGCGTGGATTGGCTTGCTAGCGATGGGCTTCTTCTCGTCGCTACTGGTGCTGACTTTCGTGCGCGACCTGGCGCTCGCCTCGCTGCTCACCGTCGATGCAATCTGGCCGAACTCGTTGGCGATCGCGCACTGGCGCGTCGGCTCGGCGGCGGCGGTACCGTTGCTTGCATTGCTGTCAACACTCGTCGGCCTGTTCAATGCACGGCGCCGCGCGCGAGTGGTGACGATCGAGGTGCCGATCGACGATTTACCGGCAGCACTCGACGGTTTCACAATCGTCCAGATCAGCGATATCCATGTCGGCCCGACCATTAAAGGCCGCTATGTGGATGCGATCGTCGACGCGGTGAATCGCCTGAAGCCGGATCTGATTGCCGTCACAGGCGACGTGGTAGACGGCAGCGTGCCGCAACTGACGAAACACACGCAGCCTCTGTCGCGACTCAGCGCGCGTCACGGCGCGTTTCTCGTGACCGGCAACCACGAGTATTACGCTGGCGCGAACGCCTGGATCGACGAATTCCGGCGCCTGGGGCTAAACGTTCTGCTTAACGAGCATGTGATCGTGGAACACGACGGTGCGCGGGCCGTGATTGCCGGGGTGACGGATTACTCGGCGGGTCATCATGACCCGTTGCATCGCAGCGACCCGGTTGCGGCCCTCGCCGGCGCGCCAGGCGACGTGCTGATCAAAGTACTGCTTGCGCACCAGCCGCGCTCCGCGGAAGCAGCCGCGGCAGCAGGCTTTACGCTGCAACTGTCCGGCCATACGCACGGCGGCCAGTTCTTCCCGTGGAACTTCTTTGTGCGTTTTCAGCAGCCGTTCACAGCCGGTCTCGCGCGACTGAATGGCCTGTGGGTTTACACGAGTCGCGGCACCGGCTACTGGGGGCCGCCGAAGCGCCTGGGGGCACCCTCGGAGATTACGCGGTTGCGCCTCGTGCCTGGCGAGCCCGACTGAAGCGTCGGACCACCCACCCAACGTTCCCGCGCCGAAGTCATACCGGATTACGCGGCACAAAAAAGCGCGGACGTCTGCAAAGACCGTCCGCGCTCCAGCGCTAATGCGCCCCTCAGTTAATGCCAGTTACTGCGCGGGCGCCACGGCCACGCTAACCTGCGGTGCATACGCCACCAACACTTGCATGCCCGGCGTCACGCCAGCGAGCTTTGCCGGCTCGCGCCCCTGAATATGAAACACCTCGCCATTCGGGCTCTTTAGCGCCATGATGCCGGTGGCGTGATCGATGGCCTGAACTTCAGCGCTTACGTTCTGGGCTGTGTTCTGCGGCGCCGGTTGAGCAGCCGAACCATGGCCGTCGGCACCATGTGTAACGCTGACCGTGGCGTTTCGCATCATACGGATATGGATCTTGCCGCCCTGCTTGATCTGCGCCAGATTGCTCGTATCGGTAATGGTGAACGACGCTTCGGCGCCCTGCGCGTCGAGCACGGTCACCGAATGTTTAGCCTGGTCAACCGACTTAACCACACCATCTGCCTGCAGCGTACTGCTGCCTTCAAACGGCGCGGGCAACCCGGCGGCAAACGACACGAGCGGAGCAGCGGCAATCAATGCACCGGCAATGATGCCAAGAGCTTTATCTTTCATACATTCCTCAATTGGGTAAACAGCGAACAGGGGCGACGTTGTGCGGATCGAATACGTCTGGCATGACACCAGGGCGACCGAAAGATGTCTGGGCAAAACCGAGAGAAGTGAAACGCGGATTGGGCACCACAACCGCACGACATGTTTCGAAGTGTGCAAACAGTGTGTTTTCCGGGATGGACACCGTCAACATTCGGAGTCCGTATTTATGCAAGGAAAATTCTGCGCTTGCCGTGGAAGAGTCCGCGGACACCCGACAACTTATTGCGCCGCCCCGCCTCATCCCAGCTTGACTTAACTTTGCAGAGCTGCCTAAAATTCGGCCAGTTCATTTAACCGGAATCACGATCTTGGACAGTAGCAGTAGGACCAGTCGAGCTTCGATTCGCCCGATCGCCTGATCGGCAAGATTTCCGCGCCAGCCTTTATCTGTCGCCGTCTTGCCTTCGGGCCGACGGTGCACGTCGTATATTCCCTCGCACTGCCAGTGAAGCGCCGCACGGCTCAATGCCCGGCCGACGCTCCATGATTTTCTAGCGCGCCAGTGTTGGCCCGCTGGCCTCGTCACGCCTAACCGTAGCCGCGTGTTTACGTGCTGTTGTCACGCGTAAGATTCACACTGTGCGAACAACGCATCTCAACCTTTCTTATCGATGACAATTGAATTCGTCCTGCGGCTCCTTGCCGCCTTCAGCTGCGGCGTTGCGATCGGCCTCGAACGGCAGATGCGCCAGCGCAACGCCGGCCTGCGCACCATCACGCTGGTGGCGAGCGGCGCGTGCCTGTTCGTCACGCTGGGCGTGCTGACGGGCAACGGGACCGCCGGCATCACACAGATTGCCGCGTATGTGGTATCGGGCGTCGGCTTTCTTGGCGGCGGTGTAATCATGCGCGACAAGGGTTCCATTCAGGGGATCAACACGGCCGCCACACTATGGTGTTCGGCGGCGGTCGGCGTATTGTGCGGTGCGGGGCATTACGGTCCGGCGCTCGCCGGCACCGCAGTCGTGCTGTTGACCAATACCGTGCTGCGTGAAGTCAGCCGTGCCATCAACGCGGCGCCCGTTTCGGACGCCGATCTCGTGCGCGAGTATGTGCTGACGATCGTTTGCCAGGAGGCCGACGAGATTCACATTCGTACCGCGGTATCCAACTCGATGTATTCGTCGCCGCTGTCCTTCCAGAGCCTGACGAGCGAAGACATCGAAGACGAGTCGGGACGCATTCGCGTTACGGCAACCTTGAAGCTGCATCCGAAAGATCAATCGAAGCTCGAACAGATGGCGAGCCGCATCAGCATGGAAAAGAGCGTATCGAGCGTCAGCTGGATCGCGAAAGAAGCGGAACCGACGCCGGAGTGAGTCGCCACGTGTAAGCTCCCCATATTCGCGCGCATCGTCTACACTTAGTTTGCAATAGATTTAGACAATGTTAATTCCGCGTCCTGAATATGGACTGTCCCATAACCTTCGACTAAGCTCTGTCACCGTGAATTTTTCACACTCAACCATGGAGTCTCGATTATGGAACACGGCATCATTGCATGGCTCATCATCGGCGCAATCGCCGGCTGGCTGGCTGGCGTGCTCGTCAAGGGCGGCGGCTTCGGCCTGATCGTCGACATCATCGTCGGGATTGTCGGCGCATTCATCGGCGGCTGGCTTGCCGGTGTGCTGCACATTTCACTCGGCGGCGGCTGGATCGGTTCGATCATTACCGCTGTGATTGGCGCCGTCATTCTGCTGTTTCTTATCCGGCTTGTCCGGCGCGGCACCTGAGCGTAGCACCTGATGTCTTACGGCGTCGGGGGCGAATGCCACCTGACGCCGGCTTCACTTATTTAGAGCACTGCCTCCACTGCCGGCAGCATCGAGCCGGTGTCACGAAGCCGCGTATGCCAGGCGAAAGCCTGATCCAACTGATGCGGTGTTTGCCCACCCCATTGCAAGGCGTCCCGATAGTAGTCGCGCAGCAGATCGCGATAGAGCGGATGCGCACAGTTCTCGATGATCAGCGTAGCGCGTTCGCGCGGCGCCAATCCGCGTAGGTCGGCCAAGCCCTGCTCCGTCACGACCACGTCTACATCGTGTTCGTTGTGATCGCAGTGCGGCACCATCGGCACGACACTCGAAATGCGCCCACCCTTCGCCATCGACTTCGTCGCAAAGATCGCGCACGACGCATTGCGCGCGAAATCTCCCGAGCCGCCAATGCCGTTCATCATGTGCGTGCCGCCGACGTGCGTGGAGTTCACATTGCCGTAGATGTCGAATTCCAACGCAGTATTCAATGCGATCAAACCGAGCCTGCGAATCACTTCAGGATGGTTGCTGACCTCTTGCGGACGCAGCACCAGACGATCGCGATAGCGCTCGAGTTCACCGAACACCTGCGCCTGGCGCGCGGCCGACAGCGTAATCGACGCCCCGGAGGCGAACGTCACCTTGCCGGCGTCCATCAGGTCGAAGGTCGAATCCTGCAGAACTTCCGAGTAAATTTCGAAGGCGTCGAAGGGCGAATCGACAAAACCGGCCAGTACCGCATTGGCAATCGTGCCGATACCTGCCTGCAAAGGCGGCAAGTGCCGGGCCATGCGTCCACGCGCCACCTCGTGCTCGAAAAACTCAATCAGATGGCCGGCAATCAACTCGGTCTCCACATCGGCGGGCAGCACGGTGGACGGGCTGTCCGCCTTGTCAGTGATCACGATTGCCGCGATTTTGTCTGCCGGGATCTCAATGGCCTGCGTGCCGACCCGGTCTTGTGGACGCACGATCGGCAACGGTTCGCGATTCGGCCTGCGGCCCGGAATCCAGATGTCGTGCAGCCCTTCGAGTGCGAGGGGCTGAGCAAGATTGATTTCGACGATCACCTTGTCGGCGAGAATCGCGAAGCTGGCTGAGTTGCCCACTGAAGTGGTCGGCACAATACCGCCAGTTTCGGTGATCGCGGCGGCTTCGATAATCGCAATATCGAGTTTGCCGAGCTGATTTGCGCGCAGCATCTCGACTGTTTCGGACAGGTGCTGATCGACGAACATCACTTCGCCACGATTAATCGCGTCGCGCAGGGTCTTGTCGACCTGAAACGGCAAGCGGCGCGCTAACACATGCGCCTCGGTAAGCATGCGATCTACGTCATGACCGAGCGATGCACCGGTCATCAACGTAATTTGCAGCGGCTTGCCTTCCTGACGGACCCGCTCGGCGAGCGCGACAGGGACCGCTTTGGCATCGCCCGCGCGCGTAAAACCGCTGGCGCCGACACGCATGCCATCCTGAATGAGCAGCGCCGCCTCAGCGGCCGACGTGATTTTTCCGCGCAGTGCGGAGCAACGAATACGGTCTTGATACATGAAACTGGGTCTCTCCATAGTCAACCGTCCAGTCTACCGGTGCGCACGTCTGCGGTATGCTTCGCCCAGTAGCCAGATTGCCGCACCGGCCGCGGCGTCTTGATGAGACGGCGTCGCGACCAGGCATTTCGTCGCATGCAGAACTTCCGCGACAGGTCCAGCAGGTACCGCAGGTGTTGCTCGTGACGTTGCCTAGCTGCCGAAGTAGATATTGCAGAAGCTCACAGGCCCAACGCACTCTTCCACTTTAGCCGCCGGTGCAACGGCGCGGCCTTGCGCGGCAACGCTGTTGGCGCGCGGCGCATTCGCTTGCGCAACCTGTTGGTCCGGAGCGGCCGGCGCCGTTTGCGCATGGGCCACAACAGCGGACAAAGAGCAGGCAATCAGGGCAATCTTCAACACATTCATTTCGTTCTCCAGTACTTACGGTTACCGCCAGTAGGAAGTCCCTTGTGGGGACTGCAAGGCAGTGGTGAAACTATATGACTGCCACCTACGCGGATAAACGGGGCTGGGCGGAAGTGATCTTTCCATCTGGCAGAAAGATCGAAGCCTGCGCCCGGCCCGGCGCACATGAGTACAGCGCTCAACGCGCATGAAACGGTGCATCTTTGTCGAGCAACGCGGTGCGGATGAAATGCAGACAACTCAGGATGCGCTGCAGGTCATGCCGCTTGTCGCGATCGGCATGAACGGTTTCCAGTACGTCCTGCGCGATCCATGTGGCCGAGCGCACGGAGACGAGCGACTGTGCGAGTGCAGGCGCATCAGGTCGCGCAAAGAGCCGTGCAAGGTCATCGCAAGTACGCTCGAGACTGTCACGCCAGCGCGGATGAAGTCCTTGCACATAGCTGGCATGCGCAGCTTCGTTACGCAGATCGATCACGGCATGCCCTACTTCGAGCGTGACGAGCATCCAGCGCAGCGCATCACGGCGGCGGCGCGAGCGGCGTGTCAGCAGCATGCGTAGCTGCGACGTCAGATCGTGCGTGCTCGACTGAAAACGTTGATTGAGTCCGGGCAATTCGTCCTTGCAAGCGGACACCACTTGCGTGCGCAAGTCACCCTTGATTCTCTCGGTGAGCCACGGCATATCCAGGGGAAACACCACGGCAAAAACGATCGCGGCAAGCAATAGCGACGCCGTGATCGCCATACCGTTATTGATCAGCAGATCGGGGGCATATGTGACGACGTTGTCCGGCCCGGCAAGCAGGCAGAAGAACACCGAAAAACCGATGCCGTAGCCTGCCGCGAGCTTACGCGACGCGATGAAGGCGCCGAGTGCCAGCACTGGCGCGAGCGTCGCACAAAGCAACGGAAAGCCGTCGATGCCGGGATACACGTAGCACGTGAAAAGGTAGCCCGTCATGGTCGCCAGCACAGCACCGACGGCCATCTGCACGGCCATTTTCGATGCGTTCGGCGCGCTCGACGTCAACGCACAGACCAGCGCCGCGCCGATCACTGCAAGACCGCCGCTCGGCCAGTCGGTGGCGATCCAGAACCAGCCGGCAATCGCCATGACCGCGGCCGATCTCGCAAAGGTAAACGCGACCACAAAGCCGTTGGTTTTGCTCACGTAGCGGCCGGCGGTGCGCTGCCCTGCTCCCGACTTGCGTCGCGCCAGCGACGCGTAAGTCTCGGAGTAACGGATCCATTCGTCGACGAACCGGTATAGCAATTCCGCGGCCGTATCGAAGTCCGCCAGCGATTCAGCGAGGCTGGCTTCCAGCGGCCGCCTCGTTTCGCGCACGCGCCTTGGCAAGCTCGCCTGAAAAAGCCGCATACGGGCTGCGATGCGTGACGCATCGACGTCCGCGTCCCGGGCGCGCGCCAGCAGTATCGATAGCTCGTGGAAATATGGCGTGATGGCGTCGACTATCCGGTTTGGGCCGCCAACGCGCAGACGTTTGAGCAACTGGTGCAGCGCGTGCAGCCGCGCGCATGCGTCCATGAACTCGCCGTTCAAACGGCCGAGATGCTGGCTGCGTGAGCGCATGGCAGGGTCTTCGAAGGCGGCAAAGGTTCGAGTCGCCTCGAAGCCGACGATCTCGTCGACGAGGTCCGCAAAGCGCCGTTCAAACTGGCCGCGCTCGATTCCACGACTCAGCACGTCCGCAGCGAACGCAGTAAAATTCGTGTATCGAATCTGGAGTGCGCGCCGCAATGCAAGGCTGGAGCGCTGCGGCACGATCAGCGCGCTTACCGCGCTCGAACACACAATGCCGACTGCCACCTCGGCAGCTCGCGTGAGCGCCGCCAGAAAGAGCTCGTGAGGCATGGTGACATTCGGAATGCCGATCAGAGCGGCGGTGTAACCTGCCAGCACAAAGCCGTACCATCTGAAATGCCGATACCGGACCGCCGCCGCGATACAGGCGCTCACCCAGCCGATCATGCCGAACATGTAGAGTTCAGGCTGCTGGACAAACAGCGCGCCGAGCACCAACGCGGCGATCGTTCCCACCGCGGTGCCGAGAATCCGATAGAAACTCTTGGCGAGCACCATGCCGCTAAACGGCTGCATCAGCACAAACACCGTCGTCATCGCGATCCGCGGCTGCTGGAGATCCAGCAGCATGGCAATGCCGAGCGCCAGCAGACCTGCGGTGACCGTTTTCAGCAGATGCAGCCAGATCAAACCGTCGCTATTCGCCCAGTCGCGAATGGCTGGACTGAGCGTTGGCAACATGGCGCTCCACTGGCGGCGGGAATCCGCCGCCGGCTTGATCGCATGTTGGCGTTTCATCAGAAAGCAACGCGTCCCGGTTTGTCACTGAAAGAGGCGCCGGTGAACGCTGCGTACACCGGCAGGCAAGGCGCCGATTGTAGGAGCATGTGCTGCGCGTATTAATAGGACAGGCGCGGAACCTCCCTTCCAGAACGAACAACAATGGGCTTGCAGGACAGGCGGACAATACGGCTTCTGCCGTGAAATAGAAGGATCGATGGATACGTTACAAAATATGCGAGTGTTCGTGCGCGTGGTCGAAGCCGGGAGTTTTACCGCCGCCGCGCAGTCACTCAATTCAACGACCGGGGCGATGTCCCGTGCCGTCTCGGAACTCGAAGCTCATCTGCGTACACGCCTGCTGAACCGGTCGACGCGGCGGCTCGCGCTCACCACAGCGGGCGAGCGTTACCTGAAGCGGTCTCAACAGATCCTTGCAGATGTCGATACGGCGGAAGAAGAAGCAAGTTGCGCACACGAACGCCCGAGCGGCGCGTTGCGCATGCACAGCTTTGCCAGCATCGGCCAGCATTATGTGTTGCCGGCCATCTCGCGCTATCGCGCGCTCTATCCCGAAGTGACCGTCGAGCTGACGTTATCGCAGCGCATGCCCGATCTGTTCGAAGGTAGCGCCGACGTCGCTGTGGTCGGCGCCTCGACGCTGCCGAATTCCGATCTCGTGTCACTCCCGCTGGGTACAACTTTCAGCATCCTGTGCGCATCGCCTGCTTACGTGCGCGCTCATGGCGCACCACAGCAGCCGGGTGACCTGGCGCATCACGAGTGCCTGATTTTGCACACGCCTGCATTTCCACCCCACGAATGGGTGCTCGACGGTCCCAACGGCAGCGAGACGATGGAAGTAAACGGACCCGTGCAGGTGAATATCGCGGAATCGCTGATCGTTGCGATTCACGAGGGAATGGGCATTGGTATGGTGCCCCTTTATGCAGCGATCACGGGCTTGCGTGACGGGACGTTAGTCCGCGTGTTGCCGGAATATACGCTGCAGAAGATGAACGTTTATGCGCTGTACCCGTCACGCAAGTTCATCGATGCGAAGACGCGGACGTGGGTTGAGTTCTTACGTGCGCATCTGCCGAAGGTAATTGCACGCGACGAGGCATTGCTTGCAGAAATCGGCCAGATGGATGCAGTTGATGGCGGAGTACCTGTGAGAACGGCCAGCATTGGGGATGGAGACGTCGCGGCGCACTGATGCAGATTTTCGGCTGAAAAGCTGCCGCGCCTGAGCAAGGCAGTAGCGGGGATAACGAAGTGGCGGACCATTTGTGATGGAGTTCATGGCCTGCCAGGATGGCTTCGTTTTCACGACGCGCCTCCCGGAATGGAGGCGCGTCGTCACGTGGGGGTTGGGAACGGGAATCAAGCGCCCCCTGCGCTCACGACGACCAGCATCTTGTACTGTTTTTTCCGGGGGTGCGTAAACGCAGAAACCCCACCTTGATGGGGCGGGGTTTCTGTTGCTGCTAGGGAGCCTGACGATTACCTACTTTCACACGGGAATCCGCACTATCATCGGCGTGGAGTCGTTTCACGGTCCTGTTCGGGATGGGAAGGGGTGGGACCGACTCGCTATGGTCATCAGGCATGACTTGTTGTCGTGTCGCCCTGGGGGGCGGCACAACCAATCTGGAAGAAGTAGTTTCTGGTGATGCTCACCAGAGGGAGATTCGGGGTTGTGTTGTTTCTGGCACAACACTGATCTCAACCTGTGTGTGGTCTGCATAAGACCCTGCGCGTGGCGCAGGGTGGGGCATCCATAAGTGCTGAAGCACTCACGGCTGCCGACACACACCTGTTATAGGATCAAGCCTTACGGGCAATTAGTATCAGTTAGCTTAACGCATTACTGCGCTTCCACACCTGACCTATCAACGTCCTGGTCTTGAACGACCCTTCAAGGGGCTCGAAGCCCCGGGGATATCTCATCTTAAGGCGAGTTTCCCGCTTAGATGCTTTCAGCGGTTATCTCTTCCGAACATAGCTACCCGGCGATGCCACTGGCGTGACAACCGGTACACCAGAGGTTCGTCCACTCCGGTCCTCTCGTACTAGGAGCAGCCCCCTTCAAATATCCAGCGCCCACGGCAGATAGGGACCAAACTGTCTCACGACGTTTTAAACCCAGCTCACGTACCTCTTTAAATGGCGAACAGCCATACCCTTGGGACCGGCTACAGCCCCAGGATGAGATGAGCCGACATCGAGGTGCCAAACACCGCCGTCGATATGAACTCTTGGGCGGTATCAGCCTGTTATCCCCAGAGTACCTTTTATCCGTTGAGCGATGGCCCTTCCATACAGAACCACCGGATCACTATGACCTGCTTTCGCACCTGCTCGACTTGTCGGTCTCGCAGTTAAGCACGCTTATGCCATTGCACTATCAGCACGATTTCCGACCGTACCTAGCGTACCTTCGTACTCCTCCGTTACACTTTGGGAGGAGACCGCCCCAGTCAAACTGCCTACCATGCACTGTCCCCAGTCCGGATAACGGACCAAGGTTAGAACCTCAAACAAACCAGGGTGGTATTTCAAGGACGGCTCCACGCAGACTGGCGTCCACGCTTCATAGCCTCCCACCTATCCTACACAGATCGGTTCAAAGTCCAATGCAAAGCTACAGTAAAGGTTCATGGGGTCTTTCCGTCTAGCCGCGGGGAGATTGCATCATCACAAACACTTCAACTTCGCTGAGTCTCGGGAGGAGACAGTGTGGCCATCGTTACGCCATTCGTGCAGGTCGGAACTTACCCGACAAGGAATTTCGCTACCTTAGGACCGTTATAGTTACGGCCGCCGTTTACCGGGACTTCAATCAAGAGCTTGCACCCCATCATTTAATCTTCCGGCACCGGGCAGGCGTCACACCCTATACGTCCACTTTCGTGTTTGCAGAGTGCTGTGTTTTTATTAAACAGTCGCAGCCACCAGTTTATTGCAACCCCTTCACCCTCCTGGCGCAGGCCAGTCAGGCTACAGGGGCGTACCTTATCCCGAAGTTACGGTACCAATTTGCCGAGTTCCTTCTCCCGAGTTCTCTCAAGCGCCTTAGAATACTCATCTCGCCCACCTGTGTCGGTTTGCGGTACGGTCTTGTTAAACTGAAGCTTAGAGGCTTTTCTTGGAACCACTTCCGATTGCTTCTTCACCTAGGTGAATGGCCTCGCACCCTTGAATTCCGCGCCCGGATTTGCCTAAGCGCCTTCTCCAATGCAAGGACCGGGACTTCCAACACCCGGACAACCTTCCGCGATCCGTCCCCCCATCGCATTTAACAATGGTGCAGGAATATTAACCTGCTTCCCATCAGCTACGCATTTCTGCCTCGCCTTAGGGGCCGACTCACCCTACGCCGATGAACGTTGCGTAGGAAACCTTGGGCTTACGGCGAGGGGGCCTTTCACCCCCTTTATCGCTACTCATGTCAGCATTCGCACTTCCGATACCTCCAGCGCACTTTTCAATGCACCTTCGCAGGCTTACGGAACGCTCTCCTACCATGCACATAAATGTGCATCCGCAGCTTCGGTATATTGCTTAGCCCCGTTACATCTTCCGCGCAGGACGACTCGATCAGTGAGCTATTACGCTTTCTTTAAAGGATGGCTGCTTCTAAGCCAACCTCCTGACTGTTTTAGCCTTCCCACTTCGTTTCCCACTTAGCAATATTTGGGGACCTTAGCTGGCGGTCTGGGTTGTTTCCCTCTTGACACCGGACGTTAGCACCCGATGTCTGTCTCCCGTGATTGCACTCTTCGGTATTCGGAGTTTGCTATGGCGTAGTAATCCGCAATGGACCCCACAACCATGACAGTGCTCTACCCCCGAAGGTGATACACGAGGCACTACCTAAATAGTTTTCGGAGAGAACCAGCTATTTCCAGGTTTGTTTAGCCTTTCACCCCTATCCACAGCTCATCCCCTAACTTTTCAACGTTAGTGGGTTCGGACCTCCAGTACGTGTTACCGCACCTTCATCCTGGCCATGGATAGATCACCTGGTTTCGGGTCTACACCCAGCGACTGAATCGCCCTGTTCGGACTCGCTTTCGCTACGCCTGCCCTAATCGGTTAAGCTTGCCACTGAATGTAAGTCGCTGACCCATTATACAAAAGGTACGCCGTCACCCCTCGCGAGGCTCCGACTGTTTGTATGCATGCGGTTTCAGGATCTATTTCACTCCCCTCCCGGGGTTCTTTTCGCCTTTCCCTCACGGTACTGGTTCACTATCGGTCGATCACGAGTATTTAGCCTTGGAGGATGGTCCCCCCATCTTCAGACAGGATTTCACGTGTCCCGCCCTACTTTCCGTACACCTAGTTCTTCCTCGCTGTTTTCGTCTACAGGGCTATCACCTGCTATGGCAGCACTTTCCAGAGCCTTCGACTAACAATGAAGATAAAGAGTACAGGCTGGTCCCATTTCGCTCGCCACTACTCTGGGAATCTCGGTTGATTTCTTTTCCTGCGGTTACTTAGATGTTTCAGTTCACCGCGTTCGCTTCTCGTAACCTATGTATTCAGTTACGGATGACCCATACGGGCCGGGTTTCCCCATTCGGACATCTACGGATCAAAGCTCGTTTGCCAGCTCCCCGTAGCTTTTCGCAGGCTACCGCGTCCTTCATCGCCTGTGATCGCCAAGGCATCCACCACATGCACTTGTTCGCTTGACCCTATAACGGGTGTGTCTCTGTCGACCCAGAGTTAGCGCTTTAGCGCTTACTCTGGTCCCATCCCCGAAGGGGACAGGGACATTCACAGGGAATGCCTGGACCTCAGTCACATCGTTACAGGTTGAGTATTCGTGTTGCGCCGTATTCCAAAGCAATCTTTCGATCACCTTTTCATACATTGATACAATCACAACCCTGATTCACCTACTCACATGCCCATCTCTAGACACGCTTTCGTGAATCTCTTTACTACTTCTTCCTGATTGTTAAAGAACGACAGCCGATATCGCAGTTGCTATAACCGCGTATCACTCTGACTGGCTCAATCGCCAATGCCTGTTTCACTACACCGCAAACCCCTTTCAAGGTTTGCCGCAGTAAAACCGGCATTGAAGATTGGTGGAGGATGACGGGATCGAACCGACGACCCCCTGCTTGCAAAGCAGGTGCTCTCCCAGCTGAGCTAATCCCCCAGTCATGCACAGACCATCATCACACCTCGGGGTTCATCGACTAGCGCAGCCATCGCAGACAAGACAATGGTGGGTCTGGATGGATTCGAACCATCGACCCCCGCCTTATCAAGACGGTGCTCTAACCGACTGAGCTACAGACCCCTCAGTCTGTCTGACTTACTGTCTAATTTCACAGCCGATAAGCGTGAGCGCTCAACGTTCGACACGTTAGCTCGAGAAAGGAGGTGATCCAGCCGCACCTTCCGATACGGCTACCTTGTTACGACTTCACCCCAGTCATGAATCCTACCGTGGTGACCGTCCTCCTTGCGGTTAGACTAGCCACTTCTGGTAAAACCCACTCCCATGGTGTGACGGGCGGTGTGTACAAGACCCGGGAACGTATTCACCGCGGCATGCTGATCCGCGATTACTAGCGATTCCAGCTTCACGCACTCGAGTTGCAGAGTGCGATCCGGACTACGATCGGTTTTCTGGGATTGGCTCCCCCTCGCGGGTTGGCGACCCTCTGTTCCGACCATTGTATGACGTGTGAAGCCCTACCCATAAGGGCCATGAGGACTTGACGTCATCCCCACCTTCCTCCGGTTTGTCACCGGCAGTCTCCCTAGAGTGCTCTTGCGTAGCAACTAGGGACAAGGGTTGCGCTCGTTGCGGGACTTAACCCAACATCTCACGACACGAGCTGACGACAGCCATGCAGCACCTGTGTTATGGCTCCCTTTCGGGCACTCCCACCTCTCAGCAGGATTCCATACATGTCAAGGGTAGGTAAGGTTTTTCGCGTTGCATCGAATTAATCCACATCATCCACCGCTTGTGCGGGTCCCCGTCAATTCCTTTGAGTTTTAATCTTGCGACCGTACTCCCCAGGCGGTCAACTTCACGCGTTAGCTACGTTACCAAGTCAATGAAGACCCGACAACTAGTTGACATCGTTTAGGGCGTGGACTACCAGGGTATCTAATCCTGTTTGCTCCCCACGCTTTCGTGCATGAGCGTCAGTATTGGCCCAGGGGGCTGCCTTCGCCATCGGTATTCCTCCACATCTCTACGCATTTCACTGCTACACGTGGAATTCTACCCCCCTCTGCCATACTCTAGCCCGCCAGTCACAAATGCAGTTCCCAGGTTAAGCCCGGGGATTTCACATCTGTCTTAGCGGACCGCCTGCGCACGCTTTACGCCCAGTAATTCCGATTAACGCTTGCACCCTACGTATTACCGCGGCTGCTGGCACGTAGTTAGCCGGTGCTTATTCTTCCGGTACCGTCATCCGCCCCGGGTATTAACCAGAGCGTTTTCTTTCCGGACAAAAGTGCTTTACAACCCGAAGGCCTTCTTCACACACGCGGCATTGCTGGATCAGGGTTGCCCCCATTGTCCAAAATTCCCCACTGCTGCCTCCCGTAGGAGTCTGGGCCGTGTCTCAGTCCCAGTGTGGCTGGTCGTCCTCTCAGACCAGCTACAGATCGTCGCCTTGGTAGGCCTTTACCCCACCAACTAGCTAATCTGCCATCGGCCGCCCCTGTAGCGAGAGGTCCTAAGATCCCCCCCTTTCCTCCGTAGAGCGTATGCGGTATTAATCCGGCTTTCGCCGGGCTATCCCCCACTACAGGACACGTTCCGATGTATTACTCACCCGTTCGCCACTCGCCACCAGGGTTGCCCCCGTGCTGCCGTTCGACTTGCATGTGTAAGGCATGCCGCCAGCGTTCAATCTGAGCCAGGATCAAACTCTTCAGTTCAAACCTGTTACTGTTTTTCGGTCTCTTTCGAAACCGGTCGCTCACTCAACGTACTGACGAATGATTAACCTGCCGGTGTGAATCCACCCCGACAGGAAAACCTTCCTTTAATACTCGTGTGAGACTTGATACTTTCGCTTCCGGCAGACCCCGAAGAGTCCACCGCGCGTCGCGCATCAAGCGCCCACACTTATCGGCTGTTAATTTTTAAAGATCAAATACGCATTCACCACCGAATCCGCACCGTGTCGCCCACCTGCTCAACCACCGGTACCGCTTCGTTCTGCGTCGCTGCATCAGCAGCAGAGAAACGAGATTATGGAGAACTTTCGCTACATCGTCAACAGGTTTTTATCACTTCCTGAACCCGTTCACGTCGCGCAAAGCCTTGCCACTACTGGCTCTCCCGCTTCCCGTGCCCCGGCGTCCGGAGCACGAAAGAGCGAGATTCTAGCGAGCCGGACCCCGCCTTGCAAGCGTTATTTTGATATGCACGAATTGCGCCGGAACTGACGCAAAAAAGAAGAATGATCGGCACAACAAGTGGCCTGCCAGGCCCACCCCAAGATCAGCCGAAAACCACCTCGTTCAGGCGGCCGCGCGCTTCTGCATCGCACGTTCGACAACACCCAGATAATGATCCAGGTCCGGCGTCGCGCGGTTCTCTTCTTTCGCGCGATCGTCCCATTTGCGCAGACGCAAGGCGTCTTGCGCATAGGGCTTCTGCAGGAACACCTCGGCCTCTTCTTTACTGAAGATTCCGCCTTGCAGTTCCAGGCTGCGCACCGAATCGGCGGAAAGCTGGCCGAAGTAAGCGTCGTCGATTGCACAGAGGCAGCGCTTGGCGTCGACGTGCAGACGGATCGGCTCCAACACCGCATCCGACAACACCGGCCGCAAGAACGGCAGCGCGAAATATTGATGCAGATCGTCGATGCCCCGCTCCGTCGGCGTTTCGCCCTGGAGATTCAGCAGATGACCGAGGTCGTGCAAAAACGCCGCGGCAACGAGTTCATCGTCAGCGCCCGCCTCCTCCGCCAACGCGCCGCTTTGCAGCGCATGTTCAAGCTGCGTCACCGGCTCGCCGCTATAGGCGAGCTTGCCGTATTGCTCGAATAACGAGCGGATGTCGTTCAGACTCAATGCCACGCTCTTACTCCCACGGTAATGAAAAGGTCTTCAGGTTGGTGAAGCTCTTGATCGCTTCCTGAACGCCTTCCTTATAGCCGAGCCCGGAATCCTTGATGCCACCGAACGGCGTCAACTCGATCCGATACCCCGGCACTTCCCACACGTTGACTGTTCCCACACGCAACTCATTGATGAAGCGTGTGATCGCGTCCTGCCGGTTCGTGCACACCCCGGACGACAATCCGAACGGCGTGCCGTTGCTGATACGAATAGCGTCGTCGAGCGTATCGAATGTGATGATCGGCGACACCGGCCCGAATGTTTCCTCGCGCACCAGTGCCATCGACGGATCGACGCCGTCCAACACCGTCGGCGAATAAAGCGCGCCGTCGCGCTGGTTGCCGATCCGCAAGCGCGCACCGGCCGCCACCGCTTCGTTCACACGCGCTTCGAACAGCTGCGCGGCGGCGACGTCGATCACGGTGCCCATCTGATTGCCTGCGTCGAACGGATCGCCGTAGCTCCATGCGCGCGTCTTCTCCACGACCAGATCCGTGAAGTCCGCCGCGATGCTCTTTTGCACCAGCATCCGCTTGACCGCGGTACACCGTTGCCCGGAGTTCTTATACGAGCCCTGCACAGCAAGCGTCGCGGCACGATCGAGATCGGCGTCTTCCAGCACGATCAGCGGATCGTTGCCGCCCAGCTCCAGTACGACGCGCCGGTAGGCCGCCTTCGAAGCGATATATTTGCCGATCGCCACACCGCCCGTGAAAGTCACGAGTTCGGCCAGAGGATGCGTGATCAGTTCGTCGGCGATTTCGCGCGGATCGCCGGTCAGCACCTGCAACATTGGCGCCGGCAAACCCGCTTCATAAAGAATGTCCGCCAGATAGAACGCCGACAAAGGCACCTTCTCCGACGGCTTGAGCAGCACCCGATTATTTGTCGCGATCGCCGGCGCGATCTTATGCGCGACCTGGTTCATCGGGTGGTTGAACGGCGTGATCGCCACGATCACGCCCGCCAGCGGCTCACGCTGCGAAAACACCCGGCGCTGCTTGCCATGCGGTGTGAGATCGCAGGAAAAACTCTGCCCATCGTCGCGCAAAGCCTCGATCGAGGCGAACTTCAACACATCGGCGACGCGGCCGATCTCGTAGCGCGAATCCTGCTTCGACAACCCCGACTCGAGCGAAATCAGATCCGAGGCTTCCTCGGTGCGCTCCCGCAGCAACACCGCGGCGCGTTCGAGAATCTGCGAGCGCTCGTAGCGGGTGAGTTTCGCCTGGTATGCGGCAGCGTATTCGAACGCCGCGCGCACGTCGTCGATGCTCGCCAACGGGACCGTACCTACCCGCGTCCCGCTAAAAGGATCGAACACGTCGAGCGTGCGCGAGCGCGTCGCGCGCTCCCCCTTGAGCCGCAGCGCTTCGGCCCGGAATGCTGGATGGTCCCGCAGCACGGCGTTCATGATGCCTCCACGTGGTTCAGGGCAACGTCGAAGATATCGAAGTTGCGCAGCCGCTTGCCCGCTTTGACGGCGGCCAGTTCCTCGACGCGGCGATTGAACAGCAGCGGCACTTCCTGCTCGGAGATCCCGCCGTGCGAGCGCAACGGCACGGTCAGTCCGGACAGATCGTGCTCGTCGCGACGCGTGCCGAGCACCACATGCCGGGTGCTGACCACGACGATGTCGCCCACGCGGTCGTTCGGCAGTTCGAAGCGCTCGCATGCGGCGCGATTGTCGAGCACTACTTCGATACCCGGTAAACCGCCGATCCGTTCGATCACCTGCGCGACGTTCACATCGTGCGGCAGGTAAATCGTCGCGAACGAACCGAGCGCGCCGTGATGCACGACATACGGATCGGTAATCGGCAAAATCACGCGCGCTTTGCCGTGCCCAAGCCAATCGTCCAGCACGTCCTGCAGATAGATCACATTCGGCTCGCCGGTCTTCGGGTCGTGCTTGGCGTTCATGCCGTGGTCGGCGGTCAGGCCGATCACCCAGCCGAGCGCATCGAGCCTCGCGAGGTAGCCGTCCATCATCGCGTAGAACGCGTTCGCGCCTTCGGTGCCCGGCGCCCATTTGTGCTGGATGTAATCGGTGGTCGACAGATACATCAGATCGAGCTTGCGGGTTTCAGCCAGCCGCACGCCGGCGGCGAAAACGAATTCGGACAGTCCCGCGCTGTACACATCAGGCACCGGCAAGCCGACCAGATCGAGCACTTCGTCGATGCCGTTTTCTTCGCGCGTCACCTTGTCGGCTTTTTCCGCTGAGAAACAGATCCCCTTCAATTGCCAGCCGAGCAAACGGCGCAGCTTGTCTTTCGCAGTGACCACGGCAACCGCCGCGCCGGCGTCAGCAGCAGCGGCCAGCAAGGTCCCCGCGCGCAGATAAGCCGGATCGTTCATCATCACTTCCGCGCCTTCGCCGCCGTTTGCGTCCGGATCCCAGAAGTAGTTGCCGCAAATACCATGCACCGAGGGCGGCACGCCGCACACGATCGACAGATTATTCGGGTTCGTGAACGACGGAATCACGCAATCGGCTTTGAAGGCCGCACCGCCTTTGAGCATCTTGCCGATGAAAGGCGCGGCACCCGCCGCGACCGCTGCTTCGAGGTAATCGTATTCGCAGCCGTCGACGCACACCACAACGGTCGGTTGCTCGGGCAGCCGGTAGCCGCGGCCATTGACTTCAATCGTACGTTCGCTTGCGTTTTCCATCATTACCTTCCATGCGTTGAGAGCACGCGTGCTCCAGTCAATTCGTTGCAGCCGGCCTCAATCGTTCGATGCCGCCAATGTCTGGACCGCGCCCAGCGGCCCCGCCGGTTCGCAGGCTTCACGCGCGCGCTGCAAGCCGCCGTTCACATGCGCATGCATCAGCGCCGCGGCCTGCCCGGCGTCGCGCGAACCCAACGCGGTCAGGATCGCGCGATGCTCGGCGAGCGAGCGCTCCATCGCGTCCGCATGCACCACCAGCGCGGCGCGGCGAAACAGGCTCAACTCGCCCACCAGCCTTCGATACGTCTCATACAGTTTGCCGTTGCCCGATGCCGCCACGATCGCGTCGTGAAACGCCACGTTGGCGCGCGCGTAGGCATCGTGATCGTGGGCATCGAGCGCCGCGCGCATCGAGTCGAGCCACTCGCGTAATCCGGCAAGCTTGCGTGCGTCGATACGCGAAGCCAGGATCCGGCACGCCGCCTCTTCGAGCACCGCACGCACCGCATAAATCTCGTCCGCTTCCGCCAGCGACACCGTCCGCACGAACACGCCGCGGTTTTTCTCGGTACGCACGAGGCCCGCCTGCTCCAGCGCGCGGAACGCCTCCCGCACCGGCCCGCGCGAGACCTGCAAACGTGTGGCCCAATCGGCTTCATTGAGTTTGTCGCCAGGCGCGAGCGCTCCTTCGATGATGTGCCGTTCGATTTCGTCACGAACCAGCGCCGTCAGCGAATGCCTGCGCACAACATCGATCGGATCGACGGCAGCAGTTTGCATATATTCGGTCATTTTGACAAATTTCACCACACCGATATGTGTTTGCGCGCCGCCGCCCGGCACGCGCACACAAACACAAGGATCAAAGGGTGCTCGTCAATCCACTCGACGGCGCGGCACACGCGCCGCAATCAGCAGCAGTGCGGCAAGCGAAACCATCAGCAGAATCAGCGACAACGCGGAGGCCGGCAGGTAGTAACCGCGCTCCACCTGCCCGACCACGACGATCGGTACCGTCGCAAAGCCCGGCGGGTACACGGTAAGCGTGGCGCCGAGTTCACCGAGAGAGAGTGCGAAGCCGAGGGCGAGACTCGCGCGGATCGCCGGCACCAGTTGCGGCAGCACGACGCGGCGCAGCACCATCGAGGGCGGCGCCCCCAGACTGGCGGCCGCTTCGCGCAGAATGGTCAGTTCCGGACGCAGCGCAGCGGCCGCGCAGCGGTAGCAGAACGGCAACACCAGCGCGAGCTGCACGAACACGACGATCGCCGCCGAGCTCGACAGGTCGAGCGGACGCTTGTGATACGCGATCAGCACGGCCAGCCCGAGCACCACACTCGGCACGCCGTTGGGCATCATCGCGATGGTGTCGACCAGCGCGCCGAGACCACGCCGGTCGCGGCCCTCGAGCGCCAGCGCCAGCCACAGCCCGAGGATCGTGCCGAGCACGGCGACGCCCATGCCGACTTCGAGACTCGTCGTCAGCGCGTCGAAGTCGCTGGAGCCGAGCCGTTCGAACCAGCGCATGCTGAGGCTGTCCGGCAGGATGGTGCCCGACCAGTGCCCGGCCACGCTCGAGAGCGCGACCACCAGCACCGGCAAGACGAACAGCCAGAAGCACAGCAACGCGGCAAAACCGAGAAACAGACCGCCGAGCATGCGCACGGGCAGACTGCGGCGCACCGGCCGCGCCTTCTTGTGCATGACCGGCAAAACGGTCGGGTCGAGTTCAACGGCCATGGCCCGCTCCTTTCACCTTGCGACGGTTGACCTGGCGGTACAACGCGTACAGGGACAAAGACATGATCAGCATCACCACCGCGCCGGCGGCGGCGGTGGGCAGATCGAGATCGACGGTCGCGGAGCTGTAGATCGCGACCGGCAGCGTGATCAGATGCGCGCTGCCGAGCACGAGCAGAATGCCGAACTCGTTCAGCGTCAGCAGAAAACACAGGATCGTGCCCGCGGCGATGCCCGGCCACGCGAGCGGCAGGATCACCTTGAACGCCACCATCCAGCCGCTTGCGCCGAGACTGCGGGCGGCTTCGATCAGACGCATGTCGAGCGTGGCAAACGAGGCCAGCGTCGGACGCACCACAAACGGCGCGTAGAAGACCACTTCCGCGAGAATCACGCCGCCCACGCCGAACAGGAAATTGAGCGGCGGCGCTTCAAGATGAAACAGCTGCTGCAAGGCGATACTGACCGAGCCCTGCGAGCCGTACAGAAAGATCAGCGTGAAGGCGACCAGAAACGACGGGAACGCGACGAACAGTTCCAGGAAACGGGTGACCATGCGCGCGCCGGGAAACGGCTTGAAGAACAGCAACGCCGCGAGGCCGATGCCGAGCAGCGATGCGAGCCCGGCACTCACAAACAGAATCCACAGCGTCGTGCCGACCACGCCGCTCGTTTCCGGATTGCTGAAAAACGTCGAGTAAGCCTGCAGGCTCAAACCGTGCGGTCCGGTGAAACTCAGCAATACCAGACGCACGAGCGGGTAGATCACCAGCGGCCCCAGCACCACGACTGCCAGGAACAGCAGGTGCCATTGCGCCGCGCGTTCGCGCCGCTTGACCGCCGCCGTGTGCGAGGCCGCGCTCGCGCTGCGGCGGGCGTCTGCAGCCGCGTTGAGCGGATTGGGGGTATCAGGGGTTGATAAGGACGACATCGTCAGCCTCATAACGCAGGGAAACACGCGCGCCCTTCTCCGGCATCATGCCTTGGCCGCGCTGCATGGTGACGAGCACCGGCTCGTTAGGTATCGCGTCCAGAACGACCGACACCGACAACACCGCGCCATACCATTCGACCGACGTAATCGCGCCGTGCAACTGCCCTTCGCCGAGCGGCGCGATACGCAGCGCTTCCGGACGCAGGCAGGCCACCCGCTCGCGCTCGTTGTAGCGCGCGTCGTCCATGGCGAATGCGACTTGCGGCGGCAGCAGATTGGCCGCGCCCAGATAACGCGCGACGAACCCGTCGTTCGGCGTGTCATACAACTGCTGCGGCGTGCCGAGTTGCGCGATGCGCCCTTCGCGCATCAGCAGCGTGCGGTCGGACAGCACCAGCGCGTCGTCCTGATCGTGCGTCACGCAGACGATCGTCAGATTCGGCAGACGCTCATGCAATGCCTTCAATTCGGAACGCACCGAGGCACGCAGATTGGCGTCGAGTGCGGAAAGCGGTTCGTCGAGCAGCAGCACGTCCGGCTCGATCACGAGCGCACGTGCCAGCGCCACACGCTGCTGCATGCCGCCCGACAATTGCGCGGGCATGTGGTGCCCGGCGTCGCCCAGTTGCACGAGTTTCAACGCGTCGGCAACCCGCCGCGCGACATCTTTGGAAGGCGTGCGGCGCGCGCGCAACCCGAAGGCCACGTTCTCGAACACCGACAGATGCGGAAACAGCGCGTAACTCTGAAACAGCAGGCCGAGATTGCGCTTATGCGGCGGCACATGCGTCAGGTCGTGACCGGCAACGGTCAAGGTACCGGACAATCCATCCGCTTCAATGAACCCGGCGATAAAGCGCAACAGCGTGGTCTTGCCGCAACCGCTGCGGCCGAGCACGGTGAGCAATTCGCCGCGCTGAATGGTCAACGACAGATCGTCGAGCACGGTGCGCGAACCGAAGCGCACGGTCAGATGGTCGATCTGCACGCCGCCCGGCGTGTTCGAACGCGCGGCGTCGAGCGCGTCCGGTGTGGCGCCGAGCGCGCCTGGGTGAGCAAGACTGGCCGTATTCACCGGGTTCATCCTCCAACTGGATTAATGCTGATACGGCGCCCCGCACGCATGCGGGAAACGCCGCCTGATTCAACAACGAACTTGTCCTGCTTACTTCGGCTTGACGACTTCGAGTTGCTTGCCCGACGAGCCGATCACGTCGCTCTTCCAGCGTGCCGTCCAGTCAGCCTTCTTCGCCATTACCTGGGTCCAGTCCACCGGGATCAGCTGCACGCCCGCGATCGCCTGCTTGACGGCTTCGCCGTTCTTGCCGGCGAGCGGCACGTCGGTGCGGCCCGGGATACCGAAGATGTCCGGCACCTTGGCTTGCACGTCGGTCGACATCAGGTAGTCGATCAGCTTCTTGCCGGCCGCCTGATTCGGGCCGTTCTTGATCAGGCCGATCGCGTACGGCAGCTGGAAGGTGGTCGGCTTGCCGCCGGCGCTGGCCGCGAGGAAGATCGGCTTGAGCGACAGACCGCCATTGGCTGCATCGTCCAGATCCATCTGCAGGTCGCCGTTGGCGAAAGCGATTTCGTTACGCGAGAGCAGCACGTCGAGGTAGCCAGTGCCCTTGGTGTGGAACTTGGCGCTCTCTTCGAGCTTCTTCAGATAATCGAACGCCTTGTCTTCACCCATCAGCGACGTGGTCAGGATGATCACGGCCATACCGTCGCCAGCCGTGGCCGGGTTCGAGTAGGCGATCTTGCCGGTGTAATCCGGGTGCAGCAGGTCGGCGAACGTCTTCGGCTGGTTCTTCGTGACGTCCGGGTTGATCGCGAACGAGAAATAGTTGTTCACGAAGGTCGCCCATGCACCGTTCGGCGCCTTGGCGATCGCCGGCACGTTCTTGTAGTTGGCGCTCTGATAAGCCTGCAGCAGGCCGGACTGGTCGGCTTGCTGGATGAACGGCGGCAACGTGACGAGCACGTCGGCCTTCGGCTGATCCTTCTCGATGGTGGCGCGGTTCACCACTTCACCGCTGCCTGCCGTGACGATGTTGACCTTCACACCTTCCTTCTTTTCGAAGGCCGGCAGCACATCCTTATAGAGGTTTTCGAGGCCGTCGGCGGTGTACAGCACCACGGCGTCCGCCGCGTGAGCCTGCATCGCCATGCCGCCGAATGCTGCCGCGGCGATCAGCGCCGGCAACAGTTTGCGTGCGAGGCCAGCCGTGGCGTGAAGGGAATTCGTCTTTGTCATGTCGCTCTCTCCGAAAGGCAAAAAACCAGACGGTCGGGATAACCCGATACCTGTTGTGATTGAACGGCGTTAGCGCCGTGCCGCTTGCGTGTTGCCCGCAGCCAGTTGTCATGCAGTTTCGTACAAATTGCAGATTGCTGACAACTTTGCTGCTTCTTCTCCAGCCTGACTTACAGCTCACCTACGACACTCGCGCTGCCTGCCATGCCTGAACGGGCACGGCAAGGATTGCAGGTTTCCATGACAACGCCATGACCATTCTGTCGAATTCCAAAAATTGACACAATTCGCCAATAATATCCAAGTCAATCTTTTTTCGTCACCCGGTCCGGGCGACGGATATCCATCTGCTGACGGAGGCTTGTGTGATTCCTGGAAACGACCCAATCCTGCTGACCCCGGGGCCACTCTGCACCTCGCCGCAAACCCGCGAGGCCATGCTGCGCGACTGGGGTTCGTGGGACGCCGCGTTCAACCGCATGACTCACAGCGTGTGCGCCGAGCTCGTGACGATCGCGCGAGGCGAAAACGACTATGTCTGCGTGCCGCTTCAAGGCAGCGGCACCTTCGCGGTCGAAGCGGCGCTCGGCACTCTGGTGCCGCGTCAAGGCTGCGTGCTGGTTCCGAACAACGGCGCGTATTGTGCCCGTCTGATCCGGATATTGCAGCGTATGGGAATTGCCTATGTCGAACTGGCGCTGCGCGAGGACGAGCCGGTCAGCGCGGCCGCCATCGAAGACGCCTTCAATCGCAATTCGCGTATCAGTCACGTCGCGCAGGTCCATCTGGAAACGAGCACCGGCTTGCTCAATCCACTCGACGATATCGCCGCGGTGTGTCAGCGGCACGGCAAAAGCCTGATCGTCGACGCCATGAGTTCGTTCGGCGCGTTGCCGATCGATTTGCGGCGCGGCGGCATCGACGCGCTGATTTCGGCAAGCGGCAAATGTCTGGAAGGCGTACCGGGGATGGGTTTCGTGATTGTGCGGCGCAGCGTACTGGAGCAGAGCGAGGGGCGCTCGCCGTCGCTCGCTCTGGATTTGCACGATCAATACGTCTATATGGAGAAGACCACGCAGTGGCGCTTCACGCCGCCCACTCACGTGGTCGCGGCTCTGCGTGAGGCACTCGACCAGTTCGTCGCGCAAGGCGGACAAGCGGCGCGCGGTGCGCGCTACCAGCAGAACTGCGCTGCACTGGTGAGCGACATGAAAGCGCTCGGCTTCGAGCCGTTTCTGAAGCCCGAGGTGCAGGCGCCGGTGATCGTCACGTTTCACGCGCCGCGCGACCCCGCGTGGAACTTTCCGGACTTTTACGCTGCGGTACGCGAGGCCGGCTACGTGCTGTATCCGGGCAAACTCACGCAAGTGGAAACGTTCCGCGTGGGTTGCATCGGCGCGATCGATGCGAATGAACTGCATAACGCAGTGGCGGCGATCGACCGTACGCTGAAACGGCTTGGGATTCGCGTGAAGTGACGTGGAATGCCATGCAGCGCCTGATGGCTGACACGCGCGCATGAGGCTTTCGCTCTCATGCCCTCAGCGTGCCCGCGATCAGGCGGCTCAGGCGATCAGGATTTCCGGCCCATGGGCGGTGATCGCCTTGCCAAGCGCCTTCTCCGGCGCCAGTTCGGTGACCAGATAACGCGCCGATTCGATGCCGTTGATGCGCACCGGCGTCACGCGCCCGAACTTCGAGTGATCGGCGACAACCACCACCGTATCGGCAGCGGCAATCATGCGGCTGCGCACTTCGGCGGCCATGCGGCTGTAGTCGGTCAGGTAGCCGTCCGGCGAAATGCCGCCCGCGCCGATAAAGGCGAAGTCGGCGTGGTACTGCGTCAACTGGTGGACCGTGTCGAGGCCGAAGGTGGCGTCTTCGATCTCCGACAGTTCGCCGCCGAGCAGCGTGATGCGGTTGTCGTTGCGACGGCCGAGCAGCAGCGCGATACGCCAGTCGTTCGTATAGACCGACAGGCGATGCCGGTCGAGCAAGGCTCGCGCCACCGCCTGCGTGGTACTGCCCGAATCGATGATCAGCGAGGCGCCGTCCGGCACGAACTCGGCCGCGCGCTCGCCGATCGCCCGCTTGGCGCCGGCATTGGCGGCTTCGCGCGTATCGAGGTCGGGCTCGCGCCGGTCGCTCGACAGCGCGCCACCGTGGGTCGTGACGAGCAGACCGCGTCCGGCCAGTGCATTCAGATCGCGGCGGATCGTCTCGCGCGACACGTTCAGTTCGCGCACCAGTTCAGCAACCGAGAGCGCGCCTGTTTTGGCGACTTGCGCCAGGATGTATTGGTGACGTTGTTCTGCGAGCATCTATTGAGGGCCGGAAGCCGGCACGCTTGGGTTTCGCCACGGGTGGAAGGCCGCCGTATTGTATTACGCGCGGCGCGGGGATGCTCCCCCTAGCGCGCTTACCTGCTAACCTGACTGGTCTCGCCGCGCGCCGACACCTGTCGGTGCCGCATAGTAGTCTGTCAACCGAACGACCGATGCCGCCACTGTTTCGCCGCTTACTGCTGTTGTTCCACGCGCTGCGTTACGGCGCGCGCCTGATCTGGCTTGCCGCGCCGGCCGGGCACAAACTGCACTGGATGATCGAGCTGGTCGGCCGCGTGCATGCGTCCGGCGGCGGCGGCGAACGCCTGCACGGCGTGCTGCCGGCGCTCGGGCCGCTCGCCAGCCGCTTCGCGCAGACTCTCGCTGAGCGGCCCGAACTCGCCACCGGCTCGCTGCACGACGCCATCGACGCGATCGATCATCTCGAAGCTCCGCTGCCGCCCGACGAATCCGAACGAGCGCTGGCGCGCGCATTCGGCCGGCCGCTCGCCACCCTCTTCAGCGCGGTCGATCTGGTGCCGGTACGCAGCGGCTTTGCCGAACAGACCCACTTCGCGCGGCTCCTCGTGCCGGTCAACGGCCATAGCGAGGTGGCCATCAAGCTGGTGCGCGCCGATCAGTTACAACAGATCGGCGACGAACTCGCGCTGCTGCGCTGGGTTGCGCGCTGGCTGGAGAAGCTGTCCGGTTCGGCCCGCCGCCTGCAACTGCGTGCGCTGGCGCAAACCTTCACCGACGACATCCAGCGCCGCTTCGATCTGCGCGCCGAAGCCGCCAATCTGAGCCAGACGGGTCATCACTTCGACGGCGACAGGCGCATCGTCGTGCCGACCGTGATCTGGGACCTGTGCACCAATCACACGCTGACCATGCAGCGCGTCAGCACCTTGGCCGCCAGCGACCTGCCCGGCCTGCACGCGCATCACATCAAGCTCGCGCCGCTGGCCGCCCATATCGTCGAGGTGGTGACTGAACAGGCGTTCGAGCACGGCTTCTTTCATGCCACGCTCGATGCACGGCGGGTGCGTGTGAGCATCGAAGCGGACACACTCGGACGTCTCGTGCTCGCGGAGTTTTCGATCATGTCGAGTCTGTCGACCGGCGAGCGCGAATTCTTCGTGCACGGCGCGACCGCGCTCTTCAACCAGGACTACGGCCGGCTTGCCGAGTTGCATCGGGAAGCCGGGCACGTACCGCACGACACGCGCGCCGAAATGCTCGAAGCCGAGTTGCGCACACGAGCTGAAGCGCACTTCGCCGCCGAGCCGGAAGACCGGTCGGCGGGTTCGCTGCTTCATCATTTGCTGCACGCGGTGCAGCCGTTCGACGGTGCCGTGTCCGGCCGGCTTGCCACCGCACAGCGCTCGTTCCAGCAGGCGGAGATGCTGGCGCGCGCGCTGCATCCGGGCGTCGATACGTGGAATGTCGCGCGCGGTGTGCTGACGGAGATTGCCCGTCGCGACATGGACCACCGCGGCTGGATCAAACGCATCTCGCGCGAATTACCGCATCTGGCCCATATGCTGCCACGCTTGCCGCAACTGGCCGTGCGCTACCTGCAGCATGAACACGATCGCGCCCGCACTCCGCAGCAAAATGCCCAACTGTTGCAGGACATCGGCCGCGAATATCGGCGTACGCGTCTGCTGCTATGGGCATGCGCGGTCTGCGGCGGCTTGCTCGGCGCGGGGACCGTCTTGTTGATGTGGTGATATTGCGGCGGCGGCGGCGGTGGCGGTGGACGTGCCAGCGCATGGGGGCAATCCGCCACTAAGCCTACGCCCGTGATTGCAGCTTCGAACAAGACGCGCCTGGCGTGGCGCGGCAAGATGACAGCTTTTAGCGTCACCTCTCTCCGATGCTCGTTTCCTCAATCGCCGCCTTATTCGTCGTGTTGTGGTCGACCGGTTTCGTGGTCGCCCGGGCGATCACCCCCTATGCCGATCCCAACCTGTTCCTGCTTGCGCGCTTTGGCGGCACCGCGCTGATATTCGCGCTTGCCGCGTTCGCCGCACGCGCCGCGTGGCCGACTGGACGCGATCTCGGCAAGCATCTGCTTGCGGGCGCGCTGCTGCAAGGTGTCTACCTCGGCGCGGGTTACTGGGCCGTCGCGCAGGGCTTGAGCGCCGGTGTGATGGCCCTGCTCGGCGCACTGCAACCGCTCGCAACGGCTGCCGTGGCAGCGCCACTGTTTGGCGAGCGCCTGTCGCGGCGCGGCTGGGCCGGCATGGCGCTGGGACTCGTCGGCGTCGTGCTGGTCCTCGAACCGAAACTCGCCGCGGCTGCGCCGGCCACCCCGCATGGCGACGCGCCGCCCTGGCTGGTCGTGCTCATCTCGATCGTCGCAATCGGCGCAATTACAGCGGGCACGTTGTTTCAGAAGACTTCGCTGGCGAAAGCCGACATCCGCAGTGCGAGTGCCGTGCAGAATTTCGGCGCGGCGGTGGTCGCGGCGATTCTTGCGCTGGCGCTCGGCGAGCATCGCTGGATTGCATCGGCTACTTTGTGGGGGTCGCTTGCGTGGGGCATCGTGATGCTGTCAGGGATCAGCGTCACCTTGCTGGTGTGGATGGTCAGGCGCGGCGACGCGGCGCGCGCCACCGCCCTGATGTTTCTCGCCCCGCCACTCGCCGCGCTCGAAGGGTATGTCGGCTTCGGCGAAACACTGCTACCGGTGCAGATCGCCGGATTCGGGGTGGCGTTGGTGGGCGTGCTGCTGGCGCGTTCGTGAAGGTTTGAGCGGCGCGCCGGCGGATCAATCCGCCGTGTCGGCGCCAGCCGGCACTTTTGCGCGCACCTTGCTGCCCGGCGCCGGGGCCCAGCCCGGACGGCTCTTGCGCTCCGAATCCACCACGACGATGTAGCGCCCCGCCCATGGCGTCACCTGGCGGTCGCTCTTCAACACCCACAGCGATTTGCCGGACTCGACGAGCGCGGCATATTCGGCGTCGAGAATGCCGTAGTGGTCGATAAAGGCATTGAGCGACGCGGGAATCCTCACGCAGCCCTTCGAATGGCGAATACCGAGTAGCGGCTCGAGCCGGTCCGGGTCGGTGGCGTGCATCTGGAAACGCATCTGCGACATGCCGCCCTTGCCCCAGCCCCGCTCGCCCTGGGCCCAACCCAGGTCGAAGATCCGCATGTCGCGCTTGCCGTAGCCGCGGATATGGTTCTCGTTCAACGTGCCTTCCGAGCGGAAATCCATGTTGGACGGCGTATGTTCGAACACGCCGAGCGGCGTGATGAAGTGGTCGTACTCGCCCGGCCGGCCCGTTGAAACCGGCGACGCACCGATCATCTGCCAGCTATCCGCCGGGGTGGACCGGAAATAGATGAAGAGCGCCTGAAGGTTGGCGTTGCGGTCCACCATCACGACATACTCACCCGACAGATTGCCGAGCATGTGCTCGTTCAATGCCGTTTGCAGGCGCTCGGCGTAGGCGCGCTGCTCAGCAGCCGGCACTTTCAACCGGCGTGTTACGTCTTGCGCGAATACATCCCGTAGCAACAACGCCCGACGCGGATCAACCACGCCGCCCGCGTCGGGCGCGGCAACGGCCGACGCGTCAACAGCGGGCGCCGGGCGCTTCGCCGCCATGGATGCCGGTGCCCGGGCGGATGCAGCGCCTGAAGCGGCAGTTGAGGCCGTACCCGACGCCGCAAGAGCGACGCTGCATGACAGCGCGCAAAAAGCGGCGCCCAACGTGCGTGTCAAATAGCGCACTGAAAGAACTGCGCGCGCGAAACGCGGCACAGAGAGTAAATCCGACATACACACCATTAGGGTTAGACGATCTGCCGATGCGGAAGTGCTACGGTCCGTTGCAGACTGGCCAGGCCGATTGGGGTAGTTCATCGCGTATTTGAGCAAACCTGATTATTATTGACTGCTCGCCAGCTCATGCGGCGCTCGGAACCAGGATGTTACTAAGCACACCGGCACCTGTCGATGAAGAATCGGCCGATTCATCAATATCATTGTATTGACCGTCAATATTTAGCAATTCGCGTAGCGGTTTAAAAGCTGCGTAATGTAAATTTAACGCCGATATTCGCGATATAACCGCGAGACCGATTTGTCACACCATACCCGCACCGCCGTGCCGTGCGCGGGTGATTACTTGTGCAATCCGCGCGAGCGTTCATCGTCGACACTCGCGCTACCGGATACAGAGGAAAGAGAAATATGACGCAACAAGATTCAGGCGCACGCCAGGCGAGCATCGCAGCGGAAATGCACGTTGCTGCCGAGTTCGACGCCGCACAGGAAATCGAGCGCCGGGTCGCCTTTCTGGCGAACTATTTACGCACCAGCGGCCTGAAAACCTACGTGCTCGGCATTAGCGGCGGCGTCGATTCGACAACCTCCGGGCGGCTTGCACAACTCGCGGTCGAACGGCTGCGGGCCGAGCATTATGACGCGCGCTTCATCGCGATCCGTTTGCCGTACGGCGTGCAGAAAGACGAGGCCGACGCGCAGCAGGCCTTGAGTTTCATTCGCGCGGATGAAAATCTCACCATCGATATCAAACCCGCCGCCGACGCAATGCTCGCCGCGCTGGATAACAGCGGCCTGCGATTCAACGACGACGCTCAACAGGATTTTATCCACGGCAATATCAAGGCGCGGCAGCGAATGATCGCGCAATATGCGGTGGCCGGCGCGCGCGCCGGCGTGGTGATCGGCACGGATCACGCGGCTGAGTCGGTGATGGGATTTTTCACGAAGTTCGGTGACGGCGGCGCCGACGTGTTGCCGCTCACCGGTCTGAACAAGCGCCGGGTGCGGGCACTCTCCAAAGCGTTGGGTGCGCCGGAAGCGCTCGCGCACAAGGTGCCGACCGCCGACCTCGAAATGTTGCGCCCACTGCGGCCGGACGAGGACGCATATGGCATCCCGTACGACGATATCGACGACTTTCTGGAAGGCAAACCGGTGAGCGCCGCCGCGCGCGAGACGATCCTGCGTTTCTACGATGTCACGCGGCACAAGCGGGCATTGCCCTACACGCCGTTCGATTGGCCGGTGAAGACAGGCGGAGAATGACAGAAGTGATGTAAAAACCGGCTATGCGGCGAGGATGCGCGTTAAAAATGCGCCAGATGCAGCGCATTCTCTTCACTTGGAGCGTTCGAAGCGTTCGGTAACCGCGGCGCAGTTGCGACAGGTTCAGTGAGCGGGCGGCGACGTGTCGTCGCTGAACAGATCCGCACTCGCCTCGAGTGCGAGGCCACCCAGATGCTTGCCGTGAATCTGCCGTGCGATTACATCGCCCACATACGGCACGTTCGCGTCCAGCTCGACAGTGGCGTAGGCGCCGGGTTTGCCGGCGTCGACCACCTCGACGCTTTTCGCGTAATGCCCGAGTTCACGTTTGAGGAATTCCTGCACTTCCTGCGCGCTACACGATTCCGCGATATTGCGCACGATCAGGTTCATGCCGCCTACCCTCGACGCGCGTTACGATCCGCGGCATGCACCCGCACCGGACGCAGCGCCGCGCGCTGTTTCGCCTGAGCCGCCGCGAGTTGGCGGATCAATGCAGCGCCGGCCGCAGCCAAAGCAGCCAATGACAGATAGAAGGCAATCATTTAAATCTCCCCTTCGAATTTCGTCCTGTTTTCAGGATAGCCACAATCGACAACAAAAGCGATGCGACACGATGTCGTAAAAAACGGACTTTAAAACTTCCGTTAATGCACTGTACCTGAATAAGCAGAGATAAAAGTAGCAAAACACATGTTCATTCAGTGGTGCAAGCCCGACAAGCGCCAGTCGCGGACACTGGACGCAAAAACCGGGCCGCGACACGCATCGCCGCCGGCATCCTGCGGGGGACGTGTGCAAAGGGCGGGCTGGTCGTCGAGATCAGTCCGCCGCTTGCACGTTGGCCGCACTCACCCACCATGCATTCTTGCCCTGCGGCACGTGAACCAGCACGGCGGAAGGATCGTCAACGCCATCGTCGGCGATTTCACACACCGCCAGGCCGTCCGGCAGGTGCTTCACCTCGCCCGCCGCCTGGAACAGCGCGACGCGCTGCGCGTTCAACGGCCGCAGTTGCCGGTACACGTCGAAACTGATGGCCGCGGGTACATCGCCGCGAATCTGCAGTGACTCAGCTTTGCCGCAGTGCGCGGGTTCTGCAGCGAACGCCGCGGCGCTGCCGGACAGACAGCCGAAAGCAAGCGCCAGTGCGGTAAGGCGTGAGTAGGTCATGGTGATTCTCCGAGAATAAGTTGGGGCAGCGCGCGGCTGATGGCACGACTGAATACGCCTGAATGAACGGAATGAACGGAATGAACAATCAGATCGGAGCTCGCGGAGGCAGACAACCTCATGGCGCGCTGTCGCGACCTTCGCTCCGGCCATTGCTGTCGCCGGTCGCGACGTCGAGACGGCTCACGTCGCAAGACGTCTGGCTGAAGCCCGAGTAGATCACCGACCAGTTACCGACAATCGCCGCTTGCGCCTCCGCGAGACTCAGCTTCCCTTCGCAAACACAACGTTTGAGCATGACTGCGGCGCGCGCCTTGCGACGCTCGCCCTGCGGGCCTGCCCACGGCAGGAGATCGAGATTGGCGGGTGCGTTCGGCGAGCCGCCAAGCACAACCGGCACGCGCCTGTCGAGCGCAAAGGCTGGGCCGTTGTCAGCCTCGATGCCGCGCGCGGCAAGCATGCGGTCCTTATGAGCCATCAAATCGGCGAACGGCGGAGCGACCATGTCGGCGTAGCCAGGTCGGCAAATCGTTTCGCCGACTGACTCCTGCGTGACGCGCTCGTCGAGCATTCCCGCGTCCTGAGCCCATACCTGACTAGCGCGCAGTGCGAGGACGGCGGCACAGCCGAACAGAATCGCAAAACGCACCTTGCGGGCGGGACGCGCGGCGCCACACCGGCGCGTGAGCGTCGACAGAGTCGCCTGATATGTCCTGCTGGTTGCGTCGCTGTAATGAGTGATGCAACGCCTGTCTGCAATGCCTGCGTTCATTCGTCGGCGCGCCGGGAGCGGCGCGCAATAGTTCAATTCGCAGGCTAATTAAAACACATTCAATATTCGGGTGTGAAAAGGCGCACAGGCGCAATAGGGTAAAGAGGCGTCCCGTTGCGTTCGCAACCGTCTGCCGACGCTGTCTTGCCGTGCGCGAATACACGTTGATACACACTGCAAGACAACGCCGAATCACAAAGCGAATACAACGCCTCCCTCTGCCTGCACACCGCTCACACACGGCGCTGGCGGCAAGCTACGTCAACCGGGTCTAGCCACCCGAGCCTGCAAGGCGCGGATCCGCCCGAGCGCCTGCGTATTGGACACGGTTGCGTCATACATTTTGGCGAGATCCGCTTTGAGCGCGGTACGCGACCCGCCGTCGAGATAGACCATATGCCCCGACGGATAAAAACGCGCCGACAGATTCTGCCGTACCTGCTGGCTGACCAGCGGCATTTGCTGCAGATCGATCACGGTCTGATAGAACGGCGTGACGTAGTCGAAGAAACCGTTCGCCGACAGCACCTTCAGATCGGGGTTGAGCGCCATTACGGCGGCCAGATCGCCGGCGGTGTACAGAATCACATTGCCCTTCGCATCGAGCCCCTTCTGTGCGCCGGTCGGATCGATATGGCTGAAGTCCCAATACTGGAACGCCTGATCGTTGAGGTCCGTGAACGCCGAATTCGACGTGTACTTCAACTGCTCGTTGAGATACACGTTCCACATCGTCGTGTAGACGCCGGTCACCGCCGTCATGGTCGGATCGTTGCCGCCCGAGTTCGGGTCGATCTTGCCGGCGATGCCGGTATTGATCGCCGTCACGCGGCCATCATATTCGCCGAGCGCGAGACCTTGCGCTTTCAGCAAGGTGGTCAAAAACAGCGAATTGCCGCGACTGTCGTACGACGAGATATCGAGGCTCCAGGCGAGCAGCGTAGTTTTATCGATACCGGTGTATTCGCTGAGTTTTTCAACCGTTGCGGAATCCGTAGTCGGGAATTTGCGCAATGCTGCCAGATAGTCGGTGCGTGCGAATTGCGCGACTTCTTCGGCAAACGTGCCGAGGTCGGTCGGCCGCGGCGCGATGCCGAGTTTCTTGTGATACCACGCGTCCGCAGAGGCCGTGGGCAATGCGCCGACCGGGTTGCCGGATTGCGTGTAATCGAGAATCGACGATTGCAGCGTGACGCCGTTCAGATCGACACCGTCTTCATGCAACCGGTACGCCAGCACGCAACTGCGCGCCGTGCCGTAGGACTCGCCATACAGATACTTCGGCGAATTCCAGCGATTGTTCTTGGTGAGAAAGCGTTTGATGAACTGTTTGATCGAGTCCGCGTCCTGGTCGACACCCCAGAAGGCCCGGTTCGTCTTCGGCGCGATGGCCGCCGAGTAGCCCGTGCCGACCGGATTGATGAACACGAGGTCGCTCTTGTCGAGCAGACTGTCCGGGTTGTCTTCCATCGAATACGGCGCGGGCGGCGTAAAGCCCGGCATCGAGGTCTTGATGCGGCGCGGCGCGAATGAGCCAAGCAGCACGAACACCGAAGACGAACCCGGGCCGCCGTTGTAGAAGAAAGTCACCGGGCGGGTCTCTTCCTTCTGGTTGTCCTGCGTGAACGCGACGTAGAACATTTTGGCTTCGGGCTGCGAGCTGCTCGGGTCGACAATCACGAGGTGACCCACCGTCGCCGTGTAGTTGATCTTCTGGCCACCGATCGTAGTCGAATGATGCGTAATCGCGGCGGTTTCAGTGGTATCGGTGACCGAATCGTCCGGCCCGTTGCCATAAGCAACCGGATCGAAGAACGGCTGATCGGCTGTTTTGTGCGACGCGCCGGTGGCCGTTGCGGGCGAAGCATGTGTGCTGTGTGACGACTGCGGACTAACGGAAGCTGACTCGGTGTTCGTCATGATCGCTCCATGGGTTCGTTAACCTCTTGATCTGTCTTGATATGTCTCGATGCGTCTTGAATTGTCTCGATGTCTCTGTGTTTCCTGATGCGTCCTGGTTGCCCTGATGTCCCTGCTGTATCCAGCGTTGCCAGCGTCTCCTCAATTCGTGCACCGTACTGCCAGCGGCCTGACCGCGGCGCACCGTGGGACCGACGCGGATAACCGGTGAGCACCCGGGCCGATAATCCGCCGGGCGCCACCCGCAACAATCCGCGAGTCTTCAGACTATAGTGCGGCCGCCACCTTCTGACCATTGGGGCTGCCAAGTCCCGTGCACGCATCCCAGCCCGGCGACGCGGCGAAGCTGCCGTTGTTGCCCTGAGTAATGTCGTTGAGCGCACCCGGCGCCTTGTACAACTTCGGGTTGACGAAACCCGCTGGCTGCCCTTTCGCCGCATTGATCCGCGCAATCAACGCCGCCCACAGCGGTGCAACCGCGCTGGTGCCGCCGACCACCGTCTGCGTGCCGTCGATCAGCACGCTATAGCCGGTGACGGGCGATGCATCGCCGGCCACGTCAGGCACGCCCCGCCCGCTCAGCGCCGTTTTGGCGCCGCGCGATGAAGTGGCCGACAAGCCCTGTTGCCACACGGGGACCGGAAACGCTCGGCTCACGCCGCCGCCGCTCGCGCCGCCTTGCGCGCCGTCGTTCCACACCACCTCATGCGTAATCGCGGTGCCCGACGCGGTCAGGCTCGTGCCGCCGCATGCCAGCACGTAAGGGCTCGAGGCCGGAAAGTCGACCTGATCGCCACCCGCACCGTCGCTCGAGCCGCTATCGCCCGACGCCGCGCAAACGGTCACACCCAAGGCCGCCGCCGTTTGCAGCAGGTTGTTGAATGCCTGCAAAGACTGGCTGGTCCAGCTCGACTCCGGGCCGCCCCAACTGATCGAGATGACCGTGGGTTTGTTGGTGGCGTCGTGCACCGCGGTACTCACCGCGTCGATGAAACCGGCGTCGCTGTTCTGCGTGAAATAGACCGCGATCGTGGCGTCCGGCACGATCGCTCCGACGATTTCGACGTCGAGCGTGACTTCGCCGTCGGGTCCGTTCGGGTCGCCACTCGGCTGATTGCTCCCCTCATCGACACCGACCGATGTCACCTTCGGTGAAGCCACGCCAAGGCTGGCAAAGTAACTCTTGAGGTCGGATGTGCTGTACCCGCCGCCGAGTTCGATAATGCCGACGCATTCGCCGCTGCCGTCGCCCTGCGGAAACTGATACAGCGAGGCGAGCTGCGGCGGCGTAAAGGAAACCTGATGCCCTTTAGCCGGTTGAAACGGCGGCCGGATGCGAAAGTGCGGCCGGGCCTGAGGCCGGTTGTCGAGCCCGAGCACGGCTTGCACGATGCCGTGCAGATCGTCCGGCACGCTGATCGTGCCGGTGCGGCCGCGGAACTGGCCCGCCGTATGATGCTCGTAATGTTCCAGCTTGACGCCGAACGCGGTCTGGAACTGAGCGATCGTGCCGCTCAGCAACACCTGGCGCGCCGCCGGGTCTTCCCGCACCACCGTCAAGCCGTGTGCGACGGCAAAGGCTTTGACCTTGGCGATGTCGTCCGGCGCGGCGCCATATTCTTTTGCAAACGCCTCACGCGACAGCGGCTTGACGCCTGGGTCGCCCGCTTCGATCCTGCTCATCAGGGCGTCGAACTGCGCCTGCCGCTGACGGCGCAGTATCACGAAAACTTCGATCCGTTCAGCCGGATTGCATTGCCCAACGACCGTCGAACCTTGCACTGCCGTTCGCTCGCTTCCCGGCAGCGGTTGTCTATTGACCATGGTGTCGATTCTCCTGTTAGCGTGACGGCGTGGGCCACAAGGCGGCCCCCATGCACGGCACGCGTCTGCACGAATCCACCGCCTGGCGACCGGCAGCGGATCGCTGTTTCAAGGACTTCGCCAAACCGTCCGACCTATGCATTCGAACACAGTTCCGGCATCCGTGGCAGTTGTCCGAATGGCTAACGCCGGGTTGGATCAATGCGCATCGTGCAGCACCCGCGCTATGATGCTGAAGCGGCAATCCAGCCGTCGCAACGCCTCGCACGTCACGCGCGCGCACGATCAAAGAATCAGAGGAACCCATGTCAATTTCGATGTATCAAGCCTCATTGCCCGTGCTGGTACGCGGCATGACCAACCTGCAAGTCATCCTCGGCAAGGCCGAGGCGCACGCTGCCGAGAAACAGATCGACCCGTCTGTGTTCCTGAGCGCCCGGCTCGCACCGGACATGCTGCCGCTGGTGCGCCAGGTCTATATCGTGAGCGACACGGCGAAGGGTTGCGCCGCGCGTCTGGCCGGCGTCGAAGCGCCGAAGTACGACGACGTCGAGCAGACTTTCGACGAACTCGATGCCCGCCTTCAAAAGACGATTGATTATCTGAAGGAATTCAATGCCCAACAGATCGACGGGTCGGAAGAACGTCCGGTCACGCTGAAAATGCGTAATGGCCCGATCGAGTTCACGGGCTTGTCATATCTGCTCGGTTTCGTGTTGCCGAATTTCTTTTTTCACGTCACGACGGCGTACGACATTCTGCGTCACAACGGTGTCGAACTTGGCAAGCTCGACTATCTGGGCGGCATCAGGTAACACAGGCGGGTCGGCCATTGGGTGAACGCCGCGCGACTTCCAGACAGGTAGTGCGCGGTCACACGTCGGCTAAACAAGACCCACGTGTGAGCGCCGCAGGAACCGAGTCAAACGCGCGGCTGGAATGCGATGATCGCCATGCCGGCCAGTGTGAATGCCACGCCGGCCGCGTCCCACAGCGTGGGGCGCACTTTGTCGACGCACCATAGCCACGCAATCGCCACCGCCACGTACACACCGCCGTAAGCCGCATACACACGGCCTGCGGCGGTGCCGTGCAGCGTCAGCAGCCAGGCGAACAGGGCGAGGCTAAGCGCGCCGGGAACCAGCAGCCAGATGGAGCCCCCCTCCTTCAGCCAACGCCACGGCAAATAGCATCCAACGATTTCGGCAACGGCGGTCACGGCATAAAGCAGAAAAGTTTTCATCGAACAGGTAGAAGCGAATGGTTGTGTTGCCGCGAGACGATGCGCGGCAGTTTATCGGCTTTTATGGACTTTATTAACACAACCATTTTTGCGCGCGGGCATGACGCGTGCAACGCCCCGCGCCGCAGACCCCTATTCGCTATCGGTCATAAATATCGCGCCACCCTGTATCGGCATCTACGTTGGCATCGGCAAATCCGGCAGCCAATCAGTCCAGCGAGAGCCGCAACGCAAAGCCGATCAACGCCGCTGAGAAAGTCCAACGCTGCAGTGTCTGCGCGAGAGGATGAGCCCGCATCCAGTTGGCGATGCGCGCCGCGCCGATCGCATAGATGGCATCGAAACATACACCGATCGCGAGCAGCACCAAACCCAGCTCAACCATCTGCAGCGCAACCGGTCCGGCCTCAGGACGCACGAACTGCGGCAGGAGCACCGAGCAGAACAGCAGCGCTTTCGGGTTCAGCAGATTGGTCAGCAGGCCCTTTACGAAAGCGGCCCGCAACGGCTGCGACTCGCCACCCGCCACACCGCCTTCAGGCAACGCGAATACGGGCGAGCGGAAGATCTGGACACCGACCCACGCGAGATAAAGCGCGCCGCCGTAGCGCACCACGTCATACAGCCAGGGCGCGCTGCGCAACAGTGCCGCCACCCCGCATGCCGACAGCGTGACATGCGTTGCCCGCGCCACACCCAGGCCGCCGGCCGCCGCGAACCCAGTGCGCGCGCCCCGTCCGATACTGGTTTGCAGAATCAGCGCCATGTCAGGTCCGGGAATCGCGTAGACCACGGCCAACGCAGCGATATAGACGATCAGAAGGTGTGCGGAAATCATAGAAACCTCTTGTTTTAAGGGCTCTATCTTGCTATTACCGGCGGAGGGTTTGCTGGCGAAATACAGAGACATGGGATTAAATTTTGGAGGAATGCGCTAATATCTCTCCCCCAAACCCAGTTTTCCGCTAACGCATAGGAAACGCCTTGAAGCCATGACAACTGAGCTCGACAAGACAGACCGCGCGATCCTCGCCGCGCTGCAGAACGACGGCCGCATGTCGAATGCACGGCTGGCCGAGACGGTCGGCCTGAGTGAGACACCCTGCGCGCGGCGCCTCAAGCGCCTCGAAAACGACGGTTATATCGACCAGTACCGCGCGATGCTGTCGCGCGCCGCCCTCGGCCTCGGTGTGGTCGCGTTCGTCTACGTGCGTTTCGCCGTGCACGACCGCGCGGTGGCAACCCGTTTCGAGCGCGAGGTGCAGGCCATTCCGCGGATTCTGGCGTGCCACAACGTGTCGGGCAGCGCCGACTACATCCTGCAGGTGGTCGCGCGCGATCTCGACGACTACGGCACGTTCATGCGCGACGAGATGCGTAGCCTGCCGGGCGTGACGTCGGTGGAATCGGCCTTGTCGCTACGGGAAATCAAGGCTAACGGCGGCTTGCCGCTGTCCTGAACGCGGACGTGGCATAGTCACCCATTTGATACGGCGCGAGCCGACCAGACGAGCACGGAGTTCTCATGGATCACGAAAAGGCGAGAGCCGAAGAAACCGCCGCGATGGAGCGTGTGTTGACCGCAACCAAACGGGTGCAGGCGGCGTTCGCGTCGCTGCAATCGCAATTCCCGCCGGCCGGCAGCGGCCAGCCTTCGCAGTTTGCGCTGCAAACCTTCGACGCCGCGCTGCAGGAACTAGAAGACGCCCAAGCCGCATTCGACGAATTGCTCGGCGATCTGCTTGACGGCAATCGTTGAGTGGCATAGCCGGTCTGTTCACTGCGTAGCTGCGGCTTAATACGCGGGCGATGGCCGTTTTCAGTTTGCATTGGGACGGCCATCGCGTTATCTGGAGTCGCGAGGCGGGCTTGACCGTTAGTTGCGTATTGACGTCCGGGATACGAGAATCCAGCAAAGCCGGACCGCCCTCCCCAGTCTGATCAAATGCGTTGCAATCGCGCTATCCGATCCCGGCGGTCACGCCCACGCCCACGCATCTGTCACGCCCCGTCCGTTGAAATTTCCGGCTCGCACACAATCGGAAAGTTGACCGAGTTCGCGATATAGCATTTCCCATGCGCCACGTGATGCAAATGCTTCGCCAGTTCGAGATCGCCACCGGCCTGAATCACAACCTGCGGACGTAAAACGATCTGCGAAAAACGCCCCTGCTCCGGACTGTCGAGCATCGTGCCTTCGGCATTGTCGCGATAACTCAGAACAACAACGCCCGCATCTGAGCAAAGATGCAGATACCAGAGCTTGTGACAGGCGGACGCCGAGGCGACCAGCAGATCTTCCGGATTCCATCGCTTCGCGTCGCCAAGAAACGCCGGGTCTGATGATCCAGGAATGTCGGGCTTGTTCCCCGAGGCAATGATGTGATCCCGACCATACTCACGATATCCCGCAGTGCCGCTGCCGCGGTTACCGGTCCATTGCACCGATACCGCGTATTTGTGCTCGCCGTGCGCCATGCCGCTCTCCTTTGCTGTTGACCCGAAACTGAATTCGCAACACACACATTCTATATGTGCACTGCGCATTTGGTATACCATTATTCCAAATGACAAGGGCTCAACGCACATGGATCACAAACTGGATTCGACGGCCGACGCCATCGCCGTCTCACTGCGCGAACTGATCGCAGCCGGCGAACTGGAGGATGGCGCGCGGCTGGTCGAGCGCGAGCTCGCCGATCGATTCGGAGTGAGCCGGGTGCCGATGCGAGAGGCCATACAAAAGCTCGAAGGCGAGGGGCTGATCGAGCTCATGCGCAATCGCGGCGCCGTTGTGCGAACCCTGACCCAGTCAGACCTGGACGAGATCTACGGCCTGCGCATGTTGCTTGAAGGAGACGCCATCTTCCACGCGGTCAAACGTATGGACAGTGAGACGCTATCGCGCGCCGAACTCGTTCATCGGCTTCTGGGAGACGCCGACACCGCCCAAAAACAGGGTGAACTGAATCGCGAGTTTCATGAACTGCTATACCGCCCGTGCGCCAACGGGAGGCAGTTGAAAGCGATCCGCGAGTTGCGCGCCCAGGTTGAGCGTTACGAACGCCTGCAAAGCACCTTGCTCGCCGATACCGCTGCCTTCCAGGACGAGCATCTCAAGATTCTCGAAGCATGCGAGGCCGGTAACGCACGCCTCGCGCGATCGATGACTGTGGAACATCTCGCTTCGGCAAAGCGTATCGTTCTGCAACTGGTTACGGCTGAATGATGGTTGAGTGACGGTTGAGTGAGGGCTACTGTCCGAACGCTCTTCCCGTCACATTCGGCGCCCGGGGATTCGGGCTCATGTTCAGGCTGGTGCCGTTCGCCCGCATGTTGTTGAGCACGGGACCCGACCCCACGCTGCCGGTTCCGCCGGTTCCACCGATTGCCGGCGGACTGCCCGCCGTACCCAGTCCCGGCGTCGGGCTCGGACTTGCTACGCCCGTCCCCGGACTCATGGCCTGCCCCGCACCATTGGCCCCACCGGCCTGCAAACCGCCCGCTCCATTCAACCCGTTGGCCCCATTAGCCCCGTTGACGCCGAGGTTTGCCGACTGGGCACAGGCTACACTCATCAGCCCCAGCATCAACACCGACGTTAAAACACCCTTTGTCGCGATTTTCATAGCCCACTCCGTGCTGCCATTGAATTACCCCACCGAACGCCTCCCACTCGCCAACGACGCTCGTGAAGAAGCCAGGTCAAATAGTAAGACCGGCCGCCGGCGACGTTTGTTCATTACTGAAACTTAAGAATTGACGGACGATCGGCGATAATCCACGGCCCTGTTTTCTCACCCGACACCATGATGACCCAACGCGCCTTCGCCCCCTTTCAGGAACTGGCCGCGATCCTGTTGCCCCACGCGTACGACGATAACGGCGACGGCTCGCATGACACCTCGCACCTGCAGCGCGTCTGGAAAAACGCGGCCACCATCCAGGCGGAAGAAGGTGGCGATGCACAGGTGCTGTTCGCGTCGACACTGCTGCATGACTGCGTCTCGGTAGAAAAGAATTCGCCGCTGCGCGCGCAGGCTTCGCGTCTGTCAGCAGAAAAGGCCGCGCGCGTTCTTGCATCGCTCGGCTGGCCGGAAGCGAAAGTTCAGGCCGCGGCGCACGCGGTCGAAGCGCATAGTTTTTCGGCCGGCATCGCACCGACCACGCTGGAAGCAAAAACGCTGCAGGACGCCGACCGGCTCGACGCGATCGGCATGCTAGGTGTCGCGCGTTGCTTTTACGTGGCCGGCCGGATGGGCCGTGCGTTGTACGACCCCGCCGACCCACACGCGACAGCGCGTCCTTTGGACGACACGGCGTACACGCTCGACCATTTCCACACAAAGCTGCTGAAACTGGCATCCGGTTTCCAGACGCCGACCGGCGCGCGTCTGGCCAGAATTCGCCACGATCGTCTGCAGCGTTTCCTCGACGAATTTACCGACGAGATCTGAGCACGCCCGCTTTCGTCGGCAAGTCGGCAAGTCGGCAAGCTGTACAAATGCTTACAAAGCAGCATGCGATCGGCGTACACCGCTCGCGCTGCTGCGGCGTTATTGCAGGCATCTACCCGCGGAGCCCGCAATGCACACCAATCTCACACCCAGCAATCCGCAACGCAATCGCATTCATCCCCTGATCGCCGGCGCAGCGGTAGCCGTCATTCTTGCGAGCGCCACCGGCATCGCGGCGATGACCGGTCTTCTGCCCACCTCGCATGCCGTCACCGAGCCCGCGCAGCCAGTCACCACGGCCGCGGCGCAGGTGGCCAGTGCTCCGGTTGCCGCGCCCCAACCGTCCGCGCTTCAGCAGCCGGTTCAGCAAACCGTCCAGCAGGCCGCGCCGGCCCGCCCGCGCGTCCATCACACACACAGCACGCCCGCCGCGGACGCCCCGAGGTACGCAAACAATCAGGGCTACCAGGCACCGTATCAATCCGCGCCGGTAAGACCGGTTGCCGATCCTTATGCGGGCGAAGTCGTCGCCGTCAATACGGTCCAGGCGCCTGAGCCGACCACCGGCCTCGGCGCACTGGGTGGCGCGGTCGCGGGCGGCCTCGTCGGCAATCAGATCGGCGGTGGACGCGGCAAGATTCTCACCACCATCGCGGGTGTTGTCGGCGGCGGCCTGGCCGGCAACGGCATCGAGCACGCCGTGCGCAAGCAGACCACCTATCAGGTCCAGGTGCGCATGCAGGACGGCAGCTATCGCAACTTCAGCTACCCGACCCAGCCGGACGTTCAGATCGGCGAACGGGTTCACGTATCCGGCGATTCGCTGACGGCTTCGTGAGGTCGTGCAGCCGGTATTGCGCCGGCTGCCTGTCAGCAAGAATGTGAGGAAGCGTCGTGCGCGTTATGATCAACCGTTAGTCCAGAACGGCTGATCGCGCACGATGGAGCACGCCTACATCCACCTTTTGCATCTGCTTGCCGGCCATCCGGCATGGACACTCACGGTCATCTGCCTTGCGGCCTTTCTGGAGGCCATTGCTGTCATCGGCACCTTCGTCCCGGGCAGTACGGCCATGTTTCTTGCGGGCGCGCTGGTCGGCACCGGTTCGCTGAGCCTTGGCTGGGCATTTCTGTCGGCGATCGCCGGCGCCATCGCCGGGGACGGCATGAGCTTCTGGATCGGCAAGCGCTATAAGGCCAGAATCGTCCAGCTCTGGCCGTTCCGCACTCATCCCCAGGTACTCGACGCCGGCCACCGCTTCTTTCAGAAACACGGCGCCAAAAGCGTCGTGTTCGCCCGCTTCATCGGACCATTGCGGGCCATCGTGCCGGTGGTGGCAGGCATGCTGGGCATGACCCCGGCGCGCTTCTACGCGATGAACGTGCTGTCGGCGCTGCTATGGGCCCCCGCGCACATCCTGCCGGGCGTGGTATTCGGCGCCTCGATGCTGCTCGCCGGCGCGGTGTCGTTCCGGCTCGTCGTCGTCATCGTGTTACTGGTGGGCATCGTCTGGCTGAGCTTTCGCGCGATGGGTTTCCTGCTTTCGCATGCCAGTGCATGGTCGAGCGCGGCGGGCCGCTATCTGGGAAGCTGGGCTTGCCGCCACCCCGGCCCGTTCGGCCGGCTCGCGCGGCGACTGCTGGACCCTGAGCAGCCGGATGCCAGCAGCATCGTAGTGACGTCGCTGATCGTGCTGGCGTCGGGCGCGCTGTTCTTTGGCGTCCTCGAAGACGTCATTAGCGGCGACCCGCTGGTCGGCGTCGATCTTTCCGTCTATCACTTCCTGCAATCGGTGCGCACGCCATGGAGCGACACCGTCCTTGCGGGGCTCGCCACGCTCGGCAGCGTCTTCACGCTGACTGCACTGGTCGTGACGGTGGTGCTGTGGATGCTGGTGGAACGGCGCTGGCGCACCATCGGTTACTGGCTCGCCGCAGTCGTGTTTTCGCAATTGCTGATCTTCGCGCTGCAGTTCGCCATGCACCGCGCGCCGCCCAACGAACTGCTGTCCGACGCCTACGTGTTTCCGAGCAACCACGTCGCCGCGACGGTGATCGTCTACGGGTTCCTCGCGTTTCTGCTGGCGCGACGGGTCGGCATGCTGGAAGGCCTGTTCGTGGCGACCGCGAGTACGGTCGTCGTGTTCGTGGTCGCGCTGGCAGGGCTTTACTTCGGCAGGTACTGGGTTTCCGATGCGATCGGCGGCGCCGCGCTTGCGTACATCTGGGTGGCCATCGTCGCGTTGACGGCGATGTTGCGTCACCCGGAGGTGCCGCCCTCACGCGGCCTCATGCCGCTCGTGGTTCTGGTGGTGATGCTGGTGAGCGTGGGCGTGCAACTGAGCGTCAATCCGCCGGCGTCGCCGCCGGACAATGCGCCGCGCCCGCCGCCCGTGCTCGTCACGCAAGCGCAGTGGACGGGTTCGCTGTGGAAGATGCTGCCATGCTATCGCTCCGACATGGGCGGCGACCGCAAGGAACCGCTCACCCTGCAATGGGTGTCGAACCTCGATTCAATCAAGGGACAGTTACGTGCGCAGGGATGGGTCGAGGGTACCGACGTGTCCGCGCACAGCCTGCTCTCGCTCGCCTCGCCGAACGTCGCCGCGGTATCGCTGCCCGTCTTGCCGAAGCTGAACAACGGCGTGCCTTCGTCGCTGGTCTTCATGCGTCCCGGCAACGCGCGCGACGAACGCGACGTCCTGCGCTTCTGGCCGAGCGGCTATGCCGTGGATAACGGTGCGTCGACCGCCCCGCTATGGGTCGGGGCTTTCGCGCACGAACGGCTCTCCCGGGCATCGTGGCCGCTCAACATTCTGCGGGTCGACAGGGAAGTGTCGTCATTCGACGCTCACACAAAAGCGAGCGCCGGACTCGGCGCGGCGCTTGTGGCCAGAGTGAGTTGCCACGGTGTGCCGGTGTCGCTGCTGGCCTCTCCGGTAGAATGAGCGACGCTTTGCCGATGAGATCGCACGCCAGACAAGGCGCGCATCATATCCGCATGACGACGCCGGATTGAATCAATATGCATCGTACTCCTCACATCGATGGTCTCATCGTGGCCGGAAAAATTTCGCCTGTGAGCCTGGTGCAAGAGAGCGGGCCTGCCTTCGTGGCATCGATTGCCGGCGCATGATCGAAACCGCTCCGATTTCCGCTCCGATTTCCGCTCCGATTCCCGCTCCGATTCCAATTGCCAGAGCAATCGTCACCACCTAAACTGCAACCCAGCTAGCCGGAGGCATACAAGATGGAACATAAACGCGAAAAATACGAGCGGCTGGTCGCTTTCGCCGCGACGCTACCGCCATTGCCAACCGCTGTCGCGCATCCATGCGATCACGACTCCCTGTCCTCGGTGATCGAAGCCGCCCGCCTCGGCCTGATTGCGCCGATACTCGTGGCGCCGCGCGCCAGGCTCGAGGCTCTCGCGCGAGAAGGAAAACTTGAGCTCGGCGATCTGCCCATCGTCGACGTGCCGCACAGTCATGCAGCGGCGGAAATCGCCGTGCAACTGGTGCATGAAGGCAAGGCAGAGGCGCTGATGAAAGGCTCGCTGCACACGGACGAACTGATGGCCGCGGTCGTCGCGCGAGGCACGGGGCTGCGCACCGAGCGGCGCGTCAGCCATTGCTTCGTGATGGACGTGCCCGGCCGCGAAGATGCCTTGATCATCACCGACGCGGCCGTGAACATCTCACCGACGCTCGACGAGAAACGCGACATCGTGCAGAACGCCATCGACCTCGCGCACGCCTTGCGTTTTCCGGCCGCGAGAGTGGCGATTCTCTCCGCCATGGAAACCGTCAACTCCAAAGTGCCGTCCACGCTCGACGCCGCCGCGCTGTGCAAAATGGCCGACCGCCAGCAGATTACGGGAGGGATTCTCGACGGCCCGCTCGCGCTCGACAACGCGATCAGCGAAGAAGCCGCGAAAATCAAGGGCATCTCGTCGCCTGTGGCCGGTCATGCCAACGTGCTGGTCGTACCGGATCTCGAAGCCGGCAATCTGCTCGCCAAAAGCCTGTCGTTTCTCGCCGGTGCGGATGCCGCCGGCATCGTGCTGGGCGCGAAGGTGCCGATCATCCTGACCAGTCGTGCCGATTCGGTGATCACGCGGCTCGCGTCGTGCGCGGTCGCCTCGCTCGTCGCGCTCGCGCGGCGCGAGAAGCCTTCCGCGGCCATCGTCTAAAGAGGGTTCGCGTATGGACGTCATCCTGGTCATCAACGCGGGATCTTCCAGCATCAAGTTTCACGCCTTCTCGGTAAGCGGGAGCAAGCTCGACCCGATCGCCGGCGGCAAGATCGAAGAGATCTACACCGAGCCGCGTTTTCAGGTCAAACGGCAAACCGGTGAAATCATCGAAGACAAGCGCTGGCCGGCGGGCGAACGCCTTGGTCATGACAATGCGATCGCCTTCCTGCTGGAATGGCTGCGCGCGCACGCAGGCGACGCGCGCCTGCTCGCCGTCGGCCACCGCGTCGTGCACGGCGGAGAACGCTACTCAGCGCCCGTGCGGGTCGACGCGAATGTGCTCGCCGAACTCGAGGCGCTCATCCCGCTCGCGCCGCTGCATCAGCCGCATAACCTCGCGGCGATCCGCTCGATAGCGGCGCGCGACCCGCAGGTGCCGCAAATCGCCTGCTTCGACACCGCGTTCCACCATACCCAGCCCGCCGTGGCGACCCGCTTTGCGCTGCCGCCCGAGATCACACGGCGCGGTGTGCGGCGCTATGGATTTCACGGCCTCTCGTACGAGTACATCGCGAGCGTTCTGCCTCAATACGACGAACGCGCCGCCTATGGCAAAACCGTGGTGCTGCATCTCGGCAACGGTGCAAGCATGACGGCGCTGCATCACGGCAAGAGTATCGCCAGTACGATGGGCTTCACCGCCGTCGAAGGGCTGGTCATGGGCACACGTTCGGGAAGCCTGGACCCCGGCGTGGTGCTGTGGATGATGGAGGAAGCGCACATGGATGCGCGCGCGATCGAAACCATGCTCTACAAGCGCTCGGGTTTGCTGGGCGTTTCCGGCATATCGAGCGACATGCGCACCCTGCTCGCGAGCGACGCGCCCGCTGCGCTCGAAGCCGTCGAGCTCTTCTGCTATCGGATCTCGCGCGAACTCGGCTCGCTCGCGGCCGCGCTCGGCGGCCTCGACGCGATCGTCTTCACGGCGGGGATCGGCGAATATGCGGCGCCCGTGCGCGAACGCGTGTGCCGCGCGGCCGCGTGGCTGGGCGTCTCGCTCGATGCGCAGGCGAATGCGCAGCACGGACCGCGCATCAGCGATCCGCAAAGCGCCGTCGACGTGTGGGTCATTCCGACCAACGAAGAACTGATGATCGCCCGGCACGCCCGGCACCGGCTGGAGTCATGAACGGCTAAACCCTATCGACCCCACTGCCAGTGATGGCTTCAAGCATATCGTTAAAATCCGATATATAATTCGTTCTGTAGCGATGCAGATGCGTGACCGCCAACCGGCGGCATGGCTGCGTGTTGTTCATGCCCTGAAAACTGTCTCATGACGCTCGATATTGACGCGATTCACAAAGCGCTTGCCAACCCTGTACGGCGGGAGATTCTTGGCTGGCTGCGCGAACCGTATGCGCATTTCTCCGATCAGGACCTGCCGCTCGACTACGGCGTGTGCGCCGGCAAGATCGACGCGCGCTGCGGCCTGTCGCAGTCCACGGTGTCGGCGCATCTCGCCGCCTTGCAGCGCGCGGGTCTCGTCACGTCGAAGCGGGTCGGTCAATGGGTGTTTTTCAAACGCAACGAGGCCGTCATTCAGGCGTTTCTCGAGTACATGAACAACGGGCTCTGAACGCCTCGTCCGCATCGCCGCGCTTCTCTCATCATGCAGTTTTTTAAGGCCCGGGCCACGCGCCCGCCACCTAAGGTGAACTCATATGCCGACTCTTTTTGACCCGCTCCAGATTGGCGACATCACGTTGTCGAACCGCATCATCATGGCGCCGCTCACACGCCAGCGTGCCGAAGAAATCCGCGTGCCGAACGCGCTGATGGCAAGGTACTACGCTGAACGTGCCACGGCAGGTCTGATCATTAGCGAAGCCACTTCCGTCACGCCGCAAGGTGTCGGTTATGCCGAAACGCCGGGCATCTGGTCGCAGGAACAGGTGGAAGGCTGGAAGATCGTCGCGAACGCTGTGCACGAAGCCGGCGGCAAGATCTTCCTGCAACTGTGGCACGTTGGCCGCATTTCCGATCCACTGTTTCTCAACGGCGAACTGCCGGTCGCGCCGAGCGCGATTGCAGCGCAAGGCCACGTGAGCCTGGTGCGCCCGGAGCGTCCGTACGTGACGCCGCGCGCACTGGAACTCGACGAGATCGCCGGTGTCGTCGAAGCGTTCCGCAAGGGCGCCGAAAACGCGAAGGCAGCAGGTTTCGACGGCGTTGAAGTGCACGGCGCGAACGGCTATCTGCTCGACCAGTTCCTGCAGGACAGCACCAACAAGCGTACCGACGCCTACGGCGGCCCGATCGAAAACCGCGCCCGTCTGCTGCTCGAAATCACCGACGCCTGTATCGACGTCTGGGGCGCGAACCGTGTCGGTGTGCACCTTGCACCGCGTCGCGACGCGCATGCCATGGGCGATTCGGACCCGGCGGCCACCTTCGGCTACGTGGCACGCGAACTCGGCAAGCGCAAGATTGCGTTCATCGCCGCACGCGAAGCACTCGGCGACGATCGCCTCGGCCCGCAACTGAAGAAAGCATTCGGCGGCCCGTACATCGCGAACGAAAAGTTCACGAAGGAAACCGCGCAGCAGGTGCTCGACGCGGGCGAAGCGGACGCGGTGGCATGGGGTCAACTGTTCATCGCGAATCCGGATCTGGTGCGCCGCTTCGCAACGAATGCACCGCTGAACAAGCCGAATCCGGCGACGTACTACGCACGCGGCGAAACCGGCTACGTGGACTATCCGGCGCTGGAAACCGTCGAGTAAGCCTGTAGCGTCAGCGGAGGTCAGTAGGAGCATAAGCCGCTTCGTTAAAGCGGCTACTTACTCGTAGCACGCTGCAGGACCACGCGGAGGATGTGACCGGAACGATATCTGGTCACATCCTCCGCGTTTTTTCATGCATTGGCCGCTGTGCGCGGCGCGTTCGCGTCAAGCGAGGTCACGCCGCATAAAGACGCGCTTCGATTCGTCGAGGCCACGCGCGATATGCGCGTCGCGCCGCGCGATCAGCACGGCATCGAGATCGGCCTCCTCGATATCGCGAAAGCCAAGCCGACGATAGTACGGTGCATTCCACGGCACCTCCCGATACGTCGACAGCGTGAGCTGCGTGATCTGTTGCGCGCGCGCCCGATGCGCGACCTGCTCGATCAACGCCGCGCCGATACGTTGCCCTGCATGCGAGCTCAGCACGTCGAGCTCCTGGATATAGAAGCGCGCGGGCTGCGGCTCGAACATCACGAACCCCACACAGCTACCATCGGCAGCCACGGCGACGACGATCTGCTGCGCGTCGATCTTGCGGTTGACGATGTCCAGTTCCATCGGCGGGGCGTCGGCGATACCGGCCATGCCGACGCTGGCAAAGCGCTGGCCGGCCTCGAATTCGATCGTGCGGATAGCCTGCGCATCGTGCGGCGCGGCAACGCGGAACGTAAGATTGGAAGCGTATTGCATAGGTATTTCGTAGGCTTTTTAGGGGCGATTCTGAAAGACATCCCCGATATTGACATCACCTCTTCGAAATAAACAAGTGCCCGCGCTGCCACGGGACTAAACTCCTGAACACCCCACTCCCTTTCGAACCAAGATGGATTTCATGCATGTGCTGCAGGTCGCCCTGCACTTCGACCAGCACCTGAGCGGTTTGATCGTGCAATACGGCGCCGCCGTCTATGCCATGCTATTTCTCGTGGTATTCGTCGAGATCGGCTTCCTGCCGCTATTCTTTTTACCTGGCGATCCGCTGATTTTTATCTGTGGCGGTCTCGCCGCCACCGGCGCGCTGAACGTCTGGCTCGTGATCCCTGTGCTGTTCGCCGCCACGGTAGCCGGCAGCGTCGTCTGCTATGCAATCGGCCGCGCGATCGGCGAAAAGGTCTACACCGCCGACTATCGCTGGCTCGACAAGAATGCGCTGCGTAAAGCGCACGCGTTTTACGAAGCACGCGGCGGCCTGACCTTCCTGCTCTCGCCGTTCATTGCCGTCGTGCGTACATTCGCGCCGTTCGTCGCCGGCGTTTCGCGCATGACGTTCGCGCGTTTCGTGTCGTTCGTCACGGCCGGCGCCGCGCTGTGGATCGTCTCGCTGGTAACGGCCGGCTATCTGTTCGGCAACGTGCCGCTGGTGCGCGATCATATGAGTTCGATCGTGCTGCTGGGCGTCTCGCTCGGTGTAGGATCGCTACTGGTGAGCGCCGTGTGGCGTTTCGTCAACCGAAGGTTGCGTGCCCGCTGATCCGGCGCCAGCAGGCTTGTGGAACCGAAGCTTGTACGCTCATTGAATTTCGTGGAGAAACGCTATGTCGCTGTCCGCTTTGCTCGTCTTCGCACTGGCGCTGATCATCGCTGCCGGCACGCCAGGCCCCAGCGTCGCGGCGCTGGTTGCCCGCGTCCTGACCAACGGCTTTCGTGACGTATTGCCGTTTCTCGCGGCGATGTGGCTCGGCGAAGCGTTGTGGCTCACCTGCGCGGTGGCCGGCCTCGCGGTGATCGCGCGCAGCTTCGGCGTGGTGTTCATCGTGCTGAAGTTTGCCGGCGTCGCCTATCTGCTGTTCCTTGCGTGGAAGATGTGGCGCGCACCGGCCGACGTACAGGGCAACGACTTGCCGAACGGCCAGTCGCCGTGGCGCATGTTTGTCGCCGGCATGCTGGTGACGCTCGGCAATCCGAAAATCATGGTGTTCTATCTCGCGTTGCTGCCGACCATCATCGACCTCTCGCGCATCGGCACCGTCGCGTGGTTCGAACTGACGCTCACCATGCTGATCGTGCTGATGGTCGTCGACTTCGGCTGGGCCCTGCTCGCTACCCGTGCGCGCAAACTGCTGACCACTCGCCGCGCGGTGAAGATCACCAACCGCGCCAGCGCCACCCTCATGGCCGGCGTCGCCGCCGCCATCGCCACGCGCTGACTGGAAGGTAAGCGCACCCGCCAGGCGTTCAGCCTGGCGGCGCCGTGGCTGCACCCCAGTCTCTGAGGCTCAGGTTTTCACCTCATCACGCAGAGACGCCAGCAAAGCCTGCCACCATTCGCCATGCCGCAACAGAAACACGCGCTCCGGAAAATGGTGGCGTGCCACATGCTCCTGCGGCACCGTATCCCAGCCTCGATGTTCAACCGTCACGCGCGTTTCGTCGCCCACCGCGTCGAAGCGCACCTCCACATGCGTGTGCTGCGCATCCGTGAAACTGGCCTGACGCCAGCCGAATGCCAAACGCTCGCCAGGCTCCCAAGCCGTGACTTTGCCGATCTCGAACACACTCCCATCCGGCTGCGTCTCGATCAGGCGGCCGCATTCCCCGGACGCGTGAGGCGCCGCAGCCTGCTCGAACGACAACACACCCGCGCCTTGCGGCGTGAACTGAAACAGGCCATTGGGGCGCCACCATTTGCCGATCTCGCGCGTGAACACTTCGAACGCGCGCAGCGGCGAGGCCGCGACGCGCAGCGACACCTGCACACGTGAGCTCATTCCTGCTGCTCCAGATGCGCTTTGAACGACAGCAGTTGCTCGGACCACAAAGCCTCGGTCTGCTCGAGCCATGCCTTCAGTTCATTCATCGGCGCCGATCGCAGCACGTAGAGACGCACGCGCGCGTCGATGCCGTCGTGCGATTCCTCGATCAGTTCGCTCGAACGCAGCACCCGCAAATGCCGGCTCATCGCCTGCGGCGACAGGCCGGTGGCCTGCGCGAGTTCGCCGGCCCGCATCGGCTGTACGCTGAGCAGATCCACCACCTGACGCCGGTTTGGATCGGCGAGCGCCGCCAGAGTGCGATCAAGCGAAACGCTGGCGGGCAGTCCCATCGGTTAGACCCATCCTTCGACTTTCAGGCCGCTCACGCGCTCCGCTTCCTCGCGCGAGACCTCGCGAACCGTTTGGCCGAAGCTCCAGACATGCCCTTCCGGATCGCGTGCCGCGTAGACGCGGTCGCCATAGAACTGATCCGCCAGTTCGCGCGTAATCACGGCGCCCGCGGCGCGCGCCCGGGCGCAATGTTCGTCGATTCCTTCGCGCAGTTGCACGTGCACCGACTGCGTATTCTTACCGCCGACCGCCACCGGGCTCGCCATGTCCGCCGACCATTCGCGGCCGATCATGATGTAGCTGTCGCCGAACCGCATTTCCGAGTGAGCCAGTTGGCCGTCGCTCTCAGTAATCACCATTTGACGCTCGAAGCCGAACGCTTTTTCGAGGAAATCGAGCGCGGCAAACGGATCCTTGTAGACCACGGCCGCACCCAGCGAAGGGCGATGATACGGTTCGTTCATGACTGCCTCATTTGTTAACTTTTAGGTTGATATTTAACATCATAGTTAAACAAATAGAAAAAGCAAGGGCGGCGCATTCGTAGCGTATTCGTATCGTGTCGCGTCCCGGCGTGGCCCCAAAAAACGGAACCTTCCCTGGGTCTACAGACGGCAAGCCGAGGGGGGCGCGGCTTCTCGCGCCTCGGAGATATCGCTGACATAATTGATTTCCCCGATATCCCCTCAGCCCCGAGGAACCCCAATGAACCATTCAGCAGCCTCCTCCCCAAGCGATGCCGTGCGCCGCGTCAGCTTTCTTGGCCTTGGCGTCATGGGTTACCCCATGGCCGGACATCTGGCGAAAGCCGGCCTCGACGTGACCGTCTACAACCGCACCGCGCAGAAAGCCGAACAATGGGTTGCCGAATATGGCGGACGCGCCGCAGCCACGCCGCGCGAAGCCGCGGACGGCGCCGATCTGGTGCTGGCTTGTGTGGGCAACGACGACGATTTGCGCGGCATTACCCTCGGCGAGCGCGGCGCGTTTGCGGGCATGGCGCGCGGCACGCCCTTCGTCGATCACACCACGACCTCGGCCAACGTCGCCCGCGAACTCGCGGACATCGCGGGTACGCAGGGTTTGCACTTCATCGACGCGCCGGTCTCCGGCGGCCAGTCAGGGGCGCAAAACGGCAAGCTGACGATCATGTGCGGCGGCGACGCGGCGGCCTTCGAGCGTTGCGCAGCGACCCTGCATCATTACGCGGCTGCGGTCACGCTGATCGGCTCGACCGGCGCCGGGCAACTGGCCAAAATGGTCAATCAGATCTGCATCGCCGGCATGGTGCAAGGCTTGTCCGAAGCGATTAATTTCGGCCAGAACGCCGGGCTCGATATGACGCGCGTCCTGGAGGTGATCGGCAAGGGCGCGGCGGCTAGCTGGCAAATGGAAAATCGCGGCAAGACGATGATCGAAGGCCGGTTCGATTACGGCTTCGCTGTCGACTGGATGCGCAAGGACCTCGGTTTCTGTCTCGACGAAGCGAAGCGCGTCGGCGTATCGCTGCCGGTCACCGCGCTTGTCGATCAGTTTTACGGTGACGTTCAGGCACTGGGTGGCAACCGCTACGACACCTCAAGTCTCATCTGGCGCCTGCGCAAACTCAAGCGCGCCGGCTAACTACCCGCATCACCAGCGGGCGAGCAGGCGGGCCATGACATCGCAGCCCGCCCGCTCGCCTGGAGCACGCCTTATCTGCGCCAGCGCAGCGGACGGCGCAGATGGTGCCGCTCCAGTCGCACCGCGGTGCCTGCCTGCAGGAACGTGGGCAGGCTGTCGAGTTGGCCGCCTTCGCGCCGTTCGCGTTCCTCGTCGGCCTCGACGGTCCTCGCCGGGTCGATGAAAAGCGCGGCCACGATCCCCACTCCCAGCAAACAGGCGGAAATCGTGAACGGCACGTTATAACTCCCGGTGGTCTCGATCAGATAGCCGAACACCACGGGCGAGATCATGCCGGCAATGCCGAAGCCCGTGTTCATCATGCCGCCCGCCGTGCCTGCGTATCGGCCGCCGATGTCGAGCGGCAAAGTCCACAACACCGGATTGGTGATCTCAAGAAAGAAGAACGACGCTGAAAGAAACAGCACCGCCATCAGCGGATTGGTCGCGGACACCATCGGCAGCAGAAAGGCGAGCGAACCGCCCATGCCGACGACGAGCACCGCGCAGCGCGCAAAACGCAGCCGTCCGGTACGCTTGTAGAGCCGGTCCGAAACGACCCCGCCCAGAGTATCGCCAATCACGCCCGCGAGCAGCGGCAGCGCCGTGAACAGCGCCAGTTGCTTGAGATCGAAGCCGCGCGCCTCCTTCAGGTACGAAGGCAGCCAGGTCAGATAAACCCACAGCAGCCAGCCATAACAGAAGTCCACGAACGTGACGAGCCACATACGGCGGATCAGTTTGCGCCATGGCGTAGCCGCACGTTTGGCGCGCTCGCAATCGCCAACGCGATAGCCGATCTCCGCAGTCTCCTCGGGCGTCACGCGCCGGTTCTGCTCCGGCGAATTCGTAAAGACGCACAGGTACAGCACCGTCCACGCGAGACTTGCGACGCCGAGCAGAATGAACGCGTCGCGCCAACCTCCCGCCACCACGATCGCAAGCACGAGCGGCGGCGTGACCGCGCCACCAAGACGGGCGAAGCTATGCGTGATGCCCTGAGCGAACCCCCGCTCCGCCACCGGCATCCAGTAAGTAAACGCGCGCGTCGCCGTAGGAAACGCACCGCCCTCGCCGATGCCGAGCGCGAACCGCAACGCGACAAGCATCGCCACGCTGCCGGCGAATCCGGTGGCGAGCGTCGCCGCCCCCCAGATCAGCGAGAGCACGGTCAGCACCAGTTTGGGTCCGTACTTGTCCGACAGCCAGCCGCCGATCACCTGCATGAACGCGTATGGATAAGCGAAAGCGGAAAACACAAGGCCGAGTTGAACCGTCGTCAGCCCCATTTCGTGCCGGATGATCGGACCGGCCACGGCAATGTTCACGCGGTCGATGTACGAGATGAAATACATCAGGCACATGACCGCCAGAATGATGTGGCGCGTCTTCACACGCCGCTTGTGCGTTTGCATGCTGTCTCCTGTGTCTCTTATGTGACGCCTGGGGCGTCTGTGGCGTCTGTGGTCGTTCGATCCGTACGTCGTGCCGCGAAACCGTGTTGATGCACGCGCCGTCAGGTGGGCACGAGTTTCAGGCGCTGCACCTTGCCCGAGGGTCCACGGGGCAGTTCCTCGACGAAGCGAAACTCCTTCGGCGTCTTGTAGCGGCCCAGTTCGCGCAAACAGTGCTCACGCAGATCCGCGATGTCGAGCGCGCCCGGCCCCTGCCCCTGCGCTACGCGGGGCACGATAAAGGCGACGATCTCCTGCCCGTAGGCGGCATCCGGCACACCCACCGCCGCCGCATCCAGCACGCCGGGGTGTTTGAGCAACGCTTCGTCGATCTCGCGCGGGGCGATGTTTTCACCGCCCTTGATGATCAATTCCTTCGCGCGGCCGTTGATGTAGAAGTAACCATCGCTGTCGCGATAGCCGAGATCGCCGGTACGCAGCCAACCGTCCGCGGTGAACGCCGCACGCGTTTCCTCAGGGCGCTTGTAATAGCCGCGCATGACCTGTTCGCCACGCAACACCAGTTCACCGCACTCGTCAGGTGCGCATTCGCGGCCGTCGCGATCGATCACCTTCGCTTCACCACCTGAAGGCAGGCCGATGCTGCCGATTTTCCGGTCCGCCGGATCATATGGATTGCTGAACACTGGCGCTGCAGTTTCGGTCATGCCCATCGTTTCGATGATGCCGATACCGAAACGCGCCTCGAACGCCCGATGATGATCGGCGGGCAGCGCCGCCGACGCGCTACGGCAGAACCTCAGCGCGGACAGATCGAAGGTGCACGCTTCGTCGCTATTGAGCAGATAGGCGACGATCGTCGGCACGACATTGATCCATGTGCAACCGTGGCGCGCGACATCGCGCCAATAAGTGCGCGCCGAAAAACGCGGCGCCATGACCACGGAGCCGCCATGAAAAAGCGGCGCCAGCAGCGTCACCACCAGCCCGTTGATGTGATAAAGCGGCAACGCGGCGAAGACCCGGTCGCCGGTATCGAGCCGGTGTTCGTGCGAGATGTTGCGCGCATTGGCCAGCAGATTCCGATGATCCAGAAGAACACCCTTCGGAGCCCCTGTGGTACCGGACGTGTACATCAGCAGTGCCACGTCGCTCGCATCGGGTTCACTGTCCGATAACGCTTTGGAATCCCAGGCGGTTGGAGATGACGTACACGCCGCGCGCTCCGCCGCGCCCCTCTGCGCGGCGCTCACGCCCGCCGCTTCCAGCAGCGCCGTTTCGGCGCACACCGGCACAGGAGCCACGGCGGCATCCGGCTCCGTGCGAATCAGTGCAACCGGGCGAGTCACACCCTGTTCACGCAACTGCGCGATCGCGCTCGACATCGCCTCGTGCGTCTCGCCTGAAACAAAGACCATGCGCGTGTCCGAATGCTCGACGATGTAGCGCAACTGCGAAGACTGGCACAACAGGTTGAGCGGATTGGCGACGAGCCCGCTGTACATTGCCGCGAGCAGCAGCCTTGCCGTATGGATGCCGTTGCCCATGAAGACCGACACCACGTCGCCGGCCTGCAAACCTGCTTCGTGAAAGACCGTCTCGAGTGCGCGGCAGTCGTCGCGCAGTTCCGCAAAGGTCAACACGTCGGCGCGCGCAGCAGCGCCGCCGTCCCCGTCACATTCGGGGGCCGCCAGCAGGAACGGCTTGTCGGGATACTGCGCGGCGCGCGCGTCAATCAGTGCGCGGATGGTGCGAGGCGTCTTCATTTGCCGTACCTCGCGAAGAAATCCCCGAGCACGTCGTCCAGTTCCGGGACACGCTCCTCAATCGGGTAGGCCACGCGCGTGATGTTCAGGTAGTGATGAAAGTTGAGATTGCTCGAGAAATTGTTGCGGCCCCACGTGCCGCATCCCATCGAAAGCGAAAACGGCAAGCCGTTATCGAAGTTGCCGCCGGTCGCGAGGCAATGCGCCTGATTCACGATCACGCGCGCCACCGGCAGCGTCGAGGCGAGTTGCAAGGCCTGCTCCGGGTCGGTGGAGTGCAGGCCGACCGAGTGCCCCGCGCCCATATACGCGTAGATGCCGCGCACAATGTCGGCCGCGGCGTCGAAGCTCTGCGCGCGATAGACGGTCAGCACCGGCGCGAGCTTCTCGCCCGAGAACGGGAAATCTGCGCCGAAGCCGGTTTCCTCGACCATCAGGAATGCGGGCTCGCGTGCGGCGATTTCGTCCAGACCGGCCGCCCGTGCAATTTCCGTGGCCGAGCGTGCGGTGCAGTGTGCGGACAGCTTGCCGTTCGACCACAGCGTGGCCTCCAGGCGCGCCTTTTGCGCGGCGTCGAGCAGCACGCCGCCGCAAGCTGTCAATTCCGCCAGCATGTTTGCGTACACCGCAGCTTCAATGACAACGCTGTTCTCGGAGGAACAGCTCGTCGCGTTATCAAAGGTTTTCGAGCGTGCAATCTTGTGCGCTGCATCGTGCAGATCGGCCGGAGCGGTAACAATCGAGGCCACGTTCCCCGCCCCCACGCCGAACGCAGGCGTCCCGCTTGCATAGGCCATCCGCACATTCGCCTGCGAGCCGGTCGCCACGACCAGATCGCACTGCCGCATCAGCTCAGCGGTGGCCGCCTTGCTGATCGGCGCGGGCAACATCTGGACGAGGTCGGGCGAGAGGCCGGCTTTGGCGAATTGCGCGTGAATGAAATCGATCAGCAACGCGCACGACGAATACCCTTTCGGCGAAGGCGCGACGATCACGGCGTTGCCGCATTTGAGCGCGTTGACGATCTTGTTGACCGGTGTGGCCGCCGGATTGGTGGACGGCGTGATCGCCGCCACCACGCCCACCGCCCGCGCGATCTCGACGATCCCGGTGGCGTCATGACGCTCGATTACGCCGGTGGTTTTCTGCCCGCGCAGATCGCGCAACAGCCCGAGTGTCTTGCGATAGTTCTTGCGGAACTTGTCGTCCGCGTTGCCAAGACCGGTGTCGCGCACCGCCAGTTCGGCAAGCTGCCGGTTGCGCCCGGGCTCCATGATCGCCCACGCGGCGGCGTCGGCGGCGGCATCGAGCACTTCCTGCCCCGCGACCTCGAATACGCGCTGTGCGGCGCGCGCCCGCGCCACCAATGACGCGACAACGCGTTCGACTTCGCTATGCGCGCCCACGCCCACGTGCGCAGCTTCGGCTTCTGTGGCCCTGACATTCATACGGTTCACTCCGGACGGAAAAGATGGGTATTGATACCAATCTAGTGAGCCGCACCTGCTTCGGAGTCCCGTTTTTTGAACTATCCCTCGCGCCGGACGGGCGAGAATCGAAAAGTGCAATATTCGGGACTTTCCATAGTCCCGAAAACTAAACAGACCGATGCACAATCGAACGTATAACTACGACGTTGAGGAGACAGCGTGTCGACTTCGAATCAATCGAATGCAGCGGCCGTGCGTGCATTTCGTGTACTCGAAACCCTGGCTGAGGCAAGCGGCCCACTTTCCATGACGGATCTCGTCCACGCCCTCGAACTGCCCAAGCAGACCGTGCACCGGATTCTGGTGCAGTTGATGGATGCGTGGCTGGTCACGCGCAGCGCCAGCGACCGGCTGTACGAGTGCTCGCCGCGCGTGCGGATGCTGGCGGTCAACGTGCTGATGCACGCGGGCCCGGCCGCGGCCCGCCATGTACTGCTGGAACAGCTGGTGGCCAAGATCGGCGAGACCTGCAATCTGACGATGCTGGCCGGCAACGACGTGGTCTATGTCGACAGGGTGGAAACGGAATGGCCGCTGCGCATGCACCTTCAGCCAGGCTCGCATGTGCCGCTGCATTGTTCGGCAAGCGGCAAGCTGCTGCTCAGCTTTCTTCCGAAGGAACGGCGCGAACGGGTCATCGAAACCTTGCCGCTACGCGCTTATTCCGAGCGAACCATTACGGATCGCACTGAATTGCGCCGCGAACTGACCATTACGCGGCGGCGCCAGCTTGCGATCAACAATCAGGAACACCTGCAGGGGCTGATCGCGATCGCGGTGCCGGTCATGCTGGACCGCAATCGCGCGTGCGCGGCGATTGCCGTGCAGGCGCCGGTCGGGCGCGTTGTACTCGACGACCTGCTGGCCTTCCTGCCCGATCTGCGGTTCGCGGCGGAGGAAACCGCCAAGACGTTCCGGCAGTAGAGTGTTCGCAGCCAGCCATTCCGAAAAACGGAACCCTCATCCCTGGAACGACACACGGGAATCACCCGATTTCCCGCAAAAACCAAGGCCGGCAAGGCCACGCGGTACAATGACGCCGATCCATTTTCCGGAACGGCCGACATGACTAAAGCGGATACCCCTACCCTGCGCGCGTTCGCGCTGCTCGAGCATCTCGTGCGCGCCGAAGGTCCGGTGTCGCTTGCCGACATCGCACAGGACGTCGATCTGCCCAAGGCTTCGCTGCATCGCATGCTGGCTTCGCTCGAGGCCGGCGGCCTCGTGATCCGCGAACCGGGCCAGAAGAACGCCTATGTGATCGGGCCGCGTCTCGCACAACTCGGCCTTGGCGTCATGATGCATTCGGGCGCACGCCGGCTGCGGCACGCCATCCTGTCGAATCTGGTGGCCGATCTCGGCGAGACCTGCAATCTCACGATGCTGCACGAAACCGAAGTGCTCTATCTGGACCGGCTCGAAGCGCCCTGGCCGTTGCGGCTCGATCTCAAGCCCGGCTCGCACGTGCCGGCGCATTGCAGCGCGAGCGGCAAGCTGCTGCTGGCCATGCTGCCGCGCGAACAGCGCTCCGCCCTCGTGCGCACATTGAAGCTCGAACGCTTCACGCCGAATACCATCACCGATCCCGAACTGCTCGAAGCGGAACTCGACCGTACCGCACACAAGCGTATCGCCATCGACAATGAGGAATTCGTCGCCGGCATCGCGTGCGTGGCCGCGCCGGTGATGGATGAGAACAATACCTGCATCGCAGCAATCGCCGTTCATGCGCCGGTCTCGCGCGCGCCGCTGTCGCGCGCCCTCGAATTCGTGCCGCGTCTGCAGGAAGCCGCCCAGCAACTCGCCAAAACGTTCTAGGCCGCCGATTGCGCGGCGAATAGCTGACACCACCGGTCGCGGCGGCGCCCGGCCTGCCGCCTACTCCTCGGGCTGCTGCGCGCGCACGAGCTCCGCGAGCAGGCGTACGCCTTCGTCGATCTTTTCGAGCTTGATGGCCGAAAAACCCATCCGGAAGCAGTGGTTCTGCTCCAGTCCGGTCATGAAGAAGACCCGCCCCAGTTCGATCAGAATGCCGTGTGTCTGCGCATCCGCTGCAAGGCGTGTCGCATCGAGCCACGGCGGCCCCTCGACCCAGCACGACGCGCCGCCCGACATCGGCAGATAGCGCGCTTCCGGTAAGTGTGTGTCGAGCGCGGTCATCAGCGCCTGGGCGCGCTCCCGATAGGCGTGTGCGAGGCGCCGCAGCAATGCATCGTGGTGGCCGAGCGCCAGAAACGTAGCGAACGCGCGCTGAATATAGGCTGCCGGGTGCCGCACCATCAGGCGCCGCAGCGCGCGCAGCTCGCGCACCAGCTCACGCGGCCCGACGATATAACCCAACCTCAATCCCGGCGCGAAAGTCTTCGACAGACTGCCGATATAGATCACCCGGTCCGCGGTATCCAGGCTCTTCAACGCCGGATGCGGTGCGCCTGAGAAGTTGTTTTCGCTTTCGTAGTCGTCCTCGATCAGCACGAAGTCATGGGCCTGCGCCTGTTCCAGCAGCGCATGGCGCCGCTCGATCGGCATGGTGGCCGTAGTCGGGCACTGGTGGCTCGGCGTCACGTAGACGTAGTCGCATTGCGCGAGCAGATCGGCGTCTTCGACCGGGCGCACGCCGCCACTATCCACCGGCAGCGGCTGCAGCCGCGCATTGCGATTCTCGAAGATATTGCGGGCATCCGGATAACCGGGGTTTTCAAAGCCGATCGTGGTCCGCTCGCTCGCCAGCAGGTCCGCGATCAGATAAAGCGCCTGCTGGCAGCCGATCGTCACGACGATTTCGTCCGGCATCGCAAACACGCCGCGCCGCGGCAACACCCGCGTGCGGATCTGCTGGATCAGCGTATCGTCGTCGCGCTCGATCAGGTCCGGCGCCCAGTTGCGGATCTCCATGACCGACAGCGCTTTCATGCAGCATTCGCGCCAGTCGTTGGTGGGAAACAGCGACTGGTCGAATTGTCCGTAGATAAAGGGGTATTCGTAACTCAGCCAGTTGCCCGGCTTGACGATGTTGCGTTGCGAAGACGGCCGCCTTCTGAGGCGGTGGTCCCAATCGGGCCGTGCAAGCGCCTCATTGGCCGCCTGCGCGGGGACCGTCTGCAACGGCGCGAATTCGTGCCGCCCTTCGAGAATGGCCGGATTGACGAAGTGGCCGCTACGCTCACGCGAAATCAGATAGCCCTCCTCAACCAGTTGCTGATACGCGAGCACCACCGTATTGCGGGCAACACTCAACTGGTCGGCCAGTTCGCGGCTGGACGGCAACGCGTGATCCGGCAACAGTTGCCCGTCCAGAATCGCGGCAACCAGCATCTGGCGAATCTGGCCCTGGAGGCTCATGTTCGACTCGGGTGAGCGCTGGAACCGCTGGCTCCATAGGGCCACCGAGGTGCGACTTGCCATTCTATCTCCTGTTTTTTGTAGACGGAGTCCGTCCGCACGAAGGCGGACACCGTCATTCTGGACGCGCCAAAAAGCGTCTGCCAGCCGCCCTGAGCGGCTGCCGGCAGGACTGGCGCCACGGCCCGTTCTGGTGCAGCGGTTGGACTCAACGATCAGCCACGTCTGGCCCTAACCCGCAACATTTTTTACTGACGATACTCGCATCAACCCAATCTCGGCGATTGGGACAAGCCCCCGTCGGCGGGCGTTCGATTCACGTGTTATTCGCGTACCTGCACGGCCATTCTGGAGACCTACGATGAAAAGCGACACACACACGAAGTTGTCCCGCTGGTTCGGCAATCTGACTCGCCGTGCGACTGTGGCGGCACTCGCCGCACTCGCCTGCGTGGTGGCGCCGGCCAGCCACGCGCAGGACAAGGAAGTCACGATAGCCTACCAGCAGATCGTCGATCCATGGGTCGTCGCGATCGCGAACGGCTCCATCGAGAAAGAAACCGGCTACAAGATCAACTGGCGGCAGTTCGAATCCGGCGCGAAGGTCGCGACCGCCATGGCGTCGGGCGACGTGAAGGTCGGCGTGATCGGCTCGAGCCCGCTTGCCGCGGCAGTCAGCCAGGGGCTCGATCTGCAGCTATTCTGGATTCTGGACAACATCAATCAGGCCGAGGCGATGGTGGTGCGCAACGGCTCCGGCATCAACAAACCGGCTGATCTGAAGGGCAAAACGATCGGCGTGCCGTTCGTGTCGACCACGCACTATCACACCATGTTCGCGCTGCAGCATTGGGGCATCAATCCGTCCGAGGTGAAGATCCTCAACATGCAGCCTAACCAGCTGGTCGCGGCATGGGAGCGCGGCGATATCGACGCCGCCTACGTGTGGGACCCGGCGCTCGCCCAATTGAAGAAGAGCGGCAAGGTTCTGATTACGTCCGGCGATCTGTCCAAGCTCGGCAAACCGACCTTCGACGGCATTGCTGTCGATCGCCAATGGGGCGAGGCGCATAAGGACTTCATGGCAAAACTCGTGAAAGCCATCGCCGATGCGGACGATCAGTACCGCAAGAATACGGCGCAATGGAATGCCACCTCGCCGCAAGCGGCCGCCATCGCAAAGATGATCGGCGGCTCGCCGGCCGACGTGCCGGAGTCGCTCTCGCTTTATGCGTTCCCGACGCTCCAGGAGCAGGCCTCGTCGCAATGGCTCGGCGGCGGCAGTGCCGGACGCGCGACGTTTGCGCTGAAGGACACGGCCACGTTCCTGAAAGATCAGAAACAGATCAGCGCGGTGTTGCCCGATTACTCGAAGTTCGTGACCCCGGCGTATGCCGAAGCGGCAATGAAACTCAAATGACGTAAGCCGGTTCTGTCGAATCAGGAGGCAACATGGAAAGCATGAGAGTCAAGAATGTGAGCGTGGTCTTTCCGGGCCGTAAGGCCGGCCAGACGGTACACGCGCTCGACGACATCAATCTGACGATCAACTCGGGCGACTTTGTCGTGGCGCTCGGTGCATCGGGTTGTGGCAAGACCACCCTGCTCTCGCTGATGGCCGGCTTTATCGCGCCCACCAGCGGCGAGCTCCTGCTCGGCGGCTCGCCGATCGCCGGGCCGGGTTCTGACCGTGGCGTCGTGTTCCAGAAGCATGCCTTGTTGCCCTGGCTCAACGTAATCGACAACGCCGAGTTCGGCCTGAAGCTCCAGGGCGTCCCGAAAGCGCAGCGGCGCGAGATCGCCGCGCGCAATCTGGCGTTGGTCGGCTTGCAGGATTTTCACAAGCACATGATCTATCAGCTCTCCGGAGGAATGCAGCAGCGCGTGGGCATTGCGCGCGCGCTGACCTGCGACCCCGCCATGCTGCTGATGGACGAGCCGATGGCCGCGCTCGACGCGCTGACCCGCGAAACGATTCAGGAACTGCTGCTCGACGTCTGGACGAAGACGAACAAGATGTTCTTCTTCATCACACACAGCGTCGAGGAAGCGCTCTTCCTGGCGAGCCACCTGATCGTGATGTCGCCGCGCCCCGGGCGCATCACGCACACCTACGCGCTGGATTTCAACCGGCGCTTTCTCGAAACACGCGATGCGCGCGCCATCAAATCGAGTCCCGATTTCATCGAAATGCGCGAGCGCGTGCTCAGCATCATTTACGGCGACGAGAAAATGCACGGCGCCGAAGCCGAGGTGACACATGTTTAGCTCAAAACGGGCTCCGGCATTCCCTCGCGGCCATGACGCCCCACTCGGAACCGAGATGCCTGTCCAACCGCCTCGCACCCCTGGCCCACGTCCACGGCTTCTCGCCAAGAAGCCGGCGCGGCCAGGCGACACCTTCGGCGTACCCGGCCAGGGCAGCAGCGTCGTCACGAGCCTCGCGACGGTCGCGGTATTCGTCGGACTATGGTTTGCCGCGACCAACCTGCACTGGATCAAGCCGCTCTTTCTGCCGTCGCCGCAAGCGGTGTATGCCAAGTTTGTGTTCGTGGCCACCGAGGGTTTCGCCAATTCCACGCTCGCGCAACATACCGGCATCAGCTTGCTGCGCGTGTTCGGCGCTTTCGCGCTCGCCTGCGTGAGCGCGATTCCGATCGGCGTGATGATGGGTGTCTCACGGTTTGCTCGCGGCATCTTCGATCCGCCCATCGAGTTCTACCGGCCGCTGCCGCCGCTCGCCTATTTGCCGCTCATCATCATCTGGTTCGGCATTGGTGAATTCTCCAAAGTCTTTCTCATCTATCTGGCCATCTTCGCGCCACTCGCCATCGCCGCGCGCTCGGGCGTGCGCTCCGTGTCGATCGAACAGATTCACGCAGCCTATTCGATGGGCGCTTCGCGCACCCAGGTCGTGCTGTACGTGATTCTGAAATCCGCGCTGCCGGAGATTTTCACGGGCATGCGAATCGGCATCGGGGTCGGCTGGACCACGCTGGTTGCCGCGGAAATGGTGGCGTCCACCAGCGGCCTCGGCTTCATGGTGCTCAACGCCGCGGAGTTCCTCGCGAGCGACGTGGTGATCATGGGGATCATCGTGATTGGCTTCTTTGCCTTGTGCTTTGACCTGTTGATGCGCCACCTCGAACGCGTGCTGGTGCCGTGGAAAGGCCGGGTGTGATGGCGCGGCGCGGCCGCTATCGAGCGGCGCGCCTCTTGCAGTTCGCACCTCGATATTGATTTTTAGAGACAAAACGTACCGTTTATTTCGCTACACCTATTGACCATCCCCGGTGCATGCTCTACATTTTAGATAACCACTTTTCGGAACAAATTGTTCCGGTTTAATTAAACATCGGAGACAGCCCATGAGCGATCACACCCCCATCAGCGGCCCGCAGGCCATGACCCCGTCGGAAGCTTTCGTCGAAACCCTGGCCGCGAACGGCGTGACCGACATGTTTGGCATCATGGGTTCGGCCTTCATGGACGCCATGGACATCTTCGCGCCCGCCGGCATCCGCCTCATTCCCGTGGTGCACGAACAGGGCGCCGGCCACATGGCCGACGGTTATGCCCGCGTATCGGGCCGCCATGGTGTGGTGATCGGCCAGAACGGCCCGGGCATCAGCAATTGCGTGACCGCCATCGCCGCGGCCTACTGGGCGCACAGCCCCGTGGTCATGATTACGCCCGAAGCCGGCACCATGGGCATCGGCCTGGGCGGCTTCCAGGAAGCGAAGCAACTCCCCATGTTCCAGGAGTTCACCAAGTATCAGGGCCACGTCACCCATCCCGCGCGCATGGCTGAATTCACCGGCCGCTGCTTCGACCGCGCACTGGCCGAAATGGGCCCGACCCAGCTCAACATTCCGCGCGACTACTTCTACGGCCAGATCAAGGCCGAGATTCCGCAACCGCAACGCCTCGACCGCGGCCCGGGCGGCGATCAACGCCTCGACGAAGCGGCCGAACTGCTCGCTCAGGCCAAGTTCCCGGTCATCATCTCCGGCGGCGGCGTGGTCATGGGCGACGCAATCGAGGAGTGCAAGGCATTGGCCGAGCGCCTTGGCGCGCCGGTCGTCAACAGCTATCTGCACAACGACTCGTTCCCCGCCAACCATCCGCTGTGGTGCGGCCCGCTCGGCTATCAGGGCTCGAAGGCGGCCATGAAGCTGATCCAGCGCGCCGACGTGGTGATCGCGCTCGGTTCGCGGCTCGGCCCATTCGGCACGCTGCCCCAGCACGGTATGGACTACTGGCCGCAGAACGCCAAGATCATCCAGATCGATGCCGACCACAAAATGCTCGGCCTGGTGAAGAAGATCTCGGTAGGCATCTGCGGTGACGCCAAGGCCGCCGCGGTAGCGCTCACGCAGCGCCTCGAAGGCCGCACCCTCGTCTGCGACGCCTCGCGTGAAGAACGCGCCGGCGAAATCGCCGCCGAGAAAGCGGCATGGGAGAAGGAGCTGGACGGCTGGACGCATGAGCGCGACCCCTACAGCATGGACATGATCGAGGAGCAAAAAGGCGAGCGCACCCCCGGCGGCGGCAACTATCTGCATCCACGCCAGGTGTTGCGCGAACTCGAAAAGGCCATGCCGGAAGACGTGATGGTCTCCACCGACATCGGCAACATCAACTCCGTGGCCAACAGCTATCTGCGTTTCAACAAGCCGCGCAGCTTCTTCGCCGCGATGAGCTGGGGCAATTGCGGCTATGCGTTCCCGACCATCATCGGCGCCAAGGTCGCGGCACCGCATCGCCCCGCTGTCTCGTATGCCGGCGACGGTGCGTGGGGCATGAGCCTGATGGAAACCATGACCTGCGTGCGTCACAACATTCCGGTCACCGCCGTGGTTTTCCACAACCGGCAATGGGGCGCGGAGAAGAAAAACCAGGTCGACTTCTACAACCGCCGCTTCGTCGCCGGTGAACTCGACAACCAGAGCTTTGCCGGCATCGCGCGCGCGATGGGCGCCGAGGGTGTCACGGTGGACCGGCTCGAGGACGTCGGCCCGGCACTGAAGCGTGCGATCGATGCGCAGATGAACCATGGCAAGACCACCATCATCGAAATCATGTGCACCCGCGAACTCGGCGATCCGTTCCGCCGCGATGCGCTGGCCAAGCCGGTACGCCTGCTCGACAAGTACAAGGACTATGTCTGATTCATCCGTTGTCTGAAGGCCCGGGCGCAAGGCGCAGCTTGCTGCGTGCCCGGCAGGCCGGAAACGGGGCTTCCCCTGCCGTTTCCGGCCGTTTTTTCAACCGTGACCGCCGCCCTGTGCCATGAAAGCCATCAATCGCATCATCGAACGCGCCCGCACTTCGCCGAGACGCATCGTGCTCTGCGAGGCGGAAGATCCCCGCATGCTGGAGGCCGCGCAACGCGCGAGCCGTGAAGGCATCGCCCACATCGTGCTGGTAGGTCCAGGCGAGCGCATCCGCGCGGCGGCGGCCGGCCACAACATCGACTTGAGCGGCATGGAACTGGTGGATCCCGCAACCTCGCCGCTCGCCCCCTCGTTGACTGAAGCGCTCTTCGCACTGCGCAGCAAAAAAGGCATGACGCTCGAGGAAGCGCAACAGGAAATCCTCAAGCCGCTCTGCTTCGCGAACCTGATGGTGCGGCTCGACCACGCGGACGGCTCGGTGGCCGGCGCTGTCCACACCACCGCCGACGTGGTCCGCACGGCGATCCAGATCATTGGTATTCACCCCTCGTTCAAACTGGTCTCGAGCTTCTTTCTGATGATGTTGTGCGAGCCTTTCCACACGCTCAAAGGCGGCCTGATCTTCTCCGACTGCGGGCTGGTAGTGGACCCGGACGCCGGCGAACTCGCGCAGATTGCCATGGCTGCGGCTGACAGCGCGCAAAGCCTGCTGATGGAGGAACCGCGCGTGGCCATGCTGTCGTTCTCGACCAGCGGGAGCGCCCGGCACGCGGCCGTCGACAAGGTCGTGGAAGCGACCCGCCAGGTGAGAGCCGCGCGCCCGCATCTGGCGATCGACGGCGACGTGCAACTGGACGCGGCCCTCGTCTCCGAGATCGCGATGCGCAAGATCGAACATTCGCAGGTGCAGGGACACGCCAACGTACTGATTTTCCCCAGCCTCGAAGCCGGCAATATCGGCTACAAGCTGGCCGAGCGGATCGGCGATGCGAAAGCGATCGGCCCCTTGCTGCAAGGCCTGAAAAAGCCTGCCAACGATCTTTCGCGCGGCTGTAGCGCCGACGACATCTACTACGTGATCGCGGTCACTGCGGTGCAGGCGCAAAGCGCGGCTGCACCGCTCGCCGCACGCGCCACACCGCTCGCGTCGTGACCCGGCCGCGCTCATCCGGCCGCGGGCGTGACTAGCGCCTGCCGCCCTGCCCGCGTGCGCCAATCCAGCTCACGATCTGCGCAAACAGTTTCATGTCGGGCGGCACCGAGAGATCGACTGCCAGACAGCGGCGGTAATACGGGCTGAGATCGAGCCCGACGCCCAGACCCAGCACCTCCACATCGCGCGAAGCTTCATGGCGCGCCACAACGGTCTTGAGATGGTTGTCGAGATAGAACGCGTCGTTGGCCTGGCCCGTCGCACTGTCCATCGGGCTGCCATCTGAAATCACGATCAGAATCCGCCGTGCCTCGGGACGGGCGAGAAGACGCGCGCAGGCCCAGTCGACCGCTTCGCCATCCACGCCCTCACGAAACAGGTCCGCCTTGAAGAGCGCGGCAATGTCCGCGCGGGCGCGCCGCCAGTTCCGGTCGGCGTCCTTGAATACCAGATGCGACAGCTCATTGAGCCGGCCCGGGTGATGCGGGCGGCCCTGCGCAAGCCAGTCGAGCCGGGGGCGGCCGCCGTTCCACGCGCCGGTGGTGAAGCCCAGCACCTCGGTCGTGACGCCCGCCTGGTCGAGCGCGCGCGTGAGGATATCCACCATGGTCGCCACCGGCTCGATATGCGCCTTCATCGAGCCCGAGCAGTCGATCAGAAAACCGATCACGCAGTCCGCCATGAGCGTATTCCGTTCGAGCCGGAACAGGCGCCGTTCAGCCGGAGAACTAACCAGTTGTGCGAGGCGCCGCCCGTCGATACGGCCATGCTCTTCGCCGAACGACCAGCCGTCGCGTTGCGGCAGCGCCAGCGCCGCTTTCAGCGCATGGGCAAGCCGCGCCACGTTGATGCCCTGGGCGGCGACGCGTTCGTCGAGCCGCTCGCGGAACTCGCCGAGCAAGGCCTTGCGCACCAGCGTACCCGCGAATAACTCACGGTCGTAGCGCGTCGTATAGGCGCGATAACCCTGTTCCGACGCCTCGAGCACGCGGCTTTGGCCGGTCAGCGCAACGGCCATGTCCTTGTATTCGTCGTCCTCGACGTCGAACCAGAGCGAGAACGCCGTGCGCGGCGCTTTATCGTCGCTTTCCTGCGGATCATCTTCGGCATCGTCCAGTGTGCCGGCGCGAGCGGCACGAATCATCCCGGCCACCAGCCGCGCCAGTTCAAGCGCATGAACCGCGAACGCGTCCTGCTCGGCCCGATGCCGGCGCAAGCCCGCCAGTGACACGCCCAGCACCGGCACGATCGCCGCGCGCGTGGCTTCGATCAGGTCCTCGGTGTCTTCGAGCACAGGCCAGCCCGTCAGGCGCGACCAGGCAATCTGCGCGACCGTGTACAGGAGAATGCCGAGATGATCCTCGGCGAGTCCGGAGCGATAGAACGCCCGCGACCAGGCCTCGAAACGATCGCGCAGGTTCTGCACGAGGCCCGGCATGCCAGGTGGCGTCCGGGTCTCGCAGCGCAACTGCTCGAGCAATTCGAATAGCAGCCGTTCGACGGAGTCGGCCGGGCATAGCCGGTTGTGCAGCGCCGCGTCGGAGTGCATGAGCCGCAAGGCCGCGCCATCGGCAGCGCCGCGCAAAGACGCGAAATCGTCCTGCTGCGGGTCGGTGCGCAGATGGGGTGCGTGCAAGGGCAAAGGTCGCAGATCACGGCATAGGCGCCCTTCGCGGTAGTGCAATGCGGCGTCGCCGGTGAGCGCGCGCACGGCCGCCGCGCACAGCGCCTCGCGCTGCTCCGCGCGGAGGATCGCTTGCCGCTGGGTCTGCTGCGGGTCCTGCTGCTGATCCTGCTGCGGGTGCCTGTCCAGCGCCATCAGCGGCTACCCGCCGGGTGGCCTTCAACCTTAACGTCGGCCTCGAGTTCGGTACCGAAGCACCTCTGAAAATACTCGGCGACGATCGAACGCTCGGCTTCGTCGCACTTGTTCAGGAAGGTCAGACGAAACGCCATCGCCGGATCGCGGAAAATCTGGCAGTTCTCCGCCCAGTTGATCACCGTGCGCGGCGACATCAGCGTCGACAGGTCGCCGGCGGCGAAACCCTTGCGGGTCAGTTCCGCCACGCTCACCATCGATTCGATCAGCGCGCGCCCCGCAGCATCGCCGAGTTCCGGGACACGCGCGAGCACGATGCCCGCCTCTTCCGCGCGCGGCAGATAGTTGAGCGTGGCCACCACGTTCCAGCGGTCCATCTGCGCATGATTGAGCACCTGTGTGCCGTGATACAGGCCGTTCAGATTGCCCAAGCCCACCGTGTTGGTGGTGGCGAACATGCGGAAATACGGATGTGGATGAATCACGCGATTCTGGTCGAGCAGCGTGAACTTGCCGTCGCGCTCGAGAATGCGCTGGATCACGAACATCACGTCCGGGCGCCCCGCATCGTATTCGTCGAAGATCAGGGCGACCGGGCGCTGCAAGGCCCATGGCACGATCCCTTCCTGAAACTCCGTGACCTGCAGATCGTCGCGCACCACGATCGCGTCTTTACCGACCAGGTCGAGACGGCTGATATGACCGTCGAGATTGACGCGCACGCAGGGCCAATTGAGGCGGGCCGCCACCTGTTCGATATGCGTCGACTTCCCGGTACCGTGCAAGCCTTGCACCATCACCCGGCGATCCCGGCTAAAGCCGGCCAGAATGGCCAGTGTCACTTCCGGATTGAAACGGTAGACCTCGTCGATCTCCGGCACGTGGTCGTCACGCTCGCTGAAAGCGGGCACCATCAGGCTGGAATCAATGCCGAACACAGTCCGCACCGAGACCATTCTGTCGGGTTTGCCAGTCACGATATCAGTCACTTCATGCTCCTCCCTGCTGCGGGATGTAGATGGGGCGCCGCCGAATTACGATAATTTTCGGTACGTTTTGTTCCGTTTTATTATACGCAGAATCTCACGTTTCAGGTGGCGCTTCCGTCCACATTCACCCCGCAGGCCTCGCTGTCAACGCACGGTCGCCATCTCGTCGAAGGGTTTCGCGCGCCGTTCCATCGCCCACGCGGCCCATGCCGACAGCAGCGCCGACAGAATCACATAGCCGCACACATACCAGGGCTTGCCGCCATCCAGCCGCAGCAGCGCCGTCGCGATGATCGGCGTGAGGCCGCTCGCGAAAATGCCCGAGAACTGGTACACGAACGAGATGCCGGTATAGCGCACCTCCGGATCGAACAGCTCGGCAAAGAGCGCGGCTTCCGGGCCGTAGACCATCGCGTAGAAGATGCCGAACGGGATCACCACGCCGAGCCAGACAGCCAGCGTATTGCCGGCCTGCGTCTCCATCAGCCAGAACGCCGGCAGCACCGAAACGCCGCAAATCAGCGAACCCCAGCGATACACGCGCGCGCGGCCCATCAGGTCCGACATCCGGCCGAAAAACGGGATGAAGAAGCACATCACCATCGCCGCGATCATCACGCCGGTGAGCGCTTCCGTGCGGCTCATCGAAAGACGTTGCGTGAGGTAGCCGATCATGAATACCGCGAAGATGTTGAAGAACACCCCGTCGATCCAGCGCGCGCCCATGCCGAGCAGCACCGAACTGCGATAACGCGTGAGCATGTCGACGAAGGGGATTTTCACGTCGCGGCGATTGCGCTTGAGCGCGAGAAACTCGGGCGTCTCCATCACCTTGAGGCGAATGTAGAGGCCGAGCACCACCAGCAGCAGCGAAGCGCCAAACGCGACCCGCCAGCCCCACGCGAGAAACGCCGCCTCCGGCAGCAGGCGGGAGATACCCGCGACGATGCCCGACGCGAGGCACAAGCCAATCGACAAGCCGATCTGCGGCAAGCTTGCGTACAGACCGCGCCGGTTCGGCGGCGCATATTCATAGGCCATCAGCACCGCGCCGCCCCATTCGCCGCCGAGCCCGATGCCCTGCAACACCCGCAAGGCGAGCAGCAGAATCGGCGCCCAGATGCCGATCTGGGCGAAGGTCGGCACGAAGGCGACACCCGCCGTCGAAATTCCCATGATGATGAGTGTGCAGATCAACGCGGACTTGCGTCCGACCTTGTCGCCGAAGTGGCCGAAGATCACGCCGCCGAGCGGCCTCGTGACGAAACCGACGGCGAACGTGGCGTAGGCCAGCATCGTCGAGACGAGCGGATCGTGCGCGGGAAAATAGAGCTTGTTGAAGACGATGCCCGCCACGACACCGTACAGAAAAAAGTCATACCATTCGACCGTCGCTCCAATCACGCTCGCGAATGCAACGCGGCGGATAACCCGCTTATCGATTGCCATAGCGCCTCCTCCAATGAATGGCCGCGCGCCGTCCCGGCAACGCAGCACTTCTGGGCCCCTGTCTGTCTCCTCCTGGGGCGCGAATTTCACCGCCTGCCCGCTGCTGTTATCGGCTTCGGATGCAGCGAGTCAGGTAGTGATCTTTTTACTGCCTGCAGCTACTTCGGTTCGGTGCTTTTGCGTCCGCTCCTGCCTTAATACTGTGCTGCCATGCTTGGCGATTGCACCTGTGCGGCCGGCCTGTCGCCCGCTCGCGCATCCTCGAGGATCATGCTGGACGCCTTTTCGGCGACCATCACGATCGGCACATTGGTATTGCCGGAAACCAGCGTCGGCATGATCGAACAATCGACCACCCGCAACCCCTGCGTGCCGTATACACGCAATCGTTCGTCGACCACGGCGCCCGGATCGCTTGCGACACCCATCTTCGCGGTACCGGACGGATGAAAAATCGTCTGGCCGTATTCGCGGCAAAAGTGCAGCAGTTCGTCGTCGCTTTGCGCTTCCCGGCCCGGCCGGACTTCGCGCTTCATCAGTGATGCCATAGGCTCCGTGGCAGCGACGCTGCGCGCAAAACGCACACCTGCAACCGTGGTGCGGCGATCGAGATCGGTCGCCAGATAATTGGGCTGGATCGACGGAGCGTCGCGCATATCGCCCGTGCGAATCCGCACGTTCCCGCGCGACTCTGGACGCAACTGGCAGATCGAATAGGTGCAGCCAGGAAACGCGTGGACATCGCCGCCCGCGGTATCGGCCGACAGCGTGGAGAAGTGAAACTGGATGTCCGGCGTTTTCGCCACATCCGGCAACGCGCGGCAGAACATGCCGCCCTGATTGATGCCGACGGCCAACGGCCCGTCGCGAAACAGCGCCCATTGCAGGCCCATCTTGGCGCGCCCCGTCCAGGAGTGCAGCAGGTCGTTGGTCGTGATCGGCCGCGCCACCTCATAGGTCAGACGTATCTGCAGATGATCCTGCAGATTCTCGCCGACGCCGGCCCGATCGGCGACCACCGGAATACCCAGTTCATTGAGCAATTTCGCCGGCCCGACGCCCGACACCTGCAGCAATTGCGGCGACTGCAACGCGCCTGCCGTCAACACCACCTCGCGATGCGCGCGCACTTCGTGAAGCTTGCCATGCTGCTCATAGCGAATACCTGTCGCGCGCGTCCCGTCGAAGAGAATTTTCGAAGCGAGTGCGTCGGTCTCGATCTGCAGATTTGGGCGCTTGCGCGCGGGTTTCAGGTAAGCGACCGCTGTCGAACACCGCCAGCCACGCCGCGTGGTCAACTGGTAATAGCCGACCCCTTCCTGATCGCCCTGATTGAAGTCGTCGACCGTCTGGACACCCAGGCGATTCGACGCGGCGATAAATGCATCCACCAGTTCGTGCCGCTGTTTGATCGTGGAGGCCCACAACGGGCCATCCACGCCACGTGTCGGCGACTCGCCGAGTTCGTTATGCTCAAGCCGCCGGAAGTAAGGCAAGCAGTCCTTCCAGCTCCAGCCACGATTACCGAGCGCGGCCCACTGGTCGTAATCCTCTTTCTGACCGCGAATGTAGATCAGGCCGTTGATGGAACTGCAGCCGCCCAACGTGCGCCCGCGCGGCCAGTAGAGCTTGCGGTCGTTCATGTTCGGATCCGGGTCGGTGTAAAAGCCCCAGTTGTAGACCGGGTGAAACATGGTTTTGCCGTAACCGATCGGGATATGAATCCACAGAAAACGGTCGGGCGGACCGGCTTCGAGCAGGCATACCGAGTAACGGCCATTCTCGGAAAGGCGGTTAGCGAGGACACAGCCCGCCGATCCAGCGCCGACAACCACGTAGTCGAAACTCCGTACCATTGATAACGTCTCCGTGCCGATATCTTTTCTTTTAAAACTGGATCATTTCGTCCCAATTTATTGGATGAGAGTTTCGACTTCAAGCAAATCCGGTTACGATTGAATAAACCGGTACGAAAACCGACTTTTTCGTTTCACTATTCAATCTGTCCGAACGCGTTCATCCGGGTTGTCACTGATCCGTTCGGGCTGCATTCCCCTTGATCCGCCTCGGGAAGGACAATGAGAGACACCACGCATCTCCCCTCACCTGCCCACGAGCCCGCCGACGACACCCGCGTGCTGCGCGCGCTCAGCGTGCTGGAACAACTTGCATCGGCGGGACAACCGTCGTCGCTCTCCCAGTTGTCCTCACGTCTGCAGATTCCGAAGGCAACGCTGATGCGCCTGATCGAGTCGCTCGAAGCGCGCGGCTACGTCACACATATGCCGGACTCGCGCGGCGCCGATCGCGCCATTGCACTCGGGCCACGCGCCGCGCAACTCGCCCTGACCACGCTCGCGAACAGTACGTTCACGCGGGCATGCCGCTCGTTGCTGCGCACGCTCGTGGAGTCGCTTGGCGAGACCTGCAATCTCACCGTGCTCGACGGCGATACCGTGCTGTACGTCGAGCGCGTCGAGACGAGCGAACCCTTGCGTCTGCATCTGCAACCCGGCACGCGCGTGCCGCTGCATTGCACCGCCAGCGGCAAGCTGTTTCTTTCGCAGATGGCAGCGCCCGAGCGTGGCCTCGTCATCCGGCGCTTGCCGCTCAAGTCGATGACATATCGCACCCTGACCGACATCGATCTGCTGGAGGCCGAACTCGACCGTCTTGCCATGCGCGGCATCGGCGTCGACAACGAGGAATTCGTACGCGGAATGGTGGCGGTCGCGGTGCCGGTGCGCCACGTCGACGATGGCCATGTGCTCGCGGCACTGGCCGTTCATGCCCCCACGGCGCGGGCCAGTCTGGAAGATCTGCTGAAAGCGGTGCCGCGGCTCAAGGAGATTGCGTTGCGCATCGGACCGCTGCTTCAGCCTGCAACGGCGGCGGCAGTGGCCGCGTCGAAGTAACGGGGAGACGCCGCCCCCGGCTGAGCCACCCACGCATCGCTGCAGCTTGCCTTGCAGCGGCGACCTCAAGCGGACCGCCGCTGCATGTCGTCAAACCACGTGCAAAAGACAATGCATCAATGCGTACGAGGCCGATAGTCGACGAATTCCGGCTCAGTGGAAACAGCGCCCCTTTTCCGGGCCCGCCACACATACGCGACGAGCAGCACACCGAGACTCACCACACCGAGCCACAGCGGCGTGCGCTGGTCCGGTATGAACGCCATCGCCACCAGAATGCCGAGCATGCCGACGATCGCGAAACAGGTCAGATACGGATAGCACCACATCCGCACGCGCAGCATCTGCGGCGCCTCGCGCTCGAGCCGGGCGCGCAGCTTCAGTTGCGACACGGCAATCAGCACGTAGACGAAAATGGCCACCGTGCCGTATGAATTGACAAGGAATGCGAACACCGTGTCAGGCGATACATACGACATGACGACCGACACATAGCCGAACAAGGTGCCGACCAGGATCGCGCGAACCGGAACGCCGCGGCGATTGACCCGGGCCAGCGCAGCCGGCGCGTCGCCGTGGCGGGTCAGCGCAAACATCATTCGCGAGGCTGCGTACAGGCCGGAATTGAGTGCGGACAACACCGCGGTCAGCACGATTGCATTCATCACGTTAGCGGCGGCGGGAATACCCATGGCATTGAGCGCGCTCACATACGGTGTAGCCATAGCCGGTGAATTCCAGGGCACCAGCGCCACCACCAGCAGGATCGAGCCGACATAGAAAATCAGCACGCGGGTAATCACCGAATTGGTGGCCTTGGCGACCGCCTTGACCGGCTCATGCGCTTCAGCCGCGGCAATCGTGACGATCTCGGCGCCGAAGTAAAAACCCGTTGCCGCAACAGCGCCGCTCAACACCGGTCCAATGCCCTTCGGCATCAGGCCGCCGTGCGAAAGCAGTGTCGGCATCACGGCCGTGGTGTGCATCGATGCGGGCCACAGACCCAGCACATAGAGCGCGCCAAGAAACAGGAACACGACGATCGCGGCCACCTTGATGGACGCGAACCAGAATTCGAACTCCCCGTAGCTGCCCACCGAGATCAGATTGGTCGCGGTCAGCACAACCAGCAACACGAGACTGATCGCCCACGCCGGCGTATCCGGCAGCCAGAATTGCACCAGTTTCGCGCCGGCCACCGCCTCGACGGCCACGACGATGACCCAGAAATACCAGTACATCCAGCCGGTCAGAAAGCCGGCCAGTTTGCCCGGCCCGCGCTTGCCGGCAAAGGCCATGCGCGCATATTCGTAGAACGAGCCCACCGCCGGCATCGCACAGGCCATTTCGCCGAGCATACGCATGACGAGCACGATCAGGCCACCGGTAATCAGAAACGACAGCACCGCCGCCGGGCCGGCCTGCTGGACCACGACACCGCTACCGACAAACAGACCCGCGCCAATTACGCCGCCCAGCGCGATCATGGTCATATGCCGCTCTTTGAGGCCGGTCTTCAGTTCACTTCGATTCGATACTTGCATGTCACCTCCACATCCTGTTGATGTCGGCGCCGGTTGCGCGAGACTGCGTGCGCAGTCCCGGAACCTGGGCGCCGTCAATTCGGATCGAGCGAGGACGCTTGCGCGCCTCGCTGCATCGTGTTTTTTCTTATGGCTTAACGCGCAGACCTGTCTGGCCGCGCAGCGCCGCCGTGCGCGTGAGGCGCGACGGCGGGCGAATGACGTGCCGCAAGCGCGCGCGGCACGCAGAACGCGTCAAGGTTTCTCGTCGCGCCGGAAGTACAACTGGTAGAGCATGCGTTGGCCGATGCGGCGGAACGGTGCGAACGGATGACCAGGCAATGGCGAGGTGAAGATCGGCAGTGTCTGCTTCGCTCCTTTACCGGCTATCCGTTCGGCGAGGCGGCGCCCCGCCTGCTGCGAATATGACACACCATTGCCGCCGTAGCCCAGTGCGTAAAACACCGACTGCTTCGGGTCCGGCTGACACACACGCGGCATCATGTCGTGGCTCACATCCACCCAGCCCCACCACGAATAATCGATCTGGATACCGCGCAACGCCGGGAACTTGCGGCCCATTCCTTCGATGAGCAACTCGTAGTGGCGCGGATTCGGCGCATCCGCACCGGTGATCGCGCTACGGCTGCCGATCTGCAACCGGTTGTCCGGCAGGAAGCGATAGTAGAAACGCAAAGTGCGCGTATCGGTCAGCACCTGCGTCGTTCGAAAATTGCAGGCTGCGATTTCCTGCTGCGTGAGCGGACGCGTCACCATCGAATTCGACAGGATCGGCATCACGCGGCTCGTCAGCGAGGGGTGCAGGTTCGGCGCCGTATAGGCGCCGGTCGCGATACCCACCGAGCGGGCCCGCACAATGCCACCCGGCGTGCGCAGATGATGAATGCCGTTAATCGTTTCCCAGCCGATCACCGGGCTCGACGGATGAACCCGCGCGCCCGCTTCGCGCGCCAGCCGCTGATAGCCATACGCCAGTTTCAGTGCATGAATGCCGATACCTTCGGGTTCGTGCAGCGCGCCGGCCGCCTCGGAATCGTTGACGTACTCGCGGCGCAATGTGGCCTGATCGATGAGTTCGGACGGATAGCCGAACACGTCTTTCCAGACTTTGGCTTCGGCGGCGAGTTTGGCCATCATGCGCGGCCGGTGCGCAATCAGAAAGTGGCCGCCGGGTTGCGGATCGCAATCGATTTCGGCCACCAGCGACTTGAAGTTGTCGAAACCTTCCTGGATCTCGTCGTGCATTTTCAGCGCGACGTCTTTACCCCAACGCTCGATCCATTGCGAACGCGACAGACGTCCCGACGCATTCTGCCCCTGTCCGCCATTGCGGCTGCTGCAGCCCCAACTGGTTTTGTTGGCCTCGAGCACCACCGCCTTGATGCCATGCTCGCGCGCCAGACAAAGCGCCGTCGCGAGCCCGGTATACCCCGCGCCGATGATCGCCACGTCCACGTCGATATCTTTCGTGATCGGGCCGTCGTCGGGCGGCGGCGTGCCGGCAGTCGCGGCCCAATAAGTCGGTGCGTACTGCTTGCCGTGCCCCGGCCCCGGCGAGACCAGCGGGTCGTAGCGCGGGTCATACTGTGTCGCGCCGTCCCGTCCTGCGGACAGGCCGTCGCCGACCCGTGTGATGACACTTTGCTCCATGTGAAGCTCCTCGTCGGCGTCAAACGTTCTGCTTCGGACGTTCCTTGCGGAACGCGCGCTTGACCGCAATCAGGCCGTCGCGGAACTCGAACAGATCGCAGCCTTCTGCTTCGATGCGCCAGCCCTCCGCATGCGTGCCCGTGAACACCCACTCGGACACGCCACGCTCACCGATAACGTAATGGCGTCCGTCTCCCCAATGCGCATCCGGGAAGGTCTTGAAGACCGTTTCGAACGCCGCGCGCACCGCCTCGCGACCAACGAAACGCGTGCCGTAAACTTCGCTTCCGCCAGCCGTGTCGAACACACAGTCTTCAGTCATGAAGCCCATCAGCGCATTGGCGTCGTGACGGTTGAATGCATCGGAAAATGCAGCGAGTGTGTCCGCGGTGACCTTCGCTGCGGACGTTTCTGTTGTGGCCATCCATGTCTCCTGCTTGGTGATTTGGGTGAGACTCGTGAGCTTGCCTAAGCGGCGATCTCTTATGGAAAAGTGTAAGTTTGGTGTCGGCTCGACGGTAGGGCCAGTGCGTTGGTTTCGCCTGGTGCAGTGTGGTGCGGTGCGGCGCGTGGGAAAGAAGACGCGAGTTGACAGGCCGCCAAGCGCGTTTCTGGATTCAGGCCGTGGGTATGCTGCGTGTGCTGCGTGTGCGAGCCACGCTGCCGCGCAACGGAAGTCAGTTCAGCGCGCGCGTGCTTTCGAGGCAACGCCTGATTGCGCGCTCGTCTTCGCCGGTGAAACGGCCGATCAGGACGAGTGTCGATTCGGCCGCCGCGTGACCCGCGAATGGGGTGATGAGAATGCGGCCACCTGCTACATGCAGCTCTTGCGGCAAGCTGTCCTGATCCAGCCAGACAATGCCCTTCGCTCGCAACAGCGTGGCGGAGAGGCCGCGCAGCGCGGCCCGGAGTTTCTTCCGGTCCAGAGGAAAGTCCGAACGAAACGAAAAACTGCTGATATCCCGATGCAGGCTCGAAGCGCCAGCCGTCATCACGCCTCGCCCACCTGCTTGATGACGAGGCACCACGCTAGCGTCGAAGATCAACGCCGGCGGTATCTGTCCATCGACCGCCTCGAACAGGATGGAGGTGGTCGCAAGCGCTAGCACGGCCTGCGTTGCCGCGACCTTTTCCTGTTCGGTCACGAGATCAGTCTTGGTGAGTACAAGGGCCGTTGCCCCCTCGATCTGGCGACGCACAATATCGCCGACGTAGGGATCGAGCAAGGTTGCGCCGATGCGCTCAGCATCCACGGCAACGATGATCCCGAACAGCCTGAAGGCCCGGTCGAGCAAGCCGATCTGCGCGATCTTCACCGGATCGGAAACGCCGCTCGCTTCGATGATCAGCAACTCGGGACGCTCGGGCCGCGCGCTGATTTTCACGAGTACGTCGACAAGACGGCCGCCAATCGAACAGCAGATGCAGCCGTTCTCCAGATTGATGACGTCGTCCGTGCGTTCGCGGATCAGCGCGGCATCGATATTGATATCGCCGAAATCGTTGACGAGCACGGCCACCTTGCGCTGCCCCGCCATCGACAGCACGTGGTTCAGCAAGGTCGTCTTGCCCGCCCCCAGATAACCGCCGAGCACCACCAGAGGAATGGGCGGCCGGACGTCCGGCGCAGCAGCGTCGTTCACCACTCCGTTCATTTTTCCGGCGACTGGAATACGCGGCCGCCCAGCACCGTGCCCCACACTTCAACGTCCTTCAGCCGCTCGGCGGCGACTTCGCTCGGGTCTTCCGCCAGCACGGCGAAGTCCGCGAATTTGCCCACTTCGATACTGCCGATCAGATGATCCATCTTGAGCGTATAAGCCGCGCCCAGCGTGATCGCGCGCAACGCGTCCGCCACGGGGATGCACTCGCTCGCGCCCAGCACACGGCCGCTGGCGGTCTTGCGCTGCACCGCGCACCACGCGGTAAATAACGGACTCAACTGCGTGATCGGCGCGTCCGAGTGAAACGCAAAGGGAATGCCCAGCCGCCGCGCCGAGCCCGCCGCGTTCATGCGGTTCGCCCGGTCGGGACCCATGGTCTGCGCGTAGTGGGCGTCGCCCCAGTAGTAGATATGGTTGGAGAAAAAATTGATGCACATGCCGAGTTTCGCCGCGCGCGCCAACTGGCTCGCGTCGGCCATCTGGCAGTGTTGCAGCGTGTGGCGGTGGTCGCTGCGCGGGCACGCGTCGAGCATCTTCTCGACAGCGTTCAGCACGACCTCGGTAGCTTCATCGCCGTTGGTATGAATATGGAGTTGCAGCCCCGCGCGGTGAAACGGCGTGAACACCTCCTCCAGCTGACTCGGCGGAATTAGCCACAAGCCATTGGGCTGCCCGCCGACATAGCCGGGCCACTTCAGCCGCGCGGTAAAGCCCTGAATCGATCCGTCGACGATGAATTTGACCGGGCCGAAGCTCAGTTTTTCCGTGCTGTCACGCATCGCCGACAGTACTTTTTCAGCGCCACCTTCGGGGCTGCGCTGCGGCGCGAACGCGGGCACGATCCTGATCGGATACTGCGGATCGGCCGTGACTTCGCGCAGGTTGCGATTGCCCAGCGCCGACAGATCGTTGACCAGATCCGTTGCGGTGGTCACACCGGCGAGTTGGGCGACCTTACCGAAGTTCCAGATCGCCGCTTTCTTTTCGCTGGCCGCAATGGAAAGCTGACTGCCGATCACCTCGTACACGGGGAACATGGCGGCGAATTCCTGCAGCTCGCCGGTCGGCTGTCCGTCTTCGTCCTTGTCGATGCCGTCGATATCGGTGTTTTCGTCGATCCCCGCGAGCGCCAGCATGGCGGAGTTGACGTTCATCAGGTGCACACTCGCGTGCAGCACGACAATGGGCCGGGTAGTCGAAACGGTATCGAGTTCCTTGACCGACAGGCGGCTCGTGCCGAAGAAAATCGGATCGAAGCCCCATGCGAGCAATGGCGCCGCCGCGTCCGTCATACCGCGTTGAGCATCCGCGAGCCGCGCGATCACCGCGTCCAGCGTTCTCAGACCGGGCCACAACGTGCCGTCGGGACCGCGCCGGTCGTAGTAGCCGAGATACACGGCGTCCCACATGGCGCCTTCCATCAGATGACAATGCCCTTCGACAAGACCCGGCATCAGCACCTTGTCCTGAAACGTGTCGACGATCTCAACCTCGCCCCAGCGGCTAACGTCCTCCAGATTGCCGACCGAAAGAATTTTGCCGTCTCGCACCGCAACGTGCGTGGCATGCGGCTGGACCGGATTCATGGTCAGAATCTTTCTGGCGACGAATACAGTAACGGGACCTCGTTCAATCGAATTCATAAATAGATGGTCTCAGATTCAGAAAGCGGGCCGAATGCTCAGGATAGCGCGTGAACCGGTTTGCGCTTCCAGCCATGGTTCAACATGGCGGTCACCGCGACGTTGATCACGAGACACAGCAAGCCCAGGTTGAATCCGCCGAGATCGGCATGAAGCATGTACAGGATGATCGCGAGTATCTGGCCAGTCAGGATACCGGTTGCAATCGCGGCCGGTTTGACGCGAAGCGAAAACAGAATGATCATCACGCCCGGGAAAAACTGGGTCACGCCGTAGTACGCGGTATTGATCAGCGTGAGCATCAGATTCGGCGTCAACAGGGTCATCACGATCGAGACCAGCAGGTAGATCACGATCACCGTTTTCGCGGTGGCTTTCTGCCGGTTCTCGGGCATCTTCGGCAACAGATTGCGTGTCACGATCGGACCGATGGCAAGACAGATCCCGGTTAGCACCAGCAGGCCGGATAGCGAGGCGCCGGCCGCGACCAGACCCAGCAGCCAGCCCGGCAGCAATCGGATCGCCGCAGCAAAGAACGCCTCATTCGGCGAACCCAGATGCAGGTTCTGACTGATCGCATAGTACGAAGCAATCACCAGAAACGGATACATCAGCATGTACAGCGGCATGGCCACCTGGGTACGCCGGATCGTGTTCGGACTGGACGCCGTGAAGAAAACCTGCACGGCGAACGGCATCACGTAGAACCCTAGCGACTGGAACAGCATGGTGCTCATCGAGAACGTCAGTTGGCTGGCGTTCATGCTGTTGCTGACGTGCAGGCTCGCGGCGTGAAAAACCTCCGTGACGCCCGATTGCCACGCGACCGCGAGCCCGGTGATCACAATCGCCAACACCATCAGCACGTCTTTCAAGATCGCAATGTAGGCCGACGCCCGCACGCCTGAAATGGCGATGTAGGTAAATGCCAATACCGCGGAGATCAGGATCAGGTAGAGCGGCTGGAAATTCCAGCCGAGACCTTTGAACGCGGCAACCAGTCCCGTGAACTGCAACTCCCCCCACGGCAGCAGGAATAGAATCGCCGATCCGGCAACGATCAACTCCAATGCGCGACTGCCAAAATGGCCTTTGAACAGATCGGGCAGCGTAATGGCGTTATAGCGTTTGCCGGCCTCCCAGATTTTCGGTCCGATGAAATAGCCGACGGGATACGCCAGCAGGATATAGCCAAGAAACCAGACCCCATACGTCGGTCCTTTGGCATAAATACCGCCGGGAAAACCGACCATCGTGCCAATGCTGTAGATCTCGCCCGCGGCGAGGAAAAAGACCAGGTACGCGCCGAACTGACGGGACGCGACAAAGAAGTCATGAACGCTTTGCGCGCCATGCCCTTTTTTGGAGCGTATCGCCAGATACAGCGAGAAGAGAATCAAACCGAGAAAGACAACGGTGGACATCCGGGCTCTCCTGCTGCTTCAGTGAGTTTGCGGATCTGCATCGTCCGCGCGACGATCGAACAGACGCCAGCAAATCTGCAGGCAGATCGACGTCAGAACAAACCACATGAAAATCCACGCATAAATGAACGGCACGCCCAGCACGAATCGGTCGACTGAAGCAACCCAGGGCAGCAGGCCGATCACGCCGATATAGGGGATGCCGATCCCAATCAGGAACTTGAGCATGAAGTCTCCGTCTGCTTTTTTGTGACCAGTGAAATCACCTCTGCTGATCCGCCTTTCATTGACGGACTGGACCGGGCGGCGCTGATCCGCGGCAAGCGGATGCGGCACGACGGCCATTGCAGACGATTACAATGATTTCAGTATCGGTGGCCGAAAATGCACCTGGCTAGTACCAGCGATAATAAATCGCCTGGTCCACATGGGAGTAGACCGTGAGCGGACATTGCACCCGCTCGTACCTCGATGGCAAGGTCGTTTTTACGTGTTTTTTTACGCGCCGTTACGTAAGCAGCGCGACCAGTCCGGAACACAGCAGCAAAGCGCTCACGAAATGGTCGACCCGGCGCACCGGCACGCGCCGCCGCAGACGCTCCCCCACGGAGACGCCAAGCACGAACACGGGCACGAGCAGCACCATCGAGCTGAGCTGGGGCGCGTGAACCTGATGTTCGGCCACAAAAAGGGCCACCACACCCACATAGAGCACCGCAAAATAAGCGAGAAGATTGGCACGCAGCGCGGCACCCTGGCCAATGCCGTTGAGATAGTAGACGGCCGGCGGACCGCCAATGCCGCCCAGCGCGGTCAGCGCGCCGCTCATTGCGCCGGCAGTGAAGGTCGGCCGCCAGCCGCTATCGTGAAGCCAGCGCCAGCCGCGGATGTGCATCACCGTGGAGGCAAGAACGGCGAGCGCGACGAGCCGGCGCAGTTCCACCGCGTTCTCGCTCGCCATCCATAGGGTCGTGACTGCCGTGCACGCCATCGCAACCAGCGCGAGAGGAATCACCGTGCGCCAGCGCACCGCGTTCGCCCAACTGCGCACGCCTTGCAGCGAGGTCGCGAAATGGATCAGGACGATCAGCACACCGGCTTCGGGTGCGGGAATCAGGAGCCCGAACAGTGGCGCCATGACAAGCGCGCCGCCGAATCCGGTCAGGCCTTTTGCCATACCCGCCACCACGGTCACCAGGGCCAGACATCCCAGAATGGAAGGAGTATCGGCAACATTCATAAGTCGTTCGTTCGCAATAGACGGAGAATCGAAGGTCAAATCGATTGCTACGTTTTGCGCACGACGACAGCTTCAGGAAAGGGCCGGTATCTTCGCAATATTCCGAACACCCGCGTAGTGCCAGCGGCGTCCTTTCGATGGTGCCAGCCGGAACTGGCACGCCAAACACCCTGTTATCGACGCGCGAGACCCGTTTGTGGCCGCGCCGCTGGTCAAAATAGGCTCAGCAGGCGTCGCTGCCTACATAACGCGTCGCCACGGCCAACGCGATACTCCAGACCAGCGCGGCCAGCAGCGACAAGCCGATCGCCAGATAGACCGCCACGCGAATCCCGGTATCGAGCGGCTGGACCGCGCTCATCAAGGCGCCGAAGATTGCCACGCCAAAGGCGGAGCCGGTCTGCCGGCTCGCGTTGAGCACGCCCGCCGCGACCCCGGCGCGCGCCTTGTCCACGGTCGTCATCAATGCGGCGGTCGCCGCCGGCGTAATCACACCGGCCCCGAAACCGACCGCCGGGAAGCACAGCGCGATACGCCAATACGGCGCGTTGTCCGCGAGCGCGAGGAGTCCGGCGAAACCCAGCGCGTACAGCAGGAAGCCACCGCAAACGAGTCGTTGCGCGCCATACGCCCTGTTCAATGCGCCCGATGCAAAGCTGCCGATCGCCACCATGGCCGTCAGCGGCAAAAATGCCAGGCCGGTCTGCAACGGCGACCATCCACGAGCGGACTGGAAGTAGAGGCTCAGCAGAAAGAACAACCCGTAAAACACCAGGCCGGAAACCGACGAAGCAAACGCCGACGCAGAAAACACCGGACTACGAAAGAAGTGTAAAGACAGCATTGGCTGTTTGCGCTTGGTCTCGACCAGCACGAACGCAATCCAGGCGACGAGCGCAATCACGGCACCCACGCGAATCATGCCCACCTGCCAGCCGAGCTTCGCGCCCTCGATCAACACGGCGACCGACGCGCCGAGCGCCACGATAGCGAGCAACTGACCGGCAATGTCCAATGGCCTGTCCGTAGCGTCCGGCCGCACCGAGTCGACGCGCGTGGTCAGCCAGGCACCAATCAGCGCGATCGGCACATTCACCAGAAAAATGCTCCGCCAGCCCAGCAGATGAATCAGCAGACCACCGGCGAGCGGCCCTGCCGCCATCGCGATGCCGCCGCATCCGGCCCATACGCCGATCGCACTGGCTCGCTGCCGCGCGACCGGAAAAGCACGGTTGATGAGTGTCAGTGAGCACGGCACCAATAAGGCCGCGCCGACGCCCTGCCCGATCCGGGCAGCAACCAGAACCGGCAAATTCGGCGCCAATCCGCATAATGCCGACGCGCAGGCGAAAATCACCAGACCGGCCAGATAAACGGTCTTTGCGCCGATCCGGTCGCCTAGCGCGCCACCGCTCAGCAGCAGGCTGGCGAATGTCAGCGTATAGGCGTTGACCACCCATTGCAGACCGCTGATATCCGAGTGCAAACTCATCGCCACCGGCTCCAGCGCAACATTTACGATTGATGTATCGAGTAGGACAATGACGTAGCTGAGGCACGTCGCGATCACTACCCGTTTCTGGTATTCACGTTCATTGTTCAAGAGTTCCAGCCCCTGGTGATCGGTTCACCGTTGACTATAAGACGGCTCGCGCTGAGAATGCTTCGGGCTGTATCGAAGTATCGAACCGCATAAACGGGTGGTTCTCACCGGCCAACACGCGTCAAACACGCATCAATCAAGGACGCTGCAAACACATGGGCCAGCACAATATTTCGAGCGTTGCGCATCTGATCGCCGAGCCGGTTCGTTCGGTGATACTGATCACCCTCCTCGACGGCAGCGCCATGTCGGCCGGCGCGCTTGCGCGAGCGGCGGGCGTCACCGCGCAGACCGCCAGTTCGCATCTCGCCAAGCTGCTCGATGGCGGTTTGCTGAGTGTCGAAAGCAAAGGCCGGCATCGCTATTACCGGCTCGCCGGCGCGCACGTTTCCCATGTGCTCGAAAGCCTCGCGACGATCGGACCGGTTACCCCCGCCTGGCGCCATACACCCAATCGTCCCGCTCAGGCGCTGCGTTTCGCGCGCTGCTGCTACGACCACCTGGCGGGACAGATCAGCATCGCGGTGACGCAAAGCATGCTCACGCGGGGTTTCATCGTCGAGGCGGGTGAGCGTCAATACGCTGTCACCGCGCCAGGCTGCGAATGGCTGCAGCAACTCGGCATCGATATGAACGACCCGGCATTCAGCCAGGCATCGGAGCATGCGCGCCAATGTCTTGACTGGACCGAGCGGCAGTATCACGTCGCGGGGCCATTGGGCGCCCGGCTGATGGCCGCCTTCCTTGCATGGGGCTGGATCAGCAGGTCGTCCGCGGCGCGCTCGGTGAGCGTTACGGCGCTCGGCTGGGAAGGACTCAAGCAGCATTTCGGCATTTCGCGCAACGCTTGCGGGCCTGGCTAGACCTTGACGCCCGACAGATGCGAAGGTAACCTGTGAAGGTAACCTTCGCATCTGCCCGCATGTCCAGCAACGACACTCAGCCCACTCGCGCCCCCTCCGATCCCGACGCCTTGCACGCCACGGCGGAAGACCTGCGCGTACTCATCGGCAAGTTGCGCCGCCGGTTGCGTGAAGAGGCGCACGTGGGCGATTTCACGCCGTCGCAGGTGCAGGTTCTCCTTCTGCTGGAACGCGAAGGTCCTGCAACGGTCACCACGCTCGCGCGTATCCAGGGTATGCGTCCGCAATCCATGGGCGAGCAGCTTTCAGCATTGAAAGCTGCGGGGCTCGTCAGCGGCGCACCCGACCCGAACGACGGGCGGCAAACCGTTCTCTCTTTAACGCCCGCCTTCCGCAAGAAGATAAAAGCCAGTCGCGCGGCACGCGAAGACTGGCTATTCCGTACGATGCAGACCCGCTTCTCCGCCGCCGAACAGAAACAACTCACGATTGGCGTCGAATTGCTCAAACGCCTCATCGACTCGTAACGCACAGGAAAACACCATGGCTCTCACTACACTCGACCCAAAGACCGCATTGGTCGTCATCGATTTGCAGCAAGGTATCGTCGCGCTGCCCACCGCCCACCCCACCGGCGAGATTGTCAAACTCTCCGCGGGTTTGGCCGATGCATTTCGCCGTCACGGTTTGCCCGTCGTGCTCGTCAACGTGGCGGGCGGCGCACCGGGCCGCGCGGAACAATCGCGCCCCACGGGTGATTTCCCGGCCGGCTTCGCGGACCTCGTTGCCGAACTGAAGCAACAGCCGTCGGATCATCTGGTCACCAAGCGCACCTGGGGCGCGTTCACGAACACGGACCTCGAAGCGTATCTGCGCCAGCAAGGCGTCACACAAGTGGTGCTGGTCGGTGTGGCCACCAGTATCGGCGTCGAGTCCACCGCGCGTTTCGCCCATGAACTCGGCCTCAACGTCACGTTCGCGGTCGACGCAATGACGGACATGAACGCCGACGCTCATACCAACAGCATCACGCGAATCTTCCCGCGTCTCGGCGAAACCGGCACGACGCAAGACGTCCTCGATCTGCTCGACAAGTCGCGCGCATGAGCGCCTGTTTGAACCGCTGCGCGGCGCGAATCGCTCACCTGGAGATATCCCGGTGAGCGGCACATTCCGTTCGCTGCGCACGTTCAACTACCGCGTCTGGGCCAGCGGTGCGATCGTCTCCAACGTCGGCACATGGATGCAGCGCACGGCGCAGGACTGGCTCGTGCTCACGGAGCTCACGCATCACAATGCCACCTCCGTGGGCATTGTGATGTCGCTGCAGTTCGGGCCGCAGATGCTCCTGCTGCCTCTCACCGGCTACGCGGCCGATCATTTCGATCGCCGCAAGCTGCTGTTCTTCACTCAGGCGGCAATGGGCACGCTGGCGTTATGCCTCGGGCTGCTCACTGTGACCGGCCTCGTGCAGTTATGGCAGGTCTACGTGTTCGCGGGCTTGCTCGGCTGCGTCACCGCGTTCGATTCGCCGGCGCGTCAGACCTTTGTCTCCGATCTGGTGGGAGAAGCCGATCTGTCGAATGCAGTCGCGCTGAACTCCACCTCGTTCAACGCGGCGCGCATGATCGGCCCTGCCGTCGCGGGGCTGCTGATCGCCTCGGTGGGCACCGGCTGGGTGTTTCTGATCAACGCGCTCTCGTTCGTCGCCGTGCTCGGTTCACTGCGCACGCTGCGCCTCAGCGAGCTGAATCTGAAACCGCGCGCAACACGCTCGCGTGGCAGTTTCGTGGAAGGCTTCAAGTATGTGTGGACGCGTCCCGATCTGAAGGCCGCACTGTTGATGCTGTTCCTGATCGGCACCTTCGGGCTGAACTTCCCGATCTTCATCTCGACCATGTCGGTCACCGCGTTTCATGCGGGCGCGAGTCAATACGGCGTGCTGAGCTCGACCATGGCGATTGGCTCGGTGACCGGCGCGCTGCTCGCCGCCCGCAGAGCCAGGCCTCGCATGGCGATCCTGCTTGGCGCAGCGGCAATTTTCGGCGTGAGCTGCACGGTGGCCGCGCTGATGCCGAACTACGTCCTGTTCGGCCTCGCGCTCGTCGTGGTCGGCGCGGCAACGCAGACGTTCAATACCTCGACGAACAGCCTCGTACAAATCTCCACCGAGCCGGCTATGCGTGGCCGGGTGATCGCGATCCTGCTGGCCATCTCGCTTGGCTGTACGCCGCTCGGCGCACCGGTGGTGGGTTGGGTGGCGGATCGCTTTGGCCCGCGCTGGGCGCTTGGCGTGGGCGCGGCATCGGGCTTTGCCGCGGCGGTTGTCGGCTTGATGTATCTGGTGAAGTACCGCCAGTTGCGCGTGTATGTCGAGGCCGGCCGCTTGCGTTACAGCATCGACGATCCGCGCCAGGCGCCGCCTTACGTGAGCCCTGTCACAGCGATACAGAATGCCGTACTGAGCGAAGCGGAAGAGGATTCGTCCGCCGGCGTTTAACGTGCGCTGATCCGCCCGCTGCATAAAACACGGCAACGTGCCCGCTCAGCCTGACTGCGGCCCACGAACAAAAAAGCCGCGCCTGAAATCAGGCGCGGCTTTTTTCGCTGCGATAGCGTCTGCCTGCTTACTTCGCAACCGGCATCGTGAACTCCGCACCCTTCGCGATGCTATCCGGCCAGCGCTGCATGATGCTCTTGTAGCGCGTATAGAAACGCACGCCTTCTTCGCCATACGCGTGGTGGTCGCCGAACAGCGAACGCTTCCAGCCGCCAAACGAGTGCCATGCCATCGGCACCGGAATCGGTACGTTGATACCGACCATGCCCGCCTGAATCTGCCGGCCGAATGCGCGCGCCACGCCGCCGTCCGATGTGAAGAGCGACACGCCGTTGCCGAACTCGTGCGCATTGATCAGGTCGACCGCGCTCGCGAAATCGGGCACGCGGACCACCGCCAGCACCGGGCCGAAGATTTCCTCCTTGTAGATCTTCATCTCGGTGCCGACCTGGTCGAACAGCGTGCCGCCGATGAAGAAGCCCGCTTCCTGCGCGACCGGATGAGCACGGCCGTCGACGATCAGCTTTGCCCCCTCTGCGACGCCCGCGTCGATATAACCCGCCACCTTGGCCTTATGTTCGGCGGTAACCAGCGGACCCATTTCCGCGTCGAGGTTCTCGCCGTTCTTGATCACCAGCGATTTCACGCGCGGCACCAGGCGTTCGATCAGTTCATCGGCGACATTGCCGACCGCCACCGCGACCGAGATCGCCATGCAGCGCTCGCCCGCCGAACCGTAGGCGGCGCCGATCAGCGCGTCGACTGCCTGGTCCAGATCGGCATCCGGCATCACCACCAGATGATTCTTCGCGCCGCCGAGCGCCTGCACACGCTTGCCGCGCTTCGACGCTTCCGTATAGATGTATTCGGCAATCGGCGTAGAGCCGACAAACGACAGCGCCGCGACGTCCGGGTGTTCGATCAGCGCATCCACGGCCACCTTGTCGCCGTTCACGACGTTGAACACACCGTCGGGCAGACCCGCTTCCTTCAGCAGTTCGGCAATGCGCAACGAGGCCGACGGATCGCGCTCCGACGGCTTCAGCACGAACGTATTGCCGCAAGCCAGTGCCACCGGGAACATCCACATCGGCACCATCACCGGGAAATTGAACGGCGTGATGCCCGCCACTACGCCCAGCGCCTGACGCAGATTCCAGTTGTCGATGCCGCCGCCGATCTGGTCGGTGAAATCGGTCTTCAGCAGGTTCGGAATGCCGCAAGCGAACTCGACCACTTCGATACCGCGCACCACTTCGCCTTGCGCGTCCGTAAACACCTTGCCGTGTTCGCGCGTAATCAGCATGGCGAGTTCGTCGTGATGCCGGTTCAGCAATTCCTTGAACTTGAACAGAATGCGCGCGCGCTTGATCGGCGCGGTTTCGCTCCATGCCGGGAAGGCGGCCTTCGCGGCCTTGACCGCCGCGTCCACTTCCTCGACCGACGCCAAAGCGACCGAGCCGCTCACCTGGCCGGTAGCGGGATTGAACACGTCCTTGAAGCGGCCGCTAGCCGACGCAACCGGCGCACCGCCGATGTAATGGCCCAGTTGCTGCACCGACAACTTCGCTTGTTCGTTCACTGCATTCATTTCGTTACCTCGTGTTCGGGAAAGGCCGCAAGCGCGGACCACTGGGCCAAAGCAAAAAGATCAGGCGACGTCGCGCGGCTTCGCGAGCGGTGGCATGCCGGAAGATACCTTGGGACGGTCCCCGCGCTCGTCGGCGGGCTCCATCAAGACCCGCCAACTGTATCGACGGTGCCAGTCATATTCCCGATACAGCACAATAAAACCGCGCCTCACTGTATTGTTTTTTGCGCGGCAACTGTATTGGCCGATGGGGTCGGCAACGCATACGAAACGGGGCTTATGCAGGGGAGAAAGAGAAGGCGCCCCGTGCGGGACGGCGCCATCAGGTTGTGCAAGGAACGCGGCGCTCCGGATCGCCGCGCTCCTACCGTGCCTTCAGTGCCACTGCTCGGTCAGTTCGTTGGCCAGAACCATCTTCTGCCGGATGAGTTCGACAAAGTCGGCGTCCGCCACGCCCTGCGCCTTGAGGAATTTCAGCGCCGCGGAATGAACCGCCCGCATCGACCGGCCGTCGATCCCGGCCATACGTGCCGCGCTGCGACGCGTTTCCTCGACCAGATCGCGCGCGCTGCCGAAGTCGGGCGACAAGCCGCTCTGCGCCAGAAACCCGGCGCGCAGTCCGGCCGCATAGTCGCGCGACTGTCCGAGGCGGTCGATGTCGATCATCAGATCGACGCCGTCCGCCATCCGCAACGCGCAGAGAATCCACAACGCGACGAACGCCCGATACGCGTTGTTGCCCTCCGCTGTGCGTGCATATTGCTCGCATGCCATCGCGTAAGCGTCATCCGAACCCGGCGCGACTGGCGGCAAACTTACACCGCAGATCTCGATGGCCTGCCGGACCAAGGGCTCCGACTGATTCAGACCCAGCACGCGAAACGGTGCGGCTACGAAGAACGGGTTGCTCCATTGCTGATTGAGCAGCCACCCCGAGGCAAACTGCGAGGCGGGGTTTCGCAGCACCGCGGCATGCATCGCTTGAGGAAAGGCGCGTTTGAGCCACGGCAGCCGGCCCGACGACCGGCAAAACTTGAAGACAGGTACGCTGCCTTGCCCGGCCGTGCGCTCGCACAGATGGGTCAAATAAGCCTGCAACGCGGGGAATTCCGCGTCCGGCTCAGGTGAGAAGCGATCGGTGCCGAAGCGCTTGCGGTATCCGGCTACGCCGCGCGCGCCCTCTTGCAGAAACGGCCGGTACTCTTCGAAGTACGGTGCGGCTAGCGGAGGATGTCCGGAAGTCAGCGTGGGACGGGACGCAGAAACGTCGGCGAGGCTCAGATCGGCGAGCACGTTGCTGAACGGCTCATAGAACCCCGTCACGGAATCGAGCGCGCGCAGGCGCGACCAGATCCACGTTCCGGCGCTACGCCAGCCTGCGTGCAGAAATACCCCCTGTTTCAGGGCGTTGTGTTTCAGGGCACTGTGTTGCGGGTCTTCGGCTGGCTGGGAAGCGGGATCGTTCGGCATACGGGTCAGACTGTCGGCTTCGTCACGGAAGCGTCAGTTTACCCTGCGGCTGCCGCAAACACCTCCAGTTGCGCAAGCAGCGTCGCCGGCAGGCCAATGCCGTCGCGCGCGGCAGTTTCGGCCACCTCGTCTCGCCGATAGCCCGGCAGACGGACACCGTCGTCCGCGAGCATCAGGTCGATCAGCGTCTCGAGCCGCGCCTCATATATCGCGGTGCCCGCGAGCGCGGCCGGATCGATGATCCAGAACAGATGCCCGACGCGCGAACGCGCACCCTCGGCGGTGAGAAACGATCCCGCTTCCGCGCCGAATTGCGCGCCCGATAACGCGGCAGCCAACAGTTCGACCATCAGCGCGAGCATCGCCCCCTTGGCGCCGCCGAACGGCAGCATCATGCCGTCGAGCGCGGCCTGCGCATCGGTCGTCGGCTGGCCGTCCGCGGTCGTCGCCCAACCTTGCGGGATCGGCTTGCCATCTCGCGCCGCAACCATGATCTTGCCGCGCGCCACTTGCGATAGCGACAGGTCGATGGTGAGCGGGCGACCCTTCGAGCGAGGAAACACGGCCGCGATCGGGTTCGTGCCGAAGAGCGGTTTCTTACCGCCCCAGGCCGGCATCGATGCGGGCGCATTGCTGAAGGCGAGCCCGACGAGCCCGGCCGCGCCGATCGCTTCGAGGTGATACGCCCCTGCGCCAAAATGATGGCTGCGCACAATGCTCGCCGCCGCCGTCCCGAACTGTCGTGCCCGCTCGATACCGGTTGCAATCGCCAGTTCGCAGGCCGCGAACGCGAGACCGTCGGCGGCATCGACCAGAAAAGCCGCACCCTTGTCCCGTACGATGCCCGGCACCGCCGCCGGATCGACCCGGCCGTTGCGCAGTTGCGCGAGGTACATCGGCAGGCGCGCAACACCGTGCGAAGCGAGCCCGCGCGCGTCGGCATAGACGAGCGCGCGTGCCGTAGCGTCGGCGGTCGCGGGCGTCGCGCCCGCTCCAAGCAGGGCCGCGCGAGCCAGTTTGCCCAGTTCGTCAGCCGCAACGTACCGCAGACCCGGATCGCTCATTTGTGACCCTCGCGCATCGTCTGACGCGAAGACAGCGGCATCATCCCGCCGTCTACTTCGTCCGTCCGCTCCTGTAACGCTTCGCTGCGCGGCGACGCAAGCACGGCACGCGCCGTTTCGACATCGAAGACACCTTCCCAGCGCGCGACCACTAACGTCGCCACCGCATTGCCGATCATGTTCACGATCGCGCGCACTTCGTTCAGCACGCGGTCGATGCCGATGATCAGCGTGATACCCGCCACCGGAATGATCTGGTGCGTTGAGAGTGTCGCCGTCAGCGCGACGAGCGCTGCACCCGCGACGCCCGCCCCACCCTTCGACGTCAGCATCAGGATCGCAAGCAGTCCGATCTGCTGCATCAGCGTGAGGTGCGTGTTGGTCGCCTGTGCGATGAACAGCGAAGTCATCGTGAGGTAGATCGCGGCGCCGTCGAGGTTGAAAGAATAGCCGGTTGGCAGCACGAGACCGACGACCGACTTCGGGCAGCCGAGCCGTTCGAGTTTCTCCATCAGGCGTGGCAGCACGGATTCGGTGGTCGACGTGCCGAGTACGATCAGCAGTTCTTCGCGCAGGTATCTGAGGAGCGGCCAGAGACCTACGCCCGCCCAGCGGCATGCGGTACCCAGCACGATCGCGACGAACAGGATGCTCGTGATGTAGAAGCACAGGATCAGCAGGCCGAGCTGCTGCAGACTCCCGATGCCGTACTTGCCAACCGTGAATGCGATCGCGCCGAAGGCGCCGAGCGGCGCGAGCCGCATGATCATCTCGACGATCCGCATCAGCACGTCGCCGAACTGTTCGATGCCGCGCTGAAGAATCCGGCTGCGCCCTGACATGATCGACAACGCGATCCCGAACAGCACCGAAAACAGCAGCACCTGTAACAGATCGCCGCGCGCGAACGCGCCGACCACCGAATTCGGCACGATCTGATCGAGGAAACTCGCCTGCGACTGCGTATGTGCCTCGCTCACGAAGCGCGAAACGCCGCTCGCGTCGAGCGTTGCGGGATCGACGTTGAGCCCCGCGCCCGGATGCACGACGTTCGCGACCACGAGCCCGATGACGAGCGCGATCGTCGTTACCACTTCGAAATAGAGAATCGTCTTGAAGCCCACACGCCCGACCTGCTTCAGGTTCTCCATGCGCGCGATGCCAACCGACACCGTGCAGAAGATCAGCAGCGTGATCAACATCTTGATCAGGCGGATGAATGTGTCGCCGAGCGGCTTGAACTGAACGCCGAGCGACGGCGCGAAATGACCGACGAGAATGCCGGCCGCAAGTCCGATCAGGACCTGCACATAGAGATGCTTGAGCACGCGCAAGATGGTGTCTCCTCCACTCGCTGCTGCCAGAAGATAGACGGGCGCGCCGTACGGCACGCCCGCTTCGCCGAGCGGTGTCGTGCCGGCGCGCACCGGACGGGGACTTCGTTTTGCCCTGCTGCTTCTATCGGTGCTGCCAATGCTGCTAATGCTGCTGTGCTGCTGTGGCGCGTTTGCGCCTGCGGCGGATCAGGCGCTTTCGAACAACCGTGTCAGCACAAACTCGCGATGGCCAAGCGTTTCCGCCGAGGTCCAGCGACCGTTCGCCGTGGCAAGCATGCATTCGAGCAGGCGGTCGCCGGACTGGTCGAGGTTCTGCTCGCGCTGCAGAATGCCGGATACGTCCACGTCGATATGCTCACTCATCGTGCGTACGGTGCGTGGATTCGCACAGATCTTGATGACCGGCACGATCGCATTGCCGATCACGTTGCCTTGCCCTGTCGGGAAAAAGTGAACCGCGAAACCCGAGGCCGCGCACAGCGTGACCATCTCGGCTGCGGCCGACGACGAATCCATGAACCAGAGACCCGGATGCGTCGGGATTTCGGCTTTGTCGAGCACGCCGTCGACCATGCACTTCTTGCCGATTTTCTGGATGTTGCCGAGTGCCTTTTCCTCGATGGTCGTGAGGCCGCCCGCGATGTTGCCCTTGGTAGGCTGCGACTCCGAGAGGTCGTCGGTCTTCCAGCGATTGA